>NZ_PXYG01000061.1 GCF_003012775.1 Zobellella endophytica | reverse complement strand
CGTCGTCCCCCTCGGCCAGCAGCACCGAGACCGTCGGCGTGGAGTCGTCCTGCAGGGTGAGGGTCACGGTGGCCGTGGCGCTGTCCCCGTCGCCGTCGGTGAGCCGGTACTGGAAGCGCACCTCGCCCTCCTCGCCCGCCGCCGGGGTATAGCTGAAGCTGCCGTCATGGTGGTACACCAGGCTGCCACTGCCGGTGAGGCTGCCC
>NZ_PXYG01000060.1 GCF_003012775.1 Zobellella endophytica | reverse complement strand
GGCCAGGTCGACGCCGTCCGCCCCCGCGCTGTCGTTGGCGAACACGTCAATGGTGACCGGCTCGTTTTCATTCGCCTGGCCGGCACTGTCGTCCGCGGCGGTCGGACCGTCATCGTTGACCCGGATGGTCAGCGTCGCCGCCGGCGAAACGTCGCCGTCGTCGTCGGTCACCCGCACCGGGAACGGGTCCTGCACCTGGTCGTCGGTGCCGA
>NZ_PXYG01000059.1 GCF_003012775.1 Zobellella endophytica | reverse complement strand
AGGTCGCCGCCGCCACGGCCGGCCGGCAGCGCCGACTCCCACACCACGCCGTCGTCCCCCTCGGCCAGCAGCACCGAGACCGTCGGCGTGGAGTCGTCCTGCAGGGTGAGGGTCACGGTGGCCGTGGTGCTGTCCCCGTCGCCGTCGGTGAGCCGGTACTGGAAGCGCACCTCGCC
Organism: Zobellella endophytica; assembly: GCF_003012775.1. Lineage (GTDB taxonomy): Bacteria > Pseudomonadota > Gammaproteobacteria > Enterobacterales > Aeromonadaceae > Oceanimonas > Oceanimonas endophytica. The sequence continues at coordinate 41 of NZ_PXYG01000059.1, read as the reverse complement.
CTCCTCGCCCGCCGCCGGGGTATAGCTGAAGCTGCCGTCAT
>NZ_PXYG01000058.1 GCF_003012775.1 Zobellella endophytica | reverse complement strand
GCCGCGATGTCGCCGCCCAGGCTGAAGCGCAGGGTGGTGGCGTTATCCACCGCCTTGTCCAGGCGGATGGCGAAGGTCGCCACCGCCCCTTCCTCGACCCGACCGGCGTCGGCCACGGTCAGGACCGGCTCGTCCGCCCCCGGGTTCGGCTGCTCGCCGTCGTCCAGATCGGTGAGGGTGGCCACCCCGCTGTCCTCCATGCCCGCCGGCAGCGGGGTGCCGCTGGCGC
>NZ_PXYG01000057.1 GCF_003012775.1 Zobellella endophytica | reverse complement strand
ACTGACTTCGGCGGAGTCGTTGCATCAGTGACCGATGCTTACAACAATTTTTCGCCAAGAAGTTCCAAGACACTTGCGTATCAAGAACTACAAATTATTTCATCAGCTTTCCAGATTGTTAAAGAGCGTGACTTGTAAAAAGTCAAAGTGATACATTGATACCCAACGTATTACTTTGACATTTTTGACTCGACTAAATGGTGGAGCTAAGCGGGATCGAACCGCTGACCTCCTGCGTGCAAAGC
>NZ_PXYG01000056.1 GCF_003012775.1 Zobellella endophytica | reverse complement strand
CATCGGCGTCGTCGGCCACGGTCACCGTGGTGGTCGTACTGCTGTCCAGCGCCTCGTAATCACCGCCTTCGACACCAGTGATACCCAGCACCAGTGACTCATTCCCCTGTGCATAGGCATCGTCGGCGCGGCTGGCAAAGCTGACGCTGCCCTCGGTCTCGCCGGCGGCGATGGTGATGATCTCGCCGTTGCTCAGGGTCAGCCGCACATCGCTGGCCGGGGCCTGGTCTACCCGGGCGGTGACGG
>NZ_PXYG01000055.1 GCF_003012775.1 Zobellella endophytica | reverse complement strand
TACACGGTGGATGCCTTGGCAGTCAGAGGCGATGAAGGACGTGCTAACCTGCGTTAAGCACGGGTGAGCTGGTAAGAAGCGCTTGAGCCCGTGATGTCCGAATGGGGAAACCCACTGCACTCAGTGCAGTATCGTTGCGTGAATACATAGCGCAGCGAGGCGAACCGGGAGAACTGAAACATCTAAGTACCCCGAGGAACAGAAATCAACCGAGATCCCCTTAGTAGCGGCGAGCGAACGGGGGCCAGCC
>NZ_PXYG01000054.1 GCF_003012775.1 Zobellella endophytica | reverse complement strand
CAGAAAGGTAGTCAAACAGAGCCGTTGGTTACTGCTGCGTAATAAAGCCAATCTGAAAGAGGAGCAGGCGGTCAGGCTGCAGGAACTGCTTGATGCCAATCAGCCGCTGGCAACCGTTTATGTACTGCGTATTCCGGCGAAGATGAACACCGATTCCGGACGAACGTGAACACCTGATTTCTCAACGCATCACGTCCTGGTGTTTTTAGCCCAGGTGTTCATCTTCGGTCAACTGCCCAAGCATTTTCCTCA
>NZ_PXYG01000053.1 GCF_003012775.1 Zobellella endophytica | reverse complement strand
AGGGTGTAGCTCCAGCTGCCGTCCCGGTTGACCGACAGCGTGCCGTAGTCCCCCTGCACCAGGGTGCCGTCGGCCTCGATCCTGATCCAGGCACCGTCCTTGTCCTGCACCTCGATGAGCGCCAGGGCGTCGTGGCCGGTGTCGATCTCCAGCGCGCCGGACGCGGTCAGGTCGCCGCCGCCACGGCCGGCCGGCAGCGCCGACTCCCACACCACGCCGTCGTCCCCCTCGGCCAGCAGCACCGAGACCGTCGGC
>NZ_PXYG01000052.1 GCF_003012775.1 Zobellella endophytica | reverse complement strand
TACACGGTGGATGCCTTGGCAGTCAGAGGCGATGAAGGACGTGCTAACCTGCGTTAAGCACGGGTGAGCTGGTAAGAAGCGCTTGAGCCCGTGATGTCCGAATGGGGAAACCCACTGCACTCAGTGCGGTATCGTTGCGTGAATACATAGCGCAGCGAGGCGAACCGGGAGAACTGAAACATCTAAGTACCCCGAGGAACAGAAATCAACCGAGATCCCCTTAGTAGCGGCGAGCGAACGGGGGCCAGCCCTTAA
>NZ_PXYG01000051.1 GCF_003012775.1 Zobellella endophytica | reverse complement strand
ATACACGATCGTCGGATACGTCAGGTTCGTGATCGTGACCTATTGGACAAGCGTATTTTGCTGCGCCTTCCTGTTCGACGGGTCGATTGCTTGCGATGTGGCTGCGTGACGGAAGCCATTGACTGGCTGCCAACCGCTTCTCGCATGACTCACCGGCTCCAGGCCTGGGTCGAAGCCCTGCTGGCACTGATGCCCATCAGTCATGTCAGCCGACTGACCGGCTTACACTGGCATACGATTAAAACGATTGATAAG
>NZ_PXYG01000050.1 GCF_003012775.1 Zobellella endophytica | reverse complement strand
GCGCCAAAGACGCTTTTATCGTCGGTGCCGACATTACCGAGTTTCTGGAGCTGTTCGAGCTGCCGGAAGCCGAGCTCGGCGACTGGCTGGCCAAGGCCAACCGGATTTTCAACCGTATCGAAGACCTACCCTTCCCCACCGTCAGCGTGGTCAGGGGCTATGCCCTCGGCGGCGGTTGCGAGTGCATCCTGGCCACCGACTACCGTATCGGTGATACCAGCGCCCGCATCGGCCTGCCGGAAACCAAGCTCGGCA
>NZ_PXYG01000049.1 GCF_003012775.1 Zobellella endophytica | reverse complement strand
CGGTCCTGACCGTGGCCGACGCCGGTCGGGTCGAGGAAGGGGCGGTGGCGACCTTCGCCATCCGCCTGGACAAGGCGGTGGATAACGCCACCACCCTGCGCTTCAGCCTGGGCGGCGACATCGCGGCAGACGACGTGGGCACCCCGACGGTGACCATCAACGGGGCGGCGGTGGCGGTGACCGATCTCGGTGACGGCCGTTACAGCGTGAGCGTGCCGGCGGGCACCACCGACGGCATCCGGGTGTCGGTGCCGA
>NZ_PXYG01000048.1 GCF_003012775.1 Zobellella endophytica | reverse complement strand
GCTTTGCACGCAGGAGGTCAGCGGTTCGATCCCGCTTAGCTCCACCATTTAGTCGAGTCAAAAATGTCAAAGTAATACGTTGGGTATCAATGTATCACTTTGACTTTTTACAAGTCACGCTCTTTAATAATCTGGAAAGCTGATGAAATAATTTGTAGTTCTTGATACGCAAGTGTCTTGGAACTTCTTGGCGAAAAATTGTTGTAAGCATCGGTCACTGATGCAACGACTCCGCCGAAGTCAGTGCTGTTCACT
>NZ_PXYG01000047.1 GCF_003012775.1 Zobellella endophytica | reverse complement strand
GCCTCCCGTAGGAGTCTGGGCCGTGTCTCAGTCCCAGTGTGGCTGGTCATCCTCTCAGACCAGCTAGAGATCGTCGCCTTGGTGAGCCATTACCTCACCAACCAGCTAATCTCACTTGGGCTCATCCGATCGCGCAAGGCCCGAAGGTCCCCTGCTTTCCCCCGTAGGGCGTATGCGGTATTAGCCGTCGTTTCCAACGGTTATCCCCCTCGACCGGGCAGATACCCAAGCCTTACTCACCCGTCCGCCGCTCGC
>NZ_PXYG01000046.1 GCF_003012775.1 Zobellella endophytica | reverse complement strand
GCCCCTAAGGCGAGGCCGAAAGGCGTAGTCGATGGGAAACGGGTTAATATTCCCGTACTGACGTGCATTGCGATGGGGGGACGGAGAAGGCTAGATGGGCCAGGCGTTGGTAGTCCTGGTGAAAGGGAGTAGGTGGTGGCTTTAGGCAAATCCGGAGCCATAACACTGAGACCTGAGACGAAGTCACCACGGTGGCGAAGTCATTGATGCCCTGCTTCCAGGAAAAGCCTCTAAGCAACAGATGCACGTGAACCG
>NZ_PXYG01000045.1 GCF_003012775.1 Zobellella endophytica | reverse complement strand
CGGTTCACGTGCATCTGTTGCTTAGAGGCTTTTCCTGGAAGCAGGGCATCAATGACTTCGCCACCGTGGTGACTTCGTCTCAGGTCTCAGTGTTATGGCTCCGGATTTGCCTAAAGCCACCACCTACGCCCTTTCACCAGGACTACCAACGCCTGGCCCATCTAGCCTTCTCCGTCCCCCCATCGCAATGCACGTCAGTACGGGAATATTAACCCGTTTCCCATCGACTACGCCTTTCGGCCTCGCCTTAGGGGC
>NZ_PXYG01000044.1 GCF_003012775.1 Zobellella endophytica | reverse complement strand
ACTAAGCGTACACGGTGGATGCCTTGGCAGTCAGAGGCGATGAAGGACGTGCTAACCTGCGTTAAGCACGGGTGAGCTGGTAAGAAGCGCTTGAGCCCGTGATGTCCGAATGGGGAAACCCACTGCATTTTGTGCAGTATCGTTGCGTGAATACATAGCGCAGCGAGGCGAACCGGGAGAACTGAAACATCTAAGTACCCCGAGGAACAGAAATCAACCGAGATCCCCTTAGTAGCGGCGAGCGAACGGGGGCCAG
>NZ_PXYG01000043.1 GCF_003012775.1 Zobellella endophytica | reverse complement strand
CCTTCGTGCTCCTCCGTTACTCTTTGGGAGGAGACCGCCCCAGTCAAACTACCCACCAGGCACTGTCCGCACCCCCGATAAGGGGGCAACGTTAGAACATCAAACATACAAGGGTGGTATTTCAAGGATGGCTCCACGGCAACTGGCGTCACCGCTTCACAGCCTCCCACCTATCCTACACATGTAGGGTCAATGTTCAGTGCCAAGCTGTAGTAAAGGTTCACGGGGTCTTTCCGTCTAGCCGCGGGTACACCGC
>NZ_PXYG01000042.1 GCF_003012775.1 Zobellella endophytica | reverse complement strand
GCGGTGTACCCGCGGCTAGACGGAAAGACCCCGTGAACCTTTACTACAGCTTGGCACTGAACATTGACCCTACATGTGTAGGATAGGTGGGAGGCTGTGAAGCGGTGACGCCAGTTGCCGTGGAGCCGACCTTGAAATACCACCCTTGTATGTTTGATGTTCTAACGTTGCCCCCTTATCGGGGGTGCGGACAGTGCCTGGTGGGTAGTTTGACTGGGGCGGTCTCCTCCCAAAGAGTAACGGAGGAGCACGAAGG
>NZ_PXYG01000041.1 GCF_003012775.1 Zobellella endophytica | reverse complement strand
TTTTGATAGAGGCGTGGTAGCAAGTTCGCCTATAACTTGTTGCACACCGAGCCAAGCAACGCCGTGTACAGGGATAGCCTTATTCTTGTCCCTTGGGTTCGCGGAGCTCACCACTCGCCTTTACCAAAAATCTGCGAAGCTGCGCTTCGCAAACCGTGAATTTTGTCCCCTTCGTCTAGAGGCCTAGGACACCGCCCTTTCACGGCGGTAACAGGGGTTCGAATCCCCTAGGGGACGCCATTTACGCGCCAAGCCTTA
>NZ_PXYG01000040.1 GCF_003012775.1 Zobellella endophytica | reverse complement strand
CGTATGTCGCTGGTTCAAGTCCAGCAGGGGGAGCCAGTTTCAAAAAGTTGTTCCCCCTTAGTTCAGTCGGTAGAACGGCGGACTGTTAATCCGTATGTCGCTGGTTCAAGTCCAGCAGGGGGAGCCAGTTTCAAAAGTTGTTCCCCCTTAGTTCAGTCGGTAGAACGGCGGACTGTTAATCCGTATGTCGCTGGTTCAAGTCCAGCAGGGGGAGCCAGTTTCAAAAAGTTGTTCCCCCTTAGTTCAGTCGGTAGAACGGCGGACTGT
>NZ_PXYG01000039.1 GCF_003012775.1 Zobellella endophytica | reverse complement strand
TTGGCGGCGGCCTTGACAGGCACCCCGGCGGGGAAGCGCCGGCCGTAGGGTCGACTTCAGTCGACCAAAACACGGCGCCGGTGGCGGGACTGGTCCACTGAAGTGGACCCTACATCGGACCAAAACATGGCGCCGGTGGCGGGAGGCGGGAAGCCGCGTATACCGCTCCCGTCCCCTTGGCGGCGGCCTTGACAGGCACCCCGGCGGGGAAGCGCCGGCCGTAGGGTCGACTTCAGTCGACCAAAACACGGCGCCGGTGGCGGGACTGGTCCACTGAAGTGGACCCTACATCGGACCAAAAC
>NZ_PXYG01000038.1 GCF_003012775.1 Zobellella endophytica | reverse complement strand
CAATAACAAGCAACGACGAAGACAATAAAAACAACACGTAACGACTCCAGCACAACAAAAACAAAATCGCGGAGGCGCAGCTAACTGATTCTTTTGGAGAGGAGTTGCTGTCGGGACCCGTCCCGCAGCCAGTCGGAAGAAGAATAAAACTGCCTCGAGGCAGCGCACAGACTGGTTGGATCGCTCGACGATCATGGCAGCATCAGCGACCAAAGCAATCCGTTTGCTATTGAACTCCCAGCCTGGGAGATATCCCTGAAGCGACTGGCTCAAGGGACGGGTCGACAAACAAAAACAACAAGCCCGAAATCATAATAAAAACAAAGCACGCAGAT
>NZ_PXYG01000037.1 GCF_003012775.1 Zobellella endophytica | reverse complement strand
CGATTGGACAGTCGCTGTCGCGCAATAGCGCGGTGGAGGAAAGTCCGGGCTCCATAGGGCAGAGTGCCAGGTAACGCCTGGGAGGCGCGAGCCTACGGAAAGTGCCACAGAAAATAACCGCCTAAGCGCAACAGCGCCGGTAAGGGTGAAAAGGTGCGGTAAGAGCGCACCGCACGGCTGGCAACAGTGCGTGGCTAGGTAAACCCCACTCGGAGCAAGACCAAATAGGAATCCATTGGCGCGGCCCGCGTTGGATTCGGGTAGGTCGCTTGAGGCGTACAGTGATGTGCGTCCCAGAGGAATGGCTGTCCTCGACAGAACCCGGCTTATAGATCGACTCTCCAGATCGGA
>NZ_PXYG01000036.1 GCF_003012775.1 Zobellella endophytica | reverse complement strand
GACGAAGGGGACAAAATTCACGGTTTGCGAAGCGCAGCTTCGCAGTGAATTTTGTAAAGGCGCAGCCGAGCCGGCGAGGCCAGCGGCAAGACCTTTCCAAAACGCACATCTTGTTGGTAAAGGCGAGGGCCGAGCTCCGCGAGGCAAGCGACAAGAACAACCATAGTCGAACCGTACTTATCCAGGAGCCGGTGTTTTTCTTGGTGTGAAACACACAAGAAAAAACGCCTCTATCAAAAGCGCTCTATGCATATCAAGCAAACTGTGTGAACACTCAACAGGCGTTGAGATTTAAGGTAAGGAGGTGATCCAACCGCAGGTTCCCCTACGGTTACCTTGTTACGACTTCAC
>NZ_PXYG01000035.1 GCF_003012775.1 Zobellella endophytica | reverse complement strand
GCATGGGTAATCGTCGCCTGTCGATCCGGCCCTTCTTTGAGCTGCTGGGTGAGCACTGCAAGAAGATAGAGGCGGTGGCCATGGACATGAATACGGCCTTCGACCTCGAAGTGAAGCAACACTGCCCCCAGGCCGAGGTGGTGTATGACCTGTTCCATGTGGTTGCCCGCTTCGGGCGCGACGTTATCGACCGTATCCGGGTCGACCAGGCTAATGCATTGAACCACGACAAGCCAGCCAGAAAGGTAGTCAAACAGAGCCGTTGGTTACTGCTGCGTAATAAAGCCAATCTGAAAGAGGAGCAGGCGGTCAGGCTGCAGGAACTGCTTGATGCCAATCAGCCGCTGGCAA
>NZ_PXYG01000034.1 GCF_003012775.1 Zobellella endophytica | reverse complement strand
TCGGCACCGACGACCAGGTGCAGGACCCGTTCCCGGTGCGGGTGACCGACGACGACGGCGACGTTTCGCCGGCGGCGACGCTGACCATCCGGGTCAACGATGACGGTCCGACCGCCGCGGACGACAGGGCCGGCCAGGCGAATGAAAACGAGCCGGTCACCATTGACGTGTTCGCCAACGACAGCGCGGGGGCGGACGGCGTCGACCTGGCCGGCGGCGTGGCGCTGGTCGACGGCAGCCTCACCGGCAGTGGCAGCCTGGTGTACCACCATGACGGCAGCTTCAGCTATACCCCGGCGGCGGGCGAGCAAGGCGAGGTGCGCTTCCAGTACCGGCTCACCGACGGCGACGGGGACAGCG
>NZ_PXYG01000033.1 GCF_003012775.1 Zobellella endophytica | reverse complement strand
GCCGATTAGGATTCGACGCCGGTAACAAAACTTGAGGGGCATGCCGAGCTGGTAGCAGAACTCGTAAATTCGCTGCTGCAAACTTATAGTTGCCAACGACGACAACTACGCTCTAGCTGCTTAATGCGGCTAGCAGTCGCTAGGGGATGCCTGTAAACCCGAAACGACTGTCAGATAGAACAGGATCGCCGCCAAGTTCGCTGTAGACGTAACGGCTAAAACTCATACAGCTCGCTCCAAGCACCCTGCCACTCGGGCGGCGCGGAGTTAACTCAGTAGAGCTGGCTAAGCATGTAGAACCGATAGCGGAGAG
>NZ_PXYG01000032.1 GCF_003012775.1 Zobellella endophytica | reverse complement strand
CGTGAACGGCGATTCCGGAAATCCAGCAAAAGTGTTCATCTTGGGCCGGAATAGGTGTTCACGTTGAACCAGAATAGGTGTTCACGTTCCGCCGGAATGGCTGTTCACCATGGGCCGGAATATGCAATGTACTGAAAGATGCGCTGAAGGACATCTGGTATGCCCCCAGTATCCGGGGGGGATGGAAACGCTGGCGAGCCTGGCAGCGTCTCGCCCGTGAAAGCGGTCTGGCCCCGTTACAACGCTTTGCCAGAAACCTCAAACGTTACCTTCGGGGCATCCTGGCTAGTTCACGCTTCCCGATGCATACCAGTCAACTGGAAGGCGTGAACAATCGTATCAAAGTCATCAAGCGCATGGCCTATGGGTTCAAGGATACCGAGTACTTCTTCCTGAAAATCAAGGCGGCGTTCC
>NZ_PXYG01000031.1 GCF_003012775.1 Zobellella endophytica | reverse complement strand
TTGAAGACAGACTCTTCCAGCATCCAGCTTAAGGCTTGGCGCGTAAATGGCGTCCCCTAGGGGATTCGAACCCCTGTTACCGCCGTGAAAGGGCGGTGTCCTAGGCCTCTAGACGAAGGGGACAAAACTCACGGTTTGCGAAGCGCAGCTTCGCAGTGAATTTTGTAAAGGCGCAGCCGAGCTCCGCGAGGCAAGCGACAAGAACAACCATAGTCGAACCGTACTTATCCAGGAGCCGGTGTTTTTCTTGGTGTGAAACACACAAGAAAAAACGCCTCTATCAAAAGCGCTCTCTGCATATCAAGCAAACTGTGTGAACACTCAACAGGCGTTGAGATTTAAGGTAAGGAGGTGATCCAACCGCAGGTTCCCCTACGGTTACCTTGTTACGACTTCACCCCAGTCATGAATCACTCCGTGG
>NZ_PXYG01000030.1 GCF_003012775.1 Zobellella endophytica | reverse complement strand
CTTAAGGCTTGGCGCGTAAATGGCGTCCCCTAGGGGATTCGAACCCCTGTTACCGCCGTGAAAGGGCGGTGTCCTAGGCCTCTAGACGAAGGGGACAAAATTCACGGTTTGCGAAGCGCAGCTTCGCTGTGAATTTTGTAAAGGCGCAGCCGAGCCGGCGAGGCCAGCGGCAAGACCTTTCCAAAACGCACATCTTGTTGGTAAAGGCGAGTGGTGAGCTCCGCGAACCCGAGCGACAAGAATAAGGCTATCCCTGTACACGACGTTGCTTGGCTCGGTGTGCAACAAGTTATAGGCGAACTTGCTACCACGCCTCTATCAAAAGCGCTCTATTCATATCAAGCAAACTGTGTGAACACTCAACAGGCGTTGAGATTTAAGGTAAGGAGGTGATCCAACCGCAGGTTCCCCTACGGTTACCTTGTTACGACTTCACCCCAGTCATGAATCACTC
>NZ_PXYG01000029.1 GCF_003012775.1 Zobellella endophytica | reverse complement strand
GAGGGGACGGCGATCACCGTCACCGCCCGGGTGGACCAGGCCCCGGCCAGCGATGTGCGGCTGACCCTGAGCAACGGCGAGATCATCACCATCGCCGCCGGCGAGACCGAGGGCAGCGTCAGCTTTGTTGCTCGTGAAGAAGATCAACTGGTGCAAGGCAGCACTGGACTATCTCTTTCAATCAGTGGGGCGACCGGTGGGAATTATGAAGATCTTAATACCGAGGGAGCATTAAATATTCAGATTCTGGATAACGATGGGGTAACCCTCACCGTGGCCGACGCCGGCCGGGTCGAGGAAGGGGCGGTGGCGACCTTCGCCATCCGCCTGGACAAGGCGGTGGATAACACCACCACCCTGCGCTTCAGCCTGGGCGGCGACATCGCGGCGGACGACGTGGGCACCCCGACGGTGACCATCAACGGGGCGGCGGTGGCGGTGACCGATCTCGGTGACGGCCGCTACAGCGTGAGCGT
>NZ_PXYG01000028.1 GCF_003012775.1 Zobellella endophytica | reverse complement strand
GAGTGATTCATGACTGGGGTGAAGTCGTAACAAGGTAACCGTAGGGGAACCTGCGGTTGGATCACCTCCTTACCTTAAATCTCAACGCCTGTTGAGTGTTCACACAGTTTGCTTGATATGAATAGAGTGACTTGCGCACGAGCCTGGCTGGTGTGCATAACGTTGGGTCTGTAGTTCGGCTGGTTAGCACCCCATGCCCTTGGGTATAAACGGGTGAGGTCGGTTAAATACAGCACAATTTTTGGGTCTGTAGCTCAGGTGGTTAGAGCGCACCCCTGATAAGGGTGAGGTCGGTGGTTCGAGTCCACCCAGACCCACCAAATCTTCTGCAAGATTTGGTGATGACGGTACGCTGAATGGGGCTATAGCTCAGCTGGGAGAGCGCCTGCTTTGCACGCAGGAGGTCAGCGGTTCGATCCCGCTTAGCTCCACCATTTAGTCGAGTCAAAAATGTCAAAGTAATACGTTGGGTATCAATGTATCACTTTGACTTTTTACAAGTCACGCTCTTTAA
>NZ_PXYG01000026.1 GCF_003012775.1 Zobellella endophytica | reverse complement strand
CTGTCGTCCGCGGCGGTCGGACCGTCATCGTTGACCCGGATGGTCAGCGTCGCCGCCGGCGAAACGTCGCCGTCGTCGTCGGTCACCCGCACCGGGAACGGGTCCTGCACCTGGTCGTCGGTGCCGATGGCGTTCGGGTCATCATGCTCGAGGGTATTGGTGTCGAGGGTGTAGCTCCAGCTGCCGTCGGTATTGACCGACAGCGTGCCGTAGTCCCCCTGCACCAGGGTGCCGTCGGCCTCGATCCTGATCCAGGCACCGTCCTTGTCCTGCACCTCGATGAGCGCCAGGGCGTCGTGGCCGGTGTCGACCTCCAGCACGCCGGACGCGGTCAGGTCGCCGCCGCCACGGCCGGCCGGCAGCGCCGACTCCCACACCACGCCGTCGTCCCCCTCGGCCAGCAGCACCGAGACCGTCGGCGTGGAGTCGTCCTGCAGGGTGAGGGTCACGGTGGCCGTGGCGCTGTCCCCGTCGCCGTCGGTGAGCCGGTACTGGAAGCGCACCTCGCCTTGCTCGCCCGCCGCCGGGGTATAGCTGAAGCTGCCGTCATGGTGGTACACCAGGCTGCCACTGCCGGTGAGGCTGCCCGCCACCAGCGCCACGCCGCTGGCCAGGTCGACGCCGTCCGCCCCCGCGCTGTCGTTGGCGAACACGTCAATGGTGACCGGCTCGTTTTCATTCGCCTGGCCGGC
>NZ_PXYG01000025.1 GCF_003012775.1 Zobellella endophytica | reverse complement strand
TCCACAACGCTATCGCCGCCAGGCAATAAACTGATGATTGCCGGTCTCTCGACCAACAATCGCTGGAAAACTGATGTTTGCTGTCGTTGTAGTCGCCTTGACCGCAAGGTCTCACACTTCTTGGGTGTTGTATGGTTAAGCCGCACGGGGCATTAGTACAGGTTAGCTCAACGTATCACTACGCTTACACACCCTGCCTATCAACGTCTTAGTCTCAAACGTCCCTTCAGGGCTCTCTAGGAGCCAGGGATGACTCATCTCGGGGCTCGCTTCCCGCTTAGATGCTTTCAGCGGTTATCGATTCCGAACTTAGCTACCGGGCAGTGCCATTGGCATGACAACCCGAACACCAGCGGTTCGTTCACTCCGGTCCTCTCGTACTAGGAGCAACCCCCCTCAATCATCCAACGCCCACGGCAGATAGGGACCGAACTGTCTCACGACGTTCTGAACCCAGCTCGCGTACCACTTTAAATGGCGAACAGCCATACCCTTGGGACCGACTTCAGCCCCAGGATGTGATGAGCCGACATCGAGGTGCCAAACACCGCCGTCGATATGAACTCTTGGGCGGTATCAGCCTGTTATCCCCGGAGTACCTTTTATCCGTTGAGCGATGGCCCTTCCATACAGAACCACCGGATCACTATGACCTGCTTTCGCACCTGCTCGACCTGTCCGTCTCGCAGTTAAGCTGGCTTATGCCATTGCACTAACCGTACGATGTCCGACCGTACTTAGCCAACCTTCGTGCTCCTCCGTTACTCTTTGGGAGGAGACCGCCCCAGTCAAACTACCCACCAGGCACTGTCCGCACCCCCGATAAGGGGGCAACGTTAGAACATCAAACATACAAGGGTGGTATTTCAAGG
>NZ_PXYG01000024.1 GCF_003012775.1 Zobellella endophytica | reverse complement strand
TACCACGGAGTGATTCATGACTGGGGTGAAGTCGTAACAAGGTAACCGTAGGGGAACCTGCGGTTGGATCACCTCCTTACCTTAAATCTCAACGCCTGTTGAGTGTTCACACAGTTTGCTTGATATGCATAGAGCGCTTTTGATAGAGGCGTGGTAGCAAGTTCGCCTATAACTTGTTGCACACCGAGCCAAGCAACGCCGTGTACAGGGATAGCCTTATTCTTGTCCCTTGGGTTCGCGGAGCTCACCACTCGCCTTTACCAACAAGATGTGCGTTTTGGAAAGGTCTTGCCGCTGGCCTCGCCGGCTCGGCTGCGCCTTTACAAAATTCACTGCGAAGCTGCGCTTCGCAAACCGTGAATTTTGTCCCCTTCGTCTAGAGGCCTAGGACACCGCCCTTTCACGGCGGTAACAGGGGTTCGAATCCCCTAGGGGACGCCATTTACGCGCCAAGCCTTAAGCTGGATGCTGGAAGAGTCTGTCTTCAAGCCACCAGCTTAGAGCTTCATGCTCTTGCTCTTTAACAATCTGGAAAGCTGATGAAATAATTTGTAGTTCTTGATACGCAAGTGTCTTGGAACTTCTTGGCGAAAAATTGTTGTAAGCATCGGTCACTGATGCAACGACTCCGCCGAAGTCAGTGCTGTTCACTCATTGATGGGTGAATACACACTTCTTGGGGTTGTATGGTTAAGTGACTAAGCGTACACGGTGGATGCCTTGGCAGTCAGAGGCGATGAAGGACGTGCTAACCTGCGTTAAGCACGGGTGAGCTGGTAAGAAGCGCTTGAGCCCGTGATGTCCGAATGGGGAAACCCACTGCATTTTGTGCAGTATCGTTGCGTGAATACATAGCGCAGCGAGGCGAACCGGGAGAACTGAAACATCTAAGTACCCCGAGGAACAGAAATCAACCGAGATCCCCTTAGTAGCGGCGAGCGAACGGGGGCCAGCCCTTAA
>NZ_PXYG01000023.1 GCF_003012775.1 Zobellella endophytica | reverse complement strand
TTTTTTTTTTTTAATTATTAAAAGTGTTTATTCCTTTCGTACTAAAACACCTATGTTTTATCAAAGATAAAATCCAACCTGTCTCACGACGGTTTAAACTCAGATCATGTAATTTTTTAATAGGCGAACAGACTAACTATCTGAGCTGATACAACCCAGAAGATAAAATAATCCAACATCGAGGTAATAAATAAAGCTATCGATAAGGACTCCCCAGCTATATTATCCTGTTATCCCCAAAGTAACTTCACAACAAATAAAGATTTAGGTCAAAGAGTGATTTATAAACTCAAAAGTTCCCATTTAAACTATTGCACGACTACAATCGCTTATAGTAAAGATTTGTGGGGTCTTCTCGTCTTTTGGGATTTGGTCAGAATTTTCACTAACCAATTGAAGTTAAACGATTAAGAAAGCAAGAGACCTGCTACATTACATTCATTGAACATTTCCCTTATTAAAGGAAATAGGAATTTCGCTACCTTTGCACAGTCAGGGTACTGCGGCCATTTAAAGTTATCATAGGGCAGAAGTCACTCTAAATAATACTTAGAGCTATGTTTTTAATAAACAGTTGGAGCAAGTGAGCCGAATTCTGGTTTCTTAAGTTAATGTTTTTATAAAATATAAAAGAGTTTAATAATACTTACATGATTAATCACAACAAAGATTTGTTTAGAAATACAGATAAAGAGAGTTTTATGTTAAGATTAAAATAAAGTAAAGAGATAGCTATAATGACACAAAATATAGATCACTGTTAAATCTAGATCTTAAAAGGATTTATAAATTAACTCATCCTTACAAAGCTTACCCTTGTAAGTTTTACCTCTTTCTAGAAGTAAGTGTAACACATAAATCTGTAAACCAGGTATAACTAAAATCGAAAAAGTTCTAGTAACTACGACTTCTTTTTAACAACTAATGCTACAGTTGGAAATTTAGAAGAGTAGCTCTTTTAGTTTCGGGAAATATAAATAATTTTAGTTTCTCGTAAGATCATGATACCAAAGGCAACCAAAAAGACAATAGATAAACTTTAAGTTTAAGCCATAAAGCATAATGTGTGAGCAAAGTTCTATTTTTTACTAAGAAGAACAATCAAAATAATGTTGTTGTTAACGGTAAAAGTTTTG
>NZ_PXYG01000022.1 GCF_003012775.1 Zobellella endophytica | reverse complement strand
GTATCGTTGCGTGAATACATAGCGCAGCGAGGCGAACCGGGAGAACTGAAACATCTAAGTACCCCGAGGAACAGAAATCAACCGAGATCCCCTTAGTAGCGGCGAGCGAACGGGGGCCAGCCCTTAAGCAGCCTGGGTGGTAGTGGAACGGTCCTGGAAAGGCCGGCCATAGCGGGTGATAGCCCCGTACACCAAACTACCCTGGTTGTGAAATCGAGTAGGACGGGACACGTGTTATCCTGTCTGAACATGGGGGGACCATCCTCCAAGGCTAAATACTCCTGACTGACCGATAGTGAACCAGTACCGTGAGGGAAAGGCGAAAAGAACCCCTGTGAGGGGAGTGAAATAGAACCTGAAACCGTGTACGTACAAGCAGTGGAAGCCTCCTTGTGGGGTGACTGCGTACCTTTTGTATAATGGGTCAGCGACTTACTTTTAGTAGCAAGGTTAACCGTATAGGGGAGCCGTAGGGAAACCGAGTCTTAACTGGGCGAACAGTTGCTAGGAGTAGACCCGAAACCCGGTGATCTAGCCATGGGCAGGTTGAAGGTTGAGTAACATCAACTGGAGGACCGAACCCACTAACGTTGCAAAGTTAGGGGATGACCTGTGGCTGGGGGTGAAAGGCCAATCAAACCGGGAGATAGCTGGTTCTCCCCGAAAGCTATTTAGGTAGCGCCTCGGACTTATACTACTGGGGGTAGAGCACTGTTTGGACTAGGGGGTCATCCCGACTTACCAACTCCATGCAAACTCCGAATACCAGTAAGTACTATCCGGGAGACACACGGCGGGTGCTAACGTCCGTCGTGAAGAGGGAAACAACCCAGACCGCCGGCTAAGGTCCCCAAGTTCTGGTTAAGTGGGAAACGAGGTGGGAAGGCTCAGACAGCCAGGATGTTGGCTTAGAAGCAGCCATCATTTAAAGAAAGCGTAATAGCTCACTGGTCGAGTCGGCCTGCGCGGAAGATGTAACGGGGCTAAACCAGGCACCGAAGCCGCGGATTCAGAATTTATTCTGAGTGGTAGGGGAGCGTTCTGTAAGTCTGCGAAGGTGTGTCGTGAGGCATGCTGGAGATATCAGAAGTGCGAATGCTGACATGAGTAACGATAATGGGGGTGAAAAACCTCCACGCCGGAAGACCAAGGGTTCCTGTCCAACGTTAATCGGGGCAGGGTGAGTCGGCCCCTAAGGCGAGGCCGAAAGGCGTAGTCGATGGGAAACGGGTTAATATTCCCGTACTGACGTGCATTGCGATGGGGGGACGGAGAAGGCTAGATGGGCCAGGCGTTGGTAGTCCTGGTGAAAGGG
>NZ_PXYG01000019.1 GCF_003012775.1 Zobellella endophytica | reverse complement strand
CCCTTCCCCACCGTCAGCGTGGTCAGGGGCTATGCCCTCGGCGGCGGTTGCGAGTGCATCCTGGCCACCGACTACCGTATCGGTGATACCAGCGCCCGCATCGGCCTGCCGGAAACCAAGCTCGGCATCATGCCCGGCTTCGGCGGCACGGTACGGCTGCCGCGCCTTATTGGTGCGGACAACGCCATGGAGTGGATCACCACCGGGCAGGAGAACAAGGCCGAGGCCTGCCTGGCCGTGGGCGTGCTGGACGCGGTGGTCGACAGCAGCCAGTTGCACGCTGCCGCCATCCGCCTGTTGCAGGACGCCGCCGCCGGCAAACAGGACTGGCGGGGCAAGCGCGCCCGCAAGTGCGCGCCCCTGGCCCTGGACAAGCTGGAAGCCATGATGAGCTTCAACACCGCCAAGGGCATGGTGGCCGCCAAGGCCGGCCCCCACTATCCGGCGCCCATCACCGCGGTGAACGCCATCGAGGCCGCCGCCGCCCTGGGCCGCGACGCCGCGCTCCGGGTGGAGCAGGACCACTTCGTCACGCTGGCCAAGACCCCGGTGGCCCGCGCTCTGGTCGGTATTTTCCTGAACGACCAGTTCATCAAGGGCAAGGCCAGGAAGGCGGCCAAATCGGCCCCGGCCACCCGCAAGGCCGCCGTGCTCGGCGCCGGCATCATGGGCGGCGGCATCGCCTACCAGTCGGCGGTGAAGGGCATACCGGTGGTGATGAAGGACATCAACGACCAAGCCCTGCAACTCGGCATGAACGAGGCCGGCAAGCTGCTCAACAAGCAACTGGAGCGGGGCAAAATCGACGGTGTCAAGCTGGCCCAGGTGCTGTCCAGCATCACTCCCACCCTGAGCTACGATGGCCTGCAGGGGGTGGACATGGTGGTGGAAGCCGTGGTCGAGAACCCCAAGATCAAGTCCCAGGTGCTGGCCGAGGTGGAAACCAGGGTGAGCGAGGGTGCCGTCATCGCCTCCAACACCTCCACCATCCCCATCTCACTGCTGGCCAGGAGCCTCAAGCGACCGGAGCGGTTCTGCGGCATGCACTTCTTCAACCCGGTGCACCGCATGCCCCTGGTGGAGATTATCCGCGGCGAGCAGACCAGCGACGACACCATCAACAAGGTGGTGGCCTACGCCGCCAACCTGGGCAAGATGCCGGTGGTGGTGAACGACTGCCCCGGCTTCTTCGTCAACCGGGTGCTGTTCCCCTACTTTTTCGGCTTTAGCAAGCTGATCGCCGACGGCGCCGACTTCGTGCAGGTCGACAAGGTGATGGAGAAAGTGTTCGGCTGGCCCATGGGCCCCGCCTACCTGCTGGACGTGGTGGGCATCGACACCGGCCACCACGCCGCCGCCGTCATGGCCGAAGGCTTCCCGGTACGCATGAGCAAAGCCGGCAAGGACGCCATCGACGTCATGTATGAGCGGCAGCGCTTCGGCCAGAAGAACGGCCAGGGCTTCTACGCCTACAGCCAGGACAAGAAGGGCAAGCCGAAGAAGGAAGCCGATCCGCAGAGCTACCAGCTGTTGCAGGAAGTGGTGACCGGCAGGGTGGAACTGGCCCAGGACGACATCATCGCCCGCATGATGATCCCCATGATCAACGAAGTGGTGCTCTGCCTGGAAGAAGGCATCATCGGCTCCCCGGCCGAGGCGGATCTGGCGCTGGTGTACGGCCTCGGCTTCCCGCCGTTCCGCGGCGGCGTGTTCCGCTACCTGGATACCCTGGGCCTGGCCAACTACGTGGCCCTGGCCGACAAATTCGCCCACCTGGGCCCCCTCTATCAAGTGAGCCCCGGACTGCGCCAGCTGGCCGCCGA
>NZ_PXYG01000018.1 GCF_003012775.1 Zobellella endophytica | reverse complement strand
TTGCATATTCCGGCCCATGGTGAACAGCCATTCCGGCGGAACGTGAACACCTATTCTGGTTCAACGTGAACACCTATTCCGGCCCAAGATGAACACTTTTGCTGGATTTCCGGAATCGCCGTTCACGGCGCCGGAATCACTGTTCATCTTCCCGGAAACACTGTTCACCTTCGTCCGGAATCATTCTTAACGCATTGATTTTAAACTTGTTTGCTAACCTCTCCGTATTTACAGGGAGAGGCTATGCCGGCTAAGAGGATCACTATGCGTAAAATCCGAGACGTTCTTCGCTTGCGGCTTGCTGCCGGGCTGTCGATCCGTCAGATCAAGGACAGCACCAAAATCAGTGTCGGGGCCATCCAGAAACTGCTGCGCAAGGCCGATGAACTCGGGCTTGCCTGGCCCTTGCCTGACGAGCTGGACGATAGCCAGCTGGCACGGCTGTTCTACCCCGCTGCCGACACCACGGCCTCTGCCCGCTATGCGCTGCCTGACTGGGCCACCCTGCACCAGGAGCTCAAGCGCAAGGGCATGACCAAGCAACTGCTGTGGGAGGAGTACACCCAGCAGTATCCCAACCGCTGTTACAGCTACTCCCAGTTCTGCGACCGCTACCGCCAGTGGTGTGCTCAGCAGAAGCGCTCCATGCGGCAGACCCACCGGGCCGGAGAGAAGTGCTTCGTCGACTACTGCGGGCCGACGGTGCCGATCATCTGCGCCAGTAGCGGCGAAATGCGCCAGGCGCAGGTGTTCGTGGCGGTGCTCGGGGCATCGAACTACACCTACGCCGAGGCCACCCTGAGCCAGTCACTGCCGGACTGGCTGGGCAGTCATGTGCGGATGCTGGCGTACTTCGGCGGAGCGCCGGCGATCGTGGTGCCCGACAACCTGCGCAGCGGGGTCAGCCGAGCCTGCCGCTACGATCCGGAGCTGAACCCGAGCTACCAGCAGTGGGCCGAGCATTACCAGCTTGCGGTGGTACCGGCACGGCCCTACAAGCCGAAGGATAAGGCCAAAGCCGAGGTCGGGGTGCAGATCGTCGAACGCTGGATCCTGGCCCGCCTGCGCCACCACAGCTTCTTCTCGCTGACCGAGGTCAACCAATGTATCCGGGCCCTGCTGGCAGAGCTGAACGAGAAGCCGTTCAAACAGTTGCCGGGCAACCGTCGGCAGGCCTTCGAACAACTGGATCGACCGGCATTACGACCGCTGCCCGCCCACCCTTATCGCTACGTCGACATCAAGCGAGTCAAGGTCAACATCGACTACCACATCCAGTATCAGCAGCATCACTACTCGGTCCCGCACCAGTATGTGGGCGAGGCCCTGGAGCTGCACGCCAGTGACACCCTGGTCACCCTGTACTTCCGGCAACGGGCCGTGGCGTCCCATCCTCGGCAGCATCGGCCCGGCACCACCACCGAAGCCAGCCACATGCCCAAATGTCATCAGAAGCAACAGCAATGGACGCCGGGCCGGCTCAAAAACTGGGCCAGGGACATCGGCCCCGAGGTGCTGGCCTGGGTGGCGCAACAGCTGGCTGCCAGGGCCCATCCCGAGCAGGCTTACCGGGTCTGCCTCGGGCTGCTGAATCTGAGCCGGGACTACCCGGCCGCACGGTTAAATGCAGCCTGTGCCATCGCCAACCGGGAAGGGCTGGACCGGCTGAAGCAGCTCAAGTCGATCCTGCTCAGTCGGCGTGACCAGTTGCCCGAGACGCTCAGCGTTCAGACCGAGCTGCCCCAGCGACACGAAAACATCCGTGGCCCCCACAGCTTCCACTGAATCACATAAGGACATCCTCTGATGAGTACTCAGATCCTGGCGCAACTGCGCCACCTCAAACTCGGCGGCATGGCCCGCGCCCTGCAAACCCAGCTGGAGCAGGTTGGCACCTACGAGGCGCTGCCGTTCGTGGAGCGACTCGGCTTGCTGGTTGAGCAGGAAAGCCTGAGCCGGGAGCACCGCAAGCATGAGCGTCTGATCCGCCAGGCGCGGTTCAAGCTCGCCGCCACCGTGCAGGACATCGACTACCAGCATCCGCGTAACGTCAGTCAGGCCCAGGTGGCCCGGCTGGCTCAGGGGGACTGGCTTGATCGGGCCCAGAACCTGCTGATCACCGGCCCTTGCGGCAGCGGCAAAACCTACCTTGGTTGCGCGCTGGGTTACAGCGCCTGCCTGCGGGGCTACAGCGTGCGCTACTACCGGCTCTCCCGGTTGCTGCTGGAGCTGACCCAGGCCAAGGCCGACGGCAGTTACTACACGCTGCTCAAGCAACTGGCCAAGGTGCGGTTACTGATGATCGACGACTGGGGACTGGAGCCGCTGACAGCGGCGCACCGCAACGATCTGATGGAGATCATGGACGACCGCCACGGCGAGACCTCGACGCTGGTGATCAGCCAGCTGCCGACGGATCAGTGGTACGCCAGCATCGGCGATAACACCCTGGCGGACGCCATCCTGGACCGGCTGATGCACAACGCCCACCGGCTGCAACTGAAGGGGGAATCCATGAGGAAAATGCTTGGGCAGTTGACCGAAGATGAACACCTGGGCTAAAAACACCAGGACGTGATGCGTTGAGAAATCAGGTGTTCACGTTCGTCCGGAATCGGTGTTCATCTTCGCCGGAATACGCA
>NZ_PXYG01000017.1 GCF_003012775.1 Zobellella endophytica | reverse complement strand
TTTTTTTTTTGTTTTCACCTAAAGCCTATCAAACAGGTAATCTACCTGTGACCTTACTGGGTTATCCCATGAGAATACTCATCTTGAGGTGGGCTTCCCACTTAGATGCTTTCAGCGGTTATCCTCTCCGCACATAGCTACCCAGCGTTTACCGTTGGCACGATAACTGGTACACCAGCGGTGCGTTCCTCCCGGTCCTCTCGTACTAAGGAGGAGTCCTCTCAATATTCTTGCGCTTGCACCGGATATGGACCGAACTGTCTCACGACGTTCTGAACCCAGCTCACGTACCGCTTTAATGGGCGAACAGCCCAACCCTTGGCACGTACTTCCGCACCAGGTTGCGATGAGCCGACATCGAGGTGCCAAACCTCCCCGTCGATGTGAACTCTTGGGGGAGATCAGCCTGTTATCCTAGAGTAACTTTTATCCGTTGAGCGACGGCCATTCCACGCTGTGCCGTCGGATCACTAAAGCCGACTTTCGTCCCTGCTTGACTTGTTGGTCTTGCAGTCAAGCTCCCTTATGCTTTTACACTCTTTGGCTGATTTCCGACCAGCCTGAGGGAACCTTTGCGCGCCTCCGTTACCTTTTAGGAGGCGACCGCCCCAGTCAAACTACCCGCCTGAAACTGTTCCTCGCCCGGCTTACGGGTCAAGGTTAGAATTCTAGCCTCTCCAGAGTGGTATCTCACCGTTGACTCCTTTGTCCCCACAAGGACAATATCTTAGTCTCCCACCTATCCTGCGCAAGAGAAGCCCGAACCCAATTCCAAGTTATAGTAAAGCTTCATAGGGTCTTTCTGTCCGGGTGCAAGTAGTCCGTATCTTCACAGACAATCCTATTTCGCCGAGTCTCTCTCCGAGACAGCATCCAAATCGTTACGCCTTTCGTGCGGGTCGGAACTTACCCGACAAGGAATTTCGCTACCTTAGGACCGTTATAGTTACGGCCGCCGTTCACCGGGGCTTCGGTCGTTAGCTTCACTTTCGCTGACCAACTTCCTTAACCTTCCGGCACTGGGCAGGCGTCAGCCCCTATACGTCGTCTTTCGACTTTGCAGAGACCTGTGTTTTTGGTAAACAGTCGCTTGGATCATTTCACTGCGGCCATCTTTCGATGGCACCCCTTCTCCCGAAGTTACGGGGCCATTTTGCCGAGTTCCTTAGAGAGAGTTATCTCGCGCCCCTTAGTATACTCAACCTACCCACCTGTGTCGGTTTAGGGTACGGGTACTAGGTATTCAACACATATACGGCTTTTCTTGGCACTACACTTCATCACTCAGACTCCGTAGAGTCCTCCCAATCCAATTAGGGCGTGACTATCTCTTATGCGTCCTGTATATGCTCCAACCTAATAGTCAGGGAATGTTGACCCTGTGTCCATCGACTACGCCTTTCGACCTCGCCTTAGGTCCCGACTAACTCTACGTGGACGAGCCTTGCGTAGAAAACCTTGGGTTTTTGGGGTATATGATTCTCACATATATTTGCGCTACTCAAGCCGACATTCTCACTTCTGCTTCGTCCACATCTGCTTACGCTAATGCTTCTACCTACAACAGAACGCTCCCCTACCGATTAATATATTAATCCCACAGCTTCGGTGCATCGCTTAGCCCCGTTCATTTTCGGCGCAGGGACACTTGACCAGTGAGCTATTACGCACTCTTTCAAGGGTGGCTGCTTCTAAGCAAACCTCCTGGTTGTCTCTGTATCCCCACCTCCTTTATCACTTAGCGATGTCTTTGGGACCTTAACTGGTGATCTGGGCTGTTTCCCTCTTGACCATGGAGCTTATCCCCCACAGTCTGACTGGCATTGTGTGCATCTGGTATTCAGAGTTTGATTCGATTTGGTACCGGTCTCCCAGCCCGCACCGATTCAGTGCTTTACCCCCAGACTATAATCAATACCGCTATGCCTCAACATATTTCGGGGAGAACCAGCTAGCTCCGGGTTCGATTGGCATTTCACCCCTAACCACAGGTCATCCGCTGATTTTTCAACATCAGTCGGTTCGGACCTCCACTTGGTGTTACCCAAGCTTCATCCTGCCCATGGTTAGATCACCCGGGTTCGGGTCTATAAACAGTGACTATCGCTCTTATCAAACTCGCTTTCGCTTTGGCTTCGGGATTTTCCCCTTAACCTGCCACTGCCTATAAGTCGCCGGCTCATTCTTCAACAGGCACACGGTCAGTCGTTTAATCGACCTCCCATTGCTTGTAAGCTCACGGTTTCATGTTCTATTTCACTCCCCTTCCGGGGTTCTTTTCACCTTTCCCTCGCGGTACTGGTTCACTATCGGTCACAAGTGAGTATTTAGCCTTACGAGGTGGTCCTCGCGAATTCACACGGAATTTCTCGTGTACCGTGCTACTCAGGATTCAGCTTGCCAACTTTGATTTTTAATTACGAGGCTTTCACTCTCTTTGGCGTGTCATTCCAAACACTTCATCTAGTCTCTGTTGTACAGTGTTGCTGTCCTATAACCCCAGTCGGTCATGCCAACTGGTTTGGGCTGGTTCCCGTTCGCTCGCCGCTACTTAGGAAATCATTGTTTATTTTCTCTTCCTTCAGCTACTAAGATGTTTCAATTCGCTGAGTTCGCTCTTTCCCGTCTATTTTATTCAACGGGCAGTATTTAGGGTTGCCCCATTCGGAAACCTGCGGATCAGGGCTTGCTTCCAGCTCCCCGCAGCTTATCGTAGGTAACCACGTCCTTCATCGCCTTCTTGTGCCTAGGTATCCACCGTGAGCCCTTTGTAGCTTGACCTCTGTGTTTCCACTTTGGATCTACTTGCTTCTTATTAC
>NZ_PXYG01000016.1 GCF_003012775.1 Zobellella endophytica | reverse complement strand
GCCGTCCTTTTGATTCGTCAAGCGTTAAGACCGAAGTTTTTACCGCTTGTGACCGCGGCGGGTTGCGCCGTGTCAGTGGATGCGCATTATAGGCAGCCGCGCTTTTTGCGCAAGGGCTTTTTTGACATTTTTATGAAAAAAGGCGATTTTGGACATAAAATAAGCCAAAACCGCCTTTTATTAATGATTTATTAACGAAGCCTTAGCGTTGACGGGCAAATTGCCTGGCAAAATCCTTGACCTTGTCCCAGTCGGTAAACTCCAGATCCCGGCTGGTATCGGTGCTGCCGCCGGTCATTTTCATGATCAGCTGGATAATTCGGGTCTGCCACCAGTTGTATTCGCTATATTTCAAGGCACCGGCGAATACGCCTAGGGTTCTGGGCCGCCAGGGCGACTTGGCCAGGAATTTTCTGACATAGGCATTGTTCCTGGGATCCGCTTTTTCCGGTTTGCGTGCCGTCAGGCAGACGCAGAAAAAAGCGGAGTCGGCGACTTCGAGCTGCTCGCTATGGGTATGAATAAAGGTATACAGGCTATCGTGAAAATGGCCATAGCGAACAGAAGCTCCAATCAGCACCTTGTCGTACTTGCTGAGGTTCTTTTTTGGCAGCGTATGCAGATCCGCCGTTTCCACTTCATAACCGGTCAATTCATCCCGCATCGCATCAATGATTTTTGTCGTCTGACCATTGCGAGACGAATAAAGTACCAACAGTTTTCCCATAGACTCCTCTTAGCTTCGCCAGAAGGCCGGCGTAAACAGCACCAACAAGGTAAAAATTTCGAGACGGCCGAACAGCATGGCCAGGATCATTATCCACTTGGCGCCATCGGTAGTGGTACCGAAGTTGGCGGCTACGTCCCCCAAACCGGGGCCCAGATTATTCAGCGTGGCGACGACGGCGGTAAAGGCCGTCAGCTCATCCATGCCGGTGGCCAGCAGGGCCAGCATGCAGATAACGAAAACCAGCGCATAGGCGGCAAAGAAGCCCCACACCGCTTCCACCACTCTATCAGCTAGCGCCTTGTTGCCAAGTTTTATTCGGTAGACCGCCCGGGGGTGGATAAGGCGCTTGAGCTCCCTCATCCCCTGCAAATTAAGAAGCATGATCCGGACCACTTTTATGCCACCACCGGTACTGCCGGCACAGCCGCCGATACAGGAGGCGAACATCAGCAGGACCGGCAAGAACAGCGGCCATTCGGCAAAGCCGGTGGTACTGAATCCGGCGGTGGTGGAGATGGACACCGCCTGGAACAGGGATTGGTCCAGCGCCTGCCAGGGATCGCTGTATACCCGGTGCGCCATCAGTACCGACATACAGATCAGGGTCAGCACCAGCTGCACCCCGATAAAGGCCTTGACTTCAGGATCCATGCGGTAGACCGACACCCGCATCCTGCGGTTGGCAAAGGCGGCGAAGTGCAGGCTGAAATTCACCCCGGCAATCATCAGGAACACCACGATGATCAGGTTGATCATCGGGCTGTTGAAGTGCCCCACGCTGGCATCGTAGGTAGAAAAGCCGCCGATGGCCACGGTGGAAAAAGAGTGGCAGATGGCATCGAACAGGTTCATGCCCGCCAGCCACAGCAGCAGGGCGCAGGTGATGGTCAGCACCAGATAGATATACCAGAGGGCCTTGGCGGTTTCGGCGATGCGGGGCGCCACCTTATTGTCCTTGACCGGTCCCGGAATTTCGGCGCGGAACAGCTGCATGCCCCCGATGCCGAGGATGGGCAGAATGGCCACCGCCAGCACGATGATCCCCATGCCGCCCAGCCATTGCAGCATCTGCCGGTAGAACAGTATGGCCTTGGGCAGCGCTTCCAGGCCGCTGATCACCGTGGCCCCGGTGGTGGTGAGCCCGGAAAAGGATTCAAAAAAGGCCTCCGCCACCGACATGTTCGGCGTGGCGCTCAGCATAAAAGGGATGGCGCCCACACTACCCAGCACCGTCCAGAACAGCACCACGATAAGGAAGCCTTCTTTGGCCCGCAGTTCCTTGTTGTGAGTGCGGTTGGGAAACCACAGCGCCAGCCCCAGGATCAGGCAGATCACGAAAGCGCTGAAAAATTCAAGGCCGCCACCATCCCGGTAGATATAGGCGACCGCCGCCGGGGCCAGCATGGTGACACTGAACAAGGCGACCAGAATGCCGACGATGCGGATGATTGTGCGAATGTGCATGGTGTATCCAAAAGCGTTGTTTAGTCGGTCACCGGCCTGGCGACCACTCTTCCCTGGGTGCGATCCCGTATCTGCTGGCACAGGCTGTCGAGCGACCTGGCATCCACCAGCAACACACCGCTCACCAGCACACCATAGTCGACCCGCTCCCAGTGTGTTCCGGACTGCGTCAGCAGTCCTTCCAGCAACGCCATATCACTGTATTCGGCACGGAGGCTGAGCCGCTCCATGATCAGCCGCTCCCGGGTGTCCAGGCGGGACAAGGCGTGGGCAACGGTGCCGCCATAGGCCCTGACCAGGCCGCCGGTGCCCAGCTTGATACCACCGAAATAGCGGCTGACCACCGCCGTGATCTCCCCCAGGCCGGATCCCTGCAACTGGGCCAGTATGGGTTTGCCGGCGGTTCCCGAGGGCTCGCCATCGTCGCTGAACCCCAATGCCTGGGAGTCGCCGGGCGCCCCCGCGATAAAGGCCCAGCAATGGTGGGCTGCATTTTGATCGCTCTCGCGGATGCTTGCAATAAATGCTTTTGCCGCCCCGGGATCGGGAGTATGCGCCAGATGGGCGATAAAGCGGCTCTTCTTGATTTCCTGCTCCCAGCTCAGTGTTGCCTCCGGGATCGGATAGGGAGAATGCGCCATGACCGGGCCTCGTGAAAATAGTCGGCCGACTATGCTGATAATCAGGTCCTTTGTACCGGAGCCGCCATCATAGCACAGCTCATTCCGTCCGCTCCGGCCGGCTCCACCAGTATAAGGCCGTAAGCACATGTTAATAATGGTTAAACAAATTAAAACAATTGTTTTAAATAGGTGTTGAAATCAGCCATTTTTCTGTTCATAGTGAGCTCATCCCTGCCCGGGAGAGTCGGAGCAGCACAAGGGAACAAGGAGATATGAGGATGATCTACCAAGGCGAAGCCCTCTCTGTACAACTGTTGCAAGACGGTATTGCTGAACTCAGCTTTGACGGCAAAGGTGCCATCAACAAGCTCGACCGCGCCACCCTGCAGTCACTGGAACAGGCGGTGACGGCACTGGAACAGACCACCGGCATCAGCGGCCTGATGTTGGCCAGCGCCAAAGACGCTTTTATCGTCGGTGCCGACATTACCGAGTTTCTGGAGCTGTTCGAGCTGCCGGAAGCCGAGCTCGGCGACTGGCTGGCCA
>NZ_PXYG01000015.1 GCF_003012775.1 Zobellella endophytica | reverse complement strand
TGCCACTGCCGGTGAGGCTGCCCGCCACCAGCGCCACGCCGCTGGCCAGGTCGACGCCGTCCGCCCCCGCGCTGTCGTTGGCGAACACGTCAATGGTGACCGGCTCGTTTTCATTCGCCTGGCCGGCCCTGTCGTCCGCGGCCTGCGGACCGTCGTCGTTGACCAGGACTTCGAGGCTGGCGGTGGAGGAATCCCCATCGTCATCCGTCACCCTGACCTGGAACAGATCGCTGAGATTGTCCAGTTCGAATACCTGTCCGGCCAGAGGGTGTTCCGCCGGTCCGGTCAGGGTATAAACCCAGGTAAAATCGGGGTTTATCTGCAAGACCCCATGCAGACCGGCTACAGTGCCGCCGCTGGTCACATCTATCCAGTTACCGCCGGCATCGAGCACCTCCACCAGTGCCAGCCCGTCCCCTCCGACACCAATGATCAGGGCCCCGCTGGTGCTTTCGTTGTTTGAGCTTTCCTGGCTGCCGCCGCTCAGGGCACTCTCGTCGACCCAGCCGAAGGTACCGCTGACCCGCCCCGGGAAAACAGGAGGCGTCTCCGGATCGGTGGCGGGGGGATCATAGGTAATGTCCAGTGTCGGCTGGCTGTCCACCCCGGTCTCGGGTTCGGCGACCAACCCAGGCTCCTCGCTCACTTCAGCCACCGTGGCCTGGGCAAAACTGGTATCAAACCCCGCTTCCGGCTGGGTAAAACCCCCGACCCGGCTGACCACGATAAAGCCGCCGTTGCCGCTACCGTCCCCCGGGGTGGCGACCGGCGTATCCGCACCGGCGGCCGGGCCGGCAGCGGTGGCCTCGAACAGGGTGGTCGGATCTATCCCCGCCAGAATCGCGGCCTGCAGCTCGCCAACCTCTCCCGCCAAAGGCGCCTGCCCTGCCACTGCCAGCACTTCCGTACTGCTTGTATCTTCGGTAGCGTCATCTGCATTCAGGTATTGCAGGCGGGTATTGGTATCCACCAGGAATACGGTGCCGGCAGGGTAAACTTTACCGATTTCAATCGGTTCAAGGGTACCGTCCTGCAATACGGCATAGGCCGTGCCCTGGATATCGGAAACCTTGAGTGCGGTGCTGAGCGTGAGAGTGTCCATGGCGAATCCACCTCCTTGTGGTTTTAATACAAGTCTAGGGGGGGCTCAGGAGCAGGTCATGCGCAAAAAATCGGCGACAGGAGGTCAGCCTGCCGTCCGATATACCTAAAAAATCGAAATGTTCTCAGCCGAGGGGCTCTATTGGACTGATAAACCCCTGGTAAGCATCGATGTGCAAGCGGGACAGTCTGTCAACCTGGTCCCGGCTCTCCACCCTGGTGGCGATGGTGAGGGCCCCGATATTGTGAGCTGCCCGGCACACCGCGGCCAGGAAGGCATCGTCGTAGTGCTCTTCCATCACCTGGCTGGTGTAGGCGTGGTCTATTTTTACATAACTGGGCCTGAGCATCGAAAGTTTGCCCAGCATATCGAAATGCCGGCCAAAGTGATCGATCCCCCAGGCCACATCCAGCTGCCCGATATATTCGTTGACCACTTCCGGATGGTTCACAAACAGGCTCTCCGGCAATTCGAAAGCCAGTCGGGAAAGTACCGGGCGGTATTGCTGCAACAATTCGCCCGCCTGCCGCCAGAAGGTACTGCTGGCACAACTCTGTTTGGTCAGGTTGATCGCCAGCTTCAATGCGGCGTCGGCAGCCAACATCTGCAACGCCTGCCGAAGGATATGCATATCAAGCTCAACCCCCAGCTTGAACTGCTCTACCACCGGCATAAATTGTCCGGCACTGTATTTGACCCCATCACTTTC
This sequence comes from Zobellella endophytica, assembly GCF_003012775.1. GTDB lineage: Bacteria > Pseudomonadota > Gammaproteobacteria > Enterobacterales > Aeromonadaceae > Oceanimonas > Oceanimonas endophytica. The sequence goes on along the minus strand of NZ_PXYG01000015.1, from coordinate 12,708 downwards.
CATGCCGACATAGAGCTCGCGATGGAAGGTTTCACCGGTGAAATTCATGACCTTCTGTACCGATAACGCGAAACTGTCGGTCCGGATCGCGTTTTCCACCAGTTGTTTCCAGGCGAGGCGACCGATAGCTCCCTCGACTTTATCCTGCTCGACGACGATACCGCCATCCTGGCGCATTCTGGCCTTATTGAGCGCATTGTCCGCGGCGGTCAGCAGACCGGATACCGTATCCCCCCGGCTGATCACCACCATACCGATGACCGACAGCTCGGCTCCCCCGACCGGGTTGACGATCAGCTCGGAAACCGATTGATTGATTTCATTGCCCAGGGCCAGCAAACGTTCGCCGTCCGTCTCGGGCAGCAGAATGGCGTATTCATCGGCCGAGATCCTGGCGAGGGTGTAGTCACCATAGCGCTTGCAAATGCGTTGCAGGTTTTCTGCTATTGCCCTGACCATGCGATCCCGGGAGGAAAAACCTTCATCCTGGTAAACCTTTTCCAGTATATCGACTGCGACCAGGGCAACCGAGCCCTGTATGCCCTCCGATATCCAGGAGGAGGCCTGGGAGACGAAGTAAGCCCTGTTTCCCAGACCGGACGTTTCATCCAGGAAGGCGCGTTGCCTCAGGCGCTCTGCTTCATCGGCCTGCTCCCTGAATTGCACTTCCAGCATGCCGGCCATGTTGTTTATCGCCACCACCACATCCTTTAATTCTCTGGTGGCAGGAACGGGAATGGATTTGCCAAAGTGATGCAGTTCAATTTCCTTTGCCTGCTGCCGGATAAGAGAGAGCGGCTTGAGCAGAAAGCGAAGCGCAGCTACCAGCAACAGCCAGGTCACGATAAAACACACCACAAACCAGCTGGCCAGTTTGCTCATCCCACGCCATAACTCGTAATAGGCCGGCCCCGGATGTCCTTCCACATAGAGTTTGCCCAGTTGCAGCCAGCCGGAGGTCAGCACCGCTTCGTGGCTCACCTCATCGAACAGCTGCAAATCCATGAACCAGGCGGGTACCTGCCTGGGCTGGCCGCTATGCTCTCGCACGATATGGCTGTCGGCCGCCAACAGATCAAGCTGTACCTTGCGATAGAAACCGCCATCAAAAATGGCGTTGATCACCGATTCGGCCCCCACGCTGTCACTGGTTTCAAGATAGGGGGTAAGTGCCAGGCCCAGGGAGGTCACCGTATTGACCACATTGGTATACTGCTGCTCGGCCAGATATTGCCGGGTCGAGTTAAACTGGACCGTGTATGCGGTTACAAAAAGCACGGCAAACAGCAATAGCATGGTCACCAGTATCTGTCGGTATAAAGTCATATTAGCGATCCAGATCCATTGTTGGCCTGTTCAGGCGATTGACACCAAAGCGGCTGCGTAAATCATTCCACAAGGACAAGCGGGATGCCTGGCCGGCCAGTTCTCCCCTGCCCCGTTCCTTCATCAGCCACAGGTGCTGACCATTAAAACTGTATACAGGCTGTAAGTCTGACCTCTGGGTTGCCGGGCGAATGGTTCCCTCCAGGTTATCGAGAATAAGAGGAACCGATGAAGGCGCCGGATAATATGCCACCACCATGTGAAACTGGTTCAAGCGTAATGCCTTGACATAGACCAGGCGCAATTTTTCATCATCGACCCCCAACTCCAGCAAGGAAAAATATTTGGCGATACTGAAATCCTCACAGTCTCCCCCGCCGGCGCCCAGCATTTCCAGGGGGGTGGCCCAATAGTCTTCCTTCCCCCACAGCTTGATATCATCGATAAAATGCAACCGGTTGAAAAAACGGTTCACCCGGCTCAGCGTATCCCGTTCACTCCAGCCGCTCTCCTGGCCTTCACGGATCAGCTGCCGCCAGCCACTCGCCCGCCGGCCCGCTTCGGCGCCATAAAACCCGGTCACCGTCGATACCATTTCGTTATCATCCTGATTTAATGAACGGGCCGGCAATGCCGCTAATAAAAGCATGGCCAGCCCGCTCACCAAGGGGACAACCGTCACCCTCGCTCCGGGTCCGAATAACGCCAAGCTCAACCTTCGACGCTATAGACGGTCCAGCGCATCCGGATACCGTCACGGGAGCTGGTCAAGGCGCCGACGACCCGCCGGTTGGCGGCGGCGGCCTGCTCGCCTTCGCCCATCAGTATCGGCTGCGTCTCACCATAACCGATGATATCCAGCCTGGCGCTGCCGATCCCGGCCTCGATCAGTGCCCCTCGTACCGCTTCGGCCCGCCGTTTGGACAGGGCGACATTGTAGTCGGCGGCCCCGACCTGGCTGGCATGCCCTTCCAGCAGCAGGCGCTGCTCGGGATGCTCGTTCATGAAGGCGGCCATCTCCTCGAGGATATTCCGATACTGGGGGGTGATGACGGCGCTGTCATGGGCGAACAGGATCATCAGGTCCTGCCGCAATGCCTGGGTCATGCCGCCCTGGCAACCATCGTTGTCCACCTCCGCCCCTTCCGGCGTATCGGCACACTGCTCCCGGGCATTGATCACCCCATCCCAGTCGGGATCGGTCAGATCGTAAGCGGCGACCGTCTCCTGCTCCGGCTCGGCGGTCAGGGTACAGCCGGCCAGAGACAATAATAACGCGACTAGCATCCATGTTTTCATGATCGAATCCCTCGTCTTCAGTGGTTGGCAGCCCATTGTGCCGGCTGGGTAAAGCGCAGGGCATCAAGCAACTGGCCGGTTGCATTCATGATACGGTACTCGGCCAGCAGATGATCGTGCTCCGCCTCGATATAGGAACGGCGGGCCTCGAACAGCTCGTTCTCCGTGTTCAGCACGTCCAGCAGGGTGCGGTCGCCCAGGGTGAACTGCTTCTTGTAGGCTTCCACCGTCCGGTAGCTGGCCTCCACATGCTGACGCAGAAAATCCTTCTGCCGGCCCAGGGTCTCGTAGGCCGCCCAGGCCAGCCGGGTTCCCTCGCTCACCTGCCGGTGGGCGTTCATATGGATGTCTTTCGCCTGCATTTCCAGTGCCGAGGCCGAGCGGCTCCGTGCCACGTCGCCACCGCCGTTGAACAGGTTGTAGCGCATCCGGAGCATGGCGGTCAGGTTGTCGTTACGCCCTTCGATGCCGTCGATATTATCATTCCAGTTCTGGTCCACTTCGACCGCCAGGGTGGGGTAGAACGCGGCTTTGGCGTCTTCATACTGATAGCGTGCCGCTTCCACGTCGAAGGATGCCGAGGTCAGGGTCGGGTGACTTTCCTGGGCCTTGGCCAGGGCATCGTCCAGGGTGGCGGGCATGTAGTTGGCGTCGGGACGAGGCTGGCGCAGCTCCGCCGGCGCCTGGTTGACCAGGGAGATAAAGCGGCTTTCCGCGTCTCGCAGGTTGTTTTCCGCCGATGTCATGTTGGCATAGGCCCGGGCGACCCGGCCCTGTATCTGGGTAAAATCGGCACTGGAGCCCAGACCCGAGTCGGTCCGCTTCTGGATGTCCGACATGATCTGCTCATGGGTTTCCAGATTCAGCCGGGACAGCTCCACAATTTCCGCATGGCGCAGCAGGTCAAGATAGGCCTCCGCCACGTCGAGGGCGACATTTTCGGCCGTGGTCAGCACGGTATAGCGCTGAGCCTCGGCTTCCGCTTCGGTCCGCCCCACATTGCTCGAGGTCTTGAAACCGTCGAACAGCATTTGCCGCAACGACAATCCCGTTTCCCTGCGGGTCAGGCTTTCATCGTCGATGGTCGGGGTGTCGGTACGCTCGTAACCGACACCGGCACTGGCGTCCAGCCTGGGCAGGTAACCGGCAAAGGCCGCATCCTGGTCATATTGCCGGGACTGGTAGAGGTGAAAGCTTTCCTTCACCCGTGGGTGAGTCATCAACGCCTGCGTGACCGCTTCCTCCAGGGTTTGAGAATGGGCCTGGCTCGGCAGCCATAACGCCGTCAGTACCAAAGCAGCAACTGTAGAGTGTTTCATAGTGATTTCCTTTTCGTTATATCAACGCTCTCGCAGAGCGTTTTGTTTGGCTCTTAGAATGGGTTTTAACAAATAGTCCAACACCGTTTTTTTACCGGTGATAATGTCGACTCCCGCCTGCATCCCGGGAATGATCAGCAACGGTGCCTGCTCGGTTCCCAGAAAACTCTCCTCGGTGCGGATGGTAGCCAGGTAAAAAGTGTTGCCCTCTTCATCCTGGATGGAGTCGGCACTGATCTTCTCCACCTCTCCGCGCAATCCCCCGTAAATGGTAAAATCATAAGCGGTGAATTTGACCATGGCCGCGAGCCCCGGGCGCAGGAAGCCGATGTCCTTGGGCAGGATCCTCGCCTCCACCAGCAGGGTGTCTTCCAGCGGCACTATTTCGATCAGATCCATCCCCGGCTGGATAACTCCGCCCACGGTATTGACCCGCAGGGTCTTGACCGTGCCCTTGAGCGGGGCCGTGACCAGGGTTCGCTGCACCCGATCCTGCAAGCCGACTTCTCCTTCCCGCAACTGGGCCTGGCGGCTGCGCCGCTCGCTCAGCTCTTTCTGGGCTTCTGACCTGAAGGTCAGGGCAATTTCCTTGCGCTTGAAGATATTCTCCCTGAGCGAGGCGTTCAGCTTGGGGATCAGCAGCCGGGTTGATTCCAGCTCGCCCTGCATCTCGTTGAGCTGGCGTTCGAGACGCAGGATCTCGACCTCGGGCACTATGCCTTCCCGTGCCAGCGGGCGGCTGATGTCAACCTCCCGGGAAGCCAGGGACACCCCTCGCTGCAGGGTCCGGATCCGGGAGTTGGTTTCGATGATCTCCTGCTCGCGCTGCTCGATCTGCTGCCCGAGAATGGACAACTGGTTGTTGATATAGCCCACCCGCTCGCTGAACACGGCCTGCTGCACCTCGGACTGCCCCGGGTATTGCTGCTGGAACTCGTCGGAAAACAGCAGCGGTTCAACCCGGAGTTTCACCTGCTCTCGCCAGGCTAGGGCCGGGTCATCATCGATCACCACGCTGTTCACCTCCGCCCTCAGCCGGATGATGTCGCCCTGCAGCGCGGCGATCTCCTGCCCCCGCTCTCGTAAGTCGGAGCGGAAGCGGGTGTCGTCGATCAGCAGCAGCGGCTGGTCCTTGTCGACCTGCTGTCCTTCGCGGATGTACAGTTCCCGCACTATGCCCCCCTCAAGGTTGGACACCACCTGCAGCTGCTGCGACGGAATGACCTTGCCCTGCCCCGAGGTCACCTCGTCCAGGTAGGCGAAGTTGGCCCAGACGATGGCGACGGTGACAAAAAGCAACATCGACCACAGCAGCAGCCGGGCCCGCCTGGGGGTGGTGAGCAGTACCGCGGCGGCGGTATCCCGGCTGTAGTCGAGCAATTCGGGAGGCAATGACGGCTTAGCCATGGGCGGCCTCCTGCGCTCTTACCTTGCCGGTTTTCAACTGCTGCAACACCTGCTGCTTGGGTCCGTCCGCCACCACCACGCCCTGCTCCAGCACGATGATGCGATCGACCACCTCCAGCATCGAGGTACGGTGCGTGATCAACAGCAAGGTCGCCTGGTTGCCGAGCTTTTCCAGTTCCAGGCGAATATAGGACTCCGAACGGTTGTCCATGTTCGAGGTCGGCTCATCGAGGATCAGCATCGGCGGATCGCTGATCAAGGCCCGGGCAATGGCAATCGCCTGGCGCTGCCCGCCCGATAATTGCCGCCCTCCTTCTCCCACCTGGCGATCCAGCCCTTGCGGATCCCGGTTGGTGAACAGCGTCACCCCGGCACGCTGGGCCGCCCGCAGCACCCGGCTCTCGTCCGCCAGCGGATTGGCGATAACGATATTGTCGCGGATAGAGCCAAAAAACAGGGTCACATCCTGGGGAACACAACCGATATTGCGGCGCAGGGCCGCCGGTTGCAGTTGCCCGATATCGATACCATCGATGCGGATGGCTCCCTCCGTGGGCCGGTACAGCCCCACCAGCAACCGTTCCAGGGTGGTTTTGCCGGAACCGATGCGACCGATGATCGCGACCTTTTCCCCCGCCTGGATCTTCAGTGATATCTGGCTGATGACATTGTGCTCACTGCCAGGGTACTTGAAGGACACCTTGTCCAGCTCGATATCCCCCCTGAACGCCGGATGGTGGACATAACGGCGCCCGCTCTCCTGCTCGTCGGGGGAAGCCATGATCTGCTCCAGGATCGACATCGCCGACCTGGCCTGGTTATAGCGGGTCGACAGCACGGACAGTTGTACCATGGGAGCAATGGCGCGCCCGCTGAGCATCACGGCGGCGATAAGCCCGCCCATCGACAGGCTGCCGCCGGCGATCAGGTAGACCCCGTAGATAATCAGCGCGATGGTGGTGAACTGCTGGGCCACGTTGGCCAGGGTGGATACCGAGTTGGTCAGCTTGCGGGTCGTAATGCCCCAGGTCGCCATATGGCTGACCGCCTGCTCCCAGCGATGCTGGAAGGTACCCTGGGCGCCAAACAGCTTGATGGTTTCCAACCCGGCGATGCCCTCCACCAAGTTGGCGTTTTTCTGGGAGGCGAGGCGGGAACCCTCTTCGATGCTCTGACGCAGGGGGCGCTGCACCAGCAGGCTGTACAGCGTCAGAACCAACACGGCAATGATGGGCACCAGCACCATGGGGCCGGCAAAGATCCAGATCACCAGCAGGAAAATAACGGTAAACGGAATGTCGACCAGGGTCGATACCGTCGCCGAGGTCAGAAAGTCACGAATAGACTCGAATTCCTGCAGATGCTTGGCGAAGGCGCCGGTAGAGGGCGGCCGGGCCTCCATTCGCATGCCCATCACCTTGGAAAAGATCTGGGCAGACAGCAGCACATCCGACTTTTTGCCCGCCACGTCGATAAAGTAGCTGCGCAGCATCCGCATCAGGAAGTCGAACATGAACACGATGGCGGCCCCGATGGCCAGCACCCAGAGCGAGTCAAAAGCCAGGTTCGGCACTATCTTATCGTACACGTTCATGGTGAAGAGTGGGGTCACCACCGCGAACAGGTTGATCAGCAACGAAGCCACCAATACATCCCGGTAAATGCTGGTGGATTGCCAGATAGTGCCCCAGAACCAGTGTCCGCCATGATGGTGCAAGGTTTGCGGCGAGCGCTCGTCGTAGCGGAATTTCGGTTTGACCAGGAACAGGCTGCCCGAATACAAGGCCTCGAGCCTGTCCGACGCCAGCCAGTGTTCCCCCTCGCCGGTGGCCGGCAGCATGACCTTGGCCTGCTCGCCTTCTCTCTCGAGCAGGACACAGGCGTCACCGTCGTGCAGCAGCAGGATGCAGGGCAACAGCAACTCCGACAGTCCGGACAGCGGTTGCTGATGAAAACGCACCGACAGCTCGGCTCGGTCTGCCGCGCGGGAGAACAGCAAAGGGGTGAGTTTGCCGTCGGCCAGCGGCAACCCGTTGATCAGCGCCTCCCCCTGATGGGGATGACCATGGAACTTGGTCAGGAACACCAGGCTTTCCAGCAAAGGGTCCTGAACCACCGCGTTGATATCATGCATCCGTGTCTTGTGCTCTCGCCCGATGTTAGGTCTAAGTCTAGTTAGACTCGTTCGTTCCAGAAGCTATCTGCTTCATTTTTTTATAAATTATAGTCAAACCCCCGATCATGAAGGATTCATTCGGAATTTAATTTCACGATCAATCCGACCGTAAATGCACCGGCCGGACAGGGTCGATATCCGCCACCGCCAGGGTGGCGGGCCACGCTCAGTGATGGTCAATCTTGATGATGCCTTCATCGAGCAGGCTGTTCAGGATCTCCGAGGAAGTCGGACCATAGCCGGACAAATCGAACGGAGCACCACCCTGCTCCAGTCTGATGACCAGGTCGGCGTTGCCGCCATCGGCAGACAACTCTCCCGAACTGCTGATCAACAGGGATGAGGTCGCCGTGTCCAACCTGAGATACTGCTCGAGTGTCGCGTCGGTTTCATTCACCAGCAAATCGCGCAGGTCGATCACATCTTCGCCGGCGTTGAAATCCTTGATCACGTCCAGGCTCGGCCGGCCGGCACCGCCACCGTCCCCCTGCCGCCACTGGAACAGATCCCCACCTTCACCGCCATACAGCAGGTCATCATCCGCGCCCCCCACCAGGATATCGTTGCCGCTCCCGCCGTACAGGGTGTCCCTGCCCTCTCCACCACGCAGCAGGTCATTACCGGCACCGCCGTCGAGCACATCGTCCCCGCCATAACCGTAGAGCCGGTCATCGCCCTCGCCGCCGGTCAACGTATTTGCCGTGTCATCCCCTTCCTGAATACCGCGCTGCTGCGGCGTATACAGCAGTTGGTCGAGTACATCGGCATCGGCCAGCGAGCCGGTGACATCGCTGTCGTTCAGTCCACCGGTGTCGGTGGCGGTAATGGTGGTGGCATTGAGTACATTGACATCGATCCCCAATTGCTCGAACTCGACGGTGCCCAGTAATTCGTTCACCGCCTGGTTATCGATACTGCCCCCATCCAGGGCCGTGATCGTCAGGGTGGAAGTGGAGCCAATCTTCACCAGACTGAGCACATCGATCATGTCTTCGTTCTCGATGCTCAGGTTCAGCCCCAGTTCCGTGGCCATGGCGGCGGATGCGGTCAGGGTAAAATCACCCAGGGTCACCGCCAGCAGTCCCTGGTAACGGATCCTTACCTGCTTGAGGTTGTTGTCGATATCCGCGGCAGCGAAGGCCTGACGGTTGCCCAGGTTGATAAGCCCCAGCGCCGATACGTCGATCAGGCCCAGCAGGTTGTCATCATCGGCCATGGCCACCGGCGCATGATTGTCGGCCGGGGCCATATTCGACTGCAGCCACAGGGCCGCCGACGCCCGGTCGCCGTCACCATCCTCCAGGGTGTAGTTGAGCTTGAGATCGGCATCCGCCTCGTAGGCGGGATAAAAACGATAGGCCCCCGTCTCCAGGTTGAGGCTGAGCTGCCCCTGCTCAACCATCAGGTGCAGCCAATGGCTGGCTGACTCATAGTTGAGGACTGCGCCATTGCTGGCCGTCACCGTATTGGTATCCGGATCGTAGTGGTAGCCGGCTCCCCCCAGCACCAGTGAGTGCACAAATCCCCCGTCGGCCCCGAAACCCTGCAGCGCCAGGTTGCCTTCGAGCATCTGTCCGGTCAGCGACTCATGGTCGGTCAGCAGGTTGCCGTCCCGCAACAGGGTCTGCAGGATCTGCTCCTGGCTGCGCCCGCTGACCAGGTCGAGATTGCGCAGCACTATCACCTGATCCACCGCCGAGCCCACGTTGCCGGAGACGCTGACATCGATCTCGGTATGGTCGCCGACCAACCGGAAACGCAGATAAGCGCCCAGGTTGCCGGTATCGCTGCCGAGGTAGCTCTCCCCCTGCAGCAACTGGCGCAAATCCAGTACATCGCCGCCCGGGCCCGCCGTAAAGTCGGTCACGGTGTCCCGCTCGGTGCCGGTACCGTCGATATCCCCCCGGCTCCACTGGAAGACATTGGCTCCGCCGCCGCCGGCCAGGGTATCGTTGCCCCGGCCGCCATTGAGCAGGTCATTGCCGGCGCCGCCGTCCAGTTCATCATCGCCGGCGCCGCCACGCAGCAGATCGTCACCACCCCCCCCCCGGAGGGTATCCCCCCCGCCGTAGCCGTAGAGGGAGTTGTCGTTTGAGTCACCATTGCGGGTATTGCTGCCCGCGGTTCCCTCGATAATCCCGTCGTCATTGTCGAACCAGTCAAGCAGATCAAGATCGATCAGATCCGACAGCACATGGGTTGTGCTGGCTCCTTCGGTATCGACGGCCGTGATCACCGTGGATTGCAACAACGCGATCTTGAGGGTGGTAGAAGGTAACCCCAGCAGGTTCAACAGGGTCGGCACCACACCGTCCATCGGAAAATGAAGGCTGGTCAGCAATTCATTGATTTCCTGGTTGTCGATGACGGTTTCACCGGCTCCCGGTTGAATGCTCAGGGTGGCCTGGGTTATGGTCTCATCATTGGATATGTTGAGCCCCAACTCACCGGCAATACGGCCGTTTACCATGGGTTCCATGGCTCCCAGCAGGATGTTCAAGACTCCTTGCAGCGCGGTTCCAACACCGGGAAGCAAGTTGGCCAACACGCTGCGGTCGAGCGTAATAGTCGCGGAAGCCAGATTATCGTTGACATCCCACACATAAACCGCTTTTTCAGTGCCGAAACCCAGGATGCTGAGCAAATTGACATCCACCAGCCCCAACAGGCTGTTGCTGGTATTGACCACGACCGGTGCCACATTGCCCGGTTCATCCAGGTAATCGAAGGCGGCGACCTGGTTGAAGGCCACGGGCATATCGTCTTCCACCACCAGGGTGACCACGGCCTCGCTGCTGTTGCTGCCATCGAACACCGTTACCCCGAAATCCAGCTCCAGAGTGTCTTCAACCCCGGCATCATGATGATCCAGCGGCTTAGACAGCTGAATCGAGTACTGTCCCTCACTGTCAATGGCAACACGAAGCACCTCGTCGGCCGGGTCTGTTCCCGAACCGGCATAACCCACCAGGATATTGGTGCCTTCGCCAACCCAGACGATATCCTGCCCACCCGAGCTCAGTATTTCGATGGGTGGACTCAGGGCAAAGATATGACTATTTCCACTGGGGTTATGGATACTCAGCCGTCCGGAAACCGTTGCCGAGTCGGTTTGATCGGTATTCCCCACAGTATCCGGAATGCCCTGGGGCAAGCCCTCCTCGGATATATTCACCGTCACTATTTCTTCATTGTCTATTATCACGGCGCTGCCGCTGTCTTCCATGCCCGCCGGCAGCGGGGTGCCGCTGGCGCTTTCGCCGCTCAGGCTCGCGCTCAGCACCAGTTGCTCCTCGCCCTCGAACACCGCGTCGTCCACCGTCGGCACCGACACCCGGATGCCGTCGGTGGTGCCCGCCGGCACGCTCACGCTGTAGCGGCCGTCACCGAGATCGGTCACCGCCACCGCCTCGCCGCCGATGGTCACCGTCGGGGTGCCCACGTCGTCCGCCGCAATGTCGCCGCCCAGGCTGAAGCGCAGGGTGGTGGCGTTATCCACCGCCTTGTCCAGGCGGATGGCGAAAGTCGCCACCGCCCCTTCCTCGACCCGGCCGGCGTCGGCCACGGTCAGGACCGGCTCGTCCGCCCCCGGGTTCGGCTGCTCGCCGTCGTCCAGATCGGTGAGGGTGGCCACCCCGCTGTCCTCCATGCCCGCCGGCAGCGGGGTGCCGCTGGCGCTTTCGCCGCTCAGGCTCGCGCTCAGCACCAGTTGCTCCTCGCCCTCGAACACCGCGTCGTCCACCGTCGGCACCGACACCCAGATGCCGTCGGTGGTGCCCGCCGGCACGCTCACGCTGTAACGGCCGTCACCAAGATCGGTCACCGCCACCGCCGCCCCGTTGATGGTCACCGTCGGGGTGCCCACGTCGTCCGCCACAATGTCGCCGCCCAGGCTGAAGCGCAGGGTGGTGGCGTTATCCACCGCCTTGTCCAGGCGGATGGCGAAAGTCGCCACCGCCCCTTCCTCGACCCGGCCGGCGTCGGCCACGGTCAGGACCGGCTCGTCCGCCCCCGGGTTCGGCTGCTCGCCGTCGTCCAGATCGGTGAGGGTGGCCACCCCGCTGTCCTCCATGCCCGCCGGCAGCGGGGTGCCGCTGGCGCTTTCGCCGCTCAGGCTCGCGCTCAGCACCAGTTGCTCCTCGCCCTCGAACACCGCGTCGTCCACCGTCGGCACCGACACCCGGATGCCGTCGGTGGTGCCCGCCGGCACGCTCACGCTGTAGCGGCCGTCACCGAGATCGGTCACCGCCACCGCCTCGCCGCCGATGGTCACCGTCGGGGTGCCCACGTCGTCCGCCGCGATGTCGCCGCCCAGGCTGAAGCGCAGGGTGGTGGCGTTATCCACCGCCTTGTCCAGGCGGATGGCGAAAGTCGCCACCGCCCCTTCCTCGACCCGGCCGGCGTCGGCCACGGTCAGGACCGGCTCGTCCGCCCCCGGGTTCGGCTGCTCGCCGTCGTCCAGATCGGTGAGGGTGGCCACCCCGCTGTCCTCCATGCCCGCCGGCAGCGGGGTGCCGCTGGCGCTCTCGCCGCTCAGGCTCGCGCTCAGCACCAGTTGCTCCTCGCCCTCGAACACCGCGTCGTCCACCGTCGGCACCGACACCCGGATGCCGTCGGTGGTGCCCGCCGGCACGCTCACGCTGTAGCGGCCGTCACCGAGATCGGTCACCGCCACCGCCTCGCCGCCGATGGTCACCGTCGGGGTGCCCACGTCGTCCGCCGCGATGTCGCCGCCCAGGCTGAAGCGCAGGGTGGTGGCGTTATCCACCGCCTTGTCCAGGCGGATGGCGAAGGTCGCCACCGCCCCTTCCTCGACCCGACCGGCGTCGGCCACGGTCAGGACCGGCTCGTCCGCCCCCGGGTTCGGCTGCTCGCCGTCGTCCAGATCGGTGAGGGTGGCCACCCCGCTGTCCTCCATGCCCGCCGGCAGCGGGGTGCCGCTGGCGCTCTCGCCGCTCAGGCTCGCGCTCAGCACCAGTTGCTCCTCGCCCTCGAACACCGCGTCGTCCACCGTCGGCACCGACACCCGGATGCCGTCGGTGGTGCCCGCCGGCACGCTCACGCTGTAGCGGCCGTCACCGAGATCGGTCACCGCCACCGCCTCGCCGCCGATGGTCACCGTCGGGGTGCCCACGTCGTCCGCCGCGATGTCGCCGCCCAGGCTGAAGCGCAGGGTGGTGG
>NZ_PXYG01000014.1 GCF_003012775.1 Zobellella endophytica | reverse complement strand
TCCGCGGCGGCGTGTTCCGCTACCTGGATACCCTGGGCCTGGCCAACTACGTGGCCCTGGCCGACAAATTCGCCCACCTGGGCCCCCTCTATCAAGTGAGCCCCGGACTGCGCCAGCTGGCCGCCGATGGCAAGACCTTCTATTGATTCGCCCCTTGACGGATACCGGCAAGGGTGAACCTGACAGGGCGGGAGCCCCGCTTGTGCTGGTACTTGTCCAGCAGTAACAGTACCATTTCCATCCTTGTGATGAGATGGTGCTGCTGCCCCCATGTTCACCCTTCGCCCCTATCAGCAGGAAGCGGTCGACCGCACCCTGGACTACTTTCGCCGCCACCCCGAGCCGGGGCTGCTGGTGCTGCCCACCGGCGCCGGCAAGAGCCTGGTGATCGCCGAGCTGGCCCGCCTGGCCCGGGGCCGGGTGCTGGTGCTGGCCCACGTCAAGGAGCTGGTGGAGCAGAACCACGCCAAGTACCGGGCCTACGGCCGGGAGGCGGCCATCTTCTCCGCCGGCCTGGGCCGGAAACAGGCCCATACCCAGGTGGTATTCGGCTCGGTGCAGTCGGTGGCGCGCAACCTGGACGCCTTTTCCGGCTTCAGCCTGGTGATCATCGACGAATGCCACCGGGTGTCGGACGACGATGACAGCCAGTATCTGCAGGTGGTCAACCACCTGCGCCGGGACAACCCCGGGCTCAAGGTGCTGGGGCTCACCGCCACCCCCTACCGGCTGGGGCTGGGCTGGATCTACCAGAGCCACCACCACGGCATGGTGCGCAGCCGCTCAAAGCGCTTTTTCAAACACTGCCTGTTCGAGCTGCCGCTGCGGCTGATGATCAAGCAGGGCTACCTGTGCCCGCCGCAACTGGTGGACGCCCCCGTGGTGCACTACGACTTCTCCCGGCTGTATGAACAGGGGCTGTTCAGCGAGCAGGAACTGGATCGGGAGCTCAAACGCCAGCCCCGGGTCACGCCCCGGGTGGTAGAGCAAATCAAAGACTACGCCGAGTCCCGGCAAGGGGTGATGATCTTCGCCGCCACCGTGCGCCACGCCGCCGAGGTGGCCGGCCTGCTGCCGGAAGCAGAAACGGCGCTGGTCACCGGCGCGACCCCAGGCCCGGATCGGGATGCCATCATCCGCCGCTTCAAGGCCCGGGAGCTCAAGTACCTGGTCAACGTGGCGGTGCTCACCACCGGCTTCGACGCCCCCCACGTGGATCTCATCGCTATCTTGCGACCCACCCAGTCGGTGGCCCTGTACCAGCAGATAGTGGGCCGGGGCCTGCGGCTCAGTCCGGGCAAGAGCGACTGCCTGGTGCTCGACTACGCCGGCAACAACATGGATATCTTCGCCCCGGAAGTGGGCGAGCCTCGCCCCCACCCGGATACCACCCAGGTGCAGGTGCCCTGCCCGGCCTGCGGTTTCGCCAATATCTTCTGGGGCAAGGTGGATGCCGAGGGCCGGGTGCTGGAACACTTCGGCCGCCGCTGCCAGGGCCTGTTCGAGGACGACGAGGGCCGGCGGGAGGAGTGCGGCTACCGCTTTCGCTTCAAGTCCTGCCCCCGGTGCCTGGCGGAAAACGACATCGCCGCCCGCCAGTGCCACGACTGCGGCCACCTGCTGGTGGACCCGGACCAGCAGCTGAAGGCCGCCCTGGCGCTAAAGGATGCCCTGGTGCTGCGCTGCGCCGGCCTGAGCCTGGAAGAAACCGCCGGCAAATACGGTCCCGCGCTCAAGGTCACCTATCACGATGAAGACGGCACCGAGCTGGTGCAATGGTATGGTTTCGACGCCAAGGGGCCCAAGGGCCGCTTTTTCCGGGACTTCGTGGCTCCCCACTGGCCCGCCCCGGGCCAGGAGCCGAACTTTAACAGCCTGGCGGAGGTCATAGCCTGTGCCGGGCGTTTCCGGCACCCGGATTTCGTGATTGCCCGCCAGCACCGGAAAAGCTGGCAGATAAAACAAAAAATCTTCGATTACCAGGGCCGGTTCCGTACCGCCCACTCACAATAAAAAGAGCGTCGATGAAACCTTACCTCGCGGGCCTGCTTGCCCTTGCCTTCACCACGACCGCCCAGGCGGCCATGCCACCCGACCACGGCCAGTCGGCCTGGATGCTGGCCGACGCCGCCAACGGCCAGATCGAGGCTACGCACAATGCCGAGCTGCTGCTCAAACCCGCCTCCACCCAGAAGCTGCTCACCACCCTGGCGGCGGCCCTGCAACTGGGGCCGGACTGGCGCTACCAGACCGAACTCAAGACCCGGGGACAACTGCGGGACGGCACCCTGTACGGCGATCTGCTGATCGACTTCGCCGGCGATCCCGGCCTGACCCGGGAGCAACTGCAGGCGTTGCTGGCCGCTGCCGGCATCCGCCGGGTCAACGGCAACCTGGTGCTGAACCAGGGCCGTTTCTCGGGTTACGACAGGGGCAATGGCTGGTCCTGGAACGATCTGAGCGTCTGTTATACGGCGCCGGCCGCGGCACTGATCCTCGACCGCAACTGCGTACAGGGCGCCCTCTATGCCCGGTCCGGCCAGCCTGGCCGGGCCACGGTGCCGGCCCATCAGCCGGTCACGGTCAGCGCCGAGGTGGAAGTGCTGGGCAAGACCGAGCGCGAGCGCCGCTTCTGCGAGCTGGAAGTGGCGATGCGTCCACCCAACCACTACCACCTGACCGGCTGCGTGGGGCCGAGCGAGGAGCCGCTGCCGCTGCGTTTCGCCATCCAGCAGGTGGACGCCTGGGGGGAACAACTGGCCCGCTGGGCCCTGGCCCAGGCCGGCATCACCCTGACCGGCACGATCGAGCCGGGCCGCCTCGACACCACCGGCTGGACCCGGCTGGCCAGCCACCCCTCGGCCCCGCTGCGCGAGATCAGCCGGCGCATCCTCGCCCACTCGGACAACCTCTACGCCGACAGCCTGTTGCGCGCCCTGGGCGCCGACTATTTCCACCAGCCCGGCAGTTTCCGCAACGGTACCGAGGCCGTGCGTCGCATTCTCGCCGAGCAGGCCGGCATCGACCTCGGCCCCTCCTGGCTGGCGGACGGCTCTGGCCTCTCGGCCCACAACCTGCTGCGGGCCCAGGACCTGCTGGCGGTGCTGCTGGTCATCAGCCAGGATCCCCGGGCCCGGTGGCTGATGGCGCTGCTGCCGGTCAGCGGCGAAAGCGGCACCCTGCGCTACCGCCGCAGCGTGGTCAATCCACCACTCAAGGGTCAGATCACCGCCAAGACCGGCACCATCGCCCATGTGCAGAACCTGGCCGGTTTTGTCGACACCCGGAGCGGGGAGCGCAAGGCCTTCGTGCTGCTGCAGAACGGCCTGTCGGTAAGCCCCGAGCACGAGCGGCAACTCGCCCGGGGCGAAGGCGAATGGCCGGCCCGCCGCTTCGAACGGCAATGGCTGGAGGCGGTGGTGACCGGTGGCGCCATCGCCAGAACCAATCAATAGCAAATGAATTAACGATTTATATAATGCCGAGCCGGTCTTTATACTGGCTTCAGCAAATCAAACAGGAGAGAGCCCTATGTTCGCAGTGATTTTTGGTCGTCCCGCTTGCCCTTATTGTGTACGGGCCAAGGAGCTTGCCGAAAAACTGACCGAATCCCGAGAGGATTTCAAGTTCCGTTACGTGGACATTCACGCCGAAGGTATTTCCAAGGAAGACCTGGAGAAGACCGTCGGCAAGCCGGTCAGCACGGTACCGCAGATTTTCCTCGACCAAAAGCACATCGGCGGCTGCACCGAGTTCGAGGCCTATGCCAAAGAGCACCTGGGCCTGTTCCAGTAACCGATTTCCTTGCACTACCTTTGGCGGCCCCCGGGCCGCCTTTTTATCGGCCCCATGACAATATTTGTCAAAAAACGGCTCTGGCAATATTTTTTCTTCAAAACCCGCCAATTGCCTCTTTTCATCTCGGTGTCAAAGCCCCATCATGGACCCATCACTTGTCAGTGCTGGCTTGTCTGCTCCCGGATAGCTTCATGCCCCGGCGCACCTTAGCGTGCCGCCCGGCGCCTTCTTGTTTGTCTGTGACGATCATGGCCAGTTTATCAATCCGAGGCCGTTAGCACCCATGTACTCCGTAGAAAAATCTCACAAGCTGGACAACGTCTGTTACGACATTCGCGGGCCCGTGCACAAGGAAGCCCGCCGGCTGGAAGACGAAGGCCACCGTATTCTCAAGCTCAATATCGGCAACCCGGCGCCCTTCGGCTTCGACGCGCCGGAAGAGCTGCTGAAGGACGTCATCGTCAACCTGCCGACCAGCCAGGGCTACTGCGATTCCAAGGGGCTGTTTTCGGCACGCAAGGCGGTGATGCAGTATTACCAGCAGAAGGGGCTGCGTACCACCGATCTGGACGACATCTATATCGGCAACGGCGTCTCCGAGCTGATCGTGATGGCGATGCAGGCCCTGCTCAACAACGGCGACGAAATCCTGGTGCCGGCCCCGGACTACCCGCTGTGGACGGCGGCGGTCACCCTGTCCGGCGGCAAGGCGGTCCACTACCTGTGCGACGAAGGGGCCGACTGGTACCCGGATCTGGACGACATCAGGGCCAAGATCAGCCCGCGCACCAAAGGTATAGTGCTGATCAACCCCAACAACCCCACCGGCGCCGTCTACGGCAGCGAGTTCCTGCTGGAAGTGG
Organism: Zobellella endophytica; assembly: GCF_003012775.1. GTDB lineage: Bacteria > Pseudomonadota > Gammaproteobacteria > Enterobacterales > Aeromonadaceae > Oceanimonas > Oceanimonas endophytica. The sequence continues at coordinate 22,874 of NZ_PXYG01000014.1, read as the reverse complement.
TGGAGATCGCCCGCCAGAACAAGCTCATTATCTTCGCCGACGAGATCTACGACAAGATCCTCTATGACGACGTGGCCCACCACTCGGTGTGCACCCTGTGCGACGACGTGCTGGTGGCGACCTTCAACGGCCTGTCGAAGAGCTATCGCGCCGCCGGCTTCCGCCAGGGCTGGATGATGCTGAGCGGCCCCAAGCACCAGGCCCGGGACTACATCGAGGGGCTGGAAATGCTCTCCTCCATGCGGCTGTGCGCCAACGTGCCCATGCAGCATTCCATCCAGGCCGCGCTTGGCGGTTACCAGAGCATCAACGAACTGGTGCTGCCCGGCGGCCGCCTGCGCCAGCAACGGGACAAGGCCTGGGAGCTGCTCAACCAGATCCCCGGCATTTCTTGCGTCAAGCCCAAGGGCGCCATCTACCTGTTCCCCCGGCTGGATCCCAAGGTGTACGACATCAAGGACGATCAGAAAATGGTGTACGACCTGCTGCTGCAGGAGAAACTGCTGATCGTGCAGGGTACCGGCTTCAACTGGCCCAAACCGGATCACTTCCGCCTGGTCACCCTGCCCCGGGTGGACGATATCGAGGACGCCATCGGCCGCATCGCCCGCTTCCTCAAACATTACCGGCAGTAAAGCTGGAAGCAAAATAAAACACGGCGCTGCAATGCAGCGCCATTTTTATTTTCACAGATCGGCTCGACGCCGGACGATGACTCCTTATCGTTATACAACGCCAGGCGCCTTCCAGCTTCTCGCTTAAAGCTACAGCAGCGGGCTCAGCAGATAGAACAGGTTCTCCACCACCCGCCGGCGCAGCGGCCGCTTGCGCCACTCCAGCCAGGACAGGGGCGTGGCGTCGGCCAGGTAGCCGTCCGCCAGCTGCAGCAACTCGCCCATCGCCTGGCCGTCGTCCACCAGCAGCGTCATCTCGAAGTTCAGCCACAGGCTGCGCTTGTCCAGGTTGACCGTCCCCACCAGCGCGAACTGGTGATCCACCAGCACGCACTTGGTGTGCAGCAGGCCGGCGGCATAGAGGTGGATCTCGACCCCGGCGTGCAGCAGTTCGTCGAAGAAGGCGTTGCAGGCGTAATTGACCATGCGCGAGTCGTTCCTGGCGGGCAGCACCAACTGTACTTCCACCCCCCGGTCCACCGCCGAACACAGCGCCGCCACCAGGGGATCGTCGGGCACGAAATAGGGGGTGATCAGCACCAGCCGGCGCCGGGCCTGGTAGACCGCGGTGAGCAGGCTCTGGGCGATGGCGTCGCCGCCCATGAAGGGTCCCGAGGGCAGCAGCTGCAGCTTCAGTTGGTTGTCGAGACAGCGGACCGGGTGATATTCCAGTTGTTCCAGCAACCGCTCGCCGGTTTCCATCTCCCAGTCCCATACGAACAGCGACCAGAGGATGGGCACCATGGGGCCGCGGATGCGCAGCATGATGTCGACCCACTGGCCCACTCCCGCGTCCTGCTTGAAGCAGGCGGGATCCACCAGGTTCATGGAGCCGGTATAGGCCACGGCGTCGTCGATCACCGCCAGTTTGCGATGCATGCGCAGATCCTGGCGTTCGAACAGCACCCGGAAGGCACCCACCGGCAGCACCTCCACTACCTTGACCCCCGCCTCCCGCATACGTTTGGGCCAGCGGCTACGGAAGAAGTCGGCGCTGCCCACCGAATCGAGCAGCAGCCGGCAGTCCACGCCGCGCCGCGCCGCGTCCATCAGGGCGAAGGCGATGGCGTCGGCCCGCCCACCCGGATGCCAGATATAGAACTCCAGGTAGCAGGAACTGCGCGCGGCGCAGATATCCGCCAGCATGGCCGCCAGGATATCCCCCGGCTGCTGCAACAGCGCCATCTCGTTGCCACTCAGCATCGGCATGTTGAGCCGCGCCTTGACCAGTTCATAGATGGGACGGACCTGGTCGCTGACCTCGAAGCGCTGGCCCGGAAAGCGCGCCACCAGCACGTTGATCCAGTCCGCGTGGGGCCGGTACATGGACTTGGCCCGTTCCGCCCGCTTGCGTCCCAGGCGGACCTCGCCGAACAGGATGTAGGTCGCCACGCCCAGCACGGGAATGGCGTAGATCAGCGCCAGCCAGGCCAACGACACCCCCACCGGCCGACGCTTCATGATCACCCTGAGCGTCACCCCGATGACCAGGCTGGTGTGCAGCAGAAATAGCAACCAGCCCAGTAGTGTGTAAAGATAATCACTCAACGAAAACCGCTCCCAGGCAACCGGATCTGCCGCTGCGGGGCGCGGCGCTTCCAGAATGTGCTTTATAAGTGTATAGGCTTATGAAAATTATACTTTTTTTAATCGCTTTTGGGGCAAGTTGTTTGGCCCAGGCCCAGGCGCAGACCCTGACCATTACCGAACAACAGCTCAACAGCCAGTTGAACCGGCACCTGGACCGGGAGTTCCCCATGACCCTGGGCGACTGGCTGTCCGCCGGCATCCGGCTCAGGGACATCGGCGTGGAGCTGGGTCGCACCGAGGCCGACAAGGCCAGGGTGAGCGGCCGGGGCGTCATCTCGCTGCGTCAGGGACAGACCGATTATCACTGGGACATCAGCGGCGACTTTATCGCCCGGCCGCGCTACGACAGCGAGCAGGGCGCCCTCTATCTGGAAGAATTCGAACTGCTGAACTACCGCCTGAACGAAGACGGCGTTTCCCCGCAGATGAGCTTTATGCTGCCCATGCTGTTGCAGGGTGTGGCCGGCTACCTGTCCCAGTATCCGGTGTACACCCTGGACCCGCAGGATCCCCTGCAGCAGCAGCTCAGGGAAAGCGTGCTCAGCCTCGAGGTACAGCCGGGCAGGATACTGCTGCACGGCCTGGACTGAGCCCGCGTTTCAGTGCACCAGCGGGCGGCTGGCGAGGTGCCGGTGAAACAGCACCACCTGCCCCGGCATCATCGGCGCCGCCAGCAGCTGCCCCTGCACCGCACCACAGCCGTGCTCACGCAGGAAGTGCATCTGCTCCGCCGTTTCCACCCCGCAGGCCACCACTTCCAGTCCCAGGGTCTGGCACATCAGCAGCAGTGAACGAATGATGGATTGATCGACCGGGTCGAAATGATCCGACAGCAGGCTGCGGTCGATTTTGATGCCGTCTATCGGCAACTGGCGCAACTTGCTGAAGTTGAGCCGCCCTTCGCCCACGTTGTCCAGAAACACCGCCATGCCGGCGGCGCGGAAAGCACCGAGCGCGCCCTGCAGCGACTCGCTGCGCCGCATGATGAAGTCGCTGCGCAGCTCCAGGATAAAGCTGGCGGGGCGGATCCCCTGTTGCCGGATCAGCGCCAGCAACTGGCCCGCCTTGTGCTGCTCCAGCTCCAGCCCGCTCAGGTTGATGCTGATCTGCCCCTGCCAGCTACCCTGGCTACGCCAGGTCCGCAGTTGCCGGGCCGCTTCGGTGAACACCCAGTCGGCCAGGCGGCACAACAGGCCTGCGTCCTTGGCCGCCGGCAGAAACTGCTCCGGATACAACACCCCGAGTTGCGGGTGACGCCAGCGCAACAGGGCTTCCAGGCTGAGCATGCGGTTGGTGCGCAGCTCCAGCTTGGGCTGGTACTCGAGAAACAGCTGCCCGAGCTCCAGCGCCTGGCGGCATTCCCCCGCCAGCCGGTGCTGCTGCTCCAGGCGGGCGAACTGGCCGCTGTTGAACAGGCAGACCTTGGCGCTGCTGAAGGTCTTGGCCTCGTACATGGCGGTATCGGCGTAACGCAGCAGGGTCTCGATCTCCAGGCCGTGCTCCGGATAGAGGCTGACCCCGACGCTGGCGCCGACGCTGAGCTCGTAGTCGCCAACCTCGACCGGTTCCTCCAGCTGCTCCAGCAACTGCTCGGCCTTGGCCAGCAGGGTCTGTTCGCTGATGGGTCCCTGCCACACCATCACGAACTCGTCGCCGCCGATCCGCGCCACCATCTCGTTGGGGCCGATCTGTGCCAGCAGCCGCTGGGCCAGGGTCTTCAGCACCTGGTCCCCCACCCCGTGGCCGAAGCTGTCGTTGATCGGCTTGAAGCGGTCGAGATCGATAAACAGCAGCGCCAGCTGCTCTCTCTCGCCCAGGGCATTTTTTATCTTGTTGAACCAGCTCAGCAGAAAGGTGCGGTTGGCGGTGCCGGTGAGGACGTCGTGGTGGGCCAGGTAGCTGAGCTTTTCTTCCGATTGCTTGAGCCGGCTGATGTCGTCGAGGATGCCGATGATGTGGCTGACCCGCCCCCGGTGATCCTTGAGCAGGTGCAGCATCAGCCAGTGGGTGGCCAGCCGCCCTTCCCGGGTGTGGTGCTGAACTTCCCCCTGCCAGTATCCCAGCTGCTGCAGCTGGTGCCAGATCTGGCGGTAGTAGCGGCGCTCGTGCAAGTCGTGGTTGATGCTGGTGATATGACAGCCGTGGATGCGCTCGGCATCCAGCTCGCTGAGCCGGCAAAAGGCCGGGTTCACCCCGATCACCCGGCCCCGGGCATCCATCACCACTATCCCCTCGCGGGTGTAATGCATGATCTGCCGAGTCAGTGCGATGGAGGTGATGGCCAGCTCCCGCAGGCTGTCCGGGCAGGCTTGTTGCAGCTCTGCCGACGTTGCCCATAACAAATCGCGTTGGTCCATGTCCGTGCTCTATCGGTTAAATGAATGAGGTCTGCTCTGTTCATTGCCCTGTTTATTATGATGAGTTAAAACTCATTTGAAGCTGGTTATTTTTCGGGCAGCCCTATCATATAGACTCAAACGAAAAATAAAAAGCCCGCATTGCTGCGGGCCGTAAGAGGGGGTGGCGGAGTGCGATCTAGCCCAGGTTTTTCCGGACGTTGCGGAAGATGCGCATCCAGGCGCCGTCTTCGCCCCAGGATGCCGGGTACCAGGAGTTGGCCACGGTACGGAACACCCGCTCCGGGTGGGGCATCATGATGGTCACCCGGCCGTCTTCGCTGGAGAGGCCGGTGATGCCGTTGGCGGAGCCGTTGGGGTTGAACGGATAGTGCTCGGTGGCCCGGCCGTGGTTGTCGACGTAGCGCAGCGCCACGGTGCCGCTGGCCTCGATGGCTGCGATGTCTGCCTTCAGCGGCTGCACCCGGCCCTCGCCGTGGGACACGGCGATGGGCAGGCGAGAGCCGGCCATGCCGGACAGGAACAGGCTGGGAGACTCCTGCACTTCCACCAGGCTGAAGCGGGCCTCGAAGCGCTCGGAGGTGTTGCGCACGAAATCCGGCCAGTGGGCCGCGCCGGGGATCAGATCCCGCAGCCGCGACAGCATCTGGCAACCGTTGCACACCCCCAGGGCAAAGCTGTCGGAGCGGGCGAAGAAGGCCTCGAACTGGGCGCGCAGCGCCTCGTTGAACAGCACCGACTTGGCCCAGCCACCGCCGGCACCCAGCACGTCGCCGTAGGAAAAGCCGCCGCAGGCCACCAGGCCGGCGAACTCGTCCAGCCGGTGGCGGCCGCTCTGCAGATCGCTCATGTGTACGTCGATGGCGCTGAAGCCGGCCCGGTCGAAGGCCGCCGCCATCTCTACATGGGAGTTGACGCCCTGTTCGCGCAGTATCGCCATCTTGGGATGGACTCCCTTGGCGATGAAGGGCGCGGCGATGTCTTCTTTCGGATCGAAGCTGAGCGACACCGACAACCCCGGATTGGTGGCGTCCTGCTTGGTCTCGAACTCGGACAGGGCGCACTCCGGGTTGTCGCGCAACGCCTGCATGCGATAGCTGGTCTCGGACCACAGCCGGCGCAGCTCGCCGCGCGCCTCGGCGTAGACTTCCCTGCCGTCGTAGGAGAAACGCAGCCGATCCTCGCCGTTGAGCTGACCGATGACGTGGGTGCAGGCCGCCAGGCCATGGCCGGCCAGGCAGGTGAGCACCGCTTCCTTATCTTCGCGCCGCACCTGCAGCACGGCGCCCAGCTCTTCGTTGAACAGGGACGCCAGGTGATCGGCGCCGAGCAGATCCAGCTCGATGTCCAGGCCGGTATTGCCGGCGAAGGCCATTTCCGCCAGGGTCACGAACAGGCCACCGTCGCCCTTGTCGTGATAGGCCAGCAGCTTGTTCTCCGCTACCAGCGACTGGATCGCGTAGAAGAAGCCTTTCAGCTGCTCCGGCTGGTCCAGATCGGAGGGGGTGTCGCCCAGCTGACGATAGACCTGGGCCAGGGCGGAGGCACCCAGCCGGTTCTTGCCGTTGCCCAGATCCACCAGGATCAGATCGGTGTCGCCCTCGTCGCTACGCAGCCAGGGCGTGACGGTGGCGCGCACGTCGGTGACCCGGGCGAAGGCGGAGATCACCAGCGACAGGGGGGCGGTGACCGTCTTGTCTTCACCGTTTTGCTGCCAGCGGGTCTTCATCGACATGGAATCCTTACCCACCGGGATGGTCAGGCCCAGCACCGGACACAGCTCTTCACCCACCGCCTTGACTGCCTCGTACAGGCCGGCGTCTTCCCCAGGATGACCGGCGGCGGACATCCAGTTGGCGGACAGCTTGATGCGGCTGAGCTCGCCGATACCGGTGGCGGCGATGTTGGTAATGGCTTCCGCCACCGCCAGCCGGGCGGAGGCGGCGAAATCGAGCAGCGCCACCGGGGCGCGCTCACCCATGGACATGGCTTCACCGGCATAGGTATCGAAGGCGGCGGCGGTGACGGCGCAGTCGGCCACCGGCACCTGCCAGGGGCCCACCATCTGATCCCGTGCCACCAGGCCGGTGACGGTGCGATCGCCGATGGTGATCAGGAAACCCTTATCCGCCACCGTGGGCAGGGTCAGCACCCGCTCCGCGGCTTCCTTCAGGTTGATGCCGTGCAGATCCAGCGCCGGGCTCCGGTGAGTGCGGCTTTCCACGTCGCGCTGCATCTTGGGCGGCTTGCCCAGCAGCACCTCCAGCGGCATGTCGATGGGCTGGTTGTCGAAATGGCTGTCGTGCAGGCTGAGGTGACGCTCGGCGGTCGCTTCCCCGATCACCGCGAAGGGCGCCCGCTCGCGGCGGCAGAAGGCTTCGAACTCGGCCAGGCGGTCGTTGGCCACCGCCAGCACGTAGCGTTCCTGGGACTCGTTGCACCAGATCTGCAGCGGGCTCATGCCCGGCTCGTCGTTGGGGATCTTGCGCAGGTCGAAACGGCCGCCACGGCCGCCGTCGTTGACCAGCTCGGGCATGGCGTTGGACAGGCCGCCGGCCCCCACGTCGTGGATGAAGACGATGGGATTGTCTTCGCCCAGCGCCCAGCAGCGATCGATCACTTCCTGGCAACGGCGTTCCATCTCGGGGTTGTCGCGCTGCACCGAAGCGAAGTCCAGGTCTTCGCAGGACTGGCCCGAGGCCATGGAGGAAGCGGCGCCGCCACCCAGGCCGATGTTCATCGCCGGGCCGCCCAGCACCACCAGCTTGGCGCCGACCGGGATGTCCCCTTTCTCGACGTGCTCGCCACGGATATTGCCAAGGCCACCGGCGATCATGATCGGCTTGTGGTAACCGCGCACTTCCTCGCCGTTGAAGCTGGACACCTGCTCCTCGAAGGTCCGGAAGTAGCCGAGCAGCGCCGGACGACCGAATTCGTTGTTGAAGGCGGCGCCGCCCAGGGGGCCGTCGATCATGATGTCGAAGGCGCTGACGATGCGCTCGGGCTTGCCGAAGTCCTGCTCCCAGGGCCGGTTGTAACCCGGGATTTTCAGGTTGGACACGCTGAAGCCCACCAGCCCCGCCTTGGGCTTGGATCCCCGGCCGGTGGCGCCCTCGTCGCGGATCTCGCCGCCGGAGCCGGTGGCGGCCCCCGGGTAGGGGGAGATGGCGGTGGGATGGTTGTGGGTTTCCACCTTCATCAGGATATGGATGTCTTCCTGGTGGTAGCGGTATTCACCGGACTCGGGGCTGGGAAAAAAGCGGCCGGCGGGGGAGCCCGCCATGACGGCGGCGTTGTCTTTGTAGGCGGAGAGCACGTGCTCCGGCACCTGCTCGAAGGTGTTCTTGATCATCTTGAACAGCGACTTGGACTGCTCGACGCCGTCGATGGTCCAATCGGCGTTGAAGATCTTGTGCCGGCAGTGCTCGGAGTTGGCCTGGGCGAACATATAGAGTTCGATGTCGTTGGGATTGCGTCCCAGACCGGTGAAACCGTCGAACAGGTAGTCGATTTCATCTTCCGCCAGGGCCAGGCCCATGGTGCGGTTGGCCTCAGCCAGCGCCGCCCGGCCGCCGCCCAGAATATCCACCGAGGTGACCGGGGCCGGCTCGGCCTGGACGAACAGGCATTGGGCCGCCGCCAGGCTGTCCAGGGTCACTTCGGTCATACGATCGTGCAGCAACCCTTTCACCGCCGCCAGTTCAGCCTCATCCGGCGCCCGTTCAAAGCTCAGGTAATAGGCGATACCGCGCTCGATGCGCTTGACCTGGGTCAGGCCGCAGTTGCGGGCGATATCGGTGGCTTTGCTGGACCAGGGGGAAAGAGTGCCGGGTCGGGGGGTGACCAGCACCAGCACGCTGCCGGCGGCCGGGGTGATGCCGTGTTGCGGACTGTCGAGCAGCTGGCTCAGGGTTTGTCGGGTGTCGGCCTCGAGGTTGGCGTTCAGCGCGACAAAGTGCACATACTCGGTTTCTATTCCCGCCAGCGGCAGATGCTGCTCCTGGGCACGGCGAACTAATGCCTGGGTCCTGAAACCGGATAAGGCCGGCGAGCCTCTCAGTATTTCCATAGTGGCTATTCTCAAAGCGTGAGTGAATGGGGGGTTGAGAAATTGGCGGTATTATAGGTTTACGCCCCTGCCCTGTCGACGCCGATTTCCCGACGCTTATCCTGGTCCGGGCGCGGCAAATATCCCCCATCACCTGACGAGGCGGCCCTGTTCTGCTATAAAATGCCGGTTGTCATGAATGAGGACTTTCTATTGCGCCGAATTTTGCAACTTTCCCGACTCCCGCTACTGCTTGGCTTGTTGGTGCTAAGCGGTTGTGACGTCAAAGAAAAACAGAGCAACCAGCAGGTCCGGATCCAGCACAGGGGCGAACTGCGGGTCGGTACCCTGTATCATCCGCTGTACTACTTCCTGCGGGATGAACAGGAAGAGGGGCTGGATTACGAGCTGGCCCGGCTGTTCGCCGACGAGCTGGGGGTCAACCTCAGGATGGTGCCCGCCTACAGCCTGGAGGAACTGTTCGTGCTGCTCGATGAAGGCAAGGTCGACATGCTGGCCGCCGGGCTCACCAGCACGCCGCTGCGCCGCCGGCAGTATCGCTTCGGACCCAGCCTCTACGAAGTGGCCCAGACCCTGGTGTATCGCAAAGGCGAATCCCGGCCCCGGGAACCCGGGCAGATCGCGGGGGAAATCCGGGTGCTGGCCGGCTCCAGCCAGGCCGAATGGCTGCACCGGCTGCAGCAGCAACGGCCCGAGCTGCACTGGGAAACCCGCCGCGACGCGGACGCGGAGGATCTGCTGCGCCAGGTGGCCGAAGGCCGCACCGACCACACCCTGGTGGAAGACACCCTGCTGGCCCGGACCCAACGCTACTACCCCAACGTGGAAGCCGCCTTTACCCTGAGCGAGCCGCAGCCGGTGGCCTGGGTGCTGGATCAGCGCGACGACGACAGCCTGTTCGGGCGGATGCTGGACTTTTTCGACCAGCAGCAGCGTGAGGGCACCCTCGCCCGGCTCAACGAAAAGTACTTCGGTCATATCCAGGACTTCGACTACGTCGACACCCGTACCTTCCTGCGCCGGGCCGAAGACGTGCTGCCCCGCTACCAGCCGCTGTTCGAGCGCTACGCCGGCGAACTCGACTGGCGGCTGCTGGCGGCCATCAGCTACCAGGAGTCACACTGGGATCCAGAGGCTCGTTCCTATACCGGGGTGCGCGGCATGATGATGCTGACCGAGGACACCGCCAAGCAGGTGGGGGTGGCGGACCGGCTCGATCCGGAGCAGAGCATCCGCGGCGGCGCCCAGTACCTGGCGTCACTGATCGAGCGGCTGCCGGACGCCATCCCCGCCGACGAAAAGGTATGGTTCGCCCTCGCCGCCTACAACCTGGGGCTGGGGCACCTGCTGGATGTGCGCCGGCTGACCCGGCTGCGCGATCAGGATCCCAACGCCTGGGCCCAGGTCAAGGACAACCTGCCGCTGCTGCACCAGCCCCAGTGGCACAGCAAGACCCGTTACGGCTACGCCCGGGGCCGGGAAGCGCAGAAGTTCGTCAACAATATCCGCCAGTATTACCAGAGCCTGCTGTGGTTGAACAATCAGGGCACGGATCCCGGCCTGGCCACCGCCCAGCTGGACGGCGCCGCGGCACGGCCCGGGCTTTAACGACAATGTCACTTTACTCAGGTATTACAACCTGATATCAAGTGTCGAGGAGCAGTCTTCTCCGGTTGCTTCGCCATTGTCGAGAGGAAATAACGATGTTGAAGAGAAAACGCACCCTGCTGCTGCAGCGCAAGCCCGCTGGCTGGTCCCCCCGGCGCAAGGTGCTGCTGCACGATATCCGCCGCAAGATACTGCGCCGTAACAGCGCCTATTTTCTGATCCAGACCGCCGCCGAATAAAAAAGGCAAGGGCATGCCCTTGCCTTGATCCCCGCTTCCCCACCGCCGTTTCCGGCCTCAGGATTTCTTTTTGATAAACTTCATCAGGCGCTTGCGCTTGCGCAGCTGGGTATCGGTCAGCTTGTTCTTGACGCCGGCGTAGGGATTGTCCCCTTCCTGGAATTCCACCCGTATCGGGGTGCCCATGATCTGCAGCGAGCGGCGAAAGTAGTTGATGAGGTAACGCTTGTAGGAGTCCGGCAGATCCTTCACCTGATTGCCGTGCACTATGATACGCGGCGGGTTGTAGCCACCGGCATGGGCGTACTTGAGCTTGACCCGGCGACCGCGCACCAGCGGCGGCTGGTGATCATCCTGGGCCATCTGCATGATGCGGGTCAGCATGGAGGTGTTCACCCGCTTGGTGGCCGACTCGTAAGCCTCCACCACGGAGCCGAACAGGTTGCCCACGCCGCTGCCGTGCAACGCCGAGATGAAGTGCAGCCGGGCGAAGTCGATAAAGCCCAGGCGCCGATCCAGCTCGCGCTTGATGTCGTCCTTCACATCCTGGCTCAGGCCGTCCCACTTGTTGACCGCCAGCACGATGCTGCGTCCGGCGTTAAGCACGAAGCCGAGCAGGCTCAGATCCTGATCGGAAAGGCCTTCCCGGGCATCCAGCACCAGCAGCACCACATTGGCATCCTCGATCGCCTTCAGGGTCTTGATCACCGAGAACTTTTCCACGGTTTCATGCACCCTGCCGCGGCGGCGTACCCCGGCGGTATCGATCAGGATGAAGTCCCGCTCGTCCCGCTTCATCGGGATATAAATGGAATCCCGGGTGGTACCCGGCATGTCGTACACCACCACCCGGTCTTCGCCCAGGATACGGTTGGTGAGGGTGGACTTGCCCACGTTGGGGCGGCCCACTATCGCCAGCTTGATCGGCAGATCCTCGAACGGCACCGCCTCCGCCGCTTCCTCTTCGTCCAGTCGATCCAGCATGTCGATGGCGTCATCGAAACCCAGCTCGTCGGCCAGCGCCAGCCCCTCCTCCTCCGCGGCCGCCTGCTCCGCGTCCCGGGCGGCGTTCAGCGCCGCCAGCTGTGGCGCCAGTGCCGTTTCCAGCAGGCTCAGCACGCCCCGGCCATGGGCCGCGGCGATCTGGTGGATATCGCCCAGTCCGAGCTGGTAGAACTCGCTCACCGCCGAGTCCGCGTCGATGCCGTCGGTCTTGTTGGCCACCAGCAGGGTCTTCTTGTCGTCCCGGCGCAGGTGGTTGGCGATGGCTTCGTCGGCCACGGTCAGACCGGCCCGGGCATCCACCATGAACAGCACCACGTCGGCCTCGTCGATGGCGGCCAGGGACTGGGCCGCCATCTTCAGCTCGATCCCTTCTTCGCTGCCGTCGATACCACCGGTATCCACCACGATGAACTCCAGCTCGCCGATGCTGGCCTGGCCATATTTACGATCCCGGGTCAGGCCGGGAAAATCGGCCACCAGGGCGTCCCGGGTGCGGGTAAGACGGTTGAACAGGGTGGATTTGCCCACGTTGGGGCGGCCCACCAGAGCCACTACTGGCATCATATGACTATCTCCAAAAAACAATAACGGCTCCTGATCCGGGATCAGGAGCCGGTGGTGCCGCCGACGGACAGTGATCAGGGCTGGCCGATGGCCACCAGATCACCACCGCGGGTCTGCACGTAAAGGGTGTCGCCGGCCACCACGGGGGCGACATAGAGGCCTTCGCTGTCCAGTCGCTGCAGCGAGCGGAGCGCACCGCTCTGGCGGTCGAGCCAGTACAGGTAGCCCTCGGCGTCCCCCACCACCAGGTATTCGCCGAAGACCGCCGGGGCGGTCAGTTGACGATTCTCCAGCTCGGTGTTCGACCACAGCTCCATACCGCTGCGGGCATCCACCGCAAACAGATGGCTGCGGCTGTCGCTGATATAGAGCGCCCGGCCGTCGCTGCTCAGATCACGGGAACCCTGGTACTGGCGCTTCCACAGTTCCTGGCCGGAAATCAGCTGATGGGCGGTCAGTTGGCCATTATAAGCGATGGCATACAGAATTTCGCCCAGAATCACCGGCCGCGACGACACATCCACCATCCGCTCCAGCTCGGTGGCTCCGCGCGGGCTGGCGATACGGGTATCGCGCACCGGCTGGCCGCTGGCCAGCAACACGATGCCGAGCCGGCCGTCGGCCCGGCCGTACAGCACGGCCCCGCCGGCGGTCACCGGGGTGGACATGCTGCGCAAGGTCAGGCTGGGCTGCTCGTTGCGCAGCGTCCACTGCGGCTCGCCGCCCGAGGCGTCGAGGGCCACCAGATTGCCGGCGCTGGTGTGCACCACCACCTTGCCTTCGTCCACTGCCGGCGCGGCCAGCACTTCACCCGGCACCTCCCGGGTCCAGAGGATCTCGCCGTCGGACTGGGACACCGCGTAGACGATGCCGTTTTCCGAGCCGAAGTAGAGGTTGCCGTAGGCGGCGGTCAGGCCACCGGAAATGCGCGGGCTGCGCTGCTGTTCGTTGATCGCCAGCTTGTCCAGCCGGGCCTGCCACAGCCGTTCGCCGCTGCTGCGGTCGAAGGCCGCCAGCACGCCGTCGCGGGAGGCGGCGAACAGGCGATCGCCGTCCACCACCGGGCGCAGTTGGGAGTAGAACTGTCCCACGCCGTCGCCCACCGACGCCGACCAGCGGGAGTCGGCCTCGAAGGCGTTGTCGATTTCCGGCAAGGGGCTCGCCGGGGCCACCGGCTCCTGGCTGGAGCAGGCCATCAGCCCCAGGCCGAGCACCAGCGGCACGATACGGGTCAGGTGTCTAGCCATGGTTATTCCTCATCGCCCAGTTCGGCGGAAACCGCCAGGTGGTCCAGCTTCAGCTGCAGGCCGGGGTTACCGCCGAGACCGCCGGCATCCATCGCCGCCCGATAGGCATCGCGGGCCGCCTCGGCCTGCTCGAGCGCCAGGTAGAGGTCGCCCTGGATTTCGCTGCGCAGGGCGCCGAAGGCCTCGCCGTCTACCTGGTCGAGCCGGGCCTGGGCGCCGGCGGGATCGTCCTGGGCCAGCAGCACCCGCGCCAGGCGCAGGCGGATGGTGTTGCCCAGGGCCGGGTCATCGGTCCCGGCCAGGGCCAGTTCCAGTTGCTGACGGGCCAGGGCCAGATCCCCGGCCTCCACCGCCCTGGCGGCCAGCAGCAGGGCCGCCAGTTCACCGTAGCTGTTGCCCTGGTTCTGCTCGACGAAGGCGGCGGCATCGTCGAAGACGGCGCTGCCCTGCTGTTGCAGGCGCTGGCTCAGTTGCTCGAACGCCTGGGCGCCGGCGGACTGGGTTGCCACCTGGTGGCTCTGGTAATAACGCCAGCCGAACAGGCCGCCGAGGCCGATCACCACGCCCAGCAGGATGGCCCGGCCGTACTCCTTCCACCAGCGTTTGAGGGTATCCAGTTGTTGTTCTTCGGTGCTGTAAATATCCACTCAGATCCCCTTTTGCTTGAGCTGTGCAATCATCTCGTCCACCGCCAGGGTCTGTTGTTCGCCCTGGCCACGCAAATACTTGAGTGTGACCTCGCCCCGGGCGATCTCTTCCTCGCCCAGGATCAGCGCCACCGCCGCCCCGCTCTTGTCGGCCCGCTTGAGCTGCTTCTTGAAGTTGCCGCCGCCGCAGTGGCTCATCACCCGCAGGGCCGGCAACTCGTCGCGCAGCCGCTCGGCCAGGGCAAAGCCCGCGGCCTGGCTGTCCTCGCCCATCATCGCCACATAGAGATCCGCCAGCGCCGGTTGCGGCTCGACCAGGTTGAGGGTTTCCAGCAGCAGCACCAGCCGCTCCATGCCCATGGCAAAGCCCACCGCCGGCGTGGCCTGCCCGCCCAACTGCTCCACCAGGCCGTCGTAGCGGCCGCCGCCGCACACCGTGCCCTGGGCGCCCAGGCTCTCGGTCACCCACTCGAACACGGTGAAGTTGTAGTAATCAAGGCCGCGCACCAGTCGCGGATTGAGTTCGAAGGCGATACCGGCGCCCTCGAGCAGCGCGCAGAGGCCATCGAAGTGGGCCCGGGTCTGTTCGCCGAAGTAATCACTCAGCACCGGGGCGTCCTTGAGCAGCGCCTGCACCGCCACGTTCTTGCTGTCCAGCACCCGCAGCGGGTTGCTGTGCATGCGCCGGCGGCAGTCTTCGTCGAGCACCTCCTGGTGCTGTTCCAGGAAGGCGACCAGCGCCTGGCGGTATTGCACCCGCTCCTCGGGCGCCCCCAGGCTGTTGAGCTGCAGGATAACGTGTTCGCTCACGCCCAGGGCTTGCCACAGCCGGGCGGTGAGCATGATCAGCTCGGCGTCGATATCCGGCCCCTGCAGGCCGAATACCTCGACCCCGAACTGGTGGAACTGGCGGTAACGGCCCTTCTGCGGCCGCTCGTAGCGGAACATGGGCCCCATGTACCACATGCGTCGCTCCTGGTTGTACAGCAGGCCGTGCTCGATGCCGGCACGCACGCAGCCGGCGGTGCCTTCGGGCCTCAGGGTCAGGCTGTCGCCGTTGCGGTCGTCGAAGGTATACATCTCCTTTTCGACCACGTCGGTCACTTCACCAATGGCCCGCTTGAACAGGCCGGTGACTTCCATCACCGGCATGCGGATTTCCGAGTAACCGTAGGCACTCATGGTGTGCCGGAGGATGTTTTCTGCCTGCTGCCAGGCCGGGGTCTGCTCCGGCAGGCAGTCGTTCATTCCACGAATTGCTTGAATCTGTTTGGCCACTACAATATCTCTGTTTTTTAAGGGCTTAAGGTAACCGAGGGCTTATTTCTTGTGTTGCACTGGGATACGGGCGGCGGGATCCCGCATCGCGACCTTGGCCCGGATGCGGGCCTCCAGCACATCGATCAGCGCCGCGTTGTCGAGCCGGTCCACCCGCACGCCGTCCTCGTAGAAGGCGCTCTTGCGCTGGGCACCGGCCAGCCCCAGATCGGAGATCAGCGCCTCGCCGGGACCGTTGACCACGCAGCCGATGATGGACACGTCCATCGGGGTGACGATGTCTTCCAGCCGGCTTTCCAGGGCGTTGACGGTGCCGATGACGTCGAACTCCTGGCGGGAGCAGGAGGGACAGGCGATGAAATTGATGCCCCGGGAGCGAATGCGCAGGGATTTGAGGATGTCGAAGCCGACCTTGACCTCTTCCACCGGATCGGCGGCCAGCGAGACGCGTAGGGTGTCACCGATGCCGTCGGCCAGCAGCATGCCGAGGCCGATGGCGGACTTGACCGCTCCGCTGCGGAAACCGCCGGCTTCGGTGATGCCGAGATGGAGGGGTTGTTCGATCTGGCGGGCCAGCTCCCGGTAGGCGCCCACCGCCAGGAAGACGTCGGAGGCCTTGACACTGACCTTGAACTGGTCGAAGTTGAGCCGGTCGAGGATCTCCACGTGGCGCAGCGCCGACTCCACCAGGGCCTGCGGCGTGGGCTCACCGTATTTTTCCTGCAGATCCTTTTCCAGCGAGCCGCCGTTGACCCCGATACGGATGGGGATACCCTTGTCCCGGGCACAATCCACCACCGCCCGCACCCGGTCTTCCCGGCCGATGTTGCCCGGGTTGATACGCAGGCAGTCGGCACCGTATTCCGCCACCTGCAGCGCGATGCGGTAGTCAAAATGAATGTCGGCCACCAGCGGCATGTCGGTGCCGGCGCGGATGGCCCTGAAGGCTTCCGCCGCCTCCATGGTGGGCACCGAGACCCGCACTATGTCGGCACCGGCCTTTTCCACCGCCCGGATCTGGGCCAGGGTCGCCGCCACGTCGGTGGTGAGGGTATTGGTCATGGTCTGCACGCTGATGGGGGCATCGCCCCCGACCAGCACGGAGCCCACGCGAATCTGCTTGGACTGACGACGAACGATGGGGGAGTCGTGTTGAGACATGATCTACTCTTGGTTCAATCAGGGTTGCGGTACGGTCAGGCGGGCCACCCGCCCGGCATTAAAGGAAGACAGATCGACCGCCTGGTTCATGTATTCCACGCTGGCCGCGCGGGGCGCCCCCAGCACCAGGCGAAACGGCGGCTCGCCTTCGAGGGTGAGCGACTCGTCGGCCTTCTTCACCCCTTCCGCCATGACCCGCCCCTGGCTATCGGTCACCTGGATCCAGCAATCATCGCTGAAACGCATCACCAGTTGCCTGGGGTCAGCCTCCGCGGCGGCCGGCTCGTCTTCGCCACCGGCGGGCACCGCGGAGGCGTCGACCGCCGCCGGCTCCGCCGTGGCCACCGGCTCGGCAACGGGCTCGGACTCCGCCACGGGAGCAGAGCCGGTGGCCAGATTCGGGCTGGTTTCGCCGCCTTCCGGGTTGGCCGGGATGCCGGTATCGGCCGGCATCGGCTCGGGCTCGGTTATTGGCGGCAAGGCCAGCGGCTGGCTCAAGGCGTCGACCGCCGCCGGGTTGCCGCCGGTCGCCTGCGGCGCCACGGGCTCGGACGACGGTTCCGGCTCTGCCTGCTGGGCCACCGGCTCCAGGGTCCGCTCGATGTAACTGGCCCCGCTGTCCTGCCACCACCAGTAGAACAGGGAGCCCAGCAGGCCGAGCAGCACCAGCCAGCTGATCCGCTTGAGCCACTTGTCGCTGGCCTGCTGACGGGTTTTCTTGGAAAAGCTCTGCATGGGGGCAGCGGTGCTCATCTGCTCGATGCCGCTCATGCCGTCGAAGGCGGACAGGGCCGTCTGTTCATCGACCCCGACCACCTTGGCATAGGCTTTGACATAGCCGCGCAGGAAGGTCACCGCCACGCCGGCCTTGTATTCGTCGTGGTCGATGGATTCGATGACCGCCAGCCGCAGGTTGAGCCGCCGCGCCACCTCCGCCTGGGTCCAGCCCCTGGCTTCCCTCGCCTGGCGCAACATGGCCCCGGGGCCGGCCACTACCCTTGATTCAGCCTGAGGCTGTTGTTCTGCTTCATTAATAGTCATTTGCTAAGAATCGCTTGGCCTGTTCTGAATCCGGAAATAAACGTACCAGCTCGGCACCGGCCTGCTGGGCTTGTGCCACTCGCCCCAGTGTCTCGGCGGTACGTACGGTTAACCATAAACTTTGTGGGTTGGCCTGGTGTTCGCGCTGATAGCGCGCCAGATAATCGAGCGCACCCGCTTCGTCTCCCTGTTCGACCAGCAGCTCCGCGGCCCCCAGCAGGGATCTCGGCTTGGCCGGGTTGTACTCCAGTGCCCGTTTGAAATAATCGAGCGCCGCCTGGGGCTGGCCGTTCCGGCTCGCGCACAGTGCGGCGTTTTCATAGGTGTCGGCGACCTGCACGTAGCCGGGCACCACCACCGCCTTCCTAAACATGGCATCGGCTTCATCGAAACGTTCCCTGGAGCACAGGAAAACGCCGTAGTTATTCAGGCCGTCGCCGTGGTTCGGCGCCAGCTTGAGCACCTGCCGGTAGCTTTTCTCGGCGTTGTCGAACTCGGAAACGGACTGGTAGAAATACGCCTGGGCGAGATGGATGTCCGGGTTCCTGGGATCCTGGGAGAGCGCCCTGTCGATATTGAACTTGGCCTGTTCCGCGTCACCGCGTTGCAGGTACTCCAGCCCAAGATTCATGCGAGTCATGGCTGCCTCCGACGGCTTGAACACCAGATCCCGCGACGGCTTGCCGCCGGACCAGTGGGTGGTCTCGCTGACGCAACCGCTCAGCACCCCCAGGATCATTACTGTCGGTAACAGAGTAAGTCTTCGCATTCCCTTTTACACCAATGGTTTGTTCCTTAAACCATTGTGACGGATATGCTTTGCTCCTGCATCCGTTTTTTAAGGGTACGCTTGGTTCTGTCGATCACATCACCCACCAATTGACCGCAGGCGGCGTCGATATCGTCTCCCCGGGTCTTGCGAATGGTGACGGTGTTGCCGTACTGCATCAGCACCTTGTTGAAGCGATCGATACGGCTGTTGCTCGGCTTGCCGTAGGGATTGCCCGGGAAGGGGTTGAACGGGATCAGGTTGATCTTGCAGGGCAAATCCTTGAGCAGTTCGGCCAACTCATGGGCGTGCTGCATGTCGTCGTTGACATGATCGAGCAGCACGTACTCGATGGTTACCTTGCCGTGGTTGGCGTTGGACTTGGAAATATAGCGACGGACGCTGTCGAGCAGGGTGGCGATATCGTACTTGTCGTTGATCGGCATGATCTCCGAGCGCAACTTATCGTTGGGCGCGTGCAGCGACACCGCCAGCGCCACGTCGATCATGTCGCCGAGCTTATCCAGCGCCGGTACCACACCGGAGGTGGACAGGGTCACCCGCCGTTTGGACAGGCCAAAGCCGTAGTCTTCCAGCATCAGCCGCATCGCCGGCACCACGTTGTTCAGGTTGAGCAGCGGCTCGCCCATGCCCATCATCACCACATTGGTGATCGGCTTGCGGCCGGAGTCACGCACGAAACCGACCCGGCTGGCGGCGCGCCACACCTGGCCGATGATCTCGGACACCTTGAGGTTGCGGTTGAACCCCTGCTGGGCGGTAGAGCAGAACTTGCAGTCCAGGGCGCAGCCCACCTGGGACGAGACGCACAGGGTGGCCCGGTCGCCGTCGGGAATATAGACGGTTTCCACTTCCTGGTCGCCGACCGTCATCGCCCACTTGATGGTGCCGTCGGCGGATTTCTGCTCGACGCTGATTTCGGGCGCCCGGATTTCGGCCCGCTCCCCGAGCTTGGCGCGCAACACCTTGTTGATATTGGTCATCTGCTCGAAGTCGTCGCAACCGAAATGGTAGATCCACTTCATCACCTGATCGGCCCGAAACGGCTTCTCGCCCAGTTCCGCGAAGAACGCGCGCATGCCGTTACGATCCAGATCCAGCAGGTTTGTTTTTGTCTCACTCATCGGTTGCCTCTCGCTTTGTGACCAGAGCCCACAGGGCGCGAAATTGTACAGAGTTTAGCACCCGGTTGCCAGCGCTACCGCCCCGCCGGCCGGGCATGGCGGCACAAAAAAAGGAGCCGAAGCTCCTTTTTTTCAACCACATCCCGGGCTTAGCGGGTGCGCGGGCAGATTTCTTCGTCGCTGAAGAAATAAGCGATTTCGCGGGCGGCGGACGCCGGGGCATCGGAGCCGTGCACGGCATTCTCGTCGATGCTGTTGGCATAGTCGGCGCGCAGGGTACCGGCCAGGGCGTCGGCCGGGTTAGTGGCACCCATGATCTCACGGTTGCGACGCACGGCATCTTCGCCTTCCAGCACCTGCACCATCACCGGGCCTGAGGTCATGAAGCCGACCAGGGCCTTGAAGAAAGGACGCTCGCTGTGCTCGGCGTAGAAACCTTCGGCCTGCTCGCGGCTCAGGTGAACCATCTTGGAGGCCACGATCTTCAGGCCAGCCGCTTCGAAACGCTGGTAGATGGCACCGATCAGGTTCTTGGCGACGGCATCAGGCTTGATGATGGAGAAAGTACGTTCGAGAGCCATGTGTGTTCCTTTAAAGTAAACGGGCTAGGTAAAAACGGGCCGAATTATACGTAAAGCCAACCCAAGTTAACACTGTTGTTCAGCATTTTTATTGCACCGGGGCAACAGGATGTAACGTTTTAGCCGGTGTGCTCCAGCAGGATCCGCGCCAAGGTACGCAGGCCCAGGGCGGTGCCGCCCGCCGACCAGTCCTCATCGGCGTTGTTGTGGTAAGCGGCGGCCAAGTCGAAGTGCAGCCAGCCCCGCCCCTCATTGGGCACGAAACGGGACAGGAAACCGGCGGCATTGGAGGCCCCGCCAGGCCCCCCACCCTTCACCGGCCGGCTGTTGGCGGTATCGGCGTAGGCGGACGGGCACTGCTCCCGGTGCCAGGGCGCCAGCGGCAACTGCCACAGCGGCTCGTTTTCCTGTTCAGCCAGGCTCAGTGCCCGTTGCGCCAGGGGCTGATCGAGGGCGAACAAGGCGTTGTACTCCTGTCCCACCGCCGTCACGGCGGCGCCGGTGAGGGTGGCCGCATCAATGATCAGTCCGGCTCCGGTCTCGCCCGCCGCCAACAGGCCGTCGGCCAGCACCAGCCGGCCCTCCGCATCGGTGTTGACGATTTCCACTCTGGTGCCGTTTTTGTAGTCGAGGATATCCCCCAGCTTGTAGGCATGGCCGGAGATCAGGTTCTCGGCGCAGCACAGGAACAGCTTGACCCGCCGGTTCAGGCCACTCAGCATGGCCAGCCCCAGGGCGCCAGTGACCAGGGCCGCCCCGCCCATGTCGCCCTTCATGTGCAGCATGCCTTCGGAGGCCTTGATGGAATAGCCGCCGGAGTCGAAGGTGATGCCCTTGCCCACCAGGCAGGCGGCGACCGGCGCCTTGCGATCGCCGGTGGGATTGAAGTCGAGCTCCAGCAGCACCGGTTCGCGGTCACTGCCCCGGCCCACCTGGTAGATACCGACGAAGCCGGCGTCGCGCAGCGCCTCGCCTTTGAGGATACGGTGGCTGACCCGGGCCGGCGCCAGTTCGGTGATAAAGCTGGCCGCCTCCACCGCCAGGGCCACCGGGCCTAGTTGTTCGGGGGTGGCGTTGGTCAGGTTCCTCACCCAACGGGCGCAGCGCAGGCGGGCGTCGAGCAGCCGGCGGGCGGTTTCATCGGTCCCCGCCCAGTACAGCTCCCCTTCGTCCTTGCTGCTCATCCAGCCCTGGGCGAAGGCCCATTGCTGCTCGATATGCCAGTCGCCAGCCAGTTGTACCCGCCGCAGGCCCTGGCCGTGCAGCCGGCGGCCCGCCCGCTGCACGGCCCTCAGCGAGGGCGTGGGCAGATGGATCACCATGCCCCGCTCGTCGTGGCTCAGCAGGGCATTCCCCCCCCACTCGGCCGGTGCCGGCGCCGAACTCAAGCGCACCGGCATCATGACGCCGGTGCCTCGCAGACCCGGGCCAGCATGGCAGCGATGGTACGCACCCCGTGGCCCTTGCCACCGGAGCCCCAGAGATCGTTGGCGCTCTTCTGGTACGAGCCGGACAGGTCCATATGCACCCAGCTACGGCCGTTATCCGGTACGAAGCGGGACAGGAAGGCGGCGGCGGTGGAGGCGCCGGCCATGCCCTCGCCGCCGTGCACATTGGCCATGTCGGCAAAGGCCGAGCCGAGCTGGCCGACGTGGAAGGGTTCAAGCGGCAGATGCCAAGCTTTCTCGCATTCCTCCCGGGCGGCCCGCACCGTGGCCTGGGCCAGCTCGTCGTTCATGCTGAACACGGCGTTGTAATCGCGTCCCAGCGCCATCTTGGCGGCGCCGGTGAGGGTAGCGGCATCCAGGATAAAGGGGGCGCCGGTTGCACTGGCCGCCAGCAGGCCGTCGGCCAGCACCAGCCGGCCTTCGGCGTCGGTGTTGAGGATCTCGACGCTGATGCCGTTTTTATAGGTGAGGATGTCGCCCAGCTTGTAGGCATGGCCGGACACCAGGTTTTCGGCACAGCACAGGAACAGCTTGATCCTTTTGTCCAGGCCGCGCCGGATAGCCAGGGCCAGGGCGCCGGTGACGGTGGCGGCGCCGCCCATATCGGATTTCATCACCGACATGCCGTCGGACGGCTTGATGCTGTAGCCGCCCGAATCGAAGGTGATGCCCTTGCCTACCAGGCAAGCAGCCACCGGGGCTTCGGCGTTGCCGGTGGGGTTGAAGTCGAGTTCGAGCAGGGTGGGCGGACGCACGCTGCCCCGGCCCACCTCGTAGATGCCGACGTAGCCGAGATCCTTCAACTGCTCGCCGCTGTAGATACGGTAGTTGACGGCGGTCGGCGCCAGCGACTGGATGAATTTGCCCGCCTCGGTGGCCAGGGACGCCGGGTAAACGTCTTCCGGGGTGCCGTTGATCATTTCCCGCACCCAGTAGGTGGCAGTGGTGCGGGCGTCGAGCTCGGCCAGCTCGGCGGCGTCGGTCTGCCCCCACTCCAGCCGCTGGCCGCCCTTGGCATTATAGAATCCCTGGGCGAAGGCCCAGCGGCTCTCCAGGCACCAGCCCTCGCCGCTCAGCGCCACCTGCTTGATGCCCATGGCATCGAGCTTGCGCCCCGCCTGCTGGGCCTTGCGCAACAGCTCGCCGACATCGGTGACATGTACCCGGGCTTCATCTTCGCAAAAGCTCAACAACGCCTTTTCACCCCAATGAGCGGCGGCGGCTTCGCTGCAGAGCATAACTTTCATGGTTGCGGGCATAGAGAATTCCTTGTTCTGTTGACAGAAAACGGAAAAAGCCACAGCGGGACTGTGGCTTGAAAAACAGCTAGAAGCTAGAAGCTAGAAGCTAGAAGCTAGAAGCTAGAAGCTAGAAGCTAGAAGCTAGAAGCTAGAAGCTAGAAGCTAGAAGCTAGAAGCTAGAAGCTAGAAGCTAGAAGCTAGAAGCTAGAA
>NZ_PXYG01000013.1 GCF_003012775.1 Zobellella endophytica | reverse complement strand
TGCCGAGCTTGGTTTCCGGCAGGCCGATGCGGGCGCTGGTATCACCGATACGGTAGTCGGTGGCCAGGATGCACTCGCAACCGCCGCCGAGGGCATAGCCCCTGACCACGCTGACGGTGGGGAAGGGCAGGTCTTCGATACGGTTGAAAATCCGGTTGGCCTTGGCCAGCCAGTCGCCGAGCTCGGCTTCCGGCAGCTCGAACAGCTCCAGAAACTCGGTAATGTCGGCACCGACGATAAAAGCGTCTTTGGCGCTGGCCAACATCAGGCCGCTGATGCCGGTGGTCTGCTCCAGTGCCGTCACCGCCTGTTCCAGTGACTGCAGGGTGGCGCGGTCGAGCTTGTTGACCGTACCTTTTGCATCAAAATTCAGCTCGGCTATGTCGTCTTGCCGTATGCGTATAAAGAGATCATCTGCCTGATAAAGCATGAGGCGAATTCCTAATGGGAAAAAGCAATATTGGTCCGGAAAAATGGGCATGGCCTTTGGGCCATGCCCGAGGGGGGTTACCGGCCGTCAGAGCCGGCCACTATCTGTTGTATGGCGGTCGGACTGGCGGTTTCCTGCTTGTTTCGGGGTGTCAGACAGGATGTCTCGATTTGCTTGACGACGTTACCGGTGACCGGATCCCGGGCAAAAATCCTGGGCGCTATTTGCTCCGGATAGTCTGTCCGGATCCAGCGGATCAGGGACATTGCCATGATGACCAGCACAGGGATCATCGGTAGGGCCACCAGTACGGTAGAAATCTGGGCCGCTTTCAGACCACCAACCGACAGCAGCCCGACTCCGACCACGGCCAGCAAGAAGGCCCACATCAAACGGTTGGTGCGTGTCGGCTCCTCGTAACCGGTCAGGGTCCGGGAGCAGATGGCCGCCAGTATGTAGGCCGACGAGTCCACCGTGGTCGCCAGAAAAACGAAGCTCAGCAGAATGAACACCGGCAGCACCAGCTCCTTCATCGGCATGGTCTGCAGAATAGCCAGCACTGTTGCGGGAATGCCCTGCTCGGACAGGATCTGGGTCACGGCCAGGATTTCCTGCTGCTCCAGGTGAATGGCATAGCCGCCCCAGATGGCAAAGAAGCTCCAGCAGCCCGCGCTGCCCCACAGCACCCCGTTCAGGATGATGTTCTTGATGGTCCGGCCCCGTGAAATACGGGCGACGAACAGGCCCATCATGGGGCAATAGGCGATCCACCAGGCCCAGTAGAAAATGGTCCAGTCCTGGGGAAAGTTGCTGGCGGCAATGGGATCGGTCCAGAAGTTGATGTGGAAGAAGTTGTCCAGCATCAGACCGAAGCTGTTGGTGCTGAGATCCAGCAAAAACACGGTGGGACCGGCAAACAGCACGAAGATCAGCAGAATGAAGGCCAATATGATGTTGACGTTGCTCAATATCTTGATGCCACCTTTCAGGCCCTTGTAGACACTCCAGCTGAATAAGGCCGTCCATAGGGCCAGCACAATCATCTGCATGAAGAAGGTATCCTCCAGTCCGAACTGGGCACCCAGCAACTGGGTGCCTAAGGGCACGGACAGGCCGAGCGAGGTTCCCACACCGCCAACGATGCTCAGGATCACGACCACGTCGATGATCTTGCCGATGAGGCCGTCCACCTTGTTGCCCAGCAGGCCGCGGCAGGCCTCGCTCAGTCGCAACACCGAGCCCTTGCGCACGTAGAGCACATAGCCGATGGGCAGCGCCGGTACCAGATAGAGTGCCCAGGGCACCACTCCCCAGTGATGCCAGGGATACATGGCTGCCCATTCAACGGCCTCGGTGGAACCCGGCTCCAGTCCCAGGGGAGGGGTCATCATGAAATAAAGTGGCTCAACAAAGGCCCAGTTGACAATGGAAATACCGATGCCAGCACTGAACAGCATGGCTACCCAGGACACATTACTGAACTCAGGCTGATCCTCTGGGGCTCCCAGTTTGATCCGCCCGAATCGGCTGTAAGCCAGCCACAACATGAAGAAGAAGCTGCCGATACCGCTAAGCAGGTAAAGCCAGCCGAATTTTCCGGTAAACCAGCCGAGCAGGGCGTTGACCACGACGGCACCGGCTTCGGGTGCAATGATAAGCGGCAGGCTGGCAAGCAGAATAAGCAACACAGCCGGTATGAACAGGCTGAAGTCAATGTTTTGGGATCTGATCATCGTATGCTTCCTTTTGTCCTTGTAACAAACTCAGTTCCATCTGGATCGACGGCTTCCCCGGGGAAGCCGTCACTTTCAAGGGACGGGATCAACCGGCTACTCTGAGCAGCGCATCCACGGCTACCACGCCCTTGCCCCTGGGCCTGACCAGCAGCGGGTTGACGTCAAGCTCGGTCAGGCTGTCCCAGTTTTCCTGGGCAAAGCCGGCCACGGCCATCACCGTCTCCACCACCGCCTGCAGGTCGCCCTCGGGACGGCCGCGGAATCCCTTGAGCAGCTCGATGCACTTGAGGGAGTCAAGCGCCTGTGCCACCGCTTCTGGGGTGGTGGGCAGTAGCAGGGTGGCGCTGTCGTTGAGCAGGTTCACCATGATGCCACCGGTTCCCAATATCAGGGCCAGGCCGAATTGATCGTCCCGCTTAAGGCCAATGATAAGCTCACCAACGGCATCGTCTATCATGGGCTCCAGCAGAAAACGAACATCATCCAGCCCCATGGCGACCAGTTTCTGGCTCATCGCCTCGGCCGCTGCCTGGGCCTGCTGCGCATCCCACAGGTTCAGCACCACGGCACCCGCTTCGGTCTTGTGGGCCAGCCGGTCGGAGACACCCTTGATCACCAGCGGGAAACCGATACTGGCGGCCGCGTCGGCTACCTCCGGCAAAGTCGCCAGCCGGCCATTGGGAGTGCCGACGCCAAAAACGGCCAGCCGGCGCTTGGATTCGTATTCGTCCAGCATGCTCCCCACTTGCGAGCAAGCGCTGGCCGGACACAGGGGCAGCTGTGCCAGCAGCCCCTGTGCAAGCACTTGCTGGCGGCGCTGCTGGTAGCGAACCAGGTGACCGAGTGCCGAAACACCGTCCCTAAACCCCTGCAGCGGTGTGATACCGGCCTCCAGCAGCCGCTGGCGGGTCGATGCCGGCAGCAATTCCGGCAGGTTGGCGATCACCGCCACGCTCTTCGGCCCCTGAGCATATGCCGCAATCAGGGCATCGGCGGTGGTCTGCCAGGCACTGTCGTCCCCGGTCCCGGCCAGCGGCACGTCCAGCACCAGCAAACCGGCATCGAAATTGCCGTTGAGCATGATGCCGAACACGGCACTGCAGGCTTCCTTGTTGCCCCAGATGGCGGTGTTGTAGTCCAGCGGGTTGGACAGGGTGCCAAACTCCGGCAACCAGCCGGACAGCGCCTGTTCTTGTTCCCGGGTGAGGGGCGGCATCTCCAGTCCCTCGACTTCCAGCAGGTCGGCGAGCATGGCCGAGTCACCGCCGGAGCAGGTCAAAACGCCAACGCGTGGGCCGGCGGGCAACTTGCCAATGGCAGCCAGTTTCAGTGTTTCTACCAGTTCGGCCAGCGAGTACACCCGGATCACGCCCAACCGATCAAACATGGCCTGATACAGATCGTCTGCCCCCGCCAGTGAGCTGGTGTGACTCATGGTCAACTGCGTGCCGATATCGGAGCTGCCGGCTTTGAGCACCACCAGGGGAATGCCCTTCTGCAGGGCAACGGTGGCCGCTTCGCTGAAGGCCGCCACATCTTTCAGGCCTTCGATATAAAATCCGATGGCAGTGACCGACTCGTCTTCCAGCAGCGGCAAAATATAGTCGTGCACGCCCAGGCAAGCTTGGTTGCCCACGCTGATCACATGGCTTACCGGCAGGGATCTGTCCTGCATGGTGAGGTTGAGGGCGATATTGCCGCTCTGGCTGATAATGGCTACCCCCTTTTCCTGAGGGCCACCACCAAAGCGATCCGGCCACAGGGCCACGCCCCGGTTGAAGTTCAGCACTCCATAGCAGTTGGGACCGACCAAGGCCATGTCGCCCGCTGCGGCTACCAGCTTCTGCTGCAATACGGCGCCATCCGGCCCGGTTTCGGAGAATCCGGCGGCGTAGCAGACCGAGCCGGCACAGCCGAGCGCATTCAGTTGTGACACCACCTCAACACACAGCTCGGCCCGCACGGCGATGAAGGCCGCATCGGGAATAACCGGCAAGTCGGCCAGGCGGGGATAGCAGGGATACCCTGCTATCTGCTCTGTCTTGGGGTTCACGACATAGATATCACCGCCGAAACCGATCTGCTTGCAGTTGTTGATAGGGACTTCCAGGCTGCTGCCACCGATAAATACCAGATGATGAGGTGCCAGCAGACGTTTCAGGTTTTCAATACGGCTCATGACCAGACTCCCTTACCACCCGGTATAGATTTCCAGACCACGTTTCTTGATCTGACCACCGATGATCACGCGTTGGATCTCGGAGGTACCTTCCCAGATGCGGTCCACACGGGTATCACGCCACAGACGCTCTACGGCGTTTTCCCGCATGTAGCCACGGCCACCCAGGATCTGTACTGCTTTGTCGCATACCCGGCCGACCATTTCGGAACAATAGAGTTTGACCGCCGCCACCTTGGCGTGGTTGAGCTTGCGATCCTGGCCGGCATCGATCTCGGCACAAACCCGGTACAGCATGGACTTGGCCGCCATGATTTCCACCGCCATGTCGGCCAGCATGAATTCGATGGCCTGGAAGTTGCGGATCGGCTGACCGAACTGGATGCGGTTGGCGGCAAATTCGTTGGCGTCTTCCAGCGCCCGGGTGGCGCCGCCAATGCAGCGGGCAGCAATACCCAGTCGGGCTTCAACAAACCAGTCTTTGGTCAGCTCGTAACCCTGACCTTCCTTGCCCAGCAGCTTGTCGGCACCCACTTCCACGTTGTTGAAGATGTATTCGGGGTGCTTGTAGCAGAAATGGTGGGTATAAAGGGGAGTCCGCTTCAGTTCCACACCAGGAAGGTTCTTGTCCACGAAGAACACCGCCGGATTAGCCGGATCCCCGTCGACATGAGCATGCACCAGGATATAGTCGGCCACGTCGCCCACGGTCACGAACCATTTCTCGCCATTGATGCGGTAGCCGCCGTCAATGCGATCGGCGCGGGTCAGACACTGGGTCGGGTCAGAGCCGGCGTCGGCCTCGGTAATGGCGTAGCAGTCGCGGCGGCGCCCCTGGCAGGTAGGGATCAGATATTCTTCCTTCTGGGCAGGAGTGGCGTTCTTCATCGGATAGGAAGGACGAAACACAGTATCCCAGATGGCACCGGTCACCCGGCCCAGCTGTTCATCCACCAGCATCTGCTCGAAAATGCTATATCCCTGACCGCCGTTTTCCTTGCTGTGGTTGAGTGCGTTCAGCTCCCAGCCCATTACCGCCTGGTTGATGGTTTCCAGACTTTCCCGGCTGAGGCCATCGTTGACTTCGCACTCGAGTTCGTAATTGACCAGAACCTGGTCAACGAATTCGCGGGCCTTGTGCTGAATATCCTGATGGGCTTTTGATAGGGTCAGATCCATGGTTCACTCCTGATATGGTCAATCGGCTCTAAGGGCAGCGGAGGTCGGCACTAGGGACAAGGGGAGCTCTGTGCAGACCGTTGTTTCAGACTCGGGTCGATTGTAGGGGCGGAACCATCCACAAAAGTTGACTGCATTCGACCATTTCATGACGTTAAACGACGATATGTGAACAAAGTGTTTTGAACTTGTATCTTTCTTGTCGCTTTGCATCATCAAGTCGTCGTATTTATTCAAGCCTGTCGAAGGACACTTACCTTATGTTGTATCCATTCAACCTGAGGGAGTGAATCCAATGAACGAGCTGTCGTCTGCTGTCATCACCGAACGCCGGGGCAGGGTGCTGATTATCCGCCTGAACCGCCCCAAGGCTAACGCCATCGATACCGGCACCAGCCGGGCCCTGTATCAGGCCTTTATGGAACTGGAGCAGGATGACGGCCTGTCGGTCGGCATCATCACCGCCGGCGGCGAGCGCTTTTTCTCCGCAGGCTGGGATCTCAAGGCAGGAGAGGCGGTGGATGCGGATCACGGGCCCGGTGGCTTCGCCGGCCTGACCGAACTGTTCGGCTTGCGCAAACCGGTGATCGCCGCGGTCAACGGTCTGGCCGTGGGCGGAGGTTTCGAGCTGGTGCTGGCCGCAGACCTGATCCTGGCCGTGCCCCACGCCGAATTCTTTCTGCCCGAAGCCCGGATCGGCATCACTCCCGATTCTGGCGGCGTATTCCGCCTGCCACGGCGCCTGCCGAGGGCGCTGGCCATGGACATGCTGTTCACCGGCAAGCGCCTGAGCGCGGAACAGGCATTGCTGTACGGACTCATCAACGCCGTGGTCGCCCCCGAAGAGCTGCTGCCCCGTGCCATCAGCCTGGCGGAGGACATTGCCGAGAGCGCCCCCCTGGCCTTGCAGGCCATCAAGGAACTGGTTGCCGAAACCGAGCATCTTTCGCTGCCCCAGGCCTTTGTTGCGCAACGTGCCGGCGACATGCCCTGCTACCGGCGCATGCTGAAGTCACAGGATGCGGAAGAAGGCGTACGGGCCTTCGGTGAAGGTCGTCAGCCCTGCTGGCAGGGAAAATAAGAACCATCAGAGAGAAGATCATGAGTATTTTTGCAAAAGATTTGTTCAAAGGGCAGGTGGCACTGGTGACCGGTGGCGGCACCGGCATCGGTTTTGCCATCGCCCGTACTTTGGGACAACTGGGAGCCCGGGTGGTGATCGCCGCCCGGGCTCTGGACAAGCTGGAAAGTGCCGCCGAACAGCTCACTGCCGGGGGCATGGCGGTGCTGGCAGCCGAAGTCAACATCCGCGACGCCGAGTCGGTAAACGCCCTGTTTGCCAGGCTGGAAAGTGAAGGCTGGCAGCCGGATCTGCTGGTCAACAACGCCGGAGGCCAGTTCACTTCACCGGCCCTGTCCATGTCTCCCAACGGCTTTCGCGCCGTGGTCGATCTCAACCTGCAGGGCACGTTCCAGATGAGCCAGGCCTTTGCCAGGCAGCGCATCAGTCAGGCCAGACCCGGCAGCATCGTCAATATTGTCCTCTGCCTCGAGCAGGGTATCCCGGGCATGGCCCATGCCGCCGCCGCCCGGGCCGGTGTGGTCAACCTGACCAAGACCCTGTCCTGGGAATGGGCCGAGCACGGTATCAGGGTCAACGCCGTTGCCCCCGGCACCATCGCCACCAGTGGCCTGGAAAACTACGACGCCGACAACCTGCAGGCCGGCATCGACCGTTTGCCAATCCGGCGTATGGGCCAGTCCGAAGAGGTGGCCGAGGCCGTGGCCTACCTGGCTTCGCCGGCGGCCAGCTTCATTACCGGCATCACGCTGCCGCTGGATGGTGGAGAGCACATGACCGGCGCCAACCCCCAGCGCTGAAGCGCTTTCGAATAACAGATTACTGGCGATGCGGTAGCATCAGGGCCGTGATTCGGAGAGAGAAAGTAATGCCATATTACGAGTTCGAAGGGGTGTGCCCCGTGGTCGATCCCTGCGCCTATGTACACCCTACCGCCGTGGTGATCGGCGATGTCATCATTGGCCCGGGCGTCTATGTCGGCCCCCTGTGCTCCTTGCGTGGCGACTACGGTCGGCTGATCCTGGAGCGGGGAGCCAATATCCAGGATACCTGTGTCATGCACGGATACGAGGATACCGATACCGTCGTGCAGCAGGACGGCCACATCGGTCACGGTGCCGTATTGCACGGTTGCGTTATCGGCAGGAATGCTCTGGTGGGAATGAACGCCGTCGTGATGGATGGCGCCTATATCGGCGACGAAAGCATAGTGGCGGCCATGAGCTTTGTGAAAGCCGGTTTTCAGGGGCTTCCCAGGCAACTGCTGATGGGCTCGCCGGCCAAGGTCAAGCGAGAAGTTACCGATCAGGAGATCCACTGGAAAAACCAGAATACCTACGAATACCAGATGCTGGCCCGTCGCTCGGGCGCCACCATGGACGAGGTCATACCGCTGACGGCAGTGGAGCCGAATCGTCCCAGATTGAAGGGATCGACCGACGTCAAGCCGCTGGCTGAGCAAAAGGCGGGTTGACCCGGTACCGTCGCCGGTGCCTGCAACTATGCCCAACTGGTACGAGCACTGCCAAACCCCCTATCAATAATCCGGTACTTTTATACTCTATGCGTCAGCCGATATCAGTTCCGATGCCGGCTTGCGTCGTGGAGGGGAAACAGATGTTCCTGAGGTCGGAAGACGATGGCGTAGTAACGGTGTCATTTCTGCTATTGCCGGAATACGCCATGGTGGCACTGCTGTCGGCGATAGAGCCATTGCGGGTAGCCAACCGTTTTGCCGGCAAGGAGCTGTTTCGTTGGCAGTTGCTGAGCGAGGATGGCCATGGCGTCATGGCCAGCAACCAGCTTTCCTTTGGCGCCCATCTCCCCTTGCAGCAGGTTTCGCCGCCCCGCAATCTGTTCGTGGTGTCGAGCTTCCACCCCGAACGTTACATCAACGCGGATACTATCGTTTATCTGCGCCGGTTGAGCCGCCAGGGCGCGGTGCTCGGCGCCCTGGACACCGGCTGCTTTCTGCTCGCCGAAGCCGGCCTGCTCAAGGATTACAAAATCACCCTGCACTGGGAGGCCGTGCCCGCCTTTACCGAGAAATACCCCGGTCTGGAGGTAACCAATGAGTTATTTGAAATCGACCGTAATCGCATCACCTGTGCCGGCGGCACCTCGGCCACGGATCTCATGCTGCATATCATCCAGCTGCAATATGGCCATGAGATGGCGCTGAAGGTATGCGAACAGTTCATCAAAAGCGGCATTCGGCAAAAGTCCGACAAGCAGCGGCTGAGCCTGGCGGCACGGCTCAATATCCACCACCCGCGCCTGTTGCGGGTGCTGGCCCTGATGGAAGACAATCTTGAAAACCCGCTCAGCTCGCAAGAGCTGGCCGAACAGGTACATATCTCGGTGCGTCAGTTGGAACGCCTGTTCAAGCAGGGGCTGAACAAGGCGCCCTCCTATTATTACATGACGCTGCGCGTCGACAGAGCCCGGCAACTGCTGAAAGAAACCAACCTGAGCGTGGCTGAAGTGGCCACCGCCTGCGGTTTTGATTCGGTGGCCCATTTTTCCCGCACCTACAGGACTCACAAGGGGATAGCCCCCAGTGAAGAACGCAAGAGGCTGCCGGTGTAACTGCAACACATCAGGCCTCACATTTGTCCCGGAATAGGGTATCTTTAGCCTCTATTTGTGAATAACCGAGGCAAACATCTCTATGATCATCAAACCCAAGGTCCGTGGCTTTATCTGCACCACTACCCATCCGGTCGGCTGTGAGGCGAATGTACGCGAGCAGATCGCCTACGTCAAAGCCAAGGGCACGCTGGCGCAGGGGCCGAAGAAGGTGCTGGTGATCGGCGCGTCCACCGGTTACGGCCTGGCCTCCCGCATCAACGCCGCCTTCGGCAGCGGCGCCGCCACCATCGGCGTCTTCTTCGAAAAGCCGGGCACCGAGAAGAAGACCGGCACCGCCGGCTGGTACAACGCCGCCGCCTTCGACAAGGCCGCCAAGGAAGAGGGGCTGTACGCCAAGAGCATCAACGGCGACGCCTTCTCCAACGAATGCCGCGAAAAAGTGATTGAGCTGATCAAACAGGACCTGGGCCAGATCGATCTGGTGGTCTACTCCCTGGCCTCCCCGGTGCGCAAGCTGCCCGACAGCGGTGAGGTGGTGCGCTCCGCGCTCAAGCCCATCGGCGAGCCCTACAAGTCCACCGCCCTCGACACCAACAAGGACGTGCTGGTCGAAGCCGTGGTCGAGCCGGCCAACGAGCAGGAAATCGCCGACACCATCCAGGTGATGGGCGGCCAGGACTGGGAGCTGTGGATGAACGCCCTGGAGCAGGCCGGCGTGCTGGCCGAGGGCGCCAAGTCGGTGGCCTACTCCTACATCGGCACCGATCTGACCTGGCCCATCTACTGGCACGGCACCCTGGGCAAGGCGAAGGAAGACCTGGACCGCGCCGCCCACGCCATCGACGCCAAACTGAAGGCCCGTGGCGGCAACGCCCACGTGGCGGTGCTCAAGTCGGTGGTGACCCAGGCCTCCGCCGCCATCCCGGTGATGCCGCTGTACATCTCCATGGCGTTCAAGGTGATGAAGGAGCAGGGCATCCATGAGGGCTGTATCGAGCAGATCCAGCGGCTGTTCCATGATCGTCTCTACAGCGGCCAGCCCGCGCCGGTGGACGAGCAGAACCGCCTGCGCCTGGACGACTGGGAACTGCGCGACGAGGTGCAGGACGCCTGCCGCGACATCTGGACCCGGGTGCAGGACGACAACATCTACCAGCTCACCGATTACCAGGGCTACAAGGATGAGTTCCTGCGTCTGTTCGGCTTCGGCCTGGCGGGCGTGGATTACGACGCCGACGTCAATCCGGAAGTCAGCTTCGAGGTGATCGAGCTGGTCTGAGCCCGCGTTGTTAGCAGCAAGGCCCCGGTGACGGGGCTTTTTTTATTCCAAGGAGACATACCATGCCTCACTGCATCATCGAATATTCCGCCACCCTGGAGCGCCAGCTCAGTCCCGCCGGCTTGGTGGCCGCGGTGCATGGCGGCGCCGAAGACAGCGGCCTGTTCGGCGCCGCGGATATCAAGACCCGCGCGGTGGGTTACGAGCATCACCAGGCGGGCAGCCACAAGCGGGATTTTATTCACGTAACCCTCAAAATCCTGTCCGGACGCAGCCAGGAGCAACGGGCCGCCTTGTCCGCCTCCGTGCTGGACGCGCTGCAGTCCCTGGGGCTGAGCGACATTTCCCTGACCGTGGACGTGGTCGAGATGGAACGGGAAAGCTACGCCAAGTGGCTGGGCTGAGCCCGACAGAAGGGGTCTCATGGCGTGCCGGCGGGGTTTGCCGGTCCTCCTGACGGCAGTTAAAGTGGGGAAAAGCTCACACCGTTCGGAGGCGGCCATGCAGACCAGATACAAATTGGGATCCCTGTTGCTCGGTGGCATGCTGGGCGTCGGCCTGGCGCCCGCCTGGGCCCAACCGCCCGAGGGCACAGGCCCGGGGCATGTCCCCGGACTGCAGCGGGAACAACGGATGCACGGCGACAACAGGGGCGAGTCGTTCCGGGGAGAACACCGCGACAGACACGAAAACGACCGGTATGGGGACGGCCGGCGTGACCGCGACAGGCACGAGAACGACCGATACGGGGACGGCTGGCGTGACCGTGACAGGCGCGACCATGGCTGGCGCGGCCCCCGTCTCGACGAGGCGGCGCTGCGGGTGATCTTCCGCGAGCACCGTGACTGGATCGGTTACGACCGCCGTCGCGACGCCCTGCCACCGGGTATCCGCATGAACCTGCGACGGGGCAAGCCGCTGCCTCCGGGCATCGCCAGGCGCTTCGACCCGCGCCTGCGCGAGCGGCTGCCCTATTACGAAGGCTACGAGTGGCGCCGCGTGGGCGACAATGCGGTGTTGATCGACATCGCCACCCGCCACCTGCATTTCATCCTCGAAGGTATCCTCTAGGACCCGTTTCTCTCCTTGGCGGCCCTGGCCAGGGTGGTGGCGTAGATCTCCCGCATCGCCCGGGCGAAGCATTCGATGGAATGCTGGCGGGCGAAGGCCCGGGCCTGCGCCGACAGGCGCCGGCGCAGGGCCTCGTCCTCCAGCAGGAGGGCCACCCGGGCGCACCAGGGCTCCTGTTGCCCCGGGGTCTTGAACCCGTTGACTCCTTCCTTCACCGCGTCCTCGATGCCGCTGGAGCGTACCGCCACCACCGGCAGCCCCGCCACCACCGGCAGCCCCGCCGCCATGGCCTCCGGTATCACCATGCCCTGGGTTTCAGACTTGGAGGCGAACAGGAACAGCTGCCCCAACTGGTACCAGCTGGCCATCTCCTCCGGCGGCACGGCGCCGACCAGGGTGACCCGTTCGGCGAGCCCCAGCCACGCTATTTTCTCCTGCAGGCGCTGCCGTTCGTGGCTGTCGCCGATCAGCAACAGCCGGAAGGGGCGCGGGCTGCGCCGGCGCAGGGCGGCGAGGGCTTCCAGCATGAAGTCGATGTTCTTCTCGCCGGACAGCCGCGATGCGCTGATCAACACCGTCTCTTCCCCGAGGCCCAGGGCGGTGCGCAGCCGGGCGAGGGCCGGGGCGTCGACCTGCTGGAAGCGCGGGTAGTCGATGCCGGTGGGCTGGACGAAGATGGGGCTTTTCACTCCTATCATGCGCAGGTATTCCTCCGCCGAGTAGGTGGGCACCACCACCCCGTGGCACCGGTTGGCAAAGCGCCGGATCAGGGCGTGGGAGATGAGGTTGCGGAACAGCGCCCCGGGCAGGGGCACGAAATGGGCGTAGTGTTCGAGCCGGGTGTGATAGGTGTAGACCACCGGTATCCGGCGGCGGCGGGCGAGGATGAGCGCTCATGGGCGCGCCTCGGTGATGGGGAACGGGGCTATCCCGTCGCCGGCAAGATACGCTAATGGGGCCGGGCTCTATTATCCATGATCGCCGGTCCGGGGCAACCGCGCCAGCGCCGGTCGCTCAGGGCGCGCGACGCAGTCCGTCCAGGTAGTGCAGCAGCACCGCCAGGGCGTCCGCCAGGGCCGGGTGGAGGCCGGCCCGGCCCAGCACCCGGATGCCCTGCAGCTGTACCAGCAGGAAGCGGGCCAGCCGGCCCGGATCCACCCCGGGAGCGAGTTCGCCCGCCGCCGCGGCCTGCTCCAGCACGCGCCGGAAGGCCTGCTCCACCCGGGCGAACAGCTGTTCGTAGCAGCGGGCGACGTCGGCGTCGGCCCGGCCGTGCTCGAGCAGGGCGTTCTGCACCAGGCAACCCTGGGGCTGGCGCCGCTGTTGGGCCACGAAGCGGCGCAGGAAGCCTTCCAGCTCCGCCAGGCCGGCGTCCGGGCGCTCCAGCTCCGCCAGCGGCGGCAGGGACTCCCGCTCCAGGTAGTGGGCCAGCGCCTGCCGATAGAGGTTGTGCTTGTCGCCGTAGGTGTTATAGAGGCTGAAGCGGTTGATGCCCAGGTGCGCCACCAGATCGGCCACCGAGGTATTGGCATAGCCCTGCCGCCAGAACAGCGCCATGGCGGCGGCGAGCTTTTCTTCCTTGTCGAAGTTGCACTGTCGGGCCATGGGCGCCTCCGCTATTCTTGACTGATCGTTCCGCAATAACTTAGATTTTAATCTAACCGAACGTTTAGAAAAAGGATGCAGCATGAAACTTTATGAACTGGCGACCACTCCCAGCGCCCGGCGGGTCAATCTTTTCCTGGCCGAGAAGGGGATCGAGATCGAACGGGTGCCGGTGGATGTGCGCGCCGGCGCCAACCTGACCGACGAGTTCAGGGCGATGAGCGCCAACGGCCGCATTCCCCTGCTGGCGCTGGACGACGGCGGCTACCTGTGCGAGTCGGTGGCCATCTGCCGC
The DNA here is from genome assembly GCF_003012775.1 of Zobellella endophytica. Lineage (GTDB taxonomy): Bacteria > Pseudomonadota > Gammaproteobacteria > Enterobacterales > Aeromonadaceae > Oceanimonas > Oceanimonas endophytica. The sequence goes on along the minus strand of NZ_PXYG01000013.1, from coordinate 58,735 downwards.
TACCTCGACGAGCTGTACCCGGACGATCTCGCCCTGTTCGGCGCCAGCCCGCTGGAACGGGCCCGGGTGGAGATGTGGCAGCGCATCGTCGAGCTGGACGGGCTGCTGCCGGCGTTCCAGGCCTTCAGGAACCTGAGCCGGATCTACCAGGATCGGGAAAACTGTGTCGAGGCCTGGGGGCACGAGTCCAGGGCGCGGCTGCAGGCCTTCCTGCCCCGGCTGGAGCAGCGTCTGGGCGAGTCGCCGTACCTGGCCGGAGAGCGCTATTCCATCGCCGACATCAGCGCCTATGTGCTGATGGGCTTTCTGCCCCGGCTGGAGATCGAGGTGGCGTCCATGCCCCATATTCAGCGCTGGTTGGCCCGGGTGAGCCAGCGCCCCGCCCTGGGCGGAGGCTGAGCCCGTCGCCGGCGTTTTCACCATCCTGATGATTTACGCGCATGTTGTGGTTAGGTCGCTCTATAATTAAGGCGAGATAGCTAACTGCAAGTGATTGAAAAATGCGCGATTTTTTTACCCTGGCACGCTGGATGCCGGGGCTGGTGGCCCTGCTGGGTTACCAGCGGGCCTGGTTGTTGCCGGATCTGCGGGCCGGTCTGTCGGTGGCGGCGGTGGCGCTGCCGGTCGCCATCGCCTACGCCGAACTGGCCGGGGTGGGCGCCGTGGTCGGGTTGTACTCCTGCATTCTGCCGATGATCGCCTACGCCCTGTTCGGTTCCTCCCGCCAACTGATCGTGGGGCCTGACGCGGCCACCTGTGCGGTGATTGCCGCCGTGGTCACCCCGTTGGCGGCGGGCGACGCGGGCCGCCACTGGCAACTGGTGATGACCATGACCGCCATGACCGGGGTCTGGTGCCTGATCGCCAGCCGGTTCAAGCTCGGGGTGCTGGCCGACTTCCTGTCCCGGCCCATCCTGATGGGGCTGCTCAACGGGGTGGCCATCACCATCATGGTCGGCCAGCTGTCGAGCATTTTCGGCTTTACCTTCGATCAGTCGGAGCTGATCGAGCGGATTGCCGCCGCGCCCAGTTACCTGGCGCTGATCCACTGGCCCACCCTGGGCATCAGCCTGCTGACCCTGGTGGTGATGCTGGCCTGCCGGCGCTACCGGCCCCAGTGGCCGAGCAGCCTGCTGGGGCTGGCGGTGACGGCGGCCCTGCTGTGGTTGCTGGGGCCCGAACGGATTGGCGTGGCGGTGGTCGGTACCCTGAGCGGCGGCATTCCCCGGCTGCAGTTGCCGGAGTTCCCCCCCGGCCTGATGCGGGAGCTGGTGCTGCCGGCGCTCAATCTGGCCATGGTGAGCTTCGTGTCCATGATGCTCACCGCCCGCAGCTTCGCCGCCAGGAACGGCTACGACATCGACGCCGACAATGAATTCCGCGCCCTGGGGGTGGCCAACCTGGCCTCGGCGGTATCCCAGGGCTTCGCCATCAGCGGCGCCGATTCGCGCACCGCGGTGAACGACGCCAACGGCGGCAAGAGCCAGCTGGTGTCGATCGTCGCCGCGCTGATCATCGCCCTGGTCACTTTCTTCCTGACCTCGCCGCTGCAGTACATCCCCACCGCCGCCCTCGGGGTGGTGCTGGTGATGGCCTCGCTGTCGCTCACCGACTTCCGTGGCCTGTGGGCCTTGCGCCACTCCGACCGCTCCGCCTTCTGGCTGGCCTGGATCACCTTTGTCAGTGTGCTGTTCATGGGGGTGATACCGGGCATCACCCTGGCGGTGCTGCTCGGCCTGTTCCAGTTCCTGCGCAACGTGATGCGCCCCACCGACCAGTTGCTGGGCATGAGCGAAGAAGGGGTGGTGCACACCCTGGGGCAGAATGAGGCGATCCGGGCGGTGACCGGGGTGCTGATCTACCGTTTCAACTCGCCGCTCACCTATTTCAACGCCGCCTACTTCAAGCGCCGGGTATTGCAGCTGCTGACGACGGGCGAAGGCCATCCGCCCAAGTGCCTGATCATCGATGCGGTATCCTGCTTCACCCACCAGGACATCAGCGTGATGAGCATGGTGGGCGAGCTGCACAAGGAGCTGAAGCGCCGGGGCATTCACATGGTGATGGCCGGGCGCCGCAGCCAGATGACCCACTGGCTGCACCAGGCCGGCATCCGGGTGGGCGAGGAAGGCATACTGGTGTATCCCGACCTGTACCAGGCGCTGCGCATGACCCGTCGCTACCGGGAACCGGATGAACCCGAACCGGCGGTGTCCCCCGAGGCGGCGGCCGGGCCCGCGACGGCGCGTGCGCCCTCGCCGGTGGACTCATGAGCCGGCGCCGGCTCTGGCTGCCCCCGCCCGGGGTGGTGGCGATCACGGCCCTGTTGATGTGGAGCTGCCGGCGAGGGAGCGAATGGGGGCTGATCGATTTTCCGGGCCGGGCCGCGCTGGCTCTGGTGATCCTGGGCGCCGGGCTGCTGGTGATGGTCGTCGCCGCCGGGCAGCTGCTCCGGGCCCGCACTACCCTGCTGCCTTTCCGGCCGGCCGAGGCATCGCAGCTGGTGACCGGCGGCCTGTTCCGCTGGTCGCGCAATCCCATCTACCTCGGCGATCTACTGTTGTTGCTGGCCTGGGCCCTCTGGCTCGGCAGCCTGCTGAATCTGCCCTGGCTGGTGCTCTTCGTGGTCTACATGAACCGGGTGCAGATCGCGGCGGAGGAGCAGGCCCTGAGCGAAAAGTTCGGCGCCGCCTACCTCGACTACCGGGCCCGGGTACGACGCTGGCTTTAGCCTGCCGATTAGCGCTTGCGGGCCCGGAGCCGCATCTTTACACTGGCCGCTTTTAACCTGGTCCGCCCTGGATCGGCTCCGGTTCCGGGCCGATTTATTGCCGCCAGCGAGAGGGAGCCTAACCCCATGACAGACGAGAACGGCGGCACCCGCCTGAACAAATTCATCAGTGAAACCGGCATCTGCTCCCGCCGGGAGGCCGATCGGCTGATCGAGCAGGGGGCGGTAACGGTCAACGGCCAGGTCGCCGGCATGGGCGTCAAGGTCACGCCGGCGGACAAGATCACCATCAACGGCAAGCCCCTGCGGGCCAAGCCGCAGCCGGTTTACCTGGTCTATAACAAACCCATCGGCATTACCTGCACCACCGATCAGGCGATTTCCGGCAATATCGTGGACGCGGTCAACTATCACGCGCGCATCTTTCCCATCGGCCGGCTCGACAAGCCGTCGTCCGGCCTGATCCTGCTGACCAACGACGGCGATATCGTCAACAAGATACTGCGCGCCGGCAATGCCCATGAGAAGGAGTACATCGTCTCGGTGGACAAGCCGGTCACCGACGACTTCGTCGCCCGCATGGCGGCGGGAGTGCCCATTCTCGACACCGTGACCAAGCCCTGCAAGGTCAAAAAAATCGGCCCGCGCAGCGTCAATATCATTCTCACCCAGGGGCTGAATCGCCAGATCCGGCGCATGGCCGAATACCTCGGTTTCGAGGTCACCAGCCTGAAGCGGGTCAGGATCATGAATATCGCCCTGGGCAACCTCAAGCCGGGCCAGTGGCGGGAAGTCAGCCCCGGGGAGCTGGCCATCATCAACCGCATGGTGCAGGGCTCGAGCAAGACCGAGGAAGCGTCCCGGCTCGATGTGCCCAAGGCCGCCCGTAAGGGGCCGCGGGTCGGCCAGGACGGCAGGGGCAAGGTGGCTCCGGGCCGGCGACCGGCGAAGCCGGGCCGGGAGAGCACCGGTACCGCCGGCAAACGGAGCGGCGCCGGGCGGCGCGGCCGCTAGCAAACGCCGCGGTTTGCTGATTTGCACCTTGCTGGTGGAGCGCAGGCGGGCCGCCCGCGCCCCAACAAGCATCATGCCGCTCAACGTTTGAACTGATCGGTGCTCCAGGATTCAGGTCGGGTCGAGCTTCAGCAGGTGGAAGTGCTTCTTGCCCCGGCACAGCACCAGGTAGCGGTGGTGCAGGGGAGCAATGCCGGCCAGGCTGTCGCCTCCGGCCCGGACGCCGTTCACGCTGATGGCGCCCCGGGCGATCAGTTCCCGCGCCTGGCGGTTGGTGCCGGCCAGCTTGGCTGCGACCACCAGCTCCACCAGCGAACCCGTGGCTTCCACCCGGGTCAGGGGGATGCCGTCCAGCTCCAGTTGGGCGAACTCGGCCGGGCTCAGTCGACCGAACTCCCCGGAAAACAGCGCCGAGCTTATCCGTTCGGCACCTCGCAGCGCCTCCTCGCCATGCACCAGCCGGGTCAGCTCCCGGGCCAGCACCCCTTGGGCCCGGGGCTTGCCGCCTTGCCGGTCCTCCGCCTCCATGGCGGCTATCTCCACCAGGGGGAGAAAGCTGTAGTAACGCAGGAAGCGATGGACATCCTCATCGGCGGTGTTCAGCCAGAACTGGTAGAAGGCGTAGGGCGAGGTCCTGGTCGGATCCAGCCAGACGGTGCCGCTTTCGGTCTTGCCGAACTTGGTGCCGTCCGCCTTGGTGATGAGCGGCAGGGTCAGCCCGAATACCCGCTGCCGGTTGAGCCGGCGCACGAGATCGATGCCGCTGGTAATGTTGCCCCACTGATCGTTGCCGCCGATCTGCAGGCTGCAGCCCCGCTCCCGGTTGAGCACGGCGAAGTCGTAGGATTGCAGCAGGGAGTAGGAAAACTCGGTGAACGATAGCCCCTGCTCGGGGCGGGCCAGTCGTTGCCTGACCGATTCCCGGGCGATCATGGCATTCACCGAAAAATGCTTGCCGAGGTCCCGCAGAAAGCCGAGCACGTCCATGCCGGCCAGCCAGTCGCGGTTGTTGACCAGTTGCACCCGAGCATTGCCGTCCGCACCCAACAACCGGCCTATCTGCTCACCCAGTGCGTCCACCCAGCCTTGCACCGCCTCGGCGCTGTGCAGGCTGCGTTCCTTGGCCTTGAAGCTGGGGTCGCCGATCATGCCGGTGGCGCCGCCGATCAGGGCCACCACCCGGTGGCCGGCGTCCAAGAAGCGGCGCAGCATCAGCAGGGGGACCAGATGGCCGATGTGCAGGCTGCCGGCGGTGGGATCGAAACCGCAGTACAGGGTGCGGGCATCGGCGTCGAGGTGCGCCGCCAGGGCGGCGGGATCGGACAACTGGGCAATAAGGCCGCGCCGTTGCAGCTCGTCGAGCAAGGAGGAACCGGTCGTATCCATGGGAAGACTCCGTTGGCAAAAGCCCGATCCTGCTCCGGACGCGGCCGGCCAGCTATGTCCTTTATGGGACAGTTTGCGATAATCGTCGGCTCCAACCTCCGGAGTGAATAGCGATGAAAGACCTGGACGAAGCCCTGCTGGCCAGGGCGATCGATGCCTTGGGCGGTGCCGCCTTTCCCCGGGCGCTGGCCCGCCTGCTGGAAACCCTGCTCGGGTGCGATTGCCTGCTGATGGTGGGCTATCGCACCGGGGGCCGCGCGCTGTATCTGTACGACAACCTGCGGCATCGGCGCGAGCTGCTGTTTCAGCAGTACCTGAACGGCCTTTACACCGAAGATCCCTTCTGCCGGGCGCTGAGCGCCGGCCTGGCCGAGGGCGTCTACTCGCTGCGCGCACTGGCGGCGGCGCAGGGCATGGCGCCTCATTATCTGGCGGCCTTCTATCGGGACACCGGCTGGCAGGAGGAGCTGGGGCTGGTGATCAGGCTCAACGACGGCCAGTGGCTGATGATCTTTTTTGGCCGCTTGCAGGCCAGGCCCTTCACCCCGGCGGAGCAGGCGGAGCTGCGCCGCCGTCTCCCCTTGCTGGGGGCCCTGTGCCGGCGGCACTGGCCCGGTGGCATCGGTCCGCTGGCGCTGTCGCCGCCCGGTGCGGCCGACATGGACCGCCGGGTGCAGGCGGCCCTGGCCAGTTTCGGCCGGGCCAGACTGACCCGGCGCGAGAGTCAGGTGGCTTCCTTGCTGGTACAGGGCCTCGACAACGGCGCCATCGCCGTCGGGCTCGGCATCGGCGAGGGCACGGTCAAAAACCACCGCAAGCATTTGTACGCCAAGTTCGGGGTGGACTCGCGGGCAGCGCTGTTCGCGCTTTTTCTCAACCACCTGATCACCGGTGACGGCGAGTCCAGTCGAAGGGAAGGATAAGGCCGTCGCTGGCGCCGGGCCGGGGCCGGGAATTCCCCGGCCGGTGTCGCTTATGTTGCCGTTCCGGTCGGATTTATCAGTCCAAGCCCGCGGTCGGAGCGGGGTATGCTGACGCCTTTATCGCGAGGCGGCGGCGCCCTTTGCCAGGGGGCCGGCGACAGCAGCCCCTCGCCCCCGGGGCCCATAGGAGTGTATACTGGCCGTCTCTCTGGGCGCATTGATACAGGATTCAAGGGGGACAGATCGTTATGATCCCAAGGATTGATCTGCAGCAGCAGATAAACCCCACCTATTTTTCGTTTCTCGAGGCGTTGGCCGGCAGCGGCTTTCGCGGTGACATAGAACGCAGTTATGCCAGCCGGCTGGCGGTGGCCACCGACAACAGTGTCTATCAGTGCCTGCCCCAGGCGGTGGTGTTTCCCCGCTCCAGCCAGGATCTGGTGGTGATGCTGACCCTGGCCGGCAAGGAGGCCTACAGGGATATCCGTTTCTCCCCCCGGGGTGGCGGCACCGGCACCAACGGCCAGTCGCTCAACGACAACATCGTGGTCGACCTGTCCCGCCATATGCATCAGTTGCTGGCGATGGACACGGACGGCCGCCGGGTGCGGGTGCAGACCGGCATGGTCAAGGACAAGCTCAACCAGCTGGTGCAGCCCCATGGGCTCTTCTTCTCGCCGGACCTGTCCACCAGCAACAGGGCCACCATCGGCGGCATGATCAACACCGACGCCTCCGGCCAGGGTTCCCTGGTCTACGGCAAGACCTCGGATCACGTGCTGGGGGTCACCGCCGTGCTGGTGGACGGCACCCTTATCGAAACCGGGCCGGTGTCCGGCGAGGCGCTGGACCAGAAGCTCGAGGAAGACAGCCGGGAAGGGGAGCTGTACCGCTGCGTCTACCACAGCGTCACCGGGCACGCGGGCGAGATAGCGCGCCGCTTCCCCAAACTCAACCGCTTCCTGACCGGCTACGACCTCAAACATGTTTACGACAAGCATACCCATACCCTGGATCTGACCCGCATCCTGTGCGGCTCCGAGGGGTCGCTCGCCTTTATCACCGAAGCCTGGCTGGATCTGACCCCCATTCCCAAATACCGTACCCTGGTCAACGTCAAGTACGACAGCTTCCAGTCCGCCCTGCGCAACGCCCCGCTGATGGTGGAGGCCAAGGCGCTGTCGGTGGAAACCGTCGACTCCAGGGTGCTCAACCTGGCGCGGGAAGACATCATCTGGCATTCGGTGAGCGATCTGATCCGGGACGTGCCGGGCAAGGTGATGGACGGCCTCAACATGGTGGAGTACGCCGACCAGGACGAAGCCGCCCAGCGCGACAAGGTCGAGGCCCTCTGCGCCCGGCTCGACGATCTGATGGCACGTGGCGAGGCGGGCATCATCGGCTATCAGATCTGTGACGACCTGGCCTCCCTCAACCGCATCTACGCCATGCGCAAGAAGGCGGTGGGCCTGCTCGGCAACGCCAAGGGCCGCAAGAAGCCGGTGGCCTTCGTGGAGGACACCGCGGTGCCGCCCGAGCACCTGGCCGACTACATCATGGAATTCCGCCAGTTGCTCGACGATCATGGTCTGCAGTACGGTATGTTCGGCCATGTGGATGCCGGCGTACTGCACGTGCGCCCGGCGCTGGACCTGACCGACCCGGAGCAGGAGGTGATGCTGCGCCGCATCTCCGATCAGGTCAACGCCCTCACCGCCAAGTTCGGCGGCCTGATGTGGGGCGAGCACGGCAAGGGTTACCGCTCCGAGTACAGTCCGGTGTTCTTCGGTGAAACGCTGTTCACCGAGCTGCGCCGCATCAAGTCGGCCTTCGATCCCTTCAACCGGCTGAATCCGGGCAAGATCTGCACTCCGCTCGACAGCCTGGAACAACTGGTGTCGGTGGACGCAACCAAGCGCGGCTTCTTCGACCGGCAAATCCCCATCCATGTGCGTGACGGCTTCACCCAGGCCATGGATTGCAACGGCAACGGACTTTGTTTCGACTTCGAGGTGCGCTCGCCCATGTGCCCCTCGATGAAACTCACCGCCGATCGGCGCCACTCCCCCAAGGGCCGCGCCGGCCTGGTACGGGAATGGCTGCGTCAGCTCTCGGCCCAGGGCTTCGATCCCATGGCCGAGGAGGCGGCGGTGATGAGCCGTAGCACCAGCGTCAAGGGCATGGTAGAGCGTATCAGGCACACCCTGGCCAGGCGGCGGGGCGAATACGACTTCTCCCACGAGGTGAAGGAGGCGATGGACGGCTGCCTGGCCTGCAAGGCCTGCTCCAGCCAGTGTCCGATCAAGGTGGACGTGCCCACCTTCCGCGCCCGCTTCCTGCAGCTCTACCATCAGCGCTACCAGCGCCCGCCCAAGGATTACCTGGTGTCCTGGGTGGAAAGCTATACCCCCTGGATGGCCAGGGTGCCCAAACTGGTCAACCCGGTGATGAAGAACCAGTGGGTCAAGCGTGGCGCCGCCTCGGTGCTGGGCATGGTGGACATGCCGCTGGTGAGCAACCCCAGCCTCAAGACCCTGCTGGCGGACGGCCCGGCCGGCCAGTTCGACCTGGCGCGGCTGCAGGGCCTGAGCGCGGAGCAGAAGGCGAAAACCGTGCTCATCGTGCAGGATCCCTTCACTTCCTTCTACGATGCCCAGGTGGTGTTCGATCTGGTGCGCCTGGCCACGGCGCTCGGCTTCGCGCCGGTGGTGTTGCCGTTCAAGCCCAACGGCAAGGCGGCCCACGTCAAGGGCTTTTTGCGCCGCTTCGCCGCCATGGCGGCGGACAGCGCCCAGTTCCTCAACCAGCTGGCCCGGCTCGGCATTCCCATGATGGGGGTGGATCCCTCCCTGGTGCTCTGCTACCGGGACGAATACGACAAGATCCTTGGCCCGGCCCGGGGCGATTTCGAAGTACTGCTGCCCCAGGAATGGCTGCTGCGGGTGCTGGAGCAGATCCCGGCCCGGGAGCCCGCCGGCGAGCCCTGGTACCTGTTTGGCCACTGCACCGAAAAAACCGCCAAGCCCGCCACCCACCAGGACTGGGGCTACATCTTCGGCCACCTGGGCGCCAGGCTTGAGCCGGTGGCGGTGGGGTGCTGCGGCATGGCCGGTACCTACGGCCACGAAACCAGGAACCTGGAAGGCTCCAGGACTCTCTACGGCCTGAGCTGGGCCGAGCCCATGAGCAAGCTGCCGCGTGAGCGCTGCCTGGCCACCGGCTTCTCCTGCCGCAGCCAGGTCAAGCGGATGGAAGGGCAGCCGGTCAAGCATCCGGTACAGGCTCTGCTAAGCTTGCTGGCTTGAGGGCCGGGATCTGGACTGGTAAAGCGGTGCTCCATCTGGTCGAATAAATTCGCCCCTTGGCTGGAGCTGCGCTGGATGATGAAGGTCCAGGATCCACTGATGTGGCCCCTGGCCAACCGCAACAACAAGGAGAAGCTATGGGACTTTTCTGGGGATTGATTATCGGCGCCCTGGCCGGCTGGATTGCCGGTAACCTGATGAAAGGGCAGGGCTTCGGCCTGCTCGGCAACATCGCCGTCGGCCTGGTGGGCGGTTTTCTCGGCGGCGTGGTGTTTCGGCTGCTGGGGCTGGCCGCCACCGGCCTGATCGGCTCCCTGATCATGTCGGTACTGGGGGCCGTGCTGCTGATCTTTATCGTCGGCAAAGTCGCTCGGCGGTAGCTTATCGCGCAAGGCGTGAAGCCTCACGCCTTATCATCAAAATATGTCTTTTTATGTGGAACCGTGAATTTACGCTGGACAGTTTGAACCAACTGTCGGAGAATACGCACGCAGCCCAGTTGGGCATGACCTTTTGTGAAGTGGGTCACGGTTTTTTGAGCGGCAGCATGCCGGTCTAGCATCGTACTCACCAGCCTCTTGGCATGTTACATGGCGGCGCTTCCGTAGCGCTGGCCGAGACCCTGGGTTCAGTAGCTGCCAATATATGTGCGTTGAAGCGGGTTATTATTGCGTTGGTCTGGAGGTTAACGCAAATCACGTCCGCGCCAAACGAAGCGACCTTGTTACAGGTACCGCACGTCCCCTCCATTTGGGCGCGACGACACAAGTCTGGCAGATCGACATCCATGATGAGAAAGATCGACTGGTGTGTACCAGCCGGTTAACCATGGCGGTGTTGAGACAAAAACGGCCAGATTAGCCTTGTGAATCTATGTGTGACACACACTGTGTGAAGGGAAGCCCTCACCCCCGGTGAGAATGGGCTGTCCCTGGCCTTTTACTGTATCAGTCCGCCGACATTCTATTTATTCGGAACTGTTAAATGACAAATACTTCTTCTGTACTTGGTTTTGCTGACCTCGGCTTGGCGCCTGCCGTTCTTCAAGCTCTGACCGACGCCGGTTACGAGCAGCCTTCTGCTATTCAGGCCGCCGCCATTCCCACCCTGTTGACCGGGCGGGACGTACTGGGTCTGGCACAAACCGGTACCGGTAAAACCGCCGCCTTTGCCCTGCCGATGCTGAGCCGCATCACCGGTGGCAATGCCCAGCCCCAGGTGCTGGTGCTGGCCCCGACCCGTGAGCTGGCCATCCAGGTCGCAGAGTCCTTCGAAGGCTACGCCAAATACCAGAAAGACATTCGCATTCTGTCCATCTACGGTGGCCAGGCCTACGACAGCCAGATCCGTGCCCTCAAGCGCGGTGTCGACATCATCGTCGGTACCCCGGGCCGGGTCATGGACCACATGCGTCGCGGCACCCTCAAGCTCGACAACCTGCAAGCATTGGTGCTGGACGAAGCCGATGAAATGCTGCGCATGGGCTTTATCGACGACGTGGAATGGATTCTGGAGCACACCCCCGAGAGCCGTCAGATCGCCCTGTTTTCCGCCACCATGCCGCCGGTCATCCAGCGTGTGGCGCAGAAATACCTGAAAGATCCGCAGGAAGTGCGTATCGCCAACAAGACCCGCACCAACGCCAGTATCCGTCAGCGTTACTGGTTCGTGCGCGGCATGTCCAAGCATGAAGCCCTGTGCCGCCTGGTGGAAACCGAAGAGATGGACGCCATGCTGGTGTTCGTACGTACCCGTAAGGACGCCGAAGATCTGGCCGAGATGATGGTGCGCGAAGGCCATGCCTGTGAAGCCCTGCACGGTGACATTCCGCAGAAGCTGCGCGAGAAAGTAGTCGACCGTCTGAAAAACGGCCGTCTGAACGTACTGGTAGCCACCGACGTGGTCGCCCGCGGTCTGGACGTGGAGCGCATCAGCCACGTGGTCAACTTCGACATGCCCCACGACAACGAGTCCTACGTGCACCGTATCGGCCGTACCGGCCGTGCCGGCCGCGAGGGTGACGCCATCCTGTTCGTGACCGGTCGTGAAAAGCGCAACCTGTTCAACCTGGAGCGCCACACCCGCCAGCCGATCGAAGAAATGCAGATGCCGTCCGCCGACGACATCAACAAGATCCGCGCCGAGCGCTTCAAGTCCCGTATCCGCGCCAGCGTGGAAGCCGACGAGAAGGCCCTGTCCCCCTTCGTGGAAATGGTGACGGCCCTGCAGGAAGATGGCGTGGACGCAGCCCAGCTGGCAGCCGGCCTGGCCCGTCTGCTGCAAGGCGACCGCCCGCTGTTCGTGGAAGACAGGCCGATGGCGGCGCGCCGCCCCGACGTGCGCGAGAGCCGTGACGGTGGCCGCGATCGTTTCGAGCGCGCCGAGCGCCCCCGTGCCGCCCGCGGTGGCAAGGATGACGTGTCCGGCGTGGTGATGGAAACTTTTCGCGTCGACGTGGGCCGGGTACACGGCGTCAAGCCGGGCCACCTGGTCGGCGCCATCGCCAACGAAGCGGATTTGGAATCCCGTTACATCGGCCAGATCCAGATCCATGATGACTTCTCTACCGTGGATCTGCCGGAAGGCATGACCGCCGAAGTACAACAGGTACTGCAGAAGGTGCGGGTCTGCCAGCGTCCGCTGAACCTGGCCAAGTACGAAGGCGGTCCGCTGCCCCGTCGCAGCTTCCGTGCCAACAACGACGACCGTGGCGGCAAGTTCCGTCCCCGTCGCAACGACAAGCGCCTGAACGGCTAACTGCCGCTTCATGACGACCAGAGGCCTGCCGGGTAACCGGCAGGCCTTTTTGTTTTATCACGGGTGTGGAGACGTGGCGTGAGGGGAAAAGGAGCTTCGGGGATCCCGCTCGCCTAGTTGCACTAATGGGGCTCGGGCGGGTGGTCGACGTGGGTATTATGGTGACAGCTGAGGTGCGGCGTTTGGTTGACGGAAGTCGATCCTACGGGCGGCGGCGGGTTACACCGGGTCTGCCGTAGGGTCCGTTTCAACGGACCGTTCCGCCGACGGCGCCGGGGTTTGGTCGAATAAATTCGATCCTACAACCTGTGCCGTAGGGTCAAATTCATTCGACCACCGGGACCGAGGTGTCGCACGAATCGGAGCGCGGGCGGCCCGCCCGCCTGGGTGTTATGCCGTGGTGTGGGTGTGGTTGGTGGGCCCGAAGGTTCCCGCTTTGCGGGAAAGCAGGCGAGCCACCTGTGCTCCAGAGCAGCTCGCCTTCAAATCCGGGCGGGCACAAAAAAAGCCCCGCCTGAGCGGGGCTTAATGTCGGGAGCGACCATTATCAGTTAGCCAGGGATTCCGGCAGATGCTCGCGAATGGTAGCCAGCATCTCCTTCAGTACCTTGGGATTGGCGCAGACCACATTACCGCTGCGCTCATAGTTGTGGCCACCGACGAAGTCGGTGACGATGGCGCCGGCTTCCCGGGCGATCAGGCTGCCGGCGGCGGAGTCCCAGGGCTTGAGGCCCAGTTCCCAGTAACCGTCGACCCGACCGGCGGCGACATAGGCCAGATCCAGGCTGGCGGCACCGGCGCGGCGGATGTCTGCGCACTGGATGAACATGGCTTTGAACATGGCCAGGTAGGCATCGGTCTGGTGCTTCTGCTTGAAGGGGAAGCCGGTGGCCAGCACGGTGTTGGACAGATCCTTGGCCTTGCCGGCACGGATGCGGTAGCCATTGAGCTGGGCGCCGGCGCCGCGACTGGCGGTGAACAGTTCGTCGCGAATGGGATCGTAGACCACGGCCTGTTCGGTACGGCCTTTCACCCGCAGAGCGATGGAAACGGCAAAGTGGGGGATGCCTTTCATGAAGTTGGTGGTGCCATCAAGTGGGTCGATGATCCACTGGTAATCGGCGTTGCTGCCGGCCAGTTCGCCACATTCTTCTCCGATGATCGTATGCTCCGGGTAGGACTTGCGGATGGTGTTTACTACGGCGTTTTCCGCATCAAGATCGACATTGGTTACAAAATCGCTCAGGCCTTTTTGGCGTGTTTCCACGTTATCCGGGTTGGCGAAACCTTTGACGATAACTTGACCGGCGTTGCGCGCAGCGCGCACCGCAATATTCAGCATCGGATGCATATCAGAGAACCCACTTGATGTTAAAGAACGAAATTTGAGCGGCGGATTATACCAGCCTGCCTTCATCAGGCAAGGGTTAAATGCCGGGACGGGCCGTCCCCCGGGTTGAAGAAGGGGCCGGGCGGGGCCTCTTCAATACAGGATGAATAAATAGCCGGAAAAACTCCGATGACCTGGTTGAAACTGACTATCTTTTATTGAGTGGCGACGACAAAAAGGACTCAAACATGAACAAAACGCTCTTGTTGCTGTTTGCTTTAGCGGCCGCCCCGGCCCAGGCGGACTGGAGTCTGGTGGTCGGCGCCGGTGGTGGTGACGGCGCCGACCGGTTGTCGCTGGGAGCGGAGTGGCAACAGCCGGCCCCCTGGTTTGAAAGCGACTCTGGCCAGTTTGACTACGGACTCTGGTTCGACAGCAGCTACTGGGAGCTGGGGGACGACGAACTGGTGCAGCTTAGCCTGGTCCCCACCCTGTACTACGCCACCCATGCGGACGGGCTGCGTCCCTTTGCCTTCGTCGGGGTGGGCCCGGCCTGGATCAGCCAGACCCGGCTGGAGCAACGCCGTTTTTCCACCCAGTTTCAGTTTTCCAGCCGGGTCGGGGTCGGGGTGGCACTTGCCCGGCACAGCCTGGCGCTCGAAGGCGGACACCTGTCCAATGCGGGCATTGCCCGCCCCAACGACGGGCTGACTTCCTGGGGAGTCAGTTACCGCTATAACTTCTGATTAGAAAATCTAGGCCTGGACATTATAAAAGGTCGTTCTGGCGTCGGTTGCCAGATTATTTGTCTATACATTATGATGCGATCCAAATCACAGTCTGCCCATTCGGGCGCTTTTTGGAGATCGCGGCCATGTCGGGCCTGTCCCTGGTATTACTCACTGTTCTGATGGTTGCCTCCGGTCAGATGACCCAAACCCTGTATGTGCCGGCCATGGCGGACATGGCGACCGAGCTGCGGGTGGCCAGCGACAGCCTGCCGCTGGTGATGGCCTTTTACCTGATCCCCTACGGATTATTCCAGTTTGTCTATGGCCCGCTGTCCGACCGCTATGGCCGCCGCCCGGTGTTGCTGGCCGGCCTGTCCATCTATGTGCTGGGCTCGGCGCTGATCCTGGCCTTTCCGGTCTATCCCGTGCTGTTGCTGGGCAGCTTTGTGCAGGGAGCGGGTACCGCCGCCGCCGGCAGCCTGTGTCGCAGCCTGATGCGGGACAAGTTCGAGGGGACGGATCTGGTGCGCTACAACGGCTATGTGTCCATGGGCATCATGCTGGCGCCGCTGCTGGCGCCGCTGCTGGGTGGCTGGCTCAACCTGCAATTTGGCTGGCAGTCCATGTACTGGTTCCTGCTGGGAGTGGGACTGTTGATAAGCCTGGTGATGCTGCTCTGTTTCCGGGAAACCTTGCCTGCGGCGCGACGCCATGTACAACCCATGCTGCCGGCCTATAAATACGTGCTGCACCATGCCGGTTTCCGCCGTCAACTGGGCATGCTGGTGGCGACCTTTGCCGGGGTGATCCTGTACGAGGCGGTGTTCAGCGTGCTGGTCAGCAAGCAGAGTGAACTGACCAGTGCCGAGATCAGCGTATTGTTCATCCTGCCGTTGCCGCTGTACTTCGCCGGTGCCATGCTCGCCTCCTGGAAGGCGTCGTCCTGGTCGGTACGGCGCATGCAGTGGCTGGCCACCGCCGGCCTGCTGCTGGGCTCCGCCATCGTCCTGATGTCAGCCTTCGATGCCCGTCTGGCCGTGGCCGGGCTGGTGCTGGGTGGCAGCCTCTATTTTGCCGGTGCCGGCCTGCTGTTCCCGGTGGCCACCTCCAAGGCGGTGTCGCCCTTTCCGCAGCACAGCGGCACCGCCGGCGCCCTGCTGGGCGGCAGTTCCAATCTGGGGGGCGGCCTGTTCCTGCTGGTACAGGGAGGGTTGCCGGAGATGAACCAGCTGGTACTGGGCGGTTTGCTGCTGGCCTGTGCCGGCCTGGTGGTGTGGTTTTTGCTGCCGGGCAGCGAAGCCCTGGCCGAGCCGGGCGTCTGAGCCGGCCCGACAACAAGGCCCCGGCTTTTGCCGGGGCCTTGTTTTAGGAGGAGTGGTGCAACAGCACGAACTTGTCCCACAGCTGCGCTTCGCTCTCCCGGTGTTCGGGGTGATCGACGATGCAGTCGATAGGGCAAAC
The DNA here is from genome assembly GCF_003012775.1 of Zobellella endophytica. GTDB lineage: Bacteria > Pseudomonadota > Gammaproteobacteria > Enterobacterales > Aeromonadaceae > Oceanimonas > Oceanimonas endophytica. The sequence continues at coordinate 43,097 of NZ_PXYG01000013.1, read as the reverse complement.
GCTGATGCAGGTCGGTTTGTCGTAGTGGCCCACGCACTCGGTGCACAGGGCCGGGTCTATCTCGTAGATCTCCGGCCCGAAGTGGATGGCACCGTTGGGGCACTCGGGTTCGCACATGTCGCAGTTAATACACTTATCGGTGATCAGCAGCGCCATGGGCATTCTCCCGGTGCGGGCGGCGGGTATCCTGCTGCTCGCCCAGGTTACGCAGCAGTATGCCGAAGGCCACATCCAGCCCGGCGGGCAGCGGCAGGTACACCACATGGCCGTTGCCCGGGGCCACGTCCACCGCTTCGCCCTTGCGATTCTTCATGGCCTGCAGGGTGAAGCTGAGGTTGCCTTTGGGGGTCATCAGCTCCAGGGTGTCGCCGACCAGGAATTTGTTCTTCACCGCCACTTCCACCCAGTCGCCGTCGCGGCCGGTGATCTCGCCCACGAACTGCTGGCGGGTGGACACCGAATAGCCGGTGTCGTAGTTCTGGTAGTCGCCGTGGGCGTGGCGCTTGAGGAAACCCTCGGTATAGCCCCGGTGGGCCAGGTTTTCCAGGGTGCTCATCAGGGTGGCGTCGAAGGGGCGGCCGGCCACGGCATCGTCGATGGCCTTGCGATAGACCTGGGCGGTGCGCGCCACGTAATAGAAGGACTTGGTACGTCCTTCGATTTTCAGCGAGTGCACGCCCATTTGGGTGAGGCGCTCCACGTACTGCACCGCCCGCAGATCCTTGGAGTTCATGATATAGGTGCCGTGCTCGTCCTCGAAGGCGGCCATGTACTCGCCGGGCCTGTTGCCCTCTTCCAGCAGCACCGGCTGATCATGGGGCGCGCCCGTGCCCAGGGTGGGCGCCACCGGCTGCACCAGGATCGGCTCCTGCTTGTGCACGATCTGGCCGGCGTCGTCTTCCTTCGCCTCGTGCACCTTGTATTCCCAGCGGCAGGCGTTGGTGCAGGTGCCCTGGTTGGGATCCCGCTTGTTGATGTAGCCCGACAGCAGGCAGCGGCCGGAATAGGCCATGCACAGGGCGCCGTGCACGAACACCTCCAGCTCGATATCCGGGCACTGGGTGCGAATTTCCTCTATCTCCTCCAGCGACAGCTCCCGGGAGAGAATCACCCGCTCGATGCCGTAGTCCTGCCAGAACTTCACCGAGGCCCAGTTGACGGCGTTGGCCTGTACCGACAAATGGATGGGCATGTGCGGGAAGTGCTGCCGCACCAGCATGATCAGGCCGGGGTCGGACATGATCAGCGCATCGGGACCCATCTCCACCACCGGCTTCATGTCGCGCAGGAAAGTTTTCAGCTTGGCGTTGTGGGGCTGGATGTTGACCACCACGTAGAACTTCTTGCCCAGGGTGTGGGCCTCGTCGATGCCGATTTTCAGGTTCTCGTGGTTGAATTCGTTGTTGCGCACCCGCAGCGAATAGCGGGGCTGGCCGGCGTAGACCGCGTCGGCGCCATAGGCGAAGGCGTAACGCATGTTCTTGAGGGTGCCGGCGGGGGACAGCAATTCGGGTGTAAACATGGAATTTCTCGTCTGATGTCAGGTCAGCAGGCCGCCACCTGATGGCGGCCGGGGCGGGCATTCTACCCCCGCCGGACGAGAAATTCGAGCCGGGCTCAGCGGCTTTCTTCGCCGCCCATGACCTCGATCAATTCGGGGATGAAGCGGGACAGTTCGCCGGTCACCAGGGCGAAGTCGGCGTCGAAGCGGGCGGCGGCGTCTTCGCCGCTGACATCGTCGTTCTGCTCGCGCAGCTCTTCCGAGAACTTGAGCCGCTTGATGCTCATGTCGTCGGCCAGCACGAAGCTCAGGGTGTCGGCCCAGTTCAGCGCCAGCTTGGTGACCAGCTTGTCCGCATCCAGGTGGGCCTTCATTTCCTCGCTGAGCAAGTCCTGCTGCTTGGCGCGGATGATGCCTCCGTGCTCCAGCGCCGAGCGCAGCTCGGCCTCGTCTTCCAGCGCGAAGCCCGCCGGCGCAGCGCCTTCCTTCAGCCAGTCGGTGAGGGTGAGTTCGGGCGGCGTGGTCATGGCCAGCGGCACTACCGGCAGGCTGCCGATGCATTTGCGCAGCAGCGCCAGCAGGTCTTCGGCGCGCTTGGCGGAGCTGGCATCGACGGCGATAAAACCGGCCTCCGGGTTGATCCAGGCATAGGTCTGCTGATGGCGGCTGAAGGCCCGGGGCAAGAGGCTCACGATCACTTCTTCCTTGATCGCCTCCTTCTCCTTTTTCTTCAGCGCCCGGCCCTGCTCTGCTTCCAGCGCTTCCACCTTTTCGGCCACGGTGTCGTTAACCACCGAGCCCGGCAGCATTTTTTCCTCTTTCTTGGCGCAGAGCAGGATCTGGCGTTCGGCGCCGTGGGTCAGGGCATGACCCTGTTTACCGAGCGGGGAAATCCAGCCGAATTTCGCCTGATCCTGGCTGCCGCAGGGGCTGAAGGTCATGGTCTCCAGCTGTTTTTCCAGTTCTTCAAGACTGAGTTCGAACGGGCGGGTAAAACGGTAAATTTGCAGATTCTTAAACCACATGGCGTCCTCGGTGACGAGCCGGAAAAAGGGGTATTGTACTGTAAAGCGGCTTTGTGATCAGGTAGTCATTCTTGGCCGATAAAAGCCGATCCGGGTCACAGACGGCAATAAAACCCGGTCTGTCTGCAAAGGGGACTCATACAATTGGATGAAGCGGGCGAGGAGAAGAGCAATGATACGACAGGCCAGGGCCGATGACATGGACGCCATCCTCGAAGTGTGGCTGCTGGCCTCGCTGCAGGCCCATGATTTTGTACCGGCCGCCTTCTGGTGGCAGCAGCAGGAGCAGATGCGCGCCCGTTATCTGCCGTCGGCCGAGCTGTGGGTCTGCGAGCGGGGCGGGGAGATCCAGGGCTTTATCGCCCTGGTGGACGACTACCTGGCGGCGTTGTTCGTGCGCCCGGACTGCCAGCAGAACGGCATCGGCAAGGCGCTGCTGGCCATGGCCAAGCGGCTGCGGCGGCGGCTGTCGCTCAAGGTGTTCAGCGAGAACGACGTGGCGGTGCATTTTTACCGCCAGCACGGCTTCGCCATTACCGAGGAAGGTATCGATCCGGGCACCGGCCAGCCGGAGCTCTGCATGGGCTATCAGGCCTGCTGAAAGAAAAACGTCGCCAAGTTGTCAGCCCGCTGACACCGGCGCGTCACAATTTCATAAAAATGTCATACTTGCTTCCAATAATGGGTGATACACCGACAAGACCCGAATTAAGAGGCAGTTGAAGAATGACACGGAAAATACTGGTGGTAGAGGATGAGGCGCCGATCCGCGAAATGTTGTGTTTCGTGCTGGAGCAGAAAGGCTTCGCTACCCAGGAAGCGGAAGATTACGACCAGGCGCTGTCGCTGATCAAGGAACCCTATCCCGAGCTTATCCTGCTCGACTGGATGCTGCCCGGCGGCAGCGGCATCCAGTTGATCAAGCACCTCAAGCAGGACGAACTGACCCGCCAGATCCCGGTGATCATGCTCACCGCCCGGGCCGAGGAAGAAGACAAGATCAAAGGCCTGGACGTGGGCGCCGACGATTACATCACCAAGCCGTTTTCCCCCAAGGAACTGACCTCCCGGCTCAAGGCGGTGCTGCGCCGGGTAGCTCCCACCTCGGTGGAAGACGTCATCGAGGTGCAGGGGCTGAAGCTGGATCCGGTCAGCCACCGGGTCAGCGCCAACAACCTGCAGCTCGACATGGGCCCGACCGAATTCAAATTGTTGCACTTTTTCATGACTCATCCGGAGCGGGTATACAGCCGCGAGCAGTTGCTCAATAATGTGTGGGGCACCAACGTCTATGTGGAAGACAGAACCGTGGACGTGCATATCCGGCGGTTGCGCAAGGCGGTGTCGGAGTCGGGACACGACAAGCTGATCCAGACTGTGCGTGGTGCCGGCTACCGTTTTTCAACGCGCCTATGAGGCTTGCATGCAGCTACACGACTCCGGCCATGGTTTATGGTGGCGATTAATCCTCTACTACCTGGTGTTTTTTCTGCTTGGCCTGGCCATCGGCGACATCGCGCTGGGGTTGTTGGTAGCCACCTCCCTGCACCTGGCCTGGCATTATCGTTTTCAGCACAAGCTGGCGGTCTGGCTGTGGCGGGACCGCAGCCTGGTACCGCCCGAGGGCACGGGCAGCTGGGAAGTCATCTTCAACGGCATCTACCGGCTGCAGCAGCGCCAGCGAGCGCGCCGGCGGGAGCTGGCCAACCTGGTGCGCCGCTTCCGGGAAGGGGCCGAGGCCCTGCCGGACGCCGCCGTGGTGATCCGGCGCGACGGCAGCATCATCTGGTGCAACAAGCTGGCCCAGCAGTTGCTGGGATTCCGCTGGCCCGATGATGCCGGACAGCATATCGGCAACCTGATCCGCACCCCGGCGTTCATCACCTACATGAAGCGGGCCGATTTTCGTGAGCCGCTGGAGCTGCCGTCACCGGTCAACGAAGACAAGTTGCTGGAATGCCGCATCATGCCCTATGCGGAAGATCAGGCCATGCTGGTGGTGCGTGACGTCACCCGGCTGAAAAGCCTGGAGCAGATGCGCAAGTCCTTCGTGGCCAACGTGTCCCATGAACTGCGCACGCCGCTGACGGTACTCAAGGGTTACCTGGAAATGCTGGAGGAGCTGCCGCCCGGGCCGATGTGGCACAAGACCCAGAAGGTGATGCTGGAGCAGACCCTGCGTATGGACGCCCTGGTCAATCAGCTGATGACCCTGACCCGCATCGAGGCATCGCCCACCATCGATCTCGGCAAGATTGTCGATATGCCGGCCATGCTGATGATGCTGGAACAGGAGGCGGTCGCGCTGAGTGCCGACAAGGGCCACCGGTTCAGCTTCGAGGTCGACGCGGGTCTCAAGGTGAGGGGCGATCAGGAGCAGTTGCGCAGCGCCATTTCCAACCTGGTCTACAACGCCATCCGTCATTCCCCGGCCGGTACCGAGATCCGGGTGGAATGGGGCCGGGTGGGGTACCAGGGCCGCTTCGCGGTGACCGACAATGGCGAAGGCATCGCCCCGGAGCACATCGCCCGGCTGACCGAGCGCTTCTACCGGGTCGACAAGGCCCGCAGCCGGCAGACCGGCGGCTCCGGCCTGGGGCTGGCCATCGTCAAGCATGCCCTCGGCCACCACGATGCCCATCTCGAGATCCGCAGTCGCCCGGGGGAGGGCAGTTGTTTCAGCTTCAGCCTGCCCGAACGCCTGCTGGTGCTGGACAGCCCCAACCGGGAAATCGCCTGACAGGTCCGGTATTTTTTCGTTCCCATGCCGCCACGTGGGAGCGAAGATCCCGCTTCCCGCTTCCCGCTTTCTGTTTTCTTGTCATAAAAGCGTCACCTTCGGTTCATATAGTTGTCATCACCGGCGGCAATACTGGCCGCGTCTTGAAAGACCGAACTCAGATTGGAGATTAAGGATGAAATTGAACAAACTGGTAAGCGCGCTTGGATTGACTGCCGCCCTGGCTTCCACCTCTGCCCTGGCCGCGGTGGACAGTTCTCTGCCCGACTATGAAAAAGTCAGCGGTATCTCCGGTAACCTGTCTTCCGTGGGTTCCGACACCCTGGCCAACATGGCCACCCTGTGGGCCGAAGAGTTCAAACGTAGCTATCCCAACGTCAACGTACAGATCCAGGCCGCCGGTTCTTCCACCGCTCCCGCCGCCCTGACCGAGGGTACCGCCCAGTTCGGCCCCATGAGCCGGGCCATGAAGAGCAACGAAATCGAAGCCTTCGAAAAGCGCTACGGCTACAAGCCGACCCCGGTTCGCGTCGCCATCGATGCCCTGGCGGTGTTCGTGCATAAAGACAACCCGATCGAAGGTCTGAGCATCGACCAGGTCGACGCCATTTTCTCCAGCACCCTGGGCTGCGGCATGGCCGAGCAGATCACCAAGTGGGGCCAGACCGGTCTCTCCGGTGACTGGACCAGCCGCGACGTGCAGCTGTACGGCCGCAACTCCGTATCCGGCACCTACGGTTACTTCAAAGATGAAGCGCTGTGCAAGGGTGACTTCAAGAACAACGTGAACGAACAGCCCGGCTCCGCCTCCGTGGTGCAGTCCGTCTCTTCTTCCCTGAACGCCATCGGTTACTCTGGCCTGGGCTACAGCACCTCCAGCGTGCGCGCCGTGCCCCTGGCGGAAGCCGGCTCCACCGATTACATCGAAGCCAACGCCGACAACGCCATCAGCGGCGAATACCCGTTGTCCCGCTTCCTGTACGTCTACGTGAACAAGCACCCCAACGAGCCGCTGGGCCCGATGGAAGCCGAGTTCGTCAAGCTGATGCTGTCCAAGCAGGGTCAGGAAATCGTGGACAAGGACGGTTACGTGCCGGTGCCCGCCGCCGTTATCGAAGCCGACCTGGCCAAGCTGGGCCTGAACTAAGCCATTCGACGCCCATCTGCATGCCAAACCCCGGGATCACCGGGGTTTTTTAGTGGTTTACATATTTGATTTTTCGTATATTCTTTTTTCCGCATGTTTTCAGTCTCATCGAGGTAAAGGAATGGGAGTATTCGAACGCTACCTGTCGCTGTGGGTCGGCCTGTGTATCCTGGCCGGCGTCACCCTGGGCAGCCTGCTGCCCGATGGTTTCGCCCTGGTGGCGGGGCTGGAATTCGCCCACGTCAACCTGGTGGTGGCCCTGTGCATCTGGGTGATGATCTACCCCATGATGGTGCAGATCGACTTTTCCGCCATCAAGGACGTGGGCAAAAAGCCCAGGGGCCTGCTGCTGACCCTGGCGGTCAACTGGCTGATCAAGCCGTTCACCATGGCGGCCCTGGGCTGGCTGTTCTTCCGGGTGCTGTTCGCCGACTGGGTCGACCCCCAGTCCGCCGGGGAATACATCGCCGGCATGATACTGCTGGGGGTGGCGCCCTGCACCGCCATGGTGTTCGTGTGGAGCCAGCTCACCCGCGGAGATCCCAACTACACCCTGGTGCAGGTGTCGGTGAACGACCTTATCATGGTGTTCGCCTTCGCCCCCATCGCCGCCTTCCTGTTGGGGGTAAGCGACATCACGGTGCCCTGGGACACCCTGCTGTGGTCGGTGCTGCTGTATGTGGTGCTGCCGCTCGCGGCCGGCATCTATACCCGCCGGCGGCTGGCGCAGCGTGGCGACGGTAAACAGTTGCAACACTTTATCCAGCGCATCAAGCCGCTGTCGGTGGCGGGCCTGCTGGCGACCGTGGTGCTGCTGTTCGGCTTCCAGGCGCCCACCATTCTGGCCCAGCCCCAGACCATCGTGCTGATCGCCATCCCGCTGCTGATCCAGACCTACGGCATTTTCGCCATTGCCTACACCGCCGCCCGGGCGATGAAGCTGCCCCATAACATCGCCGCACCGGCCTGTATGATAGGCACCTCCAACTTCTTCGAGCTGGCGGTGGCGGTGGCCATCTCCCTGTTCGGGCTGCACTCGGGGGCGGCGCTCGCCACCGTGGTGGGAGTGCTGGTGGAAGTGCCGGTGATGCTGTCGCTGGTGGCCATCGCCAACCGCACCCGGCACTGGTTCGCCTATAACTGATTTAATCAATGGACAATCAAGGAAAGACGATGTCGCAACACCCTTTTGACTATCTGTCCCTCGGCGAAGGCCGGGGCCGTCTGATCCTCACCCCTTGCCCGGGTACCAAAGAGGCGGCGCTGGACGCCTCACTCGAACAGCTGCGCCAGGCCGGCGCCGGCGCCGTGCTGACTCTGATGCCCGGGGCCGAGATGGAAAAGAACCGGGTCACCGCCATGCCGGCCCTGTGTGAGGAGCTGGAGCTGGCCTGGTTCCACCTGCCGGTGGAGGATGACGCGGCCCCCGAGGCCGCCTTCGAGCAGGCCTGGGCCGGGGCGCGCGATAGGGTGCTGGCACTGCTGGCCCAGGGCCGGGATATCGCCATCCACTGCAAGGGCGGCTCGGGCCGTACCGGCCTGATGGCGGCGACTATCCTGCTGGCCCTGGATGTGCCGCTGAGTGAGGCGGTGCAACGGGTGCAGGCGCTGCGGCCCAAGGCCCTGTGCCTGCCGGCCCACCTGAGCTATATCGAAGCGCTGGCAAGCTCGGTCGGGTAGGCGTAAGGGGCGAATTGATTCAACCGGATGTAACGTAGGGATGGAAAAGTCGGCCAAAGGGCCAACTCCGCCGACACGCTCGGTACATCCATGTATCGCTCGGCACATGCCATCCCTGGCATGTGACGGTCGGCGGCGCCGTTCGCTTTGTCCGCCTGTTTAGGCATGGATGTTGTCTGTTCAGGTCAGTCTGGAGCGGCGACAAACCGACAGCACTGCGGGCTGGCACAAAATATATTGAAAGAGGGAGGTAGTAGCAATGACCATCAAGGTAGGGATCAACGGCTTCGGCCGCATGGGGCGGCTGGCGCTGCGCGCGGCCTGGGCATGGGACGACGTGGAGTTCGTGCAGATCAACGATCCGGCCGGTGACGCCGCCACCCTGGCGCACCTTGTCACCTTCGACTCGGTGCACGGCCGCTGGACCCGGGAGGCGCGGGCCATCGGTGAAGAAATGATCATCGACAACCGGCGCATTGCCTGCACCCGCAACAAGGCCATAGCCGATACCGACTGGTCCGGCTGCGACGTGGTGATCGAGGCTTCCGGCAAGATGAAGAGCAAGGCCCTGCTGCAGGCCTACCTGGATCAGGGGGTGAAGCGGGTGGTGGTGACGGCGCCGGTGAAGGAAGAGGGCGTGCTCAACGTGGTGATGGGGGTGAACGATCACCTCTACGATCCGGCGCTGCACCCCATCGTGACCGCCGCCTCCTGCACCACCAACTGCCTGGCACCGGTGGTCAAGGTGATCCACGGCCAACTGGGCATCCGCCACGGCTCCATGACCACCATCCACGACATCACCAACACCCAGACCATACTGGACGCGCCCCACCAGGATCTGCGCCGGGCCCGGGCCTGCGGCCAGAGCCTTATTCCCACCACCACCGGCTCGGCCACCGCCATCACCCATATCTTCCCCGAACTGAAGGGCAAGCTGAACGGCCATGCGGTGCGGGTGCCGCTGGCCAACGCCTCGCTCACTGACTGCGTGTTCGAGGTGGAGCAGGCCACCACCGAGGCGGAGGTGAACACCCTGCTCAAGGCGGCGGCGGAAGGCGAACTGGCGGGTATCCTCGGCTATGAGGAACGGCCCCTGGTGTCGGTGGACTACAAGACGGATCCGCGCTCCAGCATCATAGACGCACTCTCCACCATGGTGGTCAACGGCACCCAGGTCAAGCTGTACGCCTGGTACGACAACGAATGGGGCTACGCCAACCGCACCGCCGAGCTGATGCGCAAGGTGGGCCGGCTGGACCGGGCGGGGTAAGTGGTGATGCTGGCCACCCTGTCCCCCGAGATCCGTCAGTACCTGTTGGTCACCGGCAACTACTGGGCCTTTACCCTCACCGACGGTGCCCTGCGCATGCTGGTGGTGCTGCACTTCCACGGCCTGGGTTACAGCCCGCTGGAGATCGCCCTGCTGTTCCTGTTCTATGAAATCTTCGGGGTGATCACCAACCTGGTGGGCGGCTGGTTAGGTGCCCATATGGGCCTAAACAAGACCATGAACATCGGCCTGGCGCTGCAGGTGGTGGCGCTGTCCATGCTGCTGGTACCGGCGGCCTGGCTGACGGTGCCCTGGGTGATGGCGGCCCAGGCGTTGTCGGGCATCGCCAAGGATCTCAACAAGATGAGCGCCAAGAGCGCAATCAAGCTGCTGGTGCCGAAGGATGCCCAGGGCACCCTCTACCAGTGGGTGGCCATCCTCACCGGCTCCAAGAACGCGCTCAAGGGCGCGGGTTTCTTCCTCGGCGGGGCCCTGCTGGCGCTGCTCGGCTTCGCCGGGGCCGTCGGCGCCATGGCGGCGGTGCTGGCCCTGGTGTGGCTGTTCAGCGTCGTCATGCTGAAACAGGATCTGGGTCGGGCAAAAGCCAAGCCGAAGTTTCGCGATATCTTTTCCAAGAGCCGTGCCATCAACGCCCTTTCGGCGGCGCGGATGTTCCTGTTCGGCGCCCGGGATGTGTGGTTCGTGGTGGCGCTGCCGGTATTCCTGGCCAGCCAGTTCGGCTGGGATCACTGGCGGATCGGCGGCTTCCTGGCGCTCTGGATCATCGGCTACGGGGTAGTACAGTCGTTCGCGCCTTACTTTACCGGCAAGCGCTCGGGCAGGGTGCCCGACGGCAAAACCGCCTTCGGCTGGGCCCTGATACTGACCCTGACTCCGGCGCTGATCGCCCTCGGACTGGGGGCCGGGTTCCATCCACAATGGACCCTGCTCGGCGGCCTCTTGCTGTTCGGGGCGCTGTTTGCCGTCAACTCCTCGCTGCACAGCTATCTGATCGTCAGCTATGCTGGGGAAGACGGGGTCTCCCTGGACGTGGGCTTCTATTACATGGCCAACGCCATGGGGCGGCTCGTCGGCACTGTGCTGTCGGGATGGGTCTACCAGCAGGCCGGGTTGACCGCCTGTCTGTGGATTTCCGCCGGTTTCCTGCTGCTGGCGGCACTGATTTCCCTCAATTTGCCGAAACACCGGCAGCGGGTGCCCGAACAGGGCTGAAACCGGTTGTTTGTGCAATAAATATGACAAAGCGGCGCGCAAGCCGCTTTTTTCTTGCTTTCAACTGTGGCTAGATAGAGGCCACAGGCACAGGCAGGAGTCATTATGGAAATCAGGAAGATCCGCAGCGGTGAGACGGGCAGTATCTGGCGTTTGTTCCACGACACCGTGCACCGTATCAACCAGGCTGATTACAGTGAAAGCCAGCTGGCGGTGTGGGCTCCTGATGAATATGACGAGCCGCGCTGGGTCAGCCGTTTCATCCGCACCCGGCCGCTGGTGGCGATGGACGGCAAGTTTCTGCTGGGCTTTGCCGAGCTGGACGAGGATGGCCGCATCGATCTGTTCTACGTACACCATGCCCGCCAGGGCGAGGGCATCGGCCGGGCGCTGATGCAGCGGCTGAAAGCCGAAGCCGCCTCCCACGGGCTGTCCCGTCTCTATTGTGAAGCCAGCATTACCGCCCAGCCGTTCTTCGAGGCCATGAGCTTCGTCGCCCTGGAGCAGCGGGAGCTGGAACGCCGGGGCAGGCGGGTGCCGGTGATACTGATGGAATACCGGGCCTGAGTGGCCGGGACGAAAAATGACAGGCAATAAAAAACCCACCGTAAGGTGGGTTTTTCAAGGGTATTTTGGTCGGCGTGAGAGGATTTGAACCTCCGACCCCTGACACCCCATGACAGTGCGCTACCAAGCTGCGCTACACGCCGAAGTGGGGCTCACTATATAGATGGCCCGCACCCGCTGCAAGCCCCTTTTTGCAATTTTGGTGCGTTTGGCGCTTTCTTGGACATTGTTGCGTTTTTTCATCGCTTTCCTTACCGGAGCTACCCGACGGGCCCCGTCCCGGCTTGCAGCCGGGGCCGCTTTTGCCATAATACGCGGCCTACGGAGGCGGTGATGAACGAACGAGACGAATACTGGATGACCCAGGCCATGGCGCTGGCGGCGCGGGCGGAGCAGGAAGGCGAGGTGCCCGTCGGGGCCCTGGTGGTGCTGAATGACGAGTGCGTCGGGGTGGGCTGGAACCGCTCCATCGGCAGCCACGACGCCACCGCCCATGCAGAGATCATGGCGCTGCGCCAGGCCGGGCTGACGCTCGGCAACTACCGGCTGCTGGACGCCACCCTCTACGTGACCCTGGAGCCCTGCATGATGTGCGCCGGTGCCATGGTGCACAGCCGTATCCGGCGGCTGGTGTACGGCGCCTTTGATGCCAAGACCGGGGCGGTGGACTCGGTGCTGCGGCTGCTGGCCACCCCGGGCCTCAACCACCAGGTGGCTTGGCAGCAGGGGGTGCTGGCCGAGGCCTGCTCCACCCAGCTAAGCGCTTTCTTCAAGCGTCGTCGGGCGGAAAAAAAGGCCGCCAAACAACGGGCGGCCGAGTCGTAACTTATACCCTGACCAGCTCCAGCTTCCAGTCCACCTTGGCCTGATAGGCCTGCTCCCGCTCCAGGGTGGTCAGCAGCAGGTGGTTCCGGTCGCACCAGTCGGCGGGCAGGCTCAGGCGCAGCTCGTCGTCGGCGGCCAGGGTCAACGGCAACGGTGGCAGTACCCCGTCCTGGCGGCGGCGGTTCAACGCCACCGCCAGCCGCAGCAGCCGGACCAGGCGAAACAGCTGCCGCTCCGGCAGGTAGTTGAGCGGCTCCAGCTCGGTGAGCTTGAGCGCCTTGCGGTGGAAGCGCACCAGGGCGGCCAGGGCTTTCTGCTCTTCCTGAGTGAAGCCGGGCAGATCGGCGTTGCTCAGGATATAGGCGGAGTGCCGGTGGATGCCGGTGAAGTTGATATGCAGCCCGACCTCGTGCAGCAGGGCGGCGCCACCCAGCAGGTCGACAAAGCCGTTGTCCAGCTGCCAGCCGTCGCGGACCTGATCGAACAGCGAGAGTGCCGTCTGCTTTACCCGCTCGGCCTGGCGGGTGTCGATGGCGTACTCCTGGCTCAGGGCCAGTATGGTGTTGACCTGAATGTCGTGGTGTTTGACCCGGCCGAAAAAGGTATACAGCAGGCCTTCGCGCAGGGCTCCGTCGGAAAAACCCATTTTATCCAGGTTGAGGCTGCGGAACACCCCGAGCAGTATCGATAGCCCGGCGGCGATCAACGGCTTGCGATCCTCGCTCAGGCCAGGGATGTCCACCTTGTCCAGGCTGCCTGCGGCGGTAAGCTGGGTCTTGATGTGCAGCAGCCCGGGCAGGTCGATCACCGGCTCCTGGGTGACGGCCGAACACATTTCGAGCAGGGTCTTGATGGTGCCGGAACTGCCCAGCACCTGGTCCCAGCCCAGCCCCAGATAGCGGCCCATCACCGGCACCAGCTGGTACTCGGCCGCTTCGATGGCCTGCTCGAAGTTCTCCTCGGTAAGGCGACCGTCGGCGAAGTATTTGCGGGTGAAGCTCACGCAGCCCATGCTGCGGCTGGACACCAGCTTGCAGTCGAAATCCCGGCCGATGACCAGTTCGGTGCTGCCGCCGCCGATGTCGATCACCAGCACCTGGCCCTGGGTATTCTGGGTATGGGCCACGCCCTGGTAGATCAGGCGCGCTTCTTCGTTGCCGCTGACGATGTCGATGGGAAAACCCAGCACCTGCTGTGCCTGGCGCACGAATTCCTGGGCGTTGGCGGCTTCGCGCAGGGTAAAGGTGCCGGCCACCCGTACCTGGGTGGCGTGAAAGCCGCGCAGGCGCTCCCCGAACAGCCTTAGGCAGGCCAGGCCGCGCTCCATGGCCTCCTGGCTGAGCAGGTTTACATCGTCCAGGCCGTCGGCCAGTCGAACCCGTTCTTTCAGGCGGTCCACGATGCGCAGGCTGTCGCCGTGGTAGCGGGCGATCACCATATGGAAGCTGTTTGAGCCGAGATCGATGGTGGCAACGTACTGATCGGTCATGCGCGGTTATCCCTCCAGAGCCTTGAGATAGTCATAAATAACGGTCTGGGAACGGATTTTACGCCGGTTACCGCGCTCGACATAATGATTCGTTTGCTCGAAGTCCAAAATTCTGGCTTTGGTGGTGTCGTTGAGCTGGATATCGAGGATATCGATAATTCGCTGGCGCAGCTCCGGATCCAGGATGGGGGTGGCCACCTCTACCCGGAAGTCCAGGTTGCGGGTCATCCAGTCGGCGGAGGAAATATAGACCTTCGGCTGGCCGTTGTTGTGGAACACCATCACCCGCGGGTGCTCCAGGTAGCGGTCCACGATGCTGATGGCGCGGATATTGTCGCTGACGCCTTCCACTCCCGGCACCAGCGAGCACATGCCGCGCACGATAAGATCGATCTTCACCCCGGCCTGGCTGGCGCCGTAGAGACGGTTGATCAGGCCCTTGTCGACCAGGTTGTTGAGCTTGAGCACCAGTCCGGCGGGCAGGCCCTGGCGGGCGTTGGCGATCTCCGCGTCGATCATGCTGTACAGGCCGCGCCGGGAATTGAGCGGCGACACCAGCAGGTGGTTGAACTTGACCCGGCGATAGGGCTGGCGGATGAAGTCGAACACCGCCGCCACCTCGCCCGTGATCTCCGGATTGGCGGTCAGCAGCGAGAAGTCGGTGTAGATGTTGGCGGTTTTCTCGTTGAAGTTGCCGGTGCCCACATGGGCGTACTGCACCAGTTGCTCCCCCTCGCGGCGGGTGACCAGGCACAGCTTGGAGTGCACCTTGAGGCTCGGCACCCCGAACTCCACGCCGATGCCGGCTTCGGTCAGCCGCTTGGCCCACTCGATGTTGGCCGCCTCGTCGAAACGGGCACGCAGCTCGATTACCACGGTCACCTTCTTGCCGTTGTTGGCCGCGTCCATCAGCGAATACATGATGCGCGACAGCGAAGCCACCCGGTACACGTTCATCTTGATGCTGAGCACCGCCGGGTCGAAGGAGGACTGGCGGATGAACTCGGTGACGTGGCTGAAGCTGTGATAGGGGAAATACAGCAGGATGTCGCGCCGGCGGATGGCATCGAAGGAAGAGGGACTGTCCTGGAACTCCCGGCACTTGAGCGCAGGCTGTGGCTTGTTCACCAGGTGCTTGCGACCGACATTGGGAAAGCCGATGAAGTCCTTGAAGTTGTGGTAGCGCCCGCCGGACATCACCGCGTCGTGGCCCTGGATCTTGAGCTTGCGCACCAGGGTCTGCACCATCTCCGGCGGCATTTCCCGGTCGTGTACGAAGCGCACCGGCAGGGCGGTGAGGCGCTGCTTGAGGCCGTCGCTCATCTTCTCGAGCAGGCTCTGATCGAGCTGATCGGACAGATCGTATTCCGCGTCCCGGGTCATCTTGAAGGAGTAGGCGTGGATGTCGTCGTACTCGAAGAAGCCGGCGAACAGCTCGTTCAGGCACAGGCGGATCACGTTATCCATGATGATGATGCTTTTCTTGCGCCGGCTCTTGCCCGGCGGCAGCACCACGAAGCGGGGCAGCACGTCGGTGGGAATTTCCACCAGGGCGTAATGTCGCTCCTCGTCCTTGATCATGCCCACACAGATGTAGGTGTACTCGTCCTTGAGAAAGCGCACCGGATCGATCTCGGCGCGCAGTATGATGGGGGACAGGTAGGCGCGAACTTCGTCCTCGAAGTAGCGTTTGGCCCAGGCTTCTTGCTCGGGCGACAGCTGGTTTTCGTTGAGCAGGAAGATGTTCTGCCGGGCCAGGGTGACGATCAGTTCCTTGTAGACCTCGTCGAAGGTGTTGGAGAGCTTGATCACCTTCTGCTGGATATTCCTGAGCAGGGAGGCGGCGCCGTTGGTCTTGCCCTGATCCGCGTCGATCATCACCTGGCGTTTGACGTCGGACACCCGGACCCGGAAGAACTCGTCCTGGTTGTTGGAGAAGATGCCCAGGAAGCGCACCCGTTCCACCAGGGGGACGCTCTTGTCCATGGCTTCCTGCAGCACCCGCTCGTTAAACGACAGCCAGCTCAGCTCCTTGTCCAGATACCATTTGTCCGTGCTCATTATTATTCCTGTCATCGGGATATGTCAGTTTCAAGCCACTTTTATGACAGAGTTTTATGACGTTTTTGTGACGGCTCAGGCAATGTCGATGTCGACCACCAGATCGTCGCTCAGGGCTTCCAGCCGGGCCTGCAGGTCACCCAGGGTCTGGCCGTGGGGCAGGATCAGGGTGCTCTGTGCTTCGAACAGCATGATGCCGGTGACCGGGGCCGGGTGGCTGTCGGTCTTCAGGGTCTTGACGCTGATATTGAGGCTGTTGAGGATATCGGTGACCTCGTCGATGATGCCGAGGCGATCGTTGGCGGTGACGGTCAAGGTCAGGCTCTGGCCCTGGGGGGCCTTGCCCTGGCCTTCCACCAGTTGCACCTGGAACTCGGGCAACTGGGTCAGGGCCCGGCTCAGCGCCTGGCTGTGCTCCTCGGGCACCCGGATCTCGACGATGCCGGCGAAGTGGCCGGCCAGCTCGCTCATGGCACTGGCCTGCCAGCTGCCGTGATGCTGTTTGATGAGGGCGGCCAGTTGTTTGACCAGGCCGGTCTTGTCGGGACCTATCAGGGTGGCGACCAGGGTTTTCATAGGCATTCTCCTCGCTGTTGGGCACTTTTAAGATACACCCTTTTGTTTGTTTTAACAGACTGCCATTTGCCTGCCCGGGTGTAACAAAACTGTCATCTGTGCGCCATATAATGCCGCTAACTGGAAATCTATCGAGGTGACTGATGTCAACCGAAACCCAAACCATAGCGCTGTCGGGCAGCAAGGGACGCTGGCTGAAAGACAGGCTGGCGCAAATAGGGGTAACCACCGGTGGGATACTGGTGCTGGTTGCCCTGCTACTGATCTTCTTTTACCTGTTGTACGTGGTGAAGCCGATTTTCGACGGCGCCCGCGTTGAACCCGGCCAGCAGCTGACCCTGGCGGGCGGCGGCGAGACGGTGCTGCTGGGGGTGGAAGAGCAGAACGAGCTGGTTTATCGCTTCAACGACGACGGGGAGGTCAATTTCTACTCCCTGCCGCTGCAAGGCAAGCACCTGCAGCGTATCCGCATTCCCGGCAACATCACCAGCGTGGCCCGCAGCCAGTCCGGCAACATGGTGGCCTATGGTCAGGACGACGGCCGCTTCCGGGTGGTGGCGCCCAAGTTCAACGTCAGTTATCCGGACAATATCCGGACCATCATCCCCGAAGCCGTCTATCCCTTCGGGGAGGCTCCCCTGGTGCTGGACGAGCAGGGCCGCAGCCTGAGCCGGCTGGCGTTCGCCCAGAACGGTAACGACCTGCTGGCGGCGGCCGTGACCGCCGACGGCAGTGGCATTCTGACCCGCTTCTCCGGCAAGGAAAACTTCATTACCGGCGAGATCGAGCTGGCGCCCGAGCAGGTGGCCATCCCCGGCCTGCCCGAGCAGGTGGACCAACTGCTGCTGACTCCCAACCTGCGCTTCCTGTTCGCGCGCAGCGGCAACGAGGTGTCCATCTACGACGTGCGCAACATCGGCAAGGTGCGGCTGCGCAATGTGCTCGACATGAACGCCGTCGGCGGCAACATCACCACCATGACCCTGCTGTCCGGCGGCAACTCGCTGCTGGTCGCCAACGACAATGGCGCGGTGTCCCAGTGGTTCGAGGTGACCAGGGACGGCAAGCGTGAATTCACCTTTATCCGTGAGTTCCAGGCCGAAGGCCGTATCAGCCGGATAGCGCCGGAACTGAACCGCAAGGGCTTCGCCACCGTTTCCGACAATGGCAGCCTGGACATTTTCCACACCACCGGCGGCTCGCGGCTGTTCTCCGGCAAGCTGGCCGGCGAGTCCGTGTCCGCCCTGGCCATGTCCCCGCGCAACAGCCTGCTGCTGGTGCTCGAGGGTGACCGGCTGTCCAGCTTCCATGTGGAAAACGAGCACCCGGAAGTGACCTGGCGCGCCATGTGGACCAAGGTCTGGTACGAAGGCTATCCCGAGCCCCAGTACGTGTGGCAGTCCACCTCCGGCAGCAGCGACTTCGAGGCCAAGCTGAGCCTGGTGCCCATCTCCTTTGGCACCATCAAGGCCGCCTTCTACGCGCTGCTGTTCGCGGTGCCCATCGCCATCGCCGGCGCCGTCTATACCGCCTACTTCATGTCGCCGGGGCTGCGCAAGGTCGTCAAGCCGACGGTGGAGATCATGGAGGCGCTGCCCACCGTTATCCTCGGCTTCCTGGCCGGGCTCTGGCTGGCGCCGCTGATCGAGACCCACCTGCCGGGTATAGTCATCCTGCTGGTGATGCTGCCGCTGTCGATCCTGCTGATGGCCTTCGTCTGGCATCACCTGCCCAAGCACATCAAGGACGCGGTGCCGGAGGGCTGGCAGAGCGTGCTGCTGTTGCCGGTGGTGATCCTGGTGGGCTGGGCCTCCTTCGCCTTCAGCCCGGTGGTGGAGAACCTGTTCTTCGGCGGCAACGCCCGCGGCTTCCTCACCAACGAGCTGGGCATCGGCTTCGACCAGCGCAACTCCCTGGTGGTGGGCATCGCCATGGGCTTCGCGGTCATTCCCACTATCTTCTCCATCGCCGAAGACGCGGTGTTTTCGGTGCCCAAGCACCTGACCAACGGCTCCCTGGCCCTGGGCGCCACGCCTTGGCAGACCCTGATCCGGGTGGTGATGCTGACCGCCAGCCCCGGTATTTTCTCAGCGGTGATGATGGGCCTGGGTCGGGCCGTGGGCGAGACCATGATAGTGCTGATGGCCACCGGCAATACCCCGGTGATGGATTTCAGCATCTTCAACGGCATGCGTACCCTGGCCGCCAACATCGCGGTGGAAATGCCGGAGGCGGAAGTGAACAGCTCCCATTACCGGGTGCTGTTCCTGGCGGCCTTCGTGCTCTTTGTGTTCACCTTCATGTTCAACACGGTCGCGGAATTCGTTCGTCAGCGACTGCGTGACAAATACAGCTCAATGTAAGGGGCGAGACGACTCATGAGTAAATGGTTCAAATCAGGGGCGCCCTGGATCTGGCTGACCGGCGGTGCCGTCAGCCTCAGCCTGGTGGCGGTACTCGGCCTGCTGCTGCTGATCGGCTGGCGTGGCCTCACCTATTTCTGGCCCCATACCATCTATGAATGGCAACTGACGTCGCCCGAGGGGGAGCGCCATACGGTGATCGGCGAAATCCACGACCGGGAAACCGTGCCCGTGGCCCAGCTGCGCGGCTCGGGGCTGAGCCTGGAAGGGGTGACTTCAGACACTCTGGATCGCTACCTGATCAAAACCGGTAACCGGGAGTTCGTGCCGCTCGATTTCCGCTGGTTGCTGGAAACCGATATTGTCTCCCGGGAAACCCCGGCCGGGCTGGCGGTGATCGAACGTTCCAACCACGGCAACTTTTACGGCTACGTGGAACGGGTGCTGGAAGGCGATCGGGCCGTGGGCGGGGATGTGCGTGAGCAGCTGCAACGTCGTATCGAGCGGGTGCTCGAGCTCAACGACCGGATGAAGAGCCTGCAGCGGGGCGACATCGGCAAGATCAACTTCCAGCTGGAAAAGCTGCGTCTGCAACAGCGCAAGCTGGAGCTGGAGGGCAACGCCACCGAGGAAGCCATTGCCGGCATCCAGGCCCGGGAGCAGCAGCTGCGCGCCGACTACCAGGTGCTGGAGCGGGAGCTGTTCGCCATGCGTGACCAGGCCCGCCGCGATAACGTGGTGATCCGCGACATGCGTGGCCAGGAAGTGACCCTGTCGCTCGGCGAGATCCTGGACGTGGCCTGGCCCAACGACATGGGGCCCATGGCCAAAACCGGCCACTGGTTCCAGCAGATCGGCAAGTTCATCACCGGCGAGCCGCGGGAAGCCAACACCGAAGGCGGCGTCTTCCCGGCGATTTTCGGCACCGTGTTCATGGTGATCCTGATGGCCATCATTGTCACCCCGCTGGGGGTGGTGGCGGCCATCTACCTGCACGAGTACGCAGGCAAGAACAGCCTGACCAAGATCATCCGCATCGCGGTGATCAACCTGGCGGGCGTGCCCTCCATCGTGTACGGGGTGTTCGGCCTTGGCTTTTTCGTGTACATGTTGGGCGGCTCTCTCGACCGGCTGTTCTATCCGGAAGCCCTGCCCACGCCCACTTTCGGATCGCCCGGGGTGCTGTGGTCGGCCCTGACCCTGGCCATACTGACTCTGCCGGTGGTGATCGTCTCCACCGAAGAAGGCCTGTCGCGGATTCCCAGCGCGGTACGCCAGGGCTCGCTGGCACTGGGGGCCACCAAGGCGGAAACCCTGTGGCGCATCGTCATCCCCATGGCCAGCCCGGCGATCATGACCGGCCTTATCCTGGCCATCGCCCGGGCCGCCGGTGAAGTGGCGCCGCTGATGCTGGTGGGGGTAGTGAAACTGGCGCCCAGCCTGCCGGTGGATGGCAACTTCCCCTACCTGCATGTGGAGCGCAAGTTCATGCACCTGGGCTTTCATATTTACGACGTGGGCTTCCAGAGCCCGAATGTGGAGGCGGCGCGGCCCCTGGTGTACGCGACTTCCTTCCTGCTGGTGACCGTGATCGTGGGGCTCAACCTGACCGCCATCGGTATCCGTAACCACCTGCGCGAAAAATTCCGCTCGCTTGACCAGTGATCAAGACAGCCATAGCTTTGAGGTAACAAGATGATTAACGTAGCACCCACCATGAACCAGGACGTCGTGCTCGACGTGAGCCACCTGAGCGAAGAGCAGATCGCACTGGAAGTGCGGGATCTGAATCTGTTCTACGGCGAGAAGCAGGCGCTGTTCAACGTCAATATGAAGATCGCCAAGGGCCAGGTCACCGCCTTCATCGGCCCGTCCGGCTGCGGCAAGTCCACCCTGCTGCGCAGCATCAACCGGATGAACGATCTGGTGGACAGCTGCCGCATTGAGGGAGAAATCCTGCTGCACCACCAGAACATCTACGGCAAGGGCGTGGACGTGGCGGCCCTGCGCCGCCGGGTGGGCATGGTGTTCCAGCGGCCCAATCCCTTCCCCAAGTCGATCTACGAGAACGTGGTCTACGGCCTGCGGCTGCAGGGTATCAACGATCGCCGCCGGCTGGACGAGGCGGTGGAGCGCTCCCTGCGTGGCGCCGCCCTGTGGGACGAGGTGAAGGACCGGCTGCACGACAACGCCTTCGGCCTGTCCGGCGGCCAGCAGCAGCGGCTGGTGATCGCCCGGGCCATCGCCATCGAGCCGGAAGTGCTGCTGCTGGACGAGCCGACCTCGGCGCTGGATCCGATCTCCACTCTGGTGATCGAGGAGCTGATCAACACCCTCAAGAGCCAGTACACCGTGGTGATCGTGACCCACAACATGCAGCAGGCGGCGCGGGTGTCGGATTATACCGCTTTCATGTACATGGGTGAGCTTATCGAATACACCGATACCAACACCCTGTTCACCACGCCCAGCAAGAAGAAGACGGAAGATTACATTACCGGGCGCTACGGTTAAGGAGCACAGAATTGATGGACAAGAACAACCTGAAAAAACATATCTCCGGCCAGTTCAACGTGGAGCTGGAAGGCGTGCTCAACCAGGTGTTGGTGATGGGCGGCCTGGTCGAACAGCAGTTGGCCGACGCCATCACCGCCATTCATGAACAGAACATGGATCTGGCCCGGCAGATAGTGGTTAACGATCACAAGGTCAACGCGCTGGAAGTACAGATTGACGAAGAGTGCACCCGCATCATCGCCAAACGCCAGCCGGCGGCCTCGGATCTGCGCCTGGTGCTGGCGATCATCAAGACCATCACCGATCTGGAGCGCATCGGCGACGTGGCCAAGCGCATCGGCATGATGCTGCTCGACAACGCCAACAAGAAGCAGCCGCCGCTGGTATCGATGGAGAACATGGGCCGGCGTACCGTCAAGATGCTGCACGAGGCGCTGGACGCCTTCGCCCGCATGGACGTGGAAGCGGCCATCGAAGTACACAAGGAAGACGACAAGGTGGACCGGGAATACGAGTCCATCATCCGCGAGCTGATGACTTTCATGATGGAAGATCCGCGTTCCATCCCCCACGTGCTCAACGTGCTGTGGTGCGCCCGGTCGCTGGAGCGGGTGGGAGACAGGGTGCAGCACATCTGCGAATACATCATCTACTTCGTCAAGGGCAAGGACGTGCGCCATACCAGCGACGAAGATATTCACAATATGCTGGACAGATAAATCCAACAAGGCCGCGCAATGCGGCCTTATGTTTGATGGCGGCGCCTGTCGGTGTTGCCCTCAGCTAGGCTCGGTGGTCAGGGAAAGGCAACAGGGAGCGCCTCCGCCGACCGTGAAATGCCAGCGACGGCATTTCCGAGCTTACATGGACGTACTTGCAGCGCGTCGGAGGAGGTGACTCTGTTGCCGCTTCGATGGGGCTCAACAGACAGGTTTAGCAAAGATCTCAAACAGGTCCTTACTCAAAAACGCGCGTTAGCGCGTTTTTTTTTATCGCTCTGATTGCTGTCGTCGTGGAAGGCCAGGGACACCGCCAGGCTCTGCACCAGGCACAGGCTGGCGGACTGGGAACGGAAGGCGTCCACCTGGGCTTCCTTGACCACGAAGCAGATATCGCCGAAGGAGGCCAGGGGGCTGACCTGGCTGTCGGTGATGGCTATTTGCCTGGCGCCCACGCTGGCGGCGGTTTCGGTCAGTGCCAGGGTTTCCTGGGCGTAGGGCGAGAAGCTGATCGCCACCACCACGTCCTTGGGGCCGATCAGTTCCAGCTGCTCCTTGAACATGCCGCCCAGGCCGTCGATAAGAAAGGCGCGCCGGTTGAGGTGGCGCAGGGCGTAGGTGAGGTAGGTGGCGACGCTGAAGGAGCGGCGCAGGCCGATGACGTAGATGTTTTCCGCCTCGGCCAGGGCCAGCACCGCCTTGTTCAGATCCTCCGCCGAGGTCTGCGCCGCCAGTTGCTGCAGCGCCTGGGCATTGGCCCGGGCGAATTCGTTGAGGATCTCCTCGGGGCGCTCGGGGGCGGCCTGCTCTTCCAGCTCCCGGAACAACCGCACCCGGTCGGTATAGTTGGCGGTCTCCTCCACCAGGTGACGGCGGAACACCTGCTTCATGTCGTTGAAACCGCTGTAGCCGAAGGCGTTGGCGAAACGGATCAGGGTGGAAGGCGGCACGTCGGCCCGTTCGGCGATGATGGCCACGGTGTCGAAGGCGACGCTGTTGGTGTTGTCGAGCACATAGGCGGCAACCTGCTGCAGCCGTTTGCTGAGTTCGCCGTAGCGGCTGCGGATCACATCCTGTAACTCGGAATAAGTGTTCGGTGCTGACATGATGGCTCTCTGAAGATTGCTATTCGCCCGGCCCGCTGCCGGCGATCCTGTACCCAGTGTAAATGAAATATTGCACCGAAATAAACATTTCATTTTGTGGTTAATCGATTCAGCTAGCAAAAATATTCCCGATCGACGCGGCCATCCTTGCTCCGAAAGCGGGGCGGGAATGCCATAAAAGCCGCGTTAAATCAGGTGTTTTTCCTTTGATTCATGGCCTGGCGGGAACCCGTTGGCCGGGGTATGGATTTTTTGAAACGAGTATTTGTTTTTTCTATATTTCTTATGGAATGTATATTTCCGTTGCCGACGGGCCCTGTTCCATCCTTGAGGATTGATATAAAAGGGCTTTTGAAATACGGGGCTGACAAGGGGGAGAGATGGGGCCCGGCCGGACGGCCGAGAAGTGCGTGCTACATCACATTTACATATAAATATTTCACGTTTGGTTGATAATGAAATAATTGTTTCGTATAAATAAGCCAATGAAATGTGACGGCCAGAGTGGCGAAGCCAGCCTGGCGCCAGCAATCGAGGAGTTAACGATGCAGCAAGTGCGGGTGGGATTGATCGGGACCGGTTATATCGGGCGTTGCCACGCCATCGCCTACGCCCAGGCGCCGGTGGTGTTCCCGCTCAGGGGGCAACTGGTGCGGGAGATGCTGGCCGAGGTGACCCCTGCGCTTGCGGCGCGCCAGGCCGAGAGCCTGGGCTTCAGCCGTTCTACCGGCGACTGGCGCGAACTGGTGGCCGACCCGGCCATCGATGTAGTCGACATCTGCGCCCCCAACTTCCTGCACAAGGAAATGGCCCTGGCCGCCATCGCCCACGGTAAACACGTCTATTCCGAAAAACCACTGGCGCTGAGCACCCGCGACGCTGCCGAAATGGTGGAAGCGGCCCGCCGGGCCGGGGTCAAGACCCTGGTGGGCTTCAACTACATAAAGAACCCCGCGACCCGGCTGGCGCGCCAGATCATCGAGCGGGGGGAGATCGGCGAGGTGGTGCACTTCTACGGCACCCATAATGAAGATTACATGGCCAACCCGGCCACCCCGCTGGACTGGCACTGTCGCAAGGAAAGCGCCGGCCTGGGGGCGCTGGGCGACCTCGGCGCCCATATCATCAACATGGCCCACTACCTGGTGGGCACCCAGATCGCCAGCGTGAGCGGCGATATGCAGACCGTTATCAGCGAGCGCCCGGACCCGCGCGAGCCGTCCCGGCTGCTGCCGGTGGAAAACGAAGACCAGGCCCACGCCCTGCTGCGTTTCGAATCCGGCGTTATGGGCCAGATCGAGACCTCGCGCATCGCCTGCGGCCGCAAGATGGGCCTCGGTTACGTGATCACCGGCACCCGGGGCAGCATCAGCTATACCCAGGAGCGGATGGCCGAGCTCAAGCTCTACCGGCACGACGACGACGCGGGGCGCCAGGGCTTCAAGACCCTGCTGCTGGGCCCGGAGCACCCGGACTATGCGGCTTTCTGCATCAGTGCCGGCCACGGCTTCGGCTTCAACGATCAGAAAACCGTGGAGATCCGCGATCTGGTGGACGGCATCGCCGCAGACAGCCCCCTGTGGCCCGACTTCGAGGAAGGCTGGCAGGTCTCCCGGGTGCTCGACGCCATCGCCCTGTCGGCCGAACGCCGCCAGTGGATCCATGTGGAAGAAATTCTGTAAGAAGGACTAGAGGGACCCGTCCCGGAGGAGATTAAGAATGTCAGCACGAAAGCACCTGGATGTGATTTGCCTTGGGCGGGTTGCCGTCGACCTGTACGGCCAGCAAATCGGCGCCCGCCTGGAAGACATGGGCAGTTTCGCCAAATACCTGGGGGGCTCCAGCGGTAACGTGGCCTACGGCACCGCCCGTCAGGGCCTGAAATCCGCCATGCTGTCCCGGGTCGGCGACGACCATATGGGCCGCTTCCTGCGCGAGGAGCTGGACCGGCTGGGGGTGGACGTCAGCCACCTGAAGACCGACCAGGACAGGCTCACTGGCCTGGTGGTGCTCGGCATCAAGGACGAGGATACCTTTCCGCTGATCTTCTTCCGGGAGAACTGCGCCGACATGGGCATCCGGGCGGAAGACATCGACGAGGAGTTCATCGCCTCCGCCAGGTGCCTGGCCATCACCGGCACCCACCTGTCGCACCCGGACACCCGTGCCGCCGTGGTGAAGGCGCTGGAACTCGCCCGCAAGCACGGGGTGAAAACCGCGCTGGATATCGACTATCGCCCGGTGCTCTGGGGCCTGACCAGCCGCGGTGACGGCGAGACTCGCTTTATCCCGTCCGCCGCCGTTACCGAACAGCTGCAGCAGATGCTGGATCTGTTCGACGTCATCGTCGGCACCGAGGAGGAATTCCATATCGCCGGCGGCAGCACCGATACCGTGACCGCCCTGCAGGCGGTGCGCGAGGTGAGCGGCGCGGCCCTGGTGTGCAAGCGCGGCCCGCTCGGCTGCTCGGTGTTCGAGGGGGCCATTCCCGCCACCCTGGACCAGGGGCTGACCGTGTATGGGGTCAAGGTGGAGGTGCTCAACGTGCTGGGCGCGGGTGACGCCTTCATGTCCGGCCTGCTGCGTGGCTACCTCAACGGCGAGGGCTGGGAGCAGGCCTGCCGTTACGCCAACGCCTGCGGCGCCCTGGTGGTGTCCCGCCACGGCTGCGCCCCGGCCATGCCGAGCAAGGAAGAGCTGGACGACTACCTGTCCCGTGCCGAGTCGGTGCCGCGCCCGGATCTGGATGCGCGCCTCAACCACCTGCACCGGGTGACCACCCGGGATCGGGAATGGGACGATCTGTGCATCCTGGCCTTCGATCACCGCCGCCAGTTCGTGGACATGGCCATCGAGGCGGGGGCGGATATCGGCGAGATCCCCCGGCTGAAAAAGCTGATCCTGAAGGCCGGCCGCCAGGTGGCGGAAGAGGCCGGGCTCAAGGGCCGGGCCGGCATACTGGCCGACACCACCTTCGGCCAGCCGGTGCTGAACGAGATTACCGGCCAGGGCTGGTGGATAGGCCGCCCCCTGGAGCTGCCGAGCTCGCGCCCGCTGCGCCTGGAACACGGCAACATCGGCAGCCAGCTGATCGACTGGCCGCTGGAGCACATCGTCAAGTGCCTGGTGTTCTACCACCCGGAGGATCAGGTAGAGCTGCGCCTGGAGCAGGAGCGGTTGATCACCGAGGTCTACCAGGCCTGCTGCAAGAGCGGCCACGAGCTGTTGCTGGAAGTGATACTGCCGGTGGACATGCCCAAGACCGACGAGCTCTACGTGCGTGCCCTCAAGCGCTTTTACAACCTGGGGGTCAAGCCTGACTGGTGGAAGCTGCCGCCCCTGTCCAGCCACGGCTGGGACGAGGTCACCGCCGTGGTCACCGAACGCGACCCGCACTGCCACGGGGTGGTGATCCTGGGCCTGGACGCGCCGGAGGCCGAGCTGCAGGCCGGCTTCAACGCCGCCGCCGGCAAGGCGCTGGTCAAGGGTTTCGCCATCGGCCGCACCATCTTCGGCACGCCCAGCCGCGACTGGCTGGCCGGCCGGCTCGACGACCAGGGACTGATTGAAGCCATCAAACGCAATTACCATCACCTGATCGCCGTCTGGCGTCAGCGTCATCAAGGAGAATGAAGATGTCCCACACCCTTCGTCTGACCATGGCCCAGGCCCTGGTGAAGTTCATGACGGCGCAGAAAGTGGAGATCGACGGGGCAATCCTGCCCCTGTTCGACGGGGTCTTCGCCATCTTCGGTCACGGCAACGTGGCCGGGGTGGGCGAGGCGCTGTACCAGGCTCGCGATGTGCTGCCCACCTACCGGGCGCACAACGAGCAGGGCATGGCCCACGCCGCCATCGCCTTCGCCAAGACTCACAACCGCCGGCGGATGATGGCCTGTACCGCCTCCGCCGGCCCCGGCTCCACCAACATGGTGACCGCCGCCGCCGTGGCCCACGTCAACCGCCTGCCGGTGCTGCTGCTGCCGGGTGACACCTTCGCCACCCGCCAGCCGGATCCGGTGCTGCAGCAGGTGGAGGTGTTCAGCGATCACACCATCACCTCCAACGACTGCTTCAAGCCGGTGAGCCGTTTCTTCGACCGCATCACCCGCCCCGAACAGTTGCTGACCTCACTGCCCCAGGCGATGCGGGTGCTGACCGACCCGGTGGAGTGCGGCCCGGTGACCCTGGCGCTGCCCCAGGACGTGCAGACCATGGCCTACGACTACCCGACACACCTGTTCGAGGAGAAGGTGCACCGGCTGCGCCGCCAGGCCCCGGACGAGGTGGAGCTGGCCGAAGCGATCGAACTCATCAAGGCCGCCAAAAAGCCGCTGGTGATCGCCGGGGGCGGGGTGCACTACTCGGGCGCGCTCCAGGAGCTGGACCAACTGGTGAGCCAGTACCAGCTGCCGGTGGGCGAGACCCAGGCCGGCAAGGGCGCCCTGCCCTGGGATCATGCCCAGAACATGGGCTCCATCGGCGTGACCGGTGCGGCCTCGACCAATGCCCTGTCCGCCGACTGCGACCTGATCCTGGCGGTGGGCACCCGGCTCGGCGACTTCGCCACCGGCTCCCGCGCCATGTATCACCCGGATGCGCGCATCATTTCCATCAACGTCGGCTCCTTCGATGCCTACAAGCACAAGGCGCAGCCCCTGGTGGGCGATGCCAAACTGACCCTGCCCAAGCTTGTCGCCGGGCTCGAGGGCTGGCAGCCCGAGGGCAGTTGGGTGGAAAAGGCCGCCGAGCTGCGTGCCCGCTGGCTGCACGCCCAGGACGTGGCCACCACGGATCGCGGCACCGAACTTCCCACCGACGCGGAAGTGGTGGGGGCGGTCAACCGCGCCGCCGGGGAGCAGGACATCGTGGTCTGTGCCGCCGGTGGCCTGCCCGGCGAACTGCAGAAACTGTGGCGTACCCGTTACGACAAGGGCTACCACATGGAGTACGGCTACTCCTGCATGGGCTACGAAATCGCCGGCGGCCTGGGGGTCAAGATGGCCAAACCCGAGTCCGAGGTGTTCGTGATGGTGGGGGACGGCTCCTACCTGATGCTGAACTCGGAGATCGCCACCTCGGTGATGCTGGGCCAGAAGATGATCCTGGTGGTGCTCGACAACCGCGGCTACGGCTGTATCCACCGGCTGCAGCAGTTCTGCGGCGGCCCCGGCTTCAACAACATGCTGGACGACTGCCTGACGGTGGAAGGCGGCGCGCCCAAGACCGACTTTGCCGCCCACGCCATCGCGCTGGGTGCCAGGGGCGAGAAGGTGGGCAACATCAAGGAGCTGGAAGCGGCGCTGGAGCGGGCCAAGGCCTCGGACATCACCTATGTGGTGACCCTGGACACTGACGCCCTGGTGGTGACCGAAGAAGGCGGTTCCTGGTGGGATGTGGCGGTGCCGGAAGTGTCGCCCCGCAGCCAGGTGCAGGAGGCCCGCGCCCGCTACGAGGCCTACAAGGCCCGCCAGCTGCAGAATTTGTAAACGACGGCACCCGACAGGCAACGACGTTGCCTGGGGGAGGACAAAGGGAGCGGCTCCGCCGACCGTCACATGCCAGGGATGGCATGTGCGAGCGTACAGGGGGCGAGCCTGTCTCGCCGTGACGAGCAGTTTCAGCCTGACCGAACATCCAGTGAATGTTCGCAGCAGGCTGAAACAGCGAGTGTCACGTCCCGAAGCGTGTCGGCGGAGTCGGCCCTTTGGCCGACCGGCACTGGGGCACAAGTTTTATCCGTTACCTGGAGCAGTCAAACATCTGGCTTCAGGGAGAACCGAATTTTGGAGAACACCATGAGCGTAAAACTGGGCATCAACCCCCTGACCTGGACCAACGACGATCTGCCGAGCCTGGGCGGCGACACCCCGCTCGCCACCTGCCTGACCGAAGGCAGGCAGGCCGGTTTCGCCGGCTTCGAGCTGGGCCACAAATTTCCCCGGGATCCGGAGCTGCTCAAGCCCATCCTGCATCGCCACCAACTGGAGCTGGTCTCCGGCTGGTATTCCGGCTACCTGCTGGAGCGCTCGGTGGCAGACGAAATCGAGGCGGTGCAGGAGCACCTCCAGTTGCTCAAGGCCATGGGCTGCAAGGTGATGGTGTTCTGCGAAGTCACCGGCTGCATCCACGGCGACCAGGGCAAGCCGGTCACCGAGCGCCCGCACTTCCCCGCCGAGCGGTGGGAAGAGTATGGCGCCAAGCTGACCGAGTTTGCCCGCTACACCCAAAGTCAGGGCATACAGGTGGCCTACCACCACCATATGGGCACGGTGATCGAAACCGAGGCCGAGGTGGATGCCCTGATGCAGCACACCGGCCCCGAAGTGGGGCTGCTGCTCGATACCGGCCACATGACCTACGCCGGCGGCAACCCGGTCGAGGTGGCCAAGCGTTGGGCCAGGCGCATCAACCACGTGCACTGCAAGGACATCCGCGCCAACATCCTGAAGGAAGCGCGCAACCGCAACTCCAGCTTCCTCAATGCGGTGCTGGACGGCGCCTTCACCGTGCCCGGCGACGGTTGCGTCGACTATCCGGCGGTGTTCAAGGTGCTGAAAGACAACGACTACCAGGGCTGGCTGGTGGTGGAGGCCGAGCAGGATCCGTCCGTCGCCCACCCCCTGACCTACGCCACCCTGGGCCATAACAACTTACATGCGTTCGCTCGGAACGCCGGCTTGCTGTAACGGAGAAACCTAGCATGGAACAAGTACTGAACTTTATCGGCGGTGAGATCACCGAAAGCCACAGCGGTCGTACCGCGCCCGTTTACAACCCGGCCACCGGCGAGCAGAGCCGCGAAGTGGTGCTGAGCTCGGCGGACGAAGTGCGTTCCGCCATTGCCGCCGCCCAGAAGGCCTTCCCGCGCTGGGCCGGCACCAGCCCGCTGCGCCGTGCCCGTATTCTGTTCAAGTTCAAGGCGCTGCTCGAAGAAAACATGGACGAGCTGGCGCGCCTGATCTCCAACGAACACGGCAAGGTTTATTCCGACGCGGTGGGCGAATTGACCCGCGGCCTGGAAGTGGTGGAGTTCGCCTGCGGCATTCCCCACCTGCTCAAGGGCGAGCACTCGCTCAACGTGGGCACCGGGGTGGACAGCAACTCGCTGATGCAGCCGCTCGGGGTCTGTGCCGGTATTTCACCCTTCAACTTCCCGGCCATGGTGCCCATGTGGATGTTCCCGGTGGCCATTGCCAGCGGCAATACCTTCGTGATGAAGCCGTCCGAGAAGGATCCCTCTACCAGCGTGCGCCTGGCCGAGCTGCTGAAGCAAGCCGGCCTGCCCGACGGCGTGTTCAATGTGGTGCACGGCGACAAGGAAGCGGTGGACGTGCTGCTGACCGACCACCGCATCCAGGCGGTGAGCTTCGTCGGCTCCACCCCCATCGCCGAGTACATCTACAGCACCGCCAGCGCCCATGGCAAACGCTGCCAGGCCCTGGGCGGCGCCAAGAACCACGCGGTGATCATGCCCGACGCCGATCTGGACCTGGCCGCCAACGCCCTGATGGGCGCGGCCTTCGGTGCCGCCGGCGAGCGCTGCATGGCGATTTCCGTGGCGGTGGCGGTGGGTGACGAGGTGGCCGACCAGCTGATCGCCCGGCTCAAGCCCCAGGTGGAAGCCCTGCGCGTCGGCCCCGGTGTGGTCGAGGGCCAGGAAAACGACATGGGCCCGCTGGTGTCCGCGGTGCATCGCGACAAGGTGGTGGGTTATATCGACCAGGGCGAGCAGGAAGGCGCCGAGCTGGTGGTGGACGGCCGTGGCCTCAGGGTGCCGGGCCATGAAGCCGGCTACTTCGTCGGTGGCACCCTGTTCGACAAGGTGACCCCGGAGATGACCATCTACCGGGAGGAAATCTTCGGCCCGGTGCTGGCGGTGGTGCGGGTGCCCGATTACGCTTCGGCCCTGGAGCTGGTGAACAACCACGAATACGGCAACGGCACCGCCATCTTCACCCGCGACGGCCATGCCGGCCGCCAGTTCAGCCATGACGTGCTGGCGGGCATGGTCGGCGTCAACGTGCCGATCCCGGTGCCGATGGCGTTCCACTCCTTCGGCGGCTGGAAGCGTTCCGTCTTCGGTCCGCTCAACGTGCACGGCCCCGATGGTGTGCGCTTTTACACCCGAATGAAGACGGTGACCAGCCGCTGGCCGTCCGAGCCCCAGCAGAGCGCCGAGTTCTCCATGCCGACCATGAAATAAGCCAGCGTCATGCAGCCAACCGAAGCCCGCCCAGTGCGGGCTTCTTCGTTATTGCCTCTCCGCCAGCCAGGTGGTCAGCTGCGCCAGGGGCATGGGCCGGGCGTACCAGTAGCCCTGGATCTGGTCGCAGTCGAGCTGGCGCAACAGGGCTGCCTGCTCGGCGGTTTCCACGCCCTCCGCCACCACCGTCATCGACAGGCCGTGGGCCATGCGGATGATGGCGTCGACGATGCTGCGATCATCCGGATCCTGCTCCATCTCGGTGATAAAGCTGCGGTCGATCTTGAGGGTGTCCACCGGGAAGCGTTTGAGGTAGCTCAGGCTCGAATAGCCGGTGCCGAAGTCGTCGATGGCGATGGACATCTGTGCCCGGCGCAGCCGGCGCAGTATGCCGGCGGCCCGGGTCGGCTCCTGCATCAGCGAGCTTTCGGTCAGCTCCAGGGCCAGCCGCTGGGGTGGCAGCCGGTATTGCTGTAACCGGGCCAGCACCTGCTCGGCGAAGTCGTCCTGGGCCAGCTGGCGGGCGGCGATATTGACGGCAATGGTTTGCGGGGCTCCCGCCTCGGCCAGTTGCTGCAGGTCGGCGCAGGTCTGTTCGATCAACCAGTAGCCGACCGGTACGATCAGCCCGGTATCTTCCAGGATGGGGACGAAAATGGCCGGCGACACCGGCCCCATGCCTGCCAGTCGCCAGCGCATCAGGGCCTCGAAGCCGACCAGTTGGCCGGATTGCAGGCACATCTTGGGCTGATAGAACAACTCGAACTCCCGGTCTTGCCAGGCCAGGCGCAGGGCGTTTTCCAGCGAGACCTTGCTGATGGGAAGCCCGGCCTGCGGCGGGTGCTGGTAAAAACAGATGCTGTGGCGGCCCTGCCGTTTGGCCTGGGCCAGGGCATGATCGCCGTGGCGCAGCAGGGTGTCGGGATCGGCGCCGTCCTCGGGGTAGTGGGCGATGCCCATGCTGGCGGTAATGAACAGGGTGTGCTGGCTGAGGCTGAAGGGCAGGGCCAGGGCCCGGCTGAGCCGATGGGCCCGATCCTGGATGCTCAACTCCTGGTGGTACAGGAGCAGGGCGAATTCGTCGCCCGACAGCCGGGCCAGGAAGCTGTGTTCTTCCTGCATGGATGCCAGCCGACTGGCGACCTGTTGCAGCAGTTCGTCGCCGGTGTCGTGGCCCAGGTTGTCGTTGATCTGCTTGAACCTGTCGAGACCGACCAGCAGCAGATGGAATGGATCCTGCCGGGCGCAGGCACCGGCCAGCTGGCCGTGACAGTTGATGCGGTTGGCCAGGCGGGTCAGGTTGTCGAAGTTGGCCAGCTCGAACAGCCGTTGCTGCTGCTGTTTTTCATGGGTGATGTCGCTCAGTACCCCCACCATCCTGACCATTTCCCCCCGCTCCACCACCGGGTAGGCACGGTGCTGCAGCCAGCGCTGCTCTCCCTGGCGGGTAAACCAGCGATACTCCAGCTCGGTGGCCGTGGCCGGCGGCTCGGCCAGGGCTTGCTCCACCTCGGGCAGATCTTCGGGATGGATCCGGCTCAGCGGCAGGCTGCCGTCCTGCTTGAGCTGACTCAGGTTGATTTCCAGCATGGTTTCAAACGCCGGGCTGATGTATTCATGGGTCTGTTGCGTCACATCGAACACCCAGAAGGCCTCGGGTACCTTGCTGACCAGCTCCTTGAAGCGGGCCTCGCTTTTCGCCAGGGCCTGCTCTGCCTGGATCTGCTCGGTCATGTCCCGGGCCAGGATCAGCTGCGCTCGGGTATGCTGATAACGCATGGGATAGAGGGTGAGAT
The DNA here is from genome assembly GCF_003012775.1 of Zobellella endophytica. GTDB lineage: Bacteria > Pseudomonadota > Gammaproteobacteria > Enterobacterales > Aeromonadaceae > Oceanimonas > Oceanimonas endophytica. Next base: position 10,273 of record NZ_PXYG01000013.1, on the reverse strand, counting down.
CCATCACCATCAGGGTGCCGTTTTTATGGCAATGGGTCTGGTAGCCGTTCTGAAAGCGCAGGGCCGCGCCGCAACTCAGGCGGGACGGGCTCTGGTGCAGGAATTCGTGACGCGAGTAGCCGTAGTGCAGGCAGGCAGCCTGGTTCACTTCGAGCATGATGCCTGCTTCCGGCTCATAGACCCACATGGCGGTCGGATTGTCGATAAAGGCGCTGCGAAAGGCCAGTTCCGAATTATGCAGGTGCAGATGGGCCTGCCAGGCCTGGTTGACCAGGTAGCGGGTCAGTCCGTACAGCGCGAAGCCGGTCACCAGCACGAAACCGATGCCCTTGACGCTGTGCAGCCAGGCCAGCTGGGGACCATAGATGTCGATCAGTTTGCTGGCGAGCGCATCGGAGCCGATAATCCAGGCGAAGGCGATGCACAGGTAGGAAAACAGCAGGCGGAAGGGCATGTTCCAGAACGAAGAGGGGAAATGACGGGTGTTCGGGCCGGTGTCCAGATGCAGGGGATAGTCGGGCCTGACCGGTTTGACTGCCTGTTTTTCCATAAGATGTCCCAGTGAGAAACGATGTTCGGGAGGCGGCCGGGCTCTGTGCCGGTGATGCGTTCATGCCCAATTGTAGGTGAAGAGTATTTACTTTAGTGAGTGTTATTGGCGGCGGTCGGCCCGTTTGGCGGCGAAGGCGGCTATAATGCTGCTTTTATGCACAGAGCAGACCAGAGAAACCCCATGAATTGCTTGCCGTATCACAGAATTAGCGATTGATTATGCACAATTTGTAAAGTTTCTGTGACCAAATATTGCAATTGTGCTTTGCCAGTTTGTCACTTCACAGGGTAAACTGTCGCTCCCAAGCAATTAGGGTCAACAATCGGTCTACACATAACAGACAACTAGAAGAAGCAACTATGACGGAACGTATTCACCTCGGCACTTTACAAGTCGCTACCGTTCTTCATGATCTGGTAGTAAATGAAATCATCCCCGGTACCGGCGTTGCGCCGGCCGACTTCTGGGCCGGCATGGAGCAGATCGTCAAGGATCTGGCCCCTAAAAACCGCGCCCTGTTGGAAAAACGGGAACAGCTGCAACGCCAGATCGACGACTGGCACCGGGCCCGCGCCGGTCACCCCCATGACGCCGCGGCCTACAAGCAGTTTTTAGTGGATATCGGTTATTTACTGCCGGTTGTTGACGACTTCACCGTCTCCACGACCAACGTGGACGCCGAGCTGGCCACCCTGGCCGGTCCGCAGCTGGTGGTCCCGGTCAACAATGCCCGCTATGCGCTGAATGCCGCCAACGCCCGTTGGGGCAGCCTGTATGATGCGCTCTATGGCAGCGATGCTATTCCCGAGACCGACGGCGCAGAAAAAGGCAAGAGCTTCAACCCGCGCCGCGCAACCAAAGTCGTGGCCTGGGGCCGCAACCTGCTGGATCAGGCCGCCCCCCTGGCCGCCGGCAGCCACGCGGACGCCACCGCCTATCGGGTGGTCGACGGCCAGTTGCAGATCAGCCTGGACAGCGGCGACACCACCACCCTGGCCCAGGCGGACAAGTTCGCCGGCTACAACGGTGATGCCGCCCAGCCGGTGGCCGTGTTGCTGCGTAACAATGGCCTGCATATCGAACTGCAGTTCGATCGCGCCAGCCCGGTGGGGCAGGACGACAAGGCCGGTATCAAGGATCTGCTGCTGGAGTCCGCCCTGTCTACCATCATGGACTGCGAAGACTCGGTGGCCGCGGTGGACGCGGAAGACAAGGTCGGCGTATACCGCAACTGGCTGGGCCTGATGCAGGGCACCCTGACCGAGAAGGTGCAGAAGGGCGACAAGGAAATTGTCCGCACCCTGAACCCGGATCGGGAATACCTGGCCCCCAACGGTGAGCGCTTCAGCCTGCACGGCCGCAGCCTGCTGTTCGTGCGCAACGTGGGTCACCTGATGACCAACGAAGCGGTGCTGGATCAGCACGGCCAGGAGGTGCCGGAAGGCATTATCGACGGCCTGGTGACCTGCCTGATCGCCATCCACGATCTCAAGGGCAACGGCAAGTTCAAGAACTCCCGCACCGGCAGCGTCTATATCGTCAAGCCCAAGATGCACGGCCCGGAAGAAGTGGCCTTCGCCTGCGAGCTGTTCGGTCGCGTCGAACAGGTGCTGGGCCTGGCCAAAAACACCCTGAAAGTCGGCATCATGGACGAGGAGCGCCGTACCAGTGCCAACCTCAAGGCCTGCATCTACGAGGCCCGGGAGCGGGTGGTGTTCATCAACACCGGCTTCCTGGATCGCACCGGCGACGAAATCCATACCAGCATGGAAGCCGGCCCCGTGGTGCGCAAGGGCGCCATGAAGCAGCAGGCCTGGATCCAGGCGTACGAAAACAACAACGTGGACGTCGGCCTGGCCGCCGGCCTGCAGGGCAAGGCGCAGATCGGCAAGGGCATGTGGGCCATTCCCGACAACATGGCCGACATGCTGAAGGAGAAGATCGTGCACCCCCTGGCCGGTGCCAACACCGCCTGGGTACCGTCGCCCACCGCCGCCACCCTGCATGCCACCCATTACCACCAGGTGAGCGTGAAAGCGCGCCAGGACGAGCTGAAGAGCCGTGCTCCGGCCAGCCTGGACGACCTGTTGACCATACCGCTGCTGACCGACGCATCCAGCCTGGGCGCGTCAGACATCCAGCAGGAACTGGACAACAACGCCCAGGGCATCCTCGGCTACGTGGTGCGCTGGGTCGATCAGGGCGTGGGCTGCTCCAAGGTGCCGGACATCAACGACGTGGGCCTGATGGAAGACCGTGCCACCCTGCGCATCTCCGCCCAGCACATCGCCAACTGGCTGCGCCATGGCATCTGCAGCAAGGAGCAGGTGATGGAAACCATGCAGCGCATGGCCGCCATCGTCGACCAGCAGAACGCCGGCGATCCGTTGTACCGTAACATGGCGCCGGGCTTCGACGGCATCGCCTTCCAGGCCGCCTGTGCCCTGGTATTCGAGGGCCGCACTCAGCCCAGCGGTTACACCGAGCCGCTGCTGCACGCCTACCGGCGCAAGCTGAAAGCCCAGGGATAAGCATCCCGACGGTCAACCATCCCCGGCTGGTCCGGGGATTTTTTTGTCCATGAGTTTTACTCATGCGCCCATGCGTAATAATCGTGACACCGGCGGGATAAAAAAGCCGCGTGGGGACTGTTAACGACGGGGCTTTCCTGTCACCCTAACGGGTAATTCCGTCCAGCCAAACCGACAGCGGGCCGCCCATGATAAAACGCCTGGTCATCTCACTTTCTTCGTTGATTTTCAGTGTCTTCCTGCTGATGGGAGGCAATACCTTCGTGATGACCCTGCTCGGGGTCAACCTGGGGCTCAAGGCGGTGGAGCCGACCCTGATCGGCAGCATCATGGTGTGCTATTCGGTGGGCTTCGTGCTCGGTTCCCTCTATGGCCCGCGGGTGATAAAAAGGGTAGGGCATATCCGGGCCTTCGCGGTGTTCAGCGCCTTCCTGGCCAGCTCCACCCTGATCTTTCCGCTCACCGACAGCATCGTCATCTGGGCCTTGCTGCGTGCCCTGAGCGGGGTGGCGGTGGCCGGCAGTTTCGTGGTGATCGAAAGCTGGTTCAGCGCCGTGGCCACCAATGAAAACCGGGCCACCCTGTTCTTCGCCTACCAGATCTGCGCCTACCTGGCGGCCACCGCCGGTCAGTTGCTGATCGGCTTTACCGATCCGGCGGCCTTCGTGCCCTTTACCCTGGGGGCCATCGTGCTGACCGCGGCGTTGGTGCCCCTGTCGCTGACCCGGATGGACGCGCCGACCATAGAGCATAACGAGCGCATCAGCGTGAAAGCCATTATCCGCGACGCGCCGGTAGGTCTGCTGGCGGCCCTGTGCAGCGGTGTGTTGATCAGCAGCTTCTATGCCATGGCACCGGTGTATGCCATTCAGGTGGGCTTGCCGGTGGATCAGCTATCCTATTTCATGGCGGCGTCGGTCTTTACCTTTATTCTCTTCGCCTGGCCGCTCGGCCGCCTCTGTGACCGGCTGGACCGGAGCAAAATCATAATCTGGATCAATGTGGTGATTACCGCCTGCGCCCTGGGGGTGGTGTTTGCCGGCCATTACCACCTGTGGTTGCTGATCGGTTTCTCTTCTCTCTACATGGGCATGGTCGCCTCCATCTATCCGGTGGCGGTGGCCATCACCAATGACCGGATGGAAGCCCAGCATATCGTCGCCGCCAGCACTACCCTGCTGCTGAGCTACGGCCTGGGCAGCTCGCTCGGCCCCCTGTTCAGCTCCGGCATGATGACCTGGCTGGGTGCCCAGGGGCTCTATTACGGCTGTGCCGGGGTGGCCTTTCTGCTGGGCGGCTACGCCTGGTTCTGGCGGCAGCGTACCAAGATGGTGGCGGTGGCCGATCAGGCGCACTATATTCCGACGCCGGTGGAAACCGCCGGTGTCATCGTCGAACTGGATCCGCGGAACGAAGAGTTCGTAGATGTGCCGATGGAAGAGGTGTTCCCCGATCTGGAGCAGGAAGAGATTGCCCAGGCCCAGGCCAACCAGATGGACCTGGAGCTACCGGAGCCGACCGAGACATGCCAGGAAGAAGACGTGATCATCGTTTCCCGCTGATTGCTGTCATTAAAACGTCAAGGGGAGGGGATAGCCTGATCAGGACCCCATCCCGAGGACGACATCATGGACCATCCGCCGGAGCCCGATGCCTTGCCGCCGCCCCCCTGTTTGGCCGCTGCGGATGACTGTTACCCGATGCAACTGCTGCACTGGCTGCAGCAACAGCGTGATACCACGCCGAGCCGGCCGCTCTCGGCGGAGTTGGAAGTGGTGTAAGAGCCAGTTGACGATCTTCGGCGGAGCAATGCCCTTTGGCCGAGGACACCAGATCTCAAACAGGTTCCAAGAAGCAGAAGCGGCAATGTATTGCTTTGCCCCGGCAAAGTCTCCCCCGACCATTCCCCTTGCTTTCAATCCCCGTTAGACTTGAGCGGTATTTCGCACCGGAGGCGAAAGCGCCGGTGCTGCCTTTGAGCCCAGCAGGAACTTGAGAGTAATGATTCGACTAGCCATCAACGGCTATGGCCGTATTGGTCGCAGTGTATTACGGGCTTTTTATGAACGTGACCTGCACCAGCATATGAAGATAGTGGCCATCAACGAGCTGGCCGAGCCCGAGGCCATGGCCCACCTGACCCGCTATGACTCCAGCCACGGCCGCTTTGGCCATGAAGTGCGCCTGCTGCCGGGCGCTTTCGAAATAGAAGACGATTTGATCCGCCTGTGCCACGCACCGGACCCTTCCCTGCTGCCCTGGGCCGAACTGGGGGTAGACCTGGTACTGGAGTGCACCGGCGTGTTGTCGAGCCGGGCCGACGCCGGCCGGCACCTGGCGGCGGGGGCGAAAAAGGTGTTGTTTTCCCACCCGGCCGACAATGATCTGGATGCCACCATCGTCTATGGTGTAAACCACCAACAACTAACCGGGCAGGAAGTGATCGTGTCCAATGCTTCCTGCACCACCAACTGCGTGGTGCCCGTAATTGAGACATTGCACAGAGTTTTTAATATAAAATGTGGTAATATTACTACCATTCACTCAGCCATGAATGACCAACAGGTGATCGATGCCTATCATTCGGATCTGCGCCGGACCCGGGCTGCCAGTCAGTCCATCATCCCGGTGGACACCAAGCTGGCCAAGGGAGTAGAGCGCATCTTGCCCCATTTCGCCGGCAAATTTGAGGCCATTTCCGTACGGGTGCCGACCATCAACGTCACCGCCATGGATCTCAGCGTGATCGTCGAGAACAAGGCCACCGTCGAGGCCGTCAACCAGGTATTGCGCCAGGCTGCCGAAGGTCCGCTCAAGGGGATTCTCGGCTATACCGAGGCCCCCCTGGTGTCGGTCGATTTCAATCATGATCCCCATTCTTCCATCATCGACGGTACCCAGACCCGGGTGAGTGACGCCAATCTGATCAAGATGCTGATGTGGTGCGATAATGAGTGGGGTTTTGCCAATCGCATGCTCGATACCAGCCTGGCCTGGCTGGCGGCCACCGAGACCGTTTCCAGAAAACACTAGTACTTAAAGAGGACGTTTTATGTCTGTCATTAAAATGAATGAACTCGACCTGTCCGGCAAGCGGGTACTGATCCGCGCCGATCTGAACGTACCGGTCAAGGATGGCAAGGTGACCTCCGACGCCCGTATCCTGGCCTCGCTGCCCACCATCGAAACCGCGCTGGCTCAAGGCGCCAAGGTGATGGTCACCTCCCACCTGGGGCGTCCCACCGAGGGCGAATATGCCGACGAGTTCTCCCTGCAGCCGGTGGTCGACTACCTGGCCGCCAAGCTGAGCGCCCCCGTGCGCCTGGCCAAGGACTACCTGAACGGGGTGGACCTGGCCGCCGGCGAACTGGTGGTGCTGGAAAACGTGCGCTTCAACAAGGGCGAGAAGAAAGACGACGAGACCCTGTCCAAACAGTACGCCGCCCTGTGCGATGTTTTCGTGATGGATGCGTTCGGCACCGCCCACCGGGCCCAAGCCTCCACCCACGGCGTGGCCAGGTTCGCGCCCGTGGCCTGTGCCGGCCCGCTGCTGTCCGCCGAGCTGGAGGCCCTGGGCAAGGCGCTGGGCAACCCGGCCCGGCCCATGGTGGCGGTGGTGGGGGGCTCCAAGGTCTCCACCAAGCTGACCGTGCTCGAGTCCCTGTCCAAGATCGCCGACCAGCTGGTGGTGGGCGGTGGCATCTCCAACACTTTCGTGGCCGCCGCCGGCCATAACGTGGGCAAGTCCCTGTACGAGCCGGACCTGATCCCGGAAGCCAAGCGCCTGATGGAAAGCTGCGATATCCCGCTGGCCACCGACGTGCGCACTGCGCCCGAGTTCTCCGAAACCGCCCCGGCCACTGTCAAGATGGTATCGGAAGTGACCGACAACGAAGAAATCCTGGATTTGGGTGACGAGTCCGCCCAGCGCCTGGCCGATATCCTGAAAAACGCCAAGACCATCATCTGGAATGGCCCGGTAGGGGTATTCGAGTTCGAGAACTTCCGTCGCGGCACCGAGATCGTGGCCCGGGCCGTCGCCGAGAGCGATGCCTTCTCCATCGCCGGTGGTGGTGATACCCTGGCGGCCATCGACCTGTTCGGTATCAAGGATCAGATTTCCTATATCTCCACCGGGGGCGGCGCCTTCCTCGAATTCGTGGAAGGCAAGACCCTGCCGGCGGTGGCCATGCTCGAGCAGAGAGCCAAGGGCTGAGTTAACCTTATCTATTTGAATCGGCCGGGTCACACCGGCTGACAAGAGCCTCAACAGGAGCAAGAGAATGTCCCAGAAAATTTTTGATGTAGTAAAACCGGGTGTGGTCAGCGGCGACGACATGCAGAAGATCTTCGCCATCGCCAAGGCCAATGCCTTCGCCCTGCCGGCGGTCAACGTGGTGGGGACCGACTCCATCAATGCCGTGCTGGAAGCGGCCGCCAAGGCGAAAGCCCCGGTGGTGGTGCAGTTCTCCAACGGCGGTGCTTCCTTCTTCGCCGGCAAGGGCCTGAAGCTGGAAGGCCAGCAGGCCGCCATCATCGGCGCCATCTCCGGTGCCAAGCATGTACACGCCGTGGCCGAGGCCTACGGGGTACCGGTGATCCTGCACACCGACCACGCCGCCAAGAAGCTGCTGCCCTGGATCGACGGCCTGCTCGACGCCGGTGAGCAGCACTTCGCCGAAACCGGCAAGCCGCTGTTCAGCTCGCACATGATCGACCTGTCCGAAGAGAGCCTGGAAGAGAACATCGAGATCTGCGCCCAGTACCTGGCACGCATGAGCAAGATCGGCATGACCCTGGAAATCGAGCTGGGCTGCACCGGCGGCGAGGAAGACGGCGTGGACAACACCGGCATGGACAGCTCCATGCTGTACACCCAGCCGGAAGACGTGGCCTATGCCTACGAGAAACTGAGCGCCATCAGCGACAAGTTCACCATCGCCGCCTCCTTCGGCAACGTGCACGGAGTCTACAAGCCGGGCAACGTCAAGCTGACCCCCAAGATCCTCGACAACTCCCAGAAGTACGTGTCCGAGAAATTCGGCCTGCCGGCCAAGTCCCTGAACTTCGTGTTCCACGGCGGCTCCGGCTCTTCCGCCGACGAGATCAAGGAATCCATCGGCTACGGCGTGATCAAGATGAACATCGACACCGACACCCAGTGGGCCACCTGGGCGGGCGTGATGGACTACTACAAGGCGAAAGAAGGCTACCTGCAGGGTCAGATCGGCAACCCCGACGGCGAAGACAAGCCCAACAAGAAGTATTACGATCCGCGCGTCTGGCTGCGTGAAGGCCAGAACAGCATGATTGCCCGCCTGGAGCAGGCGTTCAAAGAGCTGAACGCGATTAACGTACTGTAATCATTTCTTTTATAAATAATTAATACCGGCCTTGAGCCGGTATTTTTTTATCTATACTTCGACCAGTTGCCTCATATCTTGTCATGAGCGTTCATTCTAAAAAATAGAAAGGTTTTCAACTGAAGCTTAATTTACTTATCGATATTTTATAAAGGATACATTGTTTAAAACTATTTAAGCTTAAAACGTATAAATAAAAATAATTCCGTCACGGGAGAAAATAGACATGGAACAAGTCCAACAAGCCGCTGTTGTGTCCGTCCTTACCGGCAATGCCTTTATGCTGAGTGCCAATGGTGATCGGGTTGCCCTTAAACCGGGGGATGAACTGCCTGCAGGAGCCATCGTCATGACCGACGGAGGCGCACAGTTGGTGGTCAGTGCTCATGATTTTCTCCTGCAGCTGGACGGTGACAGCACCACGCAAATCCCCCGGCAGGAATTACAGCCGGGCGGTACCATTCCGCCCATTCTCAGCAATGCCAGTGACGATGTGGCCGCCCTGCAAGCCGCGATTTTGCAGGGGAATGACCCGACCCAGGCCTTCGAGGCAACGGCCGCCGGCATTGAACAGCCTGTTGCCACCACCGGCGAGGGCAGTGGTAACGGAGGCTTTGTGGTGGTTTCCCGCACCGGCGAGAGCGTGATTGCCGAAACGGGATTCGATACCGACTTTGCGCCGCTGGTGGTTGACACAGAAGAGCAACCCGAAGATGCCTTGCCCGCCGGGGAAGATGACACTCTCGGTATTACACCGTTGAACGGTACCATCTCGCTGGCGGCACCCGGCAGCATCACTGAAGGCGCTTTTATCACTGTTGTTGCCACGCTGGATACGGCGCCGGTGACGGATCTGCAGATAACCCTCAGTAATGGTCAGATGATTGTTATTCCGGCCGGTGAGGCCGAGGGCCGTGTCAGTTTTGAAAGCCGTGCCGACGATGCCTATGCACAGGGGAATGAGTCACTGGTGCTGGGTATCACTGGTGTCGAAGGCGGTGATTACGAGGCGCTGGACAGCAGTACGACCACCACGGTGACCGTGGCCGACGACGCCGATGTCACCACCGTCAGCCTCGAGGCGCCGGCGTCGGTGGTGGAGGGGACGGCGATCACCGTCACCGCCCGGGTGGACCAGGCCCCGGCCAGCGATGTGCGGCTGACCCTGAGCAACGGCGAGATCATCACCATCGCCGCCGGCGAGACCGAGGGCAGCGTCAGCTTTGCCAGCCGCGCCGACGACGTCCATGCCCAGGGCGACGGCGTGTTGGCCCTGAGCATCACCGCCACCGAGGGCGGCGACTACGAGGCGCTGGACAGCAGTACGACCACCACGGTGACCGTGGCCGACGACGCCGATGTCACCACCGTCAGCCTCGAGGCGCCGGCGTCGGTGGTGGAGGGGACGGCGATCACCGTCACCGCCCGGGTGGACCAGGCCCCGGCCAGCGATGTGCGGCTGACCCTGAGCAACGGCGAGATCATCACCATCGCCGCCGGCGAGACCGAGGGCAGCGTCAGCTTTGCCAGCCGCGCCGACGACGTCCATGCCCAGGGCGACGGCGTGTTGGCCCTGAGCATCACCGCCACCGAGGGCGGCGACTACGAGGCGCTGGACAGCAGTACGACCACCACGGTGACCGTGGCCGACGACGCCGATGTCACCACCGTCAGCCTCGAGGCGCCGGCGTCGGTGGTGGAGGGGACGGCGATCACCGTCACCGCCCGGGTGGACCAGGCCCCGGCCAGCGATGTGCGGCTGACCCTGAGCAACGGCGAGATCATCACCATCGCCGCCGGCGAGACCGAGGGCAGCGTCAGCTTTG
>NZ_PXYG01000012.1 GCF_003012775.1 Zobellella endophytica | reverse complement strand
TCCGCGGCGGCGTGTTCCGCTACCTGGATACCCTGGGCCTGGCCAACTACGTGGCCCTGGCCGACAAATTCGCCCACCTGGGCCCCCTCTATCAAGTGAGCCCCGGACTGCGCCAGCTGGCCGCCGACGGCAAAACCTTTTACTGATTTGGCGGAAGGAGACGACAACATGAAAGACGTGGTCATTGTCGATTGTATTCGCACCCCCATGGGGCGCTCCAAGGGCGGCGCATTCCGCAACGTCAGGGCCGAGGACCTGTCCGCCCACCTGATGCAGGGCCTACTGGCCCGCAACCCGGCGCTGGCCGCCACCGATGTCGAGGACATTTACTGGGGCTGCGTGCAGCAGACCCTGGAACAGGGCTTCAACGTGGCCCGCAACGCCGCCCTGCTGGCCGGCCTGCCCAAGGAAGTGGCCGCCGTCACCGTCAACCGGCTGTGCGGCTCCTCCATGCAGGCGCTGCACGACGCCGCCCGCGCCATCATGGTGGGTGACGGTGATGTCTTCATCATCGGTGGGGTCGAGCATATGGGCCATGTGCCCATGAACTACGGGGTGGACTTCCATCCCGGCCTGGCCCTGAACGTGGCCAAGGCCGCCGGCATGATGGGCCTGACCGCCGAACTGCTGGGCCGGCTGCACGGCATCAGCCGGGAGCAGCAGGACGCCTTCGCGGTGCGTTCCCACCAGCGGGCCCATCAGGCCACGGTGGAAGGGCGCTTCGCCAACGAGATCCTGGCCACCAATGGCCATGCCGCCGACGGCAGCCTGACCCTGTTCGAGACCGACGAGGTGATCCGTCCGGAAACCACCCTGGAATCCTTGGCTCAGCTTCGCCCGGCGTTCGATCCGGCCAATGGCACCGTCACCGCCGGCACCTCTTCCGCCCTGTCCGACGGCGCCGCCGCCATGCTGGTGATGTCTGCCGACAAGGCCGCGGCCCTGGGGCTGAAGCCCCGCGCCCGTATCAAGGCCATGGCCGTGGCCGGCTGCGATCCCTCCATCATGGGCTACGGCCCGGTGCCGGCGGTACACAAGGCGCTCAAGCGGGCCGGTCTGTCGGTGCAGGACATCGACTTGTTCGAGCTGAACGAGGCCTTCGCCGCCCAGTCGCTGCCGGTGCTGAAAGATCTCGGCCTGCTGGAAGTGATGGACGACAAGGTAAACCTCAACGGCGGCGCTATCGCCCTGGGCCACCCGCTGGGTTGCTCCGGCGCCCGTATCTCCACCACCCTGATCAACCTGATGGAGAACCGGGGCGCCACCCTGGGCGTGGCCACCATGTGCATCGGCCTCGGCCAGGGCATCGCCACCGTATTCGAACGGGTTTAGGGGAAACAAGAAACTGCTATGGTCGATTTTGGGCAGGAGCCTCCCCTGCCCTTTTTTGATCGCGGTCACGGTTGACCATTTATTCAGCAAGGGTAATATAGGCGGGGTTAACGACCAGGTAGTAGAACCATGAATTTTTCCTTTTCCGATGCCCAGCACCGTCTGGATGCCACCGGCCTGCGCTGTCCCGAGCCGGTGATGATGGTGCGCAAGCAGGTACGCAACATGGCCGCCGGTGAGACCCTGCTGATCACCGCCGACGATCCCTCCACCACCCGGGACATCCCCAGCTTCTGCCGCTTTATGGACCATCTGCTGCTGTCCAGCCAGATAGAACAGCTGCCCTATCAGTTCCTGATCCAGAAAGGCGCCTGACTCGCCGAAGGGCGGATAGGGCCGCCCATCACAAGCTGATAAGCTAGGGTCCTCGAACCATTCCCTTTCTTGGTAAGGACTCCCTATGCTGGCCGTCAGCCACGCCCTTGGCCCCCTGTTTCTGCTGATCCTCACCGGTACCGTGCTCCGGCGGCTGCGTTTTCCCGACGAACAGTTCTGGTACGGGGCGGAGCGCTTCATCTACTTCCTGCTGTTTCCCGCCATGCTGATCAGCACCCTGGCCACCGCCGACTTCACCCAGGTCGCCTTTACCGGCATGGTCGGCCTGCTGGCCGGCCTGCTAGTGGCGCTGGCCGCGGTGTTGTGGCTGGCCAGGAACAGGCTTGGGCTGGACATGCCCGCCTTCAGTTCGGTCTTTCAGGGCGCGCTGCGCTTCAATACTTACGTGGGCCTGGCCGGGGCCGCCGCCCTCTACGGCGAGGCGGGCCTGACCGCCGCCGCCGTGGCCATCGCGGTGATGGTGCCCCTGGTCAATATCCTCTGTGTGCTGATGTTCGTGAGTGCCGACGGCAGCGGTCAGTCGGGCTTGTGGAACGCCATCAAGGCGCTGGCCAAAAACCCCCTGCTGCTGGGCTGCGTGGTCGGTATCGGGCTCAATGTCACCGGTATCGGCCTGCCGGGCTGGAGCCGGGACACCCTGGGCCTGGCCGGCCAGGCGGCCCTGCCGCTGGGGCTGATCGCGGTGGGGGTGGCGCTGCAGTTGAAGGCGCTGCGCGGCACCGGCACCGCCTTCTGGCAGTCCTGCGCCATCAAGTTCGGCGCCCTGCCGCTGCTGGCCCTGGTGCTCGGCTGGCTGACCGGGCTGGGTGAAATTGAGCTGGGGGTGGTGGTGCTCTTTACCGCCCTGCCCACCGCCACCTCGTCCTATATCCTGGCCCGGCAGATGGGCGGCAACGCCCCGTTGATGGCCGCCATCATCACCGGCCAGACCCTGCTGGCCATGGCGATACTGCCGGTATGGATGTCGCTGCTGGCCTGGCTGCAGCCATAAAAAATGGTTCTTCGCGGAGTCGTGGGGAAGTGAAGATTGACAGACAGAGAAGCGGTACATTGGTCGTCGCCAAACAAACCCGCACCGCCACTCTGCTGTCACCATGGATATTATTGATTTTTACTCTTTTTGGCGAGGCTATGACGTTACCTCCTGCCTCGAGTCCACTCCTGATACGCTCACTATCGAGCTGACACCCAAGCCCAATCTGCTACCCCGATGCGGCCGCTGCCATCAAGATGCCCCCCTGATACACGATCGTCGGATACGTCAGGTTCGTGATCGTGACCTATTGGACAAGCGTATTTTGCTGCGCCTTCCTGTTCGACGGGTCGATTGCTTGCGATGTGGCTGCGTGACGGAAGCCATTGACTGGCCGCCAACCGCTTCTCGCATGACTCACCGGCTCCAGGCCTGGGTCGAAGCCCTGCTGGCACTGATGCCCATCAGTCATGTCAGCCGACTGACCGGCTTACACTGGCATACGATTAAAACGATTGATAAGCAGCGTCTCCAGCAGCAGTTCGGTGCCTTTGAGCCAGGTGATGTGCGCCGTCTGGTCATGGATGAGTTCGCGTTGCACAAGGGGCACCGCTACGCCACTGTCATCATGGACGCTGAACGGACACGGGTGCTCTGGGTGGGCATGGGTAATCGTCGCCTGTCGATCCGGCCCTTCTTTGAGCTGCTGGGTGAGCACTGCAAGAAGATAGAGGCGGTGGCCATGGACATGAATACGGCCTTCGACCTCGAAGTGAAGCAACACTGCCCGCAGGCCGAGGTGGTGTATGACCTGTTCCATGTGGTTGCCCGCTTCGGGCGCGACGTTATCGACCGTATCCGGGTCGACCAGGCTAATGCATTGAAACACGACAAGCCAGCCAGAAAGGTAGTCAAACAGAGCCGTTGGTTACTGCTGCGTAATAAAGCCAATCTGAAAGAGGAGCAGGCGGTCAGGCTGCAGGAACTGCTTGATGCCAATCAGCCGCTGGCAACCGTTTATGTACTGAAAGATGCGCTGAAGGACATCTGGTATGCCCCCAGTATCCGGGAGGGATGGAAACGCTGGCGAGCCTGGCAGCGTCTCGCCCGTGAAAGCGGTCTGGCCCCGTTACAACGCTTTGCCAGAAACCTCAAACGTTACCTTCGGGGCATCCTGGCCAGTTCACGCTTCCCGATGCATACCAGTCAACTGGAAGGCGTGAACAATCGTATCAAAGTCATCAAGCGCATGGCCTATGGGTTCAGGGATACCGAGTACTTCTTCCTGAAAATCAAGGCGGCGTTCCCCGGTAAAGTGCGATGAACCTAAAAAATGCCCGCGACGCGGGCATCTCTCTACTCCAGTCTCTCGCAGGCATGCCGTAACACGGAAGATGCCCGCGAGCCGGCTCAGGCCATGGGGCTCAGGGTGATTTCTACCCGGCGGTTCTGCGCCCGTCCCTGTTCGCTGTCGTTGCTCGCCACCGGCTGGTTGAAGCCCACGCCGCGGATATTGAACCGGTTGGCGGCGGCACCCTGGCCGATCAGGAACTGGCCCACCGCCCCGGCACGACGCTCGGACAGGCCCTGGTTGTGGCTGGCGGAGCCGGTGTTGTCGGTGTGGCCCACCACGTTGACCCAGGTTTTTTCATACTCTTTCAGCACCATGGCGACCCCGCCCAAGGTGTTGTAGAAGCTGGGGGACAGCTCGGCACTGTCGACCGCGAAGGTGATGGAGCTCGGCATGTTGAGGATGATGTTGTCACCGTTGCGGGACACGCTGACGCCGGTGCCGCGCATCTGATCCCGCAGCTTGGCTTCCTGCACGTCCATGTAATAACCCACACCGCCGCCCAGGGCGGCACCGCTGGCGGCGCCGATCAGCACTCCCTTGCCGCGGTCGCTGTCACCCGAGGATATGCCCCCGATCACGGCGCCGGCCAGGGCACCGATGCCGCTGCCGACGGCGGCCTTGGAAGTCTGGGATTCACCGGTATAGGGGTTGGTGGTACAGGCGGACAGGGCCAGGGTGGTCACTACAGCCAGGCAAATTTTTTTCATATTATCGGGATCCATGTTAAAAGGCGTAAACAGCCAACAATATAGCCCCGCCGCCCGGGTTCGACAAACACCCCTTTCGCCGGCCATGTCAGCGACTGACGTTGTCCGGGTGGCAAGGACAGCTCAGCAGATGATCGTTCACCATGCCGGTGGCCTGCATAAAGGCATAGCAGATGGTGCTGCCGACAAAGGAAAACCCCCGCTTCTTCAGCGCCTTCGCCATCGCATCCGAGGCCGGGGTGGTGGCCGGCACCGCGCCCAGGCTGGACCAGTGGTTCACCACCGGCGTACTACCGACGAAGTCCCACAGCCAGGGGCCAAAATCGATACCCTGCCGCTCCATCTCCAGATAGGCCCGGGCATTCTTGATGACCGAATGGATCTTAAGCCGGTTGCGCACTATGCCCCTGTCCTGCATCAGCCGCTCCACATCGTCCTCACCAAAGCGGGCAACCACCGCAGGCTCGAAGCCGGCGAAGGCGGCCCGGTAGGCGGGGATTTTGCACAAGATGGTGAACCAGCTCAGGCCGGCCTGCTGGCCGTCCAGGCACAGCTTCTCAAACAGCGCCCGGCCATCGTATTCGGGTACGCCCCATTCCCGGTCGTGATAATCGATATATCTGGGGTCATTGTTGACCCAGCCACAGCGCACCAGCATGGTCTCTCCTTGAATTCAGCCTATATTCGCATCGGGTCAGAAGGTATACTCTCTGGCCTAGTTTCACACTGCGAATGCACCTATATCAAGGCGCGAACATCATGCAAAAATTCGATATCAATACCTTTCAGGGTCTGATCCTGACATTGCAGGATTATTGGGCCCGGCAAGGCTGCACTATAGTACAGCCGCTCGATATGGAAGTGGGTGCAGGGACTTCCCACCCCATGACCTGCCTGCGGGCCATAGGACCGGAGCCAATCGCTACCGCCTATGTGCAGCCTTCCCGCCGCCCCACCGACGGCCGCTATGGTGAAAACCCCAACCGGCTGCAGCACTATTACCAGTTCCAGGTGATCATCAAGCCCTCGCCGGACAACCTTCAGGAACTGTACCTAGGGTCGCTGCAGGCATTGGGCCTGGACCCGCAGGTGCATGATATCCGCTTTGTGGAAGACAACTGGGAAAACCCCACCCTCGGCGCCTGGGGCCTGGGCTGGGAAGTCTGGCTCAACGGCATGGAAGTGACCCAGTTCACCTACTTCCAGCAGGTGGGCGGCCTGGAGTGCAAGCCGGTCACCGGCGAGATCACCTATGGCCTGGAACGCCTGGCCATGTATATCCAGGGTGTCGACTCGGTCTACGATCTGGTGTGGTGCGACGGCCCCTTGGGCAAGACCACCTACGGCGACATTTTCCACCAGAACGAAGTGGAACAGTCCACCTACAACTTCGAGCATGCCGACGTCGACTTCCTGTTCGGCTTCTTCGAGCAGTGCGAGAAAGAATGCCAGCACCTGCTGGCCCTGGACAAACCGCTGCCCCTGCCCGCCTACGAGCGGATCCTGAAAGCGGGCCACGCCTTCAACCTGCTGGATGCGCGCAAGGCGATTTCGGTGACCGAACGCCAGCGCTACATACTGCGTATCCGCACCCTGACCAAGGCAGTCGCCGAAGCCTACTACGCCTCCCGCGAGGCGCTCGGCTTCCCCATGTGTAAAAAAGAAGGATAAGGGACAAGCATGGCTGAACAGAATTTTCTGGTTGAACTGGGCACCGAAGAACTGCCGCCGAAGGCGTTGCGCAGCCTGGGCCAGGCCTTCGCCGACAACCTCGAGCAAGAACTGAACAACGCCGAGTTGCCCTTCGCCGGGGTGTGCTGGTATGCGGCTCCCCGCCGGCTGGCGGTACAGGTGACCGGGCTGGCCCCGGCCCAGGCCGACAAGCAGATCGAAAAACGCGGCCCGGCGGTACAGGCCGCCTTCGACGCCGACGGCAAGCCCACCAAGGCAGCGCTGGGCTGGGCCCGGGGCAACGGCATCGGCATCGAGCAGGCTGGCCGGCTGAAGACCGACAAGGGCGAGTGGCTGGTGCACCTGGCCGACATCAAGGGCAAGACCGCCGCCGAGCTGCTGCCGGCCATGGTCGAGCAGGCCCTGGCCCGGCTGCCCATCCCCAAGGCCATGCGCTGGGGCGACAAGGCCACCCAGTTCATCCGCCCGGTACACACCCTGACCCTGCTGCTGGGCGCACAACTGCTGCCGGCCAACATTCTCGGCATCGACGCGGGCCGAACCCTGCGCGGCCACCGCTTTATGGGTGAGCAAGAATTTCAACTGGAGCATGCCGATCACTACCTGCAACAGCTCGAAGAGCGCGGCAAGGTGCTGGCCGACTTCGAACGCCGCAAGTCGATGATCAAGGCCGGGGTCGAGCAGGCCGCCGCCGCCGTGGGCGGCACCGCCGACCTGGACGACGAGCTGCTGGAAGAAGTCACCTCACTGGTGGAATGGCCGGTGGTACTCACCGCCTCCTTCGAGGAGAAGTTCCTGGCGGTGCCGGCGGAAGCCCTGGTGTACACCATGAAGGGTGACCAGAAGTACTTCCCGGTGTACGACGCCGACGGCCGGCTGCTGCCGAAGTTCATCTTCGTCACCAACATCGAGTCCAAGGATCCGGCCCAGATCGTCAGCGGCAACGAGAAGGTGGTACGCCCGCGCCTGGCCGACGCCGAATTCTTCTTCAATACCGACCGCAAGGCGCCGCTGATTTCCCGCCTGGAGCAGCTGGGGCATGTGCTGTTCCAGCAGCAGTTGGGCACGGTGCGGGAAAAATCCGAACGCATCAGCGCCCTGGCCGGCTTTATCTCCGCCGCCATCGGCGCCGACCAGGCCCAGGCCGAGCGGGCCGGTCTGCTGTCCAAGTGTGACCTGGTCACCAATATGGTGTTCGAGTTCACCGATACCCAGGGGGTGATGGGCATGCACTATGCCCGCCACGACGGCGAGGACGAGGCCGTGGCCCTGGCCCTGAAGGAGCAGTACCAACCCCGCTTCGCCGGTGACGAGCTGCCCAGTCAGGACATCTCCGCCGCCCTGGCCCTGGCCGACAAGCTGGACACCCTGGTCGGCATCTTCGGCATCGGCCAGGCGCCCAAGGGCGACAAGGATCCCTTCGCCCTGCGCCGGGCCGCCCTGGGTGCCCTGCGCATCATCGTCGAGAAAGATTACAACCTGGATCTGCCGATACTGATCGAGCAGGCCCGGGCCCTGTACGGCGACAAGCTGAGCAATGCCGGCGCCGCCGAGGAAATCCTCGACTTTATGCTGGGCCGCTTCCGCGCCTGGTATCAGGATCTGGGCTATCCGGTCGACGTCATCCAGGCGGTGCTGGCGCGCAAGCCGACCCGCCCCGCCGACTTCGATGCCCGGGTCAAGGCGGTGAGCCGGTTCCGCCAGCTGGATGCGGCCATCGCCCTGGCCGCCGCCAACAAGCGGGTGGGCAACATCCTGGCCAAGTTCGACGGCGACATCCCCGCCGAAGTGAACCCGGCCCTGCTGCAGGACGAGGCGGAAAAGGTGCTGGCGGCCCAGCTTGCCGAGCTGACCGCCCGGCTGGCGCCGCTGTTTGCCGAGGCCGACTACAACCAGGCCCTCGGCGAGCTGGCGGCCCTGCGTGAAGGTGTCGACGCCTTCTTCGATCAGGTGATGGTGATGGCCGACGACGAGGCACTCAAGCTCAACCGCCTGGCCCTGCTCAATCAACTGCGCAACCTGTTCCTGCAGATAGCGGATATCTCCCTGCTGCAGTAACAGCACCTCAGCCCCGCATCCCGCGGGGTTTTTTATTTAAATTCCCTGGTCTTACCAAAACCGGCAAGGATCTGTGTTACATATTAAGTGATGTCATTCAGCAGCAAGGATACTGCCTATGATCAAAGTCATTATCGAACGTCACGTCGTGGAAGGGCTGGAAGAGGTCTATCAGGAAACGGTGCGCAGCCTGTTGCTGCAGATCAGCGACAGGCCGGGCTTCCTCAAGGGCGATGCCTATCGCGATGTTCACCACCCCAACCACTTCTATGTCATCTCCAACTGGGAGAATATCGGCAGCTGGGAGCGCTGGCACGATTCCCACGATCGACAGCACATGCTCAATGAATTGGCCCCCTTCCTGGAGAGCGACGAGAAGTGCACCGTGCTGGCGCTCAAGGTCAGTTACGAGGCCCAGCCCTCCAAGTACGCCAAACCGACCCAGACCTACTCGTATTAAGAGCATGCCGCCCATGTTTCACATGAAACATGGGCATCCCTGGGCTGCCCCGGGGCTTCCCTTGGTCGACAGCCGGCGCAATATCGGATAACGTGCACCTTTCGGCAACAGTATCCCCTTTGGTAGTCAATTCATGGAATTTTCAGCATTCGGCCAGAAATTTACCCGCCACGCCGGTATCACCCAGTTGATGGACGATCTCAACCAGGGCCTGACCGCGCCCAACACCATTATGCTGGGAGGCGGCAATCCGGCCGCCATTCCCGAGGTGCTGGCCTATCTCGACCGTCAGGCCCAGCAGTTGCTGAAAACCGGGGATCTGCTGAAGGCCATTGCCAACTACGACGGTCCCCAGGGCAAGGATGCCTTTATCCAGGCCTTGGCCAGGCTGTTGTCCCGGGAGCTGGGCTGGCCGGTGGGCCCCGAGCATATCGCGCTGACCAACGGCAGTCAGACCGCCTTCTTCTATTTGTTCAACCTGCTGGCCGGCGAGTTTGCAGATGGCTGCAAGAAGAAGGTGCTGTTTCCGCTGGCCCCGGAATACATCGGCTACGGCGACAGCGCCCTGGACGAAGATCACTTCGTGGCCTGCAAGCCGAGCATCAGCCGGCTGGAGAACGGCCTGTTCAAATATCATGTCGACTTCGAGCAGCTGGAAGTGGGCGACGACATCGGCCTGATCTGCGTGTCCCGTCCCACCAACCCTACCGGCAATGTGCTCACCGACGAAGAAGTCGTACACCTGGACGAGATTGCCCGGGAAAAAGGCATCCCCCTGCTGATCGACAACGCCTACGGTACCCCTTTTCCCAATATCATCTTCACCGAGGCCAAGCCGTTCTGGAACGACAACACCATACTGTGCATGAGCCTGTCCAAGCTGGGTCTGCCGGGTGTACGTTGCGGCATTGTCGTCGCCAACCCGACCATCATCAAGGCCATCACCAATATCAGCGGTATCGTCAACCTGGCCCCGGGCAGCATGGGACCGGCCCTGACCCTGCCGATGATGGAAAGCGGCGACGTCATCGAGCTCAGCAACCAGGTTATCCGCCCCTTCTATCAGGCCAAGGCGCAACAGGCGGTGAGCTGGCTACAGGAAGCCATTCCCCTGCCCCAGTTCCATATCCACAAGCCGGAAGGCGCGCTGTTCCTGTGGCTGTGGTTCGAGGAACTGCCCATCCACTGCCAGGAGCTGTATCAGCGGCTGAAACGGCAGGGCCTGCTGGTGGTGCCCGGCCACTACTTCTTCCCCGGCATCGCGGATACCGAATGGCAGCACAGCAAGGAGTGCATCCGCCTCAACTACGCCCAGCCGGAAGCGGATGTAAAAGCCGGTATCGAGATACTGGCGAAGGAGATACTGGCACTCTACGACCAGCCGTAATACAGCAATGTCCTAGAACAACAACGCCGGCATCACGCCGGCGTTGTTTTATCGGGGCGCGCTTATTCGCT
Organism: Zobellella endophytica; assembly: GCF_003012775.1. Taxonomy (GTDB): domain Bacteria; phylum Pseudomonadota; class Gammaproteobacteria; order Enterobacterales; family Aeromonadaceae; genus Oceanimonas; species Oceanimonas endophytica. The sequence continues at coordinate 79,664 of NZ_PXYG01000012.1, read as the reverse complement.
CTTGTGCTCCAGGGTCCGCCCCTGGCCGATGTCGATGCGGCGGGGCTTCAGCTCGTCCGGTACCTCCCGCAGCAGATCGATCACCAGCAGGCCGTTGTCCAGCCGGGCGCCGGTCACCTGTACATGATCGGCCAGGCGGAATTTCAGCTCGAAGTCCCGCTCGGTGATCCCCTGGTACAGATAGCTGCTGCTAGCGGCCGGCTGCTCACGAACCCCTTTGACCAGCAGCGTATTCTGTTCGACGCTCAGGCTGAGTTCGCTTTCTTTAAAGCCGGCCACCGCCAGGCTGATGCGGTAGTGGTCGTTATCCTGCTTCTCGATATTGTAAGGGGGATACGCCACCCCCTTGTGCTGCAGCAAGGCTTCCAGATCCCCCATCATCCGGTCGAAACCGATGGCGGAGCGATACAGGGGAGAAAAATCAAAACGGCTCATGTTCCTATCCTCCATTCAAGCAATAGGTTGATGTGCTGAGTTTTTTATTCGGCCTGCCCGATAGCAATGCTCCTCGGTTTGGCGGCTTCCGGCACTTCGCGCACCAGGTCGATATGCAGCAGCCCGTTTTCCAGATCGGCACCGACCACCTTGATATGATCGGCCAGCTGGAAACGCCGCTCGAAGCCGCGCTCGGCGATGCCCTGATAGAGATAATTCCTGGATTCCTGTTCCTGTTCCTTATGGCCTTTCACCGTCAGGGTGTTTTCATGGCTGGTGATGTCCAGATCCTGGCGGGCGAAGCCGGCCACCGCCATGGAGATGCGGTACTGGTTCTCGCTGAGCAGTTCGATATTGTACGGTGGGTAGCCGTTGTTGCCGGTGCCGCTGGCGGCGTTTTCCATCAGGGATGCCAGACGGTCGAAACCGATGGCGGAGCGGTACAGGGGTGAGAAATCGAAGCGTGACATAATCCTATCCTCCAATGAGCGATGATGGTTTGCCCTCCATTCGGACGGGCGGTGCGGGCCCTCATCCGAGCGACCCGCCTTGTTCACTAAAAGATATAGGGATGGCTTTTTGCGCTTTCAAGCACACAATCGATAATTTTTTGCTCGCTCAGTGGCCGTCCTCATGGGCGTCGGTCACCGCTCCGTGGGATGCCGGGCCCACGGCCCGGGCATACTTGGCCAGCACGCCCCGGCGATAACGGGGCTCGGGCGGCTGCCAGCGGGCCAGGCGCTCGGCGATCATGCTGTCGGTCAGCTCCAGCCGGTTATGCTCGGCGTCGATGGTGATGATGTCGCCGTCTTCCACTATCGCCAGGGGGCCGCCCTGACGCGCCTCGGGTGTGATGTGCCCCACCACAAAGCCGTGGCTGCCGCCGGAGAAGCGGCCGTCGGTGATCAGCGCAACGCCCTTGCCCAGGCCACGGCCCATGATGGCCGAGGTCGGACTCAGCATCTCCCGCATGCCGGGGCCGCCTTTTGGCCCTTCGTAGCGGATCACCACCACGTCGCCTTTTTGTACGGAGCCGTCGAGAATACGTGCCAGGGTTTCCTCTTCCGAGTCAAACACCCGGGCCGGGCCGGTAAAGCTCAGCCCTTCCTTGCCGGTGATCTTGGCCACGGCACCGCCCGGTGCCAGGTTGCCATACAGTATGCGCAAATGGCTGTCGGGCTTGATGGGATTGTCGAGCGGGCGAATGATGCCCTGCCCCGGCGGATAGGGATTAACGCCGACCAGGTTCTCGGCCAGGGTTTTGCCCGTCACGGTGAGGCAGTCACCGTGCAGCAGGCCGGCATCGAGCAGGGTTTTCATCAGCGGCAGTATGCCGCCAATAGCCACCAGTTCCGACATCATGTAATGGCCGCTGGGGCGCAGATCCGCCAGCACCGGCACCCGTTTGCCGAGGCGGGTGAAATCGTCCAGGCTCAGCTCCACGCCCACGGCATGGGCCATGGCCAGCAGGTGCAGTACGGCATTGGTGGAACCGCCCAGGGCGATCACCAGGATAATGGCGTTTTCAAAGGCGGGCCGGGTCATGATGTCGGACGGCCGAATGTTGTGTTTCAGCAGACGCAGCACCGCCTCGCCCGCCTGCCGGCAGTCCTTCAGCTTGGTGTCCGATGCTGCGTTCTGGGCCGAGCTGCCCGGCAGGCTCATGCCCATCACCTCGATGGCCGAGGCCATGGTGTTGGCTGTGTACATGCCGCCGCAGGAGCCCGGGCCGGGAATGGCGGTTTCCTCGATGCGCTTCACTTCTATGGTCGTCATATCGCCCTTGGCATGTGAACCCACCGCCTCGAACACCGAGATAATGTCAGTATGGTTGCCCCCCGGGGCTATGGTACCACCGTAAACGAACACCGCCGGCCGATTGAGGCGGGCCAGGCCAATCAGGCAGCCGGGCATATTCTTGTCGCAGCCGCCGATGGCCACCAAGCCGTCAAAGCCCTCGCAGCCGGCCACCGCCTCGATGGAATCGGCAATGATCTCCCGGGACACCAGGGAATACTTCATGCCCTCGGTACCGTTGGCTATGCCGTCGGAAATGGTGATGGTATTGAAGATGACACTCTTGCCGCCGGCACTGTCGGCGCCCCGCGCCGCTTCTTCCGCCAGGTTGTTGATGTGCATGTTGCATGGAGTGAGGTTGCTCCAGGTGGAGGCGATGCCCACCTGGGGCTTGTGAAAGTCGCCGTCGGTGAAACCGGTGGCCCGCAACATGGCCCGGGCTGGCGCCCGGGTGGGCCCGTCCACCACCCGGCTGGAGTATTTTCGGCTGCTGTTACCCATCTCACCCTCTTCCCATACCCGACGCATCTCTTATCAGTCTAGTCAGAAACCACTCCTGTCCGGTTCGCGATAGCCTTTGTCGGCAATGCGGGTGATGCCGCACAGGAAAGCCACCCCAAGAACGTAAACGGGTTCTGACTAATAACCAATAAAAACGCCGCCCGGTGGGCGGCGTGATCGCGCAGTTGGTTGCCGGATCAGATATCCAGGTTGGCTACCTTGAGCGCGTTGGTCTCGATAAACTCGCGCCGCGGTTCGACGTGGTCTCCCATCAGGGTGGAGAACAGCTGATCGGCGGCCACCGCGTCCTCGATGGTGACCCGCAGCATGCGGCGGGTACCCGGATCCATGGTGGTTTCCCACAGCTGATCCGGGTTCATCTCACCCAGCCCTTTGTAGCGCTGTACATAGAGGCCCCGCTTGCTCTCGCTCATCAGCCACTCCAGTCCTTCGGCAAAGCTGTCGACCGGTTTGGTCTTTTCACCGCGCTTCACGTAGCCGCCTTCCTCGATCAGGTTGGCGATGCCCTTGCCCAGGGCGACGATGCTGCGGTATTCGCCGGAGGCGAAGAAGTCGTAGCTGATGGGAAACTCCCGCTCGATGCCGTGCTGGCGCACCTTCACCTTCGGCAGGTAACAGTTGCGCTCTTCGAAGAAACTGTAATCCAGCAGGTACTGGGTACCGTTGGTGTTGTTGTTCTCCAGCGACAGATTGATGGCCGCCACCCAGGCATTCACCCGGGCCTCGTCGGTCAATGCTTCCAGGCTCAGCTCCGGCTGGTAGATCAGCTCGTTGAGCACCACTTCCGGCGCCCGGCGTGACAGGCGGACGATCAGCTCCTGCACCTTGCGGTAGTCGTTGACCAGCTTCTCCAGCTGTTCGCCGGCGATGGCCGGGGCGGACTCGTTGACGTGAACGGCGGCGCCATCCAACGCCAGGCTGGTCTGGTATTGCAGCATGGCCGGCTCGTCCTTCAGGTACTGCTCCTGTTTGCCCTTCTTCACCTTGTACAGGGGCGGCTGGGCGATATAGACGTAGCCGCGCTCGATGATTTCCGGCATCTGCCGGTAGAAGAAGGTCAGCAGCAGGGTACGGATGTGGGCACCGTCCACGTCCGCATCGGTCATGATGATGATGTGGTGGTAGCGCATCTTGTCCGGGTTGTATTCATCCCGGCCGATGCCGCAGCCCAGGGCGGTGATCAGGGTGGCGACCTCCTGGGAAGACAGCATCTTGTCGAAGCGCGCCTTCTCCACGTTCAGGATCTTGCCCTTGAGCGGCAGTATCGCCTGGTACTTGCGGTTGCGCCCCTGCTTGGCAGAGCCGCCCGCCGAGTCACCTTCCACGATGTAGAGTTCGGACAGCGCCGGATCCTTCTCCTGGCAGTCGGCCAGCTTGCCGGGCAGGCCGGCCAGGTCCAGGGCGCCCTTGCGCCGGGTCATTTCCCGCGCCTTGCGCGCCGCTTCCCGGGCCCGGGCCGCGTCGATGATCTTGTTGACCACTATCTTGGCGTCGCTCGGATTTTCCAGCAGGAACTCGCTCAGCCGCTCGGCCATGGTCTGCTCCACCGCCGTTTTCACCTCGGACGAGACCAGTTTGTCCTTGGTCTGGGAGGAGAACTTGGGGTCCGGCACCTTCACCGAAATCACTGCGGTCAGGCCTTCCCGGGCATCGTCACCGGAAGCGGAGGTCTTGGCCTTCTTGCTGTAACCTTCCTTGTCCATAAAGGTATTCAGGGTACGGGTCAGGGCGGCACGGAAACCGGCCAGGTGGGTACCACCGTCACGCTGGGGGATGTTGTTGGTAAAGCAGAAGATGTTTTCCTGGTAGGAGTCGTTCCACTGCATGGAGACCTCCACCGCGATGCCGTCGTCCCGCTCGGTGGCGAAATGGAATGCCTTGGGATGGATCGGCGTCTTGTTGCGGTTGAGGTACTCCACGAACGCCTGGATACCGCCTTCATACTGAAAGTGGGCTTCCTTGTTGTCGCGCTCGTCCAACAGCCGGATGGACACGCCGGAGTTGAGGAACGACAGCTCCCGCAGCCGCTTGGCCAAAATGTCGTAATGGAAGTCGGTATCGGTAAAGGTGGCGTGGCTGGGCCAGAAGCGGATCAGGGTTCCCGACTTGGTGGTTTCCCCCACCGCCGCCAGCGGCGCCTGGGGCTCACCATGCACATAGGTCTGCTCATGGACCTTGCCGCTGCGCCACACGGTCAGCTGCAGCTTTTCGGACAGGGCATTGACCACCGAGACCCCCACCCCGTGCAAGCCGCCGGACACCTTGTAGGAATTGTCGTCGAACTTGCCGCCCGCATGCAGCACGGTGAGGATCACCTCGGCCGCCGAGCGGCCTTCTTCTTCATGGATATCGACCGGAATCCCCCGGCCGTCATCGGAAACGGAGACGGAGCCATCCGCGTGAATGGTGACGACGATATCCTTGCAGTGACCGGCAAGGGCCTCATCGATAGAGTTATCCACCACCTCAAACACCATATGGTGCAGGCCAGTGCCATCATCTGTGTCGCCGATATACATGCCCGGACGTTTCCGGACCGCATCCAGACCTTTTAATACCTTAATACTCGAAGAGTCGTAAGTGTGTTCACTCATTGGCTTACTCGCACTCCTGGGTTTCGGTGATTTCACCCTGTTTCACGTGAAACAGCTTACTGTTATCCCGTGTTATCATGTGGCCGAGCTGGGCAATATCGATGGCGGAAATGAATACCTGGGCACCCAGCTGATCCAGCCTGGTGGCCAGCAGGCCCCGCTTTTCTTCATCCAGCTCGGACGCAAAGTCGTCGATCAGAAAAATACAGTCCTGCGCCGACTGCTGTTTCAAGTAGAGTCCCTGGGCCAGGCGCATGGCGCAGACCAGCAGCTTCAGCTGTCCGCGGGACAACAGATCCTGTACCGGCATGCCCCTGGCCTTGATTCGTATTTCCGCCTTGTGCGGGCCGGCCTGGGTATAACCCAGACCGAGATCCCGTTCAAAGCCCTGCTCCAACACCTGGAACAGTTCCTGCTGTCGATCCCAACCGCGGAAGAAATCAAAGGAAAAGTCGTACTCAGGCAGAAAATCTGCCGCCATCGCCGCGATCACCGGCTCGATGGCATCCGCATATTGCTGCCTGAATAGACTCAGTTGCCCCCCACTCTGTACCAGCAGCCGATCCCAGTATTCCAGTTCCCGATAGGGACGGCCCTGGCGCAGCAGCGCATTGCGTTGCTTGAGCAACCGGCGAAAGGCGCCCCATACCGGAAAAAACGCAGGCTGGGAATAAAACAGCCCCCAGTCCAGATAGGCCCGCCGCAGCTTGGGGCCGCCGGTCAGCAGATTATACCCTTCCGGGTGGATCAACTGAATGGGCAGTATATGGGCCAGATCGGCCAGCCGCTCGGCGGCCCGGCCGCCGATCTTGAGCCGGGTGTCGCCGCCCCGGGTTTTACTCAGTCCCACCGGCAGGCCGTCCGGCTCCTGCCGCAGACGGGCGAACAGGGTGAAGGCCTGCTCTCCCTGCTGGATCACCCGGCCGGAAAGGTGGGTGCGGAACGAACGGCCGAAGCCCAGGTAGTGGATGGCTTCCAGGATGCTGGTCTTGCCGCTGCCGTTCGGCCCCACCAGCAAATTGATGCCGGCCCCGGGCACCAGGCGACCATGGCGGATATTGCGAAAATCCTTCAGTTGGAGGTTGAGCAACGACATGCTTAGAGCCGCATCGGCATCACCACGTACAGGGCATCCCCGTTGTCTTCCGCCTCGATCAGGCCGCTGCTGCTGGCGTCCTTGAGACTGATTTTGACCTGGTCCGACTTCAGGGTACCCAATACATCGAGCACGTAGGAGACGTTGAAGCCGATCTCGAGCTCGCTGCCCTGGTATTCCACGTCCAGCATTTCTTCCGCCTCTTCCTGCTCGGGGTTGTTGGCGGTGATCTTGAGGGTCTGATCCTGCATGTTGAGTCGGACGCCGCGGAATTTTTCGTTGGACAGGATCGCCGCCCGGGAAAAGGCCTGCTTCAGCTCTTCCCGGCCGCAGATCAGGGTCTTGTCGCACTCCCGGGGCAACACCCGGCGGTAATCCGGAAAACGGCCGTCCACCAGCTTGGAGGTGAAGATAAAGCCGCTGGTCACGGCGCGCAGGTTGCTTTTGCCGATCTGCAGCCGCACGTTCTGATCCTCGTGCTCCAGCAGCTTGGACAGCTCCAGCACCCCCTTGCGCGGCACTATCACCTGCTGGGCCGGCAACTCGTGCTCCAGCAGCTGGCGCTGGCAGGTGGCCAGGCGGTGGCCGTCGGTAGCGACGGTGCGCAGCCACTGGCCGTCGGTTTCGAACAGCATGCCGTTGAGGTAATAGCGTACGTCCTGGATGGCCATGGAAAACTGGGTGGACTCGATCAGCTTCTTCAAGGCCAGCTGATTGATGTCGAACTCCAGCTCGGAGCTCCAGTCTTCGATATTGGGAAAATCCGTCGCCGGCAGGGTCGACAGGTTGAACCGGCTGCGGCCGGAACGCAGCAGCAGCCGTTCCCCTTCCAGGGTAAAAGTCAGCTCGGCGCCGTCGGGCAGGCCCCGGCAGATGTCCAGCATCTTGCGCGCCGGTACCGTGGTGTTGCCCTCGGTCACCGGTTCGTTCAGCGCCACTATCGCCACCATTTCCACTTCGGTGTCGGTGCCGGTCATCGACAGGGCATTATCGCCGACACTCAGCAGTATGTTGTTGAGGATCGGCAGGTTGGGGCGGCCCCCCAGGGCACTGGATACCAATTGCAGGGGACGCAGGAGCGCTTCGCGACTGATGGTAAACTGCATGGGGTTTCTCCGGTTCAGGAAGACAGGGTGCGGATAAGATTAGAATAATCTTCCTTTATATCATGACTCTCTTCCCGCAGCTGGCCGATTTTTCGGCAGGCGTGCAGCACGGTGGTGTGATCCCGCCCCCCGAAGGCGTCACCGATTTCCGGCAGGGAGTGATTGGTCAGTTCCTTGGCCAGGGCCATGGCCAGCTGGCGCGGCCGGGCCACCGAGCGGGAGCGCCGCTTGGACAGCAGATCCGCCACCTTGATCTTGTAGTATTCGGCCACCGTCTTCTGGATGTTGTCGATGGTCACCAGCTTTTCCTGCAGCGCCAGCAGATCGCGCAACGCCTCGCGCACGAAGTCGATGTTGATGGCCCGGCCGGTAAAGTTGGCGTTGGCGATCACCCGGTTCAGCGCCCCTTCCAGCTCGCGCACGTTGGAACGCAGCCGCTTGGCGATAAAGAAGGCCACTTCGTCCGGCAGGTGCATGTTGTTCTCGGCGGCCTTGCGCATCAGGATCGCCACCCGGGTTTCCAGCTCCGGCGGCTCTATCGCCACCGTCAGTCCCCAGCCAAAGCGGGACTTGAGCCGGTCTTCCACCCCATCGATCTCCTTGGGATAGCGGTCCGAGGTCAGGATGATCTGCTGGTTGCCTTCGAGCAGGGCGTTGAAGGTATGGAAGAACTCCTCTTGGGAACGCTCCTTGTTGGCGAAAAACTGGATATCGTCGATCAGCAGGGCGTCCACGCTGCGGTAATAGCGCTTGAACTCCTCGATGGCATTGTTCTGCAGCGCCTTGACCATGTCCTGCACGAAGCGCTCGGAATGCATGTAGATCACCTTGGCATCCGCCTTGCGGGCGCGGATGCCGTTGCCCACCGCGTGCAGCAGGTGGGTCTTGCCCAGGCCGGTGCCGCCGTAGAGGAACAGCGGGTTGTAGGCGCCGCCGGGATTGTCCGCCACCTGACGGGCGGCGGCCCGAGCCAGCTGGTTCGACTTGCCCTCGACGAAATTGTCGAAGGTATAGTTGGGATTCATGTTGCTCTTGTGATTGATCTGCGGCTTGTCTTCCGCCTGCTCGATCCAGGAGGGCGCTGCCTGCACCCTGGCCTGGGGCTTGTTGTTGGCCACCAGGTTGACCTGGGCCCTCTTGTTGCCCACCTCGAACTTCAGCTGCGGGCAGTTGCTGCCGCAGAATTCTCCCAGCAGGCCGTTGATGCGGATCAGGTATTTGTCCCGTACCCAGTCGAGCACAAAGCGATTGGGGGCGAACAGGGTCAGGGTATTGTCGCCCAACTCCGCCTGCAGCGGCCGGATCCACATACTGAATTCTGCCGAAGGCAATTCATCTTGTAGCCGGTTAAGACACTGCTGCCAAAGCATAGCGCTCATCTGCACTCCTGGAACATAAGGGATCAATCAAGGGGCAGATATTCTACTTACCCGGGGGCGGGATCTCTAGCCGGATCATGTCGATCCGGGAAAATATGATCCTTGACTTCTGGTGGATCGTCACAACCTCATGCACAGGATCTTCGCATTTATAAACAAGCTACCCACACCCCGATCAGCCCGCAAAAATGAACGAAAGCGGGCCTCGATCGGCTCGTCCCCGTGGCAATGTGGACACCATATATTGCAAGTGATAATCGTTGGCGAAAGCAGTACCATCACCTTCAGCACCGCCAACATGAGCAGTGACGAAGCGTATGGCTTCTTCTGTTCTTTTCCCGGCCATATCGGCGTGATGCAAGGGTACCTTCGCCCTCACCGAATAACAGTACTGGGCGCCGGCCGCGGCCGGCGCCTTCCACTCCTGGATCCCTCCCTTTTCTCCCGGACCTCCACCACACAAGATCCCGGTTTTCCTCGCCATCTCGTTCGATCCGGGTTATATCATTAGAGAAAATTAGTAGTTTATTTTTAACCCCCGTATCACTTAGCATCCCTCTTTTCAGTTTTCGGAGAACACACATGCTGAAGCAGCTTAAAACCCTGGGTGCCGCCCTGGCCCTATCCGCCACCCTGATGGCCCCGGCCATGGCCGCCGACCCGGTCAAAGTCGGCATGTCCGGCCGCTACTATCCGTTCACCTTCGTGCAGCAGGATCAGCTGCAGGGCTTTGAAATCGATGTATGGAACGAGATCGGCACACGCATCGACCGGGATGTGGAGTTTGTCACCGCCAACTTCTCCGGGCTGTTCGGCATGCTGGAAACCGGCCGCATCGACACCATCTCCAACCAGATCACCATTACCGACGAGCGCCGGGCAAAATACGACTTTGCCGAACCCTACGTGTATGACGGCGCCCAGATAGTGGTGCGCAAGGGCAACGACAGCATTCGCGGTCTGGACGATCTGAAGGGCAAGAAGGTCGCGGTCAACCTGGGATCCAACTTCGAGCAGTTGCTGCGCGCCCGCGATACAAACAATGAAATCGACATCATCACCTACGAAACCAACCTGGAACAGGACGTGGTCCTGGGCCGGATCGACGCCTTCGTGATGGACAGGGTCGGCTCCGCCCAGCTGATCAAGGAATCCGGGCTGCCGCTGCAACTGGCCGGCCAGCCGTTCGATACCCTGGAAAACGCCTTTCCCTTCGTCAAGAACGCCGAGCAACAGGCCCTGCTGAACCAGGTCAACGAGGCCCTGGCCGGGATGCGCGCCGACGGCACCCTGGCCCGGATCTCCGAGAAGTGGCTGGGTGCGGACGTCACCAGTAAATAACCGCCATGCAGTTTGATCTGGACTACACCCTGGCGCTGTTTCCCATCCTGCTCGGCTACCTGGGCACCACCATGGAAATGGCGCTGTTGGGTTTTATCTTCGCGCTGATCATCGCCGTGATACTGGCGGTGATCAGAACCTTCGAGCTGCCCGGGCTCAACGCCCTGGCCAAGCTGTTCATCTCCTTCTTCCGCGGCACCCCGCTGCTGGTGCAGCTGTTCCTGCTGTATTACGGCCTGCCGCAGATCATGCCGGTGTTTATCGGCCTGAACGCGTTCAGTGCGGCGGTGATCGGCCTGACGCTGCACTTTTCCGCCTACATGGCGGAGTCGATCCGCGCCTCCATTCTCGGTATTCACAAGAGCCAGATGGAAGCTTCGCTCAGCATCGGCATGACCCGCTGGCAGGCGATGAAGCGCATCATACTGCCCCAGGCGGCGCGCATCGCCACCCCGTCGCTGATGAACTATTTCATCGACATGATCAAGAGCACCTCCCTGGCCTTTACCCTGGGGGTGGCCGAAATCATGGCCTCGGCCCAGAAGGAAGCCTCCAGCAGCTTCAAGTTCTTCGAGGCCTTTATCGCCGTCGCCATCATCTACTGGCTGGTCGTTATCTTTTTCACCCACCTGCAGACGCGGCTTGAACGTCGCCTGAACTCGGCTTATTAGGTTGCCCATGATTAAACTGCGTAATCTGACCAAGATATACAACGGCCAGAAGGTGCTGAACGACATCGATCTGGACATCAAGCAGGGGGAGATCGTGGTGATACTGGGTCCGTCCGGCACCGGTAAATCCACCCTGCTGCGCTGCCTCAACCTGCTGGAAACGCCGGAGGCCGGTACCCTGGATATCGACGGCTTCCACCTCGACCTGGCCCGCCATAACGCCGGCCAGGCCATAGCGCTGCGCAAGCGCACCTCCTTCGTGTTTCAGAACTACGCCCTGTTTGCCAACAAGACCGCCCGCGACAATATCGCCGAAGGGCTAATCACCGTGTGGAAAAAGCCGAAGGCCGAGGCCCGGGCGGAAGCCATGCGTATCCTCGGCGATATCGGCCTGGCGGAGAAGGCCGACGCCTATCCTTCCTCGTTGTCCGGCGGCCAGCAGCAGCGGGTGGGCATCGGCCGGGCCATGGCCAGCCATGCCAAGGTGATGCTGTTCGACGAGCCCACCTCGGCGCTGGATCCGGAATGGGTGGATGAGGTGCTGGGGCTGATGAAGAAGCTGGCGCTGGCCCACCAGACCATGGTGGTGGTGACCCACGAGATCGGCTTCGCCCGGGACGTGGCGGACCGGGTGATCTTCATGGACGGTGGCCGCATCGTGGAGCAGGGTCCGCCGGCCACCCTGCTGACCAACCCCCAGGATCCGCGCACCCGCGCCTTTTTACGCAAGGTGCTGCCCGCGGCCTGATGCCGGTGCGTATTTGGTTGCGCGCAGCGGCGGGGCCTGTATAATCCAGGCCCCGCGATCCTCTGGATCCCGGGATCGATCCCGCCCGGTGGACTGACATCGGGTCGGATTCGACTATCACACTATGTTGATTGACGTTATTGGCATAACTGTTTAGAATTCGGCCTCTTTTGTGGGGCCGTTTCCGGTGATGCGCAGGCGTCTTTCGGCATAGCGGTCAAACTGTATACAGCAAACTGACAGCGGTAATAACTATGAAACGCACTTTTCAACCTTCAAATTTGAAGCGCAAGCGCAGCCACGGTTTCCGTGCTCGTATGGCCACTAAAAACGGCCGTAAAGTACTGGCCAGCCGCCGCGCTAAAGGTCGTGCCCGTCTGAGCGCCTAATGGCCAGGCACACCTTCCCACGGGAGTTACGTTTGTTAACTCCCGCACAATTCAAAAACGTCTTCGACAACCCCGTCAGAGCCGCCTCCCCCCATCTCACACTGCTTGCCAAACCGAACGAACTGGATCATCCCAGGCTGGGACTCGCCGTGCCCAAAAAAGCACTGAAGCGTGCCGTTTGGCGCAACCGGGTCAAGCGCGTTGCCCGCGAAGCCTTTCGCCTCAAGCAACACCAGCTGCCCTCGGTAGACATTGTGGTGATCGCCAAGAAAGGCATAGGGGATGTGCCCAATGACGAACTGTTCGAGCTGATGGATAGACTATGGCGCACCCTTTCTCGCCGCTGCAATGGCTCAGCGTAGGCCTCATCCGCCTGTATCAGCTGGTCATCAGCCCCCTGCTTGGACCCAGGTGCCGCTTCACTCCCACCTGTTCGCAATACGCCATTGAAGCCATCCGGCTCCACGGTTTTTTAAAAGGCGGTTGGTTAACCGTCAAACGTCTATTAAAATGCCACCCTTTAGGTCCAAGCGGCCACGACCCGGTCCCGACAAAGCGAAGAAACTAAACTATGGAATCTCAACGCAATATCATTCTTATCGCTCTGCTGCTGGTGAGCTTCCTCATCTGGCAACAGTGGCAAACGGATAAAGCGCCCCAGCCAGAGACGGCGCAAAGCACCCAGAGCAGCACCGGCGAGGACAGCTTTGTTCCCGAAGCGGACCAGGCCAGCGGCGAAGTCCCCACCGGAGAAAGCCCGGTGGCGGCCAGCCGCCGTCTGATCACCATCAGCTCCGACTCGCTCAAACTGACCGTGGATACCCAGGGCGGCGATGTGGTGCGGGCCGAACTGCTGGAGCATGACAAAACGCTGGATTCAACCGACAAGTTCGTGTTGCTGAGCAACGGCGCCAACTTCGTGCACGTGGCCCAGAGCGGTCTTATCGGCCGTGACGGCCCGGATGGCCGCGCCGAAGGCCGCCCGGTCTACAGCACCGAGCACAGCGACTATCAGCTGGCGGAAGGCGAAGACACCCTGACTGTGCCCATGACCTTCACCAACGAGCAAGGCGTGGTGTTCACCAAGAGCTTCATCCTCAAGCGCAATGAGCATGTGTTGGAAGTGGCGTACCAGATCAACAACCAGAGCGCCGAGCCGGTGCAGGCCCAGCTCTACGGCCAGTTGAAGCAGAGCGAGACCGATCCGGACGCCAAGGGCGGCAACATGCTGATGGCCTCCGCCTACCGCGGCCCCGCCTACTCCAGCAGCGAAACCCGCTACAGCAAATACGACTTCAAGGCCGTGCGTGAAGCCAACCTGAACCTGACCACCGAAGGTGGCTGGGTCAGCATGCTGCAGCACTACTTCGTGTCGGCCTGGATCGCCCCGGAAGATGAGCAGAACCAGATCTATACCCGTTCACTGAACAACCAGGGCGAAGCCATCATCGGCTTCAAGGCGCCGCTGGTAACGGTAGCGCCGGGCGCGGAACAAAACCTGAGTGCCAAGCTGTGGCTGGGGCCCAAGCTACAGGATGAAATGGCCGCCGCCGCCACCAACTTGGACCTGACCGTGGACTACGGCTGGCTGTGGTTCATCGCCCAGCCGCTGTTCAAGCTGCTGCAATTCCTGCAGAGCTTCGCCGTCAACTGGGGCCTGGCCATCGTCCTCACCACCTTCGTGGTGCGCGGTATCATGTACCCGCTGACCAAGGCCCAGTACACCTCCATGGCCAAGATGCGCATGCTGCAGCCCAAGCTGGTGGCCCTGCGCGAGCGCTACGGCGACGACCGCCAGAAAATGTCCCAGGGCATGATGGAGCTGTACAAGAAGGAGAAGGTCAACCCGCTCGGCGGCTGCCTGCCCATCCTGGTGCAGATGCCGATCTTCATCGCCCTGTACTGGGTGCTGATGGAATCGGTGGAACTGCGCCACGCGCCCTTCTTCCTGTGGATTGACGATCTGTCGGTGCGCGACCCCTACTTCGTGCTGCCCATCCTGATGGGGGCCAGCATGTTCGTGATCCAGAAGATGAGCCCGACCACCATCACCGACCCGATGCAGCAGAAGGTGATGCAGTTCATGCCCATCATCTTCACCTTCTTCTTCCTGTGGTTCCCCGCCGGCCTGACCCTGTACTGGCTGGTGAGCAACGTGGTCACCATCGTCCAGCAGTGGTTCATCTTCCGCCAGCTGGAGAAGAAAGGCCTGCACAGCAAGGCCGCGTCCTGAGGCCTCTGGCCCGGAAGACGCTAAACCAATACACTAGGCGGCCTGAAGGCCGCCTTTTTTGTTGCCGGTAGGGCCCAATTTATCGGGCCAGTCGCCGGTTGTTGTGGAGTGAACCATGTCTAACGAAACCATCGTCGCCCAGGCCACCGCCCCCGGACGCGGCGGCGTAGGAATCATCCGGGTTTCCGGCCCCCGGGCCGAGGCCGTGGCCCAGGCCGTGCTCGGCAAGGTGCCCAGGGTGCGCCATGCCGACTACCTGCCGTTCCAGGACGAGCAGGGCCAAGTGCTGGACCAGGGCATCGCCCTGCTGTTCAAGGGCCCCCACAGCTTCACCGGCGAAGACGTGCTCGAGCTGCAGGGCCACGGCGGCCCCGTGGTGCTGGACATGCTGGTGCGCCGCATCCTGGCCCTGCCCGGCCTGCGCCCGGCCCGGGCCGGCGAGTTCAGCGAACGCGCCTTCCTCAACGACAAGCTGGACCTGGCCCAGGCCGAGGCCATCGCCGATCTGATCGAAGCCTCCAGCGAGCAGGCCGCCCGCTCGGCGCTGCAGTCGCTGCAGGGCGAGTTCTCCGCCCATATCCACGGCCTGGTGGACGCGCTCATCAACCTGCGCATCTACGTGGAGGCGGCCATCGACTTTCCCGACGAGGAGGTGGACTTTCTCTCCGACGGCAAGATCGCCGGCGAGCTGTACGGCATCATGGACCGGCTGGCCGAGGTGCAGCGCCAGGCCCGCCAGGGCGCCATCATGCGCGAAGGCATGAAGGTGGTGATCGCCGGCCGGCCCAACGCCGGCAAGTCCAGCCTGCTCAACGCCCTGGCCGGCAAGGAGTCGGCCATCGTCACCGACATCGCCGGCACCACCCGCGACGTGCTGCGGGAATACATCCATATCGACGGCATGCCGCTGCACGTCATCGACACCGCCGGCCTGCGCGAGGCCACCGACGCGGTGGAGCGCATCGGCATCGAGCGGGCCTGGAGCGAAATCGAGCAGGCCGACCGCATCCTGTTCATGGTGGACGGCACCACCACCAGCGCCCTGCACCCGCGCGAGATCTGGCCCGACTTCGTCGACCGCCTGCCCGCCCATATCGGGTTGACGGTGGTGCGCAACAAGGCGGATCTGAGCGGCGAACCCCTGGCTATCGTGAGCGACGGCGAACACCCGGTCTACCCCATTTCCGCCAAGACCGGCCTCGGCATCGACGCCCTCAAGGAGCACCTCAAGGCCTGTATGGGCTACCAGAGCGGCACCGAAGGCGGCTTCAGCGCCCGCCGCCGCCATCTGGACGCCCTGCACCACGCCGATCAGCACCTGATCATGGCCAAGGAGCAACTCGAGGTGTACATGGCCGGCGAACTGGTGGCGGAAGAACTGCGCCTGGCCCAGGAGCAGCTCGGCCAGATCACCGGCGCATTCAGCTCCGACGACCTGCTAGGGCGGATTTTCTCGAGCTTTTGTATCGGGAAGTGAGATAGTCGCTCTGAAGTTTGGAGGAGATAGATATATCCATGGCCGACGAACTCAGCGCGATTGATACCCGACTGGCAGAACTGGAGCGTGAAAAAGCAGCCCTGCTTGCCCGCAGACAGGAGTTGCTGCAGGCCACGCCTGTTGCCGCACAGCTGACACCTCAGCAAAAGGTTGAGCTGTTTCAGGGGTTGTTTCGCGGACGCGCCGATGTGCATGCCATTCGCTGGGAGAAAGCCGATGGCCGCACCGGTTATGCCGTGGCCTGCAGCAACGAGTGGGTTCAGGGTATCTGCCAGAAGCCGAGGATCAAGTGCAGCGACTGCCCTCACCGCCAGTTCACTCCGCTGGACGGAAAAGTTCTTTTCGCCCATCTGTCGGGAAAGTTGGTCGCCGGCCTCTATCCTCTGCAACCGGACCATCACTGCCACCTGCTGGCCATGGATTTTGACAAGGCGGACTGGCAAGCGGATGTTAAGGCCCTGGCCCAGGTCTGTCGCCGGGAGAACCTCCCTTATGCACTGGAGATATCCCGCTCCGGGGCCGGAGCCCATTTGTGGATATTTTTCTCGGCGCCGGTGCCGGCCTGGTCGGCCAGGGCTCTGGGCTTCAGGCTGCTCGACAAGGCCATGGAACTACACCCCGGTTTATCCTTCGACTCCTACGATCGCCTGTTTCCCAATCAGGACATGATGCCTCAGGGTGGCTTTGGCAACCTGATCGCCCTGCCCCTGCAATACGAAGCCCGCTCCAGAGGCTGCAGCCTATTCGTGAATGACGAGCTGATACCTCATGAAGACCAGTGGGCATTTCTGCACGAGTTAAAGCGGCTCAGCCCCACCCAACTGCAAGACTGGGTGGGTGAGCCGCCCGCCCCGGCCTCTATCGACGATGACACGGCACCCTGGGAGCAAGGCCTGCATACGGAATCCGGGCCGGTGCCCGACTGCCCCGAGCGCGTCACCCTCACCCTGGCCAACCATGTTTATATCAAGCTGGCCGACATTCCCGCGCCGCTGGCGGCACGCATCAAACGACTGGCGAGCTTTGCCAACCCGGTGTTCTTCAAAACCCAGGCGTTGCGCTTTTCCACCCATGGCATTCCCCGCTACATTTCCTGCTCCCGTATCGAGCAGGGCTACCTGTCAGTGCCCCGGGGCTGCCTGGACGAGGTGCTTGAGCTGTTGCGCGAACAGAGCATTCAGGTGGACATGGAAGACCAACGGGTAGCGGGCACTTCATTAACGGGGCTTACACTGCGGATTCAGCTCCGGAACAACCAGCAAGCCGCCGTCGATGCCCTCACTCAACACGACACCGGCATACTGCATGCGCCCACGGCCTTTGGCAAAACGATCACCGCCATTGGCGTGATTGCCAGCCGCAAGGTCAACACCCTGATCCTGACCCACAGCCGGCAACTGCTGGATCAATGGAAAGAACGGCTGGAAAGCTTTCTTGAAGGGGCCGCCATCGGCGTGTTTGGCGGCGGCAAGAAAAAGGCCACTGGCCAGGTTGATGTCGCCACCTATCAGAGCCTGATCGACCGAAAAGACAATACAATTGCCGGCTTCGTCCGCGAATATGGCCAGATCATTATCGACGAGTGTCATCATATCTCGGCACCCCGCTACGAATTACTGCTCAATGAAATCAGCGCACGATATCTGCTTGGTCTGACGGCCACCCCACATCGCCAGGACGGACACCAGAAAATCATGCTGATGACCGCCGGTCCGGTGCGTTACCGCGCTCAATCCGATCACCAGTCAGGCTTTGACCAGCGCGTGATCGTGCGAAAGCGACAGGAGGCACCGCCTGCAGCACTCAGCCAACCCGGGGATCGCCCCCATATCGCCACTGTGTACCGCTGGCTGGCCGAGAGCCCGGCACGAAATGAGGAAATCATCCGGGATGTAACAGCGAGCGTCAAACAGGGTGGAAACTGCCTGCTGCTGACCGAACGCCGGGAGCATGCCGAAACGCTGGCCGGCATGCTGTCCGATGCGGCCCTCAGCGCAGTGGTGCTCAGGGGTGGCATGGGCGTAAAGGAGCGCAGAAAAGTGGAGGCCATGCTGCCCGATGCTGAGGTGGTGGTGGCCACGGGCAAGTACATTGGCGAGGGGTTTGATCTGCCCCGGCTGGATACGCTGTTTCTGGCTCTGCCCATCGCCTGGAAAGGCACCCTGGCACAATATGCAGGGCGGCTTCACCGCGAGGCCCGTGGCAAGCAGGAGGTCACCGTCTACGACTATGTCGACACCGGCCTGCCCATGTTGCTCAGAATGTTCCACAAGCGGGAGAAAGGCTACTCGACCATGGGCTACCGGTTTGTCTCGCCGGAACAGATGGCCCTGATCTAGCTCATCCGCTAGAACAGATACTGGAGGTATTAACGGCTTTAGCGTGTAAGGACAATTTTACCCGCTACAAGGTGTAAATTTTGATATACCTGCCATAGCGTGTAATGTAGAAGTATCAATTCTGTCAGGTAGCCCAGCCATGAAAATCACTAGTGCCCATCAGCTCAGCGCTTACATCAAAGATGTCAGACTCACCCAGAAACTTTCCCAGGGTAAGGTGGCTGGCAAGGTGGGGATCCGCCAGGACACGGTTTCCAACTTTGAACTGCACCCGGACACCACCAAATTGGAGACCTTCTTCAAGATCCTGTCGGCATTGGAGCTGGAATTGACGGTTCAGCCACGAAATACCTCTGGCACAGACCCAGATAGTGATGCATCAGCAGGCTGGAAGGAGGAGTGGTAATGGCGGAGCTTGATGTCTACATGAACGGTTACCGGGTGGGCGTTTTCACCCGAACCGGCTCAGGAGCCCATCATTTCAAATACGACGAGGCCTGGTTACGCTTGCCAGGAAGCCGTCCGATATCACTGTCCATGCCACTGCGCCATCAGACGTATCAAGGGAGTGAAGCATACAACTTCTTTGACAACCTGTTACCTGATACGCCTGACGTCAGGAACCGGATCCTTGCCAGATACCACGCAAACTCGACTCAGCCTTTCGATTTGCTGTCCAAGGTTGGGGCCGACACTGTGGGTGCGCTGCAACTGTTGCCACAGGACATTCCCCCCGGCGATATTCGAAAAATGGAATACAAGGTGTTGTCTGACGGGGAGCTGGAAAAGGTGCTAACCGGCTATCAGGCAGGTGCTCCTCTGGGGATGATCGAGGAAGCAGAAGACTTTCGGATTTCCATCGCCGGCGCCCAGGAGAAAACGGCACTGCTGCTCCTGGGGGATAAATGGTGCCAGCCCCGTAATGCCACACCAACAACCCATATCATCAAGTTGCCCATCGGCAGAATAGAAAGCCACTCATATGCCATTGACCTGTCCGACAGTGTCGAAAACGAGTATCTCTGTACCTTGCTGGCACGAGAGTTTGGCTTGCCGGTGCCCGACTGCTTCATGATGCAGGTGGGCAGCATCAAGGCTCTGGCTGTTGAGCGTTTTGACCGTAAATATGCATCGGATGGCAGCTGGCTTATGCGCTTGCCGCAGGAGGACTTTTGTCAGGTTCTGAACGTCCCATCGGCACAGAAGTACGAGAATCACGGTGGACCGGGAATTGCTGAGATCATGTCCTACCTGCTGGGCTCAGCCAATGCCGAGCAAGACCGCTATCGGTTCATGAAAGCACAGGTATTGTTTTGGCTGCTGGCCGCAACAGATGGCCATGCCAAAAACTTTTCCGTGTTCATTGAGCCCGATGGCCGCTTTCGCCTGACCCCTTTCTACGACATTCTTTCCATGTACCCGGTGTTTGGTGGCAGAGGTCTTCATCCACGTGATGCCAAACTGGCCATGGGTCTCAAAGGTACGAAAGGCAGGAAGTACGGCATTGAGCAAATCTTTCCAAGGCACTTCTTCCAGACAGCCAAAGCAGTAGGCTTTTCTCAGGAGGCGATGGCGACCATTCTGGCGGAAGTAGCAGGCTCGGTTGATACTGCCATCGACAAGGTCAGAAAGCAGTTGCCAAACGATTTCCCCGGTCACATCCGTGACTCAATACTGGGAGGAGTAAAGGCCAGGTCCTCCCGGCTAACGACCGGCAGAGATTGAACAACCGAACATATCGGCGGGAAACGATTGCAGACTGGGCCGGCATCACACCATGGGCATCTGTGATCAGTTTTTCAAATCGCTGACTTAAATCACTTTCCCCCAAAGGGACCCCGAAAAGTCAGCATCTATATGATATTAAAGAAAACTTCACTTTCTGCATCGGGAAGTGAAGAGCATGCCGGGAAGGTGGCACGGCATTCCCGGGCTGGCCGAGTCGCACGCCGGACACACTGGCCGCGACCCGTCAACGAAGCGGTGTGCCGAACTCGTCTTCCCGGCGGCCTTGTTCATCTTTTTTTGTGAAACTATAATTTCATAAAATCCTGTTTTATGAATGTGTAGTGTCATGCAGACCAAACAAAAACGCCAGGCCGTCGTCTTCCCCAAAGAGCAGAAGATCCTGCAACAGCTCGGGGAGAATATCCGTCTGGCGATGAAACGCCGCAAGATCACCCAGACGATGATTGCAGAGCGCACAGGCTTGTCCAAGCCAACGTTGCGCAACATCGAGCGTGGCGAGTCCACCGTGTCGATCGGGCACTACCTGCGCGTGCTGGCGGTCCTGGGACTGGCCGAGGATCTGGCCAAGGTGGCGCTGGATGATGCCATGGGGCGCAAACTGCAGGACATTGCACTGCTGAAAACCACTCAGCCGGGAACCAGGCCCGCATCGGACCGGCCCTCTTCCACCTCGGGTGGTATGCCACACCGTCCCACGCCAAAAGCATCGGCACCGGTATCGAAACCAGCCAGCTCTCAGCATATACAATCGCTGCTGGAGTTGGCCAGGTCACGGGCAAACCAGGATGACAGGCAAGGGCAGAATCCGCACGACGGTCAGCCTGATACATCCTCAAGCGGAGAGGACGCATGAACCGTGATATCCATGTCTTTGCCGACTGGATCGAAGACGAACCCGTCCTGATCGGCACCCTGACGGCGGACCAGGTACGCGGCAAAGAGCACTTCAGCTTCGCCTATGCGCTCGACTGGCTTCGACGGGGCGATGCTCCCTATTTGAAGATCGATCCTGATCTTCACCTGTTTGAAGGCAATCAGCACAAGGGGGATGATCGCAACTTCAGGACCTTTCTGGACTCCTGTCCTGATCGTTGGGGCCGTTTGCTGATGCAGCGACGCGAAGCGGCAATGGCCCGCCGGGAGGGCCGGCGAGTGAACCCCCTGCAAGAGAGCGATTACCTTCTGGGTGTGTATGATGAATACCGTATGGGCGCCCTGCGCTTCAAGACAGATCTGAAGGGCCCTTTTCTCGACGATGACAAGCGCCTCTCGGCGCCCCCGATGACATCGCTGCGAGAACTCGAACATGCCGCCCGACAGGTCGAGCAGAACCTGGACCATGATGATCCCGACTACATGAAGTGGCTGTCCATGCTGATCTCGCCAGGCTCATCCCTGGGCGGCGCCCGCCCGAAAGCCTCGGTAGCGGATGAACAGGGCCATCTCTGGATCGCCAAGTTTCCCAGCCAGCATGACGACCATGATATCGGCGCCTGGGAATACCTGACTTACCTCCTGGCACAGGGCGCCGGCATTGAGATGGCCGAATGCCGCATCGCGCGCAACAACTCGGCTCATCACACCTTTCTGACCAAACGCTTTGATCGCGATGGAGACCAACGCCTTCATTTTTCGTCGGCCATGACGCAGCTCGAATACTATGACGGCGAGGACGGCGCCAGCTATCTGGAGCTCGCCGAATTCCTGACCAACCGCGGCAGCCACACCCGGGACGACCTGGCCCAACTGTGGCGTCGTATCGTCTTTAACATTGCGCTATCCAACGTCGATGACCACCTGCGCAACCATGGCTTTCTGTTTGACGGTGAAGGCTGGCGCCTGTCCCCCGCGTACGACATCAACCCGACGGCGATGGCCAATGGCCTGCACCTCAACATCGATGAAAAGGACAACAGTTTGAGCTATGAGCTGGCCTTCGAGGTCATCGAGTTCTTCCAGCTCACCCAAAAGAAGGCCGAGGATATCTTCGTTAACGTCCTGGCATCGGTAGACCAATGGCGCGAACTTGCCAACCGGATCGGCATTTCGCGCGCCGAGCAAGAAGCCATGAAGTCTGCGTTCAATATCGATTAACAGTGAAGCTACAGCTTTATTTATTGTACTTTAGGGAAGTTATAGTTTCACTTAAATTACCTACTCATGGCTTACCCACCATTATGGAGCGTCCTGCCATAACGGACAGTCCAACAACCGATATGTAGTATGTTCTTTCAGAGCAACATCTTACTCAGTGCACCCCGCGTACTGAGGCCAAATCAGGGTTCTTGCCCAGGCAAAGGGTGGATAAACCGGACACCCACGCCCTCTACATACAATCAACACTCCTATGGAGCGGACTGCTCTTGCCACTGGCTGGCCTGTTCTGGTGGAACAAACTGCCAGCAGCTCCGGCGGGGTTCTCCCCCCGTTTCTGTTTACGCCTGCGGCGACAGGGCGTGCAGCCACCGCTGAAAACACCCCTGGGGGCTGTTCTGCTCGAACGCGCCGGGCGCCAGCAGATAATAACCGCTGCCGTCGGCGCGAAATCCGAATGGGGCGGCCAGGATGCCGCTGTCGATGTCGTCGCACACCAGCGGCCAGGGCCCGATGGCGACGCCAATTCCCGCTATCGCCGCCTGCAGGCTGAAATAGAAATGCTCGAATACCTGCCCGGGGGCCTCGTCGCTATCTTCGCCCATCCCCCGCCACCAGCTCGCCCAGGCATCCAGACGGGTACGGGAATGGAGGCGGGTAGCGTCCAGACGGAGATGCGCCACGCCATTGTCGTCCTGCCGGATGAAATCCGCTATCCGATCGGCACGGCACACGGGGCCGGTGCGCTCGTCAAACAGCCGCACCGCATGGTAGTGGGCCGGCCAGTCGAAATCGTTGCGTCTTATGGCCAGGTCGATGCCCCCCGCGAACCCGACGGGGCCGCCACCGGCCACCAGCTGGATCGATACCTCGGGATGCAACGCCTGGAATTGCGGCAGGCGCGGGATAAGCCAGCGCATCAGCAAGGTGGGTTCGCAGGAGATGGTCAACGGCCTGCTCTGCCCCGACTCGCGCAGTTCCCGGGCGGTCGCGGCAATCACGCCGAATCCTTGCCGTACCGCCTCGGCCAGCTTGCGGCCGGCGTCGGTCAAGAACACCCGCCGCCCCCTCCGCTCGAACAGGGCCACGCCTAATTCATCCTCCAGCAGCCGCACGGCCCGGCTGATGGCACCATGGGTCAGGTTCAACCGCTCGGCGGCGCGGCTGAAGCTCTCGGTACCGGCTGCCGCCTCGAAACAGCGCAACGCGGCCAAAGAGGGCAGCCTGGCACCCTTGTTATGTGAATTGTGCTCACAATACATGTCAGCATTCATCGTTTTTATTATCCCATTCCATCAAATATATTCTGGATGATAGTTGAGCCCATCGAGGATAAACATGACCGAAATGATAGCTGTGATCACAATAACCATGCTGGCGGTGATAAGTCCGGGGCCGGACTTCGCCCTGGTATCGCGCAACAGCCTGCTGCTTTCGCGCCGGGCCGGCGTGCTGACCGCCGTCGGCATCGGCGCGGGCGTGCTGGTACACCTGACCTACACCCTGCTCGGCGTGGGCCTGTTGATGACCCAGTCGATCTGGCTGTTCAACCTGCTGAAGCTGGCCGGTGCCGCCTACCTAATCTGGCTGGGCATCAGGATGCTGAAAAGCACACCGCTGGACGATGGCAAGAACGACGGGAACGGCGGCGCGGCAGCGGCGCTGTCGGATCTGGGCGCGTTCAGGGCGGGATTCCTGACCAATGCGCTCAACCCCAAGACCACCGTCTTCATCGTCAGCCTGTTCATGCAGGTGGTACAGCCGGGCACCCCGCTGGCCGTCCAGCTCGGCTACGGCGCTTTTATTTCGCTGGCTCACCTGCTCTGGTTTTCCCTGGTGGCCCTGCTCTTCTCGGCCGGCCCGGTGCGTTCCCGCATGATGGCGCTGCGCCACTGGGTCGATCGGGTGTTCGGCGTGCTACTGACCGGCTTCGGCGCCTTGCTGGCCTCCGCCAGTCTGTCGCGCTAACCCCATCATTATCGGCCCGTGCCGGCCGCACGGGCATATTGTTCCCCATGGCAACCCGCCACTGCACCCTCACCCTTGGCGAGATCACAACTTTCGGCAGTTTTTTGTTCAGTGCTCGAATAATGTCATGCTGCTGCGTTACAGTCGTGCTCCCAGCCACCCCATTTCAAACCCCAGAGAATTTCTCCGCCGTGAGCACACACAACCATTTCCGCCTGCTGGCGCAGTACCAGCAATACGAGTCCGTTATTCACAGCCTGATGGAGTCGATCATGACCAGCCTGAACGGGCTGGAGTTGCTGCAGAGCGAACAGGCCCAGCAGCAGACCATCAACTACCTCAGCCGGGCCTATCCCTTCGTGGAGCTGCTCTACGGCCTGGACAACGATGGCATCCAACTGACGGACTCCGCCTACAGCCCCACCATGAGCGAACGCAAGCGCCGCTCGCTGGGCAAGGGCAGCGACCGCAGCCAGCGCCCCTATGTCCTGGCCGCCAGAAAGAGCAGCAACGCCGTGGTGGTCACCAGCCCCTACCTGTCCAACGCCACCCACCAGCTGGCGATTTCGGTGGTGCAACACCTGGTGGATGAACAGGGCCGGGATCGCGGCTACCTGGTGATCAACTTCAACCTGCGCCGGCTGATCTCCTACCTCAACGGCGACGAGATGCGCTTTCGCTGCCACCACTACTTCCAGTGGATCTACGGCCTTATCGGCGGCCTGCTGATCGTGGTGGCGGCCCTGCTGCTCTATTCGGCGCTGGAATCCCTGTTCTCGCTGTTCGACGAAAACAACCATGTGGCCACCGGGGCCTTCGGCATCGTCATCCTGATCACCCTGGGCATGTCGATCTTCGATCTGGGCAAGACCATCCTCGAGGAAGAGGTGCTGGTGAACAAGGACATCCACCATCACGACTCGACCCGGCGCACCATCTCCCGCTTTATGGCGGCCATCATCATCGCGGTATCCATCGAAGCCTTGCTGCTGATGTTCAAGTCGCTACTCGACGGCGGCGACGTCGGCAACCAGCTGATCAACGCGGTCTGGATGCTGATGGCGGCGGTGGCCATGCTGGCCGGCCTGGGGGTCTACCTCAAGCTGAGCCGGGATAGCCAGACCGCGGACTAGAACACCGCCTGGCTTAATACTGAGGCAGCGACGGTTCTTGGGGCGCGGGTGGCCGCCCGCATGAGGGTGACACCGAGTTCGGTGAAGGCACAACCCAACCCGCGCTGCCTGTTCTGCCTTGACCTCTTTAAACCTGTGGTGTGCTATGCCAATCCGAGGGGTCGCGCTACGCGCGAAGGCAGGCGGGCCGCCTGCGCCCCAAGACGGCGGGCTAGCCGTTCTCCTGCCGCGCCCGTCCCTCCCGGCTCACCAGGCCGCTGGCGCCGATCACCCCCAGGGTCACCAACCCCAGGCCCAGGCCGGTGAGGGGCGTGATTTGCTCGCCCAGCCAGCACCAGGCCAGCAGGGTGGCGCACACCGGGGTCAGGGAACCGATGGCGGCGCTGATCTCGGCGCCCAGCCGGCCGATGGCATAGCCGAACAGAAAACCCGCGCCCAGGCCCACCACCAGCCCCTGCACCAGCAGTTGGGCCAGCCATTCCTGCATCGGCACCTGGCCCAGGGTGAGCGGGGTCTGGCCGAACAGCAGCCAAGCCACCACCAGGGCGCCGTTGGGCACCGTCACCACCGCCGCCACCTCCAGCGGCCGGAGCCCGCTCTGGCGCACGCAGATGGTGAACAGGGCCCACAACAGGCTGCACAGCAAAAACAGCAGTTGACCCAGGCCCAGCTCACCGCTTTCGTTCATGCCCTGCCACAGCAGGCAGAGCACCCCCGCCAGCACCGTGGCCAGGCCGAGCCGGCGCCAGGCCGGCACCCGCTGGCCGAACACCCAGGCCGCCAGCAGGGACACGAACAGGGGCGCGGTACCGGGGATCAGGGTGCTGCCCTGCACCACCGGCGCCAGCCCCATGCCGAGCACGCTGAGCAGGAAAAACGGCAGGCCGGCGCCCAGCACCATGCCCAGCAGCCACAGCGGGTTCACCGCCCGGATCCGCGCCCGCCGGGCCAGCAGCAGCGGCAGCAGCACCAGGCCGGGCACGGCGTAACGGAACAGGGTGATGTCCAGCGGCCCCAGGGACGACAGGGCCCCCAGCCGCAACGACAGAAAGTAGACCGACCAGATCAGCACGGTGCCGGCGGCGGCCAGGTAACCGAGCCCGCGCTGGGCGGCGTTGGCGTTGAGGGGGACCACTTGGGTCAGGGTGGCGTGGGACATGGCACAGACTCCGCGGAATAAGAGCCTAGATTGTGCGCCTGTCGGCCTGGCTGATGTTGGCAAAATGAAGCACAATAACCACCACTATTGGCTTGTTGAGCCAATAAAACCCATGTAAACGGTAACAAGAGCCAAGCCATGACCGCCGCCAAACTGGATCGTATCGATCGCCAGCTGCTGGACGCCCTGCAACAGGACGCCCGCCTCACCACCGCCGAGCTGTCGGAGCGGGTCAGCCTGTCACCCTCCCCCTGCGCCCGGCGGGTGCGCCGCTTCGAGCAGGAAGGGCTGATCGAAGGCTACCGGGCCTGCCTGAACAAGGACAAACTGGGCTTAGGAGTAACCATCTTCGTGCAGGTCAGGCTCAGCCAGCACCGGGATGCGCTGGTGGATCAGTTCGAGCAGGCGGTGCGGGACATGCCCGAGGTGATCAACTGCCACACCGTGTCCGGTGCCTTCGACTACCTGCTGCAGGTGGTCACCGCCGATCTCAAGGGGTTCGAGCAATGGGTGCGCCGGCTGCAGAAACTGCCGATGATCCAAACCGTGGACAGCAGCTTCGCCATCCGCACCGTCAAGGAGAACTGTCCCCCTGCCGCTGTAGCGGCCCCTTGTACTACCCTGAATCAGGCTGCCGCGGCAGTTTTTCCCCTGAACGGGCACAAGGACAACAAGATGAACAAACAGAAGAACAAGGAAGAGCTCAAGCCCCTGCAGAAGCAGCTGGCGCTGATCCACCAGGCCATGGGCCGCCAGGGGCAGAGCGCGGTGATCGTGCTGGAAGGAGCCGACGCCGCCGGCAAGGGCGGCATCATCCGCCGGCTGGCCTGGTGCCTGGATCCGCGCTGGCTCAGCGTCTGGCCCATCGCCGCCCCCGACGCCCGGGAGCGGGAGCAGCACTGGCTGCAGCGGTTCTGGCAGCGGTTGCCGTCCCAGGGCCGCTGGGCGGTGTTCGATCGCTCTTGGTACGGCCGGGTGCTGGTGGAGCGGGTGGAAGGTTTCGCCGACGATGCCGCCTGGCGGCGGGCCTACCGGGAGATCAACGAGTTCGAGCGCACCATCACCGCCGAGCATATGCGGCTGGTGAAGATCTGGCTGGACGTCAGCGCCGACACCCAGCTCGGCCGCTTCGAGGCCCGCTATCGGGATCCGGCCAAGCAGTGGAAGCTCACCCCCGAAGACCTGCGCAATCGCACCAAATGGCAGGACTACCAGCAGGCCCGGGACGAGATGCTGGAACGAACCCACAGCGACATGGCGCCCTGGCACCGTATCGACGCCAACAGCAAGCACCGGGCGCGGATGAGCTGTTTCCGGCTGCTGATCGAGGAGCTGGGCAGGGATCTG
Source organism: Zobellella endophytica (assembly GCF_003012775.1). Classification (GTDB taxonomy): domain Bacteria; phylum Pseudomonadota; class Gammaproteobacteria; order Enterobacterales; family Aeromonadaceae; genus Oceanimonas; species Oceanimonas endophytica. Next base: position 52,066 of record NZ_PXYG01000012.1, on the reverse strand, counting down.
GATCTGTCCATCCCCGCTCCCGCCGAGGAGATCAAGGCGTTCTTCGAATAACCGCAGCCCCGGCTGGTGATTTTTACACCAGCCGGGGCTGACGCTGCCGGCGGGACCTGTTACTCTCGCCGCCCTTTTGCGTCCGGCCCGCCCCGCTTGCCCGCCGCCAACCCAGCACCTGCTGCCGGCTCAAGGCAGTACTGGAGAAACAATGAAAATCATGATCCGGGGCCTGTCCCGCCTCACCACAGAGCAGAAAGTGCTGTCCCTGTTAGCCCCCTACGGCCTGGTGCATTATTTCCATCTGGTGATGGACCCCAATACCAAAAATTCCAAAGGTTTCGGCTTCGCCTTTATGCCCAACCCCTCCCAGGCCAAGGCCGCCATCAAGAGCCTGAACGGTGCCGAAGTGGACGGCCAGAAAATCCGGGTGAAGAAAGCCGACACCAAGGCGGGGGAAAACGGCCATGACCAATAACGATATCCTGCGCCGCCTTCGCTATGCCCTGAACCTGCCCGATGCCGGGGCCATCGCCCTGTTCCGGCTGGCGAATACCGACGTCACCGAGCCACAGCTGCTGGCCTGGCTGGCCAAGGAAGACGAGGCCCATTACCAGAGCTGCGGTGACCAACAGCTGCTGGCCTTTCTCGACGGCCTGATCCTGCAACGCCGTGGCCCGAGGGAAGGCGGCCCCGTTACCCGGCCCGCCGTCGCCGAGCCTGTCAACAACCTGGTCTTCAAGAAGCTGCGGGTGGCGCTGGAACTGAAGGAAGAGGACATCCTCGCCATGCTGGCCCAGGCCGGTTTCAATGTCGGCAAGTCGGAACTGACTTCCCTGTTCCGCAACCCCGGCCACAAGCACTACCAGCAATGCGGCGATCAGTTCTTGCGCAATTTCCTGCAGGGTCTGGCACTGCGGCTGCGGCACGAGTGAGGCTCCGCGCCGCCCCGCTGAGTCGCAGCGGGATGCAAGGCCGGTGAGCCGGCCCTCGGCTTTTTCCTACACCAGTTCGGCCAGCATATCCTGGTGGTATTCCACCAGGGGTTCGGCCTGCTGCACCCGGCGCACGTAATCCGGGTTGGCGATAAAGGGCCGGCCGATGGCCGCCAGCTCGAAGCGGCCCTGGGCCAGGCTCTCGCTCGCGCTTTGCGGGGTCAGGCCGCCCACGCCGATCAGGGTGCCGCCGTAGTGGCGGCGCAGGTACTCGCTGGCACGGCCGCCGAGGAAGTCGAATCTCAGGCTGTCGTCGAAGATGCCCAGGTGCAGGTAGGCCAGCTCCCGCCGCTCCAGCTCGCCCAGCAGGTGGTCGAACACCGCCCGGTCCCGGGCATCCGCCTGCATATGGACATAGGCCCCCGGGGTCAGGCGGATGGCGGTGCGGTCCGCACCCACCCGGGCCGCCACCGCGTCCACCACCTCGAGGGCGAAGCGGCTCATGTTTTCCGGGGTCCGGCCGTAGTCGTCGGTCCTGTGGTTGGTGTCATGGTGCAGGAACTGATCGATCAGGTAGCCGTTGGCGCCGTGGATCTCCACCCCGTCGAAGCCGGCGGCGATGGCGTTTTCCGCCGCCCGGGCGTAGTCGGCCACCAGTTGCGCTATCTCCTCCCGGCTCAGCTCCCGGGGCAGCTCGTAGCTCAGCTCCCGCATCCGCGGCAGGGTGCCTTCGAAGGCGACGGCGCTGGGCGCCACCGGCTGCTCGCCGGTGAAATGGGAGTGCGCCAGCCGGCCCACGTGCCACAGCTGCAGGAAGATCTTGCCGCCATTGCGGTGCACCGCCGCGGTCACCTGCTTCCAGCCGTCGATCTGCGCCTGGCTGTAGATGCCGGGGGTGTCCGGGTAGCCCTGGCCGTCGGGACGGATGATGGTGGCCTCGCTGACGATCAGGCCCGCGTCGGCCCGGCGGCCGTAGTAATCGGCCATGGCCCGGGTGGGCACCAGGCCGGGACCGGCCATGCTGCGGGTGAGCGGCGCCATCACGATGCGGTTGGCCAGGGTCAGGCGGTCGTTCAGGCGATAGGGTTCGAACAGGGATGGATAGGCGGTCACGGGGGCGTCCTCTTATTTGAATGTACATTCAAGATAGGGACGTCCCTCGCCGTTTTCAAGCCTTTCTTGAACAATCATTCAAGATATTTTGGCATCACCGGCGGGCGGGGGTACACTAGGGCGGAACGGGGAGAACCAAGATGCGTACAGCAAGTTTCGATCGGGACCAGGTACTGAGGTCCGCCATGCAGGCCTTTCGCCACAAGGGCTTTGCCGCCACCACCATGCAGGATCTGGTGGCCGCCACCGGGCTGCACCCGGGCAGCATCTACTGCGCCTTCGGCAACAAGAAGGGGCTGCTGCTGGCGGCGGTGGATCACTATGTGGCCGACCGCCAGGCGGCGCTGGCCGCCAGCTTCGAAGGGGTCTCCCCCTTGGCCGGGCTGCGCCGCTACCTGGATCAGGTGGTGATGGAAATACAGAGCTGCGATTCCATGGCCTGCCTGCTGACCAAGACGCTGCAGGAGCTGAGCGAACAGGACGAGGAAGTATCCGCCCGCCTGGGGACCTTGCTGAACGATCTGGAGTGCCGCCTGGCGCAGATGCTGGCGGCGGCGCAACAGGCCGGCGAGGCCCGCGACGACGCCACCCCGGAACAACTGGCCCGGTTGCTGCTGGTAGGCATCTACGGCCTGCGCACCTATGCCCATGTGCACCCCGCCCCCGACTGCCTGCAGGAAACCGCCGACCGGCTGCTGGCGGCGCTGCGGGCGCGCTAGCCCTCGGCCAGCGTCCGGATCCGTTGCCAGCACAGCTCCGCCTGCTCGGAGCGGGGCGGCGCCAGCCGGCACAGCTCGATATCCAACCTTACCTGCACCAGCAACGGCAGCTCGACCAGCCGCCCTTGGGCCAGCTCTTCCCCGACCAGCCCCGCCGGCAGGAAGCTGGCACCGTCCCCCTGCAGGGCCAATGCCTTCAGCCCCTCGCCCAGCGCGTTTTCACACACCGGGCGGCAGGGCTGCTCGCTCAGCGCCGGCAGGCACTCCCGCTGGATCAGCGCCCCCAGGAAGGAGTCCCGGGGATAGAGCAACAACCGCAGCGGCACTTCCGGCGACAAGGGGTGCAGCGGCGCGCCGGCGGCATCCACCGCCGACACCAGCACCAGCCGGTCCCGGCCCACTACCAGGCGTTCCACCTCCGGGCGATTCAGCGCCGGGCTGGCGGTCCCGCCGGAAAAACACAGCAAGAAGTCGACCGAGCCGGCCATGAACTGCTCGATGGCATCGTGGTAATGGCCGGTATTGAGGCGGATCAGGCTGTCTCCCAGCAGGGGGCGCAGCCGGTGGATCCAGCCGGGAAAGAAGGTCACCGCCAGCGAGGGCTGGGCCATGAAGCTCAGGCTCTGGTGTTCGTGCAGGGTCTGGCGCAACTGGCCGCGCAGCCCGTAGATCTGGGCCAGCCACTGCCGGGCCTGCTCGAGAAAGATTTCCCCCGCCTCGGTCAACACCAGCGGATGGCGATCCCGGTGCACCAGCGGCACTCCCAGCCAGTTTTCCAGGGAGCGGATGCGCCGGCTGAAGGCCGGCTGGGTCACGAAGCGCGCCTCCGCCGCCTTGGAAAAATTGCCCTGTTCGGCCAGGGCGACGAAGTCGTGCAGCCACTTGCTCTCCATGCTTTCCCCCGCTTCATCCGCCGATCGGGCATTGTATGCAGAAAAGTAACCGCCCTGCTAGAAAAAGGCATTAGATCCCGCCGGGCCGGCTTCCTACCATGAAGGGAACAGTGGCGCCCTGCCGCGCCTCCACCAACAAGGACGACAGTGATGGCCGTGGATACTCAAAATCAGGTAATGGACATGATGCATCGAATCGAAGAGGTGAGAAAACGCTACTTTCCCGGCGTCTGCGTGGCGGTCACCATCGGCATCGCCGCCAGCTTCCTGTCCCAGCAGTACGGCGCCCCCGCCATGCTGATGGCGCTGCTGCTGGGGCTGGCGTTCAATTTCCTGAGCCAGGAGCAGCATTGCCTGGCGGGGCTGGAATTCTCCGCCAAGACCCTGCTGCGCCTGGGGGTGGCCATGCTGGGCCTGCGCATCACCTTCGGCGACGTGCTCACCCTGGGCTGGTCGCCGCTGCTGATGGTGTGCTCGGCGGTGCTGCTGACCATCGGCTTCGGCATCCTGATGGCGCGGCTGCTGGGCTTTTCTTCCGCCTTCGGCACCCTCACCGGCGGCTCGGTGGCCATCTGCGGCGCCTCGGCGGCCATGGCCATCAGCAGTGTGCTGAAGCAAGACGATCAGGCCAAGCGCGACACCCTGTTCACCGTGATCAGCGTCACCACCCTCAGCACCCTGGCGATGATCTTCTATCCCATGATCAGCACCAGCCTGGGGCTCAGCCCCCAGGAGTCCGGACTCTTTATCGGCGCCACCATCCACGACGTGGCTCAGGTGGTGGGCGCCGGCTACAGCATGTCGAGCGAGGTGGGCGATCTCAGCACCTTTGTCAAGCTGCTGCGGGTGGCCATGCTGGTGCCCATCGTCATGGCCATCGGCATCGTGATCCGTCGCGCGGCCCGCCACCGCGGCGACGCGGAAGGCGGCAAGGGCGTGGCCATTCCCGGCTTCCTGCTCGGCTTCGTGGCGCTGTTCGTGCTCAACAGCCTGGGCTGGATCCCCAGCGCCGTCAGCCAGCCCCTGGCCGGCAGCTCCTCCTGGCTGCTGCTCACCGCCATCGCCGCCCTCGGCGTGCGCACCCAGCTCAAGGACATCCTCTCGGTGGGCTGGAAGCCGGTGCTGCTGGTGGTGCTGGAAACCCTCTTTATCGCAGCCCTGATCATCGGCTATATCCTGCTGGGCTGAGCCCATAAAAACGGCGACCCCGGGGGTCGCCGTTGCAGCCTGAGGCAAGGTCCATCGCCTGCTTTATTTCCCTTTATCACTGCGGTATTAGTCGTGGTCATCTCCGTGAAGGCGGAGATGACCAGGGTTGCACTGGGCTCCCGCCTTCGGGAGTGACCACAGAAAAATCCGAGAATATATCGGCAGTCTGCAGCCAGGCTCCGTAAAAAAGTCCGGCACGACGCCTGCCGGCATTCAGAAGGTGGTCGAGCCCACCGGCAGGGTGCGGCCTTCCACCGTGCTTTTTTCCGCCAGGTTGATGATGTTGAGCCCGTCCAGCGCGTCCTGCACCGTCACCGGCAGCGGGCCTTCGCCGCGGATGGCCTTGGCGGTGGCTTCGTAGAAATAGCGGTAACCGCCCACCACCGACTCGATCACCTCGGGTTCGGCGTCGGAATAGAAGGTGCCGTAATCGCTTTCCGCTTCCTTCGCCAGGTAGGGCGAGTCCGGCACTATGCCGTCGCGCAGCCGCTCTTCCTGGGGATCGAAACCGAGCTTGATGTAGCAGCCCAGCTCCCCCTGCAGCTTGAAGCGCAGGGTCGGCCCCGGATGGTAGGGGCTGGAATGCAGCAGCACCTCCTTGTCGCTGTAATGCAGCTGCACATGGAAGTAATCGGTGACCGGCGAGCCAGGACGCAGCGCCAGGCAGCGGCCGGTTACCGCCAGCGGCTTGCCGAACAGCACCAGCGCCTGATCCACCAGGTGGGCGCCCAGATCGAACCAGGTGCCCACCCCTTCACCGGGCAGCTCGCGCCAGCGCTGGCGCGGGGTCGGCCGAAAGCGGTCGTAGTGGGACTCGAAACTGTGGATGGTACCCAGCTTGTTGTCGGCAATCAGCTTGCGAATGGTCAGGAAGTCGCTGTCCCAGCGGCGGTTGTGGAAGGGGATCAGGCACAGGTTCCTGGCCGCCGCCAGTTTCATCAGCTCCACCCCCTGGTGCAGCTGGGTCACCATGGGTTTTTCCATCACCACGTGCAGCCCCAGGTTGAGCGCCTTGCGGCCCAGCTCGTAATGCACCTCGTTGGGGGCGGTAATCACCACCAGCCGGGCCCCGGACTCCTCCAGCATCTGCTCCGCATCGGTATACACCTTCACCTCGGGCCAGTCCTTGGCCACTTTCTCCGGTTTGGAGCTGCAGATGGCCACCAGCTCGAACTCCGGCAGGCAGTCGATAAAGGGCAGGTGGAAAATACTGGCGGACTGGCCGTAGCCAATCACGGCGGTTTTAATCATGGGACAACCTCGTCAAAAGTAATGCTTGATATCCATGTAACGGGCACGGATGTGCTCGATCAACAGCTTGATTTTGCGTGGCGGCTGGCGGCTGTAGGGATACACCGCGTAAATGCCCAGCACCTTGCCCACCTGGCGGGGCAGCAGCTCGACCAGGCGGCCCGCCTGCAGATCCGGGTAGACCAGGCAGCGCGGCATATAGGCCAGGCCGAAGCCGGCGATGGCCGCCTTGCGCAAGGCGGCGGCGTTGTCGGTGGAAAAATTGCCGCCTACCCGCAGCGGATACACCTCTCCGTGTCGCGTGAACAGCCAGTCGCGGGCACCGCTTTCCTGATAGCTATAGATAAGGCAGTTATGTTGGAGCAAGTCTTCCGGCACTTGCGGCTTGCCGTGACGGCTAATATAAGCGGGAGCGGCACAGATGGTCCAGCGCGAGTCCAGGATATGGCGGGCGATCAGGTTGGAATCGTCCAGGTGGCCGGTGCGGATCACCAGATCGTAGCCCTCGCCAATCAGGTCCACGAAGCGGTTCTCCAGCGACATATCCACCGAGATAGCCGGATGCAGCTCACAAAATTCGGCGACCGCCTCCGCCAGCACCAACTCGCCGGAAATGGTCGGCACCGACATGCGAATGTGTCCCTGCAGCGCCTGGCTGTAGCCGGTGACGGCATCGAATGCCTCCTGGGCCGACTGGGCCACCAGCCGCGCCCGCTGGTACAGCACCTGCCCCGCCTCGCTCAGCGTCAGGCGCCGCGTGGTGCGGTGGATCAGGGTGCTGCCCAGCTCCTCTTCCAACCGGGCGATGCGCTTGCTCACCACCGAGTTGGTCAGGCCGCTGGCTTCCGCCGCCTTGCTGAAGGAGCCCAGCTCGATCACCTGGGCAAACAGGATGAGATCATCGGTTCTCGGCATTATTTATCCAGTTTTGGAAACAATGAGTTTCATTAAATCTATATATCTACAAAAAGTAAGGAATTAAAGTCACATCCGCTTAACACCAAGCTTGCAATTAATACCCTACAGTAAAAACGGTCTGTGATGACCCCAATAAAACAATGGAAGTGACCAACTATGCTGAATGATACCCTACTGGCACTACTGGCGTTTTCGCCCATCGTGCTCGCCGCCATCCTGCTGGTGGGCCTGCAATGGCCGGCCAAGCGTGCCATGCCACTGGCCTTTGTGCTCACCGTGGTGATCGCCCTCTGGGCCTGGGACATGAGCGCCACCCGGGTGATCGCCTCCAGCCTGCAAGGCTTTGTCATTTCGCTCTCGCTGCTGTGGATCATCTTCGGCGCCATACTGCTGCTCAACACCTTAAAGCATACCGGCGCCATTACCACCATCCGCAACGGTTTCACCGCCATTTCTCCCGACCGCCGCATCCAGGCTATCATCGTCGCCTGGTGCTTCGGCTGCTTTATCGAGGGCGCCTCCGGTTTCGGCACCCCCGCCGCCGTGGCCGCCCCGCTGATGGTGGCGCTGGGCTTTCCGGCCCTGGCGGCGGTGCTGATGGGCATGATGATCCAGAGCACCCCGGTTTCCTTCGGCGCCGTGGGCACCCCCATCATCGTCGGCGTGACCACCGGCCTGGATAACGGCGCCATCAACAACACCCTCATCGCCGGCGGCTCGGGCTGGGAGGCCTACCTGCAGACCGTGACCAGCAACGTGGCCATCACCCATGCCATCGTTGGCATCCTGATGCCGCTGTTCATGTGCATGATGCTGACCCGCTTCTTCGGCAAGAACAAGAGCTGGAAGGAAGGCCTGGAAATCCTGCCGTTCGCCATCTTCGCCGGGCTGGCCTTCACCCTGCCCTACGCCCTCACCGGCGTGCTGCTCGGCCCCGAGTTCCCCTCCCTGGTCGGCGGACTGGTCGGCCTGGCCCTGGTGGTCACCGCCGCCCGCAAAGGCTTCCTGGTGCCCAAGAGCCACTTCGACTTCCCGGAAGAACAACACTGGCCGGCAGAATGGCTGGGCTCGCTCACCATCAACACCGACGACCTGACCAAAAAGCCGATCAGCCTGGGACTGGCCTGGTTCCCCTACCTGCTGCTGCCGGTGCTGCTGGTGCTGAGCCGTACCAGCGACAGCTTCAAGGCCCTGCTCAGCGGCTGGAACATCGCCTTCAGCAACATCCTAGGCGAGGCGGGCATCAGCGCCGGCATCCAGCCCCTGTACCTGCCCGGCGGCATCCTGGTGTTCGTCTCCCTGGTGGCGGTGCTGACCCAGACCCGTTCGCTCAAGGCCTTCGGCCCAGCCATCCATGAGTCGTCAAAAACCCTGATCGGCGCCGGCTTCGTGCTGATGTTCACCGTGCCCATGGTACGCCTGTTCATCAACTCCGGGGTCAACGGTGCCGACATCGCCAGTATGCCGGTGATGGCCGCCAAGGTGGCCGCCGACCTGGTGGGCGACTTATTCCCCGCCATCAGCGGCGTCATCGGTGCCCTGGGCGCCTTTATCGCCGGCTCGAATACCGTGTCCAACATGATGTTCTCCCAGTTCCAATTCGAGGTGGCCCAGACCCTGGGCATCTCCACCGCCATGGTGGTGGCGCTGCAGGCGGTGGGCGCCGCCGCCGGCAACATGATCGCCATCCACAACGTGGTGGCGGCCTCGGCCACCGTCGGCCTGCTGGGCCGGGAAGGCACCACGCTGCGCAAGACCGCCCTGCCCACCCTCTACTACCTGGTGGCCATCGGCATCATCGGCATGATCGCCATCTATGGCCTGGGCATCTCGGATCCCTTGTTGAAGTTATCCTGACAGACCGAGCCGGGACAAACCCGGCTCCCTGCATAAAAAGATGAAGCAATACAGGTGGCTGACAGACTTCCGGGCCCATGCAGGCCACTCAAAGGCCGGAAGGAGAACAAAGGGACCGGCTCAGCCGACCGTGACACGCCAGGGAAGGCGTGTCCGAGCGTACAGGGGCGAGCTTGCTCGCCATGACGAGCCCTTTCAGCCTGACCGAACATCCAGTGAATGTTCGCAGCAGGCTGAAAGGGCGAGAGCAAGTCCAACAGCGTGTCGGCGGAGTCGGCCCTTTGGTCGACCACTCCCGGGCTGTCAAATTCTGTTAAAAACTGAAGGTAAATGTCTATGTCGTCCGCTATCCGTATCTACCCGGCCAAACCAGAAAAGGTGTATATCTACGCCACCTGCCTGGTGGACATGTTCTCGCCCCAGAGCGGGCTGGATGCCATCCGCCTGCTGGAGCTGGCCGGGGTCGAAGTCATCTACGTGCCCAAACAGAGCTGCTGCGGCCAGCCCGCCTACTCCTCCGGCTACGAAGACGACGCCAGGACCACGGCCCTGAGCCAGATGGCACTGTTCCCCGAGCCCTGGCCGGTGGTGGTGCTGTCGGGCTCCTGCGGCGGCATGATGCACCACCACTACCGCCGGCTGTTCGCCGGCAGCGAACACGAACAACGGGTCAATCAATTCTGTGATCGGGTATTCGAACTGACCGAATTCCTGGTGCAGGTCTGCCGCATCCGGCTCAGCGACCAGGGCCCGGCCACCTCGGTGGTGCTGCATACCTCCTGCGCCGCCCGCCGGGAGATGAAGGTGCACGTCACCGCCCGCCAACTGCTGGGCCAGCTGGACCGGGTGGAGCTGCGCGAGCAGGCCTACGAGAGCGAATGCTGCGGCTTCGGCGGCACCTTCTCGGTGCGCCACCCGGCCATCAGCGAAGCCATGGTGCAGGACAAGACCCAGCACCTGAACGACACCGGTGCCGCCCAGCTCATCAGCGCCGACTGGGGCTGCCTGCTCAATATCAACGGCGCCTTCGAATACCAGAAGAAAGAGATGAAGGGCATTCACCTGGCCAGTTTCCTGCTCGGTCGGCTGGAGGGACCTCATGCACAATAAACCACAACTGTTCCATCCCCAGGCCGAGGCAGCCCTGGCCAACCCGGAGCTGCGCGCCAACTTCCGCGGCGCCATGGACTACCTGCGCGACAAGCGCAAGTCTGCCTTCGCCGACGCCGACGAGGAAAAGGCCATCCGCGACCGGGCCGAGGCCATCCGCCAGCGCTGCCTGAGCAAGCTGCCCGAGCTGCTGGAGCAACTGGAAGCCAACTGCACCGCCAACGGCATCCGGGTGCACTGGGCCGAAAACGCCGAGCAGGCCAACGCCCTCTTCGCCGACATCATCCGGTCCCACGGCGGCACCCTGGCGGTGAAGGGCAAGTCCATGGTGAGCGAGGAAATCGAGCTCAACCACCAGATGGAAAAAGAAGGCATCCGCTGCCTGGAAAGCGACATGGGCGAATATATCGTCCAGCTCGGCAACGAGACCCCGTCCCACATCATCATGCCCGCCATCCACAAGAACAAGCGGCAGGTGGCGGACCTGTTCGCCGAACACGTGCCCGGCTTCCAGCATACCCTGGACGTGGATACCCTGATCCAGACCGGCCGCAATGTGCTGCGCGAAAAATTCCGCGAGGCCCACATCGGGGTGTCCGGCGTCAACTTCGCGGTGGCCGAAACCGGCACCCTCTGCCTGGTGGAAAACGAAGGCAACGGCCGCATGTGCACCACGGTGCCCGAGGTGCATATCGCCATCACCGGCATCGAGAAAGTGGTGGAGTTCCTGGCCGACGTGCCGCCGCTGTTCAGCGCCCTCACCCGCTCCGCCACCGGCCAGACCATCACCACCTATTTCAATATGATCAGCGGCCCGCGCAAGGACGATGAGTTGGACGGCCCCAGGGAAGTGCACCTGGTGCTGCTCGACAACGGCCGCAGCCAGGCCTTCGTGGACGAGGAAATGCGCAAGACCCTGCAGTGCATCCGCTGCGGCGCCTGCATGAACCACTGCCCGGTGTACACCCGCATCGGCGGCCACGCCTACGGCACCGTCTATCCGGGCCCCATCGGCAAGATCATCTCGCCCCACCTGATGGGGCTGGAAGCCACCAAGGATCTGCCCACCGCCTCCAGCCTGTGCGGCGCCTGCGGCGAGGTGTGCCCGGTGCGCATTCCCATCCCCGAGCTGCTGCAGCGGCTGCGCCACGAGGCCAAGCAGGACCCGCGCCCCGGCGTGCCGCCCCTGCGCGGCCAGAAGGCGGCGGCCAGCCGCACCGAAGCCTTGATCTGGCGCAGCTTCGGCCTGGTCACCAGCCGCCCGGCCCTGTACCGTATGCTGACCTGGTGCGCAACGAGGCTGCGCGGCCTGATGCCGAAGAAACTGGGCCCCTGGACCCGCTGCCGCACCGCCCCCCAACCCGCCGCCAGGACCCTGCGCGAGCTTATGGCCGAGAGGAACAAGTAATGTCGAACGCCCGTCACGCCATTCTCGACCGGCTGCGCCAGGCCCAGGCCCGGCCGCTGCCGGTGAACGACCCGGACTATCCCATCTGGAACCAGAGCGAGCAGGCGGAAATGCTGGCCCGCCTGACCGAACTGCTGGAGCAGAACCACGCCGAGGTGCGCCGCCTGCCCCGGGCCGAACTGATCGCCACCCTGAAACATCATGTGGAACAGGCCGGTCTCCAGCGCGTCGCCACCGGCACCGGCGGCGACTTCTTCCGGGAAATAAGCCAGGCCCTGGCCGGCGCCGAACAGCTACTGTTCGACCGCCCCCTGGAAGCCTGGAAGGACGAGCTGTTCAACCGGGTAGACGCGGGCATCACCGGCTGCCACGGCGCCATCGCCGCCACCGGCACCCTGGTGCTGTGGCCGGGCCCGGCCGAGCCGCGCACCCTGTCGCTGGTGCCGCCGCGCCATATCGCCATCCTCAAGGCCTCCACCCTGCACCCCAACCTGCCGGCCATGATGGCCGCCCAGGGCTGGAACAGCGGCATGCCCACCAACCTGCTGCTGGTGTCCGGCCCGTCCAAGACCGCCGATATCCAGCAGACCCTGGCCTACGGCGCCCACGGGCCCAAGGAACTGCTGGTGCTGTTCCTGGAGGACGCATAATGACCGCGCTCATACCCCAACAAACCCTGGCCTATGGCGCCCAAGGGCCCAAGGAGCTGCTGGTGCTGATCCTGGAGGATGCCTGATGGAACCCCGTTACCAACAACTGGCCGAGGCGCTGGCCGGCTTTCTGCCCGCCGGGCGCATCATCCAGGATCCGTCCCTGTGCCTGGCCTACGGCACCGACGCCAGCTTCTACCGGCTGGTCCCCAGGATGGTGCTGCGCCTGGCAAGCACCGACGAAGTGGTGCGGGTACTCCAACTGTGCCGCCAGCACCGCATCCACTGCACCTTCCGCGCCGCCGGCACCAGCCTGTCGGGCCAGGCGGTGTCCGACTCGGTGCTGATCACCCTCACCGACGACTGGCGCAAGCACAAAATTATTGAGAACGGCCGGCAGATCGCCCTGCAACCCGGAGTGATCGGCGCCGACGCCAACCGCTACCTGGCCCCCTTCGGGCGCAAGATAGGGCCGGATCCGGCGTCCATCAACAGCTGCAAGATCGGCGGCATCGCCGCCAACAACGCCTCCGGCATGTGCTGCGGCACCGCCCAGAATTCCTACCAGACCCTGCACGGCCTCAGCCTGGTGCTGGCGGACGGTACCCGGCTCGACACCCGGGACCCACAGAGCCGGGCCCGCTTCACCGAGCAGAAGCCCGAACTGCTGGCCGGCCTCCAACGGCTGAGCGAGGAGGTGAAGGCCAACCGGGAGCTGAGCGAGCGCATCCGCCACAAATACCGGCTGAAGAACACCACCGGCTACAGCCTGAACGCCCTGATCGACTTTGAAGATCCCTTCGACATCCTGGCCCATCTGATGATCGGCTCCGAAGGCACCCTCGGCTTTATGGCCGAGGTCAGTTATAACACCGTGCCGGATCACCCCTTCAAGGCCTCCTGCCTGCTGGTGTACCCGGAGATCGAGACCACCTGCCGGGCGGTGACCACCCTGGCCGGCACCGAAGTGGCGGCGGTGGAGCTGATGGACGGCCGGGCGCTGAAATCCATCGCCGACAAGGCGGGCATGCCCGGCTTTATCCGCGAGCTGGATCTGGAAGCCGCCGCCCTGCTGGTGGAAGTGCACGGCGCCGACGAGGCCGGGCTGCTGGCCAGGTGCGAGCAGGCGATGGCGGCGGTGGCCGGCTTCGAACGCCGCAACGAGGTGCCCTTTACCCAGGACAAAACCAGCTGCGCCACCCTCTGGGCCATGCGCAAGGGCATGTTCCCGGCGGTGGGCGCGGTGCGCGAAACCGGCACCACGGTGATCATCGAGGACGTGGCGTTCCCCGTGGAACAACTGGCGCCGGCGGTGCGCAGGCTCACCGAGCTGTTCGACCGCTTCGGCTACTCGGAAGCCATCATCTTCGGCCACGCCCTGGCCGGCAACCTGCACTTCGTGTTCACCCAGGGATTCGACTCGCCATCCGAGCTGGACCGCTACGGCGGCTTTATGGACGCCGTGGCCCAGCTGGTGGCGGTGGAATACCAGGGCTCGCTCAAGGCCGAGCACGGCACCGGCCGCAATATGGCGCCCTATGTGGAGCTGGAATGGGGCCAGGACGGCTATGCCCTGATGCAGCGGATCAAGGCGCTGTTCGATCCGGACGGCATCCTCAACCCCGGGGTCATTCTCAACGACGACCACCAGGCCCACCTCAAGGATCTCAAGCCCCTGCCCGCCGCCGACGACATCGTCGACAAGTGCATCGAGTGCGGCTTCTGCGAGGTGGTGTGCCCGTCCCGGGATCTCAGCCTGACCCCGCGCCAGCGCATCGTGCTGTTCCGCGAGCTGCAGCGCCGGTCCGCCAAGGGCGAAGCGGTCGAGGACGGCCTCGAGCAGGTGTTCCAGTACCAGGGGGTGGACACCTGCGCCGCCACCGGCCTGTGTGCCCAGCGCTGCCCGGTGGGCATCAACACCGGCGATCTGGTGCGACAGCTGCGCACCGCGCGCTACCGCAAATTCGAGCCCATCGCCCGCTGGACCGCGGATCATTTTTCCGCCACCACCCGCCTGGTGGGCATGGGCCTGAACTCGGCCGCCCTCGGCCGCCGGCTGCTGGGCGAACGGGCCTTGGGTAAGCTCAACCGGGGGCTGCGCAAGGCCAGCAAGAACAAGGTACCCCTGTGGCTGCCGGAAACCCCGGCCGCCAACCGGCACCGTCCCAGCGCCAGCGGTCCGCATCCGGGCCGGCCCAGGGTGGTCTACTTCCCTTCCTGCGCCAGCCGCACCCTGGGCCAATCGCCGGGCGCCAAAGACGGTCGCCCGCTGACCGAGGTTACCCAGGCGGTGCTGGAGCGGGCCGGCTTCGACGTCATACTGCCCGCCGAACTGAACAGCCTGTGCTGCGGCCAGCCCTGGCAGAGCAAGGGCATGTTGGCGCTGGCCGACGGCAAGGCCGCCGAACTGGAAGAGCACTTGTGGCAGGCGTCGGAGCAGGGCCGCTGGCCGGTGCTGATGGACACCAGCCCCTGTGCCAAGCGCAGCCGGGAGCAGGCCGGGCTGCCGCTGACCATCTTCGAGCCGGTGCAGTTTATCCTGGAGCAGGCGCTGGACCGGCTCGAACTGAAGCCGGTGCAGGAGACGGTCTTGCTGCACATCACCTGCAGCAGCCGGCACCTGGGGCTGGCCGACAAGATGCTGGAACTGGCCAAACGCTGCGCCGCCCGGGTGGTGGTGCCGGAGCATATCGAGTGCTGCGGCTTCGCCGGCGACAAGGGCTTCACCACCCCCGAGCTCAACGCCTCGGCCCTGAAGCCGCTGCGCGCCCAGGTGCCCGCCGGCTGCACCCGGGGGGTGAGCAACAGCCGCACCTGCGAGCTGGGCCTCAGCCACCACAGCGGCATCAACTACGAGTCCATCCTCTATCTGGTGGACGAGGCCTCGGCGTAGGCTCGAAGCGATCAGCAGTCCTTGCGAGACTGCTGATCCCGAGTCCTCCCTCGGCCCCGTTGTCACTCCCGAAGGCGGGAGTCCAGTGCCATGCTTCGTGGATCTCCGCCTTCGCGGAGATGACCACTGTTAAACAGCGGCGTTGAAGGAAAAATATCTATCTAGAAATAGGATGATGGCTCTTTCAACAACCGGGTTGCCCGCTTAAGGGCAATTGCCTTTGCCCCGCCACTCCCTCTAACATAGGTCCCCTCTTTGCCCGATACCGACGCCGACATGACCCGACTCGCCACCACCAGGCCCAAGCCGAAGAAAACAGCCAAGCACACGCCCGCCGGCCAGTTCCAGCTGCTGTGGGAGAAGATAGAAAAGCAGAAAACTCGCCTGGCGGGCCAGGAAAAGCGGGTCCGCAAGATAGTGGATCGCTTTAACGCCGAAATACTGCCCCTGGAACAGGAGCTGGCCCGCAGCCAGTACCAGTTGATCGAGCGGCTGCTGACCTTTCTCTCCCGCAAGTCCCTGACCCGGTGGCAGAGGGACGAGCTCTGCGACTGGATACAGGACGAGCTGGGGGTGCTGTCCAGCAACCCTTTCGCCGATCCCGAGCTGGACAGGGCCGGGCTGCTGGTCCGCTTCGAAAGCCTGATCAAGCAGCACTACCCCCAGCCCGATACCCTGCCGCTGACGGAATCCGAGCGCGAGAAAATCCGAAGCGATCTCTACCAGGAGCTGGGCCTGGAGTTGGACGACGAGGACATCGACCTCTTTATGCACAGCCCGGCCGATTTTCTGCAACAAATGATGGAGAAGATGCAAGAAGGCGACGAGGACTGGCTGGAGGAGGACGAAGAAGACGAAGAAGAGGAAGCAGATGATATTTTCGGCCCCGACGAGACCGATGGCCAGGCCGCGGGCAAGGCGCTGATCCACCGCCTGTACAAGCAGCTGGCGAAAAGGCTGCACCCGGATCTGGAGCAGGACAAGGCCCACAAGGCGGTCAAGCACGAGCAGATGCAGCAACTGCTGGCGGCCAGGCAGGAAAACGACATCCACACCCTGCTCGAACTGCACCGGCAACACCTCGACAGCGCCGCCCTGGAGCAACTCGGGCAACAGGAGCTGGACGGCATCAACGAGCTGCTGCGCCGGCAGCTGCGTCAGTTGGAAGAACAATACGAATCCGTTTTCATCGACAAGAGCCTGGAGGCGGCCATCTGGAACCGCTTCCGGCACCTGGGCAGCACCTCCAGCGACCGCAAGTTTGCCGAGCACGCCAGGGAGCTCAAAGCCGATATTCGGCACAACAGCAAGCTGCTCAAGCAGCTGAAAACCCTCAAGGATGTGCAACAGCTGCTGCAGGAAGACAGGGACTTCGGCAACTAAATAAAGGGACGGAGTCATTGATTGATTGACGCCGCAGACTGCCGACAACGCTTCGAACTTACCTAAAGCACCGATCAGTTTGTAATTTGACCCATCCTGGTGTATGGGCCGCCGCCATGGTTTGAGGATTCACGCCCGTTGGGGCGCGGGCGGCCCGCCCGCATGAGGGTAGCACCGAGGCTGGCAAAGGGAACAACTCTCCCCTTTTTTGGTTATTCCAGCTCCACATCCGACAGGGGGACGCAGCAGCAGGCCAGGACGACGCCCGCTTCCCGCTCCGCCGCCGACAGGGCCGGGGCCTCGGGTTGCGCCACCTCGCCGGACTTGAGGTTCTGCTTGCAGCTGCCGCAGATGCCGGCGCGGCACGACCAGGGCAGTTGCAGGCCCTGGCCTTCGGCCTGGGTCAGCAGATCCTGCTGGTTGTTGCCGGTGAACTCATGGCCGCCGATACTCACCCGCACCGCTTTGGTTTCACGTGCAACATCGGTACCGACCGGGCCGCCGAAGCTCTCCTGGTGGATGCGTCCCGCCGGCACCCCCAGCGCCAGCAACCAGGATCTGGCCTGCTGCATAAAGCCCGCCGGGCCACACAGGTAGACGTCCCGCTGCTGCAGCGCCGGTATCCCGGCCAGCTGGGCCAGCTCCAGCCGGCCACCCGAGCCCCGCTCCGGCCGGGTCAGCACAAAATCGAGTCGCAGGCCGGGGTGGCGCCTGGCCAGCGCCTTCAGTTCGGCGGCGGCGGGAATGTCCGCCTCGGCGCGGCACACATGCAGGAAGTGCACGTCCTGCAGCCGGTCCAGATCCGCCATGGCCCGCACCATGGACAGCATGGGGGTCACCCCCGAGCCTGCCGACAACAACAGGTAGCGCTCGGCGGGGCGCAGGTAAAAATCCCCCGCCGGCGCCCGGGCCTGTAGGGTACTGCCCGGGTGCAGCGCCCGGGCCAGCCAGTTGGATACCACCCCGTCGGGCTGGCGCTTGACGCTGATGCCGTAGCGGCCTGGGCGGGTGGGGCTGGAGCTCAGGGTGTAATGACGCAGGTGGCGCCGGCCGTCGATATCCAGCGCCACCGGCAGATGCTGGCCCGGCTGGTAATCGGCCAGTGGTTTGCTGTCCAGCGCCTCCAGCCAGTAGGTGTCCATGTCCCGGGCCAGGGACTCGCGCTCCACGCACACCAGTTGTCGGCGCCTGGGCGCCGTATCCGGATAGATGGGCGCCGGGGCGTATTCCAGTACTTCGATCTGGTCGCCCAGCCTGATCTCGCCCTCATTGAGCGGCACCAGGTTCTGGCCGAAATAGACCTCGCCGTCGTCGCCCCGACGGTAACGGGTCAGGGTGGCGAGCGGCTCCTTCATCCGGTTGAAGCGCTCGGAGCCGGGTTCGATGGTGGTCATGATGCAGCGGCTGCAGGGCTTGGCTACCAGGAATTCCACCTCGCCGATGCGAATGCGCTGCCAGCCGTCCTCCTCGAAGGGGCGGCCGCCCCGCACCACCAGGTTGGTGCGGAACTGGGACATCTGCATCAGCGCATCGGCACGCTGATTGAGATCGGCCAGCGACCCTTCCGAGATCAGCAGCAGGGGGTAGCCATCGGCGAAGCTGACGCCGGTGCCCAGTTTTTCCCGGTAGCGGTTGGAATGCTGGCCCAGCCACAACAGCTGTACCGGCTCATCCAGAATCCGGCTGAACCAAGCGTCGAACGCCGGATGGGTGCTCCAGGCGGTGAAGCTGTCACTCCATACCCCGGTGGCCACCGGCTGCAGCACGAACTGCTGGTGGCGCAGCGACAGCTGCTGGTTGCCATGATGCAGTTCCAGGCCGCCGGCCACCGGGCTGACCCGGACTTGCTGCAGCCGCGGGTGGGTGCGGGCGGTGATGAAGGTGCCGTCCGGTCTGGCCAGCATGTAGCGGCGATCGCCGCGCAAGCCTTCGCGCGATACCCAGGCGTCCGGTACCGCCAGTCCCGCTGCCGACTTGATCGGATAAAGATTGAGCCCCGTGATCACCGCCATATTATTCCACCCTTTTTATCCCAAAAAGTTTACATCCGCAGATCAATCGGTAATGGTTGGCGGATGTTGCCATTATTATCGTATCAAAGGAGTACAAATGACTATTGAACGCCAGCAAACAGGCCAGCGCATGAGCCGTATCGTCAAGCACAACGGCACCCTCTATCTGTGCGGCCAGGTGTGCAAGGACGCCACTCAGGATATCACCGAACAGACCCGCACCATGCTGGAAAAAGTGGACGAACTGTTGCTGGAAGCCGGCTCCGGCCGGGAGCAAATCCTCTCCGCCACCCTCTACCTGAAAACCATGGCCGACTTCGCCGAAATGAACGCGGTGTGGGATGCCTGGGTGCCCGAAGGTCATGCCCCTGCCCGCGCCTGCGTGGAAGCCGCCATGGCCCGCCCCGAGCTGCTGGTGGAGATCTCGGTGATCGCCGCCGGGCGTTAAGCCCCCTCCTGCTCCAGCCAGCGGTACAGGGTGCGCCGGGTCACTCCCAGGATCTCGGCCGCCTGCTGCTTGTTGCCCTTGGTCTGCTGCAGCACGTAGCGCACATAGTCCCGCTGCAGTTCGCTCAGCGGCGGCAACTGCTCCCGGGCCTTGCCCTGCCAGTCGGCGGGGCCGGCCTGAAGGGCTGCCGCCGGTTTCAGCATCCGGGCCGGCAGGTGGGCCGGCTGGATCCATTCTTCCTCGCAAAACACCAGGGCCCGCTCCACCGCATTCTGCAGCTCGCGCACATTGCCCGGGAAGGGATAGCGGTAGAACAGCTCCAGGCAGTCGGGGCCGAAGCCCCGGACCGGCTTGCCGCCGCGCTCCCTGCCCTGCTGCAGGAACAGCAGTGCCAGCCGCTCTATGTCCTCGCCCCGCTCGCGCAGCGGCGGCACCCGCAGGGAGAAGGTCTCCAGCCGGTAAAACAGATCCTCGCGGAAGCTGCCTTGCGCCACCTTCTGCTCCAGATCCCGGTGGGTGGCGGCGATGATGCGCACGTTCACCGTCAGCTCCCGATCCGAGCCCACCGGGCGCAGGGTGCCTTCCTGCAGCACCCTGAGCAACTTGGCCTGCAGCTCCAGCGGCATCTCGCCGATTTCGTCGAGCAGCAGGGTACCGCCGTCGGCCTCCCGCAGCAGGCCGGTGCGCGCCTTGCTGGCACCGGTAAAGGCGCCGCTGGCGTGGCCGAAGAACTCGCTCTCCAGCAGTTCGCCGGGAATGCCGGCACAGTTCACCGCCAGGAAGGGCCCCCCGGCCCGGGCGCTTTCCCGGTGCAGGGCCCGGGCCACCAGCTCCTTGCCGGTGCCGCTCTCCCCCAGCACCAGTACCGGGCCTTCGGCGCCGGCCACCTGACGGATCTGCTGGAACAGCCGGCGCATGGGCAGGCTCTGACCGAGAATGCCGTGGAAGCGCTCGCCCTTGAGCACCTGGTCCAGCTGCTGGCGCAGGCCCCGGTGCTCCAGCAGCCGGGCCACGGTCAGCAGGCAGTGGTCCATGTCGAACGGCTTGGTGAGAAAGTCGTCGGCGCCGGCCTTGAGCGCCGCCACCGCCTGGGACACCGTGCCGAAGGCGGTGATGATCAGCATGGCCGGTGCCGGCTCCAGCCCCTTGACCAGGGGCAGCAGACTGAGGCCGTCGGCCCCGGGCAGGCGCACGTCGCTGATCACCAGATCCGGCACCTCCTGCGCCAGTTCAGACCTGGCCTGCTCCGCCGAGCCGGCGTGGCGCACCCGGTAGGACTCGGCTTCCAGCTCCTCCAGCAGCAGCTCGGCCAGGGCGGCGTCGTCTTCAATCAACAGGATGGAGGCGTTATGCATGGAGATTCCTCGGCAGGGTCAGGGTTACCCGGGCACCGCCACCGGGTGCGGCGGTGAGCGTCAGGCCGCCGTCCAGTTCGGCCATGATGTTGTGCACTATCGCCAGTCCCAGCCCGGTGCCCTCGCCCTTGGGCTTGGTGGTGACGAAGGGGGCCAGCAGTTGGTCGGGGCCGAGGGCGAAGCCGGGACCGTCGTCGGTGATCTCGATGGCCAGCCGCTCCTCCTGCTCCCGCACGCGAACCTGCACCCGGCTTTGCGCCGCCTGCAGGGCATTGCGCAGCACATTGACCAGCGCCAGCTCCAGCCGGGCGCCATCCAGTTGCAGCCACAGCGGCGACGCGGTCCGTTGCAGGGAAAGCCGGGCGGCGGACAGCTGTTCGTGCCGCACGGCGGCACAGCTCTGCTCCAGCAGCCGGTTCAGCTCCACCGGCTCATTCTCCCGGGATTCCGGGCGGCTGAAGTCCAGCAGCTGGCGCACGATGCGCGACAACCGCAATACCTGGCCGCGAATGGCCTCCAGCTGGCGCCGGGCTTCCGGCTGATCGGTCTGCTTCTGCAATCGCCGGGCCCGGCCGTCGATCACGTTGAGCGGCGCCCCCAGTTCATGGGCGATGCCGCCCACCACCGTGCCCACCGCCGCCATCTTCTGCTGGTGCCGCAGCCGCCGGTTGAGCGCCCGCTCCTCGGCCTGGTGGTCGCGGATTTCCGCCAGCATGTCGTTCAGCCCCAGGGCGATGCGGCGCAGTTCCTGGGGGCCGGCCACCTCGGCCTGCTGCTGCCAGTCGCCGGCCTTGACCCTGTCCATTACCGCCACCAGGGCGTTGACGTGGCGACCCAGGCCCCGGTAGTGACCCCAGGTCACCACCCCCATCATCAGCACGCCGAACGCCAGCCAGCTCAGCCAGGCGGTCTTGAACAGCAGTTCGAAGGACTGGTCAAAATCCTTGGCCCGGCGGGTGATCTGGATCAGGCCGTTGATGCGGCCACCGGCATCGGTAATGGGGACAAACTGGGAGAACACGTCCTTGCCGGCGGTCTGCTGATACAGCTCCTGATTCTCGCCGGTCTGCATCACCCGGGTCGCCACCGGGCTGTTGCGCAGGCTGACATCGGCGATGCCGGACGAGGCCAGTACCTTGCCGTCGGCGTCGAATACCGAGGCGCCGTAGACCTGGCCGATGGAAAACACCGCCGACAGGGTGCGCTCCACCCCGGCCAGATCCCCTTCGCTCAGGGCGTCGCCGATGGGGCCGCGCACCGCCCGGGCGATCAGCTTGATGTCTTCCTTAAGCCGCTCTTTCTGCTCCAGGCCGACCACGTGCATGGTCAGGCCGATGCCCAGCGCCAGGATCAGCCACAGCGGCAGTACCACATAAAGTACCACCCGCCGACCGATGCCGCCGCCCGCCGCTCGACGGTGTGTGCTGTTGTGCATGTTGTGAGTCATTTTGTCTCAAGTGGATAGTTCCTACTATGACAAAAAGATACACGAAAGTCCCTTCGGGCCGGGATGGGGTACGACAGAAGTCGGTTTGAGTAATAAAAACTCTTTAAATACAAAAAGATAAATTTAAAGCATGGGAGTTGGCACGATTCGAGCCTAACTCTGATGGTATCAAACACACCGTGACCAAGGAGTCCATGATGAAAAAGACCCTCACCGCTTCAGCCCTGCTGTCCGCCCTGCTGCTGGCCACCGCCCCGGTTCACGCCCAGACCGATGCCCAAAGCGCGCCCCCGGCGGCGTCCCAGCCGGCCGCCAGCATCGATGATGCCCAGCTGGAACAATTTGCCTCGGCCCTGAACCATATTTCCGAAATCCAGGAGCAGGCCATGGCCGAGCTGAGCCAGGTGGAAGACCAGCAGCAAGCCCAGGTCATCCAGCAGGAAGCCAATGAAAAGATGGTGGACGCGGTCAACGAGTCCGGCCTGTCGGTGGAAGACTACAACCTGATCGCCAACCAGCTGCAGACCGATCCCGAACTGCAGCAGCGACTCGAGGCCCTGCGCTGAGCAAAACCGGCCACAGCGGCATCCTTGCCCCATGTAATGGCCCGCCCTGGCGGAACTGTAGCCTGATGACAAAGCCCGGTTGCCCGGGCTTTTTTGTTTTTGCAGTGCAACAAGATCGATGCCGCGCTCTGGACTGATCGGATCCGCTACACCGTCAGGTGGCGCTTGACCAGATCATCGGACAGCTCGGCGATCTCGCCCCTGGCCACTTCCCGGCCCCGATCCAGGATCACGAAGCGATCCGCGTACTTGCGGGCGAAGGGCAGCTTCTGCTCCACCAACAGCACGGTGAGTCCGTCTTCTTCCATCAGCCGGCGGATCACCTGGCCGATATCGGCGACGATGTTGGGCTGTATGCCCTCCCCCGGCTCGTCCAGGATCAGCAGCTCCGGCTCCAGCACCAGGGCCCGGCCGATAGCCAGCTGCTGCTGCTGGCCGCCGGACAGATCCCCGCCCCGGCGCTGCCGCATTTCCTTCAGCACCGGGAACAGCTGGTAAATCCGCTCCGGGATCCGGCGCAGGCCGTCGCCCCGGGCCGCCAGGCCGGTACGCAGATTTTCCTCCACCGTCATCAGCGGGAAGATCTGCCGGCCCTGGGGCACATAGCCCAGCCTGAGCCGGGATCTGTCCTCCAGCCGCTTTTTGGTGAGTTCGGTGCCGTCGTCCAGGCGGATGCTGCCGCTCTTCGCCGCCACCTCGCCCATGATGCATTTGAGCAGCGTGGTCTTGCCCACGCCGTTGCGGCCCATCACACAGGTGCAGCGGCCGCGGGGGATGTCCAGGCTCAGGTCCCAGAGGGTGTGGCTCTCGCCGTAGAACTGGTTCAATTTGTCGACTGTCAGCATCAGGCCACCTCGGCGCCGCTTTCTACCCCCAGGTACACTTCGACCACCCGTGGGTCGTTCGATACCTGATCCATGGTGCCTTCGGCCAGCACCGAGCCTTGGTGCAGCACCGTCACCTTGCGCGCGATGGAGCGCACGAAGCCCATGTCGTGTTCCACCACCACCACCGACTGCTTGCCCTTGCCGGCCAGCCGGGTCAGCAGCTCGGCGGTCAGCTCCATTTCCTGTTCGGTCATGCCCGCCACCGGCTCGTCCACCAGCAGCAACCGGGGCCGCTGCATCAGCAGCATGCCGATCTCCAGCCACTGCTTCTGACCGTGGGAGAGGATACCCGCCAGTTCGTGGCCGGCGGACTTGAGCCCGATCAGCGCCACCACCTCGTGGATGCGATCCCGCTGCGCCGGGCTCAGCCGGGCGGTCAGGGTGGGCAGCACCCGCTTGTCGGCGGCCATCGCCAGCTCCAGGTTTTCGATCACCGTCAGCTCTTCGAATACCGTGGGTTTCTGGAACTTGCGGCCGATGCCGAGCGTGGCGATCTCCGGCTCCGACAGCCGCAGCAGGTTGTGCTTGCTGCCGAACCACACCTGGCCCTTATCGGGCCGGGTCTTGCCGGTGATGATGTCCATCATGGTGGTCTTGCCGGCACCGTTGGGGCCGATGATGCAGCGCAACTCGCCGTCGTCGATGGTGAGGTTGAGGTTGTTGATGGCCCTGAAGCCGTCGAAGCTCACGCTCACGTCCTCGAGGTAGAGGATGGGGCCGTGGCGCACGTCCACCGGCGACACCTCGGGCACCATAAAGTCGAACACCTGATCCCGGCGGGCCAGGGCTTTGAACATGTTCATGCGCTTGCCTCCTTGGGGGCGGTGGAAGAACGGCGGCGGGCCAGCAGGCCGGCGATGCCCCTGGGCAACAGTACGGTAGCCACCACGAAGAGGCCGCCGAGGGCGAACAGCCAGGCGTCGGGCATGACCCCGGTGAACACCGTCTTGGCGTAGTTCACCAGCAGGGCACCCAACACGGCGCCGTAGAGAGTGGCGCGGCCGCCCAGGGCCACCCACACCACGATTTCGATGGAAAACAGCGGCGAGAACTCGCCGGGGTTGATGATGCCCACCTGGGGCACGTAGAGGGCGCCGGCCACCCCGGCCAGCATGGCGGACACCACGAACACGAACAGCTGCACCCGCTCCACCCGGTAGCCGATGAAACGGGTACGGGCCTGGGCGTCACGCGAGGCCACGCACACCCGGCCCAGCTTGCTCAGCACGATGGCCCGGCACAGCCAGTAGCCCAGCGCCAGGGCGATGCCGGAGGCGATGAACAGCCCCACCCGGGTGGCGTCGGCACGCAGGTCGAAGCCCAGCAGTTCGCGGAAGTCGGTGAGGCCGTTGTTGCCGCCGAAGCCCATCTCGTTGCGGAAAAACGCCAGCATCAGGGCGAAGGTCAGCGCCTGGGTGATGATCGAGAGATACACCCCGGTGACCCTCGAGCGGAACGCCAGGAAGCCGAACACCAGCGCCAGTAGTCCCGGCGCCAGCAGCACCATCAGAAAGGCAAACCAGGCCATGTCGAAGCCGGCCCAGTACCAGGGCAGGCTATCCCAGTTGAGGAACACCATAAAGTCCGGCAGCTCCGGGTGGCCGTACACGCCCCGGTCGCCGATCTGGCGCATCAGGTACATGCCCATGGCGTAACCGCCCAGGGCGAAGAAGGCGCCATGGCCCAGGCTGAGGATACCGAGATAGCCCCACACCAGGTCCACCGCCACCGCCAGCAGGGCATAGCTCAGGTACTTGCCGAGCAGGGTGACGGTGTAGGTGGACACGTGCAGTGGATGGCCCGCCGGCAGCAGCAGGTTGGCCAGGCTCACCAGCAGCAGAGCCGCCAGTAATACCGCCAGAAAAACCCGGGTCTGGCGCTCGCCCAAAGGTTTGGATAACCACATGGCTCAGCCCTCCGCCGCCCGGCCCTTCTGCGGGAAGAGCCCGCGCGGCCGTTTTTGAATAAACAGGATGATGAACACCAGCACCATGATCTTGGCCAGCACGGCCCCGGCCCAGGGTTCCAGGATCTGGTTGATGACCCCGAGCGAGAGCCCGGCCACCAGGGTGCCCCAGAGGTTGCCCACGCCGCCGAACACCACCACCATAAAGGAGTCGATGATGTAGTTCTGGCCCAGGTTGGGGCCCACGTTGGTGAGCTGGGACAGGGCCACCCCGGCCAGGCCGGCCACGCCGGAGCCCAGGCCGAAGGTGAGGATGTCCACCCGGGTGGCACGGATGCCCATGGCCCGGGCCATGGTGCGGTTCTGGGTCACGGCGCGCACCTCCAGCCCCAGCCGGGTACCCTTCATCACCCACATCAGGCCGCCGAATACCAAGAGGGCGAAGCCCAGCACATAGAGCCGGTTGAGGGTGAGCGACAGGGCGTCGTTCACCACCAGGGAGCCGCTCATCCACTCGGGGGTGACCACGGTGCGGTTGAGTGGGGAGATCAGGGTGCGCACCAGCTGCTGCAGGATCAGACTGACGCCGAAGGTGGCCAGCAGAGTTTCCAGCGGCCGTCCCTTAAGGAACTGGATAACGCCGCGCTCGATGGCAATGCCGGCGAGCGCCGCCACCAGGAAGCCGGTGGGAATGGACAGCAGCAGCGCCAGCCCAGGCTGGCCCGGCAGCAGTTGCTGCAGCAGCCAGGTGGTGTAGGCGCCGAGCATGATCAGTTCCCCATGGGCCATGTTGATCACCCCCATGACCCCGAAGGTGATGGCCAGGCCGATGGCCGCCAGCACCAGCACCGAGCCCAGGCTGAGGCCAAAATAGAGGGTCTCGGCGGCGCGGTTGAGCCGGAGGTTCTGCTCGATATCGGTGAGCGCCTTGCGGGCTGCCTCGGCCAGCTCGCCGTCGCCCGCTGCCGTCCGGTTGAGGACGATGCGCACCTCATTGTGCAGGCTGCCTGCCAGCTCCTCGATGGCGGTGATGTCGCCCTGCTCCAGCCGATGGATGGCCAGGGCCTGGGTCAGCCGCCGCCGGATCTGGCCGTCGGCCTCTTCGGGGATCAGCGCCGCCAGGGTGGGCGCCAGTTCGGTGTCCACCTCGCCCAGCAGCCGCTCGGCCGAGGCCCGCCGCAGGGCCGGATCGTCCGCGTACAGATCCAGCACCGCCAGGGCGCTGCGCAACTGGTTGCGCAGGCTGTTGTTGATGCTGATCCGGTTCAGATCCCGGCGCCCCAGGGTACCCAGATCTTCATTGTTAAGGGCATCGAGCACCGGCCATTGCCGGCCGCCGGTACTCATCACCAGCACGAAGCGCTGGTCTTCCTTGCTGCGTTGCAGCCGGCCGTCGAGCAGCGCCGCCAGCCAGTCCCGCGCCCGCGGATCCCGGCTGGCGACGATGGCGTCGATGGCTTCGCCCTTGGCCTCGAAGGCGCGCACATCCAGCGCCTCGAGCAAGGCCTGGCCGGCATCAATCTGGGCCGCCACCGGCAGCGCCGGGGCCAGCAGCCCCGCCACCAGCCACAGCTTGACCATCAGGCTCCTGAACATCTTCATGGTGTTATCCTTAATTTCCCAACGTTTCCGGGTCACAGAATGGAGCGCAGGCAGGCCGGCTTCGCTGCGCCCTTTGTCCTCCCTATCGCCCCGCTGCCGCCTGCTGGCACACCTTCAGACGGCGCTGGGGCTGGAAAGAGGCAACGGGGATTGCCTCCGCCGACCGTCACATGCCAGGGGGCGCGAAGCGCGGCGATACCGACAGTTTCCGCGACATTCGGCATGTGCGAGCCTACACGGACGTACTTGCAGCGTGTCGGCGGAGGTGGCCCTGTTGCCTCTTCTCTGCGTTAAATCAAACAGCCGGACTTGTGACTAAGAGCCAGGCTTCCCGCTCTCAGCTTCCGACTTAATCCCCCAGCGCCGCCTGAGCTTCCGCCTTGGCCTGGCTGCCGCCGCACTTGCCGGTGGTTACGTTGTAGTTGCCGCACTGCATGGGGGCTGTCCAGTCCGCCACCAGATCCTTGGAGCCGGGCAGGTAATCGGACCAGGCGTCGCCCATCACGGTACCGGTGGTCTGCCAGACCACCTCGAACTGGCCATCGTCCTGGATCTCGCCGATGAGTACCGGCTTGGTGATATGGTGGTTGGGCAGCATGGTGGCGTAGCCGCCGGTCAGGTTGGGCACCGTCACCCCGATGATGGCGTCCTTGACCGCGTCCACCTCGGTGGTGCCGGCCTTGCGTACCGCCTCGGCCCACATGTTGAAGCCGATATAGTGGGCTTCCATCGGGTCGTTGGTGACCGCATCGTCCTTGTCGGTGAAGTCCAGCCAGGCATCGATAAAGTCGCCGTTGGCATCCGCATCTACACTCATGAAGTAGTTCCAGGCCGCCAGGTGCCCGACCAGGGGCGCGGTATCGATGCCGGACAGCTCCTGCTCGCCCACCGAGAAGGCCACCACCGGGATGTCGGCGGCGTCGATGCCCTGGTTGCCCAGCTCCCGGTAGAAGGGCACGTTGGCGTCGCCGTTGATGGTGGACACCACGGCGGTCTTCTTGCCGGCGCTGCCGAAACGCTTGATCTCGGCCACGATGTTCTGCCAGTCGGCGTGCCCGAAGGGGGTGTAGTTGATCATGATGTCCTCTTCCGCCACGCCGCTGTCTTTCAGGTAGGCTTCGAGGATGCGGTTGGTGGTACGCGGATAGACGTAGTCGGTGCCGGCCAGCACCCAGCGCTCCACACCCAGCTCCTTCATCAGGTAGTCCACCGCCGGAATGGCCTGCTGGTTGGGCGCCGCGCCGGTGTAGAACACGTTCTGGGAGGACTCCTCACCCTCGTACTGTACCGGGTAGAACAACAGGCCGTTCAGTTCTTCCACCACCGGCAGCACCGCCTTGCGCGACACCGAGGTCCAGTTGCCGAAGATCACGTCCACCTTCTCCTGGGCCAGCAGCTCCCGGGCCCGCTCGGCGAACAGCGGCCAGTTGGAGGCGGGATCCACCACCACCGGTTCCAGCTGCTTGCCCAGCAGGCCGCCCGCGGCATTCTGCTGCTCGATCAGCATCAGTACGGTGTCTTTCAGGGTGGACTCGCTGATGGCCATGGTGCCGGACAATGAATGCAGTATGCCGACCTTGATCACCTCGTCCTGAGCGCTGGCGGAGAAGGATGCCAGGCCGGCGGCCAGCAGGGCGGAATAACAGAGGGATTTTTTCACGATAAGCTCCTTGTGCTGAAACACTTTTCGATTGCCTGCTTCGCTTGAAGCAAAGGCTGTGCCAGCAAGGAAATTCGTTTTCAAACCAGAGAGATACCCACTATGGGGTAATTGGAGTGCACCCTTTTCGTCCAGCATGGTGCAACCAAAAGAGGGAGAGGCAAAGCGCGCACCATAAGTGGGCAAGGCGGGCCGGAAAAATAAAAGCCCGGAATACCGGGCCTTGTTACCAAGGGAAAAGCAAGTACTCGCTTACACCACGCCCTGCTCGATCATGGCGTCGGCCACCCTGCGGAAACCGGCGATATTGGCGCCCAGCACCAGGTTGTGGGGCTCGCCGAACTCGGCGGCGGTAGTACTGGCGCTGAGATAGATGTTCTTCATGATCACCTTCAGCTTCTCGTCCACCTCCTCGAAGCTCCAGCGCTGCATGCTGGCGTTCTGGGCCATTTCCAGCTGGCTGGTGGCCACGCCGCCGGCATTGGCCGCCTTGCCCGGGCCGTAGCAGATCCTGGCATCGAGGAAGACTTCCACCGCCTCCTGGGTCGAGGGCATGTTGGCGCCTTCGGACACCGCGATCACGCCGTTGGCCACCAGCGCCTCGGCATCGGCCTCGGTCAATTCGTTCTGGGTGGCGCAGGGGAAGGCCAACTGGGCGGGAATGCGCCATACCGCGTGGCCGTCGGCCGGGTAGTCGGTCACCGGGATGAACCTGGCGTCCGGATGGGCGCTCAGGTACTCATTCAGCCGAACCTTGCGCACTTCCTTCAGTTCCTTCAGGGTCTGAAGATTGATGCCGGCCTCATGGTAGAGGGTGCCACTGGAGTCGGAGCAGGTCACCGGACGGGCACCCAGCTGGTACAGCTTCTCGATGGTGTAGATGGCCACGTTGCCGGCGCCGGACACCAGGCACTGCTTGCCGGCCAGGGTGTCGCCCTGGTCCGCCAGCATGTACTGGGCGAAGTAGACGCAGCCATAGCCGGTGGCTTCCTTGCGTACCAGGGAGCCGCCCCACAGCAGGCTCTTGCCGGTGAAGACGCCGTCGTAGTTGCCGGTGAGGCGCTTGTACTGGCCGAACATGTAGCCGATTTCCCGGGCGCCCACGCCGATATCGCCGGCGGGCACGTCGGTGGTGGGGCCGATATGGCGATACAGTTCGTTGATGAAAGACTGGCAGAAACGCATGATTTCGCCGTCGGACTTGCCCTTGGGATCGAAGTTGGCGCCGCCCTTGCCGCCGCCGATGGGCAGGCCGGTGAGGGCGTTCTTGAAGATCTGCTCGAAGCCGAGGAACTTGATGATGCCGGCGTTCACGCTGGGGTGGAAACGCAGGCCGCCCTTGTAAGGCCCCAGCGCCGAGTTGAACTCGATGCGGTAGCCCTTGTTGACCTGCACATTACCCTGGTCGTCGACCCAGGGCACCCGGAACATGATCTGCCGCTCGGGCTCGACCATGCGCTCGATAATGGCGTGACGCTTGTACTTTTCGCTGGTTTCGAGGATCGGCTGCAGCGAATCCAGCACTTCCTCTACCGCCTGGTAAAACTCGGCTTGTGCCGGACTGGTCTTTTGGAGCCTGACGATGGTGTCATGAATATAAGTCATTATTTTCCTTATTATTATTGCATTCTACGAATTGGGTACAATGAATATTCGAGATTGTATTGGAATACGAGTGACCACGCCCGGTCAATACCCAAATAGATAAATAAATATTCTTAAAAAAGGAATATTTATTATAAAAATAACCATCCCGATGTAGGGTTTCTACCGGAACCCCAAAAATCTCCTCCCCTTAATCCCTCCATTCGGCTCCTGTCCCGGCTGTCTTTTTGCCACCGGAGCGATAAAATGGGCAAAAATCATCCCGTGAGACAGCATGAATCATTTCACCCTCCTCGTCGGCTCTACCCTGGGTAGCGCGGAAGATCTGGCTGATCACCTGGCGCAAAAGCTGCGCGATCTCGGTCACCAGACAGTTATTCACACTTCTCCCCAGTTTGATCACATCTTGATCGAACCCGGGCACTACCTATTGGTGGTCAGTTCTACCCATGGCGCCGGCGATCTGCCCGACAACATCGCCTCCCTTTACCGGCAACTGGGCTCGGAAGCGGTGTCCCTGCACAGGCTGCAATACGGCGCCGTCGGCCTGGGCGACCGCAGTTACGATACCTTCTGCCACGGGATTCAAAAGCTCGATCAACGGCTGCGGCAGCTGGGAGCAGAACGGATCGGATCCTTGCTGGAAATAGACGTCAGCCTGCCGGATCAACCGGAAGACACCGCCGAGATCTGGCTCGATCAGTGGCTACAAGACCTAGGGATCCCCCGCTGACCGCCACTCCAGCGGGATCGCCCGGCACAGGATCCCCCCGGCGGGCGAATTTTCTTTCCACCAAGTTATCAACAGATCCGACCGATTGCATCATTCACCCCCCTCCCCCACGCAGATCACGTATTGTTGATAACTATGGATCAAACCGGTGTTAAACCTATAGTTATCCTATTGATTGATTTATTTTATGGGGGGTATGTGCATAACATCCCGAGTTAACCACCGGCTGTCCCGTCGTCCAAGGACCTTTGTCCACATCAATAGATCCCAAGTAACCGTATGATCTTACAGATCAAAAAACGCTTATACACAGATCTGGACGAGACTAATAATAGATCCAGTAGAAGATCGATCTAGAGATCTAAGATCTATTAGGATCTTGCCGATCCCCTTCCGATCCGGTTTCCATCGGAGAAGCAAAACAGCTAAAATGACCGCCCTTTTGGGATCCTTACACCAGCACGTTTCAAGAGTATCTGTTATGCAATATGAAGAATGGTTCGACGTCATCGTGGTCGGAGGCGGGCACGCCGGTACCGAAGCCGCCGCTGCCGCAGCACGCATGGGGGCAAATACCCTGTTGCTGACCCATAACGTAGATACCTTGGGACAAATGTCCTGCAATCCGGCGATCGGCGGCATCGGCAAAGGCCACCTGGTGAAAGAGATCGATGCCCTCGGCGGGATCATGGCGCGTGCCGCAGACAGGGCCGGGATCCAGTTTCGCACTCTCAACGCCTCCAAAGGCCCGGCAGTCAGGGCCACCCGAGCCCAGGCGGATCGTCAGCTGTACAAGCTGGCGGTACGGACCATGCTCGAAAGCCAGCCCAACCTGAAGATCTTCCAGCAGGCCTGCGACGATCTGCTGCTGGATGGCGATACCGTGGTCGGGGTGATCACCCAGACCGGACTGAAATTCCGTGCCAGGACGGTGGTACTGACCGTCGGCACCTTCCTCAACGGCCTGATCCACATCGGCATGGACAACTATAAGGGCGGCCGGGCCGGGGATCCGCCGTCGATCGCCCTGGCAAGCCGACTGCGTGAACTGCCGCTGCGGATCGACCGGCTCAAGACCGGCACCCCGCCGCGGATCGATGCCCGCAGCGTCGATTTTTCGGTGATGCAGCCCCAGCCCGGCGACGATCCCACCCCGGTGTTTTCCTTTATCGGCAGCCGGGCGGATCATCCCCGCCAGCTGCCCTGCTACATCACCCACACCAACGAGCGCACCCACGAGGTGATCCGCAACAACCTGGATCGCAGCCCCATGTACGCGGGGGTGATCGAGGGGATCGGCCCCCGCTACTGCCCCTCGATCGAAGACAAGATCATGCGCTTCGCCGACAAGGCCTCGCACCAGATCTTCGTCGAGCCGGAAGGGCTGACCAGCACCGAGCTCTATCCCAACGGCATTTCTACCAGCCTGCCGTTCGATGTGCAGCTGGCCATCGTGCGCTCGATCCGGGGCTTCGAGCAGGCTCATATCGTCCGTCCCGGCTACGCCATCGAGTACGATTACTTCGATCCCCGGGATCTGAAGAGCAACATGGAAAACAAGTGCCTGCACAACCTGTTCTTCGCCGGCCAGATCAACGGTACCACCGGCTATGAGGAAGCCGGCGCCCAAGGACTGTTGGCGGGGCTGAATGCCGCCCTGCGCGCCTTCGGCAAAGAAGCCTGGTCGCCGCGCCGGGATCAGGCCTACCTGGGGGTGATGATGGACGATCTGTCCACCCTGGGCACCCAGGAGCCCTACCGGATGTTTACCAGCCGGGCCGAGTACCGGCTGCTGCTGCGGGAAGACAACGCGGATCTGCGGCTGACCGAAGCGGGCCGGGAGCTCGGCCTGGTAGACGATCACCGCTGGGCCCTGTTCAGCGACAAGGTGGAGCGTATCGAGCAGGAAACCCGGCGGCTGCGGGAAACCTGGATCACCCCCAAACATGCGGCCGCGCCGGCCCTGAACGAAAAACTGAAAACTCCGCTCAGCCGGGAACACAACCTTGAGGAGCTGCTGCGCCGGCCCGAGCTGGATTACACCGGCCTGATGGCAGTCGAAGGCATAGGCCCGGGTATCGAGCATGAACAGGCCGCCGAGCAGGTGGAGATCCAGATCAAGTACGCCGGCTATATCGAGCGCCAGCGCGACGAAATCCAGAAGCAGCTGCGCAACGAACATACCCGATTGCCGCTGGATCTGGATTACCAGGAGGTTCCCGGCCTGTCCAACGAAGTGGTGGCCAAGCTGAACCAGGCTAAGCCCGAGACCCTGGGGATGGCGTCGCGCATATCCGGGGTCACGCCGGCGGCGATTTCGATTCTGCTGGTCCACCTGAAAAAACGCGGCCTGCTGCGCAAGTCGGCCTGAGGCGGGACATGAAACAGAAACTGCAACAACTGCTGACCCAGGCGGGTCTGCAGGTCAGTGAGGACCAACAACGGCAACTGCTGGAGCTGGTCGGCCTGCTCGACAAATGGAACAAGGCCTACAACCTGACCTCGGTGCGCGACCCCGACGCCATGCTGGTGCGCCATATCCTGGACAGCCTGGTAGTGAGCCCTCACCTCGAGGGGACACGCTTCATCGACGTGGGCACCGGTCCGGGGCTGCCTGGGCTGCCGCTCGCCATCATCAACCCCGACAAGCAGTTCGTGCTGCTCGACAGCCTGGGCAAGCGCATCCGCTTTATCCGCATGGCGGTGCATCACCTGGGCCTGACCAACGTGGAGGCGGTGCAGAGCCGGGTGGAGGCGTACCGGCCGGAGCAAAAGTTTGACGGGGTGCTGAGCCGGGCCTTTGCTTCCCTGGACGACATGTTAAGCTGGTGTGCGCATCTGCCGGCTCCCGGCGGGCAGTTTCTGGCACTGAAGGGACAATATCCGGAGCTGGAGCTACAATCGCTGCCTGCTCATCTCGAGTGTCACCGGGTGTATCCGCTCACCGTGCCCGAGCAGGAAGGGGACCGCCATCTGGTGGTTATTCAACAAGCCAGCCAATAGAGGTTTTCGGTGGGAAAAGTCATCGCCATTGCCAATCAAAAGGGCGGCGTGGGTAAAACCACGACCTGTGTCAACCTGGCGGCGTCCATGGCCGCCACCAAGCGCAAAGTGCTGGTGATCGACCTCGATCCCCAGGGCAATTCCACCATGGCCAGCGGTGTCGACAAATACCAGGTGGCCAGCACCGCCTACGAACTGCTGGTGGAGGAAATGCCGGTCGAACAGGTGGTCGAGCGGGAAACCAGCGGCGGTTATCACCTGATCGCCGGTAACGGCGATGTCACCGCCGCCGAAATCAAGCTGATGGAGTTCTTCGCCCGGGAAGTGCGGCTGCGCAACGCCCTGGCCCCGGTGCGGGACTACTACGATTATATTTTCATCGACTGCCCGCCTTCGCTCAACCTGCTGACCGTCAACGCCATGTCGGCGGCGGATTCGGTGCTGGTGCCCATGCAGTGCGAATATTTCGCGCTGGAAGGCCTGACCGCCCTGGTCGATACCATCAGCAAGCTGGCGGCGGTGGTCAATCCGGCGCTCAGGATCGAAGGCATACTGCGTACCATGTACGATCACCGCAACCGCCTGTCCAATGAGGTGTCCGATCAGCTCAAGGCCCACTTCGGCGACAAGGTCTATCGCACCGTCATTCCCCGTAACGTGCGCCTGGCGGAGGCCCCGAGCTTCGGTACCCCGGCGATGTATTACGATAAATCCTCGGTGGGTGCGAAAGCCTATCTGGCGCTGGCCGGAGAAATCCTGCGCCGGGCCGAGTGCGAGGAGTCGGCCCCCGAAAACCTGGAACACACCGTATGACCATGAAACGACGCGGCCTGGGCAAGGGGCTGGATGCCTTGCTCAGCACCAGTTCGGCGGCCAACCTGCGCCAGCAGCAGGCCGAAGTGCACTCCCGCGAGGGCGCCAACGGCGACTTGCTCAGCCTGCCGCTCAACCAGCTCCGCCCCGGCAAGTACCAGCCCCGACGGGACATGTCCCAGGATGCGCTGGCCGAGCTGGCCGCCTCCATCCGCCAGCAGGGCATCATCCAGCCGATAGTGGTACGCCCGCTGGAATCGGGAGGCTATGAAATTCTGGCCGGCGAACGCCGTTGGCGGGCCGCCCGGCTGGCCGGACTGAGCCAGGTACCCTGCCTGGTCAAGGAGGCGGAAGACCGCGAGGCCATGGCCATCGGCCTGATCGAGAATATCCAGCGGGAAGACCTCAACGCGATCGAGGAAGCCCAGGCACTGGCCCGCCTGATTGAGGAGTTTGCGTTTACTCACCAGACAGTGGCCGATGCCGTTGGCAAGAGCCGCAGCACCGTCAGCAACCTGCTGCGGCTGAACCTGCTCAACGATGACGTCAAGCGCCTGGTGGAGCATGGCGACCTGGAAATGGGCCACGCCCGCGCTCTGCTGGCGGTGGAAGGACAGCTGCAATCGGAACTGGCGCAGAGGGTGGCGCAGAAGGGCCTGACGGTGCGTGAGACCGAAAAGCTGGTCAAACAGACGATTACTCCGAAGAAAGAGAAAATCGAGCAGCCCAGATCCTTGCTGATGAGTCGGCTTGAACAGGAAATTGGTGAAAAATTAGGAACAAAAGTAGAAATCAAGTCGAGTCACAAAGAGAAAGGTAAATTAGTTATTTCTTATAACTCATTGAATGAGCTGGATAAAATAAGCCAGTTTTTTGGTATGGGTGAGGCTCCTGACACCTGATTTGTAGTAAACATTCAATCAGTTTAACCCGTTGTAAATGGTCGGAAAAATCGCGGAAAACCGTAAAAAATAAGGATTTCATGCAATTGCATTTGCGCCGTTCACGGGTATAATTTGACCTGCTTTTTTGGGGCTTATCTGACAACACCTCGGTGTGGCCAGCGGGCCCCTAACTGTGTCAGGAGTTGTTGTGAAGCAGAAGAAGTGGCTCCTAAGCGATAGACAGACGGCGCTGGTGATTCTGTTTTGCCAATTGCTCCTGGTGGTGGCCGTGGCCACCCTGTTTTTTTATCAGCAGGGTGACGTGGCCGCCCGTTCCGCCCTCATAGGGGGCGGAATCTACTGGGTTCCCCAATGTCTGTTCAGTGTGCGGGTGTTGATGCATAGCACCGACAACGCCACGCCGCGCAGTGTTGTGGCGGACTTTTACAGCGGGGCAGGGATTAAGTTCGGCAGCACTATCTTGTTGTTCGTGATAGCGCTCAAGTACATGGAGGTGCTTCATGCTCCCCTGTACACGGCTTACGCCCTAGCATTGCTGATGCAGTGGATTCTTTCATTCACTCTCAACAACCGTTACTAGGAAAACACATGGCTGCAACAGGAGATGTCTTAACTTCCCAGGGTTATATCTCTCACCACCTGCAACACCTGCAGGTCGGTTCGGGATTTTGGGCGTTAAATATCGATTCTTTGCTTGTTTCCGTTGTCCTGGGAATGCTGTTCTTGTGGGGCTTCAGCAAGGTTGCATCCCGTGCAACCAGTGGAGTTCCGGGCAAGCTGCAGTGTGCCGTTGAGTTGCTGGTCGAGTTCGTGGATAAATCCGTCAAGGACGTCTTCCATGGCAAGAGTGCGTTGATCGCGCCCCTGGCGCTGACCATTTTTGTCTGGGTCTTCCTGATGAACCTGATGGACCTTATCCCGGTCGACTATCTGCCCTACGGCGCTCAATTGCTGGGCGTTCCCTACCTGAGGGTTGTTCCTTCCGCCGATGTTAACATCACCATGTCCATGGCGTTCGGTGTCTTCTTCCTGATCATTTTCTACAGCATCAGGATGAAGGGCGTGTCCGGCTTCGTTAAAGAGCTGACCATGCAACCGCTGAACCACTGGTCCATGATACCCGTTAACTTGGTGCTTGAGACCGTGTCCATGATCGCCAAGCCCATCTCGCTGGGTCTGCGTCTGTTCGGCAACATGTATGCCGGTGAGATGATCTTCATCCTCATCGCCGGTCTGCTGCCGTGGTGGTCTCAATGGGTCCTTAATGTGCCTTGGGCGATTTTCCACATCCTGGTTATCACCCTGCAGGCTTTCATCTTCATGATCCTGACCGTCGTCTACCTGTCGATGGCCTATGAAGAACATTAATAAAAAGATAACAACATATTAACAAGCTGTCGTTCTAACCGCTAACAATTGGAGAAAAAAAATGGAAATGATTTTCATCGCTGCCGCTCTTATGCTGGGTCTGGCTTCTATCGGTGGTGCTATCGGTATCTCTATGCTGGGTGGCAAATTCCTGGAAAGTGCGGCTCGCCAGCCGGACATGCTGCCTGCCCTGCGCGGCAACTTCTTTATCGTGGTTGGTCTGGTTGACGCCATCCCCATGATCACCGTTGGTATGGCTCTGTACCTGATCTTCGCCGTCGCCTAATGGCCCGGTCTATCAATCAGTCTGCTAACCATTTTAAAGGAGCGTTGCGATGAACATGAACGCAACAATCCTCGGTCAAACGATCGCGTTTATCCTGTTCGTTTGGTTTTGCATGAAGTTCGTGTGGCCGCCCATCATGGCCGCCATCGAGAACCGCCAGAAAGAAATCGCTGAAGGCCTGTCCTCAGCCGAAAGAGCCAAGAAAGACCTGGCCCTGGCGCAAAACAATGCAACCGAACAGTTGAAGGAAGCCAAGCTGCAGTCCGCTCAAATCGTCGAGCAGGCCAACAAGCGCAAGGCCCAGATCATCGAGGATGCAACGCGTGAGGCTCAGGCCGAGCGTGAAAAGATTCTGGCACAGGCCCAGGCGGAAATTGACGCCGAACGCAACCGTGTCAAAGAGGAACTGCGTAAGCAGGTTGCTGCTCTTGCCCTGGTGGGTGCAGAGAAGATCCTCGAGCGTCAGATTGATGCCGCTGCCAACAGCGACATCGTTGAGAAAGTAGTAGCTGAACTGTAAGGGACATAGAGCTATGGAAATGAAAACCATTGCTCGCCCCTATGCCAAAGCAGCTTTCGATTTTGCCGTTGAGAAAAATGCGGTTGAGAACTGGTTGACCATGCTGGGTTTTGCCGCCGTTGTGGCGCAAAACCAAAACATGGCCCACGTGCTCAGCAGCGATCTGAACGCGGAAAAGATGGCCGGGGTGTTTTTGGCTGTCTGTGGCGAACAGCTCGATGAGCAAGGCCAGAACCTGATAAAGGCGATGGCCGCAAACGGACGCTTGAGTGTGTTGCCGGCAGTGGTGCAGGAATTCGCCTTGATGAAGGCGGAGCTGGACCGGGAAGTGGAAGCCGACGTGGTTTCCGCCGCCAAACTGACCAAGCAACAAGTGGCCAAGATTCAGGCTTCCCTCGAGAAGCGCCTGGGGCGCAAGGTGAAGCTGAATTGCAGCGTCGATACGAGCCTGATGGCCGGCCTCATCATCAAGGCCGGTGACATGGTGATCGACGGAAGTGTTCGGGGCCGACTGTCCCGCTTGGCTGAAACGCTGCAATCTTGATTGGGGAATAGAGCATGCAACTGAATTCAACTGAAATTGCCGAGCTGATAAAACAGCGGATCGAGCAATTCAATGTTGTCAGTGAAGCACGAAACGAAGGTACCATCGTCTCCGTAGGCGATGGCATCATTCGTGTTCACGGCCTTGCTGACATCATGCAAGGTGAAATGATTGAACTGCCGGGCGGTCGTTACGCCCTGGCGCTGAACCTGGAGC
Source organism: Zobellella endophytica (assembly GCF_003012775.1). GTDB lineage: Bacteria > Pseudomonadota > Gammaproteobacteria > Enterobacterales > Aeromonadaceae > Oceanimonas > Oceanimonas endophytica. Next base: position 13,860 of record NZ_PXYG01000012.1, on the reverse strand, counting down.
GCGACTCCGTGGGTGCCGTGGTCATGGGTCCTTACGCGGATCTGGCCGAAGGGATGAAGGTCCAGTCCACCGGCCGAATCCTGGAAGTACCGGTCGGCCGCAACCTGCTGGGCCGGGTGGTCAACACCCTGGGTGAGCCGATCGACGGCAAGGGCGCCATCGAGGCCGATACCTTCTCTCCGGTAGAAGTGATCGCCCCGGGCGTTATCGACCGTCAGTCGGTCGACCAGCCGGTGCAGACCGGTTACAAGGCCGTCGACGCAATGATCCCCATCGGTCGTGGCCAGCGTGAGCTGATCATCGGTGACCGTCAGGTGGGCAAGACCGCCCTGGCCGTCGACGCCATCATCAACCAGAAAGACTCCGGCGTTAAGTGCGTGTACGTGGCCATCGGCCAGAAGGCGTCCACCATCTCCAACGTGGTACGCAAGCTGGAAGAGCACGGTGCCCTGGCCAACACCATAGTAGTGGTGGCTTCTGCTTCCGAGTCTGCCGCCCTGCAATACCTGGCGCCTTACTCCGGTTGTGCCATGGGTGAGTTTTTCCGCGACCGCGGTGAAGATGCACTGATCGTGTACGATGACCTGTCCAAGCAGGCCGTTGCCTACCGTCAGATCTCCCTGCTGCTGCGCCGCCCGCCGGGTCGTGAAGCTTACCCGGGTGACGTTTTCTACCTGCACTCCCGTCTGCTCGAGCGCGCGTCCCGCGTATCTGCCGACTATGTAGAGAAGTTCACCAAGGGTGAAGTGAAAGGCCAGACCGGTTCACTGACCGCGCTGCCGATCATCGAAACCCAGGCCGGCGACGTGTCTGCGTTCGTTCCGACCAACGTGATCTCCATCACCGACGGTCAGATCTTCCTGACCACCGAGCTGTTCAACTCCGGTATCCGTCCGGCGGTTGATCCGGGTATCTCCGTATCCCGGGTTGGTGGCGCGGCCCAGACCAAGATCATCAAGAAGCTGTCCGGTGGTATTCGTACCGCCCTGGCCCAGTACCGCGAACTCGCGGCCTTCGCCCAGTTCTCTTCCGATCTGGACGAAGCCACCCGCAAACAGCTGAGCCACGGTCAGAAAGTGACCGAGCTGATGAAGCAGAAGCAATACCGCCCGATGTCCGTGGCCGAGCAAGCCCTGGTGCTGTTCGCCGCCGAAAACGGCTACCTGGACGATATTGAACTCAAATTCATCACTACGTTCGAAGCCGCCCTGCTCGCTTATGCCAATTCAGAACATGCCGCCGTGATGGCGGAGGTCAACGAGAAAGCCGACTACAACAAAGACGTTGTGGCCCAGCTGACTGCGTTGCTGGATAGCTTCAAGGCTACCCAGTCCTGGTAACCATGTGGCAGCGTTTGCTGCCACCTGAATTGGAGAAGCGACATGGCCGGCGCAAAAGAAATACGTAGCAAGATCGGGAGTGTGAAAAACACTCAGAAGATCACCAGCGCTATGGAGATGGTGGCCGCCTCGAAAATGCGCAGAGCGCAGGATCGGATGACCCACAGCCGCCCATACGCTGAAACCATACGCAAGGTGATCGGCCACATCGCGCAGGGGAACTTGGAATACAAGCACCCCTATCTGGAAGACCGTGAGGTCAAGCGCGTTGGCTTTATTATCATCTCGACCGATCGGGGCCTCTGTGGTGGTCTGAACATCAACCTGTTCAAGGCCGCCATGAATGAAATGAAGGCATGGTCCGACAAAGGCGTGGGTATCGACCTGGGCCTGGTCGGCAGCAAGGCGGTAAGCTTTTTCAACCGCTATGGCGGCAAGGTGATCGCGCAGGCGACGGGACTGGGTGACAACCCTTCCCTCGGCGAGCTGATCGGCTCCGTCAATGTCATGCTGGAGGCGTACGACAAGGGTGAGATAGACAAGCTGTACCTGGTGTACAACAAGTTTGAAAACACCATGGTACAGAAGCCCAGGGTCGATCAACTGTTGCCTTTGCCTGCATCGGAAGAAAACGTGGCCAGCCACAGCTGGGATTACATCTACGAGCCGGATCCCAAATCGCTGCTGGACAAGTTGCTGGTGCGCTTTGTGGAGTCACAGGTGTACCAGGGTGTGGTAGAGAACCTGGCCTGCGAACAGGCTGCACGGATGGTGGCGATGAAAGCCGCCACCGACAACGCCGGCAACCTGATCAATGATCTGCAACTGGTGTACAACAAGGCCCGTCAGGCCGCGATTACCCAGGAACTGAGCGAGATCGTTGCCGGGGCCGGTGCCGTATAAAGGCGAAGGTATTCAAAGGTTTAGAGGATTTGACATGAGTAAGGGTATCATAGTCCAAATCATCGGCGCGGTCGTGGACGTGGAATTCCCGCAAGATGCGGTTCCCCACGTGTACGATGCGCTGAAGATCACGACTGAAGGCCAGGGCCAGGGTCTGGTTCTGGAAGTTCAGCAGCAAATCGGCGGCGGCGTAGTACGCTGTATCGCCATGGGTTCCTCCGACGGCCTGCGCCGCGGTCTGGAAATCGAAAACACCCATAACCCGATCAAGGTGCCGGTAGGCGTGCAAACCCTGGGCCGGATCATGGACGTACTGGGCAACCCCATCGACGAGAAAGGTCCGGTGGGCGAAGAAGAGCGCTGGTCCATCCACCGCGAAGCCCCCAGCTACGAAGAGCAGGCCAACAGCACCGAACTGCTGGAAACCGGCATCAAGGTTATCGACCTGGTCTGCCCGTTCGCCAAGGGCGGTAAGGTCGGTCTGTTCGGTGGCGCCGGTGTCGGCAAGACCGTCAACATGATGGAACTGATCCGTAACATCGCCATCGAGCACAGCGGTTACTCGGTGTTTGCCGGTGTGGGCGAGCGGACCCGTGAAGGTAACGACTTCTACCACGAGATGACCGAGTCCAACGTACTGGACAAGGTATCCCTGGTTTACGGTCAGATGAACGAGCCGCCCGGCAACCGTCTGCGCGTGGCGCTGACCGGCCTGACCATGGCCGAGAAGTTCCGTGACGAAGGTCGTGACGTGCTGTTCTTTGTGGACAACATCTACCGTTACACCCTGGCCGGTACCGAGGTATCCGCACTGCTGGGCCGTATGCCCTCCGCAGTAGGTTACCAGCCGACCCTGGCGGAAGAGATGGGTGTGCTGCAGGAGCGGATCACCTCCACCAAGACCGGCTCCATCACCTCCGTGCAGGCCGTTTACGTGCCCGCGGATGACTTGACCGATCCGTCTCCCGCCACCACCTTCGCCCACCTGGACGCGACCGTGGTACTGAGCCGTCAGATCGCCGCCCTGGGTATCTACCCGGCCGTTGACCCGCTGGATTCCACCAGTCGTCAGCTGGACCCGCAGGTGGTCGGTGAAGAGCACTACTCCGTGGCCCGTGGCGTACAGACCGTGCTGCAGCGCTATAAAGAGCTGAAAGACATCATCGCCATCCTCGGGATGGACGAACTGTCCGAAGACGACAAGCTGACCGTAGCCCGTGCCCGTAAAATCGAGCGTTTCCTGTCCCAGCCGTTCTTCGTGGCCGAAGTATTTACCGGTTCTCCCGGCAAGTACGTGTCGCTGAAGGATACCATCAGTGGTTTCAAAGGCATTCTGGACGGTGACTACGATTCGTTGCCCGAGCAGGCGTTCTACATGGTTGGCTCCATCGACGAAGCGGTCGAAAAAGCCAAGAAACTGTAAGCCTCGAAGGAGGACCTGATGGCTGATTATAGCTTTCACCTGGACATCGTCAGTGCCGAGGAGCGTTTGTACTCCGGCTCTGTCAGTGCGGTGACGGTCTCCGGCTCTGAGGGTGAATTGGGGATCCGTTACGGACATGCCCCCTTGTTGACGTCCATTCGTCCCGGCCTGGTGCAGTACGTGACCAAGGCCGGCAAACAAGAAGTCCTGTACGTGTCCGGCGGCATGCTGGAAGTACTGGGCAGCAGTGTGATGGTTCTGGCCGACACTGCGATTCGCGCCGAAGATCTGGATAAAGCCAAGGCCGAAGAAGCCAAACGAGCGGCGGAAGCCAAACTGCAGAATTCCTCTCACGATGTGGATTATGCAGAAGCGGCCGCCGATCTGGCCCGGGCTATGGCGAAACTGCGTGTGCTGCAGTTGGTTAAAAAGAACGTGCGCTGATCCCAGCGCGGCAAAAAAGCGACCTCAGGGTCGCTTTTTTTTTATAAAAAAATCAGAATAGCCCGCAGCAAAATTCAGCAAACAGAGATGGGATTATCAAGCTTATGAGCATTCAGGCGGTTATTCTGGCGGCGGGCAAGGGCACCCGCATGCGTTCCTCCCTGCCCAAGGTGCTGCACCCGGTGGCGGGACAACCCATGGTCGGCCATGTGCTGGCGGCGGCCAGGGCCTGCGGCGTGGACGGCATCCACCTGGTCTACGGCCACGGCGCCGACCAGCTCAAGGCCAGGATAGAAGAGCCCGGCATCACGTGGGTACACCAGGAGGAGCAACTGGGCACCGGCCATGCGGTGGCGGTGGCACTGCCGGAGATCGATGATGCCGATCAGGTATTGGTGCTTTATGGTGATACCCCGCTGATCCAGCCGCAGACCATAGCGGCGCTGCTGGCGGCACAACCGGAAGGAGGCATTGGCCTGCTGACGGTTAAGCTGGACAATCCCGCCGGCTATGGCCGTATCGTGCGGGAAAACGGCAGGGTGACAGGTATCGTCGAACAGAAAGACGCTTCTGCCGAGCAACTGGCCATCGACGAGGTCAATACCGGGGTGCTGGTGGCTGAAGCGGGGCTGCTCAAGCGCTGGCTGGATCGGCTCGATAACGACAACGCCCAGGGCGAATACTACCTGACCGATATCTTCGCCATGGCCCATGCCGAAGGGCGGGAAATTGCCACCGTGCATCCGGCCAGTTCCGCCGAGGTGGAAGGGGCCAACGACCGGGTGCAACTGGCCGGGCTGGAACGGGCCTATCAGCAGATGCAGGCGGAGCTGCTGATGCGCGAAGGGGTGACCCTGCTGGATCCGGCCCGCTTCGATCTGCGTGGCAGCCTGAGCGTGGGTGAGGAAGTGGTGATCGACGTCAATGTTATTATCGAAGGCGAGGTCCGCCTCGGTAACCGGGTGACCATCGGTGCCGGCGCCATCCTCAAAAATTGTGTGATCGGCGATGACGCCGAAGTGAAGCCTTACTCCCTCGTCGAAGGCGCCGAGCTGGGATTTGCCAGCAGCGCCGGTCCCTTCGCCCGGCTGCGCCCCGGTGCAGTGCTGGCCGAGGATGCCCATGTGGGCAACTTCGTGGAAATGAAAAAGGCCCGGCTGGGCAAGGGCTCCAAGGCCGGCCACCTGAGTTACCTGGGCGATGCGGAGATCGGCGACAAGGTGAACATCGGCGCCGGCACCATCACCTGCAATTACGACGGGGTGAACAAGTTCCAGACCGTGATCGAGGACGGCGTCTTCGTCGGCTCCGACACCCAACTGGTGGCGCCGGTGCGCATTGGCAAGAATGCCACCCTGGGCGCCGGCTCCACCATCACCAAGGACGTGGCCGAGGCCGAACTGGTGATAACACGGGTACCCCAGCGCCATATCCCCAACTGGCCCAGACCGGTTAAAAAATAGCTATAAGCTTTAAGCTGGAAGCTTGAAGAAAGACGGCGTGGACTGGCCCGAGAAAAGTAGACACCTTCATTAAATGGAAGGTGTTATGAAATACAAACCTCGCCGTCGCTTTAGCGATGCATTTAAACGTGAGGCCGTCGAGGCCTCGCTGTCCACCACAGAGACACAAGCTCATGTTGCAGGCAGACTGGGAATTAATCCTACCCAATTATGGCGCTGGCGCAGAGAGTGGATCATGGCCAAGAAAACGTCTGACAAAGCAGTTGAAAACACCGGACCAGAAAAAAGCATGCAGGAGCTGGAACGTGAGAATGTGCGGCTGAGGAAGCAGCTTGAGCGCTCAGAGCTGGAGAATGACATCATAAAAAAGGCGCAAGAATACTTCGCCAAGCGCGGCAAGTAAGGTTTGCCTTTATCGAGGCCCACCGTAGCCGACGCTGGCGAGTCTCGATAATGTGTGAAGTACTCGACGTGTCCCGAGCGGGATATTATCGCTGGCGAACGCGTCAGCACACTCCGGGAGAACGTGCAACCAAGCTGCAGACGCTGCACGCCTTCCTGCTCTTGAGCGCGCTCAGCAACTGCAGAATGTGCCGGGTTATCGCAAGCTATGGCTGGAAGCGCGAGATGCCGGGTTCCACTGCGGCAAGAACCAGGTTCAACGCTTACTGCAAGACGCCGGTTATCGTTCATGTACCGCCCCCAAAGCGGGCTATCAAAAGCCGAAATCGTCCTTGCCCGTGCTGCCAAATTTACTGAACCGTCAGTTCTCGGTAGGGGCGGCGAACCGAGTTTGGGTATCAGACATAACTCAAATCCGGTGCAGCGACGGCTGGCTCTACATCGCGGTAGTATTGGACCTGGGCACCCGCCGCGTGGTGGGACGTGCCATGGGAGCTATCAAGAGCGCTCAACTGGTGCTGGAAGCTCTTGAACAGGCATGGCAGCATCAGCGCCCCGATGGCCAACAGTTACTGTTTCACTCGGAGCAGGGCAGCCAGTACCGCAGCGAAGAAGTGATGAAATGGCTGAATACACGGGGAGCTACCATCAGCATGTCGCGCCGAGGCAATTGCTGGGACAACGCCTGTGCGGAAAGCTTCTTCGCGTTACTCAAGAAGGAATGGACTCACCCCTTGGGAATGCTCGGAAGATACGAAATGGCGGATGAAGTCCGGTATTATGCGGATGAGTATTACCCCAAAGCGCGGCGCCACATGGCACTGGGAGGCATGACGCCCAATACCTATGCCGCTGCCGCTTAACTTCGTTGTCTACTTTATCGGGGTCACTCCAGGCGCGGTTGCGATTTCACAGCCGCGTTTTTTTATTTCCTTAGCGCTTCATAGCTTTAACTCTGCTCCGTATTCTTCCAGCTTTAGTTCTTGATCGTTTATCTTTTGATCTGATAGCATTCGGTTTCGATTCGAAACTTAGTGCGACCATGTCGAAACGCAATACCCAACAGCGCCGTCATATCATCGTCTCCCTGCTGAACGAGCGGGGCGAACTGACGGTGGACGAGCTGGCCCGCCGCTTCGAGACCTCGGAAGTGACCATCCGCAAGGATCTGGCGGCGCTGGAGAAGAACGGCCTCTTGTTGCGCCGCTACGGTGGCGCCGTGCCGGTGCCCAGCGAAATGGTGGCCGAGCCCGCGGGTGAGCCGGTTTCAAAACGAAAGCAGGCCATCGCCCGGGCGGCGGCGGCACGGATCCGCGAGCATAACCGTATCATCATCGACAGCGGCAGCACCACGGCCGCGTTGCTGGGGGAGTTGGGGCTCAAGCACGGTCTGGTAGTGATGACCAACTCGCTCAATATCGCCAATGCCCTGCGTGAGCTGGAACCCGAGCCGACCCTGTTGATGACCGGAGGGACCTGGGATCCCAATTCCGAGTCGTTCCAGGGGCAGGTGGCCGAGCAGGTATTGCGCTCCTACGACTTCGACCAGCTGTTTATCGGTGCCGACGGTATCGATATCGGGCGGGGCACCACCACCTTCAACGAGCTGACCGGCCTGTCGCGGGTGATGGCGGAGGTGGCCCGGGAGGTAGTGGTGATGGTGGAGTCGGACAAGGTCGGCCGAAAGATCCCCAATCTTGAGCTGCCTTGGGCAGCTATCCATACCCTGATTACTGACGACGGCCTGTCGGCCGACGATCAACAACAACTTGAACAGAAGGGCATTAACCTGATTATTGCCCAAGAGTCCTGAGGAATTATTATGTGCGGAATTGTCGGGGCGGTAGCCCAGCGTGATGTGGCGGAAATACTGGTGGAAGGCCTGCGCCGCCTGGAGTACCGAGGCTATGACTCGGCCGGTGTGGCCATTATCGATGGTGCCGGCGAGCTGGGCCGGCTGCGCCGGCTGGGCAAGGTGCAGGCCCTGGCTGATGCCCTGAACGAACAACCGCTGGCCGGTGGTACCGGTATTGCCCATACCCGCTGGGCCACCCACGGCGAGCCCTCCGAGCGCAATGCCCATCCCCATGTGTCAGGACATATTACCGTAGTGCACAACGGTATCATCGAAAACCACGAAGAGCTGCGGACCGAGCTGCAGGCCAAGGGGTACGAGTTCGTGTCTGACACCGACACCGAAGTGATTGCTCACCTGGTGCATTATCACCGCCAACAGTGCGACTCACTGCTGGCCGCCCTGCAGACCGCGGTCAAGCAACTGCGCGGCGCCTATGGCACCGTGCTGATGGATACCCGGGATCCGTCCCGGCTGGTGGTGGCCCGTTCCGGCTCGCCGCTGGTGATCGGACTGGGGCTGGGGGAGAACTTTATCGCCTCCGACCAACTGGCACTGCTGCCGGTCACCCGCCGCTTCCTGTTCCTGGAGGAAGGGGATGTGGCCGAGGTGACCCGCCGCGATATTCGCATCTTCGATGTGAATGGCGAGCCGGTGGTGCGCGACGAGCTGGAATCCGAGGTTTCCCACGATGCGGGCGACAAGGGTGAATACCGCCACTATATGCTGAAGGAAATCCACGAGCAGCCGAAGGCCATCAACGATACCCTGGAAGGGCGCATCACCGAGTCGGCGGTAGTGGTGGAGTCGTTCGGAAATGGTGCCCGGACTATTTTTGAGCGGGTGGAGCATATCCAACTTATTGCCTGCGGCACCTCCTACCATTCCGGCATGGTGGCCAAGTACTGGTTCGAGGCGTTGGCCGGGGTGTCCTGCGATATCGAAATCGCTTCCGAGTTCCGCTACCGCAAGTCGGTGGTACGACCCAACAGCCTGCTGATCACCCTGTCCCAGAGCGGCGAAACCGCCGATACCCTGGCGGCGCTGCGCCTGGCCAAGGAGTCCGGCTTTATGAGCAGCCTGGCCATCTGCAACGTGCCCGGCTCTTCCCTGGTGCGGGAGTCCGACCTGGCGTTCATGACCCGGGCCGGTGCCGAAATCGGGGTGGCCTCCACCAAGGCCTTCACCACCCAACTGGCCGGCTTGCTGATGCTGGTGGCGGCGGTGGGACGCTGTCGCGGCAACATGAGCGCCGAGACCGAAGCCCGGCTGGTGCAGGCGCTGCGCAGCCTGCCGGCCCATATTGGCGAGACCTTGGCCCTGGCCAAAGATATCGAGGCCCTGGCGGAAGAGTTTGCCGACAAACATCACAGCCTGTTCCTGGGCCGGGGGGATCAATACCCCATCGCCATGGAAGGAGCGCTCAAGCTCAAGGAGATTTCCTATATCCACGCCGAGGCCTATGCGGCCGGCGAGCTCAAGCATGGTCCGCTGGCGCTGATCGATGCCGACATGCCGATCATCGTGGTGGCGCCCAACAACGATCTGCTGGAAAAGCTCAAGTCCAACGTGGAGGAAGTACGTGCCCGGGGAGGTATCCTCTATGTGTTCGCCGACAAGCAGGCTGGTTTCAAGGGCGATGCCACCATGCGGGTGATGTCGCTCAACCATGTGGACGAAGTGGTGGCCCCCATCGTCTATACGGTACCGCTGCAGCTGTTGTCCTACTACGTGGCCCTGATCAAGGGTACCGACGTGGATCAGCCCCGCAACCTGGCCAAGAGCGTGACGGTCGAATAAGGAAGAGAGTAGAGGAGATAAAACATGCCGGGGCTTGCCCCGGCATGTTGCTTTCGGCTGGGGCTCTTACTTCAGATCGAAACGATCCGCATTCATCACTTTGGTCCAGGCTTTGACGAAGTCCTTGACGAACTTCTCCCGGTTGTCGTCCTGGGCATAGACCTCGGCGTAGGAACGCAGCACCGAGTTGGAGCCGAACACCAGATCGACCCGGGTCGCCGTCCACCTGACCGCCCCACTCTTGCGATCACAGATTTCATAATGGTTGTTGCCGGCCGGCTTCCAGCTGTAGTTCATGTCGGTCAGATTGACGAAGAAGTCGTTGCTCAGCACGCCGACGCGATCGGTGAAAACGCCGTCTTTACTGCCGCCGTGGTTGGTGCCCAGCACCCGCATGCCGCCGACCAGCACCGTCATTTCCACCGCCGTCAGGCCCATCAGCTGGGTGCGATCCAGCATCAGCTCCTCGGGGGTGACCACATAGTCCTTTTTCAGCCAGTTGCGGTAGCCGTCATGCAGGGGCTCGAGCACAGCGAACGCCTCCTGGTCGGTCATCTCCTCTCTGGCGTCGCCACGGCCCGGGGCGAAGGGCACGGTGATAGCCACGCCGGCGTCCCGCGCCGCCTTTTCCACCGCGGCAGAGCCGCCCAGCACGATCAGGTCGGCCAGGCTCACCTTCTTGCTCAGCCCTGACTGCACCTTTTCCAGCGCGCTCAACACCTTTTGCAGCCTGGCGGGCTCGTTGCCTTCCCAGTCCTTTAGCGGTGCCAGGCGGATGCGAGCGCCGTTGGCGCCGCCCCGATAGTCGGAGCCGCGGAAGGTGCGGGCGCTGTCCCAGGCGGTGGCGACCAGTTCGGATACGCCGAGGCCGCTGGCCAGGAGCTTTGCCTTGAGCTCGGCGATGTCGGCGTCGCTCAGGGTATAGTCCACGGTGGGGACGGGATCCTGCCAGAGCAGGTCTTCTTTCGGTACATCCGGGCCCAGGTAACGGCTCTTGGGCCCCAGGTCACGGTGGGTCAGCTTGAACCAGGCGCGGGCGAACACCTCGGATAGATAGGCGGGGTCCTGGTGGAAGCGCTCGGCAATCTTGCGGTATGCCGGGTCCATCTTCATCGCCATGTCGGCATCGGTCATGATCGGTTTGCGGCGGATGGACGGATCCTCCACGTCCACCGGCATGTCCTCTTCCTTGATGTCGACCGGTTCCCACTGCCAGGCCCCGGCCGGGCTCTTCTTCAGCTCCCACTCGTGCTCGAGCAGCATCTTGAAGTAACCGTTGTCCCACTGGGTCGGGTGGGTGGTCCAGGCGCCCTCTATGCCGCTGGTCACGGTATCGCGGCCTATGCCACGGGTCTGGTGGTTGTTCCAGCCCAGGCCCTGCTCTTCCAGGCCGGCCGCCTCGGGTTCCGCTCCCAGGTTGGCGGCATTGCCGTTGCCGTGGGTCTTGCCCACGGTATGGCCGCCGGCGGTCAGGGCCACGGTTTCTTCGTCGTTCATCGCCATGCGGGTGAAGGTGACCCGCACGTCTTGCGCGGTTTTCAGCGGGTCCGGTTTGCCATCCACCCCTTCCGGGTTGACGTAGATAAGCCCCATCATCACCGCCGCCAGCGGGTTATCCAGGTCGCGCTCACCGGAGTAGCGGCTGTTGGGAGCACCGCTGGGCGCCAGCCACTCTTTCTCGGAGCCCCAGTAAATGTCTTTTTCCGGATGCCAGATATCGGCCCGGCCGCCGCCGAAACCGAAGGTTTTCAGGCCCATGGACTCATAGGCCATATTGCCGGCCAGGATGATCAGGTCGGCCCAGGAGAGGCTGTTGCCGTATTTCTTTTTGATCGGCCACAGCAGGCGGCGGGCCTTGTCGAGGTTGACGTTGTCCGGCCAGCTGTTCAGCGGCGCGAAGCGCTGGTTGCCGGTACCGGCACCGCCCCGGCCATCGGCAATGCGGTAAGAGCCGGCGGCGTGCCAGGCCATGCGGATCATCAGGCCGCCGTAGTGGCCCCAGTCTGCCGGCCACCAGTCCTGGCTGTCGGTCATCAGGGCGCGCAGATCCTGCTTGACCGCTGCCAGATCCAGCTTCTTGAATTCTTCAGCATAATCGAAATCCGCTCCCAGCGGGTTGGTCTTGGTATCATGCTGGTGGAGGATGTCCAGGTTCAGTGCCTTGGGCCACCAATCCATATTGGATGACCCGGCCGCGGTATGGCCACCATGCACGACGGGGCACTTGCCGGAGGAATTTTGGGTGTTTTGAGTCATCTTCAACTTCCCTTCGCTTGTGGTTGCTTTGTTGCTGATTAAAGTACCCGTGATCTGGGATGCGGAGCGGTGAGCCCGTCTCGTCCATCAGAGAATAGACCATTCAGTAAATATGCTGTTTGCTAAATTAGCAAACCCTGTGCCTTGAGTGTGACCCGAACGAACAAAACGCCGTCTAAACCCGAGTGTACCGGCCGCTTTGGTGGCAAGCTCCCGGCCTGGAGGGCTGGTCGCTTGTCGTCTTTTGACTGCGGTGGTTTCGGTCCCTGTGGTAAATAGCCTGCCGTTCTGCTACATTTTTCGCCTGTTTAGTATTTTGTAACATCATCCGTTTATCTTGCTGCGGCAATCCCTTCCTTACCGGTAGTACATAAAAATGACAATCTTCGAGCATATCCTGGTGATCGCCCTGCTGGTGGCCATCAGTTCCTTCTTTTCCGTGTCTGAAATTGCCCTGGCGGCGGCGCGCAAGATGAAACTGCGCTTGATGGTCAGCGACGGCAATGCCAATGCGGAAAAAGTTCTGTTATTACAGGAGCAGCCGGGCAACTTCTTTACCGTGGTGCAAATTGGTCTCAACGCGGTGGCGATTCTGGGCGGTATCCTGGGGGAGGCGGCCTTTACGCCTTTTGCCAAAGACGTGCTCGGCTTCTTTTTCGACAGTGCCTGGGTGGACAAAACCGCCTTTATTCTGTCGTTTTTTATCGTGACTTCGCTGTTTATCCTGTTTGCGGATCTGATGCCCAAGCGTCTGGCGATGATAGCGCCAGAGCGGATTGCGGTATCGGTAGTGCGGCCTATGGGCTTTTTCATCGTGGTACTCAAACCACTGGTCTGGTTTTTCAATGGCCTGGCCAACCTGTTTTTCCGCTTGTTTCGGGTGCCGACCATGCGCAAGGACGAGATCACCCCGGAAGACATCATCGCCATGATGGACGCGGGTGCCCAGGCTGGAGTGCTACAGGAGCAGGAGCATCACCTGATTGAAAACGTGTTCGAGATGGAATCTCGTACCGTCACCTCGGCCATGACCGCCCGGGAAAGCCTGATCTATTTTACCCTCAAGGAAAGTCAGGACAGCATCAAGGCCAAGATAGCCGAACACCCTCATGCCAAGTTCCTGGTGTGCGACGACAGCCTGGACAGGGTAGTCGGCTACGTGGACTCCCGTGACATCCTGATGCAGGTGCTGCATCAGCAGCCGATTTCCCTGCAAAAAGAGGGCATCATCCGCACGCCGTTGATCATTCCCGATACCTTGTCGATGTACGAGGTGCTGGAGCACTTCAAGAGTACCGGGGAAGACTTTGCCATTATCATGAACGAGTATGCCCTGGTGGTGGGCATTATTACTCTGAAGGACGTGATGAGTATCGTCATGGGCGAGCTGGTACAGTCCCAGGAGGAGCAGATTGTCTCCCGGGATGAAAACTCCTGGCTGGTGGAGGGGCTGACGCCGCTGGCGGATGTGATGCGGGTACTGGACATCGACGGCTTTCCCGATGATGAAAACTACGAAACCATCGCCGGCTTTATGATGTATATGCTGCGCAAGATCCCCAAGCGTACCGATTTTGTGCTGCATGCCGGCTATAAATTTGAAGTAGTCGACATCGACAGCTACAAAATCGATCAGTTGCTGGTTACCCGAATTGGCTCACCCGAGCCTGCTTCGGAAGAGTTAAAGCGGTAAAAAACACCACTTTGGTCGAGTTTTGTGCAGTTGGCGATGGAGGAGATGTTTTTCACCAAAAAGCCCTTGCGCAAAAAGCGCGGCTGCCTATAATGCGCATCCACTGACACGGCGCAACCCGCCGCGGTCACAAGCGGTAAAAACTTCGGTCTTGACGCTTGACGAATCAAAAGGACGGCGTAGAATACGCAGCCCTGACCAACACCAGGTCAACGCTCTTTAACAATCTATCAAGCAAACTGTGTGGGCACTCGCAGTGCGTTGGGAAACAAAAAAATACT
>NZ_PXYG01000011.1 GCF_003012775.1 Zobellella endophytica | reverse complement strand
TACCAGTCAACTGGAAGGCGTGAACAATCGTATCAAAGTCATCAAGCGCATGGCCTATGGGTTCAAGGATACCGAGTACTTCTTCCTGAAAATCAAGGCGGCGTTCCCCGGTAAAGTGCGATGAACCAAAAATAACGGCAGGCACTTGCGGCGGCCCCGATATACCCCTAAAGTAGTACCTATAATTGCCTAAGTTGTACCCGCTGCATCATCTTGGTGAGAACCCTGCCCGCAAACAGGCATCGCCCTCGCACACACCTATAAATTCCATTTAAAATCAAACGTTTAATCTTTGGCACGTATCTTGATACTCCCTGTATAGCTACCGGTCTTTCCGGCCACGGATCCAACATCACAGGGAGTACCCATCATGAACTTATGGCAAAGCACCGCGGCGGCCTGCACCCTCGCCTTCGGCCTGGCCGCCCCGCTGGCGGCCCAGGACGAAACAGGCCCGGCGGAAAAGGACGAGCTCACCCTCGGCTTTATCAAGCTCACCGACATGGCCCCCCTGGCCATCGCCTATGAAAAGGGCTTCTTCGAGGATGAAGGCCTCTACGTCACCCTCGAAGCCCAGGCCAACTGGAAGGTACTGCTGGACCGGGTGATCTCCGGCGAGCTGGACGGCGCCCACATGCTGGCCGGCCAGCCCATCGGCGCTTCCCTCGGCATCGGCACCCAGGCCGACATCATCACCGCCTTCAGCATGGATCTGAACGGCAACGCCATTACCGTCGCCAACGAGGTATGGGCGGCGATGAAACCCCACCTCGAGCTGGACGACGCCGGCAAGCCGGTGCATCCCATCTCCGCCTCCGCCCTCAAACCGGCGCTGGAGCAGTACCGCCAGGGCGGCAAGAGCCTGAACATGGGCATGGTGTTCCCGGTGTCCAGCCACAACTACGAGCTGCGCTACTGGCTCGCCGCCGGCGGCATCCATCCCGGCTACTACGCGCCCCACAAGGGCGACAACAGCGGCCAGTTGCAGGCCGAGGTGCTGCTGTCGGTGACCCCGCCGCCGCAGATGCCGGCCACCCTGGAGGCCGGCACCATCGCCGGCTACAGCGTGGGCGAGCCCTGGAACCAGCAGGCGGTACTGAAGAAAATCGGGGTGCCGGTGATCACCAACCACGATATCTGGCCCTACAACCCGGAAAAGGTGTTCGGCGTCAACAAGGCCTGGGCCGAGCAACACCCCAATACCCACCTGCGGCTGGTGAAGGCGCTGCTGCGCGCCGCCCACTGGCTGGACGAGGGCGACAACGCCAACCGGGAAGAAGCGGTGGAGATCCTGTCCCAGCCCTATTATGTGGGCGCCGATAAGCAGGTGATCGCCGCCAGCATGACCGGATCCTTCGAGTACGAGCCCGGCGACGTGCGCCCGGCCCCCGACTTCAACGTCTTCTTCCGCCACGACGCCACCTACCCCTACTACAGCGACGCGGTCTGGTTCATGACCCAGATGCGCCGCTGGGGCCAGATTGCCGAGGCCCAGAGCGACGACTGGTACCTGGAGCAGGCCAGGCGCGTCTATCGCCCGGACATCTACACCCAGGCCGCCCGGGCGCTGATCGCCGAGGGCAAGCTCGGTGCCGACGATTTCCCCGGCCTGGACCAGCGGGACGGCTTTCGCCCGGTGACCGGTGACTTCATCGACGGCGCCACCTTCGACGGCCGTAAACCCAACGACTACATCGATCAGTTCACCATCGGCCTGACCGGCGATACCCGGTTGTAAACGGCGAGGAGGCAATGATGAACATGAAAGTGATTTCGCTGACGCAATGGTCGCGACTGGCGTCGCCGCGGTACTGGTCGAAGGCCCTGATACCGGCGTTCGGCCTTACCGTTTTCCTGCTGCTGTGGCATGTGCTGGCGGGCCAGGTGCAGACCTCTCTCGGCACCCTGCCCGGCCCGGTGCAGACCGGCCAGCAGTTGGTGAACCTGGTGCAGGAACACAAGGTGGAACGGGACCGGGAGCGGCAGTTCTACCAGCGCCAGATCGCCCGCAACCAGGCCCTGCTGGAGAGGGACCCCGACGCCGAGGTGCGCATCCGCGCCTTCAACGGCCGGCCCACCTTCTTCGACCAGATCCTGACCAGCCTGAAGACGGTGGCCGCCGGCTTCATGCTGGCCACCGCCATCGCCATCCCGACCGGCATCGCCCTGGGCCTGAACAAGAGCCTGTACCAGGCGCTGAACCCGGTGGTGCAGCTGCTCAAGCCGGTGTCGCCCCTGGCCTGGCTGCCGCTGGTGACCATAGTGGTGAGCGCGCTCTACGTCAGCCCGGAGCCGCTGGTGTCCAAATCGTTCCTGATCTCGCTGTTCACCGTCACCCTGTGCTGTCTGTGGCCGACCCTGATCAACACCGCCGTGGGCGTGGCCAACATGGACAAGGACCTGATCAACGTCAGCAAGATGCTGCGCCTGGGCAGCCTGACCCATGTGCGCAAGATAGTGCTGCCGAGTGCCATTCCGATGATCTTCACCGGCCTGCGCCTGTCCCTGGGAGTGGCCTGGATGGTGCTGATCGCCGCCGAGATGCTGGCCCAGAACCCGGGCCTCGGCAAGTTCGTGTGGGATGAATTCCAGAACGGCAGCAGCGATTCCATGGCGCGGATCATGGTGGCGGTAGTGGTGATCGGCCTTATCGGCTACCTGCTCGACCGCCTGATGCTGAGCCTGCAGCAAAAACTGTCCTGGGACAAAACCAGCGCCAGCCGCTGAGGAGACCAACCATGAGCAAACATTACCTGGAACTGAGCGGCATCGACATGTGCTTTCGCACCGACAAGGGCGAATTCGAGGCGCTGAAGAACATCAACCTGCGGCTGCAGAAGGGCGAGTTCGTATCGCTCATCGGCCACTCCGGCTGTGGCAAGAGCACCGTGCTCAACCTGGTGGCCGGGCTCTATGCCCCCAGCACCGGTGGCGTCATCCTCGACGGCCGGGAAGTGGACGGCCCCGGTCCGGAGCGGGCCGTGGTGTTCCAAAACCATGCCCTGCTGCCCTGGCTGACGGTGGAGCAGAACATCGCCCTGGCGGTGGACAACACCTTCCGCCATCACGGCAAGGCCGAACGCCGGGAGCGGGTGGAGCACTTCCTGGCCCTGGTGCACATGAGCCACGCCGCCCACAAGCTGCCCGGCGAGATCTCCGGCGGCATGAAACAGCGGGTGGGCATCGCCCGGGCGCTGTCGGTGGATCCCAAGGTGCTGCTGATGGACGAACCCTTCGGCGCCCTGGATGCCCTGACCCGGGCCCACCTGCAGGACTCGCTGATGGAAATCCAGGCCGAACTCGGCAACACCGTCATCATGATCACCCACGACGTGGACGAGGCGGTGCTGCTGTCAGACCGGATCGTGATGATGACCAACGGCCCATCCGCCACCATCGGCGAAATACTGCCCATCAACCTGGAGCGCCCACGCAACCGGGTGGCGCTGAGCGACGACGCCCAGTACCACCAGCTGCGCCGGCGGGTGCTGAGCTTTTTGTATGAAGGCCATAATAAAGTCAGCCAACTGGACCGCAAGGCCAGGGTCGCCTGACATAAAATTAAAGAGAGAGAAGCCGGCACTGGCCGGCTCCCTGGAGGAAGCAATGAATCAAGATATCCATGTCACCCTGGTCGGCGCCGGCCCCGGCGATCCCGAGCTGCTCACCCTCAAGGCCCTGCGCGCCATCGAGCGGGCCGAAGTGGTGGTGTACGACAGCCTGGTCAGCCCCGACATACTGGCGCTGATCCCGGCCGGCGTGAAACGCATCGAAATGGGCAAGCGCTGCGGCAAGTCCAGCGCCCGCCAGGAAGACATCTGCGCCGTGCTGGTGCGGCTGGCCCGGGCCGGCAACCGGGTGGTGCGGCTGAAGGGCGGCGATCCCTTCATCTTCGGCCGCGGCGGCGAAGAGGCACTCTATCTCAAGCAACACGACATTCCCTTCAGCGTGGTGCCGGGCATCACCGCCGCCCTGGGCTGCGCCGCGGCCAGCCTGATCCCGCTGACCCACCGGGGGGTGTCCCGTGCCGTCACCCTGGTCACCGGCCACCTGCAGCAGGGCGGGGAATTCCGGGGCTGGTCCGCCCTGGCCCAGGCCGGCCAGACCCTGGTGTTCTACATGGGGCTGGAGCAGGCCACCGTGATCCAGCAGCAACTGCTGGCCGAAGGCTGCCCCGCTTCGCTGCCGGTTGCATTGATTGAGTCTGGCACCACCGCCGGGCAACGGATCACCACCACCGAGCTGGGCCGGCTGATCCACACCGCCGAACGGCTGACGCCCCGGGGACCGGTGCTGATGATGATCGGCGAGGTGGTCCGGCTGCGGGCCGAACTGACCGCCACCCTGGACTCCCTGGCCGTGGCCTGAGTAGCCTCCCGCCAGACCGCGGCCGCTTCATCCTGGTGTTGAAGCGGCCGCGGCGTTATCTGGCCCCGCGCACAGCCGATGCCGGCCCCTTGTCAAAAAGCCGCTTGCCTTCTCCCGCAAATACCCCTAAAGTAGTAATCAGCGTCAATCCGCTCATTTCTGTTGCATCATCCTGGTGAAGCCTGCCCCGCCAGGGAGCATTCCATTATCCCCCTGACCAAAAAAAACCTTGTGGATCAAACAAATAAAGTTTGGCACGCATTTTGATACCTATGGCTTAAGCGCTCGTCGCACAACTAATGGGGCCCGAACCAAGAAGGTCGCCAACAGTATCAACCCGCAAGCAAGTCCAGGGTGGCTTAAGGATAGCAATGATGAAACAGAAACTGATTGTCATCGGTAACGGCATGGTAGGTCATCACCTGCTGCAACAGTTGGTCGACCAGAACGGATTGGCGCAGTACGAGGTGACCGTGTTCGGCGCCGAGAAGCACGCCGCCTACGACCGGGTGCATCTGTCCGAGGTGTTCGGCGGCAAGGAGCCGGAAGAGCTGCTGATGGCCACCCCCGACTGGTACCGGGAGAGCGGCCTGGAGCTGCGCCTGAACGAGGCGGTCACCGCCATCGACCGCCAGGCCAAGACCCTGACCACCGCCCTCGGCGAGGTACTGGAATACGACCGCCTGGTGCTGGCTACCGGCTCCACCCCCTTCGTGCCGCCCATACCGGGCCGAGATCGCAAGAAATGTTTCGTCTACCGCACCCTGGAAGATCTGGCCGACATCAAGGCCGCCTGCCAGAATGCCAAGACCGGCGTGGTGATCGGCGGCGGCCTGCTCGGTCTGGAAGCCGCCAACGCCCTGCGCCTGCTCGGCCTGGAAACCCATGTGGTTGAATTCGCTCCCCGACTGATGCCGGTGCAGCTGGACCCCCAGGGCGGCACCCTGCTGAAGGAGAAGATCGAGCGCCTGGGGCTGCATGTGCACACCCAGAAAGCCACCCACCATATCATCGATGGCGAAGGCGCCACCCACCGCCTCAAGTTCGACGACGGCGGCATTCTGGAAACCGACGTGCTGGTATTCAGCGCCGGTATCCGCCCCCAGGATGCCCTGGGCAAGGCCGCCGGCCTCACCCTGGGTGAGCGGGGCGGCATCTGCATCAACAATCAGTGCCAGACCTCGGATCCGGACATCTACGCCATCGGCGAATGCGCCCTGTGGCAAGGCAAGCTGTTCGGTCTGGTCGCCCCCGGCTACCAGATGGCCCGCACCGTGGCCGCCGACCTGCTCGGTGGCGAAGGTTCCTTCCAGGGCGCCGACATGAGCACCAAGCTCAAGCTGTTGGGCGTGGAAGTGGGCGCCATCGGCGACGCCCACGGCCAGACCCCGGGCAGCCAGGAAGTGCTGCTGCTGGATCGCAGCAAGGATCTGTACAAGAAGCTGGTGCTGAACGAAGCCGGCGATCGCCTGCTGGGCGCCGTGCTGGTGGGTGACACCGGCGACTACGACACCCTGCTGCAGACCTACCTCAACGACATGCCGCTGCCGGATCACCCGCTGGCCCTGCTGGTGCCGGAAGACGCCGCCGGCGGCGCGCCCAAGGCGGCCCTGCCGGCCACCGCCACCGTCTGCTCCTGCCACAACGTGAGCAAGGGCGCCATCATCGAGGCGGTGCAGGGCGGCGCCTGCGACGTGGCGGCGGTCAAGTCCTGCACCAAGGCCGGCACCGGCTGCGGCGGCTGTTCCGGCCTGCTCACCCAGGTGGTCAACCAGGCGCTGGAAGACCAGGGCATCAGCGCCGACAAGAGCCTGTGCGAGCACTTCGCCTACAGCCGCCAGGAGCTGTTCCACCTGATCAAGGTCGGCCAGATCAAGCGCTTCGACGAGCTGCTGCACCAGCACGGCACCGGCCTCGGCTGCGATGTCTGCAAGCCGGCGGCGGCGTCCATCTTCGCCTCCCTGTGGAACGAACACGTACTGTCGCCCAAGCACCAGCCGCTGCAGGACACCAACGACACCTTCCTCGCCAACATGCAGAAGAACGGCACCTACTCGGTGGTGCCCCGGGTACCGGGCGGCGAGATCACTCCCGAGCAGCTGATCGTGCTGGGCCAGGTGGCCAAGCGCTACGACCTCTACACCAAGGTCACCGGCGGCCAGCGCATCGACCTGTTCGGCGCCCGGCTGGAGCAGTTGCCGCTGATCTGGGAGGAACTGATCGACGCCGGCTTCGAGACCGGCCACGCCTACGGCAAGTCGCTGCGCACCGTCAAGTCCTGTGTCGGCTCCACCTGGTGCCGTTACGGGGTGCAGGACTCCCTGGATCTGGCGGTGGCCCTGGAGCACCGCTACAAGGGCCTGCGTTCGCCCCACAAGCTGAAGTTCGCGGTGTCCGGCTGCACCCGTGAGTGCGCCGAGGCCCAGGGCAAGGACGTGGGCGTGATCGCCACCGAGAAGGGCTGGAACCTGTACTTCGCCGGCAACGGCGGCATGCGCCCGCGCCACGCCGACCTGTTCGCCACCGATCTGGATACCGACACCCTGGTCCGCTACATCGACCGGCTGCTGATGTTCTACGTGGCCACCGCCGACAAGCTGCAGCGCACCTCGGTGTGGATGGAAAACCTGGAGGGCGGCCTGGACTACCTGCGCGAGGTCATCATCGACGACTCCTTAGGCTTGGCCGAGGAGCTGGAAGGACGCATGGCGCATGTGGTCGACAGCTACGAATGCGAGTGGAAAGCCACCCTGCAGGATCCGGAAAAACTCAAGCGCTTCAAGAGCTTCGTCAACACCGACGAGGCCGACGACAGCATCGTATTCGAACGCAAGCGCGGCCAGATCCGCCCGGTCGAACTGATTGAAATCAAGGAGGTATCATGAGTCTTGTTCGTCTTTGCCAGCAGAGCGACATTCCCGAGTACAGCGGCATGGCCGCCCTGGTAGAGGGCCGGCAGTTGGCCCTGTTCAACCTGCCCGGGCTCGGTTACGTCGCCCTCGACAACTGGGATCCCATGGGCAAGGCCCAGGTGCTGGCCCGGGGCATCGTCGGCGACATCAAGGGTGAGCCCTGCGTGGCCTCGCCCCTGTACAAGCATCATTATTCATTGAAAGACGGCCGCTGCCTGGAGCAGGAGGACGTCAAGGTCAAGGTCTGGCCCCTGATCGCCAAGGACGGTCAGCTGTGGCTTGAGCAGTAATCCCTGACGGGATACGGAAGCGGGCTGGGCCAACGGGAATAGGGGAGCCGGCAACCCGCCTCGCTTCCACCTTCATAATCAAACGGGGCCAATGCGGCCCCGTTTCTGCTGGCAGCTGTTTACGATCTTTACGAAACTTGTCGGTGACGACTCAAACAAAGAGTCAACAGGCGACACTGAGCTTTGGGGAGGACAAAGGGGGCAGCGAAGCCGACCATGAAATGCCATGGATGGCATTTCGAGCCCACATGGGGAGAGCTTGCTCGCCGTGACGAGCCGTTTCGGCCTGACCGAACATCCAGTGAATGTTCGCAGCAGGCCGAAATGGCGAGTATCAGGTCCTACGGCGTGTCGGTGGAGTGGGCCCTTTGGCCGACCTCACCGACATGTTATCCGTCAGCGGGTACGGATGGCCTGGATGATGGCGGTGGTGGAGCAGCCGTCCTCGAAGTTGAGCACCTTCACCTCGCCGCCGTTGGCGGTCACTTCCTCGAAGCCGGCGATGTCCTCGGGTTTATAGTCGCCGCCCTTGACCAGCACGTCGGGCAGCACCTCGGCAATCAGCCGGCGCGGGGTGTCCTCGGCGAAGGGCACCACCCAGTCCACCGCGCCCAGGCCGGCCAGCACCGCCATGCGCCGGTCCACCGAGTTCACCGGCCGGCCCTCGCCCTTGAGCGCGCGCACCGAGGCGTCGGTGTTCACCGCCACGATCAGCCGGTCGCCCAGCTTGCGGGCGTTGTTCAGGTAGGAGACGTGGCCGGCGTGGAGGATGTCGAAGCAGCCGTTGGTCATCACCACTTTCTCGCCCCGGCGGCGGGCGGCGTCCACCACGTACTTGAGCTGCTGCTCGGTGACCACCCCCATGCCCGATTCGGGGCCGCCGTAGAGCACGTTGGCCAGCTCGATGGCGGACACGGTGGAGGTGCCCAGCTTGCCCACCACGATGCCGGCGGCCACGTTGGCCAGGGCACAGGCCTGATCCAGCGCCAAGCCGGCGGCCAGGCCGGAGGCCAGGGTGGCGATGACGGTGTCGCCGGCGCCGGTGACGTCGAACACCTCGTGGGCCTGAGCCGGCAGGTGCAGTTCGTCCTCGCCCGGGCGGATCAGGGTCATGCCGTGCTCGGAGCGGGTCACCAGCAGGGCCTTGAACTCGAACCTGTCCACCAGCTCCAGGCCGCGGGCCACCAGCTCGCGTTCATCCTTCACCTTGCCCACCACCGCCTCAAACTCGCTCATGTTGGGGGTGAGCAGGGTGGCGCCCCGGTATTTCTCGAAATCCGAACCCTTGGGATCCACCAGCACCGGTACCCCGGCCTGGTTGGCGGCACGGATCAACTGCTGCACCTGGGCCAGGGCGCCCTTGGCGTAGTCGGACAGCACCAGCACCCCGGCCTGGCCCAGGGCCGCGCGGGTCTTGTCGGTGAGCGGGGCGGCGTCCTCGGCCTCGAAGCCTTCCTCGAAGTCCAGCCGCAACAGCTGCTGGTTGCGGCTCATCACCCTGAGCTTGGTGATGGTGGGGTGGCTCTTGAGGCGCACGAAGTCACACGCCACCCCCACACCCTGCATCTTGTCCTGCAGCACGGTGGCGGCCTCGTCGTCTCCGGTCAGCCCCAGCAGGCGGGCGCCGGCGCCCAGGGCGGCGACGTTCAGCGCCACGTTGGCGGCGCCGCCGGGGCGTTCTTCATTGTGTTCGACCTTGACCACAGGCACCGGAGCCTCGGGCGAAATGCGTCCGGTAGGACCGGACCAGTAGCGGTCCAGCATCACATCCCCGACCACCAGCACCCTGGCGCTATCGAATTCCGGCAACTTGATCTTCATGGTTCCGACCCTTGTGAACATGGGAAAGGCAAAATATTATCACAGCCACCACCGATCGCACCCGTCGGCCGGCCTTTGGTGGTCATTCCCGCCAGAGTTATTTAGAATTCGGCCTTTCGACGACGATGGCGACTCCCTATGTACGATTCCCGGCTTCCTCCCTTTCGCACCGCGCTGCTGCATCCGCGTTACGCCCTGAACTGGCTGGGCCTGGGCCTGCTGTGGCTGCTGGTCACCCTGCTGCCCTGGCGCGCCCAGATGGCCCTGGGCCGCGGGTTGGGCCGGCTGTCGATGAAGCTGCTGAAGTCCCGGGTCGGGGTAGCCAGGCGCAACCTGGAGCTGGCCCTGCCCGAACTGACGCTGGCCGAGCGCGAACGGATGCTCGGGGCCAACTTCGAGAGCGTGGGCTGCGCCATCTTCGAAACCGGCATGGCCTGGTTCTGGCCGCACTGGCGCATGCGCGCCCTCACCCGGATGGACGGCACCGAGCACGTAGACACCGCCGTGGCCAAGGGCCAGGGCATGCTGCTGCTGTCGGCCCACTTCCTGACGCTCGAGCTCAACGCCCGCCAGTTCGGCCTGTACCGGCCCGGGGTGGGGGTGTACCGGCCCAATACCAATGCGGTGCTGGAATACGCCCAGGTGCACGGCCGCTGCCGCTCCAACAAGTATTTGGTGGACCGGCTCGACATCAAGGGCATGCTCAGGGCGCTGCGCCAGGGCGACGCCCTCTGGTACGCGCCGGACCACGACTACGGCCGCCACGCCAGCGTGTTCGTGCCCTTCTTCGCGGTGGCGCAGGCCGCCACCATCACCGGCACCGCCACCCTGGCGCGGGTGAAGAACACCGTCACCCTGCCTTGCTTCACCCTGCGCGAGCAAGACGGCTACCGGCTGATCATCCAGCCGCCGCTGGCCGATTTCCCCACCGGCGACGATGAAGCGGACGCCATCGCCGGCAACCAGGTGATCGAAGCCGCCATCCGCCAAGCCCCGGAGCAATACATGTGGCTGCACCGGCGCTTCAAGACCACCCCGGAAGGAGTGCCCTACCGGTACTGATTAAAAAGCCGGGATTAGGGATTGGGGACTCGGGACTGGTACAGACGCTGTCAGCTCTCGAGTTTCTTTTTGATGCTGCTCTGCAACCCATTGAGCAACCGAAAGGTGCGGTCCAACTGCTGAAAAATATCGTGTGTCTGCGGCAGCAATCCGAGCATACACGCGATCTCCATCTGGGTATCAAGCTCATTCAGCGAGCCTCTGGCAATACTCAGGAAATGGGCATATTCACGCGTGCTCGATCTGGCCACGCCTTCAGCAATATTGGAAGGCACCGAAATGGCCGCCCTGCGCATCTGTGATGTCAGACCGAATAGCTCGGCCTTGGGAAATGCGGCTGAAGCCTCATAGGTCAGCTTTACCAACAGCATGGCCTCGCGCCAGACATCAAGTCGCTTATGCGTCTTCATACTTCCTCCCAGTCCCGAATCCCTAGTCCCCAGTCCCGGCGTGCTTGAGCCATTTATTCCAGCTTGCCACCACCCAATCCCTCTCCCGGACGAGTTCGCTGTCCGGCACCCGGCCGGGCTGGTCGGACAGGCTCAGCCGGTGGCCCCGGTCGCGGATGGCGCAGTAGGCGGTTTTCAATTGCCCGGCCTCCTCCTCTGCCAGCAGTCCCACTTCCACCGCCGACTCCAGGATGCGGATATTGTCCGACCAGCGGGTCAGCGCCCGGGGATGCTCATGACCGTAGGCCAGCACCAGGTACTGGGTGAGGAACTCGATGTCGGCCAGGCCGCCCACCGATTGCTTGAGGTGGAACTCGCCGGGGTCGGCCTTGATCAGATGGGCGCGCATCTTCTCGCGCATCTGCACCACCTCCCGCGCCAGCTCGCTGCGATCCCTGACCTTGCCCAGCACCTCCCGCCGGATCCGGTTGAAGGCCTCGAACAGCTCGGGATCGCCCACGATCATGCGGCTGCGCACCAGGGCCTGGTGCTCCCAGGTCCAGGCTTCGTGGTGCAGGTAGGACCGGTAGGCGTCGAGCGGGCTCACCATCAGGCCGGAGGCGCCGCTCGGGCGCAGCCGCATGTCCACCTCGTAGAGCACGCCGCTGGGGGTGCGGGTGCTGAACAGGTGGATGATGCGCTGGGCCAGGCGCAGGTAGAACTGGCGGCAGTCCAGGGGCTTGTCGCCGTTGGTCTGGCCCTTGAGCCCGGCTTCCTGCACGAACACCAGGTCGAGATCCGAGCTGTAGGCCAGCTCGATGCCGCCCAGCTTGCCGTAGGCCACCACCCCGAAGCCCTTGCGCGGGCTGTCCGCCAACGACTCGGGCTCGCCGTGGCGGGCGCTCATCTGGGCCCAGGCCTGGTTGACCACCTCCTCGACGATGGCTTCCGCCAGCCAGGTGAGGTGATCGCTCACCTTCATCAGCGGCAGGGCGCCGGCGATGTCGGCGGCGGCGATGCGCAGCAGCTGGATCTGCTTGAACTGGCGCAGGGCTTCCATCTGCTGCTCCACGTCCTCCTCCGGCACCCGCAGCAGGAACTGGCGCAGTTCGCCCCGGTAGGCATCGAGGGGGATGGGGTTGTACAGCAGCTGGGGCACCAACAGTTCGTCCAGCAGGATCGGATAGCGCGCCAGCTGCTCGGCCACCAGGGAGCTGGCCTCGCACAGCCGGATCAGCTGGGTCAGGGCGCCGGCGTTTTCCACCAGCAGCTGCAGGTAGGCGGTGCGGGTGGCGATCTGCAGCAGCAGCTTCTGCAGCCGGGCGAACAGGATGCCGGGGAGCTCCGACTGGCTGACCTTGTCGAGCAGCACCGGCATCAGCTTCTCCAGCGCCTGGCGTCCCTGGGGGCCCATGGCCCGGCGCGGGCACTCTTCCTTGAAGGTGTTGAGTGCCCGGGCCAGGCGGCCGGCCTTGTCCTGCTCCATGCCCTGCTCCTGCAGCAGCCGGACCAGCTCTTCCTCTTCCCAGTCGGTCTGCCAGAGATCGAACCAGATCTGGGCCGCCCCCTCCTCTTCCGCCTCGGTGCTGTCGCCGATCAACTGCTCGAACTGGCGGTGCACCCGGGCCATGGCCCCGTGCAGCGCCCGGTAGAAGTCCTCCCAGTCCGGATGGCCCATCAGCCAGGCCAGGCGAGTGCGGTTGAGTTCGTCCTGGGGCAGGGTCTGGGTCTGCTGGTCGGCGAAGGCCTGCAGGAAATTTTCGACCTTGCGCAGCAGGCGGTAGCTCTGGTGCAGCTGCCCCGCCTCGTCCGCCGTCAGCGCCCCCGCCTCCCGCGCCGCCGCCAGGGCCTGGGGCAGGTGGCGCACCTGCAGCGCCGGCTCCCGGCCACCGCGGATCAGCTGGAACACCTGGGCAATGAACTCCACCTCGCGGATGCCGCCGGCGCCCAGCTTGATGTTGTCCTTCAGTCCCTTGCGCCGCACCTCGGCGGCGATCATCGCCTTCATCTGGCGCAGGGAGTCGATCACCCCGAAGTCGATGTAGCGGCGGAACACGAAGGGCTTGAGCATGGCGCGCAGCTCGGCGGTGTATTCGCCCTCGTCGTTGAGGATGCGCGCCTTGACCATGGCGTAGCGCTCCCAGGTGCGGCCGTGGTGCTGGTAGTAGTCCTCCATGGCGGCGAAACTCACCGCCAGGGGGCCGGACTCGCCGAAGGGGCGCAGCCGCATGTCCACCCGGTAGACCTGGCCGTCGATGGTGGTCTGATTGAGCGCATTGACCAGCTTCTGTCCCAGGCGGATAAAGAACTGCTGGTTGGCCAGCTCCTTGCGCCCGCCCCGGGTCACCCCGTTGTGGGGGAAGGTGAAGATGAGATCGATATCGGAAGAAAAGTTGAGCTCGCCGCCGCCCAGCTTGCCCATGCCCAGGATCAGCATGGGCACCGCATTGCCTTCGGCATCACTGGGGGTGCCCAGTTCGACACACTGGCGCTGGTAGAGCCAGCGGTAGGCCTCCACGATCAGCGTATCGGCCAGCGCCGAAATGTGCACGAAGCTTTCTTCCACCTCGGCCCCCAGCAGCATCTCCCGCCAGGCGATCAGCAGCAACTCGCGCCGGCGAAAGCGGCGCAGGGTGCGCAGCAGGCCGGGCTCGTCGTGAACCTGCGCCAGCTGACCGGCGAGATCGGGACGGTAGCGGCCGGCCCGGTCGCCGTTGTGCAAATCCCGCGCATCGTCCAGTTCCAGGGCCAGCTCCGGCTGCTGGCACAGGCTGTCGGCGGCGAAGTCGCTGCAGGCGAACAGCGCCCTGAGCTGTGCGCGGCGCGGCTCGCCCAGGCCGGCGCGGATGTCGGCGGCGCGTTGTTCGAAGCGGGCCCAGTGCCTGTCGGCCTGGGCACTCAGCAGGGCGGGCATCTCAACCATGTACGTTTCCTTGTTGGCAGAATCTGCCTTCAGACTATCATTGTTGCCGCCATTGCACAGTGCGCGGGCGCAGATTGTCGTGCCCGCCGCCACCGGTCGACACCGGGCTTGCACTCGGGCCGCGGGCTGATTAGTCTGTTGCTGACTTATTATGTCAGGACCTCTTGATGGATCTCTCAGTTATCGGCCAGCACCTCGAGCAACTCGGCGACAATTCCACCACCGGTTTCGGCTTTCAGTGCTTCCCCATCTCCGGTGATGTGGAGGTGTTGAAGGTGACGGTGGAAGACCGCGAGGAGCTGCCCCTGTTCATTTCCGTTTCCGACGATCAGATCCTGTGCATCAGCTACCTGTGGGACGAAAGCCAGGTCCGGCCGGCCCGGCGCCAGGCCATGCTCGAAGCCATGCTCGACATGAACATCCCCATGCCGCTGTCGGCCTTTGCCCGGCTGGACGACTGGTACGTGGTGTTCGGCGCCCTTTCCCTTCACGCCAGCCTGGATGACATCGAACACGAACTGGCGGTGCTGAGCGACAACGTCCTGGAAGTGATCGAAGACATGGCGGAGTTTCTGTTATGAGGGCGGGGCGATGAGCGTATTGGGTCAGGTACTGCGCAGCCTGCAGGACCCCCGGGACGGCAGTCTGGATCCCGACCGGGTCTGCGTCCAGCTGGTGCGCGACTGCCGCCACGCGGAACAGCACATGCAGGGGCTGGCGCGCCAGCGCGACCAGCAGCAGCAGGATATCGACGAGCTGCGACAGCAACAACAGCAGCAGCAACAGTTCCTGGCCGGCCAGGAGCTGCAAGTGCTGCAGGCCCTGACTGAAGGCGACCGGCCCCGGGCCCTCCGGCTGGCCATCCAGGTCGCCCGGTGGGAAGATCGCCAGGAACAGGGTCTGGCGGCCCTGGCCGTGGCCCGCAAGCGGCTGCGCTACTACCAGGATCGCTGGCTCGGCGCCGAGCGTCAGTACCACGATCTGTGCCGTCAGCTGGCCATGGCCAAGACCACCGCCTGCGTGCGCAAGACCATGGCCGCCATCCGCCGCCATCCGGCGGTGACCCTGGTCAACGCCAAACAGGCGCTGGCGGACATCCGGGCGCGGGAGCGGCGGCAGGCGGCGGACTCGCTGCCCGAGGAGGCTCAGGCCACCTTCTGCCCGCACAGTGCCGAGCAGGTGCTGGCCCGGCTGCAACAACGACTGGACCCTCGCCCATGAGCCAACGCAAGCTTCCGGAAAAATGGCAAAGTTCGGTGCGGGCCGCCAAGGCGGTGCAGGTGGCCTTCGACATGGATGAAGGCCTGCAATACCACATCCGCCGCGAAGCGCTGGACAACGGCCTGAGCCCGTCGGATCAAATTCGTCATATCCTGGCCCTGCCCACCGCCGCCAGGCCCAAGCGTCCCCGGCTGACGGTGTCGCTCAGCCCGGAAGACTACGCCTACCTGGCCGAACGCTACGGCCTGCGCCCCGACCAGCAACTGGAAATCAAGCACAGGGTGATGGACGAGCTGCTGAGCTACAGCCGGCGCGCGCAGAAGCCCTGAGCGGAAAGGATGAAGGCGAGCCTGCCGAACGGGCGGCCCGCCATGTTGTCAGCGCCAGTAGGGCTCCAGCAGCAGGGCCTGGGCCCGGGACTGCTCTAGCGCTTCCAGCAGGAAACGCCGCTTGCGCTCCAGCCAGTCGTCCAGCTCCTCGCGATCCTCCGCCGCCAGCCGTTCGCGCGCCTCCTCCAGCGGCGACAGCATGTCCAGATCCTCGATGCCGCGCAGTATGTCCAGCCAGGGCATGCGAAACCCCATGCGCGCCTCCGCCGGGTACAACTCGCCGAAGCACAGCCCGACCAGCAGGTTGCGCCTGAGTTTGCCCTTTTGCTGAATGTACCGCTCCCTGCCGAGCCGCTCGTCGCCCAGGGCGCTCCGGCGCAGGGTCTGCCAGCTGTCGTCCATCAACTGCCGGGCCAGCCCCGCCACCGGCGCCGCCAGCTTCGCCACCTGCTCCTCGCTCAGGCCGGCACGCCAGTCCTGGCGATAGAGCCAGTGGGTCAGCCCCAGCATCAGCCGGCCGTAACGGGGGCCGTGCAACAGCTCCCGCAGTTGCGGCTCATCGGGCAGTTGCGCCTGCTGTTCCGCCAGCTCCGCCAGCAGCGCCTTCTGGCAATCCAGACGGCGCAGGTAATGCCCCTTTTCGGCGCTGAGGTGGCCCAGCATCTGCGCCTTGTCCAGCCAGGACAATTGCTGCTGCAGCCAGAGCAGGTCATCGATCCAGGCGCTGTTGACCCGGTGCGACACCAGGCCGCCGAACATCAGCAGGATCTGGTGCACCAGGGACACACCCTCGCGCAGCTGCACCAGCCAGTCGATGCCGGGGGTGGTCACCCAGGCTTCCTCGTGGAACTGCCAGTGGCGCAGCCCCTGGTGCAGCAGGCGCACCATGGCCTGCTCGCAGGACTCGTGCCCCGCCAGCGGAATATGCTCGAGCGGGCGCAACGCCGGCGCCGGGCTCAGCCCAGCCAGCCGGTAGCCGCGTTGCGCCTTGGACACGGCGCCCAGACGCAGCCCGCCCTGCTTGACCAGGATATCGGCCAATTCAAACAGCTGGGAGGCGTCACCTCTCACCAGCTCCAACTCCAGCTCCAGGATCGGCTCCTGCCGCCCCTGGACACGGATCTCGCCCCGATCGAAGGCCAGCTCGATTTCGCTGCCGTCGGCGACGCCGAGCAGCCAGCGCTGGCGGGTGAAGTCGGTGCAGAACAACGGCTGCAACGCCTGCTGCAGCGACTCGGGCTCGACACCGGCGGGCCAGATATGGGCAGGAAAGCGCGACAGATCCGGGCTATGTTCGGTCAGCGCGACATTGTATTCGGGCCGCTGATGCAGACCGCCGACCTGGCTGCCGGCGAGCTTGATGGTCTGCTCCAGCTCGCCGTCTTGGCTTCGGATGCGCAGGCCCGCATCCATCCGGCGCAGGGCCAGTTCGGCGGTATCGAAGTAGGTGTTGGCCAGGCGCCGCTGGTCATGTTTGAGGATTTGGTAAGATTGCAACAGCCCGGGCAGGCGGTCGGAGATATCGTGTGAGACAAGGAACTTGATCTCTATTTCTGTATCCATAAGGGTGTCCGGAAATACCAACCTTTTGATTTAAAAGTAAAAGTAAAAAGCGCTGCGCGGCCCAGATGACAGTTTTATGAAAAATGCTGTTTTCTTGCCTTTGTAGTTAAGTTACCATTCGCGCCACATTGATGTATCGAGTGTTTTTTCACCGACACAGGGTTGGCTATGCCAGTAAATACTATTTTGGGACTCTTTGCCAAGTCCCCGATCAAACCCCTGCAGAAGCATGTGATGAAAGTCCATGAGGCTGCGCAGCAATTGGTTCCCTTCTTCGACGCCATGTGGGAGCAGGACTGGGAAAAGGCCGAACAGATCCAGGGCCGTATTTCCCAGCTGGAACGGGAAGCCGATGCGTTGAAACGGGAAATCCGTCTCAAACTCCCTCGCGGCCTCTTTATGCCGGTTGAACGCACCGACATGCTGGAGCTGCTCACTCAGCAAGACAAGATTGCCAACAAGGCGAAAGACATCTCCGGCCGCATCGTGGGCCGCCAGATGGAAATTCCGCTGCAACTCAAATCCTCCTTCATGGATTACCTCAGCCGCTGTATCGATGCCACCGCCCAGGCGGCCAAGGCCATCGACGAGCTCGACGAACTGCTGGAAACCGGCTTCAAGGGCCGGGAGATGGATCTGGTCACCGACATGATCCATCAGCTGGACCTGATCGAAGACGACACCGACGTCATGCAGGCCAGGCTGCGCAAGCAGCTGCAAGCGATCGAAGACAGCTACAACCCCATCGACGTCATCTTCCTGTACAAGATCCTTGAGTGGGTCGGTGACCTGGCAGATCAGGCCGAGCGGGTGGGTGCCCGTTTAGAGCTGATGCTGTCCCGTTCCTGAGCGAATCAACAAGGTATATAAATGGATATCATCGCTAACTACGGCACCACGCTGATCCTGGTGGCGGCCGTCTTCGGCTTTTTCATGGCCTGGGGCATCGGTGCCAACGACGTGGCCAACGCCATGGGTACCTCGGTGGGTACCCGCTCGCTGACCATCAAGCAGGCGATCATCATCGCCATGATCTTCGAGTTTGCCGGCGCCTACCTGGCCGGCGGCGAAGTGACCTCCACCATCCGCAGCGGCATCATCGACTCCGCAGCCTTTGCCGATACCCCCGATCAACTGGTGTTCGGCATGATAGCCTCGCTGCTGGCCGCCGGCACCTGGCTGCTGCTGGCCTCCTACTTCGGCTGGCCGGTGTCCACCACCCACTCCATCATCGGCGCCATCGTCGGCTTCGCCCTGGTGTCGCTCGGTTCCGAGGCGGTACATTGGGGCAAACTCGGTGGTGTGGTCGGCTCCTGGATCGTCACCCCGGCCCTGTCCGGCCTGCTCGCCTACTTCACCTTCATCAGCGTGCAGCGCCTGATCTTCAACGCCGACAGCCCGCTGGCGGCGGCCAAGAAGTATGTGCCCGTCTACATCTTCCTCACCATCATGGTGATCTGCCTGGTGACCCTGAAGAAGGGTCTGAGCCACGTGGGTCTGGAGATGACCAACGCCCAGAGCTGGGGCCTGTCGGTACTGGTGTCGCTGGTCGGGGCCCTGCTCTGCGCCCTTTATATTCGCCGCCAGAAATACAACCCCCAGGACGACAAGGACATGCATTTTTCCAACGTGGAGAAGGTATTCGGCATCCTGATGGTGGTTACCGCCTGTGCCATGGCCTTCGCCCACGGCTCCAACGACGTGGCCAACGCCATCGGGCCGCTGTCCGCCGTGGTCAGCACGGTGGAGAGCGCCGGCCAGATCGCCAGCCAGTCGGCCATTGCCTGGTGGATACTGCCGCTGGGCGGCATCGGCATCGTCATCGGCCTGGCCTCGCTGGGACACAAGGTGATGGCCACCGTGGGCACCGGCATCACTCACCTGACCCCCAGCCGCGGCTTCGCCGCCCAGTTGGCCACGGCTGCGACAGTGGTGATCGCATCCGGCACCGGCCTCCCCATCTCCACCACCCAGACCCTGGTGGGGGCGGTGATGGGGGTCGGGCTGGCCCGCGGCATCGCCGCCCTCAACCTTAACGTATTGCGCAATATCGTGGTTTCCTGGGTGGTGACCCTGCCCGCCGGCGCCATCCTGGCCATCGTGTTTTTCTATATTATCGAGTGGGCTTTTGCCTGACGACGGGGGCCTGCGGGCCCCTTGTTCTTGTCCTCCCCCCCATCGCCGATTACCATGGCTCCATCAATGAGAGTGAAGGAATCCCAGGTGAAATCGAAATGTCTTCTGGCGCTGCTGTGCAGCCTGTCCTGGCTTGGCAATGCCATGGCCGAAACCCGTTATATCTCCGATAACGTCTATGCCTACCTGCACGCCGGCCCCAGCAATCAGTACCGGATCATCGGTTCCATCAACGCGGGAGAAACGGTCGAATACCTGAACCGCAATGCGGAAAGCAAGTATGTGCAGATCCGCGATGGTGAAGGCCGTACCGGCTGGGTTGACGGCCAGTTCGTGCAGACCGAAGAAAGCTTCCGCTCCCGGTTGCCGGCGCTGGAACAAGAACTCGGCGACACCAGGCAACAGCTGGCCACCGTCGACCAGCGCCACCGCCAGGACGTGGCCGACAAGGTGACGCAGCTTGCCGATCAGGAGCAGGAGTTGAGCAAACTGCGCAGCCAGCTGGACGAGCTGAGCCAGCGCAGCGAAGCACTGCAGGAAGAAAATCGTCGACTGAGCAGCCTGATGGACGACAGGGAGCACAACATGCGGATGGACTGGCTGTTGCGGGGCGGCCTGGTAGCCGGTATCGGCGCCCTGTTCGGCTTTTTGCTGCCACTGATCCCGCTGCGCCGCAAGCGCCGCCAGGACAGATGGATGAATTGACCCGCCGTTTTCCCTTCCCGAAGGCGCCCTCCAGGCGCCTTCAGCTTGATGACAAAGTCCATTACCTGCTTTTTTCCTGATATTTCCCTTTGTTTCAGCTATTTAACCATCGTCATCTCCGCGAAGGCGGAGATCCATGAAACATTGCACTGGACTTCCGCCTTCGCGGGAGCGACTACAGAGAACGACGACGCTTTGTCAGCAGTCTACTTTTTTCTCGCCCCCGCCCCCCGCTCCCGCCCCGTCGGCTATGGTTATAAAGCAATTCGTACAGGCATCGCATACAAAGACCGTCAGCCTTGATGAGCAAGGCTCACTTGTCACAACAAAAAACCACAAATATGGCACTTATGCAGTCTTGAACACCGTGAAAACTGTTTAGCAATACCTGACTTCATACTCTATTCGACCTTGGGCGGGCCTCCGTCATCCCGGCCCATCATGCCCGGCAACATCAGGAAGTGTCGCTATGTTCAATGCCGCCACCGTCTTCGCTCCCGGTTACGCCCCCCGCGACCTGCCGGCCCTGCGCCGGGACATTACCCAAAACTACGTGGTCGATGAAAACGGCTACCTGGCCGGCCTGCTGGAGCAGGTGCCGGCCGACGCCCAGACCCTGGCCCGCATCACCGACCAGGCCCGGCGTCTGGTGACCAAGGTTCGGGCGGAAAGCGACGGCGGCGATGGCATCGACGCCTTCCTGCAGCAATACAGCCTGGACACTCAGGAGGGCATTATCCTGATGTGCCTGGCCGAAGCGCTGCTGCGCATCCCCGACAGCCATACCGCCGATTCACTGATCAAGGACAAGCTGTCCGGCGCCGACTGGGCCAGGCACTTCCGCCAGAGCGATTCCACCCTGGTCAACGCCTCCACCTGGGGGCTGATGCTGACCGGCAAGATAGTGCGCATGGACAAAAAGCTCGACGGCAACCCGGCCAATGTACTGGGCCGCATGATCAACCGCCTGGGCGAGCCGGTGGTGCGCTCCGCCATGTACGCGGCCATGAAGATCATGGGCAAGCAGTTCGTGCTGGGGCGGGACATCAAGGAGGCGCTCAAGGCCAGCCGCAAGTCCCGCGAGCTCGGCTACACCCATTCCTACGACATGCTGGGCGAGGCGGCCATGACCGCCGCCGACGCCGGGAAATACCGTGCCGACTACGCCAAGGCCATCGCCACCGTGGGCGCCGAGCAGCTCAACAACCCGGCGGTGCCGCGCCCCTCCGTCTCCATCAAGCTGTCCGCCCTGCACCCCCGCTACGAGGAAGCCAGCCGGGCGCGGGTGCTGAGCGAGCTGCATGCCACCGTGCTGGGGTTGCTGGAAGAGGCGCGCAAACTGGACGTGTTCATCACCATCGATGCGGAGGAGATGGACCGGCTGGAGCTGTCGCTCGACCTGTTCGAGGCCCTGTACCGCGCCGAGGTCAACCGGGGCTGGAGCGGGCTCGGTCTGGTGGTGCAGGCCTATTCCAAGCGCGCCCTGCCGGTGCTGTGCTGGCTGACCGCCCTGGCCCGGGAGCAGGGCGACGAGATCCCGGTACGGCTGGTGAAGGGCGCCTACTGGGACAGCGAGATCAAGCACTGCCAGCAGGCCGGCATCGACGGCTACCCGGTCTATACCCGCAAGGCCGGCACCGACGTGTCTTATCTCGCCTGTGCCCGCTACCTGCTGAGCGAGGCGACCCGGGGCGCCATCTATCCCCAGTTCGCCACCCACAACGCCCACACTGTGGTGTCGGTGATGGCCATGGTGGGGAAACGCCGCTTCGAGTTCCAGCGCCTGCACGGCATGGGCGAGGAGCTGTACAACACCGTGCTGAAGGAAAACCCCGGCCTGGTGTGCCGCATCTACGCCCCGGTGGGGGCCCACAAGGATCTGCTGCCCTACCTGGTGCGCCGGCTGCTGGAAAACGGTGCCAACACCTCCTTCGTACACAAGCTGGTGGACCCCAACACCCCCATCGACAGCCTGATCACCCATCCGGTCGCCAGCCTGCAGGAAGCTCCCTGCCTGGCCAACGACCGGATAGCGCTGCCGCTGGCCATCTTCCCGGACAGAACCAACTCCCGCGGTCTGAACATGAATATCGAAGGCCTGCGCACGCCTTTCTTCCAGGAGTTGGCCAGGCTCGCCGACAGGCAGTGGCAGGCCGGCCCCGTGGTCGGCGGCAAGACCCTGACCCAGGGCAGCGCCAATACGGTGGTCAGCCCCCAGGATCACCACCGGCAGGTGGGCCGGGTACATTTTGCCGACCAGGCGACGGTAGCGCAGGCGGTGGGCCGGGCCCGGGCCGCCTTCAAAGGCTGGCGCGACACCCCGGTGGAACAACGCGCCCGGGCCCTGGAAAAACTGGCCGAACTGCTGGAGGCACACCAGGCCGAGTTCGTCTCGCTCTGTACCCGGGAGGCGGGCAAGCTGTTGCAGGACGGCATCGACGAGGTGCGCGAGGCGGTGGACTTCTGCCGCTATTATGCCAACGAGGGGCGTAAACTGATGGCCGAGCCCACCCGCCTGCCCGGCTACACCGGCGAGCTGAACCTGCTCCATGCCCAGGGCCGGGGGCCCTTCGTCTGCATCAGCCCCTGGAACTTCCCGCTGGCCATCTTCCTGGGTCAGGTGGCCGCCGCCCTGGTCACCGGCAATACGGTGCTGGCCAAGCCGGCGGAGCAGACCTCGCTCATCGCCCACCTGGCGGTGACCCTGGCGCACCAGGCCGGCATTCCCGCCGAGGTGTTGCAGTTGCTGCCCGGCGACGGCGCCACCGTGGGCGCGGCCCTCACCCAGGATCCGCACATCGCCGGGGTCTGCTTCACCGGCTCCACCGACACCGCCCAACTGATCAACCTGACCCTGGCCAAACGCCAGGGCGCCATAGTGCCGCTGATCGCCGAAACCGGCGGCCAGAATGCCATGATAGTGGACTCCACCGCCCTGCCCGAGCAGGTGGTGCGCGACGTGCTACGCGCCGCCTTCCAGAGCGCCGGCCAGCGCTGTTCCGCCCTGCGGGTGCTCTACCTGCAGGAAGACATCGCCGAGCGGGTGCTGGAGATCCTCAGGGGCGCCATGAAGGAGCTGAGCGTGGACGATCCCGCGCTCTGCTCCACCGACGTGGGCCCGGTGATCGACCAGGGCGCCAGGGCCGGGCTGGAAGCGCACCTGGCGCGGATGAAGGCCGAAGGCAAGCGGATCATCGCCGAGGCCCCCATGGGCAACTGCTGCGACAAGGGCTTCTACGTCCGGCCCACGGCGCTGGAAATCGGCTCCATCAATGAGCTGGAAAAGGAGCAGTTCGGCCCCATACTCCATGTGGTGCGGTTCAAGGCGAAGGACATCGACAAGGTGATCGATGACATCAACGGCACCGGCTACGGCCTGACCCTGGGCATCCACAGCCGCAACGAGTCCTTCGCCGACCAGGTCGCCAAGGGAATCAATGCGGGCAATATCTATATCAACCGGGATCAGATCGGCGCCATGGTCGGCGTGCAGCCGTTCGGCGGCCAGGGCCTATCCGGCACCGGCCCCAAGGCGGGCGGCCCCCACTACCTGAGCCGCTTTATTACCGAGAAGACCATCACCAACAACACCACCGCCATCGGCGGCAACGCCACCCTGCTGTCCCTGGGCGAAAGCTGACCCCAAGCGGGAAGCGGGAAGCGGGAAGCGGGAAGCGGGAAGCGGGAAGCGGGAAGAATGATAACAAAAGGCGCTGCGGCGCCTTTTTTCATTTTCAGCCGCTATAATGGCCCTTTTGTCATCCGGGGGAGCTGGGCGTGGATATCTATCTGGTAGGCGGGGCGGTGCGGGACGAACTGCTGGACTTGGAGGTCCGAGAGCGGGACTACCTGGTGGTGGGCGCCACCCCGGGGCAATTACTCGCGCTCGGCTATACCCAGGTGGGCAAAGACTTCCCGGTGTTCCTCCACCCTGCAAGCCGCGAAGAGTACGCCCTGGCCCGCACCGAGCGCAAGTCCGGCCGCGGCTACACCGGCTTTATCTGCGACTTCGGCCCCGGGGTGACCCTGGAAGAAGACCTGCGCCGCCGGGATCTGACCATCAATGCCATCGCCCGGGATGAGCAGGGCCGATTGCACGACCCCTACGGCGGCCAGGAAGATCTCGACAACCGGGTGCTGCGCCATGTGTCACCGGCATTCGGCGAGGATCCACTGCGGGTGCTGCGGGTGGCCCGCTTCGCCGCCCGCTTCCACGCCCTCGGCTTTACCCTCGCCGGGGAAACACTGGCCTTGATGCGGGAGATGGCCGCCGGTGGCGAGCTCAAAACCCTGACTCCGGAGCGGGTATGGAAGGAAACGGAAAAGGCCCTGGCCTGCGACGATCCCCAGGTCTACTTCGAGGTACTGCGCCAGGCCGGCGCCCTGGGCGTGCTCTTCCCAGAACTGGAAGCGCTGTTCGGGGTACCCGGCCCGGCGCAATGGCATCCGGAGATCGACACCGGCATCCATACCCTGATGGTGCTCAAACGAACCGCCGAGCTGGGCGGCAGCCTGCCCTGCCGCTTTGCCGCCCTCTGTCATGACTTTGGCAAGGCACTGACCCCGAGGGAAAAATGGCCCAGCCACCACCGACACGGCGAGTTGGGCATAGCTCCGATAGAGGCCCTGTGCACCCGCTTCAGGGTGCCGAGCGAACACCGGGATCTGGCCATACTGATGAGTCGCTGGCATATCCTGTTCCACCGGCTGGCGACGCCGAGTCCCGAACAGGCCGATACCATTCTGGAACTGTTCAATCATACCGACGCCTGGCGCAAGCCGGCGCGCTTTGCCGAACTGCTGCTCTGCGCCCAGGCGGATCTGCAGGGGCGAGAAGGCTTCGGCGAGCGCCCCTACCCCCAGCGGCAACAACTGTGGGACTGGCTCAACCGGTTGAAAACCATCACCGCCCAGCCCTTCGTCGCCGGGGGGCTCAGGGGCCCGGCCATCGGTGCCGCCATCGATGCGGCCCGCTTGCAGCAATTACGGGAATGGCTGGCTCAGGCCTGAGCCGACAACATCCAGAGCAGTACCGCCCCCAGCCCCAGTCGGTATAGCACGAACGGCAGCACTCCGATACGGTTGAGCAGGGCCAGGAACAGGTGGATGCAGGCCAGGGCGCTGACGAAGGACACCAGCACGCCCACCCCGACCGCGGACCAGGACATCACCGCCTCGGCGCCGATCAGATCCTTGGTCTGGTGGCTGCCCGCCAGAAAGATGATGGGGATGGACATCAGGAAGGAAAAACGGGCCGCCGCCTGCCGGGTCAGGCCCAGCATCAGGCCGGCGGTCAGGGTTATACCACTGCGGGAGGTGCCCGGGATCAGCGCCAGCGCCTGGGCACAGCCCAGCCAGAGGGCACCGCGCCAGCCCGTCTGGTATTCATTCTTTTGCAGCCCGGCCATGCGGTCGGCCCACCACAGCAGCAGCCCGAAGACGATGGTGGCGACGGCGATCACCCAGCCCGAGCGCAGGTAACGGCTGATCCAGTCCCCCAGAAACAACCCCACGACACAGGCCGGAATGGTCGCCAAGATAATGCACCAGGCCAGGCGGGATTCGGCATTGTGGCCGCCGCCGCTCAGCGATAGCCACCAGGACGACGCCATCACCGCCACTTCGCGGCGAAAGTAATACAGCACCGCCAGCAGGCTGCCCAGGTGCACCGCCACGTCGAAGGCCATGCCCTGATCCCGCCAGCCCAGTAACACCGACGGCAGGATCAGATGGGCAGAGCTGGAGATGGGCAGAAATTCGGTAAAACCCTGGATCAGGGCGAGCAGTATGGCCTGTACTTCCATGATGATATTCCCGTCCCGGATGACGCCGACAGACTAACAGGCGAGAATGACGCTTTGATGACGCCTCAGCTTATCCGGCAGCCTGCGGCGAAACGCTCGATCTCCACCCCCACCCCGGCAGCATTGGGCACAGCGGCCGGTTTGGTGAGCCGAACTTTCACCGACAACACCGGAAACTCGGCCAGGATCAGCTGTGCAATGCGCTCGGCCATGGTTTCGACCAGCTCGACGTGGTTTTGTTCGGCATAGGCCGCCACTTTTTGCGACAGGCTCGCATAGTCCAGTGCCTTGTGAATATCATCATCCGCCGCCGCCGGATGATTATCGAACCCCATCTCCAGATCGAAGCGGAGCTTTTGCCGAATGCCTTTTTCCCACTCATAAACTCCTATGGTGGTCAGCACTTCGAGGCCTTGCACAAACACTTTATCCATCATCTCTGTCTTCTGTTAAGCTGTGGCTGTCTGCCGCGACCGGGCCAGTTGGTCCGGTTTTGAGAGCGCAATAATAACGGATTGACCCTGGGGTATAAACCGCGATATGACGGCCCTCACCTTGTTTATGATCATCCTGGCCTACTTGGGCGGCTCCGTGTCCAGCGCCGTGCTGATCTCCCGTCTTTACCGCCTGCCCGATCCCCGTGCCCACGGCTCGGGCAATCCCGGCGCCACCAATGTGCTGCGCACCGGCAACCGCAGCGCCGCGGTGTGGGTGCTGCTGCTCGATATTCTCAAAGGCACCATACCGGTGTACCTGGGCTGGTTCCTGGGCATCGGCCCGCTGTATCTCGCCTTTATCGCCATGGCCACCTGCCTGGGCCACATGTTTCCGCTGTTTTTTCACTTCCGCGGGGGGAAAGGCGTGGCCACGGCGCTGGGGACCCTGCTGCCGCTGGGCATGGACATGGCCGGGCTATTGCTGCTGACCTGGCTGGTGAGCCTGGGGCTGTTCGGTTACTCTTCGCTGGCCTCGATGATCGCCGCCCTGCTGGCGCCGCTGTACATCTATTTCATCAAGCCGGAATACACCCTGGCAGTGGCCCTGCTGTCCTGCCTGATCATCCTGCGTCACCACCGCAATATCAGCCGGCTGTACCATCATCAGGAACAGCCTATCCTCGACAAGTTCAGGAAGCCGCCGGAAGACGGCGACCACTAGATGCGCGTCAGACCGCCGCCAGCTCATCCAGCGGCCAGCGCGGCCGGGCCCTGACCGACAGGGGCTCGAACTCGCCCGCCTTGAGCCGCTGCAGGCCGGCGAAGGCGATCATGGCGCCGTTGTCGGTGCAGTATTCGTTGCGTGGGTAGAACACTTCCCCTTTCAGACCCGACATCAGCGCCGCCAGTTGGGCGCGCAGCGACAGGTTGGCGCTGACACCGCCGGCCACCACCAGCCGGTTGAGCCCGGTCTGTTGCAGGGCCCGCTTGCATTTGATGGCCAGGGTATCCACCACCGCCTGCTGGAAAGCGTGGGCGATGTCGGCTCGGGTCTGCTCGTCGTTCCCTTGCGCCGCTATGGTGTTGGCGGCGAAGGTCTTGAGCCCGGAAAAGCTGAAGTCCAGGCCGGGTCTGTCGGTCATCGGCCGGGGAAACAGGAAACGGCCGGGAACGCCCTGCTCGGCCAGCCTGGCCAGGCGCGGGCCGCCGGGATACTCCAGCCCCATCAGCTTGGCGGTCTTGTCAAAGGCCTCGCCGGCGGCATCGTCGATGGACTCGCCGAGGATCTGGTAGCGGCCGATGCCGTCCACCCGCACCAACAGGGTGTGGCCACCGGACACCAACAGCGCCACGAAGGGAAAGGCGGGAACCCGTTCTTCCAGCATCGGCGCCAGCAGGTGGCCTTCCATATGGTGCACCGCCACCGCCGGCTTGCTCCAGGCAAAGGCCAGGCTGCGGCCGATGGTGGCGCCCACCAGCAAGGCGCCCATCAGGCCGGGGCCGGCGGTATAGGCCACGCCGTCGATATCGTCCCGGCTGCAGCCGGCCTGGGCCAGGGCGGCCTCGATCAGCGGAATGGTCTTGCGGATATGATCCCGGCTGGCCAGCTCCGGCACCACGCCGCCGTAGTCCGCATGCAGCTTGACCTGGCTGTATAGCTGGTGGGCCAGGATGCCCCGCCTGTCGTCGTAGATGGCGATGCCGGTCTCATCGCAGGAGGTCTCGATACCTAGTACACGCATGGAAATGAGTAACACTGTCGAAAAGATGGGGGCTATGATACCCTGCCCGCGATTTTTTAACCAGCGACGGGCTGTCGGACTTTACATCGGTGGCCGGTTCAGAGTAGAATTTCGCACCATTTTTATAGTAATGCTGGTCGGTGACAGGCCAGTTAACCGAGGTGAGAGGCACATGCCAGTAATTAAAGTACGTGAAAACGAGCCCTTCGACGTAGCCCTGCGTCGCTTCAAGCGTTCCTGCGAAAAGGCCGGTATCCTGTCCGAAGTGCGTCGTCGCGAGCACTACGAGAAGCCGACTACCGAGCGCAAGCGCGCCAAGGCTGCCGCGGTTAAGCGTCACGCCAAGAAGCTGGCTCGCGAAAACGCACGTCGTACTCGTCTGTACTAAGCAGTCGTTGATCTCATGTCTTTGAAAGACCAGCTGTCAGAGCAGCAAAAGAATGCCATGCGCGCCAGAGACAAGGTTCGCCTGGGCACATTGCGCATGCTGCTGGCCGAGATCAAGCAAAGAGAGATAGATAGCCGCGAAACCCTGGATGACGACGGCATCATTGCGGTGGTCACCAAGATGGTGAAACAGCGCAAAGACGCCGCCAGCCAGTTTGAGCAGGCTGGTCGCCAGGATCTGGCCGACAACGAGCGCCAGGAAATAGCGGTGCTGCAGGAATTCCTGCCGCAACCTCTGACCGAAGACGAACTGGACACCTTGCTGAGGCAAGCCATCGCCGATACCGGTGCCACTGGCATGCAGGACATGGGCAAGGTGATGGCGGTACTCAAGCCGCAGATCCAGGGACGTGCAGACATGGGCAAGGTAAGCGCCATTATTAAAGCCAAACTGGCTTAATAGCTCTCGCTAACCTGCCAACGGGCCGTGCTTCCTCTGATGCACGGCTTTGTTTTTTTCGCATCCCGGTGAACCATGGCAGGCAGAATCCCCCAATCCTTTATCGACGATCTGTTGGCCCGCACCGACATTGTCGACTTGATCGATCAGCGGGTAAAACTCAAGAAAGCCGGTAAGAACTACCAGGCCTGCTGCCCCTTTCATAACGAAAAAAGCCCCTCCTTCACCGTCAGTCCCGACAAGCAGTTCTACCACTGCTTCGGCTGCGGCGCCCACGGCACCGTGCTCGGCTTTTTGATGGAATACGACGGTCTCGAGTTTCTCGACGCCATCGACGAGCTCGCCGCCATGCACGGCGTGACCGTACCCCGCGAGGGCAATGACGGCGCCTCACCCCAGCAACAGGCGGCAGCCAAGGCGGTACGCCAGGATCTGTACGGCCAGTTGAACGACATTAGCCGTTTCTATCAGGCCCAGCTCAAGCAGTCCCAGGCCGCCATCGGCTACCTCAAGGGACGGGGGCTCAGCGGCGAAGTAGTCAAGCATTTTGCCATCGGCTATGTGCCGGACCAGTGGGACAGCGTCAAGCGCCAGTTCGCCCGTAATCGGGAGGCGGAGCAGCAGTTGATCGAAGGCGGCATGCTGCTGCAAAACGACAGTGGTCGGGTTTACGATCGCTTCCGCGACCGCATCATGTTCCCGATCCGCGACCGGCGTGGCCGGGTGATCGGCTTCGGCGGCCGGGTACTGGGCCAGGG
Organism: Zobellella endophytica; assembly: GCF_003012775.1. GTDB lineage: Bacteria > Pseudomonadota > Gammaproteobacteria > Enterobacterales > Aeromonadaceae > Oceanimonas > Oceanimonas endophytica. Next base: position 82,744 of record NZ_PXYG01000011.1, on the reverse strand, counting down.
TAGCCCCAAATACCTGAACTCGCCGGAAACCCCGGTGTTCCACAAGGGTCGCGAGCTGTACGGTCTCTATGAGGTACGCCAGGCCCACAGAGCCCCAGATCGCATCCTGGTGGTGGAAGGCTACATGGACGTGGTGGCTCTGGCCCAGTTCGGCATCGACTATGCGGTGGCCAGCCTGGGTACCTCCACCACCCCCGATCACCTGCAGTTGCTGTTCCGCACCACCCGCGAGGTGATCTGCTGTTACGACGGTGACCGGGCCGGGCGCGAGGCGGCCTGGCGGGCCCTGGAAAACGCCCTGCCGCTGATGCAGGACGGCCGCAGCCTGCAGTTCGTGTTCTTGCCGGAAGGGGAGGACCCGGACACCCTGGTGCGCAAGCTGGGCGCTTCCGCCTTCGAACAAATGCTCGATGGTGCCCAGGATTTCGGCGACTTCCTGTTCGAACGCCTGGCGCAAGACAGCATGGCCGGGGATGCCGGCCAGCACGAGCTGGCCCACAAGGCCGCCGAGGCCATCGCCCGGGTACCGGAAGGCTTTACCCGCGAGGGGCTGATCACCCGCCTTTCGCGCCAGCTCAACTGGGGCGAGAACGAACGGCGGGTAAAGGAGCTGTTCAACCGGCTGCAGCCGACGACGGAGCCAACCGGCCAGGCTCCGCAAAGGCGCGTCAAAAAGATAAAGCTGACCCCCCTTCGCCGGGCCATCGCCCTTGTGTTACAATATCCGGCTGCCGCGGCCAGGCTGCCGGCCATGCCGGAACTGCACGAGTTGTCCCTGCCCGGTATCGAGCTGCTGGTTGAACTGCTGGCTCAGGTGCAACGACAGCCCGGAATGAGTACCGCCCAGCTGCTGGAACACTGGCGAGGCCACGGCTCCGAACAGGCCCTTTCCCGTCTGGCCATGGCGGAAGAGCTGTTTGCCGGCGAGCATATCGAGCAGGAATTGCAGGATATCTTCGTGGTGCTGATCAATGAGTTTCTGGCAAAACGCATCGAAACGCTGCAACAGAAAAGCAAAAGCCCGCAAGGGCTGACCCCCGCGGAAAAGCAGGAACTGCTGCTGCTGTTAACAGAAAGCAAGGGCAGCATGGGCTGAGCCATTGAAAAACGGGCGCACAGCCCCAAAATTGTAAGACAGGCCCGGAACACGGGTAGAGATAAAACCTTAACGCGCTGCAGCACACACTCCCACGGTCAAACGGGCGAGGCGTGTTGGCAGGCACAGACCGGCATAGCCAGGCTGGTCAAATTTTGTTATAATCGGCTACTTGCGCGCCATAAAAAGAGTGCCTTATGCCTACACCCTCTTGCAACATCTAACCGGACGAGTTCTATGGAGCAAACCCCGCAGTCACAGCTTAAGCTTCTCGTTGCCAAAGGTAAAGAACAGGGTTACCTGACTTACGCCGAGGTGAACGATCATCTCCCCCAGGATATTGTCGATTCCGATCAGATCGAAGACATCATCCAGATGATCAACGACATGGGCATCCAGGTGGTGGAAAGCGCCCCCGATGCCGATGATTTGATGATGTCGGAAACCACCGCCGACGAAGATGCAGCCGAAGCTGCCGCCCAGGCCCTGGCTTCCGTTGAATCGGAAATTGGCCGCACCACCGATCCGGTGCGCATGTACATGCGCGAAATGGGCACGGTCGAACTGTTGACCCGTGAAGGCGAAATCGATATCGCCAAGCGCATCGAAGACGGCATCAACCAGGTCCAAAGTTCGGTCGCCGAATATCCCGAGGCCATCACCTCCCTGCTCGATCAGTTCGACCGTTTCGAAGCCGGCGACATCAAGCTGAGCGACATCATTTCCGGTTTTGTCGATCTGGACGAAGCCGACGGCCTCGCGCCCACCGCCACCCACATCGGCTCCGAGCTGAGCGAAGAGGAGCTGGACGACGAAGACGACGACGAGGATGAAGACAAGGAAGACGACGACGATTCCGACGGCGATTCCGGCCCCGATCCGGAAGTAGCCCGCGAGAAATTCGGCGACCTGCGCACCCAGTACGAAAAGACCCGGGCCACCATCCAGGCCAATGGCCGTACTTCCGACGCCGCCGCCGAGCAGATTGCCGCCCTGGCCGACGTGTTCCGCCAGTTCCGCCTGGTGCCCAAGCAGTTCGATCGCCTGGTCAACAGCATGCGCGACATGATGGAGCGGGTGCGGGTGCAGGAACGCATCATCATGAAGCTGTGCGTCGAGCAGTGCAAGATGCCGAAGAAGACCTTCGTGCAGGCCTTTGCCCACCACGAAAGCGAACAGCAGTGGTTCGACAAGCAGCTGAGCGCCGGCAAGGCCTGGTCCGGCAAGATGGAAGAGGTAGCGGACGACGTCAACCGCGCCATCGGCAAGCTCAAGCTGGTGGAAGAGGAAACCGGCCTGACCATCTCCCAGATCAAGGACATCAACCGCCGTATGAGCATCGGCGAGGCCAAGGCCCGCCGTGCCAAGAAGGAAATGGTTGAAGCCAACCTGCGTCTGGTGATCTCCATCGCCAAAAAATACACCAACCGCGGCCTGCAATTCCTGGATCTGATCCAGGAGGGCAACATCGGCCTGATGAAGGCGGTAGACAAGTTCGAATACCGTCGCGGCTACAAGTTCTCGACCTACGCCACCTGGTGGATCCGGCAGGCCATCACCCGCTCCATCGCGGATCAGGCCCGTACCATCCGTATTCCGGTGCATATGATCGAGACCATCAACAAGCTCAACCGGATATCCCGCCAGATGCTGCAGGAAATGGGCCGCGAGCCCACCCCGGAAGAGCTGGCCCATCGCATGGCGATGCCGGAAGACAAGATCCGCAAGGTGCTGAAGATCGCCAAGGAGCCCATCTCGATGGAGACGCCCATCGGCGACGATGAAGATTCGCATCTGGGTGACTTTATTGAGGACACCACCCTGTCCCTGCCGGCCGACTCCGCCACCAGCGAAAGCCTGCGCGCCGCCACCCGCGACGTGCTGTCCGGGCTGACTGCACGGGAGGCCAAGGTACTGCGCATGCGCTTCGGTATCGACATGAACACCGACCATACCCTGGAAGAGGTGGGCAAGCAGTTCGATGTAACCCGCGAACGTATCCGCCAGATCGAAGCCAAGGCCTTGCGCAAACTGCGCCATCCCAGCCGCTCCGAGGTGCTGCGCAGCTTCCTCGACGAGTAAGCCACAGGCAGTAAAAAGGGCGCTTCGGCGCCCTTTTCCATGGCCGCCGACCGGCACGCCAACCGCTTAAAAATCAAACTGATATAAACTCGCCCGACTAGACAGCCAAGGCCGCTTTCCCTATAATCAGCTCCACTTTTGGCCCCTTAGCTCAGTTGGTTAGAGCGCTCGACTCATAATCGATCGGTCGCTGGTTCAAGTCCAGCAGGGGCCACCAAATATCAAGGGTCAGCAGCTTAACAGCCGCTAACCCTTTTTTCTGTGCCGCCTATGTGCCGCTTACAGCGAGCTAGCCGGGCAACACTCTATCGGGATGAGACTGGAAGTCACTGCCCTGATTACCAGCGCCATAACAACAAAAGATAACCCCTGCCTAGGGCCATCGCTCCCTTTCCATTGCTAAGCCTATTGCTTAGCCCTTTACTAAAAACACCGACTATAAATAGCCAAGCCATTGATTAACATCAAGTTAATTGACCTTCCATTGCTAAGCCCTGTGGTTTCTTCTGCTAACTTTGCTTGCGTACCCACTTGGGGTAGCAGTTGCTGCCGGATCTGGCTGATGATGGCCACCAGCTTGTGACCGTTGTCGGTAAGCCGGTGTTCGGTTCGGGGAGGGACTTCCAGGTAGCTCTGCTTGTGCAGCAGGCCATAGCGGGTCAGCTTGCGCAGCCGCTCCGACAGCACCTTGGTGGAGATCCCCGCGATATGCCGTTCCAGGGCACCGGGCCTGTTGATGCCGGCGGCGATGGCCTGCAGCACCGACACCGACCATTTGCACCCCACCACTTCCTCAAGCTGGCAGTAGCTGGACTGGGTTGGGGACATATAATTTTTGCCTTTTGTTTTCGCCAAATTACACCAAAAAGTGCCCGGGTTACCCAAAAGTGCACGCTGTTCGGCGGGGTGAACCGAGCCTACCCTTGGGGTGTGCCCATGCACCCAGTGTAAGCCATCGCAGGAGAGCAGCCATGACCAGCAAAGCCATTTTCTACCACGCCGGCTGTCCGGTGTGCGTCGCCGCCGAGCAGGACCTTGCCCGGGCCCTGGACCCGGGTCGCTACCAAGTAGAAGTCGTTCATCTGGGCGAACAAAAACACCGCCTGGCGGAAGCCGAGGCCGCCGGGGTCAAGTCGGTGCCGCCTTTCATATCAACTTCGACGCCGACCTGGCGGCGCTGAAATAACCCGGGTGCCGGCCATGCCGCCGCCCTGCCTGTTCAATCCCGCAGTTGCAGCAGGCCGTAAGCCAGGCGGGTGGCCGGCACCTCCAGCCCCAGTTGTTCCGCCCGGCGCAACACGGCGCCGCTGATGGCGTCCAGTTCCAGTTCCCGCCCCTTCTCCTTGTCCACCAGCATGGAGGTCTTGATAGCGTCGAAGTTGCGGATAAGGGCATACATCTCGTCCACGTCGGTTTTGCCGAGGGCCACACCATCGGCCTCGGCCACGGCGGCGGTTTCCGTCATCATCTGGTAGACGCTGCGGCCCAGTTGCGGATGGTGGCTGAGGCGACGGGTGTCCAGCCCGGAAAGGGCCGAGAGCGGGTTGACACCATTGTTAATAATGAGTTTGCGCCACAGCTCACGGCGAATGTCCACCGCCACCTGGGTCGGAATGCCGGCCAGCTCGAAACACTGGCGCAATTGCTCCAGCCAGTCGGCCTGGGCCGACCGCCGTTGCGGCCAGGCGCCCATGATCACCTGGGCCGGCCCGTCCGCCTGCACCAGGCCCGGCGCCACTATATGACCGCCGATGCGCACCGCCAGTCCGCCCAGGGTCCGTTCCTCCCCCACCACTTCACTGATAAGGGGTTCGTTATCCACCCCGTTCTGCAGCGACAGCACCGGCACCTCGCTTGCAGCCAGCCAGTCCGCCAGCTCCGCCATCAGGGGGCCCGTGGCCTGGGACTTCATCGCCAGCACGACCAGATCGAAATCGCCGCTGGCGCAGGTCTCGCGCAGGGTGGTCAGATCCAGCGCCCGCACCGGCTGCGCGAAGTGGAATTCCTGGTGTTCCACCCGGAGTCCCTGCCGTTGCATGGCGGCCAGGTGTTCCCCCCGGGCCACCAATACCACCTCATGCCCGGCCTGCTGCAGCCGGGCACCGTAATAGCCGCCGATGCCGCCGGCACCGATGATCAGAAACCGCGTCACTCGCTTTCTCCTCACTCCTGGTTCACTTTATGGCTGGTGAACAAATGACTCATCTCGCCCTATTTCACCTTATTTTTATTATTCATTACAGCCATTTATGGCTCGCCCCGATAACGCTGGAACTGCGGGCTCTCCTCGATGGTTTTGGCCAGTCGGACCGTGGCCTCGTTGGCCCGTTCGGCCACGAACAGGGTGGTGTCCGTCCTGGGCAAGGGAGGGAGTCCTTCTTCCACCACCACCAGACCCGGCTCCAGGGTCTGGCGCGGGATCACCCCGACGCCGATCCCGGCCCGCACCGCCGCCAGCACGCCCGCCCGGCTCTGGCTGGTAAAGGCGATACGGTAGGAGGTGTCGGTATGCTCCAGCGCCAGGCAGGCCGACTCCCGGTGATAGCAGCCTTCGACAAACACCGCCAGCGGCAAGGGTTCCCGCCGGTGGGTCGCATGGGCCTCCGAACACACCCAGACCAGTTCGTCCCGGCACAGCCGCAGGCCCCCGTCGGACAGGGCCGGCATCTCCACCAGGGCAATGTCCAGCTTGCCCTCCTGGACCAGGGCCGCCAGGTAATGGGGCCGGTGATCGCAGAGCACTTCCAGCCGGGCCTCCGGATAATTGAGCACAAAGGCTTCCAGCAGGGGAGTCAGGCTGCGGGTGGCGTATTGATCATGGGTACCGAAGCGGACCTTGCCCACCACCTCCGCATTCTGGAAAGCCCCCAGGATCCGGTCGTGCAGGTTCAACAGCTGATGGGCGTGCGTCCTGAGCTGCTCCCCCGCCGGGGTCAGCCTGACCCCATACTGCCCCCGCTCCAGCAACTCGGTCGCCACCAGCCCCTCCAGCCGGCTCAACTGCATGCTGATGGTGGACGGCGCCCGGTGCAGCCGCCCCGCCGCCGCGGTCAGGTTGAGGGTTTCCGCCACCACCGCAAAGGTACGCAGCAGGGTAATGGGTAAATCGCGCATCGGCAGACTTCATCCTTATTGAAGACAGGCCTCAATATTTATCGATTTACCGAACACTGGCAAGGGGACAAGATGGCTCGCGGCCAATAAGCGCCGTTACCGGATCAGGGAGATCACCCCATGCGCATGGCCGCTATTTTCGGAATGAACCAGGTTGTCAGCCACGGTTTCGGCATGTTTCTGTTTGCCGCCCTCGTGCCCATGATGCGGGACAGCATTGCGCTGAGCCACTGGCACCTCGCCACCATCGGGGCCTTGACCCAGTTGGCCTACCTCGGGGGTGCCCTGTTGCTGGGCCTGGTTGGCCACCGCCTGGGCACCGCCCGCCTGGCGCTGGCCACCGGCGGTATCACCAGCCTGTTGCTGTTTACCCTGTCGCAGCTGCAGACTCCGCTGCTGATCATCCTGGCCCTCACCTGCCTGGCGGCCAGTGCCGCCATCAGCTGGGGCAGCATAGTGGAGATCGTCAGCCGCCATGCCGGGGCCGAGCAACGCTCGGGCTGCCTGTCGACCATTTCCAGCGGCACCGCCTGGGGATACGGCCTCAACGGCCTGCTGATCCTGCTGGTGGTCCCGGCCCTGGGCTGGCAACGGGGCTGGCAGCTGGCCGGATTGATGGGCCTGCTGGTCATGGGGCTCACCTGGCATATGCTGCGGACGTTAAAGCGCCAGCCGGCGACGCAAGGCGAGGGCCCGGTTGCCGCCATCCCGGTGACCCGGCTGCTGGCGACCATCTGTGGTGAACGCACCGCCCTGTGCGCCTGCCTGATCTGCTTTCTGGTCGGCTTTACCACCATGCCGTTTTCCAATTGGCTCAATACCTACCTGGATCAGCTGGGCCTGCCCGCCACCCTCGGTGGCTATACCTGGACCACGGTCGGGTTGACCGGCATGGTCGCCGGCCTGCTCACCGGCAAGCTGGCCGACCGCAAGGGGCCGGAACTGGCGCTGCTGGTGATCTTCGGCGGTTTTGCCCTGGGTTTGCTGGCCTTCGTCCAGGATCCCGCCCGCTTCGCGCTGGTGGCCGGCTTCGGTTACGGCCTGATGTATTTTCCCATGTGGGGGATACTGGCCGGCTGGGTCGGCCAGCGCTATTCGCCGACCGCCACCATGCAGATCAGCGGCATCTGCATGGTCACGTTCGGCCTGGGCGGCACCCTGGGCAACCTGCTGGCCGGCTATCTGCGCGAGGCCACCGGCGCGCTGGACACTGTCTACCTGATGCTCGCCCTTGCCTCGGTGGTACTGGCCTTGCTAGGGCTCTGGCTCTACCGGGCCGGCCCCCGTCCCGACCCGGCCTGCCCAACCGCCTGACCGCTCCGCCGGCCGCGGCCGGCGTCCCTCAGCCCAGGCTCACTTCATAGCCGGTGAACTTGCGCAGGTTGATCACCCCGCTGTCGAAGATCAGGTACTGGCCCTTGATGCCGAGCAGGGTGCCGGACACCACCGGGTTCTTGTCGAAATTGTGGCTGGCGATCTTCTTCGGGTACTCCAGCACCGGGTAGTTGAGCCCGACCACCGGCTCGTCGAGCAGGGTGATCGCCTCGGCACCGTATTTCAGAGTGAGATCGGCGAGTCTGGTCTGAATTTCCGGCAGCAGCCGGGCGGCCTCGGCCTTGAGGTCGAGCGGGATTTCGTCGCCCTTGAGCATGGCCCGCCAGTTGGTCTTGTCGGCCACCAGCTCGGCCAGGGCCACTTCCACCAGGCCGGAGATCTGGCGAGTGGCCACCCGCAGGATGGGCAACGCCTGGGTGGCTCCCTGATCGATCCAGCGGGTGGGCACCTGGCTGTGCCGGGTAATGCCCACCTTGAGGCCGGAGGTGTTCGCCAGGTAGACGATATGGGGCACCATGCAGTGACTGTCGCCCCACTCGGGCTCGCGGCAGGTGCCTTCGAAATAGTGGCAGGTCTCCGGCTTCATCACGCACATGTCGCAACGAGCCAGTTTCTTCATGCAGGGAAAGCAGTGCCCCTGGGCGAAACTCTTGCTGGTCTTGCGGCCGCAGGCGTCGCAGTAGATGTTGCCGGTGTAGCCGAGGGTGAGCGGCTGCCCGAGCAGGGCGTTCAGTGCCACCCTGTGCTCGCCCAGGGCCAGCTGGTAGGCCACGGGCTCGGCCAGGCTGGCCGGCATCTTGACCAGGGTTCCGGTGATCTTGCTCATGCTTCTTTCGTTATCGGTTGTGGGTTACCCGGCTACTTTAACAGCCGGTGTCGGCGAGCGCACCTGGGCGCGGCGACAGGACTTCCCTCTATCGCAATGACAATGCAGATTCATGCAGGTCGGTCATTTTGGTGATCCGCCTCACAAGATGCTTATGTTAACGTTAACTTTGGTGATTAACATCACAATAACGCGCGATGGGCCCTTTTGGGAATACAAGTTAACGTTAACAATGGTGCCGTTATCAGGAGATAAGGATGCTCAACCATGAACCCGACCACCAAAAAATACTACGCCTTGCTCAGCGGACTGCTGTTCTTCTTTTTCTTTACCTGGTCTTCGTCGTTTTCGCTGATCTCCATCTGGCTTAACCAGCAGGTGGGGCTGAAAGGCACCGAGACCGGGATCATTTTTGCCGCCATCTCGCTGGTCGCCCTCTGCGCCCAGCCACTGTACGGTTTTGTGCAGGACAAGCTCGGCCTGCGCAAGAACCTGCTCTGGGTTATCGGCCTGTTGCTGCTGCTGACCGGTCCCTTCTTTATTTTCGTCTACGCAAAACTGCTGGCGTACCACCTCTGGCTCGGCGCACTGGTCGGCGGTCTCTTTATCGGCGCCACCTTTTTCGCCGGCATCGGCGCGCTGGAGTCCTACACCGAAAAGGTCAGCCGCATCGCCGGCTTCGAGTTCGGCCGGGCCCGGATGTGGGGCTCCCTGGGCTGGGCGGCGGCCACCTTCTGCGCCGGCTTCAACTTCAATATCAATCCCGACATCAACTTCTGGGTCGCCTCCGGCTCGGCGGTGATCTTCCTGCTGCTGCTCTCCCGAGTGCAGGTGATCAAGGCCGATGCCATGGGCCAACTGGAATACGGCAAAACCGACCGGCTCTCCCTGGCCGATGCCCTCGCCCTGCTGCGGCTGCCCCGCTTCTGGTCGCTGGTGGTGTTCGTGCTGGGGGTCAGCGTCTACGGGGTGTTCGATCAGCAGTTCGCCGTCTACTTCGCCGCCCAGTTCCCCACGCCGCAGCAAGGTAACGAGATGTACGGCTTCCTCAACTCCCTGCAGGTTTTCCTGGAGGCGGGCGGCATGTTCCTGGCACCCTTTCTGGTCAACCGCATCGGCGCCAAAAATGCCCTGCTGCTGAGCGGCGTGGTCATGGCGGCCCGTATCCTCGGTTCCGGGCTGGTCGAGGGCGCCTGGCTGATTTCGGCGATGAAGCTGCTGCACGCGGTGGAACTGCCCATACTGCTGGTGGCAATGTTCAAGTACATTTCCGCCAACTTCGACCCGCGCCTGTCCGCCACCCTGTATCTGGTCGGTTTCCAGTTCGTCACCCAGATAAGCTCCAGCCTGCTGTCGCCCCTGGCCGGCTACGGCTATGACCGGCTCGGCTTCGCCGACACCTATCTGCTGATGGGGCTGGCGGTATCCGCTTTCGTGCTGCTGTCCTGCCTGCTGCTGCGCGACACGCACAGCCCCTCACCTTCCTTACTGCAACCTGCGACAAAGTGAGTCCACCGATGAAAACCGTACTGCTGCAAGCCCATCATGCCCTCGAATGCCTGCAATCCCGGGTGTCCCGGGAATACTATCCCCAACTGCACCTGGCGCCGCCCGCCGGCTGGATGAACGATCCCAACGGCCTGATCTATTTCGCCGGGGCCTACCATGTGTTCTACCAGCACCACCCCCATGACGAAAACTGGGGCCCCATGCACTGGGGCCACGCCCGCAGCACCGATCTGGTGCACTGGCAGCATCTGCCCATCGCCCTGGCGCCGGGCGCCGACGACGACAGGGACGGCTGTTTTTCCGGCAGCGCCGTGGCGCATAACGGCGAGCTGTGTCTGCTCTACACCGGACACGTCTGGCTGGGAGAGTCAGGGGACGACAGCCGGATCCGCGAGGTCCAGTGCCTGGCCACCAGCACCGATGGCGTGCACTTTACCAAGCAGGGAGCGGTACTGGCCGCGCCCGAGGGCATCCAGCATTTCCGCGATCCCAAGGTGTGGAAGGAAGGGAACGACTGGATGATGGTGGTGGGCGCCCGCACCGCCGATGACCTGGGCCAGGTGTTGCTGTATCGCTCGCCGGATCTGCGCCACTGGACCCCGGAGCCGGTGCTGGCCAGGGCCGAACCCGGCCAGGGCTACATGTGGGAATGCCCCGACTTCTTCCCCCTCGGGGATCGGCACCTGCTGCTGTTCTCCCCCCAGGGCATGGCGGCCGAGGGCTACCGTTTCCGCAATCTCCACCAGAGCGGCTATCTCCTCGGCCGCTGGCAGCCGGGGCAGGCCTTCGATATCGAACAGCCCTTCGTCGAACTGGATGCGGGCCACGACTTTTATGCGCCGCAAACCTTCACCGCCGCCGACGGCCGCCGGTTGCTGTTCGGCTGGATGGACATGTGGGAGTCGCCCATGCCCAGCAAGGCGCATTACTGGGCCGGGGCCTTCACCCTGCCAAGGGAGCTGTCACTGGACGACCAGGGCAGGGTGAGGATGCAACCGGCGCGGGAGCTGACCGCCCTGCGCCAGGGAGAGGAACGCTGGCCGAGCCAGACGCTGACCAGCGAGCGTCGGCCGCTGGGGCTGGATGCTCACACTCTTGAACTGCAGATCACCCTGCGCCTGTCGGCCAGCGCCGAACGCTTCGGCCTGGAACTGGCCGCCACCGCCGACGGGAGCAGGGGCGCCCTGCTGTACGTGGATGCCCAGGCCGGAAGACTGGTGCTGGATCGCAGCCGGGCCGGGCTGGAGGTGAGCGGCTGCCGCAGCGTGCCGCTGCCGGCGGGCCCGTTGCTGGAGCTGCGGATCTTTATCGATCACTCCTCGCTCGAGGTGTTTGTCAACCAGGGGGAGGCCTGCTTCACCAGCCGCATCTATCCCCTGCCCGGTGAACGGACCGTCAACCTGTTCGCGGAAAACGGCAGCGTGGAGATCCCGGCCGTCCATGCCTGGCCACTCGGCAGCATCTGGCGCTGAGCCCCACCGGGCGGGCCCGGGCCCCGCCCGTCACAAGGAGGCCCTGGCCAGCAGGGGGCAGCCGATGTTCACCCGCTGGAGGTGTTCCCGCCGATCGATCAGGTGCAGGGCCGCCTGCCGGCCTATCTCGTTGTGGGGGAGCTGCACCGTGCTCAGCGCCGGTAAAAACAGCTCGCCGATGCCCACCATGTTGTCGTAGCCCAGCACCGCCACGTCCTGGGGAATGCGCAGCCCCCGCGCCAGCAAGGCCTGATAGGCCACGAAGGCGACGCGATCATTGCCGCACACCAGCACATCGAACCCGGGGCGGCCATGGTGCAGGTGCCGCTCGATAATGGAGGGCACGTCCAGGTAGTGCTGATCCCCCAACGCCAGGTGGTATTGCAGCAGTTGCTCCCGCGGCAGCCCGGCCTGGCGCCAGGCCCGCTCCAGCCCCGCCCGCCGCAACGGCGCCGCCGGGATCGATTCCGGCAGATGGATGCACAGCGGCCGTCGGTAACCCCGCGCGAGCAGGTAGCGCATGGCGTCACACTGGCCCTGCTCGTCATCGGGCACATAACTCGCCACCGCCGGCTCCCGGGTGAAACAGTTGGCCAGCACCAGCGGCTGGTCGCGCAGTTTCGGCGGGATCCGAACCTCGCGCAGCCCCATGGTGGTGAAGATCACCCCCGCCGGCCGGTGCGCCAGCAACAGGTCGACGGTCTGCCCGGCGCTGTCGTCGTCAAACAGGTTGACCACCAGGCTGTTCCAGCCCCGCTCCCGGGCCGTTTTTTCAATCGACAGGATGATGTCGACCGAAAACGGCGTGGTGGCGGTATCCAGCGCCAGCACCCCCAGGGTGGCGGGCCCGGCCTTGTCGCCGCGGATCCGGCGGGCCGACAGGTCAGGCACATAGTTCAGGGCATCGATGGCCTGCCTGACCTTGTCGTAGGTCTCGGGGCTCAGCTTGGCCGGGGTATTGATCGCCCGGGATACCGTCATCAGGGATACGCCCGCCAATTTGGCGACGTCTTTTAAAGAAGCCATACTCCATACAGAATTCAGCCATCGGGAGCCGCATGTTCCCACAAGTTGTCGCCCGGCTCCACCGGTGGCATCGATTATCGCCAGCCCAGGGAGGACATGCCCATGTCAGAGCCACGCCACTACCCCCGCCTGACCCACATCGCCCTGCATGTACGGGATATCGCCGCCTGCATCCGTTTCTATTGCGGCTTCTGCGGCATGGTGGAAACCCACCGGCGCGAGAGCGGCCACCAGACCATCGTCTGGCTGGCCGAGCCCGGACGGGAACACGACTTCATTCTGGTGCTGATGAACGGCGGCGAAGACCTGCAGCTGTCCAGCCACGACTACCGCCACTTCGGCTTCGCCCTGCCCAGCCGGGCGGCGGTGGATGCCCTCGCCGCCCGGGCCAAGGCGGCCAACTGCCTGGTCTGGCCGCCCCGGGACGAACCCTACCCGGTGGGCTACTACTGCGGGGTCAGGGATCCCAACGGCAACTACGTGGAGTTCAGCTACGGCCAGCCACTGGGCCTGCCCGAGGATTAGGGATCTTCCCGGCTCAGGGCCGCCGCCGGCTGCGCCGCCTGGTCGGCGGCGAAGTCCACCACCCCCTCGGCGGTGATCTGCTGCACCAGCACCGGCTCGCCTTCCTCGTTGAAACGCACATGGCCGATCCCGGCCTTGTTCAGCAGCCGCTCGCCGCGGGACGCATCCGCCGGCGGATGGGGGGTGATCTCCAGCCGCCGCCGCCGGGTGAACCAGTTGAGCGGCGAGCGGGGCGAATACAGCCAGCGGTTGAGCCGGTCCAGCACGTCCAGCAGCCGGGCCGGAAACTCGTTCTTGATGCCGCTGCTGGTGATCTGCCAGATATGGGGCTCCCCCTTCTGATGGCGCAGCCGGATGTCGTACATGAAGGAATAGTGTACGTCCCCGGACAGGATCACGTAGTTGGCCGGGGTACGGGTGTGGCGGAAGATGTTGAGGATGACGTTGGCGGTGCCCTGGTGCGCCATCCAGTTTTCCGCATCCACCAGCAGCGGCTTGCCGAGCCAGGTGAAGATCTTCTGGATCACCTCGATCAGCTTGACCCCGAACACCGGGGTAGGCGAGACGATCACCACGGCGTCGTGGTGCAGCAACTCGCCCTGCAGCTCGGTCAGCGCCTCCCAGTCCATCAACCCGGACGGGCTGCCGAAGTTGGACTCCGCCCGCCAGCGGCGGGTGCGGGTGTCCAGCACCAGCAGCTTGGGGCTGGTCTCCAGACTGTAGTGCCAGCGCTCGAAGCGCAGCAGGTGATCGATAAGGGCATCCTGCCGTCCAGCATCCTGCCGCTCGCACCAGGCCCGGATCAGCGCCATCGGCTCACCCGCGAAGGCCTGCGGATCGTTGCCCCAGCCCTGGCAGAGAAAATAGCCCACCAGGGCATTGCCGATGATGCGGCGGGAAAACGGATGGCCGTAGGCGCTCTGCTCCCAGGCGGCGGTCAGGTTCCAGTCGTCGGTCACGTCGTGATCGTCGAAGATCATCAGGGTCGGCAGGTGCGCCAGCAGCCGGCGCACCGCCGGCAATCCCTCGACGAACTGCGCCAGGCACCGGCGCTCGGTCAGGTACCGGGCCCGCAGCTCTTCATCCAGCGGCGGCTGCTCTTCCGTCAGTCCGCGCCAGGGTTCGGGGGACCACACCAGCAAATACATGGCCAGTACCTCGGCCAGGGTAATCAGGTGATTGTTGGCGCTGCTGGTGGTGAAGATCGGCTTGCGCGCGCCCTCGAAAAAGCGCTCGCGCAGCGGCACGTTGGCCTTGATGCTGGGCAGCAGTTCGTGCCGCCGGTAGTAATTGAGCGGGCTGGCGAACAGCTCGGCGCTGTCGGCCACCAGGGCGCCCTCCAGGGTTTCCGGGTAGAGCCCCAGTTCCTCGATCAACTGGTGAATGGCGGTGAGCATGGGGCCGGCCACGTCGTCGGCGTACACCTGATCCCCGCTCAGCATCAGCGCCGCCGGCCGGCTCCGGGGCTGGGCATGGCAGCCCCCCAGCCAGACATCGGCGGCCACCAGGCCATCGGGCGCCGCATGGTGCGGCTTGCGACAGGAACCGTGCAGCAGGCCGTCCAGCCGGCTGCGGATCACCAGTTGCGGCAGGCTCTCGCCCTCGTAGCACAGATCCGGCGCCCAGTCGGCTAGGCCGTGCCAGTGGTCCTGCTCATCGCGGCGCCACTGCAGATCGTAGGGCACCAGGGTGTCGGCCGGCAGCGGCGTGTCGAGGGGCAGGTCCAGCAGCTGGAGATAGCAATGCTCGCCGACCCGCAACTGTTGCTGCCGCTCCCCGGTCGCTGCCAGCGGGGCCTGTTCTGGCAGCAGCAGCCGGAACTGCAGCGGGACCCGGCTGGCCAGCCAGAACACCAGCCGCTCGCAACTGGCCCGGCGCAGTATGGGGCCAGCGAGAATAGTGGATGCCATGTCATGCTCGGTTAATAGGCTCATGGCCGCATCATAACGGGCCCGGCAGCCATTTGAAAAGGCAACATACCGCCCGGCCGGCTCAAGCCACGCCGGCACCGGCCGTTAACCTTGTGACGGTGTATTCGTTTTATCCACTGTATGGGGATATTAATGTATTCACTTCAATGACAGGTGGAAAACAAAATGATAATAATATGTAAACAAATAACACAGCGAGATCAAGGATGAACCGACTTTCCATCAGGCAAAAAATTCTGTTGCTGGCGCTGTTGCCGCTGGCCCTGCTGGCGGCCGCCAGCACCTGGGTCAATGTGGAACAATCCCTACGCCTTAAAAACCTGAGCGGCGACAGCCTGCACCGCTCCCTGTTCGAGGCGCGCAAGGATCAGTTGGCCAACTACATGGAGCTGGCGCTGACCAGCATCGCCCCCCTGGTGCAGGGCGGCGACCTCGACAGGGCCAAGGATCAGCTGCGCCGGCTGCGTTTCGACGACGGCACCGGGTATTTCTTCGTCTACGACGCCCAGGGCGTGCAGGTGGTCAGCGCCGACAACCCGGCCCGGGAAGGCAACAACTACCTGAACTCCACCAGCCCGGACGGGCGCCACCTGGTGCAGGAATACGTGGCCTTGGGGCGTCAGGGCGGCGGCTATGTGGAATACCGCTGGCCCAAGCCCGACAGCCAGCAGGGGGCGCCCAAGCTGGCCTATATCGCCCCGGTGCCGGGCACCGACTGGCTGCTGGGCACCGGCTTCTATGTCGATGACCTGCAGGCCACCGTGGCCGGGCTGGAGCAGGAACTGTCCCATTCGGTGCGCCAGGGACTGATCAATTCCGCCCTGTCCGCCACCCTGTTGCTGGCGCTGATCGCCGCCGCCGGCCTGCTGATGGCCCGCAGCATTCACCAGCCCATCCGCCGGGCGGTGTCCACCATGCAGGACATCGCCCAGGGGGAAGGCGACCTGACCCGCCGGCTCAGCCCTGACGGCGGCCACGAGCTGGGGGTACTGGCCCGCTCCTTCAACCAGTTCGCCGGCCAGATCAGCGAGCTGGTGCAGAGCACCCGCCAGTCGGCGGATACCCTGCAGCGGGCCAGCGCCGAGCTGCAGCGCTTCATGGATGAGACCGAGACCGGCATCGGCCGCCAGCATCACGAAAGCGACCAGTTGGCCACCGCCATGAACCAGATGTCGGCCACCGCCCAGGAAGTGGCCGCCAGTGCCGCCCGCGCCGCCGACGCGGCCCAGCAGGCGGAAACCCAGGTCACCGATGCCCAGCGGCTGCTGCAGGGGGCCATCTCGGTGATCGACGGCCTGGAACACCAGGTGGCCGGCGGGGTGGACATCATCCAGCGGCTGGGGCAGGAATCGGAGCAGATAGGCTCGGTGCTGGATGTGATCCGCGGCATCGCCGAGCAGACCAACCTGCTGGCGCTCAACGCCGCCATCGAGGCGGCCCGTGCCGGCGAGCAGGGGCGCGGTTTCGCGGTGGTGGCCGACGAGGTTCGCACCCTGGCCGGCCGCACCCAGGCCAGCACCGAGGAAATCCACAACATGATCACCCGGCTGCAGTTGGGCGCCAAGGAGGCGGTACAGGCCATCGAGAGTATCCGCGATCGCAGCAGCCATACGGTCACCGAGGCCCGCCGCATCGACGAGGCGCTGCTCGACATCGGCACCGCGGTCAATACCATCAACACCATGAATGCCCAGATCGCCAGCGCGGCGGAAGAGCAGACCCAGGTGTCGGAAAGCATCAATACCAATGTGCACCAGATAGTGGCCATCGCCGAGCAGACCAACGCCGGCTCAAAGGCCGCCAGCGAGACTAGCCGGGAAGTGGGCCAGTTGGCCGAGCACCTGCAGCTGCTGGTGGGGCGCTACCGCACCTCATAAGGCTACTGCAGCCGCCACTGGCCGCGCAGCTGGATGGCCATGAAACCCAGCACAAAGCCCACCACGGCCAGGCTGGTCAGGTGGGCGCTGACCTGGGGCCACCAGGGCCGGGCCACCAGCCCGAGCTGCAGTACCAGCAGCGGCAGGTACAACAGCGCGTGGTAGTAACAGCGGATGTTCAGCAGTGCCGGCACTATCACCGGGGCATGGCCGAACACCATGGCCATCACGAAGCCCAGCATCACCCCGTGCAGCGCCATGTCCGCCATGGCGCCGCTCAGCCACAGGCCGCCGCTCAGCGCCAGCCAGCCGTAGCCGCTGAGCAGGCAGGCCGCCACATAACGGGGCAGTCCGCTGGTGCGGATGGTCTTGCGGGCGATGTCGAAACGCCACAGCCACAACGCCAGCAGGATCAGCGCCAGTCCCAGCCAGAGCCGCCCCGACGGCAGCCAAGGCGCCAGCAGCAGCAGGCCCGACAGGCCCATGAAGGCTCGCCTGGCCCACAGCGGCCTGGGCAACAGCCGGGACAGCTCCAGCCGCTCGGCGGCGATGGTCAGCACCAGGAATACCAGCCAGGCCCTCAATACCACCGGCGCTATGCCGCCCAGCCACCACCAGTACAGGTTGGCCAGTAACAGGGAGCCGCAGGCCAGTACCAGCAGCAGGGTAAAATCCTGGGGCTGGCGCCGCCACAGCAGCCACGACAGCCCCGTCATGCCCGCCGCCAGCAGGCCGTAGAGCGGCGGCGCCAGGGCCGGCGCCCACCAGAGCGAGACACTGGCCAGAATACCGCACAGCGGCACCAGCCAGGCCCGGCGATCGCCGTAGGCCACGCAGCGCTCACAGCTGATCAGGGTGGCGAAAAAACCGTTGACCATCAGGGCGCCGTGGTAAATCAGCCCGGTCTGGGTCAGCGGCAGCCAGTCGACGCCCAGCCGCCAGGCGCCGCCGCCGATGGCCAGCACCAGCAGCACCATCATGGGGATCAGTAACAGTATCATGCCGCCTCCGTGGCCCGGTTTCGTCGAATAAGGGAATGATGGCAGCCCGCCTCGCCCGGCGCCTTGCGCCGGCGCAATAAAATGCGGCCAAGGGAATCGGTGGCGCCGGCCGGTCCGCTTCTTTACTATGATGGCAGTGTCTCATCGGGAACCATGATCACCATGCGCGAAAAACTCGAACAACGCTCGTTTCTGTTTATGCTGCTGCTGGTCAGCCTGCTGTTCGGGCTGATCCTCAAACCCTTCTGGGGCGCCATTTTCTGGGCCTGCGCCATCAGCGTCATCTTCTATCCGCTGCAGCATCGCATACTGTGCCGCATCGGCCCCAAACCGAACCGTGCCGCCCTGCTCACCCTGCTGTTCTGCGTGGTGATAGTGGTCTTTCCGGTGCTGCTGATCGCCACCTCCTTCGTGCAGGAAGGACTGAGCTTCTACCAGCGCATAGACCGTGGCGAAATCAATCCGGGCCGGGTGTTGGAGCAGATCCGCACCGCCTTCCCGTTACTGCCCGAGCTGCTGGAGCGGCTCGGCATCGATCTCGACAGCGTCCGCCAGCGGCTGTCGGACGCGGCGGTGGCCGGCAGCAAGCTGCTGGCGGAGAAGGCCCTGACCGCGGGCCAGAGCACCTTCGGCTTTATCATCAACGTGGCGCTGATGCTCTACCTCACTTTCTTCCTGCTGCGCGACGGCCATCAGCTCACCGAGCTGATGGTCAAGGCGCTGCCGCTGGGGGACGAGCGCGAGCGCAAGCTGTTCAGCAAATTTTCCGAGGTGACCCGGGCCACGGTGAAGGGCAATATCCTGGTGGCCATGGTGCAAGGGGCGCTGGGCGGTTTCATCTTCTGGGCGCTGGACATCCCGGGCCCGCTGCTGTGGGGGGTGGTGATGGCCTTCCTGTCGCTGATCCCGGCGGTAGGCGCCGGCCTGGTGTGGCTGCCGGTGGCCATCTACCTCTATGCCACCGGCGCCTGGGTTGCCGGCACCGTGCTGGTGGCCTTCGGCGCCCTGGTGATCGGCCTGGCGGACAACGTACTGCGCCCGCTGCTGGTGGGCCGCGACACCAAGCTGCCCGACTACGTGGTACTGTTCTCGACCCTGGGCGGCCTGAGCCTGATGGGCATCAACGGCTTCGTGATAGGACCGCTGGTGGCGGCGCTGTTCATGGTGTTCTGGGATATCTTCATGCGCGAGTTCAACAACCAGCCGCCGGAATAAGCGGCGTCAGCCCCAGCCCAGCCGGGTCCGCAGCGCCGGGCTCATCATCTCCGGGCTCCAGGCCGGCTGCCATACCAGCCTGACCTCGGCCCGCTGCCCGTCCCGGCACAGGTCCCCGAGCTCGGCCGCCACCTGCTGGCGGATCCAGTCGCCCATGGGACAGGAGGGCGAGGTCATGGTCATGGTGACCACCAGCCGCTCGTCGTCGATATCGATGCCGTACACCAGCCCCAGCTCGATGATGTTCTCACCCACCTCCGGATCCAGCACCCGGCAGAGGGCATCCCTTACCTGCTGTTCGGTCACCATGGCCACCTCGTTAATATGCATCGTGAAAGCCGATTATGTGCAGCCGGCGGCGGGAAAGCAAGGGTGGCTCAGGCGCGCACCCGGGCCATGTTGGCTGCCAGCTGCTCGGCGATGTCGTGCACGTGGCCCCGGTCCCGGCTCAGGGTATCCAGCTGGCGCCGCGAGCGCTCCGCCTGGCCGAGCAACAGCTCCAGGCTGGCGTCCAGCTCGGCCATCGCCAGTTCCTGGCCCGATACCGAACCGGCGATATCCCGGTTCATCCGGCTGAGTTCGGCCACCCGCTGCAGTATGTTCTCCAGCGCCTGCATTCCGGCCCTGACGCCGGTGGCCGCGCCGGTGCTGGCCTCGGCGTTGCGCGACATCATCTCGATGCTGCGGTTGACGCTGTCGGCCAGGGTTTCAATCATCTGCTGAATATCGTGGGTGGCGTGCTGGGTGCGCCCCGCCAGGGTGCGCACTTCGTCGGCCACCACCGCGAAACCGCGCCCCTGCTCGCCGGCACGGGCCGCCTCGATGGCGGCGTTGAGCGCCAGCAGGTTGGTCTGTTCGGAAATGGCCTTGATGGTTTCCACTACGGTGCCTACCCGCTCCAGGGTCTCGCCCAGCACGCGGGAATCGGCCCGCGCCTCCTGGGTGTCGGCCACCAGTCGCTCCATGCCCTGCATGGCGTCGGTCATATGGGTGCCGGCGGCCAGGGCTTCGTCGTGGGTCTGGCCGGTCAGCTCGTCGGCCTGGCGGGAGTGAGCGGCCACTTGCTGTACCGCCCGGTTCAAACCGGCCACCGTTTGCCGGCACTGGGCCACTTGGCCGTGCTGGGCGCTCACTTCCTCCCCAGTCTGGCTTACCGCCTCGCCGATATTGCCCACCGCCCCGTGCAGCACCCCGGCGGAACGCTCCACCAGTTCGAAGGTCGCCGACAGGTGCTGCAGGGTGGCGTCGATGGCCGAGCCTATCTTGCCGAATTCGTCCTCGCCAGAAAAGCCGACCCGCTTGTCGAGCCGGCCGCCCGCCACCTGGGCCATGACCCCCTCGATATGACCGAGCAGCGGCAGCAGGTTGTCGCTCACCGCCCGGGCCAGCAGCCAGAGCAGGAGCAGCAACAGGACGACGGCAGCCGCCACCCACGCCAGGGAGAGCGAAGCCGGCGGCCCACTCCTGCTCTCCAGCTCGAGCTGCAATTGCCAGTAGGCGTACAGTAGCCCGGCCAGCCCGGCGGCGGCCAGGTAGCAAGTGAGCATTAACTTGTGCTTGAGCGGAATATTCATCAGCAGGCGGTCGCGCCAGCCGATCTTGAGTGCATCCATGCGTTCACCTTCACCTAAAATATTTTCATATAGAAATAACATGTGACGGGGAACTGAACAAGCACCGGGACCGGCGTTAATCACCCCAAACGGCAGATTATTTTTGTTATGCTGGTCACAGTCCGCTCACGGAGAAGCCCCATGACCTATCTCGTCGATACCCACAGCCATACGGTGGCCAGCACCCACGCCTACAGCACGGTGCACGACTACCTGCCCATCGCCCGCGCCCGCGGCATCAAGCTGTTCGCCCTCACCGATCACGGCCCCGAGATGGCCGACGCTCCCCATTACTGGCATTTCGTCAACATGCGGGTGCTGCCCCGGGTGGTGGACGGGGTAGGCATACTGCGCGGCATCGAGGCCAACATCAAGAACGAGGCGGGAGACATCGACTTTCCCGAGCGCTACTTCGACTGCCTGGATCTGGTGGTGGCCGGCTTCCACGAGCCGGTGTTCCCGCCGGCGGACCGGGCCCGCCATACCACCGCCATGATCAATGCCATAAAAAGCGGCAAGGTGGACATCATCAGCCACCCGGGCAACCCGGCCTACCCCATCGATATCGAGGCGGTGGCGGCGGCAGCAGCCGAACACCGGGTGGCGCTGGAGATCAACAATTCCTCCTTCAACCACTCGCGCAAGGGCAGCGAGGCCAACTGCCGGGCCATCGTGTCGGCGGCACGGGACAGCGGTGCCTGGCTCGCTTTCGGCTCCGACTCCCACGTGGCCTTCACCTTGGGCCAGTTCGAGCACTGCCACCGGCTGGTGACCGAGCTGGAGTTTCCCCGGGAGCGGATACTGGCGACGGATCCGGACAAGCTGCTGGGCTTTCTGGAGCGGCGGGGACATCCGCGCATCACGGAATTCGACGAACTGCGTTGAAAACGGCAGAGGCAGGCCACAGGGCCTGCCTCTGCTTGCTGACAACGTCATTGTCATGACTGAAGAAGTCGGCCAAAGGGCCGATACACCGTAAATCCATCCATGGAGGCTCCGCCGCGCCGATGTCGAGGAAACAGCTCTTGTCGCCGCGCTGCCGCCTGCTGGCACCACCCTCGGGCGGCATCGGGGCTTGAAAGGGACTCAGCCCAGCTCCAGGCTCAGTTGGACGGACTCGTCGAAGAAGAATTCGTCGCAGTTGTTGCCGGGGCCGCTGCGATCCACCACCAGGAACTCGTCGTCGTCGCGCAACGCCAGTATCGGGTGGTGCCACACGCCCCTGTGGTAGTTCACGCCCTGGCGGCCGCTGGCCCGGAAGGCGCGCACGCTGGCCGGGTCGATGTTCATGCCGCCGTCGCCCACCGGCGCCACCACCAGCAGGAAGTCGTGGCCGAACAGGGGAATGAAAGACTGGGAGCCGAAGGGATGGCGCTCCAGCATCTTGATCGCCAGCGGGTAGTCCAGGGTCCTGGCCCGGAAGATGCTGATGATGCCCCGGCCCTGCTCGTCCAGCTGCACCTCGCCCAGTTGGTGGTAGCGGCGGGTGGAACCGTTGTTGATCATGAAGTAATCGCGGCCTTCGGACTCGATCACATCGCCGAAGGGGGCGAAGGCTTCCCGGGTCAGCGGCTCTATGGTGAGGGTCTTGATCATTTCTGCCTCCGAAAACGGATAAAAAAACGGGGGCCTGGGCCCCCTCGCCTCATTACATCTCGTTCAAACGGAACAGGGCTATCTTGTTGATTTCCTTGACGGCGCGCTCGAACTCGGTGTCGTAGTCGTTATGGATGCGCTCTTCGAAGGCGGCCAGGATCTGGTGCCGGTTCGAGCCCTTCACCGCCATGATGAAGGGGAAGGCGAACTTTTCCTTGTAGGCGTTGTTCAGCTCGGTGAAACGGGCGAACTCTTCCGGGGTGCACTGGCTGATGCCGGCTCCCGCCTGCTCGTTGGTGGAAGCCTCGGTCAGTTCGCCGCGCTGGGCAGCCTTGCCGGCCAGATCCGGGTGGGCGTTGATCAGCGCCAGCTGGGCCCCCTTGTCGGCGGCCAGCAGCACGCCGGCCATGCGGCCGTGCAGCTGCTCGACATGGTCGTCTTCCGCATTCAGGCCCTGGTCGAAGGCCTGCTCCGCCACCCAGGCGGAATGCTCGTAGATGTCGGCAAAAGCCGCCACGAAGTCGGCGCGGCTCATGGTGCTGGGAGAACAGCTCTTGAACTGGGTCATTACTTGTTTCCTTTATAGGGATGATGCTCGTGCCAGTGTTTGGCGATGTCGATGCGGCGGGTGAACCAGACCCGATCGTGGCTGCGGGCATACTTGACGAAACGCTCCAGCGCCGCCATGCGGGCGGGGCGGCCCAGCAGGCGGCAGTGCATGCCGATGGACAGCATCTTGGGCGCCTCGGCCCCTTCTTCGTACAGCACGTCGAAGGCATCCTTCAGGTACTGGTAGAACTGCTCGCCGCTGTTGAAACCCTGCGGGGTGGCGAAGCGCATGTCATTGGTGTCCAGGGTATAGGGGATCACCAGATGGCCCTTGCCCTTGTTGTCGACCCAGTAGGGCAGATCATCGGCATAGGAGTCGGAGTCGTACATGAAGCCGCCTTCCTCCATCACCAGCTTGCGGGTGTTGGGGCTGTCGCGGCCGGTATACCAGCCCAGCGGACGCTGGCCGCAGACCCGCTCTATGGTTTCGACGGCCTTGTGCAGTTGCTCGCGCTCTTCCTGCTCGTCCATCCACTGGTAGGTGATCCACTTGAAGGCGTGGGAGCAGATCTCGTGCCCCTCTTCCACGAAAGCCCTGGCGACATCCGGATAACGCTCGATGGCGCTGGCCACGGCGAAGATGGTGAGCGGAATGTCGTACTTCTTGAACAGGCGCAGCAGGCGCCAGACGCCGGCCCGGCTGCCATACTCATAGACCGATTCCATGCTCATGTGGCGCACGCCTTCCCAGGCTACCGCCCCGGGCAGCTCGGACAGGAAGGCTTCGGACTCGCCGTCCCCGTGCAGCACGTTGCGTTCGCCGCCTTCCTCGTAGTTCAGCACGAACGAGATGGCGACACGCGCATCACCGGGCCATTGCGGGTGAGGAGGGTTGGCTCCATACCCGATGAGGTCACGGGGATAGTCTTGGTTTTGGCTCATCGGAAAACTCCTTGAAACGCAGGTTAAAAAACCGGCCGAAACAAGCATGAAGGGGGCTTGCCGGTCATTGTAATAATCTTATTGTATACAATAAAATCAATATATGTAAATAACAGGTTTAGTTTTTGTATCAGATCTGCCCTGGAATTCTTGCTTTGCGGCACCAAAGCAAAGACAATCCTACTCTATCAGGATAGATAACAGCGGCATGACACAGGAAACTGCGCTCATTGTACACATTTTTGTTAATTAAATGTAGACGCACCAATTTATCTTGATATAAAATTAATTCTGTCGACGCATCGCGAAGACAGTACCTTGAACTAACGGAGACGCGTACTTACGCGCAAGGTAACTAGAAATGGGAAAATTAACTACACACGTATTGGATACTGCCAAGGGCCTGCCAGGCTCCGAGATCAAAGTTGAACTGTACCGGGTTGAGGGCGAACAGACCACGCTGATCAATACCGTCTACACCAACCACGACGGCCGGACCGATGCGCCCATCCTGGCGGGTGAGGACTACGTGGCCGGTAAATACCAGCTGGTGTTCCACACCTCCAGTTACTTTAAGAAACAAGGTATTGAGCTGCTCGAACCGGCCTTCCTGGACGACGTGGTCATCCGTTTCGGGATCGCCGCCGGCGAAGAGCATTACCACGTACCCCTGCTGATCGCACCCTACAGCTACTCTACCTACAGAGGTAGCTGACGGGTCGCAGACGGCTCCTGCCAATGCCGCGACGAAGGAAAATCGTGCGGCATTGACAGTCTGCAACTCAATCTACTCGAGGACTTCAGGTCATGGAAAACATCAAGAATGAGCCAACACCTAAAACCCTCCCGGCTCCCGGGGGACTACTGGAAAAGTGGTTTAAGCTGAGTGCCCACGGCACCTCGGTCAAAACCGAGCTGGTGGCGGGGCTGACCACCTTCATCACCATGGCATACATTATTTTTGTTAACCCCAACATCATGTCCGCCTCGGGTATGGATGCGGGGGCCGTGTTCGTGGCCACCTGCATCGGTGCCGCCATCGCCACCCTGTTCATGGGACTGTACGCCAACTGGCCGGTCGGCCTGGCGCCCGGCATGGGCCTGAACGCCTTCTTCGCCTTCACCGTGGTCGGTGAAATGGGCTACAGCTGGGAAGTGGCGCTGGGCGCCGTGTTCTGGTCCGGCGTGATCTTCACCGCCATGAGTTTCTGGAAAATCCGCGAATGGGTGCTCGACTCCATTCCCGAATCCCTGCGCTACGCCATGACCGCCGGCGTGGGCCTGTTCCTCGGCCTGATCGGCCTGAAAACCGCCGGCATAGTAGTGGAAAGCCCGGCCACCCTGGTGACCCTGGGCGACTTCACCAAGCCCAGCGCCCTGCTGGCCGCCGTCTGCTTCCTGATCATCTCCATCCTGGTGCATCGCAAGGTGTTCGGCGCCGTGCTGATCGGGGTGATGAGCGTGACCCTGATCGGCCTGCTCATGGGCATCGTCGAATACAACGGCATCTTCGCCATGCCGCCCAGCATAGAGCCGACCTTCATGAAGCTGGACATCATGGGCGCCCTGGACATCGGCATGATCACCGTGATCCTGGCCTTCCTGTTCGTCAACATGTTCGATACCGCCGGCACCCTGATGGGCGTGGCCGAGCGCGCCAACCTGCGCCGCCCCGACGGCAGCATCGAAGGCCTGAAGAAATCCCTGAAGGCCGACAGCGCCTCTTCCGTCATCGGCACCTTCGTCGGCTGCCCGCCGGTGACCAGCTATGTGGAAAGCGCCGCCGGCGTCGCCGCCGGGGGCCGCACCGGCCTGACCGCCGTGACCATCGCAGCGCTGTTCCTGCTGTCCATGTTCCTGGCCCCCCTGGCCGGCATGATACCGCCCTACGCCACCGCCGGAGCCCTGATCTTCGTGGCCTTCGCCATGATGAGCAGCCTGGCCAAGATCGAGTGGGACGACTTCACCGAAATGGCCCCGGCCGCGGTGACCGCGCTGATGATGCCGCTGACCTTCTCCATCGCCAACGGCATTGCCATGGGCTTCGTCACCTACACGGTGCTGAAGATGGCCACCGGCCACCCGCGCGACGTGTCCATCAGCGTCTACATCCTGAGCGCCATCTTTATCGCCAAGTTCGTGTTCATGTAACGCTTTGTCTCTCGCACAACAAAAAACCACCGGTTTGCCCCGGTGGTTTTTTTATGGTCGTTGAGGCCGGCTCAGGCCGGCAGTTGCGCCAGCCGCCCCCTGAGCTCCGCCATCTTGGCTTCCATCACCCGCTCGAACTGCTCCAGGTTGTGCAGTATGGCCGCCCGGGGATCGGTGTTGCGCCGATCCAGAAGCTGCCCGAGCTCGTCCACCGCCTGCTGCAGGGCGATGCGCACCTCGGGGTTTTGGCTGCGGGGAAAGCGGAACTTGAGGCTGGCCGGCAGGCAGGAACCGGCGGGCCGCTCGAAGCAGACCTTGAGCTCATCGTGATCGCCCCGCTCCGTCACCCGGAAACGGCTGATCTGGTCGACGTCCTCGATGCCCATGGCGGTCAGGGTGGCAAACACTGGCATAACGGTTTCCTCTTGATGGCCGGACGGCGGGGCCGCTCCGGCGGCAAAGTGATGTTTACATATCGTTAACATGGAGGTTAGCCCCCCGGCCGCGGAAACATTAGAGCCAGTCGGGCATGCCGACTGAGTCCAGCTGGCCCCATCCCCGCCCCGCTGCTGGCGCTAACCAGCGACGACCGGGGATCCTAGATTGGTGAGCTATCACTACTCCATTCCTAGAGGAACGCGGTTATGTCGAAACAACAGGAAGTGACCATCAGGCTGGATGAAGCCACCAGCGCGCTCTTTGCCGAATATCAAGCCTATACCCGGGTCAGCCCCGAGCACTATCTGCAGCAACTGCTGGAAAAGACCCTGCCCACCCTGGAAGCCATGGTCGGTGCCCTGCGCGAGGCGGGAGGAGACGAGCAGGCGGTGATGGAGCTGTTCGGCAAGAAGATGGCGGAGTCGCTGCTCCGGCAGCAGGCGGCCAGATCCTGACCAGGCCAAGAAGCACGCGGGTGGAGCGCAGGCGGCCCGCCTGCTTTCCCGCGTAGCGGGAACCACAGGCCTGGCAAGCAACGCCTCAACCCTGGGCGCGACACCGATGCGGGCGAGCCGCCCGCGCCCCATTCGGTCACCGGCAGACAGGGGCGGTGATAACCGCCCCCCTGTTATTTCAACGCCGCTATCTGCCGGCGCAGCTCTTCCAGCTTGGCCTTCATCACCCGCTCCATGTGCTCCAGATCCTGCAACAACTGCTGCTTGCTGTCCCGGGTGGCGTCGTCCCCGTCCGGCCCGGCGGTGTTCAGCAGTTGCTGCAGCTCCACCAGCGCCTGGCGCAGCACCGGGCTGGTGTCGTCCAGCTGGTGCCATTGGGCGGTTTTCTGGAACTCGACCGGCACCGCGGCCTTGGGCCGGGCGAAGGTGAATTTCTTGCTGCGCGACAGCAGGGAGCCGGCTGGCCGGTGGTAATACACCTTGAGCACGTCGGCCCTGGCCTCGCGGCGCAAGCGGTATTGGCTGATGCTGTCGAAGGAGTGGATCCCCATCTGTTCCAGGGTTGGGTATGCTGATGTCATCTGTATTCGCCCGAAAAATTGATACTGCTGTCACTCAGGTTTCCACCACGCAGGGCGGCGGACATTGACCGGGGCGTCGGATCCGTGACGGCTGACCGCGGGGCGGGGCCATTCCAGGCAGGGCAATGGATGGCGCGGAGTCTAACCGGGCCCGCCCGCCGCGGACAGGGCCAGATGCCATCCGCCGCTGGGGCCAGCCCGCTATACCGCCAGTACCAGCGATTTCATGGTGCAGAACGCCTTGATATTGAAATGCCCCGCGGGGCTCGGTCCCACTGCGAAGGGGTAGCCCGCATCCCGCCCCGGTACCGCATTGACGAAGCAGCTGTCCATCGCCAGCTGCCGGCCCAGCTGCTCGCCCCGGGCCAGATCCCGGCTCCAGATGCCGGCGCTGCCGCCCGGTCCCAGGCCCCGGCACAGGGCGGGAATGTCGTCGGCGCCGGCGACCCGCAGCACAGAGAGCAGCGGACCGCCCGCCGGCCGGCGGAACACCGGCATCTCCGGCGCCACCCCGTCGAGCAGGGAGGCCGGATAGTACCAGCCGGGGCCGGCGGGCAACTCGCACCCCAGCACCGCCCGGGCTCCCTGCCGGCGCGCCGCCTGCACCTGCCGGTGCAGCCGAGCGCGCGACGAGGCGCTCGCCAGCGGGCCCAGCCCGGTTTGCGGATCTTCCGGATCCCCGCACGCCATCCCGGCCAGCCGCTGGGCCAGCATCGCCACCACGTCATCGGCGATGGCCGGGGTCACCACCACCCCGCGCGCGCCCCGGCCCAACTGGCCGGCATTGCGCAAGCCGGAGTCCAGCACCGCCGCCACCGCCGCCTCCGGATCCGCGTCATCCAGCACGATCTGCAAATCAGCCCCATCCAGCTCCATCACCACCGGTTTCAGCTGCCGGCCGGCCAGTACCGCCAGCCGCGCCCCGTCCTCCCGGTTGCCGCCGTAGGCCAGGGCCGCCACCCGGGGATCCCGGATCACCCCGGCCACCCGGGGTTGGTCGATGAGCAGGCAGGACACCAGCCCCGCCGGCGCCCCCGTCGCCCGCACCAGGGCGTCGATTTCCCGGGCACAGTGCGGCAGGTTTTCGGCCGGCTTCAGCAGCACGGCGTTGCCGGCCATCAGGGTCGGCGCCAGCAGGCGAAACGCCTGCCACAGGGGGAAACGCCCGGTGCCGAGCTGCAGCACCGAGCCCATCGGCTCGAAGGTGGTCAGGCTGCGGGCCAGCGGCAACATGGCCTGGCCGTGGGCGGCGAAATAGGCGCACTCGTGGGCGCAGCGGTCCACCTCCGCCAGCGACTCGCTCAGCCGCTGGCCCAGCTCCCGGGTCACGATCAGGGCCAGCCGCTCCCGGTTGGCCGACAGCTGGGAAGCCAGCTGGTTGAGCAGGGCGGCGCGCTCGGCGAAGGTGCGCTGCCGCCAGCCTTCGGCCGCCTCGGCACTCTGTTGCAGGCGGCCTTCCAGCTGGCTCGCGGACAGGGCCTCGAACACCCCGGTCTGCCGGCCGCTGGCCGGATGGCAGGAAACAAATGTCATGATGCGATCCTCTTGTCCTTGAGTGCGGGGAGCGGCCTCGCGTCCGGGATCCGAAGGCGGAGCCTTCCTCCGACGTTACCGGGCACCAAGGCGACCAACAAATGCCAGTTACCGGCCCGGGATGGGGCCAGCCATAATGAAAGGCAGGAGACGCCGGCCGCGACCGTATCCGGGCTTAAGGCGGCGCGCAAGACGTGGTTTAATCGACACCGATCCCGGGCCGGTTCCGGGTCGTGACCGATACCCCCAACAACACGGAGGCCGAACATGGCAATCAAGGGAACGGGACAGCCGGGCTCATGGACCCGCCTGCTGCCTTTTCTGCAATGGGCGCCCATGGTCAACCGCACCAGCCTGAAGGCGGACGCCCAGGCCGGCCTGACCAACGCCATCATAGTACTGCCCCAGGGCGTGGCCTATGCGCTGATCGCCGGCCTGCCGCCGGAGTACGGCCTGTACGCGGCCATCGTGCCGGCCATCGTCGCCGCGCTGTTCGGCTCTTCCTGGCACCTGATCTCCGGCCCCACCGCCGCCATGTCGATAGTGGTGTTCACCTCGGTCAGCCCCCTGGCCGAGCCGGGCACGGCACAGTTCATCACCCTGGCGCTGACCCTGACCCTGATGAAGGGAATCTTCCAGCTGATCCTGGCCTCGGCCCGGCTGGGGGTGCTGGTCAATTTCGTGTCCCATTCGGTGGTGATCGGTTTCACCGCCGGCGCCGCCGTGGTGATCGCCTCCAGCCAGCTGCAGAACCTGCTGGGGCTGAACCTGGACACGGACGGTTCCTTTACCGACACCTGGTGGCAGGTGCTGCACCACCTACCCGAGATTGATCCCTACAGCCTGGCGGTGGGCCTGCTGACCCTGCTCGCCTGCGTGCTGCTCAAGCGGTTCCGCCCGCGCTGGCCCAACATGCTGATCGCCCTGTTCCTGGCCAGCGGCCTGGCCCTGCTGCTCGACCCCGGGCGGCAGCACATCGCCCTGGTGGGGGCCATTCCCGCCAGCCTGCCGCCCTTCAGCCTGCCGGACCTCAGCCTCGGCAACATCAGCGCCCTGGCCTCCGGCGCCCTGGCCATCGGCCTGCTCGGGCTGGTGGAAGCCGCCTCCATCGCCCGCGCCGTGGCCAGCCGCTCCCACCAGCGGCTGGACGGCAACCAGGAGTTCATCGGCCAGGGGCTGTCGAACGTGGTCGGGGCCTTCTTCTCCAGCTATGCCTCCTCCGGCTCCTTTACCCGCACCGGGGTCAACTATACCTCCGGCGCCCGCACTCCGCTGGCGGCGATCTTCGCCTCCGGCTTCCTGCTGGTGATACTGCTGCTGTTTTCCGACCTCACCGCCTGGCTGCCCATGCCCGCCATGGCCGGCCTGCTGCTGGTGGTGGCCTGGAACCTGATCGACTTTCACCATATCCGGCTGATCGTGCGGGCGGCCAGGTCCGAGGCCACGGTGCTGAGCGTGACCTTCGCCGCCACCCTGCTGGTGGCGCTGGAGTTCGCCATTTATGCGGGGGTGATACTGTCGCTGGTGTTCTACCTCAAGCGCACCTCCACCCCGCGCATCGTCACCATCTTGCCGGATCCGGACGCCAGGCATCCGTTCTTCGTCAATGCCGAACACAAGCGGCTACCCTATTGCCCCCAGCTGCGCATCATCCGCATCGAGGGCTCGCTGTTTTTCGGGGCGGTCAACCACGTGCAGGAATACCTGCAGAACATCCGCGAGCCCCGGCTGCTGATCGTGGGCAACGGCATGAACTTCGTGGATATCGTCGGCGCCGAAATGCTGGTGCAGGAATCCCGGCGGCGGCGGGACGAAGGCGGCGATCTCTACCTGTGCAACCTCAAGGACGGGGTGGTCCGTTTTCTCAAACGCAACAACCTGGTGGCAGAGCTGGGCGACGATCACCTCTTCGTCAACAAGGGCCAGGCCATACACCGCATCTACCAGCGGCTGGATCCGGCCATCTGCAAGACCTGCACCGCCAAGATCTTCCGGGAATGCCACCTCGCCCCGCCCGGTGCCCGGTCCGAGCAAGAGCGGGAGATACTGCGCCAGCCGGCCTAGCCGCCACTGGCCATATCCCTCCGGGCCAACTGGCCCCTGTCCGGCCCCGTGCCGGCCGTTACACTGGCGTCAGCGTTATCTTTGATGTCTACAGACAGGGAGCAGGGCCATGACAGATTTGATTCACGAGCACCCCGGCCGGCTGGTGTCGGTGCGCGAGCTGTTCGATATCGATGCGGATTTCAAGGTGCCGGTGTTTGCCCAGCGGGATGAACACGTGCCCGAGGCCGACCCGACCTACTGCTTCAACCCGGACGTCACCCTGGCCATCCTCGCCGGCTTTACCCGCAACCGGCGGGTGCTGCTGCAGGGGCTGCACGGCACCGGCAAGTCGACCCATATCGAGCAGGTGGCCGCCCGGCTCAACTGGCCCTGCGTGCGGGTCAACCTGGACGGCCATATCAGCCGGCTGGACCTGGTGGGCAAGGACACCATAGTGCTGGAGGAAGGCAAGCAGATCACCCGCTTCCAGGAAGGCATAGTGCCCTGGGCCCTGCGCCGGCCGGTGGCGCTGATCTTCGACGAGTTCGACGCCGGCCGCCCGGACGTGATGTTCGTGATCCAGCGCATCCTGGAGCAGGACGGCAAGTTCACCCTGCTCGACCAGAACCAGGTAATCACCCCTCATCCCGACTTCCGGCTGTTCGCCACCGCCAACACCGTCGGCCTCGGCAACGTCAACGGCCTCTACCACGGCACCCAGCAGGTCAACCAGGCGCAGATGGACCGCTGGAACATCGTGGCCAAACTCGACTACCTGCCGCGGGAAGACGAAATCCGCATCGTGCAGGGCAAGGTGCCCCGTTACGCGGACCCGCGCGGTTACCAGTTGATCAGCACCATGGTGGCGGTGGCCGAGCTGACCCGGGCCGGCTTCGCCGCCGGCGACCTGTCCACCCTGATGTCGCCGCGCACCCTGATCGCCTGGGCCGAAAACACCGAGATCTTCGGCGATCCGGCGCGGGCCTTCCGGCTCTCGTTCCTCAACAAGTGCGATGAGGCGGAGCGCGGGCTGGTGGCGGAATACTACCAGCGCTGTTTCGATCAGGAACTGGACGAATCCCGGTCCCTGCAGCTGGCGATGATATAAGCGCCTGTTTGAAGACTGTAGTAATTCAGCGATGAGGCACCTGGGCCGCCCAGCCCCGAGCCCAGCCGCATCATCAACGGGATGGAAACCATGACCACCACCTCCAATTCACCCCAGGATCCGGCCGCCGCCGCCCGCCGCCAGCAACGGCTGGAAGAACTCTGCGCCGCCCTGATCCGCGCCCAGTCGGCCCAGGCGGAGCTGCGCTACCGCGGCCACCGGCTGGAATGGCGGGGCCGCCCCTATCCCCTGCGCGCGCCCCACCTGCATCCGGAACCGGGCCTGGACGACCTGGGCTCCTTCCGCGGTGTCGCCGACGCCATCGCCCTGCGCCTGCGCCACAACGATCCCGGGCTGCACCGGCGGCGGCGGCCGGCCCCCCCCGTCGCCCGGCTGGTGTTCGAGCTGCTGGAGCAGCTCAGGGTCGAATCTCTGGTCGAAGCGCACCATCCGGGCAGCCGCCGCAACCTGCACCATCGCTTCAGCGCCTGGAGCAACCAGTTCCTGGCCTCGGGCCAGACCGAGACCCACGTCGGCCTGCTGCTGTTCACCCTGGCCCAGATGAGCTGGGTCCAGCTCGGCGGCGGCCCGCTGGAAGAAACGACCGAGATGCTGATTGAATCCACCCGCATGTTTCTGCTGCGGGACATCGGCCCCGCCTTCGGCCTGCTGCGCCGCCACCGCCACGACCAGGCCGCCTTCGCCGAGCCGGCGCGGCACATCGCCTTCTGCCTGCACGAGCTGGTGGACGGGCTCGGCCAGCGGCTGGCGGCGGAGGGCAAGGCCGAGGCCCTGAGTGAAGACACCAAAAGGGCCTTCGGCCTGCTGCTGGAGCCGGAGGGCGACGGCGACGAGGGCCCGGCCACGGCCGCCGGGCCGTCCGGCTCCCGTCCGGACCGGCCGGCCGCGAATTACCGCGTCTACGACGACCGTTTCGACCAGGAATGGCCGGCCCGACGGCGGGTGCGACCCGAGCTGCTGGTCAGCCTGCGCGACACCCTCGACCGGCGCATCCGCGCACAGGGGCTCAACCTCAACCTGCTCACCAAGAAGCTGCACCGGCTGCTGGCCAGGCCCCGGCTCGACGGCTGGCGCTTCGGCGAGGAGGACGGCCGGCTCGACGGCCGCCGGCTGCCGGCCCTGGTCACCTCGGCCGCCGACCGGCGGGTGTTCAAGCAGGAACAACCGGCACCGCACACCGAGGCGGTGGTCAGCTTCCTGATCGACAACTCCGGCTCCATGCGTCCGCACATGGAGAGCATCGTCATGCTGGTGGATACCCTGGCCCGGGCCCTGGAACGGGTCGGTGCCCGGGTGGAGATACTGGGCTTCACCACCGGCCACTGGAACGGCGGCCAGCCGCTGCGCCAATGGCAGCGCAGCGGCCGGCCGGCCAACCCGGGCCGGCTCAACGAGCGCTGCCACCTGGTCTACAAGGAAGCCGAACGGCCCTGGCGCCGGGCCAGGAAAGACATCGCCGCCCTGCTCAAGGGGGATCTGTTCCGCGAGGGGCTGGACGGCGAGGCCCTGCAGTGGGCCGAGCAGCGGCTGCTGGCGCTGCCGGCGCGGGACCGGCTGTTGCTGGTGATCTCCGACGGCTGCCCGATGGACACCGCCACCCGCCAGGCCAACGGGCAGGATATCCTCGACCTGCACCTGCGCCAGGTGACCGGACGGCTGGAGCAAGAGGGCCTCATCCGGCTCTGCGCCCTGGGGGTGGGGCTGGATCTGAGCGACTACTACCGCCACAGCCGGCTGCTGGATCTGGCGCGGGCGCCGGACAACCGGGTGTTCGATGAAATACTGGCGTTGATGGCCGCGGCCATGGCCGGAAAATGATCATTTAATTAACATTTAAATTACAAAATTATTTTATTAACTGTATGATTTTAAGGTTTTTTTACGCTGGACCCAGCTCAACAGGATAAGTGGTCCTAACCTTTTGGTCGGCCGCATTTAACTATTAACCCCAGGCCCGCCGTCCCGGGGCCGAGGAACACCGGATGCCGTCTTGGTTGCACCCACCCGGGTCGAGACGGCATGCATTGAGCCAGTAGTGGGCAGCAGGCGTGGCAGAGACACCCTGGGGCCCGATGTCACGGAAGGTCACGGTTCCGCCGCGAGCGGAACATCAGCAACTGGAGCAAGAAGCCATGATACGCAAGCAACGTTTTATCAAGTCCCTCTCTTTCGCCCTCTGCCTGGGGGCGGCGGCCGTCACCAGCGGCCTGGCCCAGGCCAAAACCTTCAGGGTGGCGGTGGGCGACGGCGCCGGCGGCACCCAGCACCAGCTGGCGCTGAAGTTTTCCGAGGTGTTCAAGGAAAAGACCGGCGGCCAGCACGACACCCAGCTGTTCCTCAACGGCCAGCTCGGCGACGAACAGGCCACGGTCAACGACGCCTCCATGGGGTTGCTCGACTTCTCCATCCTGGCCATCAACAACGTCACCCCCTTCTCCCCTTCCGTCGGCGTGCTGACCCTGCCCTACATGGTGCAGAGCCTGGACGACGCCATCGCCCTGACCCAGGGTGAGGTGGGCCAACAACTGGTGGACAACACGGTACGCGACGCCGGGGTACGCATCGTCGGCTGGGCCTATTCCGGCTTCCGGGTGCTGACCAACTCCAAGCAGCCGGTGCAGAGCCTGGACGATCTCAAGGGCCTGAAGATCCGGGTGCCCAACAACGAGATCATGATCGACACCTATCGCGCCTGGGGCATCAACCCCACCCCCATGGCCTGGTCCGAAACCTTCACCGGACTGCAGCTGGGCGTGGTCGACGGCCAGGACAACCCCTACATCACCGTCTACGCCATGAAGTTCGACGAGGTGCAGAAATACGTCACCAACATCCGCTATCTGTTCTCCATCGAGCCGCTGATCGTGTCCGAGTCGGTATTCCAGTCCCAGACGCCGGAAGTCCAGCAGGCCATCCTGGACGCGGGCCAGGCGGCCACCGAACACGGCGCCCAGTGGCTGGTGGAGCAGGAAGACAAGATCAGGGCCGAGCTGACCAGCCGCGGCATGCAGATCACCGACGCCGCCAACGGCGAACAGGAATGGATGGACAAGGCCATCAGCCAGGTCTGGCCCAAGTACTACGACCAGCTCGGCGGCAAGGAAAACCTGAACAAGATCCTGCAATCCCTGGGACGTGACGAGATATAACCGCGACGGCTCAGCAGCGTGCACCCGGCGAGCGCCGGGTGCATTGGGATCAGGGAGGAAAGTCATGACCATCGGCAAGCTGATTTTCAGCATTATCGACAATATAGAAAGTGTTATTTGCAGAACATTACTGGCCAGCTTCGTGGTCATTCTGTTCATTCAGATCATTTCGCGGCAGGTATTCAATTACTCCATCGCCTGGAGCGAGGAGTTATCCACCTACATGTTCGTCTGGTTCGTTTATTTCGGCGCCAGCTACGCCACCAAACTGGCGGCCCACAACAGGGTGACCTTTCAGTTCAAGCTGTTTCCGCCCCGTTTCGCGGTCATTTCCGAGGCCCTGGCCGACCTCGTCTGGGTCGGCTTCAACAGCTACTTCGTTTACCTCAGCTACGATTTCGTCTTCAACAAGATGAACCTGTTCTGGAAATCCCAGACCCTGGGCTTTCCGATGAAATATGTTTACATGATTTTACCCATTGCCTTCGCCCTGATGACAATACGCATTCTCCAGGTGAATTATTACAAGCTGATCAAAGGGATCGATATCCGGGATCCGGAGTCGCGAGAAGTGGAAAAGCTGCTCGAATCATCAGACACCGCCACCAAACCGAATTAATCCCGGAGCATCCCATGATCGAATCATCCGTAGTCACCATCCTGTTCGGGAGCTTCCTGTTACTGTTGTTAATGGGCGCCCCCATCAGCGTGTCGCTCGGCGTCTCGGCGCTGGCTTCCTTCCTGTATCTGGGCGAAAACCCGATCAAGTTCGTGCAGATCGCCTTTACCTCGGTCGGCTCCTTCCCGCTGATGGCGCTGCCCGCCTTTATCCTGGCCGGCGCCCTGATGGAGGCCGCCGGCATTTCCAAGCGGCTGGTGGACCTGGCGGAAAGCTTCGCCGGCCCCTTCACCGGCGGCATGTCGGCGGCCACCGTCATGGCCTGCATGTTCTTCGGCGCCATCTCCGGCTCGGGCCCGGCCACCACCGCCGCCGTGGGCATGCTGATGATCCCGGCCATGGTGCAGCGGGGCTACAGCAAGGGCTACGCCTCGGCCATCACCGCCTCCTCCGGCGGCCTGGGGGTGGTGATACCGCCTTCCATTCCGATGGTGATCTTCGGCATCTCCGCCATGGGGCTGATGCCGCCGCCCGAGGCCGTGGCCCAGTACGGCCAGTTCCAGTCGGTGTCGATTCCCAAGCTGTTCATCGCCGGTTTCCTGCCCGGGCTGGTGCTGTCCTGCGGCCTGCTGATCATGAACTATTTCCTCAGCAAGAAGCACGGCTACAAGGGCACCACCGAGGGCTGGTCCATGGCCGTCACCTACACCGCCCTGCGCAAGGGCATCTGGTCGGTGCTGGCGCCCATCGTCATCCTGGGCGGCATCTACAGCGGCCTGTTCACCCCCACCGAGTCCGCCATCGTCGCCATCTTCTATACCCTGGTGATCGGCTTTTTCGTGCACAAGGAGCTGAAGTTCAAGGACGTGATGCACTCGCTGGAAACCACCACCTGGCTGACCGGACGGGTGCTGCTGATCCTGTTTACCGCCACCGTGTTCGGCCGCCTGCTGGTGGAAAACCAGATCCCGGCCGTGGTCGCCGCCGCCATGCTGGACATGACCACCAATCTCTACATCATCTGGGCGCTGATCATCTTCTTCCTGCTGTTCGTCGGCATGTTCATGGAGACCCTGGCCGCCATCATGATACTGACGCCGGTGCTGCTGCCGGTGGCCTACAACCTGGGGATAGACCCCATCCACTTCGGCATAGTGGTGGTGTGCTGCCTGTCCATCGGCTTCCAGACCCCGCCGCTCGGCGAAAACCTGTTCATCGCCTCCGGGGTGTCGGGCACCTCCATCGAGGAGATTTCGCTGCGGGCCCTGCCCTTCGCCGTCGCCTCGGTGGTGTCGGTGTTCCTGATAGCCTATGTACCGCAGATAGCGCTGTTTCTCCCCGGCCTGTTCGGATAGCGGCCATTCACGCATGGCCGGCGGCCCGGCCATGCCCTTAGCGAGGGTAAAAACATGTTGCCAGAGCTCAAACGCATCCTCTATTGCACCGACCTTTCCAAGAACGCCTCCTTCGCCTTTCAGTATGCGGTGTCGCTCGCCAAGACCACCGGCGCCGACATCCATATCCTGAACGTGGTGGAGCAACTGTCCGGCGACGAGAAGCTGACCCTGCAGTCCTACATCCTCAACCAGCGCAGCCGGGAGGAGTTCCTGCACCAGCGGCTCAACCACGCCAGGGAGCAGTTGCAGCAGCGGCAGGACTACTTCTGGGACGTCATCGCCCCCGCCGAGAAGGCGCTGCGCACCAGGATCGTCGGCTGCGAGGTGGTGGAAGGCTACCCGGTGCAGACCATACTCCGCCGCTCCCGGGAACTGGGTTGCGATCTGATCGTGATGGGCGCCCACGAAAAGGGCTGGCTGCACACCCTGCTCGGCAGCGTGGCCAAGAACGTGCTGCGCGAGTCGCGCATCCCCACCCTGATCGTGCCCCGGCCGGAGAAAAAAGCGCCGGCTGAATGATGCCATTCTGCCAGGAGCCTGTTTAGGATATTCGCAGAGCTTGTCTGCCATGCCCGAGCGAAGAGGCAACAGGGATTGCCTCTTCGCTGGATGAGTGACAGACAGCGTTGTAAAGATCGCAAACAGCGTCCAAGAAGTGACTCCGGATTCCCCGCGCCGGCGCTTGCGGTTACCATCAAGGGTATCCCTTTTCGTCGGCACAGCGCATGGAACTGATCTTCCTCGGCACCTCTTCCGGTACCCCCACCAAGAGCCGTAACGTCTCCGGCCTGGCCCTGCGCAGGGCCGGCACCCGCGCCTGGTGCCTGATCGACTGCGGCGAAGGCACCCAGCACCAATTGCTGCATACCCGGCTGTCGCCGATGCAGCTCGACACCCTGCTAATCACCCATGTGCACGGCGACCACTGCTACGGCCTGCCCGGGCTGCTGGCCAGCGCCGCCCTGGCCGGGCGCACGGCGCCGCTGCGTATCATCGCCCCCGCGCCCATCGCCGGTTTTATCGAGTGCGTGGCCCGGCTGAGCGATCTCCGGCTCGACTTCCCCATCGATTTCGTGCCGGTCGAATCGCTGCAGGCCCCCCTGGCGGTGCGGGATTTCACGGTGGAACCGGTGGCCCTGTCCCACCGGGTGCCGAGTTATGCCTATGTGTTCACCGAAACCCGGGTGGAGGCCCGGCTGGATGTGGCCCGGCTGACCGCCGAGGGCATTCCCGCCGGTCCGCTGTGGGGCCGGCTGCACCGGGGGAAGGAGCTGCAGTTCGAGGGACGGCGCCTCAGGGGGCGGGACTACCGGCTGCCCGAACGGGCGCCGCGCAAGGTGATCATCGCCGGCGACAACGACACCCCCGCCCTGCTGGCGGAGGCCGCCCGCGGCGCCTGCCTGCTGGTGCACGAGGCCACCTACACCCGGGAGGTGGCCGAGCGCCTGGGGCCGGCGCCCCGACACAGCGACGCCGAGCGGGTGGCCCGCTTCGCCGAACAGGCCGGCCTGCCCAACCTGATCCTCACCCACTTCAGCCCCCGCTACCAGGACGGTGTCGGCTCGCCCCATATCGACGAGATAGCGGCGGAAGCCCGCGCCCATTACGGGGGCAGGCTGAAGCTTGCGCGGGACCTGGATCACTACCGGCTGAGCCGGCAGGGGGAGCTGGAAACGGCCGGTCCTCGCCGGACCGGCCGTCAGCCATGAACCGGCATCGACGGGCTCAGGGCCAGTCGACCCGCCCCTGGTCTTCGGGCCGGTAGCTTACCCGCCCCAGGGGCACGTGATCCTGGATCGCCTCACGGATCTGCGCCTCTTCCTCGGCACTGAAGCCACCGCACAGTTCGATAAGCTCGATGCGCCGGGTCAGCATCTCCTGGGCGGCCATGACCGCCTCCTCCAGGGTACGCACCCCGGCCACGGCGATGTCGAAGCCGTCGCTCTTGATGCGGCCGTGGTGCTTGAACAGCTCCAGGTCCGGCCCCTTGATGATAAAACCATAACGGCTGAGTGACATAAATAGCTCCTTTCGGGTCGAGGCTCAGGCCACCACGGCGCGGCTGGCCTGGTGGGCACAATGGAGGGCGGCCAGGGCGCAGGACGCCAGCCGGGCCTCGGGCGGATCGGCGCGGGAGGTGAGGATGATCGGCACCCGGGCGCCCAGCACCAGGCCGGCGGCGGTGGCGCCCATAAAGTACACCATCTGCTTGAACAGGAAGTTGCCCGACTCCAGGTTGGGCACCAGCAGGATGTCCGCCTGCCCCGGCACCCGGCCGCGGATGCCCTTGATGGCCGCCGCCTCCGGCGATACCGCGTTGTCGAAGGCCAGGGGGCCTTCGACCAGGGCGCCGGGCAGGGCTCCCATGGCCGCCAGCTTGACCAGCTCGGCGGCGTCCAGGCTGGAAGGCATGCTCTTGCTCACCTCCTCGGTGCCCGACAGCACCGCCACCTTGGGCTCGGGGTTGCCCAGGGCGTGCATCAGACCGATGGCGTTGCGGGCGATGTGCAGCTTGTCGAGCACCGTCGGCTGGACGTTGATCACCGCGTCGGTGATGCACAGGGCCTTGCAGCTGCCCGGCACCGTCATGTGGAACAGGTGGCTCAGCCGGCTGTCGGTGCGCAGCCCGGCGGACTTGTTCAGCACCGCCCGCAGCAGGATATCGGTATGCACATGGCCCTTCATGATGGCGTCGGCGTCGCCCTGGCTGACCAGGGCGACGCCCAGCCGGGCGGCCTCGGTTTCGTCGGCGGCCTGCACCAGGCGCAGGTCGTCCAGCGCCCAGCCCATGGCCTGGGCCTGATGCCGCATGACGGCGACATCACCCACCAGTATCGGCTCGATCAGCCCCTGCTCCCTGGCCAGCCGGGCACTGGCCAGGGAAACGGCATTGACCGGGTTGATCACCACGGTGGTGACCCTGGGGTGCTGGCGGGCCTGGGCCAGCAAGCGGGGCGGGCATTCCTTGGGCGCGGTATTGAGCATGATTCCCTTCCTGTTCGACAGAAGACCACCGGAGGCCACTGACACAATGGCATCGGGTTGTGTTCCGGTATCGGCAGACTGGCATAAACAGGCGACACCCATGTCAGAAGAGACGGACAAAGGGAACCGCTCCGCCGACCGTCACATGCCAGGGATGGCATGTGCGAGCCTACATGGACGTACTTGCGGCGTGTCGGAGGAGTGGGCCCTTTGGCCGGCTCATGCCAGTAAAACAGACGGCTTGATGATAAAGCCGAGCTGCCCGCCGTGGCGGGCAGCCTCCTTTATCAGCAATAGTCCTTGTACTTGTCCAGGTGGCGCACCGGCTTGGAGAGGGCGTCGCGGCGGAAGGGGTCGCCCAGCTCGCGGGTGCACATGATCTCGATGACGGTGGTCTTGCCCTCCTCCATCTGGCGCGCGATGGCGTCCTTCAGGGCCGGGCCCACGTCTTCCAGCTTGTCCACCGTCACCCCTTCGGCGCCCATGGCGCGGGCGATGTCGGCGAAGCTGGGGTTTTCCAGATCCCCGGCCACGAAGCGGCGGTTGTAGAAGTCGACCTGGTTCTTCTTCTCGGCGCCCCACTGGCGGTTGTGGAACACGATGGAGGTCACCGGAATGTTTTCGCGTACACAGGTCATGATTTCCATCATCGACATGCCCCAGGCGCCGTCACCGGCGTAGGAGATGGCCGGGCGATGGGGCGCGGCGGTCTTGGCGCCAATGATGGTCGGCAGGGCGTAACCGCAGTTGCCGAAGCTCATGGCGGCGAAGAAGGAGCGCGGCTTCTCGAAGCGCAGGTAGCTGTTGGCCACCGAGTTGATGTTGCCGATGTCGGTGGACACCATCACATCCTCGGGCATGGCCTTTTCCAGCTCGCGCAGCACCTGGCGCGGATGCAGGTAGCTGCCCTGCTCTTCCGCCTGCTCGGCGATCATGTCCAGGGAATAGTCGTCCTTTTCGTGGACCCACTGATCCAGCTCCTGCTCCCAGGCCGCTTTTTCGGCGGCGATCTCGCCGGCGCGGGCGCCCTTGTTCTCCAGGCAGGCGACGTTGAGGTTCTGCAGCCGCTCCAGGAGGGAGACGGCGGCGGCCTGGGCGTCGCCACAGATACCGACGGAGATTTTCTTCACCAGTCCCAGCATCTTGGCGTCGCAGTCCACCTGGATGATCTTGGCTTCCTTCGGCCAGTAGTCCAGGCCGTGCTGGGGCAGGGTGCCGAAGGGCCCCAGGCGGGTACCCAGCGCCAGCACCACGTCGGCGCGGGAGAGAAGCTTCATGCCGGCCTTGGAGCCCTGGTAGCCCAGCGGGCCGCACCACAGCGGGTGGCTGGCCGGGAAGGAGTCGTTGTGCAGGTAGCTGTTGACCACGGGGGCCCCCAGGAACTCGGCCAGGGCCTTGCACTCCTCCACCGCCCCGGACATCACCACGCCGCCGCCGGAGATGATCACCGGGTTCCTGGCTTCGGCCAGCAGGGCGGCCGCCTGCTGCAGGCTCTGCTCGCCGCCGGCGCCGCGCTCGATGCGGATCGGCTGGGGGATCTCCACGTTGATGTCGCCGTAGAAGAAGTCCCGCGGAATGTTAAGCTGGGTGGGGCCGTTTTCCAGCATGGCCCGGTCGAAGCAGCGGGCGGTGAACTCGGCCATCCGCGCCGGGTTGGCCACGTGGCCCTGGTACTTGGTGATGGTCTCGAAGAAGGGCAGTTGCTGCGCTTCCTGGAAGCCGCCCAAGCCCTGGGTCATGGAGCCGGTTTCCGGGGTGATGCACACCACCGGGCTGTGGGCCCAGTAGGCGGCGGCGATGGCGGTGACGAAGTTGGTGATGCCGGGGCCGTTCTGAGCGATACAGACGCCGTGCCGGCCGCTGACCCGGGCGTAGCCGTCGGCCATGTGGCCGGCGCCCTGCTCGTGCACCGTGGGGATCAGGCGGATGCCCGCCGGGGCGAAGATGTCCATGGCGTCCATGAAGGCGGAGCCCATGATGCCGAAGATATCGGTTACACCATTGGCCGCCAGAGTTTCGACCAGTGCTTCACTAGGAGTCATACGTGGCATAGCTGTCTTCCTTTTTGCTGTTTCCTGTCGGTGGCGGCGGTGGCCGTCACCCCGGGGTTATCGATCCAAATTTCGGTTAAAGCAGGTTTCCATTCGCGTTGTTATTTGTCGGTTCAGGGCGAATCGCAAAACCGGTGCCGATACCGCCGCCGGATGCCGGGCTTCCCCTCCCGTATCCTGGCCTGGCAGAACGGCGCCTGATGGCTGCGCCGCGATTCACTGGGGGTTAGATTAGAAAGCGGGGGGAAAAGAGAGTAGGACCAGTTTCACTCGCCCTGTTACGCCAGTGTTAACGGCAGCGTGGCCCGGACGTGAAAAAACGGCGGGGCACCCACCGGCGCCCCGCCCCCGTACCGAACCCCGCCTCCTCAGGCCGGAAGGTGTTTTCCTGCCCGGTAGGAGCCGACCTCGGCCCCCAGCGCTACCGCAAAGCGGTTCCAGCCATTGATGGCGACGATGGCCAGGGTCAGATCGGCCAGTTGACGCTCGCTGAACTGCTGCCGGGCCCGGCGGAACAGCTCCTCCGTGACCCCTTGCTGAGCCTGCAGGGTCAGTCCCTCGGCCCAGGCCAACGCCGCCTTTTCCCGAGGATCGAAACAGGGCGCCTCCTCCCAGGCGCCGAGCAGATACAGCCGTTGCTCGCTCTCGCCTGCGGCCCGGGCATCCTTGGTATGCATATCGAGGCAGTAGGCACAGCCGTTCAGCTGCGATACCCGGATCTTGACCAGCTCCAGCAACGAAGGCGGCAAGCCTTGCTCTCCTTTCTGGCCGGTCAGGTACTGCTCCAGCCCCAGCATGGCCCGGACGGCGCCGGGGGCGACCTGGCGATAGTCGATTCGTACAGACATGGCGATACTCCTGCTCGTGATGGATGTCTGCGCCAGTGTAGGGAGCCCGGAAAGATGGGAATTGTAGATTTTCGACATTCGCCTTGGGGGCCGACTCTGCTAGGCTGGTTCCCGGACCAGACCCACGAACCCGACCCCGATGAGCCGACTCGATTTTCTGCGCTACCCACCCAGCGCCGGGCTGAGCCCCTTCATCCAGTGCTACTGGCGGCTGCAGGGAAGCCTGCCCGCCGGACAGAACATCACCGAATGGCTGCATCCCGAAGGAGGCAGCGGCATCATTTTCAACCTGGGCGATCCCCTGATCTTCAATGGGCGGCATACCCCGGCTTCCTGCCTGATAGGCGGCCCCATGCGGCACAGCCTGAGGCTGACCCTGTCCGGCCGGATCGATGCCTGGGGCGTCAGGTTCCGGCCCGGCGGCGCCTATGGCTTCTTCACCCGCCCTTTGCGCGACCTGCTCGGACAACAGGCATCGTCCGAGGGGTTGGTGCTGCACTTTCCGGGCGGCGCCCTGGCGGAGCAGCTTTATCACCAGGCGGACGCCGGTGGAGGCCTGGCCCTGCTGGAACGGGAACTGGCTCCCCGGCTGCTGTCCTCGCCGGATTCCCCGGGGAGCTTCCGTCGCGCCCTCCAGTGCCTGTTGCTCCACCGGGGCCGCCTTCCCATCGCCCGGCTACCCTCAGCCGTCGGCCTGAGCCAGCGCCAGCTGGAGCGGCAATTCGCCCTCTGGCTGGGCCTGTCGCCCAAGGAATACGGGCGTTTGCTGCGGGTCGCTCATGTCAGGGAGCGCCTCAAGGCCGGGGACGGCCGGCGGCTGACCGAGCTGGCCCATGAGTCCGGCTATTACGATCAGGCCCACTTTATCCACGACTTTCGACGGGTGGTCGGCATGACACCGGGCCAGTACCGCCTGCGACCCAGGGCGCAACCGCTTTACCGCTAGCGCTCACCGCCGGGAGGTGCGGCGCTTCAGATCATATCCTGGATCAGCTCCACCAGCGCCTTGATGCCGGGGCGGATCTTGGCGGCGGGGATGGAGGAGTAGCCCAGGCGGAAGTAGTTGAGCGGCACCGGCTCCTGCAGGAAGTGGATGTCGCCGGGCTCAATCAGGATGCCCCGATCCGCCGCCTCCTTGCGCAGTATGCGGCTGTCCAGCCCCTCCGGGCCGCGCACCCAATAACAGGAGCCGCCGAAGCTGGGCTGCCGGCTGGCGGACGGCAGGTAGTCGTTCAGCGCCGCGCCCATCTCCTGCCAGCGTTCCTCGT
Organism: Zobellella endophytica; assembly: GCF_003012775.1. GTDB lineage: Bacteria > Pseudomonadota > Gammaproteobacteria > Enterobacterales > Aeromonadaceae > Oceanimonas > Oceanimonas endophytica. The sequence goes on along the minus strand of NZ_PXYG01000011.1, from coordinate 38,385 downwards.
AGGCCTTGGCGATGTTCATGATCAGGGCGTCGTGGTAGCCCCGCTCCAGGAACAGCGCCACCGAGCGCTGGTTGTTGGCCGCCGGGTGGCGCAGGATCAGCCGGCGCAGGGCGCGGGCCTCGCGGATAAGCTCGGCCGGCCCCACCAGGTAGCCCAGCCGCAGCCCCGGCGCCAGGGTCTTGGACAGGCTGCCGACGTAGAGCACCCGGTCGCTGCTATCGAGGCTCTTCAGCGCCGGTATCGGGTTGGTCTTGAAGTTACTCTCGCTCTCGTAGTCGTCCTCGATGATCAGGAAATTCTGCTCGCTGGCCTTGTCCAGCAGGGCATAGCGCCGCTCCAGCGGCATGGTCACCGTGGTGGGGCACTGGTGGCTGGGGGTGGTGTAGATGCAGTCGCAGTCGTCGAGCCGTTCGTCCACCACCAGCCCCTGTTCATCCACCGCCAGCGGCCGCACCCGGGCCGGGTTCATGGTGGCAATATTGCGGATGTCCACATAGCCGGGATCCTCGATGCCGAAAGTGCTGTCCTTGTCCAGCAGCAGCCGGGCCAGCATGTACAGGGCCTGCTGGGCGCCCACCGTCACCAGTATCTGGTCCGCCGAGGCCCAGACCCCGCGCCGGGGCAGCAGCCGGGTGCGGATCTGCTCGATCAGCAGGGGATCGTCGTTGTCGAAGCGGTCCGAGGCCCAGTCGCGGATCGCCGGCACGCTCACCGCGTCCCGGCAGCATTCCCGCCAGTTGTTGCTGGGAAACAGGCTGGGATCGAACTGGCCGTAGATAAAGGGATAGGGGTACTTCTGCCAGTCCTTTGGCTTGGTGATGTTGTGCTGGCTGCTGGGACGGACCTTCAGGAAACGATCCCAGTGGGGCTTGTGGCCGCCGCCGGCCCGCGCCGCCTCCGGCGGCGTTTCCAGCCGGCGGGACAGGATCTCCGGGTTGACGAAATAGCCGCTGCGCTCGCGGGCGATGAGGTAGCCGTCGTCCAGCAGGTGCTCGTAGGCCAGCACCACCGTATTGCGGGCGATGCACAGCTGCTTGGCCAGCTTGCGGCTGGAGGGCAGCGGGCTGTCCTGGGGGATGTTGCCGTTGAGGATGGCGGCGGCGATCTGCTCGCGCAGTTGCTGCTGCAGGCTGGTGCTTTTTTCCGTGGAGAGGTGAAACAGCTGGAACATGGTGACTCAACTTACCTGTCGATACATGGCCCGCGGGCCGGAACAACCCAGTTTGACCCTTTTTGCCGTCGCTTGTAAACCACAGGGCAACATATTGAAAACAAAATGGAAACGCCGGGGCATCGGCTCCCGGCGTGGTTCAGGTGGATTCGGCTCCTACAGGTGTTCGTCGCGCAGGTGGTACCAGTGGTACAGCATGCGCTGGCCCAGGCGGCGGAAGGGCGCGAACAGGTGCCCCGGCAGCGGTGAGTTGTAGATGGGCAGCTCGAACCCCTGCTTAATGCCCGCGATGCGCTGGGCCATGCGCCGGCCGGCATGGGCCGAGAACATGACGCCGTTGCCGCCGTAGCCCAGGGCGTAGAAGATCTGCTCCCTTTCATCGGGCTGGGCGATGCGCGGCATCATGTCGTGGCTGACGTCCACCCAGCCCCACCAGGAATAGTCGACCTTGATGCCCTTGAGCGCCGGAAACTTGCGGTGCATGCCGTCGATCAGCACCTGCAGGTGTTTGGGGTTGTGGGCATCGGCGCCGGTGATGGAGCTGCGGCTGCCGATCTGCAGCCGGTTGTCGGGCAGCTTGCGATAGTAGTAGCGCAGGGTGCGGGTGTCGGTGATCACCTCGTTGGTGATAAAGTTGCACTCGGCGAGCTCCTGCTCGGTCATCGGCCGGGTCACCAGGGAGTTGGACAGTATCGGCATGATCTTGCTGCGCAGGCTCTGGTGCAGCCCCTGGGAGGTATAGCCGCCGGTGGCCACCCCCACCGCCCGGGCGCGCACCACGCCGCCCGGGGTCTGCAGGTAATGCACCCCGTTGCGGGTCTCCCAGCCCAGCACCGGGCTGGAGGGATGTATGGTGGCGCCCAGCTCCCGCGCCATGCGGTGATAGCCCTGGGCCAGCTTGAGCGGATGCACGCCGATGCCGTCCGGCTCGTGCATGGCGCCCACCGCCTCCGCCTCGTTCACGTAGTTGCGGCTGAGGGTGGCCTTGTCCAGCAGTTCGGTCTGGTAGCCGAACTGCTCCCGCAGCACCCTGGCCTCGGCCTCCAGCTTGTGCATCGCCTTGTCCCGGTGCGCGATGTAAAGATGGCCGCCGTCCTGGGGATTGCAGTCGATGTTGCCGTCCCGGATCAGCCCCTTGAAGGTATCGAAGCCCTCGCGCACTTCCTCGTGCATGCGCCGGGCGGTGTCCAGGCCCCAGCGCTGGATCCACTGGGAGCGGCTGAGCCGGCCCGAGGCATTCTGGGCCTGGCCGCCGTTGCGGCTGGTACAGCCCCAGCTGACCTGGTTGGCCTCCAGCACCGTGGCCTTGATGCCGTGCTCCTTCGCCAGGAACACGGCGCAGGACAGGCCGGTGAAACCGCTGCCGATGATGGCCACGTCCACATCCATGTCGGCGGTGACGGGGCCGTCGTCTTCCGGCGGGGTGCCGGCGGTGGCCACCCAGTAGGTGGGCGCGTACTGCTGGCCGCGTCCGGGGCTGGGCGCCACCAGGGGATCATAACTGGGATCGTAACGATCCAGCACCTTTTGAGTCTGCTGCGGCTGGCGGAGCTCCGCCTGGGTTTTGTTGGCAATATCCATATTCGTCTTCCCCTGTAATGGGTTTACACCGGGTGGCAGCGATTACTGGGGATCCAGCAAGGGGCGGTCTTTGCGGAAGGCCTGCTTCAGCGCCAGTTTGCCGCCCTTGAGGGTAAACAGATCGACACCGTCGGCCTCGATGCGGCGGCCGTCCGGGCCGGTGGCGCAGAAGGTCCACTGGGACACGGCGCGGTTGCCGGCGGCGAAGTGGCTGGTACCCCGCCAGCTGACGTCCGGATAGGTGGTCCAGACCTTGACGAAGGCGGCGGCGACCGCCTCGGCTCCGCTGAAACGGGTCCCGAAGGCCTCGCTGCCGGCGGCGCCTTCGAAGACGCAGTCATCGGTCATGCAGGCCATGACGCCCTCGATATCGTGACGGTTGAAGGCGGCGAACAGTTGCTCCAGCAGGGCGACGGTGTTCTGGTTTTCGGCTGACATATTATTCTCCCTTGGCCACCTCTCCGGCGGCGATGAACAGAAACCCACAGCAGGGCTGTTGTTTACATGTTCACAACATTAGGAGCCGGGCGACGATGCCGGTAGCGCCAGTTAGGGAAAACCACTTGGACCACGAAAAAAACAATTGATAATCAGGGGGATAGTAAATGAGGCGGGAGGCAGGATAACGCGGGACGGCTCGGCCGCCCCGCGCGCCGGGGGAGAACTCAGCGGCGGCGGCCGCCTTTTTTGACCACCCCGGAAAACACCACGTGCAGATCGGTGGAGGCGGATTCGTTATCCAGGTTCAGCTTGGCCTCGATATGATCCAGGTGCTCCTTCATCATGGTCACGGCCTTGTCCTTGTCGCCGGCCTCGACGGCCTTGAGCAGTTCCTCGTGCTCGTTGAAGGAACAGTGGGCCTGGTGGCCGACCTCGTACTGGGCAATGATCAGCGAGGTCTGGGACACCACGCTGCGCTGGAAATTCAGCAGCGGCGTGTTGTTGGCCATGTGTGCCAGCTCCAGGTGAAACTCGCCGGACAGGCGGATGCCGGTGCCGCGATCGCCGCGGGCAAAGGCATCCTGCTCTTCCTGCACCATAGCCCGCATCTTGGCCAGGCTGGTCGGGGTGGCGTGTTCGACCGCCAGTTCGGTCACCGCCAGCTCCACCACCCGGCGAGCGGCGAAGATCTGCCGGGCTTCTTCCACGCTGGGCGCGGCCACCACGGCACCGCGATTGGGCCTGATGCTGACCACCTGCTCGTGGGACAGCCGCAGCAGGGCGCGGCGGATGATGGTCCGGCTGACGCCGAAGATCTCTCCCAGGGCTTCTTCACTTAACTTGGTGCCCGGCGCCAGCCGCTGTTCGAGAATGGCATCGAAGATATGTTCGTAGACGATATCGTCCTGAGTGTTTGAGCTCGACTTGACAGGTCTTGGCTCCAGTTGACTGAGTGAACTCATGTTTAGGTTTCCAGTTACGGCCTGCATATGCGGCGACCCGTGCACCGCTATCCTTGCCTGTTAATTAAATTGTTGTTGATGTCGTATACAATCTTACTGGGTTTTTACCGATACAACAGCCGGAATATCAAAGTCTGTGACTAAACACAAAAAACGCCCTGAACGGGCGTTTGTTGATGATTCCGGGATCAGACCGCCGTTTGGCGCTGATCGCGCCGGTAGCGACAGTCCCCGTAAATATACGTTTCTGCGATGGCCCTGTCATCTCCGAGCATCATCAGCACGAATAATTGCTCGAACAGATTGTGCGCATTATTCATCCGCGCATCCATCAAGGGGGTGGCGTGCAGGTCCAGCACCAGGAAGTCCGCTTCCTTGCCTACTTCCAGGTTGCCTATCTTGTTTTCCAGCCGCAGCGCCCGGGCCCCGCCCAAGGTGGCGAGATAGAGCGCCTTGATGGGATGCAGCTTGTGCTGTTGCAGCTGCTGGATCTTGTAGGCCTCGGCAATGGTCTGCAGCATGGAGAAGCTGGTGCCGCCGCCCACGTCGGTGCCCAGGCCGACCCGGATCCGGTGCTCTTCCATCCGCGGCAGATCGAACAGCCCGGAGCCGAGAAACAGGTTGGAAGTGGGACAGAAGGAGATCACAGAGTCGGACTCGCCCATCCGCTCGCATTCTTCCTGCTCCAGGTGCACCGCATGGGCGAATACCGAGCGCTCGCCCAGCAGGCCGAAGTGATCGTATACGTCCAGGTAGCCCTTTCGTTCGGGAAACAGCGACCTGACCCACTCGATCTCCTGCTTGTTTTCGGACAGGTGGGTCTGCAGGTAGACCCCCTCGTATTCCGCCAGCAGCTTGCCGGCCGCGCTCAGCTGTTCGGCAGTGCTGGTGGGCGCGAAGCGCGGGGTCACCGCGTACAGCTGGCGGCCCTTGTTGTGCCAGCGCTCGATCAGCGCCTTGCTATCCGCATAACCGGACTCGGGCGTGTCGAGCAGGTAGTCGGGAGCGTGTCGGTCCATCATCACCTTGCCGGCGATCATGCGCATATTGCGCTTGTCGGACTCGGCAAAGAAGGCCTCGACCGACGCCTTGTGCACGGTGCCGAACACCATGGCGGTGGTGGTGCCGTTGCGCAGCAGCTCGTCCAGGAACAGGGTCGCCACCCGGGCCGCGTGGGCGGCGTCGACGAACTTGCGTTCTTCCGGAAAGGTATAGTTGTTGAGCCAGTCGAGCAGCTGTTCGCCGTAGGAAGCGATCATCTCGGTCTGGGGGAAATGGATATGGGTATCGATAAAGCCCGACGTGATCAGCTGGTTCTCGAAACGGATCACCTCAAGATCGGCTGGCTGGCGGGCCAGCACGGTATCGGCCGGGCCGATGTCCCGGACGTGGCCGTCGGCCACCACCAGCACGCCGTCTTCATAGTAGGCGTAAGAGGCATCCAGGCCGACCTTGGCCGGATCGGCCAGGCTGTGCAAAATAGCGGCACGGTACGCGATAGCATGCGTCATGGACGTGCGTCTCCTTAAAAATAATCTTATGGCTGGGTGCAGGCGGCTTGCTGCGCCGGCGCCGCAGCGTCGTCATGGCTTGGCGCCGGGGACTGGTAGGCCGCAATCAGCTGCCCCGCCACCGACACCGCGATTTCCGCCGGATGCTTGCCGGTTACCTCGGCCAGGCCGATGGGGCAGATCATCCGGGCCAGGGCCGCGTCGTCGAAGCCCCGCTCCCGCAGCCGGTAGTCGAAGCGCTTGCGCTTGGTGCGCGAGCCGATCACCCCGAAGTAGCGGGCGTCGTTGCGTTTAAGAATACGGGCGCACAGTTCCAGATCGAGCTGGTGGTTGTGGGTCATCACCAGGTAGAAGCTGCCGGGCGGCTGGTCATCGACTTCGTCCACCGGATCCTCGCTCACCACGCGGGTGACGCCGGCGGGCAGCTCGGCGGGAAACTCGCTTTCCCGCTCGTCAATCCAGGTGATACGAAACGGCAGGGTCGCCAGGATCGAGACCAGCGCCTTGGCCACATGGCCGGCACCGAACAGTACCAGGTGATGGCGCGACTGCACCACCGGCTCCAGCATGATGGTGGCCATACCGCCGCAACACTGGCCCAGGCTGGCCCCCAGGTTGAAGCGCTCGACCTTCATCTGCTGCTCGCCCCGGGCCAGCATGTCCCGGGCCAGCTCCAGCGCCTTGTATTCGAGGTGGCCACCACCGATGGTGGCATGGCAGCCCTGTTCGGTCACCAGCATCTTGGTGCCGCTGTCCCGCGGGGTCGAGCCCTTATGCTCCACCACCGTCACCAGCACGCAGGGTTCCCCCTTCTGCTCCAGCTCGGCCAGCACCTGAATCCAGTTATCCTTGAACATAGCTTACTCCTCGAAGACGATGGTTCCGCCACCGGCACTTAGCCTGTTGGCATGCAGAGAGGCAACAGGGGCGAGCTTGCTCGCCGTGACGAGCCGTTTCGGCGGAATAGTGCCCTTTGGCCGAGCTTTAGCGCTGCACCAACAGTCAACACAAGCTCCTGAGCCAGGCTGCCCCTGCCCTTACTTAATCAACACATCTTCGGCCTGGGTGGCGGCCTCCTCCTGCTCCACCAGCGCCTGCATCTGCTCCACGCCCCACAACACCCGTTCCGGGGTGGCCGGCGCGTCGATATGCGGATAGCGACGGTATCCGGACACGCTGGCCACGGCGTCTTTCAGCGCACACCACACCGACATGCCGAGCATGAAGGGCGGCTCGCCCACGGCCTTGGAGTGGAACACGGTGTCTTCCGGGTTCTTGCGGTTTTCCACCAGCTTGACCCGGAAGTCGATGGGCATGTCCGCCACCGCCGGGATCTTGTAGCCCGCCGGACCGTTGGTCATCAGCCGGCCCTGGTCATTCCACACCAGCTCCTCGGTGGTGAGCCAGCCCACCCCCTGGATAAAGGCGCCTTCCACCTGGCCGATGTCGATGGCCGGGTTCAGGGAATCACCCACGTCGTGCAGGATGTCGGTACGCAGTATCTTGTACTCGCCGGTCAGGGTGTCCACCACCACTTCGGCACAGGCAGCGCCGTAGGCGAAGTAATAGAAGGGACGGCCGGAGCCGGTGGCGTGGTCGTAGTAAATCTTCGGCGTCTTGTAGAAACCGGTGCTGGAGAGCGAGATCTGGTTGAAATAGGCCAGTTGCACGAACTCCTGGAACGACAGTATCTGGTGGCGGATCTGCACGAAGTTGTTCTTGAACACCACCTCTTCCGGACTGACCTTGAAGTGGCCCGCCGCCCAGTCGATCAGCCGCTGCTTGATGGTCCGGGCCGCGTTCTGCGCCGCCTTGCCGTTCAGATCGGTGCCGCTGGACGCCGCCGTGGGCGAAGTGTTGGGCACCTTGTCGGTGTTGGTGGCGGTGATCTGGATACGCTCGATATCCACCTGGAACTCTTCCGCGACTATCTGGGCCACCTTGATGTTAAGGCCCTGACCCATTTCGGTGCCACCATGGTTGAGGTGGATACTGCCGTCGGTGTAAATATGCACCAGGGCACCGGCCTGGTTGAGGAAGGTGGCGGTAAAGGAAATGCCGAACTTCACCGGGGTGATGGCGATGCCCTTCTTGAGGATCGGGCTCCTGGCGTTGAACGCCTTGATTTCCTCGCGCCGCCTGGCGTATTCGGAGGATTGCTCCAGATCCGCCACCAGCTCGTGGATGATGTTGTGCTCCACCGGCTGGTGGTAGTGGGTGACGTTGCGATCATCCTTGCCGTAAAAGTTGACCTTGCGGATCTCCAGCGGATCCTTGCCGAGCACGGAGGCGATCTCGTCCATCACATGTTCGATGGTCATCATGCCCTGGGGTCCGCCGAAACCACGGTAGGCGGTATTGGACGCGGTGTTGGTCTTGCAGCGATGGCCGATGACGGTGGCCTCGCCCAGGTAGTAGGCGTTATCCGAGTGGAACATGGCCCGATCGACGATGGAGGAGGACAAGTCCGGCGAATAACCGCAATTGCCGGCCACCACGATTTCCGCCGCCTCGATGCGGCCGCTGTCGTCGAAACCGATTTTGTACTGGTTGAAGAACGGATGCCGCTTGCCGGTCATCATCATGTCTTCCACCCGTGGCAGCCGCATCTTGGCCGGACGACCGGTCAACCGGGCCACCACCGCCGCCATGCAGGCGGGACCGGCGGCCTGGGTTTCCTTGCCGCCGAAGCCGCCGCCCATGCGGCGCATGTCGATCACCACCTTGTGCATGGCAACGCCGAGCACGCTGGCCACCAGCTTCTGCACTTCGGTCGGGTTCTGGCTGGAGGTGAACACCAGCATGCCGCCGTCTTCGGTAGGCACCACCGAGCTGATTTGGGTTTCCAGGTAGAAGTGCTCCTGGCCGCCGATATGCAGGCTGCCCTCGATCACATGCCTGGCACGCTTGAGCCCGGCGGCGGAATCGCCGCGCTGCTGCTTGTGGCTCTCGGTCACAAACAGCTCTTTTTCCAGAGCGTCTTCCACCGACAGCACCGCCGGTAACTCCTCGTATTCGACGATGGCGGCCATGGCCGCCTTGCGGGCTGTCTCGAGGTCGTTGGCGGCCACCGCCAGCACCGGCTGGCCATAGTATTCCACCTTGCCGTCGGCCAGCAGGGGATCGCCCGCCAGCACAGGGCCGATATCCAGCTCGCCGGGCACGTCTTCGGCGGTGATGGCGATGGCCACCCCGTCAAAGGCGTAACAGGGGCTCACATCCAGCCTGGTGATACGGGCGTGGGCCTTGTCGGACAGCCGGGCGTACACGTGCAACTGGTTGGGGAACTCCAGCCGATCGTCGATGTACTGGGCCTCGCCGGCCACCTGCATGGCGGCACTGTCGTGGGGCACGCTCTTGCCCACGCCGGTTTGCAGGTCCTGTTTGATCCTTTCCATCATTTCGTCGATGGTGAGCGTGTTCAGCGGTTTGTTAGACATAAGACGTCACCCTGGTTTCCAGTTTCAGATCCTGTTGCTCGATAAAGAACTTGTAGAGCAGGTTTGCCGCTGTCTTGCTGCGGTATTCCTTGCTGGCGCGGAAATCGGACAGCGGCTGGAAGTCGCCCTCCAGGGCCTTCATCGCCGCCTTGACGGTGGCGTGGTTCCAGTTCTGGCCCACCAGCGCCTGCTCGCAGGCCGCGGCCCGTTTGGGCGTGGCCGCCATGCCGCCGAAGCCGATGCGGGCTTCCACCACCTTGCCGTTTGCTATGGTCAGGTTGAAGGCGCCGCATACCGCGGAAATATCGTCGTCTATCCGTTTGGACAGCTTGTACACCCTGAAGTGCTGGTTGGCCGCGGGTTTGGGCACTATCACCTTCTCGATGAACTCGCCTTCTTCCTGGGCGGTCACCTTGTAGCTCAGGAAGTAGTCCTCGATGGGCAGCTCGCGCACCCGCTCGCCCTTGCGCAGCACCAGGCGGGCATTGAGCGCGATCAGCACCGGCGGGGCGTCGCCGATGGGCGAGGCGTTACCGATATTACCGCCCAGGGTGCCCTGGTTACGGATCTGCAGGGAGGCGAAACGGTGCAGCAGCTCGCCGAAATCCGGGTAGCTGCGGCTCAGCGCTTCATAGCTGTCGCTCAAGGAGCGGGCGGCGCCGATCACCAGTTGCTCGTCGTCTTCTTCCAGCTGCTTCATGTCGGCCACGTTGCCCACATAGATCATCTTGGGCAGTTCGCGATAAAACTGGGTCACTTCCAGCGCCAGATCGGTGCCGCCGGCCAGCAGCCGGGCATCGGGGTGCTGCGCCAGCAGGGTCGCCAGCTCGGCGCTGGAGGTGGGCGAGAAGCACACCTTGTCGTCCCCTTCCAGGGTGACCAGGGTATCGGTCTCGATCTGCGCCAGCTTGGCCAGCACCTCGGCCTCGTAGCGGGAAAAGTCGTCGGCCAGCCGGGGCTGCTCGGCGATGGCCTTGGCGGCATCGACGATGGGGCGGTAACCGGTGCAGCGGCACAGGTTGCCGGCCAGGGCCTCGAGGATGTCGTGCTTGTCGGCCGCGGGCTTGTTCTTGCTCAGGGCAAACATCGACATGATGAAACCCGGGGTACAAAAACCGCATTGCGAGCCATGAAAGTCCACCATGCTCTGTTGCACCGGGTGCAGGCGGCCGTCCTTCGACTTGAGGTCTTCCACCGTAATCAACTGCTTGCCGTGCAGCGCCGACACGAAGGTCAGGCAGGAGTTGACCGAGCGATAACGGATGCGATCGCCTTCCGGTTCGCCCAGCACCACGGTACAGGCGCCGCAGTCCCCGGACGCGCATCCTTCCTTGGTGCCGCTCTTAGCCGCGCGGGTACGCAGATAATTCAACACCGTCATATTTGGCGAAAGGTCCTTCTCCTCCCGCAACTCCTGGTTAAGTAGGAACTTAATCAAGGCTTGCCTCCTTCAGTGAGTACACTGCACACATTGCCGACCAACATAATGGTAGTATCTTTACCTGTAATTAAAATAAAAAACTGACCCATGAGTCAACAAATATTTCACAGCCGGATAACCATTTTATTGCCCCCGGATGTTAAGTGGTTGCCGGGACAAGCAATTAACTAAATAGTTGTGTACGTTAGTGACAGCAATTTTTCTGGCCTTTTGTGTTAAGTGTAGCGGGAGCGGAACAGAGCATGATTCAAGCAACGGCGCCGACCGAACGACGGCGGGTACAGCGGGTATTTATGGGGGTGGCCCTGGCCATCATGCTGGGGGCACTGGAGATCACCCTGCTGATGCCGGCGCTCTCCACCCTGGGCCGGGAGTTTGCCGCGCCGACGCTGGCCCCGCTGCTGATCAGCAGCTACCTGTTTGCCATGACCCTCAGCATGCCCATCTATGGCCGGCTGAGCGATCGCTTCGGCCGTCGCCCCTGCCAGGCCATGGCCATCTCGCTCTTTACCCTGGGCTCGCTCGCCAGCGGCCTGGTCGATACCCTGCCCGCCCTGCTGCTCACCCGGCTGCTGACCGGGGCCGGTGGCGGCGGCCTGATCGCCCTGTCCTTCGCGGTGATCGCCGATGTCATCCCTCCCCGCCATGTGGGCCGCTACCAGGGCTACATTTCCGCCATCTTCGCCATTTCCAGCGTCGCCGGCCCCCTGCTGGGCGCCTTTATCATCGGCCTGTTCGACTGGCGCTGGTTGTTTATCTTCAAGGTACCGCTGGGGCTGCTGGCGCTCTGGCTCAACCACTGGGCGCTGAAAGAGCTTGGGCACAAGGGCGCCAAAAGCCGGCAGGATGCCGTCGGTATCCTGTTGCTGCTGCTCACCGGTATCGGCTGGGGAGTATCGACCAATATCGGCCTGATCGCCCCGGAACTGGTTGATAACCAGCCCTTGCTGCTGGGGCTGATGGCGCTGCCCAGCCTGCTCCTGCTGTGGCACCAGTGGCACCATCCCGACCCGGTGTTGCCGTTGCGTTTTCTGCGGGAAAAGCTGTTCCGCACCGCCGTGCTGCTGCTGGCCCTGTCGGAGGCCATTCGCCTGGCACTGCTGGTGTACGTGCCCCTGGGGCTCGAGCTGCAACTGGGCATGAATCCTGCTCAGACCAGCCAGGTGCTGCTGTGGTTTATCCTGAGCGTGACCCTGGGGACCTTTGTCAGCGGCAAGCGCATCGCCCGCCAGGGATTCTGCCGGCCTTTCCCCTGGCTGGGCGGGCTGGCGCTGGGGGCCGGCTGTGCGGGACTCTGGTGGGTATTTCAGCATAGCCAGCCGGGGCTGTGGCTCTATCCGGGGCTGATCGCCGGCGGCGTGGGCATCGGCTTCCTGATCGTGGCCTGCTCCATCGCGGTGCAGAATGCCCTGCCGCCCAGACAACTGGGCTCGGGGCTGGCACTGATGAACTTTATCCGTTCACTGGGGGGAACCCTGGGGGTGGCCCTGCTCGGCTGGCAATACCAGGGACACGGCGATAATCAGTGGCTGATGCCGGTATTCCTGACCATGGCCGGCTATGCCCTCTGCTGCCTGCTGCTCGGGTTGCTGATGCCCGATGCCGAGCTGGCGGGCACCGCCAAGAATGATCCGGCGAAAAGTTAAGACACCACCGGGGCCGACTTGACGGCGCAGCCTTCGATCACCAGCCGGGTGATCACCGCCGCGGCCTGCTCGAAATCGACGTCGTCCAGCTCTGCCTTGCCCAGGGCCATGGTGATCTGCCAGTTAAAATCGGCATAGGTCTGGGTGGAGGCCCAGATGGCAAACAACAGATGTCGGGGCTCGATCCTGGCCATCAGCCCCTGCGCCATCCAGTCGCTCAGCTTGGCGGCCAGGGTGCGGGTCTGTTCGCTCAGGCGGACGATGATGTCCTCCGGCAAATGGGGCGCCCCGTGCATGATCTCGCTGGCAAAGACCTTGGAGGCGTAGGGGTAGTCCCTGGAGATCATCAACTTGGCCTTAATATAGGCGGTCAATGCCTTCACCGGATCCTGATATTCGATAAAGGGAGCCGAGGCCGCCAGCAGCGGTTCGGTCACGCTTTCCAGTACGGCCCGGTAGAGCTTCTCTTTGCTGCCGAAATAGTAATAGATATTGGGCTTGGGCAATTCGGCCAGTCCGGCGATATCCGCGGTTTTGGTGGCCGCGTAGCCATTTTCGGCAAAAATCCGGCTGGCGGCACGGATGATTTTTTCTTCGTTCTTGACTCTTATCCGGGACATACAGATTTCAGGCTCCAACCCTCAATAGGTGTTTTTCTGCTAACCATACCGGAATCCTGTAAAAAAGTGATAAAAAAAGCGCTCACGAGTGAGCGCTAAAAACTGAGTAACCAAGGTTACCCCTCGACCAAAACAACAAGTTTGCCCAAATCGGCGGCGGTTAGCCGCAGTCGGCCACCAGCTCGGCGAGCCGGATACCGGCCACGGCACAGGCTTCATCCACATCGGACTGATCGCCACTGATGCCCACGGCGCCCAGCAGGCACTGCTGATCATCACGGATCAGCACTCCCCCCGGCACCGGCACGATATTGCCCTGGGCCAGCACATTGACCGCCGACATAAAGGCCGGCCGGGCCGCCGCCATTTCCGCCAGCCCCCGGGAGCTGCGTCCCAGGGCGATGGCGCCCCAGGCCTTGCCGACGGCGATGTCCGGCCGCAGCAGGCTGGAGCCGTCCTGGCGCTGCAAGGACACCAGCCGTCCGGCATTGTCCAGCACCGCCACCGTCAGTGATGCCGCCCCCACCTCTGTGCCATGCAATAAGGCGCCGCGCGTGATAACCAGCGCCTGTTCAAGTGAAACTGTACTCATTACCCTGGACTCCCTGTCGAGCTGTAACAAAGAAGGATTAATTGATCACTAATAAAACACAAAAAGACCACAATGTTAAGATCATTTGTATACATTTCACGTAAAAATAAATTTATGATTACTTTATCCCACGCTATCTGCCGCCACCTCTCCCTCCCGCCAACGACTGTCAATTCCTCTTCCGGGCAGGCTGTCGCCAACCATGAGGCTATGGCATGGTCCTTGCAGTGTTTTGTGGCAGATGGTCGTTTGAGGTGAGAGAAGAGGATGCCGGATCTACGACAGGTTTCGCCGCTGAACTGGTTTATGTGCTGGTTATTGTTGAGCTGTACCCTGGTCACCCTGCTGCCGGACAGCCTGTTCACCGGCGCCTTCGGACTGTGGCTGGCGGATTACCGGCTGCTGTTTGTGCTCGGCATGGTGCTGTCGGGCTCTTATTTCTTGTCCCAGGGCGCCATCCTGTTGTTTCAGTATGTGTTTTACAGAAAGCAGCGGCTGGTCCGGCAAAAGTTGCTGAAAGAGCTGCTGGACTACCTGGATGCCAGTGAAAGGGCGGTGTTGCGGGAGTTTGTGATCCAGCGCAAAAGCGTCATAAAATTGCCGGTCACCGAACCTTCCGTCAAAAATCTGTTGGAGCAGGGCATACTGACCTATGCCTACGGCGAGCCGAACGAGCCGGGACTCAATGCCATCAAACCCCTGATGATTACCATTGAGGCCCGTCCGCTGCTGACTTTCAAGGTACTGGGGCTTAATCCGGCCAGCATGAGCGAAGAGCAGAAAAACATGATACTGAACAACAGGCCCAAGTATGCCTACAAGCAACTGGGCCGCAACTGACCGCCTTCTGGCGGCCGGTTGCCGTTATTCGCCGGTTCTTTCCTTCAGATAGCCTTCATAGTCCGGGATGCGGATACTGAAATCCCGGCTCATCTGGGCGCTGTTCATCAGCATGTCGGCGGTGGCGATATTGGTCGCCACCGGAATATTCCACACCGTCGCCAGCCGCAACAGGGCCTTGACGTCGGGATCGTGGGGGACGGCATTGAGCGGATCCCAGAAGAAGATCAGCACATCGATTTTCCCTTCGGCAATCAAGGCACCCAGTTGCTGATCTCCCCCCATGGGGCCGGACAGCAGGCAGCGCACCGGCAACCCCACCTTGCGGCTGAGCATGGTACCGGTGGTGCCGGTGGCATACAGATGATGCAGTTTCAGCTCTTCGGCATGACTGGATACCCATTCCAGCAACTGCTCTTTCTTATGGTCATGGGCCACCAGTGCGACATTCTTGTGGGAAGGCAGGGTTCTTTGCGTATCTTTCATCACTATCGACATCCTTGCTAAAGTCTGCCTCCATAGTAGCCAAAGCCGCGGCCAATGAGCAGCCCTAAAAATAAAAAAGCCCCCGAAGGGGCTGCCGGTGCTTGCCGGATGGGATCAGTCTTCATCCATAAACCGGGCTTGCTGATAATTCTGGATGCCAACCTTGTCGATCAGCCCGAGTTGCGTCTCCAGCCAGTCGATATGCTCTTCTTCCTCTTCCAGTATCTCGTTGAACAGCTCCCGGCTGACATAGTCCCGCACCGATTCGGCATAGGCCATGGCCTCTTTTAAATCGGGGAGCGCATCCATTTCGAGGGACAGATCGGCTTTCAGCATTTCCTCGGTATTTTCACCGATGCGAAGGCGGCCGAGATCCTGCAGGTTGGGAATACCTTCGAGGAAAAGGATGCGTTCGATCAGGTGATCCGCATGCTTCATCTCATCGATCGACTCGTGGTATTCCTTGTCTGCCAGATGCAGCAGGCACCAGTCCTTGTATATCCTGGCATGCAGGAAATACTGGTTGATGGCAACCAGCTCGTTACCCAATACCTTGTTGAGGTGAGCAATAATCCAGGGCTCCCCTTTCATCGAACCGGACTCCTATCGCTTAAAAAGCACCTTTCTAAAGGTAGTCCAGGGGGAAGAACTGATAACAATAAAGCGGGTCAGGCGACTTCGTAGTAGAGCGGGGTCTTGGCGTTTTCTTCGGCCAGGATGGCCATCGCCACGGGCACACACTTGCCGCACTGAGAGCCCACTCCCAGCTCGCACTTGAGCTGTTTGAATTCGGTATTGCCCTCGGCAATGGCCGCTCTCAGTTGACGTTCGGTAATGCCCTTGCACAGACACACGTACATAGATATATCCTCCGGTTCGATGAAATAAATCTAAATGATAGTGGTTATCAATGCAAGCACTGCGTGGCTAAAAAGTCCTCTCGGATCACATAATCCTGCACCGTCGTCAGCCTGCCATAGAGTAAGGGAAACCGGGCCATGCGACGCCACCGACCAGGGGTTGTGCATCGGGCTCAGGTCCACTCGCGGGCAAAGAGAGTAAAGCGCCGTCCGGCCCTCCCCGCCGGCATAACCGGTTGCGGAAATGCCCGGTATCGGCAAGCGGCCCGGCTCAAGGCCGGTGCGGGCGGTAGCCGTGATACAGGCGCCGCCGCGGGGTCGTTCTGTTGTAGCGCCGGCACCGGTCAAGCAGGGGAAAGGGATCAGCCCTTGAAGCGAGCCTCGAGCAACGGCACCATCGCTGACAGGTCGTAGCCGGCCCGGGCGGCGGCTTCCAGTAACACTGCGGCCGGCCGTTGCGTCGCCTGGGACAGGGCCCAGAGGGTAATAGAGCGGGTGCCACTGCGGCAGAAGGCCAGCACCGGCTGGTCGGTGGCGGCCATCGCCTGCTCGAAGGCCAGGACGGCATCCTGGCTGAAATTGCCGGAGGAGATAGGGATCCAATACCAGTCGAAGCCGTGCTCACGCGCCTTGGCAGCCAGCATCTCCGCAGCCGGCTGGCCATCGGCCTCGCCATCGGGTCGGTTGCAGATCAGGGTTTTAAAGCCCTTGGCTTGCAACGCAGGCAAATCGTCTTCAACGACCTGGTCTGCAACAGCAAAGAAGGGAGTAACCTGTCTAATTTCCATATGGACACCTCATCAGGCGGAAACGGGTGAACGGGATGACCACCTCCGCCATGTTGTGTGGGAGACGAACGTTAAATTAGATTATTCTAATGGCAAGAGTTACCACAAGCCCAGAAACGCAAAAAGGAGGCCGAGGCCTCCTTTTTAACGTTAGCAAGAAGTCAGTTACTTGACGATCTTGGCAACAACGCCGGCACCAACGGTACGGCCACCTTCACGGATGGCGAAGCGCAGACCCTCTTCCATCGCGATGGGAGCAATCAGGCTGACCACCATCTTGATGTTGTCGCCCGGCATCACCATCTCGACGCCTTCCGGCAGTTCGATGGTACCGGTCACATCGGTGGTACGGAAGTAGAACTGCGGGCGGTAACCCTTGAAGAACGGGGTGTGACGACCACCTTCTTCCTTGGACAGTACGTATACTTCGGATTCGAAGTCGGTGTGCGGAGTGATCGTGCCGGGCTTGGCCAGAACCTGACCACGCTCAACGTCTTCACGCTTGGTGCCACGCAGCAGCACACCCACGTTTTCACCGGCACGGCCTTCGTCCAGCAGCTTGCGGAACATTTCAACGCCGGTACAGGTGGTCTTGACGGTATCTTTGATACCAACGATAGCCACTTCCTCACCCACTTTCACGATACCGCGCTCAACACGACCGGTGACCACGGTACCACGGCCCTGGATGGAGAACACGTCTTCGATCGGCATCAGGAAGGCACCGTCGATGGCACGCTCGGGCTCGGGGATGTAGGTATCCAGGGCGTTGGCCAGCTCGATGATCTTCTCTTCCCACTGGGCATCGCCTTCCAGGCCTTTCAGGGCGGAACCCTGGATAACCGGAATGTCATCGCCCGGGAAGTCGTACTCGGACAGCAGCTCGCGCACTTCCATTTCTACCAGCTCGAGCAGCTCTTCGTCGTCGACCATGTCGCACTTGTTCATGAACACAACGATGTAGGGAACGCCTACCTGGCGGGCCAGCAGGATATGCTCACGGGTTTGCGGCATGGGGCCGTCGGTGGCGGCAACCACCAGGATAGCGCCGTCCATCTGGGCCGCACCGGTGATCATGTTTTTCACATAGTCGGCGTGGCCGGGGCAGTCAACGTGAGCGTAGTGACGGATTTCGGTGTCGTACTCGACGTGAGAGGCAGCGATGGTGATACCACGGGCTTTTTCTTCCGGAGCGTTGTCGATCTGGTCAAAAGCACGGGCGGCGCCGCCGAATTTCTTGGCCAGCACGTTGGTGATGGCGGCGGTCAGAGTGGTTTTGCCATGGTCAACGTGACCGATGGTACCGACGTTCACGTGCGGTTTTGTACGTTCAAATTTTTCTTTAGACACGACCTAGTCCTTCCTAGTTTGATCCCGACCGCAGGGCGGGCGGGGAGTTAAAACAAAGATTAATTAACCTTTACGAGAAGCGATAACCGCTTCTGCCATGTTCGCAGGCACTTCGGCATACTTGGCAAACTCCATGGAGTAAGAAGCACGCCCCTGGGTCTGGGAACGCAGATCGGTGGCGTAGCCGAACATTTCGGACAGCGGTACCAGAGCATTGACAATCTTGCCGCTAGGACCGTCTTCCATGCCTTCGATAATACCACGACGACGGTTAACGTCACCGATCACATCACCCATGTACTCTTCCGGAGTTTCTACTTCAACCTTCATCATCGGCTCAAGCAGCACGGGGTTACACTTCATGAAGCCCGCTTTGAACGCCATGGAACCGGCGATCTTAAAGGCCATTTCAGAAGAGTCAACATCGTGGTAGGAACCGTCGTACAGGGTGATCTTGATATCTTCGATCGGATAGCCGGCCAGAACACCCTGCCTCATCTGCTCTTGAATACCCTTGTCGACGGCAGGGATGTATTCCTTCGGAATCACCCCACCGACAACGGCGTTCTCGAACTTGTAGCCGGCACCGGCTTCTTGCGGCTCGATCTTGATCCAGACGTGACCGAACTGACCTCGGCCACCGGACTGACGCACGAACTTGCCTTCCTGCTCCACGGAACCACGGATGCTTTCGCGGTAGGCCACCTGGGGTTTGCCCACGTTGGCTTCAACCTTGAACTCACGCTTCATCCGGTCGACGATGATGTCCAGATGCAGCTCACCCATACCGGCGATGATGGTCTGGCCGGATTCTTCGTCGGTCCACACGCGGAAAGACGGATCTTCCTGCGCCAGACGACCCAGGGCCAGGCCCATTTTCTCCTGGTCGGCCTTGGTTCTCGGCTCGACGGCAACGGAGATAACCGGCTCGGGGAACTCCATCCGCTCGAGGATGATAGGCGCGTCCTGGGCACACAGGGTGTCACCGGTGGTCACGTCTTTCAGACCGATGGCGGCGGCGATGTCACCGGCACGCACTTCCTTGATCTCTTCCCGCTTGTTGGCATGCATCTGAACGATACGGCCGAAACGCTCGCGCTTGCCCTTGACGGAGTTCAGCACGGTGTCGCCGGAGTTGATCACGCCGGAGTACACGCGGAAGAAGGTCAGGTTGCCCACGAAGGGATCGGTGGCGATCTTGAACGCCAGCGCGGAGAAAGGCGCGGCGTCGTCGGCCGGACGGGTGTCCGGGGTTTCGCCGTCTTCTTTCAGACCGGAGATGGCATGCACCTCTACCGGCGAAGGCAGGTAGTCGATCACCACGTCCAGCATGGCCTGCACACCCTTGTTCTTGAACGCCGAGCCGCAGGTCACCAGGATCACTTCGTTGTTCAGCACACGTTGACGCAAAGCGGACTTGATTTCCTCTTCGCTCAGTTGACCTTCCTCGAGGTATTTCTCCATCAGCTCTTCGTTGGCCTCGGCAGCGGCCTCCACCAAGTTCTGGTGCCACTCTTCGGCCAGGTCGGCCAGCTCGGCAGGAATATCCTTGTACTCGAAGGTGGTGCCGTTGTCTTCGTCGTTCCAGTCGATAGCTTTCATCTTGACCAGATCGACCACGCCACGGAAGCCTTCCTCGGCGCCGATCGGCAACTGTACCGGAACCGGCACGCCTTTCAGGCGACTCTTGATCTGGGACACCACGCGCAGGAAGTTGGCGCCGGTACGGTCCATCTTGTTGACGAACGCGATGCGTGGCACCTTGTACTTGTTGGCCTGGCGCCATACGGTTTCTGACTGGGGCTGAACACCACCCACAGCACAGTAAACCATGACAGCACCGTCGAGCACACGCATGGAGCGTTCTACTTCAATGGTGAAGTCAACGTGTCCGGGGGTATCGATAATGTTGACACGGTGCTTGGGATACTGGTGCGCCATACCGTCCCAGAAACAGGTGGTCGCGGCGGAGGTAATGGTAATACCACGCTCTTGCTCCTGCTCCATCCAGTCCATGGTGGCGGCGCCATCATGCACTTCACCGATTTTATGGTTTACACCGGTGTAGAACAGAATACGCTCGGTAGTGGTAGTCTTACCGGCGTCGATGTGAGCACTGATACCGATATTGCGGTAACGCTCAATTGGGGTTGTACGAGCCACAATAATATCCTCTTGCTAAGGTCAACTGTCCTTAGTCAGCAATCAAAGGAGCGCGGCCTTGACCGCGCCCATCCAATTACCAGCGATAGTGTGCGAACGCTTTGTTTGCTTCGGCCATACGGTGCACGTCTTCACGCTTCTTGACCGCAGAGCCTTTATTTTCGGCGGCATCCAGCAACTCGCCAGCCAAACGCTGAGCCATCGATTTTTCACCGCGCTTACGGGCGGCGTCTACCAGCCAGCGCATGGCCAGGGCATTACGACGCACGGGGCGCACTTCAACCGGAACCTGATAGGTGGAACCACCCACCCGGCGAGATTTAACTTCAACAGTAGGACGAACATTGTCCAGGGCTTCTTCGAACAGAGCCAGATGCTCTTTGCTGGTTTTGCCAGCAACGATGTCCAAAGCACCGTAAACAATTTTTTCAGAGGTAGATTTCTTACCGTCTACCATAACTACGTTTACGAACTTCGCCAGCAGCTCGGATCCGAACTTGGGATCCGGCAGGATTTTACGCTGGCCGATTACGCGACGTCTTGGCATTGCAAACTCTCCGTAACTTCAGGGATAACCCAAAACAAAACAGGTTAAAAATAAAATGTTTGGCCTTACTTAACGGAGAACCATTAAGACTTGGGCTTCTTGGCGCCGTACTTGGAACGGCCCTGGCGACGAGCAGAAACACCAGAGGTGTCCAGCGCGCCACGTACGGTGTGGTAACGCACACCGGGCAAATCTTTAACACGACCACCGCGGATCAGCACTACGGAGTGCTCTTGCAGGTTGTGGCCTTCACCACCAATGTAGGAGTTGACCTCGAAACCATTGGTCAGACGCACACGGCACACTTTACGCAGTGCAGAGTTCGGCTTCTTGGGGGTGGTGGTGTATACGCGGGTACATACGCCGCGCTTTTGCGGGCAAGCTTCCAGCGCCGGAACGTTGCTTTTCGCTACGTTCTTTTCGCGTGGCTTGCGTACCAGCTGGTTAATTGTTGCCATTAACAGCTCCTGAAAAATGTCGTTCTACAGTTGTGAAAAATCTATCCCCAAAAGCGGGGACGCAAAATTCTATGCCTGCCTCGATTTTGAGTCAAGATTTATACAGTTTCTTGTTGATGGTTTTATCGGGGATGGGATCACCAAGCCTGGGGGCTGCCCAGTTCGGCCACCAGTGCAACCAGTTCGCTCATGGTGAGCAGTTGCCCCAGGTCGCTCTGCAGCCCTCGCGCCTGCAAATCTTCCTGCATCACATAGAGCCGGCCGGCGCTGGCCAGTGGCTGCAGCCGTTGCCGCCACGCGGGCACGGTCGCGGCTATCACCGCATCCTGCCATAATAATAGTCGATCTTCATCCGCCATATAACACAGCGCCTGCGGCAAATTGCCGTGACCGAAGGGAGACTGTTTTACCGTATGCAGCATCGTCACCTCAAAAGCTCAGCCGGACATTAAACACCGCCAGTTGCTGCCGCAGTTCGGCCGGTGCCAGCACCGTCGCGGCCGTCGCCAGGGAAGAACCGTCCAGTCCCCGCTCGGCCAGCGACTCGCCACAGGCATAGACTGCCTCGATGTCGTAGAGTTCGAACAGGCCGAAGGTCAGCGCATAATGGCGCCCCAGCACAGCTGACGGCTCCTGTCCGCCCAGCAACTGGTAAACACCATCACCGATAAAGAAGACGGCGATCTCGTCACTCAGTGCCGAGGTGGCCAGAACCGCATCCAGGCCTTCCCGCCCACTGGCGGAACCGTGAGGCGGTGTGCGAAAAACAAATGCAACCTTATTCATCAGAATTGTACCACCCTGTCTGCACTCAACGCCGCTTGCGCCAGCGATCCCAGGCCACTCAGCCGAAACGGCGGCACCACATTCCACTGGGCCACTCCCGCCTGGTGTGACGAGCCGGCGTCGCTCATGCCCCGGCGCAAGGCGGCGGCCACGCAGACATCCAGGCTCAGCCGATGTTGCGTCGCGAGCTCGGTCCAGGCCTGGTGCAGATTGAATTCATCACCGGCGGGCTGGGTCAGCAGATTGCCGTTGCCCACTCCATCCTGGTAAAAGAAGATACTGTCGATCACGTGGCCTTGCTGCAGCACGGCACAGGCGAAACGATAGGCATCGGCGGCAGACTGGCTGCCGTAGCAGGGGCCGGTGACCAGTAACGCAAAATGCAGGGGAGTCTGTTCCATCGCGGGATCCGCATATAAGGACGGGGACGATGCGGCTCGTCCCCGCGGGGGATTATTCGACGTAGGCGACGGCTTCTACTTCCACCAGCACGTCTTTCGGTAGGCGCGCCACTTCCACGCAGGAACGCGCCGGGGCGCCGGCCAGGAAATAGCTGGCGTAGACTTCGTTGAACGCCAGGAAGTTGTTCATGTCAGACAGGAAGCAGGTGGTCTTGAGCACGCTGGAGGCATCGGCACCGGCCTCGGCCAGCACCGCCATCAGGTTGTCCATCACCTGCTTGGTCTGGGCTTCGATGCCGCCTTCCACGATATCCATGGTCACCGGATCAAGCGGGATCTGGCCGGAGGTGTAGATCATGTTGCCGACGCGGGTCGCTTGTACATAAGGCCCGATGGCGGCGGGAGCATTGTCGGTGGCGATTACAGTTTTAGTCATGGGTTCTCCTGGTTAAGCGATGTGATCTTCCTCATCGCGTTTCTTTTGTCGAATATAAAGATAGACGGTGTGTTTGGATATATTGAGCTTGCTGGACACCATGGCGATGGCATCCTTGATGTCGAAAATGCCTTTTTCGTAGAGGGTAATCACAATCTGCTTGTTTTTGGCGTTGTTGGCCACTTCCGGATCCGCGTTGATCTCCTCGATGGTCCGCTCCACCGTCAGCGTTACCAGCTCTTCCACGTTGTTGCTGAAGTTCTCCGGCGAAACCTCAGGCAGCTCCGCCGCCTTGGGCAGGAAGTCGGCCATGAACACATGAAAGGGAGCAGCCAGGTGCAGGTTGATGCACAACAGGCCGATGGTCTCGCCATCCAGGTTGCGTACCGCCAGGGTGGTCGATTTCATCGGTTCACCCAGCCGGCTCTGGGTGAAATAGGCTGGGCTGTGGTGACACCCTTCCTGCTCCAGCTCGGGCAGCAGGCGCAACGCCAGATCGGTAATGGGAGCACCAAGGGTCCGACCGGTATTGAAGCCATTCGCTATCTTGATCACCGAATGCTCCAGATCTTCCAGCGAGTGCAGCACCACTTCGCAGTGCTGGCCGAACATCTCGGCCAGGCCATCGACCATGTCCGCATAACGTGCAAGCAACTGACGATCCTGCTGGCTGAAGACTTTTTTTCTGGCACCCTTTTTGACTGGCTGTACTGTCTCGCTTTCAGCTGGCATTGCTGGCTCCTACCGGATTTCTTCACCAGATTTTCAACCGATGATGCCATATGTCAACTTTTTTTGAAACGCCATCCGCCGCCGGCTCAGCCCCTGGGGCCATTCTCGATACGGGTGATAACCCCGTCCCTGATGGTGACTATCTGCATGAACTGGTAGCGGCCGAAGTGATAGGTCCAGCGTTCGCCGTCCGGATACTGATGCCAGTGGCCGTAACGATTACGGAGGTAGCGGTAGGCGGGCTCCCGCACCAGGGGCTCGCCACAGTGCAGCACCAGCAGGGCGATGGGGTCGCCATCGATGATCAGGTGATTGTTACATCGCATGCTGTCGGCCTGTGCCGACCACGCCCACAGCCAAAACAGCAGAATGAAAATCCGGTGAAACATGGGCCGCCTCCCTCTGTTTAAGGATAGTAGGCCGACACCTCAAGGGCGGCCGGCGACCGGCGATAAAAAACCGCCCGAAGGCGGTTCAGTCCGGACCGGCGCTCAGGCCCGCAGCGACTTCTCGCCACGGGACACACCACACACGCCGCTGCGCACCACTTCCACCACCTCGGTGGTTTCGCTCATGTTGCGGATAAAGGCGTCCAGCTTGTCGCTGGTGCCGACCAGCTGCACCGTATACAGGTGCGGGGTCACGTCCACTATCTGGCCGCGGAAGATATCGGCGGTGCGCTTGACCTCGTCCCGGTTGGCCCCGTCGGCCCGCACCTTGACCAGTACAATTTCACGTTCGATATGGTCACCATCGGTCAGGTCGCTGACTTTGAGCACGTCCACCAGCTTGTTGAGCTGCTTGGTGATCTGCTCGATCACCCTGTCATCCCCCGTGGTCACTATGGTCATGCGCGACAGGGTCGGATCCTCGGTGGGCGCCACCGTCAGGGTCTCGATGTTGTAGGCGCGCTGGGAAAACAGCCCCACCACCCGGCTCAGGGCGCCGGACTCGTTTTCCAGCAACAGGGATATAATACGCCGCATCAGGTTCTCTCCGTCTTGCTTAACCACATTTCATCCATGGCACCGGTCTTGATCTGCATGGGGTACACATGCTCTTCCGGATCGATCTGAATATCCATAAACACCAGCTTGTCGGTGAGGGAGAAACATTGCTCCATCGCCGCCTCCAGCTCGGCCGGATCGGTGACCCGGATCCCCACATGGCCGTAGGCTTCCGCCAGCTTGACGAAATCGGGCAGAGAATCCATGTAGGAATGGCTCTGGCGTCCTTCGTAGAACATTTTCTGCCACTGTTTCACCATGCCCAGGGCATTGTTGTTCATGGAGATGATCTTCACCGGTATGTTGTATTGCATGCAGGTGGAGAGTTCCTGAATGTTCATCTGGATGGAGCCGTCACCGGTCACGCACACCGAAATCGCCTCGGGACGGGCCAACTTGGCGCCCATGGCGGCGGGCAGGCCGAAACCCATGGTGCCGAGACCGCCGGAGTTTATCCACTGGCGCGGCTTGTCGAACGGATAATACAGGGCGGCAAACATCTGGTGCTGGCCCACGTCGGAGCTGACCATCGCCTCCCCTTTGGTGATGCGGTACATGGTCTCGATCACCTGCTGGGGCTTGATGTATTTGTCGCTCTTTTCATAGCGCAGGCAGTGGCGGGCACGCCATTGCTCGATTTGTGCCCACCAGTCGCTCATCGCCTGGCTGTCGGTCTTGAGGCCGAGATCACGAATGGTTTCCAGCATCTGCGCCAGCACCGTATCGGCCGAGCCAACGATGGGAATATGGGCCTTGATGGTCTTGGAAATGGAGGTGGGGTCCACATCCACATGCACGATGGTGGCATGGGGGCAGAACTTGGCCACGTTGTTGGTCACCCGATCGTCGAAACGAGCGCCGACGGCCAGGATCAGATCCGAGTTGTGCATGGTCTTGTTGGCTTCATAGGTACCATGCATGCCCAGCATGCCGACAAATTGCTTGTGGGTACCCGGCATGCTGCCCAACCCCATCAGGGTATTGGTTACCGGCAGGTTGAACAGCTCGGCCAGCTGGATCACCAGCGCACTGGCTTCGGCGGTCACGGCGCCACCACCCACGTACATCACCGGACGCTTGGCGTCGGCCAGGGCCTTCATCGCTTTCTTGATCTGGCCCTTGTGCCCGATACCGGTGGGGTTATAGGAGCGCATTTCCACCGAGCTGGGATAGGCGTAGGGGTGCTTTTCCTTGGGATTCTGCACGTCTTTCGGCAAATCCACCACCACCGGACCGGGACGGCCGGTGGCCGCGATGTAGTAGGCCTTTTTAATCGCCAGCGGGATATCGGTCGCCTTCTTGCACAGGAAGCTGTGTTTGACGATGGGCCTGGAGATACCGATCATGTCGGTTTCCTGGAAGGCATCGTCACCGATGTAGTTGGTGGGAACCTGGCCGGAAAGTACTACCATGGGGATGGAATCCATATAGGCCGTGGCGATGCCGGTAATGCAGTTGGTCGCCCCCGGCCCCGAGGTCACCAGCACGGTACCGACCTTGCCGGTGGCCCGGGTGTAACCATCGGCCATGTGCACCGCGCCCTGCTCATGGCGCACCAGCACATGCTCAATTTTGCTGTTTTCAAATAAGGCGTCATAGATATCAAGCACCGAACCACCGGGGTAACCGAATATATGTTCGACTCCCTGGTCTTCCAGCGCTCGCACTACCATTTCCGCGCCTGATAACATCTCCATGATAAGCCCTCCAGGCTCTGCTCCGTTCATGTCGCCATCGCTACCCAAGGCCAGTTTGCAGGTTTTGCTTCCCGGCCGGGTCAAAACGCCGCAATATAGCAAAGTAGCTGGCTTTTATCTTTATTAAACAATCACTTCTGCTTGTCAGACTGAAAATAAGCAGAAAAGGGGTGAAAAATCACCTTAACCTGCTTTAAATCGCTTGTCCATGGGCTTTGCAAAAACTGTTGCAAGACCGGGCCCACGCCGCCGACCGAGGCTATTTATAACCCTTTCCGGCGCGCAAAAAATGGGCCAATTCCGGCTAACGCAACAGTCCACCGCACTGGATCCCGTTCTCGCCGCCCAGTTCACGCAGCCGCTCGTCCAAAGGTTCGGCAAACAGCACCTGACGCCACAACTGCCGGCACAGCTCCACCAGGGGGATCGGCTGGCCACCCGCCAGCCAGTGCATCAGCGCAGTGGCCGTCCGCGGGTAGCGCACCCGCAGCGCCGGCTCCCGGGCCGCCGTCGGCAGGGGGGCGCCGAGCCCCTCGACCAGTCGAGCCAGTTCGAGCTCTGCCAGCAAAGGCGCATGGCAGTGCCGCGACCGCGCCAGCAGCCACAAGCCGGTCCCCCCGGCCAGCGCCGACGCCACTACGTTCAGCAACCCGTCGCTGAGCACAGCATGGCTGCCGGCCAGGAGATGAGGCCAGCGTTGCCATGGCAACAAGGTCAGGGAGCCGGTGACCAGCGGCTCGGCGATGGCGGGATGGCAGCCGGTCAACGGCTGGGACCGGTAGGAATAAGCCGCGATGACCTGGTCCAGGGGGATCGACGGCAGCAACAGGCCGATCTCCTGCCGGGGCACACTGTCCGGTTCAGCCGTCTCGATGATGGGCGGTAACACCGGTAAGCCGAAGTGAAACCAGTCGAGCCGGATCACCTCCACCCCCCAGAAACGGACCCAATCCTGCCCTGCGTCCTGAGCCAGCAACAAGACCATGCCCGCCCCCGCCTTTCTCAGCAAGAATGCCACCCAGCTGCTGCCGGCAAGCAACAGATCGTAGCCCTGCAGGCGCTGTCGGAAAGGGCCGGAGATCCCCGTTTTCAGCCACGCCATACCGCTCATTACCAGGACGTCAAGCTCGACGCCCATCTCGGCTGCCGCCGCCGCCATCACCCGGGCGCAACAGGCCGCCCCATGATCGCCCTCGGCAAGCACGTACACTATCCTCATTCATCTTCCTTACCTTACTGCTCGGGACTGTCCAGTGTCTCCCGCTCAGGTGACAAAGCGATGACCCCGATCTCGTCCACCGGATCGTCGCCGGGAATAAATGAATGAAACCTAAAAACGGAGAAATACAGTACTTAGTTTCAAAAAACTAAAACAAACAGGTACATTAATCCAAATAAAACCGAAACAGACACTTTATCGAAAAACTGCCGCATCGAGAGCTGGCAAGGTAAAAGTTGACAGCCGTCAAGATTCCCGTTATTGGTATAGCGTTGTTGACGGATTCTTTTCGGTGATGAGTGATATGCAAAAGCACGTTCGGCTACTACTAACTCTAGAGGTGCTCAAGCGCACGGGTTAGGCGTAGCTGGAATTCATCATCCACATATTCAAGTTAAAACCCGTGCCATCCGCACGGGTTTTTTATATCTGTCGCGGGCGGCACGGATCCATATAGAGGGGAAGCGACATGTCGAGCCAAGTCATTATTTTCGATACCACCTTGAGAGACGGCGAACAGGCCCTCTCCGCCAGTTTGACGGTCAAGGAAAAACTGCAGATTGCCCTGGCCCTCGAACGCCTCGGGGTGGACGTGATGGAAGTGGGCTTCCCCATCTCCTCCCCCGGTGACTTCGAGTCGGTACAGACCATCGCCCGTCATATCAAAAACAGCCGGGTATGTGCCCTGTCCCGCGCGCTCAAGGCCGATATCGACGCCGCCGGCGAAGCCCTGCGGGTGGCGGACCAGTTCCGTATCCACACCTTTATTTCCACCTCCGATATCCATGTACAGAGCAAACTGCGCAAGGATTTCGACTCTGTGGTGGAAATGAGTGTCGCCGCGGTCAAACACGCTCGCGGCTATACGGACGATGTGGAGTTTTCCTGTGAAGACGCCGGCCGCACCCCCATCGACAACCTGTGCCGCATGGTCGAAGCGGTCATCAAGGCCGGCGCCCGCACCGTCAATATTCCCGATACCGTGGGGTACACTGTGCCGAGCGAGTTCGGCGGCATTATCAAAACCCTGTTTGAACGGGTGCCCAACATTCATCAGGCGGTGATTTCCGTACACTGCCACGACGACCTCGGCATGTCGGTGGCCAACTCCATCGCCGCGGTGCAGCAGGGTGCGCGCCAGATTGAGTGCACCATCAACGGCATCGGCGAGCGGGCCGGCAACTGCTCGCTGGAAGAAGTGGCCATGGTGATGAAGACCCGCGGCGAGCTGCTCGGGGTGCACACCAACATCAAGCACCAGGAAATCTACCGGACCAGCCAGCTGGTGCGCAACCTGTGCAACATGCCGGTACAGCCCAACAAGGCCATCGTTGGTGCCAACGCCTTCGCCCACTCTTCCGGCATTCACCAGGATGGCGTGCTGAAGAACAAGAACACCTACGAAATCATCACCCCCGAGAGTATCGGCCTGCCCAAAAACCAGCTCAACCTGACCTCCCGCTCCGGCCGCCATGTGATCAAGCACCGCATGAGCGAGATGGGCTATACCGAGCAGGATTATGATCTCGACAGCCTGTACCAGAGTTTCCTCGCCTTGGCGGATCGCAAGGGTCAGGTGTTCGACTACGACCTCGAAGCGCTGGTATTCTTCAGCCAGATCCACGAGGAGCCGGAGCAGTTCAAGCTCAAGTACCTGAGCGTGCAGTCCGGCAGCAATGTGATGTCCACCGCCAGCGTGCGCATGCTGGTGGGCGGCGAAGTGGTCAACGAGGCCGCCGTCGGCAACGGCCCGGTGGATGCGGTATACCAGTGCATCAATCGCGTGACCGGCTACGACATCCGCATCGACAAGTATGAGCTCAAGAGCAAGGGCGAAGGCAAAGACGCCCTCGGCCAGGTGGACATCGTCGCCGAATACAAGAGCCGCAAATTCCACGGCATGGGCCTGGCCACCGATATCGTCGAGTCCTCCGCCCAGGCATTGGTACACGTGATCAACAGCATCTACCGGGCCGAACAGGTGGCCGAGAAGAAAGAAGAAATCCAAAAGAAAATTCGTATGGAGACAGTGTGAGTATGAGTGCAAGCTACAAGGTCGCCGTCTTGCCGGGCGACGGCATCGGCCCCGAAGTGATGGCGCAAGCCCTCAGGGTGCTGGACAAGGTACAGGCCGAGTTCGGCTTCAGCCTGGAACTGGCCCACCATGACGTGGGCGGCATCGCCATCGACAACCACGGCACTCCGCTGCCGGCGACGACCCTGGCCGGCTGTGAAGCCGCCGACGCCATCCTGTTCGGCTCGGTCGGCGGCCCCAAATGGGAAAAACTGCCCCCCAACGAACAGCCCGAGCGCGGTGCCCTGCTGCCCCTGCGCGGCCATTTCAAACTGTTCTGCAATATGCGCCCTGCCAAGATCTACCGGGGGCTGGAAGGCTTCTCGCCGCTGCGCGCCGACATCAGCGCCCGCGGCTTCGATATCCTGTGCATGCGTGAACTGACCGGCGGTATCTATTTCGGCCAGCCCAAGGGCCGGGAAGGCTCGGGTCCCGAAGAAAAGGCGTTCGACACCGAGGTCTATCACCGTTACGAGATCGAGCGCATCGCCCGGCTGGCGTTCGAGGCGGCCCGCGGCCGTCGCGGCCTGGTTACTTCGGTGGACAAGGCCAACGTGCTGCAGACTTCCATCCTGTGGCGGGAAGTGGTGATCGAGGTGGCCAGGGATTACCCGGACGTGACTCTGAACCACATCTATATCGACAACGCCACCATGCAGTTGATCAAGGATCCGTCCCAGTTCGACGTGCTGCTGTGCTCGAACCTGTTCGGCGATATCATCTCCGACGAGATGGCGATGATCACCGGCTCCATGGGCCTGCTGCCCTCGGTCAGCCTGAACGACAAGGGCTTCGGCCTGTACGAGCCGGCCGGCGGTACCGCCCCGGATATCGCCGGCAAGGACATCGCCAACCCCATCGCCCAGATCCTCTCGGCCGCCCTGATGCTGCGTTACAGCTTCAAGCAGGAAGAGGCCGCCCAGGCCATAGAGCGGGCCGTGAGCGAAACCCTGGCCGCCGGTTATTTCACCGGTGATCTTTACAGTGCCGACGCCGAACATCCGGTACAGAGCACCAGTCAAATGGGTGAGCAGATAGTCGCGCGCATCAGGAGAGCAAACTAATGGCCAAGACCCTCTATCAGAAAGTTTTCGACGCCCACCTGGTGCGCGATGAAGCCGGTGAAACCCCGCTGCTCTACATCGACCGCCACCTGGTGCACGAAGTCACCTCGCCCCAGGCCTTCGACGGCCTGCGCGAAAAGGGCCGCCAGCTGCGCCGCCCGGACCGCACCTGGGCGACCATGGATCACAACGTCTCCACCCAGACCAACGACATCGCCGCCTCCGGCGAGATGGCCCGCATCCAGATGGAAACCCTGGCCAGGAACTGTGAAGAGTTCGGCGTGCCCCTCTATGACCTGCACCACAAGTACCAGGGCATAGTGCACGTGATCGGCCCCGAGCTGGGCCTGACCCTGCCCGGCACCACCATCGTCTGCGGCGACTCCCACACCGCCACCCATGGCGCCTTCGGTGCCCTGGCCTTCGGTATCGGCACTTCCGAAGTGGAACACGTCATGGCCACCCAGACCCTGAAGCAGGGCCGGGCCAGGACCATGAAAATCCAGGTCAACGGCGCACTCAAACCGGGCATCAGCGCCAAGGACGTGGTACTGGCCATCATCGGCAAGGTCGGCCACGCCGGCGGCACCGGCCATGTGGTGGAATTCTGCGGCAGCGTTATCGAGTCCCTGTCGATGGAAGCGCGCATGACCATCTGCAACATGGCCATCGAGCTCGGCGCCAAGGCCGGCCTGGTGGCCCCGGACCAGACCACCTTCGACTACCTCAAGGGCAAGCCCTTCGCCCCCGAGGGCGAGCAGTGGGAAGCGGCGGTTGCCTACTGGCAGGCCCTGAAGTCCGACGCGGATGCCACCTTCGACGCCGTGGTCGAGCTGGATGGTGCCGAGATCGCGCCCCAGGTGACCTGGGGCACCAACCCGGGCCAGGTGATGCCGGTGAACGGCACCATTCCGGCACCGGAAGACTTCGACGATGCCATCGAGCGCCAGTCCGCCGCCAAGGCGTTACAATACATGGCGCTGGAAGCGGGCCAGAAACTCACCGACGTCAGCATCGACAAGGTATTCATCGGCTCCTGCACCAACAGCCGCATCGAGGATCTGCGCGCCGCCGCCGCCATCGCCCGCGGCCGCAAGGTCGCCGTCGGGGTACAGGCGCTGGTGGTACCCGGCTCCCAGCAGGTGAAGGCCCAGGCAGAAGCGGAAGGGCTGGACAACATCTTTATCGAAGCGGGCTTCGAGTGGCGTCTGCCCGGCTGTTCCATGTGCCTGGCCATGAACAACGACCGGCTGGAGCCGGGCGAGCGTTGTGCCGCCACCAGCAACCGTAACTTCGAAGGCCGTCAGGGCCGCGGTGGCCGCACCCATCTGGTGAGCCCGGCCATGGCCGCCGCCGCCGCCGTGTTCGGTCACTTCGTCGACATCCGGGATTTATAAGGGGTAAACCATGAGCGGATTCAAGCAATTAACCGGTATCGCCGCCCCCCTGGACGCGGCCAACGTAGACACCGATCAGATCATTCCCAAGCAGTTCCTGCAGAAGGTGACCCGGTCCGGCTTCGGCAAGCACCTGTTCCACGACTCGCGTTTTCTGGACGATGCGGGCAACCAGCCCAATCCCGAGTTCGTGCTCAACCAGGCGCCTTACGATCAGGCGGTGATCCTGCTGGCCCGGGAAAACTTCGGCTGCGGCTCCAGCCGCGAGCACGCCCCCTGGGCCCTGGCCGACTTCGGCCTCAAGGCCGTCATAGCGCCGAGCTTCGCCGATATCTTCTACGGCAACGCCATCAACAATGGCATGGTGCCGGTGCGGCTGAGCGAAGAGCAGGTGGACGCCCTGTTCCAGTACGTGAACGCCGACAAGGGCGCCGAGATAACCGTGGATCTGGAAGCCCAGCAGGTGAAGGCCGGCAAGCTCGCCTTTCCCTTCGAGATCGACGAGTTCCGCCGCTACTGCCTGCTCAACGGCCTGGACAATATCGGTCTGACCCTGCAACACGCAGATCAGATCGACACCTACGAGGCCAAGCAACCGAGCTGGTTGTAATCACCACAACGCCGGCGCAGCCGGCGTTGTCTTATCCCTCCAACTGCAGCAGCCGCTGTTTCAACTCCTCGCCGAGCGGCGCCTTGCGACCGCTGCCGAAATCCACCATCACCACCCGCGCCGAGCCTTCGGTGGTCACCGTCTGCTGGGCCTGGCTGACAATGCGGTACTCCATGGTAAAGCCGTGTTCATCCAGTTGGCTGACCCGGGCCTGGGCAGTCAGGGTATCGGGAAAGGTCACCGGGCGGCGATAGCGGGCGGAGGTCTCCGCCAGCACCGGTCCCACGCCCTGGGTGCTCAGTACATCCAGCATGCCGATACGACGCAGATACTCGATACGCACGGTTTCGAAATAGCGAAAGTAAACCACGTTGTTGACGTGGTTGAGCGCATCCATCTCGCCCCAGGCGACGGGGATCTCGATGCTGACCGGAAAATGACGTTCATCTTTGGACATGTGAGGGCTTCCCGAACTGAATTAGGTTTTTTACTCTAACCACAACAACAAAAACATTCAATTAACATTCAGGAAAGCGCCCTCCTCGCTAGTGTACGTCGCTCAGCCTCAGGGCCACCCGATCGTTCTCTGCTCCCGCGTCAACCCGCAGCACCGTTGCCGTTGCCATCAACGGCTCGATATGAGGATCCGTGGAGGGCAGTACCAGGTGCCATTGCTGCCCGGCCTGACACTTGCCGGCCGCCACTTCCAGCAGTACACCCTCGGCACTGAGGTTGCGGCATACGGCTTCTACCCTCTCCTTGCTGGTGGCCAGGATCACCTTGGCATCCAGTTGCATGCGGCTGTAAAAACGATGTTCTTCATGGGCTGGCATCATGGGTCGTCATCCTTATAAGAAACTGGTTTAGCAAAAAGAATAGCCCTACAATGGCGGCCATTCTCAAACGGGTGCGGCCAGCCGCTGAGATCATACTCGTGCACCTGAGCCGGGTCATGCCGGCAAAGGGATTTGAGCACTCGGCCTTACCCTATCCACCAAGGAGTGGCCCAGTGAAAAAAGTCCTGATAGCCCTGCCCCTGCTCGCCGCCGGCCAGGCCGCGGCGCAAACCCCGACCCTGACCATCTATACCTATAGCTCATTTGCGTCCGATTGGGGACCAGGCCCGGCCATCGAGCAGACCTTCGAGGCGGAATGTGACTGCAATCTTGAGCTGGTGGCCCTGGACGATGGGGTGTCGATCCTCAACCGGCTGCGACTCGAAGGCGCCAACACCAAGGCCGATATCGTGCTGGGACTGGACAACAACCTGCTGCAGGCCGCCAAGGACACCGGCCTGCTGGCCGAGCATGGCCAATCTCCCGAGGGGCTCCAGGTCCCCGGCGGCTGGAATGACCCGGTGTTCCTGCCCTTCGACTACGGCTACTTCGCCTTTATCTACGACACCGAGCGCCTCGCCAATCCCCCCGCCAGCTTCGCCGAGTTGCTGGAACGCCCCAAGCTGACCCTGCTGTACCAGGATCCGCGCACCAGCACCCCGGGCCAGGGCCTGATGCTGTGGGTTCAGAAGCTGTACGGCGACAAGGCGCCCGAAGTCTGGCAGAACCTGGCCAAACGCACCGTCTCCGTCACCAAGGGCTGGAGCGAGTCCTACGGTATGTTCCTCAAGGGCGAGGCGGATCTGGTGCTGTCCTACACCACTTCCCCCGCCTACCACATCGAGGCGGAGCAGAAGACCCAGTATCGGGCCGCCGGTTTCGAGGAAGGTCACTACCTGCAGGTGGAAGTAGCGGCCAGGCTCAATACCAGCCAACAGCCGGAGCTGGCCGACCGCTTCCTGCAATTCATGGTCAGCCCCGGCTTCCAAAACCATATTCCCGCCGGCAACTGGATGTACCCGGTGATAGACACCGAACTGCCCGCCGGCTTCAAGACCCTGGTTCAGCCTACCCAGGCGCTCAGCTTCAGTTCCCAGGAAGTAGCCGAACGCCGCCAGAGCTGGCTCCGACAGTGGCTGTCCTCGGTTACCCATTGATGCCGGTACGACGCTGGTGGTTACCGGGCGGCCTCAGCCTCGCCGGTATACTGCTGCTCACCGCTGGGCCCATTGTGGCCTTATTACTGCAGAGCGGCCAGGCCTCCATCGGGCAGTTATTGAGTGACAGCTATCTGCGCCACGTCATCTGGTTCAGCTTCTATCAGGCGGCCCTGTCGACCCTGTTCAGCCTGCTGCTGGCCATCCCCCTGGCCCAGACGCTGTCGCGCCGCTACTTCCCAGGTCGTGTCCTGTTGTTGCGGCTGTTCGGGCTATCGCTGGTATTGCCGGTGATCCTGGTGGTGTTCGGCATTGTCGCCGTCCATGGCCGGCAGGGCTGGGTCAATCAACTGCTGCTCCTGGTCGGCATGGAGCCCGTCAGCTACCTCTATGGCCTGCCCGGCATACTGCTGGCCCACGTGTTCTTCAATATGCCATTGGCGGCCCGCGTGCTGCTGCAAGGTATAGAAGCGGTACCCCAGAGCCAGTGGCGGCTGGCCAGTCAACTGGGCTTCAACGGCTGTCAGCTGTTCCGCTGGCTGGAATGGCCGGCCATGCGCAGCGCCCTGCCGGCCCTGGCCAGCATGATCTTCATGCTCTGTTTCACCAGCTTCGCTACCGTCATGGCGCTCGGCGGAGGGCCCAGATCCACTACCCTGGAAGTCGCCATTTACCAGGCCCTGCGCTTTGATTTCGATCTACCGCTGGCCGGCATGCTGGCCCTGCTGCAACTGTTGTTCTGCTGCGGTTTTCTGGCCCTGCAGTACTGGCTGAGCCACCCCCAGCTTCATCAGCCGGGCGGCGGAAACCGGATTGAGCGCCCGGATCGGCGGGCCCCCCTGATCCGATTATGGGATACTCTGGTACTGGGAGGCTGCCTGGCGATTTTTCTCCCGCCGCTGCTGGCCATCGTTACCGCCGGTTTCAATCCGCAACTGTGGCCGGCGCTGAGCTCACCCCGTTTATGGTTGTCTGTGCTGACCTCATTGTGGATCGCCGCCGGCGCGGGCCTGCTGTCGCTGCTGCTAACCCTGGGGTTGCTGTACAGCAGCCGTTATCTGCGCCTGCACCTGGAGCACCGGACGGGTGCGGCCATGCTGGAGGCCACCGGCTCGGTGATCCTGGTGCTGCCCGCCGTGGTGCTGTCCACCGGGCTTTTTATCCTGTTGCGCAATATCGCCGACGTGTTTGCCCTGGGGCCGATACTGGTGCTGCTGGTCAATGCCCTGATGGCACTGCCCTATGGCCTGCGGACCTTGCAGCTACCCATGGAGCGCGTGGCCCGCCAGTACGACCGACTCTGTGCCAGCCTGGATATTCAGGGTCTGGCCCGTGCCCGCCGGGTCGAGTGGCCGCAACTGCGTAAACCCATGGCGCTGACCCTGGCCCTGGCGATGATGCTGTCGCTGGGGGATCTCAGTGCCATTGCCCTGTTTGGCAGCCAGCAGTTGCAAACCCTGCCCTGGCTGCTGTACCAGCAGTTGGGTAATTACCAGATGGCCGATGCCGCCGCTACCGCCCTGCTGTTGCTGTTGCTGAGCCTGGGCCTGTTCCTGTTGATCGAAGGGGTTCTGGGGGGCAAAGATGCTCGAGCTGAATAAACTGACCGCCCGCTATCCGGAGCAGGAATTGTGTTTTTCCCTCCAGGCCCCCGCCGGCGCCATTACCGCACTGATCGGCCCCAGCGGCGCCGGTAAATCCACCCTGTTGTCCATGCTGGCAGGATTTTCGAAGATAACCTCCGGAGACTTGCGTTTTGACGGGCGGGATCTGCTGCCGTTGGCGCCGGCACAGCGCCCCATCACCACCCTGTTCCAGGACAACAACCTGTTCTGGCATATGACGGTATATCAGAATATTGCCATCGGCCTGTCACCTTCGCTGCGGCTGAGTCCACAACAGGATGCCGAGGTGATGACCGCAGCCCGGCAGCTGGGGATCGAGTCCCTGCTGGCGCGCAAGCCAGCCACCCTTTCCGGGGGGCAACAGCAGCGGGTCGGACTGGCCCGTTGCCTGGCGCGCCGGCAGCCGGTCCTGCTGCTGGATGAACCCTTCTCGGCCCTGGACCCGGCCTTGCGCTTCGAGCTGCTCGAGCTGTTACGCCAGCAGACCGACCGGCTGGGGCTGACGGTACTGCTGGTCACGCATCATCCGGACGAAGCCGCCAGGATCGCCGACGGCCTTGCCTTCGTTTATAACGGAACCATTTGGGAAAGCGGTAACGGGGAGCTGTTGTCAGCCCCCCGGACCCCTGAGCTCAGTGCCTATTTGGGCGGTTAGAGGTTTTCTTCCGCAAAGGAGGCCAGCCGGCTGCGCACCACACCGTTGAGGTAGATATTGGCGCTGCCTTCAAAATCCTTGAAACGTTCCACGATATAAGTCAGCCCGGAGGTCACCGGGGTCAGATAATTGGAGTCAATCTGCGCCAGGTTACCCGAACACACCAGCTTGGTACCTTCGCCACAGCGGGTGATGATGGTCTTCAACTGAGACGCGGTGAGGTTCTGGCACTCATCCAGCAGCACGAAGGTGTTCTGAATGCTGCGTCCGCGCATAAAGTTGACCGATTTGAACTGAATATTGGCCTTGCCCATGATGTAACTGAGCGAGCCGTCCATGCATTCGTCCTGCTTGTGCAGCACTTCTAGGGTGTCGGTGATCGCCGCCAGCCAGGGAGCCATCTTCTCTTCCTCCGTGCCGGGCAGAAAGCCGATGCTCTCGGCAATCTCGGGTGTGTTCCGGGTCACGATGACCCTGTCGTAAATCCCTTTCTCGATGGTCATCTCCAGGGCCGAGGCCATCGCCAGCAGGGTCTTGCCACACCCCGCCGGACCGGTCAGGATCACCAGGTCAATGTGCGGATCCAGCAAGGCATCCAGCGCCATGGCCTGATAAATGTTCTTGGGATGTATACCCCAGGCCTTGCGCCCCATCATCCGCTCCCGCCCCAGATCGACGAAGCGAACCTTGCCTTCGCCTTTAGTCAGCACTCGGCCGGCAAAATCATCGGTATCGTCGACCAGGAACTGGTTGATATGGGCGCCGGGCAGCAGCTCTTCGGCCACGGTGTGGATCACCTCCCGGCCGTGAGTTTCGCTGTCGCATTCGCCGACCCTATCCCAGAAGCTGTCTTCTATATGATTAAAGCCCTTCGACAGCAGGCGAATGTCGTCCACCAGCTGGTCGGAGCGGTAATCCTCCACGTTCTGCAGGCCGGCCCCCTTGGCCTTGAGCCGCATATTGATGTCTTTGGTCACCAGTACCGCCATGCCTTCCGCATTGTGCTTTTGCAGATACAACGCGGTATTGATGATGCGGTTGTCGGCCTCATCGTCGGTGAAGATGGCATACCCTTCCGGCAGGTGCCGGTCCGAAATGATGGCGATGGTGCCTGAAGCCTCGTCATCCTTCAGCCCCAAGGGAACCCCGGCGACGATCTGTTCCGGCGTGGCATCATGAAATATATCCTCGAGGGCACGTATCGCTACCCGGGCATCACGGCTGACGTCTTTTTGCCGGTCCTTGATGCGGTCCAGCTCTTCGAGCACCGTCATGGGTATGACGACATTGTGTTCCTTGAAGGAATAGATGGAGAGAGGTTCGTGCAGGAGTACGTTGGTATCCAGAATAAAGCGTTTACGGTCGTTGCCGTCCATAGGCATGCTCCCCGGGCTTGGCCCCTGTGATGATCATCACCCAGTTAAAGCACTGTGTAATGACAGCTTTATTACAATTTAACGCTATGACGTTTTGTCAGGTACTGCAACTGCTTGCTGTGAGATAAAGTCGGTGAACGAGGGTTAACTCACTAAATCACAAAGAGGATCCCTAGACCAGAAATTTATGTGATCCCGTTCACAGCAAAAAAACAGACAGGGACCTTATTGAGAACCATTCGAAAGGAGTGAAAGGCAGGGACTCTGATTGAATCCCGATTTCAGAAGCACGAAAAAAGCCCTTCACATCGGTGAAGGGCTTCTTGAATTTGGGTGCCTGGCAGTGACCTACTTTCACATGGCAGCTGCCACACTATCATCGGCGCGGTCGCGTTTCACTTCTGAGTTCGGCATGG
>NZ_PXYG01000010.1 GCF_003012775.1 Zobellella endophytica | reverse complement strand
CGCCGTGTCAGTGGATGCGCATTATAGGCAGCCGCGCTTTTTGCGCAAGGGCTTTTTGGTGAAAAACATCTCTTTCGGACCCATTTGCTTATATCCCAAGCAAAAGCACAGCTTAGGCACAGGGTTACGCACAACCCCTCTCGTTTTCAGCGGCAAATTCCTTAAAATGACCTACCATCCCTATCGAACCGGGAACAATCAGGATGACTTCATTGAACAGCTATAACGGAATCACGCCCAAACTGGGTAAAGGTGTATTTATCGAGCCCTCCGCCGTTTTGTACGGGGATATCGAACTGGGGGATGATGCCAGTGTCTGGCCGCTGGTGGCCGCCCGGGGCGATGTAAATTACATTCGCATCGGCGCCCGCAGCAATATCCAGGACGGTACCGTATTACACGTCACCCGCAAGAGTAAAGCCAGGCCGGACGGCTTGCCGCTGATCATCGGCGATGACGTGACCATCGGGCACAAGGCCATGCTGCATGCCTGTACCGTCGGTAACCGGGTGCTGGTGGGAATGGGTTGTATTATTCTCGATGGAGCCGTGGTGGGTGATGATGTCATCATCGGAGCCGGCAGCCTGGTGCCTCCGGGAAAACGGTTGGAATCCGGCCACCTTTATGTGGGTTCACCGGTCAAGCAGGCCAGGCCGCTGACCGAAGCGGAAAAAGCCTTTCTGCCCGAGTCGGCCGACAATTATGTACGACTGAAAAACGAATACCTGCAGCAGACCTGAACTAATCCGGGCCAAGGGCCCGGTTACTTACAGGTAAACACTCCCGTCCGGTGCAAACTCTTCTTCCTCGACATGCGCCGCCACCAGCTCTTCAATGTCGAAACGCACCGACTCAAACGCCAGCAGGATATTGGCCTCATCGCTCAATGGTTGCCCCGTCATGTGCTCGAGTCGGTGCAGGGAGATGAAGCAGGGCACCCGCCTTCCCTGCCAGTGGGCACTAAACGCCACCGTTTGTTCTGTCGGCTGCCAGCACAGGTCGTCGCCTACGATAATGTCCTGATTCATGATGACAACTCCAGCTTGGCTCTCAGCGCCGCCAGCACCGGAACCACATCCGGCCGAACTCCGCGCCACAGATAAAAACTCTCCGCCGCCTGGCTCACCAGCATCCCGAGGCCATCATGGCGATGTTCGAGCCCAAGCTCTCTCGCCCAGCGGAGGAATGCCGTTTCGTCCCGACCATACATCATATCGTAGACCCGGGTCTGCGGATGGCAAAGACTTTCTGTCAGCGCCAGCGCATCCCCCTGCAGGCTGGCGGAAGTGCTGTTGATGATGACATCAAATGCACCCGCCAGTTCGTCCAGCGCACAACTGCCTACCTTGCCAAAACGGGCAAAGCGGGCCGCCAGTTCATCGGCCCGGCTTTGCGTCCGGTTGGCCACGACCAGCTCCGCAGGCGACTCCGCCAACAGCGGTGCCATGGCACCGCGGGCCGCCCCGCCTGCCCCCAGCAGCAACAGCCGCCGGCCAGCCAGGGGGATCCCCAGCCGCTTGAGATCCATGATCAGGCCGGCACCGTCGGTATTATCGCCCAGCCAGCGGCCATCCGGCTGCAGATGGAGGGTATTGACGGCGCCGGCCAGCTCGGCCCGTTCGGTCAGCACCTCTGCCAGCCCCAACACATCGGTCTTGAAGGGCACTGTGATGTTGCACCCCTTCCCGCCTTCCTGCATAAAGCGCCTCAGTACACCCGCGAAATCATCCATGGGCGCCAGGATTCGCTCATAGCTCATGGGCTGGCTGCTCTGCCCGGCGAACTGGCTATGAATGAAAGGAGACTGGCTGTGGCTGATGGGGTTGCCGATAACTGCATATCTGTCCATGAATATTTCTCTTGCTTTGGCGGATGACGCCACATCTGAATAAAGGTGAACGTAACGCCCATTAAACAGGCCGCTGGCACTATATTGCCACCCTCGGTGCTTATTTTTGTTGCATTAGCCGCTAAAACGAATAGATTTTGCGCTAACGAACAAAATATTTGTGGTTAATCTTGGATACTGAACTCTTAAAAACCTTCCTGGAAGTGTCCCGCACCCGCCACTTCGGCAAGGCCGCGGAACACCTCTACCTGACACCGTCGGCGGTCAGCTTCAGGATCCGCCAGCTCGAAAGCCAGCTGGGGGTAACCCTCTTTACCCGGCTACGCAACAATATCCAGCTGACGTCTTCCGGTGAAGCCCTGATCCCTCACGCCGAGTCCATGCTGCTGGCCTGGGCCCGGGCCCAGCATGAAGTCGCCCTGAGCGAACGCCAGACCCAGCAACTGGCGGTGGCCGGTACCGCCAATCTGTGGGATGCCTACCTGCAGGACGGCCTGCACCGCCTTTATTGCGAGCTGCCGGCTCTCTCCCTGCGTGCCGATATCCGCACCCCGGAGCAGATGACCCGAGCTCTGTTGGGCCGCACCCTGGATCTGGCATTTTTGACCGATCCGGCCCGTATCGAAGGCGTACGCCATATCGCCATGCACACCATGGAGCTGCAGCTGGTGTCGACCTACCCCGGTCTGGATGCGGCCAAGGCGATGGCACAGGATTATATCCGCATCGACTGGGGTACCGCCTTCAATACCCAGCATGCCAAGTTGTTCAATACCGGTACTCCGCCGCTGCTGCATACCGGCTCGGTGCGGATTGCCCTGGAATACCTGCTGCATCATGGCGGCAGTACCTTCCTGCCCAGTTCGATGATCCGCAGCTACCAGGAGCAGGAACAGCTGTTCATCGTGGCCGACACGCCCTCGATTAACCGGGAAGTCTATGCCGCCTACCTGCCCGGTGGTGAGCGCCAGGGGCTGATCGATCAGGTCATCGAACTGTTCGGCCCCCAGCCCGCCCCCATCAGCTAGCTCCAGTCCCTCGGCACCAGATACTGGTGCAACCGGGCTTCCGCCGAGCCCGGTTCGGGCTGCCAGTTATACTCCCACCGCGCCAGCGGCGGCATCGACATCAGGATGGACTCAGTGCGTCCCCCGGTCTGCAGGCCGAACAGGGTACCTCTGTCGTATACCAGGTTGAACTCCACATAACGCCCCCGCCGATACAGCTGGAACTGACGCTCCTGCTCGCCATAGGGCGTATCCTTGCGCCGCTCGATGAGCGGCAGATAAGCATCCAGGTAGCCCTGCCCCACCGCCTGCATGAAGGCAAAACATTGCTCGAAGGGCCAATGGTTGAGATCATCGAAAAAGAGTCCGCCGACGCCCCGGGTTTCATCCCGGTGCTTGAGGTAAAAATAGCGATCGCACCAGGCCTTGTATTCCGGATACACCTGCTCCCCGAACGGTGCACAGAGCTCCCGGGCCACCCGGTGCCAGTGCCGGCAATCGTCCTCCACCGGATAAAAGGGCGTGAGATCGAAACCACCGCCAAACCACCACACCGGCTCGGCCCCTTCCTTTTCCGCGATGAAGAAGCGCACATTGGCATGACTGGTAGGCAAATGGGGATTATGGGGATGGATCACCAGGGACACCCCCATGGCCTCGAAGGAGCGGCCGGCCAGTTCGGGCCGGTGGGCGGTGGCGGAAGCCGGCATCGCCTCGCCGTGTACATGGGAAAAATTCACCCCACCCTGCTCGATCATCGCGCCGTTGCGCAGCACCCGGCTGCGGCCGCCACCGCCTTCCTCCCGGGTCCAGCTGTCTTCCTCGAAGCGGCCCGAGCCGTCGGCCTGCTCCAGCGCGGCACAAATTCTGTCCTGCAGCTGCAGCAGAAACTGTTTAACGGCCATGGTATCCGGTTTACCGTGCATTACTGCTCCTTACATGGGTTTGATGTTCAGGCCGGCCGCACCGTGGCACCGGTGATGCCGTCGCGGATCAGCGAAGGGTTGAGCAGCCCGTCGGTGCTGCCGGGCAGAATATAGTCCAGCTGTCCGTCCAGCCGCGCGACCAGCTCCTGCGCCGAGCGCGCCGGCTCCTCACCGGTTTTGTTGGCGCTGGTCGACACCAGCGGCTTGCCGAAGGCCAGGCACAGATCGTGTGCCTGACGATGCGACGTCACCCGCACCGCCAGGGAATTGAACCGGCCCCGGAGCCACACCGGTACATCCGCCCGGGCCGGGATGATCCAGGTATAGGGGCCCGGCCAACTGGCCAGGATGACATCGAGCCGTCCCGCCGGCAACGCCTCCAGATCCAGGTAGGGCAACAGCTGACTGAAGTCGGCGGCAATCAAGACCAGGCCCTTCTCGATGGGCCTTTGCTTTATCTCGAGCAGGCGCCGCACCGCATCGCCATTGTCCGGATCGCAACCCAGGCCAAACACCGCTTCGGTGGCATAGCCGATGACGCCGCCACGACCGAGGTGCTCGGTGGCGGTATTGAGAGCTTGCAGGTTCATTTCGATTCTTGTTCCTTCCACATCAGAGATCAGCGCTGGTAATGGCAGCCTTTGCCGGGGCAGTACAACTGCCCCTTGCGCTCGGCCAGGATACCGAAGCCGCAGGCGGGACAGGTCTCGGCCCGGGGCCTGTCATTGATCACGTAGCGACAGCCGGGGTAGGCATCGCAAGCATAAAACCGCTTGCCGTAGCGGGACGTTCGGGGCACCAGGTGCCCCTTGCCGCAGGAGGGACAAAGCGGATCCGTGTCGTCCTGGTCATTGACATCGGCGATGTGATGGCAGTCGGGATAGTGGGAGCAACCGATAAAGAGGCCGTAACGGCCCTTTTTAATGGCCAGCAGATGGCCGCACAGCGGGCACTGGCTGCCTTCGAGCACTTTCTCCACGTCTTCGTCGTGCTCGATCACCCTGAGCGGGCGCAGATAATCACAGACAGGATAGGATGAACAACCGAGAAAGGCGCCATGTTTGCCATGGCGCAGCCGCAGCTTGCCGCCGCACTGGGGACAGGCTTGTTCTTCCCGATTCGGGCCCTGCTCATGGGCATTGAACAGACTGTGATCGATTTTCGACATGCCGCGCCTCCGAATTCAGTGGTTGAATTCTACCAGCGCGGCCGGCCTCAGTGAACCGCCCCTTCCGGTTGTTCGAAAATCAGTTCCTCCAGCTGGTGGTAGGCGGATTCGCTGCCGGGGACATTGAACAGCACCATCAGCACCACCCATTTGAGATCGTCGAGCTCGATCACCGGCGAATCAAGCTCCATCACCCGATCGATGACGATTTCACGGGTGTCGGCATTCAGCACCTTGACCTGTTCGAGAAACAGCAGGAAACCACGACCTTCGGCGTCGATCTTGTAGAGTTCTTCCGGGGTATAGATACGAAATGAATCGGGAGCGGAGCGCGCCCAGGTAGGGGGCTCTTCCGCCTCCTGCAGTTCGGCCAGACGTTCCAGCCAGGCCAGGGCCTTGAGGATCTCTTCTTTGTGGAAGCCCGCCTGAGTCAATTCATCGGCGAGTTCTTCCTGATCCACCATGGTGTCTACATCCGCATGGATGTAGGTTTCGAACAAGTACATCAGTACATCGAACATGATCAGCTCCTCCTCGCTCTGACATAACCCCCGGGTACGGATTCCACCCAGCCAGCCAATTCCAGCTCGACCAACCGGGTAACCACCTCCTGCACCGGCTGTTGACAACGGGACGCGATCAAGTCCACTGCCGTTGTCTCTAAACCTACGTTATCCAACAAGTCCGGATAAGGCAATAATTCCTCTGTTGCAGGCGGATGAATTTTTAGCGCCGCCGTGGAAAAGGCCACCAGTTCCTCGAGGATATCATTCACCTCGCACACCAGCTTGGCCCCTTGCTGGATCAAGCGGTTGCATCCGCCGGCCTGGGGGTTTTGCCAGGCGCCGGGAATGGCGAA
The DNA here is from genome assembly GCF_003012775.1 of Zobellella endophytica. Taxonomy (GTDB): domain Bacteria; phylum Pseudomonadota; class Gammaproteobacteria; order Enterobacterales; family Aeromonadaceae; genus Oceanimonas; species Oceanimonas endophytica. Next base: position 120,342 of record NZ_PXYG01000010.1, on the reverse strand, counting down.
CACCTCCCGTCCCTGCTCCAGGGCAAAACGGGCGGTGATCAGCGAACCGCTGCGCTCCGCCGCCTCCACCACCAGCACGCCCAGGCTCAGCCCGCTGATGATGCGATTGCGCCGGGGAAAATGGTGGGCCTGGGGCGCCTCCCAGGGATAGCACTCGGAGATCAGCGCGCCACCTCCGTCGACAATGTCCCCGGCCAACCGTCGGTGCCGCTTGGGATAACATTGCTCAAGCCCCGATCCCAGCACCGCCAGGGTCACCCCGCCCCGCTCCAGTGCGGCCTGGTGGCCGAGTCCATCCACGCCGATCGCCAGCCCCGAGGTAATGGCCGCCCCCACATCCACCAGCTGCGTCACCAGATTTCGGGTGTTTTCCTTGCCAACATAGGACGGATGCCGGGTGCCCACCACCGCCAGTTGCGGTAACGACAGCGCATCAGGATCCCCTTCGACAAACAGCAGCAAGGGCGCGCCCGACAAGGTCTTCAGCAATTCGGGATAGGCCGGGTGATCCCACGACAGGATGTGGCGGGCGGGGCCTTGGCGCTGCCACTCGAGCAGGGGCTCCAGCACCGACCAGGAAGGTGTCAGCAGTTGCACCAGTTGCGCCTCGCTCAGGCCGCAATCGGGCAGCCGCGGGGACAGAAACCACCTCGGCCCCAGTTGCTCCAGCAGCTTGGCCGCCCTGACCGGCCCTATCCCCCTGGTGTGCTGCAGGGCCAGCCAGGGCAGCAGCGGATGCTGCTCAAGGCCTGAGCCCGGCGTCATGCAAGGTGCCCAGGGGGTAATGGGTTCTGACCAGATCCTGGCCATCCAGCACCAGCGCCGCACTGACCTCATCGTATACCCGGAATACCATCAGACGGGCGACCTCGGCGGCAGGCAGGCGCTCGGCGGGACCGGTATTGCGCAGATACCGGCTGGCCGACTCGTAATACGTCAGCTGATTGAGCGCGCTGTCGTCATAGTCGTAGATGCCGGGCCCGGGTTTGAGCACCGGATACAAGTCGCCGGCGCTGACCCCCTGTGCCGCCCCCTTGTTGATGAACACCACCCCGTGGCGACCGGCGGTGCTGCCTTCCCGCCCCATGGCGATGATGTAGGCGTTATCGAGCGTCGGCCCCGGCCTGGGATAGTAAAAGGCCGCGATGGCGTCCCCACTGGCCAGGGGCAGCACCTTGTCGCCCTGGCGCATCTCCTGCTTCAGGCTGCTGACCTGGACCCGGGTCACGTCACCGCCTTCCCGCTGCAGCGCCGTCACGCTGCCGACCAAGGCCGCTTTCTGGCCGAGTTCGGCATAGCTGAACTTGTCGGTCAGCGACTCCATCGGCCGGTATACCCCGTAAAGACGGCCGGGCTCGAGCTGGCCACGCACATAAATGCGGTCGCCCTGCACCATCACTACCCGCCCCTGCTGGTCGCCCAGAATGTAGGGCGCGCTGCGGAGCAGGGAAGGCTCCAGGATACGATAGCCGTCGGTAAAACTGGCGATGGAGGCCAGGGGAATGGTGGCGACCGCCGCTTCCGCCCTCACCCTGGGGGAAAGCCGGACCACCCCGGATTGCGCCCTGCCCTCGCGTACCAGCCTGGGCTGACCATCCACCCAAATCAGCGTCAGCACATCCCCGGGGTAGATGAGGTGCGGGTTGGCCACCTGCGGGTTTGCCTGCCACAACCGGGGCCAGAGCCAGGGAGAACGCAAAAAATGCCCGGAAATATCCCACAGGGTGTCACCCTTGCGTACCGTATAGGTCTCGGGGTGATCGTCCCTGAGTTGAAGGCTTTGTGCCTGCAGGCCAAAACAACAGCCGGCGAGCAAACCCAAAAGAAGCGTACGTTGCTGTTTTATCACATCCTTGTCCTCAGCCAACTCTTGCTGTTTTTTATTGTCTTAAATGTCTAAAATACTGCCAGTATCGATATTCGGGTAAGCATGCAAACCATGGCAAAAGTATTGGAAGTATTACGTTATCCCGACGAGCGGCTGCGCACCGTGGCCAGCCCCGTCACCGAGATCACGCCGGCGTTACAGCAAATTGTAGATGATATGTTTGAAACCATGTATGCCGAGGAAGGCATCGGCCTGGCGGCGACCCAGGTCGATATCCACCAGCGGCTGATCGTGATCGACGTGTCCGAAAACCGGGAACAGCCGCTGGTGCTGATCAATCCCGAAATCCTCGAGCAGTCCGGCAACACCGGCATCGAGGAAGGCTGCCTGTCGGTGCCCGGCGCCCGCGCCCTGGTGCCCCGCGCCGAGCGGGTAAAGGTAAAGGCACAGGACCGGCACGGCCAGGAGTTCACCCTGGAAGCCGACGATCTGCTGGCCATCTGCATTCAGCACGAAATGGATCACCTCAAGGGCAAGCTGTTCGTCGACTACCTGTCGCCGCTCAAGCGCCAGCGCATCCGCCAGAAGCTGGAAAAACTCGCCAAGCAAGATCAACGTCAGGCCTGATAAAGGATACCCATTGAGCAAGCTCAATATCATTTTTGCCGGGACCCCGGACTTCGCCGCCCGCCACCTGCAGGCCCTGCTCGACTCGGAGCACAACATCGTCGCCGCCTACACCCAGCCGGACCGGCCCGCCGGCCGGGGCAAGAAGCTGACGCCCAGCCCGGTCAAGGTACTCGCCGAGCAGGCCGGCGTGCCGGTGTATCAGCCCCAGAGCCTGCGTCACGAAGCAGCCCGGCAACAGCTGGCCGCCCTGGGTGCCGACATCATAGTGGTGGTGGCCTACGGGCTGATCCTGCCCCAGGCGGTGCTCGACACCCCGCGGCTGGGCTGCATCAACGTGCACGGCTCCCTGCTGCCGCGCTGGCGCGGCGCGGCGCCCATCCAGCGTGCCATCTGGGCCGGCGACAGCGAGACCGGCGTCACTATCATGCAGATGGACAAGGGGCTGGACACCGGCGCCATGCTGCACAAGGCCAGCCAGCCGATCACCCCGCACGACAGCTCCGCCAGCCTCTACGAGAAGCTGGCGGCGATAGGCCCCGAGGCCCTGCTGCATACCCTGGCGCAACTGGCCGCAGGCACGGCGGAGGCCGAGCCCCAGGACGACAGCCAGGCCAGCTACGCGGACAAGCTCAGCAAGGAGGAGGCGCGGATCGACTGGCGCCAGCCCGCCGCCCATATAGCGCGCTGCGTGCGCGCCTTCAACCCCTGGCCGGTCAGCTATTTCATGGTGGCCGAGCACAATATCAAGGTCTGGCAGGCCGAGGTGCTGGTTGAAGACACCGGACAACCGCCCGGCACCCTGCTCAGGGCCGGCAAGGCCGGCATCGACGTGGCCACCGGCGACGGCGTGTTGCGCCTGCTCAGCCTGCAACCGCCGGGTAAGAAGGCCATGAGCTGCCAGGATCTGCTCAACGCCCGCAAGGACTGGTTCGAGCCCGGCACTCGCCTGGTTTGAACACTCTCAACTCAGTGGACATCATATGAAAACCCGTGCCGCCGCGGCCAACATCCTGCATCAGGTGATCAATCAGGGCCAGTCGCTCTCGACCCTGCTGCCCCGTTATCAGCAGGAGATCGCCGCCAAGGACAGGGCGCTGCTGCAGGAGCTGTGCTTCGGCAGCCTGCGCTGGTACAGCCGGCTCGACGCCATCGCCAAGCAGTTGCTGGAAAAGCCGCTCAAGGGCAAGTACCAGCCGGTACACGCCCTGTTGCTGGTGGGCATCTACCAGCTGCTCTACACCCGGATCCCGCCTCATGCCGCCCTGGCCGAGACCGTCAGTGCCTGCAAACGGCTCAAGGCCGAGCCCTTCAGGGGTATGGTCAACGGCGTGCTGCGTAACGTGCAGCGCCGGCAGGACGAGCTGACTGCCAAGGTCGATGCCCTGCCCCAGTTGCGCCTGGCCCACCCCAACTGGCTGGTGAAGCGGCTGCAGCAAGCCTACCCGGAGCGGTGGGACAGCCTCCTCGAGGCCAACAATCAGCATCCGCCCATGTGGATCCGGGTCAACGCCCGCCATCATGACCGGGAACGCTACCTGACCCAGTTGCAGCAGGCCGACATCGTCGCCGACGCCGATGGGCTGGCCGACAGCGCCCTGCGCCTGCACAGGGCGGTGGATGTGAATGCCCTGCCCGGCTTCGAGCTGGGCCACTGCTCGGTGCAGGATGCCGCGGCCCAGCTGGCGGCCCAGCTGCTCGAAGCGGCGCCCGGCGAGCTGGTGCTCGATGCCTGTGCCGCGCCGGGTGGCAAGACCGCCCATATCCTGGAGCGCCAGCCCGACCTCGGCCGGTTGGTGGCGCTGGATCTGGATGCCGAGCGCCTGCAGCGGGTCCGGCAGAACCTGGCACGCATCGGCCTGGACGCCACCGTGCTGCAGGGCGACGCCGCCCGGCCGGAAGACTGGTGGCAAGGGCCGAGATTCGACCGAATCCTGCTGGACGCACCCTGCTCCGCCACCGGCGTGATCCGCCGCCACCCGGACATCAAGTGGCTGCGTCGCCCGGAAGACATCGCCCAGTTGGCCCTGCTGCAGGCGCAGATCCTCGATGCCCTCTGGCAGCAGCTCAAGCCGGGCGGCGTGATGCTGTACGCCACCTGCTCCATACTGCCAGATGAGAACCGCGAGCAGATCCTGGCCTTTCTGCAGCGCACCCCGGATGCCCGGCATCTCCCCCTGCACCAGCACGACAGCCCGGAACAACCGGGCTGGCAGCTATTGCCGGGCGCCGAGCAGCGGGACGGTTTCTACTACGCCAAACTGGGTAAGCTGGCATGAAGATCATCATCCTGGGCGCGGGGCAGGTGGGCGGTACCCTGGCGGAAAACCTGGTGGGCGAGAACAACGACATCACCATAGTGGACACCGACAGCGAGCGGCTGCGCGAGCTGCAGGACAAGTACGATCTGCGGGTGGTCAACGGCCACGGTGCCCACCCCCGGGTGTTGCGAGAAGCCGGCGCCCAGGATGCGGACATGCTGGTGGCGGTGACCAACAGTGACGAAACCAACATGATCGCCTGCCAGGTGGCCTATTCCCTGTTCAATACCCCCAACAAGGTGGCGCGCATCCGCTCCCCTGAGTTCCTGGCGGAGCGGGACCGGCTGTTCCTCAACGAAGCGGTACCGGTGGACAACCTGATCGCCCCGGAGCAACTGGTGACCGAATACATCTACCGGCTGATCCAGTATCCCGGCGCGCTGCAGGTGGTGGACTTCGCCGAGGGCAAGGTGGGACTGGTAGCGATCAAGGCCTACTACGGCGGTCCCCTGGTGGGCAACGCCCTGTCCACCCTGCGCGACCACATGCCCAACATCGACACCCGGGTGGCGGCTATTTTCCGCCAGAACAGGCCGATCCGGCCCCAGGGCACCACCATCATCGAGGCCGACGACGAGGTGTTCTTCGTCGCCGCCAGCGGCCATATCCGGGCGGTAATGTCCGAGTTGCAGCGGCTGGAGAGCGACTACAAGCGCATCATGATCGTCGGCGGTGGCAACATCGGCGCCGGCCTGGCCCGGCGGCTGGAAAAGCGCTACTCGGTGAAGCTTATCGAGCACAACCCCAGGCGAGCGGAGCAGCTGTCGGAGCTGCTCGAGCACACCATCGTCTTCTGCGGCGACGCCGCCGACCAGGAGTTGCTGGCGGAAGAGCACATCGATCAGGTGGACGTGTTCATCGCCGTCACCAACCAGGACGAGGCCAACATCATGTCGGCCATGCTCGCCAAGAAGATGGGCGCCAAGAAGGTGATGGTGCTGATCCAGCGCGGCGCCTACGTGGATCTGGTGCAGGGCGGCACCATAGACGTGGCCATCTCGCCCCAGCAGGCCACCATATCCGCCCTGCTCACCCATGTGCGCCGAGCGGATATCGTCAACGTCTACTCCCTGCGCCGGGGCGCGGCCGAGTCCATCGAGGCCATCGCCCATGGCGACAGCTCAACGTCCAAGGTGGTCGGCCGCCAGGTGGGCGAGCTCAAGCTGCCACCGGGCACCACCATCGGCGCCATCGTGCGCGGCGATGAGGTATTGATCGCCCACGACAAGACGGTGATCGAGCAGAACGACCACGTGGTGCTGTTCCTGGTGGACAAGAAATTCATCCCGGAAGTGGAGCGGCTGTTCCAACCCAGCCCCTTCTTTCTTTAATCCGCCAGGCGCCCGCCCGGCAGCGAGTGCAGGGGCTCTTCACCCGCCGCCCTCTCCCGTAGGTGCTCGGGCAGGGGCTTGGCCACTTCCACCCCGAGTTCGCGGAACGCCTCGGCCTGGCGGATCAGGTTGCCCCGGCCGGTGGTCAGCTTCTTCATCGCCTTCTGGTAGCTGTCGTCGGCGCGCTGCAGCGACTGGCCCACCGCCTCCATGTCTTCCGTGAACAGGCGCAGCTTTTCGTAGATCTTGGCCGCCGATTCGGCGATCTTGCGCGCGTTCTGGTTCTGCCGTTCCACCCGCCACAGGTTCTCTATGGTGCGCAGGGCCACCAGCAGGTTGGTGGGACTGACCAGCAGGATGTTGTGGTCCAGGGCGTACTTCACCAGCCCGGGCTCCGCTTCCACCGCCACCAGGAAGGCCGGCTCCACCGCCACGAACATCAGCACATAGTCGAGGGTGCGCACCCCCTGCAGCTGCTGGTAGTCCTTGCGCCCCAGCTCGCGGATATGGCCGCGCACCGAGGCCACATGCTCGCGCAGCGCCTGCTCCCGCTCGATCTCGTCCTCGCCGTTGAAGTAGCGCTCATAGGCGGTGAGCGACACCTTGGCGTCGATGATGATGTCCTTGTCCTGGGGCAGGTGCACCACCACATCCGGCTGGTAGCGCTTGCCGTCGGCGTTGGTGAGGCTCTGCTGGGTGCTGTATTCGTGCCCCTCGCGCAACCCCGACTCGGACAGCACCCGGGCCAGCACCACCTCGCCCCAGTTGCCCTGCTGCTTGCTGTCTCCCTTCAGGGCCCGGGTCAGGGCGGCGGTGTCGGCGCTCATCTGCCGGTTGAGCTCGGCCAGGCGCTCGATTTCGAACTTCAGGCTGTGCCGTTGGCGGCTCTCGTCCGCATAGGTTTCCTGCATGCTGCGGCGAAAGCCCTCCAACTGCTCGCGCAGGGGGCCGAGCAGACCGTCCAGGCTGTGCTGGTTCAGCTCTCGGAAGTTGTGGGTCTTCTGCTCGAAGATGCGCTGGGCCAGGTTTTCGAACTGCTGGGCCAGGCGCTGCTCGCTGGCTTCGAACTGGGCCTGCTTCTCCGCCGCCCACTGCCGCTCCTGGCGCAGCAGGGTCTCGTACTCCTTGAGCCGGCCGTTCATCTTCAGCACCAGCTGCTGCTGCTGCTCCAGCCGCTGGCGGCTGTCCTGCAGCTCACGGCCACGCTCGTCCAGCCGGGCTTGCAGTTGTTCGGCACGCTGGGCCAGCAGTTGCAGCCGGGTGCCCAGGGCGAGCCGGGTCAGCCCCCAACCGGCCAGGGCCGCCGCCGCCAGCCCGTAAGGCCAGTAACCGAGCCACAGGTCCGGCATCATTTCCTCCGCTGCTCCAGCAGCGCCGTCACCCGCCGGTTGAACCGCAGCCAGAGCAGGACGTACAACAGATAGAGCAGGGTGATCAGCCACTTGTGCTGATTGACGCCGTTGTCGAAGTCGGCCAGGGGCAGGCCCAGCAACTGGCTGTACAGCGCCACCAGCAGCGGAAACATCAGGAATACCGACCAGCGCCAGCACTGGGTGAGAAAAGAGATAAAAAGGCCGTTATCCAATGACTTGGTCCCACACGCCGAGAATCAGCCTGCAGCTTACCAGTGCGCGGGCCCGAATTCAGCCCGCACAACGCAGATAGATCTTCAACTGCTCGGACGGAATGGAGGTGGTGGACGACAGGGTGCAGGCCGCCCACTGGCCGGCCTGCGCCAGCGCCAACCGCATGTCCTGGCCCGATACCAAGGCATGGATGAGACCACCGGCGAAGGCGTCGCCGGCCCCGGTGGCATCCACCACCGATACCGGCCGGGCCGGCACCCGGATATGCCGGCCGGCCGAGAATGCCTCGGCGCCCTGCTCCCCGTGGGTTACCACCAGCCACTGCAGCCGCTCCCCGGCCAGCTCCCGGGCATGGCACCACAGATCCTGCTGCCGGGCCAGATCGGTGGCCGAGGCGATCAGTACCTGGCAGGGCCGGGGCCAGCGCCCGCCCTTGGGATACTGGCCGACCACCAGGCTGTGCTCGGCCATGGCCGCCATGTAGGATGCCGCCTCGGCCCCATCCAGGTTGGCGTAGAGGCAATCCACCGGCCCCTCGGGCAGCCGCCCGGGCAGGGCCGGACGGCGGGCCTGACGCAGTATGGTGCGCTCGCCCTGGCTGTCCACCAGCACCAGCAGTTCGCCGGTTTCGCCGTCGAATTGCTCCACGTGCTCGATATCGAGTCCCAGCTCCCGGGCTTGCTGGCAGAGCCAGTCCCCGGTGTCGTCCCGCCCGACCCGGGAGGCGATAGCCACCTCGTGGCCGGCCCACAACAGCCCCACCCCGGTGTTGGCGGCGCCGCCACCGAGCCGGCGGCCCTGGTCCCGGTACCGCAGCCGGCCACCGGCGCGCAGCGGCTCATCCAACAGCAGCACATGGTCGCAGTTCAGGTTGGCCAGCAGCAGTATCTTCGCCATGGGCAGGCTCCCGTGCTCAGTCGGCGCGGCCCATGTAACGCCGCTCCGTGGTGTGGATACGTACCTTGTCGCCGACCTTCAGGTATTCCGGCACCTGAATGGTCAGGCCGGTGGCGAAGGTGGCCGGTTTGGTACGCGCCGAGGCGGAAGCCCCCTTCATCTCCGGAGTGGTATCCACGATCACCATCTCCACCGTTTGCGGCGGCTCCAGGCCGATCACCTGGCCGTCCACCAGCATCACCTGGATGCCCTGGGTGCTTTCATCCAGGAACTGCAGTTCCTCGGCGATGTCGCTGCTGCGGATGGGATACTGGCTGTAGTCGTCGGTATCCATGAAAATATGGTCGTCGCCATCCACATAGGACAGCACCACGGTGCGCCGCTGCAGCTCGATGGTGGTGAGCAGATCGTCACCCTTGAACCGCTCTTCCGCCTTGAGCCCGCTCTTGAGATCGGTAAATCGCATCTTGTACAGGGTGGTGGCGCCGCGCGCGCTCGGGCTCTGCACCTCGATATCGCGCACCATCAGCAGCTTGCCGTCCAGCTCGACCACCATTCCCTTCTTGACTTCATTTGCCCTTGGCATGGGTACTCTCCAGAAAATCAGACGCCGCATCTTAGCCAAGGCCAGAGGGCCGCACCATACCCCGGACCCAGGATTTGAGATCACGGCGACAAATACCGCCCTGCGGGAAGATGCATCCTACCCCTGCAGCACCTTGTCCAGGGCCCGCTCGAAGGTCGCCACGGTCCGCTCCACATCCTGCAGCTTGTCGAGCCCGAACAGGCCGATGCGGAAGGTCTGGAAATCCGCCGGTTCGTCGCACTGCAGCGGCACCCCGGCGGCAATCTGCAGCCCTTCGGCAGCAAACCTGCTGCCGTTCTTGATGGCCGCGTCCGTGGTATAGCACACCACCACCCCCGGCGCGGCGAAGCCGTCGGCGGCCAGGCTCTTGATGCCCCGCGCCGCCAGCAGCGCCCGTACCCGCCCGCCCAGTTGCTGTTGCCGCTGCTTGAGCAGGCCAAAGCCCAGGCTTTCGGTTTCCCGGATGGTATCGCGGAAGCGGGTCAGGGCGTCGGTGGGCATGGTGGCATGGTAGGCATGGCCACCCCGTTCGTAGGCTTCCATGATCTGCAGCCACTGCTTCAGGTCACAGGCGAAACTGCTGCTCCGGGTGTCCTCGATGCGTTCCCGGGCAAGCTGGCTCAGCATCACCAGGCCGCAGCAGGGCGAGCTGCTCCAGCCCTTCTGCGGCGCGCTCAGCAGCACATCCACCCCGCAGGCCTTCATATCGACCCAGATGGTGCCGGAGGCGATACAATCGAGCACCAGCAGGCCGCCCACTTCATGCACCGCCTCGGCCACGGCCCTGATGTAGTCGTCGGGCAAGATCATGCCGGCGGCGGTTTCCACATGGGCGGCAAACACCAGCGCGGGCCGCTGCGCGCGGATGGCGGCCACCACCTCCTCGATGGGCGCCGGGGCAAAGGCCGCCTGGGCCCCCTCCTCCACCGGCCGCGCCTTGAGCACGGTTTCCCGCGCCGGGATCCGCCCCGCCTCGAAGATCTGGCTCCAGCGATAGCTGAACCAGCCGTTGCGGATCACCAGGCAGTCGCGATCGGTGGCGAACTGGCGCGCGACCGCCTCCATGCCGAAGGTGCCGCTGCCCGGCACCACCACCACCGAGTGGGCATGGTAGAGCGCCTTGAGGCTGGCGGAGATATCCCGCATCACCTGCTGAAAGCGTTGCGACATGTGGTTAAGGGAGCGGTCGGTATACACCACCGAATATTCCAGCAGGCCATCGGGGTCGACATGGGACAGTAATCCGGACATAGGCACCTCTCGTGTAAGCGTCGGAATTCAATACTGCCCAATCTGTTCACAAATAACAAAGACCCGGTACACAAAAATCCGTCGCCGTCCCCCCTGCCAGCATGGCCCCCGCCGGTGTTACCATGGGCACACTATTTTCAACCAGGACGACGATACACAATGAGTGAACAGTTCAGCCTCGAAGGCCATCCCTTTATTCCCCTGCATAACCTGCTGAAAGTGATCGGCTGGTGCGACTCCGGCGCCGTGGCCAAGGCGGTGATCGACGACGGCCAGGTACGGGTGAATGGCGAGGTGGAAGTGCGCAAGCGCTGCAAGATAACGGCCGGCCAGGCTGTCAGCTTCGCCGGCCAGGAGGTGGTCACGGAATAAAAACAAAAAGCCCTGCAGCGATGCAGGGCTTTTTGTTGAATCTGGTCGGCATGAGAGGATTCGAACCTCCGACCCCTTCGTCCCGAACGAAGTGCGCTACCAAGCTGCGCTACATGCCGTCAACGGGGCGAGAATTTACATAAACGGCGCGGGCCTTGCAAGCTCTTTTTCAATAAACCCCTCAATTAGGCCCCATCAACCGCCGGCTCCAGTCGTCCACCTGTCCCGCGGCCAGGTAATCTGCTGCTTTTCCACGCCAACTGGTTGATAAACAATCCAATTCGGCCAGCTCCTGCAGCCCGGCCGGATCGAAGGCCTGGTTGAACACAATATCGCCGGCCCGTTTCACCGGCATCTGCGGGCAGGGCCGTTCCACCAAAGCCATGTGCGCCTCGGGGGCCACCATGCCCTCTTCCAGCACCCGCAGCAGCCAGCCGGCCCGGCCGTTGGCCTGAACCAGCACCGAGAAAAAATCGTATCCGAAACGGGCGTTGAGCTTGTAGCAGGGGGAGCGGGGCTGGCTTATCTGCACCAGGGCGCCGTCCAGCCGGTAGATATCGCCGATGCAGGCCTGCTGCTCCAGCAGGCCGGTGCCGGAGAGGTTTTCGCCGAAGGCACCCGGCGCCAGCAACGCCGCGGCATCGGACAGACCCATGCCCCGGAACCAGTGTTGCCAGAAGCCGTAATGCTCACGCGGGTAGTAGTGCAGCGCCCGCTCCGGTCCGCCGTGAAAGCGGGTGGACACCTGGGTGTCGTCCGTCAGACCGGTAAAGCTGCAAAACTGGGCACGGGTCACGGGCCGCTTGTCGATGGCACTTTCGATGCGCGGATCCAGCATCTGCGCCTTGCCCGTCAGAATATTCACTTGCATTACAGCCTCCCTGTCAGCCATAAAAACACGAGTATGATAAGACAAAGCCCTGCCACTCAGGGTAGATTGAGTCTATAACAAGGTATCGGCCCTGACCGGCCGTCATGCTTATCAAGGAACCGGGCGTTATGTACAAATTGCTGTTGCTGCTGGCGCTGTGCAGCCTGTCTGCTCAGGCTAAACTGGTGGTGAACATACCGCAACCCGCCAGCGTACCTCCCCACCATGATTACTACCGGCAGGTACTCAACCTGGCCCTGGAAAAGAGCGGTGAGCCCTTCGTGGTCAACCCGGTGCCGCTGAACGACTCCCAGTTCCGCATCGCCCAGATGCTGTACCGGGGACAGCCGGTCAACCTCGCCTGGCTGGGCACCTCCGCCGAATACGAGCAGAAACTGTTGCCGGTACCGGTACCGCTGCTGCGCGGGCTGTCCGGTTTCCGGGTCCTGATCATCAACCGGTCGCGCCAGCCGGATTTCAGCCAGGTGCAGAGCCTCGACGAGCTGGCGGCCTTTACCGGGGTGCAGGGCATCGGCTGGAGCGATATCGAGGTGCTCAAGGGCGCCGGGCTCAAGATCAGCGCCGCCCGCCGCGCCGGCATCCTGGACATGCTCAACCGCAACCAGCACGTCGACTACTACCCGCGCAGCCCCATCGAAGCGCATGGCGAGCTGCGGGCCAACGCCGAGCAGTATCCGCTGCTGACCGTCGAGCCCAGGCTGCTGCTGCATTACCCCTTCGCCGTTTATTTCTTCGTCAGCCCGCAAGAGCCCGAACTGGCCGAGGCCCTGGCCCGGGGACTGGAACGGGCCTATACGGACGGCAGCTTCATGGCTCTGTTCGAGCGGCATCCGCTGGTCCGGGACAGCCTGCTCGAGCTGCGGCTCGAACGTCGCCTGCGCCTGGACATCGCCAACCCGGATCTAACCCCGGCCACCCGCGCGTTGCCGGCCCGCTACTGGCACCCCGGCGCCCAGCCTTGAAAAAGCGGGGATTACCGCACACTATCTTGGAACAACGGCCATCTTTGGGAGCAACCACCAGGTGAACATCGCCTTTTTCAGCTGCCAGCCCTATATGCAGCAGCCCTTCGCCGAGCAGAATGCCCGATACGGTTTCGACATCACCTGGTTCGAGGTGCGGCTGGAAGCCCATACCGCCCCGCTTTGCAGGGGCTTCGACGCCGTCTGCGTGTTCGTCAACGACAAGGTCGACGCCGAAGTGATCACGGTGCTGGCCACCGGAGGCGTCAAGGTCATCGCCCTGCGCTGTGCCGGTTACAACAACGTGGATCTGGACGCGGCCCGGGCGGCGGGCATCACCATAGTCCGGGTACCGGCCTATTCGCCGGAGGCGGTGGCCGAGCATACCGTCGGGCTGATGCTCACCCTCAACCGTCATATCCACAAGGCCTACCAGCGCACCCGGGACGCCAATTTTTCCCTCAACGGCCTGGTCGGCTTCAACATGCACGGCAAGACCGCCGGCGTAGTGGGCACCGGCAAGATAGGCGTCGCCACCCTGCGCATCCTCAAGGGCCTGGGCATGACACTGCTGGTGCACGACCCCTACCAAAACCCCGAGGCCCTGGCCCTGGGCGCGCGTTATGTGCCGCTGGCGGAGCTGTTCGCCGAGGCCGACGTCATCAGCCTGCACTGCCCGCTGTTCAAGGAAAACTACCACCTGCTCAACCGGGACAGCTTCGCGCAGATGAAGGACGGGGTGATGATCATCAACACCAGCCGGGGCGGCCTGCTCAATGCCGAACACGCCATCGAGGCCATCAACGGCGGTAAGATCGGCGCCCTGGGGCTGGACGTGTACGAAGAAGAGGAGAACCTGTTCTTCGTCGACAAGTCCAGCGAGATCATCCACGACGACACCTTCCACCTGCTGTCAGCCTACCCCAATGTGATCATGACCGGGCACCAGGCCTTCCTCACCCGTGAGGCCCTGGCCGCCATCGCCGACATCACCCTCGACAACCTGCAACGGCTTTCCCGCGGGGAGCCCTGTGATAACAAGATCAACTAAGGAGCACAGCATGAAACTCGCTTTTGCCGCCACCACCGCCCTGCTGCTGACCGCCTGCGCCGGTGGGCTCGACACCGCCCACTCCGACCTGCAACACCAGCGCTGGACCCTGGCCACCGTCAATGGCGAGCCGGTCGCCGTCGACATCGGCTCGGAGCTGGCCATCGGCGAGCACATGGCCATCAGCGGCCTGGCCGGCTGCAACCGCTTTTTCGGCAGCGCCAGGGTCGAACAGGGCCGGCTCAGGGCGGATCCCCTGGCCAGCACCAAGATGGCCTGCCTGTCCGGCCGGATCCAGCGGATCGAAACTGCGGTACTGACCACCCTCAACCAGGGCGCCGCCATCAGCCTCGACGACCAACAGCTGACCCTGACCGGCAGCGACTACACCCTGGGCTACCGGCTGGCCGAGGCGGACTGATATCATGAGCGAACATTTCCTGATCTGCCCGGCCTGCGGGGCCAAGAACCGGGTGCCGGCGGCCCGGCTGCTACAGGCCCCCCAGTGCGGCAAGTGCAGGGCGGCGCTGCTGCCCGGCGCGCCGCTGGAGCTCGACGGCCCCCGGCTCGATCGCCTGCTCGCCCACGAAACCCTGCCGTTGGTGGTCGACTTCTGGGCGCCCTGGTGCGGCCCCTGCAAGATGATGGCGCCGGTGTTCGCCACCGCAGCCGGCGAGCTGGCCGGCCGGCTGCGCCTGGCCAAGCTGGATACCGAGGCCCACCAGGCCGCCGCCGCCCGCTTCGGCATCCGTTCCATCCCCACCCTGCTCGTCTTCTCCGGCGGCAAGGAACTGGCCCGCCAGTCTGGCGCCCTGCCCGCCGGCCAGCTGCGCCAGTGGTTGAGTCAGTTTTATTGAGTAGAAACGGTTAACCTGCCCGAGCACGCGACCGATGGGCCGCGTGCTCCCCTCCCTTCCTTGGCGTCATATCGCTCATCTTCACGCCTTGAAACGCGGATGAAGGGCCAGCAGTAACTTCAAATTTATTGAATAACTAACTCTAATATCCCCGCTGGCTATCCCTGCCCGGTCGTCCACAATAGTCCTATCACCACAACGGAGGGACAAGATTATGGGCAAGCTGGTAGAAGGCGTCTGGCATGACGTCTGGTACGACACCAAAGCCACCCAGGGCCGTTTCGAGCGCAGCCAAAGTCAGTTTCGCCACTGGATCACGCCGACCGGCGAGGCGGGTCCCAGTGGCCAAGGGGGCTTCGGGGCCGAGCCGGGCCGTTATCACCTCTATGTGTCCCTGGCCTGTCCCTGGGCCCACCGCACCCTGATCATGCACAGCCTCAAGGGGCTGGAGGACATGATTTCCGTGTCCGTGGTGCACCCGGTGATGCTGGAGCACGGCTGGACCTTCGCTACCGACTTCGAGGGCGCCACCGGCGACGGCCTCCATGGCTTCGACTACCTGTACCAGCTCTACCTCAAGGCGGATCCCCGCTATTCCGGCCGGGTCACGGTGCCGGTATTGTGGGACAGGCAGCGGCAGACCATCGTCAGCAACGAGTCCGCCGACATCATCCGCATGCTGAACGGCGCCTTCGACGGCCTCGGCGCCACCCCGGGCGACTACTACCCGCCGGATCTGCGCGAGGAGATCGACGACATCAACACCCGGGTCTACGACCAGGTCAACAACGGCGTCTACCAGGCCGGCTTCGCCACCGATCAGCAGGCCTACGACGCCGCCGTGTCGGCGCTGTTCCACGGGCTGGACCGGCTGGAACAGCGGCTGACCGGCCGGCGCTATCTGGCCGGCGACCGGCTGACCGAGGCCGATATCCGGCTGTGGACCACCCTGGTGCGCTTCGATGCGGTCTATCACACCCATTTCAAGTGTGATCGCCGTAAAATAGCGGAATATCCCAACCTGTACGGCTATCTGCGCGATCTGTATCAACTCCCTGGCGTGGCCGATACCCTGGATATGGCCCATATCCGCCATCATTACTTTCGCAGCCACCCGACCATCAATCCCCACGGCATCGTCTCCGTGGGACCGGTCCAGGACTGGCGCCAGCCCCACGACAGGGCCAACCGTTTCAACTGAGGAGCAACCGATGCCATCCCGTAAGATCACCGCCCTTTATCCGGCCATGGAAACCCGCGACGGCGCCGGCGTGCGCCTCCAGCGCGCCCTGGGCCAGCACCAGGATCAGCGCATGGATCCCTACCTGATGATGGATCATTTCTCCTCGATTGATGCCGCCGACTATATCGCCGGCTTCCCCGACCATCCGCACCGGGGCTTCGAGACCATCACCTACATGCTCGACGGCCACATGCTGCACCAGGATCACATGGGCAACCAGGGCCACCTCAAGGCCGGCGACCTGCAGTGGATGACCGCCGGGCGCGGCGTCATCCACTCGGAAATGCCCCAGCAGGAAGCGGGTCGGATGCGCGGCTTCCAGATCTGGCTCAACCTGCCCGCCGCGCTCAAGATGCAGCCGGCCAGCTATCAGGACATCCCCGGAGCCAGCCTGCCCCGGGCCCCGCTGGACGGCGGCGGTGAGCTTATCCTGCTGGCCGGCGAGCTGGAGCTGGCCGGGCAACGGCTGCGAGGGCCCATCCACAGCGAGCATACCCGACCGCTGATCGCCGACATCCGGCTGGCGCCCGGCGGCGGCCTGAGCCTGCCGCTGGCGGCCGAACTCAACGCCCTGGTGTACGGCTTCGAAGGCGAGGCCCGCATCGCCGGTCAGGTGCTGTCCGGGGAGCACTGCGCCCTGCTCGGCGCCGGCGACCGGCTCGAACTGGCGGCGGGCGAGGCCGGCGCCAGGCTGCTGCTGCTGGCGGGCCGCCCCCTGCATGAACCCGTGGTGCAATATGGCCCCTTCGTGATGAATTCCGTTGCCGAAATTGAGCAGGCGATAATGGATTACCGGGCGGGCAAACTGGTATAAAGAGGTTTTTATTCCGTTAGGTATGCCCCATGGACGCGCTTGAGCAAGATCGCTTGAAACGTATTCTTTCCAACACCCGCAGCATCGCCCTGGTCGGCGCCTCCAACCGCCCGGATCGGGCCAGCTACCAGGTGATGGAGTATCTGCTGCAACACGGCTACCAGGTTTATCCGGTCAACCCGCAGCTGGCCGGCGCCGTCATCCTCGGCCAGACCTGCGTGGCCGGCCTGGAAGACCTGGATCAGCCGGTGCAACTGGTCAACGTGTTCCGCCGTGGCGAGTTCGCCGCCGACATCGCCCTGGAAGCGATCGAGCACGAAACCCTGTGCCTGTGGCTGCAGGAGGGCATTACCAGCGAGCAGGCCGCCGAGTCCGCCGCCGAGGCCGAACTGGAATACGTGGAAGATCGCTGTATCAAGGTGGTGCACCAGCAGTTGCTGGGATAATCTGAGTCAAAAGGGGCCATAGGCCCCTTTCAGCTTGATGGCAACGTCGTTGTCATGACCGCATAAGCCGTTCCCTTTGTCCGCCTGTTCTGACATAGACGTTGACTGTCCAGGTAAGCCTGAAGGTTTGCCAGCAGTCTGCTTTTTCTTTTATCGGGTGTCCGCCTCCAACCTGGCCGGCACGCCCGCTTCCTGCTCCGGCGCTTCCGCCCGCTGACCCAGCAGCCGCAGCCCCAGCCCCATGACCCCGGCGCTGGCAATCAGCCCCAGCCACCAGGGCAGGCCGTAGGCCACGGGAACGATGGCGCATACCGTGCTGATCACCCCCACGAACAGGGCGTAGGGCAACTGGGTGCGCACATGCTCCACCAGGCCGCAACCCGAGGCCATGGCCGCCAGCAGGGTGGTCTCGGCCAGCGGCGAACAGTGATCGCCCCATACCGCGCCGGCCAGCACCGCCGCCACCGAGGCGTAGAACAGGTGCATGGCTTGCGGATCGCCGGCCAGGCCGTGGTGCTGCAGCACCGCCCAGGCCAGGGGCACCACCAGTGGCATCATGATACCCATGACTCCCCAGGAGGAGCCGGTGGCGAAGGCGGTGAAGGCAGACAGCAGGAAGACGCTCACCGGAATAAGCTCGGGACTCAGGCTGTCGCTCAGCACACTTACCAGATAGTCGCTGGTGTGCAACGCCTCGTTCACCGACGACAGCGCCCAGGCCATCATCAGTATGGTGATCGGCAGCAACATCGACTTGACCCCCTCGAACCAGTAGTGGGCGGTCTCGTCCATACTGAGCAGGCCCTGCAGCCGGGTCATGGCCAGCGCCACCAGGGTACTGAGCAATGAGCCCCACATCATGGCGGTAAAGGAATCGCCGTTGCCGAACACGTCACGCAGGCTGGCTTCGGCGGGAAAACCCAGCTCGCTCATGCCGGTGTACCAGATACCGCCCAGGGTGGTGAACACCAGCACCGTCATCGGGATGATGGCATTCAATGCCCGATGGGGGATGCCCGGCTTGGCGTCGATACTGGCCTCTTCGGCGATGGCTTCCCGGTCGGTGAGCGCCTCGTCCTGCTCGCCGTGCTGCTGTACCGCCCGGATTTCCGCCTTCAGCATGGGGCCGAAGTCGCGGCCGCTGAGGCTAATCATAAACACGAACAGCAGCGCCAATATCGGGTAGAAGCTGTAGCCGATGGCGGCCAGGAACACGCCGTAGGCAGAGCCCTCGAAGCCCTCCAAAGGCCGCAACGCCTCGTCGATCAGCCCCACCTGAAAGCCTATCCAGGTGGTCACCAGCAGGATGGCGGATACCGGCGCGGCGGTGGAGTCGACGATATAGGCCAGCTTTTCCCGGGAGATGCGCAACTTGTCGGTGATGTTGCGCATGGTGTTGCCGACGATCAGCGCGTTGGCGTAGTCGTCGAAGAAGATGGCGGTACCCAGCAGGCCGGTGGTGGTCTGGGCGCTGCGCCGACCGCGCACGAAGCGGGTGATATGGCGGGCGATGCCGACGGTGCCGCCGTTGCGGGAGATGATGCCCACCATGCCGCCGATCAGCAGGCAGAACAGCACCACCGACATGTGTTCCGAGTCACTGGCGGCGGTCAGCACATGCACATTGACCGAATCCAGCACACTGGTCAGCAGCCGCTCGCCCGCCAGGCCATAGCCCAGCCAGCCGCCGATGCAGATGGCGACGAACAGCGCCAGTATCACCTGGCGGAACACCAGCGCCAGCAGGATGGCGAGCAGGGCCGGCAGCACCGACAGCCAGGCGGCGATGGCCGGGCTTTGAGCCTCTGCCAGCACCCCGCCGTTGGCGTCCACCAGCGTCAGGGCGGCACGGTCGGCATCGGTCACCAGGCCCTCCACCACCGCCTCGCCGCCCTCGAACTGCAGGCCGTGGCGTTCGCCGTCCAGCGCCAGCCACAGGGGCTGCGCCGGTATCCCTTCCACCGTGACCTCGAAGGGCACGCCCTTCAGTACCAGGGCCGGCGGGCTCAGTTCCCATTCCTCCCCCGCGGCCCTGAGGCCGCCCGGCCACAGCAGCACCAGGGCCAGCAGGGCCGTCAGCAGCCGCCCGAATGATTGTTGATATCCTTCCATGGTTTTTTCCTCTTTACACCGAACGCAGATACCAGTCGTACTCCTGAGAGCTGACATGGCGCATAAACAGCTGCCGCTCGCCGTAGCGGTTGGCGTGGTAAACCCGGCAGAACTCCGCCCCCAGGTAGGACGGCAGCACCTCGTTGCGCTGCCACTGATCCAGCGCCTGGATCCAGCTGTTGGGCAGGCTGGGAGGATGACTGGCGTAGGCGTTGCCGGTCACCGGCGTCGGCGGACTCAACCGCTGGCTGATGCCGAGGTGGATGCCCGCCAGTATGCTGGCCACCAGCAGGTAGGGGTTGGCGTCGGCGCCGGCCACCCGGTGCTCCAGCCGGCGCGCCTCGGCGCTTCCGCCGGGAATGCGCACCGCCACGGTGCGGTTGTCGGCGCCCCAGGTCTGGCTCATGGGCACATAGAAACCGGGCTGGAAACGGCGGTAGCTGTTGGCGTTGGGGGCGAACACCACCATCGACTCGGGCATCAGCGCCAGCACCCCGGCCACCGCCTGGCTCAGCGTCTCGCTACCCAGGCCCTGGTCATTCTCGCTGGCGAAGCAGTTGCGGCCCTGCTCGTCAAGCAGGCTCACATGAATATGAGTGCCGCTGCCCGCCTCCTGGTTGTAGGGCTTGGCCATAAAGGTCGCCTCCATGCCGTGGCGGGCCGCCACCCCCTTGATCAAGCGCTTGAGCAGCACCGCCTCGTCGCAGGCCTGCATGGCGTCGGCCCTGTGCTTGAGGTTGATCTCGAACTGACCCGGGGCGCACTCGGCGATGGCGGTGTCCACCGGCAGCTGCTGGGTCAGGGCCGACTGATGAATGCTTTCGATAAAGTCGCAGTAGTCGTCCAGATCCGACAGGGAATACACCTGGCACTGCTTGTCCCGCTTGCCGGTCACCGGCGACAGGGGCGGCTGCAGCTGGTGCTGGCCGTCCCGCTCCCGGTCCACCACGTAAAACTCGGTTTCCACCGCCACCACCGGGGTCAGCCCCAGCTCGGCGAAGCGGTCCAGCACCCGCCGCAGCACATGACGGGGATCGTAAACGAAGGGGCTGCCATCGTTTTCAAACATGCTCATCAGCACCTGGGCGCAGGGCCGGTCCTGCCAGGGCACCCGGCTCAGGGTGCCCGGCACCGGGAAGCACAGCCGATCCCCCTCTCCCTGATCCAGACCCAGCCCGGTTTCTTCGATGGTATTGCCGTTGATATCCAGCGCGAACAGCGATGCCGGCAGGCAGACCCCTTCTTCGTAGGCCTTGAGCAGGCTGTCCCGGGGGATGCGCTTGCCGCGCACCACCCCGTTGATGTCGCCGATCATCAGGTCGATGGAATTGATATCCGGGTTCTGCTCCAGAAACGCCCGGGCCTCTTGCATGCCCCTGTCACCCATAGTGAACTCCATGTTGTCTTTTAATAACCACCCCAAATTCAATATCGTTATAAAATAATCAACATGCCAGGGCAATCCACCAGACGGAAATAAAGTTAAATTGTTGTAACAAACAGTTAACCACATCACATTTTAGGCATAAATACGGATTTTTATTCCCTTTTCACTCTGGCATTAACGGCCGTCACGTGCTCTTATTCTTTACATGAGCAACACCGCTGGTGTTGAATATATAAAACAATCATATTTATCGGGTAGCAATATGGAAAGAAAAATGCACAACCCCGTGGTGGGCGTCAGCGCCTGCCAGCGTCAGATAGAGGGGCATGGCTGCCATATGGTGGTTAACAAGTACGTCACGGCCCTGCGCCAGTCGGCGGAGGTGGAGGTGGTGCTGCTGCCGGCCCTGAGCGAGGGACTGAACCCGGCGATCCTGGCCCGGCTCGACGGCCTCTGCCTGACCGGCAGCTACAGCAATGTGGAGCCCCGCCATTTCGGCCAGGCTCCCTGGCCCGGCGACTGCCGCTACGATCCGGCCCGGGACGGTTCGGCCCTGTCGCTCGTCCATGAAGCCCGCCGCCTGCAGCTGCCCCTGCTCGGCATCTGCCGGGGGCTGCAGGAAATGAACGTGGCCTACGGCGGCAGCCTGCGCCAGCCGTTGCAGGAGCTGCCCGGCCTGCTCGATCACCGGGAGCCGGCCGCCGACGACATGGACGAGCACTACCGGCCCGCCCACGGTATCCGCCTCAACCCGGACGGCCTGCTCGCCCGGCTCACCGGCGAGCCGGCCTTCGAGGTCAACTCCCTGCACCAGCAGGGCATCGACCGGCTGGGCCAGGGCCTGCTCGCGGAAGCCCTGGCTCCCGACGGCCTGATCGAGGCCATCAGCGATCCGGCCCAGCCCTTCGCCCTGGGCGTGCAGTGGCACCCGGAATGGCGCAGCGACGAGCATCCGCTCTACCGGGCCATCTTTACCGCCTTCGGCGCCGCCTGCGCCCGGCACCGGCAACGTATCCTCGCCTGAAAAAGGCGCTTTATTCCGAAAGAGGGACAGGCTACTGCCCGCCCCGCTAGCACTTAAACAGCTGTTCCAAACCGTGATAGGTCATTTGGGACAGCGACCGGGTAGCGCTAAGCAGACCCTCCGCGCCAGGGATGGCGCGGCGGAGCCCCGAGGGGGCGAGCTTGTCTCGCCGGGACGAACTGTTTCAGCCAAACCGAACATCCAGAGAATGTTCGCAGTTGGCTGAAACAGTGAGTGCCACACCTCACGGCGAGTCTGTGTGCGGTATCCGGTCGATGTAGCACCATTGGGAACTGTTACTCGAACAACCCTGAACACGCCTGAACAGGCCCGGACGACAAGGACATCATCATGCAACAACACGACACCCACACCCTGCGCCAGGACGACGGTCGCCACCACCTGCATCCCTTCACCGACACCAAGGCGCTGGGCAGCGGCAGCCGCATCATCACCGGCGCCGACGGCATCTATATCCACGACTCCGAAGGCAACCGCATCCTCGACGCCATGTCCGGCCTCTGGTGCGTCAACCTGGGCTACGGCCGTCGCGAGCTGGTGGAGGCCGCCGCCACCCAGATGACCGAGCTGCCCTACTACAACAACTTCTTCAAGACCGCCCACCCACCGGCGATCAAGCTCGCCAAAAAGCTGACCGAGCTGGCGCCCGAGCACATCAACCATGTGTTCTTCACCGGCTCCGGCTCCGAGTCCAACGACACAGTGGTGCGCATGGTGCGCCGCTACTGGCAGCTCAAGGGTCAGCCGAACAAGACGGTGATCATCGGCCGGCGCAACGGCTACCACGGCTCCACCCTGGCCGGCGCCAGCCTGGGCGGCATGGCGCCGATGCACGAGCAGGGCGGCCCCATGCTGCCGGACGTGGAGCATATCGCCCAGCCCTACTGGTTCGGCGAAGGCCGGGAAATGAGCCCGCAGGAATTCGGCCTGCTGGCGGCCCGCTCCCTTGAGCAGAAGATCAAGGAACTGGGAGTGGAACGGGTGGCCGCCTTTATCGCCGAGCCGGTGCAGGGCGCCGGCGGCGTCATCATTCCGCCCGACAGCTACTGGCCCGAAATTCAGCGCATCTGCGACCAGTACGGCATCCTGCTGATCGCCGACGAGGTGATCTGCGGCTTCGGCCGGCTGGGCCAGTGGTTCGGCAGCCAGCACTTCAACATCAAGCCCGATCTCATGCCCATCGCCAAGGGACTGTCTTCCGGCTACCTGCCCATCGGCGGCGTGCTGGTCGGCGACCGGGTGGCCGAGGTGCTGATCGAGCAGGGCGGTGAGTTCTACCACGGCTTCACCTATTCCGGCCACCCGGCCTGCGCCGCCGTGGCACTGCGCAACCTGGAGCTGATGGAAGAAGAAGGCATCATAGCGCGAGTGCGCGAAGTCACCGCGCCCTACTTTGCCAAGCAGTGGGCGACCCTGGCCGATCACCCCCTGGTGGGCGAGGTGCGCAGCCTGGGCTTGCTCGGCGCCCTGGAGCTGGTGGCCGACAAAGCCACCCTGGCCCGCTTCGAGCCGGGTGTCGGCGGCCAGTGCCGGGACAACTGCTTTGCCAGCGGCATCGTGATGCGCTCGGTGGGCGAGACCATGGTGGTGTCCCCGCCCCTGGTGATCACCGAGGCGCAAATAGACGAGCTGGTGCGCCTGGCCCGCCAGAGCCTGGATCTCACCGCCCGCCAACTGGGCCTGATGGACTGAGGTTAGCCGATGAGTGAAAAAACCTTTGCCGACTGGCAGGCCCTGAGCGAAGGCCTGCAACCCGAGGGTCGGGCCTTTGTTCAGGGACGCTACTGCGAGGCGGCGGGCGGTGATCGCTTCGCCACCCTCAACCCGGCCAACGGCCTGCCCCTGACCCTGGTGGCCAGCTGTGACGAGCAGGACGCCGAGCTGGCGGTGGGCCACGCCCGCGCCGCCTTCCGCCGGGGCGACTGGTCGACACTGGCCCCGGCCGGGCGCAAGGCCGTGCTGCTGCGACTGGCCGGGCTGGTGGAACGACATGCCGAGGAGCTGGCCCTGCTCGACAGCCTCGACATGGGCAAACCTGTCCGCGATGCGCTGCAGGTGGATCTGCCCGCCGCCGTGCACTGCCTGCGCTGGAACGCCGAGGCCATCGACAAGATCTACGGCGAGGTGGCCCCCACCGGCCCCGACAGCCTGGGGCTGGTGACCCGTGAGCCGCTCGGGGTGGTGGCCGCCCTGGTGCCCTGGAACTTTCCGCTGATGATGGCCTGCTGGAAAATCGCCCCGGCGCTGGCCGCCGGCAACGCGGTGATCCTCAAGCCCTCGGAGAAATCGCCGCTCAGCGCCATCCGGCTGGCGGCCCTGGCGCGGGAGGCGGGCATTCCCGACGGGATCCTGCAGGTACTGCCGGGCTACGGCCACACCGTGGGCAAGGCCCTGGCCCTGCACCCGGAGGTGGACGCCCTGGCCTTTACCGGCTCCACCCGGGTGGGCAAGCTGCTCACCCAGTACGCCGGCGAGTCCAATATGAAGCGCACCTTTATGGAATGCGGCGGCAAGAGCGCCAACATCGTCTTCGCCGACGCCGGGGATCTGGAGCGGGTGGCGCGGGAGGCCGCCCAGGCCATCTTCTACAACCAGGGCGAGGTGTGTATCGCCGGCTCCCGGCTGCTGGTGGAAAACACCGTCAAGGAGGAGCTGGTGGAGCGGATCCTGCACCACGCCCGGGCCTGGCAGCCGGGCCATCCGCTGGACCCCCAAAGCCCCATGGGCGCCATCGTGGACGCCGCCCAGCTCGACGGTATCTGCGGCCATGTGCACCGGGCCCTCGCCCAGGGCGCCCGGCTGCGCCTGGGCGGCGAGCCGGTGCTTACCGACGGCGGCGGCTGTTATTTTCCGCCCACGGTGTTCGACGAGGTGCACAACGGCATGGCCCTGGCCCGGGAGGAAATCTTCGGCCCGGTGCTGGCGGTGATCGGCTTCGACAGTGCGGACGAGGCGGTGGCCATCGCCAACGATTCCCCCTACGGCCTGGCGGCGGCGGTGTGGACCCAGAGCCTGGACCAGGCGCTGACCACGGCGCGACGGCTGGAGTCGGGCCAGGTGTTCGTCAACAACTACGCCGGCGGCGACATGACGGTGCCCTTCGGCGGGGTCAAGCAGTCGGGCAACGGCCGGGACAAGTCGCTGCATTCCCTGGCGGAATACAGCCAGCTGAAGACCACCTGGATAGCCCTGAGCGGCCACTGAGGTTTCCTTTACCAAAACGGAGGGCTCCATCATGGAGCCCTCCGCTTGATGGCCAGGTTGTCTGCCATGCCCGTAGAGGTCGGCCAAAGGGCACGATTCCGCCGACACGCTGTGAATACCTCCCTGTACGCTCTCTGTTTCGTCCCTGAAACAGAAGGTCGGCCGAGTCGTGCCCTTTGTCCTCCTTTAGGCACTGATACCGCCTGTTGGCGGCAGCCAACTCGGCAACCAGGGGAGAGGCAATAGGGAGTCCTCCGCCGACCGTGAAATGCCAGGGATGGCATTTCCGAGCGTACAGGGGGCGAGCTTGCTCGCCGTGATGAGTCGTTTCAGCCTGACCGAACATCCAGTGAATGTTCGCAGCAGGCTGAAACGGCGAGTGTCAGGTTCCGAAGCGTGTCGTCGGAGGTGGCCCTGTTGCCTCTTATCTACGCTCACAACAGACGGCCCGATGTGATTAATGGCCAAGCTCCGGAGGCCCTATGCGGGAGCGATCATCTTGCCGATAAGCCCACAGAGGGCCTGCAGCTCCCGCCGCACCGGCTCCTCGAAGGGAAAGCCGATATTGATGCGCAGACAGTCCCGATAACGATCGGAGGCGGTGAACAACGCGCCGGTGCGGATATCCAGCCCCGCCCGTTCCGCCGCTCGATCGAGGGCATCGCCGTCCAGCCCCGGCACCTGGATCCACAACACCAGGCCGCCGTCGGGCTGGCTGATGCGGCACCCTTCGGGCAGGTGGCGGACCAGATAGTCGAGATACAGCGGCTTGTGCCGGGCCAGCCGGTCACGGCTGCGCCTGAGGTGCCTGGCGTAGGCACCGCTGTCGATAAAATCGGCCAGCGCCAGCTGCATCAGGGTCGGCACCCCCAGCGCCCGTTGCACAAAGGGCCGGAAATAGCGGCCCGGCCGGCACCAGCCCAGGCGATAGCTGGGCGACAGGGTCTTGGACAGGGAGCCGCACCAGATCACGAAGCCGCCCTCGTCATGGTAGGCGGCCGGCAGCGGCACATGCGGGTGGTGCGCCAGCTCGAGGTAGACATCGTCCTCGATCACCGGCACCCGGTAGCGGTTGGCCAGCTGCGCCAGCCGCCGCTTCTGCGCCACCGACATGGTGATGCCCTGGGGGTTCATGTGCGTGGTACAGAACAGTCCCGCCTGCACGGTGCCGAGCCGCAGGTGGTGCTCCAGCTGCGCCAGATCGATGCCCTCTTCCAGCGACGGGATTTCCACGATGCGCAATGACAGCTGCGCCAGCACCTCCAGCAGGCCGTTGTAACAGGGCGAGCTGATGGCGACGGCGTCACCGGGCCGGGTACAGACTTCGAGCGCGGTCTTCACCGCGTCCATGCAGCCGTGGCCGATCACCAGCTCGTCGGCATCCATCGCGAAGCCGCACTGGCCGAAGTGGCCGGCCAGGGCCTCGCGCAGCGCCTCCTCCCCCTGCGGCGCCGGATAGCGGTCGAGGCGTTCGGCGGTCGCCCTCATGGCCCGGCGGAAGCTGCGCTCCAGGGCGGCCCGGCTGGCCTCCTCCAGGGACAGGCGCGAGGTGCCCAGGGGGCCGCTCAGGGTGGCGGGGTGGCGATAGGCCACCGCGGGGGTGGCGAGCCGGCTTTCGAACGGCGCCCATTCGGGCCTTTGGGTGGCGGGGCGGCGCGATGCGACGAAGAAACCCGCCTTGGGCCGCGCCTCCAGCCAGCCGAGGGATTCCAGCTCGGCGTAACAGCTGACGGCGGTGGACAGGCTGACCCCCTGCTGCCGGGCGAACTGCCGCAGCGACAGCAGGCGATCGCCGGCGGCGAGCCTGCCCGCCCGGATGTCGCCGATAAATTTCTCCGCCAGCTCCCGGTATTTCGCCATGCCCACCTCATCTGTACCCATTAAATTTCCAAAAATTGTATCTGTACCGATTTCTGCCCGCAAGCGACACTGGCTCCGTCACATATCAACAGGGGGAACGGGATCTATGCAGGGTCGGGATTTATTGCTCATCGTATCGGTGATGGCGATTTGGGGATTCAACTTTTCGATGATCAAGCTCGGGGTCACCGGGATGGATCCGTTGTTGATCGCGGCGGCGCGCTTCGCCTGCGCCACCTTTCCCATCATTTTCTTTATTCGCCGGCCCAAGGTGCCCTGGCGCTACCTGATGGGCTACGGCCTGCTGTTCGGCACCGGCATCTGGGGCATGGCCTCGTGTGCCATCACCTTCGGCCTGTCGTCGGGCATGGCGTCGGTGCTGTTGCAGCTCGACGTGCTGACCACTGTGCTGGTGGGGGTGCTGCTCTACAAGGAGATCATCTCCCCGCGCATGTGGTTCGGCATGGGGATGGCGCTGGTGGGCCTGGTGGTGTCGATCCTCTACACCAACGGCAACGTGACCCCGGCGGGGGTAGCCTTCATCCTGATCTCCGCGATCTGCTGGCCGCTGGCCGGAGTCATGGTGCGCCAGTCGGGCACCCGCTCGCCCTTCGCCTTCAATATCTGGGGCATGCTGTTCGCGCCGCTGCCGCTGATCGGCCTGAGCCTGCTGTTCAACGGGGTGGAGGTGCTTGAGATCACCTACCGGCAGTGGAACGCCGAGGCCTGGATCTCGGTGCTGTTCCAGGCCTACCCCACCACCCTGTTCGGCTACTGGGTGTGGAACAAGATGCTGCTCAAATACCCCATGAGCCAGATGGCACCGCTCACCCTGCTGGTGTCGGTGTTCGCGCTGGCCAGCGGCTACCTCATCTACGGGGAGCGGTTGTCCGCCGCCCAGTGGGTGTCGTGCAGCGCTTTCCTGCTGGGCGTCGGCCTGGTGCTCTACCGGGGGCCCTTGCCCGGCGCGGCCAGGGCGGCGGGGCAAAAGGCGGCTCCTTAAGGTTGATCGCGCCGGCCTTGATGTTTCAAACACGGGTCCGGCAGCAGCGAGGGCGTCCTATGGTGGCACTTTCGGTTTGTGGACGAAGTTGCCTGAACAGCTCGAGTCGGCCTTTTGAACGGATAGTGGTAAACTCCCGGCCATCTTTTTCGTTGCGGGAAAATCCTTTATGACTATCGGCATTATCGGCGCCATGGAGCAGGAAGTGGCCGAGCTCAGGTCCCGGCTGGCGGATGCCCAGACCACCACGGTGGCGGGCTGCGAATTTTACCGGGGCCGGCTGGCCGGCAGGGAGGTGGTGATCACCCGCTCCGGTATCGGCAAGGTGGCCGCCAGCATGGCCACCACCCTGCTGCTCGAGCGTTTCGCTCCCGCCTGCGTGATCAACACCGGCTCCGCCGGCGGCTTCGATCCGGCGCTGCACGTGGGCGACGTGGTGATCTCCAGCGAGGTGCGTTTCCACGACGTGGACGTCACCGCCTTCGGTTACGAAATGGGACAGATGGCGCAACAACCGGCGGCCTTTGCCGCCGATCCCGCGCTGATCGAACTGGCCCGGGAATGCCTGGCCGAGCAGCAGGACATCGCTTCGGCGGTGGGCCTGATCTGCACCGGTGATCAGTTTATGCACCGGGAAGACCAACTGAACAAGGCCGTCACCGATTTTCCCCTGATGAAAGCCTGCGAGATGGAGGCCGGCGCCATCGCCCAGGTGTGCCACCAGTTCCGGGTACCCTTCGTGGTGGTGCGCGCCCTGTCCGATATCGCCGGCAAGGAGCAGGCCGAGTCTTTCGAAGCCTTCCTGGACGTCGCGGCCCGCCACTCCTCCGCCATGGTGCTCGCCATGATCGAGCGGATGCAGGGCTGACTCCCATGCCCTACCCCGCCCTGTTCGAGCAACCACTCACCCTGCTGAGCATCGCCGTGGTCCTGAGCCTGCTGCTGCCCGCCGGCACGGTGCAGGGCTGGCAGCTCAGGGGCCTGGCCTTGCTCGGGACCCGCCTCAACGGTGAGCACTACTCGGCCCGCTACCTGCGGGCGGCGGGCGCCGCCCTGCTGCTGTGCCTGCTACTGCCGCTGCTGGCCGCCTACTGGGCCCTGGCCACGCTGGCCCCCTGGCCGGCGCTGCTGGAACCCCTGCTACTGTGGTGCTGCCTGGATCTGGGCCGGCTCAGCCGCGCCCTGCCCCGGTGTCTGGCCCAGATAGAGACGCAACGTCCGCTGGCCCGGCTGACGCTGGCTCCCCTGTGCCTGCGCCAGACGGATCCGCTGTCGCCCCTCGGCCTGCACAAGGCGGTGGCGGAAGTGGCGCTGCTGCGCCTGGCCGGTGACTTCGCCCTGCTGTGCTGGTACCTGGCCGGGGGCATCTACGCCGCCCTGCCGTTTGCCCTGCTGCGCGGCCTGGTGCAGGCCTGGCCGGTCAAGCTCAGCCACTGGCGCGCCTTCGGCGCCACCCCCTCCCTGCTGTACCGGGCCATGGCCTGGCTGCCATTGCAGCTGCTGGCGCTGACCCTGCTGATTTACCCCGGCTCCGTCCGGGCGGCGAAAGCCTGGCCCCAGGGACGGTTGTGGCCCTATCCCGCCGCCGGCCGCCTGCTGGCCGTGGCCGCGGCAGGAATCGACGTCGGGCTCGGCGGCCCGCGCCGTTACACCGATGCCACCGATTACTACCCCAAGCTCGGCAGCAGGAACTATATCAACGAGACCGGTGCACGGGCGCTGTTGCGGCGCCTGCTGATGGCTTTGCTGTTCTGGTGGACCTTGGCCTGGGCCGCGATACTGGCGCCGCTGCTCCATGGTTAGGCCGCTGCTCCTGTTGCTGACGCTGCTGGCCGGCGCCGGAGCGACCGCCGCCGAACCGGCCCGCCGTATCGTCAGCCTGACCCCCCATATTACCGAGATGCTGTTCGCCATCGGCGCAGGCCCGCAGGTCATCGCCACCGACGAGGCCAGCGATTATCCGCCGGAAGGCACCGCCCTGCCCAAGGTCGCCAATTACCGATCCATCAACCTGGAACGGATACTGGCACTGCAACCCGATCTCATCGTCGCCTGGCGCAGCGCCCAGCACCTGCAGCTTCAGCCGCTGGTACAACTGGGCATCCCCGTCGCCTATTCCGAGCCGGCGCAGCTGCGGGATCTGGCCGACGAGCTGGAATACCTGGGCAGGCTGACCGGGCGGGAACAGACCGCCGCCCGGGTCGCCGAGCACTACCGGCAACAGTTGGCGGAGCTGGCGCAGCGACACCGCCAGGCCGCCCCGGTGACGGTGTTTTACCAACTGGGCGCCACCCCGCTGATGTCGGCCAACGGCAGCACCTGGATGGGGCAGGCGATCCGCCTCTGTGGCGGCATCAATATCATGGCCGACAGCCAGGCACCCTATCCCCAGGCGGACACCGAGTTTGTGCTGGCCCGGGATCCGGACGCCATCCTGGGCGAGAGCGCAGCGGAATTGCACTACTGGCGACAATGGCCGGCCTTGCAGGCGGTGCGCCGGGGCCATCTGTTGACGGTGAACGCGGACTTGCTGCACCGTATCACCCCCCGCACCCCGGAGGGCATCCGCCAGCTGTGCCAACAGCTGGACCGGGTGCGGGTCGATTAGGGGCGCCATTGTGTTCGGCTGGTCGCCTCTATACAATGGCGCCCCTTTTATTCGAGGTAGAGAGAAATGCTGCCCCTGGTCGATGCGGTATTCTACTGGAGTGATTTGTTCGGCACCGCCGTGTTCGCCTTTTCCGGTGTACTGGTGGCGGGCCGTTTGCGCATGGACGGCTTTGGGGTGATAGTGCTGGCGGCGGTCACCGCCATCGGCGGGGGGACCATCCGGGATCTGATCATCGGTGCCGAACAGGTGTTCTGGGTCGCCGATACCGTCTATCTGTGGGTGATACTGGCCACCGCCCTGCTTGGGCAGTATATCGCCCGGCTGCCACGCCGGCTGCCCTGGTACATACTGCCGCTGGCCGACGCCTTCGGCCTGGCGCTGTTTACCGTGATCGGCACCGAGAAGGCGCTGGGCCACGGTACTTCCGGCATGGTGGCGGTGGTGATGGGGGTGATCACCGGGGTGGCCGGTGGCATGATCCGCGATGTGCTGGCCCGGGAAGTGCCCATGGTGTTGCAGCGGGAGATCTACGCCACCGCCTGCATCCTGGGGGGAGTGCTCTATACCGGCTCGCTGTCGCTCGGGGTAACTCCGCTGCTGGCCACCCTGCTCGGCATGCTGGGTACCTTTGTGCTGCGGGTCGCCGCCATTCGCTGGCACCTGTCGTTGCCGGCCTTTTCCCTCAACCGGTAGAGAACGGGAAGCGGGAGAGAGAAACAACAGAAGCAGGCCATTGGCCTGCTCCCGTAAGGCTCAACAAGCCCGCTTTAAGCACCGGGCCGGATTCAGGCCACCGTCACCCGGGCGAACTTGCGCTTGCCCACCTGGTATACCGCCTGGCCGGGTTGCACCACCAGCTTGCCGTCGTCCAGCTTGTCGCCGTCCACCTTGACCGCACCCTGCCTGATCATGCGCAGCGCCTCGGAAGTCGAGTCCACTAGGCCGGCATCCTTCAGCAGGTTGGCGATGGCGATGCCTTCGGCACCGGCAGTCAGGGTGACTTCCGGCAGATCCTCGGGAATGGCATTCTTCTGGAAGCGCAGCACGAAGTCCTGGTGCGCCTGCTCGGCCGCCGCTTCACTGTGGTACCGGGTGATAATTTCCTTGGCCAGCAGTATCTTGATATCGCGTGGGTTGGCGCCTTCGGCCACCTGGCGGCGCAGTCCGGCCAGCTCGTCCAGGCTGCGCCGGGACAGCAGCTCGAAGTAACGCCACATCAGTTCGTCGGACAGGGACATGATCTTGCCGAACATCTGCTCGGGAGCCTCGTCCACGCCGATGTAGTTGCCGGCGGACTTGGACATCTTCTTGATGCCGTCGAGCCCTTCCAGCAGCGGCATGGTCAGCACCACCTGGGGCGACTGGCCCGCGTCCTTCTGCAGCTCGCGGCCCATCAGCAGGTTGAACTTCTGATCGGTGCCGCCCAGTTCCACATCCGCCTTCAACGCCACCGAATCGTAGCCCTGCAGCAGGGGGTACATGAATTCGTGGATGGCGATGGACTGGCCCGAGCCATACCGTTTCTTGAAATCGTCACGCTCCAGCATCCGCGCCACCGTCAGCTTGGAGGCGAGCTTGATCATGCCGGTGGCGCCCAGCTCGCCCAGCCAGCTGGAGTTGTAGACGATCTGGGTCTTGTGCGGGTCCAGCACCTTGAACGCCTGCTCGGCGTAGGTCTTGGCGTTGTCGGCCACCTGCTCGGCGGTGAGCGGAGGACGGGTGCTGTTCTTGCCGCTGGGATCCCCGACCTGGGCGGTGAAGTCCCCGATCAGCAGCAACACCTCATGGCCCAGATCCTGGAACTGACGCAGCTTGTTCAGAATGACGGTGTGCCCCAGATGGATATCTGGCGCCGTGGGATCCATGCCCAACTTGATCCGCAGCGGCCGGCCTTCCTTCAGTTTGGCAACCAGTTCTTCTTCAACCAGTATCTCTTCGGCACCGCGCTTGATTTCCGCTAATGCCGCTTCCAGTTGGGACATGGCAACTATACTCCTGTGCTGTGAACGTAGACGACCTAAACAAATAAGGAAGGCATATTACTGGAATGGCGGTAAAATTGGAAAGACTGTAAAATCCGCCAGGGATTCAGGGAAGAGCCAAGCATGCCTGTGATCAGAATATTCAAGTTGTTACCCCGCGGCCATCGCATCGCCATCGGCGCCCTGAGCGCCGCCATGCTGCTGCTGCTGCTGGCTCCCACCGAGTCGGCCCTGGCCAGCCGGGATCAGGCGGATCCGCGCCAGAACGAGGGCGAACGCCGCCGGCTGGCCCTGGAAGTCGAGGACCGGCCCTTCGACGACGAGGGCCATGCCGCCAGGGAAGTCGTCGTCAGGGTCGCGGCCGGGGACACCCTGTCCTCCATTTTCGCCCGCCAACGTCTCTCTTCGGCCCTGCTGCACGATATCGGCCAACTGGGCGAGCACGCCGAGCTGCTGAAAAAAATTCACCCCGGTGATCGGCTCACCTTCCAGCTCGACCACCAGGGAGGGTTCAGCGCCCTCAGCTATCCCCTGGACGCCGCCCGCACCCTCGACATCCGCCATACCGCCCGGGGCATACAGAGCCGGATCCTCAGCGCCGAACTGGAACAGCGAACCCAGTATGCCCAGGCCGAGGTCAGTTCCAATTTCTGGAATGCCGGGGTCACCGCCGGACTGAACCCGGGGCAGATCCTGAGTCTGGCCGCCATGTTCGCCTGGGATCTGGACTTCGCCCTGGATATCCGCGCCGGCGATCGTTTCGCGGTACTGTACGAGCAGAGTTACAAGGACGGCATCCATGTGGATACCGGCCACATCATCGCCGCCGAGTTCATCAATCAGGGCAAGGTATACCGGGCGGTACGCCACGAGGATGGCAACTATTACTCTCCCGAAGGGCGTGCCATGCGCAAGAGTTTTCTGCGCGCGCCGGTTAACTTTTCCCATATCAGCTCCAACTTCAACCCGCGCCGGCTGCACCCGGTCACCGGCCAGATCAAGGCGCACCGGGGCATCGATTACGCCGCCCGCACCGGCACCCCGGTGGTGGCGGCGGGCAGCGGCGTGGTGGTGGAGTCCGGCTACAGCCAGTTTAACGGCAATTACGTGGTGATCCGCCACGACGACACCTACCTCACCAAGTACCTGCACCTGCATCAGCGCATGGTCAAGAAGGGGGAAAAGGTGAAACAGGAGCAGCAGATCGGTACCGTCGGCGCCACCGGCCGGGTGACGGGACCACACTTGCACTATGAATTTCTGGTCAATGGCGTGCACCAGGACCCCAAGACCGTCAAACTGCCCCTGGCGGCCATACTGTCGAACGCGGAGCTGGCCCGCTTCCGGCCCGAGGCCAGCCGGTTACTGGCCCAGTTGGATAGGGTCAGCGAGATCATGCTGGCAAAACAGTAACAAACGCCCGGGCAAACCCGCAGGGACTGCCCGGGCGTTTTCCTGCCAAAATATATCTTCATGTAAAACTTTATGTGAAAATTGTGCGCTACGCCGGGTTTCGCTGCTCCTGCCGTTGTTATATTGACTGGCAGCGCGAACAGGCGGGCATGGTGCGGGCTCAAGCCGTTGATGAACTCGCCATCTGCCCTGCTGCTGCGCCATCGACGGCCCCCGCCTTCTACAGTCGGGCCTCGCTAAACTCACTAATGGAATGAAGAGTAAGAATAATGAGCGGATATCAGCATATTCTCGTCACCATCGATCTTTCCCCCAATTACCAGAAGGTATTGGACAAGGCCGTCGCCCGGGCCAGGACCAACCGGGCCAAGCTTTCCATCGTCCACGTCAATCTCAAGATGCAGAGCCTGTACAATCAGATGTACGAAGTGTTCACCCACGAGCTGCAAGACCAGCCGCTGCTGGCCGCCAGAAAGGAGCTGGAGCAGATGCTGGCATCGGTGGACTATCCGCTGGAGAAGCAGATACTGATCAGCGGTGATCTGGTAGAGCAGGTTTGTGAGGCCATACGGTTCTGCGAGGCGGATTTGCTGATCTGCGGTCATGAACACCACCTGTTTCGCCAGCATTCGTCCGTGGCTCATCAGCTTATCGAGAACATTGACTGCGATCTGCTGGTCATCCCCCTCGGCAAATAAGCAGCGGGGGGGCGATGGCCCCCTGCTCACTCAGCCCGGAGAACACTCGCCGGAAATGTGAAGCTCAATGGCTGGAAAAACCTTCGAGGTCCGCCAGTCGCTGTTGCCAACGTTCGGCTTCCGCCTGGGGATCGGGATAGGGTAAGGAGGGGTGTTTGCCCCAGATGGGGCCAGGCCAGGCATCGTCGCCGATAAAACGGGCCACGTGATGCAGATGCAGTTGCGGCACCATGTTGCCAAGCGCGGCAACGTTGAGCTTGTCCGCCGCCAGTTCCGTTTCCATCAGGCGGGCCAGGGCGCAGGACTCCCGCATCAGCTGTTGCTGATCCTCCTCGCTCAGCCGGTGGATCTCCCGGATGCCGTCCCGCCTGGGCACCAGGATCAGCCAGGGGTAGCGGCCGTCTTTGGCCAGCAGCACCCGACACAGGGACAGCTCGCCCAGCACCAGGCAATCCGCCGCCAGTTGCGGATGCAGCCGAAACTCGCTCATGCCCGCTCTCCGAAGTGACGGCGCAGATAGGCGATGATATCCATGGACTCGTACAGCCAGTAATACTGTCCTGGCGCGTGCTCGATGCGCAGGCAGGGCACCATCCGCTGACCGCCGCCGGCCAGCAGCGCCTGCAGGTGCGCCGGCTCGTTGGTGTCGTATTCCGTGATCTCGAGATCCAGCTCACCGATCACCGCCTTGACCCGCTGACAATAGGGACACCAGGCCTTCTGATAGAGCGCCAGCTTGTCGAGCGAGTCCACCACCGGCGCCGGCGCGCCTTCATGATCGGCTCCCTTGAACCAGTCGAACAAAGACATGGGGCAACCTTACACGCTGAAGGAAGAGCCGCAGCCGCAGGTGCTGGTGGCATTGGGGTTGGTCACCAGGAAGCGGGAACCTTCCAGGCCTTCCACATAATCGACGGTACCTCCCACCAGATACTGCAGGCTCATGGCGTCCACCACCATGATGACGCCGTTCTTCTCGATCACGGTGTCTCCGTCGTTGGTTTTCTCGTCGAAGGTAAAACCGTACTGAAAGCCGGAACAACCACCACCGGTGATGTAGACTCTGAGCTTGAGCTCGGGGTTTTCTTCCTCCGAGATCAGGGCTTTAATCTTGTTGGCCGCCGAATCGCTCATCTGGATCGGCAAGGGGACTGCATCGCTCATCACTACCTCTTGTGGTTGGTTACCGGAGAAATTATCCAATACCCGAGTAAACAGTTCAAGTATTGTCCGGGATCGGCCAGTTCAGGCTCAGGGTTCTGTTGCTCCTGTCATCCAGTTCCAGCTGCAGTTCCAGGGTCTGCGCCCGGGTCTCGGCGGGCAGCGCCAGGCTGCCCGACAACACCTGGAAATGACGGAAGTCCAGGGTGACGGGCGCCACGCCCAGGGCCTCCTCGTTGAGGGTGACCGTATTACCGCCCTGCAGCGCCCGGATACGCAGCCGGGCCGTCCCGGTTACCCGGGTGCCGGCGCTGCCCGGCTGCAACAGCACCAGCCGGTAGCTGAACCGGCCCGGTTCACCCTGGGCCATGATCTCTTCCTGGGCCAGCAGCAGCTCGGGGCCCTCGTCCGGAGCCAGCACCTGGCGGTACAGGGCCAGTTGCTGCGCCTGCTCGGCCAGCAAGCGGGACTGCTCCTGCAGTTGTGCCAGTTGGCTGCTCTCCGCCGTCAGCAGGGCCTGCTGCTCCACCTTCAACGCCAGCAGTTCCTGCCGGCTCCGCTCCTGCTGCTCACGGCTCACCGCCACCGCGGCCTGCATGTCCCGGTGGCGCAACCCCAGGTAGGCGGCCACCACCACCAGCGCCAGGTTGAGTATCAGGGAGCACAACAGCAGACGACTGAAAACAGGCTTGCTCATCATCGGGAACCCCGCCAAAAAAGAGCGCGAATTGTGCCAAAGCCGGAACCCCGGCGCCAGCAGGAAAACGGCGGCGATTCTCGCCCCCGCCGGTTTTTGTTATAGTCTGGCCACCCTGGCCGCAAGCGCCACCTCCGACCCTATTCAAAGGATGACGACATGTCCAAGTCTGATGATCTGTTTGCCCAAGCCCGCCGGGTGATCCCCGGCGGCGTCAACTCCCCGGTGCGCGCCTTCAACGGCGTGGGCGGCACCCCCCGTTTCATCGAGCGGGCCGATGGCGCCTATCTGTTCGACGTGGACGGCCAGGCCTATGTCGATTATGTCGGCTCCTGGGGCCCGATGATCCTCGGCCACAATGCCCCCGAGGTGCGCGCGGCGGTGCTTGACGCGGTGGAGCGCGGCCTGAGCTACGGCGCTCCCACCGGGGTCGAGGTGACCATGGCGGAAATGGTGCACCAACTGGTGCCCTCCATGGAGCAGGTGCGCATGGTCAACTCCGGCACCGAAGCCACCATGAGCGCCATCCGCCTGGCCCGCGGCTTCACCGGCCGGGACAAGATCCTCAAGTTCGAGGGCTGCTACCACGGTCACGCCGACTGCCTGCTGGTCAAGGCCGGCTCCGGTGCCCTCACCCTGGGCCAGCCCAATTCCCCGGGCGTGCCCGCCGATTTCGCCAAGCACACCCTGACCGCCACCTTCAACGACCTGGACTCGGTCAAGGCCGCCTTCGAGGCCGCCCCAGCCGATATCGCCTGCATCATCGTCGAGCCGGTGGCCGGCAACATGAACTGCATCCCGCCGGCCCCCGGCTTCCTCGAGGGCCTGCGCGCCCTCTGCGATAAGTTCGGCGCCCTGCTGATTTTCGATGAGGTGATGTGCGGTTTCCGTGCCGCCCTGGGCGGTGCCCAGCAGCGCTACGGGGTCAAGCCCGACCTCACCACCCTCGGCAAGATCATCGGTGGCGGCATGCCGGTCGGCGCCTTCGGCGGCCGCCGCGAGGTGATGAAGCACCTGGCCCCCACCGGGCCGGTTTACCAGGCGGGGACCCTGTCCGGCAACCCGGTGGCCATGGCCGCCGGCCTGGCCACCCTGAACGCCATCAGCCAGCCGGGCGTGTACGAGGCGCTGGAGCAGAAAACCCGGACCCTGGTGGAAGGACTGCAGGCGGCGGCCGACCGGCACGGCATCCCCTTCACCACCACCCGGGTGGGCGCCATGTTCGGCTTCTTCTTTACCGGGGAGAAAGAGATCAGCCACTATGAGCAGGTCACTCGCTGTGATCTTGAGGCCTTCAAGCGCTTCTTCCACCTGATGCTGGCAGAGGGCGTCTACCTGGCTCCCAGCGCCTTCGAGGCCGGCTTCATGTCCCTGGCCCACGGCGACAAGGAGCTGGCCCACACCCTGGCCGCCGCCGATCGGGCCTTCGCGGCATTGAAGGGATAACCCTATTCGGGCTGCTGGATCTCCACCAGCGGCCCCTCCAGCAATTCCACGCTATTGCCGTCCGGATCCAGGATAAACACATAACGGGTACAGGTCTGGCCTTTAACCGGTGACGGTTTCTCCGCCAGCATGCCGGCCCCGTGCAGGGCGCTCAACGCCTTGTCCAGATCGTCCACCAGCAGCGCAAAGTGCCTAAGCCCCAGTCGAAACCCATTGGCCCAGGGCGGGACCCCGGACAACTCCGGCTCTTCCTCCGGACGAAAGCAGTAGAGCTCCAGCAAAGCCTGCCCCAGACGCAGGTGGCAGATCTGCAGGCTGCCGGCATTATCCTGCCAGCGATAGACCGGCTCGAACCCCAGTCCTTTATAAAACCCTTCCGCCGCGGACAACTCCCGCACGCTCAGGGTGACATGATGAAAAGAAAACATGGGAAGCCCCTCCATCTCCATATCATTCAGCATATACAGAGATGGGGGCTTTCACCCTGCGTTAACGAGCGAAATTGAAAATGTCCCGCAGCCAGTCGCTGATGGGCTCGCCGGTGGCGGGCTCTTGCTGTCGGGGCGAAGCCGGGCGGCAACCGCGGATCCCCGGCAGCCCACTGGATCTGGCCGGCAGCAGCAGGGTTTGCTCGCAGCGGGGATCCGCCGGCTGGCCGTCACGAATGGCGAAGTTCACCTGGTCGATACCGGCCGGCGCCGCCAGCTCCAGCGAGTCCACCCCGCGCCCGTCCAGGTAACGGCTGTAGACCCGCAGGGCGCCGCTGGCCCCGGTCAGGCCGGTCACGCCGTTATCGTCCCGGCCGACCCAGGTGGTCACCAGCTCTTCGTTGTCCATGCCGGCATACCAGGCATCGCGCAGATCATTGGTGGTGCCGGTCTTGCCCGCCATCACCCGGTTGGGGAAACGCGCCGCCAGGTGCGCCGCGGTGCCGCCGGCCACCACCCGGGTCATGGCATAGAGCGCCAGGTAACCGGCTTCCGGCTCCATCACCTGGGTGGCCCTGGCGCTGTGCTGATAAATCAGCTCGCCGTGCTCGTCCTGGATCGCCCGGATGGAGGTCAGCGGCTGATAGAGCCCCTGGTTGGCCAGGGTCAGGTACATCTGGTTGACCTCGAAGGGGGTCAGCTCCAGGGTGCCGAGCAGCAGCGACGGATAGGCCTGCATCGGCTGCTCCACTCCCAGCCGCTTGAGATTGTCGACCACCTTGTCCAGGCCGATGGCCATCCCCAGGTTCACCGTCGGCACGTTCAGCGACTTGGCCAGCGCCTCATGCAGCATCACCTGGCCGCGGAACTGACGGTCGTAGTTGTTGGGTCGCCACACCTGGCCGCCGTCGCTGCGCAGGCTGATCGGCTCGTCCTTCAATGGGCTGGCCAGGGTATAGCCGTTGGCCAGTGCTTCGGCAAACACCGCCGGCTTGATCAGCGAGCCGATGGCCCGACGCGCGGCCAGGGCCCGGTTGAAGCCGGCAAAGCTGGGATCCGCCCCACCCACCACGGCGCTCACCTCGCCCTTGCGCCAGTTGGACACCACCATGGCCGCTTCCAGATCGTCGCGCTTGGTGTTGGCTTTCAGTTGCTTGAGCTGCTCCACCACCGCCTGTTCGGCGGTATGCTGGGCGATGGGATCCAGGCTGCTGAAAATTTTGATCCCGGACTGGCTGAGGAACTCGGCGCCGAAGCGGCTCTTCAGCTCCTGGCGCAACAGCCCCATGAAGGCCGGGGTCCGGCCGTAGCCCATGCGGCCCCGCTCGATCAGCTGCAGCGGTGCGCTGCTGGCCTGTTCGTAGGTTTCCCGGTCGATATGGCCTTCGTTGGCCAGCAGGCGCAGTACCAGATCACGCCGCTCCTGAGCCCGCTCCGGGTTGCGCCAGGGATCGTAGAACGAGGGGCCTTTCACCAGCGCCACCATCAGTGCTATCTGGTCCGGATTGAGCTCGTTCAGCGGCAGGCCGAAATAGAAATAGCTGGCCAAGCCGAAGCCGTACACCCCCTGGGCCCCGTTCTGGCCGAGGTAGACCTCGTTCAGGTAGGCTTCCAGGATCTCGTCCTTGTCGTAGCGGAAATCGATGATCAGCGCCATGTAAGCTTCCTGCACCTTGCGCCACAGGCTGCGGTCCTGGGTCAGGAAGAAGTTTTTGGCGAGCTGCTGGGTCAGGGTGCTGCCGCCCTGCACCGTGCGGCCGGCCTTGATGTTGACCACCAGGGCCCGCAGTATGGCCAGCGGCGAGACGCCGTCATGCTGATAGAAATCCCGGTCCTCCACCGTCAGCAGGGTGGTGACCAGCAGCTCCGGTACCTGATCCAGCCGCACCAGCAGCCGGTCTTCCCGCTGCTCCACGTTCAGCCGGTCGAGCAGCACCGGATCCATGCGCGCATAGCCCAGCTCCCGGCCGTTGGCCGGATTCTGCATGCGCGCCAGCCGCTGGCCGTCGAAGGTCAGCAGGATGGAGCGGGCCGCCTCGGCGCCGTCGGAAAAATTGAAGGGGCGGCGGTGGATCTCGATACGGTTGTTGGTCACCGCATATTCGCCGGGGCGGGCCGGATCGGCCACCTTGCGGTAATTGAGCAACTGCAGCTCCCGCAGCATCTGCTGGTAGGACAGCTTCTGCCCCGGGAACAGCTCCAGCGGACGGCTGTACACCAGGGCGGGCAGCGCCCACTTCTGGCCCTCGAAGCGCGCCCTGACCTGGCTGTCCAGATAAATGCCAAACACCCCCATCAACACGGCCGCGACCAGGCCGAGCTTGAACAGCAGGCCCCACCTGGCGCGGCGCTTGGGTGAGGGTTTCTTCGTCGATTTCCGGGTTCGGGTCTGTTTTGCCATAATCAGTGCTTCATCTGCCTCTTGGTGTGCCGGGTCGGTGCCGTATTGGCCGGATCATCGGGCCACACATGTTTGGGGTAACGCCCCTTCATCTCTTTCTTCACGTCCTGATAGGAGCCGGCCCAGAAGGCGGCCAGATCCCGGGTAACCTGCAGCGGGCGCCGGGCCGGCGACAGCAGCTCCAGCACCAGGGGCACCCTGCCCCTGGCCAGCTCGGGGGAGCCCGACTGGCCGAACATTTCCTGCAACTGCACCGGTAGCACGGGGTCCTCCCCCTGCCGGTAGCGGATGGCGGCCCTGGTACCGGTGGCCAGCTCCAGCCAGCCGGGTAGCAGAGTATCCAGCAATTGCTGTTGTGACCAGTCCAGTCTGCTCCTGAAAATGGCGGCCCAGTCCAGCCGGCTCAGCTCTTCCCAGCGCCCCAGGCCCGCCAGGTAAGGCAGCAGCCAGTGTTCGGCCTCCGCCAGCCAGCGATTTTCGTCGCAGGGTTCGAAACCGAAATCGGCCAGCTTTTGTCCGGCCAGGGTCAATCTGAGCCAGTATTGCCGGGCATCCTCTCCCAACGGCAGCGCCGGCCAGCCACGCCGAACCACTTCGTCCAGCAGGCAGCGGGCTTTCTGCTCCGGGCTGATCGCCGTCAGCGGCGTGCGCTGCAGCACCAGGCCGCCGAAGCACCACTGGCGCTCGGCCCGTACCCGGTCGGCATCCGCATCCCACTGCAGGTGGGCCCGCTCGTCAAAACGCGCGGGCACGAACTGCTGCAGCTGCGCCACCGAAACCGGCTCGGCCCCCTGGATAAAGATGCCCTTGTCGTTGCTGCTCAGCTCCGCCACCGCCAGCATGCCCTTGCCGGTGAGCGGGCTGTCCGGTGGCAGGTCGGCGCTCAGGCCGCCTGCCAGCTGATAGCGGCTGTTCTGGCGCAGCAGCGCCACCCAGTCGGGGCAGGCATTGGCCAGCAAGGGGCCCAGATACTGGCCGACGGGGGCGGCGTCGGGCTGGTTCAGCCGCTTGAACCAGCGCCGGGCCGCGGGGTGCAGCCGGCCCTGCCGGGCCAGGATCTGCCCCGACAGGGGTCCCTTTTCCAGCCGCCCTTCCTCCAGCAGCGCCACCAGATAGACCGCATCGGCCAGGGCGCCGGCCCGCCCCTGCTGCTGCCACGCCTGGGCCGTCAGCAAGAGCTGGCCCAGCCAGGGTTCGCATCCCAACTGCCATACCCGGCGGCCGAACGGGGTCAGTTGCTGGCCGGCCAGCAGCCCCAGGCCTTCCAGCTGGCGGCGGGCGGCCGCCAGCTGGGCTGCCGGGGGTGGGGTCAACAGCGGCAGCCGCTCCGGCTCGGCGCCCCAGGCGGCGCATTCCAGCACAAAGCCAGCCAGGCAGCTCTGCTCGATCTCCGCCGGCCGCCGCGGCGCCAGCCGCGCCTGCTGCTCCTGGCTCCACAGCCGCAGGCAAACGCCGGGCTGCAGGCGCCCGGCCCGTCCGGCGCGCTGGGTGGCGGACGCCTGGCCTATCTGCCGGCTCTGCAGGCGGGTGATGCCCGCCGCCGGATCGAACTGGGCCTGTCGCTCCAGCCCCGAGTCCACCACTATGCTGATGCCGTCGATGGTCAGCGAGGTTTCCGCCACATTGGTGGCCAGCACCACCTTGCGCCGGCCCGCGGCCACCGGGGCGATGGCCGCCCGCTGCTCGGCCAGGGTGAGCCGGCCGTACAAGGGCCGGAGCTCGACCGCGCTGGCCACCCTGTCGCTCAGCCAGTCCCGGACCGCGCGGATCTCCCGCTCGCCGGGCAGGAAGGCCAGCACGCTGCCGGGATGCAGCTCCATCGTCGTCAGTATGGCCCGGCCCATGGCCTCGTCCAGCCGGCTGTGCAGGTTACGCGGCTGGTAGTGCAGCGCCACCGGAAAGCTGCGCCCGGCGCTGCTGACGGTCTCGGCGTCGGGCAGCAGGCGGTCAA
This sequence comes from Zobellella endophytica, assembly GCF_003012775.1. Classification (GTDB taxonomy): domain Bacteria; phylum Pseudomonadota; class Gammaproteobacteria; order Enterobacterales; family Aeromonadaceae; genus Oceanimonas; species Oceanimonas endophytica. Next base: position 77,879 of record NZ_PXYG01000010.1, on the reverse strand, counting down.
GCGCCAGCCCTTCCAGGGTGGCGGACATCACCATGATCTTCAGATCCTCGCGCAGCGCCTGGCATTCCAGGGCGAAGGCCAGGGCCAGATCCGCCTGCAGGCTGCGTTCGTGGAACTCGTCGAAGATCAGCAGGCCCACGCCCTCGAGTTCGGGATCCGCCTGCAGCATCCGGGTCAGCACCCCTTCGGTCACCACCTCCAGCCGGGTCTGCCGGCCGATCCGGCTCTCGCCGCGCATCCGGTAACCGACCCGCCCGCCCGGCTCCTCGCCGAGCTGTTCGGCCAGGTATTGCGCTATGCTGCGAGCGGCCAGCCGGCGGGGCTCCAGCATGATGATACGCCCGGCCAGACCACTCTGCTCCAGCAGCCAGAGCGGCAGCCAGGTGGATTTGCCGGCACCGGGCGGCGCCTCGACGATGATGCGGGAGGCCGTTAACGCCTGCCGCAACCGGGGCAGGGCCTCGGCGATGGGTAGCTGATGCACGCTCTTACCTGAATGACTGAAGAGGGTTATATTGTGCCAAAAGCACACTGAAAGGACTATGGTAACGGCCATGGCTGACAACCGGCTTTTTCTCGCCTTTCCCGCCGACCGGCTGGCCGTCCCGCTGGCGAGGCTGCAGGATCACCTGGTCCTGCCCGGCCGGCGCATTCCCCCGGAGCAGCTGCACCTGACCCTGCGTTTCCTGGGCGAGACCACGGCGGCGCACCAGCAGGCGCTGCAACGCCACCTGAACCGGCTCGCCCTGCCCGCTTTCGCCCTGACCCTCGATCGGCTGGGCTATTTTCCCCGCGCCGGCGTGGTCTGGATAGGCCCGAGCCGGCCGCCCGAGGCCCTGATGGGGCTGGCCGATGAGCTGGAGCTGGGCTGCCACGCCCTGGGGACGGCGCCTTCGCACCGGGCCTTCCGCCCGCATGTCACGCTGTTCCGGCACTGCAATGGAACGACATTGCCGGCCATCTCGCCGCTGACCTACGTCCCCGAGCGTCTCGCCCTGTACCGCTCCACCCTGACGGAACAAGGCCCCCGCTACGACTGCCTGCAGGCCTGGCCGCTCAGGGAATGAAAGGCAGCGTCCTGGCCAGGCGCATGCCGTCCGGGGTGATCTCCGCCTGCCAGGCCAGGCACTCCACTCCCGCCGCCAGCGCCTCGTCGATCAGCCGGCCGTAGGCCGGGTCCAGGTGTCGGGCGGAACTGACCCGTTCGATGCCGGTATGCAGCACACAGAACAGCATCACCGCCCGATGGCCGGCCCGGGCGCAGCCGATCAGCTCGCGCACATGCTTCTGGGCCCGCAGGCTGACCGTATCCGGGAAGTACCCCTGCCCGTCCTGCTCCAGCAGGGTGACGCTCTTGACCTCGATATAACAGTCGGGCAGCCCGTCGCCACCCAGCAGAAAGTCGATGCGGCTGCCTTCCTCGCCGTAGCGGACCTCGCTCTCGAGGCGGGAATAGGCGGCCAGTTCGGGAATGTGCCGCTCGGCCAGCGTCTCCGCCGCCAGTTGGTTGGCCCGGGCGGTATTGACGCAGATGAAGTGGCCCCGGTCGTCAGCCACCAGCTCCCAGGTATGGGCGTATTTGCGCCTGGGGTTGGCGGAGGTGGAGAAATACACCGCCCAGCCCGGTTCGGCGCAGCCGGTCATGCGGCCGGTATTGGGACAATGCAGGGTCAGTGGCTGATCCTGGTAGAGCACGTCGGCCAGGAAGCGCTTATAGCGCCGCACCAGCCGTCCGCGGCATAAAGAGGAAAACTGCACAATTGTACCTATAGTTCATAAATGGAGCGTCATGGTAACCGGCGGTAAAGCGCCACCACCACCCTTGAAAGGCGCATTCCCCATCCCCATATGGAGGGCTTACCAAAGAGCGGCCACCCTCTTCATCATTCGGCTCTGGTGGCAGGAGAAGTCGGCCCCATCGTATTTAGGGAGCTATTCCTGCAGAAAATACAATGCAAAATTGCCTTGTTAATATGCTTTCTGCTATAGATAGCCGCTTCTCAAATTTGGTTGGCGCAATATTGCTTTTTAGGAGATACGGAATGCCAGCAATCGAAACCAAAAAATCTCTCGGTATTCTGGCCATTGCCGGCGTCGAGCCTTACCAGCCCAAAGCCGACGAAGAATACATGAACGAGGCGCAGAAAACGCACTTCCGCAAGATTCTGGGCGCCTGGCGCAATCAGCTGCGCGAAGAGGTGGATCGCACCGTTGGCCACATGAAAGACGAGGCCGCCAACTTCCCCGACCCGGTGGACCGGGCCGCCCAGGAAGAAGAATTTGCCCTCGAGTTGCGCGCCCGGGATCGGGAACGCAAGCTGATCAAGAAGATCGAGAAGACCCTGCAGAAAATCGAAGATGACGATTTTGGCTACTGCGAACACTGCGGCGTGGAAATCGGTATCCGCCGGCTGGAAGCTCGCCCCACCGCGGATCTGTGCATCGACTGCAAGACCCTGGCCGAAATCAAGGAAAAACAGATGGCCGGTTACTGAACCGGCCCCACCAGCATGAACCACCCGGCGCCCGACCGCAATATTGGGCGCTTTGCTCCCTCGCCCAGCGGTCCCCTTCATTTCGGTTCCCTGATCGCCGCCCTCGGCAGCTACCTGCAAGCCAGGGTCAGCCATGGCCGATGGCTGGTGCGCATCGAGGATCTGGATCCGCCCCGGGAAATCCCCGGTGCCGCCGACGATATCCTGCGCACCCTCGAGGCCTTCGGCCTGCACTGGGACGGCGAGGTGGTATACCAGAGCCGGCGCCACGCCCACTATCAGGCGGTGCTGGATGACTGGGCCGGCCGCGGGTTGAGCTACAACTGCCATTGCACCCGCAGGATGATCGGCGCCGCCGGCGGTTTCTACAACGGCCACTGCCGGGAGCTGGGCCTGCCGGCGGCCGGAGCGGCGGTGCGGCTGAAGCTGCACCAGCCGGTTTACGGCTTCGAGGATCGGCTGCAGGGTCCGGTGGTGGTTTCCCGGGCCCTGGCGGAGGAGGATTTTATCGTGCACCGGCGCGACGGCCTCTATGCCTACAACCTGGCGGTGGTGATCGACGACCGGGACGCGGGCATTACCGAGGTGGTGCGCGGTGCGGACCTGCTCGAACCCACGGTGCGCCAGATAGCCCTGTACCGGCTGCTGGGCGCCCCCGAGCCCGGCTGGCTGCACCTGCCGCTGGCGGTGCAGGCCGGCAGCAAGCTGTCCAAGCAGAATCATGCGCCGCCGCTGGACAAAACCCGTGCCGGTGATCACCTCTGGCAGGCGCTGGCATTTCTCGGACAGCAACCGCCCGCCGAGCTGAAGGGGGCGGACTGCCACCAGTTACTGCACTGGGCGATAGCACACTGGCGACTCGAAAAAGTCCCGAGCTGCCCACAGATAGAGCTGAATTACGCAGATAGTTCGCATTTCCAGCGCCCTGCGCTATCATAGTGCGCCGATTTTCTTAGCTTAAGGCCTTGCGAGGTGTCCCATTTTTTCCCAGATTGCCGGCTTTTGTAAAAAGCTGCTCACCCGACAACAGGAGGCGTTGCCGTTGCAACCCGTGGTGCTAGAGCGCGACCAGCATGGAATTTCGCGCCGACAAATCAGTGAGAACGCCCTCAAAGTGTTGTATCGCCTGAACAAGGCCGGCTTCGAAGCCTACCTGGTGGGCGGCGGGGTGCGTGACTTGCTGCTGGGCCGCCAACCCAAGGACTTCGATATCGCCACCAACGCCACCCCTGAACAGGTCAAGCAGCTTTTCAGCAACTGCCGCCTGGTAGGGCGTCGCTTCCGTCTGGCCCATGTACTGTTCGGCCGGGACGTGATTGAAGTAGCCACCTTTCGCGGTCACCACCATCAGGTGAACACCAATAAGCACATTTCCGCCCAGTCTTCCGAAGGCATGCTGTTGCGCGACAACGTCTACGGCACCATTGAAGAAGACGCCGAACGGCGCGATTTCACGGTCAACGCCCTCTACTACAACATCGCCGACTTCAGCGTGCTCGGCTTCGCCGGGGGGCTCAAGGATCTGGAAGCGCGCCGGCTGGAACTGATTGGCGATCCGGAAACCCGTTACCGGGAAGACCCGGTGCGCATGCTGCGGGCGGTGCGTTTCTCCGCCAAGCTGGATCTGGCGATTAGCCCACGTACCGAGGCTCCCATCCAAAGCCTGGCGCCGCTGCTGTCCGACATCCCCCCCGCCCGTCTGTTCGAGGAAACCCTCAAGCTGTTCCTCGCCGGCCAGGGCCAGGAAACCTACCGCCAAATGCAGCACTACGGCCTGTTCGCACCGCTGTTCCCGGAAACCGCCGAGGTGATGGGCCGGGGCCACAACCGCTACGGCCGCTTTATCGAACTAGCCCTGGCCAACACCGACGAGCGTATCGCCCAGGACCTGCGGGTCACCCCCGCCTTCCTCTATGCCGCCCTGTTGTGGGGGCCGGTGGAAACCCGCACCCAGGAATTCGTCAACGACGGCGGCCTCGGCTATTACGATGCCTTTATGCTGGCCGCCGACGAAGTGATCAGTCGCCAGGTGAAGACGGTGGCCATTCCCCGCCGCTTCAGCAGCGTGGTCAGGGACATCTGGCAACTGCAGGAGCGGCTGCCCAAGCGGGCCGGCAAACGCCCCTACCGGCTGCTCGAACATCCCAAATTCCGCGCCGGTTACGACTTCTTGCTGCTACGCGCCGAGCTGGATCCGCGGCTCAAGGAACTGGCCGAGTGGTGGACCGACTTCCAGGCCGCCAACCCGGTCGACCGCCAGCAGCTGGCCCGCACCGCCGACGACCAGGAAAACGGGGATGCGGAGCCGGGCCCGCGTCCGCCCCGCAAGCGGCCCCGTCGCCGCCCGCGCCGGAGAAAAGAGACGTGACCCGGGTCTTTGTCGCCCTCGGCGCCAACCTGAATGACCCAGCGGCCCAGCTCCGGGCCGCCCAGCTGGCGCTCACGAAGCTGGCCGCGCCCGGCAGCCTGCGCCACTCGCCGTTGTACCGAAGCCGCCCCATGGGACCAGCGGACCAGCCGGCCTATGTCAACGGCGTCTCAAGCTTCGACACCCTGCTCTCCCCCCATGCCCTGCTCGACGCCCTGCAGGCGATAGAGCTGGCCCATGGACGGGTGCGCAAGGACGAACGCTGGGGCCCCCGCCCCCTGGATCTGGACATACTGCTCTACGGCGAGCTGCAGATCCGGGACGAGCGGCTGACCATCCCCCACTACGGCATGAAACAAAGGGAATTCGTGCTTTATCCGCTGGCCGACCTGGCGCCGGAGCTGGTGCTGCCCTGCGGCACACCCCTGGCCCGGCTGCTGCAGGACTGCCCGCCCAACGGCATGATCCGGTTGCCAGCGCAGTAACAGGAAACCACCATGAGCAAAATCACCACGGCCCGCCTGCGGGCGATGAAACAGGCCGGCCAGAAAATCGCCATGATCACCGCCTATGACGCCACCTTCGCCGCCCTGTTCGAACAGGCCGGGGTGCACTCCATCCTGATCGGCGACTCCCTCGGCATGGTGCTGCAGGGCGAGGCCAGCACCCTCAAGGTCAGCGTGGACGACATCGCCTATCACACCCGCTGTGTGGCCAATGGCAGCAAAAAGGCGCTTATCGTCGCCGACATGCCGTTCATGAGCTATAGCACCCCGGAACAGGCCTGTGCCAGCGCCGCTACCCTGATGCGGGCTGGCGCCCACATGGTCAAGCTGGAAGGCGGCGACTGGCTGGCGGACACCGTCACCCAACTGACCCGCCAGGGGGTGCCGGTGTGCGGCCATCTGGGGCTCACCCCCCAGTCGGTACACGTGTTCGGCGGCTTCAAGCTGCAGGGCCGCGAGACCGAGCAGGCGGAGCAGATCAAGCGTCACGCCAAGGCCCTGGAGGCGGCCGGCATGCAGCTGCTGGTGCTGGAATGCGTGCCCAGCAAACTGGCCGCCGACATCAGCCGGGAGCTGAGCATCCCGGTGATCGGCATCGGCGCAGGCCCCGATACCGACGGCCAGGTGCTGGTGATGCAGGACGCCCTGGGGCTGACTTCCGGCTATGTGCCCAAGTTCACCAAGAACTTCCTGGCCGAAAGCGGCAACGTCAGGGCCGCCATCGAAACCTATGTGGCCGAGGTGGCCGAGGGCCGCTTCCCCGGTCCCGAGCACAGCTTCAACTGAGGGCAGAAGATGCAACTGGTCAGTACCATAGAGGAACTGAGGGCCGTCATCACCGGCTGGCGCCGCAACGGCGAGCGCATCGGCTTCGTGCCCACCATGGGCAACCTGCACCAGGGCCACCTGGAGCTGGTGCAGCAGGCCCGGGCCCGCGCCGACAAGGTGGTGGTGAGCATTTTCGTCAATCCGCTGCAGTTCGACCGGGCCGCCGATCTGGCCGCCTACCCGCGCACCCTGGAGCAGGACTGCGAGCGCCTCGGCGGGCAGGCGGATCTGGTATTTATCCCCACCCCCGAGCTGATGTACCCGGCCGGCCAGCAACAACAGACCCGGATCAGCGTGCCCGGCATCGCCGAGGTGCTGGAAGGGGCCCTGCGTCCGGGCCACTTCGACGGCGTCAGCACCGTAGTGTGCAAGCTGTTCAACCTGGTACAGCCGGATCTGGCCTGCTTCGGCGAAAAAGACTACCAGCAGCTGGCGCTGATCCGTAAAATGACCGCCGATCTGAACCTGCCGGTGGAGATCCTGGGCGTGCCCACGGTGCGCGCCGAGGACGGCCTGGCGCTGAGCTCCCGCAACGGTTACCTGAGCGAGGCGGAGCGGGCCCTGGCACCGATGCTTGCCGCCACCATGAACCGGCTGGCCGAACGCCTGGCCGCGGGCGAGCGTGACCTTGAACAATTGGTGAAAGAAGGCGTCACCCGGCTGGACGGCGCCGGCTTTCGCACCGACGGCATCGATATCGTCGATGCCGATACCCTCGCACCGCTCGGCGAGCAAAGCCGGGCCGCGGTGATTTTAATGGCCGCCTTCCTGGGCAAGGCCAGACTGATAGATAACCAGGTAGTGCCCCTGTAGTGACACTCAGGTCTTGCTGGGAGGGGGAGCCAGGCTCTAAGCCGACCGTTGGCGCCAGGGATGGCGCCGTCGAGCCCCCAGGGATGGGTTCACGGCGAGTCGGCGTGAGCCTGGCTCCCCCCTCCGGGCACTGTCGCAAAACCATAAGCCCTCAGGGCGGTAATTGACGGAGACAAGCTAAACATGGATATGCAACGCATCATGCTCAGGGGCAAGCTGCACCAGGCCCGGGTCACCCACGCCGAACTCAACTACGAAGGCTCCTGCGCCATCGATCAGGATCTGCTGGACGCGGTCAATATCCGCGAGTACGAGCAGATCGACATCTACAACATCGAGAACGGCGAGCGCTTCCATACCTACGCCATTTCCGGCGAGCGCGGCTCGAAGATGATCTCCCTGAACGGCGCCGCCGCCCGCAAGGCCGCAGTGGGCGATCGCATCATCATCTGCGCCTACGCGCCCATGACCGAACAGCAGCTGGAACACTACAAGCCCAGCCTGGTGTATCTGGACGCCCACAACAACATAGTGCGCACCAGCAAGGACATCCCCCTGCAGCTGGCCTGATCGCGGATTCTCCCTTTCAGTTAGAGAAAAAAGGCAGCCGATTGGCTGCCTTTTTTCGCTCAGTGTCGCAGTCCCCGGCCGGTATGGATCAGGTACCAGGCGGCGCCGTAGAACAGGGCGATAAAGCCGATGATGATACCATAGGCGGTCACCAGCGGCACGTCGGTGATGCCGAGGAAGCCGTAGCGGAAGGCGTTCACCATGTACAGCACCGGGTTGGCCTGGGAGACCGTCTGCCAGAAGCCGGGCAGCAGCTCGATGGAGTAGAAGACCCCGCCCAGGTAGGTCAGCGGCGTCAGCACGAAGGTGGGGATGATGCTGATATCGTCGAAGGTGCGGGCGAAGATGGCATTGATAAGCCCGGCCAGCGAAAACAGCACCGCGGTCAGAAAGACGGTAAAGACGATGCTGAACAGGTGGCTGACCTGCAGCTCCACGAAGAACAGCGACACCAGGCTGACGATCAGCCCCACCGCCAGGCCGCGCACCACGCCGCCGCCCACGTAGCCGGCGATGATCACATAGGTGGGCACCGGCGCCACCAGCAGCTCCTCCACGTTGCGCTGGAACTTGGCGCTGAAAAACGACGACGCCACGTTGGAGTAGGAGTTGGTGATCACCGACATCATGATCAGGCCTGGCACGATAAAGGCCATGTAGGAATAACCACCCATCTCGCCGATACGGCTGCCGATCAGGCTGCCGAAGATCACGAAATACAGGGTCATGGTGATGGCCGGCGGCACCAGGGTCTGCACCCAGATGCGGGTGAAACGCACTATCTCTTTGTGCAGAATGCTGCGAAAGGCGATGTAGTATTGCCTGGCGTTCATGCTTTCCTCCCCTGCTCCACCAGTGTCACGAACAATTCTTCCAGCCGGTTGGCCTTGTTGCGCATGCTCAGCACCCGGATGCCCTGCTCGTTGAGCTGGCCGAACACGCCGTTGAGCCCCTGCTCCTTCTTCACCTCCACCTCCAGGGTGTGATCGTCAACCAATTGCCAGTTGAAGCCGGACAGAAAGGGCTCCCGGCTGTCGGGGGCCAGATCCAGGATAAAGGTTTCCACGTTGAGCTTGCCGAGCAGCCCCTTCATGGTGGTGTTTTCCACCAGCCGGCCCTTGTCGATGATGCCGATATGGCGGCACAGCATCTCCGCCTCTTCCAGGTAATGGGTGGTGAGGATGATGGTGATACCCTGCTGGCTGTTGATCTCCTTGAGGAAATCCCACATGGCGCGGCGGATCTCGATATCCACCCCGGCGGTGGGTTCGTCCAGGATCAGCAGGCGGGGTTCGTGCATCAGGGCGCGGGCGATCATCAACCGGCGCTTCATGCCGCCGGACAGGGTGCGGGCCGGCTGGTCCCGCTTCTCCCACAGATCCAGCTGCTTCAGGTAGCGCTCGGCGCGTTGTTTGGCCTCCTTGCGCTCCACCCCGTACAGCCCGGCCTGGTTGACTACAATCTGCTCTACCTTCTCGAACTGGTTGAAGTTGAATTCCTGGGGCACCAGGCCAATCTGGGACTTGGCCTGCTCCAGCTGGCTGTCGATATCGTAACCGAACACCTTTACCTTGCCGGCGGTTTTGTTCACCAGGGAGGAGATGATGCCGATGGTGGTCGACTTGCCGGCCCCGTTGGGCCCGAGCAGGGCGTAGAAGTCGCCCTGCGCCACGGTCAGATCGATGCCCTTGAGCGCCTCCACGCCACCGGCGTAGGTTTTGCGCAGGCCCTCGATCTCCAGTGCTTTGGTCATGCTTGGCTCCAGATCAAAAACATATGCCTGGGCAAGGACCAGGCATATGAAGGTACATTAGCAAGAAGGGAAATGACTTTCCGGACTTATTCCAGCGGCACTACCTTGCCGATATAGGGCAGGTTGCGATAGCGCTGGGCATAATCGATGCCATAGCCTACCACGAACTCGTCGGGGATGGTAAAACCGACCCAGTCCACCGGCACCTGAGCCTCGCGCCGCTCGGGCTTGTCGAGCAGGGTGCAGATGCTGAGCGAAGCCGGGTTGCGCAAGGACAGGATCTCCTTCACCTTGCTCAGGGTATAACCGGTATCGATGATGTCCTCGACAATCAGTACGTGCTTGCCGTGGATCTCGTCGTCCAGATCCTTGAGGATACGCACATCCCGGTTGCTCTCCATGCCGCTGCCGTAGCTGGAGGCGGTCATGAAGTCGAGCCGTACCGGCAGCTCGATTTCGCGGCACAGATCGGCCATGAACACGCAGGAGCCGCGCAGCAGCCCGACCATCACCAGTTCATCGACGCCCGCGAAGTGTGCGTTGATCTGCTCGCCCAGGGCCCGGATCCTGGCGCTCACCTCTTCGGTACTGATCAGGACGTCCACTCGGTGTTTCATGTTTTAGCTCCATTCGGGCCCAAAACCCGGCTGTGATTAAAGCGGCATTCTAGCGGAATTTGCGAAAATCTGCATGCCGGGTCAGCTTTCGCCGCCGCCGTAGCCCCAGCGTTGCACCAGATCCTGCTCCAGCCCTAGGTGATCCAGGATCCGCGCCACCATAAAATCGACCAGATCCGCGATGGATTGGGGCTGGTGATAGAAACCCGGCGCCGCCGGCATGATGGTGACCCCGAGCCGGGCCAGCTTGAGCAGGTTTTCCAGGTGCAGGGCCGAGAAGGGGGTCTCCCGCGGCACCAGGATAAGCTGCCCCTTCTCCTTGATCACCACGTCGGCGGCCCGCTCGATCAGGTTGTCCGACACCCCCGCCGCGATGGAGGCCACCGTGCCCATGGAGCAGGGGCAGATCACCATCCGCCTGGGCGCCCCCGAGCCCGAAGCCACCGGCGAGAACCATTCCTCCTTGCCGTAGACCCGGATCTGCCCGGGCACCGCGCTGTAACGCTCGCCCAGCCAGGCGGCCAGCACCTCCGGCTTGCCCGGCCACTGTTCTCCCTGCTCGGTGGCCAGCACCACCCGGGCGGCGCCGGACACCAGCAGGTGTACCTGGATGCCGGCGGCCAACAGCCGCTCCAGCAGCGCCAGGGCGTAGGGGGCGCCGGAGGCGCCGCTCAGGGCCAGGGTGATCTGCCGCTCGCGCGGATATTCAGCCATGGGCCGCCTCCAGCGCCGCCAGCAGCCGGCCGTGGATGCCGCCGAAACCGCCGTTGCTCATCACCAGTATCTGATCGCCGGGCCGGGCCTCGGCCACCAGGGCGGTGACGAGGGTATCCAGTTCCTCGAACAGCCGCCCTTGGGGGCAGGCCGCCGCCACCGCCGCCAGATCCCAGCGGATTTCCGACGGCCGGAACAGGTAGGTGGCGTCGGCCCCTTGCAGGGAATCCGCCAGCTCCTGCTGGTGCACCCCCATCTTCATGGTGTTGGAGCGGGGCTCCAGCACCGCCAGCACCCGCCCCTCGGTGGTGCGGGCCTTGAGCCCGGCCAGGGTGGTCTGGATGGCGGTGGGATGGTGGGCGAAGTCGTCCCACACCCGGATACCGGCCACCTCGCCCTTCTGCTCCATCCGCCGTTTGGGCGGCACGAAGCGGCACAGGGCGTCGATGGCTTGTGCCACCGGCACCCCGGCGTGGCGGGCGGCGGCCAGCGCCATCAGGCCGTTGTGCACATTGTGCAGGCCGATGCAGGGCCAGCTCACCTCGCCCACCGGCCGGCCCTCGAGCAACACGGTGAAGCGGCTGCCGTCGGCGGCCAGGGGCTCGGCCTGCCAGAGGCCGCCCTCGCCCAGGTACTCCAGCTCGCTCCAGCAGCCCATGGCCCTGACCTCTTCCAGTGCCGGGGTCCGGGTCGGCATCAGGATGCGGCCATGGCCGGGCACCATCCGCAGCAGATGGTGGAATTGCCGTTGGATCGCCGCCAGATCTGGGAAGATGTCCGCATGATCGAATTCGAGGTTGTTGAGGATCAGGGTGCTGGGCCGGTAGTGCACGAACTTGGAGCGCTTGTCGAAGAAGGCGCTGTCGTACTCGTCCGCCTCGATCACGAAAAAGGGCGCTTCACCCAGGCGGGCGGACACCTCGAAGTTGCCGGGCACGCCGCCGATCAGGAAGCCGGGCTTCAGCCCGCAGTCTTCCAGGATCCAGGCCAGCATGCCGGAGGTGGTGGTCTTGCCGTGGGTACCGGCCACCGCCAGCACCCAGCGGCTTTGCAGCACGTGCTCCAGCAGCCACTGGGGTCCCGAGGTATAGGGGATACGCCGGTCGAGCACCGCTTCCACGCAGGGGTTACCCCGGCTCATGGCATTGCCCACCACCACCAGATCGGGCACCGGCTCCAGCTGGGCCGGATCATAACCTTCGATCAGATCGATACCCTGCTGCTCGAGCTGGGTACTCATCGGCGGGTAGACGTTGGCATCGCTGCCGGTCACCCTGTACCCCAGCTGTCGGGCCAGCACCGCCAGCCCGCCCATGAAAGTACCGCAAATACCCAGAATGTGAATGTGCATAACCTGCCCCTGGCCGCTGTGAAGCCTGCATTCTAACAATCCGTTGCCGCTTTGGGCACTTGTATGGTGATCCCTGCGACAGCGGTTATAATGTCGCCCCTGAAGCCCCCTTACCCATTTGTATAACAGATGCGCAGGGGTCACGGTGGTAAACTCGGTTAACAACCCAGTCACAGACAACATTAAAGGAAACGTCATGAGCCTGAACCAGGTCCCGGCCGGAAAGAGCCTGCCCGAAGATATCTATGTAGTCATCGAGATCCCGCAGAACGCCGATCCCATCAAGTACGAGATCGACAAGGACACCGGTGCCGTGTTCGTGGATCGTTTCATGGCCACTCCCATGTTCTACCCCTGCAACTACGGCTACGTGAACCAGACCCTGTCCCTGGACGGCGACCCGGTCGACGTGCTGGTGCCCACCCCGCATCCGCTGGTGCCCGGCGCCGTGATCCGCTGCCGCCCGGTGGGCGTGCTGAAGATGACCGACGAGTCCGGTGAGGACGCCAAGATCGTGGCCGTGCCGCACAGCAAGCTGACCAGGGAATACGACCATATCCAGGACGTAAACGACCTGCCCGAGCTGCTCAAGGCCCAGATCAAGCACTTCTTCGAGCGCTACAAGGAGCTGGAAGCGGGCAAGTGGGTGAAGGTGGACGGCTGGGAAGACAAGGCCGCCGCCGAAGCCGAAATCCTGACCTCCGCCGAGCGTTACAACAACGCCTGATCGCCCCGGCATCCGGATTCAAGAAGAGCACTTCGGTGCTCTTTTTTTATGCTTATTTATTTGACAAAAAATCAACATTCTTTAGGCTGAGCAGGTCAGACCTCACACCACCAGGAGCGAAACCGATGAAAGCATGGATACTGCTGGTCTGCCTGCCCTTCCTGGCCTCGGCCCACAAGCTGCAATTCAACCAGCCGCTGCCGCCGGTCAGCGTCAGCGACAGGGGCGAGCTGATACTGGATGGAGAACGGCTCGGGGAGCGTATCTGGGGCGTCAACGAACTGCCGGGCAAGGTACGGGTGATCCAGCATATCGCCGGACGCGGCGGCGCCAAGGAGCTGAACGCGCCGCTGATCGAGGCGATCAAGGCCGCCGGACTGCCCCGGGACCGCTACCAGACGGTGACCATCATCAACGTGGACGACGCGGTTTTCGGCACCGCGCCCTTCGTGCGCGGCAGCGCCGAAGGCAGCAAGCAGGAGTTCCCCTGGTCTTCCATCGTGTTGGACGAGCAGGGACGGGTCGCCCAACAGTGGCAACTGCAGCCGAAGAACTCAGCCATCATAGTGCTGGACAGGGAAGGACTGGTGCGTTTCGCCAAGGAAGGCGCCCTGAGCCCGCAGGAGGTCGAGCAGGTGCTGATACAGGTGCGGCAAGCGCTGGTCCAATAACAAAATAAGGCCCTGAACGGGCCTTATTTTTTATTTGGGGTTACTCTATCATGGTGGCCAGTATCCCGAGGCTCGAGATATAGCCAACAAACAGAAGCAACCAGGTCATTCTGGGTTTACCTTTTTGCATCCGGCGCTCCTTTTAAAATTCGGTGGTGAATTTTAACATGGGGTCAACATAATTCACAATCGAAAGCCGAAGCCGATGGCGCACAAACCTGCCGCACTGGATCACAAAGTCAGAAACAGCAAGACCCTGCTGTTGCAACTCGCCGAGCAACGCGGCCTGGCCGGACTGCTGCACGGCGATTCCCCCCAGAGTTTCGGCGACCGTTTCAACATCCGCCGGCAACTCGAACAGGCCGCCCGCCAGAAAAATCTCGAGACCATCATGGCACTGGCCAACCAGGAAGCCTCCGATCAGGTCGGCAACGAGCCGGATCCGGACTGGCTCAGTCATTTCCTGCTGCTGGCGGAAAACATCCGTCATCCGGCCATGCAGCAGTTCTGGGCCAGCATCCTGCTCCAGGAGATAGCCCGGCCGGGGCACTGTTCCATCCAGGCGCTGAACTGCCTGAAAAACATGACCCAGAAGGATGCCCTGCTACTGCAGAAGGCCAGTGCGCTCAGTTGCCATTTCGGGGATGAGAATCTGCGGCTGATCTTCGGTTACCAGCACAGAACCCTGCTGCAGGGCCTGCGCCAGCAGAAGCTGAACCTGGGCAAATACCGACTGCCCTACGCCGGCCTGATGCAGCTGTTCGAGCTCGGTCTGCTGCACCAGACCGAGCTCGAGTCCGGCGATCTGGCGGCCATGGCCCAGCTCAAGCTGCACCTGGCTCCGATCCGGCTGCTGCTGCATCCCCACCGCAAGGGCACCCGCCTGCTGTATTATCGCTTCAGCGCCATCGGCAACGAGCTGGCCCGGCTGATGTCCGAGCCCACGCCGGATGACTACCTGCAGGAATTGAGTACCCTGCTGGCCTTTCTGGGACGGCTCGAACAGCAGGAGTAAGCCGGCGGCCTAGCCGCAGCGCCCGATGGCTGCGGCCGAACCGTTCCCGGTCCGGGTATTGAACCAGGCCAGGGAATCGGCCAGGGCCGCCACCGAACCTATCACCATCAGCGCCGGGCTTTCCACCCGCTCCGCCAGCTCGCCCAGCTCCCGGAGCTCCCCCCGGACCACCCGCTGCCGCGCCGTGGTGCCCCGTTCGATCAGCGCCACCGGCGTGGCGCCATCCAGACCCTGTTGCATCAGCTGCCGCCGGATATGGCTCGCCCGCATCAGCCCCATGTAGATCACCAGGGTCTGCCGCCCCTTGGCCAATGCGGCCCAGTCCGGCTCCTCGCCATCCTGCTTGCAGTGGCCGGTGATAAAGACCGCGCTCTGGGCGTGGTCCCGGTGGGTCAGGGGAATGCCGGCGTAGGCGGTGGCACCGGCGGCGGCGGTGATGCCCGGCACCACCTGGTAGCGGATCCCGGCCGCCTTCAGGGTCTGCAATTCCTCAGCACCGCGGCCGAACATAAAGGGATCGCCCCCCTTGAGCCGCACCACCCGCTTGCCGGCCTGAGCTTGCTCCACCAGCAACTGGTTGATCTGCTCCTGGGGCACGCTGTGGTGACCGGCCTTCTTGCCCACCGAGATCCGCTCCGCTTCCGGGCGGATCAGCGCCAGTATCTCCTCGGACACCAGTTGATCGAACAGCACCACGTCGGCCTTCTGCAGTTCGTTCAGCGCCTTGATGGTGAGCAGATCCGGATCGCCGGGGCCGGCCCCGACCAGGATCACCTCACCCGCCGCCGGCTCGGTCATCGCCTGCCGCAGCCAGGCCTCGGCCCCCGCCTGATCCTGTTGCTGCAACAGGGACTTCAACGCCGGCTCGTCCTGGACCCGGGCCCAGAACCGGCGTCGTTCATCGCTGTTGCCGAAAGCCTGCTGCACCTGCCGGCGCAGCTTGCCCGCCACCTGGCCGAGCGCCCCCAAGTGCCGGGGCAACAGGACATCGAGCCGGGCCCGCAGCAGGCGGGCCAGCCAAGGAGCCCCACCGCCGGTGCTGAAGGCGACCTGCAGGGGAAAGCGTTCGACGATGGAGGGAAAGATCACCGCCGAGCGCTTGCTGTCATCGGCCTTGTTGACCATCAGGCCACGCCGGTTGGCGAGCTGATAGATACGGGCGTTGACTTCGGCGTTGTCGGTGGCGGCCACCACCAGGAACTGGCCGTCGAGGTGATGCTCGGCAAAGGTCGCGGGCAGCCAGTCGAAACGCTCGCGCAGGGCCTGCAATTCCCCGCTCAAGGCCGGGGCGACCAGCGTCAGGCGGGCGCCTCGCGCCAGCAGCAAACGGGCTTTGCGGGCGGCCACGGCTCCACCACCCACGATCAGGCAGGGGCGATGTTGTATCTTGATAAAAAGAGGCAGGTGTTCCATGGCCGGTTCCGTATATCCGTTGGTATGGACCGACTATAGACAGAAATGCTTATCCCACAAAATATTAAAAAATGATTTTTTATGCTTTATGGTTATTTAATCAGGACTCGAAGCAAATCCTTCCAAGACACCACGCCTTGCAGCAGCAGGTTGTCCACGACCGGCAGGCAGCTGATGTTACGCTCCAGCATCAGGCCGGCGGCACTGGCCAGGGTCGCTCCGGATGAGATGGTGACCGGCTCCCGGCTCATCACCTGATGGGCGCGCCGTTGCAGGGTGTCCCGATCCCGCTCCAGCTCGGCATCGGTCGCCAGGTAGGGGCTGAGGGCGCGGTACATATCGGCATGGGTGATCACCCCGCACAACCGCTCCTCGTCATCCACCACCAGCAGGTGACGGAAAGGCGCCTGTTCAAAAATGTCCTTCACCACCTCCAACCGATCGTCCTGGTGCACGGTGGCGATACGACGGGTCATGATATCCTGTAGCTGCATCTTGTCTCCTTGTCCGGAGCACGACAGCTCAGATACCGCTGCCGTCGGCTTCCGGAATGTCGTGCAGGCCGCATTCCCGCTTGATACCAAAGAAACGGGTATCCGCCTCGTCCATCCCCGGTTCCCACTTGACGGTGGTATGCACGTCCCCCACCGACACATAACCCTCTTCCCACAGCGGATGGTAGGGCAGGTCGAATTCCTTCAGGTAATAGTGCACCTCTTTGTTGCTCCAGTCGATGATCGGCAGGAACTTGAACAGGCCATTCTGCAGGCTCAGCACCTGCATGTTCTGCCGGGTATCGGACTGGCTGCGGCGCAGGCCGGAAAACCAGGTCGCGGCCTTGAGTTCGCGCAACGCCCGCTGCATGGGCTCCACCTTGTTGAGCTGGTTGTAGCGGGTGATGCCCTCTACCCCCTGCTCCCACAGCTTGCCGTAGCGCGCCTCCTGCCAGGCGGCGGAGGTCTGGGCCCGGTACACCCTGAGGTTCAGCTTCAGCCGCTCGGTCAGCTCGTCGATAAAGCGGTAGGTTTCGGGAAAGAGGTAGCCGGTATCGGTGAGGATCACCGGGGTATCCGGCTTCTCCCGCGTCACCAGATGCAGCATCACCGCCGCCTGGATCCCGAAGCTGGAGGAGAGCACCGGCTCTCCTTCCAGGGTGTCCAGCGCCCAGCGCACCCGCTCGGATGCGCTCATGGCCGCCAGTTCCTGATTAAGCGGGGCCAGGGCCTCCGCTTGATCCGCACGCGACAGGCTGTTCAGCTCTTCCAGGCTGGGTAACAGACTATACGGCATAGAAATCCCTCGCTGAGTCCACCACCGGCGCCACCACGCCGGCACGCACCACGAAGTCGCCGAAGCCCTCGCCGGCTTCCCGCTCGGCGGCCCAACGGCCGACCAGGCTGTCGATCTCGGCCAGGATCTGGCGGTCGGTGATGTTTTCCTTGTACATGCGCGGGATGCGGGTCCCTTCCCGATTGCCGCCCAGGTGCAGGTTATAGCGTCCGGGCGCCTTACCCACCAGGCCGATCTCGGCCAGCATGGCGCGGCCGCAGCCGTTGGGGCAGCCGGTGACCCGGAAGATGATGCTGTCGTCGGTCACCCCGTGCCTGGCCAGCACCCCTTCTATTTCGGTGACGAACTCCGGCAGGAAACGCTCGGCCTCGGCCATCGCCAGCGGGCAGGTGGGCAGCGCCACGCAGGCCATGGAGTCCTTGCGCTGCTCGGACACCGCGTCGTCGATCAGCCCGTGGGCCCGGGCCAGCTTCTCGATTTTAGCCTTGTCCTTCTTGGGCACGCCGGCGATGATCAGGTTCTGGTTGGCGGTCAGGCGGAAATCGCCCTTGTGTACCCTGGCGATTTCACGCAGGCCGCTCTTAAGCGGCTTGCCCGGGAAGTCCAGGATGCGGCCGTTTTCGATGAACAGGGTCAGGTGCTGCTTGCCGTCGATGCCTTCCACCCAGCCGAAACGATCGCCGCGGCCGGTAAATTCATAGGGACGGCTCTCGGTGAACTGGATGCCGGCCCGCTTCTCCACCTCGGCCTTGAACACCTCCACGCCCACCCGCTCCAGGGTGTACTTGGTCTTGGCGTTCTTGCGCTCGACCCGGTTGCCCATGTCACGCTGGGTGGTGACCACGGCTTCCGCCACCGCCAGGGTGTGGGACAACGGGATAAAGCCGAAGTCGGTGGCCTTGCGCGGATAGGTGGCGGTGTCGCCGTGGGTCATGGCCAGGCCGCCGCCCACCAGCACGTTGAAGCCCACCAGCTTGCCGTTGTCGGCGATGGCCACGAAGTTCAGATCGTTGGCGTGCACGTCCACGTCGTTCTGCGGCGGGATCACCACCGTGGTCTTGAACTTGCGCGGCAGGTAAGTGGAGCCCAGGATGGGTTCTTCGTCCGGGGTGTCCAGGCGCTCGCCGTCCAGCCAGATCTCCAGGTAGGCCCGGGTCTTGGGCAGCAGGTGCTCGGAGATCTTTTTGGCCCACTCATAGGCCTCCTGGTGCAGCTCGGACTCCACCGGGTTGCTGGTGCACAGCACGTTGCGGTTGACGTCGCCGGCGGTGGCGATGGAGTCGATACCGGTGCTGCTCAGGGTCTGGTGCATCAGCTTGATGTCGCGCTTGAGCACCCCGTGGAACTGGAAGGTCTGGCGGGTGGTCAGGCGGAGGCTGCCGTACATGGTGCTTTCTTCCGCGAACCGGTCGATCACCAGCCACTGCTCGGGGGTGATAATGCCACCGGGCAGGCGGGCGCGCAGCATGACGTTGTGCAGCGGCTCCAGCTTCTGGGCGGTGCGCTCGTTGCGGATATCGCGGTCGTCCTGCTGGTACATGCCGTGGAAACGGATCAGCATGAAGTTGTCGCCGTTGAAGCCGCCGGTCAGTTCGTCCTGCAGATCCTGGGTGATGGTGCCGCGCAGAAAATTGCTCTGCCCCTTGAGGCGTTCGTTATCGGACAGTTTTTGCTCGCTCATAATCAGTAAACATCCCTTTGGTAACGCTTGGCGCTGCGCAGCGCATCGACATATTCTTCGGCCTGCTCACGGCTCTTGTTGCCGTGCTCGGCCACCAGCTCGATCAGGGCCTCGTGCACGTCCTTGGCCATCTTGTTGGCGTCGCCGCACACGTAGAAATGGGCGCCCTGCTCCAGCCAGGCATAGACCTCGGCCCCCTGCTGCCTGAGCTTGTGCTGCACGTAGACCTTTTCGGCCTGATCCCGGCTGAACGCCAGGGAAATCTTGCTCAGCAGGCCGGACTTGACGTAACGCTGCCACTCCAGCTGGTAGAGGAAATCCTGGGTGAAGTGGGGGTTGCCGAAGAACAGCCAGTTCTTGCCCTCGGCGTCCCGCGCTTCCCGCTCCTGCATAAAGGCGCGGAAGGGGGCGATGCCGGTGCCCGGCCCTACCATGATCACCGGGGTGTTGTCGTCGGCGGGCAGGCGGAAGTTGTCGTTGTGCTCCACGAACACCCGCACCTGGCCGCCCTCGGCCAACCGGTCGGCCAGGAAGGAGGAGGCGCCGCCGGCGCGGGGCTCGCCTTTGCTGTCGTAGCGCACCACACCCACGGTCAGGTGCACTTCCTCTTCCACTTCGGCCTGGGAGGAGGCGATGGAATAGAGCCGCGGCGTCAGCCGGCGCAGGGCGCTCTGCAGCTGCTCGGCGGTGAGCCTGGTTTTCTTCTCCCGGGCGATGTCCAAGATCTGGTGGCTGGCGCAGTACTCGCGCAGGGCGGCCTTGTCTTCCGCCAGCTTCTGCAGCTTCTTGGCACCGGACAGCTCCGCATAGGCCTGCACGAAGCTGGCATAGCCCTGGGTCAGCTCGTAGTGATGGATCAGCGCCTCGCGGATGGAGATCACCTCCTCGTCCACCTTGACCTTGGCCTCGGCGTCCACGCCCAGTTGGGCCAGCAAGGCGTCCACCAGGGATTCGTCGTTGGCGAACCAGACTCCCAGGGCATCACCGGGCTGATAGGTCAGGCCGGATTCTTCCAGGGAGATCTCGATATGGCGGATGTCCTTGTCGGAATCCCGGCCGGTGATCTTCTGGTTGGTGACCAGTTCGGCGGTGAAGGGGTTCTTCTTGGTGTAGAGGCTGGCCACCCCATGGGTGGCGGCGGCGGCCGGTACCGTATGGTTAGCGGCTTCCACCTGCAGGGCATCCTTGAGCAACGTCACCGCGGACTTGTTCCAGCCCTCGGCGGCCCCTTCATAGTCCACGTCGCAGTCGATGCGTTCAAGGAGTCGGGTGGCTCCGGCCTTGGCCAGGTAGTCGTCGAAGTCCTTGCCGGTCTGGCAGAAAAACTCGTAGGAAGAATCCCCCAGGGCCAGCACGCCGTAGTGCAGGCCGTCCAGCTTGCCGACCTTACCGGTTTTCAACTGCTTGTGGAATTCGATGGCGTCATCGGGCGGCTCGCCCTCGCCGTTGGTGCTGGTGACGATCAGCACGTGGGTCTCTTTCTTGAGCTGCTTGACCTTGTAGTCGGCCACGTTGAACAGCTCCGCCTGTACCCCGGCGCCATCGGCCTGGGCCTTGAGCGCCTCGGCCACGCCCTTGGCGTTGCCGGTCTGTGAAGCGTAGAGGATGGTCAACTTGCCGGCCGCCTGGGCGGCGGCCGCAGGCACGGCCACGGGACCACCCTGGGCCTGCTGGCTGATGCCGTAAAAATAACCGCTGACCCAGGCCAGCTGGGTTGCACTCAGCTCGGCAGCCACCTGAGTGAGCTTATGCACTTGTTGTTCATTGAGCGGGCTGGCTGCCGCCGCGAGTTCCTTTAAAAGCATGACTTTGCCTTCCACTTTTCCAGATAGCGGATAGCTTAAGCCAGGTCAACGAACAACAATAAAGAATAAAAGATGATTTTTTATATCACCAAGTAATAACAATGCTCACCGCGCCCTGCCGGTCAATGCTGGTGGCCATGCCCGTACTGCATCTGGGCCCGGATATCCCGAACCGGCAGGGTCAGTTGCTCGGTGTCGCCATTGTCCCAGTGCAGCTCCAGGGTAACCTCGTCCTCCTCCGCCAGCGGCTGCTTTACCCCCAGCAGCATGATATGCAGGCCGCCCGGCTGCAGGCTGACCTTGCCCCCGGCCGGGACCGGGATACCGTCCACCGGCCGCATCTGCATCACCCCGTCCTGCTCCTGCACGCTGTGCAGCTCCACCTTTTCCGCCGCCGGCGAGCTGACCGCCACCAGAATGCGCTCCTGATCGCCGCCATTTTCCAGCTGCATAAAGGCCGCCGTGTTCGGCCCCATCGGCGGGGTCGCCCGCACATAGCCTTCGCTGACCGTCACCTGAGCCCAGGCGGCGCCACTCAGCAACATCACCGCACACAGCAAGCCGGTTTTTTTCATCATGAAATCCTTATGGAGCAAAGAGGGCCCAAGCTTACCCCAGCGAGCGGGGTGAAACCATGACCCAGCGCAGGGGGGGCCGCGCCTGGCAGACCAAGAAAAAAGGGCCCCCTTGCGGGAGCCCTTGTCTTATCAGCGAGTCGAGATAGCTTATTCTTCGTTACTACCGGCAGCATTCAGCAGATCGGCCAGACTTTGCTCGGCTTCGTCCGCCGAAATCTGTGCCGGCTGCTCCGGCTGACGTTTGGCCTGGCGGCCCTGATGGTAGGCAAAACCGGTACCGGCCGGTACCAGACGGCCCACGATCACGTTTTCCTTCAAACCGCGCAGGTCGTCTACCTTGCCGGAGACGGCCGCCTCGGTCAGCACCCGGGTGGTTTCCTGGAAGGACGCCGCCGAGATGAAGGATTCGGTGCTCAGTGACGCCTTGGTGATGCCCATCAGCACATGGCGGTAGCCGATCAGGCGCTTGCCCTCGGCTTCCAGCGCCCGGTTGGCCTGGCGGATGCGCACCACTTCGGCCTGTTCGCCTTCGATGAAGTCGGAGTCCCCGGAGTTCATGATCTCGGCACGACGCAGCATCTGACGGACGATGGTCTCGATGTGCTTGTCGTTGATCTTGACGCCCTGCAGACGGTAAACCTCCTGCACCTCGTTGACGATGTAGTTCGCCACCGGGCTGATACCGCGCAGACGCAGGATATCGTGGGGAGATTCCGGGCCGTCGGCCAGTACTTCGCCCTTTTCGACCTTTTCACCTTCGAACACGTTGAGGTGACGCCATTTCGGGATCATCTCTTCGTAGGCATTGCCCCCTTCCAGCGGCGTGATCACCAGGCGGCGCTTGCCCTTGGTTTCCTTGCCAAAGGAAATGGTGCCGGATACCTCGGCCAGGATGGCCGGCTCTTTCGGCTGGCGGGCTTCGAACAGGTCGGCAACCCGCGGCAGACCACCGGTGATGTCCTTGGTACCGCCGGACTCCTGCGGGATACGCGCCAGGGCGTCACCCACGTTGAGCTGGGCACCGTCTTCCAGGCTGACGATGGCACGACCGGGCAGGAAGTACAGGGCCGCCAGGTCGGTACCGGGGATGAACACATCCTTGCCGGCTTCGTCGACCAGCTTCACGGTCGGACGCAGTTCCTTACCGGCGCTGGGACGCTCGTTCACGTCCATCACCACGATGCTGGACAGACCGGTCAGTTCGTCGGTCTGGCGGCTGATGGTCACGCCGTCGATCATGTCGATGAACTTGATGCGGCCCGCCACCTCGGTGACGATGGGGTGGGTGTGCGGATCCCAGTTGGCTACTACCTGGCCGGCCTGCACGGTTTCGCCGTCGGCTTTTTCCAGCAGGGCGCCGTAGGGCAGCTTGTGGTTTTCCCGGGTCTGGCCCATGTCGTCGATGATGGTCAGCTCGGAAGAACGGGACACGATAACGGTCTTGCCGTCGGCGTTGGTCACGAACTTGGCATTCTGCAGCTTGACGGTACCGCTGTTCTTGACCTGGATGCTGCTCTCGGCCGCCGCCCGCGATGCCGCACCACCGATGTGGAAGGTACGCATGGTCAGCTGGGTGCCCGGTTCACCGATGGACTGGGCGGCGATAACACCGACCGCTTCACCCTGGTTGACCAGGTGGCCACGGGCCAGATCGCGACCGTAACAGTGGGCGCAGACGCCGTGGTCGTTGTCACAGGTGATCACGGAGCGCACTTTCACCCGGTCGACCGAGTTGGTCTCGAGGATGTCACACCATTTCTCGTCGAGCAGGGTGTTGCGCGCCACCAGCACTTCCTCTTCGGTGGCCGGCTTGATCACGTCTTCGGCCACCACCCGGCCCAGCACGCGCTCGCGCAGCGGCTCGACCACGTCACCGCCTTCGATCAGCGGGGTCATCCACAGACCTTCGTGGGTACCGCAATCGTCGGTGGTGATCACCAAATCCTGGGCCACGTCCACCAGACGGCGGGTCAGGTAACCGGAGTTGGCGGTCTTCAGCGCCGTATCCGCCAGACCCTTACGGGCACCGTGGGTGGAGATGAAGTACTGCAGTACGTTCAGGCCTTCACGGAAGTTGGCGATGATCGGGGTTTCGATGATGGAGCCGTCCGGCTTGGCCATCAGGCCCCGCATACCGGCCAGCTGACGGATCTGCGCCGCGCTGCCCCGGGCGCCGGAGTCGGCCATCATGAAGATACTGTTGAAGGAATCCTGCAGCTCTTCCTGGCCGTCGCGGTTGATCACCGTGTCCTTCGACAGGTTTTCCATCATCGCCTTGGACACCCGCTCGTTGGCACTGGCCCAGATGTCGATAACCTTGTTGTAGCGCTCGCCGGCGGTCACCAGACCGGACTGGAACTGGTCCTGGATCTCGGTTACTTCGGCTTCCGCCTCGTCGATGATGTTCTTCTTGGCATCCGGGATCACCATGTCGTTGATGCCGACGGACACGCCGGACAGGGTGGCGTAGTGGAAACCGGTGTACATCAGCTGGTCGGCGAAGATAACGGTATCTTTCAGGCCCAACCGGCGGTAACAGCCGTTCAGCAGGCGGGAGATCTGCTTCTTGCCCATGGCCTGATCGATCATGCCGAAGGGCAGGCCCTTGGGCACGATCAGGCTGAGGATAGCGCGGCCGATGGTGGTGTCGCGGATGGCGGTTTTTTCCACCACGCTGCCGTCTTCCATCTTCTCGAAGTCGGTGATACGCACCTTGACCCGGGCGTGCAGCTCAGCGTGGCCGGCACGATAGACCTTCTCGGCCTCTTTCGCGCTGGTCAGCAGCATGCCTTCGCCCTTGCCGTTGATCTTTTCCCGGGTCATGTAATACAGACCCAATACCACGTCCTGGGACGGGACTATGATCGGCTCGCCGTTGGCGGGTGACAGTATGTTGTTGGTGGACATCATCAGCGCGCGGGCTTCGAGCTGGGCTTCCAGGGTCAGCGGCACGTGGACCGCCATCTGGTCACCGTCGAAGTCGGCGTTGTAGGCCGCACACACCAGGGGGTGCAGCTGGATGGCCTTGCCTTCGATCAGCACCGGCTCGAACGCCTGGATACCCAGACGGTGCAGGGTCGGCGCCCGGTTCAGCAGCACCGGGTGCTCGCGGATCACGTCGTCCAGGATATCCCAGACCACGGCTTCCTCGCGTTCCACCATCTTCTTGGCCGCCTTGATGGTGGTGGCCAGGCCGCGGGATTCCAGCTTGCCGTAGATGAAGGGCTTGAACAGTTCGAGCGCCATCTTCTTGGGCAGGCCGCACTGATGCAGGCGCAGGGTCGGACCCACGGTGATCACCGAACGACCGGAGTAGTCAACCCGCTTGCCCAGCAGGTTCTGACGGAAACGGCCCTGCTTACCCTTGATCATGTCGGCCAGGGATTTCAGCGGGCGCTTGTTGGAACCGGTGATGGCGCGGCCACGACGGCCGTTGTCCAGCAGGGCGTCTACCGACTCCTGCAACATCCGCTTCTCGTTGCGCACTATGATGTCCGGCGCGGCCAAGTCCAGCAGGCGCTTCAAACGGTTGTTGCGGTTGATCACCCGGCGATACAGATCGTTCAGATCCGAGGTCGCGAAGCGGCCGCCGTCCAGCGGTACCAGCGGACGCAGGTCCGGCGGCAGCACCGGCAGCACCGTCATCACCATCCACTCGGGCTTGTTGCCGGAGAAGTGGAAGGCTTCCATCAGCTTGAGACGCTTGGTGATCTTCTTGCGCTTGGTTTCGGAGTTGGTGGAATCCAGCTCCTCGCGCATGGTATTGATCTCGCCTTCCAGATCGATGGCACGCAGCAGGGACAGTACGGCTTCGGCACCCATCTTGGCGTCGAATTCGTCGCCCCACTCTTCCAGCGCATCCAGGTACTGTTCTTCAGACAGCATCTGGCTACGCTCCAGGTTGGTCATGCCCGGCTCGATCACCACATAGGATTCGAAATACAGCACCCGCTCGATATCGCGCAGGGTCATGTCCAGCAGCAGGCCGATACGGCTCGGCAAGGATTTCAAAAACCAGATATGAGCCACCGGGCTGGCCAGCTCGATGTGACCCATGCGCTCACGACGCACCTTGGTCTGGGTAACTTCAACGCCACACTTCTCGCAGATCACGCCGCGGTGCTTGAGGCGCTTGTACTTGCCGCACAAACACTCGTAGTCCTTGACCGGACCGAAGATCCGGGCGCAGAAAAGGCCGTCACGCTCCGGCTTGAAGGTACGGTAGTTGATGGTCTCCGGCTTCTTGACTTCGCCATAGGACCAAGAGCGGATCATGTCCGGCGACGCCAGCGCGATTTTGATACCGTCAAACTCTTCAGTCTTACTCTGCGCTTTCAAAAACTTAAGCAAGTCTTTCACGTTAGTCTCCTGTGAGGAGTTCTACCTGGGCGCCCCCCTCCCCTGAAGAAAAGGGGCGCCGTTATTTCCGAGGCCGTCTGTCGCCTTAACTTTCTTCCAGCTCGATGTTGATACCGAGGGAGCGGATTTCCTTCAACAGTACGTTGAAGGACTCGGGCATGCCCGGCTCCATGCGGTGGTCGCCATCCACGATGTTCTTGTACATCTTGGTACGGCCGTTCACATCGTCCGACTTGACGGTCAGCATTTCCTGCAGGGTATAGGCGGCACCGTATGCTTCCAGTGCCCACACTTCCATTTCCCCGAAACGCTGGCCACCAAACTGGGCTTTACCGCCCAGCGGCTGCTGGGTTACCAGACTGTAGGAGCCGGTAGAACGGGCATGCATCTTGTCGTCCACCAGGTGGTTCAACTTCAGCATATACATATAGCCCACGGTCACCGGCCGCTCGAAGGAGTTGCCGGTACGACCGTCGTACAGGGTGATCTGGCCGGATTCCGGCAGATCCGCCAGGGTCAGCAGGCGCTTGATCTCGTGCTCGCGGGCACCGTCGAAGGCCGGCGTGGCGATCGGCAACCCCTTGCGCAGGTTCTCGGCCAGCACCTTGACTTCCGCGTCGGAGAAGGTGGACAGGTCCACTTTCTGCCGCACGCCATCACCCAGATTGTAGACTTCCTGGATGAATTCGCGCAGCCGGGCCAGTTCCTGCTGCTGTTTGATCATGCGGTCGATCTTCTCGCCGATGCCCTTGGCCGCCAGGCCCATGTGGGTTTCGAGGATCTGACCGATGTTCATCCGCGAGGGTACGCCCAGCGGGTTCAGCACGATATCGACCGGGGTGCCGTATTCGTCGTGAGGCATGTCTTCGATGGGAACAATGGTGGAGATAACCCCCTTGTTACCGTGACGACCGGCCATCTTGTCGCCGGGCTGGATGCGACGTTTCACCGCCAGGTAGACCTTGACGATCTTCAGCACGCCCGGGGCCAGATCATCACCCTGGGTGATCTTGCGCCGCTTGTTCTCGAACTTCTTGTCGAAGTCGGCCTTCAGCTCGGCATACTGCTCGGCGATCTGCTCCAGCTCGATCTGCTTGCCTTCGTCGTCCACCGCCTGTTCCAGCAGCTTGCCGTTGGCCATCTTCTCGACCTTGTCGGCACTCAGGCCGGCGGCGATCAGCACGGAACGGGCACGGGCGAAGATGCCGTCCTCGAGGATGCTGAACTCTTCGGTCAGGTCTTTCTTGGCCTGCTTGAGCTGCATCTGCTCGATGTCCTGGGCGCGCTTGTCCTTCTCCACGCCGTCGCGGGTGAAGACCTGCACGTCGATCACGGTACCGTACACGGAATTGGGCACCCGCAGCGAAGAGTCCTTCACGTCGGACGCCTTCTCGCCGAAGATGGCGCGCAGCAGCTTCTCTTCCGGGGTCAGCTGGGTTTCACCTTTCGGCGTCACCTTGCCGACCAGGATGTCACCGGGCTTCACTTCCGCGCCCACGTAAACGATGCCGGACTCGTCCAGCTTGCTCAGCGCGGCCTCACCCACGTTGGGGATGTCGGCGGTGATCTCTTCCGGACCCAGCTTGGTGTCGCGGGAGATACAGGACAGCTCCTGGATATGGATGGTGGTCAGGCGATCTTCCATCACCACCCGCTCGCTGAGCAGGATGGAGTCTTCGAAGTTGTAGCCGTTCCAGGGCATGAAGGCCACACGCAGGTTCTGCCCCAGGGCCAGTTCGCCCAGGTCGGTGGACGGGCCGTCGGCCAGCACGTCGCCACCCATCACCAGCTCGCCCGGCATCACGCAGGGACGCTGGTTGATGCAGGTGTTCTGGTTGGAACGGGTGTACTTGGTCAGGTTGTAGATGTCGATACCGGCTTCGCCGGGCAGCATCTCTTCCTCGTTGACCTTGACCACGATGCGGGAGGCATCAACGTAGTCGACCACACCACCGCGCTTGGCGACCACGGTCACCCCGGAGTCGACCGCCACGGCACGCTCGATACCGGTGCCTACCAGCGGCTTGTCCGCCTTCAGGGTCGGCACCGCCTGACGTTGCATGTTCGACCCCATCAGGGCCCGGTTGGCGTCATCGTGCTCGAGGAAGGGGATCAGCGAGGCGGCAACGGAGACGATCTGCTGCGGGCTCACGTCCATGTACTGGACCTGATCCGCGTTCATGTAGGTCGCTTCGCCCTTGTGACGGGACGGTACCAGCTCGTCCAGCAGACGGCCTTCTTCATCGGTGGCCGCGTTGGCCTGGGCGATCACAAAGTGGCCTTCCTCGATGGCGGACAGGTAATCCACCTCGTCGGTGATCTTGCCGTCCACCACCCGCCGGTACGGGGTCTCGAGGAAACCGTACTCGTTGGTGCGGGAATAGCAGGCCAGGGAGTTGATCAGACCGATGTTCGGACCTTCAGGGGTCTCGATCGGACACAGACGACCGTAGTGCGTCGGGTGTACGTCGCGCACTTCGAAGCCGGCGCGCTCACGGGTCAGGCCGCCCGGGCCCAGGGCCGAGATACGGCGCTTGTGGGTCACTTCCGACAGCGGGTTGTTCTGGTCCATGAACTGGGACAGCTGGCTGGAGCCGAAGAACTCCTTCACCGCCGCCGAAATCGGCTTGGCGTTGATCAGATCCTGGGGCATCAGGGTATCCAGATCGCCCAGCGACAGGCGCTCTTTCACCGCGCGCTCGACCCGCACCAGGCCGACACGGAACTGGTTCTCGGCCATTTCGCCGACGGAGCGGATGCGACGGTTGCCCAGGTGGTCGATATCGTCCACTTCGTCGTTGCCGTTACGGATGGCGATCAGCTGCTTCATCACGTCGACGACGTCGGACTTGGTCAGGGTACCCGGACCATTCAGCTCTTCCCGGAACAGGCGCCGGTTGAACTTCATCCGGCCCACGGTGGACAGGTCGTAGCGGTCTTCGGAGAAGAACAGGTTCTCGAACAGGGTCTCGGCCGCTTCGCGGGTGGGCGGCTCGCCGGGACGCATCATGCGGTAGATTTCCACCAGCGCCTCGAGGCGGCTGGAGGCGGAATCGATGCGCAGGGTCTCGGACATGTAGGCGCCGTGATCCAGTTCATTGGTGAACAGGGTCTCGAACTGCTTGAAGCCGGCCACAGACAGGTTGGCCAGGTTTTCCAGGCTCAGCTCGCTGTTGGCGGCGACGATCACTTCACCGGTATCGGCGTTGATGTAGTCCTTGGCCGATACCTTGCCGACGGCGTATTCCACCGGCACTTCAATCTGCTCTACGCCGGCCTTTTCCAGTTGGCGGATATGGCGGGCGGTGATGCGACGACCGGTTTCCACCACGGTTTCGCCATCGATCACGATGTCGAAAGAGGCGGTTTCACCGCGCAGGCGCTCGGGCTTGAGCTCCATCATCAGCTTGCCATCGACCACTTCGAACCGGGTGGTGTCGAAGAAGGTGGCGAGGATGTCTTCGGTGGTGAAATCGAGCGCGCGCAGGATAATGGACGCCGGCAGCTTGCGGCGACGATCGATACGCACGAAGAGGTTGTCTTTGGGATCGAATTCGAAATCGAGCCAGGAACCACGGTAGGGGATCACGCGAGCGTTATACAGGACCTTGCCGGAGGAGTGGGTCTTGCCGCGATCGTGATCGAAAAACACACCCGGGCTGCGGTGCAGCTGGGAGACGATTACCCGCTCGGTACCGTTGATGACAAAGGTACCGTTCTCAGTCATGAGCGGGATTTCGCCCATGTAGACTTCTTGCTCTTTGATGTCCTTGACAGTGCCGGCGGCGGCTTCTCTGTCGTACAGCACCATGCGCAACTTGACGCGCAGCGGCGCCGAATAAGTCACGCCGCGGATTTGACATTCCTGCACGTCAAATACGGGCTCACCCAGGCGATAGCTGACATACTGCAGCTCGGCAGTGCCAGAATAGCTAGTGATAGGGAAAACGCTGCGGAAAGCCGCTTCCAGGCCGTACTCGCCTTGAGGATCTGCTTCAATAAACTGTTTGAAGGAGTCAAGCTGGATTGACAGCAGGTAAGGCGTGTCCAAGACCTGGTCACGCTTACCGAAGTCCTTACGAATGCGTTTTTTCTCTGTGTAAGAGTAAACCATAGGGTTCCTCAGCTCGCTGATAAGTGACCCACTCTGTCCAAATGGGACAGCTCTAAAAACACCGTTTTTTGTCAGACCGGGTCTCTCGACAAAACCCGGTGGCTGGTACAACAAGGGGCGCAAACGGTGTGAAAATTCCCCTCATCCCACAGCGCAAAAGGGCCGGTGAATAAAGATTCACCAGCCCTAGCCCGATTGCTCAGGCCGCTAAGCTATAGTCTAGCTTATTTGAGCTCAACAGAAGCACCGGCTTCTTCGAGTTCTTTCTTCAGTGCTTCGGCTTCGCCTTTGCTCAGTTGCTCTTTAACGGCAGTCGGAGCAGCTTCAACCAGTGCCTTGGCTTCTTTCAGGCCCAGACCGGTGGCGCCACGAACGGCTTTGATAACGGCAACCTTGTTGGCGCCGGCAGCGGTCAGCATGACGTCAAATTCGGTCTGCTCTTCTACGGCAGCGGCAGCATCGCCAGCAACGGCAACGGCAGCGGCGGCAGAAACGCCGAACTTCTCTTCCATGGCTTCGATCAGTTCAACAACCTGCATTACAGACATTTCTGCAACGGCTTCGATGATTTGGTCTTTAGTGATAGACATGACTCAAATTCCTAATGTTCTGAAGTATACGGTAATCAAGCAGCCAAATACGCCTTAGGCGGCTTCGGCTTCTTTCTTGTCGCGCAGGGCAGCAAAAGTACGAACCAGCTTGCCAGCGGAGGCTTCTTTCATGGTCGCCATCAGCTTCGCAATTGCTTCGTCGTAAGTCGGCAGCTTGGCGAGGCGGTCAATTTGGGCTGCGGGGATAAATTCGCCCTCGTACGCCAGACCCTTCACCTCAAACGCGCTCTGCTCTTTGGCAAAGTCCTTGAACAGACGAGCGGCAGCGCCCGGGTGTTCGTTGGAAAACGCGATCAGGGTCGGACCAACAAATACCTCTTTCAGGCATTCGTAGTTGGTCTCTTCCACTGCCAGGCGAGCCAGGGTGTTACGGACTACCTTGAGGTAGATACCGTTGTCACGGGCTTGCTTGCGCAGGGTGGTCATGGCAGCCACAGTCACGCCGCGAGAATCGGCAACGACTGCAGACAGGGCGCCCTTGGCAGCTTCGTTGACTTCAGCAACAATTGCTTTTTTGTCGTCGAGTCTTAATGCCATTGGCTAAACTCCTGGATTCCACCTGGGAAATTCCCAGATTAAACACACGCCTCGGAATCGAGGCACCAAGGTGGCAGATTCCAGAAGAAAGGAATGCTTTCTAACTGGGTCCCGGCACCATCTACGCTGGAAGATTAAGCCCGGAGGCTCCAGCGGTCTTGGACGGGAGTCGAAGCCCCCAACCAAATAACAAGGCGCGAAATTCTACGAGAATTGCCGCGCCTTGTAAACGCTTAATTAAGCAACATCCAGGCTTGACTGCTCGATGGATACGCCGGCGCCCATGGTGGTGGACAGGCTCACCTTCTTGATGTACTGGCCTTTGGAGGAAGCCGGCTTGGCACGCTTCAGCGCGGCCAGCAGGGACTCCAGGTTGCCTTTCAGCTTGTCGTTGTCGAAATCAACCTTGCCGATGGTGGTGTGGATGATACCGTTCTTGTCGTTACGGTAACGCACCTGACCGGCCTTGGCGTTTTGCACGGCTTCGGCCACGTTCGGGGTAACGGTACCCACTTTCGGGTTCGGCATCAGGCCACGCGGGCCCAGGATCTGGCCCAGTTGGCCCACGACGCGCATCGCGTCCGGAGAGGCGATCACCACGTCAAAGTTCATCTCGCCTTTCTTCACCTGGTCGGCCAGGTCGTCCATGCCGACCAAGTCGGCACCGGCGGCCTTGGCGGCCTCGGCGTTGGCGCCCTGGGCGAACACGGCCACGCGCACGTCACGACCGGTACCGTGGGGCAGCACGGTGGCGCCACGCACGTTCTGGTCGGATTTACGGGCGTCGATACCCAGGTTAACGGCCACATCGATGCTCTCAACAAACTTGGCGGTGGCCAGTTCTTTCAGCAGGGCGATGGCTTCGTTGATGTCATAATCTTTGGTGGCGTTCACACGCTCACGGATGGTGCGCATACGCTTGGTCAGTTTTGCCATTGTCTTAGCCCTCCACTACCAGGCCCATGGAACGGGCAGAACCTTCGAGGCAACGCACGCGGGCGTCAACGTCAGCGCCGGTCATGTCCGGCTCTTTGGTCTTGGCAATTTCTTCCAACTGAGCACGGGTAACGGTACCCACTTTCTCTTTGTTGGGCTTGCCGGAACCGGACTTGACGCCGGCCGCTTTCTTCAGCAGGAAGGCGGCGGGCGGGGTCTTGGTTTCGAAGGTGAAGGAGCGGTCACTGTAGACAGTGATGATCACCGGAGTCGGCGCGCCTTTTTCCAGGCTTTCGGTACGGGCGTTGAACGCCTTACAGAATTCCATGATGTTAACACCATGCTGACCCAGGGCAGGACCAACGGGCGGACTCGGGTTAGCTGCACCGGCTGCGACTTGCAGCTTGATGTAGGCTTGTACTTTTTTAGCCATTTGAAAATTACCTCAAAAATGGGTGTTAGCGCCTCGGAGCAGTACTCCTCTAACGGCTCCCCAATGATAAAAGGGCGGCAAATTGTAGTGTGATTTGCCGCCCCTCGCAAGTTTTATGGCTGAATTTCGCTCAGGTTTTTTCCACCTGCCCAAACTCCAGCTCTACCGGAGTAGAGCGGCCGAAGATCAGCACCGACACCTTGACCCGGCTCTTTTCGTAGTCCACTTCTTCCACCACGCCGTTGAAATCGGCGAAGGGACCGTCGGACACCCGCACCACCTCACCCGGCTCGAACAGGGTCTTGGGTTTCGGCTTGTCCACCGCGTCCTGCAGACGATTGAGGATGGCATCGGCTTCCTTGTCGGAGATCGGTGCAGGGCGTTCGGGGGTGCCGCCGATAAAGCCCATCACCCGCGGGATGCTGCGCACCAGGTGCCAGGTGCCGTCGTTCATCTGCATCTGCACCAGCACGTAGCCGGGGAAGAACTTGCGTTCGCTCTTGCGCTTCTGGCCGGCGCGCATTTCCACCACTTCTTCGGTGGGTACCAGCACTTCGCCGAACTGATCTTCCATGCCGTGCATCTTGATATGCTCGCGCAGCGACTTGGCGACGCGACCTTCATATCCGGAAAACGCCTGGACCACATACCAACGCATTCTTTGTTCTGACATGGCTTATCCTTATACTCCGGTAACCAGATTGACCAGCCATACCAGCAGGCCATCCAGCAAAAACAGGAAGAGGCCAACCAGTGCGGTGACGGCCAATACGATCAGCGTGGTCTGGATGGCTTCCTGACGCGTCGGCCAGACGACCTTGCGCATTTCCAGACGAGACTCCCGGGCAAAGGCGAAGCTGCTCTTGCCTTTCTGGGTCTGATAGGCCAGCGCACCGGCGATACCTACGGCCACGACCACGCCAGCCGCACGAATAAATACTGCCAGATCACTATAGAGATAGTTGGCGACCACGGCCGCAATCAAGATAATGAAAACCAGACCCCACAGCAGGGTGTCTTTGGCCCCGCCCTGGCTCTCAGCGTTTGCACTCATAAGCTACCTGTTTATAAACTTGAGTCCGTTACAGACACAAAAGCCCCGCTGTTGGCGAGGTGGGTGGCAGGGGCGGAGGGACTCGAACCCCCAACCGTCGGTTTTGGAGACCGCCGTTCTACCAATTGGAACTACGCCCCTAATACAAGAAAGCCCCTATTATAGGGGCTTTCCGGTGCGATTGTAAGCGCTATTACTCGATGATTTTGGCTACAACGCCAGCACCAACGGTACGGCCACCTTCACGGATGGCGAATCGAAGACCCTCTTCCATCGCGATGGGCGCGATCAGGTTGACCACCATCTTGATGTTGTCACCCGGCATCACCATCTCGACACCTTCCGGCAGTTCGATGGTACCGGTCACATCGGTGGTACGGAAGTAGAACTGCGGGCGGTAGCCCTTGAAGAACGGGGTGTGACGACCACCTTCTTCCTTGGACAGTACGTACACTTCGGACTCGAACTGGGTGTGCGGCTTGATGGAGCCGGGCTTGGCCAGCACCTGACCACGCTCAACGTCTTCACGCTTGGTACCACGCAGCAGGGCACCGATGTTCTCACCGGCACGACCTTCGTCCAGCAGCTTGCGGAACATTTCAACGCCGGTACAAGTGGTGCTGGTGGTGTCCTTGATACCGACGATTTCGATGGTGTCACCCACTTTCACGATACCGCGCTCAACACGGCCGGTGACCACGGTGCCACGACCCTGGATGGAGAACACGTCTTCGATCGGCATCAGGAAGGCACCGTCGATGGCACGCTCGGGCTCGGGGATGTAGCTATCCAGGGCGTTGGCCAGCTCGATGATCTTCTCTTCCCACTGGGCATCGCCTTCCAGGCCTTTCAGGGCGGAACCCTGGATAACCGGAATATCGTCGCCCGGGAAGTCGTACTCGGACAGCAGTTCGCGCACTTCCATTTCTACCAGCTCGAGCAGCTCTTCGTCGTCGACCATGTCGCACTTGTTCATGAACACAACGATGTAGGGAACGCCTACCTGGCGGGCCAGCAGGATGTGCTCGCGGGTTTGCGGCATGGGGCCGTCGGTGGCGGCAACCACCAGGATGGCGCCGTCCATCTGGGCCGCACCGGTGATCATGTTTTTCACATAGTCGGCGTGGCCGGGGCAGTCAACGTGAGCGTAGTGACGGATTTCGGTGTCGTACTCGACGTGAGAGGCGGCGATGGTGATACCACGGGCTTTCTCTTCCGGGGCATTGTCGATCTGGTCGAACGCGCGGGCGGCACCACCGAATTTCTTGGCCAGGACGTTGGTGATGGCAGCGGTCAGCGTCGTTTTACCGTGGTCAACGTGGCCGATGGTGCCGACGTTCACGTGCGGTTTTTTACGTTCAAATTTTTCTTTAGACATGCTCGTCCCTCTAACTGGTTGGGTGGTGAGCTATACCACGCGAGTCGCAAGTAGGAAGTATATAACAAAAAAGGTCTGAGGGTGCCTGAGCAAAGAAGTGGTGCTGATACCCGGATTCGAACTGGGGACCTCACCCTTACCAAGGGTGCGCTCTACCAACTGAGCTATATCAGCACTGGAGCGGGCAGCGGGAATCGAACCCGCATCATCAGCTTGGAAGGCTGAGGTAATAGCCATTATACGATGCCCGCGGTTTTCTTTACCTGAACTACCTCAAACCGCTTTTCAGACCCGCGCTGGGCGAGCCTGGAAACTGGTGGAGGGGGCTGGATTCGAACCAGCGAAGGCTGAGCCGTCAGATTTACAGTCTGATCCCTTTGGCCACTCGGGAACCCCTCCAAATTTTAACTGGTGCCGGCAGAAGGAGTCGAACCCTCGACCTACTGATTACAAGTCAGTTGCTCTACCAACTGAGCTATGCCGGCACACGAGCGAGGCGAATTCTAGGGCATGGTCGCGGCCGGATGCAACACCTTTGCGGCAAGTTTTTCGACCGCCGCGTTCAAGCGCACAAAAAAGCGTCAGAAAACCCGCTTTTGCACCGTATTCCCGCCGCCCCGGCCGATTTCCCACGCCGGTACGGGCCGCCGGCGGTGCCACGCTCAGCCTTGTTCATCCCGGGACCATGGTGTATCGTCCCCGGGCCAATACAGGACACGCCCATGAAGATAGACAATTACTCACCCTATCTGGCCTTTTCCCGCGAAACCTGGTCAGAATTGCGCGATGCCGTGCAATTGCCGCTTTCGGAAGCAGAACTCAAGCGTCTGCGCGGCATCAATGACAAGGTTTCCCTGGCGGAAGTCCGGGATATCTACCTGCCCCTGTCTCGCCTGCTCAACCTCTATGTCAAGGCCAAGCAACGGCGCAACCGGGTGCTGGATCAGTTTCTCGGCAAGGAGCCGCACCATGTGCCCTATGTGATCAGCATCGCCGGCTCGGTGGCCGTGGGCAAGAGCACCACCGCCCGCATCCTGCAGGCCCTGCTCGAACGCTGGCCCCAACACCCCAAGGTGGCGCTGGTCACCACCGACGGCTTCCTTTATCCCAACCATGTACTGGAACAGCGCGGGCTGATGCAGAAAAAAGGCTTTCCCCAGTCCTACGATATCCGCCGCCTGGTGCAGTTCGTGTCCGACATCAAGTCGGGCAAGCCCAGGGTCACAGCGCCGGTCTATTCCCACCTGGTGTATGACATAGTGCCGGATCAGGAAGCGGTGGTGGAACAGGCGGACATCGTGATCATCGAGGGGCTGAATGTGCTGCAGAGCGGCATGGATTATCCCCACGAGCCGCACCGGGTGTTCGTGTCCGACTTCGTGGACTTCTCCATTTTCGTGGACGCGGACGAGCGGCTGCTGAAAACCTGGTACGTGGAGCGTTTCCTGAAACTGCGCTCCGGCGCCTTTACCGACCCCGAGTCCTATTTCCACCACTATGCCCAGCTGTCGGAAGAGGAGGCGGTTACCATCGCCAGCCGCATCTGGCAGGAAATCAACTACAAGAACCTGAAGCAGAATATCCTGCCCACCAAGGACAGGGCCGAATTGATCCTCACCAAGGGCAGAGCTCACGAGGTCGAGCAGGTCTGGCTGAAAAAATAGTCAGTTGCCGCGCAGGGAAATTTCTCCACCCAGGAAGCTCCGGATGCCCTGCGGGGTTTCCAGCCGCAACCCGCCCTGCTCGTCGATCCCCCGGGCGATGCCGTGGATTTCCTGCTCTCCCATCAACACCCGCACCGGCTTGCCGTTGAAGTAGTCGAGCCGGTTCCACTGCTCACGAAAGGCCGCTATACCCTGTCGCTCGAACCGGTGCAGATAGTCGTGCAAACGCCCGACCAGTCCGATCACCATGCCGTTGCGATCCCGGATGTCGGCGATGCCGGCCAGCTCGGCCCAAGGCTGGTTGATGCGCTCCTGCTCGCCCTTGGGCAGCAGCAGGTTGAGTCCCATGCCGATCACCAGATGGCAGGGGCCGCCGGCGGTACCGGACATTTCCACCAGGATGCCCGCCAGCTTGCGACCGTCGTAATACAAGTCGTTCGGCCACTTCAGCTCGACCCCGGCGAAGCCCTGCTCCGCCAGCGCCTCGACCACGGCGATGCCCACCACCAGGCTGAGCCCCATGGCCGCCGCCATGCCCTGCTCCAGCCGCCAGTATAGGCTCATGATCAGCTGGCCACCGAAGGGGGAGATCCAGTGCCGGCCGCGCCGGCCCCGGCCGGCGGTCTGGCACTCGGCCAGGCAGACGTCGCCCGGGTTCAGCCGGCCGATGGACTCCAGCCAGTACTGGTTGGTGGAGCCGATCACCGGCACCACCTCGACCCGCGCCGGGGCCAGCTCCCGGCTCAGGCGCGGCGGTTCCAGCAGTTGCAGGGGCACCGCCAGCCGGTATCCCTTGCCGCTAATGCTGTAGATATCCAGCCCCAGCGCCTTCAGCGCCTGCACATGCTTGCTGACCGCCGCCCGGCTGACGGACAAGGCTTCCCCCAGCTGTTCGCCGGAATGAAACTGACCGTCGGCCAGCCTCTTGAGCAGCGCTTCCCGCAGCGGTGTCAGTTCAGACATGCCAGCGCCTCGTCCAGGCTGGTTTCGCCGCGGCGGCCAACCATCCGAACTTCCGGCTCCAGCCGCACCCCGAACTGCTGTTCCACCCGCTCCCGTACCAGCGTCGCCAACCGGATCACGTCCTCGGCCGTGGCCCCGCCCAGGTTGACCAGCACCAGCGCCTGCCGGACATGCACGCCGGCGCCGCCGACCCTGGCCCCCTTCAGGCCGGCCTTGTCGATCAGCCAGCCGGCGGCCAGCTTGGCCCTCCCCGGCTCCGCCGCAAACACCGGCAGCTCGGGCCAGGCCAGTCGCAGGGCCTGGGCCTGGGCCTGCACCACCTTGGGGTTTTTGAAGAAGCTGCCCGCATTGCCCAGCACTTTGGGATCCGGCAGCTTGGCCTGGCGGGTGGTGCATACCTGTTCGAAAATCTGCTGCGCCGACGCCTGTCCACCCAGCTCCGCCAGGGGGCCATAACCCAGCACCGGCTGCCAGGCCTTGGGCAGGCGCAGGGTCACGCTCAGGATAAGGTGATGCCCGGCTTCGTGCTTGAACACGCTGTCCCGGTAGCCGAACCGGCAGTCGGCGGCCGACCAGTGGCGGATTTCCCCACCCTGCCAGTCGAAGCTTTCCACCGCCTCGCAGAACTGCGCCAGCTCGACTCCGTAGGCCCCGATGTTCTGGATCGGGGCGGCGCCGACGGTGCCGGGGATCAGCGCCAGGTTTTCCAGCCCCGGCATGCCCTGCGCCAGGGTCCAGCACACCAGCCGGTGCCAGTTTTCCCCGCCTTCCGCCCGAACCCGCCAGGCATCGCCGGCGTCGGTGACGGTGATGCCCGTCAGCCGGTTGACCAGCACGGTGCCGTCAAAAGGGGCGGTGAACAGCAGGTTGGATCCTTCCCCCACGAACAGCAGCGGCTCCTCGCCACGCTCCCGCCACAGGGTCTGCAGTTGGCTCCGCTGCTCCAGCACCACCAGGTGGCGGGCGCTCTGCTCGAGGCCGAACGTATTGAAAGGAATAAGGGATGACGGGGTCGTCGACATGATGGAACATCCTGAATAAACGCCGGCCCAGTGTACCCAATCGCCGGCCGGGGTTAAACCGTTGCCTTCCTGCCAGCGGCCTGCCGGGGCCGCCGCCGGCGACGCCCCTTGGTGGCGGGCGCCCGCCCCTGCAGGCCACGGAACGACTCGGGCCGCACCTGCTCCAGCAACGGCGGCAGCGACGCCTCCAGCTCGGCCATGAAGGACTGGTAGCCCGCCTGCTTGCGGCTGATGGCGTCCAGCACCGCTTCCCAGCGGGCGGTCATGTCCGGGGTGGTGGCCGAATCGGGCAGGCTGGCGATCAGCTTGCATCCCGCCTCGGTGGCCTTGATCTGCTTGCCTTCCCGGGTGAGGAAAGCGCGCGTGAACAGCAATTCGATGATCCCGGCCCGGGTGGCCTCGGTGCCGAGGCCGTCGGTGTCGCGCAGTATCTTCTTCAGCCCGGCGTCGGTGACGTAGCGGGCGATATGGGTCATCGCCGCCAGCAGGGTGGCGTCGGTAAAGTGGCGGGGCGGCTGGGTCAGTTTGTCGAGCAGCTCACCCTGTACGCACAACAAGGATTCGCCCTCGCTCAGCGCGGGCAGCCCCGCCTGCAGTTCCGGGTCGTCCTCCGGCTCGGCCTCCTGCCTGCCGGGGGTGGCAAACAGCGCCTTCCAGCCCGGATGGATCTGCTGGCGGGCCCGGGCGATGAAACGCCCGCCGGCGATATCCAC
The DNA here is from genome assembly GCF_003012775.1 of Zobellella endophytica. Classification (GTDB taxonomy): domain Bacteria; phylum Pseudomonadota; class Gammaproteobacteria; order Enterobacterales; family Aeromonadaceae; genus Oceanimonas; species Oceanimonas endophytica. The sequence goes on along the minus strand of NZ_PXYG01000010.1, from coordinate 38,900 downwards.
CTCGACCCGGCGGTCGTCATATTCCCAGGGTGGATAAAACTGCGCCAGGTACTGGCGGGCGATCAGGGTGTAGATATCCCGCTCGCCGCGGGACAACCGCTCGCCATCCATCGCCCTGGTGGTAGGAATGATGGCGTGATGCGCCTCCACCTTCTTGTCGTTCCAGGCCTTGCCGCGGCGTGACAGATCCGCCCCGCTCACCGCCGGCACCAGCTCGGGGCTGACCCGGGCCAGGGCTTCGCTCACCACTCCGGCCTGCCGGAAGTGTTCCTCGGGCAGGTAACGGCAGTCGGAACGGGGATAGGTGATCAGCTTGTGGCGTTCGTACAGGGCCTGGCAGATATCCAGCACCTGCTTGGCGCTGAGCCCGAAGCGGCGGGCGGCGTCGATCTGCAGGGCCGACAGATTATAGGGCAGCGGCGCGGCCTGCCGGTGCCGCTTCTGCTCCAGGCCAACCACCTTGCCCGGCTGGCCGCCGATGCGCCGGATCACGTTCTCCGCAAGTCGCCGGGACAGCACACGACCCTCTTCGTCCTGCCAGGGCAGGCAGGCGTCACTGGGTTGCCACTTGGCCTTGAAGCGCTCGCCATCCCCGGTCTGCAGCAGGGCAAACACCTCGTAATAGGGCTTGGCCCGAAAGTCGGCAATCTCCCGATCCCGACGCACCACCAGCCCCAGCACCGGGGTCTGTACCCGGCCCACGGACAATACCCCCTGGTAGCCCATCTTCTGGCCTTGCAGGGTGCACAGCCGGCTCATGTTGATGCCATAGAGCCAGTCGGCCCGGGAGCGAGCCAGGGCCGACACCGACAAGGGCACGAACTCCCGGTTGGGGCGCAGCGCCGCCAGGGCCTTGCTGACCGCCGCCGGGTTGAGATCGCTGATCAGACAGCGCTGCACCGCCTCCCGCTTGGCGGCGGGCACCCCGCAGTAGTTGATCACCTCGTCCACCAGCAACTGGCCTTCGCGGTCCGGATCCCCCACGTGAACGATACGGTCCGCTTCTTTCAGCAGTTTTTTCAGCACATTCAGCTGAGCGCGGGTCTTCGCCTTGGGCTCCAGCTTCCATTCCCGCGGTACTATCGGCAAATGCTCCAGCCGCCATTGCCTGAAGGCGGGATCATAGGCGTCGGGCTGGGCCTGCTCCAGCAGGTGGCCGATACACCAGCTCACCACATCGCCATTGCCGAGGCGAATGAAGCCGTCGCCCTTCTGCTGCGGTTTGGCCAGCACCTCGGCCAGGGCCCGCCCCAGGCTGGGCTTTTCGGCGATATAGAGGATCATAGAGCACACATGGTTACTGTATATGGATACAGGTTAGCAGCAGGGCGGGGCCGGCTTCAATAATCCCCGTGCAACAGGAAGTCGTCCATCGCATCCACCAGGTAAGACCAGTCGGCCTCGGGCACCGGGGTGGCGGGATCCTCCTCCCCTTCGCCGTACTCCTCCCAGTAGTGAGCGCGCAGGGCCAGGGCGAAGTCGCTGTAATCCTCGGCCAGCGCATACAGCGGGCCGAACCAGACGATGCGGGTCAGGCCCGCGGTGAGATCGTTGAGGTATTCCACCAGGGTTTCCGGTTCGGGGTACTGTTCCATCAGCAGTGCGAAACGCTCCCGGGCCACGGCGGTCTGCGCGTCGTCCAGCTCGCCCAGCTCGGCCACGTAATGCAGGTAGTCCTGCAGCACGTGCCGGCGGGCCTGATCCTCACCGGACAGCCACTGGCAACGGGTCTCCTTGCGGCTGATCACGGACAGGGCCACGCCCTCGTCAAGAAAACACAAGGCCCACAACTGATCGTCCATACATTACTCCGGCGCTTGGTTGAAACGGCCGCCAGTGTAGCCTAAAGCCGCCGGGTCTGGTACGTCCGCTGCAGCCAGCGGGTCAGCTTTTCGCGCCGCCACCACAGCAGGGACAGGCTGAGCGCCAGGTAGAGGGCCGGCTCCATCCAGCCGGACTTGACCCCCCACCAGAAGTGAATGGGGATCAGCAACGCACTCAGGTACACCCAATTGTGCAGCCCCTGCCAGTGCCTGCCGAGCCGCCGTTGCCAGCCCCTGGTGGAGGTGACGGCCAGCAGCAGCAGGATCAGCCAGGACAGCATCCCCAGGGTAATGAAGCCACGCTCGATGATCTCGGCGCCGATCTGCCCCCAGGCCAGCTGCAGGTCCAGCAGCAGCCACACCCCGAGGTGCAGGCTGGCGTAGGCGAAGCACCAGAGTCCCAGCAGCCGCCGCACCCGGATCAGGGCGCCGTTCTTCCACCACCTGGCCAGGGGCGACACACAGAGGGTCAGCAACAGCAGGCGCAGGGCCCAGCCCCCCAGGAACTGCAGCAGCTCGGGCACCGGATCGGCGCTGAAACGCCCCGCCGGCACGGCCCACAGCAACCACAGCAAGGGCATGGCGGCGGCACAGTGCAACGCCGCCTTGAGCCACGGCAAGGCTCTCGGGGTCAGCTTCATCAGTAGAACTTCCTCAGATCCATGCCCCGGTAGAGCGCCGCCACTTCTTCCTCGTAGCCGTTGAACATCAGCGTCGGCTGGCGCTCGCTGCCGAACAGCCCACCCTCGCCGATCACCCGTTCGCTGGCCTGGCTCCAGCGGGGATGATCCACGGTCGGGTTGACGTTGGCATAGAAGCCGTATTCGTGGGCGGCCAGCAGGTTCCAGGTGGTGGGCGGCTCTTGTTCGGTCAGGATGATGCGAACGATGGACTTGATGCCCTTGAAGCCGTATTTCCAGGGCACGATCAACCGCACCGGCGCACCGTTCTGCGGCGGCAGCGTCTTGCCGTACATACCGACCGTCAGCAGGGCCAGCGGGTGCATGGCTTCGTCCAGGCGCAGCCCTTCCACATAGGGATAGTCGATGCCGCCGCCGACAAAGCGGGACGACTGGCCACGCATCTGCTCGGGATCGTAGAGGGTTTCGAAGGCGACATACTTCGCCCCGGAGGTGGGCTCGGCGGCCCTGATGATCTCGGCCAGCGGCACTCCCAGCCAGGGGATCACCATGGACCAGGCCTCGACGCAGCGATGGCGGTAGATGCGCTCTTCCAGTCGCTGTTTTTCTATCCAGGACCAGACGTCGATGGTCTGCGGCCTGGCCACCTCCCCCGCTATGGTCAGGGTCCAGGGGCGGGTTTTGAGGTCCTGGGCGTAGCGCACCGGGTCCGATTTGTCGGTGCCGAACTCGTAGAAGTTGTTGTAGCTGATGGCCACCTTTTCGGCGGTTTGCGGCAGCGACAACCGGTAGGCCTCGGGTCGCTCGAACGTCAGTGGCCGGGTGGCCGCGGCGACGGACTGCTCCTGGCCGCTGCCCAGCAGGCTGTTGAGCAGGCTGGCGCCGGCGGGCGAACTCAGGGCCGCCGTCCCCAGCCCCAGCCCCAACCCCTGCAGGATCCGCCGCCGCTGTTGGTAGACGGCCTCGGGGGTAACGCTGTTTTCACTCAGATCCGATTTCTTCTTGCTGTAAATCCGCATGCGAGCTCCGTCGATAACCTTTCGTCGTTATAGAAGGAGCGCCACGGGCGGAAAAATCTTTCGTCAGTCGCCCTTGTCCTTGTAGGCACTGGCTTCGATGCCGTGACGGTTGAGCAGCTTGTAGAAATCGGTGCGGTTGCGTCCGGCCAGGCCGGCAGCCTGGGTGACGTTGCCGTCGGTCATGCGCAACACCTTGTTCAGATATACCCGCTCAAACTCGGCCCGGGCCTCGTTGAAGGTAGGAAAATGATCGCTGTTGCCCGACAGTATGCTCTCGATCAGCTGGGGGCCGATCACCGGGGAGGAGGCCAGCGCCACCGCCTGCTCCACCACGTTGAGCAACTGCCGCACGTTGCCGGGCCAGCTGGCCGCCGCCAGCATCGACAGGGCATCGGGCGAAAAGCCGGTCACCGGGGTGGCCTGGCGCTGCTTGAGCTGCTCCAGGCAGTGGCGGGCCAGCAGCGGGATGTCCTCGGGCCGCTCCTTCAGCGCCGGCATGCGCAGATTCACCACATTCAGCCGGTAGAACAGATCCTCCCGGAACTGGTTCTGCTCCATGGCCGCCACCAGATCCCGGTTGGTGGCAGAGAGGATACGCACATCGACCGGGATATTGCGGGTACTGCCGAGCGGCCGCACCTCCTGCTGCTCCAGTGCCCGCAGCAGCTTGGCCTGCAGTGGCAATGGCATGTCCCCCACCTCGTCCAGGAACAGGGTGCCGCCCTGGGCGGCGAGGAAAATCCCCGGGTGATCGGAGATGGCGCCGGTGAAGGCGCCCTTGACATGGCCGAACAGCTCGGACTCCAGCAACTGCTCGGGCAGGGCGGCACAGTTGAGGGCGATGAAGGGATAATCCTGGCGCGGGCTGGCATCGTGGATCGCCTTGGCCATCAGCTCCTTGCCGGCGCCGGAAGGGCCGGTGATCAGCACGCTGATGTCCAGCGGCGCGATACGCCTGGCCTGCTCCAGCACCACCGCCATCACCGGGCTGCGGGTCAGCATGCTGTGCTGCCAGCCATTGTCGTCGGCCGGCAGCGACACCGCCAGCGCCTCGTTGATGGTCTTGCGCAGGGCCTCCTTGTCGATGGGTTTGGTCAGGAAACCGAACACCCCGGAGCGGGTGGCGGTGACCGCGTCGGTGATGGAGCCGTGGGCGGTCATGATCACCACCGGCAGGCCCACGTACTGACGCTGGATCCGGTCGAACAGGGCCAGCCCGTCCATGCCGTCCATCTTCAGGTCGCTCAACACCAGATCCGGTCTGTCCCGCTCCAGCAGCTCCAGGGCCTCGGGCCCCGAGGTGGCGGTCTGCACCGCAAACCCTTCGCTCTTCAGCCTGAGCCCCAGCAATTTCAGCAGGCTGGCATCATCATCCACCAGCAGGATTTTGGCTTTACGCTTCATTGCGCCGACTCTTGATATCTGCGTTCGTTGATTTGTTCGTCTATGGTGGCCAGTTCGTTGAGCTTTTGCGTCAGGCTGTCAATCTGCTGCTGCCGCTCCGCCACCTGCCGCTGGCTGTTCAGCAGCGTCTGGTTATAAGCCTGGAACACCGCAAGCAGCGGCTGCAACCGGGGATCGGCCGACGACAACCGTTGCTGGAACAGCTGCTGGGCCTGCTGCCGCTGGCCGGCGCTGGCCCGGGGATGGCTCAGCCACAACGCCAGCTTGAGCTCATCCCGGTTCGCCGGCTGTTGCAGCAACTGGAGCTGTCGCTGCAGTTCGGTGTCGCTGCTGTGCATTACCTCGCCGGACAGCTGCAGCCACTCGAGTACCTCCTGGTGTTCGGGTTCCGGAGGCGATACCGGTTCGGACGGTGCCTGGGGCGGGAAAGAAAAAGGCAATGAACAGCCGGACAAGGCCAGCGCCAACACCCCACATACCCACAATCTAGTCATTTATTGTTCCTTTAATCCGTACTCTTGGGCAGACAGAGCTCAAAACAGACCAGATCTGCCACTGAAGTGTCAAGTGCCAAGCGTCCCCCCATGCTGATGGCCGCTTCACGTGCAATGCTCAATCCGATACCCGATCCCTTGAGTACCCCGGTGCGCTCCTGACTGCCTTGCACAAAGGGCTCGAAAATACGTTCCCTGTCCTGCTCCGGTATGGGTTGTCCGCTATTGGCGACACTCAGATAATAGTCATCCTCGCGCGCCCTCGCCTCAATGCGGATCAGCCCGCCGGCATCGCCATAATTTACCGCATTGGAGATCAGATTATCCAACACCAGCTTCAGCCGGTGGCCATCCGCCATCGGCGGTGACTCATCCAGTTCGAGACTGACCCGCATGGCCTTGTTTTCGATGGTCAGGCGGTGGGCCTCCAGGCTCTGTTCGAGCAACGGCAGCACCGCCACTGGCTCCTGATATACCTGCACCTGCTGCACCCGGTTATAGTCGAGCAGTTGCTCGATCAGGCCCTGCAGGCGAAAGCTGTTGTGCACCAGCAGCTCGCAGATCTCCTCCTGCTCCTGGGTCAGCGGCCCGGTGACTTTTTCCGCGAGCAGATCGGCACCCTCGCGCAGGCTGGCCAGGGGCGTTTTCAGCTCGTGGGACAGGTGGCGCAGGAACTGCATCTTCTGCGCCTCCAGCTCCCGCAGCCGATGGTGTAACCACAGCAGCCGTTCCCCCAGCTCCACCAGCTCCGCCGGCCCGCGGATGGCCCGTTCGTCCGGCTCGACGCCGGCCCCCAGGCTCAGGATCCGCCGTTCCAGCTGCCGTACCGGGCGGATAATCAGGTAGGTGAAGAGCAGCACCAGCAACAGGCTGGCACCGCCCAAGGCGGCGCTCAGAACCCACAGCCGCTGACGGACCTGGATCACGTGCTCGCGCACCTGCTGGATGCGCCCGTCTATTTGCTCCCGGGTCAGTCGATCCAGCTCCAGGGTTCCGCTGTTGAAGGCATCGAACACCCCGACCTGTTCACGGATCTGCTCCCCCCCGGCCTGGGCCAGGTCGACCAGCCCGATCAGCTGATCCTGCAGCGAGGCCGCCAGCGGGCCGGCCTCCACCACCAGCAGCAGGCTGTCCAGCTCCTGCCGGTAACGCTCCAGCAGACGCAAATAAGACAACCGCAGGTCCGGTGTTTCCAGCACCGCGTAACGGCGAATAGTGCGCTCCATATCCAGCGCCAGATCGTTCAGATCCGACGCCCGCCGGGTATCGACCACGGCACTTTCGATGCCGTCCTGGGCCAGTTGGATAACCTGCTCCAGACTGCGGCTGTTCTGAATGACCAGCAGGATCAGCGGCAGCAATACCAGGGTGAAGGCTATCAGTACCAATCTCAGTAAAGAACGGGGAGCAAAACCCGCAACCGCCTGTGACATTATCCACATACTCATCGACCGTGAAGACCAACAGGATATCAAAAGCGCCGACGCGCCAAGCAAAAAAAAAACCGGTCGGGGGACGACCGGCATTTAAAAGAACTACAGATTGTGCATCCCTGCACGGGTCCGACACACTCTCAATGCCGCTGTTCGGCAGTATCAGACAACGAGAGTAAAAGCAAACTTCGGGCCATAATTTATAAATCATTTATTTTCAATTAGTTATGGAAAACCAAGAGCCGCCTCGCCGGCAAAGATGTATCCATTAAGAGACGCAATAGGCTTATTTTATAAAAATACCATTAGAAACAAACAGTTAACATGTCTCCTTTTGAGCACACCCCAAGCGCTCGCCCTTCCTGGTCGCCGCTGCCCCCCCGCAAAATACGCTATGCTGATAGAGAACCGAGGTGCAGGCTATCAATCATCCAGACGGCACCAATTGGATCACCGAGAAAAAGGATGCCACACTCGGTTTATCAAGCATTTAAGGAGAATGGCGATGGCAACAGTAAACGAAATAATGCGACACAGCCTGCCGATGCTGACTGCCGACATGTCGATTTCCGAGGCGCTGGACAGAATGCTGGAATCCGGGCTGAGCGGCCTGCCGGTAGTGACTCCCCAACGACACATCGTCGGCTTTTTATCCGAGCAGGACTGCATTCCCACGCTGATCAACGCCAACTACCACTGTGACAGCCGATCCAAGGTGAGCGATCTGATGCGCACCGAGTCACTGACGGTCACCCCGGATACCGATGTGTTCGAACTGGCCCGCACCATGGGCGGCGCCAAACCCAAACTCTACCCGGTAGTGGAAGGCAAGAAGGTGGTGGGCATCGTCACCCGCCACCAGGTGATGAGCTTCCTCAATAACCAGCTGAAAACCTGCCTGGCAACGTACTGAATACGGCAGTACCCCATGAGGAAGCGGTAAGCAGGATCCGGCATCCTGCCTGCAGCAAGGTCAGAATCGATAGGGCAGCCGGATGCCGACCACATAATCGGGCGCATCCGGGGTCAGCCCCGCCGCCCAGTTGACCACCAGTGACAGCTTGTCCGTCATCGCCCAGGTGACCCCCATTCCCAGGCTGGCGGAGTTGCTGTCGGAGCCGGCGATCTTTACCTTGTCCCCACCATCCGGATGCTGTTCCGCCTCCTTGCCAAACTGCTGGTTGAAGTTCATGGACAGACTCAGCCGCTCATTCAGGGCGAAGGCCATGCCCATGCCATAGCCGAATGCATCGCCAAGACGGACCTTGCCCGGCTGATTGCCCTCGGCGGCAGAAATATCATCGAAGCTGCGCTCGAGGTGATGGGTATAGTTGATGCTGGCGAAGATAATGGCCGGGTCGAGTGTCTTGACCGCGGAAAAACCGGTGGACAAGGCCCACAGGCCATTACCGGTCGGCAGTTCGGTGGGTACCGTCAAGTTGCTCTCATCCCCCCCTACCCGCTCTTCCGGGATCCCGTAGGGATCCCTGCCGGTCGGTGCCTTGACCCGTAAATTCCATACCAGATCGGGGCTGGTGTCGGTTTCCGTCAACAGCCGGTAAAACACCGCCGCACTGATGTCTCCCAGCCCCCCTTCGTTGAGGGAGTGCTCACTGATACCGTCGCGCCCATCGCCGTCTTTACCGACGGAGTAGTAATGACTGTAGCGGTAAAGATAGGGCAATTGCAGCTCCGCCTGCCAGCGGTCGTTAAAGGTATAACGACCGGTGAGATCGGCCGTCCACTGGTGCGCCCGGATCCGGTCCACGTCCACTTGGCCGAGAAAGATGGCGTCGAGCACCAGAAAGCCGTTGAAGATCAGATCCTTTCTGTCGTAATAGGTATAGGTCAGGCCCGCCTCCAGGCTGAATTTCCGATCGAACACATTGTGCTGCTCGAGCAGCAGATCTTCCGTCGATCTCCCCTGCTGGGGAGAACGCGGCTCCCCCTCCACCCGCTCCGTCATGCCTTCGGCAACCGGAGAAGAAATACCGGAGGGTGTCTGGGTCGCCGACAATTGTTGCTGTAATTGAAAAAGCTGTTGGTTTTGCAGAATAAGTTGCTGCCGCAGCGCATCGATCTGCTGCTGCAACAAGGCCGCGTCGGCACCCTCTTGTGCCAGCACAACCGAAGACACCAAGGTCGCCAAAGGTAGGGAAAATGCCACTGCTGCTTTCTTCATATTATTGAGCTCCCTGCTAAACGGAGTTCGTCATCGGATGAACTCCATCGGTAAGTTATTCTTGAGAGACTTGGCCTCATTGGATAGTGACCATAGATCGGCAAGATCGAGGTAGAGATTTGCCTGGTTGAAGAGTAGCTGATTATCTCCCTTGGCTCGCAGTTGCTGTACTATCCCCTTGCCACCGGGATTGCTGCGCAATGACTGTCCTCCGAACACGTCCCCCTCCGCATAGAGGCCGACCCCCATGCCGGCCGAAGAGACGTCGTACCTGGCGGTGATCCCCCCCGGCAAAGCCACGCTATAGTGTCCGAGTGCCAGTTCGGTGCCCTTTAGCGGCATAAGGCCATTCTTGACCGCCAGCTCGTTGATGCCCGTGTTGGACAAGCCAGCCAGCTGTATCGTCTGCACCAGGCCAGACCCCTTGACCTCCATTGCCCCGGGTTGCACATCCGCAACCAGCCCATCCTGGTAGGAGCGAACCTCCAGTTCAGGTGATGCCCCCGGCGAAAATCCGACCTGCATGCCCACCGTGCTGACCATGCCATGAGGACCGACCATGCTGGACACAAACTCAATACCGAAGTAATGGGCCTGACGACCCGAAATGAACTTGCCGCGCTGATGCTCCAGCACGGTATCGTCCAACACAATGCCAAAACTGCCTCCCTGGATTAACTCCTGTACCCCTATCTCCTGGCCATGGCTCAGTCCCGCGGCCATCACAAATACTCCCACCGACCATTTCATGACTCGCCTCACAACAGATCCTTGTGACTAAAACCAAACTCCATCAGGGCGGCATCGGACACCGGCACGAAACGACGACTGCTTCCTCTCGCCGTTAACGGTCCTCTTGGGTTTGAAAGAATGGAGTTTTTGTCGTATCCACGACCCACCACGGCCAGGATGATGTTATTCCAGGCCTGCTCAAACTCATCCATGTCGATCATTTTATTACCCAACGCCGGGTCCGCTATATAAGCCCTTCCCTTTTCATCCACTTTTTTAAGCACGACAAAATGATGAAAGCCATTGATATTCAGCAGCACGACAACCGGTACGACCAAGAAATAAAGGGCATCGATGTCGACACTATATCCCTTCGCCTCCATACCGATCATTTCCACATATCCTTTCATATCCAGCATGGAAAAGCCGTACCGAGCCACCATGGTCGGATCGGACATGGCCAGCATGCCGTCCATCACCCATTGCTCATTGGTGTTGATATGGTAGGAATATTTAAGAATAGTGGCCAAGGCCGCGGCACCACAGCTGAAATCAGTCTGTTGGCGGACCACGCCGATAAACTTCTGCTCCTTCAGGCTGATCACCGGCTTACGCCAGTCGCCGCCCCCCGGGACTATGGCACTGGTGTTGATGCCTGCCGCCGTTACGGAAAAAGACAACAAACCACTCAACAATAAGATCTTCATACCGCCTCCTGCAAAAAAAGACTCCGGGATCCCTCCCGGAGTCCCCCGCCTAGAAGCTGACATTGCCCGCGCTGACGGCGAGGCTGTTGCTTTGCAAGTTATTGGAGCCGGCGGCGATATTCACGCCGATATTACCCATGTTGTTCGACAGCGATCCCGCCCCCAGGGACGCATTGTTGTTGCTGGAGGAATAGCTGGCGGTGTTGTAAGTGGCCATCTGATTGTTGTACACGGTAGCCACCGCCGCCTGCAGGACCCCGTTGCCGACGGCCGCCGCCAGGTTGTTGGTCTGCAGGTTGCCATCGCCCGCCGCAGCGTTCACCCCGACGTTGCCACTATTACCGTTGATGGAGTTTTTGCCCATCTCGGCTTTGTTTAAGCTGCCAGTATAAGTGGAGTCGTTATCATCGGACTTCTGCTTGTTGGACACGGTGGCCACCGCCGCAAAGTACTCCCCGTTGCCCACAGCGGCAGCGAAGTTGTTCGCCTGCAGGTTGCCGCTGCCCGCGGCGACGTTTACCCCAACATTACCGCTGTTATTCTTGATGGAGTTATCACCCAAATAAGTGGTATTGGAACTGCCCTTGACGGTAGTCTTGTTACCACCCACATACTGATCCGAGAAGATTTCGGCATCCACCGTCGGTTTGGATACATCCTTGCTTCCACCTTTTTTGTCTTTACCGTAATAGGCGCCCCAGTTATCACCCCCCACCTGTTCCTGCACCGCCAGGGCTACATTATTGGCCTGCACGTTTCCGCTGCCGGCTGCCATATTCAGCCCGACATTACCGGAATTATTGCCAATGGCGTCGTTGCCGAGCGAGGTATTATTCGAACTTCCCTTGTAGTTATAGATATCATAGGTGGTGGTATTGTCAGTGAAAGACTGTTTGTTCTCAACCACGGCAAACCCTTTCACTTTCAGATACTCTTTGAATCCCATATCCACTTGAAAATCCGCATTAATTTTAACCGCCTTGTCATATTCTATGACATCGTAGTCGTTGGCCGAAGCATAACCACTCAGGCTCAGCATAACCACGGCCGCAACGGGGGGGATAGTCAGCTTGTTCATTGTCTCTCTCCTTGAAAGCAATATAATTTCGCTGCTACGGAATAAGAAGTTTGTTGCCATAGCAGCCATCACTACTTGACTAAGGGCATGGATACCCGGTTTACCGCTATATTGCCGTGACCGGCAATCTGGTTGATTTGAATAATGCCCTGAGCACCATTCAATGCATTCTCGTGCAGGGAGGTATGATATGACCCCGCACCTTCTTGTTGTCCGGAAGTAGGTGTCGTTCCAGCGCCATTCACCGCCAGCAAGGTATCGGAATCGACGGAAGTCCCGGCTCCAAAGGCCAGCTCGACGATATTCAACCCGATATTGCCACTGCCGCTGGCCTGGTTGATGGAGATGGCTCCCGTCGCCTGTTGCAGTGCACCCTGTTCGATGCTGACTTCGAGCGCCTGGGGGTGAGAGGATAGGGTGATCTGGGACTGCATAAGGGATTCACTGGCCGCCAGCGCCGCCTGGCCGACACCGATGGCACGCAGGTTGGCCTGGACATTACCCGAGCCGGCGGCCATATTGACGCCGAGTATACCGCGCATGCCGGACAGGGCCTCAGGTCCCACGGTGGCAACATCCGCCACCACCCCAAACGGAACCATGATCGATACCACCATAATGATTGCTCTGTAGCCTTGCATCGTCTGACGCTCCATGTCATTCCGTCAGCATTCTATCCAGCAAGTAGAGTGCCAATATTTAAGCCATTGAATTTAATGATGAGTTTTAAAAACCTCTTCTTCGCCTGGCTCATTAACGAGACGGTCTCCACCTGTATTCAGGAGGTAACATCATGATAAACACGGACAAAAATAAACAATTTAACTCCCATAACACTGTCTTAATAATGAGACGTCAATTCTTTGATTAACAAATCAATAAAAATCGCATGAATTCAAACAAATAAAAATGGCCGCCGACGATAAACAGTAAAATGCCCGCTTTCTGTGCCTCTCCTGTAAAAATATTGTCTATCCTTACAGGCAGCTAATTAACCGATGCGGGCATCACTAACGCCGTCGTTTGACAAGGTTCATTCATCACCAAATCTCACCGAGATAACATGGCGGTGATTCGGGATGGTGTTAGCGCGACTTTACCTCTCGGAATTGAGGTATAAACCGATGCCGCGTCAATTAGTTAAACCATAACAATAAGCAGGGATTCGCTTATGAACAGCATGGCAACAGACACGGCGGACCTTTGTGTCTGCCACAGAGACATGGCTACTGCCAATAAAATCAAGGATATGGCATCGAATATAGTACATATTACCGATCTCAAGGAATTTATCGGTCACCCGGGCAGAAACAAGATAGGATTGTTGTTGCTCAACCTCGATCTCGACACAAAGGAAGAGCTCATCGAGTCCATAAAACAACGCCAACCACAGCTGTTGCTGGTAGCCCTGGTCTCGAAAGACATGCTCGAAAACCCGGAAATAAGGTTCTTGCTCAAAAATTACTTTCACGACTTTCACACCTATCCCCTCGATTACCCCCGTTTGCGCCATCTACTGGGCCATGGCCTCGGCATGGCCAGGCTGCATGTGCCCAATCACGCTGGCCGATCTCCCTCGACCGCGAATACAATCATGGGAGAGAGCGCCTGTGTGGAGCATCTTCGCCAACAGATATTGCGACTGTCCGAGTGTCATCTGCCCGTCCTGATCACCGGCGAAAGCGGCACAGGCAAGGAGCTGGTTGCCCAGACCCTGCACCGGAATTCACCACGGGCAGCAAGACCCTTTATTGCTGTCAACTGTGGCGCTCTACCCCGGCAGCTGATCCAGTCGGAGCTCTTCGGGCATGAGAAAGGAGCCTTTACCGGGGCGACCCATAGAAAAATCGGAAAACTGGAAGCCGCCGACAAAGGCGTATTGTTTCTCGATGAAATCGGCGATCTTCCCCTGGAAGAACAGGTCAACCTGCTGCGTTTCCTACAGGAAAAGACCATTGAGCGAGTCGGCTCACACCAGCCGATCTGTCTCGATGTTCGCATCGTCGCCGCCACCCACGTCAACCTTGAAGATGCCATAAAGGAGGGGCGATTCCGGGAAGACCTTTACTTTCGGCTCAATGTGGTCCGGTTGAAAGTGCCCCCACTCAGGGCCAGGGGCCGGGATATCCAACTGCTTGCCCATGCGTTTCTCATAGCCAGCAGACAAAGCCGGGTATTGGGCTTTGCCCCGGACGCGGAACGCGCCATGCTCACCCACGGCTGGCCGGGCAATGTGCGGGAGCTGATGAATCGGGTACAGAGTGCGGCGGTGATGTGCCCCGGACGTTACATCCGGGCCGCCGATCTGGAGCTGGGGCAGAGCTCATCCGCTTCTCCCGACTGCCTCAGGGAAATAAAGGAATTGGCCGAACGGGAGGCGCTGGCCAAGGCGATTTGCCAGTCTCAGGGCAAGATGAGCTATGTAGCGGAACAGTTGAAGATTTCCAGGGCCACCCTGTACCGGCTGCTGGATAAACACAGCCTGCTGTAGCACTACTCCCCAAATGCAAAGGGCGCCGAGGCGCCCTTTGTCGGTGGTTACAGCAGGCCGTCGACCGACTCGCCCAGCTCCGCCGGCCAGACCCCGCACTGCACCTGGCCGATATGCCCGAGTTGCAGCAGCAGCATGGCCAGCCGCGACTGGCCGATACCGCCGCCGATGGTCTGGGGCAGCTTGCCCGCCAGCAGCGCCTGGTGCCATTCCTGGCCGGCCCTGTCTTCATGGCCGGTCAGGGCCAGCTGGCGGCGCAGGGCGTCCTGATCCACGCGGATGCCCATGGAAGAGATCTCGAAGGCATCCTCCAGCACCGGGTTCCACACCAGGATGTCACCGTTCAGGCCGGCCAGACCGTCCTTGCCCGGGCTGGACCAGTCGTCGTAGTCCGGGGCGCGCACGTCGTGGATCTCGCCGTGGCTCAGCTTGCCACCGATGCCCACCAGGAACACCGCCCCCAGTTCCCGGGCCGCGGCCCGTTCCCGTCCCTTGGCGTCCAGTTCCGGATAGCGGGCCAGCAGCTCTTCCGCGTGCAGTACCTTGATCTGCTCCGGCAGGAAGGGGGGGAAGCCGAATTCGGCGGCGGCCGCCTGCTCGGTGCGCTTGATGGCACCGTAGATGCGGTTGACGGTGGCCACCAGGAAGTCGGCATGGCGATCCTGCCCGCTCATCACCTGCTCCCAGTCCCACTGGTCCACGTAGACGGAATGGATGGGGCTCAGCCGGTCTTCGTCCGGGCGCAGCGCCTTCATATGGGTGTAGATGCCCTCGCCCGGCTCGAAGCCGAAGCGGGCCAGGGTGTAGCGCTTCCACTTGGCGAGGGAGTGCACCACCTCGAAGGTGGCGGCGGGAATGGCCTTCACCTTCACCTGCACCGCCTTCTCGGAGCCGGACAGGTTGTCTTGCATGCCGTCGCCGAGGCGGCTGAGAATCGGCGCCTGCACCTCCAGCAGGTTCAGCTGCTGGGCCAGTTGACCGGAGAAATACTCCTTCACGAAACGGATCTGGCGTTGGCGTTCAATATAGGCTTGCTTCATCTCGTTCACCTGGGTTTGCTGATTGGTTTTGCAGGATAATCAGGGA
Source organism: Zobellella endophytica (assembly GCF_003012775.1). GTDB lineage: Bacteria > Pseudomonadota > Gammaproteobacteria > Enterobacterales > Aeromonadaceae > Oceanimonas > Oceanimonas endophytica. Next base: position 23,810 of record NZ_PXYG01000010.1, on the reverse strand, counting down.
AGTGACTCAATAATTCAATATCATGTAGAAAAAACTCCACTTTTGATCTACATTCATCAAAAATAGCGGCTAAAATGGCGGAGTAATCATAATTCCATGGAAAAAGGCGACTTTCATTACCGGATCGATAATCTGGACAAATCCATCCTGATGGCGCTGATGGACAACGCCCGGGTACCCTACGCGGAGCTGGCCAAGCGCTTCGAGGTCAGCCCCGGCACCATTCACGTGCGGGTGGAAAAGATGAAGCAGGCGGGCATCATCGAAGGCACAAGGGTACAGGTGAACCCCAAGAAGCTGGGCTACGACGTCTGCTGCTTTATCGGCATAATCCTGAAGAGCGCCCGGGACTACCCCCAGGCGCTGGCCAAGCTGGCACAACTGGAGGAGGTGGTGGAGGCCTACTACACCACCGGTCATTACAACATCTTCATCAAGGTGATGACCCGCTCCATCGACGAGCTGCAGCGGGTGCTGATCAACCGGCTGCAGCCCATCGACGAAATCCAGTCCACCGAGACCCTGATTTCCTTGCAGCAGCCGATTGACCGGGACGTCACCCCCTGAAGGGTGCTCAGCCCCGCAGCTTGTCCAGGGTATCCTGCATCATCTTGAGCCGCTGCTGCCTGAGCTTGCTGTCGGCGGCGATCTTCTCCAGGGTGGCGGCCTTGAGATCCGCGTCTTCAATATCGGCCGCCTTGTCCTCGGCCATCAGCTTGTGCATCAGCAGTTGCTGCTCCATGGACGCCAGCCGGGCCTGGTGAGTGGCGAAGAACTGCGCCTTCAGCTCCGGGCTGTCCAGCTCGGCCAGCCGCTCGCTCAGGTGCTGCTCGAAACGGGCCGGGTCCATCATCTTCTCCCCCATCATGCCGTGGCGGCCATGATGCTTGCCGTGGTGGCCCCGCTCCTTCATGCCCATGCGCTCGCCCGGCCCGCAGCCTTCCTTCATCTCCGACCCGCCGTGGCCGGGACGCCCCTCGGGGCCGTGACTGGCGGCACTGACCAGGGCGGGAGCGGCCAGGAGGGTGGCGGCGAGGAACAGGGCGCTGTGTCTGGTTTTCATCATCATTACCTCTCGTATGCGGTGACTTCGCTATCAAGTAAAGCAGCCCGCTGTCAGCAAACTGTGTCACCGGCCGGTTTTTTTGTAGCAAAGTGTGACGCCCTTGCCCGCTGACATACTTTGACATTATTTCCCGCCTAAAGGGCCTTATACTGGCGGGGTAACGGCAAGAGGAAAGGGCATGAACAAAGGCAGGCAGTTGCTGGTGGTGGACGATCACGGCGAGATCCGCGATCTGCTGAAACGCTTTCTGGAGCAGCACGGTTATCAGGTGCACGGGGTACGCGACGGCAAGGAAATGCGCCAGTACCTGAGCCGCCAGGGCGCCGACCTGATCATCCTGGACCTGATGCTGCCCGGCGACGACGGCCTCGCCCTGTGCCGGGAACTGCGCGGCCAGGGCAACAACGTGCCCATCATCATGCTCACCGCCATGGGCGAGGATACCGACCGTATCGTCGGCCTGGAAATGGGCGCCGACGACTACCTGCCCAAGCCGTTCAACCCGCGCGAACTGCTGGCCCGCATCAAGGCGGTGCTGCGCCGCCATCCGGAGCCGGGCCAGGCGCCGGCGGCCGAGGAGCCGAGCAAGATCCGTTTCAACCACTGGACCCTGGACCTGGCCCGGCGGGAGCTGATCGACGACAAGGGCGTGACCATCAGCCTGAGCACCGCCGAGTTCGACCTGCTGCGGGTCTTTATCCGCCACCCCAATCGGGTGCTGAGCCGGGATCAGCTGCTGGACCTGGCCCGGGGGCGGGAGGCCCAGGCCTTCGACCGGGCCATCGACACCCTGGTCAGCCGGCTGCGGCGCAAGCTCGAACCCGACTCCAAAAACCCCCAGATCATCAAGACCATCTGGGGCGGCGGCTACATGCTGGTGGTCGAGATCGACCATGGGGATTGAACGCCTGCGCTACTGGCTCGGCAGCCTCACCGGCCAGGTGATACTGGTGGCCCTGTGCGCCCTGGTGCTGACCCAGCTGATCAGCGTCCAGATCTACCGGGTCGAGCGGGAAGAGGCCCTGGGGCTGGTCAACAGCCGCTTCACCCTGCAGCGGCTGATCGCGGTCACCCGCCTGCTCAACCAGTCGCCGCCCGAGCTGCACCCGGAGATCCTGCGCGCCAGCCGCAGCGAGACCCTGCTGCTGACCGTCGACGTCGCTCGCCCCCAGCCCGGCACACGCAGCGAAAACTTCGAGCGCATCGTGCGCAGCAAGCTCAGCTACCCCGCCGGGCTCGACATTCATATCAGCGCCGAAACCCGCAACGGCCGGCTCGACTGGCCGCCACGGGAACATCGGCCCCACCGCCGGCCGCCGCGGCCGCCAGACATCCGCCTCTACGGCACCATCGAGCTGGCCGACGGCCGCTGGCTGAGCTTTACCTCGCTGATCGACCGGGACATACCGGGGTGGTCCGCCAAGGCCATACTGTCGCTGGTGCTGCTCGCCGCACTGCTCACCGGCCTGATGATCTGGCTGCTGCAGCGCACCACCCGGCCGCTGAAGGAACTGGCCCGCCAGGCCGAGCGGCTGGGCCGGGGCGACAAGGCCGAGCCCATCGCCGAGCGCGGCCCGCGGGAGATCCGCGACACCCTGTCCGCCTTCAACCGCATGCAGGACCGGCTGGATCGCTTCGTGTCCGATCGCACCCGCATGCTGGCGGCCATCTCCCACGACCTGCGTACCCCCATCACCACCCTGCGGCTGCGCAGCGAATTCCTGCCCGAGGGGGAAGACAAGCAGAAGCTGCAGGAGGGACTGAAGCGCATGGAGCAGATGCTGGCCGCCACCCTGCAATTCGCCCGGGAAGACGGCCTGGCCGAGCCGGTACGGGACCTGGACTTGCCGAGCCTGCTGGAAAGCCTGTGTGACGATCTGCAGGACAACGGCCACGACGTCAGCCTGGAAGAGCAGGCGGCCATCGTCTACCGGGGCCGTCCCACCGCCCTGCGAAGGGCGCTGCAGAACTTGCTGGAAAACGGGGTCAAGTACGGCGGCCGGGTGGAAGTACGGTTGTTGGCCGGCAAGGACAAGGTGCGCATCCTGATCCGCGACTTCGGCCCCGGCATCCCGGAGGAACAACTGGAGGAGGTGTTCAAGCCGTTCACCCGGCTGGACAGCGCCCGCAACCTGGAAGACGGCAGCGTCGGCCTGGGCCTGGCCATCGCCCGCACCCTGATCCACCAGCACGGCGGCGAACTCCTCCTCGGCAACCATCCCCAGGGCGGCCTGCTGGTGACCGTGACCCTGCCCCGCTGACGGCTTTACAGCCTGGACGGAACTGCCTAGAGTGAGGCTTCAACCGAGTACAAGGAAAGGACACTGATGAAAGACGAAACCCTGGCCATCCACCACGGCTACAGCACGGATCCCACCACCAAGTCGGTGGCGACTCCCATCTACCAGACGGTGGCCTATGAATTCGACAGCGCCCAGCACGGCGCCGATCTGTTCAACCTGGAGGTGCCGGGCAACATCTATACCCGCATCATGAATCCCACCAACGACGTGCTGGAACAGCGGGTGGCGGCGCTGGAAGGCGGTATCGCCGGCCTGGTGGTGTCCGCGGGCAGCGCCGCCATCCATTACGCCATCCTTACCCTGGCCCAGGGCGGCGACAACATCGTCTCCACGCCCCAGCTCTACGGCGGCACCTATACCCTGTTCGCCCATATGCTGCCGAGTCTCGGCATCGAGGTACGCTTCGCCGAGGACGCCAGCCCCGCCGCCATCGCCAAGCTCATCGACGACAACACCAAGGCGGTGTACTGCGAAAGCATCGGCAACCCAGCGGGCAACATCGCCGATATCCAGGGCCTGGCCGACGCGGCTCATGCCCGGGGAGTGCCACTCATCGTCGACAATACCGTCGCCACCCCTATCCTGTGCAAGCCCATCGAGTTCGGCGCCGACATAGTGGTGCATTCGCTGACCAAGTACATCGGCGGCCACGGCAACTCCCTGGGCGGCATCATAGTGGACAGCGGCCGCTTCCCTTGGGCCGAGCACAAGGTGCGCTTCCCCCAGCTGAACACCCCCGAGCCGGCCTACCACGGCGTGGTCTACACCGAGGCCTTCGGCCCGGCGGCCTTTATCGCCCGCGCCCGCACCGTGCCCCTGCGCAACACCGGCAGCGCCCTGGCACCGCTCAACGCCTTCCTGCTGCTGCAGGGACTGGAGACCCTGCCCCTGCGCATGGAGCGCCATGTGGGCAACACCTTCAAGGTAGCCGACTTCCTGCAAAACCACCCGGCGGTGGCTTGGGTCAACTACGCGGGGTTGCCGGAGCATCCGGACTTCGAGCTGGCACAACGCTTCATGCAGGGCAAGCCCTCGGCCATCCTCTCCTTCGGGCTCAAGGGCGGCTTTGAGGCGGGCGTGCGCTGCTATGATGCCCTCAAACTCGTCAAGCGGCTGGTCAATATCGGCGACGCCAAGTCCCTGGCCTGCCACCCGGCCTCCACCACCCACCGCCAGCTAACCCCGGACGAACTGGCGCAGGCGGGTGTGCGGCCGGAGATGATCCGCCTGTCCATCGGCATAGAGCACAGCGACGACATCATCGCGGACCTCGTCCAGGCCCTGGAAGCCTGAGCCATGGGGCCGCCCTCTGGCGGCCCTATTCCTGTCCCACCTACCCATTCGCATCTACAGGCCCGTTCTCTTCACCTATTCTTAACCTTGCAGGTCCGCTCCTCGTCAAGGAGCCTCCATGGCTGTCAACCCGGAACTCTCGCCCCTGCGCCACAACCAGCAGGGCGACAGCGAAGACGCCCTGATCCAAGAGCAGTTGCACCACTTCGGCATCGATCCCGCCAGTCCCTTCGGCCAACACCTGGCCGGGGCGGCGCTCAACCTCTATCGTACCAACCAGGATATCCACGCCCTCTGGCGACTCACCCGAGAGAGCCTGGACAGCCTGCTGTCGGACTCAACCTCTACGGCGGCGTGCACCAGTTGCTGCAGGACTACTACGCCCGGCCGGAGAAACTCGGCATCCGGCTGGAATGGTTCGACGACTGTGAGGCCCGGAACTTCCGCCTGGCCCTCAACCGGGCGCTGGCGGAGCACCGGGAGGCGCTGGCCGCCGGCGCCCGGCTGCGCGTCTATCTGGAGTCCCCCTGCAACCCCCACGGCCTGATGCTGGACGTGCCCGGCATCTGCCGCCTGGCTCAGCCCTCCTCTAACTCACCGCCATCAGCCCCAGCGCCAGCTTGCCGGCCAGCAGCCACATCAGGGTGCCGATGGCGGCGTCCATCACCTTCTGTACCACAGGCCGGCCGAGCCAGGCACTCATCTTCGCCGCCGCCAGCGCCAGGGTGAAAAACCAGATCAGCGAGGCGCTGATGCAACCCAGGGCGAAGGCCCACTTGTGCTCCTCGGCGAAACCGCCGCCCACCGAGCCCAGTATCATGACGGTTTCAATATAGACCTGGGGATTGAGCAGGGTCACCGCCAGCGCCCCGACCAGCACCGCCCTCAGCCCCCGCTCCCGGCCGTCCAGCGCCAGCGCCTGTTCCCGCCGGAACACCCGGCGCCAGCAGTGGGCGCCGTACAGCAGCAGAAAGACCATGCCCGCCAGGCTGATGCCCCAGTACAGCAGGCCGTGGGCCTGCAGGGCGGCACCGCCGCCGAACACGCCGAGGCTTATCAGCAGCACGTCGAACAGGCCGCAGATGGCCGCCACCAGCAAATGATGCTGGCGCCGGATGCCCTGATTGAGCACGAAGGCGTTCTGCGCGCCGATGGGGATGATGAGCCCCGCCCCCAGGGTGAAGCCCTGTATCCAGGGTAACCAGTACATGATCTCGCTCCGTTTTGCTTTACCGACTGGCGGCCAGACTAGAGCGCCCCTAGAATTAAGTAAAACTAATAAAAATTGATTAATATAAGAAAATTTAATGAAGACACTGGACTACAAACTGCTGGCCGCCCTCGACCGGGTGGTGAGCGAACAAAGCTTCGAGGGCGCCGCCCGCCAGCTGCACCTGACCCAGTCGGCGGTGTCCCAGCGCATCAAGCAACTGGAACAGCGACTGGCCCAGCCCTTGCTGGTGCGCGGCCAGCCGCCCCATCCCACGGAAGCGGGCCGCCGCCTGCTGGCCCACTATCGCCAGGTCAGCCAGCTGGAAAGCGCGGTGATGGCGGAGCTGCTGCCGGACGCGCCGCAAAAACCGCTGGGGGTGGCCATCGCCACCAACGCCGACAGCCTGGCCACCTGGCTGATCCCGGCGCTCACACCCCTGCTGCACGGCCACCCCATCGAGCTCAACCTGCTGATCGAGGACGAGTCCCGCACCCTGGACCGGCTCAGGAGCGGCGAAGCCTTCGGCGCCATCAGCATCGGTGCCGAGCCCCTGCCCGGCTGCCGCTGCGATCCCCTGGGCCAGATGGACTACCTGCTGGTGGCCACCCCCGGCTTTCGGGAGCGCTACTTTGCCGACGGACTGACCCAGGACGCCCTGCGCCGGGCGCCGGCGGTGGCCTTCGACCAGAAGGACGACATGCACGAACGCTATATAGCGCGGCACTTCGGCCTGCCCGCCGGCAGCTACCCCTGCCACGCGGTGCGCTCCTCCGAAGCCTTCGTGGCCATCGCCCGGGCCGGCGCCGCCTATTGCCTGATCCCACGGCTGATGATCGCCGAGGATCTCGAGGCCGACCGGCTGCTCGAACTGCACCCGCAAGGCCGCCTGATCCAGCCCCTGTACTGGCATCGCTGGCTGCTGGAACGGGGCATCCACAAGCTGCTGTCCCGCCGGCTGATCGAGCACGCCCGATCCGTGCTGCCGGCTATTGACTCTGGAGGTACCTCCAGGGTCTAAACTCCGGATAGAAACCACCATCAGGAGAGCACCATGGGACACTGTTGTCACCACCATCACCCCAAGGAAGACGCCGCCGGGCATCGCCATGATGCCGGTTGTGCGCCCCGCACCGAGCGGGCCAATGACTGCACGGCCCAAGCTCCCGCCGCAGGCGCGGCGGGACCGGACGGCCCGCCTCCCGACGAGGAGGACGACAGGCGAGGGAACATCCATCACTGGCGCATCGGCGGCATGGACTGCCCCAGTTGCGCCGCCAAGATTGAAACCGCGGTGCGCCGCCTGCCCGGGGTGCTGAGCGCCGAAGTCCGCTTCGCCACCGAACGATTACAGGTGCGGCTGGCCCCGGAAGCCGCTCCCGCCACCGTGGAGCAGGCCATCACTGCCGCCGGCTTCACCCCCCTGACGGAACACAAACCGGCAAGCCCCGCACCGGTCCCCTGGTGGCGACCACAGTTGGATATACTGATCCTGCTGGTGCTGATGCTGGCCGCCGCTCTGGCCGGCCTGCTGGCACCGGAGCTGGGCTCGCCGCTCTTTACCTTGGCCACCTTCTGGGGGCTCGCCCCCATCGCCCGCCAGGCCTGGCGCCTGTCCCGCAGCGGCTCCCCCTTCTCTATCGAAACCCTGATGACGGTGGCCGCCACCGGCGCCCTCTTCCTGGGCGAGACCGCCGAGGCGGCCATGGTGGTGCTGCTGTTCATGGTGGGAGAAAAACTGGAGAGCCTGGCCGCCAGCCGGGCCCGCAAGGGGGTGAAGGCGCTGATGGCCCTGGTGCCGGAAAAAGCTCGCCGGCTCGGTGCCGGCGGCCCGGAAGAGGTAGACGCATCCGAACTCGCGCCGGGGGAGCGCATCGAGGTGCACCCGGGAGGACGGCTGCCGGCGGACGGCGAGTTGCTGACCCCGCTCGCCGCCTTCGACGAGAGCGCCGTCACCGGCGAGTCGCTGCCGGTGGAGCGCCGCCGGGGCGAACGGCTGGCCGCCGGCAGCCTGGTGGTGGACGTGGCGGTACAGTTGAGGGTGACCTCGGAGCCAGGCAACAACACCGTGGACCGCATTCTGCACCTGATGGAGCAGGCCGAGGCCAACCGTGCCCCCATCGCCCGCTTTATCGAGCGCTTCAGCCGCTGGTATACCCCGGCGATGATGCTGGCCGCCCTGCTGGTGATACTGCTGCCGCCCCTGGCCCTGGGCGCCGACTGGCAGACCTGGATCTACCGGGGCCTGGCGCTGCTGCTGATCGGCTGCCCCTGTGCCCTGGTGATCAGCACGCCGGCGGCGGTGGCGTCGGCCCTGGCCGCCGCCACCCGCCTGGGCGTGCTGATCAAGGGCGGCGCTGCCCTGGAGCAGCTCGGCCGCATCGATACCCTGGCCTTCGACAAGACCGGCACCCTGACTCTGGGTCAGCCGGCCCTGACCGAGCTGGTGGTCTATCCCCCCCTGGATCGCGGCCAGGCCCTGGCCCTGGCCGCCGGCCTGGAGTCGGGCTCCCACCACCCCCTGGCCCGGGCCCTGGTGGCCGCCGCCGAGGCACAAGGCCTGGCTCCCGAGCCCGTTGCGGACAAGCGCACCCTGGCCGGAGCCGGTATCCAGGGCCGCTGGCGAGAGCAGGCGCTGCTGCTGTGCAGCCCCGCCCATCTGCCGGAAGCCTGGTTCACGCCGGATCAGCACCGGGATCTGGAGTCGTTCAGGGCCGGCGGCCATACCCTGGTGGTGCTGGCGCTGGAGCAAACCGTACTGGCCCTGTTCGCCTTGGCCGACCAGCTGCGGGACGACGCGGAGGCCGGCATCAATGCCCTGCGGGCCCTGAACATCGACTGCCTGATGCTGACCGGGGATCACGAACAGGCGGCGGCGCGCATCGCCGGCGAGCTCGGCATCGGCTACCGGGCTGGGCTGAAACCCGAGGACAAGCTGGCGGAAGTGGAACGGCTCGACCGAACGCGCAGTCTGGCCATGGTGGGCGACGGCATCAACGACGCTCCGGCGCTGCGCCGGGCCAGAGTGGGCATCGCCATGGGCCAGGGCACCGACGTGGCGCTGGACAGCGCCGACGTCGCCCTCGGCCATAACCGGCTGACCGGGCTGGCGGACGCCATCCGGCTGTCCCGCGCCACCCACGCCAATATCCGCCAGAACGTCACCCTGGCACTGGGGCTCAAGGCCATCTTCCTGATCACCAGCCTGACCGGACTCACCGGACTCTGGCTGGCGGTGCTGGCCGACACCGGCGCCACCGCCCTGGTCACCCTCAACGCCCTGCGGCTGCTGACCTTCCGTAGTCGGCATTAGGCTCATTCGCCCGGCCTGCCGGGTGGCGAACTCCCTGGCCGACACTCAGGATGTCGGCCAGGAACATCGGCGCCAACCGTAACGTAATAAAAAGTTCACATTCAATATGCACTCCAATGTCTACGCTTTGTATATACGTTGCATTGCACTATAAAACGCGGGATCGATCGCACCCATGGCCGGTGAGCAGAGACGACACAAGCAGAAGAAAGACGGTCAGTTGGTCATTCGCATCAACAGCAAAGAGCGCGATGACTTTATCGATTTATGCGAGCAACTGGACTCCAGCGCGGCCCGGGAGATACGCCGTTTTATCCGGGAGTTTATCGCGCAACAGGCCCCGCCCGGGCCTACCGACTAAATCCCAGCAGGGTGTCGACCTGGCCTTGTCCGCCCGCCAGCTCGCCGCTCTATTCCGTGCCCAGCGGCACAACAATATGTTAAAGGAGGCATACCATGGCAAAAACCAAGGCAAAAAACCTGAAGCAACAGATAAAAACCCGCAAGGCCAAAATCGCCAAACATGAAGGCAAACTGAAAAAGCTGAAGAAGGCCCTTAAAAAAGTCTGACTTTCGGCCGATGAACGCCCCCGCCTGCCAGGCCATGCAGCGAGCGACGGACGCCATCTTGATGGTTAACGGCTCGGTACAGGCTGCAGCCGGGGGCTTTTGGCACCCCGGCTCATCAAGCCGGCAACGCGGCTACCAGGCTCCCACCACAAACCCCAGCCGCTCCGGCAGCCACAGCGCGATGCCGGGGAACAGCATCACCAGCACCAGCGCCGACAGCATGGTCAACATAAAGAACAGCGCCCAGCCGAAGGTCTTCTCCAGCCGGATGCCGGCGATCTGGGTGGTCACCATCAGGTTGATGGCCACCGGCGGAGTGAACTGGCCGATGGCGATGTTCATCGCCAGCAGGATGCCGAACCACACCGGGTTCCAGCCGAAGTGCTGCATCAGCGGGATCAGTATGGGGGTGATGATCAGGTAGATGGAGATGGCGTCGAGCAGCATGCCCGCCAGCAGCACCAGCACCATGATCAGCATCAGCAGCACCCAGCCGTTGTCCGACAGGGACAGCATGGCCTGGGCCAAGTGGTTGAAGGTGCCGAGGGTGGTGCCGGCCCAGGCGAAGATGCCCGCCAGGGAGATGATGATCATCACTACCCCCGACACCATGCCCGCCTCGCCGAGCAGGCGCCATACGTCCTTCAGGCTGAGCTGGCGATAAACGAAGATGCCCACCAGCAGGCCGTAGGTCACCGCCACCACCGCCGCTTCTGTGGGGGTGAACAGGCCCGAGCGCAGGCCGCCGAGGATCAACACCGGGGCGAACAGCGCCGGCAGGGCGCGGATAAAGCTCTCCTTCAGCGGCGGCCGCTCGCCCTGTTTGGGATCCTCCCAGCCGTTGCGCCGGGCCAGCCACCACACCGGCAGCAACAGCGACAGCCCGGCGAGGATGCCCGGGAACAAACCGGCGGCGAACAGGGCGCGCAGATCGACCCCGGGCACCACGATGGAATAGAGGATCAGTGCGATGGAGGGCGGGATCAGGATGGCGGTGGACGAGGCGGAGGCGATCAGCGCCGCCGAGAAGGGTTTGGGATAGCCGGCCCGGGTCATGCTCGGCAGCATCACCATGGCCACCGCCGCCGCGTCCGCCGGGCCCGAGCCGCTCATGCCACCCATGATCAGGCACACCAGCACCACCACCAGCCCCAGGCCGCCGTGGCGCGGGCCGATCAGTGCCTGGGCGAAGCGCACCAGGCTGGCCGCCACCCCGGCCCGCTCGAAGATGAGGCCGGTGAGGATAAACAGGGGGATGGCGATCAGCGGATACTTGGCGATGCTGTTGTAGGTGTTGGTGCCCAGGGTGGCCAGCATCTCCGGCGACAGTCCGACGACGATGCCGGCGGCCCCGCCCAGCCCCAGGGCGAAGGCCACCGGTACCCCCAGCAGCATGGCGGCACCGAACACCAGCAGCATCAGCAGATCAGGACTCATGGCGTGGCTCCTCGCGACAGGCGCGGCAACGCTCGAGCAGGCTCTGGGTCAGCCGCCAGATGATGGCCAGGCACAGCAGCGGCAGCCAGACGATATAGATCCAAGAGGGATAGCCCAGCCCGGGCGACAGCGACTCCCAGCGGTATTCCTCCCAGGCCAGCAGGCCGCCGTACCACACCACCAATCCCAGCAGCAGCACGCTGGCGGCCCACTGCAGTACATAGAGCACCGGACGCAACCGGAGCGGCAGCTTGTCTTCCACCAGTTCGATACGGATATGGGCATGCCGGCGCGACGCCAGCGAGGCGCCTGCAAAGGTGAGCACCACCAGCAGGAACACGGAAAATTCTTCGGTAAAGGCGAAGGAGGCATCGGTGGCATAACGCACCACCACATTGCCCAGGCTGATCACACAGACCGCCAGCAGGGCCAGGGCCGCCAGCCAGCGTTCTGGCCTGGCGTCGGGGGCAGATTTCGACATGGGGACAACAACTCTCGGTAAGCAAGTAGGGGGCATGGGCCCGCGCCGGCCTCACACCCGCCTCCCCCCGAGGCCGAAGGCGCCCTCCTGGCGCCGGTGTGATAAAACCTCGGCCGCGCGGGCCGGGCCGTGGTTTAACGGGCGTCGATGGCCGCCTGGGCTTCCGCCACCAGCTCGGCACCGATACGCGGCGTCCACTTCTCATAAACGGCGGCGGTGGCCTCCACGAAGGCCTGATGCTGCTCGGGGCTCAGCTCGGTCACCGCCACCCCACGCTCCTTGATGGCGACCAGGGTGTCGGCCAGCTCATTGCGGGATTTCTCGATTTCCCAGGCGCCGGCGTCGATGGCGGCCTGGCGCAACAACTGCTGATCCTCGGCGGACAGGGACTTCCATACCTTCTGGTTGACGCCGAAGATCAACGGATCCGCCATATAGTGCCACAGGGTCAGGTACTTCTGGCCGACCTGATCGACCCGCGCCACGTCGAACACCGACAGCGGGTTCTCCTGGCCATCGATGGCGCCGGTGGTCAGTGCCGGCTGGGCGTCGGCCCAGCTCATCTGGGTCGGGTTGGCGCCCAGGGTATTAAAGGTATCGAGGAACAGGGGCGAGCCCACCACCCGGATCTTGAGGCCCTGGACGTCTTCCGGGCTCTGGATGGCCTGCCTGGAGTTGGACAGCTCGCGGAAGCCGTTCTCGCCCCAGGCCAACGGCATCACGCCCCGTTTTTCGATGGCGGCGAAGACCTTGTCACCGGCGCTGCCCTGGGTGATGGCGTCGATGGCCGCCTCGTCGGGCATCAGGAAGGGCAGCGAGAACAGGTTCAGTTCCGGCACCTGGGGCGACCAGTTGATGGTGGAAGCCACCGCCATGTCGATAAGCCCACTGCGCATGGCGGAGAATTCCTTGGTCTGGTCGCCGGACACCAACTGGGCATTGGGATAGACCGTGAGGGTCAGGCGGCCCTCGGAGCGCTCGTTCACCAGCTCGGCCCACTTGGCGGCGGCCTGGCCCCAGGGGAAAGCGTCGGACAGCACGGTGGAGACGGAAAACTCACGAGTCTCCTGGGCGAAAGCGGGAGCGGCCAGGGTCAAACTCATGGCGGCGGTGAGGGCGGCAACGACCTGTTTAACTCGCATAACGAAGTCCTTTCTGTTGTTATTGGCAGTTTCTGTCGTGGCAGGGCAGAACAAAACACCGGCCGGACGACCGGCGACACGACGGTCCGCCATAGTGGGGCGAAGGGGACTCAAAAGTCAACCATCAGCGGGAACCAAGGTCCCCGTCCCCCATACATAAAAAAAACCCGCAAGCCGAGACTTGCGGTTTTTTTATAGCAAGGAACTTACTTGGCGGCGGCCGGCTGGGGCCGCACGCCCAGGGTATGGCAGATGGCGTAGGTCAGCTCGGAGCGGTTCAGGGTGTAGAAGTGAAAGTCCTTCACCCCTTCCCGACTCAGCACCCGTACCTGATCCATGGCGATGCTGGCGCCCACCAGGTTGCGGGTGTTCTGATCGTCGTCCAGCCCCTGGTAACGCTGGTGCATCCAGCCCGGGATCTTGACGTTGGAGAAGCCGGCAAACTTGATTAGGGTCTGGTAGTTGGACACCGGCAGTATGCCCGGCACTATCTCCACGTCGATACCGATGGTCACGCAGCGATCGCGAAAGCGCAGGTAGGACTCGACGTCGAAGAAGAACTGGGTGATGGCACGGTTGGCACCCGCGTCGATCTTACGCTTAAGGCTGAGCAGGTCGGCCTGGGCGCTCTTCGCCTCCGGGTGCACCTCGGGATAGGCCGCCACCGAAATGTCGAAGTCGGCCTCTTCCTTCAGCAGGCTCACCAGATCGGCGGCGTACATGTCCGGCTTTTCCACGCCCTGGGGCAGGTCGCCGCGCAGGGCCACTATCTGGCGGATGCCGTTGTTCCAGTAGTCCCGGGCGATGCCGCGCAGTTCATCCCGGCTGGCATCGATGCAGGTCAGGTGCGGTGCGGCCACCAGGCCGGTCTTGTCCTGGATGTCCTTGATCACCTTGTGGGTGCGATCCCGGGTGCCGGAGTTGGCGCCGTAAGTCACGGAGACAAACTTGGGCGCCAGCGTCTTCAGCCGCTCGATGGAGTGCCACAGGGTCTGCTCCATCTGCTCGCTGTTGGGCGGAAAGAACTCGAAAGACACATTGATATCGCCGTTCAGTTCGGCCAACGACTGGTTGAGCGCTTCTACATGACGCGCACTGTGAAAACCCATGTTTATCTCCTAACAACTTAAATTAAAACGATTCCTTTATACCCGGGTCTCGGCATAGGCCCGGCGCAACGGCTCGGTGGCCGCCACCATGTTGGCCAGGGCGGCACGGGTTTCTTCCCAGTTGCGGGTCTTGAGACCGCAGTCGGGGTTGACCCAGATGCGCTCCTTGGGCAGGCGCTCCACGGCTTTTTCAATCAGTTTGACCATCTCCTGCACCGACGGAATGCGCGGCGAGTGAATGTCGTACACCCCGGGACCAATCTCGTTGGGATAGGCGAAGTCCCGGAACACATCCAGCAACTCCATGTCGGAGCGGGAGGTTTCGATGGTGATCACATCCGCATCCAGGCGGGCGATGGACTCGATGATTTCGTTGAACTCAGAATAACACATATGAGTGTGGATCTGGGTACTGTCCGCCACCACCGAGGCGCTCAGGCGGAAGGCCTTCTCGGCCCAGGCCAGGTAGGCCGGCTGAGGCGCCTTGCGCAGCGGCATCAGCTCGCGGAACGCCGGCTCGTCGATCTGGATGATGCCCACCCCGGCCGCTTCCAGATCCGCCACTTCGTCGCGCAGGGCCAGGGCTACCTGGTAGGCGGAGTTGACGTCGGTCTCGTCTTCCCGCGGGAAGGACCAGGACAAAATGGTCACCGGGCCGGTAAGCATGCCCTTGACCGGCTTGTCGGTCAGGCTCTGGGCGTATTGGGTCCAGTTCACTGTCATCGGCTTGGCGCGCCAGACGTCACCGAAGATGATGGGCGGCTTGACGCAGCGGGAACCGTAGCTCTGCACCCAGCCGAAGCGGGTGAAGGCAAAGCCTTCCAGCAGTTCACCGAAATATTCCACCATGTCGTTGCGCTCGGCCTCGCCGTGCACGAACACGTCCAGTCCCAGGGCTTGCTGTTCGTCGATGGCCGGTTTGATGTAGCCCTTGATGCCTTCCTCGTAGGCCTGCTCGTCGAGGCTGCCTGCCTTGTGATCCCGGCGCAAGGCCCGGATCTCGGCGGTTTGCGGGAAGGAGCCGATGGTGGTGGTGGGGAACAGCGGCAGCTTGGCCGACTGCCCCGGGCCCGCGCCACGTAAGGCGCCCCGCGCTGGTCGTCACCCGCGCCTTGACCGCCTCGTTGTGAATGCGCTTGGAGGTCTGGCGTGACGCCACTCTGGCATCGGAGGCGGCCAGCTCGGCGGTGATGGCCGCTTCACCCTGGTTGATGCCCCGGGTCAGGATGATCACTTCCTGCACCTTCTGGGCGGCGAAGGCCAGCCAGGATTTCAGCTCCTGATCGAGCCGGTCTTCCGAGTCCAGATCCACCGGCGAGTGCAGCAGCGAGCAGGACGGCGCAATCCACAGCTTGTCGCCGTAGCGCTCGGCCAGGGGCTTGAGCTTGTTCAGCGAGACGCGCAGATCGTTGGCCCAGATGTTGCGGCCGTTGACGATACCGACCGACAGCACCTTGTCCTGGGGCCAGGCGGCGGCGATGGTATCGAGGCTGTCACCCAGCACCGCGTCCACGTGCAGACCGGCCACCGGCAGTTGGCTTACCAGCGCCAGGTTGTCGGCCAGGGGGGCGAAGTAGGTGGTCAGCAGCAGCTTGAGCTCAGCCTGGGCCAGCTCGGCGTAGGCCCGGGTCACCGCCTGTTGCCACTCGGGTGCCAGATCCAGTACCAGCAGCGGCTTGACGGCAATGCCCTGCTCCCTGGCTTCCTGCACTTCATCGAACAGCTTGGTGCTGGCCAGGCGGAAGGCCTGATCGGCGGTGATTTCCGGTACCAGGTAGTGGTAGTTGGTGTCGAACCACTTGGTCATCTCGCTGGCGAAGGTATTTTCACCGGTCGGTGCCCGGCCGCGAGCCACGCGGAAATAGGTGTCCAGGCTCACCGTCTGGTCCGCCGGCTGGTTGAAACGCGCCGGGATCACCCCCAGCAGGGCTCTGGTGTCCAGCACATTGTCGTAGAAGGAAAAATCGCCCACCGGCTGCAGATCCAGCCCCTGCTGGTACTGGCGTGCCGCCTTGCGGGTCTGCCGGGCGATGGTGTCGAGTTCGCCGGCGTCGGACTGGCCTTTCCAGTAGGACTCGAGGGCGAATTTCAGTTGGCGGCGGTTACCGATGCGGGGAAACCCCAGGTTGTAGGACAAGGCCATTGCTGTTATCTCCGTGCTCTCTTCGGCCACAAGGACATTTAGACGTCCAAATGGCTTTACATTTACACGGCTTAACTTCTGGAGGCAAGGGTATCTTTTAAAAAAGTGATAAGTACTAATTTATTAGCACTGAAAAGAATATATGGAAAAGAAGGACTCTTTTGAGTGGCATGTGTGACTGAAGATAGAATGAAGGAATAAAGGGGAAAGGCGGGATCGGGTAGTCCGATCCCGAAAAACTCAGCGCACGCCCTGTTCGGCCAGTACCTGGGCGATGATGGCGATGGGGCTGTGCAGGTGCTCGCGCATCATGGCCACGGCCTGGGGCTTACGCGCCAGTATGGCTTCGAGCAGGGCCAGGTGTTCCCGCTGTTTCTCCGCCAGCGCCTGCTCGCTGAACACGGTGCGTTTCAGCCACAGGTAGCGATAACGGGCCGCCTGATCCATCAGGGTCTGGCGCACCACCAGCAACTGGGGCGAGCGGCAGCCGGCGGCCACCGCGTTGTGAAAGGCCTGGTGGCGGCTGTCCCACTGGTTGAGCTGCTCCTCCACCGATGCCAGGTGAGTCACCTTGGCCAGGGCATGGTGGGCCGCCACTATGCCGGCCTCCCAGAGATCGTCACCCCGGGCCATGGCCAGTTCCACTACCAGTCCTTCGAGCTGGGCGCGGGCGTCATAAATGTCCTTCAGCTCCGCCACCGACATCGGGCTGACCCGAAAGCCACGCTGGCTCTCGGCGGTGACCAGCCGTTCCGACACCAGTTGCGACAGGGCCTCCCGCAACGGGCTCACGCCCAGGCCGTAACGACTTTTCAGCCTGCTCATCAGCAGCTTCTCACCCGGGCCGAAGTGGCTGCGGATAATGTCCTGCTTCAGCTGCTGATAGGCCGTGCGCGCCAGATTTTCCCGGGGTGCGTCGAGGTTGTTCATTCTCTGTTCCTGAAGATGGGTCTCGCCCGATTATAACGAAATTGCAACGGAGTTCATAAAATCAACATCACTCATTGACAAAAATAAAAAATGTCGACATTTTATAAATACAGCGATATTAACCTCTTTAACCTACACCACGTGAAATAACAAGGAAGCCATCATGTCCAACGTCGCCACCGCCGATTTCGTTAATCACAAGTATCAGGGCTTCAGCCTGGCCCCTGCCGCCCTGTCCGAGCGCCTGCTGGAGCTGCGCTTCGACGCGCAGACCGTCAGCGCCTTCCTGGCCGCCACCGCCGAATGGCCGATACAGGCGCTGGAGTACAAGTCCTTCCTGCGCTTTCGGGTCGGCCAGATCCTCAACGATCTGTGCGGTCAGGCGCTGCAGCCGTTGCTGATCAACACCCTGGTGGATCGCGACACCGGCGCCCTGCTGATCACCCCGGAGGGGCTGGACAAGGTCGAGCAGGCGGAAGACATGGTCAAGTTCACCACCGCCGTGGCCCACCTGTTCGGCCGCTCCAACTACGACGCCATGAGCGGCCAGTACTATGCCCGCTTCGTGGTGCAGAACCAGGACAACTCCGACAGCTACCTGCGCCAGGCGCACCGGGTGATGGAGCTGCACAACGACGGCACCTTCGTCGAGCAGGACACCGACTACGTGCTGATGCTGAAGATCGACGAGCAGAACATGGAAGGCGGCAACTCCCTGCTGCTGCACCTGGACGACTGGGAGCACCTGGCGCGCTTCTACGCCGATCCCATGGCCCGCCGGGTGATGCGCTGGGCCGCGCCGCCCAGCAAGAACACCACCAAGGACGTGTACCACGCGGTGTTCGACACCGACCGCGGTGGCCAGCCGATCATGGCCTACATCGACCAGTTCGTGCAGCCCAAGAACTACGAGGAAGGAGTCTGGCTGGCGGATCTGTCCGAAGCCCTGGAAACCAGTACCCGCAAGCTGTCGGTGCCGGTGCCTACCGGCTCCTTCCTGCTGATCAATAACCACTTCTGGCTGCATGGCCGCGACAAGTTCATCGCCCACGAAGGACTGCGCCGGGAGCTGATGCGCCAACGCGGCTACTTCACCCATGCCAAGACCCTGAAGAATCCCAACCAGGGCTAAAGGCTTTGACAGGGCGTCGCCGGGCGCGGCACCTTTAGCACAACACCAAGAACAATAACGCCGGGGTCCGCCCCCGGCTTTTGCCTCTCTACATACAGGTGAACAGAACAGTGTTTGATTTCATCATCATCGGCGGCGGCATCGTCGGCATGTCGACCGCCTGGCAGCTGAAAAAAGCCTATCCGGACAGCAAGATGCTGCTGCTGGAGAAGGAATCCGGCCCGGCCCGACACCAGACCGGCCACAACAGCGGCGTGATCCACGCCGGGGTCTATTACACCCCGGGCAGCCTCAAGGCCAGGTTCTGCCTGGAGGGCAATATCGCGACCAAGGCGTTCTGCCAGGAGCACGCCATTCCCTATGACGAATGCGGCAAGCTGCTGGTGGCCACCAGCGAACTGGAAATGGAACGGATGAAGGCGTTGTGGGACAGGAGCGAGGCCAACGGCCTGGAGCGCTACTGGCTGAACGCCGACGAGCTGAAGGAGCGGGAGCCCAATATCACCGGCCTGGGCGGCATCTTCGTGCCCTCCAGCGGCATCGTCAACTACAAGCAGGTGACCGCCGCCATGGGCAGGGAGTTCGAGCGCCTGGGCGGGGAGATCCGCTACCAGGCCGAAGTGACCGGATTGAAGGAGGAAGCCAGCCAGGTGGTGGTGCAGACCAGCCAGGGCGAGTTCCAGGGCAAGTACCTGGTGTCCTGCTCCGGGCTGATGGCGGACCGGGTGGTGCGCATGCTGGGGGTCGAGCCCGAGTTCAAGATCTGCCCCTTCCGCGGTGAATACTACCTGCTCAAGCCCGAGCACAACCGGATAGTGAACCACCTGATCTACCCGATCCCGGATCCCGACATGCCCTTCCTCGGGGTGCACCTGACCCGGATGATCGACGGCACCGTCACCGTCGGGCCCAATGCGGTGCTGGCGTTCAAGCGGGAAGGCTACAACAAGAGCGATATCTCGCTGAAGGACACCCTGGAGATGTTCACCTACCCGGGCATCCTCAAGGTGCTGCTGAAAAACCTGAAGCCGGGGCTGACCGAGATGAAGAACTCGCTCAACAAGGCCGGCTACCTGGAGCTGGTGCGCAAGTACTGCCCCAGCCTGCAGTTGGACGATCTCACCCCCTACCCGGCCGGCATCCGCGCCCAGGCGGTGTCGAGGGACGGCAGGCTGGTGGACGACTTCCTGTTCGTCAACACCAGGCGCACCATCAACGTCTGCAACGCCCCCTCGCCAGCGGCCACCTCCGCCATTCCCATCGGCGGCTATATCGTCGACAAGGTCAGGGAACAGGTGGGGGAAACCGCCGCCATCGCCTGAAGGCGCGCCATAAAAAAGGGCAGACGTTGTCTGCCCAAACACTGCCGAGGTTTCAGAACCTCTCAACCCACATTGCAAACCATCAGAATGTGTAGCCCAGGCCGACCATCAGCCCGACAGGGTCGATATGGGTGTCAAATGTCCCCACTCCCTTCACTTCCACATCAGTGTCGATATCCAGATACCAGATCGAGCCGTTGACGAACCAGTGGTCGTTGATCTTCATATCCAGGCCGGCCTGGGCCGCCAGGCCCCAGGAGTCATCCGCGTTTACCTCGGTGCCGGCCAGGGCGTTGCGGCCCTGCTCATCGAAGAAGAAGGTATAGTTGATACCGGCGCCCACATAGGGACGCACCCGGCTCTGGGCATCACCGAAATAGTACTGGGCCATCAGGCTCGGGGGCAGGTGCTTGACCTTGGCCACTTCGCCACCGCCCAGCTCGACGCTGTGAGAGAAAGGCGTGGCGGCCAGCAACTCGACCGCCCAGTTATCGGTGAGCATATAAGACAGGGTAAGGCCGAGCTGTGTATCCGGCTGTACGTCCAGGACGTCATTGGAACCCGTGGTCGGGCTGACCATGATGGCGCCGCCCCGGACCAGGATATCGCCGGCTTGATGAGCCTGGGCCACGGGAACCATGAAGGCGGCGGCAATCAGCAGGGAAAGTTTTTTCATGCTCTGTCCTTATTTCTTTTTAGGTATATCGGAAGTCAGGGGGAGTTTGCCTTACAAAATACAGGGCTTTTTTGATTTAACGCAAAGTCGCCAGGGAAAGTGGCCGTAACACGCCGATTTCGTGGCGAACTCGACAAATTGCCTGGCGGGAGACTGGCTTAAATCCATGGCTTGGGGTATATCTTAGGCATCGGGTTCAGGCAGCGCTTTTGGCGTTGCCTGCTTTTTTATGGAGGTTTATATGGCCCAGTTGCCGCCTATTACTATTTCCACCCTGGATTTGGCCCGGTTGGAAGCGCTGCTTGAGCATCAACCCGACTCGGACGCCCTGCGTCGGTTGGAGCATGAGCTGGATCGCGCCAATGTGATTGAACCCGGCGCCATGCCGGACAACATCGTGACCATGAATTCCCGTATCAGTTTCACCATGGCCGGTAGTAACAAGACCATGACCAAGACCCTGTGCTACCCGCGGGACATGGACGGCGCCAAGGACAAGATCTCGGTACTCGCGCCCATCGGCAGCGCCCTGCTGGGCCTGTCCGTCGGCCATAGCATCGAGTGGCCCGGCCCCAACGGCAAGATGTTGCAGGTCACCATCACCGCCGTTGACTATCAGCCCGAGCGGGCCGGCGATTACTAGTGGTAAATGGAAAAAGGCGCACCTCATGCGCCTTTTTCCATTTACCACTGCCCACGCATATCCGAGCTATTGCCCTAACTTCTGGCGCAAGGCATGCTAAGCATACCCCCTGTCCATGATCCGCCCGCCATGAACGAGCTAATTAGCAGCATACTGTTTTCCCTGTCCATTACCGGCCCCATCTGCCTGTTACTGGTACTCGGCATCGGATTGCGCCGCACCCAGATGATGAACGAAGGCTTTATCGACGGAGCCAGCAAGCTGGTGTTCAATGTTGCCCTGCCCATGCTGTTGTTTACCAGCATCGCCCAGACCGATTTCAGCCAGATGGCCAGTCCCTCGCTGATCCTGTATGGCCTGCTGGCCACCCTGGCAGCCTTTGTGCTACTGGAGCTGCTGGCCATGCGCATGACCGAGGACAAGCGGCTACGCGGTATTCTGGTACAGGGTGCCTTCCGCGCCAACATGGGCATCATCGGTCTGGCCTACGTCAACAATGCCTACGGCGCCCGGGGCGTGGCGTCGGTGGCCATGTATGTAGCCTGCCTGACCATACTGTTCAACATCCTGGCGGTGGTGACCCTGAACCGCAGCCTGAGCCAGGACAAAGGCCTGCAGTTGGGCAACATCATCAGGGGCATTGTCCAGAACCCGCTGATTATCGGCATAGTGGCGGCCCTTCCCTTCGCCGCCAGCGACTGGCAGGTGCCGGCGGTGCTGATGAAAACCGGCCACTACCTGGCCCAGATGACGCTGCCGGTGGCGCTGCTCTGCACCGGCGCCACCCTGAGCCTGAAACGGGGCCGGGAGGAAACCGGACTGGTCCCCCCAGTTGCCCTGCTGCGCCTGCTGGCTATCCCCCTGCTGATCACCCTCGGCGGTTACCTGGTCGGCTTTCGCGGCAACGAGCTGACCATGCTGTTTCTGATCAACGCCTCCCCCACCGCCGCCGCCAGCTACGTGATGGTGCGCGCCATGGGCGGCAATGCCGTGCTGGCGGCCAACATCATCGCCGTCACCACCCTGGGCTCCCTGGTCACCACCAGCCTGGGGGCCGCGCTGCTGAAAGGCTTGGGCTGGTTTTGACGGCTAGCGGGTGCAACCGCTGCGGTGCTGCGTTATTGTGGGCCACCCCCAACAGCCTGATAACGAGCTATGTCTAGAGAAAAAGCCCTGACCCTGGAAGCCCTGCGGGTGCTGGATGCCATCGAACGCCGGGGCAGCTTCGCCGCCGCCGCCGAAGAGCTGGGCAAAGTGCCTTCCGCGCTCAGCTACACCATCCAGAAGCTGGAAGACGAGCTGGATCTGGCACTGTTCGATCGTTCCGGTCACAAGACCCAGTTCACCCCGGTAGGCCGGCTGATGCTGGAGCGGGGACGTCAGTTGCTGTTTGCCGCCAATCAGCTGGTGGATGATGCCAGGGCGCTGGAACGGGGCTGGGAAACCCGGCTTACCGTCGCCATCGACGCCATCATGCCCAGCCAGTTGCTGTTTCCGGTGCTGGACGCCCTCTCCCGCCAGACCGAAACCGATATCAAACTGGCCCATGAGGTGTTGGCCGGCACCTGGGAAGCCCTGGAAACCGGACGCGCCGATTTGGCCATCACTCCGCTGCGTGCAGACTCGGTGCGGAGCCCCGGCATCAAGACCCAGTTTCTCTATCATGAAACCTTTGTCTATGTGGCCCATCCGGCACATCCCATCCACCAGGAGCCGGGCCCACTGACCGAGGACATTTTCAGCCGCTACCGGGCCATCGCCGTGGCGGATACCGCTCGCTTCAAGCCGCCGCTCACCTTCCGGTTGTTCGACAAGCAATCACGGCTGACCGTCAGCACCATGCAGGACAAGATCACCGCAGTCAAAGCGGGATTGGGTATTTCATCGGTCCCCCTGTCCTGGCTGGGCGACATGCTGGAAACCGGCGAGCTGAAGGAAGTATCGGCCAGTTGTAGGGAAACCACTGACGTGGTGCTGGCCTGGAGAAGGGATGCCATGGGCAAGGCCAAGAGCTGGCTTATTCGCCAGATCCCGACCCTGTTTCAGGATAATAAGTAGCCGCTCGTCATCCGGCGCGCTTAAAACGGGGCAGGCGATGATTCAGCCAGCCGATGACCGCATCCATCAGCCCCGTCTGCAGCAGCCAGGCCAGGCCGAACACCGCCACCGCGAAGGCGCCGACATAGATATCGCTCCACCAGTGGGCGCCGCCCATGACCCGGGGAGCGGAAAAGATCACCACAAACAGGCAGCCCCAGAGCCCCGCTCGCCAGGACAGATAACGCCAGACGAAACCGGTGAAGATCATCAGCATCAGACCGTGATCGCCGGGGAAGCTGTCGCCGGAAGCATCCTTGGTCTTGAATCCGGCCAGTTCGGTCAGACGATGAATATTGTCGAAGGTCAGGGTCGGGCTCGGTCTTTCCACCGGAATGGTCCGGCCTAACTGGTTCAGCCCGACCGCGGTCAACAACATCAGCAAGCCGACGATCAGCAGCCGTCGTTTTTGCTCGGCATCAGCTTTCCGGTAATAGCTGTAATACACCAACCCCATGACCAATAATGCCACTGCATCGAATGCCCGGTTATTGGCCACGGCAATCATGTTGACCCAGGCCTGGCTCTCGCCCAGTTTGTTATTGAAAAAATAGAAAACAGCCCGGTCAATCTGGAACCAGAAACCATGCCCGGGCAGCCAGTACCAACTGGCCAACACCGCCACGGCAACGAAATTCCACAAGATCAGTTTATTGAATTGCATCGGCATAAGCCCCCCCTTATAACAAGGCGGGCATTGTACGGAATTTAAATGGTGCTGTGCAGATAATAGTGGGAAGATTCCGGCACTATGCTCTCCCGGAAGCAGAGGGCGAAGCGCCGACTTCATCCAGTAGTCCGGCGCAGCCAATACGAAAAAGCCCTGACCAATCGGTCAGGGCTTTGAGGTAATGGCGGAGCGGACGGGACTCGAACCCGCGACCCCCGGCGTGACAGGCCGGTATTCTAACCAACTGAACTACCGCTCCGCAAAAGCCGTATA
>NZ_PXYG01000009.1 GCF_003012775.1 Zobellella endophytica | reverse complement strand
ATTTTTTTGTTTCCCAACGCACTGTGAGTGCCCACACAGTTTGCTTGATAGATTGTTAAAGAGCGTTGACCTGGTGTTGGTCAGGGCTGCGTATTCTACGCCGTCCTTTTGATTCGTCAAGCGTTAAGACCGAAGTTTTTACCGCTTGTGACCGCGGCGGGTTGCGCCGTGTCAGTGGATGCGCATTATAGGCAGCCGCGCTTTTTGCGCAAGGGCTTTTTTGACAAAAGAAACCGTTCGCTCAAAAACCAACCAAAACCGGCTTTTTTTCCTTGTTTTGATCCTGATCCGGTTTTTCTCTGAACATCACCATATAATAGGTAAATAAAATACATATAATAGGTGACTCCCATGCAAATCCTGGACGCAGAGAAAGAAAGCAAGATATGGCCATTGTTCCGCCTGGGCTTCAGGACTTTTTTCCTGGGTGGCGCCCTCTATGCCTGTCTGGCGATGCTGTTGTGGTTATTGGCCCTCTCTGGTGCCAGGGTGCTCCCCGGCGTCGGTAATCCCATCTGGTGGCATGCCCACGAAATGATTTTCGGCTTTGGCCTGGCCATTGTCGCCGGCTTTGTGCTGACCGCTATCCAGAACTGGACCGGCATTCCCGGTGTGCGCGGCTGGCCACTGGCGCTGGTATCGGGGCTCTGGCTGCTGCCCCGGCTGCTGATGCCGCTACGGGGCGAACTGAACCCGCTGGTCATAGTGCTGGACTTGCTCTGGCTTCCGCTGATTGCGGGCATGCTGGCCAGGCCCATTATCCAGATCAAGCAATGGCGCAACCTGTTCTTCGTGCCCCTGCTCGGCTTCCTGACCCTGCTCAACGTCCTCAGTTACTATGCGGCGGCCAGTGGCAACTGGTTGCTGGCCGAACGGGTGTTTATTAGCGCCGTGCTGACCCTCTCGGCGCTGATTGCGGTGATGGGGGGCCGGGTCATCCCCTTCTTTACGTCACGCGCCACCGGCACGGAAAAACCCCAGCCGATGATGTTGCTGGAAAAGCTCAGCCTGGGTTCGCTCTGGCTGGCCACCCTCGGCTGGCTGCTGTTACCCAGAACCGCCCTGTTCAACGGCCTGCTGGCAGTGGTGCTGCTGGTCGCCGCGCTCAGCAACCTGGCTCGCCTGGCACGCTGGAACAGCAAACTGACCTTGAACATCCCCCTGCTGTGGATCCTGCACCTGGGTTATCTGTTTATCCCCCTGGGCCTGCTGGCCCTGGCTGCCGCCCTGCTGCAACTGGGCATCACCGTCTCCCTGGCCAGCCACTGGCTGACCGCCGGCGCCCTGGGCGCGGTGATCCTGGGTATGATTGCCCGGGTCTCCCTGGGTCACTCCGGCCGGCCGCTGGAGATCGGCAAACCGATGGCGGTGGCTTTTGCCCTGGTCATCCTCGCGGCCCTGCTGCGCAGCCTGTTGCCACTGTTGGCACCGGGCCTGACCACCATCGCCTACCACGGCAGCGCCCTGGCCTGGACCCTGGCCTTCGGCCAGTTCTGCCGGCTGTACTGGCCGGTGCTGACCCAGCCGAGGGTCGATGGCCGGCCCGGCTGACACAGCTCTCCTTGCCACTGGTGTTTTAAGATCATAAAAAATCCCGCCGATGCGGGATTTTTGTTTACTGGTTGAGCACCAGGCCGCTGCCGTTGGCATCCAGCTCCAATGGCTTGCCGGGCAGCACCTGGCCGGACAGTATGGCCTGGGCCAGGGGATCCTCCACCTTGTGCTGTATCGCCCGCTTGAGCGGTCGGGCCCCGAACAGGGGATCGAAGCCCGCATGGGCCAGTTTTTCCACCAGCCGTTCGGTAATACTTACCTCGTAACCCATGGCTTCGAGCCGGTCCACCAGCCCCTGCATCTGGATACGGGCGATGGACTTGATGTGATCTTCCGCCAGCGGGTGGAACACCACTATTTCGTCGATGCGGTTGATAAACTCCGGGCGGAACTGGTGCCCCAGCACCTCCAGCAGCATGGCCTTCATCTGGTCGTAGTCCTTGCTGGTGCTGTGCTCCTGGATCAGATCCGAGCCGATGTTGGAGGTCATGATCACCACCGTATTGCGAAAGTCCACGGTACGGCCCTGACCGTCGGTGAGGCGGCCGTCGTCCAGCACCTGCAGCAGGATGTTGAACACGTCCGGGTGGGCCTTTTCCACCTCATCCAGCAGGATCACCGAATAGGGTTTGCGCCGGACCGCCTCGGTCAGGTAACCGCCTTCCTCGTAACCCACATAGCCGGGAGGCGCGCCCACCAGCCGGGACACCGAGTGTTTTTCCATGAACTCCGACATGTCGATGCGCACCATGGCATCGCGGCTATCGAACAGGAAGTCGGCCAATGCCTTGCACAGTTCGGTCTTGCCCACCCCGGTCGGGCCCATGAACAGGAAGGAGCCCACCGGCCGGTTGGGATCGGACAAGCCGGCGCGGCTGCGGCGAATGGCATTGGCCACCGCGTCCACCGCCTCGTTCTGGCCGATCACCTGGTCGTGCAGGGTCTCTTCCATGCGCAGCAGTTTTTCCTTTTCGCCTTCCAGCATCTTGGCCACCGGAATACCGGTCCAGCGCGACAGCACATCGGCAATCTCCTCATCGGTGACCCGGTTCTTCAGCAGGTGCTGCTCCTGCATCTCGGCCTGGGCCGCCAGATCAAGCTGTTTTTCCAGCTCGGGGATGCGGCCGTACTGCAGCTCGGACATCCGCGTCAGATCCCCTGCCCGCCGGGCCACGTCCAGCTCCTGACGAACCTGTTCCAGTTCGGCCTTGATATGTTGGGTACCGGCCAGCGCGGCCTTTTCCGATTTCCAGATTTCCTCCAGGTCGGCGTATTCCCGTTCTTTTTCCGCCAGTTCATCGCGGATCAGCTGCAGCCGCTTGCGGCTGCCTTCGTCGTCTTCCTTCAGCAGCGCCTGCTCCTCCAGCTTCAGCTGGATGATGCGCCGGTCGAGCTTGTCCAGCGGCTCGGGCTTGGAGTCGATCTGCAGCCGGATACTGGAGGCCGCCTCGTCGATGAGATCGATGGCCTTGTCCGGCAACTGGCGGTCGGCGATATAGCGATGGGACAGGGTCGCCGCCGCGACGATGGCCGGATCGGTGATCTGCACATGGTGATGCAGCTCGTAGCGCTCCTTCAGCCCGCGCAGGATGGCGATGGTGTCCTCCACCGTCGGCTGGTTGACCAGCACCTTCTGGAACCGGCGCTCCAGCGCCGCGTCCTTTTCCACGTACTGGCGGTACTCGTCCAGGGTGGTGGCACCCACGCAGTGCAGTTCTCCCCGCGCCAGCGCCGGCTTGAGCATGTTGCCCGCGTCCATGGCGCCCTCGCCCTTGCCGGCGCCGACCATGGTGTGCAGTTCGTCGATAAAGAGGATGATCTGCCCCTCTTCCTTGGCCAGTTCGTTGAGCAACGCCTTGAGCCGCTCCTCGAACTCGCCGCGATACTTGGCGCCGGCCACCAGGGCGCCCATGTCGAGGGACAGCACCCGCTTGTTCTTGAGCCCTTCCGGTACCTCGCCGTTGATGATGCGCTGGGCCAGGCCTTCGGCGATGGCGGTCTTGCCCACCCCGGGTTCGCCGATCAGCACCGGGTTGTTCTTGGTGCGCCGTTGCAGCACCTGGATGGTACGGCGGATTTCATCGTCCCGGCCGATCACCGGATCCAGCTTGCCCTGTTCGGCCCGCTCGGTGAGATCGATGGTGTATTTCTCCAGCGCCTGGCGGTTTTCCTCGGCGTTGGGATCGTCCACCTTCTGGCCGCCACGCACCTGATCGATGGCCTTGGTCAGCCTGTCCTTGGAGAGCCCCGCCCGCTTGAGTAGTTCACCCAGCTCGCCCTTGTCGTCGAGCGCCGCCAGCAACAACAGTTCCGAGGAAATATAGGCGTCCTTGCGTTGCTGGGCCAGCTTGTCGCACTGGTTGAGCAGGCGGCCGAGCACCGGCGACACCTGCACGTCCATGTCGCCGCCGCTCACCCTGGGCAGGCGGTCGAGGGACTTGTCCAGCTCCACCCGCAGGGTGTTGCTGTCCACCCCGGCGGAGGTCAGCAGCGGGCGCAGGGTGCCCCCTTCCTGGTTGAGCATGGCCACCAGCAGATGAGCCGGCTCTATGTAGGCGTGATCCCGCCCCAGCGCCATGGACTGGGCGTCTTGCAGGGCGAGTTGGAATTTACTGGTAAGACGGTCAAGACGCATCAGTGCTCTCCTCGAAACACCCGCCGGACGGCGGGAACACAAGCTCAATTACTGATACTAAAGATGGGGTTTTATGGCCGGATTTCAACCGGCCACAACATAAGTTTTTGCTAATCCAACCAGATCAGGCTGGCCATGCGTCCGGTGCGTTGATCACGCCGGTAGGAGAAGAAGCGTTCCGGCTCGGCGTAGGTACAATGCTCGCCGCCGTAGATATGGTGCACCCCGGCCGCCGCCAGCCGCAACCGGGCCAGGTGGTAGATATCCGCCAGCCATTTCTCGCCGTGGAGCACGAAGGCATCCGCCGCCAGCGGAGAGTGCTGTATGAAGGCGTCCCGCACCTCGTCGCCCACCTCGAAGGCCCCCGGGCCGATGGCCGGCCCCATCCAGGCCAGCACGGATTCCGGATCGACCCGCATCGCTTCCAGGGTGGCTTCCAGCACCCCGGCCGCCAGGCCGCGCCAGCCGGCGTGGGCGGCGCCCACCACGGTGCCGTCCTGGTCGCAGAACAAGACCGCCAGGCAGTCGGCGGTCATCACCGTGCACACCTGGCCCGGGGTGCGGGTCACCACCGCATCGGCGGTGCGTTCAATGCCTTCCGTCGGCAGGGTCAGCACCCGGGTGCCGTGCACCTGTTCCAGCCATACCGGCTCGGCGGGCAGGTTCAGATAGGCCCCCAGCCGTTCCCGGTTGGTGGCCACGTACTGGCGGCTGTCGCCGACGTGGGTGCCCAGGTTCAGGCTGTGGAAGGGGGCATGGCTCACGCCCCCGGTGCGGCCGCTTTGGGCCGCACAGACGTTGGCCGGCGCCGGCCAGTCGGGCAGAATTATATCCATACCAGATCGTCCGGGTGGGCCACGGTGTCGGCACGCAATACCTCCACCAGCGCCACCATGTCTTCGGGTACCGGGGCGTGCCATTCCATCATCTTGCCGGTAATGGGGTGCTCCAGCCGCAACATCACCGCATGCAGCGCCTGGCGCTTGAAGCCGCGCAGGAATTCCAGCAGCTCCGGCTCGGCACTGCGCGGCGGTTTGAGCCGGCCGCCATACACCGGATCCCCCACCAGCGGATGCTTGAGGTAGGCCATGTGCACCCGGATCTGGTGGGTGCGACCGGTTTCGAGCCGCAGCCGCAGCCGGGTGTGGGCGCGGAATTTTTCCATCACCCGGTAGTGGGTGATCGCCGGCTTGCCGCCGGGCGTGACCGCCATCTGGATGCGCTGGGTCGGATGGCGACCGATATTGGCGTCGACGGTCCCGCCAGCGGTCATGTGGCCGATGGCCACCGCTTCGTATTCCCGGGTGATCTCCCGCGCCTGCAGCGCCGTCACCAGGTGAGTTTGCGCCGGCACCGTCTTGGCCACCACCATCAGCCCGGTGGTGTCCTTGTCGAGCCGGTGCACTATGCCGGCCCGCGGGACTTCGGCAATGCTCGGGCAATGATGCAGCAGGGCATTGAGCAGGGTGCCGTCGGGAGTGCCGGCGCCGGGGTGCACCACCAGGCCGGCGGGCTTGTTGATCACCAGGATGTCATCGTCTTCGTAGACGATGTCGAGTGCGATGTCTTCCGCCTCAAACCGGACCTCGTCTTCCAGCTCGGTGTTGACCAGCACCCGTTGCCCCGGCAACACTTTTTCCCGCGGCTTGCTGACCACCTGGCCATCGAGCCGCACCTGATCCTGCTGGATCCAGGTTTTTATGCGGGAACGGGAATAATCGGGGAACATTTCCGCCAACGCCTGATCCAAGCGTTGACCGTATTGATGATCGGCGACCACGCCGTTCAGTTCGATTTGCTGGCTCATAGAGACCACTGGTTACCAAAAGATGTTTAATTGGGTATTCTAGCGGTTCTTGACGCTGAGCTTAATCAGTTTCCGAATTTTGCAAAAAGAATGGACTAACTCAATGGCTAAACAACGAAGCGTATGGCTCACCCTGACACTCGCCCTGGCGCTGGCCGCCACCGGCTGCTCCAGCACCAAGAAGGACGATGTGCCGGACGAGCCGCCCGAGGTGCTGTATCAGGATGCCCAGGAACGCTTGCAGGCCGGCAACTACATTCGTGCGGCCGAACTGCTCGAAGCCATGGATTCCCGTTATCCGTTCGGCGCCTATTCGAACCAGGTGCAACTCGATCTTATCTATGCCTACTACAAGCAGGACGATACCGCCCGGGCCCTGGCCAACATCGACCGCTTCATCCGCCTCAACCCCAACCACCCCAGCGTGGACTACGCCCAGTACATGCGCGGCCTGACCAATATGTCGGCCGACTACAACTTCTTCCAGGGATTGCTCAATATCGACCGGGCCGATCGGGATCCGGCCTATGCCCGCCAGGCGTTCGCCGATTTCCGCCAGTTGTTGCGCCAGTATCCGGACAGCGTCTATGCCGCCGATGCCCGGGCCCGGATGATCAGCCTGAAAAACCGGCTCGCCAAGCACGATCTGGCGGTGGCCCAGTACTACATGAAGCGCGGCGCCTGGCTGGCGGCGGCCAACCGGGCCAAGTTCGTGGTGCAGTCCTACCCGGATACCGAGCTGATGAAGCCGGCGCTGGAGATCATGGCCGACGCCTACGACACCCTGGGCCTGAGCGAGATGGCCAACAACGCCAAGGCGGTGCTGCGGGCCAACTTTCCCAACAGCTGAACCGCTCCCCCATGCCGTCACGACAAAGCCCCGCATTCGCGGGGCTTTCAGACTGCTGACAAAGCGTTAAGCTTACCTAAACAGGCAACCCCCATGCCAAAACAGGCGGATAAAGGGAACGGCTCCACCGACCGTCATATGCCAGGGATGGCATGTGCCGAGCGATACCGGGATGTACTTGAAGCGTGTCGGCGGAGTTGGCCCTTTAGCCGACTTATACCAGTGAAACAGACGACTTTGCCATCAAACTGAAAGCCCCGCATTCGCGGGGCTTTTTGCTGGTACCGGGTCGCGACGCCCGGCGAAAGCGCCTTCGGCTCAGAGCTGCTGGCTGCTGAAGTAGGCATCCAGGAATTCATCGAAACCGACGGAGTCGGCCTGCTCGATCTTGCGCTGGCGTGCCAGGGAGCGGATCCCTTCTTCGTCGAAGTAGCCGTCGTCCCAGAACCGGGGCTTGGCGTTTTGCAGCAGATCATGGTAACGCCCGGCCAGCGCCAGGCCGAAGGGCAGCACGTCCTGATCGTCCTGCCGCAACAACGCCAGCACCCGGGCCGACAGGGTCAGGGAAGGATCGCGGATCGCCGCCAGCTGCTGCTGGTGCGCCTCGCCGTAACAACCCCGGCAGCAGCAGGAGTCGAGCAGACTGGCCACCCCGGCCAGCTCGGCAAAGTAACGCTCGCCCAGCGCCTGCAGGGGCAGACTTTCGCCGCCGAGCACTTCCAGCTCCAGGCCGGGCCGGCGCCCCTCCAGCACCACCCTGGTGAAATTGCGCCGGTTGAGGGCGATTTCCTCCTCCGTCAGGGGCGCGGACGGGGTCAACAGACACCACAGCAGGAAGGTATCCAGGAAGCGGATCTGCGACTGATCGATGCCCACCGCCGCGAAGGGATTGACGTCGATGGAGCGCACCTCGATGTACTCCACGCCGCGGGAATCCAGCGCCTGGGACGGCTTCTCGCCACTCTCGGCGGTGCGTTTGGGGCGGATGGGCGCGTACAGTTCGTTTTCGATCTGCAGAACATTGTCGTTCAGCTGGCGGTATTCGCCGTCCACCTTCACCCCGATCCTGGCAAATTCCGCCGCATGGGTGCCGATGGCCCGGCGCAGCGAGGCCACGTATTGATCCAGGCTGTTGAGGGAGATATTCAGCCCCGCCTGGGCGTTGTTGGTATAGCCCAGATCCGACAACCGCAGCGAGGTGGCGTAGGGCAGGTACAGGGTACCCTTGCCGAGGCGCTCGAACGGCAGGTGATGCTCCTTGCCCTTGAGGAAGGAGCCGCACAACGCCGGCGAAGCGCCGAACAGGTAGGGGATCAGCCAGCCGTAGCGGTAGACGTTGCGGATAAGCCCCAGGTAGGCTTCGGACACGAAGGCCTGCAGGCAGCCGCCGTTGCCTTCCAGCTGGTGCCACTCGCTCCAGAAACTGTCGGGCATGGAAAAATTGAAATGCACCCCGGCGATCACCTGCATCCGGCTGCCGTAACGGTGATGCAGCCCCTGGCGATACAGGGTCTTCATCCGGCCGATATTGGAGCTGCCGTACTGGGCCAGGGGAATATGATCGTCTCCCTTCAGCAGGCAGGGCATGCTCAGCGGCCACAGCTGTTCGTTGTCCAGGTGGCGCACCGCATAACGGTGAATATCGGTGAGCTGCGCCAGCAGTATCTCCACCGAATCCGATACCGGGGTAATGAACTCCATCAGCGACTCGGAAAAGTCGGTGGTGA
The DNA here is from genome assembly GCF_003012775.1 of Zobellella endophytica. Classification (GTDB taxonomy): domain Bacteria; phylum Pseudomonadota; class Gammaproteobacteria; order Enterobacterales; family Aeromonadaceae; genus Oceanimonas; species Oceanimonas endophytica. Next base: position 133,527 of record NZ_PXYG01000009.1, on the reverse strand, counting down.
TGTTGGCGTGGGTCAGCGCCGAGCCCAGGCTGGCCGGGTGCGGCGTCTGCGCCAGGTGGCCGTCGGCGGTGATGCGCAGGCATTCGCGCTCTATGCCGCGGCGGATGCCCTTGATGGCGGGCAGCCGCTCGGGCGCTTGCAGGGCTTGGATGCGTTCGGCCAGGGAAGGGGTTGTTTTGGTCATTGTTAATCGCTCTGTGACACGGGATTGCCGCAGCAATCCCGTGGGAGGCACCGGCCTCATCATTCCATCGTCAAATCGTGCACCGGAAGATTGAGTTGCGCCAGCGATTTTTCAAGTTTTGCCTTGTCGCCCACCACCACAATCACCATCTCATTCGGATCCAGCCATTCGCCGGCCACCCGGGTCAACGCCTCGCCGTCGATGCTCGACACTATGCGTTGCTGCTGGCTCAGGTAGTCCGGCGACAGCTCCATCATCGCCAGTTGCAGCAGGAAGCCGGCCTTTTGGCTCAGGGTTTCGTATGACAGCGCATCCTGCTGGGAATAGCTGCTGCGCAGATAGGCCAGCTCCTCCGGGACCGGGCCGCCCGCCCTGAAACGCTCGAGCTCCGCCAGTATGTTCTCGATGGCGGGCACGGTGACGTCTCCCCGCACATCGGTAGCCACCACGAACACTCCTGCATTCCGGTTGCCGGTAAAGTAGGAATGGGCGCCATAGGTGAAGCCCTTGTCTTCCCGCAGGTTCTGGTTGATGCGGCTGTTGAAGTTGCCGCCCAGGTTGAAGTTCATCAGGTTGGCATGGAAGAAGGGACCGGTAGCGTCCAGCGGCAGGGCGCGCCGGCCGATGCGCAGCGCCGACTGCAACGAGCCGGGCACGTCGATCACGTAAACGCCGGCGTCGACCGGCTGGGGCACCACCGTCACCTCGGGCACCTCCGGCGCCTCGCCCGGCCAGCGGGTCAGGAAGGCGAACGCCTGCTTCGCCTGCTCCGCGCCCAGATCACCCGCCACTATCACGTGGCCGTTGGCCGGATGGTAATAACGGCGGTAATACTGGCGTACCTGCTCCAGGGTGAGCCGGCTCAACTGCCCCGGCTCCCCTTCATCCGGCAGCCCCATGCGGGTTTCACCGTACATCAGCTTGCGAAAGCCATGCTGGGCCAGCCAGGAGGGTTGGTGCCGGCTCTGGGCCATGGATTCCAGCAACCGGGACCGGACCTGTTCAAAGTCCGCCTCGCGCAGGCCCGGGCTGAACAACAGCTCCTCCACCAGCGCCAGGGTCTGCGGCAGGGTATCGGTCAGGCTGGTGATCTCGATCAGGTTGGTATAAAAGCCGGGGCGTACATTGATGCTGGCCCCCAGCCGTTCCAGCGCCTCGCTGAAGGCACCCGAACTCAGCCTTTCGGTGCCCTGGTTCATCATGGCTGCGGTCAGTGCGGCCAGCCCGAGCTCGCCTTCGCCCTCGGCGCGCTGGCCGCCGGGCAGGGCCAGGATCACCGACACCGCCGGGATCTCGCTGTTCACCGTGCCCAGCAGTTGGATATTGTCCCCCAGGGTTTCGCGCCACAGGGGCGGTACCGTCACCAGCACCGGCTCGGCCGCTTCCGGCATCCGGCTGCGATCGAAGCTGTCCACCACCTCGCGCAGGGGCAGCTCGTCGATATGCTCCCGCTCGGGCAGGACCCGCGCCGGCGTCAGGTAATCCGGCTCGGCCACCTGCCAGCCGATCTTGCCCTTGGGCACCACGCTCAGTACCGCCTTGGGCTGGTCCTGCACGTACCGGTGGTAGACGGCGGTCACGTCCTCCGGGGTGGTTTCCGCCAGCTGGCGCCAGGCGTTGATCACGTAGAGCGGGTCGTCCTTCAGCACCTGCCCCAGCGCCAGCTGCCGGGCCTTGCCCTCGGCGCTGTCGAGCCCGAGGATCAGCTCGGCCCGCAGCTGGGTCACGGCCTTGTGCACGTCATCGGCGTTGATGCCGCGCTCGGCGATGGCCGAGACGATACCATCGATCTCCTGCTGCAGCGGGGCCAGGCTGCCGCCGTTGGAGGGATTGCTGTAAGCCCAGATGCTGAGGGTGCAGGCCAGCTCGGCACAGTAGTGGCTGGCGCCGGCGCTGACCGCCTTGCCGGTTTCCACCAGTTGCTGATACAGCAGGGAGCTCTTGCCGCCGCCGAGCACGCTGGCCAGCACGTCCAGCGCCGCTTCGTCCCGGTGGCCCAGGTGGACGGTGGGATAGGAGCTGTACAGCATCGGCATGCGGATGCGGCTATCCACCAGGGTCTGGTGGCGATCCCGCTCGAGCCGGGCCGGCCTGGGTTCGGCCTGGGGCACCTTGGGGCCGGCGGGAATGGGGCCGAAGTACTGCTCCACCCAGGCCAGGGCCTGCTCGGTGTCGAAGTCGCCGGAGATCACCAGGGTGGCGTTGTTGGGGCCGTACCAGCGTAAAAAGAACGCCTTGAGATCGTTGACGTCGACCCGGTCCAGATCCTCCACATAGCCGATGGGCTGCCAGCTGTAGGGATGATCCCGCGGGTAGAGCAGTTCGCCCATACGCTCACCCACCAGGCCGTAGGGCTGGTTGTCGATGCGCTGGGCGCGCTCGTTTTTGACGGTGTCGCGCTGGATTTCAAACTTGCGCTGGCTGACCGCCTCGAGCAGGAAGCCCATGCGATCCGCCTCCAGCCACAGCACCTTCTCCAGGTGGTTGGCGGGCACCGTCTGATAGTAATTGGTCCTGTCCTGGTTGGTGGTCCCGTTCATGGTGCCGCCGGCTTCGTTGATCAGGCGAAAGTGCTCCTGATCCCCTACATGCTTGGAGCCCTGGAACATCATGTGTTCGAAGAAATGGGCAAACCCGCTCTGATCCACCTCTTCCCGGGCCGCCCCTACATGGTAGGTGACTTCCACATGCACCAGGGGATCGGATTTGTCCGGATTCAGTATCAGGGTCAGTCCGTTGTCCAGCCGGTACATCCGGTAAGGGATCACCAGCTCATCCTGCCCCTTGTCGACTTCGTCCACCAGTACGGGGGCGGCAGGTGCCAGCAAGGGAAACAACAACAATAACAGGGACCAATACTTCATGGTTTTTCCTTAAATGAACGACAACAGCGGCTCATCCACGCAGCAACACCTTGCCACGGGTGTGCCCGGTTTCAATCTGGCGGTGCGCCGCCGGCCCCTCGGCCAGGGCGAACACCCGGGTCACCTCGACCCGCAACCGGCCCTCGGCCACCATCTGGCTCAGGCGCTGCAGCTGATCGTTGTCGATGCGCCTGAGCATGCCGGTCGCCTTGAGACCGAGGGTTACGGCCGCGGCGATCACCTGCTCGGCGGTAATGGTGGGCACGGTGACCACCCGACCACCAGGCTTCACATGAGACAGAAGCGAGGAGCCGGAAGTTCCCCCAACCAGGTCGAAGAACAGATCCACCGGCGCCATGGCCGCCATCTGCGCCTCGTCCTTGTAATCCAGCACCTCGTCGGCCCCGAGCTGGCGCAGGAAATCGTGGTTGTCCACCGAGCCCAGCGCCACCACCGTCGCCCCCAGCCCCCTGGCCAGCTGCACCGCCAGGTGCCCCACCCCGCCGGCGGCGGCGGAGATCAGCACCCGCTCACCGGCCTTGAGCCCGCCGTGATCGGTCAGCCCCTGCCAGGCGGTGGCACCGGCCAGCGGCAGGCCGGCGGCCATGTCGTCCGGCACTCCGTCCGGCACCGGCAGCAGCGTATCGGCATCGACCACCAGCTCTTCGCCGTAGCCGCCGCCGCCCACCGAGCCAAACACCCGATCACCGGGCTGGAAGCGGCCGGCCCCGGGGGTGGTTTCAAGCACGGTTCCCATCAGCTCGAAGCCGGGGGACCAAGGCAGTTTGTCCTTGATGGCCTGCGCCCCCCAGCCGAGGCCGGCCCGGGTTTTGGCATCGATGGGGTTGACCCCGGCGTAGTGCATTCTGACCCGGATCTGCCCGTCTTGCAGGACCGGCGCCTGGGTCTCGACCAGCACCAGCTGATCCGCATCGCCGAACGCCTTGATGACCAATTGCTGCATCTTTTCACTCCTTGACTCTTATGGATGATGACCGGGCAACATAGCACGGCTCCCGGCCGGTGCCGAATACAAGGTTTCAACTGGCCCTGAATGATAAATTGGCTGGTCTATGCTCTATTGATACAGTGCACAGATGGATTGCCACCATATCAAGCGAGACATTATCCACCAAAAGGCCTTTGCTATGACCCGATTGTTTCTGTTACCCCTGATCCCGGCGCTGATCTGGTATGTATTTTTGCTCTATAACCGCATTCCCATCAGGAGGGGGGCCAAGGTGTTCTACTGGATTATCGGCCTGGGCTGGGGGCTGGCGGCCTTCCTCAGCCTGATGATGTTCTTGACCCGTTGACATAAAGCCTTAAGCCAGAAACTGGAAGAAACACCATAAAGCATGCAGATACCGTATAGGGTCTGCAACTTATCGCTCCCGAGAACCTGTGCTCAATACATCAATGCCAAAGAAAGCCTCGGCACACGGCAAACCACCCGGGCTGCTTCAAGCTTCCCGCTTCAGGCTTCAAGCATCCAGCTGCTGTTCACCAGTAATTCTCCATCAGGATCTGGCCGGGCCGGCGCCGCAGGTGTTTTTCCAGCCCCCTGGCCTTGAGCTCATGGATGGTGTCACGCACCATTTGCGGGTTGCCGCACAGCATCACCCGGCTGTGCTCCGGCGTCAGCGTCACCCCTACCCTCGCCTCCAGGCTGCCGTCGGCGATGGCATGGGTAATGCGCCCGGGCTCGGCATCGGCGGCGGCTTCGCGGGAGACAAAGGGCACATAGTGGAAACCGGGCCTGTCCCTGGTCAACGCCCGGATCTGCTGGCGATAGCCCAGCTCGTCGGCGAAGCGCACCCCGTGCACCAGCACGATACGCTCGAATTGTTCCCAGCAGCTCGCCTCCGCCAGTATCGACACAAAAGGCCCCACCCCGGTACCGGTGGCGATCAGCCACAGATCCCGCCCCGGGGGCACCTCGTCCAGGGTGAGAAAGCCGGCGGCGGTGCGCTGCACCAGCAGCTCGTCGCCGATCGCCAGATCGGCCAGGTAAGGGGTCAGCTGGCCCTCGGGAATGGTGACCAGGTAAAACTCGGGATCCTGCCCCGGTGCATTGGCGTAGGAATAGGCCCGGGCCACCTTCTTGTCCTCGGTATTCAGCGCCAGCTTGGTGAACTGTCCGGCCTTGAAGGGGGCTACTTCGGCGTCCACTATCAGAGAAAACACATCCGCCGACCATTGCCTGCGGGCCTTGACCCGACCTGTGATCCAGTCTGCCATCTGCCGTTCTCCGTTGGGGTTTTCCCCACTTTAGCCTTATTGCAGGCAATAAAAAACCCGCGACAAGCGCGGGTTTTTTCAAGCAGCAGCCTGACTTAGGCAGCAACCACCTGGAGCTTCACGGTGGCCTTGACGTCGGCGTGCAGTTGCACACCCACTTCATACTCGCCTACGTTGCGCAGCACGCCGTCGTACAGGCGAACTTCGCTCTTGGCCACGGCCACACCGGCAGCGGTGATGGCGTCGGCCACATCGCGGGCACCGATGGAACCGAACAGTTTGCCTTCGTCACCGGATTTGGACGCGATAACCACGTTTTCCAGCGCGGACAGCTGGTCGGCGCGGGCCTGGGCGGCAGCCAGCTGCTCGGCCAGTTTGCCTTCCAGCTCGGCGCGGCGGGCTTCGAACGCCGCTACGTTGTCCTTGGTGGCCAGAACGGCCTTGCCCTGGGGCAGCAGGAAGTTACGAGCATAACCGGACTTGACGGTGACCTGGTCGCCCAGGCCGCCCAGTTTGGCGATTTTATCAAGCAGAATAACTTGCATTATTACCTTTCCTCTTTAAGGGAACGAGTTAGGCCGCTGCTTACTTGTGCAGATCGGTGTAAGGCAGCAGGGCCAGGTAACGAGCGCGTTTGATCGCACGTGCCAGCTGACGCTGATACTTGGCGCGGGTACCGGTGATGCGGCTCGGTACGATTTTACCGGACTCGGTGATGTAGTTCTTCAGGGTAGCGATGTCTTTGTAATCGATCTCGGTAACACCGTCAGCGGTGAAACGGCAGAACTTACGACGACGGAAATAACGTGCCATGATTCTCTTCCTCTACTAAAACGTGGATTACTCGGCAGCAGCTTCTGCGCGAGCGTCGTCACGACGGGGCTGACGCTCTTCTTTGGCCTTGGCCATTTCAGAAGGCTCGGTCACCGCCTGCTTGGTGCGCATGATCATGTTGCGCAGCACGGCATCGTTGAAGCGGAAGTTGGTTTCCAGCTCGTCGATCACAGCCTGGTCGGCTTCCACGTTCATCAGAACGTAGTGGGCCTTGTGCAGTTTGTTGATCGGGTAAGCCAGCTGACGGCGGCCCCAGTCTTCCAGGCGGTGAACCTGGCCACCGGAAGTGGTGATGGCGCCGGTGTAGCGCTCGATCATGCCGGGAACCTGTTCACTCTGGTCGGGGTGAACCATAAATACGATTTCGTAATGACGCATGGATTGCTCCTTACGGGTTATAGCCTCTGCGCGGGCTCAGTCACACCAGCGGAGGCAAGGAACGTATGGTTTAATGACTGATTTTAAGGCCGCGTAGTGTAAGGGATAACCGGGCTGGCGGCAAGCGGTTAAATTCGGGGACTGGGGACTGGGGACTGGGGACTGGGGACTGGGGACTGGGGACTGGGGACTGGGGACTGGGTATTTTACCAATCCCTAATCCCCAATCCCGCTGTTGTCAGCGCAGCCGCCGCTGCAGGCCGATGGCGATGATCACGATGGCCGCGCCCAGGTAGACGTTCCAGGCAGGAAACTCGGCAAACAGCACCATGCCCATCAGGGTGACGAAGATCAGCCCCGAATATTCGCTGGCGGCAATCTTGCTGGCATCGGCCATGGCGTAGGCCAGCACGCAGACCCCCTGGTAGATGATGCCGACCAGGGTGGCGCCGAACAGCAGCCACCACACCTCGGCCGCGACCGGCTGCCAGCCCGGCAGCGCTAGGGCCAGGCTGACCGGAATGGCCAGCGCCTGGGTCAGGAACAGGGTGGCCAGCACCGACCGGCCCCGGGGCAGGCGGCGCACCAGCACATTGCTGGCGGCCATGGCGAAGGCGGTGAGCAGCGCCAGCCAGCCGGCCCAGTGCCACTCGGCCGGGTTGAGCACCACCAGTATGCCGCCGAAACCGAGCAGGCTGACGACGTAGGCCGGCAAGCGGACCTGCTCCTTGCTCAGCAGGGCGGCCAGCGGCAGCGTCATCAGCGGGGCGGCGTAGAACACCGCGTTGGCGGTGGCGAGCGGCAGATGGATCAGGCTGACGAAGACGCAGACCGAGCCCATCAGCAACAGGTGCCCGCGCAGCAGGTGGACCTTCCACTGGCCCAGGCCTTTGCGCTCCCGGGGCAACCGCCACCAGAACGGCAGCAACAGCGCCGAAGTGAGCATGAAGCGCAGCGCCACATACTGGTACGGGCTCACCTCGCTCTGGCCGAGCAGTTTCACCAGCACATCGCCGAAGGAGATCATCAGGTTGCCGAGCACCAGCAGCAAGATGGCCAACAGCTGGCTGTCGGCGGCCATGCGGGAGGTTATGCGTTGCACGACCACTCCATCTGCTGGTGGGGAATACCGTCTTCCAGGTATTCGGGTCCCAGGGGGACGAAGCCCAGGGAAGCGTAGAAGTCCCGCACATAGGTCTGGGCACCGAGCTTGAGCGGACATCCGGGCCAGTATTCACCCGCTGCCGCCATGGCCCGCCGCATCAGCTGGCGGGCCAGCCCCTGTCCCCTCGCCTGCGGGGCCACCGCCACCCGGCCAATCCAGACCTCGCCGGGCGCCTGCGCCCCCGGCCCGAGGATACGTGCCGTGGCCAGCAGTTGCCCGCCCCGCCACAGGTTGAGATGGCGCGCTTGCGGATGCAGATCCACGCCATCCGGATCCTGGTAGGCGCAGTCCTGCTCCACCACGAAGATCTCGCAGCGCAGCGCCAGCATGTGGTAGAGCTGGACGGTACTTAGCTCATCGAAGCCGGCCAGTTGCCAGTGAGTACGGGTGATCATGTCTCGTGTATTTCCATACGTTCTTGTTACCAGGGAAAGAGATCCGCCCGGCGCCATCACCCCAGGAGCGGAAGGACGAGCGCGGGCGAATACACCGACCAGCATATCGGAGCCCGACCACACAAGCATTAACCTTTGTTAAGACGACGTTTGATCCGGCTCAGGCTGATGGGACTGATCCCCAGGTAGGCGGCAATCTGATGGTCGGGTAATCGCCGGACCAGGTCGGCATTGCGCCGTTGAAAGAGCAGGTAACGGGCCTCCGGGCCCTGGGTCAGCAACAGGAATTCTTTCTCTTCCTTGAACCTGAGCTGGGTCTCCAGCAATCGGAGATAAACCAACTGCCAGGCGGGATCCTTGGCGGCGAACGACAGCAGTCTTTTCAGGGAAAACACATAGAGCGAGCAGGACTCCTGCGCTTCCAGGCAATAGGGCGTGGGCGTCCCGCTCAGGTGGCTGTGGTAGCTAAAAAAGGCGTCCCCCTGCCAGAAAAACTCCTTGATATAGTGGCGCCCTTCCTCGCTGACGAAAACCGTCTTGAGCAGGCCCGCCCGCACCAGGATCACCTCGTCGGGGCAACTGCCCGGCCTCCAGAGCTGTGCCCTGGGGGCCAGCTCAAGTGGGACGGCCTCCCCCGCCAGCCGCTGCCACTGCGGCACCGTCAGTTGCCACAGCTCCCGCCAATGCTCCAGGGGAAGGCTCATGACCCGCGCTGGCGCACCATTTCAAACAGGCAGATGCCGGTGGCCACCGACACATTGAGGCTGGACACCGAGCCCGCCATGGGGATGCTCACCAGTTCGTCGCAATGTTCCCGGGTCAGCCGGCGCATGCCCTTGCCCTCGGCCCCCATCACCAGCGCCAGGGCGCCGGTCAGTCTGGCCTGGTACAGGCTGTGATCCGCCTCGCCGGCGGTCCCCACCACCCAGATACCCTTGTCCTGCAGGTTGCGCAGGGTACGAGCCAGGTTGGTCACCTGAAACAGCGGCACCACCTCGGCGGCGCCGCAGGCCACCTTGCGCGCCACCGGCGTCAGGCCGGCGGATTTGTCCTTCGGTACTATGACGCCGTGCACCCCGGCGGCATCGGCGGTGCGCAGGCAGGCGCCCAGGTTATGCGGATCGGTAACACCGTCCAGCACCAGTAGCAGCGGATTGGGCTGGCTGCCGAGCAAGGCGTCCAGATCCGCTTCGTTCAGGGTCGGCAGCCCTTTGATCCGGGCCACGACCCCCTGGTGCTGGTTGCCCTCGGCCTTGGCGTCCAGGGTGTGACGGCCGGCAAACTGCACCTTGACGCCCACCGCCTGCAAGCGTGCCTGCAAGGCCTGCAGGCGGGCGTCGTCCCGCCCTTTCAGCAGCCAGACTTCCAATATATTTTCGGGGTGGGATTCGAGGATGGCATCCAGCGCGTGGATGCCGAAAATCAGTTCGGTGCTCATGTCAGTTCTCGGAATGTGGAATGGGGGAGCGGGGACGGGATAAGTTTCCCCTCCCCGGCCCCTGACTCGGTCAGCGGCGTTTTCTGCCACCTTTGCCCGGCTTGGGCTCGCCCTTGTCGCCGCTCTTGGGCTTGGCCCGTTGCCGTGACTTCAGGTTCTTCGCGCCCTTGCCGGTCTTGGCACCGGCCGGCAGCGCTTCTTCCACCGTTTCGAAGTCGATCTTGCGCTCGTCCAGGTTGACCGCCATCACCTTGACCCTGATCTTGTCCCCCAGGCGGTAACGGCGACGGAAGGTTTCGCCGATCAGCAGCTGGCGCGCCGGGTCGAACTGGTAGTAATCGTTCTGCAGGCTGGAGATATGTACCAGGCCGTCGATATGGATTTCATCCAGCCGCACGAAGAAGCCGAAGCCGGTCACGTTGGCGATGGTACCGCCGAACTCGCTGCCCACGTGATCGAGCATGTATTCGCACTTGAGCCAGTCGGCCACGTCGCGGGTGGCGTCATCGGCACGGCGCTCGGTCACGGAGCAGTGCTCGCCCATGGGGGCGACTTCGTCGTACTGATAGTTGATGCCACCGGTCGGAGTCCATTTGCCGCCGGGGTTGCCCTGCTCTTTGGCCAACTGGTATTTGATGGCCCGGTGCAGCACCAGATCCGGATAGCGGCGGATGGGCGAGGTGAAGTGGGCATAGGACTTCAGCGCCAGGCCGAAGTGGCCCATGTTGTCCGCCTGGTACACCGCCTGCTTCATGGAGCGCAACAGCATGGTCTGGATCAGTTCAGCATCCGGCCGTTCCTTGATCTGCTCCGCCAGCAGGGCATAGTCCGCAGGCTGCGGCTCCAGACCGCCTTTCAGCTCCAGCCCCAGTTCACCGAGGAAGCTGCGAAAGCCGGTGAGCTTTTCTTCGCTCGGCTTGTCGTGCACCCGGAACAGGGCATGGGCTTCCTGCTTCTCGATAAAGCGGGCGGCGGCCACGTTGGCCTGGATCATGCATTCTTCGATGATCTTGTGGGCGTCGTTGCGCACCAGCGGTACGATACGCTCGATCTTGCGCTGGGGGTTGAACACGAAGCGGGTTTCTTCGCTTTCGAACTCCACCGCGCCACGCTGATGACGCGCCTCTTTCATCACCTGATAGAGCCGGTTCAGTTCTTCCAGGTGCGGTACCAGCGGGGCATAACGCTCGCGCAGGGTCTCGTCCCCTTCCAGGATGGCGGCCACCTTGGTGTAGGTGAGACGGGCGTGGGAATTCATCACCGCCTCGTAGAATTTGAAGCCGGACTGCTTGCCGGTGGCCGAGATGGTGATTTCCGCCACCATACACAACCTATCCACCTGGGGGTTGAGCGAGCAGAGGCCGTTGGACAGCACCTCCGGCAGCATGGGGATCACCTGCTCGGGGAAGTACACCGAGTTGCCGCGCTGATAGCCTTCGCTATCCAGCGCCGTGCCCGGGCGAACGTAGTAGGACACGTCGGCGATGGCCACCCACAGCCGCCAGCCGCCGGACCGCTTGGGCTGGCAGTAGACGGCGTCGTCGAAGTCGCGGGCGTCTTCACCGTCGATGGTCACCAGCGGCAGCTCGCGCAGATCCTTGCGGCCTTTCTTGGCTTCTTCCGGCACCTGTTCGGTCAGTTTGACGATTTCCTGCTTGACCTCTTCCGGCCACACATGGGGAATGCCGTGGGTGCGCAGGGCGATTTCGATCTCCATGCCCGGATCCATGGTCTCGCCCAGCACCTCGATGACCTTGCCGATGCCGGTCATCCGCCGGGTGGGCCGCTGGGTGATGGAGATCACCACCACCTGGCCCATGCGCGCGCCCATGGTCTCGCCCTGGGGAATGAGGATGTCCTGGGCGATGCGGCTGTCGTCCGGCACCACGTAGCTGACGCCGTTTTCCACGAAGTAGCGGCCCACCACCTCCAGCTCGCGGGACTTGAGGATGCGCACCACCCGGGCCTCGCGCCGGCCCTTGGCGTCGAACCGCAGGGGCTGCACCAGCACGTAGTCGCCGTGCATCAGCGCATCCATTTCGCGCTGGGCCAGGAACAGATCGTCGCCGCCGTCTTCCGGACGCAGGAAGCCGAAGCCTTCCCGGTGGCCGATGACATAGCCCTTGATCAGGTTGAGCTTGTCGGGCAGGGCGTAACATTTGTTGCGGGTGAACACCAGCTGGCCGTCCCGCTCCATGGCGCGCAGCCGGCGGCGCAGGGCCTCGGCCTGCTCCTCGCCTGCCAGCGCCAGATCGGCAAACAGTTCGTCGCGGGTGACCGGAGTTTGCCGCTCTTTGATGTGCTCGAGGATATATTCCCGGCTGGGAATGGGGTTTTCGTATTTTTCGGCTTCCCTCTGGAGGAAAGGATCTTGCTGTTCAGACATAGAAGTGGTCCATTTGAGCACTGTAATAAGGGAAGTATATCAACAGAGAAAGAATAAAGAGTGACAAAACACCCGGTTAAGCCAGTGCTTGCTTGAACCGGGCGTTTTGTCCCCAGGGGAGGCCGGGGGATTACAGGGTTTTCAGCATCTCTTCCGGCAGCTTGAGCGCCTGGTTGCTGTTGACGCCGATGCCCCGTTCGATGATGTTGCGGGCGATGGCCTTGGCCTCGTCCAGCGAGTGCATCGCATAGGTGCCGCACTGGTACTCATTAAGCTCCGGAATTTGCGACTGGCTTTCCACCCCGAGCACATCTTCCATCGCCGCCTTCCAGGCATCGGCCACCCGTTGCTCGTCCGGCGCGCCCACCAGGCTCATATAAAAACCGGTACGGCAGCCCATGGGAGAAATATCGATAATCTCGACTCCGTTGCCATTCAGGTGGTTGCGCATAAAGCCCGCGAACAGGTGCTCCAAGGTATGGATGCCCTTCTCGGACAGGATTTCCTTGTTCGGCAGGCAGAAACGCAGATCGAATACGGTAATGGTGTCGTTGTGGGGGGTGGCCATGGTCTTGGCGACCCGCACCGCCGGGGCTCCCATACGGGTATGATCGACGGTAAAACTGTCCAGCAGTGGCATCTTCTGTTCCTCGACTGATGATTCTATCGGTAATTGTGGCAAAAAAGCCGGGCAGTTAAAACCGGGGATTCGGGCTCCGTCGCTGCCAGTCTCTACGACCAGTCCCGAGTCCCCAGTCACCCATCCCAGCCTTTTTACACCGCCTCTTCGTTCTGTTCGCCGGTACGGATGCGGATCACCCGGCCCACATCGAACACGAAGATCTTGCCGTCGCCGATCTTGCCGGTACGGGCGGTGTTTTCTATCGCCTCGATGCAGGATTCCACCAGATCGTCCTGCACCACCAGTTCCAGTTTCACCTTGGGCAGAAAATCCACCATGTATTCGGCACCGCGATACAGCTCGGTATGCCCCTTCTGGCGGCCGAAACCTTTCACTTCCGAGACCGTCATGCCGGTGATGCCGCGCTCGGCCAGGGCTTCACGCACGTCGTCCAGCTTAAAGGGTTTGATGATGGCTTCAATCTTCTTCATGGTGGCTCCTTACCAATTCACTTTGCCGAACCCGGAGGTGATGGGGTAACGACGGTCCTTGCCGAAGTTGCGCGGCGTGATGCGCGGCCCCACCGCCCCCTGGCGGCGTTTGTATTCGTTGATATCCACCAGCTTGATCACCCGGCGCACGTCGGCTTCGTCGAAGCCTTCAGCCAGCAGATCGGCCAGGGACTTGTCGTGCTCCACATAGGCTTCAAGGATGGCGTCCAGCACATCATACGGGGGCAGGCTGTCCTGGTCGAGCTGATCCGGCGCCAGTTCGGCGGAAGGCGGGCGGTCGATGACCCGCTGGGGGATCACGTAGCCCAGGGTGTTGCGGTATTCGGACAGCTCGAACACCAGGGTTTTGGGCACGTCCTTGATCGGGGCGAAGCCGCCGACCATGTCGCCGTAGAGGGTGCAGTAGCCCACCGCCACCTCGCTCTTGTTGCCGGTGGTCAGCACCAGTCGGCGGCGTTTGTTGGAAATGGCCATCAGCAGCACGCCCCGGGCACGGGCCTGCAGGTTTTCTTCGGTGGTGTCGCGCTCGGTGCCCTCGAACAGCGGTGCCAGCTGGCCCATAAAGGCATCGAACATCGGTTCGATGGACACGATGTTGAACTCCACGCCCAGGTGGCGGGCCTCCTCTTCCGCGTCTTCCACGCTCATGGAAGCGGTGTAGCGGAACGGCATCATTACCGCCTGCACCCGCTCGGCGCCCAGGGCGTCGACCGCGATGGCCAGGGTCAGGGCCGAATCGATACCGCCGGACAGCCCCAGCACGGCGCCGCCGAAGCCGTTCTTGTTGACGTAGTCGCGGGTGGCCAGCACCAGCGCCTGATAGACCTCGGCCAGCGGCTCCAGCGGCGGCTGGATATCCCCCCGGCGTGGCGCCCCTTTCTCGATCTGCACCAGGGCCAGCTGCTCGCCGAAGGCGGCCAGGTTCTGGGTCAGTTCACCGGCGGCGTTGAACACCTTGGAGCGGCCGTCGAACACCAGCTCGTCCTGGCCGCCCACCAGGTTCAGGTACAGCAGCGGCAGCTGGTTTTCGCGGCTGCGCTGGGCCAGCAGGCTTTCCCGGATCCAGGACTTGCCCCTGTGGTAGGGCGAGGCATTGAGGCTGAGCAACAGTTCGGCCCCCGCCGTTTTCGCTTCCGCCGCCGGGGCCGCCTCCCAGACGTCTTCGCAGATCAGCAGGCCCAGCCGGTGGCCCTTGAACTCGATCACGCAGGACTGGCTGCCGGCACTGAAGTAGCGTTTTTCATCGAAAACGCCGTAGTTGGGCAGCAACTGCTTGAAATAGCGCCCTTCCAGCCGGCCCTGGTAGAAGAAGGAAGCAGCGTTATACAGCCTGCCCCCTTCGCGCCAGGGGTGGCCCACCACCAGGGCGGTATGGGTGCTGGCGGCGGCCAGCCGGTTCAGGGCGGCGTCGACCCGCTGGTAGAGATCGTCACGGAACAGCAGGTCTTCCGGCGGATAGCCAGTGACCGCCAGCTCGGGATAGAGCACCAGATCGGCGCCCTGCTCCGCCGCCTGCCCGGCGGCGGCCAGCATGGCGTCGGTATTGGCTTCGATGGCACCCACGGTGAGGTTCAGCTGCGCCAGTGCCAGGGTAAGGTGTTGGGACATGATGGGCCTGTGTACACATAGAGGATTACCGGCATGATAAAAAAAAGGCGCCGGGGTTACCAGCGCCGCTTGTTCCGCCGGCTTACGGCTGACAGCTATAGGTCACGAAGTTGGTGATGTTATTGTTGATCTGCATCACGCAGGGAATATCGGTGTTGTTGTTGACTTGGGTCGTAGTTAAATTAACGCTCGACGGATTGAAGACAAAATCACTGCTGGGCTGATTATTAGTAAAAGTAATAGTAACCGCCTGGCCGGCAGTAACGGTGCATTCATAGAAGGCGGTGGCCGGATCCGAATCCTTGCGAATGGTGCAGCTGCCGTTACCGTCGGGAGTAGCGACCGTATTGTTGAAGTCCTGGGACTTGCACGCCACCGGGGTGGTGCCGTTACCCTGCACGGTCAAGCATTCAATTTTCCCGCTGATAAAGGTGGTAAGGGCCGAGCCGCTGCTCACCGACAGGGTCAGGCTGGTTTCAAAGAGGGTGCCGGCGTCGAACGGTGAGATCGGATCCTGGCCGGTCAACCCGCTGTTGTAGCGGGTCATGGTGGCAAATACCCTGGGCTGGGCTGCCGCGGAGGCCGATTCCTGCAGGGTAGTGACATAGCCGCGACTGTAGGTGCCGAAAAAGTTATTGTCGGGGTCCACTATGGTTTCCACCGGTTCATTGGTCACTTCAAGATAGTCATCGTCGCCGTCTTCTACCCGCCAGTTTGCCAGCAGGGTCGTGTTCACCTCGTTGAATGACACCTTGGTCAGCCAGTTGTCATCGCTGAAATCGATGGCATCAAGCAGGCTCTGGGGCATAAGGTCCACGTATATCGCCCTCGCCGCCAGTTGATAGGAAGCGATAAACAGCTCGGTCAGGCTCTCGAAATCTGCAGTATCACCATTAGCGCTCAACCAGACCTGGAAGCTGTCCGGCTGATAGGTGGTGCTGGGCAGGCCGCTCTTCTGAATGGTGACATATTCCTGCACTACGTCCTCTATGTATTGCTGATAGAGCTGCACATTATCGGCATCGGTCAGGTAGGATGGGGGGAAAATATTCAGGGCTATCAGGTTCCAGTCCGGCATTACCCGGAAAAAACCATCGATCCGCAGCATCCGGCAGGACTCCAGATATTCCTGCCCGGCGGAAGCCGGCGAGATGGCATTGATGTAGTGCCCGTGCCCCTGGTTAAACTGGTTGAAGTTGTCTTCGAACAAGGAGCTGGAGCCGACATCGAAATGGTCGTTACAGCACACAGTGCAGTCCGGGTTGTCGCTGTCGCCCCATTCCTTCTCTTCGGAAAGTCCCTCGAACCAGTAGACTCCATTAGGCAGCGAATAGGGCCGGGCCGGTCGCCGGGTTGACTGCAATCCATTCTGATAATCGCAAGAGCAGTACACGGTTCTGGTGTCGCTCTGAATAAGACGGTTATTACTGCCGTCATAAATAATGGAGTCAAAACTCACCACCACGTCATCATCATTATTTTGTACATCGGGTGCCGGCTTGGTGGTTTCCTGCTTGATACCGGTATCCGGATCGGTCACCACCGCCACAATATCGGGAATGGAACCGGGGGTGTATTGTACCTGAGGACCAGTTCCCCCACCGGGACTAGCACCATCCCCGATATTGCCAAAGGGCCCTTCCGTGACCAGCAAGTTGGGAGTAACCCTTGATGATAGAGATACAGTCTGAACATCAGAATCGATACTCCAAGACACCTCGACTTCAACTTCCTTCTCCAACAAGGAACCAACCGAGGAAATGTCCCAAGTGATATCATAGTCCATATTATTAATGGTTCTCTGCTCATTTCCCGATGCTGGAAGACTATTGAATGCTGAAATTGATCCGGTATTTCTCACCTCATCAACCTTACTTTC
The DNA here is from genome assembly GCF_003012775.1 of Zobellella endophytica. Lineage (GTDB taxonomy): Bacteria > Pseudomonadota > Gammaproteobacteria > Enterobacterales > Aeromonadaceae > Oceanimonas > Oceanimonas endophytica. Next base: position 117,021 of record NZ_PXYG01000009.1, on the reverse strand, counting down.
GGCCAACCTTAGTGCAACTTCCCGATAGCCACCATCCCTAGTATATTCCAAGTATACCTTATGCAGCTGAAGCAAAACTCCTGCTGTACCAGCCACCAGTAAAAAGGAAATAAAAACTTCGACCAACCCGAATCCCGACTGCCTTCTCATAATCCCTCCTAATTCCAGTCTTTCCAGCTACCGGGAATCGTTCTGATAGTCAAAGTGGAGGAGCCTCCACCGCCTCCACCAGAAGCATCACAGTCAGAGAAGGCACAAATAACCTGGCTGTCGTAAACAACATCAAAGGTGCCATTCAGGTTATCCCCACCATGGTTAGTAGCTATAGCACCAAATACCTGAGCGCCGCCATTAAGGCTGATATTGTATACAGCTGCATCACCAAGATTGGAATCAAATGAAAATACCAACCCGTAAAATTTATCTCCGCCATTAGCTTTGAGATTGGCATCTTTAACAAGAATGATGGCCGGTGCAGTGGGAGAACTGCCTACATCTTTAAGATCACATTCCCCCCCACCATCTACAATAAAGAAGCCTGGCGGAATGACATCGCTGCAGTTGGCTACTATTCCCGTTGCCATAGCCTCTATCTTGTCCCATTCGTCGGCAGAATAGCCAAACATATACTCCAGCATATCGGTGGGGAAATCAGGATCGTTATCGACCACATCACTATCAAAAAGCACTGTGCCGCCCTGCTTTTCGCTGATGGTAGCATTGCAGTTGCCGGAGTCAGGGTCATAATCCCCCAAATGGCAGGTCTGCATACTGCCCGATCCAGTAATATCATCTCCTGACCATACGGAAACAGCTACACCAGGTCCTCCCCCATTTGGATTCGCCACTACGGTCATGTTACCACTGATGCCGGTTGTAGCCCCGCCGACCAGCAAAGGAGCAGATGGCCCAGAGCCCGCTCCTGGATTTAAAATATTCCTCTCCGCCACCTGTGTTGTTACGCTGACCACAGACTCATTCAGTGCGGCAGTCGATATAATATCAACCACATTGGACACTGTAGATCCTATCGTCATTGCCACGCTGTAGGTCGCGACCCCCTGGGAGGTCGTGACAGAGCCACTGACCGCCGGAGTGGTCACATCCACATTAAGGGCGGCGATGGCATCGGCAATGCCCTGCTCGGCGGCGGCAAAGGCCATCCGGTATTCGATTTCGTTCGAGGTAATCCGTCGGTCAGAAATCAACACCTTGCCGATAAAAGCCGATACCGCCGCCAAAATGGCAACGAGCACCAGGGTAACGGTCAGGGTAGTAAAACCTTTATTATCAGTACCCATCATTTCTTATCCTTACACTTCGCTCCAGGCTCATGGACAGGTTGTTTTTCTGGGCATTGGAAGCCGTCATCCTGATATTCAGTGCTCTTGCACCGGTCGGGTTACTACCCGACACCACTTCAAACTCCAGATTATCCACGAGCACTTCGGCGTCAGAAATCAGCAGGTCACCGGATGCGCAATCTGATGCAGTTAGCGCAGAGCTCACCGGGGCCGAGTATGATGTATCAACGCTCAACCTCTTGTTAACGGAGTCATAACCGTATATCCGCACCAGTGAGCTGGCCCCGGAAGGCGTATCGTTGTCCCAATACTTCACTCTGATACAAGTAGAGCTAGCCCCCGATGCAGGTGCCGGATACAGATCATTGCTGGTGGAAAACATGTATAGCGCGGCGGTGGATGAAGCCAGGGATACGCCATTGGCGATATCTTCGGCAGCGCTGGGATGATGTCCTGCCCGCTGGATATCCCGGGCGATGATATCGGTCACCGCCTGTATATCCTGGTTAAGACGGGACAGCATCAGGGTAGTGTTACCAGAAACTATAACGGTGCTAAATAAAGAGATAGCACCGGCTACTACCACCAGGCCGGCTATCAGCGACACCAGCATCTCCACCAGGCTCATGCCCTTCTGGCCATGAAGGCTCAACATCCCGGCACTCCTATCAGGTCGTCATCCGAACAGGTCCTGATGATGCTGTTATTCCAGGTCATCACTTTCATTTCCTGACTACCATTCGACAAGGTCACGTTTCCAGACGTGAGCGTATTTCGCCTGGGTCGAAACGTCAGCAGATTGCCACCATAACTGGAGGTCAGTACCACAGCGGGAAAGTTCTGGGCATTGGTCGTTTCAAGGATATCACCGGAACAATCTGCCGAATCCCGCAACTGATAGCTCCAGCCAACGGTTCCCGAGCCGGTGAAACAAACGGTGATGGGAGCATTGCGCTTGATCGCCTCGCTCCTTGCCAGCTGCAGATCCGAATAGATGGCCATGCCGGCGCTACGCACCGTGTACTGCTGGCGCAGGGTCTGAAAGCTGGGCACGGCAATAACCAGCAGCACCGCCATAACGGCAATGCTGACCAGTAGCTCGACCAAGGTAAGACCCACCTGAACCTTTATCATCTGCTTCCTCCATGAAGACAGAGATGAGCTGCTACAAAGCGCGCAACTTGGTTTAAGCTTTAGCCAAAGCCCGGGTTTAGACAAGGATGGTCAGGATGAAAAAATGCGCCGGTTTTACGCTGATCGAATTGCTGATCACGGTGGCGGTGCTGGCGATCATCACCGCCGTGGCCTACCCGTCCTTTTCCAGTTATATGATAAAAAGCAAGCGGATAGAGGCCATCCAGACCCTCTATCGCATGCAACTGGCACAGGAGGAATGGCGCATCTCCAGCCCCTCCTACACCAGTTCGGCCACCGATCTGATCGGCGCCGCCAGCAACGCCAATTATACCTTTGCGGCAACTCTTTCCGGCAGCAGCTACACCCTCACCGCCACCGCCAAGAGCGGCTCGGCCCAGCAAAACGATCAGGAAGGCAGTACCGGCTGCAGCCAGCTCTCCCTGGACAGGAACAGCGTCAAAACGCCGTCCGCCTGCTGGCAGTAAGCTCCCCGCCCAACCCCCGGCAAAGATAAGGCCGGCACAATGGTATTTTCATGGGCCAGGCTTCATACTCAGGCTTGTTGAGAGCGATCCCGGCGCTTGCCGCGCCGGCCCGCCCACAGGCCGCCAAGAGCCTTCACTCCCGGCACGGGGTACAAACTGAATATTATCCAGCCCCGGCAGGAGAACCTGATGATGGTCATCGACACAGACTCGGAACAGCAGCGGCTGGCCGCGCTCCGCCGTTACCATATTCTCGACACCCCGCCCGAAGTCGCCTTCGACGACATCGCCCGACTGGCGGCCCATGTCTGCCGGACCCCGATGGCGCTGATCAACTTTATCGACGACGATCGCCAGTGGTTCAAGGCAGCGCTGGGCCTGGGCCTGCGCGAACTACCGCGGGACAACTCCATCTGTGCCCATGTGCTGTTGCAGCGTGGCCTCCTGGTGATTCCCGACACCCTGCAGGACTCGCGTTTCGCCGGGCATCCCCTGGTCACGGCGGCGCCCTTCCTGCGTTTTTATGCGGGGGTGCCGCTGGAAACGCCGGACGGCCACCTTATCGGCACCCTGTGCGTCATGGACCTTCAGCCCGGCGTCCTCGATGACACCCAGGCAGAACTGCTAAAGGCCCTGGCCCGGCAGGTGATGCGACTGCTGGAGCTATGGCAGGCCAACCGGCGCCAGGCGGAGATGCTGTGCGACCTGGATCAAACCCGGGAAGAGCTGGCGGTGCTGGCCGCGACTGATCCCCTCACCGGCCTGGCCAACCGGCGGGCCTTTAACGAACAGCTCCGGCAGCATTACGCCCTGGTGCAGTCCTGCCAGCAGCCGGCCTGCCTGCTGATGATCGACATCGATTATTTCAAGCAATTCAACGACGAGTACGGCCACCAGATCGGGGATGAGGCCCTGGTGCACTTCGCCACCCTGGCGAGAAAGGTCTTTCGCGGCACCGACACCATCGGCCGCTGGGGAGGAGAGGAGTTTCTGGTGCTGTTGCCGAACACCGCCACCGAGCAGGCGCTGGCGGTGGCGGAGCGGCTGCGCAACACCCTGGCCCGCACGCCGGTACGGTCCCAGGAGCACAGGCTGATCATGACGGTCAGCATCGGTCTTATCGAGCTGCAACCCGAGCGCAGCCTGTCGGCGACGCTCAAGCTGCTGGACGATACCCTCTACCATGCCAAGGAAGAAGGCCGCAACCGGACCCTGATCGCCGGTTAGGGCAGCTGTTTTATCTTCAGCTCGGCGGGTACTTCGAACACGATGTTCTCTTCCCGGCCCGGGTGCTCGGCCACGGTGTTGCCGCCCAGAGACTGCAGGTGGGAGATCACCTCCTGCACCAGCACCTCGGGCGCCGAGGCGCCGGCGGTCACGCCGATGCGCGCCGCCCCCTCGAGCCAGGCCGGCTCGACCATCTCCAGGCAGTCGATCAGATAGGCACGGGTGCCCATCTTTTCGGCCAGCTCGCGCAGCCGGTTGGAATTGGAGGAGTTGCGCGAGCCCACCACCAGCAGCAGATCCACCTTGGCGGCCAGCTCCCGCACCGCGTCCTGCCGGTTCTGGGTCGCGTAGCAGATGTCGTCCTTGCGCGGCCCTTCAATGGTGGGGAAACGCGCGCGCAGGGCGTCGATCACGTCCGAGGTTTCGTCCACGCTCAGGGTGGTCTGGGTCACGAAGGTGAGGTTGTCCGGATGTTTGACCACCAGGCGCGTCACGTCGGCCGGGCTTTCCACCAGGTACATGCCGCCCTCGGCGCTTTCGTACTGGCCCATGGTGCCTTCCACCTCCGGGTGGCCGGCATGGCCGATCAGTATGGTCTCGATGCCCTTCTTGCTGGCCCGGTGCACCTCCATATGCACCTTGGTCACCAGCGGACAGGTGGCGTCGAACACCTTGAGGCCCCGGTTCTTGGCCTCTTCCCGCACCGCCTTGGACACCCCGTGGGCGGAGAAGATGACGATATTGCCGTCCGGCACCTGATCCAGTTCGTCCACAAACACCGCGCCCGCCTCCTTGAGCTTGTTCACCACGTAACGGTTGTGTACCACCTCATGGCGCACATAGATGGGCGCGCCGAATTTTTCCAGGGCGCTCTGCACTATGCTGATGGCCCTGTCTACGCCGGCGCAAAAGCCGCGAGGGTTGGCGAGGAGAATGTCCATGTCAGGCTCCGTGTTGATCGACGGCCAGAATTTCCACCTCGAAGGTGACGGTGCGGCCGGCCAGCGGGTGGTTGAAATCCACGGTGACCGAATCGCCGGCCACGCCGCGCACTATGCCGGGGATTTCGGCGCCGTTGGGCTGGGTGAAGGAGAGGATGGCGCCCTCTTCCAGCTCCATGTCGGCGGCGAAGCGGCTGCGCTCCATATGGTGGATGTTGTCCGGGTTGACCGGGCCGAAGGCGTCTTCCGGGCCCAGTTCAAAGCTTTTACTGGTGCCGGCTTCCAGCCCCAGCAGGCAGGCCTCGAAACTGGGGGTCAGGCTGCCGTCGCCCATCTGCAGCTTGGCCGGCTTGCCGTGCAGCTGGGTGCTGTCGGCGACGGAGCCGTCTTCCAGCTTGATGGTGAAATGAAACAGCACTTCGCTGCGAGGACCTATCTGTTGGCTCATTGGGGGCTGTCCTTCCTGAAACTGTCGATGATGATCATGGCGGCGCCGACGAAGATGAAGCTGTCGGCCAGGTTGAACGCCGGCCAGTGCCAGTTGCCCACGTAGAAGTCGAGAAAGTCCACTACGTGGCCCAGCGCCAGCCGGTCGATCACATTGCCGATGGCACCGCCGATGATCAGGGCGTAGGCCGCCGGCAGCCAGCGGGCGCTTCTGGGCGCCTTGTACATCCAGATGCTGAGCAATATGGTTACGGCACAGGCCAGGCCGGCGAAAAACCAGCGCTGCCAGCCGCCCTGGTCGGCCAGGAAGCTGAAGGCTGCGCCCGGGTTGTACACATGCACCAGGTTGAAGAAGGGGGCGATCTCCACCCCCGGGTAGCCGTAGTCCAGGTAGGACATGGTGAGCCACTTGCTCACCTGATCCAGCACCATGGCGACGATGGCCAGCCACCACCAGCGCAGGCCGCTATCGAGCAAGGGCTTCATCAGGCGAACCGGCGAACTTCGCCGTCTCCGGCCACGTTGGACACGCAGCGGCCACAGATGCCGTCGTGCCCCTCATGGCTGCCCACATCACTCACATGGTGCCAGCAGCGGCCACACTTGTCGGCGCAGCTCTTGCTCACCCGCACCTTGAGCCCCGCCAGTTCGGTGTCGGCGGCGCCCTCGGCCTCCGCCAGCGGCCTGACCACCGCCCTGGAGGTGAGCATCACGAAGCGCAGCTCGTCCTGCAGTTGCTCCAGCCGGCTGGCCAGCGCCTCGTCGGCATAGAGGGTGACCTCCGCCTCCAGCGCCGCGCCGATCACCTTGTCGGTACGGGCGGTTTCCAGCGCCTTGTTCACCGCCTGGCGCACCTTGAGCAGCTCGGCCCAGTAGGCGTCGTTCAGTGGCTCGCCTTCGGCCAGGCCGAACAGCCTGTCGTAAAACTCCTGGGTGAACACGAAATGGTCCCGCTCGCCGGGCAGCAGGGCCCAGATCTCGTCGGCGGTAAAGCTCATGATCGGCGCCATCCAGCGCACCAGGGCCTCGACGATATGGTAGAGGGCGGTCTGGCAGGAGCGGCGCGCCTGGCTGTCGGCCTTGGCGGTGTACTGCCGGTCCTTGATCACGTCCAGGTAGAAGGAGCCCATTTCCACCGAGCAGAACTGCATCAGCTTCTGGGTCACCTGGTGGAAGTTGTACTCGTCGTAAGCCTTGGTGATGTCCTGCTGGATGGACTGGGCCCGGCCCACCGCCCAGCGGTCGATCACCACCATGTCTTCCGGCGCCACCATGTCGGTAGCCGGGTCGAAGCCGTTCAGGTTGGCCAGCAGGAAGCGGGCGGTGTTGCGGATGCGGCGATAGGCGTCGGCGCTGCGCTTGAGGATCTCGTCGGAGACAGTCATCTCGCCGGAATAATCGGTGCTCGCCACCCACAGCCGCAGGATGTCGGCGCCCAGCTTGTTCATCACTTCCTGGGGGCTGACCACGTTGCCGATGGACTTGGACATCTTGCGGCCCTGGCCGTCCACGGTAAAGCCGTGGGTCAGCACCTGGCGGTAGGGGGCGTGGCCCTTCATGGCGGTGGAGATCATCAAGGAAGACATAAACCAGCCCCGGTGCTGATCCGAGCCTTCCAGGTACATGTCGGCGGGATGGCCCTGGAACTCGGGCCGCACGTCCACCACCGAGGCGTGGGTGGAGCCGGAGTCGAACCAGACGTCCAGGGTGTCCAGCACCTTCTCGTACTGCTCCGCCTCCTCGCCCAGCAGCTCGGCGGGATCCAGATCCCACCAGGCCTGGATGCCGGCCTGCTCGACCCGTTTGGCCACCTCTTCCATCAGCTCGGTGGCGCGGGGGTGCAGGGCCTGGGTGTCCTTGTGCACGAACAGGGCGATGGGCACGCCCCAGGTGCGCTGGCGGGAGATGCACCAGTCGGGGCGGTTTTCCACCATGGACTCGATACGGCTCTGGCCCCACTCGGGTACCCACTGTACCTTGCGGATTTCGCTCAGCGCCTGGCCGCGCAGCCCGGCCTGCTCCATGCTGATGAACCACTGGGGGGTGGCGCGGAAGATGATGGGCGTCTTGTGGCGCCAGCAGTGCGGATAGGAGTGGTTGTAGGCCTCGTGGTGCAGCAGGGCGCCGCGCTCCTTGAGCACCTCCACCACGGCGTCGTTGGCCTTGAACACGTGCTGGCCGGCGAACAGTTCGGTGTCGGGCAAGTAGACCCCGTTGCCGCCCACCGGGTTGGCCACTTCCAGGCCGTACTTCTGGCCCACCACGAAGTCTTCCTGGCCATGGCCGGGCGCGGTGTGCACGGCGCCGGTACCGGAGTCGATGGTGACATGCTCGCCCAGCACCACGGGCACATCGTAGCCGTAGAAGGGGTGGCGGAAGCGCTTGAGTTCGAGCGCCGCGCCCTGGCAGTAGCCCAGGTGGTGGTAATGGGCGATGCCGGCGCGGTCCATCACGTCCTTGACCAGGTCGGCGGCCAGGATCAGCCGCTCGGGCTGGTCGCCTTCCACCTGCACCAGGGCGTAGTTGAGCTCGGCGTGCAGCGCCACGGCGCGGTTGGCGGGCAGGGTCCAGGGGGTGGTGGTCCAGATCACCAGCGACACCGGGCCCTGGCCGGCATGGCCGTCGGCGCAGTCGAAGCTGGCCACGGCGGCGGCTTCGTCCGCCGCCCAGAAGCGCACGTCGATGGCCGGGGAGCGCTTGTCTTCGTATTCCACTTCCGCTTCCGCCAGGGCGGAGCCGCAGTCAGTACACCAGTGTACCGGCTTGGAGCCCTTGTGCAGGTGGCCGTTGTCGATGATCTTGGCCAGCGAACGGATGATGTTGGCTTCGGTGTCGAAGTTCATGGTGAGGTAGGGATTGTCCCAGTCACCCAGCACGCCCAGGCGGATGAAGTCGGTCTTCTGCGCCTCGATCTGCTCCCTGGCGTAGGCACGGCAGGCCTCACGGAATTCGGCGGCGGAGACCTTGACGCCGGGCTTGCCGACCTTGCCTTCCACCTTCAGCTCGATGGGCAGGCCGTGGCAGTCCCAGCCCGGAATGTAGGGCGAGTCGTAGCCCAGCAGGCCCTTGGACTTGACGATGATGTCCTTGAGGATCTTGTTGACCGAGTGACCGATATGAATGCTGCCGTTGGCGTAGGGAGGGCCGTCGTGCAGGATGAAGGGCTTGTTGCCGTGCTTGGCGCGACGCACCGCGCCGTACAGGTCCTGCTCATACCAGCGCTTTAGCATTTCCGGCTCGCGCTGAGCCAGGTTGCCGCGCATGGGAAACTCCGTTTCGGGCAAATTCAGGGTATTTTTATAGTCGCTCATGGATCCTACATTCCGTTCGGTTCTGATGCCGCCAGCCCGAACCAGTGTCGGGCGGCGGCGGCATCGCGTTGAATTTGCTCCTTTAACAGCTCAAAGGAAGCGAATTTTTGCTCGTTCCGCAATTTGTGGCGAAGCTCTACTTCCACCTGCCGGCCGTACAGATCGCCGATGAAATCAAACAGGTGGACTTCCAACAGGGCGCGGGTGCCGCCGACGGTGGGCTTGTGGCCGATATTGGCCACCCCGGGATAGTGCCGGCCATCGAGCAGCAGTTCGACCGCATAAACCCCGGACACCGGTATCACCTGCCGCTTGAGCGCCACATTGGCGGTGGGAAAGCCGATGGTGCGCCCCAGTTTGGCGCCGTGGGCCACCCGGCCGCACAGGCTGAACGGGCGGCCCAGCATCTGGTTGGCGTCATCCAGACGATCCGCCGCCAGCGCTTCGCGGATCAGGGTGCTGCTCACCCGCTGGCTGTTCATGCGCCAGCTCTGGGTACTGACCACCTCGAAGTCGAAGGCGCGGCCGGCCCGGGTCAGCAGTTCGAAGTCCCCGACCCGGTTCTTGCCGAAACGGAAATCATCCCCCACCACCAGGAAACGCACCCCCAGCTTGTCGACCAGCAGGCCGCGGATGAAGTCGTCCGGCGACTGGGCCGCGAAGGCGGCATTGAAACGCACGCACAGCAGGCGGTCGATGCCGAGCCGCGCCAGTTGCAGGTACTTTTCCCGCAGCCGGGTCAGCCGCGGCGGCGCCTGGGTGCCAGTGAACAGCTCTTGCGGCTGGGGCTCGAACACCATTACGCAGGCCGGCACCTTGAGCCGGCGCGCCTGCTCGGTCAGCCGGCGCAACACCGCCTGGTGCCCCAGGTGCACGCCATCGAAGTTGCCGATGGTCAGCACACAGCCGCGATGCCATGCCTTGATGTTGTGAATGCCGCGAATAAGCTCCATAAATCCCGCTGCTGGCCCTGCAAATCGGCGGATTATACCCCAGCCGGGCGCAAGGATCAGCCCTTGCTACGAGGTTTTGAGATGCTTGGGCCGCACACCGGCCAGCAACAGCAGCACACCGTAGCACAAGGCACCGGCGCCGATGTAACCCAGCAGGCAAAGCGCGCTTTGCAGCAGATCCCAGCCAGCCCACACCGTCAGCGGCGGCGACAGGTACCACAACAGCGCCGCCATGCCACCGCCCGCCAGCACTACTTTGAGGGCGAACAGCCCGGTCTGCCGGCTGGGGCTGTATACCCCGTGCCGGCGCAGCCCCCAGCCCAGCAGCCCCGCATTGAGGATGCCCGAAAGGGCGGTGGCCAGGGCCAGGCCCACGTAGCCGAGGGGGAAGATCAGGATGATGTTGAACACCATGTTGGCCACCATGGCGATGATGCCGAAGCGCACCGGGGTTTTGGTGTCCTGACGGGCGTAATAACCCGGCGCCAGCACCTTGATCAGCATAAAGGCCTGCAGCCCCAGGCCGTAGGCCACCAGGCTCCTGCCCGCCGCCGCCACTTCCTCGGCGCCGAATTCGCCGCGCATGAACAGCACCCGCAGCATCGGCTCGCTCAGCACGATGAGTCCCAACATGGCGGGAAAGCCCATCAGCAGCACCATGCGGATGCCCCAGTCCATGGTGGCGGCGAAACCGTCCCTGGCGTCGTCCACATGACGGCTGGAGAGGGCCGGCAGGATCACGGTGGCGATGGCGATGCCGAACAGCCCGAGGGGAAACTCCAGCAGCCGGTCCGAGTAATACAGGTAGCTGATGGAGCCGGTGGCCAGGAAGGAGGCCAGCATGGTGTCGAATAACAGGTTAACCTGGCTCACCGACACCCCGAACAGCGCCGGTATCATCAGGGTACGGATTTTCACCACCCCCGGGTGGTGCCAGGCCCAGCGCGGCCGCACCAGCAGGTGCAGCCGGGCCAGGAAGGGAAACTGGAACAGGAACTGGACGAGCCCCCCGGCGAACACGCCGATGGCCAGGCCGAGTTCGGGCTGGGCCAGCCGCGGCGACAGCCAGAGCGCCGCCGCTATCATCGCCACGTTGAGGAACACCGGGGTGAAGGAGGACACCGCGAACTTGCCGAAGGTATTGAGGATGGCGCCGGCCATGGCGGTAAAGCTGATGAACCACAGGTAGGGAAAGGTGATTTTCAGCAGCAGCGAGGCCAGCTCGAACTTGTGCGCCTCGGGACCGTCGTTCAACCACTCCATAAACCAGCCGGCGCCGAACAGAGCGGTGACCGCACCGGAGCCAAGCATCCCCGCCAGGGTCACCCCGGTCACGATCAACCCCAAGGTGCCGGACACCGCCGCCAGCAGGTCCTGGGTGTCCTTGAAACTGCGGGTCTGCTTGTATTCCGTCATCACCGGCACGAAGGCCTGGTTGAAGGCGCCTTCGGCAAACAGCCTGCGCAGAAAGTTGGGAATGCGGTTGGCGAAGAAGAACACGTCGGCCGCCGCCCCGGCTCCCATCAGGTTGGCGATCACCACGTCCCGCACCAGCCCCAGCACCCGGGAAACCAGGGTCATGGCGGACACAATCAGGCCCGATCGCAAAAGCGCCTTGCTCAAAATGAAAACCTCACGGTAAGAAAATTGCTGAATGCAGGCGAATGCTGCTAGAATTCGGCCGACAGTTTAACCCCCTGCCCTGTGCCTTGCCACAGGGCGGTGTTTATTTGCACAAATCAATTGACAATCAGCGGTGAAAAAGGCATATTCCTCGGCCTTTTAAGAACACTCGCTAAGACAGTTTTAGGAGTTTTACCTTGGCTAATATTAAATCTGCTAAGAAACGCGCGATTCAAGCAGAGAAACGCCGTAAGCACAACGCCAGCCGCCGTTCCATGGTGCGCACCTACGTCAAGAAAGTAGTTGCTGCCATCGCCACCGGTGACAAGGCCAACGCCCAGAAAGCCTTCGATGCCGCCCAGCCCCTGCTGGACCGCATGGCCACCAAAGGCCTGATCCACAAAAATAAGGCAGCTCGTCACAAGAGCCGCCTGAACGCTCAGATCAAGGCCCTGTAAACCAGGCTTGTTCCAAGCGCTCTAAAAAAACCGGCTCAATGCCGGTTTTTTATTGCCTGTCAGAAGGTGAAGCGTTAGAGACAACGCCGGGGTCATAGTCACTCCTCGCGCCTTCCCCTTACTCCTCTCTGCAATAAAGCCTGTGCAGCAGGGCGATGACTTCCCGCACTTCCTCGCTTTGCAGCGAGTAGTACACTGTCTGTGCCTCCTTGCGGGTGCGCACCAGTTCATCGTTGCGCAGTATCGCCAGGTGCTGGGACAGGGCCGACTGGCTCAACCCCAGGTGCTGGTTCATTTCCCCCACCGACAGCTCCTTGTCGAGCAAATGGCATAAAATGAACAGCCGGCGCTCGTTGGCCAGCGCCTTGAGCAGTTTCACGGCCTGGGCCGCGTTGGCTTCCATTTCCTCGATATTCATCGCCATAGTCGTCACATTCAGGTTCTCAGCTAAATTCACTGTCAAAGGTGGGCGGCGGTACCGTCACCGCCGAAAAATCGTCCAGGCCGGAAAACAGGGAAGTGAAATCGCTTTCACACAGCCGTTTCACCGCCGGGTGCTGGATCATGCGTTCGGCAAAGATCACATAGTACTCTTCCTTCAGTTCTTCCGCCCGGCCGATCTCGATCACCGGCTGGTGCTGCAGGATCGCCTCCCGGTAGATGGCCGGCGCCACGAAGATGCCCTGGTTGAAAAAGCCGAAGGCCTTCATCAGGGCGGCGTCGTCGAACTCGCCCAGGATCTGCGGCTTGAGCCCCTGCACCTCCAGCCAATGGCGCAGTTGCCGGCCCATGGCGGTACGCCGCCCGGGGATCAGCAACCGCCGCTCTTCCAGGCAGGCGGGAAAGGGCTTGCTCGGCAGCGGCTCGCGACAGTAGAAACCGATGTCGCACTCCCCCAGCTTCTTGGACAGCAGGCCCGCGTGCTGGGCCGAATCCACCGGGCAGTCGGACAGTATCATGTCGAGTTTGTGCTGGCTGAGCTGCTCCAGCAGCATTTCGTGGGTCGACTCATAGCAGCGCAGGTGGATGGAGCCGTCGTTGGGGATCACCGACAACAACACCCGGCTGGCCAGCCGCTTCGACAGCGCATCGGCGATGCCGACCTCGAACACCAGGTGATCTTCCTTGCGGTAGTTGACGATATCCAGCATCTCGTAGGACAGGCTGAACATGCGGTCCGCATACTGGAACACCAGTTGGCCCAGTTCACTCGCCTCCAGTTGCCGCCCCTTGCGCTTGAACAGCTTGCCACCCAGGCGCTGCTCGAGTTGGCGGATCTGCCCGGTTACCGTTTGCGGCGTCAAAAACAACGCTTCGGCAGCCTTGGTGACCGAGCCCTTTTTCTGGGTCATCCAGAAATAATACAGGTGGTTGTAGTTGAGGTGTGACAAGGAACCATCTCCGATACGCGGTGGCACCATCATAAAGAAACGGGCCGGGTTTGAATACCCGGCCGGTCATGTTGTGCAGAGAACAGAGTCAGCTCAGATGCGCTGCACCTGCAAAACCGGGGACTTCTCGGCCCGGGGCAACGCCAGGTGCAGCATGGTATAGCCGATCAGCGCCGCCAGGGTAGAGCCCAGCAAAATGCCCAGTCGGGACAGGTTGGCCAGCTCCGCGTGGCCGCTGAACGCCAGGGAGGTGATGAAAATGGACATGGTAAAACCGATTCCGCATAGCACCGACACCGCAAAAATCTGTTTGAAGCAGACGCCCGCCGGCAGCTGGGCGATGCGCAGCTTGACCGCCAGCCAGCTGATCAGGAACACCCCCATCGGCTTGCCCACCAGCAGTCCCATCATCACCCCCAACGGCAGGGCGGAAGACAGGTCGCCCAGCGACAGCCCGCGCAGCGAAACCCCCGCGTTGACGAAGGCAAACAACGGCAGGATCAGGAAGGCACACCAGGGATGCAGGGCGTGCTCCAGCCGCTTGGAGGGGGAGCCGCCAGCACCATACAGCGGCACCAGAAAGCCCAGCAGTACGCCGGCCAGGGTGGCATGAATACCCGACTTCAGCACCGCCACCCAGACCACCAGTCCCAGCAGCAGATAGGGTGCCAGGCTGCCGACCCGGGCGCGGTTGAGCCAGACCAGTCCCAGTATCCCGAGCAGGGCGATCCCCAGCGGCGGCAGTGACAGGCCATGGCTGTAGAACAGCGCGATGATCAGGATCACCCCCAGATCGTCGATGATCGCCAGGGCCAGCAGGAAGATCTTCAGGCTGAGCGGCACCCGTTTGCCCAGCAGCGCCATCACCCCCAGGGCGAAGGCGATATCGGTGGCGGCGGGAATGGCCCAGCCGTTCTGGGTAACCGGGTTGTCGGCATTGAACGCCAGGAACCACAGGGCGGGGAAAACCATGCCGCCGAGGGCGGCCAGGGCCGGAAATATCGCCTGCTCCCGCCGGGACAGCGCCCCTTCCACCAGTTCGCGCTTGACCTCGAGGCCGATCAGCAGGAAAAACAGCGCCATCAGGCCGTCGTTGACCCACAGCAGCAAGGGTTTGTCCAGGTCAAGGCCGCTGATGCGCACCTGGACCTGGGTGTTGAGAAAGGCACTGTAGAGATGGGCCCAATCGCTGTTGGCCATCAGGATGGCGGCAACGGCGGCCAGGATGAGCAGGATGCCACTGGCCGATTCCATGGCCATAAATCGTTTCAATACGGTTGACATAGATGAGTCTCCACACTTGGACTTACCCGAGTGTAATCAGCTCATGCGGTGGCGAGTAATCGGTTGTTTCTGCTTAACTACTCGGCAAAATCGAATATTTTTACAATTAGACCTTGGTATATCCGATATAAATAAAATTTATCACTTTAATTTAACAAAATTAACCATATTAATTCGCGTCAAACCGCCACCGGTGCCTTGATATGCGGGTGCGCCTGGTAGTTTTCCAGCACAAAATCCTCGAAGGTGTAATCGAACAGGGAGTCGGGCTGGCGGGCCAGGCGCAAGGTCGGCAACGGCAGAGGCTCACGCGTCAGTTGCAGCCGGGCCTGCTCCAGATGGTTGCGGTAGAGGTGCACGTCGCCCCCGGTCCAGACGAAATCCCCGACCTCCAGCCCCGCCTGCTGCGCCATCATGTGGGTCAGCAGGGCGTAGCTGGCGATATTGAACGGCAACCCGAGGAACACATCGCAGCTGCGCTGGTATAGCTGGCAGGACAACCGGCCGCCCGCCACGTAGAACTGGAACAGGGCATGGCAGGGGGCCAGCGCCATCCGGTCCAGCTCGCCCACGTTCCAGGCCGAGACGATGATGCGGCGTGAATCCGGGTTGTGTTTGATGGTCTCGAGCGCCTGGCTGATCTGGTCGGTCACCCGGCCATCCGCCCCCTGCCAACTGCGCCACTGATGACCGTAGACCGGCCCCAGATCGCCGTTTTCGTCGGCCCATTCGTCCCAGATACGCACCCCGTGCTGCTTGAGGTAGCCGATATTGGTGTCACCGTTCAGGAACCACAGCAGCTCATGGATAATCGATTTCAGATGGCACTTCTTGGTGGTGACCAGCGGAAAGCCCTGTTGCAGATTGAACCGCATCTGATGGCCGAACACCGACAGGGTGCCGGTGCCGGTTCTGTCTTCTTTCCGTTCCCCCTGCTCAAGAATATGCTGCATCAGCTCGAGATAGGCCTTCATGCGGTTCTTTCTCCATTGCCAAACCATCGGGGACGGCGGTACGCCGCCCATAACATCAATACGCCGGCCAGCATCATCGGCATTGACAGCAGTTGGCCCATGCTGAACACATTGAGATAGACCCCCAGGTGCGCGTCGGGCTCGCGCACGAACTCCACCATAAAGCGGAACAGCCCGTAGCACAGCAGGAACAGGCCGGACACCACGCCGCGCGGCGCCCGCAGCCGCCAGGCCAGGTTGAGGATGAGCAGCAGGGCCACCCCTTCGAGGGCGAACTGGTAGAGCTGGGAGGGATGACGCGGCAGCTCGCCCGCCGCCGGGAAGATGATGGCCCAGGGCACCTCGGTGACCCGGCCCCACAGCTCGCCGTTGATGAAATTGCCGATGCGCCCGGCGCCCAGGCCAAAGGGGATCAGCGGGGCGATAAAGTCGGAGACTGCGAAGAAGGTCTTGTTCTGCTTGCGGGCAAACAGCCAGAGGGCGGTGATCACCCCGATCAGGCCGCCGTGGAACGACATGCCACCGGTCCAGATCTTGATGAGGTAAAGCGGATCGGCGAGAAAGGTGTCGAGCTGGTAGAAAAACACATAGCCCAGGCGTCCGCCGAGGATAACGCCGAGGAAGCCGTAAAACAGCACGTCGGACACCTGATCCCGGGTCCAGCCCGAGCCCGGCTGCGCCGCCCGGCGATTGGCCATCCACCAGGCGAACATGAAGCCCAGCAAATACATCAGTCCGTACCAGTGCACGGCCAGTGGGCCGATTTGCACGGCGATGGGATCAAATCCGGGAAACACCCAGTGGCTTTCAGACATGCACTTACCCCGTCAAAAACAAAAACGGTATTGTGCAATCGGACGGCGGCAAAAGCCAGCGGTGCGGACTAACGCCCAGCCCGCATCAGGCCGCCCAGCCCCCGCTCTTCCAGGTAACGGCCGAAAACGCCCTTGAAAGCGCCGGTATGCTGATGGCTCAGGGCCTCCTGCAGCACCTTCTGCAATTCATCGGTACGAGACTGACGCACCACGTATTTGATACGCATGATATTGCTGTTGTTCATGCTGAAACGGCGGTAGCCCATGGCCATCAGCACCAGCACCCCCACCGGATCCCCCGCCAGCTCGCCGCAGATGGACACCGGCTTGGCATAACGGCGGGCCGCATCGATGATCTGCTGCAGGGCCCGCAGCACCGCCGGATGCATGGCATCGTAAATGTCCGCCACCCGGCCGTTGTTGCGGTCCACCGCCAACAGGTATTGGGTCAGGTCGTTGGTGCCCACCGACCAGAAATCCACCAGCGGCGCCAGTTCGGGCAACTGGTACAGCAGGGAGGGTACCTCGATCATCACGCCCAGGCTGGGGTAGCGGATGGTTCCCTGATGGGCGGCGGTTTCCGCCGACACTTCCCGCCAGGCCCGGTCCAGCAGCCGCCGGGCCGCCCGGACTTCGTCCAGGTTGCCGACCATGGGCAGCATGACCGACAGATTGTCCAGCCCCTCGCTGGCGCGCAGCATGGCCTTCAGTTGGACCAGGAAGATCTCCGGGTGATCCAGGGTCAGGCGGATGCCCCGCCAGCCGAGGAAGGGGTTCTCCTCGACGATGGGGAAATAGGGCAGCTGTTTGTCGCCCCCCACGTCCAGGGTGCGCATGCATACCGGTTTGCCCTGGTAGCTGGTCAGCACCCGGCGGTAGTTGGCCGCCTGCTCCAGCTCGGAGGGAAAGCGGTCCCGCATCATGAAAGGGATCTCGGTACGGAACAGCCCGACCCCGTCGGCGGCATCGTTCATGGCGATGTCGGTGTCGGCACTCAGGCCCGCGTTGAGCAGCAGCGACACGCTGACCCCGTCGAGGGTTTGCGAACGCTCCTGGCGCACCGTGGCAAACAGCTCGTCCATCTGGGCTTCTTCGGCCATCAGCCGGCGGTACTCGCGCAGCACCGACTTGATCGGCTCGACCAGCAGCTCACCGCTGTAGCCATCGACGATCAGGGTGCGATCTTCCAGCAGCTCGAAGGAGTGATCGATGCCCATCACCGCCGGTATGCCCATGGCCCGGGCCAGGATGGCGGCATGGGAGTTGATGGAGCCCTTGGCGGAGACGATACCCTTGAGCTTGCCCCTGGGGATTTCGGCGATCAGGGTGGCGCTGATCTCGTCCGCCACCAGGATGATCGGCTCCTCCGGAGTCAGCGGCCCCTCATCTTCATGGATCAGCCGGGTCAGCAGCCGCTGCCCCAGGTCGCGGATATCCGCCGCCCGTTCGCGCAGGTAAGGGTCGGACATGGTGGAAAACTGGGCGACCTGCTTTTCACACACCCGCTTGACCGCGCTGCCGGCGATCCAGCCTCGCTCGATTTCCTCACGGATCAGGCCGATGAACACCGGATCCTTGAGAATGTACTGATACACCTCGAACACCGCCACCGACTCGCTGGCCTGGGACTCCTTGAAGCGCAGCGCCATGCTGTCCAGCTCTTCCTCCACTTGGACCAGCACCTTGTCGAACCGGGCATGCTGCAAGGCGGGATCGTCGCCCTTGCGCGCCGTCACCTGGCTGAGCTCGACCCGCGGCCGCCATACCCAGGCCTTGCCGATGGCGATGCCGGGTGAACCGGCCAGGCCGCGCAGCACGCCGTGCCAGTTGGGGGACTTGAGGTTGCCCTTGGCTTCCGCATGGGCGATGACCGTTGCCAACTGGGAGGCCAGGGTCACCAGGAAGGATTCTTCCCCCTCCTCGAACAGTCGCACTTCCTTCTGCTGCACCACCAGCACGCCGAAGGTCTTGCGCTGGTGGATGATGGGGGCGCCGAGGAAGGACTTGAAGGCATCTTCATGGGCTTCGGGCAGGTATTTGAACTTGGGGTGATGCTGGGCATCGGCCAGGTTGATCAGCTCTTCCTTTTCACCGATAAGGCCGACGATCCCCTCCCCCAGCGGGATCTTGGCATGGCCCACCGCTTCCAGCGCCAGGCCGTCGGTGGCGGCAAGCAGATAGGCCTGCTCCAGATCCCGGCGCAGATAGATGGAACAGCAATCAACCTGCATGGCACTGCGGGTTTTCCTGACCAGTTCAGACATGGCTTCGTCAAGATCGGAGCTGGCCGTTACCCGCTGAACGATTTCCCGCAATTCCTTTAACACCGAGGCTTACTCCTGTATTGGTTGTGCCCTGCTACCTGTACCGCTTGCGCCCGTCTTTGCGGCCCTGTTGCTGCTCGGCCATGACGATGGGCGCAAACTCCCTCAGCACCCGCCTGTATACTTCCCGTTTGAAAGACACCACCTGTCGCACCGGGTACCAGTAGCTGACCCAGCGCCAGTCATCGAACTCGGGGTGCCCGTGGCAACCGAACTCGATGTGTGATTCATGATCCGAATCCAACCGCAACAGAAACCATTTCTGCTTTTGACCTATGCAGACGGGATTGCTGTCCCACCTTACCAGACGTTTGGGTAACTTGTATTTGAGCCAGTGGCGGGTCACCGCCAGCAAAGTGACATTTTCGGGCCTTAGCCCTATCTCTTCATACAATTCCCGGTACATGGACTGTTCCGGTGTTTCGCCGTCATCCACGCCGCCCTGGGGAAACTGCCAGGAGTGCTGCCCGTAACGTCTGGCCCATAACACCTGGCCTTTGCGATTGCAGATCACTATGCCTACATTGGGACGAAAACCGTCACCATCTATCACGCAATCACCAGACTAAAAAGCTCACATGAGGATGATTGTTCCATATTCCCCTATTTCCGGCAAATCATGCTGTGATACCACCACCGGCAAGACATCTTGAATAACTCGGCGTTTTGTCAATAGTTATAAACAGAAAAAGGATCCCTCCGCCGTTATTTTCCCCCAAAACATGTGGATAATCTTGTGGTAAAGGTTGTATAGCTTACCCTTTATCCTTCCTCACGATCCGTATTCCCGACGATGATCATCAGGAATGAATAATAAAAACACATAAAAATCATAAGATTAAAATACAACACCCGGATCAACCTGGATCTTTTCACAGGCGTTCAACGGCTGCAATCGGTGTTAATAAGTCCGGTAGCTCAAAGATCAACCACCGGATAGTTATCCACAGAAACCGGGTAAAGCCGGGGTTAACGGGAGGAAAAAAATCCTCTTTTTCGGCCCGCAGCACGCCGAAAAATCATCGGCAGCACCGCCGAGGCAGTTATCCAGTTTTTCTGTGGATAAGGCTGTGCAACAGCATGTTTATACTCAGGTAAAACCGGTATATCATCCGAAGGCGATGCCCTTCCCCGGATAGAGGCGGTTAAGCATATATAAATCAATCAGTTAAATAGTGATTTCGACAAGGTTCCGCCCACTTCCCCCGCTGCCCGGAGTGATTAAATTTTGAACAAATGTACACCAAGACCCGCTTCTATCGACGCCCTGATGGCAACCGCCGGCCAACTGGCCGGCCTCAGCCTGGGTGAACTGGCCCATCGCCTCGGGATCCCGGTCCCGGCCCACCTGCGCCGGGACAAGGGCTGGGTCGGCCTGTTGCTCGAACTGGCACTGGGCGCTTCCGCCGGCTCCAAGCCGGAACAGGATTTCCCCGAACTGGGAGTCGAACTGAAAACCATTCCCGTCGACAGCCAGGGAAAACCGCTGGAGACCACCTTCGTTTGCGTGGCCCCACTCACCGACATCGCCGGGCTGAGCTGGGAACACTCCAATGTACGCAACAAGTTGTCCCGGGTATTGTGGATACCGGTACTGGGCGAGCGCAGTGTCGCGCCGGGCGCAAGACGGATCGGTCAGCCGCTGCTGTGGACCCCGAGCCGGGAAGAAGAACGGCTGCTGCGCCAGGACTGGGAAGAGATCATGGAATGGATAAGCCTCGGCCGAGTGCAGGAGATCACCGCCCGTCACGGCCAGGTACTGCAGCTGCGGCCCAAGGCCGCCAACGGCCGGGCCCTGACCGAGGCGGTGGGCCGGCAGGGGCAGCCGATCCAGACCCTGCCCCGGGGGTTTTATCTCAAGACCACCTTTACCGGGGCCCTGCTGGCCCGACATTTCATGCTGTAACCGGGCCTGTTCCCGCGGCCACCGACTCGGCAGCGCCGCCGGCAGGATCTCGGGAGATCAGGGCCCGACGGCGGAGGCAGAAAACAAAAAGGCCCGCAAATGCGGGCCTTTGGCACAGCCGGTCGGCTTACTTGCCGTTTTTGCTGGTAAGACGCTCTTTGATACGGGCAGACTTACCGGCACGGTCGCGCAGGTAGTAAAGCTTGGCACGACGCACGGCGCCGCGACGCTTCACTTCCACGCTGCCGATCAGCGGGCTGTGAGTCTGGAAAGTACGCTCTACGCCTTCACCGTTGGAGATCTTGCGCACGGTGAAAGAAGAGTGCAGACCGCGGTTACGCTTGGCGATAACCACGCCTTCGTAAGCCTGCAGACGCTCTTTGCCGCCTTCGGCAACGCGTACCTGTACACGCACGGTGTCACCCGGACCGAAGTCGGGGATATCGCTGCGCAATTGTTCGTCTTCAAGCTGCTTAATGATGTTGCTCATGATATTTCCTTACCTAGGGTAAACTGAAAACTCTACTGTTTCGACTCGCGATATTCGCGAACAAATTGGGCAAGAAGTTGTTCTTGCTCGTCAGTCAGAGCTAGGTTATTCAAGAGTTCCGGCCTTCTTAACCAGGTCCGGCCCAACGACTGCTGCATTCGCCAGCGTGCCACCTCGGCGTGGTTGCCACTCAGCAACACCTTGGGAACTGTCATTCCCGCCAGCTGCTCGGGGCGTGTGTAGTGTGGATGATCCAGCAATCCTTCACTGAAGGAATCCTGCTCCGCACTCGCCATGTCACCGAGGACACCGGGCACCAAACGCGCCACCGCATCAATCAGCACCATGGCCGGCAGTTCGCCGCCACTGAGCACGTAATCGCCGACCGACCACTCTTCGTCGACATCGGCCTGGATAACGCGCTCATCCACCCCTTCGTAACGCCCGGCCACCAGGATGAGTTTCTCTTCCCGGGCCAGCTCGGTCACGCCTTGCTGATCCAGCTTGCGGCCCTGAGGAGAGAGATAAATCACCTTTGCTCCTTCGCCGGCCGCCGCCCGCGCCGCCGCGATGGCATCGCGCAGGGGCTGAACCATCATCAGCATCCCGGGTCCGCCCCCGTAGGGCCGGTCATCCACGGTGCGATGCCTGTCCCGGGTAAAGTCCCGCGGGTTCCAGCATTCGAATGTCAGCAGGCCATCGTTCACGGCCCGACCGGTAACGCCATAGTCGGATACTGCCCGGAACATCTCCGGGAAGAGGCTAACCACCCCTATCCACATGATTTTCTCCGCGCGGGATTCGACAGGAATTAAAAATCCGGATCCCAATCAACTTCGATGACCTTGTCCTGAACGCTCACGGACTTGATCACCTGATCTTCTAAAAACGGAATCAACCGTTCTCGCTGACCAAAGGCATCGTTGGCATTGGCCTTGACCACCAGCACGTCGTTGGAGCCGGTTTCCATTAGCTGAGTCACTTGCCCGAAATCATAGCCCCGGGTGTTCTTCACCTGACAACCGATCAGGTCGCGCCAGTAAAACTGGTCTTCCGGCAGTTCGGGAAACACGTTCCCGCTCACCGCGATGTCGACGCCGGTGAGTGCCTGGGCCTCTTCCCGCTGATCGATATCGGCCAATTTGCAGATGAGGCTCTTGTTGTGACGCTTCCATCCGGTTACCCGGATTTCACGCCAGCCTTTGCCGTCTCTTATCAGCCAGGGCTGATAATCGAAAATGCCATCTGGCTGGTCGGTAAAGGAGTTGACCTTCAACCAACCTTTGATGCCGTAAACAGCGCCCAGTTGGCCTACTACTACAGGTTCGCTCACCTTAACTCCCTACCTGTAAAGACTTAGGCCGCTTTGGCTGCGTCTTTGATAAGCTTGGCTACGCGCTCGGATACGTTAGCACCCTGACCTACCCAATGGTTGATACGCTCGAGGTCCAGACGCAGTTTTTCTGCCTGGCCGGCGGCGATCGGGTTGAAGAAGCCTACGCGCTCGATGAAACGACCATCGCGGGCGTAACGGCTGTCAGCAACAACCACTTGGTAGAACGGACGCTTTTTCGCGCCACCACGTTGTAAACGAATGGTTACCATACCGTCCTCTATTTACTTGAAACAAACAAGGTCCGCAGACAATGCGAACCCTGGCTTAAATTAAGCCGCGCAATTGTACTCTGATCCGGTGGAAATGCAACCGACTTGGGGCCGGGAACGGGAAACGGTGTCCTGCCCCCGTCCGTGGTTCAGAAGGGGCCGCGTCGGCCGCCGCCGCCCATCCCGCCGGGGCCCATCAGGCCCTGCATCTGGCTCATCATCTTGCGCATGCCGCCCTTGCCGGACATTTTCTTCATCATTTTCTGCATCTGGGCAAACTGCTTGAGCAGCTTGTTCACCTCCTGCACGTCGGTGCCCGAGCCGGCGGCGATACGACGCTTGCGCGAGCCCTTGATCAGATCCGGATGCTGGCGCTCCTTGGGCGTCATGGAGCTGATGATGGCCTCCATGCGCACCGTCAGCTTGTCGTTGACCTGATCCTTGACGTTGTCCGGCAGCTGGTTCATGCCCGGCAGCTTGTCCATCAGGCTCATCATGCCGCCCATGTTGCGCATCTGCGCCAGCTGATCGCGGAAGTCCTCCAGATCGAAGCCCTTGCCCTTTTTGAGCTTCTGGGCCATTTCGGCCGCCTTGCCCTTGTCGACCGAGCGCTCCATCTGATCGATAAGCGACAGCATGTCGCCCATGCCCAGGATGCGCGACGCCACCCGATCCGGGTGGAACGGCTCCAGCGCATCGGTCTTTTCACCGATACCGATAAATTTGATCGGCTTGCCGGTGATATGGCGTACCGACAGCGCGGCACCGCCACGGGCGTCGCCGTCCGCCTTGGTGAGGATCACCCCGGTGAGCGGCAGCGCCTCGTTGAACGCCTTGGCGGTATTCGCCGCGTCCTGGCCGGTCATGGCGTCGACCACGAACAGGGTCTCCACCGGCCGGACCGCGCCGTGCAGCTGCTGGATTTCATCCATCATCTCGGTGTCGACATGCAGCCGGCCGGCGGTGTCCACCAGCACCACGTCGAAGAACTTCTTGCGGGCGTAATCCACCGCGTTGCGGCCGATGTCCACCGGCTTCTGCTGCGCGTTGCTGGGGAAGCATTCCACCTCCAGATCCGCCGCCAGGGTCTCGAGCTGCTTGATCGCCGCCGGCCGGTACACGTCGGCACTGACCACCAGCACCTTCTTCTTGTGCCGCTCTTTCAGGAACTTGGCAAGTTTACCCACCGAGGTGGTCTTACCGGCGCCCTGCAGGCCGGCCATCAGGATCACCGCCGGCGGCGAGACCGTCAGGTCGAGCCCTTCATTAGCCTCGCCCATCACCGAAACCAGCTCGGCGTTGACTATCTTGATAAAGGCTTGGCCTGGGCTCAGGGACTTGGACACTTCCTGGCCCACCGCCCGTTCCTTGACCCGGTTGACGAAATCCCGTACCACCGGCAGGGCCACGTCAGCCTCCAGCAGGGCCATGCGCACCTCGCGCAGGGTTTCCTTGATGTTGTCCTCGGTGAGGCGCCCGCGGCCGCTGATGTTCTTCAGCGTCCGCGACAATCTTTCGGTGAGATTTTCAAACATGACTGAGTCCGCAATTGGCGAAAATTGCGACCAGTATACCCAACTTGCCCGCCGAACTTAAGCGACCGCAGGTAGCGATATCGCTTGCCTTAGGGGTATACTGGCCGTTCTTCTTTATATTACTGATTAATGGCTTACGTTCATTATGGAATTGCTTGCTGTTTTGGCGATGGCATTTTATCTGTTGGCGGCCTTCGCCTGTGTACATAATCTGCTTAACCCCCAGAACCCGGGTCGCCGATACGGCTTGCTGGCGGCGCTGTTTGCGCTGGCGCTCCATAGTCTGTGGCTGTTCAACACCGTGGTGCTGGTGCCCGACGGTCAGAACCTGAGCATGCTCAACGTGGCCTCCATCGTCAGCCTGATCATCTGCCTGCTGATGACCATGCTGGTCAGCCGCTTCAACGTCTGGCTGCTGATGCCGGTGGTGTACGGCTTCGCCGGCCTGCTGCTGGCCGCGGACTTCCTGCTGCCCGGCTATTACACCATGCACATCGAGACCCGCCCGGAAATCCTGCTGCACATCGGCCTGGGGCTGTTATCCTACTCGCTGCTCAACATCGCCTGTCTGCTCGCCATCCTGCTGAGTTTTCTCGATAACCGGCTGAAAAAACACAAGCTCACCAACCTGCCGGCGATGCCGCCGCTGATGACCATAGAGCGCAACCTGTTCCGCCTGATCTTCGTCGGGGTGCTGTTGCTGACCCTGTCCATTTCCAGCGGCCTGTTCTTCCTGCAGGAAATGTTCAGCCCGGGCAAGGCGCACAAGGCGGTACTCAGCATCCTGGCCTGGTGTGTCTATGTCGGCCTGCTGTGGGGTCACCATCGCCTGGGCTGGCGCGGACGCAAGGTGATCTGGACCAGCGTGGCCGGCAGCGTCCTGCTGACCATCGCCTATTTCGGCAGCCGTTTCGTGCGCGAGGTGCTGCTGGGTTCTTAGCGCCCGCTTGAGCTCTTAACTTGACAGTACAGGCTCAAACCCTTAGAAATTGATCAGATTTTTTACACAGGACGGTCTGCTTGGACGACATATCCACGGGTACCCTAACCGGTATCCTGATTGCATTACTCTTTGTTTCTGCCTTTTTCTCCAGTTCTGAAACCGGCATGATGTCGTTGAACCGCTACCGGTTGCGGCACCTGGCGCAAAATCGCCACAAGGCCGCCACCCGGGTGGAGAAACTCCTGGCCCGTCCCGACCGGCTGATAGGGCTTATCCTGATCGGCAACAACCTGGTCAATATTCTCGCCTCCGCCATCGCCACCCTGATCGCCATTCGTCTGTTCGGCGACCTGGGTGTCGCCATCGCCACCATGGCGCTGACCGTAGTGGTGCTGATCTTCGCCGAGGTCACTCCCAAGACCCTGGCCGCCCTCTATCCGGAACGGGTCGCCTTTCCCGCCTCCCTCATCCTGCGGCCGCTGATGGTGCTGCTCTATCCGGCGGTATGGACCATCAACGCCATCTCCAACGGCCTGCTGACCCTGTTCCGCATCAACCCGCACAGCCGGGAAGACACCGCCATCAGTTCGGAAGAGCTGAGGACCATCGTCAACGAGGCCGGCGCCCTGATCCCCCGCCGTCACCAGGACATGCTGGTGTCCATCCTCGATCTGGAAAAGGTCACGGTGGACGACATCATGGTGCCACGCAACGAGATCTACGGTATCGACGTGACCCAGGACTGGAAAACCATCAGCCGCCGCCTGCTGCAGAGCCCGCATACCAAGGTGCTGCTGTACCGGGACAACATCGACGATGCGCTCGGCTTTATCCACGCCCGGGACGCCCTGCGTCTGCTGGCCAAGGAGGAATTCAGCAAGTCGACCCTGATGCGGGCGGTGCGCGAAGTCTATTTTATTCCCGAGGCCACCCCGCTCAACGTGCAGTTGCTCAAGTTCCAGCGCAACAAGGAGCGTATCGGCCTTATCGTCGATGAGTACGGCGACATCCAGGGCCTGGTGACCCTGGACGATATCCTGGAGGAGATCGTCGGCGACTTCACCACCACCATCAGCCCGACCCTGAGCGACGAGATCAAACCCCAGGACGACGGCTCCTACCTGATCGAGGGTTCGGCCAGCATCCGGGACATCAACAAGGAGCTGGGCTGGAAACTGCCCACCGACGGTCCCCGCTCTCTCAACGGCCTGATCCTGGAGTACATGGAGGAGATCCCCCAGACCAACATCGGCTTGCGCCTGGCCGGGTATCCCATTGAAATTCTGGAAGTGGAAAATAACATGGTGAAGCTGGCCCGGGTACTACCCCACTACTACAAGCCCTGAGCCGCCGGGATTATGGCTGGGCCAGAGCCTTGCGGCTGCCGGGCTCCAGCCGTTCGAAAATCACCATCAGTTCGTCCCGGTTGCCGACCAGATCGGCCAGGGTGTAGCTTTCCATCACCCGCAGAAAGGCTTCCATCGCCAGCCCGAGCGCATCCCGCAGGCGGCAGGCGGGCACCAGGTGACAGGCGGGACTGCCGCAGTCGATGCCCTTGAGGTTGTGCTCCAGCGCCCGGATCACCTGCCCCACGTTGATTTCTTCCGGCGGTCGCGCCAGGCGGATGCCACCATTCTTGCCGCGCACCGCGTGGATGTAGCCTTCCCGCGCCAGCTGGTTGACCACTTTGACCATATGATTGCGGGACACATCGTAAAGATTGGACACGTGGGCCACGCTGGTCAGCTCGCCCTTGGGCAGGGTAGCCAGGTACATCATGGCTCTCAATCCGAAATCGGTGTAGGTGGTCAGCTTCATTGAGCAGGTATCCTGAGTACGGGGCTAATATATATACATGATACACATTCGTGGCTAAAGTGACATGAAATGTCAGGTATGACAACAGACCGGGCCCACAGCGGTATGACGGCACCGGGAAACCGGTGCCGGATGGAGATTAAAACAGCAGCTGGCCGTTCAGCTCGCGCACCGTCCGGGGCGGCATTTTCTTCGCCAGCGCCGCGCTCAGTCGTTCGGCCCGTTGGTGCCTGGCGGTGTCGGCGGTCACCATCTGCTTGAGCCAGAGATAGGCCTGGGGATAATCCAGTGGACTGCCCTCGCCGGCGAGCAGCCATTGTGCCCAGGTGAACTGGGCCTTTTCGAACCCGAGGCTAGCCGCCTCCTGCATCAGCGGCAAGGCCCGCTCCCGGTTCTGCTGTACCAGGGTGCCGTGATAATAGTAGCGGCCCAACTGCTCCAGGGCCGCCGGCAGGCCTTGCCTGGCCGCCAGCCAGATCATGCCCATGCCCCGCCGGGGATCCCGGGGCACACAGACGCCCCAGGCCAGCATGTCCCCCCACAGAAACTGGTAGGAGGGCAGGCGCAGCACTTCGGCCCGGGCCTCGATGTCCTGCACCAGCTGGCACTGGTCCTGGTCTCGCACCCGCTGCAGGTGGCGGTTGTCATTGATCCAGCCAATCAGCTCGTGCTCTTCGTACAGGGGAACCGCCCGCAGCGTTCCCGCCTCGGACTCCGCCGGAACGGGAGACGGCGGCGCCTGCTGGGCTTGCAGGCCACAGCAGAACAGTAATAAACAGGCTATATACTTCATGAGTCACCCTCCTGGCCTGTGTATCGGCGCGGCGCGGCAAAGATTGAGCCTTGTGTAACGTTTTGTAAGGAACTGTTGCGCCGTTATCAGGCAGAACAGGGAAAATGCGTACTGGATCCAGCTTTTTAAACTCAGGCTTGCACTGCTGAATCGATTCAATGAATATAACGACCGATAGCTTCTATACTGCTTGATAACTCGGTTATTCCTTCTGTCCCGGAGTGTTTTTTATGCTTAAAAACGCCTTTTCCAACCTGCAAAAGGTAGGCAAATCACTGATGCTGCCGGTATCAGTGCTGCCCGTTGCCGGTCTGCTGCTCGGTATCGGCGCCGCCGATTTTAGCTGGTTGCCCCATATCGTGTCCATGCTGATGGCCCAGTCCGGCGGCGCCATCTTCGGTAACCTGCCACTGATCTTCGCCGTCGGTGTCGCCCTGGGCTTCACCAACAACGACGGGGTGGCCGCCCTGGCCGCCGTGGTCGGTTATTTCGTGCTGAGCGCCGCCATCGGCGTCATGGGCCCCATCGTCACCGGACTGGATCCGGTCGCCGACGCCACCCTGATCAAGCAACTGACCGATACCGGTGTGCTCGGCGGCATCATTGCCGGTGGCATCGCCGCCTATCTGTTCAACCGCTTCTACCGCATCCAGTTGCCCGACTACCTGGGCTTCTTCGCGGGCAAGCGCTTCGTGCCGATCATCACCGGCATCACCGCCATCTTCACCGGCGTGCTGCTGTCTTTTATCTGGCCGCCCATCGGCAGCACCATCAACAGTTTCTCCGACTGGGCCGCCTACCAGAACCCGGCGCTGGCCTTCGGCATCTACGGCGTGGTGGAGCGGGCGCTGATCCCCTTCGGCCTGCACCATATCTGGAACGTGCCCTTCTTCTTCGAGGCCGGCACCTACACCAATGCCGCCGGTGAAGTGTTCCGCGGCGAGATAGCCCGCTACATCGCCGGCGACCCCAGCGCCGGCAACATGGCCGGTGGCTACATGTTCAAGATGTACGGCCTGCCCGCCGCCGCCATTGCCATCTGGCACTCCGCCAAGCCGGAAAACCGCGCCAAGGTCGGTGGTATCATGATCTCCGCCGCCCTGACCTCCTTCCTGACCGGCATCACCGAGCCCATCGAATTCGCTTTCATGTTCGTGGCGCCGGTGCTCTACGGTATTCACGCCCTGCTGGCCGGCTCCGCCTATGTGCTGACCATACTGCTGGGCATGAAGCACGGCATGACCTTCTCCCACGGCTTTATCGATTTCGTGGTGTTCTTCTCGCAATCGACCAAGGGCTGGATGTTTCCCATCCTGGGCCTGGCCTACGGCGCCCTCTACTACACCCTGTTCCGGGTCGCCATCGTCAAGCTCAACCTGAAGACCCCGGGCCGGGAGGACGCCACCACCGAAGGCGCCAAGCAGGGCGGCTCGGAAATGGCCGAGCAGCTGGTCACCGCCTTCGGCGGCAAGAACAACATCGCCAGCCTGGATGCCTGCATCACCCGGCTGCGGGTCGGCGTGAAGGATGTGGCCCAGGTGGATCAGGCTCAATTGAAAAAGCTCGGCGCCGCCGGCGTGGTGGTGGCCGGCTCCGGGGTGCAAGCCATCTTCGGCACCCGTTCCGACAATCTGAAGACCGACATGGATCACTGGATCAAGGACAACTGATCCCGCCATTCCGCCGATAGCAAAACGCCACCCTACAGGGGTGGCGTTTTTTGTTTGATGACAAAGTCGTCTGTTTCACTGGTATAAGTCGGCTAAAGGGCCAACTCCGCCGACACGCTTCAAGTACATCCCTGTATCGCTCGGCACATGCCATCCCTGGCATATGACGGTCGGCGGAGCCGTTCCTTTTACCCGCCTGTTTTGGCATGGGGGTTGCCTGTTTAGGTAAGCTTAACGCTTTGTCAGCAGTCTGGAAACGCCACCCGCAGGGGTGGCGTTTTTTGTTTGATGACAAGGTCGTTGCCATAACCGAATAAGTCGGCCAAAGGACTACCTCCGGACCCTAGCTGGCAAACTTCGCAACGATCATAAACAGCCGCTCAGGTCTCCTGGCGCTTGACGCTGTTCCAGTAGCCGTCCAGCTCTTCCAGGCTGCAGGCACGGCTGTCCTTGCCGTCGGCCCGCAGCGCCTGCTCCACGCCGCGAAAACGGCGCTCGAACTTGTCGTTGGCCCGGCGCAGCACCGCCTCCGGATCCTGCCTGAGGTGGCGCACCAGGTTGACGCAGGCGAACAGCAGATCGCCGAGTTCGTCCGCCACCCGATCCGGATCCCGCTCCGGCTCGTCCAGCTCGGCCATGACTTCGTCCAGCTCTTCGCGGATCTTGTCCACCACCGGCGGTAGCTCGCGCCAGTCGAAGCCGACCGCGGCGCAGCGCTTCTGGATTTTGTTGGCCCGGGACAGCGCCGGCAACCCCCGGGGAATGTCGTCCAGGGCGCTGGTGGCCGCGGCGTCCTTGGCTCTTCGTTCCTCCGCCTTGGTATTTTCCCAGTTGGCCTTGATCTGCTCTTCGCTGTCGAAGTCGGCGTTGCCGAACACATGCGGGTGGCGGGCCACCAGCTTGTGGCTGATGGACTGCACCACGTCACCGAAGTTGAACAGGGAGCGCTCCTCACCCAGGCGGGCGTAAAACACCACCTGGAACAGCAGATCGCCGAGCTCGCCGGGCAACTCCGCCAGCGCACCGCGCTCTATGGTGTCGGCCACCTCGTAGGCCTCCTCCAGGGTATAGGGCACTATGCTGGCGAAATCCTGTTTCAGATCCCAGGGGCAGCCGTTTTCCGGATCCCGCAGCGCCGCCATGATGGCCAGCAGATCGCCAAGTGAGTAGTTATAGTGTTCCATCCAGGCTCCCGTTACAGCCGCTTGGCTTCCAGTATGTCCGGCAACTGGCTGATCTTGGCCAGGGTCCGGCTCAGGGTGTCGATGTTGTAGACCTCGAGCTCCATGTCGATGATGGCGGTCTGCTGCTTGCGGTTGGAGCGGCTGTTGACGCCCATCACGTTGATTTTCTCGTTGGCGAGGATGGTGGTGATATCCCGCAGCAGGCCGGATCTGTCGTTGGCTACCACCCGCATGGTGAGGTTATAGCCGCCGGAGTAGTTTTCCCCCCACACCGCGTCCACCATCCGCTCCGGATGCTGGGCCGCCAGCTCCTTGAGCTGCTCGCAATCCGCCCGGTGGATGGAGATACCCCGCCCCTGGGTGATGAAGCCGATGATCTCGTCCCCCGGTATCGGCTGGCAGCAGCGGGCGGTATTGGTCAGCAGGTTGCCCACCCCCTGCACCACGATGTGGCCGTGAGCCTTGGCATCCGGTTGCTTCTTCGCGGCTTTCTGCTCCAGCTGGCGCAGCACCTGCTCGTCCTGCTCGGCGCTGGTCGGCTTCTTGTGCTGGCCCTGCAGGTAGTTGAGCAACTGGTTGATGCGCAGGTCGCCGCCGCCGATGCCGGCCAGCAGATCGTCCAGGGTGGCCACGTTAAACCGCTCCAGCGCCTTCTTGTCGATCTGGGAGAAGGTCAGCCCCAACCGCTCCAGCTCCTTGTCGAGCACCTCGCGGCCGGCGTGGATGTTCTTGTCCCTGTCCTGCTTCTTGAACCAGGTGGCCACCTTGGAACGGGCCCGGCTGGTACGCAAAAAGCCCTGGTTGGGGTTCATCCAGTCCCGGCTGGGATTGGGCTGCTTCTGGGTGATGATCTCCACCTGGTCACCGGTCTGCAACTGGTAGGTGAAGGGCACAATGCGGCCGTCGATCTTGGCGCCGATGCAGCGGTGGCCGATCTGGCTGTGGATGTAGTAGGCGAAATCGAGCGGGGTGGCGCCGGCGGGCATGTCCACCACTTCCCCCTTGGGGGTAAACACATAGACCCTATCCTCGAACACCTGGCTGCGCAGCTCGTCCACCAGGGAGCCGCTCTCGGCCATGTCTTCCTGCCAGGCCAGCAGCTTCCTGAGCCAGGCGATCTTCTCCTCGAAGCCGCTCGGCCTGGCGGCGGTGGTGCCTTCCTTGTACTTCCAGTGGGCCGCCACCCCCAGCTCCGCATCCTGGTGCATCTGATCGGTACGGATCTGGATCTCCACCGTCTTGCCCTCGGGGCCGATCACCACGGTGTGGATGGACTGATAGCCGTTGGGCTTGGGGTTGGCCACGTAGTCGTCGAATTCCCGGGGGATGTGGCGCCACTGGGTGTGCACTATGCCCAGGGCCGCGTAGCAATCCTGCAGATGCCGGGTCACCACCCGCACCGCGCGCACGTCGAACAGCTCGTCGAAGTCCAGGTGCTTCTTCTGCATCTTGCGCCAGATGCTGTAGATGTGTTTGGGTCGGCCGTACACCTCGGCCTCGATATCCGCCTCTTTCAGCGCGTTTCTGAGTCCGGATACAAAATCGTCGATATAGGCTTCCCGCGCCAGCCGTTTCTCGTCCAACAGCCGGGCGATACGCTTGTAGGTTTCCGGATGCAGGTAACGGAACGACAGATCCTCCAGCTCCCACTTGAGCTGGCCGATGCCGAGCCGGTTGGCCAGCGGCGCGTAGATGTTGGCGATCTCCTTGGCCACCAGCACCCGGGTTTCTTCATCGGCGCGCTTGACTTCGCGCAGGCAGGTGATGCGCTCGGCCAGCTTGATCACCACCGCCCGCACGTCCTCCACCATCGCCAGCAACATGCGCCTGACCCGGTCGACCTGGGCTTCCGAGCTCTTGTCACTGTGTACGTGCTGCAGCGAGCGAATGGCCTCCATATCGGCCACACCCTGCAGCAGGCGGGCGATATTGTCGCCGAAGTCTTCCCGTGCCCGCTCCAGGCCTAGATAGCCGTTTTCCAGGAAGGGATAGAGCAGCGCCGCCTTCAGGGTGTCCAGATCCATGCTCAGGGTCAGCAGTATGCCCACCATCTCCACTCCCTGGGCGTGCAGTCGCTGCTCGGAGTCGACCGGCGCCTCCAGCCGCAGGCAATACTCGTAGGCGGCCTTGAGCCGGTCGCGCTCTGGGGCTGCCAGCGGCAGGCCGGCGGTCCATTCCTCCAGGCTGAACGAGGATTTTAGATGGGTATCACGCACCGAAACCATAAGCGTCCCTTAACTGAGTTCAAACAAGGCCATCGCTTCGCAATGGACCGTATGGGGAAACATGTCGATCAGGGCGAGCCGGCTGAGCCGGTAGCCGCCGGCCAGCAGCACCTGGCTGTCCCTGGCCAGGGTGGCCGGGTTACAGGATACATAAACCAGCCGCTCGGGCGACAGTTTTAGCAGATAGGGCATCACCTGCTCGGCGCCGGCGCGCCCCGGATCGAGCAACACCCGCTCGAACCCCTCCCGGGCCCAGGGCTCGGCGGTGAAGTCGGCGGCCAGATCGGCGCGATAAAAGCGGGCATGATCGAGCCGGTTGTCCTCCGCGTTGCCACGGGCCTGCTCCACCATCTCCATCACCCCCTCGACGCCGATCACGGCGTTGCCGGCCGCCGCCAGCGGCAGGGCGAAATTGCCGATGCCACAGAACAGATCCAGGATGCGGTGTCCGGGTGCCGGGGCCAGCCAATCCAGCGCCTGGCGGACCATGGCTTCGTTGGGCTCGCTGTTGACCTGAATGAAATCCCCGGGAGTAAACGAAAGCCTAATATTATCTACTTGATAATAAAGAGAAAAGGGAACATGCAACGGGCGCCGGCCCTGATCGTCCTGCAGGAACAGCGCCAACTCCCTCTCCTGGGCGAAGGCCAGCAACAGATCCAGATCCCGGCTCGGCAGGGCGTCGGTATGGCGCAGCAGCAGCGCGACCCCTTCGGCGGCGTCATACAGCTCGAGGTGACCGAGCTGCCGCCGCGACTTCAGCCGGTTGAGCAGTTGGCGCAACGGGACGATCAGCGCCGACAGCGCCGGACGCAGCACGCCGCAGTGGTCAATCTCCACCAGTTCGTGGGACTGGCTGCGGCGAAAGCCCAACGCCACCCCCTGGCCCTGGCGGCGAATCGCCAGCCGGGCCACCCGCCGGTAGCCCAGCTCCGGTCCGGCGAGCCACTCCGGGGACGGCAGAGTCAGCTGCAACCGGTCGAACAGCCGTTGCACGCCACGGGCTTTCAGCTCCCGCTGCCCGGCCGCGGGCACCTGCTGCAGCGAGCAGCCGCCGCACTGGCTGCTGTAGGGGCAAAACGGCTTGACCCGCAGCGGCGACGGCGTCAGCACCTTGACCGGGCTGGCGGTCAGGTACCTGCTGTTCTGGCTGGTCAGCCGCACCCGCACCCGCTCGCCGGCCAGCACCCCGGGCACGAACAGGGGTTTGCCCTGATGGCGGGCCACGCCGAGGCCGTGGGGGTTCAACTCGAGAATAGTGACGTCCAGGGGAGCCTGAGCCTGGGTATCGGGCTTTTTCACCTTAAAGAACTGAACCATAAAACGTGGAGCCCTCGAACCGGCTATGTCATCATAAGCTTATGTCTGTTAAGCGCGCATTGTCCCACATTAGCCCCCTATGACCAAATACGGCCTGCGAGCCCGGGTACTGGCTTTCACCATTCTACCGACCCTGATCATCGGCATTCTGCTGGCCGGTTATTTTTCCGTTAACCGCTACCAGCAACTGGAGGACGCGCTGATCAAACAGGGGGTCAACGTCATCGAACCGCTGGCCCTGGCCAGCGAGCTGGCCCTGACCAGCCGCAACCGGGAAGCGCTCAACCGCCTGCTCAGCAACATCCACCGCAACAACAGCCCGCTGGTCAAGTCCATCGCCCTGTTCGACGTGGAGGGCCGGCTGCTGGTCACCTCCAACTACCATCGGGATTTCAACGCCATGCGCCTGCCCGACGGCATTCCCCTGCCCCGGGTCACCCTGGTGGAGACCGGCCACGACAGCATTATTCTGCGCACTCCGGTGGTGACCGACAGCATCCGCATGGACGCCCTGTGGGAAGAGTCCTCCTCCACTCCCATCGGTTATGTGTCGATGCAGCTGACCAACGACTCGGCCATGCTGGTGCACTACCGGGACAGCTTCTTCGCCGGCCTGATCGTGCTGCTCGGGGCCAGCCTCAGTACCCTGTTCGGCATCCGTCTGATCAAGGGCGTGTCCCAGCCGATCACCGACATGGTCAGCGCCGTCTACAAGATCCGCGAAGGCCGGCTCGATACCCGGGTCAGCGGCGAATTCACCGGCGAGCTGGAAGTGCTGAAGAGCGGTATCAACGCCATGGCCAAGTCGCTGTCGGAATACCATGAGGAGATGCAGCAGAATATCGATCAGGCCACCTCGGATCTGCGCGAGACCCTGGAGCAGATCGAGATCCAGAACATCGAGCTGGACATGGCCAAGAAGCGCGCCCAGGAAGCCGCCCGGGTCAAGACCGAGTTCCTGGCCAACATGTCCCACGAGCTGCGCACGCCGCTCAACGGCGTGATCGGCTTCGCCCGCCAGCTGCAGAAGACCCGGCTCACCTCCAACCAGCTGGACTACCTCAAGACCATCGAGAAGTCGGCACAGAACCTGCTCGGCATCATCAACGATATCCTCGACTTCTCCAAGCTGGAAGCCGGCAAGCTGAAGATGGAGCAGATCCCCTTCTCCCT
This sequence comes from Zobellella endophytica, assembly GCF_003012775.1. Classification (GTDB taxonomy): domain Bacteria; phylum Pseudomonadota; class Gammaproteobacteria; order Enterobacterales; family Aeromonadaceae; genus Oceanimonas; species Oceanimonas endophytica. The sequence goes on along the minus strand of NZ_PXYG01000009.1, from coordinate 81,685 downwards.
GCGCGACACCCTGCAGGAGGTGATGACCCTGCTGGCCCCCAGCGCCCACGACAAGGGGCTGGAGCTGTCGATGCGGGTGGATACCGCCGTCTACGACAGCCTGGTGGGGGATCCGCTGCGGCTGCAGCAGGTGCTCACCAACCTGGTGGGCAACGCCATCAAGTTTACCGAGCAGGGCAACGTGGACGTGCGGGTCGACGCCCGTCCCGCCAGCCAGCCGGAACGGGTCAAGCTGTGCGTCCATGTGCAGGACACCGGCATCGGCATCTCCGACAGCCAGCGCCGCCAGCTGTTCCAGGCCTTCAACCAGGCCGACTCCAGCATCTCCCGCCGCTACGGCGGCACCGGCCTGGGGCTGGTGATCACCCAGAAGCTGGTGCACCAGATGGCCGGCGACATCGAACTCTACTCCGAGCTGGGCACAGGCTCGGTGTTCAGCTTTACCCTGGAGCTGGGCCGGGCCGCCCTGCCCCTGGCCGAGCCCCTGCCCCTGGCCCAGCTCAGCGGGCTGACCGTGCTCTACATGGAAGAAGACAACTTCAGCCGGCGCGCCACCCAGGCCCTGCTGCGCGAGTGGGGTCTGCAGGTACTGCACGAACCCTACCCGGGCGTGGCCATCGACTGCGTGCTGCTGGGCTTCGGGCCCAACGCCATGCCGAGCCAGATGGAACAGGCCATCAGGAAACAGCGGGAATACGACAACAGGGTGGTGGTGCTGCTCAGCTCCACCGATCCGACCCTGGTCGACGCCCTGCTGCAGTCCGGGGCCGGTTACTGCCTGAGCAAGCCGGTGCACTATCAGAAGCTGGCCCATGCCCTAGTGGAGGGCGAGGCCCCGGCCCCCGAAGCCATGCTGCAGATCACCCTGGCCCCGCCCTCCCACAAGCAGCCCCTGCGGGTGCTGGCGGTGGACGACAACCCCGCCAACCTCAAGCTGATCAGCGCCATGCTCGGCGAACAGGTCAGCCAGGTGGAAAGCTGTACCAACGGCAAAGAGGCGCTGAACCTGGCCACGGCCAACCGCTACGACATCATCTTCATGGATATCCAGATGCCGGTGATGGACGGCATCCAGGCCACCCGGGAGATCCGCGTCCAGGGCGGCCCCAATGCCAGCACCCCCATCGTCGCCGTGACCGCCCATGCCATCGAGGGGGAGCGGGACCGGCTGCTGCGCCAGGGCATGGACGATTACCTGGCCAAGCCCATCGACGAGGCCATTCTGGCCCGCATCATCGATCGCTTCAGCCTCCGGGAAACACCCGGGGGGCAGATCGACTGGCGGCTGGCCATCAGGCAGGCCGGTAACAAGGAGTCGCTGGCGAAGGAAATGCTCACCCTGCTGTTACAGAGCTTCAACGAGTTCGAGCCCCTGCTGGGTGCCGCCCTGTCCGGTGAGCTCGACGGTGAGCGGCTCTATCCGCCGCTGCACAAGCTGCACGGCGGCACCGCCTATTGCGGCGTGCCCCAGTTGCAGGCCCTGGTGGCCCAGCTGGAGAAGGCCCTGCTGGCCAAACAGCCGCTGGAGGAGCTGGAGCCCGAGCTGCTGGAGCTGGAGGAACGGATGGGGCAGGTCCGGGAAGAGGCGAAGGAATATTTGTAGCGGGGACTCGGGATTGGGGATCTGGGACTGGAAAGACCAGCCCCGGCTGCGGTTTTCAGTCCCGAATCCCGGTTGTTAAGCCCCCCAGTCACGAGTCCCGTCCTCAAATCCCCTGGCGGGCTTCGCGCATCAGCCGTTTCATGTCACGCACGGCTTTTTCCAGGCCGTCGAAGGCGGCGCGGGCGATGATGGCGTGACCGATGTTGAGCTCCAGCATCTCGGGGATGGCGGCGATCGGCTTGACGTTATGGTAGTGCAGGCCGTGGCCGCCGTTGACCTTGAGCCCCAGATCATGGGCATGAGAAGCGGAGGCGGCGATGCGCTTCAGTTCGGCCAGCTGCTCGGCCTCGCTGGGGGCGTCGGCATAGTGGCCGGTGTGGATCTCGATGTAAGGGGCACCGGTGACCACCACCGCGTCGATCTGGGTCTTGTCCGCGTCGATAAACAGCGATACCTTGATGCCCGCCTCGGTCAGCCGGGTCACCGCGTCTTTCACCTTGTCGAGCTGGCCGGCCACATCCAGGCCGCCTTCGGTGGTGACCTCTTCCCGTTTTTCCGGCACCAGACAGACGAACGTCGGCTTGATACGGCAGGCGATATCGAGCATTTCCTCGGTGACCGCCATTTCCAGGTTCATCCGGGTTTGGATGGTCTGAGCCAGGATCTCCACGTCCCGATCGACGATATGGCGCCGGTCTTCCCGCAGGTGCACGGTGATGCCGTCGGCACCGGCCAGTTCGGCCACCGCCGCCGCCTGCACCGGATCCGGATAACTGGTGCCCCTGGCATTACGCAAGGTGGCAATATGATCGATATTGACCCCTAGATACAATTCACTCACTGCGACTTCCTCTCTTTCCTTTGATAAACAGGGTCCGGCTGCGCAAGGCCCGGCCGCCGAGATAGGGCCCCAGCGCCTGCCGGCTGAAGCGTTTGGCGGACACCAGCACCTCGGCCCGGCTCAGATCGAGCTCGGCCAGGGCCTGGAGGTGATCCCCCGGATAGGCGCCGGGTTCGGCCTGCGCCAGGGCGATAAAGCCGGACTCCGGCCGGTAGCCGTACCAGCCCCCGGGGCGGATCGCCTCGCCGGTTTCCGCATCCTGGGTAAAGTCCACGCCGTAGCCCAGTACATTTAGCATATAAAACTCGAAATGGCGCAGGCATGGTTCAATGCCATCGCCGTTTGCCAGTTTTCTCAGCGTTTTATGATAGGCATCAAACACCTCGTCGAAGGGAGTCTGGATTTCCAGCAAGTAATAGATCAGTTCGTTGAGGTAGAGCCCGCTGTACAGGGCCGGGCCGACGAGGGCAATGGCCGGCGCCGAGGCTTCGGCGCTGTGCAGATTTTTCAGCTCGCCCTTGCCGGCAAAACCGAGTCGCAGGGGCACAAAGGGCTGCAGCAACCCCTTGAGCGGTGAGCGGGGCTGGCGACTGCCCTTGGCAACCAGGCTCTGCCGGCCCTGCTCCCGGGTAAACACCTCCACCAGTTGGCTGGTTTCCCGGTAGGGCCGGCTGTGGATGACGAAGGCGGCATGCGCCATGCTCAGTCGTCGCCGTAACCCAGGCTGCGCAAGGCCCGCTCGTCGTCGGCCCAGCCGGACTTGACCTTGACCCACAGTTCGAGGAACACCTTCTGCTCCAGCAGGCGTTCCAGATCGATGCGCGCCTCGGTGCCGATTACCTTGAGCTTTTCGCCCTTGTTACCGATCACCATCTTCTTCTGGCCGCTGCGTTCCACCAGGATCAGGCCGTTGATGTGCACCACGCCCTTGTCGTTGACCTGGTAACGCTCGATCTCCACCGTCACCGAATAGGGCAGTTCCTCGCCCATGAAACGCATCAGCTTTTCACGGATGATCTCTGCCGCCATGAAGCGGGAGGAGCGGTCGGTGATGTAGTCCTCCGGGAAGTAGTGCAGCGAGGGCTTCAGCCGCGATGTCGCCAGCCTGGCAATGGTGTCCACATTGGTGCCTTTTTCCGCGGAGATTGGCACGATATCGGCAAAGTTCATCTGCTGGGACAGCCACTGGATATGGGGCAGCAGTTCGTCCTTGCTCTGGACGTTGTCAATCTTGTTGATCGCCAACACCACCGGACAGTGGAGATGGCGCAGCTTGTTCAGCACCATGTCGTCATCGGCGGTCCATTTGGTGCCTTCCACCACGAACACCGCCATCTCCACGTCGCCCAGCGAGCTGGTGGCCGCCCGGTTCATCAGCCGGTTGATGGCCCGCTTTTCCTCGATGTGCAGTCCCGGGGTATCCACGTAGATGGTCTGGTAAGCACCCTCGGTATGAATGCCCATGATGCGGTGGCGGGTGGTCTGCGGTTTGCGCGAGGTAATGCTCACCTTCTGCCCCAGCAGCTGGTTCAGCAGGGTGGATTTGCCCACGTTGGGACGGCCCACGATGGCGACAAAGCCGCAGTAGGTCTGTTGTTGTTCGGTCATAGCAAGGTATCCAGGGCATGTTCGGCGGCGGACTGCTCGGCCTTGCGGCGACTGGTACCTATACCAATCACCGGTTTGGGCAGGCCGTCCACCAGGCAATGCACGGTAAATTTCTGATTATGGGCTTCGCCGATCACTTCCACCACCGTATAGGTGGGCAAGGGCTTGCGCTTGGCCTGCAGCAGTTCCTGCAGCCGGGTCTTGGGATCTTTCTGCTCCACCCCCGGCTGGATATCGTTGAGCCGCTCGTCGTACCAGGACAGCAGCAGCTCACGTACCCGCTCGATGTCCGTATCCAGATAAACGGCGCCGATCAGTGCCTCTACCGCGTCCGCCAGTATCGACTCGCGCCGATAACCGCCGCTTTTCAGCTCGCCCGGGCCCAGGATCAGGTACTCGCCCAGCTCGAACTCCCGGGCCAGCTCGGCCAGGGTCTTCTCCCGCACCAGGGTGGCACGCATGCGCGACATGTCCCCTTCGTTCACCTTGGGAAAACGGTGAAACAGCGCATCGGCGATCACCATGCTGAGAATGGAATCCCCCAGAAACTCCAGTCGCTCGTTATGGCGGGAGCCGGCGCTGCGGTGGGTCAGGGCCCGTACCAGCAGGGTTTCGTCGTTGAAGGTATGGCCCAGTTTCTTCTGCAGAATATTCAGTTTTTTCATCAATGAATGGCGCCTATACGGCTGAAACGCACATCGCTCGGCACCCAGGAAGGCAGCCAGCTGTCGGCGTTACGTTCAAACTCAAAGCTTATCCAGATGGCGACCGCCTTGCCCACCAGATTCTGCTCGGGCACGAAGCCCCAGAAGCGGCTGTCGGTGCTGTTGTCCCTGTTATCGCCCAGGGCGAAATAATGCCCCTCCGGCACCACCCACTCATTGCGCGCCGTGCCCGGCTGGCGGTAGTACATGGATACCCGGTCGGGCAACAGGGGGTTGCGCAGTATCTCATGCGGACGTTCGCTCAGGCTCTCGCTGTAACGCTCGAGCGGGATCCCCATTTGGGTAAACTCCCCACTTTGCTCAAACTTGAGCGCCACCGGCGCCGCCTCGGGGCAGTCCCCTCCGTCGCAGGCCGGTTGGACATAGAGCTGCTTGTCCTGGTAGACAATACGATCCCCGGGCAGCCCCACTATGCGTTTAATGTAGTCGATACGCGGATTTTCCGGATACTTGAACACCGCCACGTCGCCCCGCTCCGGCGCACCGGTGGGGATGATGGTGGTGTTGTTGACCGGCTCCTTCAGCCCGTAGGAAAATTTTTCCACCAGGATGAAGTCACCCACCAGCAGGGTCGGCATCATGGAGCCCGAGGGGATCTGGAACGGCTCGTAGATGAAGGAACGCAGCACCAGCACGGCGGCGATCACCGGGAAGATGGACTTGGCCTGCTCCACCCAGCCCGGCGCCGTCGAGGCCCTGGCCAGGGCGGAAGGGTTTACCTTGTTGCCGTAAGCCTGCTGGGCGTCGGCAAGCTTGCGGGCCCGTTGGGGGGCCCAGATCCATTTGTCACAGGCCCAGATGATACCGGTGACCAGGGTCACCAGCACCAGGATCAGGGCAAAGGTACTCGCCATGGTTATTTATCCTTTCCGACATGGAGTATGGCCAGGAAGGCATCCTGGGGGATATCCACCCGCCCCAGGGATTTCATCCGCTTCTTGCCTTCTTTCTGCTTGGCCAACAACTTCTTCTTGCGGCTGACGTCACCGCCGTAACACTTGGCGGTCACGTCCTTGCGCAGGGCCTTGACCGTGCTGCGGGCGATGATGTGGTTGCCGATGGCCGCCTGGATGGCGATGTCGAACATCTGCCGCGGGATCAGCTCGCGCATCTTCTCCACCAGCTGACGGCCGCGGTACTGGGCGTTGTCCTTGTGGGTCACGATGGCCAGGGCGTCGACCCGGTCGCCGTTGATCATGATGTCGAGACGCACCATGTCGGCGGCCTCGAAACGCTTGAAGCCGTAATCCAGCGAGGCATAACCGCGGCTGCAGGACTTGAGCCGGTCGAAGAAATCGAGCACCACTTCCGCCATGGGAATGTCGTAACTCAGCGCCACCTGGTTGCCGTGGTAGACCATGTTGGTCTGCACGCCGCGCTTCTCGATGCACAGGGTGATGACGTTGCCCAGGTATTCCTGGGGCACCAGTATGTTGCACTCGGCGATGGGCTCGCGGATTTCCTCGATGTTGTTTACCGCCGGCAGATGGGACGGGCTGTCGACATAGACGGTTTCACCGTCGGTCTTGATCACTTCGTATACCACGGTCGGCGCCGTGGTGATCAGGTCCAGATCGTATTCCCGCTCCAGCCGCTCCTGGATGATCTCCATGTGCAGCATGCCGAGGAAACCGCAGCGGAAACCAAAGCCCAGAGCATTGGAAGTTTCCGGCTCGTAGAACAGGGAGGCGTCGTTGAGGGACAACTTGTCGAGGGCGTCGCGGAAGGCTTCGTAATCGTCGCTGGAGATGGGGAACAGACCCGCATACACCTGGGGCTTGACCTTCTTGAAGCCCGGCAGGGCCCTGTCGGCACCGTGCTTGGCGTGGGTCAGGGTATCGCCCACCGGCGCGCCGTGGATCTCCTTGATGCCGCACACCACCCAGCCCACTTCGCCGCAATTGAGGCCGTCGGTGTCCTTCTGTTTGGGGGTGAAGATGCCGATGCGATCCACGCCCCACACCTGGCCAGTGCTCATTACCTTGATCTTGTCGTTCTTCTTCAGGTTGCCGTGCTTGATGCGCACCAGCGACACCACACCCAGGTAAGGGTCGAACCAGGAGTCAATGATCAGCGCCTGCAGCGGCCCCTCGGGGTTGCCCTCGGGAGACGGGATCTTCTGGACTATGGTCTCCAGTACATCGTCCACCCCCAGGCCGGTCTTGGCGGAGCAACGCACCGCGTCGATGGCGTCGATGCCGACAATGTCTTCGATTTCCTGGGCTACCCGCTCCGGTTCCGCCTGGGGCAGGTCGATCTTGTTCAGCACAGGGACCACTTCCAGGTCCATGTCCAGGGCGGTATAACAGTTGGCCAGAGTCTGTGCCTCAACGCCCTGACCCGCATCCACCACCAGCAGGGCGCCCTCACAGGCCGCCAGGGAGCGGGAGACTTCATAGGAAAAGTCCACGTGTCCCGGGGTATCGATAAAATTCAGCTGGTACTGGTTGCCGTCTTTGGCCTGGTAGTTCAGGGTCACACTCTGTGCCTTGATGGTAATGCCGCGTTCCCGCTCCAGATCCATGGAATCGAGGACCTGCTCCTGCATTTCCCGATCGGACAGGCCACCACACACCTGGATCAAACGATCGGACAGGGTCGACTTGCCATGGTCTATGTGAGCGATGACGGAAAAGTTACGAATATGCTTCATGATGCAATAAGGAGTCCGTAGTCTGAATAGCGAGAGTCAAAGGCGAGATTCTACTGGATTCACGCTACCGTGGCCAATCCTTAGTCGATATTGGCGACCGGAATCAGGGGGCCCAGGATCACCGGGCCGGCCAGCCCCAGATCCCGGCGTCGCGCCAGCCGGGCTGCGAGGCCGAAGCCCAGTCCGGCGCCGAGCAAGGCGCCCAGCACGGTGCTGCCATCCCCGGCGCCTGGCAAGGTGCTGGCCAGCAGGGCGGCGAGCAACAGGCACAGCAACGGCAGCAGGTAAATCAGGGCGGCACTTCGGATCAGGCTTTGTTCGGGAATGCCGATACGCACCTGCGCCCCCACCCGGAGCGACAACTCGGTGGCGATAAAAAACCGGTGGCTGCGGCCGGGCAGCGCCTTGGCCACCAGGCCGGTGCCGCACTGGCTGTTTTGCCGGCACTGGCCGCAGGCGGATTTGCTGAAACAGGCCACCTCGACCCCCTCGGGAGTCACCGCCATCACGGTGGCAACTTCTTCGATCATGGGGTGTCGACCTTGGGCTTGACCGATTCGGCGATACGCCGGGCGGTTTCCGCCGGGATATCCCCCACGACCGTAACTTCCACCCGCGACGGATTGACCAGGCTGACCAGATGGGTCGCCCCCTGGCGAATGAGCTGCTGGCGCGGCTCGGCACCGGCCTCGGCCACGTAGACGGAGATATCGACCAGACCGTTGGAGGCCATCAGATAATCCACCGGTTGTTCGGTGACCGGCAACTTGTGCTTGTCCTGGGAGCGCACCTCGAATCCTTCGGGCAGCCATTCCGCCTGCCATTGCAGCGGCTGCTGCGGCGCCGGGTAGACCTCGGCCAGGGACATGGCCGGCGGCAAGGTAGCCGCCTTAAGCTCCCGCAGAAAGACGGACGGCTCCTCGCTGATGTGCAGGGCCACTCCCATGGTCTGCTCCACCAGGCCAGCGTCCTGGTCCAGGGTATCCAGCTTGAGCAACAGGCCGGATTCCTGATCCAGCCAGAGCACATAGCCGTAGTAATGGTCGGACCTGGGCACCAGCCGCACCACCTGGGCCACCCGCCCCAGCACCCGGCTGCGCCCGGCGATCACCAGATCGTAATGGTCCAGCACCGGCTCCAGCGAGGTCAGCTGCAGGCGGGTAAAAAGCCCGGGCAGGCGGGAGTGCTTGAGGGTATAGCCTTCGTGGCTGGCATCAAAGAAACTGATCTCGTCGTCGCGCTGCACAAATTCCCGTGGCCGACCGTTGAGATGGGTCAGATGGGTCATGACCAGGCCGTCGAAGTGGCCGCGGGTCAGACGCTTGGGTTCAAGCTGGCCCTGGCGGGATTCCACCAGGGTCAGTTCAAAATTGAGCTGGCGGTAGGCCTGCTGCATCTGCTGCAGCAGCGCCTCGGCCGGGCCAGCCTCGGCGAAAACAACGGCGGACAAGGTCCACGTGAATACCAGTACAACCGCACGCAGTCCGGACATGCTCAAGACAGATTACCCTTAATGCTGGCGCAGCCTTTGCTGCAGCTCGTGATCCATCAACAGCGCATTGATCTTGCGCTGCTGTTCGAGCAGCGCCTGCTCACTCATCCGCTCGTTGTTCTCGGCCTGGTAATTGAGGCTGACCGGTGCGGCGCCGCCGCTCAGGGGGACGGTATTCAGTACCGGCGACCCGGCATCGGGCTGCTGGCTGTATTGCTGCACCCCGAAGATCACCGCGGCGGATACCGAGGCGGCCACCGCAAACTGGCCCACATGACGCAGTGCCGGGGCCAGCCGGCCGAACCGCGGGCGAACGACCTCGGCCTGTTGCACCTGCCGGGCCGGCGCCGACGTCGGTGCGACAATAGCTGGCTCCTGCTCGAGGGCGGCGGCGATCCGGTCACTCAGATCCAGTTGCAGATGCTCCGGCAATTCGTTGCGCATGGCATCGCCGTAAAGATGGTAGCGAGCGAAGGTATCGGACAGCTCATGATCGCGGCCGAGTTGCTCCAGCAGCACCTTGTCCTGAATTTCTCCGTCCACCAGTGCTGAAATGTGCTCTTTGTTTGCCATAACACTTGTTCCCCGTTCAACCCTGAAGTAACGGCTGGACCCGCTTGTCGATTGCTTCCCGTGCCCGGAAGATCCGGGAGCGGACCGTCCCTACCGGACAGTCCATCACGCTGGCAATTTCTTCATAGCTCATCCCTTCCAGCTCGCGCAAGGTAATTGCTGTTTTTAGATCCTCCGGAAGGGAATCAATGGTCTCGAACACCGCCCGTTTGATCTCATCCGACAACATGAGGTTTTCCGGCGACGACAGCTCTTTCAGCGCGTCGCCGCCATCGTAATATTCCGCATCGTCAATTTCGACGTCGGAGCCCGGCGGTCGCCGCCGCTGGGACACCAGGTAATTCTTGGCCGTATTCACCGCGATACGATACAGCCAGGTAAAGAAGGCACTCTCTCCCCTGAATCCGGGCAGAGCCCGGTACGCCTTGATGAAAGCTTCCTGGGTCACATCCGGCACATCGCCGGGGTTGGACACGTATCGGGACACCAGGTTCGCCACTTTATGTTGATATTTTCTTACCAGCAGGTTGTATGCATTCTTATCGCCACGCTGAACCCGTTCGACCAGCTGCTGGTCCGTTAAATGATCGCTCATGCGAGCCGCGTAACCTCCGATTATTCCAGTGCTTTGCCACCGGCCCGTGATAAGCGCACCTTAATAGACTTCGGGTGCGGAAAAAAGTTCTGAACTCATTTGAGAAAGCTGATTCCGGCTGCGCCGGCATTCGGCATGGGATAACATAGAACCACTATCCATACCGGCCAATGATACTTTATGAACGATCCTGTTGAATACCTCTGCGACGTGCTCATCATTGGCAGCGGTGCCGCTGGCCTGTCGCTGGCGCTGAAACTGGCCGATCATGCCAGGGTCCATGTCCTCAGCAAAGGTCCGCTTGCCGAAGGTGCCACGCTCTATGCCCAGGGCGGCATCGCCGCCGTGTTCGATGAAACCGACAGCATTGAATCCCATGTAGCCGACACCCTGATCGCCGGTGCCGGGCTGTGCGACGAAAACGTGGTGGAATTTACCGCCAGCAATGCCCCCGGGGCCATCCAATGGCTGATCGGCCAGGGCGTTCCCTTCGACACCGAGGAGTCGTCCCAGGGCGAGCCCTCCTATCACCTGACCCGGGAAGGTGGCCACAGCCATCGGCGCATCTTCCACGCCGCCGACGCCACCGGCCGGGCAGTGCAGATGACGCTCACCGAGCAGGTGCAACGCCATCCCAACATCCACATCCTCGAGCGGGTCAACGCCCTGGATCTGATCACCACCGCCAAGCTGGGTCTGCCCGGTAACCGGGTGCTCGGTGCCTATGTATGGAACCGCAACAAGGAGCGGGTGGAAACGGTGCGTGCCAAATTTATCGCCATGGCCACCGGCGGCGCTTCCAAGGTCTACCAGTACACCTCCAACCCGGACGTCAGCTCCGGCGACGGCATCGCCATGGCCTGGCGCGCCGGCTGCCGGGTGGCCAACATGGAATTCAACCAGTTCCATCCCACCAGCCTGTTCCATCCGGCGGACAACAACTTTCTGCTGAGCGAGGCCCTGCGCGGCGAAGGTGCCCTGTTGAAACGCCCGGACGGCAGCCGCTTCATGCCCGACTATGACCAGCGGGCCGAGCTGGCGCCGCGCGACATCGTGGCCCGTGCCATCGACCACGAGATGAAGCGCCTGGGCGCCGAGTGCATGTACCTGGACATCAGCCACCAGCCGGCGGACTTTGTCGTCAAGCACTTCCCCACCATCCACGAACGCTGCCTCAAGGTGGGCATCGACATCACCAGGGAGCCGATGCCGGTGGTGCCCGCCGCCCACTATACCTGCGGCGGCGTCATGGTGGACCGGCAGGGTCGCACCGACATCGAGGGCCTCTACGCCATCGGCGAGGTGTCCTATACCGGGCTGCACGGCGCCAACCGCATGGCCTCCAACTCGCTGCTGGAATGCATCGTGTTCGCCCGCGCCGCCGGAGAAGACATGCTGGCTCAACTGGCGGAAGTGCCCGAGCCGCCACGGCTGCCGCTGTGGGACGAAAGCAAGGTCAGCAACTCGGACGAGGAAGTGGTGATCCACCACAACTGGCACGAGTTGCGGCTGTTCATGTGGGATTACGTGGGCATAGTGCGTTCCGACAAGCGGCTGGAACGGGCCAAGCGGCGCATCGACTTGCTCAAGCAGGAAATCCAGGAGTACTACGCCAACTTCCGGGTCAGCAACAACCTGCTGGAACTGCGCAACCTAGTGCAGGTGGCGGAGCTTATCGTGCTTTCCGCCATGGAACGCAAGGAATCCCGCGGCCTGCACTTTACCCTGGATTATCCGGACCAGCTGGACAACCCCGCCCCGACCGTGCTGACCCCGGCCAACTACCTGGCCAGCAGCACCCGCTGAGACAGGCGCCGGAACACGCTCTCCGGCACCGCGTCCTGGAACAGCCAGAACGGCGGCCAGGGGTCGCCGTCCAGTACCAGCAGCAGAAAGCCGGGCCCGGCCCGGCTGTGCCGCGACAGGCTTCCGCTGCGACCGTTGAGGCGGAGGATGCCGTCGTTGAACTCGCCCTCCAGCCGATAGTCATCCGTGCGGCACCACAGCCATCCGGATACCAGCAGCCAGCCGGGGGCAAACCAGATCAGGCGGCCGGCATCCAGCCACAGCATCGCCGGCAACCAGAGGGAAGCGGCCACCGCCAGCAAATAGCAGCGGTGCAGGCGGGAAGGCTCAGCGCTGATTGCGAACCTGGTTACGTTCAAGGATGAACTCCACCATCGCCTGCAATGCTGCATCCTGCGAGCTGTCGTGTCCCATAAACCAGGCGAACAGATCCGGGTCGTCACACTCCAGCAGCCGCCGGAACACGGCCCTGTGCTCCTCGCCCAGGCCGTCATACTCGTGCTCGACAAAAGGCATCAGGATCACGTCGAGCTCGAGCATGCCGCGGCGGCAGGCCCAGATCAGGCGGGGTTTATCAGAAGTATTGAGCATGATGGCTTCCAAAAAATAAAACAAAGCTCATGTTATAAGGTCGAATGAGTACTGACAAATGTGTTGGCCATCTTTACCATGAAGGTCACACTTCACCAATTCATAGACAACAAAGGATTTGCCCGTGTTGACTATTGCCTCTACTCCCGTGCTTTATCCGTTAACCGATCGTGCCGTGCTGAGCCTGAGCGGCGAAGACAGGGTCAAATACCTGCAGGGCCAGGTCACCTGCGATGTCGCCGCGCTGGAAGCCGGCGACGCCACCCCGGGCGGCCACTGCGACAGCAAGGGCAAACTGTGGGCCCCCTTCTGGCTGGCCAACCTGGGCGAACAACTGCTGCTGCTGCTCAATCGTTCCCTGGTGGCACGCCAGTTGCCCGAGCTGAAAAAATTCGCGGTGTTCGCCAAGACCGACGTGGAAGACGTGAGCGAACGCTGGCAGGTATTCGGCCTGGCCGGCGAAGGCCTGTCGCACTGGCTCAACCACCACGTGGGCGATGGCAACCTGTGGCAGGGCGGCATCGTCATTCCGGTGGCGGCCGAGCATGCGCTGTTGGTGCTGCCGGTGGAAGCCGAGCTGCCCGAGCTGCCGAGGGGCAGCGAGCAGGAATGGCTGGGGCTGATGATCCAGGCCGGGCTGCCGGACATGAGCGCCGAGCACCAGGGCGAATACATCCCGCAGATGCTCAACCTGCAGGCGCTCGGCGGCATCAGCTTCACCAAGGGCTGCTACATGGGCCAGGAAATCGTGGCCCGGGCCAAGTACCGGGGCGCCAACAAGAAGGCGATGTTCGTGCTGGTCGGCAAGGCGACGGACAAGATTGCCGTCAACCAGGATCTGGAGCTGCAGCTGGGCGACAACTGGCGCCGGGCCGGCACCGTGCTGAGCCACTGGCAACAGGGGGAAGACTGCCTGCTGACCGCCGTGCTCAACAAGGATCTGGACGCGGACACCGTGTTCCGGCTTAAAGATCAGCCGGACAGCCGGCTGCAACTGCATCCCCTGCCCTACGATCTGGTGGACTGAGCGGCGCCGATGGCCGCGTTCTTCAGCCAGGACGCGGCCTTGCCCAGGGGCCGCTGTTTGTGCCAGATAAGCTCCAGCGCCACCTGCCAGTCGGTGTCGTCGAACGCCAGCCGGGGCGACACCAGCAGGCCTTCGCCCAGGGCCCGGGACACGATATGCTCGGGCACATAGGCCCAGCCCAGGTTGCGCTGCACCAGCTCGACGATGACCCAGTGGCTCTCCACCCACCACACCTCCGACGCCACCCGCAACCGCACCTTCTCCTCGCTGTCGTTACGGGTCGCCACCATCAGCTGGCGATGGCGCTTGAGTTCTTCCCAGTCCACCCGCTGCCCGGCCAGCACATGGCCGGGAGCACAGACGATCTTCATCGGTACCCAGCCCAGGGCATGGAAGTTGAGCGCCGAAGGCAGAATTTCCTGGCGCCACATGATGCCGAGATCGACCCGCTCTTCCAGCACCATGCGGCTGACGTCCTCCATCAGCGGGAACAGCAGCTCCAGCTCGACGCTGGGAAACTGGCGGGCGAACTCGTCCATCAGCCCGCCCAACTGCTCGGAGGGATAGAGCTCGTCCACCGCCAGCACCAGCCGGCTTTCCACCCCTTCCCCCAGGCTCCTGGCCAGGCCGCGAAAATGCTCGCAGCGTTCCAGTATCACCCTCGCCTCCGCCAATAATCGCTCACCGGCCGGGGTCAGCCGGGGATAACGGCCGTCCCGGTCGAACAGCGGGTTGCCGAGATCGATCTCCAGGTTGGCGACGGCGGTGCTCACCACCGACTGCACCTTGCCCAGGCGGCGGGCGGCCGCCGAGAAGGAGCCGGTTTCCACGGTGGCGACGAAGGCCTGCAATTGCTCGAGTGAGAAACTCATCTATCTGTATATCCGATACTAGCTAACTTTTACTCTCGATATTAGCAGATAGAATCGGGAGCCATGAGCTTGCTTGCAGAGGACATAACATGCGCACCACCAAAGACCGTATTCGCCATACCCTGGGATTTGAAATCATCGGCCTGCTGATCTTCGCACCCCTGGCCAGCCTGCTATTCGATCACCAGTTGTTCGACATGGGGCTGATGGCCGTGGTCGGCTCCCTGATCGCCACCTTCTGGAACTACGCCTACAACCTGCTGTTCGACCATGCCATGGTGCTGCTGCGCGGCGATGTACGCAAGACCACGCCGATCCGGGTATGCCATGCCCTGCTGTTCGAAGGCGGGCTGCTGCTGCTGTTCATGCCGATGATCGCCTGGTACCTGGGGATCAGCCTGTGGGAAGCCTTCGTGATGGACATCGCCATGGCCAGCTTCTACCTGGTGTACGCCTTCGTCTACAACCTGGCCTACGACCGCGTCTTTCCCATTCCCCTCTCCGCCCGGGAGCAGGCCGCCGGCCAGGGATAAAAAAAACCGCCAAACGGCGGTTTTTTTTTTATCCTTTATTTTTCCGGTGCCGGAGTCAGCCCGGCGGCCTCTTCCAGGCTGTCCGGGTTGCCTTCCATCCTGGCCACTATGGTGTTGACCGCGGTGTCGCCCACCACGTTGGAGGCGGTACAGAACATGTCGTTGATGCGGTCCACCGCCATGATGATGGCCATGGCTTCCACCGGCAGGCCCATCTGGTGCAGCAGCACCCCGGCCATCACCACGGCGCCGCCGGGCACGCCGCCGACCCCGATGGACATCAGCAGCACGGTCACCCCCACCGTCAGCAGATCGCCGGTGGCGATGGGCGTGCCGGAGATATTGGCGGCGAAGATGGCCGCCAGGGTAATGTAGATGGCGGAGCCGGACATGTTGATGGTGGCGCCCAGCGGCACCCCGAAACCGGCGATGGCCCGGGACACGCCCAGCTTCTCGGTCAGGGTGCGCATGGTCACCGGAATGGTGGCGTTGGAGCTGGCGGTGGACAGGGAGAACAGCAGCTGCTCCCGGGTCGCCTTGCGGAAAACGCCGGGCCGGATGCCGGTGGTCAGCCATACCGCCAGCGGATAGGCCACCAGGATCCAGAACCCCAGCACCAGCACCACCAGGGCCACGTAACCGGCCACCGACATCAGGGTGTCGGCCTCCAGGGTGGCGCCCAGGCTGATCATCAGCGCGAACACGCCGTAGGGAGCCAGGGTCATCACCAGACCCACCAGCTTCATCATCACCTCGTTGGCGATCCGGAAGGTGCGCGCCGCCGGGGCCGCCGAAGTGCCCATGGCCTGCAGCGCCAGGCCGGTGAGGATGGCCATGAAGATGATCTGCAGCATGTCGCCGGAGGCGAAGGCCTGGACCGGGTTGCTGGGCACTATGCCCACCAGCATGGCGCCGATATCCGGGGTTTCGGTAGTGGTCAGCTCGACCGCGCCGGAGGCGCCGTGGGGCAGGCTGGCGCCCAGTCCGGGCTGGAAGATCACCCCCACCAGGATGGCGGCGGCGATGGACAGGACGGTATTGACAATATAGAGCCCGAAGGTCTTGCTGCCGAGCCGGCCGAAGCTGGCGATGTCGCGCAACTCGCAGATACCGGTGACGATGGAGATGTAGACCAGGGGCACCACCATCAGCTTGATCAGCGACACGAACATGCCACCCACCCCCTCGGCCAGGCCGACCACCCCTTCATTCAAGAAGGAGACGCCAGAAAACAGGTACTGGATCATGCTGCCGATGAGCAGACCGGCAAAGAGGCCGGCGAAAATCCGGGTGGAAAGAGAACCTTTCATCTTGTATTCCTCAGCAAATACTGAACAATTTATCTGCTATTGGTTGTTTTTATAGATAAGTAAACCAACCATATAGCAAGCGTCAGGATTTTACATTCATAGAACAGATCGGCAACCCGGTTGCCGTCCGGGAACACCGAACTGAGAGGGTTATCACAAGAATTGAAGAGTTACACAAAAAGTTGAGCGCTGAATGACCCCAGGGCATGCCGCCAGGATGGAGAGGATAACGCCATGGGAAGGGAGAGTTACCGCCCTCCCCGATGGCAGGATAAACACCACGGCGGTGATCAGGCCGGTGGATTTGGTGATAGTGGGCACCTCGTTGCTGATGGCGAAGAACACCGAGTCGTGCGCGGCAAAGTGGCGACGTCTTCTGTAATGGCCCCTCACAGCAGAAAATGGGTGGGCGGCGGTGGCGTATTGAGCATGCCCGCCAACAGCTGCAGGCCGTGCCCGACCCGGTAGCGGCTGCTTTCGCAGCCCAGGCTGATGCGTACCCGGCCGAGCCGGCGTTCCGGATCCACCACGAAGGGCTGGTAACCGGTGAGCAGAACATTGGCCTGCCGGGCCGATCCCACCAGTTCATCGGCCCCCCAGCCCTCGGGCAGGCGCAGCCACAGGTGCATGCCATGCTCGTGGCTGTCGTACTCGAATCCGGTCAACAGCTCCCGCGCCAGCCGCTGGCGGGCGGCGAACTCCTGCTGCTGAAAGGCGATCAACCGGCGCAGGGTACCGTCCTGGATCCACCGGCTGACAACTTCAAACACCAGCGGCGGCGCCATCCAGCTGGAGGCGGCCAGCCGGGCGACACAGTGTTGCAGCAGGTGCCGCGGTACCACCATAAAGCCGCAACGCAGGCCGGGCGCCACCGTCTTGGTCAGGCTGGTCACGTAGAACGCCTGCTCCGGCAGCAGGCTGGACAGGGGCGGCAACCGGTCCGGCTCCAGGGCGCCGTACACATCGTCTTCGATCACCATCAGGTGATAACGACGAGCCAACTCGGCAATGGCCAGTCGCCGTTCCTGGCTCATGTGACAACTGGCCGGATTGCTCATGCTGGGGGTACAGCACAGTACCTTGATTTTCTTCTTGCGGCAGGCATCTTCCAGGGCGTCGGGAATAATGCCCTCCCGATCGACGGGCAGACCGCACAGGCGCACACCCAGCATACGCGAACGGGCGATCAGGCCGTGATCCACCAGCTCCTCGCAGGCCACGATGTCGCCCGGCTGCAGCAGTACCCCCATCGCCAGCATCAGGCCGTGGGAGACACCGTTGCACAGCAGTACCCGCTCCGGCTCTGCCGGCAGTTTCTGGCTCTCCAGCCACCGGGCCGCCGCCTCGATGTGTGGCCACAGCCCCTGCACCGGCCGGGCCGCCCGGATCAGCGACTCGGTGTTACCCTGTCCGACCCGCACCAGCACCTCGCCGAACAACCGGGTCAGCTCATCGGTGCAGACCGGATGGGCGATGGACAGGTCGATGGCCCGCCCTTCGGTGTTCTTCTCTTCAGCCAGCATCAGCTCGGTTTCCTTGCCGCCACCATAATCGCTGACGAAAGTGCCACTGCCGACGCGGGCCGCCACGAACCCCTGCTTCTCCGCATGGGCATAGGCATTGCTTACCGTCTGTACGCTCACCCGCAGTTGCTCGGCCAGCACCCGATGGGGGGGCAGACGCGCGCCCGGCAACAGATCGCCGCGGGCGATGGCCTCTTCCAGTGCCTTGGCGATCGCCAGGTACTTGGGCATTCCTGTCTTCAGCAAGGGTTTCAGATCAATTGTCATGGATCAATAAATTCATTGACACACCCAAATGCACTAATGTGTACTGACCAATAAAGCAACATACTAGGACAATGACCGGTCTTCATCCAGTCTTTCGACCAATTGTCATGATTGCAGGGACCGATTGCATCACTTAGGCGCTATGGGCCAAGGGCCTGACGAGGTAACACTCATGGATAAACACAGCCTGAACACCATCCTGCTTCCTCCGGCCGCGGCACCACGGTGGCCCCGGCCACGACGGTCTTTGTTCCCGCGAACGGAAGGTCCGAACACACCCAATCGCTGATTAGCGGCTGTGCCGCAGCCATGAACGCCGGCACAGCCGCAAACCCAGCACCGAAACCACAACCCAGCCGACTGTCCGCCCTCCGGGCCGGCAGAGGTTGGTGGTCCCGACTGCCACATACAGGGGTAGTGCTTATGCATCACCATGTACCCAGTTTCTCCATCGAAGAATACCATCAACGCCTGGCCAAGGTTCGCGCCGCCATGGATCAGCATGAAATCCAGACCCTGATCGTGCACGATCCGTCCAATATCGCCTGGCTCACCGGCTACGACGGCTGGTCTTTCTACACCCCACAGGTCGCGGTGGTCGGCACGGCCGGCGAGCCGATCTGGTATGGTCGCCAGATGGACTACAATGGTGCCAGGCGTACCGTCTACCTGCAGGAAGAGAACATCACCTGGTACCCGGACTACTACGTGATGAATCCGCCGCTGCACGCCATGGAATACCTGGCCAACCAATTGCTAAAGCCCCGGGACTGGGCCCGCGGCAATATCGGCATCGAGATGGACAACTACTACTTCAGCCCCACCGCCTACCTGGCGCTGAAGGAAAACCTGCCCGACGCCCAGCTGGTGGACGCCACTGGCCTGGTCAACTGGTGCCGGGCGGTGAAATCCGAGACCGAACTGCGCTACATGCGCATCGCCGCTCGCATCGTCGAAAACATGCACCAGGCAGTCTTCGACATGATCGAACCAGGTCTGCCCAAGAACCGGCTGGTGGCCGAGATCTACCGGGTGGCGATGGAAGGACACGAAGGCCATTTCGGCGACTACCCGGCCGTCGTGCCCATGCTGCCTTCGGGGGAAGACGCCTCGGCCCCGCACCTGACCTGGGACGAGCGTCCCTTCAACCACAACGAAGGCACCTTCTTCGAAATCGCCGGCTGCCACCGCCGCTACCACTGCCCGCTGTCGCGTACCATCTTCCTGGGCCAGCCCAATGACGACTTCCTGCGCGGGGAAGAGGCGCTCAACGCCGCCCTTGAGGCCGGCCTGGCCGCCGCCAGACCCGGCAACCGCTGCGCCGACATCGCCGACGCCCTCAACGCCACCCTGGCCGAATACGGTTTCGATCGGGAAGGCGCCCGCTGCGGATACCCCATCGGCCTGAGCTACCCGCCGGACTGGGGCGAGCGCACCATGAGCCTGCGTAACACCGACGGCACCATTCTGGAGCCGGGCATGACCTTCCACTTCATGCCGGGGCTGTGGCTGGAAGACTGGGGCATCGAGACCACCGAGAGCATCGTGATCACCGAGTCCGGGGTGGAAACCCTGTGCAACTATCCCCGCAAACTGTTCGTGAAGAGGTAACCAGAAGATGCAGGCCACCACCATTACCGCCACCGTCGACTTCGGGCGGGACGGCAAGCAGCACGGATTCCTCAAGCTGCCCTATTCCAGCGATCGGTCCGCCTGGGGCTGCATCATGATCCCGATCACCCAGGTGAAAAACGGCGCAGGCCCCACCGTCCTGCTCACCGGCGGCAACCACGGCGACGAATACGAGGGCATCACCGCCCTGTTCAAGCTGGCCAACCGCCTGGAGCCCGGGCAGGTGCAGGGCCGGGTGATCATAGTGCCGGCGATGAACTATCCGGCGGTGCGCAACGGCAGCCGCACCTCCCCCATCGACAAGGGCAACATGAACCGCAGCTTTCCGGGCGCTCCCGCGGGAAGCATGACGGAGCGCATCGCCGACTACTTCAACCGCTACCTGGTGCCCCTGTGCGACTACGCCCTGGACCTCCATTCCGGCGGCAAGACCCTGGATTTCATCCCCTTTTCCGCCGCCCACCGGTTGCCGGACCCGGCTCAGGAAGCCGCCTGCATCGAGGGCGCCAGGCGGTTCGGCGCGCCCGACGTGGTGGTGATGTTCGAGCTGGACAGCGCCTCCCTCTACGACACGGCGGTCGAATCCCAAGGAAAGGTGTTCGTCACCACCGAGCTGGGTGGCGGCGGCACCAGCCGCCCCGAGACCATCGCCCTGGCGGACCGGGGCGTGCACAACTTCCTGATCTTCGCCGGTGTCACCGAGGGCGATTACCAGTTGCCCGACACCCCGCCGCGCCTGCTCGACATGCCCGACGGCTCCTGCTACATGATGAGCGAGCACCAGGGCCTGCTGGAGCTGTGCGTGGCCCTGGGCGACGAGGTCCGGACAGGCGATCTGGTGGCGCGCATCCATACCCTGGAGCGCACCGGCCAGGCGCCGGCGGAATACCGGGCTCAACGCGACGGCATCGTCGCCGGCCGCCGCCACCCGGCGCTGATCGACATCGGCGACACCTTCGCGGTGCTGGCGATCGAGATCGACGCCTGAACATAATTTAAGGTAAGTGCTTGAGCAAAAAGGGCTGCGGGTTGCCACCGGCGGCCTTTTGTATACTCAAGCCATCAAGATTGCACAACAACAAGCAGGAAGCCCCATGCGTCTGGATCGCTACGACATCAAAATTCTGCACATCCTGCACCGGCAGGGCCGCATCACCAAATCCGGCCTGGCCGAGGCCATCAACCTGTCGGTCAGCCCCTGCTGGGAGCGGGTCAAACGGCTGGAGGACGCCGGCATCATCCAGGGCTACGGCGCCCGTATCAATACCGACGTGCTGTTCAAGCGCTCGCCGGTACTGGTGGAAGTCAGTCTCAAGCAGCACAGTGCCGAGGCCTTTCAGCGCTTCGAGCAGGCCATGCTGCAGTGCGACCAGGTGGTGGACTGCTACGCCACCGGCGGCGGCGTCGACTACATCCTCAAGGTGATGTGCGACGGCATCGACCAGTACCAGCGGCTGATCGACAGCTGGCTCACCTCCGGGCTCGGCATAGAGCGCTACTTCACCTATATCGTCACCAAGACCATCAAGCAGCAGCAACCCAGGCTGGAATTCGCGGCTGAATACAAGGAGTAGGGCTGGGGACCAAAACTCTCCAGTTTGTGGACAACCTTGACTGTTATAACCCAGTAAGCCGGCCAAAGGGCCAGCTCCGCCGACACGCCGCGGTAGATGACACTCGCCGCTTCAGCCTGCTGCGAACATTCACTGGATGTTCGGTCAGGCTGAAGCAACTCGTCACGGCGAGACAAGCTCGCCCCAAGTGGGCTCGAAATGCCATCCATGGCATTTCATGGTCGGCGGAGCCGTTCCCTTTGTCCGCCTGTTTTAACATAGGTGTTGCCTGTTTAAATCAGCCCGGGCTTGGGCAGTAGTCCGTCATACCCCACCTTTCTCTCCCCTCCAGAAAAAAACAATTTTTTAACCTCGGTTATAAGAAAAATCGCCCCGCCAACGCCGGGGCAACAAAAAGTATCTCCCCGCCATCGCTCCTAGAATGACCTCATGGCAACAACCTGTACCCAAACAACGAATTGGTGGTGTTTATGAGCCTTACCCTCAAGCAGGTATCCGACAGCAAGGTCACCGCAGCCATGATGCCCTATCTCAAGGATCCCCGGCTGGTTCGCGAACTGGCCTATGTCAACGGCAAATGGGTCAGCGGCAACGCCGATCTGGCGGTGATCAACCCGGCCACCGACGACATCATCGGTCACTGCACCCAACTGCAACCGCTGCAGGTCAGCCAGGCCATCGACGCCGCCGAGCGCGCCTTTCCGGCCTGGCGGGCGCGGCTGGCCGACGAGCGCGCCGCCATCCTGATGTGCTGGCACGATCTCATCCTCGACAACAAGGAGGACCTGGCAGTGCTGATGGTGCTGGAGCAGGGCAAGAGCCTGAGTGATGCCCGCGGCGAAATCGACTACGGCGCCTCCTTTATCCGCTGGTTCGCGGAGGAGGCCCGCCGCGCCTACGGCGAGACCATTCCCAGCCATATCCCCAACGCCCAGCTGGCCACCCTGCGCGAGCCCATCGGCGTGGCGGCGCTGATCACCCCCTGGAACTTCCCCAGCGCCATGATCACCCGCAAGGCGGCGGCGGCCCTGGCCATCGGCTGCACCGTGCTGGTCAAGCCAGCCAATGAAACCCCCTTCTCCGCCCTGGCGCTGGCGGAGCTTGCCGAGCGCGCCGGCTTCCCGGCCGGGGTCTACAATGTGATCACCGGCGACGGCGCCGAGCTGTGCGGCGTGCTGTGCCGCTCCGACAAGGTCAAGGCGCTCTCCTTCACCGGCTCCACCCGGGTCGGCAAGCTGCTGCTGGAACAGGCCGCGGCCACCGTCAAGAAGTGCTCCATGGAGCTCGGCGGCAACGCCCCCTTCATCGTGCTGCCGGACATGGACATCAGCGCGGCCGCCAGGGCGGCGGTGGACGCCAAGTTCCAGACCGCCGGGCAGGACTGCCTGGCCGCCAACCGCATTTTCGTGCCGCGCGCCAAGTATGAAGACTTCCTCGCCGCCTTCGCCGCCGGGATGGCCAAAATCCAGGTGGGCAACGGCTTCGACGAGGGCGTGACCATGGGCCCGCTGATCTTCCGCCAGGCGGTGGACAAGGCCCAGGCCATCGTCGACGACGCCCTCGCCAAGGGCGCCCGGCTGATTGCCGGCGACCAACGCCGGGCGCCGGGCGCCAACTTCTTCATGCCGACCCTGCTGGCCGACGTGACCCCGCAGATGAAGGTATTCCGCGAGGAGAACTTCTGCCCGGTGGCCGGGGTGCTGCCCTACGACAGCATCGACGCGCTGATCCCCCTGGCCAACGACACCGAGTACGGCCTGGCCGCCTATGTGTACGGCCACGACATCCGCCATATCTGGCAGCTGATGCGCGGCCTGGAGTTCGGCATGGTGTCGGTCAACTCGGTGAAGATGACCGGCCACCCCATCCCCTTCGGCGGGGTCAAGCAGTCGGGCCTGGGCCGCGAAGGCAGCCGTCACGGCTTCGATGAGTACAGCCAGATCAAGTACTACTGCCTGGGCGCCATGCCAACGTTAAGCGGCAGCTGAGACCAGAACTGAACACCCATACCGGATTGAACGCTATCAAGGGAGCGACCACCATGACCATAGATACCAAAAAGCTGCTCGACATCGACCGCAACACCGTGTTCCACGCCTCCACCCACCTGAAGCAGTACGCTCAGGGTGAAGTGAGCGGACGCATCATCACCGGCGCCCAGGGCATCCGCATCCAGGATTCCGAAGGCGTGGAGCTGATCGATGCTTTCGCCGGCCTGTACTGCGTGAACATCGGCTACGGCCGCACCGAAATGGCCGAGGCCATCTACGAGCAGGCCAAGAAGCTGGCCTACTACCACACCTATGTGGGCCACACCAACGAGGCGCTGATCGCGCTGTCCGACCGCATCATCAAGATGGCGCCCGCCGGCATGAGCAAGGTGTACTACGGCCTGTCCGGCAGCGACGCCAACGAGACCCAGCTCAAGCTGGTGTGGTACTACAACAACGCCCGCGGCCTGCCTCAGAAGAAGAAGGTGATCTCCCGGGATCGGGGCTACCATGGCTCCAGCATCGCCTCCGGCTCCATGACCGGCCTGCCGCTGTTCCACGCCCACTTCGATCTGCCGCTGGAGCGCATCAAGCACACCATAGCGCCGGTCTACTACCGCCGCCCCGATGACAACATGAGCGAGCTGGAGTTCTCCAGGTACTGCGCCGCCAAGCTGGAAGAGATGATCCTGGCGGAAGGGCCGGACACCGTCGCCGCCATGATCGGCGAGCCGGTGCTGGGCACCGGTGGCATAGTACCGCCGCCCGAGGGCTACTGGGCCGAGATCCGCAAGGTGCTCGACAAGTACGACATCCTGCTGATCGCCGACGAAGTGGTGTGCGGTTTCGGTCGCCTGGGCGCCGACTTCGGCTCCCTCTACTATGACATGAAGCCGGACCTGATCACCGTCGCCAAGGGCCTGACCTCCGCCTACCAGCCGCTGTCCGGCGTGATCGTGGGCGAGAAGGTGTGGCAGGTGCTGGAGCAGGGTACCGATCAGTGGGGCGCCATCGGCCACGGCTACACCTATTCCGGCCACCCCATGGGTGCCGCTTCAGCCCTGTGCAACCTGGACATCATCGAGCGCGAAGGGCTGGTGGCCAACGCCCGTGAGGTGGGCGCCTACCTGCAGCAGCGCATGCAGCAAACCTTTGCCGAGCACCCGCTGGTGGGCGAAAGCCGCGGCGTGGGCCTGCTGCACGCCCTGGAGTTCTCCAGCAACAAGGCCAAGCGCGAGCACTTCGATCCCAACCTCAAGGTGGGCCCGCAGATCGCCGCCGCCTGTCTGGAGCAGGGCCTGATCGCCCGCGCCATGCCCCACGGCGACATCCTGGGCTTTGCCCCGCCGCTGGTGGTCACCAAGGGCGAGGTGGACGACATCGTCGAGCGCACCGCCAAGGCGGTGAACAAGGTCACCGACAAGCTGGTCCGCAGCGGCGACTGGAACGCCAAGTAAATAGACGAAAGCCGGAAGCTTCCAGCTTCGGCAGATATCACCCAGCCAGGTTCGCCCGTCGAACCTGGCTTTTGCGGTCATCACCACCAGAGAGGCAAAGGATGCCAGCAACGGACGCACTCCCCGACCTGTCGCGGATCTATCAGGCCCGGCAGGCACTGCAAGGCCAGGTGGCGCGCACGCCCCTGATCCGCTCCGAATCCCTGTCGCGCCGCTTCGGCTGCGAAGCCTGGCTCAAGCTCGAAACCCTCCAGCCCATCGGCGCCTTCAAGCTGCGCGGCGCCACCTTCGCCATGAGCCGGCTCGGCCCGGAACAGCGCCAGGCCGGCGTGGTCACCTGCTCCACCGGCAACCATGGCCGCGCCATCGCCTACGCCGGCAAGCGGCTCGGCATTCACACCGTGATCTGCATGTCCCGGCTGGTGCCGGCCAACAAGGTCGAGGCCATCAAGGCCCTGGGCGCCGAGGTGCGCATCATCGGCAATTCCCAGGATGAGGCCGAGGTGGAAGCCCTGCGCCTGGTCGAGGAGCAGGGCATGGTCTACCTGCCGCCCTTCGATCACCCGGACATCATCACCGGCCAGGGCACCATAGGCCTGGAGATCCTGGAGGATCTGCCGGCCGTCGACACCGTCTTCGCCGGCCTGTCCGGTGGCGGCCTGGTGGGCGGCATCGGTATCGCCCTCAAGGGCATCAAGCCCAGGGTGGAGCTGGTCGGCGTCACCATGGACAGGGGCGCGGCCATGGTGGCCAGCCTGGAGGCGGGCCAGCCGGTGCAGGTGACCGAATACGAATCCTTCGCTGACAGCCTGGGCGGCGGCATCGGCCTGCACAACCGCTACAGCTTCGAGGCGGTGCGCCGGCACATGGACAGCGCCTACCTGGTCAATGAGGCCGCCATCGCCCGCGCCATGGTGCACTTCGTCGAGCACGAGAAGATGCTGGTGGAAGGTGCCGCCGTGGTGGGCGTGGCCGCCATCGAGCAGCACAGCCTGGACGTGCGCGGCAAGCAGGTGGTGTTCGTGGTCAGCGGCCACAACGTGGCGCTGGACACCTTCGACCGGGCCCGGGCGCTGGCGGCGGCATCGCGCTGACCGCCCCCCCATCGGGACATTCCGCTTTGGAGCAAAACATGAAGATTTATCATAAGGCGCAGATCACCGAGGTCACCGGCCTGACCGACGAGGCCCTGGCGGCGGTGGAAGCCGGTTTCGCCGCCCTGGGCCGGGGCGAGGTCACCATGCCGCCGGTACTCAGCATGAACATCGGCGAGAGCAACGGCGAAGTGGACGTCAAGACCGCCCATATCCGCGGCCAGGAACGGTTCGCCCTCAAGATAAGTTCCGGCTTTTTCGACAACCCCCAGTTGGGCCTGCCCAGCCTCAACGGCCTGATGATACTGTTTTCGGCCAAAACCGGGGTGGTGGACTCGGTGCTGTTCGACGAAGGTTACCTCACCGACATCCGCACCGCCCTGGCCGGCGCCATCGCCGCCAAACATCTGTCGCGGCCGGACAGCGGCTCGGTGGCGGTGATCGGCGCCGGCCTGCAGGCCGAACTGCAGGTAGCGGCCCTGGGGCTGGTGCGCCCGATCCGGGAAGTGCACGTGTTTGCCCGCAACACCGACAGCATGCTCGCCTACCAGAACACCATGGAGCATAAATACGGCCTGCCGGTGACCCTGCACCAGAGCGCGGCCTCCGCCTGCGCCCGGGCCGACATCGTGGTGACCACCACGCCGGCGTCCAGCCCGGTGCTGCATTGGGCCGACCTGCTTCCCGGCACCCACGTGACCGCCATGGGCTCGGACAACGGCCACAAGCACGAGCTGGAGCCGGCGATACTGGCCAATGCCGACGTGCTGGTGGTGGACAGGCGCAGCCAGTCGGAAACCATCGGCGAGCTGCACCACTTCCCCGGCTCCTTTACCAAACAGGTCCATGAGCTGGGCCAGGTGATTGCCGAGGCGCTGCCCCTGCGCACCGCGCCCGACCAGATCACCGTCTGCGATCTGAGCGGCACCGGGGTCCAGGACACCGCCATCGCCAACTACACCGCCACCCGCCTGGGTGGCTGAGCCATCCCAGAAACAAAAAAGCCGGTCGATGACCGGCTTTGAACTATCCTGGAGCACGCCCGGGCTTAGCGCTGCGGGCGCAGGGTCGGGAACAGGATGACGTCGCGGATGGTGTGGGAGTCGGTCAGCAACATCACCAGGCGGTCGATGCCGATGCCCTGGCCGGCGGTCGGCGGCAGGCCGTGCTCCAGCGAGGTCACGTAGTCCTCGTCGTAGAACATGGCTTCGTCGTCGCCCGCGTCTTTCTGATCAACCTGATCGCGGAAGCGCTGGGCCTGGTCTTCGGCGTCGTTCAGCTCCGAGAAGCCGTTGGCGATTTCGCGGCCACCGATAAAGAATTCGAAGCGGTCGGTAATGCTCGGATCCTTGTCGTTGCGGCGCGCCAGCGGCGACACTTCTTCCGGATACTCGGTGATGAAGGTCGGCTGGATCAGGCGATGCTCGGCGGTCTCTTCGAAGATCTCGGTGATCACCCGGCCCAGGCCCCAGCTCTTCTCGACCTTGATCTTGAGATCCTTGGCCACTTCGCAGGCGCCATCGAAGGTGGCCAGTTGCTCCAGGGTCACCTCGGGGTTGTACTTGAGGATGGCGTCCTTCATGCTCAGCCGCGTGAAGGGCTTGCCGAAGTCGAACACTTCCTCGCCGTATTTCACCTCGGCGGTGCCCAGCACCTGGGTCGCCACGGTGCGCAGCATCTCCTCGGTGAAGTCCATCAGGTCGCGGTAGTCGGCGTAGGCCCAGTAGAACTCCATCATGGTGAACTCGGGGTTGTGCCGCGGCGACAGGCCCTCGTTGCGGAAGTTGCGGTTGATTTCGAACACCTTCTCGAAACCGCCCACCACCAACCGCTTCAGGTACAGCTCGGGGGCGATACGCAGGTACATGTCCATGTCGAGG
Source organism: Zobellella endophytica (assembly GCF_003012775.1). Classification (GTDB taxonomy): domain Bacteria; phylum Pseudomonadota; class Gammaproteobacteria; order Enterobacterales; family Aeromonadaceae; genus Oceanimonas; species Oceanimonas endophytica. The sequence continues at coordinate 54,038 of NZ_PXYG01000009.1, read as the reverse complement.
GCGTTGTGGTGGGTGATGAAGGGACGGGCCGAGGCGCCACCCGGGATCACCTGCATCATGGGTGTTTCCACTTCCATGAAGCCATGACCGTTCATAAACTGGCGGATGGCGGCCATTACCTGGGAACGGATCTGGAAGGTCCGGCGGGATTCTTCGTTGGTGATCAAATCCAGGTAGCGCTGGCGGTAGCGGGTTTCCTGATCCGACAGGCCGTGGAACTTCTCGGGCAGGGGGCGCAGCGCCTTGGTGAGCAGCTTGAACTGGTCCATGTTGACGTAGAGATCGCCCTTGCCGGACTTGTGCAGCACGCCGGTCACACCGACGATGTCGCCGATGTCCAGGCCGCCGTACTGATCCTTGATGATCTGCTGGGCTTCCTTGGTGGCGTAGGCCTGAATACGACCGGACATGTCCTGCAATGCCAGGAAGGGACCGCGCTTGGCCATGATGCGGCCGGCCACGGACACCACCTTGCCCAGGGCTTCGAGGGCGTCCTTGTCGTGCTCGCCGAATTCGGCCTGCAGTTCGCCGGCCAGGTGTTCGCGGCGGAAGTCGTTGGGGTGCGCGTTGGCCGGGCAGTCCTTGCGGATCTGCTCGAGCTTGGCGCGACGCTCGGCAATGAGTTTGTTCTCGTCTTGTAGCTGCTCTGTCATGATTAAGCCTTGTTTGAATCTTGTTTTGAGCCCTTCTGCCCGCCAGGGCCGGGGAATTACAGCCCAGACTTGAGGCTGGCTTCGATAAACTTGTCCAGGTCGCCGTCCAGCACCGACTGGGTGTTGCGGGTTTCGACCCCGGTGCGCAGGTCCTTGATGCGGGCGTCGTCCAGCACGTAGGAACGGATCTGGCTGCCCCAGCCGATGTCGGACTTGCTGTCTTCCATCGCCTGTTTCTCGGCGTTCTGCTTCTGCAGCTCCAGCTCGTACAACTTGGCCTTCAGCTGCTTCATCGCCTGATCCCGGTTCTTGTGCTGGGAGCGGTCGTTCTGGCACTGCACCACTATGCCGGTGGGCTCGTGGGTGATCCGCACCGCCGAGTCGGTTCGGTTGACGTGCTGGCCACCGGCGCCGGAGGCGCGGTAGGTGTCGACCCGCAAGTCCGCCGGGTTGATCTCGATCTCGATGTCGTCGTCGATTTCCGGATACACGAAGGCGGAGCAGAAGGAGGTGTGGCGACGGCCGCCGGAGTCGAACGGCGACTTGCGCACCAGCCGGTGCACGCCGGATTCGGTGCGCAGCCAGCCGAAGGCGTATTCACCGCTGAACCTGACGGTGGCGGACTTGATGCCGGCCACTTCCCCTTCGGACAGTTCGATGATCTCGCTCTTGAAGCCGCGGGCTTCGCCCCAGCGCAGGTACATGCGCAACACCATGTTGCACCAGTCCTGGGCTTCGGTACCGCCGGAGCCGGCCTGCAGGTCCAGGTAGCAGTCGGAACCGTCGTGCTCGCCGGCGAACATGCGGCGAAACTCCAGATCGGCCAGTTTCTTCTCCAGCGTGTCCAGATCGGCCTTGGACTCCTCGAAGGTGTCTTCGTCTTCTTCTTCCACCGCCAGCTCGACCAGGCCACCGATGTCCTCGATGCCCTGATCCAGCTCTTCCAGGGTGGTCACCACCCCTTCCAGGGCAGCCCTTTCCTTACCCAGTGCCTGGGCTCGCTCGGGCTGGTTCCATACATCCGGCTGTTCCAGCTCGGCGTTTACCTCTTCCAGACGCTCTTTCTTGGCATCGTAGTCAAAGGTACCCCCTAAGAAGCTGTGCCCGTTCAGACAGCTCCTTGAGTTTGTTGTACACAGGGTTTACTTCAAACATGGGTCGACAGACTCTCTGTTGTACTGAGTGAGTGTGTTTGGCGGCTCGCCAAAATCAGGGCGCTTATTCTACCGAAAGCCGGGCCTGAACGCAGCAGGGAGTGGCCATATTTCGAGCGACGTTCGATATTTAGTTTCAATTAATTTTTTTGAAACAGCCGTCGATATAATGAATCAACCACACAACCAGAATTAAAAACGTGAACAAATTAAAATTAAAGCACAAGATTCTGTTAAGTTTTATCGCTACCATTGTTATCACCGCCCTGATCCTCAGCGGCCTCGGCTTTCGGGACATGAAACACCAGTTGTATCAGGACAGCGAACAGCTGGTGTCCGGCCTGGCGCAGAAAGAAGCCGACAAGGTGGCCGAGTGGCTGGGCAGCCGCCAGACCATGCTGAGCGCCGCCGCCAAACAGCTGGGAGACAACCCCCTCTCTCCCCTGCAACTGGTGCAAGAGGCCGGTGATTTCCAGCTCGGCTTTTACGGCACGACCGAAGGCGTGATGCACGACAGCGATCCCCATATCGATCGCACCGGTTACGACCCTCGCAGTCGTCCTTGGTACCAACAGGCCCAGAGGGACAACAGAAGTATCGTCACCGCTCCCTACCTGGATGCCGCCTATAAGGTGCTGGTGGTGACTCTGGCCCAGCCGGTACAGCAAAGCGGCCGCCTGGCCGGGGTGATCGGCGGTGATGTGGCCATCACCAGCCTGATCGACGACATCAACGCCATCCGCCTGCCCGCCCGGGGCTACGCCATGATGCTCGATAAAAACGGTACCCTGATCGCCCACCGGGATGAAGCCCGGGTACTGCAGACCGCCACCCGCCTGGATCAGGCTTTGTCCGCCGCCAACCTGGCTCGCTGGCAGCAGGGCAACGCCCTGCATCCGGTGGTGCTGAATGGAGAAGACAAGCTGGTCCATGCCCAGACGGTGCCAGGCAGCGACTGGCAATTGCTGTTCGTGCTCGACAAGGCCGCGCTGGAAGCCCCACTCACCACCCTGCTGTGGCAACAACTGGGCCTGGCTGCCCTGGTGATCGTCGCCGCCGTGGTGCTGATCGGCCTGCTGGTACAGGTGCTGCTGGCGCCCCTGCTCAGGGTCTCCCGTGCCCTGGCCCAGATAGCCGACGGCCGGGGGGATCTCACCCAGCGTATCGAACTCTACAGCAAGGATGAAGTGGGCCAGCTCGCCGCCAACTTCAATCGCTTCGTCGACAGCCAGGCAGAGCTGATCCGCCAGATCCGCAGCCAGGCCGGACACCTGGGCAGCAACGCCGAGCAGGCCTCGGTGCGCGTCAATCAGACGGTAACCGAGCTGGGCCGTCAGCAGCAGGAAGTAGCCATGGTGGCCACGGCGGTGACCGAAATGGCCTCTGCCACCCAGGAGATCGCCAATAACGCCGAGCACACCGCCACCGCCGCCCAGCAGTCCTCGGCCAGCACCGAGCAGGGCAAGCAACTGGTACACAAGACCCGGGATTCCATCCAGTCCCTGGCCCGGGAAATGGCCGACGCGGCCTCGGTGATAGTGCGCCTGGATCAGCACGCCAGGGAAATTTCCAGCGTACTGGCCACCATCCAGGGCATTGCCGAGCAGACCAACCTGTTGGCGCTGAATGCCGCCATCGAAGCGGCCCGGGCCGGCGAGCAGGGTCGCGGCTTTGCGGTGGTGGCGGACGAGGTGCGGGTACTGTCCCAGCGGACCCACGCCTCCACCGAGGAAATCCAGGACACCATCAGCACCCTGCAGCAGGCCACCAGCGAAGCGGTGAAGCTGATGGACACCAGCCGCCATCTGGCGGATCTGAGCGTGGAAGACGCCGAGGCCGCCGCCCAGGCGCTGGCGGAGATCACCGCCGCCGTGGGGCTGATTTCGGACATGGCCAGCCAGATCGCCACCGCGGCGGAAGAGCAGAGCCAGGTGACCGGGGAAATCACCCAGAACACCACCGCCATCAAGGACGTGGCCGACGAGCTGGCCGAGGATGCGACCCAGTCCCTGCAGCAGTCGAAGGATCTGCACAAGCAAGCGGGCGAGCTGAACGGCCTGGTCAGCGCCTTTACCCTGTAACCGTCACCGGTGTTTACGGAATAACGCAAAAGGGCCCGAGCGGGCCCTTTCAGCTTGATGACAAAGTCGTTTGCTCTACAGGTATGGGCCGGCAAAGGACCAACTCCGCCGACACGCTGAGGGAGATGACACCCGCCCCCTGTGACGGTCGGCGGAGCCGTTCCCTTTGTCCGCCTGTTTTGGCCTGGGTGTTGGCTGATAAAGCGTCGAATCGCTGTGATCACTCTCACGAAGGCGGGAGTCCAGTGCAATCTTTCATGGATCTCCGCCTTCGTGGGAGAGATCTGGAAAAACAGACGATGGACGTTGTCCTGACCGAAGAGATCGGCCAAAAAGCTCCATAAAAATCCCTTTCTTATATAACGGCGTCGGCCCTACAACGGAGCCAGCTGCTCCACCAGCAGTTGCAGCTGGCGCCGCCCCTTCCATTCGTTGACATCCAGCTTGTAGGCCAGCTCCACCTTCTGAATGGCGGCATTGGGCCAGACACCCAGATCCACGTTGAAGGCGATGGCGTCGAAAATGGTTTTCCCCTCATCCGGGCTCAGCACCAGCTTGAGGTGCTTCTCCCCCACCAGCCGCTGCTGGATGATGCGGAACTCGCCATCGAACAGGGGCTCGGGAAAGGCCTGGCCCCAGGGGCCGGCGAAGCGCAACTGCTCGGCCAGCTCCAGGGTCAGCTCCTGTACTGCCAGTTCGCCATCGCTCAGGATTTCCCCGGCCAGCAGCTCGGGGCTGACCCATTCGTCCACCACCTGCTCGAACGCCGCCTTGAACGGGGCCAGCGCCGCCTTGGTCAACGACAGCCCCGCCGCCATGGCATGGCCGCCGAACTTGGTGATGAGGCCCGGGTGGCGGCTGTTGATGGCCTCCAGCAGATCCCGTAGGTGTACCCCGGGAATGGAGCGGCCCGAGCCCTTGAGCTCGTCCTCCCCCGCCTCGGCGAAGGCGATCACCGGGCGGAAGTAGCGTTCCTTGATGCGCGAGGCCACCAGCCCCACCACTCCCTGGTGCCAGTCGTCCTGATGCAGCACCAGGCCGGCGGGCAGCTCGCCGTCATCGATGCGCACCCGGGCCAGGCTGGCCAGCGCCTCCTGCTGCATGCTGGCTTCGATGGCCTTGCGTTCCCGGTTGAGCTCATCCATCAGCGCCGCCAGCCGGCGCGCCTCGTCCAGGCTGTCGCTGAGCAGGCAGGCCACCCCCATCGACATGTCGTCGAGCCGGCCCACGGCGTTGAGCCGGGGGCCGAGGGCAAAACCGAGATCCGAGGCCGCCATCCGCGCCTGGTTGCGGCCGGAAATGTCGATCAACGCCTGGATGCCGGGCCGGAGCCGGCCGGCGCGCATCCGCTGCAGGCCCTGGTGCACCAGCACCCGGTTGTTGCCGTCCAACGCCACCACGTCCGCCACCGTGCCAAGCGCCACCAGATCCAGGTAATCCGCCATGTTGGGCGCCCTGATCCCCTGCTTCTCGAACCAACCGTGCTCGCTCAGCGCCGAACGTAGCGCCAGCAGCAGGTAGAAGGCCACCCCGACCCCGGCCAGGTTCTTGGAAGGAAAGTCACAGCCATGTTGGTTGGGGTTGACGATGGCGTCCGCCTCGGGCGTTTCCTCGCCGGGCAGGTGGTGATCGGTAACGATCACCTGCATGCCTGCCGCCCTGGCCGCCGCCACCCCCAGGATGCTGGAAATGCCGTTGTCCACGGTGATCAGCAGCTCGGCGCCCAGGGCCACCGCCTCTTCCACCACTTGGGGACTCAGGCCGTAGCCGTAGTCGAAACGGTTGGGCACCAGGTAGCCGACCCGCTGTGCGCCCATGGCGCGCAGGCCGTGCACCATCAGCGCCGAGCTGGTGGCGCCGTCGCAGTCGAAATCGCCCACTATCAGTATGCTGCGCTGATCCCCCAGGGCCAGCTCCAGCAGCCGCACCGCCTCGGCCATGCCCTTGAAGCCGGGCTTGAGCAGGGCACCGGCCTGCAGGTTGAGCTGCTCGGGCAGCACCACGCCGCGGCTGGCATAGAGCCGCTGCAGCAGGGGAGAAAGGTCGGCGGGCAACTGATGGGGCGCGGCTTCACGCCGGCGGATGGGCAATCGGGAACGGGCGGACATGGGCTGACTTGTTTTTTAAACGAGCCGACCACACTAACCGCGCCGGGGGAAATTTGCAACGACCCACCGCAGACAGAGCCGGAAGCGATAAGCTTGAAGCTATAAGAGGAGTGGAATGTTGATCCCGAATTGTGCTGACGATTAGGCGGCGTCCGCACTCGAACAAAATTTGCAGGCATAATGCTGCATCAATAAATCACGCCTTCAGGCTTCCAGCTTATCGCTTACGGCTTCCAGCTCCGCCGCAGGCGGTTATCCCCTGGGATGATGCTGTTCGTGCAGGGCGTTGAGCCGGTGGGTGGCCACATGGGTATAGATCTGGGTGGTGGACAGGTCCGAATGGCCCAGCAGCAGCTGCACCACCCGCAGGTCGGCGCCGTGGTTGAGCAGGTGGGTGGCGAAGGCGTGGCGCAGGGTGTGGGGCGACAGCTCCATGGTGATGCCGGCGCGCAGGGCATAATGCTTGATGCGGTGCCAGAAGGTCTGGCGGGTCATCTGCCGGGCCCGGCGCGAGGGGAATACCACGTCCGACGGCTGCTCGCCCAGCAGCACAGGCCGCGCCTCCTTGAAATAGGTGGTCAGCCAGTACAGCGCCTCCTCGCCCATGGGCACCAGCCGCTCCTTGTTACCCTTGCCGGTCACCCGCACCAGGCCCTGGCGCAGGCTGACGCTCTCCATCGACAGGCTTACCAGCTCGCTCACCCGCAAGCCGGTGGCATAGAGCAGCTCCAGCATGGCCTTGTCGCGCAGCTCCAGGGGGTCGCCCACCTCCGGCGCCTGCAGCAGATTGGACACCTGTTGCTCGCTCAGATCCTTGGGCAGCCGCTTGGGCTGCTTGGGGCCGGCGATCAGCACGCTGGGATCGTCGGCGCGCAACTGCTCCCGGTGCAGGTACTGGAAGAAACGGCGCAGCACGCTCAGCATGCGCGCCGTGCTGCTGGCCTTGAAGCCCAGATCCAGCCGGTGTGCCAGGTACTGCTGCAAGGTGAGGCCGTCCACCGCCAGCAGGCTGCCACCCTCGCCGTCCAGCCAGGCGGCGAAGTGGGTCAGATCACTGCGGTAGGAGGCCAGGGTGTTGTCGGACAGCCCCTTCTCCAGCCAGAGGGCATCGACGAATTGTTCCACCAGGGGATGGCTCATGGTTACTCCGGGATCTGCCCTGCGCGCGGGCTTCTGTTATGATAGGGCCATTGTCAGTTGAGATGACGGAACCCCATGAATATCGGTCTCTTTTACGGCTCCACCACCTGCTACACCGAGATGGCCGCCGAGAAAATTCGCGACCAGCTCGGCGCCGAGCTGGTCGATCTGCATAATATCAAGGATGTGCCGCTCAAGCGCGCCCAAGACTACCCCATACTGATCTTCGGCATCTCCACCTGGGATTTCGGCGAACTGCAGGAAGACTGGGAATCCCACTGGGACGAGGTGGACCAGTTGGAGCTGGAAGGCCGGGTGGTGGCCCTGTTCGGCATGGGCGATCAGCTGGGCTACGGCGAATGGTTCCAGGACGCCCTCGGCCTGCTGCACGACAAGGTGGCCGCCCGCGGCGCCACCCTGGTGGGCTACTGGCCCAACCAGGGCTACGAGTTCGAGGCCTCCAAGGCGCTCACCGACGACGGCCGCTATTTTGTCGGCCTGTCGCTGGACGAGGCCAACCAGTACGACGACACCGACGCCCGCATCCAGGCCTGGGTAGCCCAGATACTGGAAGAAATTGCCGCGCTGTAATGGCCTAGAACACCATTTTCAACGCCAACCAGGGCACCAGGTTGAACAGCAATATGCCGATCTTGTACGCCGCCATGGCGGCGTAGTGGAGGGCATCGAACTGCTCGGGGGCAAGGAGGAACCAGCGCCCGTGCAGCCGGTGCATCCACTCCCTGGCAAAACGGAACACCAGAAACCAGAGCAGCAGAATGCCGTAGTTGAGCCCCAGGCACCACAACAGAAAATCCTGACCCGCTTCCATCGCCATCGCCTCATCCCCGAGTATCCTTCCATCAAGTGTACAGGCCCGGCACAAAAGAAGGCGGCCTTATGGCGGCCCACAGAAAACGCCGGATATATTACTCAGTGAACAAGGGTACGGGACACCTTGAGATAGGCCTCGCCCCTGTCCTTGACCACCTGGGGCTGATTGGTCTCGGAGGCGACATGCACTTCTTCCAGGGTCTGTGCCAGGGTCGCGGTTTCCTCATTTATTTTGGCCAGGGCGTTTTCCAGGGTGTAGGTGAGCTGATGCACCTCGTTCAGGGCGGCCGGCGTCAGTTCACCCACCAGCAGTTCGGCCAGCCTGGTGTTGTATTCTGAGAAGTTGGCCACCGCCTGCGTCAGGGTCTCGGCCGGTTCCCCCCCGTAATGATCCGGCCGCGCATCGGCCTGCACATGGGCCGCCAGCAGCAAAGGCAGGGCGGAGAATAATGATAGCGGAAGGGGTTTCATCATGGTGTCCTCGAATGGTGGGTTGAATATCAAGCTCAAACAAAACAATGATAATTATTATCATTTCTGTTTTTAAATGATTGATGTAGATCAACCCTGACCCATTCAATTAATTTGGCAGCCAAGATCCTGCACCACAAAAAGCAAAGGGGCGGCCCGATGGCCGCCCCCTGGGGACAAGATCCGCGTCTGGCGACTCAGGCCAGGGCTTCTTCCCGGGCCTTGCCCGCCACCAGGCCGATCACCGCGGCGACAGCGGTCGGCAGCACCCAGGCCATGCCGACGCCGAACAGCGGCAGGAAGTCGAACAGGACCATGTTCAGGCCCGCTGCCTGCATGCCGTCGAGCAGACCAAACGCCAGGGATACGGCGATGATCAGGCGGAAGGCGAACACCGGCGACTTCATCAGCGGCCGCAGGTAGGTGGCCAGCACCAGGGCAATAGCCACCGGATACAGCGCCACCAGAATGGGAATAGACACGGCAATCAGGGTGCTCAGGCCGACGTTGGCGACCAGCATGCAAGCCAGCGCGATCATCACCACCCAGCGGCGATAACTGCCCTTGCCGGTCAGGTTGTGGAAATAGTCGGCGCAGGAAGACACCAGACCCACGGCGGTGGTCAGGCAGGCCAGGGTGACGATGCCCGCCAGGATCCACAGGCCGGGGGTGCCGAACAGGGCCAAGACATAGGCACTGATGATCTCGCCGCCGTTGCTGGCGGACTCCACCACGCCCAGGCTGGTACCGCCCAGAATGAACAGGGAAGTGTAAACAAAACCCAGGCCGGCGGCGGCAATCAGCGCCGCCATCATCAGGTAGCGGGACTGGGCGCGGGGCTCGATCACGCCTTTCTTGCGCAGCACGTCCAGGATCAGGATGGCGAACAGCAGAGACGCGAAGGTATCCATGGTGTTGTAGCCTTCGATAAAACCCTTCACGAACGGCTGGTGCAGGTAAGCTTCGGCCACCTCGGGCTGGGTCCCCTGAGGATTGACGAAGACGGCGACGGCCAGGATGATCAGCAGCAACAGCAGTATCGGGGTCAGCAACTTGCCCACCGCTTCCAGCAACCGGCCCTGGCTGAGGGAGAGCAGCAGCGCTACCCCGAAAAAGACGATGGTGTACAGGGTGAGAGCCGCCTGCCCCGGATTGTCCAGGAAGGGTTTCACGCCCATCTCGAAGGCCACCAGGCCGGTACGGGGAGCGGCGAAGGCCGGGCCTATGATGATGAAGATGGCACAGCCCATCACGGTCACCACCACGGGGGGCAGATAACGGCCCATGGTGGGCAGGCCGCCGCCGGCCAGGGCGGCGGCGACCAACCCTGCCAGCGGCAGGCCCACGGCGGTCAGCAGAAAGCCGAACATGGCACTGTTCAGGTTTTCTCCGGCCAGAAAGCCGGCCAGCGGCGGGAAGATGATGTTCCCGGCCCCCAAAAAGAAGGCGAAGGTCATAAAACCCAAGCCCATCACATCAAAAGTGGATAACGACCTGTTCACAACAAACCTCATTGCGGTTGCCCGCGCAAAGATAGCTTCGTTTGGAAACTAATGATAATAACGATACGGCATGCTGCCAGCAGCGAGTTGTAAAATACTAAAAACTGGCACACCCCGAGCTTGCCAGTAGCATAATGATGTGAAAATTATCTTCAAGGCAAAATTTACATCTTCAAATAAAAATCGGCCACCATCTGCTTATATATGTCGCCATGATCATTTTTTTCAGTATTAATAACAATTTCACCCACATAAGTGCAGTTTTTAATGCTGGAAAATTGCAATAAAAACCGACCCGGGCTTCTCCCCTCTCTGGTGATCACCGCCTGTTTTTCGGTCAGATGTAAATCATTAAAACCGGCCTGATTAATAGCCTCATCCAGCGACTGCCAGGGTAAAATCACACATAATCTGCCATCCTCGGCGAGCAAACGTTTCCCATGGCCGAACAGCTCCGCCAGGCTCAGGCTGCCGGTGTGGCGGGCATCCGCCCGGGCCCGGCTGTCGAACGGCTGACCATGGGCAAAATAAGGCGGGTTGGAAACGACGAGATCGAAGGCCGCGGCCTGGTACCGCTGCAGGGCCCCTTCCACAATCTCGACCCGACCGGACCAGGGCGAGTCCGCCACGTTGTCCCGCGCCTGGCCGGCGGCGGCGGCATCCAGCTCCAGCCCGGTGATCCGCACCCCGGGCTCGCTGCGCTGGGCCAGCATCAGTGCCACCAGCCCCGAGCCGGTGCCCACGTCCAGAATGCGGCGCGCCCGCCCCAGCGGCGTCCAGGCCCCGAGCAGGATACCGTCGGTGCCCACCTTCATGGCGCACCTGTCATGGTTGATATGAAATTGCTTAAAGGTAAAACCGCGCCCGGCCATGATGTTTCACTATTCCTGTCAGGTTTTTTTATCCGAGTTCGCCTATAATACCCGCCTTTTAGGCTGACGAGATCGATCATGAGCAGTATGACCTTCGAGCAACTGGAACTGGATCCCATTCTGGTACGCGCCCTGGCACGCATGGGCTATGCCAGACCCACCACCATTCAGAGCCAGGTCATTCCCGAAGCCATGAGCGGCCGGGACATCATGGCGTCGGCGCCCACCGGCACCGGTAAAACCGCCGCCTTCCTGCTGCCGGTCTGTCAGCACCTGCTGGACTTCCCCCGCCGCCAGGCCGGGCCGGCGCGCATCCTGATCCTCACCCCCACCCGCGAGCTGGCCAAGCAGATCGCCGATGACGCCAAGGCGCTGCTGAAGGAAACCGGGCTGCGGGTGGAAGTGATCACCGGCGGCATCCACGCCGACAAGCACCTGCCCGCGCTCACCAAGACCACCGATATCGTGGTGGCTACCCCGGGCCGGCTGCTGCAGTATATCGAAGAAGAATCCTTCGACAGCCGGGACATCGAAATGCTGATCCTCGACGAAGCGGACCGCATGCTGGACATGGGCTTTATCGGGGATGTGGACCGCATCGCCGCCGAGGCCCGCTGGCGCCGGCAGACCATGCTGTTCTCCGCCACCCTGGAAGGCCGCGGCCTGATGAAGTTCGCCGCCGACATCCTCAAGGATCCGGTAGAGCTCAGCGCCGAACCGCCGCGCAGCGAGCGCAAGAAGATCAACCAGTGGCTGCACCTGGCCGACGATCCCGAGCACAAGTTTGCCCTGCTCACCCACCTGCTGCGCCAGGAAGAAGTGAGCCGCAGCATCATCTTCGTCAAGACTCGCGAGCGGCTGATGGAACTGGCCAGCCGGCTACAGCAGGAAGGACTGGACAACGCCTGGCTGCGCGGCGAAATGGATCAGGAAAAACGCTTCGAGGCGCTGCGCCGCTTCCGTAACGGCAAGGTCAATATCCTGGTGGCCACCGATGTCGCCGCCCGGGGCATCGATCTGCCCGAAGTCAGCCATGTGATCAACTACGACATGCCGCGCACCGCCGACGTCTATGTGCACCGTATCGGCCGCACCGGCCGCGCCGGCCGCAAGGGCACCGCCATCAGCCTGGTGGAGGCCCACGACATGCCGCTGGTGGTCCGGGTGGAACACTACACCGAGCAGAAGCTCAAGCGCCGGGTCATCGACGAGTTGCGCCCCAGGCATAAGGAAGCCAGTGTGAACTCGCGCAAGAAGAAAGACGACGAGGACAAGGGCAGGAAAGCGGCCCAGCCCAAGAAGAAGGTGCGCCTGCGCGAGCAGAAGGCCAAGGGTAAGCCGAAGTGGGCCAGGGAGAAGGCCCCGGCCAATCGCAAGCCGGAAGAGTAACCACTCACTGTTGCTCCGGCCCCGGTTTGAACTATGCTCAAACAAAAAGCGCGGAGTAACCATGATGGCCAATGACTATACCGGCCCGGAACGGCGCCGGGAGCAAAGACGCAAGATCGCCGATCGGCGGGATCTGATCCGCTGGGAGCCCGACAAGGCGGATCGCCGCCAGGGTTCAGGGCGGCGGCAATCCGACCAGACCCAGCCGTACTGGCGGCGCTAAAAGAAAACCGGCCCTCGGGCCGGTCAAAATGAAGAAGAAGAGAATTGAGAAAATTCAGTAGACACATGCTGTAGGAAAACGGCCGGAACAAAAAGTTCCGGCCGTTTTTTTATTTTTCCTGAGCTTCCCGCTTGAACACCAGTTCGGTGGCGGTGGACTCAGCCTCGACAAAATAGTAGCCGGCGCTGTCGAAGGCGGTGAGCTGGCTGACTTCGCTCAGCCGGTGCTCAATGATGTAGCGCGCCATCATGCCCCTGGCCTTCTTGGCATAAAAGCTGATGATCTTGTACTGGCCGTTTTTGCAGTCCTTGAACACCGGGGTCACGATCTGGCCGTCGAGCCGCTTCGGCTTCACCGCCTTGAAGTACTCGTTGGAAGCCAGGTTGATCAGCACGTTGTCGCCCTGCTCCGCCAGCGCCCGGTTGAGCGCGTCGGTGATGATGTCGCCCCAGAACTGGTACAGATCCGCACCGCGCTCGTTGTCGAGCCGGGTGCCCATCTCCAGCCGGTAGGGCTGCATCAGATCCAGCGGCCGCAGCACCCCGTACAGGCCCGAAAGCATGCGCAGGTGGTACTGGGCAAAGGCGAAATCGTCCTTGCCCAGGGTTTCCGCGTCCAGCCCGGTGTAGACGTCCCCCTTGAACGCCAGTATCGCCTGCTTGGCGTTGGCAGGGCTGAAATCCGGCTGCCAGTCGGCGAAGCGGGCCGCGTTAAGCCCGGCCAGCTTGTCGCTGATGCTCATCAGCTTGCCGATCTCGGCCGGGGTCAGCCGGCGGGCCCGCGTGATGAGTTCGGCAGCATGATCCAGCAACGCCGGCAGGCTGTAATCGGCGATCACTGGCGGCGTGTCATAGTCCAGGGTCTTGGCGGGGGAAACCACGATCAGCATTGCGTGTCCTCTAAGATTCTATCGTCACATTATCGAGCAGGCTGGAGTCCAGCCCTCCGCCCCCGTGCAGCTTGATCATCAGCCGCAGATCGTTGGGCGAGTCGGCGTAGGCCAGGGCTTCGCTGTAGCCTATATGCTGCTGGGTGTAGAGGTCAAACAACGCCTGATCGAAGGTCTGCATGCCCTGCTCCCGGGATTTGGCCATGATCTCCTTGAGCTTGTGCATGTCACCCTTGCGGATCACATCCGCCACCAGCGGGGTATTGAGCAGGATCTCGAAGGCGCCCCGGCGATGCCGGCCGTCGCGGGTGGGGATCAGTTGCTGGGCGACGATGGCCTTGAGGTTGAACGACAGGTCGAACTGCAGCTGGCGGTGCTTTTCCTGGGGCACCAGGTGCATGATGCGGTCCAGCGCCTGGTTGGCGTTGTTGGCGTGCAGGGTCGCCATGCACAGGTGGCCGGTCTCGGCGAAGGACAGGGCAAAGCCCATGGTCTCTTCCGAGCGGATTTCGCCGATGAGGATCACGTCCGGCGCCTGGCGCAGCGAGCTTTTCAGGGCGGCGTCGAAGGACTCGGTGTCGATGCCCACCTCCCGCTGGGTGATGATCGACTGACCGTGTTCATGAATATACTCCACCGGGTCCTCGATGGTGAGGATATGGCCGCCGGCATGACGGTTGCGGTGGCCGATCATCGCCGCCTGGGTGGTGGACTTACCAGTGCCGGTGCCGCCCACGAACAGCACCAGGCCGCGCTTGGTCATGGCGATGTCGCGCAGGGTCTCGGGCAGGTACAGCTCTTCGAAGGTGGGAATATGGCTTTCGATGCGCCGGATCACCATGCCCGCCTTTTCCTGCTGCCAGAAGGCACTGACCCGGAAGCGACCGAGATCCTCCCGGCTGATGGCGAAATTGGCTTCCTTGTGCAGATGAAAGCGCTCGCGCCACTCCGCGTTCATGCAGGACTCCACCATGGCCAGGGCCTCGGCTTCCGACAGCGGCTCCGAGCCTACCGGCAGGAATTTGCCCTGGGTTTTGACCGTCGGCGGAATGCCGACGGAGATATACAGGTCCGATGCTTTCTGCTCCAGCATGGCACTCAGGAAAGGGGTCAACTCCATCACAACCTCCGACGCCCGTGGCGTTTACATTCAGATACTCTGCGGATCGACTGCCTTGGTGCGGGCATCCACCGGGGCCACCATGCCGCTGGTGACCAGCATTTTCAGGCTTTGATCCATGGTTTGCATGCCGTGGGCCATGCCGGTCTGGATCACCGAATACATCTGCGCCACCTTGTCTTCGCGGATCAGGTTGCGGATGGCGGGGGTGCCCAGCATGATCTCGTGCGCGGCGATACGCCCCCCGTTGATGCGCTTGAGCAGGGTCTGGGAAATGACCGCGCGCAGGGATTCGGAAAGCATGGAGCGTACCATGTCTTTTTCCGCGCCGGGAAAGACGTCGATGATACGGTCTATGGTCTTGGCCGCCGAGGAGGTGTGCAGGGTACCGAACACCAGGTGGCCGGTTTCCGCCGCGGTCAGCGCCAGGCGGATGGTTTCCAGGTCGCGCAGCTCGCCCACCAGTATGATGTCCGGATCTTCCCGCAGCGCCGAGCGCAGGGCGTTGCTGAAGGAATGGGTATCCCGGTGCACTTCCCGCTGGTTGACCAGGCACTTCTTGTTGCCATGCACGAATTCGATGGGATCCTCGATGGTGAGGATATGCTTGTTGAAGCTGTCGTTGATGTGGTCGATCATCGCCGCCAGGGTGGTGGACTTGCCCGAACCGGTCGGGCCGGTGACCAGCACCAGGCCGCGCGGATATTCGGAAATACGGCGGAAGATCTCCGGTGCCCCCAGTTGATCCAGCCCCCACACCTCGCTCGGGATCACCCGGAAGGCCGCCGCGGCGCCGCGGGCCTGGTGAAAGGCATTGACCCGGAAGCGCGCCAGCCCGGGCAGTTCGAAGGAAAAGTCGACCTCGAAGTTTTCTTCCAGCTCCTTGCGCTGGCGATCGTTCATGATGTCGTACACCAGGCGGTGCACGTCCCTGTGATCCAGCACCGGCAAATTGATCTTGCGTACCTCCCCGTCGACCCGGATCAGGGGCGGCACCCCCGCCGACAGGTGCAGATCGGATGCATTATGCTTTACACTAAACGCCAATAGTTCCGTAATATCCATAAAAATTCCCTGTCGTTTTTGGTTCTCTATTATATGAATACTATCGCACACCACCTGCAACAAGTTCAGGACAGAATCGCCAAGGCCGCCAGTGAATGCGGCCGCCACCCGGACGAAGTGGGTCTGCTGGCGGTGAGCAAAACCAAGCCCGCCCCCGCGGTGGAAGCCGCCTACGCCGCCGGCCAGCGCCAGTTCGGCGAAAACTATGTGCAGGAAGCGATTGAAAAAATCCAGGCGTTGAAGGATAAGTATCCGGATATCGTCTGGCATCTTATCGGCCCGCTGCAATCCAACAAGAGCCGCCTGGTGGCCGAGCATTTCGACTGGGTCCAGACCCTGGACCGGCTCAAGACGGCCCAGCGGCTCAGCGCCCAGCGGCCGGCCGGATTGCCGCCCCTCAATGTCTGCCTGCAGGTCAACATCAGCGGCGAAGCCAGCAAGTCGGGGCTGGCGCTGGCCGAGGTGCCGGCACTGGCGGAGGAGGTAGCCCGGCTGCCGGGTATCCGCCTGCGCGGGCTGATGGCCATCCCCGAGGCCACCGACGACGGCGAAGCCTTGCGTGCACAATTACTAGAGTTGAAGCAACTCTTTGATAGAATGGCAGAAAAATACCCCGGGATAGACACCCTGTCGATGGGGATGAGTAACGATTTAGAACTCGCAGTGGCCTGTGGCAGTACCCTGGTAAGGGTTGGCACGGCTATTTTTGGCTCCCGCAACCCTTGAGTGCTCATTGATGGAACACAGAAAACTCGCCTTTATCGGCGCGGGCAATATGTCTCGCAGCCTGATCTCCGGACTGATCCAGGCCGGCTATCCGGCCGACCTTATCATTGCCGCCAACCCTTCCTTCCCCAAGCTGGACGGCCTGGCGGCCGAATTCGGCATCGCCACCACCCAGGATAACGCCGACGCCGCCGCCCGGGCCGAGGTGCTGGTGCTGGCGGTCAAACCGCAGATGATGGCGGCCATGCTGGCGAAACTGGTGCAGACCACCGGCGGACTGCAGGGCAAATTGCTGATTTCCATTGCCGCCGGTATCAGCCTCGACCGCCTCGAACAGATGACCGGTGGCCACGACCGGCTGATCCGCACCATGCCCAATACCCCCTCGCTGCTGGGGCTGGGCATGACCGGCCTTTACGCCAAGCCGCATATCGGGCAGGCGGATCGGGACTATTGCGAGCAGATGATGCAGGCAGTGGGCAAAACCCTGTGGGTAGGGGCGGAAGACGGCATCAATCAGGTGATCGCCGCCGCCGGCAGCGCCCCCGCCTATTTCTTCCTGTTTATGGAAGCCATGGCCGAGGAAGCGCAGAAGCGGGGATTCTCCGCCGCAGAGGCCCGCCTGCTGGTGCAACAGACCGCCCTGGGTGCCGCCCAGATGGTGGCCGCCAACCCGCAGCTCTCCCTGGCCGAGCTCCGTGCCCAGGTCACGTCCAAGGGAGGCACCACCGCCGAAGCCATTCGCTGTTTTCAGGAGCAGGGGCTGGCCCCCCTGGTCAGCCAGGCCATGGCCGCCGCCGTAGCCCGGGCCCGGGAACTGGAAACGCAGCTCTAAGGAAACATGATGAATACTGCTTACTACCTGATTAATACGGTTTTCGATCTCTACCTGATGGTGGTGCTGTTGCGCATCTGGCTGCAGTTGGCCCGGGCCGATTTTTACAATCCGTTCAGTCAGTTCGTGGTCAAGGCCACCAATCCTCTGCTGACCCCGATGCGCCGTTTCATTCCCGGCTTTTTCGGCATCGACTTCGCCGCCCTGGTGCTGGCTCTGCTGGTGGCCATGATCAAGCTGCTGCTGTTCAAGGCCATGAACCTGCTGTATGCGGACTGGATCACCATAGTGCTGGTCAGCCTGGTGACGGTGGTGAAAAAGGCCGGTGTCATGCTGTTCTGGATCCTGATCATCCGTGCCCTGCTGAGCTGGGTCAGCCAGGGCCGCAGCCAGATTGAGTACGTGATGCACCAGCTGACCGAGCCGCTGCTGACTCCCCTGCGCCGCGTCATTCCCCCCATGGGCGGGCTGGACCTGTCCATCCTGGTGGCCTTTATCGCCCTGCAGGCGCTGAACTGGCTGATGGGCGACCTGTTCGGCCCGCTGTGGTGGCAGCTTTGAGCCAGCCAGTCCGGCTGGAGCAGGACCGGCTCTACCTCAGCCTGTACCTGCAGCCCAAGGCCAGCCGGGATCAGTTCCTCGGCCGGCACGGCGACGAGCTCAAACTGGCCATCACCGCGCCGCCGGTCGACGGCCAGGCCAACGCCCACCTGCTGAAGTGGCTGGCCAAACGCTGCCGGGTCGCCAGGTCCCAGGTGTCGCTGCAAAGCGGCGCCGGCAGCCGCCACAAGCAGGTGATGATAATTCAGCCACGAGAAATCCCGCCGGAATTGGCGGAACTCCTCGGCAACAATGCCTAAACTTAAGAACAAGTAAGCCCTTCAGTATTAAGGAACCCTTATGTTGAAAGTCATGTTGTCCGCACTCTTGCTGTTGTCGGCAAGCCAGGCCCAGGCTGCGGAAACCAAACTGGGCGACTGGACCGTTCACTACAGCGCCTTTGCCTCCACCTTCCTGACACCGGAAGTGGCCCGCAGCTACAACATAGAGCGCAGCCGCTTCAACGGCCTGGTCAATATTTCCGTGGTCGATGCCCAGGGCGTGACCCAGCAGGTCAATATCCGCGGCGAAGGCAAGAGCCTGCTCGGCACCGTGCGCCCGCTCGAGTTTCAGCCCATCCGCGAGGGCGATGCCATCTATTACATCGCCGAAGTACCCTACCGCAATGAAGACAACATCCTGTTCACCATCGAGATCCAGAACCCGCAGCAGGGGGGAAATTTCTCGTTCCGCCACACCTTTTATGTGGACTGAGCAGCCGTGCTATCATGCCCGCCTGGCATGATTAGGATCCGACTCGGGTGAAACAGATAGTACTGGCCTCCGGCAACGCCAAAAAAGTTGCCGAGCTGCAGAGCCTGCTTGACGGCTTTGGCCTCAGGGTAGTGCCGCAAAGCGCATTCCAGGTGGTGGACGCGGAAGAAACCGGCACCACCTTCGTGGAAAATGCCATCATCAAGGCCCGCCATGCGGCCCGCATCACCGGCCTGCCCGCCATCGCCGACGATTCCGGCCTGACGGTGGACGCCCTCGGCGGCCGTCCCGGGGTCTATTCCGCCCGCTTCGCCGGCCCCGCCGCCACCGACCAGCAGAATGTGGTACGGCTGCTGGCCGAGCTGGAAGGGCTGCCCAGCGGCCTTCGCAAAGCCACCTTCTGGTGCGTGCTGGTGTATCTGCGCCATGCGGATGATCCCACTCCGCTGATCTGCACCGGCAGTTGGCAAGGTGTCATCACCGAACACCGCCAGGGAGAGCACGGCTTCGGCTACGATCCTGTGTTCCTGGTGCCTGAGCTGGCCAAAACCGCCGCCCAGCTGAGCCCGGCGGAAAAAAACCGCCTCAGCCACCGGGGCCGGGCCCTGCAGCAGTTACAAGCCCTGCTGCAAGAGGAAGCCTGATGCTGCAACTGCCGCCGCTCAGCCTCTACGTGCACATTCCCTGGTGTGTGCAGAAGTGCCCCTATTGCGACTTCAACTCCCACGCCCTGAAGGACACCATTCCCGAGCAGGACTACGTCGAGGCACTGCTCGACGACTTGCGCCAGGACCTGCACCTGGTCCAGGGCCGGCCCCTGCACAGCATCTTTATCGGCGGCGGCACCCCCAGCTTGCTCAGCCCCGAGGCCATCGCCCGGCTGCTGGCCGGAGTGCGCCGATTGGTCCCCTTCGAAGACGATATCGAAATCACCCTGGAAGCCAATCCGGGCACGGTGGAAGCCGGTCGTTTCAAGGGATTCCAGCAGGCCGGGGTCAACCGCATTTCCATTGGCATTCAGAGTTTTCAATCCGAAAAGCTGCGCCGTCTCGGCCGCATCCACGATCCGGAGCAGGCCCGCTTCGCCGCCCGCGAGGCGGCTGCCGTGGGGCTCAGGACCTTCAACCTGGACCTGATGCACGGCCTGCCCGAACAGAGCCTGGAAGATGCCCTCCACGATCTGGAGCAGGCGCTCGCGCTGGCGCCGCCGCACCTGTCCTGGTACCAGCTCACCATAGAGCCCAATACGCCCTTCGCCTCGCGCCCGCCGGCCCTGCCGGAAGACGAGGTGCTGGCCGACATCTACGAGCGGGGCCACGCCCTGCTGCTGGCCCACGGCTACCGCCAGTACGAGGTATCCGCCTACGCCAGGCCGGGCCATGAGGCCAGGCACAACCTCAATTACTGGCGTTTCGGCGATTACCTCGGCATCGGTTGCGGTGCCCACGGCAAGGTCACCCTGCCGCTCGAAGGCAGGCTGGTGCGCACCGTCAAGGTCAAGCACCCCAAGGGCTACCTGGATCCCGAACGCCCCTACCTGGATCAGTACTGGCCCATCGCCGCGCAGGATCTGTCGCTGGAATACTTCATGAACCGGCTGCGCCTGTTCGAGCCCATTCCCCGGTACGAGTTCCAGCGCCTCACCGGTCTCACCCCGGAACGGCTCACAGGCCCCCTGACAGCGGCGCTGCGCCTTGAACTGCTTGAACAACAAGGCGATCACTGGCTGGTCACCCCGCTGGGCCGGCGCTTTTTAAACCGGCTGCTCGATTTGTTTATCGAGGACTGATGCGGGTAAACTTGCCGTCATTACCGCCGTCACTCTGCAGGCCGGAGCCTTATGTCATCACTGGTTTATGAATTTCCGCTCAATGAAAAATGTCGCAACTACCTGCGCCTGAACGAACTGTTGCAGCAGGTGCACCATTGTCGCACGCTAAATGCCAGCGGCCAGGCCACCGCCTTGTTCAAAGCGCTGCTGGATACCCTGGAGCTGCTGGAACGCTGTGATATCCGCACCGATCTGGCCAAGGATCTGGAGGCCCAGCGCGGCAAGCTCGACGCCTGGGCTCAGGTACCGGGCGTCGATGCCGAGGCCTTGCACCAGCTGGAACAGCAGTTGGCGCAGCTCAGCCAGCAGCTGCCCCGGGCGGCCCGGTTGGGCCAGTTGCTGCGGGAGGACAAACTGCTCGCCGCGGTGCGCAGCCGCTTCGCCATTCCCGGTGGCCTCTGCCCCTTCGATGTGCCCCAGCTGCACTACTGGCTGCACCTGCCGGCGGTGCGCCAGCAGGAAGATATCGACGGCTGGCTGGCCCAGCTGCAGCTGCTGCAACAGGGGCTGGCGCTGCTGCTGACCCTATGGCGGGAAGCCGGGCACTTCCGTCCCGAGCAGGCGGCGAACGGCTTCTTTCAGGACAACGCCGAGCTGACCGAGATGATCCGCCTGCGCCTGCCCGCCGAGCAGCCGTTGTATCCGGTGGTCAGCGGCAACAAGTACCGCTTCACCATCCGTTTTCTGCCGGTCGGCAATCACGAGCCCGGCAACATCGACTTCGAACTGGCCAATATCAGATGAACAAACCCATGACAGTCCCCTGCCCCACCTGCAGCACCACGGTGGAATGGGGCGAACAGAGCCCCTATCGTCCCTTTTGCAGCAAGCGCTGCCAGCTGATCGATCTCGGCGAATGGGCCGACGAGGAAAAGCGTATTCCCGGCGATCCCGCCTGGCTGCCGGAACAGGATGGTGAGAATGACGACTGGAACCATTAAGAAATCGGTGCTGGTGGCGGTGGGGGTGATCGAGAACGGCGCCAGCGAGATCTTTATCTGCCGCCGCGGCGAGAGCCAGCACCAGGCCTTCAAGTGGGAATTTCCCGGCGGCAAGGTGGAAGCCGGCGAAACCGTGTCCCAGGCCCTGGCCCGGGAGCTGGAAGAGGAGATCGGCATCCGGGTGGCGAGCTGCCAACCCTTTATGCGCATCGAGCACGATTACGGCGACAAGCAGGTGATCCTGGATATCCGCAAGGTCACCGCCTTCGAGGGCGAAGCCCACGGCCGCGAAGGCCAGCCCAGCCGCTGGGTGCCTATCCCTGAGCTGCACCGCTACGACTTTCCCGCCGCCAACGCCCCCATAGTGGAAAAACTGCAGGTACAAGCCGAAGGCTAGAAGCTGGAAGCAATATACCCACCCCACACCCGGGCCGGCTCTCTCAGCCCGGCATTTTCTCCCGGGTGGTGCTGTAGACGCTGGTCAGGTGGCCGAGCATGGCCTGCTCGGCGGCGTCTTCGTCCCCCCGGGCCAGGGCCTCGACGATCTGACAGTGCTCGCCATAGCTGCGGGCGATGGCGCCCGGCTCCAGCATGACGCTGCGGCGGATATTGAGCCCGTAGGAATACAGCTCCTCCGAATACTTGAGCAGCAGCTCGTTGCCCGCGTATTCAGCGATCAGCTTGTGGAAGCTCTTGTCCGACAGCTGGAAGTGCACCGGGTTGTCGAACATCTCCGCCTGGGCGTCCAGCATCCTGCGCAGCTTGTCGATCCCCGCTTGGTCGATGCGCACCGCCGCCTTGCGGGCGATGGCCGCCTCAATCAGGCTGCGGCTCTCGAACACCGTGTCGATATCGTAATTGTTGACGCCAATCGGGCTCATATGGGCATAGCTGTCGTGGAAGCGCGCCAGCTGGGCCTCCCCCGCGTTGATCCGGGTCTTGCTGCCGTGGGACACCGAGATCAGGTCATAGGCCGCCACCAGCCGCAAGGCCCCGCGCACCGTTTCCCGACTGACCCCGAACAACTGGGACAGCTCCCGTTCGCTCGGCAGCACGTCGTTGTCGCGCAGCAGGCCGGTGACGATCATCTCGATGATCTTTTCCGCCAGAATGTCTTTCTTGGTCTTGTTCTCCAGGGTCTGCTCAAAGGCAAACACCGTCTCCTGTGCCGTCATCATGGGCGTCTCCCGCAGCCAAACTGGACTAAATACTAGACCACTAGAATGACCATGGCAAGACATCACAAATTTTCACAAACAAAATAAAAACATAAGGACACAAAAGATTAACAAATCGGCTTGACACCCCACCGGGTAGCTGACTAAATTAAACGCCAACTGGTACGGTAAACCAACCAGCATACCAGTTAAGCTTTTCAAGCGAACACGAGTAGGACACGCCACCCTGCCGGGCCGCCCCGCAGGAACCACAAGGAACCATGCCATGTTTAACAAACTGCTTACCGCCTCCGCCCTGACCCTGGCGCTGACCGCCACCCAGGCCCACGCCGAGAAGCTCGTCTTCGCCATCGGCGGCAGCCCGCAGAGCCTGCAGGGACAAACCGCCAGGCTGTTCGCCGACAAGCTGCAGGAACGGCTCGGCGACGCCCACCAGGTGGAGTACTACGACAGCGCCCAGCTCGGCGACGAGCGCCAGCTGGTACAGAAGATGCGCCTGGGTACCGTGGATCTGGCGGCCATCTCCTCCATCATGTCGTCCATCTCCGACGACTTCGCGCTGTTCGATCTGCCCTTCCTGGTGCAGGACAGGGATCACTTGCTGAAGATCGACGAACAGATAGTAATGACCGAGCTGGCCGCCTCCGCCGAGGCCCGCGGCCTCAAGGTGCTGTCTACCTGGGAGAACGGCTTTCGCCAGATCACCAACAACGACAGGCCCATCACTACCCCGGAAGATCTGAAAGGCCTCAAGATCCGCACCCCCCAGAGCGAGTGGCGCACCATGATGTTCACCCAGTGGGGCTCCAACCCGACCCCCATGGCCTTCTCCGAAGTCTTTGTCGGCCTGCAGACCGGGGTGGTGGACGGCCAGGAAAACCCGCTCACCAACATCGAGGGCGCCAAGCTCAACGAGGTGCAGAAATACCTGTCGATGACCGATCACGTCTATTCCCCGATCTGGCTGATCGCAGGCATGAGCGGCTGGGACAAGTTCCCGGCAGAGGTGCAGGCCGCCATTCGTGATACCGCCCGGGAAGCCCAGCAGTGGTCGCTGGACGAGGGCGAGCGGATGGACAAGGACTTGCTCGAGGCCTTTGCCGCCGCCGGCATGCAGGTGAACCACGCCGACAAGGCCGCCTTCATGGCCGCTAGCCAGCCGGTGTACGACCGCTTCGCCGAGCAGGTCGGCAACGGCAAGCAACTGGTCGACAAGGCCATCGCCCTGGGGAACTAAACCATGCCACGAACCCTGACTCAAGGTGCCGCCACGGCGGCACCCCATCAGCCCCAAGGAGCCGCCATGACCTCCTTGCTCAGTGTCCTGAAAACCTGGCTCGAACGGGGCCTGGAGGTGTTCACCATCGGCCTGCTGCTGGCGCTGACTACCATAGTGGTGGCGGCGGTGTTCTTCCGCGCCGTCGGCAGCTCCATCGTCTGGTATGACGAAGTGGCCTCCATCGGCCTGGCCTGGCTCAGCTTCTACGGCGCCAGCCTGGCCGCGCTCAAGCGGGCACACATGGGCTTTCCCGGCCTGATCACCGCCGCGCCCGTAGCCCTGCGCAGCCTGTTGTTCGTGCTGTCCGAAGTCATCGTGATCGGCTTCTTCGCCATCATGGGCTGGTTCGGCTACCAGGTGCTGGAGGTCTTGGCCTGGGATAGCCTGGTGTCCCTGCCCGGCGTCGGCATGGACTTCACCCAGTCGGTCATTCCGGTCAGCGCCGCCCTCTTCATCCTGTGCGAGCTGGTCAGCCTGCCCGCCGCCTGGCAGAAGATGTTGAGCGGCATCGACCCCGAACACGAAGCCATCGACGAAGCCATTCGCCAGGCCGAGCAAGATCTGAAGGAGAGCAAGTCATGATGCTGCTGATTGTGATACTGGCGCTGTTCGCCCTGGTGCTGATCAACGTGCCCATCGCCGTGGCCATCGGCGTGGTGGCGGTGGTCGGCGTCTGGTTCACCATGGGCTGGGACGCCCTGGTCAACGCCCCCCTCACCCTGTTCAACGGCGCCACCAGCTTCCCGCTAATCGCCATTCCGCTGTTCATCTTCGCCGGTGCCCTGATGAACACCTCGGGCCTGTCCAAGCGGCTGATCAACCTGGTCACCGCCGTGGTCGGCTTCGTGCGCGGCGGCCTGGCCATGGTCAACGTGGGGGTCTCGCTGTTCTTCGCCGAAATCTCCGGCTCGGCAGTAGCGGATGTGGCCGCGACCGGCTCCATCCTCATCCCCGAGATGAAGAAGCGCAAGTACAACAAGAACTTCGCCGCCGCCATCACCTCGTCTTCCGCCTCGCTGGCAATCATCATCCCGCCCTCGATCCCAATGATCCTCTACGGTGCCATCTCCAACACCTCGGTGATCAAGCTGTTCGTGGCCGGCGTGGTGCCGGGCCTGCTCGGTGCCGCCATGCTGGCCGGCTTCTGCTACTACTACGCGGTGAAGTACGATCTGCCCCGGGAAGAAGCCTTCTCCCTTAGCCGGCTGGGCAAGGCCTTCAAAGAGGCCTTCTGGGCGCTGTTGCTGCCGGTGATCATCCTCGGCGGCATCTTCGGCGGCTTCGTCACCGCCACCGAAGGCGCGGGCATCGCCGTGCTGGCGGCCATCGTCATCGGCGGCTGTATCTACCGGGAGTTCAACCTGCAACTGCTGTACCGGGCGGTGCTCGACGGTGTGGTACAGACCTCGGTGGTGATGCTGCTGGTGGCCACCTCCGCCATCCTCGGCCTCTTCCTCACCGAGATGCAGCTGCCGCAACAGCTGGCCCGCCAGATCCTGGCCATCACCTCCGAGCCGGTGCTGGTGCTGGCCCTGCTCAACATGCTGCTGCTGCTGCTCGGCATGTTCCTGCACGGGGCCGCCGCCATCATACTGGTGGTACCCATCGTGATGCCGCTGGTGCAGCAGATCGGCATCGACCCCATCCACTTCGGCATCATCGTCACCCTCAACCTGGCCATCGGCCAGCAGACCCCGCCGGTCGCCTCGGTGCTGGCCACCTCCTGCTCCATCGCCAAGGCGGACATGTGGGACGTGACCCGGGTCAACCTGCCGATGATCCTGGTGCTCTTCATCATTCTGATGCTGGTGACCTATGTGCCCTTTATTCCCATGGGCCTGGTCGAATACATGTACGGAGCCTGAACATGACTGAACTGAAACCCGTAGTAGCCCTGACCCTGGGCGATGCCGCCGGCATCGGCGCCGAACTGATCGCCCGGCTGCTGGCCGAGCCCGGCGTCGGCGAGCAGGCCCGCACAGTGCTGGTGGCCGACGAATGGCAGTGGCAGCAGGGCCAGCAGCTGGCCGGCACCGACCATCAACTGCCGGTGGTAGCCCGCTTCGATGAAGTCCACCAGCACCCGGGCCCGGTGCTGCTGAAGGTGGACACCCTGGCGCCGGCGCAGGCCCGTTACGCCGAGGTGAGCGGGGCCTGCGGCGCCTCCACCCTGGAGATACTGCGCCTGTGCCTGGACGCGGCTCAGGCCGGCGAGGTGGATGCCATCTGCTTCGCGCCGCTCAACAAGCACGCCATGAAGCTGGGCGGGCTCCAGCACGAGGACGAGCTGCACTTCTTCGCGGAATACCTGGGGGTGGAGGGCTACTTCTGCGAGTTCAATACCCTGGGACACCTGTGGACCTCGCGCATCTCCTCCCATGTGCCGCTGAAGGATGCCTACAAGTATCTGACCGTGGACCGGGTCAAGGCCGCCTCCCAGCTCATCTGCCAGGCGCTGCGGCAGGCCGGCTTCGAATCGCCCCGGGTGGCGGTGGCCGCCTTCAACCCCCACGCCGGCGAGGGCGGCACCTGCGGCCGGGAGGAGATCGACGTCATCGCCCCGGCGGTGGCCCAGTGCCAGGCCGAGGGCTACCCGGTGAGCGGCCCCTACCCGGCGGACACCCTGTTCATCCGCGCCCGGGACGGCGACTTCGACGCCGTGGTCACCATGTACCACGACCAAGGCCAGATCGCCATCAAGCTGCTCGGCTTCTCCCAGGGGGTGACGGTGCAGGGTGGCCTGCCCATCCCCATCACCACCCCGGCCCACGGCACCGCCTTCGACATCGCCGGCCAGGGCAAGGCCAGGGTGGGGCCGACCCGCAACGCCTTCGACATCGCCTGCCGCATGGGGCTGGCCAGGCGGCGACGGACCCTGGCCGCCACCGGCTAAGGCACAGCACGGCTAACAAAGAGACGGCGCGGGCCCGGGAACGGGCCCGCACGGGCAAGCCTTGCCCGAACAAATTTGCAAACAATATTCAAGCAATTGTTTTATAAGGAATTAACCATATGAAAATCATCAATGTACGCGCCCGGGTATTCGAATGGAAAGGCCACACGGTGCCGCCCCAGCCCCACTTCTGCTCCAACGCCATGGACCTGCTGTGGGACAAGGGCGACTCCATGGGCACCTTCCGCTTCCACGGCTGGACCGTGGTGGAAGTGGAGACCGACGACGGCCTGGTGGGCATCGGCAACGTGGCCCTGGCGCCGCGCATCGCCAAGGCGATCATCGACCAGTACCTGGCCCCCCTGGTGCTGGGCCACGACCCCTTCGACTACGAATACCTGTGGCAGCGCATGTACCGTTCCACCCACGCCTGGGGCCGCAAGGGCGTGGCCATGGCCGCCATTTCCGCCATCGACATCGCGCTCTGGGATCTGATGGGCAAGGCCACCGGCCGGCCGGTGTTCAAGCTGCTGGGCGGCCGCACCAAGGAGAAGATCCCCTGCTACGCCTCCAAGCTCTACCGCACCGACCTCGGCGAGATGCAGGCCGAGGCCCAGCGCTACCTGGACCAGGGCTTCACTGCCATGAAGATGCGCTTCGGCTACGGTCCCAAGGACGGCCCCGAAGGCATGCGCAAGAACCTGGACAGCGTGGCGGCGGTGCGCGAGGTGATAGGGCCGGACGTGGATCTGATGCTGGAGTGCTACATGGGCTGGAACCTGGAATACGCCAAGCGCATGCTGCCGAAGCTTGAGAAGTTCGAGCCACGCTGGCTGGAAGAGCCGGTGCTCGCCGACGACATCGACGGCTACGCCGAGCTGAACCGGCTGACCAGCATTCCCATCTCCGGCGGCGAGCACGAGTTCACCAGCCACGGCTTCCGCCAGTTGCTCGACAAGCGGGCGGTATCGGTGATCCAGTACGACACCAACCGGGTCGGCGGCATCACGGCGGCGCACAAGATCAACGCCCTGGCGGAAGTGTACGGGGTGCCGGTGATCCCCCACGCCGGCCAGATGCACAACTACCACCTGACCATGTCCACCCTGGCCTCGCCCATGTCCGAATACTTCCCGGTGCACGAGGTCGAGGTGGGCAACGAGCTGTTCTACTACATCTTCGAGGGCGACCCCACACCGGAAAACGGCTTTATCGACCTCGACGAGCACAAGCCCGGCCTGGGACTCACCCTCTCTCAGCGTTATCTCGACCAGTTCAACATAGTGGAGTAAGGCCATGCGTTTGATTCAGTTTGAATACCAGGGCCGGCTGGCGGTCGGTACGGTGGAAGACAATCAACACATCCGCCTGCTCGAGGTAGAGGGCGGCACCTACCAGCTGGCCCGCGACGCCCTGGCCCATGGCCGGGCCCTGGCGGAAGAAGCCAGGCTGCGGGCCGGCGATACCCGTCTCGACTACGAGCAAATCGTCCGCGAAGGGCGGCTGCGGGCCCCCCTCAGCCATCCGGATCCGGCCCATTGCCTGGTGACCGGGACCGGCCTGACCCACCTGGGCAGCGCCGACACCCGTTCCGCCATGCACGCCAGGCTGGCCGCGGGTGAAGAAACCCTTACCGACTCGATGAAGATGTTCAAACTGGGGCTGGATGGCGGCAAGCCCGCCGCCGGCGAGATCGGTGCCCAGCCCGAGTGGTTCTACAAGGGCGACGGCAGTATCGTCGTCGACCCGGAGGCCCCGCTGCCGGTGCCCGCCTTCGCCGAGGATGCCGGCGAGGAGCCGGAGCTGGTGGGCCTCTACCTCATCGACGAGCAGGGCCACCCCTGGCGCCTGGGCTATGCGGTAGGCAACGAGTTCTCCGATCATGTCACCGAAAAGGCCAACTACCTGTGGCTGGCCCACTCCAAGCTCAGGGCTTGCAGTTTCGGGCCCGAGTTGCTGCTGGATCCGCTGCCGGTCCGGCTCGAGGGACAGAGCCGCATCCTGCGCAACGGCGAGGTACTGTGGCAGAAACCCTTCGTCACCGGCGAAGAAAATATGGCGCACAGCTTCGCCAACCTGGAGCATCACCACTTCAAGTACGCCCAGTTTCGTCGTCCGGGCGATGTACATGTACATTTTTTCGGCACCTCGACACTGAGCTTCGGCGACGGCATTCAGACCCGGGAAGGCGATGTGTTCGAAATCAGCCTTCCCGCCTTCGGCCGCCCGCTGCGCAATCCTGTGGCTTGGCAGCAGGAGCAAACCATTGCCACAGTACGTCACTGGAACTAGGAGAAACCCATGTCACTGACAGCACAGCTGCTGCTGGGCAGCCGCCAGGCCAGCGGCGAAGCCGCCGCCATTTACGGTATCAACCCCGCCACCAACGAACGGCTGGAGCCCGGCTACCCTGGTGCCAGCCCGGCCCAGGTGGCCGAGGCCTGTGCCCTGGCCGAGACCGCCTTCGAGCCCTACCGCCACAGCGCCCCGGCGGCCCGCGCCGCCTTTCTGGAGGCCATCGCCGCACAGATACTGGCGCTGGGCGATGCCCTTATCGAGCGTGCCATGCTGGAAACCGGCCTGCCCCGGGCCCGACTGGAGGGAGAGCGGGGCCGCACCATCGGCCAGTTGCTCCTGTTTGCCGAGGTGGTACGCGCCGGCGACTGGCTGGGAGTACGCATCGACCCGGCGCAACCGCAGCGCACGCCCCTGCCCCGCGCCGATCTGCGGCTGCAGCACCTTCCCCTGGGGCCGGTGGCGGTGTTCGGCGCCAGCAACTTTCCGCTGGCGTTTTCGGTGGCCGGCGGCGACACCGCCTCGGCCCTGGCGGCCGGCTGCCCGGTGGTGGTGAAGGCCCACTCGGCCCACCCGGGCACCTCCGAGCTGGTCGGCCGGGCGGTGGTGGCCGCGGCCCTGGAGAGCGGTATGCCGGACGGCGTCTTCTCCCTGCTCTACGGCAGCGGTAACAGTGTCGGCCAGGCACTGGCGGCGGATCCGCACATCAAGGCGGTCGGCTTCACCGGTTCCCGCCAGGGCGGCCAGGCTCTGCTTGCCACCGCCCAGGCCCGCCGCGAACCCATCCCGGTCTATGCGGAGATGAGCAGCATCAACCCGGTACTGCTGTTGCCCGCCGCCCTGGCTAACCGCACCGACACCCTGGCGGCGGGCTTCGCCGGCTCGCTGCAGCTCGGCGCCGGCCAGTTCTGCACCAACCCCGGGCTGATACTGGGACTGGACAGCCCGGCGCTGAACCGTTTCGCCGAACTGGCCGCCGAGGCGCTGACCCGGGCCGAGCCCCAGACCATGCTGACCCCCGGCATCCATCAGGCCTATCGGGAGGGCGTCGATGCCCTGAGCCGGGCCGAGGGTGTGGAAAGCCTGGGATCAGGGCCGGAAGATGCCAGGCCGAACGGCTGTCAGCCCCGGTTGTTCCGTACCAGCGCCACGCACTTCCTGGCGGACGAGCAACTGCAACAGGAGGTGTTCGGCGCCAGCGCCCTGCTGGTGAGCTGCCGGGACGAGACCGAGCTGGCGGCGGTGCTCGACACGCTGGAAGGCCAGCTCACCGCCACCGTGCAGATGGATGATCAGGACGGCGCCCTGGCCCGGCGGCTGCTGCCGCGGCTGGAGCGCAAGGCCGGCCGGGTGCTGTTCAACGGCTTTCCCACCGGGGTCGAGGTATGCCACGCCATGGTGCACGGCGGCCCCTGGCCGGCCACCTCCGACAGCCGCACCACCTCGGTCGGCTCGGCGGCGATACAGCGCTTCCTGCGCCCGGTCTGCTACCAGGACTGCCCGCCCGGCCTGCTGCCCGAGGCACTGCAGGACGACAACCCCTGGCACCTGCGCCGCCTGCAGGACGGACGCTATTCCTCCTGAAACGACAAGGCCCGATTGCTCGGGCCTTCAGACTGACTTAAACACGCAACGCTGATGCCAGAATAGGCGGACAAAGGGAGCGGCTCAGCCGACCGTCACAGGGGACGGGCTTGCCTCGCCTTGACGAGCCATTTCAGCCTGACCGAACATCCAATGAATGTTCGCAGCAGGCTGAAACGGCGAGTGTCAGTTCCTGAAGCGTGAAGCGGGGGCAACATCAGCCTCCCGCTTCCAGCCTCGAGCTGTCAGGCTTCCAGCTCGATGCCGTCCACCCGTTGCAGGCCCCTGGGCAGCAGGGCGCCGCGGCGGCCGCGCTCGCCCTTGTAGTGCTCGAGATCGGCGGGCTTGAGGGTCAGCTTGCGCTTGCCGGCGTGCAGGGTGACGTTCATGCCCTCGGGCACCACCACCAGCTGCTTGATGAAGTCCTCCCGGGCCTGCACCTTGGCGGAAGGGATGCCGATAATCTTGTTGCCCTTGCCCTTGGCCAGCAGCGGCAGGTCCTTGAGCGGGAACAGCAGCATACGCCCCTCGTTGGTGATGGCCATGCACAGGTCGCTGTCCAGGGTGGCGATGGCGGCGGGCTTGAGCACCCGCCCACCTTCCGGCACCGAGAGCAGGGCCTTGCCGTTCTTGTTACGGCTGACCATGTCGCCGTAGCGGCAGACGAAGCCGTAGCCGGCGTCGGAGGCCAGCAGGAACAGGCTATCGTCCTCCCCCATCAGCACGAAGCGGGCCTGTTCGCCCGGGCTCAGGCTGCAGCGGCCGGTCAGCGGCTCGCCCTGGCCCCGGGCCGAGGGCAGGCTGTGGGCGTCCAGGGCATAGGCCCGGCCGATATTGGACAGGAACACCGCCGCTTCGTTGCTGCGTCCCATGGCGGCATCGAGGAAGCCGTCGCCGGCCTTGTAGCTCAAGGCCCCGCCATCCACCTCGTGCCCCTTGGCGGCACGGATCCAGCCCTTCTCGGACAGCACCACGGTGACCGGCTCGCTCGGCACCAGTTCCTTCTCGCTCAGGGCTTTGGCCTCTGCCCGCTCCACCAGCGGCGAGAGCCGATCGTCGCCGTATTTGTCGGCGTCGGCCAGGATCTCCTTCTTCAGCAGGGTGCCGAGCCGACGCTCGGAGCCCAGGATCTGGGCCAGTTTGTCGCGCTCAGCGGCCAGCTCGTCCTGCTCGCCGCGGATCTTCATTTCTTCCAGCTTCGCCAGGTGGCGCAGTTTCAGCTCGAGGATAGCCTCGGCCTGGGTCTCGGTCAGCCCGAAACGCGCCATCAGCACCGGCTTGGGCTCGTCCTCGGTGCGGATGATGTGGATCACCTCGTCGATATTGAGGAAGGCAATCAGCAAGCCGGCCAGGATGTGCAGCCGAGCCTCGACCTTATCCAGCCGGTACTGCAGCCGGTTGCGCACCGTCTCGCGGCGAAAGCGCAGCCATTCGTTCAGGATCAGATCCAGGCTCTTCACCTGAGGCCGGTTGTCCAGCCCCAGCATGTTGAGGTTGACCCGGTAGTTTTTCTCCAGATCCGTGCTGGCGAACAGGTGCTGCATCAGCTGTTCCACGTCCACCCGGTTGGAGCGGGGGATGATCACCAGCCGGGTCGGGTTCTCGTGATCCGACTCGTCGCGCAGATCCGCCACCATCGGCAGCTTCTTGGCCTGCATCTGAGCGGCGATCTGCTCCAGGATCTTGCCGCCGCTGGCCTGGTGCGGCAGTGCGGTGATGACGATATCGCCCTGCTCCAGCTGGTAGACGGCGCGCATCTTGATGCTGCCCTTGCCGGTTTCGTAGATCTTCTGGATCTCCGCCCTGGGGGTGATGATCTCGGCCCGGGTCGGGTAATCGGGCCCGGCCACGAAGCCCATCAGCTCGGCCACGGTCGCCTGGGGGTGCTCCAGCAGGTGCACGCAGGCATTGGCCAGTTCGCGCACGTTGTGGGGCGGGATGTCGGTGGCCATGCCCACGGCGATGCCGGTCACCCCGTTGAGCAATATGTGTGGTAGCCGGGCCGGCAGCATGCGCGGCTCCTTCAGGGTGCCGTCGAAGTTGGGCGTCCACTCCACCGTGCCCTGGCCCAGCTCGGACAGCAGCAGCTCGGAAAAGCGCGACAGCCGCGCCTCGGTATAGCGCATGGCGGCGAAGGACTTGGGATCGTCCGGCGCGCCCCAGTTGCCCTGGCCGTCCACCAACGGGTAGCGGTAGGAGAAGGGCTGGGCCATCAGCACCATGGCCTCGTAACAGGCGGAGTCGCCGTGGGGGTGGTATTTACCCAGCACGTCGCCCACGGTGCGGGCGGATTTCTTGTGCTTGGACAGGGCCGACAGGCCCAGCTCGCTCATGGCGTAGATGATGCGGCGCTGCACCGGCTTCAGGCCGTCGCCGATATGGGGCAGGGCCCGGTCCATGATCACGTACATGGAGTAGTTGAGGTAGGCCTGCTCGGTGAAGGTGTGCAGCGGCAGGCGCTCCACCCCTTCCATGGTAAAGTCGTGGTTGCTCATTCTCTCGTCCTCAGGCCAGGGGGTCGACCAGGTTGCCCTTGGTTTCCAGCCATTCCCGGCGATCGCCGGAACGCTTCTTGGCCAGCAGCATGTCCATTAGTTGCTCCGTGGCCTCGGCATCCTCCACCGTCAGCTGCACCAGCCGGCGGGTGTTGGGATCCAGGGTGGTTTCGCGCAGCTGCTTGGGGTTCATCTCGCCCAGGCCCTTGAAGCGGGTGACCTGCACCTTGCCCTTTTTCTTCTCGGCGGCGATCCGCTCCAGCACCCCGTCGCGCTCGTCCTCGTCGAGGGCGTAGAACACCTCCTTGCCCACGTCGATGCGGTACAGGGGCGGCATGGCCACGTACACATGGCCCCGCTCCACCAGGGTGCGGAAGTGGCGCACGAACAGGGCGCACAGCAGGGTGGCGATGTGCAGGCCGTCCGAGTCGGCGTCGGCCAGGATGCACACCTTGCCGTAGCGCAGGTCGGACAGGTCGTCCGAGTCCGGATCCAGGCCGATGGCCACCGAGATGTCGTGCACTTCCTGGGAGGCCAGCACCTGGCCGGACTCCACTTCCCAGGTATTAAGAATTTTCCCGCGCAGCGGCATAATGGCCTGGAACTCCCGGTCCCGCGCCTGCTTGGCGCTGCCGCCGGCCGAGTCCCCTTCCACCAGGAACAGCTCGCCCTGCATGGGGTCCGAGCAGGCGCAGTCGGTCAGCTTGCCGGGCAGGGCCGGGCCCTGGGTCACCTTCTTGCGCACCACCTTCTTGGCCTGGCGCAGCCGGCGCTGGGCGCTGCTGATGCACAGCTCGGCGATCTGTTCGGCCAGCTCGATATGCTGGTTCAGCCACAGGCTGAAGGCGTCCTTCACCACCCCGGAGACGAAGGCCGCGCTCTGGCGCGACGACAGCCGCTCCTTGGTCTGGCCGGCGAACTGGGGATCCTGCATCTTCACCGACAGGATGTAGGCGCAGCGCTCCCAGATGTCGTCCGGAGTCAGTTTGACCCCGCGCGGCAACAGGTTGCGGAACTCGCAGAACTCGCGCATGGCGTCCAGCAGGCCCTGGCGCAGGCCGTTGACGTGGGTGCCGCCCAGGGCGGTGGGGATCAGGTTGACGTAACTCTCGCCCAGCCCTTCGCCGCCGTCCGGCAGCCAGGTCAGGGCCCATTCCACCGCCGAGTGCTCGGCGGCGAAGTTGCCGGTAAACGGCTGCTCCGGCAGGCAAGTGAACTCCTTCACCGCCTCCACCAGGTAATCCTTGAGCCCGTCCTGATAGCACCACTCCAGGGTCTCGTTGTTGACCCTGTCCTCGAAGCGGATGGCAAGCCCGGGGCAGAGCACCGCCTTGGCCTTGAGCAGGTGCTTCAGGCGGGTGGAGGAAAACTTGGGCGAGTCGAAATAGCTGGCATCGGGCCAGAAGCGCACCCGGGTGCCGGTGTTGCGCTGGCCGCAGGTGCCGGTCACGGTGAGCTCGCTCACCTTGTTGCCGTGCTCGAAGGCCATCTCGAACACCTGGCCGCCGCGCCGCACGGTGACGTCCACCCGGGTACTCAGGGCGTTGACCACGGAAATGCCCACCCCGTGCAGGCCGCCGGAAAACTGGTAGTTCTTGTTGGAGAACTTGCCGCCGGCGTGCAGCTTGCAGAAGATCAGCTCCACCCCGGAGATGCCTTCCTCCGGGTGGATGTCCACCGGCATGCCCCGGCCGTCGTCGATCACCTCGAGCGACTGGTCGTCGTGCAGTATCACCTCGACCTTGCCGGCGTGGCCCGCCAGGGCCTCGTCCACGCTGTTGTCGATGACCTCCTGGCCCAGGTGGTTGGGACGGGCGGTGTCCGTATACATGCCGGGGCGACGCCGCACCGGCTCCAGGCCATTGAGCACCTCAAGGGCGTCGGCAGTATATTGACTCGATGTCATATTGACCTTCGGTAATCAGGGGTATTGGCGGGCATCTTACTACTGAAAGCCGGAAGCTTGAAGCTGGAAGCCTGAAGGACTTGGAACACCTCCCGCTTCCAGCTTACGGCTTACAGCTTGAGAAAACGGATGATCTGGGCGCAGTAGTGCTCGAAGCCGATGAAGGAATGGTCGCCGCCCTTCTGGATGCAGACCCGGGCGAAGCGGTAGTAGTCCAGCGCTTCCCGGTAGTCGAGCACCTCGTCACCTTGCTGTTGCAGCAGCCAGATGCGCTCCAGGCAGCCCGGCGCGTCCACCCGCAGGGCGGCCAGCTCGGCCATGTGCCCGGCGGTCAGGACATAGCGCTCGCCGGTATAGGGGTTGTGCTGCTCGCCCAGCCAGTCGCCGAGCAGGATATGGGGATTGACCGCCGGGTTGATCACCACGGCGCGTACCCCGTACAGCTGGGCCACCCGGGTGGCCCAAAAACCGCCGAGGGAGCTGCCCGCCACCCCGAAGGGACCCTCCAGCCCATCGCAGATCGCCGCTATCTGACTCCAGGCCGCCGCCGGGGTGGCCGCCAGCTGCGGACACACCAGGCGGATATCGGGCCGGTGCCGGGCGAGATGCTCTCCCATCAGCCGGGCCTTGATCGACTGGGGTGAGGAATTGAAGCCGTGCAGATAAAGCAGCGTGGCCGTCATGCTGTGCACTCCTGCGGAAAAAAACTGCCTGCGAGCTTACCCGCCCGCCCCGGCAACCACAACGACATTCACTGCCTTAATGCGGTGCAAAACGCACCATCATGAGCCAGGCCGACCACCCGTGAACCGGCCCGTGAAACACCACCAAAGGGTTAACCCTTAAGAAATAACTCTTTAGTGGCAACCTTTCCACGCTGGCACGGTTTCTGCTTTGAAAGCACATAGACGAGTCCAACGGCGGACTCCTTCATTCAGGCAACGTTGCCCACCGCAGGCTGCATGCAGATGCAGCGGCGAGTGGGCTTTTTTTTTTGGCAAATCGAAGGAATGAACCATGACCAAGAAAATGTCCGTCCCCGTGGACGCCGCCGGACGCCGGCACTTCCTCAAAGCCTCCCTGGCCGCCGCCGGCGGGGCCGCCCTGTGGAGCAGCCTGCCGAGCCTGGGCTGGGCGGCGGAAAGCACCGGCCCGCTCGAAACCAGGTCCGCCAAGCTGGGCTTTATCGCCCTCACCGACGCGGCGCCGCTGTTCGTGGCCGACGAGAAAGGCTTTTTCGCCAGGCACGGCATGACCGAAGTGCAGGTGCTCAAGCAGTCTTCCTGGGGCACCACCCGCGACAACCTGGTGCTGGGCTCGGCCAGCAACGGCATCGACGGCGCCCATATTCTCTCCTCCATGCCCTACCTGATCAGCTCCGGCGCCATGACCGCCAACAATGTGCCCACCCCCATGTACACCCTGGCCCGGCTCAACCTGGCCGGCCAATGCATCTCGGTGGGCAAGGAGTACCAGGAGCTCAGGGTCGGGCTGGATCTGGCCGAGTTCAAGCAGGCGCTGGCCGCCAAGCAGGCCGGCGGCCACCAGGTGAAAGCGGCCATGACCTTTCCCGGCGGCACCCACGATCTCTGGATCCGCTACTGGATGGCGGCCGGCGGTATCGATCCCAACCAGGACATTTCCACCATAGTGGTGCCGCCGGCACAGATGGTGGCCAACATGAAGGTGGGCAGCATGGATACCTTCTGCGTGTGCGAGCCCTGGAACGAGCAGTTGATCCACCAGGGCATCGGCTACACCGCCAACACCACCGGCGAGTTGTGGCACAACCACCCGGAAAAGGCCTTCGCCATGCGCGCCGACTATGTGGACCAGCACCCCAACGCCACCAAGGCGCTGCTCAAGGCGATCATGGAAGCACAGATCTTCTGCGAACAGCCGGAAAACCGCGAGGAAGTAGCACAGATCTGCGCCAAGCGCCGCTGGATCAACGCGCCCTTCAAGGACATCATCAATCGCATGCAGGGCCACTTCGACTACGGCACCGGCCGCATCGTGGAGAACAGCCCGCAGCAGATGCGCTACTGGAAGGACCAGGCCTCCTACCCCTTCCAGAGCCACGACCTGTGGTTCCTGGTGGAAAACATGCGCTGGGGCTACCTGCCCACCAACCTCGACACCCAGGCACTGATCGCCCGGGTCAACCGGGAAGACCTGTGGCGGGCCGCCGCCGCCGAGCTGGGAGTGGACAAGGCCGACATCCCCGCCTCCCGCTCTCGCGGCATCGAAACCTTCTTCGACGGCAAGCGGTTCGATCCCGAGAACCCCATGGCCTACCTCGACAGCCTGGCCATCAAGAAGCTGGCCTGATCCAAGGAGCATTATCATGAGCACCGACAGCACTTCCGCATCGATCAATCCCCTGGACAAGGTCCGCCGCCGGCCGGCGGCGCTCACCCCCGTACTGCGCTACGGCCTGAACCATCTGGCCCCGCCGCTGGTGATCCTGGCCGGGCTGCTGTTGCTGTGGGAGCTGCTGTGCTCCGGCAGCAACGCCGCCCTGCCGCCGCCCAGCCAGGTGCTGAGCGATACCTGGGAGCTGATCGCCGATCCCTTCTACAACAACGGCGGCAACGATGTGGGCATGGCCTGGCAGATCCTCGCCAGCCTGGAACGGGTGGCCTACGGCTACTGCCTGGCGGTGGTGGCGGGCGTGAGCCTGGGGGTCCTGGTAGGCCAGTCCACCTGGGCCATGCGCGGCCTCGACCCCATCTTCCAGGTGCTGCGCACCGTGCCGCCCCTGGCCTGGCTGCCGATCTCCCTGGCCGGTTTCCAGGACAGCAACCCGTCCGCCATCTTCGTGATCTTCATCACCTCCATCTGGCCCATCATCATCAACACCTCGGTGGGGGTGCGCAACATTCCCGAAGACTACCGTAACGTGGCCCGGGTACTGCGGCTGAACGGCGCCGAGTATTTCGTACGTATCATGCTGCCCGCCGCCGCTCCCTACATCTTCTCCGGGCTGCGCATCGGGGTCGGCCTGTCGTGGCTGGCCATCGTCGCCGCCGAGATGCTGATCGGCGGCGTGGGCATCGGTTTCTTTATCTGGGACGCCTGGAACGCCTCGCTGATCAGCGACATCGTGCTGGCCCTGATCTACGTGGGCCTGGTGGGCTTCGTACTGGACCGCATCGTGGCGGTCTTCGGCCAATGGATTAGCCGCGGCACCAGCGCCGCCTGAGGATAAACATCATGAGCCATCATTACCTGACCATCGAAAACGTCGACAAGGTTTACTCCACCACCGGCGGTGCCAGCACCGTGCTGCAAGGCGTCAACCTCAGGGTGAACAAGGGGGAATACATTTCCATCATCGGCCACTCCGGCTGCGGCAAGAGCACGGTGCTCAACATCGTCGCCGGCCTGACCGGCGCCAGCGGCGGCGGCGTCATCCTGGACGGGGCCGAGGTCACGACCCCGGGCCCGGAGCGGGCCCTCGTGTTCCAGAACCACTCCCTGCTGCCCTGGCTGACCGTCTATGAAAACGTGGCCCTGGCGGTGGACAAGACCTTCCGCCACAGCAAGACCAGGGCCGAGCGCCAGGACTGGATACTGCACAACCTGGCGCTGGTGAACATGGGCCACGCCCTGCACAAGCGGCCGAGCGAAATCTCCGGCGGCATGAAGCAGCGGGTGGGTATCGCCCGTGCCCTGGCGATGGAGCCCAAGGTACTGCTGCTGGACGAGCCATTCGGTGCCCTCGACGCCCTGACCCGGGCCCACCTGCAGGACGAGGTGATGCGCATCCAGCACGAGCTGCACAATACGGTACTGATGATCACCCACGACGTGGACGAGGCGGTGCTGCTCTCCGATCGCATCGTGATGATGACCAACGGTCCGGCCGCCACCATCGGCGAGGTGCTGACCATCGACCTGCCCCGGCCCCGGGACAGGATCGCCCTGGCCGACAACCCGCACTACAACCACTACCGCCATGAGGTGCTGCGTTTCCTCTACGAGAAGCAGCGCAAGCTGGAGCCGCTGCGCCCCCGGCGGGAAGCCGCCCCGGCGGCGGCCCGGGCCGCCAAGGCCTGAGTCAGGTCCACATCTCGGCCAGGGCGAGCAGCTCCCTGGCCACATCCAGCTGGCGCCGCCCCTGCTCCATGGAGGTGCGGCGCAGCAGCTGGTGGGCCTCCTCTTCCGACAGCTGGCGGTGGGTCATCAGCAGCCCCTTGGCCCGCTCCACCACCTTGCGCTCTTCCAGCGCCGTTCGGGCGTTGTTGAGTTCGTCCTGCATCTGCTGCAGACGGCGGGACTGGGACTGCAGCAGCTCGATCAGCGAGCGGCCCAGTTGCGGGCTCAGGCCATGGTAACCGTCGCTGCCGGCCAATCCTCCTTGTGCCGAGCAGAACACCACGAAGGCGTCGTCCTGGCCCTGCTGGAAACGGGGCAGCAGATCGACCACCGAACAGTGCTGGGCCAGGCTGTCCCGGGCGCCGTTGAGCTTGCCGGCGCACAGCACCTCGAGCCGGGCGGCCAGGCACAGCTCCACCTGCTGCATGGTATCGATGCGGACGCTCATCACCTCGAACCAGCGCTGCCCCAGCCGGGGGTCGAAGGCGGTGCGCTCGTTGCTGGTGCACAGCAGCCGGCGCAGGCGCTCTACCTCGATCAGGCCGGTGTCCTGCTGACACTGGCGCCATACCGCCCAGGATGCCGGATCCACGAAGCCGGCGAACACCTCGAAACAGCGCTCCTCGCCCTCGATCAGGTGCTGGATGCGGGGCGAAATATCGCCGCCGCCATGGCCGGAGGCGAAGGCCGCCGCCCCCGCCGCCCGTTCCTGGCCGGTGAGCTCCTTGCCCTGCATGAAATGGAACATGGCCACCAGCAGCCGGGCGATATCCGGATCCACCGCCGCGTCGGCGGCCTCGAACACCACCGCCAGCAGCCCCTGCACCAGTTCGGTATAGACCTGGGTGGCAGCCGCGGCCGGGATCGCCAGGCGATCGACCTCGTCCCGCAACCGGTCGATGTCCGACAGTATGTGCACCGCGTAACCGATGCGGTTGAGCAGCCGGCTGCCGGCCTGCACCGTGTTCTGGCGCAGGTGGAGCGCGGCCAGGGCCTGGTGGAACTGGCCGGTGTAGCGGCAGCTGTCACGCTGCCATGCCTGCAGCTCGGGGCCGAAGCGTTCTCCGCCCGAGCCCAGGTACATGTTGGAGGCCCCACGCTCCCGCTGCAGGGCATGCACCAGGTGGCTGATGCAGACCACCAGTTGCCCCATGCGCAGCAACTGCTCCAGGGTCTGGATCTCGCATTCCTTGGAGGCGATCAGGTAATCGGTGGCGTCGGGTCGGCCGGCTGAGGTCTCTGCCATGGTCTTGCTCCGTTGGGCTAAAGTGCTTGAACCAACGGAAGCAAGAAATACGCCAGCTGGCTAGTAACCGGTGGCGCTGAAGTCGGGCACGAAGGCGTCCGGCGGCAGCCGCCACACCCGGGTGCTGAGCCGGCCGTCGGGATAGAGGGACAGGGCCCGCCAGCCGGGCGCCGTGGTATCCAGGGCGAAATCATCTGACAGGGGCTTGAACTGGATGCAGGTGGAGGGGCTGGCCAGGTAGCGCACCCCGTCGTGCACCTCGTCGAAGCCCTGGTGCACATGGCCGAACAGCACCGCCCGGCTGGCCTGGTGCCGGGACAACCGCTGCCGGAAGGCCTCGGCATTCCTCAGGTTGTGCTGATCCAGCCAGGCGCAGCCCACCGGCACCGCCTGGTGGTGCACCGCCACCAGCAGGTGATGGCGCGGGTAGCGACGGATCACCTCGTCCAGCAGCGCGAGCTGGGCCTCGGCCAGCTCGCCGTGGGCCTTGCCCCGCACCTGGGTGTCGAGCAACAGGATTTGCCAGTGGGCCAGCAGCAAATGCTTGGCATTGCTGATGCCGGCCGCATCCAGCTCGGCCTGCATCACCGGGGCGTCGTCGTGATTGCCCGGCAGCCAGTACACCGGCGGTGCCAGCGTCGCCATCAGCCCGGTGAAGCGGCGGTAGGACTCGGGGCTGTGATCCTGGGACAGATCGCCGGTGGCCAGAATGGCGTCCTTCGGCTCGGCGTCCTCGCGGATGGCCTCGACCACCGCCCGGCAGCTGTCGAAGGTGGCGATGCCCAGCAGTTCGGTGCCGGCGTCGGCGAAGAGATGGGTGTCGGTGATCTGCAGCAATTCTGCCACGCCGTCTTCACGGTGGCTGCCAAGATGGGTGCTATCGGGGGAAGTCGTTGCCGTGTTCAAACCTGTTTAACCGTGCTGAATCCGTGGTATAGGCAACATTTCAGCCATTCGGCCAGAAAGAGGTTCACCTGTTCTTTTTCGTTGGGGTGATGCATGTTTTTATTCG
This sequence comes from Zobellella endophytica, assembly GCF_003012775.1. Taxonomy (GTDB): domain Bacteria; phylum Pseudomonadota; class Gammaproteobacteria; order Enterobacterales; family Aeromonadaceae; genus Oceanimonas; species Oceanimonas endophytica. Next base: position 12,901 of record NZ_PXYG01000009.1, on the reverse strand, counting down.
GATAATCATAACTCGGCTGCAGGGTGAAAATCTGCTGACTGGCACACACTTCGGCCATGCGCACGTCGTGGTAGAGCCGCACCCGTACCTTCATGCGCATAAAGCAGGGCAGCCCGGGGGTGCACTGCTCGATGGACACATGCCAGGTGTAGGGGGCAATCTCCAGCACCCGCAGCACGAACAACAGCTGCTCGTTGATGCCCACCGACACGCTCTCGCCCACCACCGCCCGCCGGGGCAGCAGTTTCATCAGCGCCAGATAGTTGGTGTCGCAGGTACGCTGCAACGCCTTGAGATCCGGTACATGCCTGCGCGTGGTGGTCACCGATACCAAGTGTTTATCCTCTCTGTACATCAGGGTTGCCCGGCTGCCGCCGGTGCAGTTCCAACCATTGTAGTGCGATTACGCTGGCGGCATTATCAATTTTTTCTTCGGCCAGCCACCGCATCGCCTGGGCCCGGGGCAGGCGATGGACCCGGATATCCTCGCCCTCGTCGGCCAGGCCGGCATGGCTGGCCGCCTCTGCCGCGTCGACTTCACCGATAAAGATGGTGATGCGCTCGCTGCAGCCGCCGGGGCTGGAGAAGTAAGTGAGTGCGCGGGTCAGGGATTTCAAGGTCAGGCCCGCTTCTTCCCGCGCCTCGCGACGCACCACGTCCTCTTCCGACTCGCCCTCTTCCACTATGCCCGCCACTATCTCCAGCAACCAGGGACTGCCCGCCGCCTGGATGGCCCCGACCCGGAACTGCTCGACCAGCACCACTTCGTCGCGCACCGGATCATAGGGCAGCACGGCGGCGGCATGGCCCCGGTCGAACAGCTCCCGGGTCAGCGAGGGCCCCCAGCCGCCGGCGAACAGCCGGTGCCGCAGTTTCACCTTCAGCAGGCGGAAAAAACCCTGGTATCCCACCTCCTCGGCCTGGATCCGCATGTCTTCCCGGCCGAAGCGTGCCTGGTTTTTCGTGGTCATATCGACTCCCGTCTTGACATTCAACCGGCAGATTTTAGACTGGCAATATCTGAATGAACGTTCATTCAAGCGCGTTAACGGCTTGGTTTTGCTGGCCGATCTATATTACTGCAACGATAACGGGCCATGTTACCGTTATAATGAGCTTACTCAAACAAGATGCCTGCCCCCAGCACGGCGATAATTGGTCCATCCGTTATTTAAGGCTAACAAATGAAAAAAACGCTGTTGTCGACCCTGGTGCTACTGTGCACGGTGGGCCCGGTTCATGCCGAAGACCTGCTGGATATCTACCGGCAGGCCACCCAGAACGACCCCCAGGTACGGGAAGCCAAGGCGCGCCGCGACGCCGCCTTCGAGCAGATCAACGAGTCCCGCGCCCCACTGCTGCCCCAGGTGGACCTGGGCGCCGGCGCCAGCTATGTGCAGAGCAACCATGACGACCGGAGTACCCGCTCCACCGCCAACCTGGGCGCGACCCTGAACCAGGCACTCTATCGCCGTGCCACCTGGGTCAACCTGGACATCACCGAAAAAACCGCCGCACAGAGCGACGTGGTCTACAAGCAGGTACAGCAGAACCTGATCCTCAGGGCTACCCAGGCCTATTTCGACGTGCTCGCCGCGCAAGACAACCTCAGCTTCGTCCAGGCCAACAAGGAAGCGGTCAGCCGCCAACTGGATCAGACCCGGCAGCGTTTCGAGGTAGGCCTGAGCGCCATGACCGACGTGCACGAGGCCCAGGCCCAGTACGACCAGGCTCTGGCCGAGGAGATCGCGGCGGAGAACGCGGTCAACAACGCCAAGGAAGTACTGCGCGAGCTCACCGGCATGAGCTATGCGCAACTCAGCGAACTCGACACCGACTCCTTCAGCCCGCAGCAGCCGGCCACCGCCGCCGACGCCTGGCTGGAAACCGCCCTGGAGCTGAACCTGGAGCTGCACAGCCAGCGCATCAACAAGGACATCGCCAACGAGCAGATCGACCTGGCCCGCACCGGCCACGAGCCGACCCTGGACCTGACCGCCGGCCTGACCAGCAGCTACAGCGATTTAAAGAATCCGAACCAGGGCAACAATGACGGTACCCTGAACGAAGGCAGCATCGGGCTGTCCTTCAACCTGCCGGTCTATTCCGGCGGCGCCGTCAGTTCCCAGGTCAAGCGGGCCCGGCACAACTACGTGGCGGCCAGCGAACTGCTGGAGCGCAGCTTCCGCTCGGTGCAGAGCCAGGTGTATTCCTCCTACAACGACGTCACCGGCGCCATCGGCTCCATTCGCGCCTTTGAGCAGTTCGTGGTGTCGGCGGAAAGCGCGCTCAGCGCCACCGAAGCCGGTTACGAGGTGGGCACCCGCACCATAGTGGACGTGCTCAACGCCACCCGCCAGCTGTACGAAGCCAAGCGCCAGCTGTCCGAGGCTCGCTACAACTACATCCTGAGCCAGCTGCGGCTGAAGCTGGCCGCCGGCAACCTGACCGAACAGGATCTGGTGGACATCAACAACGGGCTGATACGGTAGGAAAAAGGCCGGGGCCCGCACCCCTCGGACGGCTGGCAAACCGGCGTATTTCCCGGTGCTCGCTCCCGCGAAGGCGGGAGTCCATATACGGAGATGACGACAGTTACTCCCCGGGTTCACGACGCGGTTCGGTGCCGGCCCCTGCCTGCTGCATCAGCCAGCCGGCGCTGGCGCTGAGCAACAAAATGCGCAGCACATGGTGGAAGATGACCCAAGAGGGCTCCAGGCCGGTGACCAGCGCCAGGTAGATCATCGCCTCCACCGCCCCCGGGGCATAGGCCAGCCACACCTGGAACAGGGGCACCTCCAGCCACCAGGCCACCGCCGCCGCCCAGATCAACGCCATCACCGAGCTGGACAGGCTGATCAGCACGCCGATCACCAGCAGGTAGCCCATCTCCCGGGCCGGCAGCGGCCGCAGCCGGCTGCCCACCAGCGCCCCCAGCAGCACCATGCCGAGCGGAATGATGCCCGCGCTCGGCACCGAGGCCACGCCCTGCCAAGCCGCGTAACCGCCGGCGGTCAGCACTCCCGCCAGGATATAGCTGGCCGGCAGGCGCAGCCGGCCGCCCAGCCGCCCCAGGACATAGGCCGCCAGGATCAGCAGGCCGCTGTGCAGCGGCGACAGCTCGGTCGCCACCGGCGCATCGGCCACCGGCACCCATTCCAGCGCCATGGCGAGCCCGACCGTCGACACCAGCACGATGACCCTGACCGTCTGGGACAGGATCACCCGCAGCGGATTTTCGAGCTGGGTCGCCAGCGCCGCCATCACCGACAGCGCCCCCGGCGAGGCCGCCAGCATCGCTTCCTGCCGTGACCAGCCCAGCCGCCGCAACAGGTACTGGGTCAGGGGGATCTGGGTGGCCAGACAAAGCAGCAGCCCCGCCACGCTGAACAACAGCGAGGCGGGGCCGGGAAAGTCGAGCTCGAGGCGCAGGCCGACGGCCACCCCCAGGATGGCCTGGATCGGTGGCAGCAGGGTTTTCGGTAGCCTGACCGCCACCCCCAGCATGGCGGACAACGCCACCAGCAGCATGGCGCCCAGCAGCCAGTCGGAAGGAAAGCCGGCCCAGTGGGCCAGCCCGCCCCCTGCCGCACCGATGGCACAGGTGCGGAGCAGGATCATCATCCCTGTGCCACCTCCCCGGCCTTCAACCCGGCCAGGCGACGCCGCCGCCGGCCCATCAGCCAGGGCAGCACCAGTACCGCCAGGCTCATCAGCCAAAGGCCGAGGGTCACGCCGTTGTTGAACAGTATGCCCCAGTCGCCGGCGCTGATGGACAGGGCCCGGCGCAGGTTGTCTTCCAGCACCTCGCCCAGCACCAGGCCGAGGATCACCGGCGCCAGCGAGAAGCCCAGCTTGCGCAGCAGAAAGCCGAACACTCCCAGCAGGATCATGAAAAACAGATCGAAGCTGGCCCCGTGGATGGAGTAGATGCCCACGAAGGTCAGCATCACGATCACCGGCACCAGGTAGGCCTGGCGCACGCTGAGCATGCGCACGAAGATCCCGACCAGCGGCAGGTTCATCACCAGCAGGGCGATGTTGCCCACGAACATGGAGGCGATAAGTCCCCAGGCGATGTCCGGCTTCTGGCTGAACAGCAGGGGGCCCGGGGTCACGTCGAACAGCAGCAGGGCACCGAGCAGGATGGCGGTGGTGCCGGAGCCGGGAATCCCTAAGGTCAGCATGGGCACCATGGAGCCCACCGCCGCCGAGTTGTTGGCCGCCTCCGGCGCCGCCAGACCGCGCACGTCGCCGTTACCGAAGTCGTTGTCCTCGCCGGCCATGCGCTTTTCGGTACCGTAGGCCACGGCGCTGGCGACGGAGGCGCCGGTGCCGGGCAGTACACCGATCACGAAACCGATCAGCGTGGAGCGCAGCACCGTCCAGCGCACCTTGACCAGGTCGGCGGCGTTCACAAAGGACTTGCTCACCTTGTCCATCTTCATGTTGCCGCTGTAGTGGTGCTCGACCAGCAGCAGTATCTCGCTGATGGCGAACATGCCGATCACCACTACCAGGAAGTCGACCCCGTCGAACAGGCTGGTCAGGCCGAAGGTGAACCGCAGCACGCCGGTGCCGGAGTCGACCCCGACGGTGGCCAGGGCCAGGCCGATAATGGCGCCGATCACCGTCTTCACCGGGCGGGAACCGACCATGGAGGCCAGGCAGCACAGGGCGAACACCATCAGCGCCACGAACTCGGCGGGGCCGAAGGTCACCGCCAGCCGGGTCAGCAGCGGGGTGAAGATCACCAGCAGCACCAGGGCGCCCATGGAGCCGGCGAAGGAGGACACCGCCGACAGCGCCAGCGCCCGGCCGCCCTCGCCCCGCTTGGCCATGGGGTAGCCGTCCAGGGTGGTCATGATGGCGCCCGCGTCCCCGGGCACGTTGAGCAGTATGCTGGAGATCCGCCCGCCGTATTCGGCGCCGTAATAGACCCCCGCCAGCAGTATGATGGCCGAGGCCGGCTCCAGCCCGATGGAATAGGCCAGCGGCAGCAGGATGGCGATGCCGTTGATGGGGCCGATGCCCGGTAGGGCGCCCATCAGGGTGCCGAAGAAACAGCCCGCCAGCACCAGCGCCAGGTTCATCGGCGTCAGGGCCACGGCAAAGCCGCCGGCCAGGGTAGATAAAACATCCATGCAGTTAACCTCCAAACACCGCGCCTACCGGCACGTTCAGTTCCAGCACCAGGCTCAGCAACACATAACCCACCAGGCCCAGGGCCGCGGAGTAGAGTGCCCCCCGTCCCCAGCCCAGGCCGAAGATCCGGGCGAAGACGGTGCCGACCAGCCAGGTAGACAGCACGAAGCCCAGCGGCTCGAAGCTCCAGGCGTAGGCCAGCAGACAGAGCACCACCAGCAGGTGGCGGCCGAACATGCCGCCGCCGTAGGCTTCCTTGAGCCGGTCGGGCCTGATCATCAGCCAGGCCGCCGTGCCGAACAGCAACGCAGCCAGGATCAACGGTATGGCCTTGGGGCCAACCGGTTCATATTGAAAGGGCACTTCCAGTCGCCAGGCGGCGGCCCCCAGGGCCACCGCCGCCACCATCAGGGCGAGGGAAAAAAGACGATCCGCCATGCTTGCCCCCCGTTACTTTACCAGACCCATCTGCCGGGACAGGGACTGGAAGCCGTCCACCTCGGACACCACATAGCGCTCGAACGCCTCGCCGGCCAGGTCCATCGGGAACAGCCCCTGCTGGGTGCGCACCCGCTCGAACTCGCCGCTCTCATGCAACCGCTGGAACTGCGCCACCCAGTAGGCATAAGCCTCGTCGGACGCCTCGGGCGCCATGTAGAAGCCGCGCACTATGGGCCACTCCATGTCGTAGCCCTGCTCCCGGGCGGTGGGAATGGCGGCGAAATCCCCTTCCAGCCGCTCGGGAGCCAGCACCGCCAGCACCTTGACGATGCCCGCGTCCAGCTGTCCCTTGATCTCGGAGATGTCCCCCGGGAACACCTGGATATGGTTGCCCAGGATGGCGGCGGTGGCGTCGCCGCCCCCTTCATAGGCCACATAGCGCATGGTGCGCGGATCCAGCCCCAGGTTCTGGTAGAAGAACGCCGCCTTCATCCAGTCCTGGCTGCCCACGGTGCCGCCGGCGCCGAACACCATGGCACCGGGGTTGGCCTTCACCGCCTCCGCCAGCTCTCGCAGGCTGTTCCAGGGCGCGTCGCCCTTGACGATGATGGCGCCGTAGTCGGTGCCGATGGAGCCCAGCCAGCGGGCGTCGTCCACCCCGAGATCCGCGCCGAACTTGCCCAGCGCCAGGTTCAGCGACGAGCCGGTGCTGAAGGCCACCACGGCGTTGTCATCGCTGCGGCGGTTGCTGTTCATATGGGTATAGGCCACGGCGCCGACCCCGCCCGGCATGAAGGTCACCCGCATCGGCTCCTCCAGCAGGCCGGACTTGTCCAGGCTGGAGGTCAGGATGCGGCAGGTGAGGTCGAAGCCGCCGCCCGGCTTGGCGGGGGCGATACATTCCGGTTTTTTGGGGGTAAACTCGGCCAGGGCCGGGCCCGCGGCCATCATCAGCAGGCCGCTGCCCAGTACAGCGTGAACCAGAGGGCGTAGTTTCATATCGTTATCTCCTTGGCGACAATTCCATGACTTCTCTTGTTTTGGATAAAAACAAGTTGTTAACATCCGCCATGCTAGCGCCCCAAGCTGTCACCAAGCTGTCACCGGAAAAAAGAGGGAGTCAGAGTGCGTATTCTTGTGATCGAGGACACAGTGGTCCTGGGGGAAGCCATCGCCGACCGGCTGCAGAAGCTGGGCCATGGCACCGATCTCATCGGCAACGGCCGCCAGGCCGCCGACTGGCTGCGCCACCAGCGGGTCGACCTGATCATCCTGGATCTTAACCTGCCCGGCCTCGGCGGCGAGGCCCTGCTGGCCGAGCTGCGCCAGCGCAAGAGCACCACGCCGGTACTGATCCTCACCGCTCGGGACGGCATCGACGATCGCATCAAGCTGCTGGATCTGGGCGCCGACGACTACCTGACCAAGCCGTTCGACTTCGGTGAGCTGGAAGCCCGGGTCCGCGCCCTGCTGCGCCGCCGCCAGGGCTACGCCGCCGACATCAGCGAACACGGCAACCTGGTATTCAACCGGACCGCCAAGACGGTCACCATCGACCACCGGGACTGCCCGCTGCTCAACCGGGAATTCCGCCTGCTGGAGATCTTCCTCGGCGGCCTGGAGCGGGTGATGAGCAAGGAGGAACTGACCGAAAAACTGTTCAACGCCGACGAGACCCCTTCCGCCAACGCCATCGAGCTCTACGTGGCCCGCCTGCGCAAGAAGCTGGCCGGCAGCTCGGTGCAGATCCAGACCCTGCGCGGCCTCGGCTACGTGGCCCGGGTCGGCCCGCCATGAGCAGGGCCGCCGAGCACCATCCGGCCCTGCGTCGGCGCCTGCTGCTGATCAGCGGTGCCGTGCTGACCGGCCTGGCCCTGCTGGCGGTGGCGCTGATGGTGTCCTACAGCCGCAAGACCGCCGATCGCAGCTACGACCTGATGCTGGGCAGCGCCGTGCTGCAGATGGCGGACGCGGTTCGCCACGGCGGGCAGGGATTCAGCGTGGACATTCCCGTCTCCGCCTTCGCCACCCTGGCCCAGGCCCCGGAAGACCGGGTGTTCTACCGCATCAGCATCAACGGGGAATTCCTGACCGGCTACCGCGACCTGCCGGCACCGCCGGGCAAATCCCCCTCGCGGCGACCGCTGACCCAGGAGCGGCCGGACTTCTACACCGCCGACTACGCCGGGGAACACATCCGGGTCGCCCGCCTGACCCGGCTGAACACCGAGCGGCTGCCGCCGGACCAGATCACCATAGAGCTGGCCCAGACCCGGCTGGCCCGCCGGCAGCTCAGCGAGGAGATGATGCACCCGGCGCTGGAGTTGCTGCTCGGCCTGCTGGCCAGCGCCCTGCTGCTGCTGTGGCTGGGCATCTACTACGCCTTCCTGCCCTTCAGGCAGCTGGCCCGGGCCCTGGCCCGGCGGCAGCCGCGGGATCTGACGCCGCTGTCGCTGCCGGTGCCCCGGGAAACCCTGCCCCTGCTCGACACCATCAACCATTTCATCGCCCGCCAGCACGAGATACTGGCACGCATGGAATCCTACACCTCGGTCGCCGCCCATCAGCTGCGTACCCCGCTCGCCAGCCTGCGCGCCCTGTGCGAGAACGCCCGGGACGAAGCGGACGAGGACAAACGCCGCCGGCTGCTGTCCGGCCTGATCGGCCAGTGCGACCAGCTGTCGCTCACCGTGCGCCACCTGCTGAACCAGGCGGTGCTCGATCACCGCTTTCACAGCCGGGAACTGGTGCCGGTGGAGCTGAACACCCTGGTGAAAGGCGTCTGCCTGGAGCTGGCGATCCAGGCCCTGCACCGCCGGGTGGCGCTGGCGTTCGAACCGGCCGACGCCCCCCAGTGGATAGCGGGAGACGAATTTGCGCTGACCCAGATGCTGAAGAACCTGATCGAAAACGCCGTCGCCCACAGCCCGCCGGAGGCCCAGGTGGAAATCCACGTACTGAGCCGGGCCGCGCCCGCCATCCATATTCTGGATCGGGGGCCGGGCCTGCCGGAGGCGGAAAAGGCCCGGGTGTTCGAGCGCTTCTACCGGGGGGCGGCCAGCCGCTACGCCGGCAGCGGCCTGGGCATGGCCATCGCCCGGGACGTGGCGGAGCATCACGGAGCCCGCATCCTGCTGCACGACCATGCGCCGAGCGGGCTGGATGTGGAAATTCGCTTTCAGAACAAGACCAAATAAGGGCTTATCCATGAAGGGGACAGCACACCTCAACCTCGGCCTCTGGCTGCTGCTGTGGCTGTCGCTCCCGGCCTCGGCGGCGGAAGAGTTTCGCCTGCCGGCCCGGGGCGACCGGCAACAGGAACTGGTGCTCTACAGCGCCACCGACTATGAACACCTGTCGCCCCTGCTGCGGGAATTTCAGCAGGCTCATCCGGGGGTGGCCATCCGCTTTGTCGATCTCAATTCCCGGGAGCTGTACCAGCGCTTCCTGGCCGAAGGCCAGGATTCCCACGCCGATCTGCTGCTCAGTTCGGCCATGGATCTGCAGCTGAAACTGGTGAACGACGGCCACGCCCGGCCCCACCGCTCGGAGCGCACCCTGGCGCTGCCGCCCCAGGCCCACTGGCGTCATGAGCTGTTCGCCTTCACCTTCGAGCCGGTGCTGATGGTGTTCAACCGGGAACGGCTCGGGCGGCACGAGATCCCGCGCAGCCGCCAGCAGCTGCTGAGCCTGCTGCGCCGTGAGCCGGAGCGCTTCAGCCGCCGTATCGCCACCTACGACATTGCCGCCAGCGGCGTCGGCTACCTGCTCGCCAGCCAGGACAGCCAGCAGGGGGAGACCTACGGCCGGCTGCTGGAAGCCTTCGGCAGCCTGTCGGTCCGGCTCGACGACAACAGCAACGACATGCTCGCCGCCCTGGCCCGGGGTGAGCTGGCCATCGGCTACAACCTGCTCGGCTCCTACGTCGCGTCCGCCATCGCCCGGCATCCCCAGCTGACGGCGGTGGCGCCGGAGGATTACACCCTGATGCTGATGCGACTGGTGCTGATCTCCCGCCACGCGCCCCACCCCGTCCTGGCGGGACAGCTGCTCGACTTCATGCTGTCGGCCCGGGGCCAGGCCGCCCTGGGCCGGGCCGGCCTGCAGCCGCTGCTGGAGGCCGGCCCGGAGCAGACCAGGCTGACGATAAGGCCCCAGGGCCCCGTTACCCTGATCCCGCTGACCCCGGCCCTGCTGCCGCCGCTGGACCGGCTCGACCGGCAAGGTTTTCTCCGGGCCTGGCAAAGCTCCATCGAGCCCCAGCCCCCGGTGCCCCAACGGTAATCACCAGGCTGCACCATGATATGGCTTTTGCCTTATGACTGTGCAACCGCCGTTCCCGACCAACTGTTAATTTATTGATAAAAAAGAAAATAATATCATGGCATAGGCCTTGCTTTATGACTGACAGAGTCACTTATTATTTACAAGGCCACTATGACAGCTTCGATCCATACCACCTGCCCCTATTGCGGCGTTGGCTGCGGCGTTAAGGTCGACAGCCAGGGCATTCCCAGCGGCGATACCCAGCATCCCGCCAACCTCGGTGCGCTGTGCGTCAAAGGCATGGCCCTGGGCGAAAGCCAGACCCTGCCGAACCGCCTGCTCTATCCGCGGGTGAACGGCGAGCAAGTGGACTGGCCCCAGGCCGTCGAGCATATCGCCCATCGCCTGGGCGACATCATCGAGCGCCACGGCCCCGGGGCGGTGGCCTTCTATGGCTCGGGCCAGATGCTGACCGAAGACTACTACGTGGCCAACAAGCTGATGAAGGGCTTTATCGGCTCCGCCAATATCGACACCAACTCCCGGCTGTGCATGTCCTCCGCCGTGGCCGCCCACCAGCGCGCCTTCGGCGAGGACGCAGTGCCGGCCAGTTACGACGATATCGACGACGCCGAACTGGTGGTGATCGTCGGCGCCAACACCGCCTGGACCCACCCGGTATTGTTCCGCCGGCTGGAAGCCGCCAAGGCCGCCAACCCGAACCAGCAGTGGGTGGTGATCGACCCCCGCGCCACCGCCACCAGCCAGCAGGCGGATCTGCACCTGGCCGTCACCCCCGGCACCGATCTGGTGCTGTTCAACGGCCTGGCCCGCCGCATCCTCGACAGCGACCGCCTGGACCGCCACTTCGTGGAGCAACATGTCGCCGGCTTCCCCGAGCTGTACCGGCAGTTGTCCGGCCCCGAATACCGCCCCGACAACGTGGCCCGGGTCACCGGCCTGTCCATCGCCGAGCTCAACCGCTTCTACCAGCTGTTCCTCGACCACCCCAGGACCCTGACCCTGTTCTGCATGGGCATCAACCAGTCCCTGCGCGGCACCGACAACGCCGGCGCCATCATCAACTGCCACCTGCTCACCGGCCGCATCGGCAAGCCCGGTGCCGCTCCCTTCTCCCTCACCGGCCAGCCCAACGCCATGGGCGGGCGGGAAGTGGGCGGCCTGGCCAACCAGCTGGCGGCCCATATGGACTTCGCCCCGGCCAACCGGGACAAGGTGGCCCGCTTCTGGGGCAGCGACCGCCTGGCCCGGGCCCCCGGCCACAAGGCGATGGAGATGATCGATGCCATCGAGCGGGGCGAAATCAAGGCGCTGTGGGTGATGGGCTCCAACCCGGCGGTGTCGCTGCCCGACAGCGCCCGCGCCCGCCGCGCCCTGGCCAAGTGCGAGCTGCTGATCGTCTCCGACATCAGCCCCAACACCGACACCGCCAAACTGGCCCAGGTGCTGCTGCCCGCCGCCGGCTGGGGCGAGAAGGACGGCACCGTCACCAACTCGGCGCGCATCATCTCCCGCCAGCGCCCCTTCAAGCCGGCCCCCGGCGCCGCCCGGCCGGACTGGTGGGCCCTGTGCCAGGTGGCCCGGGCCATGGGCTTCGGTGAGGCCTTCGGCTTCGCCTCCGCCGCCGACGTGTTCCGCGAGCACGCCGCCCTCACCGGCTTCGAGAACCACGGCGAGCGGCTGTTCGACATCTCCGCGCTCAGCACCCTGAGCGATGATGAATTCAACGCCCTGATCCCGCGCAGCTGGCCCCTGGCCGGCCGGGACGGCGGCCCGGCCCGGCTGTTCGCCGAGGGCCGCTTCCCCACCCCCGACGGCAAGGCCCGGTTGCAGTTGAGCGCACCGCTCGCCCCCGCCGGCGGGGGTGCCGAGCTGCTGCTCAACACCGGCCGGCTGCGCGATCAGTGGCATACCATGAGCCGCACCGGCCACGTGGCCCGGCTGATGGCGGCGGCCACCGAACCCCAGGCCCAGATCCACCCGGACACCCTGGCCCGCCACGGGCTGAACAAGGCCGAGCTGATCGAGCTGCGCAACGAGCACGGCGCCACCCTGGTGCGGCCGGTGGCCGACGAAGGCATGGCCCCCGGCCAGGTGTTCGTGCCCATGCACTGGAGCGAGGAATTCAGCGCCGGCGGCCGGGTCAACGATCTGGTCGAGGCCCGCGGCTGCGCCCTCTCCGGCCAGCCCGCGTTCAAGCAGAACCCGGTGCAGGTGAGCGCCGTGGAGCACCGGTGGCAGGCCAGCTGGATTGCCACCGAGGCGCCGGCCTGGCTGCCGCAATGGTGGAGCCGGCGTCCGCTGGCCCAGGGCGAGTGCTGGAGCCTGATCGACAGCCGCTCCGATGCCGAGGAAGCCAGGACCCGGCTGACCGCCGAAGGCAGCTGGCTCGACTGGCCCCTGCCCCAAGGACGGCTGCTGGTCAACCTGGAGCAGGGCAAGATCGCCGGCCTGCTGCTGCTGGGCCTGTCGCCCTGGCACATCAACCCGGATCCGCTGGCGGCCCTGCTCGGCACCGCCCTGCAGCCCAGCCTGCTGCTCGGCCAATTGAGCCAGGCCCTGGCCGGCAACAGCAAGCTGGTATGCAGCTGCTGGAGCGTGAGCGAGGCGCAGATCCGCCGCGCCGTCGAGCAGCACGACATCACCGAGCTGCCCCAGTTGCAACAGCTGTTGAAATGCGGCACTCGCTGTGGCTCCTGCGTGCCGGAGCTGAAACAGATACTGGCGGTGTGCCAGACCCGGCTTCAGGGAGAGAAAATCTGACCGGGCCCTGGCCCGGCTCCCCGTACCGATGTTCTCGTTATCTCGGGCCCGGCCCGAGCCGTTTCCTCCAAACTCTGCCATTTGGCTGACTCCCTTGTTCGCAAGGGAGTTTTTTTTATTTTCGGGCGGCAAAAATAAGGTTCTTCGCGGAGTCGTGGGGAAGTGAAGATTGACAGACAGAGAAGCGGTACATTGGTCGTCGCCAAACAAACCCGCACCGCCACTCTGCTGTCACCATGGATATTATTGATTTTTACTCTTTTTG
>NZ_PXYG01000008.1 GCF_003012775.1 Zobellella endophytica | reverse complement strand
TCTCCCGCTGCCGCTCGACTTGCATGTGTTAGGCCTGCCGCCAGCGTTCAATCTGAGCCATGATCAAACTCTTCAATTTAAAGTTCGATACTCAATGAATTGCTGAAGTGTTTGTGCACTTCGACAGACATTGAAAAACAATATTTTTTTGTTTCCCAACTACTGCGAGTGCCCACACAGTTTGCTTGATAAGTTGTTAAAGAGCGTTGACCTTTATCGGGTCAGGGCTGCGCATTCTACGCCGTCCTTTTGATTCGTCAAGCGTTAAAACCGAAGTTTTTACCGCTTGTGACCGCGGCGGGTTGCGCCGTGTCAGTGGATGCGCATTATAGGCAGCCGCGTTTTTTGCGCAAGGGCTTTCTCAACAAAACCAACCGATCGGTTGTTTTTTCAGCAGCATGATAAAAATCTCAGCATTCAGGCGATATTCTGGGCGAATTCGACCAGCGACGGATATACGGCGTCGGCCATGGCCTCGCCTTCTTCGGTGATCGCCTTGCCGGTGCGCACCAGTATCTTGTGACCCACGCCCGCCGTCTCGGCAGCCTTCATGTCCGATACCTTATCGCCCACCATATAGGAAGCAGCCAGGTCGATGTTGAGCTCCTTGGCCGCATCGAGCAGCATGCCCGGCGCCGGTTTGCGGCAATCACATTCCCTGGTATCGGGGCCATTACCGGCACTGGGGTGATGCGGGCAGAAGTAGATGCCGTCCAGATCCACACCCCGGTCGGCCAGGGACCAGTCCATCCATTCGGTCAGGCGCATAAAATCGTCTTCGCTGAACAAGCCACGGGCGATCCCCGACTGGTTGGTCACCACCACCAGCAGAAAGCCTTTCTGCTTGAACTGCTTCATGGCGTCGATCACGCCGTCGATAAAGATGAAATCATCGGAATGGGAAACATAGCCGGTGTCTTTGTTGATGACGCCGTCTCTGTCGAGAAAAATTGCCGCTGTAGCCACGTGTTGTTCCTGCTTTTAAGACGTTGTTACTGTGCGCATAGTATCACAGCCCAACGACTTGTCAGGCTGGCGTTGCCCGGCGGCAATCTCCCGGTAGAAGTGACAGGCCACCCGGTGCTCCGTTCCTTCAAGTACGGGCACTTCCCGGCTGCAGCGTTCTCCCACATAGGGGCAACGGGTACGAAAATGACAGCCGGAGGGCGGATTAGCCGGTGAAGGCAAGTCCCCCGCCAGCATCAGCGGCGCCTTGCGTTGTCTGGGATCCGGCTCGGGAATGGCGGCGATCAGCGCCTGGGTATAGGGATGCAGCGGCCGGCAGTACAGTTCCTCCGCCGGTGCCAGTTCGACGATACGACCGAGGTACATCACCGCAATCCGGTCCGAAATATGCTTCACCACCGACAGATCGTGGGCGATAAACAGCATGGCCAGCCGATATTCCTGTTGCAACGACAGCAACAGGTTGAGGATCTGCGACTGCACCGACACGTCCAGGGCCGAGACAGCTTCGTCGCAGACCAGCAGCCGGGGCTTCAGCGCCATGGCCCGGGCGATGCCGATGCGTTGTCGCTGGCCACCGGAGAACTCATGGGGGTAACGATCCAGCGCCGACACCGGCAACCCCACCCGCTCCAGCAACTCCGCCGCCCACTGCCGACGCTCCCGTGCCGAACCCAGTCCGTGGATGATAAAGGGTTCCTGCAGTATGGTGCCTATGGTGTGGCGTGCATTGAGGGATTCCTGGGGATCCTGGAACACCATCTGCATCTGCCGGCGCAGGGGCTGCATCCGGGCCCGGGAATAATGAGTGATATCCTGGCCATCGAACCAGACATGGCCGGCCGTCGGTTCGCTCAGCTTCAGGATGGCCCGTGCCAGGGTCGACTTGCCACAGCCGGACTCGCCCACCAATCCCAGGGTCTGGCCCGCCTCGAGCTCGATACTGACCCCATCTACCGCATAGAGGGTCTTGCCCCGTCGCAGCAGGCCACCACCCAAGGTGAAATGCTGTTTCAGGTCATCCACTTTCAGCAGCACGCTCATCGGCGCCACTCCCGCCAGTGATGACACCACACCTGATGCCCCTCCCCCGCCCGCTCGCCGGCGGGCTGCCGCTCACAGACGTCGGAGGCATGAGGGCAACGGTTAGCGAAGCGGCAACCGGCGAGCTGCTCTTCGAGCGAGGGCACCTGGCCCTTGATGGTCGGCAGCGGCGTCTTGCTGGCCTTCCCCAGGCGGGGAATGGCCGACAACAACCCCTGGGTGTAGGGATGCAGGGGGTACTCGAAGATGTCGAACACCCCGGCCTGTTCGGCGCTGCGCCCGGCGTACATCACCAGTACCTGGTCACACACCTGGGCCACGACGCCCAGGTCATGGGTGATGAAGATCACCGCCATGCCGGTTTTCTGCTGCAGTGTCTTGATGAGGTGGAGGATCTGCGCCTGGATGGTGACATCCAGCGCCGTGGTCGGTTCGTCGCAGATCAACAGATCCGGCTCGCAGGCCAGGGCCATGGCGATCATCACCCGCTGGCGCATGCCGCCGGACAGCTGGTGGGGATAAGACCCAAGCCGGGCCTCGGCTTCGGGAATGCCAACCTGCTGCAGCATGGCCAGCGCCGCCTGCCGGCGCTGCGGCTTGTTCAGCTCCGGCCGGTGCAGCTCGTACACCTCCATCAGTTGACGGCCGACGGTGTGCACCGGGTTCAGCGCCGTCATCGGCTCCTGGAAGATCATGGCGATCTTGTTGCCGCGAATGCGGTATCGCTGCTCGGTCGACAGCGCCAGCAGATCCAGGCCCTGGAACAGCGCCCGGCCACCGCTCACCCGTCCGGTCGGTCGGGGCAGCAGGCCCAGCAGGCTCAGCGCCGTCACACTCTTGCCACAGCCGGACTCGCCCACCAGCCCCAGGGTCTGGCCCGCCGCCACCGAGAAGCTGACGTCGTCCACCACCCGGAAGCTGCCGGCTTCGGTGCTGAAGGTGACAGCCAGGTTGTCTACGGTCAGTAATGCCGTCATCAGGGTTCCTGCCGCCGCCAGGTTTCCACCACTTCCAGTACCGGATCAAAGCGCTTGCCGCCGGTCTTGAGTTCGGCCTTCAGCTCCTGGTCGATCCAGAACAGGCCGCCGGTGCTGTGCGGAGCGCCTTCCATCGGCCAGAACAGGGAAGGCGACTGTTTGGTACCTTTGGCTTCGGGCAGCTTCACGTAGCGCCAGTAGGCTTCTCGGGTATAGGGCACCTGGTAGCCGGGAATAAAGATGGCCAGCTCATGCACCCGTTGCTGGATCCGGCGGGAAATGGCCGCCTTGGTGTCCAGATCCATGGTGACCCGGTATTCCTCGATCAACGCATCCAGCTGTTCGTCACTGATGTTGAACAGGTTGTTGGTCTGCGGCTTGTCCGCATTCACCGAATGAAAAAACTCCCAGTACTGGGGATAGAGGCCGCCGCCGCCCCAGCCCAGCCAGGCCGCCTCGTGTTTTTTCTCCAGCATGACCTTGAAGCCGGTGGCGCCATCCACCAAATTGAGCTGCAGATCCAGCCCCGCCTTGCGCGCCTCCTCCCGCAGTATCGCCAGCCTGGCGGTGTGCTCCTGGGTGGTATAGGTCACCGCCAGGCTCAGCACGTCGCCGACGGCATTCATCAGGATGCCGCCGGGCCCCTGGCGGTCGTAGCCGGCCTCGGCAAACAGCGCCCGTGCCTGCTGGATGTCGAACTCCCGGGCCCGGATGTCGGTGTCGGTGAAATCCCCGTAGCCGGTACCAAAGCCGTGCATACGGTCGTAATCGCCGCGCAGTATGGTGTCCAGCATGCGCTGCATGTTGATGGCATGGGCGATCCCCTGGCGCACCCGCACATCGCTCAGCCGCGGATGGGCGGTGTTGAGGTGCAGCCCTTGGGGCCCCTGCTGGATGTTGTTGTAGAACCAGATACGGTTGATAAGGCCGTTGCGGTATTCGGGGGTGTCAGTCTTGTCATGCCACCACTCGGGCAGGATGAGGCCGAAGGTGTCCACATCGCCGCGCAGAAAGTGGCGGTAGGCGATGTTCATGTCCCGCACCACAGTCAGGCGGATTTCGTCCACGTTGAAACGGTGTTGGTAGTAGCGAAGATCATTGCCCCACCAGTCATCCAGCCGGTTAAAGGTGATGGCGCGGCCGCGCTTGACGTCGCTGATCACATAGGCGCCGGTGACCGGCACCACTTCCCAGTTGTAGCGCCGCACCCAGTCGTCGCTCAGCTCATAGAAGTGTGCCGGTTGCGGCACCAGCCCGACGGTATTGAGCAGCTCGCGCCGGCTCTTGGGGCTGCCGGCGGTCACCGAGATAGTGTGGTCATCGTATTTGGTGACATCGACGATCTCTTCGGTGTAGTAGTTGTTATACCAGGGGGCACGGATCACTTCGGAACGCATGAATTCGAGCGCGAACAGGAAGTCGTCGGCGGTGACCGGCTCGCCATCGGACCAACGGGCCGCGGGATTGAGCCGGAAATACATGGTCCTGTCGTCGTCACCGAAGGCCCAGTGGGTAGCGAGGGCCGGAATGGGGTTTTCGGTTTCCGGGTGCAGGGCGTAAAGCCCGAGCTGGTTTTCCAGCACAAAGGAGCGGAAGGCGGTGTTGGAGTCGGGCCCCACGGTGCGGAAGGTGAGCGGGAAGCTCAGCATCATCATGTTGAATTCACCACCCCGCCTGGCCTCGGGCGAGGCGAAGATGGGATCCTCGTCATTGGTTTCCCACTCGAGTCCGGCGGGCAGCTCGGCCGCCAGCAGGCCGAAGGCCAGCCCCCAGAGGGTCAGTATCGAGATCAGTTTTTTCATCGCGTTCCCTGCCTATTCGTAACGAGAGTAATGTTTGGGGTCGAAGGCTTCCCGGATCGCCTCGCCGATAAAGGACACGGTGATCAGCACCAGCGACACCGCCGTCACCACCGAGGCCACTATCCAGGGCGCATCCAGGTTGTTGACCCCCTGGCGCAACAGCTCGCCCCAGCTGGGGGTGGGCGGCGCCAGGCCGAAGCCCAGGTAGTCGAGCGCCGTCAATAACGAAATATTGGCCACCACGGTAAAGGGCGCCAGGGTCACTATCATCATCAGGGTATTGGGCAGTATGTGGTGCACTATGATGCGCCACAGGCCCGCCCCCTGGGCCCGGGCCGCCAGCACATAGTCACGCGTCTTCTCCTTGTAGGTGAGAGTACGCATATACCAGGTGATACCCATCCAACCGAACAGCACGTTGATGCCCACGAACAGCATGAAGTTGGGCTGGGTCAGGGACACCAGGATCATGATCACGTAGAGGAAGGGCACCTGGGACCAGATTTCGATAAAGCGCTGAAACAGCAGATCGAAGCGCCCGCCGACAAAGCCCATCAGGCAGCCCAGCATGACGCCGATGGCGTAGCTAGCGGTCAGGGCGATAAAGGCGAAGCCCACGGCGGTGCGAAAGCCGTATACCAGCCGGGCCAGTATGTCCCGGCCCGAGCTGTCGGTACCGAGCAAGTGCCGGCTTTCCAGGCTGGGGGCGTTGGGCGGAAAGCCGTCGGCGCTGTAGTCCTGTTCATAGGGACTCCAGGGCACCGGCGGCAGCAGCACCCAGTTGCCGGACTGGCCGGCCAGGTGCTGCTTGAGCTCGCGGTAATTGGTCTCGTACTGGTAACCCAGGCCGAAGGTGTCACCGGTGATCACCGCCCCGTAGGTGGGAAAGTAGAGCCGGCCTTCATACTTGACCAGCAGCGCCCGGTTGCTGGCCCACAGCTCGGCACAGAGCGCCAGCAGCACCATCAGCATGAACAGGCAGAAGGCGTAGTAGCCGCGGCGGATGCTGCGAAAGCGGCGCAGTTTCTTCAGGGTCAGGTCGGAGAACAGGCTAGCCATCGAAACGCACCCTGGGATCCACCAGCGCCACACAGATATCCGACAGGATATTGCCCACCAGCATCAGCAACGAAGTGACGGCCAGTATCCCCATCACCACCGGATAGTCCCGCTCCACCACCGCCTCGTAGCCGAGCAGGCCCAGGCCGTCGATGTTGAAGATCACCTCGATCAGGAAGGAACCGGCGAAGAACACCGAAATCACGTTGCCGAAATGGCTGGCGATGGGGATCAGGCTGTTGCGCAGGGCGTGGCGGGTCACCGCCTTGCGAAAGGGCAGCCCCTTGGCCACGGCGGTGCGCACATAGTCGGCGGAGAGGTTTTCCATCAGGCTGTTCTTCATGGTCATGGTCAGCACCGCGAAGTCGCCGATGGCATAGGCGATGAGCGGCAGCAGCGCGTGGTGGAACAGGTTGAGCGCCTTGGGCCAGAAGCCGTCCAGATAGTAAAAATCATCGCCCACGAAGCCGCCCATGGGAAACCAGCCGAGCTGGAAGGCGAACACCGTCAGCAGGAAGATGCCCACCACATAGGCCGGCAGGGCATAACCGGCGTAGATCAGCATGGAGCTGATGCTGTCGAAACGGCTGTTGTGCCTGAGCGCCTTGAGGATGCCGAGCGGGATGGACACCAGGTAACTGAGCAGGAAGGTACAGATGCCGAAGAAGGCGGAGACCGGCAGCCGCTCCTTGATCAGCTCCCACACCGGCAGGTAGTAGCGGGTCGACTCACCCAGATCGAGCCGCACCAGCTTGTTGAGCCAGTCCCAGTAGGCCTCCAGCATGGGTTTGTCGAGGCCGTAGAAGGCTTTCAGCTCGTCTATCTGCTCGGAAGACAGCACCTGGCTGCCCCGGCTGCTCTGGCTGAACTCGCTGTTCTGCAGTTGGCTCTCCATCAGCATCCGTTCCACCGGGCCACCGGGCACGAAACGGGTAATGGCGAACACGACCAGGGTAATACCCAGAAAGGTGGGGATCAGTAACAGTAACCGGCGCAGAAAATACTGGCCCATAAATTTCCTTTGCTCTCGTTCCCTGAACACGGATTGGCGGGGTCACAACGAATACCCTATCCCATTAACAAGTTATATAGCAAGACCGGCACCAACCGCCGGGGATGACCGGGCTGGCGGGGAAATTTACATTGACTTGGACGTCCAGACGGCCTAGCATCCTCTGCCATTAGTGATGCTTGCATGACTTGTCTCTACAGCCATCTGTTATTGCAGTGGATAACCATACCGGAAGGGCTCATCCTCCGATGATCAAACTAACAAATATCACCAAACGCTACGGCGAGGGCGCCAGTGCCGTCCGCGCAGTGAAGAATGTCGATCTGGAGGTCGCCGCCGGCCAGATCATGGGCGTGATCGGCGAATCCGGTGCCGGCAAGAGCACCCTGATCCGCTGCGTCAACATGCTGGAGCGCCCCACCGAGGGCAGCGTGGTGGTGGACGGCCAGGAGCTGACCGGGCTCGACAGCCGCGAGCTGCCCCGGGCCCGGCGCAAGATCGGCATGATCTTCCAGCACTTCAACCTGCTCTCCTCCCGCACCGTGTTCGCCAACGTGGCACTGCCGCTGGAGCTGGCGGGCATGGACAAGGCCGCCATCCGGCAACGGGTGGACGAGCTGCTGGAACTGGTGGGCCTGTCGCACCGGGCCAAGGCCTACCCCAGCGAACTGTCCGGCGGCCAGAAGCAGCGGGTGGCGATCGCCCGCGCCCTGGCCCCCAACCCCAGGGTACTGCTGTGCGACGAGGCCACCTCGGCGCTGGATCCGCAGACCACCCAGTCGATCCTCGCCCTGCTCAAGGACATCAACAACAAGCTGGGGCTGACCATACTGCTGATCACCCACGAGATGCAGGTGGTCAAGACCATCTGCGATCGGGTGGCCATCATCAACGACGGCGAGCTGGTCGAACAGGGCGAGGTGTCCTGGTTCTTCGCCAATGCCAAGACCGAGCTGGCCCGCCGCTTTATCGCCTCCACCATCCATCTGGAGATCCCGGAGGAATACCAGCGTCGGTTGTCGGCGGAGCCGGTGGCCGGCGCCCTGCCGCTGGTGCGGCTCGGCTTTACCGGCGAAACCGTGGACACCCCGCTGATTTCCATCTTGAGCCGGGAGCTGGCGGTGGACGTTACCATCCTCAGCGCCGATATCGAATACGCGGGCGGGGTCAAGTTCGGCTTTATGCTGGCCGAGCTGGACGGTCAGCCGGAACAGACCCGGGCCGCCCTCGCCTATCTTCAGGATCACAAAATTCAGGTGGAGTTACTCGGTTATGTCCGACGCCATGATTAATCTGCTGCTCTCGGCACTGTGGGAAACCCTGATCATGACCTTCGGCTCGGGCGCCATCGCCTGTGCCCTGGGCGTTCCGCTGGGCATTGCCCTGCACGTCAGCAAACCCGGCCAGATCTGGGAAAACCGCGCCTTCAACAAGGTGCTGGGCACCGTGGTCAACATCGGCCGCTCCATTCCCTTCATCATACTGCTGGTGGCCATCATCCCCTTCACCCGGCTGGTGGTGGGCACCAGCATCGGCACCGTCGCGGCGGTGGTGCCGCTGACCGTGGCCGCCATCCCCTTTGTGGCGCGGCTGATGGAAGGGGCCCTGATGGAAATCCCGGCCGGCCTGGTGGAAGCGGCCCAGGCCATGGGGGCCCGCCGGCTGCAGATCATCTGCAAGGTGCTGCTGCCCGAGACCCTGCCCGGTATGCTCAACGGCATCATCATCACCCTGGTGACCCTGGTGAACTATTCGGCCATGGCCGGCGCCATCGGCGGCGGCGGCCTGGGGGATGTAGGCATTCGTTACGGTTATCAGCGCTTCGATCCCCAGATCATGCTGATCACCGTGGTGATGCTGGTAGTACTGGTACAACTCATTCAGAGCGCCGGCGAACGCCTGGTGGCTTATGTGGATCATCGTTGATTTATAAAGGAGTTACCCCATGAAGTTAGGTTTCAAATCGCTCGCCACCGTCAGTGTTCTGGCCTCCGCCCTCGCCCTGGCCGGCTGTGGTGAACAGGCCCAGGAAAGCGCCCAGGAAGCCGCACCGGCCAAGCCGCTGCGGCTGGGGGTGATCGCCGGCGCCGAAGAGCAGGTGGCGGAAGTGGCGGTCAAGGTGGCCAAGGAGCAGTACAACCTGGAGGTCGAGCTGGTTTCCTTCAGCGACTACGTCACCCCCAACGTGGCCCTGAACGACGGCAGCCTGGACCTCAACGCCTTCCAGCACCAGCCCTACCTGGACAAGCAGATTGCCGACCGCGGCTACAAGCTGGTGGCCGTGGGCAGCACCTTCGTCTACCCCATCGCCGGTTATTCCAGGACCATAGCGTCGCTGGATGAGCTGGCCGAGGGCGCCAAGGTCGCCGTGCCCAACGATCCCACCAACCTGGGCCGCACCCTGCTGCTGCTGGAGCAACAGGGACTGATCGAGGTGAACGATGAGGCCGGGCTGGAAGCCACCACCCTGGATATCACCGCCAACCCGAAAAAGCTGCAGATCATCGAGCTGGAAGCCCCCCAACTGCCCCGCTCGCTGGAAGACGTGAGCGTGGCGGTGATCAACACCACCTATGCCTCCCAGATCGATCTGCTGCCCACCCGCGACGGCCTGTTCGTGGAAGACAAGGAATCCCCCTACGTGAACCTGATCGTGGCGCGGGAAGACAACCGGGACGACGAGCGGGTGCAGACCTTCGTCAAGGCCTATCAGAGCGAAGAGGTCTATCAGGCGGCCTCCGAGCTGTTCAAGGGCGGCGTCGTCAAGGGCTGGTAACGGCGCTCACAAACTCCGCAAGGTCACGGCGAGCCGTGGCCTTTTTTATTTCTACTGTCATAATGATTATTTAAACCGTGAGCCAGGATGTTCTATGCACAAGTGGTATCTGGCCCATTGTCGGCCCCGGGAGGAAGACAGGGCGCTGCACAACCTGAACAATCAGGACATCGAGGCCTTCTACCCCTTTGTCGAAGTACAGAAACTCTACCGTGGCAGAAAAGTCACCCGTGCCGAGGCCCTGTTTCCCGGCTATCTGTTTGTGCGCGCCGATTTTCAGGTCACCAGCTCCACCACCATCAGCTCTACCCGCGGCGTCCGCAACCTGGTGCGCTTCGGCGGCAACCCCTGCGAAGTACCGGCGGAACTGGTGTATGACCTGATGTGCCACTGCGACAGCGAAGCACTGCGGGAAAAACTGAGCGATCTGCCCAGCTGCGGTGACCGGGTACGGATCAGCGAAGGCCCCTTCGCCGGGCTGGAGGCGATCTACCAGGAAGCCGACGGCGACACCCGCGCCATTCTCCTGCTGACCCTGCTGCAGAAAGAAACCAGGGCCAGCATCGCCAACACCGATTTCACCCGACTGTGATCCCCTACCGGTGTTCCAGCACCATCACCTTGTGATGCTGCAGCGGCTGGTAATGATCGTATCGTTGCCGGCTTTCCACCGTCCGCCACCACAGTTCGGGGGCCAGGCGTAACGGCAGCTCGATGCTCAGCCGAACTCTGGACTCGTATCTGTCCTCACTGTTGCTGAGCAGCGATGTCTGCAGGCGGAAGATGCGCCAGGGCGAATAGTTGAGCGCCCACTGCCGGGACCGGCTCGCCTGGTGCTTGTCGCCGCTGCCGAACAGGCTCAGCCGCTTGCCCTGCCACCGATACTGCTGTCCGGACAGGCTGAGACCGGGCACCCAGCCGAGCCGCCCCTCCCCGAACCACAACTGCCCCGAGGCGGGTCGTTCCGGGCCGTTCCGTCCCGGGCGCCAGGCCGATACTCCCTGGTACTGGCCGGCCCCCAGGGTCCAGTCCGGATGGCTCAAAAACAGCAACAAGCCGCCGCGCCGGTGTGCCAGCTGCTGCTGGTAATCGAAGACCGGCTCGAGGTGCGCGCTAAGCCCCTCCCCCACCGCCTGCCGGTAGTGCAGGCCGAGCTGATAGGTCAGGCGATCGTTCCGGAAATCCAGCCCCAGTTCGCTGTTCAGCCGGGGCGACACCGGTAACGCCATGCGGCTGTTCAGGCGGGGATCCTTGTCGAACAGCGGCAGCTGGTAATCCCAGTCCCAGTCGTCCGGGTTGAGCCAGGGCAAGGCGGTGAGCTGCTCGGTACCGAATTGCAGGGTCTCGTCGGTCAGGCTGGTGGTCTGCCGCTCGACGAAGCTGTCCAGTTGATCTGTGGCCGCCGCGCGGGCCGCTTCCGCCACCGCCAGCAGCAGCTGCTCCGTCTTCGGCGCCGCCGCAGGATCCGGTGGCCCCAGTTGGGGCAGCGTGACGGGAAGGGAGGCCAACGGCTCCGCCGCCCCGACCGGCACCGGGGCGGCCAGATCCTGACTCGGCGCCGGGATGGCCAGGGCCGCCCGGTCGGGCACCCAGACCCACTCCCCGGCCGACAGGGGCCGCATGAAGCGGTCTCCGTTGAACTCAAGGCGCAACTGGCGCTCGCCGATCCGATAGCGCTGTGCCAGCAGCACCCAGCTCTCGCCCGACGCCACCTGGTGCATCACCATGACCGGGCCGGCGGCCTGCAGGGAAACACTGAAGAACAACCAGAATAACAGGAGAAAATATCGCATGATCAGGTTTCCTCAGGGAGACATCCACCCCATGCTAATGCGGCTGTCACCGGAATCAAGCCGTCGCCACGCGCCGGGCGACAGCTTCTGGTCAGGCCGGGCGCCGGTGGCCGTATTATCCCTGAAAACCGCACAACAACCGGTACTCCTCCAGCACGTAAGTGTCGGTCATGCCACTGACAAAATCCAACAGCAGACGGACCCGGAAATACCACTCCCGCTCCCTGTCGTTTTCGAAGTAACCGGCGTGCTCGCTGTCCCGCCGATAGGCCGCCAGATGACGCGCCGGCAACCGGTGGTAGAGCCGCCGCAGCACCAGGCCGTTGGCATCCTGACGGCGCTCCAGGCTGGTGAACTCCTGCGCCGGTAACGCCAGCAGCGGGGCAAAGGCCTCGAGCACCCCCTTGAGGGCGGCAAAACCGGCCAGCTCCAGGGCCTCAACCTCCCGCCGCTGGAATACCCGGCGCTGGGCAAACTCCTTCAGCCACTGCAGCGCCTGGGCCGGCGGCTGCTCCACCGCCAGCAGGGGGGAAGCGTGCACGCCGTCGAGAATATCCTGGTGATGGCGCAGGTACTGCTCGCTCACCAGCGGCAGCAGGTCGCGGTTGACCGCCTGGCGGAAACGGCTGAAAAAGCCGGGCTCGTCCACCCCGGCCTGGCGCCATTGCGCCCTGAGATAGGCATTACCTTCGCCCGACAGCGCCTGCTCCAGTTCGGCCAGGCTGAGCACGCCCCGGTCGACCGCGTCTTCCAGATCGGCAATGCCGTAGGCCATGTCGTCCGCCGCCTCCATCAGGTAGGTGAGCGGATAGCGGCCATGCGCGGTGGACGGAAAGCGTGCGCGGATCTGCTGCACCAGGGAGCGCTCGCTGAAAAAATGTCCCGGTTTTTGTTGCCACAGGCCAGCGGTCTTGCGCTGATAAGCGCCGCGCACGTACTTCTGCAGCGCCGCCAGCTGGCTCAGGGTCAGGTTCAGCCCCTGCAGGCTGTGCAGCAGGCGCAAGCTCTGGGCATTGCCTTCGAATTGCTGCAGATCGGCCAGCAGCATTGGCCACTGGCGGGACGGGCGGCCCACCGCCTGGCGAAACAGGCCGGACAGCCGCGCCCGCAGCCAGTCGATGATCACCGCTTCTCCAAAATGCCCGAACGGCGGGTTGCCCACATCGTGCAACAGGCAGGCCATTTCCACCAGGCTGATAAAGGCTTCCTTGTCGACCTCCTGCTCCAGCCCGGGCAACACCCGCAATGCCAGTTGCCGGCCGGTTTCCTTCACTTCCAGTGAGTGGGTCAGCCGGCTGCGCACCGAGGCCTTGACGTCCAACGGAAACACCTGGGTTTTTTGCTGCAGCCGCCGCACCGGCGAACACTGCACGATGCGGCTGCGATCCGCCTCGATCGCGCTCAGGGCGCTTTCCTGCTCCGTCTCCGGATGCAGCCGGGCGCCGAGGATCAGCTCCTGGTATCGGCTCATGTTCTACTCTCCAGCCAGTGACGCAAAATATCCAGATCAGCGGGCAACCGGGCATTGAGGGTATGCACCCAGCCTTCCACCTGCTCCCGCCAGGCCGGCAACTCCGGGCTCTGGATTTTCTGGGCCAGTTGCTGCACGAACTTGAGCCCGACCGAACCGGCCGCCCCCTTGATCTTGTGGGCCTCGTCGACGATATCCGCTTGCCTCCCCGCCGCCATGAAGTCATTCAGCCGGGCGAGGTAGTCACCAGCCATGGTCTCCAACAGCTCGACGCTGGACAGCAGGGCGGCGGCGCCGACGGTATCGACATAATCTTCCAGGAACACCAGGTCCAGCACCGCATCCGGCTCGCCGGCCTCGCCGCGCTCACGCCCGGCCGGCACCGGGCCATGGCCGAAAAAGCGCGCCAGCACCCCCTTGATGGCCTTGGAAGACAGGGGCTTGCTGATGGCATCATCCATGCCCTTGGCCAGATACTGCTGCTTGTCGCTGATCAGGTTGGCGGTCAGCGCCACCAGCGGCGGCAGCGCATTGCCGTTGGTCCTGGCCTCGTCCCGCAGCCGGGCGACGATATCGAAGCCGGTCATGTCCGGCAGTTGGATATCGAGGAAGATCAGATCGAATGCCCGCCCGGCCAATAGCGCGAAGGCTTCGCCCCCGTCCCGGGCCACGGTGACGCTGTGACCCAGCTTTTCCAGCAGGGCGCAGGCCACGGTGATGTTCAGCTCCACGTCCTCGACCAGCAGCACCGACAGCCGGGGCAGACGGGCCAGTACCGGATCGTCCACCGGCGCCTGGGCCCGGGGAACGGTGATGGTGATAGTGAAACAGGAGCCTTCGCCGGGCTCGCTGTCCAGCTCGATGGTCCCGTGCATGGCGTCCACCAGTTGCTGGGATACCGCCAGCCCGATACCGGTCCCGGTAGCGTGCTTCTTGCCTTCGACCTGGAAATAGAGCGCGAAGATCTTCTGCTGCAGCTCGACGGGGATGCCGATACCGGTATCCTCGATATCGAAGCGCAGGGTGATCTCTCCCGGAACCAGCTCATCGGCCATGCAGCGGATGGTGACGCCGCCGTCGTCGGTAAACTTGACCGCGTTGCCGACCAGGTTCCACAACACCTGGCGCAGCCGGGTCCCGTCCGCCATGATCCATTCCGGCATGTCGCCGTCCCGATCGAAATGCAGGTAAAGGCCTTTCTGCTCTGCCTGCAGCCGCGTCAGGCTCTCCAGATCGTCGAGGAAGGAATGGAGGTCCATCGGCTCCGGCGCCAGCTCCAGCCGGCTGCGGTCCAGCTTGTCCAGATCGATGATGTCGTTGAAGATGTTGCCCAGGGTCACGGCACTGAAGTGAATGGTCTTGAGGTGCTGGCGCTGCTCCGTGGACAGCTCGGTCGCCAGCAGGATCCGGCTCAGGCCCACGATGCCGTTGAGTGGCGTGCGCAGCTCGTGGCTGATGGTGGAGATAAAGGTGGTCTTGTCGCGACTGGCTTTTTCCAGCTCTTCCTGGTAGCGCTTGCGTTCGGTGATGTCCCGGCCGAATCCCAGCAGCCCCAGGCGCTTGCCGTCCCGATCGAAGAAGGGCACCTTGCGCAGCTCGAAGCAGGCCCGGCGCCCGTCCGGGTACTGCAGCCACTGCTCGTAGGTCTGGCTTTCGTTGCGGGCGAACACCTCCTTGTCGGTTTCCACCACTTTTTCCGCCACGTCCTCCGGGTATACATCATGGGGGGTCAGGCCGATCAGCTCCTTTTCCTGCCGCCCCAGCAGGTTCTCCATGGCCCTGTTGCAACCGGAAAACTCTTCCAGTTCATTGCGGTAATACACCAGGTCCGGCGAGGTATCGATAAAGGAACGCAGCAGGGCAGACCGCTCCTGGGATTCCATCTGCGCCTTTTCCCGCTGGAACACCTCGCTTTCCAGATCTTCGATCGCCTGTTGCCGTGCGATCTCGGCCTTGTGGGTTTCCTCTATCTGACGGTTGAGCAGTTGTATCTTTTCCTGCAATTCGCCATTGAGCTCCAGATCCCGCTCCCTCATCTGCTGCAGCCGCTGCACCAGACGGCTCAGCCGCTGGCGGGAGTCCTCCAGTTGATCCACCACCACCGACAGGAAATACACCGCCCAGGGCGTCACCAGCAGGCCGAAGAAAATGGAGCGCACCAGATCGATGGACTCCACCGTCCCCCGCACGAAGAGGGTAACCCCCACCTGGACAAAGATCGCCAACAGGATGATGCAGGCCGCCAGCAGCATACTGAAGCGCACTATGCCCAGCTTGGTCATCAGATCAACGTAATATTGGGCCCAGGTTTTTATGGGTTTCATCGGTATTTCCCGTCAACAACAGCAGAAAGGCAGGATACCGGCTCCAGAGCGGACTGTCATGCGGATGATAAGGCGCCCGGCCACCACGGCGACGGGACGGGACGCCGGGTTGTCAGTCGAAACGTAACTTTGTGTCAGTTATGGGTTTTCTGAATCGACAGCAGTGGAATATGGATAAATTATGCAATAAAAATGAATTTATAAGCGCATGATGACAAACGATTTTCTTTACAGGCGACAAAATAACGCCGATGATGGGGGCAGTAAAACTGCGAGCTAGCTCAAAGCTTGCCACTAAAATGTAGTAAAATTACTACAAAAAAGGTTAAATTTTATATTATCCTGCTAAAAATATAAAACCAAGATAAGGTATCGAAAAAAACAATATTCATGAGATTTATAACCAAACAATAGGGTTTTCCATTGAAATATCCTACTCCCCACCGGTGTAAACAGTGAGTTACGACTGTATTTCTTTAATTGACGTCACAAAAAAATCCCTATAGTTTGGTAAATTAGCCACCAATGGCAACGGACGCTTCAGAGCATGTCGTGCTGACAAAAGTAGTCGCTCGGCCACTAGGCTTGAGCAATGGAGGAATGCAATGTCTCTTTATGACCCCGCGCTTGAGAAGGATAACTGTGGTTTCGGCCTGATCGCCCACACAGAAGGCGAAGCCAGCCATAAGCTTGTCCGACTCGCGATTTCGGCGTTGGATCGCATGCAACACCGCGGCGGTATCGCCGCCGACGGCAAGACCGGTGACGGTTGCGGCTTGCTGATGCAAAAGCCCGATAGTTTTTTCCGCGCCGTAGCGGAAGACAAGGGCTGGAACCTGGGCCGCAAGTATGCCGTGGGCATGCTGTTTCTGAATCCGGATCCGGTCATCGCCGAGCAGACCCGGCAGATCGTCAACGAAGAGCTGGAACGGGAAACCCTGAGCCTGGTCGGCTGGCGCGAAGTGCCGGTCAACACCGGCGTGCTGGGCGAAATCGCCAAGGCCTCGCTGCCGCGCATCGAGCAGGTATTCGTCAACGCCCCCACCGGCTGGGTGGCCAAGGATCTGGAACGCCGCCTCTATATAGTGCGCCGTCGTATCGAAAAACGGGTCAGTGACGAATTCTTCTATGTGGTCAGCCTGTCCAACCTGGTGATGACCTACAAGGGCCTGTGCATGCCCGCCGACCTGCCCCGGTTCTACCTGGATCTGGCGGATATCCGCCTGCAATCGGCCATCTGCGTGTTCCACCAGCGCTTTTCGACCAACACCCAGCCACGCTGGCCGCTGGCGCAGCCGTTCCGCTTCCTGGCGCACAACGGCGAAATCAACACCATCGGCGGCAACCGTCAGTGGGCCCAGGCGCGCGCCTACAAGTTCGCCTCTCCCCTGCTGCCGGATCTGCACGACGCCGCCCCCTTCGTCAACACCAAGGGCTCCGACTCCTCCAGCCTCGACAACATGCTGGAGCTGTTCCTGGCCGGCGGCATGGACTTGTTCCGCGCCATGCGCATGCTGATCCCGCCCGCCTGGCAGAAGAACCCGTCGATGGACGAAGATCTGCGCGCCTTCTACGACTTCAACTCCATGCACATGGAGCCCTGGGACGGCCCCGCCGGCATCGTCATGTCCGACGGCCGTTTCGCCGCCTGTGCCCTGGATCGCAACGGCCTGCGCCCGGCGCGTTTCGTGCGCACCAAGGACGGTTTCATCACCCTGGCCTCCGAAATCGGCATCTGGGACTACACCCCCGACGAAGTGCTGGAAAAAGGCCGGGTCGGCCCGGGCGAGCTGTTCGTGGTCGATACCTACACCGGCAAGATCTGGACCAGCTTCGAAATCGATGACGATCTCAAGAGCCGCCACCCCTACCAGGAATGGATGACCAGGCACAAGCGCCGCCTCACCCGTTTCGAAGACCTGCCCGACGATCAGGCCGGCCAATGCGAGCTGGATGAGACCCAACTGCGTACCTATCAGAAGCTGTTCGGCTACTCGATGGAAGAGCTGGATCAGGTAATCCGGGTGATGGGCGAGAACGGCCAGGAAGCAGTCGGCTCCATGGGTGACGACGCCCCGATGGCGGTGCTGTCGAGCCGGGCCCGTTCGGTCTATGACTATTTCCGCCAGATGTTTGCCCAGGTGACCAACCCGCCCATCGATCCGCTGCGGGAAAACCACGTCATGTCCCTGGCGACCCTGATCGGCCGCGAGCAGAACGTATTCAACGAAACCCACGGCCACGCCCACCGGGTACAGTTCGAGTCGCCGATCCTGCTGTACTCCGACTTCCACCAGTTGCTTGGACTGGAGCAGACCCACTACAAGCACAGCATCCTGGATCTGAACTTCGCCCCCGAAGAAGGCCTGGAAGCGGCCATTCGTCGGTTGTGCGACGAAGCCAGGGCTGCGGTGCAAAGCGGCACCGTGCTGCTGGTGCTGTCCGATCGCTATATTGCCCAGGACAAGCTGCCGATCCCGGCCGCCATGGCGGTGGGCGCGGTACAGCGCACCCTGGTCGAGAACAACCTGCGCTGCGACTCCAACATCATAGTGGAAACCGCCAGCACCCGGGATCCGCATCAGTTTGCGGTCCTGCTGGGCTTCGGCGCCACCGCTATCTACCCCTACCTGGCCTATGAAACCCTGGGCTGCATGGTGGAGACCGGCATCCTGAAAATGCCGCTGCGCGAGGCGCTGCTCAATTTCCGCAACAGCATCAACAAGGGCCTGTACAAGGTGATGTCCAAGATGGGCATCAGCACCGCCGCCTCCTACCGCTGTTCCCAGCTGTTCGAAGCCATCGGCCTGCATCAGGACGTGGTCGAGCTGTGCTTCAAGGGCGTGTCCAGCCGGGTGCAGGGCGCCGCCTTCGAAGACTTCCAGCAAGACCTGTTCAACCTTAACCGGCTCGCCTGGATCGCCCGCAAACCGCTCAATCAGGGCGGCCTGCTCAAGTACGTGCACGACGGCGAATACCACAGCTACAACCCGGACGTGGTCAACAGCCTGCAGCAGGCGGTGCGTTCCGGCAGCTACGACGACTACAAGACCTACGCCAGACTGGTCAACGAGCGCCCCGTGGCCATGCTGCGCGACCTGTTCACCCTGAAGGATACCGGCCAGGGCATCGACCTGGACCAGGTGGAACCGGCCAAGGCCCTGTTCCCGCGCTTCGACAGCGCCGCCATGTCCATCGGCGCCCTGGGTCCGGAAGCCCACGAGTCCCTGGCCATCGCCATGAACCGGCTCGGAGGCCAGAGCAACTCCGGCGAGGGTGGCGAGGATCCCAGGCGCTTCAACAGCCTGAAGAACTCCAAGATCAAGCAGGTGGCGTCCGGCCGTTTCGGGGTGACCCCGCACTACCTGATGAACGCCGAGGTCATCCAGATCAAGGTGGCCCAGGGCGCCAAGCCCGGTGAGGGCGGTCAGCTGCCCGGCCACAAGGTGACCGCGGAGATCGCCAAGCTGCGTTATGCGGTGCCCGGCGTGACCCTGATCTCGCCGCCGCCGCACCACGACATCTACTCCATCGAGGATCTGGCCCAGTTGATCTTCGACATCAAGCAGATCAACCCGAGCTGCATGGTGTCGGTCAAGCTGGTGTCCGAGCCCGGTGTCGGCACCATCGCCACCGGCGTGGCCAAGGCCTATGCGGACCTGATCACCATCTCCGGTTACGACGGCGGCACCGGCGCCAGCCCACTGAGCTCGGTCAAGTACGCCGGCTCTCCCTGGGAGCTGGGCCTGGCCGAAACCCAGCAGGCGCTGGTGGCCAACGGCCTGCGCCACAAGGTGCGGCTGCAGGTGGACGGCGGTCTCAAGACCGGCCTGGACATCATCAAGGCCGCCATCCTGGGTGCCGAGAGCTTCGGCTTCGGTACCGGCCCCATGGTAGCCCTGGGCTGCAAGTACCTGCGTATCTGCCACCTGAACAACTGTGCCACCGGCGTAGCCACCCAGGACGAAAAGCTGCGCAAGGACCACTTCCACGGCCTGCCCGAGATGGTGGAGAACTACTTCAAGTTCATCGCCGAGGAAACACGCGAGCTGATGGCGCAACTGGGCGTAGCCAAACTGACCGATCTGATCGGACGCACCGATCTGCTCGAGGTGCTGCCCGGCATCACCGCCAAGCAGCAGAAACTGGATCTGTCCGGTATCCTGGCCAAACCCGAGCCCAAGCCGGGTCTGGCAGTGTTCTGTCGGGAGTCGAACCCCAGCTTCGACAAGGGTCCGCTCAACCTGAAGATGACCGAAGATGCCCTGAGCGCGGTGGAAACCAGCAGCGGCGGCGACTTCTACTACAGCATCCGCAACACCGATCGCTCGGTAGGCGCCCGCCTGTCCGGCGAGATCGCCAGGCGCCACGGCAACCAGGGCATGGCGGCGGATCCGATCCGCATCCACCTGGACGGCACCGCCGGCCAGAGCTTCGGGGTGTGGAACGCCGGCGGCCTGGAAATGCTGCTGACCGGCGACGCCAACGACTACGTGGGCAAGGGCATGACCGGCGGCAAGCTGGTGATCCGGTCCCATATAGGCGTGGCCTTCGCGTCTCACGAAGCCACCCTGGTGGGCAACACCTGCCTGTACGGTGCCACCGGCGGCCATCTGTACGTGGCCGGCCGTGCCGGTGAGCGTTTCGCGGTCCGTAACTCCGGCGCCATCGCCGTGGTCGAGGGCCTGGGTGACAACGGCTGCGAATACATGACCAGCGGCATCGTCACCGTGCTCGGCCGTACCGGCGTCAACTTCGCCGCGGGTATGACCGGCGGTTTTGCCTATGTACTGGATGAAGACGACGACTTCCATCTCAAGACCAACCACGAGCTGGTCGAGCTGCTGGGACTCGATGAACTGGTGATCCATCAGGAGCACCTGCGCGGCATCATCACGCAACATCTGCAGGAAACCGGAAGTGACCGGGCGCAGGAAATACTGGCCGACTTCAACCAGTTCCTGCCCAAGTTCAAGCTGGTCAAGCCGAAATCCAGCGATGTGAAATCCCTTTTGGGCCACCAGAGCCGCTCCACCGCAGAGCTGCGGGTCCATGCGCAGTAAAGGAAGATTGTGATGAGCCAGAACGTATTTCAGTTTATTGACGTGCAACGTGTCGATCCGCCCAAGAAGCCGATCGGTATCCGTAAGATCGAGTTCGTGGAAATCTACGAACCCTTTTCCGACAGCCAGGCGCAGATGCAGTCCGACCGCTGCCTGGACTGCGGCAACCCCTACTGCGAATGGAAGTGCCCGGTCCACAACTACATCCCCAACTGGCTGAAGCTGGCCAACGAGGGGCGTATCTTCGAGGCGGCGGATCTGTGTCACCAGACCAACAGCCTGCCCGAGGTGTGCGGCCGGGTTTGCCCCCAGGACCGGCTGTGCGAGGGTTCCTGTACCCTCAACGACCAGTTCGGCGCCGTGACCATCGGTAACATCGAGAAGTACATTACCGACAAGGCGTTCGAAATGGGCTGGCGCCCGGACATGTCCAAGGTGGTGAAGAACGACAGGAAGGTCGCCATCATCGGCGCCGGTCCCGCCGGCCTGGCCTGCGCCGACATCCTGGTGCGCAACGGCGTCACCCCGGTGGTGTTCGACCGTTACCCGGAAATCGGCGGACTGCTGACCTTCGGTATTCCCTCCTTCAAGCTGGAGAAATCGGTGATGAGCCGGCGTCGGGAAATCTTCACCGAGATGGGTGTCGAGTTCCGCCTGGAAACCGAAGTGGGCAAGGACGTCAGTTTCCAGAGCCTGCTGGACGATTACGATGCTGTCTTCCTGGCCGTGGGCACCTACAAGTATCTGCGTGGTGGCCTGAGCAACGAAGATGCCGACGGCGTCTACGACGCCCTGCCCTTCCTGATCTCCAACGCCAACCGGGTGCTGGGCTTCGAGAAGCAGGCGTCCGATTACATCGACATGCAGGGCCGCCGGGTAGTGGTACTGGGTGGCGGCGATACCGCCATGGACTGTGTGCGCACCTCCATCCGCCAGGGTGCCGAGCACGTGGTCTGTGCCTATCGCCGGGACGAGGCCAACATGCCCGGCTCCCGCCGCGAGGTGCAGAACGCCCGGGAAGAAGGGGTGAACTTCATGTTCAACCTGCAACCCACCGGCGTGCAGATCGACGACAACGGCAAGGTGACCGGGGTCGAAGTGGTGACCACCCAGCTGGGCGAGCCCGATGCCAATGGTCGCCGCCGTCCGGAGCCGGTCCCCGGCTCCGAGCAGGTGCTGCCGGCCGACGTGGTGATCATGGCGTTCGGCTTCCAGCCCCACGATCAGCCCTGGCTGAAGGAATACGGTATCGAGGTGGATCGCGGCGGTCGCATCCTGGCCCCCGAAGCCGCCGATTTCGCCTTCCAGACCACCAACCCCAAGATCTTCGCCGGTGGCGATGCCGTGCGCGGCTCGGATCTGGTGGTGACCGCCATCGCCGAAGGCCGCAAGGCCGCCGAAGGCATCATGGACTATATCGGGCTCTGATCCCGTTCGGTTCCAGGTTACAAGGCCGCTCATCGAGCGGCCTTGTTGTTGATGGCGGCAACACCGTTACCGGAAAGGAAACCGCTCTTCTGGGCCAGGAAAGGCACGGTGAAGGCAACCACAGGGTTCACTGCGTATCGACGGGAGGGGATAACCTCTGTCATCACGCCGAGGGCGCCCTGGTGGCGCCCTCGTATTGGCATTCAGAAATGCTTGGCCGGGGTGGAGCAGCTGACGATGCGGCAGGGCCTGTCGCTGACATTGCGGAAACGGTGGGGCTGGGTGGTGGAAAAATAGTAGCTGTCCCCCTCCTTCAACAGCCGGCACTGGGCACCGACGATCAGCTCCACTTCCCCCTCGATCACCACCCCGGCTTCCTCGCCCCGGTAGGCCATCATGTCGTGGCCGGTATCCACCCCCGGCGGGTAGGTTTCAATGATAAAGGACATGGCGCGGTTTTTGCGGTTGTAGCCCACCAACTTGAGCGACAGGCTACCGGAGCCCACGTCCTGCAGCTCGTCGGCGGTGTAAAAGATCTGATCGGTATTCTGCAAGTCCAGAGTGAAAAACTCGCCCACGGTGATGGGAATACCGTCGAGAATCTTCTTCAGCGAGCTGACCGAGGGACTGACCTTGCCCTGCTCGATCAGCGACAGGCTGGAATGGGTCACCCCGGTACGCTTGGCCAGCTCCCGCTGGGAGATATTGCGCATCAGGCGGACCGCCTTGAGCCGGGTGCCCACATCGTTGGCATCATCAGAACCTTGATCCGCTGTCGTCATATCACCACGCAAAGTAAAGAGGGGAAAAATTGTGCGACCCGCATTCTACAGGAAGCCGGAAGAGACTGTAAATTGATTCTAACTGCCCGACTTATCGAATAAATTTATCGCTATAACCCCGTCTTCTGCCGCCTCTCGGCCATTTCGCCCAAGCCCTCCGCCCCCTGGATATCGATGGGCTGCAGATGGAGCGGATCACGGGACAGCGCGGAAAATGGCCCTGAAAACAGGCCATTAATTGCACCACTCCCCGTGAAAAATAATGCGCAGCCTCCGGATCATCCCGCTGGAACTAACAGAAAAGATCAAAATATCCAGTTAAATCAATGAATAAATGGTTTTATTATAAGAAATGAGAGGCCGTGGACGGGATCGGAGCAGCAATTTATCCGGCAGCAGACGGAACAAAGCGGAGTAAAAACACCAAAATACGATTAGCGCAACATCAACGTTCAAGTCATGCACTCGTTACCGATGAGCTATCTTTTTTCAACGCTCGGCCATCCCCCGGGCAGGACCCATCCTTTGCCAGAATTCGGCCAGCGAGAGCGGGCGGCTGTATTTAAAGCCCTGCAGATAGTCACAGCCCTGGTGCTGCAGCCAGGATTCCTGGGCCTGGCTCTCCACCCCTTCGGCCACCACCTGCAATCCCAGCCCCTTGGCCAGGCCCAGTATCGACAGGGTAATGGCGCAGTCGTCCGCGTCGTGGGGCAGGTCGTTGGTGAAGGATCGGTCGATCTTCAGCTTGGTAAAGGGCAGGCTCTTCAGGCGGAACAGTGAGGAATAGCCGGTACCGAAATCATCGATGGACAGCTTGATACCCATTTTCACCAGTTCCTCCAAGGTGTTGCGCAGCGCCTGGGAGTCGCCCTTGATCACGTCTTCGATCACCTCGAGCTCCAGTTGCTCCCCTTCCACCCGGTACTGTTGCAGCAGCGCCCAGATCCTGTCCGGCAGCCGCGGATCCATGATCGAATCGGCGGACAGGTTGACCGCCACCGGCGGCATCGCCAGCCCCTTCGCCATGGCATGCTGAATGTCCCGGCACACAATTTCCAGCACCTGCTGATCCAGCGCGGCCATCAGGCCGGCGTCGTAGGCCAGCGGCAGGAACTCCGCCGGCGACATGAAGCCCAGGGTCTCATGCTGCCAGCGCACCAACGCCTCGGCGCCCACTATCCGCCTGCCGTCGCCGGCCAGGATCGGCTGATACACCACACTCAGGGCCGACTGTTCGATGGCGGCCAGCAGTTGCCCCTCGAGCAGGAAGCGGGCCTTGGCGGTGGCGGAAATGTCTTTGTTGAAATACTGGGCCTGGCGCCGGCCACTGGCCTTGGCATGGTACATGGCTGATTCGCTGTGGCGGATCAGGGTAGACATGTCCTCGCCGTCGTAGGGAAAGAAGGAAACGCCGATGCTGGCCGTCACCTGCAGCTTCTGCTCGCCGACCATGATGGGATGATTGATGGTGTTGAGGATGGTGTCGATGGCCCCGTGCATGGTACCCACGTCCTTGGGAAAGCGGTAGATCATGGCGAACTCGTCGCCGCCCACCCGAGCCACCAACTCCTTGCCCGGCAACAGCATGCCGCGCAGGCGGGCGGCCACTTCGCTCACCACCTCGTTGCCGATATGCAGGCCCATGCCGTTGTTGATGGTGTTGAGCTTGTCAATATCGATCCACAGCAGCGCGAAGGGCTCTCCCTGCCCGGCGCCCTTGTGCTCGATCAGCCGCTTGATGTGGTTGCGCAACGAACGCTGGTTGAGCAGCCCGGTAAAGTCGTCGTGGTGGGTGATGTAATCGAGCTCTTTGCGGCTGTTGAGCCAGGCTTCGTGGGTATTGATCAGGCTGATGGTATCGGCGATGGCCGAGACGAAGGCGATATCGGCCAGTTCCCAGCGCCGCGTCCGGCCATGTTCCAGGCAGACGACACCGCTGAAGCGGCTGCCATCGAAAATGGGCGCGTCCAGCATCGACGCCACGCCCGCGGCCTGCAGGTAATTCTGGCTGAAGGAACGGGTGCGCGGATCGGCGGCGGCATCGCCGGCATCGATGATCTTGGCGGTGTTCAGCGCCTCGAAATACTCCGGATGCTGCCCCCGGTGGATGCTGAGCGGGTCGCGATCATGCCCCTGCCGGCGCCGGTAGGCCAGCTCCTGGCTGAGCACATCGCCACCGATACCGACCGTCCAGATGCTGACCCGGTCGACCCGCAACATATCGCCGCACAGGACACTGAGCGACTCCAGCTTTTGCGGCCGGCCCTGGCCGATAAAAGCCTGACTATGGATAAGCTGCATCAGGGCGCTGTGATAGGTAAAGAAAGTTTGAGTCTGATCCACAGATAGTCCGTTAACTGTATAAGCCCCGGCTATAATGACAAAGCCATTCGACACTGTCTATCGACTTGACCACCGCTCCCCGCTTCGGGGCTCGCCCTGCCTTTGTTATCTAATACCTTGTTTTAATTAAGGTAAAACAGACAGTGCAGTTCTGGAGCGCCCGACGCCGGCGACAACAAAAGGAATCATACGAAACCCATTTGACGACCGGATACCGTTATTCCTCACGGAAAATGGTGATCTGACTGAACCCGAGCTTGCGGAAATACTCTTCGCGAAACTCCTTCAGGGTCTTCTTGTCGTTGCGGCTGACATTGGCCAGCTGGTTCTCCATCCGGTGAAACTCGGCCAGATTCAGCCCTTCGGCGGCGGCAATGGCATCGTACGGGCTGTGGTGCTTGTCGTTGGCGTAGCCAATCTCTTTTTGCTGCTTGCGGTAGTGGTAACGAATGCGAAAGGCCATGGGGGCTCCGTCAGAGAAAACGCCATTGTCGCCGCAACC
Source organism: Zobellella endophytica (assembly GCF_003012775.1). Classification (GTDB taxonomy): domain Bacteria; phylum Pseudomonadota; class Gammaproteobacteria; order Enterobacterales; family Aeromonadaceae; genus Oceanimonas; species Oceanimonas endophytica. The sequence continues at coordinate 188,438 of NZ_PXYG01000008.1, read as the reverse complement.
CGGTGTCCGACTCAAGGGCGCCACCATGCCGGCCATTCCAATCCGCCGGGACTAGGCGCATAATTCGGCCAAGATGAACACTGCAACCTCCCCTCGTCATCCCACTGCGGCCGCCTCCGGCCGGGGTATCACGCTACTGCTGCTGTTGCTGGGCATGGTCCTGCTCGGCTTTCTGCTGGTGTCCGGCGCCCGCACCCAGGCGCTGGAGCAGATCCGTGCCCGCGCCGACGCCAACCTCAGCCGCTACATCATCAACCTGCAGCACCAGCTGGACAGGCACAAGGATCTGCCGCGCCTGCTGGCCAGCCAGCAACAGCTGATCCAGCTGCTGCTGACGCCGGAGGATGCGGAGCTGGCCGACCGCGCCAACCGCTACCTGGCCTGGGTCAACGACACCATGGGCGCCACCGACAGCTACCTGATCGGTACCAACGGCATTACCCTCGCCGCCAGCAACTGGGATCAGCCCAGGCCCTTCATCGGCAACGACTACAGCTTCCGTCCCTATTTCCAGCAGGCGATGGAAGGCGGCGGCGGCCGTTATTTCGCCCTCGGCAACACCTCCCGGGTCAGGGGCTACTTTTTCTCCTACCCGGTTACCCTGGCCGGCGAGATCATCGGCGTGACCGTGGTCAAGGTCGATCTGGAAGACATCGAGGAAGACTGGAACGATCCCCTGCAGGACATCCTGGTGATGGACGAAGACGGTGTCATCTTTATCTCCACCCGCGCCCACTGGCGTTTTCGCACCTTGTCGCCCCAGCCGGATCCCGAGCGCAGCCATGTCGTGGCCAGCCGCCGTTACGGCAACCACGAGCTCAGCCAGTTGCAGAACATACCGGCACGAGAGCCGGCCCGGGCCCTGCCGGCCGGCCTCACCGGCACCGATATCGAACGCATCGCCGCCAGCCAGCGTTACGGTGACGCCCCGCTGCTGCCGCTGGATGTGGTACGGCGGGAGGCCACCCCGGAAGGCGACCTGCTGCTGACCCTGATCGACAGCGCACCGGACGCCGAACAACTGCACCCGCAGCAAACCGGCCATTACCTGCTGCTGAGCCGGCTGGTGCCCGACGCCGGCATGCGGGTGGCGGTGCTGGCCAGCCTGCGCCCGCTGGAGGCCCGAGTCTTCCAGAGCCTGGCGCTGGGGCTCACCTTCTACCTGGTGCTGGCCGCGCTGGTGCTGTTCCTGCACGCCCGGCACCGGCTGAAGAAAGGCTACGAGGCCGAGCTGCAGCTCGCCCACGAAAAGCTCGAGCAGCGGGTTCAGCTGCGCACCCGGGAGCTGACCGATGCCAACCAGCGCCTGCAGCAGGAAATAGAGCTGCATCATCAGACCCAGAACCAGCTGATCCAGACCGCCAAGCTGGCGCTGCTGGGCCAGCTGTCCGCCGGTATCAACCACGAGCTGAACCAGCCGCTCACCGCCATTCGCCACTACGCCGACAACGGCCGCAAGCTGCTGGAGCGGGGCAAGACCGGGGCGGTGGCCACTAACCTGGAAGAGATCGCCGGCCTGGCCGGGCGCATGGCCGCCATACTGCAGCCGCTGAAGGAATTCGCCCGCCAGAACGGGGACAACAGCCAGCAGGTCAGCTTGCAGCAGCTGCGCCAGGGAGTCATGGTGATCATGGGCAGCCAGCTGGAGCAGCAGAATGCGCACATCTTCTGGCCCGAGGATCTGGCGCGGATCCGGGTGCAGGGCGACATCGGCCGGCTCGAGCAGGTGCTGGTCAACCTGATCAGCAACGCCCTGCAGGCCATGGCCGGGCAGCCGGCGCCGCTGATCGAAATCGGCCTCAACACCGGCGGCCAGCGGGTGGCCCTGTCGGTGCGCGATCACGGACCCGGGCTGGCCGACGACGTGCTGGCGCATATTTTCGAACCCTTCTATACCACCAAGTCCGCGGGCCTGGGGCTGGGATTGTCCATCTCCCACCGTATCGCCCACAGCCTGGAAGGTGAGCTCAGCGCCCGCAATCATCCCCAGGGCGGCGCCATCTTCACCCTGGCCCTGAAACGGGGCCAGGCGACCACGCAGGAGCAGCCATGACCGTGAACCGCACCGTCATCCTCACCGATGACGATCCCCATATCCGCCTGTCCGCCGGCCAGACCCTGGAGCTGGAAGACTACGAGGTGATCGCCCTGGATCGGGCCGACAAGGCGCTGGCTCTGCTCGACCGGGAGTTTGCCGGGGTGCTGGTCACCGACATCAACATGCCGGGCATGACCGGGCTGGAGCTGCTGCAACAGGTCAAGACGGTGGACACGGACATTCCGGTAATCCTGATCACCGGCTTCGGCGACATCTCCATGGCGGTCAGCGCCATCCGCAATGGCGCCTACGACTTCATCGAAAAGCCCTTCTCCGCCGATCTGCTGCTGGACGTGGTGCACCGGGCCCAGGAAAAACGGGCCCTGACCCTGGAAAACCGCCAGTTGCGCCAGGAGCTGCAGGCCCAGAGCGCCCCCGGCCCACGCATCATCGGCAATACCCCGGCGGTCAAGCAGTTGCGCAAGCTGGTGCAGGCGGTGGCGGAAACCCCGGCCGATGTGCTGCTGATGGGCGAAACCGGCACCGGCAAGGATCTGCTGGCCCGCTATATTCACGAGCACAGCCCGCGCCGGGAGCGTAACTTCGTGGCCATCAACTGCGGCGGCATGCCCGAGAGCCTGATCGAGTCCGAGCTGTTCGGCCATGAGAAAGGCGCCTTTACCGATGCCAAGGAGCGGCGCATCGGCAAGTTCGAACATGCCCAGGGCGGCACCCTCTTCCTCGACGAGATCGAGAGCATGCCCATCAGCCTGCAGATCAAGCTGCTGCGGGTGCTGGAAGAGCGGGCCATCGAACGGCTCGGATCCAATACCCTGATCCCGCTCGATGTCCGCATCATCGCCGCCACCAAGGCGGATCTGCGGGTCCAGGCAGAAGCCGGGGAGTTCCGGGAAGATCTCTACTACCGGCTGAACGTGGTGCGCATCGACATTCCCCCGCTGCGGGCCCGGGCCCAGGACATTCCCATGCTGTTCCAGCATTTCGCCCTGCTCGCCTCCGCCCTCTACGAGCGGGAAATACCGCCGCTCTCCGCCGAACGGGTCCACAGCCTGATAAGCCACGACTGGCCGGGCAACGTGCGCGAGCTGCGCAACCTGGCGGAACGCTACGTGCTGCTGGGCGAGGCCTGCACCTTCGACTTCGACGACAGGCCCATCCTCGACCAGGATCCCTCCGCCCTGGGGCTGGCGGCCCGGGTCGACCATTTCGAAAAGACCCTGATCCAGGCCGAGCTGGCCCGCCACGGCGGCTCCATCAAGGACACCCTGGAAAGCCTGAAACTGCCACGCAAGACCCTGTACGACAAGATGAAGAAGCACGGACTGGACAAGAACGACTATAAAGGCTGATCAGGACTGAGCCGCCTGCCGCCCCCTTGACATACGGTTTCGCCCTTTCCTGAAAATGGTTACGGAACAGCCAGAATGTAGCACTATTAGGATCAGCTATTTATTAACCCGACGTTCAAAAATGCCTATCCCCAATAGAGGCATTACCACGGAGGCAAGGACAGGTCAGAGTATTTTTTTGATATTGAACAACGTCATGCTTATCCCACTTTTTATTGTGGTGTTGCGTTTCTGAGGCAGACAGCTCTTCCCTCCGGCAAAAGCCTCAAATACGGCTTGCATAGAAATATGCAGGCCAAGACTTTATCCACAAGACTAACATTGGATACGCTATGAAGCCGGTAAAACACATTGTTATGTGGAATCTGCGTGGCGATAACGAACGAGAACGCCTCACTAATATTCAGAAGGTGAAATCAGCTTTTGAAAGTATACGCGGTGAAATTCCTGGACTAAGAACGCTGGAAATTGGTATCGACATCAGCAAAATCGACTTTGCCTGCGATGTGGTGCTGTATTCAGAGTTCGACTCGCTGGAGGCGCTGGCGGGCTATGCCATCCATCCCGCCCATTTGCGTGTACGTGAGGAACTGGGCAACCTACGGATAGCACGCCACCAGGTCGATTATTACATCTAGACGTGTCTTCACGTTCAGCCATCTTTTATCATGCGGGTTTCACCTTGTTCCGGTTTCGGCCCAGCAGACCACCCGATCGACCGACGGTACGCCACGATGACGGCTCGATCAAAATCTTCCGCATGGACCGCAACATAGTGCGGTTTGCCCAGAGCGGCAGGCGTTGCCGGACATCGACACCGAGGCCACTGCCGCCATGATCCGCAACCTGTTCGAACGCGCCGCCAGGCCCGGCTGCGAAACCGCGCTGTCCGACAGCGCCGCGGTGCTGGCGCCGGTTGGCACCCTGAATCTACAAGGGGCAGGAGTACCCGGTTGGCGATGGCGGCATCGGCGCGACGACGCTGGGGTTACGCCGGGCCCTGAACGACGTTCAGTGGGATCGCGCCGAAGATACCCATGGCTGGCTCACCGGTATTTGAGCCGGCAACCGGCATAACGAGAAAAACGACAAGAAAGAACGGCACGTCAACGTCATCCGTCGCCGCGCCTCAACACCAGATGAGATGGCTGGGTTATCTGCCGGCTTATCGCACGGCCGCCACCAGCAGCGTCAGTAGCCCACCAAAGAACAGCAGCATCAAAACCGGACCGAGCAGCAGCCTCTCTCTGTCGCCCCGGCCTGTGCTGCGCGCCCGGGCCGATCACAACCTCATGGGTGGAAATCCGCCCATGGCGTTCCGCCCTCTTCTTGCGCGGGCCAACAACCCCGCCGCCCTGCTTTAAGCGGGCCGCATTACGCCCGGGCCGGCCCGCTTCCAGGCAAACAGTGGCGCCACTTCTCTGCATCATAGCTTTCTCTCCCCGCCGCTCGGGCGAAGCTTGTCCGGCTCGGCTATGCTCTGGCGGGTCATGGGGGGAAAAGCACCCACCATCATTCGACAAATGGCGGATTCCCACCCATTTTCATCCTGTGGCCGGGATAAAAGTTAACCACAAGCGTTCCTCTTGTAGTGTGAATGTAACGCCAGGGCACCATTTTGGGGCAATTGCGCAAAACTGGTCTCTTTTTTGCAGACACTTTGTTAATTGAAACGCCAACCTGATGACCGCAGCGTGACGGCAAGGTGATCAGTGGCAGGGAAAGCCGACCCGCCACCCGGTGGCAGGAGCAAAAAACAGAGGTTAACGATGTCAAACGAAGAACAGCAGCTCGACAGCCTCAGCCCCGAAGAGCGCAGGAAGCTCAAGGAGCTGATGGAAAAAGACGCCAAGACCGAGCGCAAGCTCAGCGGCCCCTGGGCTTGGCTGGTGGCCGCCATGGCCGCGGTGATGGTAGCCATTTACTTCTACGGCGCCGGTGTCGCCGCCCTCAGCACCGAATACCACCTGGGCGTTTATGTCCTGATCACCTTCGTGCTGGTGTTCCTGCTCTATCCGGCCGGCACCCGCACCGCCCACGGCGGCCTGTCACTCATCTCCGCCGCCCTGTTGTCGGTGCTGGTGAGTTGTTTCCTGATCTACGACTCGCCCACCGCCTTCTACCAGCAGATCACCCTGTTCCGGGAAACCTGGGAATACGACGGCCTCGGCCTGGCGCTGGAGCAGGATCTGGACAAGCTGCATTACACCCTGTGGCTGGTGCTGCCCTTCGCCGCCGTGCTGCTGCCGCTGGATCAGTGGCTGAACCAGCGCAACCACAACAGCCCCACCGCCAGCGACGTCATCCTCGCGGCCATGCTCGCCGGTACCGTGGTGTACTGGATCACCCAGTTCGAGGCGCTCAACTACCGCGCCGGCGCCGAAAACGAGGTGGACATGCTGATCAGCATCGTCGGCCTGCTGCTGTCGCTGGAAGTGTGCCGCCGGGTGCTGGGCTGGTCCATCACCCTGATCGGGGTGGCGATGATCGCCTTCGCCCTGTTCGGTCCCTACCTGCCGGAGCTGTTCGCCCACCGCGGCTTCCGCTTCGAGCGCCTGGCCACCGCCCTGTTCCTCACCACCAACGGGGTATTCGGGGTCATGGCCAGCGTGCTGGCCACCTACGTGATCCTGTTCATCTTCTTCGGTGCCTTCCTGCAGAAGTCCGGCGCCGGCAAGTTCTTTATCGACCTGCCCCTGGCCCTGGCCGGGCGCTCCACCGGCGGCCCGGCCAAGGTGGCGGTGATCTCCTCCGCCCTGTTCGGCTCGGTGTCCGGCTCCGCCATCGCCAATACCGTGTCCTCCGGCGCCTTCACCATCCCGATGATGAAACGGGCCGGCTTCAAGCCCCACGTGGCCGGCGCCATCGAGCCCGCGGCCTCCATCGGCGGCATGTTCCTGCCCCCCATCATGGGCGCGGGCGGCTTCCTGATGGCCGAGCTTACCGGCACCCCCTACTCCACCATCATGCTGCTGTCCGTCGGGCCCGCCATCCTCTACTTCCTGGCGGTGTACTGCATGGTGCACTTCGAGGCCAAGAAACACGGCCTGGTGGGCATCCAGGGCGAGGAAATCCCGCACTGGAAGACGGTGTTCAAGGCCGGCTGGTACTATGCGCTGCCGCTGGTGATCATCACGGTGCTGCTGCTGAGCGGCCGTTCCGCCGGCAACTCCGCCTTCTGGGCCACCCTGTCCTGCATCGCGGTGAGCTGGGTCAACAAGGAAACCCGCATGGGGCCGAAGGAGATCTGGGATGCCATCCAGGTGGGGGCGCGCAACACCCTGATCGTCGGGGCCACCATCGGCGTGATCGGGGTCATCGTCGGCACCATTTCGCTCACCGGCATGGGCCTCAAGTTCTCGGATCTCATCATCTCCATGGCCGGCGACAGCCTGTTCCTGGCCCTGGTGCTGGTGGCCATCGCCTCCCTGGTGCTGGGCATGGGCGTGCCGGTCACCGCCGCCTACCTGATCGTCGCCGTGCTGGCGGTGCCCGCCCTGGGCGAGTTCGGGGTGTCGGCCATCGCCGCCCACATGATCGTGTACTGGCTGTCACAAGACTCAAACATCACCCCACCGGTGTGCGTGGCCGCCTACGCGGGCGCCGCCATCGCCGGCTCGGATCCCTGGAAAACCGGCTGGACCTCGTTCAAGTTCGCCAAGATGCTGTACGTGATGCCGCTGCTGTTCGCCTATGTGCCGGCCATGCTGCTCGACGGCACAGTGATGGAGATCATCACCGCCTTCGTCTCCGCCACCCTGGGCACCATCGCCTTCGGCGCCTTCTCCATGGGCTACCTGCGGCGCAAGACCCGGCTGTTCGAGTGGCTGCTGCTGGGTGCCGGCACCCTGCTGCTGTACTGGCCGACCTTCCTCTCCGACATCGCCGGCCTGGCCCTGATCGCCCTGGTCTGGTGGCTGCAGCGGGAAGGAACCGCCGCGCCGGTGAACAAGGTCAATCACTCCAACGCCAGCTAAGTAAGGATGCACAACATGGCTCAGATAAAGCTTGTCGTATACGCCACCGACTTTTCCGAAGGGGCCGCCAAGGCGGCCTCCCTGGCCAGCCAGCTGGCCGGGGTGCACGGGGCCCGGCTGCATGTTTTGCACGTGATCACCGAACTGGGTGACCGGCACCGGCGCAGCATTCCCGCCAGCGTGATGGACGACTTCGTCAAGGAGGTCAAGACCCAGGCGGTGGCCGACATGCACGACTTCGCCGGCCGCTGCTTCGGCGATTTCGCGGGCGAACTGACCACCGACGTGGTGATAGGCCCGGCCGCCGAGGAAATCCTGGCCCAGGCCAGCCGGCTCGGCGCCGATCTCATCGTGATGGGCACCCACGGCCGCCACGGGGTCGAAAAGCTGCTGCTCGGCTCCACCACCGAGCGGCTGATCCGCAAATCCACCATTCCGGTATTGACCGTACCCGAGCGCGGCTGAGAGGCCCGCTCCCCCTTCTCGAAGGAAGACCGAGAGAAACCATAACAAAGAGGAAATGACCATGATGTTGAAACAACGGTTCAAAGCTTCCAAGACGCTGACCTCCGTGGCCCTGGTCGCGGTGGCGGGCTTCGGCATGAACGCCACGGCCCAGGCCCAGACCGAGCGCCTGGCGTTCTCCGGCGGCCCGGACGGCGGTACCTTCCAGTACTTCTCCAACGGTATCGCCACCCGCCTGTCGCGCAACATGGAAGGGGTGGAAGTGTCCAACATGGCCTCCGCCGGCTCGGTGGAAAACCTGCGCCGGGTCAACTCCCGCGACGCCGACTTCGGCATCGTCTACTCCGGCGACATGTACCTGGGGCTGAACGGCAAGCTGACCAACGACACCCGCAAGTACCGCAACGCCCAGGCCATTTCCTACCTGTACGGTGCCCCGGCCCACCTGATCGTGCTCGACGGCTCCGGCATCACCGACGTTTCCCAGCTGGAAGGCAAGAACATCGCCGTGGGCCCGGCCGGCTCCGGTGCCGCCGCCTCGGCCCAGCGCTTCTTCGAAGGCGTGGGCCTGTGGGACAAGATAAGCCCCCAGTACATCGGCTACAACCAGGGCGCCTCCGCCCTGGGGGATCGTCAGATCGACGCCCTCTGGGTATTCGCCGGCTTCCCCAACGCCTCGGTGATCCAGGCCGCCTCCAGCAACAAGGTCCGTCTGCTGCAGGTGTATGAAGCCGCCGAGCAGGGCACCCTGTTCAATGATCACCCCTACTACGCCAAGGTCACCATTCCCGCCGATACCTACCCGGGCGTGGACTACGACGTGGTCACCGTGCAGGACTCCGCCCTGTGGGTCGCCGGCCGCCACCTGTCCGAAGCGCGGGTGTACGACACCCTGAAGGAAATCTTCTCCGACGACGGCCTCAAGTTCATGTACTCCGTATCCCAGGCGGCCGAGGCCATGACGGTGGAAGACGGCACCCTGGGCATCGTGACCCCGATGCACGACGGCGCCAAGAAGTTCTGGACCGAGCAGGGCAAGACCCTGACCGAGGTCCAGCAGTAAGCCCGACCGTACATCACCGCCAAACCCCGCGCCTCGCGGGGTTTTTTTGTGCCCAGGCCGGGATCGGGTTCGCGCCCCGACCCGCACCGTGCCGTCCTGCCGGCTGCCGGGCTGGCGCGGTGATCGATGGGACGCGGCTATACTGAGGATCATCACCCAGAACGCCGGACGCCATGATGCAGCACCACGCCGCCGAACGGGACGCCATTCTCGACGCCGCCCTCCATCTGGCCCTGCACAGCTCCTGGGCGTCCTTCAGCCTGCTGCAGCTGGCCGAATCCCGGGAGCTGACCCTGGCCGAGCTCGGCCGCCATTTCCGCTCCCGGGACGACCTGGCCGAGGCCCTGTTCGATCGGGCCGATGCCGCCATGCTGGCCCTGCCGCCGGACGACGACGAGCCCGCCGACGAGCGGCTGTTTATCCGCATCATGGCCTGGCTGGACTACCTGGCGCCCTACCGACGGCTGGTGCGGGACATGCTGGCCTACAAGCTGGAGCCGGGGCACCTCCACCTGCAGGCCCATGGCATCACCCGCATCAGCCGCACCGTGCAATGGTTCATGGAGGCCGCCCGCTGGCAGGCCTCGGGCGCGGGCCGCATCGGCGGCGAAATCCTGCTGACCGGCATCTACCTCACCACCTTCGCCGCCTTCCTGGCGGACGACAGCGAGCAACACCAGGCCACCCGCGCCCTGCTGAGCAAGCTGCTGCACGCCACCTTCGGCCAAGCCGGGCACTGAGAGACAAGGCATGACGGAGCCGAATGCATGGCGCCGCCGCCGGCGGGCGGGAATGCCCGGCCCCCATGGACAGGGCCCCCGCTTTGAGACTAGATTTGAACGACACCAAACAAGCCTGTCTCCAGAACCAGGCCATCACACGGGAATCCTCTATGCACAGCGTACGTCTCGCGCCCCTGGCGCTGCTTTCCGTCCTTACCCTCGGCGCCTGCTCCGACGAGCCACCAGTCACCGACCGCGAAGACCAGGAACAGGCCACCCTCTCCGGCAACCTGAATTACCGCCAGCGCATCGCCCTGCCGGACGATGCCCGGGTCACCATCATGCTGCAGGACGTCAGCCTGGCCGACGCTCCCGCCGACACCCTGGCGGAGCAGAGCTTCGCCACCGAAGGCAAGCAGGTGCCGCTGCCCTTCAGCCTGAGCTATGATCCGGCCGCCATCGACGAGGCCCACCGCTACGCGGTGCGCGGCGAAATCCGCGACGGCCGGGGCGCGCTGCTGTGGACCACGGCGGAGCACCACGGCGTGCTGACCCAGGGCCAGCCGAAGGAGCAGGTAGAGATCCTGCTGCAGCAGGTCGCGGCCGACAGCGCCGGGCCGCTCACCGTGCTGTATCGTTGCCGTCCCGAGCAGGGCGAGCCGTTCGAGTTTGTGGCCCAGTACCATGACGGCCGGCTCGGCCTCTGGCTGCCGGACAACTTCGGGCTGCCCTACCAGGAGCTGCCCCAGGTGGTGTCCGCCAGCGGCGCCCGCTATGAAAACGATCAGGCGCTGGTGTGGAGCAAGGGCGGCACCGCGCTGCTGGAAGTGGCCGGGCAAAGCTACTCCGACTGCACCGAGGACAGGGCCGCCGGCCTGCGCGAAGACGCCCGCCTGCGCGGCGTGACCCTGCGGGCCACCGGCAACGAGCCGGGCTGGCTGCTGGAAGTGAGCGAGGGGCGGCAGATCCGCTTCAGCTACAACTACGGCGAGAACCAGCTGCTGCTGCCCGACCCGGAAACCCTGGCGGACGACGCCGGCTACCGGGCGGCCAGCACCGATCACCGGCTCGAGGTCGAGGTCCGGCACGAAAGCTGCCAGGACGACATGAGCGGCGAGGCCTTCCCCTACCGGGTCACGGTCACCCTCGACGACCAGCCATACCGGGGCTGCGGCAGCCGGCTGGACTGAGGCCCACGGCCCGGGGGCGCCGACCGTAAAAATCGGTTAAGATATTGTCATTAATCACTTTTTGTTGGCGACCCCCGGCCCGTGATCACCGTTGAACGCAAAGACGGCTTTTCCCTCAAGATCTCCCGCATCCTGCGGGAGGCGGTAGAGCACAAGCTGGATATTTACCTCTTTATACCCGGCGAACTGGGACTCAACACCCAGGTGGTGCCGGAAGAGGAGTTCTACCACAACGCCATCCACGTCAAGCGCACCTATTTCAGCGATCGCCAGCACCTGCCGCTGGTGTACAGCCGGCTGGCCCGCCGGGGCAGGCTCACCGCCGAACAATACCGGCTCAGCCTCAGCCTCTACGCCTACCAGTACGTGGTGGGGCTGGAGCAGTCCAGCCACGAACTACGCAACGACAAGGACGGCGTCACCCGGGAAGAGGTGGAGGAATTCATCGCCCTGGCCCAGGAGATCCTCAAGCGACTGCGGCGCAACGTGCCGGCCGACGACACCCTGCTCAAGTACTACGCCAATATCGACAACTACCTGTCCTGGTTCACCGAGCAGCGGCTGCTGTCGCTGGTGGCGCACCTGCCCCGCAACGGCGACTACCGGCTGATCAAGACCCTGTTGCTGGAGGTGTGCGAGGTCGAGCGCAGGCACCGGGAGGCCCAGCAATACAACTCCAGCCACACCAACGATTCCCTGTCGCGCATCTCCAACAAGATGCGGCTGCTGCGACGGCTTATCGAATACCCGGTAACGCTCAAGGAAAGGACCCGCGAGCTGGGCGGCGGCGAGCAGAAGCTGCTCAAGGCCGCGGTCACCGCCGTGGTGATGACCTCGGTGTCGCTGGCCGCCTACGAGGTACGCGAGACCCTGGGCGGCATCTCGCTGATGGTGATCTTCGCCCTGGCCCTGCTCTACGCCCTGCGGGAGATCTTCAAGGACGATCTGCGTAACACCCTGTGGCGCTGGTTGCGCAAGGGGCGCCCCAAATGGCGCCGTCAGTATTTCGACGTACACAGCAATCAGCTGGTGGGCCGCCAGCTGGAATGGTTCGACTACAAGCGCAACAGTCGCCTGGATGCGGACATCCGCGCCGCCCGCCGCGCCAGCATCAGCCAGCGGGAGGAGGTGATCATGCACTACGGCAGCCACTCGCGCATGCTGCCCACCCGCTTCCTCAGCGGTTACGAACAGACCCGGGAAAGCCTGCAGCTGGATCTGAGCCTGCTGTCCAAGCTGATGGAAAAGGGCTCGCACCACGTCTACCAGCTGAAAGAAAACCAGGTCGCCCGCCAGCCGGTGGAAAAACGCTACCTGATCAACCTGATCACCCGCGAGGTACAGGGCCAGAACCCGCCGCTGATCCAGCGCTGGAAGGTGGTGATGAGCCGCTCGAAAATCGTGGAAATCGAAGAGATCCCCCAGCGCGGCAACGCGCCCGCCAAATAATTGCCGACATTTTTGTAAGAACCCCGTCCCCGCTTGCGTCTACTCTTCGGATGACGGCAATCACGCCGCGTCTTTTTGCCATACACCGACTGTCAGAAGGAAGCGCAACATGAACAAAGCAACCACCGCCACCACCCTCGCCTTTGCCCTGGGTACCGCCCTCTCCGCCGTCAGCGTGCCGGCGCTGGCCCAGGACAGCGCCGAAACCGAAAAATGCTACGGCGTCGCCCTCAAGGGCCAGAACGACTGCGCCGCCGGCCCCGGCACCACCTGCGCCGGCACCGCCATGATGGACCATCAGGGCAATGCCTGGAAACTGGTGCCCGCCGGTACCTGCCTGGAAACCGCTTCGCCCACCTCCCCCACCGGTTACGGCCAGCTCGAGGCCTTCGAAGAAACCAAGGCCTGAGCCAATGGGAGGCACCATGACACCGACAACGCCTCGGGGCCGGGACGCCGGTGCCTCCCGCCTGCCGGCCGGCGTCGGGCTGGGGCTCAAGCTCCAGCACGCCGACACCATACTGGCCGAGCAACCGCCCCTGGCCTTTTTCGAGATCCACGCCGAAAACTACATGGTGGCCGGCGGCCCGCGCCACCATTACCTGGAACGGATCCGCGCCCGCTATCCGCTCTCCATCCACGGCGTGGGCATGTCGATCGGCGGGGAAGAGGCCCTCGACCGCGAGCACCTGGCCCGGCTGGCGCGGCTGGTGGCACGCTACCAGCCCGAGGCGGTGTCGGAGCACCTGGCCTGGACCGGCCACGGCGGCCACTTCGCCAACGACCTGCTGCCCCTGGCCTACACCCCGGCCTCGCTGCAACGGGTGTGCGACCATATCGGGCAGATCCAGGACTGCCTGCAAGGTCCCATCTTGCTGGAAAACCCCGCCACCTACCTGACCCTTGCCTCCTCCAGCCTGGAGGAGGCCGATTTCATTAACCAGGTGGTGCGCCGCAGCGGCTGCGGCCTGCTGCTGGACCTGAACAACGTCTACGTCTCGGCGGTCAACCACGGCCACGACGCCCTCGCCTATCTCGAGGCCCTGCCGCTGGACCGGATCGGCGAGCTGCACCTGGCCGGCTTCGACGAACAACGGGACGACGCCGGCGCCCGGCTGCTGATCGACAGCCACGGCGCCCCCATCGCCGAACCGGTGTGGGCGCTGTATCGCCGGCTGCTCGCGCGCACGGGTCCGCGGCCCACCCTGATCGAGCGGGACAACCAGATCCCCGCCTTCGCGGAGCTGCTGGCGGAAGCCCGCCGGGCCGAGGCCCTGCTGACCGCCCCCATGGAGTCCTGAAGATGCACCATAGCTTCGTCAAGGCGCTGTTCGATCCCGGGCTGCCCGTGCCCGCCGAGGTGGCCGACCGGCCCGGCCGGCAGGCGCGCTTCGCGGTCTATCGCAACAACGTGCGGGCCTCGCTCACCGAGGCCCTGGCCGCCACCTTCCCGGTGTGCCGGCAACTGGTCGGCGAGGACTTCTTCCGCGCCCTGGCCGGGGTCTATATCGGCGAGCAGCCGCCGGCCTCGCCGCTGCTCACCGACTACGGCCGCACCCTGCCGGCCTTTATCGAGCGGTTTCCCCCCGCCGCCCCGGTGCCCTACCTGGCCGACATGGCCCGGCTGGAGCTGGCCTGGCTGGACGCCCAGCACGCCGCCGACCCGATCCCGCTCGACAAGGCGGCGCTGGCCGCCCTGCTGACCGACGAACAACGGCTGGCCGGCCAGTGCCTGCGGTTGCAACCCCCGGTCCGGCTGCTGCGCTCCGGCTACGGGATCGTCTCCCTGTGGCGGGCGCACCAGGGCCAGTTGCCCATCGCTTCGGTCGACCCCCGCCGGCCGGAAAATGCCCTGCTGCTACGTCCGGGGCTCTCGGTGCGGGTGATATCGCCGAGTGATGCGGACACCGACTTTATCGACGCCCTGCTGCGGCGATTGCCACTCGGCGATGCCCTGGAGCAGACCCTGCACCGGCACCCGGACTTCGAACCGGGCCCCATCCTGTCGCTCCTGCTGGAGCACCAGGCCATCGCCGCCTTTTATCCCGCCGGAGCCTCGTCATGAACCCCGTACAGCACTGCAATCTGTGGCTAGGCCGCATCCCCCATTCCCTGGTCGCCCTGCTCGGCCGCTTCGCCATCGCCGCCGTGTTCTGGAAGTCGGGCCAGACCAAGATCGAAGGCCTGGCCATCGACCTCGTCGCCGGTGAGTTCCAGCTGGGCTGGCCCCGGCTGAGGCCTCTCGCGGTGATCCTGTTCCGCGACGAATACCGGTTGCCGCTGTTGTCGCCGGAGCTGGCCGCCACCCTGGCCGCCCTGGCCGAACACCTGTTCCCGACGCTGCTGCTGCTCGGCCTCGCCACCCGGCTCTCGGCCCTGGCGCTGCTGGTAATGACCGCGGTGATCCAGTTGCTGGTCTACCCGGGGGCCTACCCGGTGCACGGCGTCTGGGCCACGGTGCTGCTGCTGCTGATGGCGCGGGGGGCCGGCGTCGTCTCCCTCGACCACTGGCTGGCCCGCCGCCGGTCCGGCGGCTAAGGGACCCCGCCGGGCCCGACACTGTTTGGCATGGTTCATGCTGTGTCCTGTGCGTAACGGGGCCCAACAACGGGGCCCCGCACCAAGATGGTGCCAACAGTAAAATTTTTGCTTTCGTATCAGCATGTTGCTCAAGGGAGCCCATAATAGGGACGACCGGCGACGGCGACACGCCGGGCAAGAATGCACCACTTTGGACCGTTCGCATCGACATCGCACCACCACGGTGCACGGGTTGCCGTCGCGGCAACCGGGTTGCAGGAGACAGGAACCAATGGACCATATCAGCAGCGCCATCGACAGCCTGGCGCAGAGCGCCAACACCCTCTTCATCCTGATGGGGGCCGTGATGGTGTTCGCCATGCACGCCGGCTTCGCCTTCCTCGAGGTGGGCACGGTGCGCCACAAAAACCAGGTCAACGCCCTGGCCAAGATCATGACCGACTTCGGCTTTTCCGCCGTGGCCTACTTCTTCGTCGGCTACTGGGTCGCCTACGGCGTCACCTTCTTCCAGGACGCCGAAACCCTGTCCGCCGGCCAGGGCTACGAGCTGGTGAAGTTCTTCTTCCTGATGACCTTCGCCGCCGCCATCCCGGCCATCGTCTCCGGCGGCATCGCCGAGCGCGCCCGGTTCTGGCCCCTGCTCACCGCCTCGGCGCTGACCGTGGCCTTCGTCTATCCCTTCTTCGAGGGCCTGATCTGGAACGGCAACTTCGGCTTCCAGGCCTGGCTGGAAGCGAGCTTCGGCGCCGCCTTTCACGACTTCGCCGGCTCGGTGGTGGTGCACGGGGTGGGCGGCTGGATAGGCCTGGTGGCGGTGCTGCTGCTCGGCGTGCGGCAGGGCCGCTACAAGGGCGGCAGGCTGGTGGCCTTTCCGCCCTCCAACATCCCCTTCCTGGCCCTGGGCGCCTGGATATTGTCCATCGGCTGGTTCGGCTTCAACGTGATGTCGGCCCAGACCCTGGACGGCATTTCCGGCCTGGTGGCGATCAACTCGCTGATGGCGATGGTCGGCGGCATCATCGCCGCGCTGATCCTGGGCAGGAACGACCCGGGCTTTATCCATAACGGCCCCCTGGCCGGGCTGGTGGCGGTGTGCGCCGGCTCCGACATCATGCACCCCATCGGTGCCCTGGCGGTGGGCGCCGTGGCCGGCGCCCTGTTCGTGTGGCTGTTCACCCTGCAGCAGAACAAATGGAAGATCGACGACGTGCTCGGGGTCTGGCCGCTGCACGGCCTGTGCGGCGCCTGGGGCGGCATCGCCGCCGGCATCTTCGGCCAGTCCGCCCTCGGCGGCCTGGGCGGGGTCAGCCTGGTGTCCCAGCTGATCGGCACCCTGGCCGGCATCGCCGTGGCGGTGATCGGGGCCCTGCTGGTGTACGGCGGCATCAAGGCCGTGACCGGCCTGCGGCTCAGCGAGGAACAGGAATTCAACGGCGCCGACCTCAGCATCCACAAGATTGCCGCCACCAGCGACGACTGAGCCCCCGGCCATGTCCCTCCCGAGTGATGGTATACTGTCGCCTTTGTAGCAGCGGGCGGACGGCATGAACGAAACGGGACTTGAACAGGGCCAGAAAACCAGGGGCAGCCGGCTCCGGCCGGCCAGCCCCTGGGCCGCCCTGCTCTGGCTGGTCCTGGCCTGGCCGGCCGCCGCCCAGGACGACATCATCCGGGTAGGCGGCGATCTCAACTATCCGCCCTACGAGTTCATCAACGAGCGGGGGGAGCCCGACGGCTACAACACCGAGCTGACCCTGGCCATCGCCGAGGTGATGGGCATGCAGGTGGAGCTCGAGCTCGGCCACTGGCAGCAGGTGCGCCGGCGCCTGCTCGACGGCGAGCTGGACGTGCTGCAGGGCGCCGTCTTCTCCCCGGAGCGGACCCGGCAGTTCGCCTTCTCCCCGCCCCATGCGCTGATCAACCACTCCCTGTTCGCCCGCCGGGGCGAGGCGGCCGAGGTCACCCTGGCCGAGCTGGCCGGGCGGGAGGTGATAGTGCAGCGCGACAGCATCATGCACGAGCAACTCAGCCAGCTCGCGCCCGATGCCCTGGCCGTGCCGGTCGATACCCATTCCGACGCCCTGCGCCTGCTGGCCTCCGGCCGACACGACTTCGCCCTGGTGGCCAACCTGCCCGGCCTCTATCTCGGCCGGGAGCTGGAGCTGTCCAACCTGGAGCCGGTGGGCCACCCCTTCCCGCCCCACCGCTACGGCTACATGGTGACCAAGGGCAACGAGGCGCTGCTGGCCCGTTTCAGCGAGGGGCTGGCCATCCTCAAGAACACCGGCCGCCAGCAGGCCCTGTACGACAAGTGGCTGGGCCCGCTGGAAAGCCCCGGCCTGCCCTGGAAGAAGATCGGCCTGGCCGCCGCCCTGGTTTCCCTGCTGCTGCTGCTGGGCCTGGCCGCCATCATGATCTGGAACCGGACCCTGCGCCGGGAAGTGGACCGCCGCAGCCGGGCGCTGGAGCGCCAGCAGCAGCAGTTGCTGCAGGCCGACAAGATGGCCTCCCTCGGCATACTGGTGTCGGGGGTGGCTCACGAGATCAACAATCCCAGCGGCCTGCTGCTGCTCAACCTGCCGGTGCTGAAGGAGACCTACCTGGACGCGGAGGAGATCCTGGAAGCGCACTACCACCGCCACGGTGATTTCTACTTGGGCGGCCTGCCCTACAGCCGCATGCGCGACGAGATCCCGGCCATGCTGGAGGACATGCTCACCAGTGCCGATCGCATCCGCCGCATCGTCGACGATCTGCGCGACTTCGCCCGCCAGGGACCGGGCGAGCTCAACGAAACCGTGGATCTCAACGCCGTGGTGGCCACCGCCATCCGCTTGGTCGACACCAGCATCCGCCAGGCCAGCCACCACTTCGAGGTGAGCTACGGCGAGGGGCTGCCGCCCTTTCGCGGCAACGGCCAGCGCATCGAGCAGGTGGTGATCAACCTGATCGTCAATGCCTGCCAGGCGCTCACCAATCCCGAGCAGGGCATAACGGTGAGCACCCGCTACCTGGCCGGCGCCCATGAACTCGGCCTGGAAGTCCGCGACCAGGGCCGGGGCATCGCCCCGGAGCACCTGTCCCGGCTGCGGGATCCCTTTTTCACCACCAAACGCGAGCAGGGCGGCATCGGCCTGGGCCTGGCGGTGTCCACCGGCATAGTGCAGGAGCACGGCGGCCGGCTGGAATACGACTCCACCCCCGGCCAGGGCACCACCGCCACCCTTACCCTGCCCGCGCTCAAAGGAAACCAGAGTGATCACCAATAACCGCTATCCCAGCTTCGGGGTGCTGCTGGTGGACGACGAAGCCCCCTTCCTGCGCAGCCTGAGCATCGCCCTGGAGCGCCAGGGCATCAACCACCTCTACCGCTGCACCGACAGCCGCGAGGTGATGGCCACCATCGCCCGGGAGCCCATCGGCCTGGTGCTGCTCGACCTGACCATGCCGCACCTGTCCGGCGAGGAGCTGCTGGCGCGCATCAAGGAAGAGCATCCCGACATCGGCGCCATCATCATCAGCGGCCTGAACCAGCTGGAAACGGCGGTGAGCTGCATCCGCCTCGGCGCCTACGACTACTTCGTGAAAACCATGGAGGAAGACCGGCTGATCGGCGGTATCCAGCGCGCCATCCAGGCCCAGGAAATGCGTCTGGAGAACCAGGAGATGCGCCGCCGCTTCCTCACCGACACCCTGGAAAAGCCCGAGGCCTTCGCCGACATCGTCACCCAGGACAAGAGCATGAGATCCGTGTTCCAGTACCTGGAGGCCATCGCCGCCAGCCGCCAGCCGGTGCTGATCTGCGGCGAGAGCGGGGTCGGCAAGGAGCTGATCGCCCGGGCCATCCACCGCCTCGGCAGTGCCGAAGGGCCCATGGTCAGCGTCAACGTCGCCGGGCTGGATGACAACGTCTTCGCCGACACCCTGTTCGGCCACCATCGCGGCGCCTTTACCGGCGCCGACCGGGCCCGGGCCGGCATGATCGAACAGGCCGCCGGCGGCACCCTGTTCCTGGACGAAATCGGCGATCTCAGCCAGGCCTCCCAGGTCAAGCTGCTGCGCCTGCTGCAGGAAGGCGAGTATTACCCCCTCGGCAGCGACAGGCCCAAGCGGCTGCGGGCCCGCATCCTGGTGGCCACCCATCAGGATCTGGCCAAAAAGCAGCAGGACGGCGGCTTTCGCAAGGATCTCTACTACCGGCTGCGCATCCACCAGGTGGAGATACCGCCCCTGCGCCGGCGCAAGGCCGACCTGCCCCTGCTGCTGGCCCACTTCCTGGCCGAAGCCGCCGAGGAGCTGGGCAAGGCGGTGCCGACCCTGCCCAGGGAGCTGCAGGTGCTGCTGGCCAACTACGCCTTTCCCGGCAACGTGCGCGAGCTGCGCGCCCTGGTGTTCGACGCCATGAGCCGGCACCGCAGCCATATGCTGTCGATGGAGGTGTTCCGCCAGGCGCTGGGCCAGGACAGCCCCACCCCGGCGGCGGATACGGCCGAGCAGCCGCTGTTCACCGAGGTACAGCCCCTGCCCACCCTGCAGCAGGCGGGCGAGCTGCTGGTGGCCGAGGCCATGCGCCGGGCCCAGGGCAACCAGTCTTTGGCCGCCCGCCTGCTCGGCATCTCCCAGCCGGCCCTGAGCAAGCGGCTGAAGAAAAGCGGCGGGGAGGACTGACTCTCCCAAACCCCTATAACCAGGGTTAAGGCTATAACCAGGGAATGACTATTATCTTATTGATAAAAAACGGATTTCATAAAAACCCCTGGTAATGCATAACCCTGGTTATACCCCCTGGCTCCCCATGCCACCTCCCGCCTCTATAAATTTAATCCTTTGGTAACAGATAGTTAGACAGAAAAACAAAACTTGGCATCCTACTTGCCTATACCCGGGATGCGGTACCGACCGTCCGCCTCCGGGCCTTCCGGCCATGGCGGCCCCAGTTCAGGCATCGACGAAGATGCCGTTTTGCTCTTCCACATCGGATATGGAGAATCCACCTGATGACAACCGACAAGAAAAAACTGTCCCTCACCAGCCGCGTGCTGCTGGGCATGGGCCTGGGCATCCTGGCCGGCTTTATCTTCCGCACCCTGCTGGCGGACGTGGCCCTGGTGCACGACTACCTGGTCAACGGCCTGCTGCACGTGGGCGGCAAGATCTTTATCGCCAGCCTGAGCATGCTGGTGGTGCCGCTGATCTTCGTGTCCCTGGTGTGCGGCACCAGCTCGCTGAAGGATCTGTCCACCCTGGGCCGCCTGGGCGGCAAGACCCTGAGCTTCTACCTGGCCACCACCGCCATCGCCATCACCCTGGCGCTGCTGCTGGGCAGCCTGTTCCAGCCGGGCCAGGGCGTGGACCTGACCACCGCCAGCACCTTTACCGCCAAGGAAGCCCCGTCCCTGGGCGAGGTGTTCATCGGCATGTTCCCCACCAACCCCATCAACTCCATGGCCCAGGGCAACACCCTGCAGATCATCGTGTTCGCGGTGCTGTTCGGCATCGCCATCAGCCTGGCGGGCAAGCCGGGCGAGCGTATCGCCGCCCTGTTCAACGACTTCAACGAAGTGATCATGAAGCTGGTGACCCTGCTGATGAACATCGCCCCCTACGGCGTGTTCTGCCTGATGGCCCAGCTGTTCACCACCCTGGGGCTGGACGCCATCCTCAACCTGGCGGAGTACTTCCTGGTGGTGGCCGGCACCCTGGTGCTGCACGGCGTGGTCGTCTACGGCCTGCTGCTCAAGACCTTTACCGGCCTGAGCCCGGTGACCTTCCTGAAGAAGATGGAAGACGCCATCATGTTCGCCTTTTCCACCGCCTCTTCCAACGCCACCATACCGGTGACCATGGAAACCGCCACCCGCCGCATGGGTGTGGACAACAAGGTCGCCTCCTTCACCGTGCCGCTGGGCGCCACCATCAACATGGACGGCACCGCCATCATGCAGGGGGTGGCCACCGCCTTTATCGCCCAGGCCTTCAACATCGACCTGACCTTCGGCGACTACCTGATGGTGATCCTGACCGCCACCCTGGCCTCCGTCGGCACCGCCGGCGTGCCCGGCGTGGGCCTGGTGATGCTGGCCATGGTGCTGAACCAGGTCGGCCTGCCGGTGGAAGGCATCGCCCTGATCATCGGGGTGGATCGCCTGCTCGACATGATCCGTACCGCGGTCAACATCACCGGCGACTCGGTGGTGACCTGCATCGTGGGCAAGAGCGAGGGCGCCATGGACCTAGCCCGTTTCAACGACCCCCACTCCGGCGAGAAGGAAGAGGAAATCCGCTTCCCCCGTCGCGACCGCGACACCGCCGAGGCTTCGGCCGGCAAGGCCTGATCGACCTCCCCCGCAAAAAACCGGCGCCCCAGGGCGCCGGTTTTTTAAAAAGGCAGGAAAACACCACCGTTTGCAGATGTGCACCTTGCCGGTGGAGCGCGGGCGGCCCGCCTGCCTTCTCGCGTAGCGCGAACCCTCGGATTGGCATATCACACCACCGATTTAAAAAGGCGCGGGGCAGAATAGACATCGCGGGTTGAGCCGTTCCTTCGCCCACCTCTGTGCCACCATCAGGCCGGCGGCCCGGTTGCAGTCCGGGGGAATAGCGGTCAGACTAACTCGTGGATGAAAATGTTGGCAGTGCCATCCGGAGCAGGATCGGCATTGCCGTCACCGGGCGGGCAAACCGGCCCGGCCCCTGCCAGCTTACCGATCTGACATGTTCTTAAGGAGAGTCTTATGGCCACAACACAGAACAATCAACAAGAGCTGCAAGAGCAACTGGATGCATTGCGCAAGGATTTTGCCGAACTGACCAGCACCCTGAAGGAAATGACCGCCAATTACGCCAGGGAAGGTGAAGAAAACGTCAAGGCGGCGGCGGGGCAGGCCCAGCAACAGCTCAAGCAATCCCTCTGCAAAGCCCAGCAGGAAGTGGAAAGCCGCCCCTATACCAGCATGGCCGTGGCCTTCGGTATCGGCCTGCTGCTGGGGAAACTCCTGGATCGCTGACCACCGAGCAGACCTTGATACCGGATAACAGGAGACGAGCATGGGCTGGCGTTCAAGAGTAAAGATCAATACCGCAGCGCTGATCATCGCGTTTTTATTGGGCATGCTTTCACTCGGGTTCGCCGGCGTTGCCATCTACTTCACCCTGCTCGACCACTACCCGGCGCATATCGCCGCCCTGATCACCGCCAGCATGCATGCCCTGGCGGCCTTGCTGGTGATCCTGGTGACCCGGCTCGTCACCACCAGGAGCAGGGCGGCACCGGTGTCCCCCCCGAAGCAACCGCAGGGCATCGATGATCTGGAAAACCTGCTGGCGGCCCTGGTCAGCCCGGAGCTCGGCAGGCTGATAAAGCAGCACCCGGGCAAGTCCGTGCTGATCACCCTGCTCGCGGGCCTGGCCGTGGGCTGCAATGACGAGACCCGCAGCGCCGCCAAAAAAATGTACCGGCGGTTCTTCGAGGAACAGGAATAACCGTCGCCCGTCCGGCTGTCCGCTCCCGACTTCTCGATGAGCCGCCCCCGGCTAGTCTTCATCCAGCTCGGCAAAGCGGCGGGCCAGGTGATCGAGCAGGGCCCGGACCGAGGGCAGCTGTCCCCGGCGGGACGGAAACACCGCGTGGATGATCTCCCGCCGGGGCTGCCACCGGGGCAGCAGCCGGACCAGGGCACCGCTCGCCAGATGATCGCTCACCATCATCACCGGCAGTTGCACCACCCCCACCCCGGCCAGGGCCGCGGTGCGCAGCACCATCATGTCGGTGGTCACCAGCCTGGGCTGGTGATGGAGCTGCACCTGGGCATCATCCGGCCCGAACAGTTCCCAGGCGTAGAGCTCTCGCGGATCGCTCAGGGCCAGGCTGGGCAAGGTCGTCAGCTCCTCCGGCAGCGCGGGAGTACCACAGCGAGCCAGCAGCCCGGGGCTGGCCAGCAGGCACTGGGCCCGGTCGGAGAAGGTGCGCAGCACCAGATCGCTGTTCTCGATGGGTGGCGGCCGAACCCGAATGGCCACATCGATGGCCTCGCCCACCGGGTCGACCCGCCGGTTGGTCGCCTCCAGATGCACGCTGACCTGGGGGTAACACTGCATGAAATCCGCCAGCATGGTCGCCACATGGGCGTAGAGAATGCCGAGCGGGCAGGTCAGCCGGACCACGCCGCGCGGCTCGGCCTGGGTCAGCGCCACCGACTCCTGCGCCGCCTCCGCCTCCACCAGCATCGCCTTGCAGTGCTGATAAAAGCTTCGTCCCACCTCGGTCACCGAAAAGTGGCGACTGGAACGATGCAACAGCCGGGCACCGAGCCGCTCCTCCAGCATGGCGACGCGCCGGCTCAGCTTCGACTTGGGCACGCCGAGGGCCCGCCCCGCCGGGGCGAAACCGCCGTGCTCCACCACCGCCGCGTAGTAATAGAAGTCGTTAAGATCCTGCATGCTTTGCCCTCCCTTATCGTTCCATATACAGAACGATGCTTCTTAAATCCGGAGTCTACCCAATTTTCGTCCCACGACTAGAATTCATGCTGACGTTTCGGCCCGGTGGAGAGGCACACCATCCGCCACCGGATCACCGACGACGCGACCGCCAGCGGGCGCCGGCGGCACCGCCCCGGCCCCTGACCACCGGGAAAAAGTGAAACCTGACAAGGAGCAAGACCATGAACAAGCCCTATGTTCGTCTGGATAAAAACGATGCTGCCGTGCTGCTGGTCGACCACCAGGCCGGCCTGCTGTCGCTGGTGCGGGATATCGAGCCGGACCGGTTCAAGAACAACGTACTGGCCCTGGCCGATCTGGCCAAGTACTTCCAACTGCCGACCATCCTCACCACCAGCTTCGAGCAGGGTCCCAACGGCCCCCTGGTGCCGGAACTGAAAGAGGCCTTCCCCGACGCCCCCTACATCGCCCGGCCGGGGCAGATCAACGCCTGGGACAACGAGGACTTCGTCGCGGCCATCAGGGCCACCGGCAAGAAGCAGCTGATCATCGCCGGCGTGGTCACCGAGGTGTGTGTGGCCTTCCCCGCCCTGGCCGCGCTGGAGGAAGGCTATGAGGTGTTCGTGGTCACCGACGCCTCCGGCACCTTCAACGAGCTGACCCGCCATTCCGCCTGGGATCGGATGTCCGCCGCCGGCGCCCAGCTGATGACCTGGTTCGGCGTGGCCTGCGAGCTGCATCGGGACTGGCGCAACGACATCGAGGGGCTGGGAACCCTGTTCTCCAACCATATCCCCGATTATCGCAACCTGATCACCAGCTACAACACCCTGAACTCAGGTAAATAAGCGGTCGCCCGTCCGCCGGGGCGCTACCCTTATCGGACGGGCGACAACATCTTTTGCCTCATCCCAATCAGGAGGTTCCATGAGCAATATCCAATGGTCGGCGAGCTTCGGCTCGTCCCGCGAATGCCCGCTGGTGAACGGGCAACGCCAGATCCAGCGGCTGGCCCCACGCATCGCCGACGTGGGCGGCATACCGGTGGCCCGCGCCGTTCCTTCCAAACAGCGGCGGCTGATCGGCGCCTGGTGCTTTCTCGACCACGCCGGCCCCGCCGAGTTCGCCCCCGGCGAGCCCGGCATGCGGGTGGGCCCGCACCCGCATATCGGCCTGCAGACCTTCACCTGGATGCTCGCCGGCGAGGTGCTGCACCGGGACAGCCTGGGCTACGAGCAGGTGATCCGCCCCGGCCAGGTCAACCTGATGACCGCCGGCCACGGCATCGCCCACACCGAGGAATCCCTGCCCGGCCAGCGGCAGCTGCACGCCGCCCAGCTATGGATCGCTCTGCCGGAGGCCGACAAGGACACCCCGCCGCGTTTCGATCATTACCCCCGGCTGCCCGCCTGGTCCGCCAACGGCGTCGACTTCACCCTGCTGGTGGGCGACTACCTCAGCCATAAGGCGCCGACCCTGACCTTCTCCCCGTTGCTGGGCATGGATCTGTACGCCGCCCGGCCGGCGACGGTCCGGCTCACCCTGCGGGAAGACTTCGAATACGGCCTGTTCGTGCTGGAAGGCAGCCTGGAGCTCGACGGCGAGCACTTCGCCGCCAACGAGCTGGCCTACCTCGGCCTGCATCGCACCGGGATCGAGCCGACCCTGGCGGCGGGCGCCCGGGTGCTGCTGGTGGGCGGCGAACCGCTCGATGAAGACATCTTCATCTGGTGGAACTTCGTCGGCCACAGCCAGGCGGAGATCGCCCGGGCCCTGGCGGACTGGAACGCGGGCAGCGAGCGTTTCGGGGAGGTCCACGGCTACGACGGCGCGCCCCTGCAGGCGCCGCCCCTGCCCTGACCCCGGAGGACCGCATCATGACCGAGCAACCCTCCCTCCCGGCAGGCGGCGTGTCGGTGCTGATCCGCCACCGGATACGCCAGGAGGCCATGAGCGACTACGAGCACTGGCTGAGAAAAACCATCGACGTGGCCGCCGGCTTTGCCGGCCATCAGGGCGTCAATATCCTCAAGCCGGCCGGCGGCCACACCCAGTACGATATCGCCGTACGCTTCGCCAGCCGGGCGGAGGCCGAAGCCTGGGTGCACTCCCGGGAGCGCCGGGCCCTGCTCGAAGAGGCAGAAGGCTACCTGGTGTTGCCGGACGAGGTGGACATCGCCACCGGTATCGACAACTGGTTCCAGCCACTCAACCCGCCGGTCAAGCAGCCGACCCGCTGGAAGCAGTGGCTGCTGACCACCCTGGTGATCTGGCTGCTGACCCTGCTGGTGCCGCCGGCCCTGTCGCTGCTGCTGTTCGAGCCGGTGCCGCTGCTGGGGCTGTGGGGCCTGCGCCACGCCATTACCGCCGCCGCCATCGTCGCCCTGGTTATCTATGTGATCATGCCGCGGCTGGTACGCCGGGTGTCCGGCTGGCTGTTCCGCTGAGCGTCGTCCGGGCCCGGTGACCGGGCCCGGACGACGACGGCGGGAGTGGAACGGAGCCCTGTCAACGCATAAAAATTCCCTAAAAATGCTTACACACCCATCTTTAGTCGAAAAATTCCGCTGAATTCGCTCAGACCACTTAAGTCTTGGGGCCCAAGTGTCATACAATGCGTGCCGGAAATTCAATCCAGCGGTTTTGGCCAGCGCCAGTGCCGACCAAAAGTTGGTACCATGCTGGACCGTTGACTCCCCCACCATATCAATCAGGGAAATAGGGAAATAATGACAACTAAAGCATCGACCATTGTATATACCTTGACCGACGAAGCCCCCGCTCTGGCAACCTACTCCTTGTTGCCCATAGTGCGTACCTTCACCAGCGCGGCCGGTATCGACGTTACCCTCAGCGACATCTCCCTGGCCGCCCGTGTGCTGGCCGCCTTTCCCGAGCACCTGACCGAACAACAGCGGGTGGTTGACGGCCTGGCCGAGCTGGGTGAACTGACCAAAGACCCGAAAGCCAACATCATCAAGCTGCCCAATATCAGCGCCTCCGTGCCCCAGCTGCGCGCCTGCGTGGCCGAGCTGCAGGCCCAGGGTTACGACATTCCCGATTTCCCGGAAGAGCCGAAAACCGACGCCGAAAAAGCCATCCGTGAAAGCTATTCCAAGATCCTCGGCAGCGCGGTCAACCCGGTGCTGCGCCAGGGCAACTCCGACCGTCGCGCCCCGGCCGCGGTCAAGGCCTTCGCCCGCAAGTATCCCCACTCCATGGGCGCCTGGAGCAAGGCCTCCCGCTCCCACGCCGACTACATGAACGGCGGTGACTTCTTCTCCAGCGAACAGTCCGTGACCAGCACCAAGGCCCAGACCGTGCGCATCGAGTTCGTCAACAAGGCCGGCCAGGTCGAGCTGAAAAAGGAACTGCCGCTGCAGCAGGGCGAAGTGCTGGACAGCATGTTCATGAGCAGCAAGGCGCTGCGTGATTTCTTTGAAGGCACCCTGCAGGACTGCAAGGAAAGCGGCGTGATGTGGTCGCTGCACGTCAAGGCCACCATGATGAAGGTGTCCCACCCCATCGTGTTCGGCCACGCGGTCAAGGTGTTCTACCGGAACGTGTTCGACAAGTACGGCGAGCTGTTCGACGAGCTGGGCGTCAACCCCAACAACGGCATGAACAGCGTGCTGGAGAAGATCAAGACCCTGCCCCAGTCCACCCAGGACGAGATCGAGCAGGCCATCCACGACTGCTACGAGCACCGCCCGGAAATGGCGATGGTGGACTCGGTCAAGGGCATCACCAACCTGCACGTGCCGAGCGACGTCATCGTCGATGCCTCCATGCCGGCGATGATCCGCAACTCCGGCCAGATGTGGGGCCGCGACGGCAAGCAGAAAGACACCAAGGCGGTGATGCCCGAGAGCACCTACGCCCGCATCTACCAGGAAGTGATCAACTTCTGCAAGACCAACGGCGCCTTCGATCCGCGCACCATGGGCACCGTGCCCAACGTGGGCCTGATGGCGATGAAGGCCGAGGAATACGGCTCCCACGACAAGACCTTCGAACTGACCGAAGACGGCACCATGCGGGTGCTGGACGAAAACGGCCAGGTGCTGATGCAGCACGACGTGGAAAAAGGCGACATCTGGCGCGCCTGCCAGACCAAGGACGCGGCCATCCGCGACTGGGTCAAGCTGGCCGTGACCCGCGCCCGCAACTCCGCCACCCCGGCGGTGTTCTGGCTGGACGCCGAGCGCGCCCACGACAACGAGCTGCGCAAGAAGGTGGAAGCCTACCTGCGGGAGCACGACCTGAGCGGCCTGGACATCCACATCATGTCCTACAACGAAGCCATCCGCTTCTCCATGGAGCGCATGAAGCGTGGCCAGGACACCATCTCCGTCACCGGCAACGTGCTGCGCGACTACCTGACCGACCTGTTCCCGATCATGGAACTGGGCACCTCAGCCAAGATGCTGTCCATCGTGCCCATGCTGGCCGGCGGCGGCATGTACGAGACCGGTGCCGGCGGCTCCGCGCCCAAGCACGTGCAGCAGCTGATGGAAGAAAACCACCTGCGCTGGGACTCCCTGGGTGAATTCCTGGCCCTGGCCGTGTCGCTGGAAGAGCTGGGCATCAAGGAAGGCAACGAACGCGCCAAGATCCTGGCCAAGTGCCTGGACAAGGCCACCGAGCTGCTGCTGGACAACGGCAAGTCGCCGTCCCGCCGCGCCGGCGAGCTGGACAACCGCGGCAGCCACTTCTACCTCGGCCTGTACTGGGCCCGGGAGCTGGCCGCCCAGACCGAGGACGCCGAACTGGCCGCCCACTTCGCCCCCCTGGCCAAGGCCCTCGGCGAGCACGAAGCCAAGATCCTGGAAGAGCTGAACGCGGTCCAGGGCCAGCCCGCCGGGCTGGAAGGCTACTACCACGTCGACCCGGCCGCGGTGGAGAAGGTGATGCGCCCCAGCGCCACCCTCAACCAGGACCTGGCCGCCCTGAACGGCTGAACCCGAGCCCGTCATCCCGGCCCGCAGTGATACCGCGGGCTTGAGACTGCTGACAAACCAGACCGAGCCCGGCACCGCAAGGTGCCGGGCTTTTTGCCGTCTGGCCCGGTCAGCGGCCGAGCCGCAGCAGATCGACCCGCCGGCTTTCCTTCACCCGCTCGTCGTCGGGCCATCTTTCTGGTAACGGATCAGCGCAACGGGCTGGCAGCCACTGTTCCTGTTTTTGCAACGAAGCGTACCGGATCGGGCTGCAGCCGGCGCGGGCGAACCATGAGATAATGAGAATCGTTATTGATACTATTCGGTGTTATTCCGCTCGCCGGGCACCTCATTTCATGGACATCACACGAAGGAGAATCGAATGAATCTGACAAAAACCTTGTCCGCCGCCGGCCTGTTGCTGGCCAGCCAACTGGCGATGGCCGCCGGAGAGCCGGCCCGGGTGGCAAGCTTCGACCACGGCAGCCTGGATACCCTGGACGCCCTCGGCCTGGGCGCCCGGGTGGTGGCGGTGCCCAAGCAGGCGCTGCCCGGTTACCTGGAGCAATACGGCGCCGGCGACTATGCGGATGCGGGCGGCCTGCGTTCACCGGATCTGACGGCGCTGAAGGCGGCCAATCCCTCCCTTATCCTGATCACCGGCCGCCAGGGCGACATGAAAGAACAGCTGGCGGCCATCGCCCCGGTGCAGGACATGAGCCTGCACGGCGACGGCTACTGGGAAAGCTTCAGCCACAAGGTGCGGGCGCTGGCCGAATCCTTTGGTGCCGCCGAGGCGGCCGAGTCCGCGCTGGCGGAGCTGGAGCGGTCCATCACCGCCCTGCGCGCACAGATCGACGGCACCCCGAGCGTGATGGTGGTCACCCACAACGACGGCCGGTACTCGCTGCGCACCGAGCCGGTGGTGGCCGAACTGCTCGGGCTCGCGGCGCCCGCGTTGCCGGCCGGGGTGGAAAGCATCACCAACGGCAACCGCACCTTCACCCCGCTGACCCCGGCCCAGATGGCCCAGGCCGGCCCCGACGCCCTGCTGGTGGTCGACC
Organism: Zobellella endophytica; assembly: GCF_003012775.1. GTDB lineage: Bacteria > Pseudomonadota > Gammaproteobacteria > Enterobacterales > Aeromonadaceae > Oceanimonas > Oceanimonas endophytica. The sequence continues at coordinate 159,177 of NZ_PXYG01000008.1, read as the reverse complement.
GCAGCGCGGCCATCGGCGGCGAGGCGCTCGACCCGGCGCAACTGCGCCAGGCGCTGGATGCCGAAGGCGGCGACGCCATCAAGCTGACATACCTGTCGCCGGCGCTCTGGTACCTGTCCGGTGCCGGGCTGCAAAGCGTGCGCCTGCAGGCGCAGGAAGTGGCCGAAGCGCTCTGAAGCCCCGGCCTGGAAGTCAGCAGGGATCATGACCGGAACGGACAGCCTTTGCCGTTTCGGTTAGCGAGATACAGGTAGCAGGGCCGGCGAATCTGCCCACCGAGATCTTCCACCTCAGCCGGCCAAAGCTCGCAAATGCGCATGCCGGATAACAAGTATTCCTTGATGATCCGGCAAGCCTCACATCATGGCACAAGTCATGATGAACACGACTCCCGACAGAGCACGAAAGCACGTCATTTATAGACTCGGGGCAGGAAACATTTCGAGATAATCAAGCGAGCAAGGGTTTCCGGATAAGAACAGAATAATAATTGACCAAGATTTCCTCTATGTATTTTCTTGACACAATCAAAACGGATAGTCTTGCAGCTGGACTAATTGAGGCTTGCTCGTACCGTTCAAAAAATGATCACACGTTAACCCTGCATTCGATGTAAGCACACTTCTTGATTTCTTTTGAATAAAATCTTTCGCCATTTAACTTAACACAACAGCCACAATCCCCCCTGCAATGGAAATCCACCCCTGCTTCATGAATGTGCCTTTCATGCACCAATATGAGTTAAAGCCAATGATAAAGGGCACAAAAAAAACACAACCCATTGATTTTCATGATTTTACGCCATGGCATGATATATGCTTAAATGATATCTCCTTTAGTTAAGTAACCTATATATGTTTTTTGGTAACTACTATAAACAACAGAGATGGAATCATATGAAAAAGACACTCGCTCCCTCATTCATAGCTGCAGCTCTTATGACGACTTCCTTCATCGCTGTTTCTTCGGATACCAAGCCAGGAGTAATTATATACGCCACTGGGGGCACAATCGCGGGAAGCTCAACTAGCAACACCGACACTACCGGCTACAAAGCCGGCTCGTTGGGCGTGGATATTTTAATTGAGGCTGTCCCGGAGCTAAAAGATGTTGCAATTATTTCTGGTGAGCAAATAGCAAACATAGGAAGTTCTAATGTAGATCAAAAAACCCTCCTTAAGTTAGCAAAAGAAATTAATGAAAAGTTAAAAAGTGATGATACTCATGGGGTTGTGGTGACCCATGGGACCGATACCTTAGAAGAAACAGGTTTTTTCCTAGACTTAACAGTAAACAGTGAAAAACCTGTAGTCATGGTTGGGGCCATGAGGCCAGCGACAGCAATTAGTGCCGACGGCCCCATGAATCTGTTGCAAGCTGTATCTTTGGCAGCAAGCGATATGGCGAATGATCGAGGAACCATGATAGTGCTGAATGACAGGATAGGTTCGGCATTCTATACAACAAAAACGAACTCAACCACTCTAGACACATTTATGGCATCCGACCAAGGCTTTTTAGGCACTTTCATTGGCAGCAAGCCGAAGTTCTACTTTGAACCTTCAACCCCTGTTAAAAAGCCGACCTTTGATATATCCAAGTTGGATGAACTACCGAAAGTCGCCATTCTATACAGCCATCAGGATCAGGATGTTGCTTTGCTAGACATGCTTGTTGACAAGGGAGCAAAAGGTATTGTACTGGCAGGAAATGGTAACGGTTCCTTATCTGAAAGTGTAAAAACCAAGGTAAAAGAGCTGATGGAAAACGGAGTACCTGTAGTTAGAAGTACCCGCACTGGCTCCGGATTTGTAACAGATAAAGAGGAAGGAATTGGTTCTGGTTATTATAATCCACAAAAATCTAGAATCCTGCTGACATTAGCTCTTTCAGAGAATGCCAACATGGATCAAATAAGGGAATATTTTAATTCGGAAGTTTGACAATAGTCATCACGTATCCGTGCTATATAGTTTAGCCACAGTCAAGATATAGCCACATTACTACAGCTTCCATAAATACGCCTTTAGAGTAAAAACTACTTTTCCTGCTCTAAAGGCGCCTGAGCTGTTATCAGGAAATTGAGAACAAAGAGGAAAAAGGTTTAGAGAGATCAAAAACACAAGCTCAGCTTCCCCAAGACTCTCCGGACAAAAAGCTACTGTTTTCCTTCTACCTGGCCTCCCGGCCGGTGGCGCGCGCGAGCAGCGACTTGAGCCAACCCTCGCCGCTGACCAGCACCACCCCGGCGATCACCAGTAAGGCCCCGGCCAGAAACTCCGGTTCCAGCGGCTCCCGCAGCAGCCAGGCGCCCAGCGCCACCCCGAACAGCGGCGTCATGAACGACAGCACCACCACCCGCGAGGCCAGGTAATGGCGCAGCAGCCAGAACCAGATCAGGAAGGCGGCGAAGCACACCACCACCGACTGAAAGGCCAGGCTCGCCAGGACCCGGGGGGTGGGCGAAAAGTGCAGCTGATCCAGCACCACCGCGCAGGTCAGCAGCAGCACGAAAGCCGCCACCAGCTGGTAGAGCAGGGTCTGCTTGGCCGACGCCTGCGCCAGCCGCGAGGTGCGGATCACCACGGTGGTGGCGCCCCAGGCGGCGCCGGCCAGCAACGCCAGCAGGTCGCCGGCCAGGCTGCCCTGCCCGCCCCCGGGCCCGAGAAAGGCCAGGGCGATGCCGCCCAGCGCCAGCAGTATGCCCGCCCATTGCAGCGCCGACAGCCGCTCCGACGACACCAGAAAGTGCAGCGCCAGGGCGGTGAACACCGGCGAGGTGTAGAGGAACACCACCGCGTGGGAGGCGGAAGTAAAGCGCAGCGCCTCCCCCAGGAACAGGTATTCCAGGGTGAACAGCATCCCCACCACCAGGCCCGGCTTCCAGCTGCCGTCGGCCAGTTCCAGCCGCTCCTTGCTCCGGCGCATATAAAGGAATACCAGCACGGCGGCGATGCCGGAGCGCAGGGCGAGCTGCAGCACCGGGGAAATATCCCCGGCGGTGGCCTTGATCACCACCTGCTGCAGGCCGAGGCAGAGGCAAAATGCGAGCATCAGGCCGACTGCCTGGGGATCCAGCGGTTTGCGGCTATCCATGGGTGGGCTCCGGGGTATAAAAAGTCAGGCGCCTATTGTGGCACTGTCGGTTTCAATGGATATAGCTAAAATATGACAGACGATAGCGGTAACCCGACAAGGTCGTGGCCCTGTGGCCTCAGGGAAAGATGGTGCAATACGGCTCGTCATGCCCGCAGGCGGGCATCCAGGGCAGAGGTAACAACCAGATGGCAGCAAACGGGAATAATCACGGCGCGGGTCCGTCGCCGGCCGGGCGGCGCCTGCACCAGCCGCCGTTCAGCGAGCAACTGCCCGCGCCCATCTACTTTCGCGCCGCCGCCATGCCGGCGGCGGCCAGCTACCCCCACCACCGCCACCCCTGGGGCGAATTCGTCTATTCCTACAGCGGGGTGATGGAAGTGCGGGTGGGCAATCGCCAGTACCTGGCTCCCTCCCAATACGGGCTCTGGCTGCCGCCCGAGGTGGCGCACCAGGGCTTCAACCGCCAGGAAGCCTGTCACTGCTCGCTCTATGTATCGGCCGGGCTGTGCCGGCGGCTGCCGGCCGTCCCCTGCGCACTCACGGTGACCCCGCTTATCGGCGCCCTGCTGGAGCAGTTGCGACAACGGCCGCCCCGCCAGCCCTATTCGGAGGAAGACGCCCGGCTGCTGCAGGTGCTGGTGGACCAGCTGGCCGCCACCGACTGCGCCGGCAGCTACCTGCCCGGCTCGGACGATCCCCTGCTCGGCCGGGTGCTGGCCATGCTGGAAGCCGAGCCGGGCGACCACCGCCCGCTGGCGGAGCTGGCCCGGGCCGTGCACAGCACCGAACGCACCCTGCTGCGCCGCAGCCAGCAAGAGCTGGGCATGTCGCTCACCGAATGGCGCCAGCGGCTGCGGGTGGTGCGGGCCATGCCATTGCTGGAAGAAGGCCGCAAGGTGGAGAGCATCGCCCTGGAGCTGGGTTACGCCGGCGCCTCGGCCTTTATCGCCATGTTCCGCCGGCTGATGGGCATAACCCCGGACGAATACCGCAGAAGCCGCCAGGCCGGAGGCTGAGACGCCGGGCATCTGACGGCCTTGCTGGCACGGGAGGCCCGGTATACTTCAGTCATTAGCGCCCGGTTTTTTCCGCCTCGGCAGGAGGGTGATGGCATGAACGACAAACCCAGGCTCAAGGTGTATTACAACTCGGCCTGTCCGGTGTGCAAGGCCGGCATCGAAGGGCAGAAAACGAAGGAGAGCCGCTGCGACATCCAGTGGAACGACGTGCACCGGCACCACCGGCTGGCGGCCGAGGTGGGCGCCGATCTCGAGCGGGTGCGCGAACGGCTGCATGTGGTGGACGAACACGGCGAACTGCAGGTCGGTTTCGACGCCTTCCTCGCCCTGTGGCGCAACTCGCCCGCGGAGCGCTGGAAGGCCAGGGTCTTCGGGCTGCCCGGGGTCAGGCAACTCGGCCGCCTGGGCTACAACCTGTTCGCCGCGGCCCTGTACAAATGGAACCGGGCGAACCGGCACTGGTAGGCCGCCGCCGCTTTCCTTTTCGGCGCCCTGCGTTTACTTTGTTAAACGACCGAACAATACACTTAACAAGGAGCCGTTATGTCCAAAAGCCTCGAGGATGTCATCGTCATGGGCCGCCACCCGGTGCCGGCCGAAACCATGGCCCCCAACCCGGATACCCTGGTCGCCGGCCACCCGGTGCAGACCCTGGCCAACCACTACAGCAGCGCCGACAACCGCTTTCACGTGGGCACCTGGGGCAGCGAGCCGGGCCGCTGGCGCATCAACTATACCGAGCACGAATACTGCAAACTGCTGAAGGGCCGGGTGATCCTGCACGACCAGGCCGGCAACCGCCTGACGCTCACCCCCGGCGACGACTTCATCATCCCCGCCGGCTTCCGGGGCGAATGGGAGACGGTGGAGTCCTGCGAAAAAATCTACGTGATCTACCAGCCCTGATGGCCAGGGCGGCGGAGCTGCAAGGGCGGGTGAACAGCTGCAGCCTGCCGTTGCCGCCCGACACCCTGGGTGCCGCCGTTCGGCAAGCGCTGCCGGACAAGCCGGAACTGGCGTAGCGACCGGCCACTACCTGAGCTGGCCGGATGAGGCTCCTTGGCACCGGCACACCTCGGAGCCGAAACGGGGCAACCGGAGAGAAAGCCCCGTTCGAGACTCACCCCTGTCCGGCAAGCGCGCGCCGGCCCCGCCGCCGCTTGTGCCCGGCCTCGAATCGGTCCAAACTGCGGTATCCGGGCGTCATCCAGGCAATGGACGCCACGCGCTTGTGCCAACATCCACCAAAGGACGTAACCCATGGATGAACGCTCTCTTCCCGCCGGGCAGACAGGCGGGGCTGCCGAGGCCCCTCCGGCCGGATGTGACGCGGCCCCGATGAACACCATGCCCCATATTTCCCTGAACAACTTCACCGACCTGCTGGTGGATGCCATCTGTGTGGTGGACGCCCGGGGCCACTTTCTCTACGTGAGCGCCGCCGGAGAACAGATCTTCGGTTACCGGCCCGATGAAATGATCGGCAGGAACATGCTCGACTTCATCCATCCCGGCGACAGGGAAAGGACCCTGAACGCCGTGGACGACATCATGGCCGGCCAGCCCAAGCCCCATTTCGAGAACCGCTACCTGCGCAAGGACGGCAGCACAGTCCACATCATGTGGTCCGCCCGCTGGTCGGAGTCGGATCGGATCCGGGTGGCCGTGGCCCGGGACATCACCGAACGAAAGCGCGCCGAGTCGCGGCAGGCGGCCATCTACGCCATTGCCGACGCGGCCAACATCCTGGGCGATCTGGACGGGCTGTTCCGGCGCATCCACCAGGTGGTGGACGACCTGCTCTGTGCCAGCAACTTTGCCGTCGCCCTTTACCACGCCGACACCCGGCAGCTGGACTTTCCCTACCGGGCCCATCCCGACGGCGCGGCACCCGATGTGACCGCCCTGATCAGCCGGGTGCTCAAAGAACGGGTGATAGAGCGCGGCCAGAGCCTGCTGCTGAGCGCCGACGAGCTCCGCTCCCAGTTTCAGGTGCCCGTCGGCCCGGACATCGCCCACTGGCTCGCCGCCCCCATCAAGTCGAACAACGAGGTGCTGGGGGCGCTGCTGGTGCTGGGGCCGGCCGGACATGCCCGCTTCAGCGAGCAGGACAGGGAGCTGCTCCAGTTTGTGGCGGTGCAGGTGGCCACGGCGATGGAGCGCAAAAACATCCTGCTCCGGCTGGAGCGCATGGCCCGGTACGACCCGCTGACCGACCTGCCCAACCGCACGCTCTTTCTCGATCGCCTGCAAACGGCGCTGAAAAAGGCGCACCGGGAGCAACGCCGTCTGGCGCTGCTGTACCTGGATCTCGACAAGTTCAAGCAGGTGAACGACACCCATGGCCATCTGGCCGGCGACCGGCTGCTGCAGGAAGTGGCGCGCCGCCTCACCGGCTGCGTGCGGGAGTCGGATACCGTGGCCCGCCTGGGCGGCGATGAATTCGTGGTGCTGCTGGAAAACATTCAGCAGCCCGAAGAGGCGGAGCCGGTGGCCCGCAAGATTGAACAGGCCCTGGCGGCCCGCTACGAGCTGGCCGAGGCGGTGCTGCATATCAGGCCCAGCATCGGCATGGCCATCTATCCGGACCATGGCGACTCGGAGCTGGAGCTGATGGACCATGCGGACAACGCCATGTACCAGACCAAGAAACTGTCGCTCGCCGCCGTGCCGCGGCCCCGCTTTTCACCGAATACCTGAGCCAGGACCACGCCCAGCCCCATACAGGACCACAACGGTGAATCCCGCCCCGATACACGACGCCATCACGGCCCGCGCCACCCGATATTCAGCCCGACACTAACCAGGAGATGTTTTTGCCGCGCCGCGACACCCTCGAAAAATACCAGCTGCTGGCCTATCTGGCGGCCATCGCCACCGGCCTGCTGGCCGGCCAGTTGCTGCCCACGGCGGCCACCCTGGGCGAGCGGGCGCTGTGGCCGCTGCTGGCCTTGCTGCTGTACAGCACTTTTACCCAAGTGCCGCTGGTGGAGCTGCGCCGCGCCCTGGCCGACCGCCGCTTTATCGGCGCCGCCGTGCTGGGCAACTTTGTGCTGCTGCCGCTCATCTTGTGGGCGGGGCTGCCGCTGCTGCCGGACGAGCCGGCGCTGCGGCTGGGCATTTTGCTGGTGCTGCTGGTGCCCTGCACCGACTGGTTTATCACCTTCAGCCAGCTGGGCGGCGGCGATGCCCGCCGGGCGCTAGCCTTTTCGCCGGTGAGCCTGCTGCTGCAACTGGCCCTGCTGCCGCCCTACCTCTGGCTGCTGCTGGGCGAGCCGGTGGCCACCGCCGCCGCCCGGCAGGAGATGCTGCTGGCCTTCGGCGGCCTGATTTTGCTGCCGCTGCTGGCCGCCTTTATCACCGAACGGTGGGTGGCCGGGGCCTCGCCCCGCCAGCGCCTTATCGACCGGCTGGCCTGGTGCCCCGTTCCCCTGCTGGCCCTGGTGCTGCTGGTGATCGCCGCCGGCCAGGTGCAGCTGGTGAGCGCCTCGCTCGGCCTGTTGCCGCCGCTGGCGGGCATCTATATCACCTTTCTGCTGCTGGCGGCCGGGCTGGCCCGCGCCCTGGCCGGTGCCTTCCGGCTGCCCGTCGCCCAGGGCCGGACCCTCGCCTTCAGCCTGGGCACCCGCAACTCCTTCGTGGTGCTGCCGCTGGCCCTGGCCCTGCCCCCCGGCCAGGAGCTGGCGGTGGTCGCCATCGTGTTCCAGTCCCTGATCGAGCTGCTGGGCATGGTCGCCTTTCTGTGGTGGATACCGAAGCAGCTGTTTCCCGCATCGGCTGCGCGGTGAGCCGGCCTCCGGAGGACGGTCGCCCGGATTTCCTGGAGCACCGATCCGTTTTAAAACTTAGGCAGTGACGACTCCTGGGGCGCGGACGCCCTGCCCGCATGAGGGTGGCACCGAGGTGGGTGAAGGCAGGCGGGCCGCCTGCGCTCCACCAGCAAGGCGCACATCTGGCAAACGGCGGTGTTTTCCTGCTGGCGAGAGTTGCAGGGGTAACACATGCTCAGTCCACGACCGGCAGGGTGTTATGCAATGCATCAATGCGCTCCTTGACGGCCATAGCCTCCTCGATGCGTTGAAAGAAGTGACTAATGGCCATCGTATAGCCACTGACCATGGAGAGGGAGTAGTGGGTTACACCGCCGGAACTCGAGCGCGCGTTGATGTCCATTAACAGGCTGCAGCCCCAGGCGCCGAGATCGTGCTTGTTGGCGGGCGTCGACAAGCTGGTGACGCGGCCGTTTGCATCCTGGTGTAACCAATATCCGAGAGTTTCGGCACAAGGACCCGCCCCACCCTCTGGCTTGGTGAGCATCCCCTCGAGATCGTAGAACCAGTACCACTGCATGCCGTCGGCAGCTTCCGCACTCGGTGGACCATACTGCTCGAACAACGCGTCCTGCAGGCCTTCCAGCGGAACCGTCGCCTCGTACTCGCGATAATAATGGGCCGAGTAGAGTACGTCCCAAGGCCAGCCGGTAATCTCTGCCGGTGCCGCACGACCCTGAACATTGCGGCGCTTCCCGGCTTCCACACCAACGTCACGGCGAAAGTTCCGATAGACATACGCATTCGGGTGGCTGGCGGGTCGCAGCGGTCCGAGATCTTCGCGACTCAGCAGCGGACCCAGCCGGACGCCTTTGACGTCATGACGCCGGAAATGGGGCGCGCCGAAATCCACTGACACCAACGGCACCCGCGCGAGAACACGGTGACGCCGGCTGTAGCGCGGCTCGGCTTCGACCCTCACACCGTCACTCTCCAGAGTCAGAGCGAACCGTGGGCACAACGTATCGAGGCCATGACGGCGTGCGTCCAACGGTGCATCGACACCGAACGTAATCGACCGGCCCGTGTAGCTTCCGGGCACAGCGGTAGCCAGGCAGCCACGCCCTCTGCCGGCAACCGCGGCATAACTGCCGCGGGAAGAGACGAACGTGACGATGTGATCACCCCCCGGCAACGCATCCTGCCCCCCAGCGAACTCGATAATTGTGATCCCGTCCATGGATTCGGTCGCGGCTGCCGGGGCAGTCCACACCGTCCCGCAGGCGACGGCCACGGCTCCCAGGAATCGTCCCTTTTGTCGCTGCATCCCCCTTCCTCCTCTTTCCGCACCACCGTTTCTAGAGGTCCACTTTTCGCGCTTCAGTGCCGCGAATCTGGTCACGCAACGCTTGCACCTGCTCCAGGCGCCAAGTGAAGTGATTCAGCGCGGCGGCGTAGCCGTTCATCACCTCGAACTCATACCGGCTTACCGTGCCCTGTACGCTGGCGTCATCGCGCAGGCGGGCGACCAGGACGCAGTTCCATGGACCCACGTCCACCTTGATCCGCGACAGCGGCTCGGTGATACCGTCCAGGGAGCCGACCTGGCTTTGGGTGGTACCTAGCGCCGTTGCGAGCAACGTGAGTATCATGAGAGCCAACCGCAGCATTGTATCTGCACTCCTTTTGAGGATTTGTTAGCAGCGGGTTCAGAGGTCAAGACCGGCTTCCACCTTTGCGGCCTGTTCCGTGCGGTCTTCGACGTAGGTCTGGTAATCCCGTTCGGCTGACTGCGCAGCGACCGCGTGATCGAACAGCCACAGGCGCATGGGCTCGCCCCAGGCATGCGCGACCACCACCGGTCCACAGGCTGACCAATCATCTGCCGGACGATGCTTATCCGTACCACCCCCCGTGACCTGTACCTTGCTCGACAAGCCGAAATCGATCTGCGCCAGCAGCAAACGGTCCATGTGGCTAGCTGTGCCCGCGCGGAGCGTACTCTCGCTGGTACCGAGGTCACTGGTACGGAACGCGGTACAGGGGCTGAGATCATCCGCAGCCCCCCACCTGAGGTAATAGGAAGATCTGTCGGCGCCCACCCCGTATTTGGCTGTTAGAGCCCGATAGACCGGATCGGCATCGGTATAGAGAGCGTTGCTTTCCACGCTGTTCGCACGATTCATGCGGGTGCGGCGGAATACAGCCTGAACCTGGTCCGCATTACCCGCAGCGGTGAAAAGAGCGACGACCTCATCGTCGTCAGTGCCGATAAAAACACGGGAAACCGCGTAGCCGTGGCCGAGTGTCGCCTCCTGCTTGATCCTGTCGTAGACTCGTGCCACCTGCATACGCTGACGCAGAACGACCTCTGCTTCATCCATGGTCATTCCCAAGCGCACACCGAGCACATCCCACTCCACGTTTTCTCCCACCGCCAGTGGCGCGACGTCGTATTTCTGTTCATGCAGGGTGGTCAATTTCCATGAGCCCGCTTGCTCGGTATTCGGGATCCGACCTAGGATTCGCAACGTACTGGGCTCAAGATGTAACACAACAGCATCAGAGACGGCTGCAGTACCATAGGTACCGGCCTGCTGGCCAAGTTCAACGATCTCTGTCTTCCGTACGACCACGTCCAGTTCCACCGGCCAACTCCAACGCTGCCCCTCGGAAATGGTGGTGAGTTGGTCCAGGGTCACGTCGGGCAGGTACTTCCCGAGTAAGTTGGGAAACACCAGCAGCGGTATTCGACGCCGATTTACCCCGGCAAGATAATCAGAGCTCTTATCGAGTTCCGGCAACGCGATCTGTTCCTGTCTGTAACCCCGGGAAACCAAAGGTTGCAGCACGCTGCGACCGCTATAATCCGACTGACGGAAGCGAAGCTCGGCGCGGTCCGGATCGTTGCCGCCGTCCACCCGCACCAGGTCCCCCTGCAACACGAATCGGGCCGGCAGTGCCTTCGCCCTTGCCAGGCTCCAGGCCTTAAACAATTCGAGCTGCTGGGGCGTCAGCTTCTGGTTTTGGCTGAGGGTCACGCCCGGCGGGAAGAACGGCACATAGAGCGGATCATAAGATGCTAGCTTAGTAACATCCGTGCCACGGCTCGACATCCGGTTCTTGTCGTAGTAGCGCAAGTCAGCCAGGGAGTGATGACGGGCCAGCACGTTCCAGGCTTCGGCACTCAGCGTATCGCCATTCGCCTTCAACAGCAGCAGGGCAACGGTGTCCACGTTCAGCATCGCCACCTCGGGCATCGGAATCCTCTCGGGCAATCCGGCGAGCAGCACGGACGGCGCGGGCGCGTCCACGGCGAAGGTATACAGGTGCCGTTCGAGATCCGGATCTTCGTACAGGGCCACAGACTCCACATCGAGCTTGATGGGGACCAGAGGCTCGTCCTCCAGCTTGCCGTGAATCGGGCTCTCGCGAGCACCGGATAAGGTGAGTTCCACCGCGACGAACACCTTGCGCAGCGCCCCAAGTCCCTGGGGGAAATCCGGGTCCACCGGGATCCGCTGGATCAACTCCTCCGCCGCCAGCGGATCCATTGGCCACAAAGACGGAAGGTCTGCCGCCACCGGCAGGTAGTCATTGCCGATGCGAAAGCAATCGGACTGCGGCAGGTCGAGCTCAATCGGCCGAAGGAACGGGAAACCACCTTGGTTCGAGTCGAAGGCCCGCAGCATGAGACGATCGACGAAGATGAACTTCATGGGCAGCCGTGGCGCCGCGGTCACCAGTCCGGTCAAGAGCCCGTTAAAGTGCTGTTTGGCGCGCAAGCGCTCGAACTCATTAGTACCTGTGCCCTTCCAGTCACGGAACTCCTTGGTGGTTTCAGGTTGCAGGATCTCATCCCGGGCCGCACCGGATAGCAATCGATTGGCGACGCACAGGGCACGAGCGTCGGCGCTATAACTCCCCGAGGGCCCCGTGCTATCCGATGCGCGCGCAATGCCCGGATTGAGACCTATGCGGATATGGTCGAGAAAATGGCCAAGAGTGGCAATCTCTTCGGCGCTGGCGATGCCCTCCCGCTCGATGGTGCCACTCCACCCCCCCTTGACCAGCAACGGCCGGCCGCGAACGACCCGGACCCCGGCCTGCTGCGCGGCAACAGTCGCCGCGGATGCCGGAGCCTCTACTTCCATCTCTTGGGTCGCATACGCTTGTCCCGCTCCTGCCACCGGCACGGCGCCAGCGGGAGCCGGGGCAACCAGGGATCCGACAGGGTTGGCCAGGGTCGGAGCCTTGGCCGCCTCGGGAGACGAAGGTGGCGAGGTCTCTGTCCGTGTTGTTGCCGTGCGGGCCTGGAACGAAGCCTTCAGTTGGGACATGAGCTCAGCAGAGGGAACCCCGGTCTGTACCAGCCCGTGGTCGGCCTGGTAGCGCTTGATCGCATCGACAGTGTGGGAGCCAAACGCTCCGTCCACGGGGCCTGGCCGGTAGCCGAGTTCGGTCAGCAGATATTGCACGCGCTTTACCCGCTGCGGTGGGTAGTTCGAGGCAGTAGAGGGAACGGGCGCCGATGTCGCCACGGGTGGCCCGGACACGAGTCGCCAGCCGTCGGCCTTCATCGCCACGCCGTTGTACACCCGCCTGCCGGCCACCACACCGGTCATTTCAATGGCCGAAAGGGTGGGACACTCGAAACCCAGGGCGGCCCGAGCGAGGCCGAGCAGCCGCTGCAGTCGCACCTGATCCTCGGTGAACAGCGACGGGTCGGGCGCCGTGACCGTCACCGGTGCCGTCGTATCGCAGCGGTACTGTGCAGGGAGGCTTAAAGTCACATCGCCGTCGGAGCCCAATTGCCGCTCCTGGGCCGCAGGGGTTCCCGTTAGGAATAGGTAGGTAAGCAGTACCGCTCCGATACCAGGACGGATCCGCATCACAACACGTCCTCCCTCGATCAGGTCTGTTGATATTCCCAGCCGTTAGGCGTTTGGCAGGCGGTCACCGTGTCTGTCCTCTCGGTCCCGTCGGAGAGGACCACCACCTGTTCGATTGTTCGACAGGTGCTCTCGGCCTGGATGCTTGCCGTTTCCACCGCGCCCCCGGGCCGTGCGTCCACCTTTCCGGCAGCCATTTGTGTGGATGTAGCCGGCGCGAGAAAGTTGCCATGAACAAAGCCGGTGGCCACGCCGCCCTGAGAGATCATGTGCCAATCGCTGCCCTTGACCCTGCCCTGAACCATAATCACCTCGCCCCGACGCAAGCTGCCCACCCGCTTGTAGTCCGTCCCCGGGCCTCCGCGGACATTGACCGGGGAGGTGGCGGCATAGTCTTCCCCTATGAGTTCGAGCGGAGGGACCGTTTCGACCCGCTCCTTAAGCACGGGGACCTGAACGAATTCGGTAGCGGATCGGGAATCCACTACCCGGGTGGAGCCCGATGCGCCTGTTTGGGGGTTGCTCCAGGTCGATGAACTGCCGGTGCGTACGGTGTTGTGTGTCGCCTCAGCAAGTTGCCTTTGTTCCCGTTCATCCAGGTAGCGTCCCAGCTCCCTGCCAACAAGCGCACCGGCGGCAACGCCGCCGAGGATCGCCAGCGTCCGCCCCCGGCCACTGCCAATCTGGGAACCGAGCAGCCCGCCAGTCACGCCCCCGATAACGGCTCCCATGTCCTGTCTGGTTGTTTCGCATCCCGTCAAAGTCAGCGAAGTTGTCAGTGATGCAGCCAACAACACGGCGATCTTGCTCATCATGCTCTCCCTCTCACGACATGCGGACGTCCCCCGCCAATGCTTGTCAGTATAGGCCGCATGAACCACCTTTTCCCTTCCACCGCCTCGTCTTCCATGAAAGCACTGGCGTCTCTGCACAATGAATTGCACCGCTAACTGCCCGCCGTTGCCGGAATGTCTGCCCGATTATGTATCCTCCACCCGCGCCGGAGAACCGCCGGCAACAGGTGCTGTCTGGCATGGCCGTTTTCCATCATAATCACCACCTGGCTTTCATTTTCACTTCAAAGAGCAGTTGTTCCCGTGGATGATTTGGTTCAAATGATCAGCAATCCGGCATTGATGTGGACACTGGGCATTGTCAGCCTGGTGTGCTTTATCGGCTCGCTGCTGGTGATCCCCTGGCTGGTGCTGCGGATCCCGGTGGATTATTTTTCCGGCGAATACCGCCACCCGGTGCCCTGGGCCGAGCAGCATCCGGTGATCCGCTGGCTGCTGCTGATCCTGAAGAACCTGCTGGGCCTGGTGTTTCTGCTGCTGGGCATCGCCATGCTGGTATTACCCGGGCAGGGGTTGCTGACCATACTGATCGCCCTGGTGTTGTTGAACTTTCCCGGCAAGTACCGGCTGGAGCGCCGGATCTTCATGATGCCTTCGGTGCGCCAGGGCGTGGACTGGCTGCGCCGCCGGGCCGGACGGCCGCCGCTGGTTTTTAAGGATTAGCCATCAGCGACTGCGGCCTTCACCTTCAGCGCCCTCCCGTCCCCCGCCTTGTCCCCACCCCGTCGCCCGGCGGCCGAGCGCTGCCTGCCGGGCCTTATCGCTCCGCCGCGGCCAGCCGCAGGCACTGGATCAACTGGGTGCTGGCCGGGGTGCGGATACGCCCGCGCAGGGTGATGATGCCGACCGGTGGCAGCTCGATCGGCAGATCGAGATCCAGGACTTTCAGAAAACCCTCCTTTTCGAAATGACGGCCGACGTCCCGGGCCAGATAGCCGATGGCCGGCCGCTGGCGGACGAAATTTAGCGTGGCGAGAAAAGAAGCGGTTTCTATCAGATCGACCGGCGGGTTCAGGCCGTGCCGGTAGAACATCTGGTTCAGCTTAACGCGCGAGGAGGCCCAGGGCGGCGGCACCACCCAGGGCAAGGTTGCCAGGTCCGCCCAGGTCGGCTTTGGTTCAGCGGCGATGGGGTGGTCGGGACGGGACACCACGCACATGGGTTCGTTGTACAGCGCCTGGGTGTCCAGATCCGGCGCCGCGTAGCCGGGTTCCAGGCGGCCGACCAGCAGGTCCAGCTCGCCCATGCGCAGCCGTGGCAGCAGCCGCTTCAGGTCGCCCTCCTCGATCAGCACCGTCGTCAGCGACGAGCGAGCCTTCAGCTTTTCTACCGCCAGTGTCAGCCAGACCGGCGTCGCCACCACCATGGCGCCCACGCTGACCCGGCCGGCGGCACCGCTGGCCACCGCCTCGATTTCGTCCCGGGTGCGGCTGAAATCCGCCAGCACCGAACGGGCGAAGCGAATCACCGTTTCTCCGTAAGCGGTGGGTTCGGTGCCGCGGGTCGAGCGGCTGAACAGCTCGAGCTCGAACATGCGCTCAATCTCGGCGACCATCTTGGAGATGGCGGGTTGTGTCAGCGCCATAAATTCGGCCACCCGGCCGATATGGCGAAATTCATCAAGTGCGACGAGCAGTTGCAGGTGGCGCAGCTTGAGATTGGATCGAAGAACCCGGTCGATGTCACTCATCTTGTTACATTACTGTTTGGTTATGAAGGGAGTCCATTGTTTTATTTTATCCTTATGTAGGGAGGGAGCATACTGCAAACCAGTTTCCGATTAACAAAAAGCAAACATTATGGACAAGTCCGCTACCCCGTCGTTACTACTGAGGCTTCATGCCAACGACAACGTGCTGATCGCCCGCAACCAGATCCCGCTCGGGCAGGCGTTGCCCGAGCTGGGGCTGCGGGTCCGCGCCCAGGTGCCGCCCGGGCACAAGATCGCCGCCCGTGGCATCGCCGCCGGCGAACAGGTGAAAAAATACGATACCGTGATCGGCGTGGCGTCACGCGATATCGAGGCCGGCGAACATGTCCACACCCACAACCTGAAGCTCGCCGAGTTCGGCCGTGACCCGGGGTTCTGCCGTGACGTGCGCCCCGTCGATTATGTGCCTGAAGCGGAACGGGCGACCTTTATGGGCATAGTGCGCCCGGACGGCCGGGTCGCGACCCGTAACTTCATCGGCATCCTGTCGTCGGTCAACTGCTCGGCGACGGTGATCAACCATATCGCCGCCCACTTCACGCCGGAGCGGCTGGCCCGCTATCCCAACGTCGATGGGGTCGTCGCCTTCGCCCAGACCAGCGGCTGCGGCATGTCGTCACCGAGCTACCACTTCGACGTACTGCGCCGCACCCTGGCCGGCTACGCCCGCCATCCCAACCTGGCCGGAGTGCTGATCGTCGGCCTCGGCTGCGAGCGCAACCAGGTGGCCGAGCTGGTGGCGTCCCAGGGGCTGGGCACCGAGGTACAGACGCTGGTGATGCAGGACGCCGGCGGCACCCGCGAGTCGATAGCGGCGGGGATCGCCAGGATTGAGGCGATGCTGCCGGCGGCCAACCGCGTCGCACGCACGAAGGTTTCCGCCAGTCATCTCAAGATTGGTCTGGAGTGCGGCGGTTCCGATGGCTTTTCCGGGATCTCGGCAAACCCGGCGCTGGGTGCGGCGATGGATATACTGGTGCGCCATGGCGGCACCGCCATCCTGTCGGAAACGCCGGAAATCCACGGTGTCGAATTTATGCTGACCCGCCGCGCGGTGACGCCGGAAGTCGGGCAGAAGCTGCTGGACCGCCTGGCCTGGTGGGAAGAATATACCCGCGGCCACAGCGCCCAGTTCAACGGCGTGGTGGGGCCGGGCAACCAGGCCGGGGGCCTGGCGAACATTGTTGAGAAATCCCTCGGCTCGGCGATGAAGGGAGGCACCACGCCATTGCAGGCCGTCTACGAGTACGCCGAGCCGATCGACCAGGCCGGCTTCGTGTTCATGGACTCGCCGGGCTACGACCCGGTGGCGGTGACCGGCCAGATAGCCAGCGGCGCCAACCTGATCTGCTTCACCACCGGCCGCGGCTCGATGTTTGGCTCCAAGCCCGCGCCCACCATCAAGCTGGCATCCAACACCCCGATGTACCGGCGCCTGAGCGAGGACATGGACATCAACTGCGGCCAGGTGATTGACGGCATTCTGGGGATCGAGGAGATGGGACAGCAGATTTTCGAGCATATATTGCGGGTCGCCTCGGGGGAACGGACCTGTAGCGAACTGCTGGGGCTCGGCGATCACGAATTCATCCCCTGGCACGTCGGTATCGTCAGTTGAGCCCCCAAGGAGAACAGAACATGAGTTTTAACCTGACACGCGACGATCTGATCCGTTCGCAGAATTACATTGCCGGCCGCTGGGTCGACGCCGCCGCCGGCGAGCTCTTCGAGGTCGGCAATCCGGCCGACATGAGCCTGATCACCCGAGTGCCGGACAGCACCGCCGCCGAGGCGCGGGCCGCGGTTGACGCGGCGCACTCGGCGTTCGCCGAGTGGCGGGCGCTGCCGGCCAGGGCCCGGGGCCAGCTGCTCAAGCGATGGCACGCCCTGATCCTGGAACACCGAGAGGATCTCGGCCGGCTGGTGTCGCTGGAACAGGGCAAGCCATTGGCCGAGGGCCGCGGCGAGGTGCTCTACGCCGCCAGCTACGTCGAGTGGTTTGCCGAAGAGGCGGCCCGCATCGAGGGAGACATCATCGCGCCGGCGGTGCCGGGGCGGCGCATGATGGCGGTGCGCGAGCCGGTCGGCGTGGTCGCGGTGATCACCCCCTGGAATTTCCCGGCGGCGATGATCGCGCGCAAGATAGCCCCGGCCCTGGCGGCAGGCTGCACCGTCGTGGCCAAGCCGGCGGAGGACACGCCGCTGACCTCGCTGGCGCTGATCCGCCTGGCCGAGGAGGCCGGCGTACCGGCCGGAGTGATCAATATCGTCTGTGCCTCGCGCGAGCGGACCCCGGCGGTGGTGGATGCCTGGCTGGCAGAGCGCCGGGTGCGCAAGATCAGCTTTACCGGCTCGACGCCGGTGGGCAAGCACCTGGCGCGCGCCTCGGCCGACACCCTGAAGAAGCTGTCGCTGGAGCTGGGCGGCAACGCGCCCTTCATCGTGTTCGACGACGCCGACCTCGATGCCGCCGTCGAGGGGCTGATGGCGGCCAAGTTTCGCAACGGCGGCCAGACCTGCGTCTGCCCGAACCGGGTCTATGTGCACGAGGCCGTGTTCGACGTCTTCGCGGACAAGCTGGTGGCCCGCGTCGCGGCGCTGAAGGTGGCGCCGGCGACGGACCCCGAGGCGCAGATCGGGCCCATGATCAACGCCCGCGCGGTCGACAAGATTCTCCAGCACATCGACGACGCGGTCGCCAGGGGCGCCCGGGTGCTGACCGGCGGCACCCGGGTGCGGGAAGAGCTGGGTCCGAACTATATCTCGCCGGCGGTGCTCGCCGATGTCGGACGCGACGCGCGGCTCTGTGGCGAGGAAACATTCGGCCCCGTGGTGCCGCTGTTCCGCTTCGGCTCCGAGGCCGAGGTTCTCGAACTGGCCAACGACACGCCGTTCGGCCTCGCCGGCTACTTCTACTCCGAAAATGCCAGCCGCATCTGGCGCGTGGCCGATGCGCTGGAAACCGGTATCGTCGGCATCAACGAAGGCGCGGTGGCCTCGGAGGCGGCGCCGTTCGGCGGCGTCAAGGAGTCGGGCTACGGCCGGGAAGGATCGAAGTACGGCCTCGATGACTACATGCACCTCAAGTACCTCTGCCAGGGCAACCTGCGCTGAGGCCGAACGGACTAACCGGAGCTATATCCATGCAGGATTTCCAACCCCCCGGATTACAGCCGGGCAATCCCTTCAAACAGGCGCTCGCCGACGGCCAGCCGCAGATTGGTTTCTGGCTGTCGATGGGCGACGGCTACTGTGCCGAAATGTGCGCGACCGCGGGCTTCCAGTGGCTGCTGATTGACGGTGAGCACGCGCCCAACGATTTGCGCAGCACCCTGGCCCAGCTGCAGGCGGTGGCGCCCTACGGCGGCCAGGCCGTGGTACGGGCGGTGCAGGGCGAGCCGGCGCTGATCAAGCAGCTGCTGGATATCGGTGCCAAAACGCTGCTGGTGCCGATGGTGGACACGCCGGAACAGGCGGCCGCGATGGTGGCGGCGATGCGCTACCCGCCCCAGGGCATCCGGGGGGTGGGCGCCGCCGTGGCCCGGGCCTCGCGCTGGAACGGCCGCCCCGACTACGTGCACCGGGCCAATGACGAGGTCTGCCTGCTGGTACAGGCGGAGACCGTCAGGGCGCTCGACAACCTCGAGGCGATCTGCGCGGTCGAGGGGGTGGATGGCGTCTTCATCGGGCCGGCGGATCTGGCCGCCTCGATGGGCTACCTGGGCAATCCGGGGCATCCGGCGGTGCAGGCCGCGATCGATGATGCCATCAGGCGGATCGTGGCCAGCGGCAAGGCCGCCGGCACCCTGACCGGCGACGTGGAACAGGCCCGTCGCTTCCTGTCCCTCGGTGCCACTTTCGTGGCGGTGGGGCTGGACGTCAACCTGCTGATGCAGGCGGTACGCCGGCGCGCGGCGGAATTCGGGTTGCGGGATGCCGCGCCCGCGAGCCCGAATCCGGGACCTTACTGAAAGCCGGATGCTGCCATCTTGCCTTCGCTCCCGCGCGGGCAAGATGAGCAATATGGGGGGCGAAACGCTTCGGACGAAAATACCGTTGCCGCCCGCCCCTTCAAGACCCTAAGGAAATGGCCAATAACGATTAAGGAACCATGATGAAAAAACTAGCCCAAACCTCTGTTCTCTTCGCCGGCCTGCTGAGCGCCGGCATGGCGTTTGCCGAATATCCGACCAAGCCGATCACCATGGTGATCCCCTACAGCGCCGGCGGCGGCACCGATGTGCTGGCGCGTGCGCTGCAGCCGGCGCTGGAGAAGTCCCTCGGCCAGACCATCGTGGTCTCGAACCTGCCCGGCGGTGGCGGTATCCTCGGCTTCACCAAGGTCGCCAATGCCAGGCCGGACGGATACACGGTGACCATTCCCAACAACGTGATCTTCGCCACCGAAGGCATGGGCAACGCGACCTATAAATCCACCGACTTCTCCTACCTGGGCAATGTGCTGACCGAGGACTACCTGGTGGCGGTGCGCGCCGACGGCCCCTGGCAAAGCTGGGACGAGCTGGTGGCAGACATGAAGGCGAACCCCGGCAAGGTCAAGTTCGGTTTCTCCGGCTTCGGCGGCTCCACCCATGTGGTCAGTGCGCTACTTGCCGATATCGCCGGCTATGAAGCCAAGCAGATACCCCACGACGGCTCCGGCAACGCGGTACTTGCCGCCATGGGGGGCCATATCGATGCCCTGATGCTCAACCTCGTGGACCTGGCCTCGGGCCTCGAATCGGGCAAGCTGCGGCCGCTGGTGAGCCTGGGTGAACAGCGCCTGGAAGATTATCCGGATGTGCCAACGCTGAAGGAGTCGGGGCATGACCTCTCGCTGACCAACTGGCGCGGCGTCGCGGCACCGGCCGGCGTCGACGACGAGGTCAAGCAGGCCTGGGCCAAGGCACTGGGCGAGGCGACCCGGGACCCCGAGTTCCAGCAGCTGATCAAGTCGCAGGGCGGCGTGGTGGATTACGTGGCACCGGGCGAGGCGCTCGACCAGCGCATGAGCCTGTTGGCCGAGTCCTTCATCGAAACCGCCCAGAAACTCAAGCAATAACGAGTGTGCCGGCCCCGGCGAACCGGGGCCGGCCACCCAGTCAGCCATACAGGTATCGCTATGTTCCGGATAAACGAACGACAAATTTTTTACTTACTGCTGATCCTCGGGGCGGGATTTTTCCTGAGCATGGCTCATGAAATTCCGTCGGCGATGGGAGTGGCCGGCGATCCCGGTGCCGGTTTCCTGCCGTTCTGGATCAGCGTCATCATCATGCTGCTGGTCGGCTACCTGCTGGTGACCGAAACCTTCTTCAAACCAGAGGCCGGCGAAACGGGGCGCATGACGCGACAGGAAGTGGTTACCCTGCTGGTGACCCTCGGCTCCATCGTCGTCTACCTGCTGTTGCTGTCCTTCGCCGGATTCTTCATCAGCACCCTGTTTTTCCTGTTCGCCTTCCGGCAGATAGTCGACCTTCTGCTCAAGAAAGCCCGGCCGACGACCCGGTCATTCATCGCCTCGGCCGTCTTTTCGGCCGTGGCGACCAGCTTCATCTATCTGGTGTTCTCGGTTCTGTTTGAACTGTCGATGCCCTGAGCAGGAGAGCCTGTATGCTTGCCAATTTCGCCGACGCTGCGAGTCTGTTTCTCAATATCAACATTTACCTGGCCATTGCCTTCGGCACCATACTGGGCCTGGTGTTCGGCGCCCTGCCCGGCCTGACCGCGACCATGGGCATTGCGCTGCTGCTGCCACTGACCTTCGGCATGGACCCGGTCACCGGCATGGGCATGCTGCTGGGGGTTTACTGCGGCGCCATCTCCGGTGGCTCCATTCCGGCCGCGCTACTGAATATTCCCGGCACGCCGTCGTCGGTGGCGACCACCCTCGATGCCTTTCCGATGGCGCGCAACGGCGAACCCGGCCGGGCACTGGGGCTGTGCATTACGGCCTCGATGATCGGCGGAATGATCAGCGTCGTTATCTTTGCCTTCATGTCGCCGCTGATCGCCGATGTGGCGCTCAAGTTCAGTGCCATCGAGTATTTCGCCCTCGGCCTGTTCGGGCTGACGATCATCGCCTCGGTGTCGGACAAGTCGATCATCAAGGGCATTGTCGCCGGCCTGATCGGCGTGCTGATCTCGTTGATCGGCATCGACTCGCTGACCGGCGTGGTGCGCCTGACCGCCGGCATTCCCGAGCTGATCGGCGGCGTCGACTTCATGCCGGCGCTGATCGGCCTGTTCGCGCTGTCGCAGATCATCAGCGATGTCACCACCCTGTCGCCACAGAGCAAGGTCGAGGCCAGGGTGCGCGTCAACAATGCCTATCCGCGCATCCGCGAGACCTTCGGCCTGTGGAAGATCTGGTCCAGCAGCTCGCTGATCGGCGCGCTGGTCGGCGCCATACCGGGAGCCGGCGGCAGCATCGCCTCCTTCCTGGCCTACGACCAGGCCAAGCGGATCTCGAAAACGCCGGAAAAGTTCCGCAGCGGCCATAACGAGGGGATCGTCTCCTGCGAATCCGCCAACAACGGCATGACCGGCGGCGCCCTGATCCCGATGATGACACTGGGCATCCCCGGCGACGCCTCGGCCGCGATCCTGATGGGTGGCCTGCTCATTCACGGCCTGCAGCCGGGCCCGATGCTGTTCGAGGATCAGGCCAACATCGCCTACGGCATCATCATCGCCTTCCTGATCGCCAACCTCTTTATGTTCTGCTTCCAGTCGATCGGCATCAAACTGTTTGTACGGGTGCTGCAGATACCCCGCTCCTACCTGCTGCCGTTCATCCTGGTGATGTGCATCCTCGGTTCCTACGGCATCAGCGGCACCCTGAGCTCGGCCTGGGTACTGCTGTTCTTCGGCGTTTTCGGCTACTTCCTCAACCGCTACGGCTTCAGCTCGGCGCCGGTGGTGCTGGGGATGATCCTCGGTTATATGGTGGAGTCGAACTTCCGCCGCGGCATGACCATGCACGAGGGCGACTGGTCGGTGTTTTTCACCCGCCCGATCAGCCTCTGCTTCATCCTGTTGTCGGTGGTCTCGATCGCGCTGCCGATCTACCGCCAGTACCGCCTGGCGCGCCAGAAGCGGCTGCCGGACAGCCAGGCGCCGGGCGAAAACGTGCCCTGATGCGGGCGTGCCGGCCGGTCATTTGGCCGTGACCGGCACGCCTCCCTGCCCTATTGAACACACTTGTCGAGTCGGCCCCGGCGCCAGCGCCCGGGTTGACGCTGACCTTGCAAACCACAGGAAGACACCATGAAAAACTACCGTATCGCGCTGCTGCCGGGGGATGGCATTGGCTCAGAAGTGATGGAAGCCGCCTGGCCGGTGCTGCAGACCGTTGCCGAGCGACAGGGCTTTTCGCTCGAGGGCGACTGGCTGCCCTGGTCCTGCGACTACTACCTCAAGCACGGCACCATGATGCCGGCCGACGGCGTGGAGCAGTTGCGCGCCTTCGATGCCATCTACCTCGGGGCCGTGGGGCTGCCGGCGACGGTGCCGGACCATGTTTCGCTGCGCGAACTGCTGCTGGCCATTCGCCAGGGGCTGGACCTTTCGGTTAACGCCCGCCCGCACCGGCTGCTGGCCGGCGTGAAGGGCCCGCTGCGTACCGACAGGCCGTTCGACATCCTCTGCATTCGCGAGAACACCGAAGGCGAATATGCCGGGGCCGGCGGACGGGTGCACCGGGGCGGCGAGCTGGAGGTGGCGGTGGAAACCGCTATTTTTACCCGCGCCGGCGTTGAACGCGTGCTGCGCCACGGATTCGAGCAGGCCCGGCTGCGTGGCGGAAAGCTGGCCTCGGTGACCAAGTCCAACGCCCAGCGCCACAGCATGGTGTTCTGGGACGAGATGACCGACCGCGTTGCCGCGGACTACCCGGACGTGGCGGTGACCCGCTACCACGTCGATGCCATCGCCGCGCGCATGATCACCCACCCCGAAACGCTGGACGTGGTGGTTGCGTCCAACCTGTTCGGCGACATCCTCACCGATATCGGTGCCGCCATCCAGGGCGGGCTGGGCTTTGCCGCCTCGGCCAACATCAACCCGGCCGGCGGCGTGCCCGGCATGTTCGAACCGGTGCACGGCTCGGCGCCCGACATCATGGGCCTGGGGCTGGCCAACCCGCTGGCGACGCTGTGGGCCGGCGCCCTGATGCTGCGGCACCTGGGTGAGATTGCCGCCGCCGAGGCCCTGATGGCCGCCATTGAAAAGGTGACCGCCACCGGTGCCGGCACCCCGGACATGGGCGGCGACCTCAGCACCACCCAGCTGGCGGCGGCCGTGACGGCGGCGCTCTGAAGCCGAGCCGTTAAACGGTATTCGTTGCGACCCGATCCGAGGTTCATCCCGAAGGCCAGGGCCAGACCCTGGCCTTCGGCCGTTACTCCCTGCTCCCCCCGCCACGTTAGCCGGCAGGGAAACGCCGCCGAACTCCAGTATCCGATCGAGCTGCTGGCCATGGCCGCCTTTCTGTGGTGGATACCGAAGAAGCTGTTTCCCGCATCGGCTGGGCGCTGATCTTGCCGGTGGAGCGCAGGCGGCCCGCCTTCCTTCGCGCCTGGCGCGAACCTTCGGACTGGCCGCCCGCGCCGGATAGCCGCCGGCAACAGGTGCTGTCTGGCATGGCCGTTTTCCATCATAATCACCACTTGGCTTTCATGTTCACTTCAACGAGCAGCTTGTTCCCGTGGATGATTTGGTTCAAGTGATCAGCGACTGCAGCCTTCACCGCCACCACCCAAGGCAAAGGGACTATTTTGCATTGCCTTTTGCAGCACGGGCGGTTAACAATAAGAGCCAAACGGGGAAGCAGGGATGCGCTTATGCCAGGAGCAGCGACGGGCGGTAGCATGGAAATTTTTAACAACTTATACAGTGTTAATGGCAGAAAATACTGTACCCGTCTCGATTACACTCATCGGATGTCTCGTTTTCTCCATCACGATTTATAAAACCCATTTGAGATCATAAGCTTATAATTTAGCCTTACACGTAAATGCGCCTGATGATGGAGTTATTGAGCCGTCCCGATTCTTGCAGCAGACTGGATATAAACAACCTATGCTTCTACTTTAATATCAACATATTAGGATTATTTGGAAAAACTGGACCGATGAGTGAAATCGAGACAGGTCAATATACAATTGTTATGGCGAGTAAGCGCTGTCGAAAGCCTTACAGGTAACTGAAGGATGCAGGGACACTAATAGCGAGAATGATATGCCTGATTTGAACTACCAAAAACAAGCGCAGGAATTCTATGGAAAGGCGCCTGTCATAATTATGGGCAGCGGGGCCTCGGCTGCGCACGGCATGTCAGGGATGGGGGCGCTTGCAAAGCACCTCGTAGCGCAAACTGACGTTTTCGATCTCTCAGCTCCTGAGCTGGAAGTCTGGGAAAAGTTCTGCCAGGTTTTGGGCGACGGCGTAGACCTAGAGTCTGCACTACACCAGGTAGCAGCTTCTGAAGAACTAACGTCCAGAATCGTTAAAGCCACCTGGACGCTAATTAACTCTGAAGACATAGAAATCTTTCAGAAGAGTCTTCAGGATAATGCGATGTTTCCATTGAGTCGCCTTCTTGAGCATATGTTCAGAAGCAGCCTCAAAAGGATAAATATTATCACTACAAATTATGATCGCCTAGCGGAGTATGCCTGCGATCAGAGGCGCATTCATCATTACACCGGGTTTACGCACGGCTTCTTCCGCCAACTCGCGGCCCCTACAGAAATCACCTCTGCTCGCAGGGTTAATATCTGGAAGGTCCATGGATCTCTAGATTGGTTTCAGACCCCGCTGGAAGATACTGTGGCCCTCTCAAATATCCAAGGGATACCAAATAACTACCAACCGCAAATCGTGACCCCTGGCACCCAAAAATACCAAAAAACACATCTGGAGCCGTTCCGTTCCATTATCAATAACGCTGATCTAGCTATCAATGAAGCTGGTTCGTACCTTTGCATTGGCTACGGTTTTAATGACGAACATATTCAACCTAAGCTGATGGTGAAGTGCCTTAGACAGAAGACACCTGTAACCATTATTACTTATGCGCTTTCTGACTCAGCAAAAAAGCTTATTCTTGATGGTAAAGCACAGAACTACCTAGCAATCGAGCGGGGTGAAACAGACGACCAATCTATCGTCTATTCCTCTCTGGATAAGGCTCCGATTAAGGTAGAAATGAATATCTGGAGCCTTGAAGGCTACCTGTCACTAATCATATAGGAAGAAGAGATGCCGATTTTTGCATTTGAGGATGAAGAAGCGCTTGGAAAGGTTGCCTCAGTCGATACTACAAATGTGATCGTAGAGGTGGAGAACATCGACCAGCTCAAAAGGTTGCAGGTTAACCATCTCGCTGTGTTACAAAGCAGCAAACCCGGGCAACACCTCATTGGCCTCATTACGCAGGTGACCCGGAAGCGTGGCATCGAAGACATTATCAATGACGGTATCAATGACCACGCGCCAGAGTTAAATCTGTGCCGTATCTCCCTGATTGGCACCATGCTGGATCGTGACGGCGAAAAGGAAAACGTATTCCGTCGTACCCTAGAAAGTGTTCCCGAAATTGACGCGAACTGCTTCTCGCTCGAAGGTGATAACCTCACGGGTTTCATGCGTACCCTTTCAAGTGTATCAGCCGACGGGAATGCTCTGACTCTCGGTAAATACACGCTGGATGAACATGCTGTTGCCTACCTAAACGGCAACAAATTTTTCCAACGTCACGCCTTTATTGGTGGCAGTACCGGTTCTGGTAAATCGTGGACGACTGCCAAAATTATCGAGCAGATGGCGGGACTCGCGACCGCTAACGCTGTCGTCTTTGACCTCCATGGCGAATATGCTCCTTTGGTGGGAGAAGGCATTCAGCACTTCAAGGTTGCCGGTCCTGCAGACGTTGAAGCCAAACGTACCATTGATGATGATGTGATTTACCTTCCTTACTGGCTGCTTTCTTATGAAGCACTCGTGTCTATGTTCGTCGATCGTAGTGACCAAAATGCTCCCAATCAGGCCATGATTATGGCGCGCGAAATAAACCGAGCGAAGCAAAAGTACTTAGAGGAAAATGGTCAGCAAGAAGTGTTGAAGCATTTCACCGTAGATAGCCCAGTTCCGTTTGATTTAGATGTCCTTATGGAGCGGCTGAATGAGATCAACGTTGAAATGGTTCCTGGAGCTGGTGGCAGAGAGAAACAAGGTGATTTCTTCGGAAAACTCGCCCGCATGATTTCCCGTCTTGAGAACAAAATCTCCGATAGGCGTCTTGGTTTTATGTTCAATGGCGGTGGCGGCCTGCTCGATTTCACTTGGCTAGAAAAATTCACTACTGCGGTGCTCGGGAGCACAGGTGAGAATGGCAAGGCCGGGATTAAAATCATTAACTTTTCGGAAGTTCCTTCGGACGTTCTCCCCCTGATTGTATCTCTGGTAGCAAGGGTTACGTTCTCTATCCAACAATGGACGCCATCGCAGCTACGTCATCCTATTGCGTTGCTGTGTGATGAGGCGCACCTTTACATGCCACAGCGCAACATGGCTGATTCTGCCGACGACATCTCGCTTGATATTTTCGAGCGCATCGCGAAGGAGGGCCGTAAATACGGCGTCAGCTTGGTGGTGATAAGTCAACGCCCGTCCGAAGTAAATAAGACGATGCTTAGCCAGTGCAGCAATTTTGTATCCATGAGGTTAACCAACGCCGAGGATCAGGGGGTTATCAAACGTCTACTTCCAGATAGTCTTGGCGGGTTTAGCGACATTTTGCCGACACTCGATACTGGTGAAGCACTTGTTGTTGGCGATGCTAGTCTATTACCAAGCAGGATCAGAATTGATGAGCCTCAGAATAAGCCAAACAGTGGCACGGTTGATTTTTGGGATGAATGGCAAAAACCAGTTAAAGATAAGCGTTTATCAATTGCGGTTGATAACTGGCGTAAGCAGAACATTCAATAGAATGGAATTTATCGAGCCACTAAGCCCTAACAAACGCATGTTGCCGGACTGGTTTTCCGCTGCGCTTCAAACCAGCCGAAAATGCGGGCGTTAGCCGTCAAAGGGGGATATATGAAACGATCTGCAAGCATTAAAGCTTTGTTGGCTAGAGCCGAAGCTGATTTTTCAAGCTTAAAGGCAGACTACGACGCTTCACTGCACGAAAAGCACGTGCGTGAAGATTTGAAAGTGGGAATCAAGAATATATTTGAGAACTTACGGTCATGCCTCGATTACATGGCTCACGACATCTTTGAATCACACTGTGGTGGATCGAAGAAGCCAAGTCGGCTGTATTTTCCGATACGTCAGTCGCAGAAAGAATTTGATAGCGCCATAGCTTCTGGTTTTCCTGGGCTACTGGTAGCTTCCCCGCAGACAGTCCAGATTCTTGATGCCATTCAACCATTTCATGACGTATGGCTAGGCCACTTCAACAAGCTGAATAATCACAACAAACACCAAGACCTCGTCGAGCAAACACGAACTGAGCAGCGTCAGGTTACGGTGTCGAGAGGTGGCGGCTCTGTTTCTTGGGGGCCGGGCGTTACGTTTGGTTCTGGCGTGAGTGTGATGGGTGTTCCAATCGACCCCAACACGCAAATGCCTGTGCCCAACAATGTTGCCACTACAGAGGTGGTCACATGGGTCAATTTTAAGTTTGCCGAAATCGAGCAGCAAGTCTTGCCTTTCATTGAAAAATCAATCGGAAATATACAAAAGCTATTCAAGGATTTATCGCTGTGCGTATGACGGCTAACAAATCGTTGCACCGGACATTTGACCCTCTGCCCATTTTTGCTACCGCAAAAACAGGCATTGCATTAAATGCCGGTGAACTCAGGCGTTAGGGAAATTAAATGGACTATCTGACAATCTTCCGGGATCAAGCAAAATTGCGCTCGGCGGAAAATCAAAAAGCATTTGAAGTACTGATAAACAATGGATGCTATGGAGTTGCTGCTGGTTTGCTTCGGCAAGAGCTTGATACTCTTATCCGCGTAACATATTTATGCTATGAGGATCTTGATATAGAGTACGGTAGACAATTAATAAAAGATTCTGTTGAAGGGCGACGATGGAAAAAGATTAACCTCAAGGGTAAAAGCGTGCCGATAACAGACAGGGAAATGGTAAATTTGGCCAAGCATCTGGGGGGATGGGAGGGTTACGTATATGATTTCGGCTGCAAGTTTATTCATTTATCGGATGCTCACTATTATGAGTTCGTAGATCCGATAGAAAAAATATCTACAGAAGATAAAGAGCTGATAATAAGTTACTTAAAAGAAAAGCACGAGTACCCACATGAAGAACTCACATTTGAACTTGTAAAGCCATTCCTTCCAAGCGTAATGGAAAAAATAGCTAATAGTATTGAATTTTTTTCTGAAGAATTTCTGGATCTGTATGGTAATCAAGAATAGGTTCCCTAACAATCGTAAGCACTTGACCCCAAAAAACTACGCTTTTTCGGTCAAGTGTTACAGCCGTTAGGGTAACTCATGGATAGTAGAGATTCTTACCTAAAAGATGAATTAAGAGAAACATTCAGAGTAATCGATACATGTCTAGCATGCGTCTATTCGGGAGAGCCTCATATGTATCGCGCATTGGCATCGCAATTGAGAATATTGTTGTGCGATACAAGGTACAAAAAGGATAACTCATTATTGGTGGCTGTTTACCCAAAGTTAGAGGTCTCAGGTTTAGAGTCAATAAATTGGTCTAGTGAAAAGTCTGGCCATATATCTATAACTCAAACTGAATCTGGCTCTAATCGTGTTGCTCAAATGCCATTTGAAATTACTCAGTTTTCGAATGGACTTTCGGTCGCTGATTTACAACTAACAAAATCAACACTTGTTCCTATTGGGCAATGGTGTGAGCAAATAGTAACTTATAGCCCTACTACATTAACAATTAAAGAGGTCATCCGCTCTGTAGCTGATAAAGGTGGCGGTGCACATATCGATGCAACAATGTCACCAGCTTTAAGATACATGCGCCAGAAAACACCAGTCGGTGAAACATATGCTCATCTTTTTATCGTAGCTCTCGGTAGGTTTCTTCAGGCGCTGGGAGAAAAACTTTTTTCCTACAGTGGCTGTAGAGTTTCTGAAGACCTTTTAAAAAAAGAGCATCACAAGTATAACCTAGGGATTGTGGCTCATCATGAGTGGTCAGATGCGCTGCAACCCTAACAAGCGGCTCAAATACGTTTTCACTCCGCCGGACGCTCACTACGTTCGCGCCGTTTAGCCGAGCGTTAGGCGAACAGTCGAGCACAAGGATACAAATAAGAATGAGCGATGAATTAAGTGAATTGGGGTTTGATGCAGTAGAGGACTGGTCTGTCGAAGATTTCTACACATTTTTCCATCAAGTTAACATTCTCTACAATCGGCTATCAGTTCTCGAAGACATCAAACTGAAGCAACGACAAGTACAATTGAAGTCAGCACTATATGGTTCACTTTCTAGAATATCACCAGAAGAACGATTAAAAGTTAAATCCATTGAAATACATTCACCTGGTGATTTTAATCTACTCGGCGTAGATAAAATAATCGGCCAAGTTAGGGAGCTGATCAAAGATCTCACATATCGCAATAAGCTGGATCGCCAAGAGAAAGAAGAAGCTTTAAGCCACCAAAAAGAGATGAATAGCCTTAAAACTATGGCAGGTAAGCAAAAAGTTCTCGCCAATCAAATACAGCTGATGAAAAGTCTTGGGTATGATCAAGAGCAGATAGAAATTGGCATTAAAGCCCTGGCTGACCCACTTGCCCAAATTGAGGAAATATCTAGCCGAAAAAACGTCACAGTAAAATCGCCTAACAAGCAAAGCAAGGCATAAATGCGCCGCTTCTTTGGGCGTTAGGGCTCCGAGTTACCCACGAACAGTAACCCCTTCACACCAACACCACACCAATTCATCCCCCACCCCGCCGTCCCCCAACAGCGGGGCTCTCTCCTAAAATCCCCCTCACTTCATCCCCAATCGTTTCGCCAGTTTATGCAGGTTGCTGGGGTCTATTTCCAGCAGGCGGGCGGCGGCGGCCCAGTTGTGGTTGCTGGCGTTCAGCGCCTGCTCTATGGCCTGGCGCTGGGCCTGGTTGGTCGCCTGCTGCAGGCTGGCCGGGGGCCGGGTCGGTGCCTGGCCGGCCGGGGCCGTCGCCGGCGTGGTGCCGTTGCTCTCCGGTTGGTGCAGGTCGCCGGAAAGGTCGAGCAGCTCCGGCTCCAGGGTGATGATGTCTTCCCGCGCCGCGCCCCGGCCCAGGGCCTTGATGGCGGCGCGGCTTATTACATGCTCCAGCTCGCGCACGTTGCCGGGCCAGCCGTACTGGCACAGGGCCTGCTCGGCGGCGGGGGATAGACGCAAACTGCGCACCCCCAGCCGGCCCCGGTTCAGCTCCAGGAAGTGGCCGGCCAGCACCAGCACGTCACTGCCCCGCTCGCGCAGCGGCGGTATCGGCACCGGATACACCGACAGCCGGTGATACAGGTCGGCACGAAAGTGGCCGTCGCGCACGCTGTCGTGCAGCTGGCGGTTGGTGGCGGCAATCACCCGCACGTTCACCTTGCGCGGGGCGTCCTCCCCCAGCCGCTGGATCTCGCCGTTCTGCAGGGTGCGCAGCAGCTTGGCCTGGATGCCGAGCGGCAGCTCGCCCACCTCGTCCAGGAACAGGGTGCCGCCGTCGGCGGCCTCGAACCGGCCGGGCCGGGCGTTGCCGGCGCCGGAAAAGGCGCCCTTCACATGGCCGAACAGCTCGCTCTCGGCCAGGGATTCGGGCAGCGCGGCGCAGTTCACCTGCACCAGGGGCCGGTTGCGCCGGCGCGAGCGCTGGTGCAGCCGGCGGGCGAACAAGTCCTTGCCCACCCCGGTTTCGCCGGTGAGCAGCACCGGCAGCTCCGAGTCCGCCACCACGTCCAGCTCCTGCAACAGCCGCTTCAACTGGCTGCTCTGGCCCAGTATCTCCCCTTCCATCCGCTCGCTCTGCAATGCCGGCGCGTCCTGGCGCGCCAGCCGCAGGCCGCGGATGTCCTGCTCCAGCCGGGTCACCCGCACCGCCGCCTCCACCGTCAGCGCCAGCCGCTGTAACTGCTCGCGGGCGTCCCGGTCGAAGGTGCCCGCCTCCAGCGCGTCCAGGGTCAGGGCGCCCCACAAATCCCCTTCCAGATACAGGCTGATGCCCATGCAGTCGTGCACCGGCAGCGCCTCGCCCACATGGTGCTCCAGCAGGCCGTCGTAGGGGTCCGGCAGGGTGGAATCGGGCGGAAAGGCCACGGTGCCCCGGCTGGCGAGGATGGCCGCCAGCCGGGGGTGCTGGGCCACCACAAAGCGCCGGCCCAGGGCCTCGCGCACCAGGCCCTCCACCGCCACCGGGCTCAGCACCTCTTCCTGCAGTTTGAGCAGGCACACGGCGCCGCAGCGAAAGTGTTCGCGCAGGGTGCGCACCAGGCTTTGCAGGCGCACGGCGCTGGGCAGTTCGGTGGTGAGATCGGCGAGCAGGATGTCGTAGAACATAGGGTATTTTTTACCTTTAAAGGGTTTAATTTACCTTAACCAATCAGGGTATAAATCACCATTAATTTATTAATTTCATATAAATCAATAAATTAAAAACTGGCATATAGGTTGCAACATAAGGCCCATAGTACCTCAATCAAGGAGCAATACCATGAGCCTGTTAGACCACTCCCTCGGCTCAATCGCCAGGGATCTTCCCGGCGCCACCCGCGTCTTCCACCAGCACCGGCTGGATTTCTGCTGCGGCGGCCACACCCTGCTGCGCGACGCCCTGGCCGAGCGCGGGCTGGACGCCGCCGAGCTGCTGGCCCAACTGGAGGCGCTGCCGGCGCACCAGGCCGGCGAGTGCAACTGGGCCGAGGCCGACACCGATGCGCTGATCGACCACATCCTGGCCCGCTACCACGATGTGCACCGGGAGCAGCTGGTCGAGCTGCTGCGCCTGGCCCGCCGGGTGGAGTCGGTGCACGGCGACAGCCCCGACTGCCCCAATGGCCTGGCCGACCACCTGGACGCCATGCGCCAGGAGCTGGAAAGCCACATGCAGAAGGAAGAACAGATCCTGTTCCCCATGCTGCGCCGGGGCCTGTTCGATCCGGCCCGCGGCCCCATCACCGTGATGCGCATGGAGCACGACGATCACGGCCAGGCCCTGGCCCGGCTGCTGGCGCTGACCAACGACCTCAGCCTGCCGCCGGACGCCTGCAACACCTGGCAGGCGCTCTATGCCGGCATCGGCGAGCTGCACACCGATTTAATGCAACACATCCATCTGGAAAACAACATTCTGTTCCAACCATCCCCGCGCCAGGAGGTGCACCATGGCTAACTATCGTCGCCTGTGGACGATACTGCTCGTCGTTCTCGGCATTACCTTTGCTGTACTCGGCTATTTCGGCCGGGAAGTTTACCGGGTGGCACCGCCCATCCCCGCCCAGGTGGTCACCGAAAGTGGCACCCTGCTCACCACCAAGGACGGCATCCTCGATGGCCAGACCGCCTGGCAATCGGTGGGCGGCATGCAGCTCGGCTCGGTATGGGGCCACGGCGCCTACCAGGCGCCGGACTGGACCGCCGACTGGCTGCACCGTGAGCTGATGGCCTGGCTGGAGCTGGCCGCCGAGCAAGACTTCGGCACCGCCTACGGCAACCTGGACGACGAACAGCAGGCGCTGCTGCAACACCGGCTGAAGCAGGAATACCGCACCAACAGCTATGATGCCGACGCCGACCTGCTGGTGATCTCCGAGCGCCGGGCCCAGGCCATGGCCGACACCGCCGCCTATTACGACAAGCTGTTCAGCGACGAGCCCTCCATGCAGGGCACCCGCCAGAGCTTCGCCATGAAGGAGAACACCCTGCCGAGCGCCGAACGCCGTGCCGATCTCAGCAACTTCTTCTTCTGGACCGCCTGGGCCGCCGCCACCGAACGCCCCGGCGGTGAGGCCACCTACACCAACAACTGGCCCCACGAGCCGCTGATCGACAACAAGCCCACCGCCGAGAACATCATCTGGTCCATCGTCAGCGTGGTGCTGCTGATCGCCGGCGTGGGCGGGCTGATCTGGGCCTGGGCCTTCCTGCGCAAGGAAGAGGAGCACGAGCCGGCCGCCCCGGCGCGGGATCCGCTCACCAGCTTCAAGCTCACCCCCTCGCAGAAGGCGCTGGGCAAGTACGTGTTCCTGGTGGTGGCCCTGTTCACCTTCCAGGTGCTGATGGGTGGCGCCACCGCCCACTACACGGTGGAAGGCCAGCATTTCTACGGCATCGAGCTGTCGAAATGGCTGCCCTACTCGCTGGTGCGTACCTGGCACCTGCAGAGCGCCCTGTTCTGGATTGCCACCGGCTTCCTCGCCGCCGGCCTGTTCCTCGCCCCCATCATCAACGGCGGCAAAGACCCTAAGTTCCAGAAACTGGGGGTAGACGTGCTGTTCTGGGCGCTGGTCGCCGTGGTGGTGGGCAGCTTCGCCGGCAACTACCTGGCCATTGCCCAGCTCATGCCCGCCAACCTCAACTTCTGGCTCGGTCACCAGGGCTATGAATACGTGGATCTGGGCCGCCTGTGGCAAATTGGCAAGTTCGTGGGCATCGTGCTGTGGCTGGTGCTGATGCTGCGCGGCGTGGTGCCCGCCCTGCGCCAGCCGGGCGACAAGCACCTGCTGGCCCTGCTCACCGCCTCCTGCGCCGCCATCGGCCTGTTCTACGGCGCCGGCTTCTTCTACGGCGAGCGCACCCACATTTCCGTCATGGAATACTGGCGCTGGTGGATAGTGCACCTGTGGGTAGAGGGCTTCTTCGAGGTGTTCGCCACTACCGCCCTGTCCTTCATCTTCTGCAGCATGGGCCTGGTGTCCAAGAAGATGGCCACCACCGCCAGCCTGGCTTCCGCCTCGCTGTTTATGCTGGGCGGCATTCCCGGTACCTTCCACCACCTGTACTTCTCCGGTACCACCACCCCCATCATGGCGGTCGGGGCCACCTTCAGCGCGCTGGAAGTGGTGCCGCTGGTGGTGCTGGGTTATGAAGCCTGGGAAAACTGGAGCCTGAAAAACCGCGCCCCCTGGATGGCCAACATTAAATGGCCGCTGATGTTCTTCGTGGCCGTGGCCTTCTGGAACATGCTCGGCGCCGGCGTACTGGGCTTTATGATCAACCCGCCCATCGCGCTCTACTACATCCAGGGCCTGAACACCACGCCCACCCACGCCCACGCGGCGCTGTTCGGGGTGTATGGCTTCCTGGCCCTGGGCTTCAGCCTGCTGGTGCTGCGCTACATCCGCCCCAACATGGTGTTCAACGAGTCGCTGATGAAAACCGCCTTCTGGTGGCTGAACGGCGGCCTGGTGCTGATGCTGTTCACCAGCGTGCTGCCGGTGGGGGTCATCCAGTTCATGGCCAGCGCCAGCGAAGGCCTGTGGTATGCCCGCAGCGAGAGCTTTATGCAGCAGGGCCTGCTGCAAACCCTACGCTGGGTGCGCACCTTCGGTGACATCGTGTTTATCATCGGTGCCCTGGCGGTCAGCTGGCAGGTGGTTATCGGCCTCTGGCCCCGCGGCAAGCAGGCGGAAGACGGCGTGGTTGAGCTGGTCAAATAAGTAAATGGAGGTCGACTGACGCCGACCCTGCAAAGACATAACCCCAAGCCCCGGCGCCCATGGCGCCGGGGCTTTTTTATGTTTCCGGCCGAATGGCGGGCCTGGGAGGCAGCTCAGTCTCCTGGCTCGTCACCGCATCAGTCGACACGGTCCTCAAAGGCGCTCATTGCCCGCACCCGCTCTTCATCCACTCGGATGCCGAGCCCGGGGGCACCGGACAACTCGATATGGGTCTCGCTGCCGGGCATGTCGGCAACATCGCGGGAGATCATCGCCGGTCCCACCAGATCGTTGGCCACGATGTTGCTGTGGGCCAGCGCCAGGTGCGCTCCCGCCAGGGTGGCCACCGACGATTCCACCATGGAGCCAATCTGGCAGGGTATGTCGGCGGCAAGACCGAGCTCGGCCATGGCCCGGGCGGCGTGCAGGCCCCCGGATTTCATCAGCTTGATATTGACCATGTCCGCCGCCTGGCGGCGGACCACCTCGAGCATGTCGCGCACGCCGTGGATGGGCTCATCGGCCATGATCAGCGCCTCGGTGGCCTGGGTAACCCGCGTCAGCGCATCCAGGTTTTCAATGGAGACCGGTTGCTCGAACCACTCTACCCGGTAGGGTGCGGCCTGCCGAATCACCTGCAGGGCCTGCTTGGCACTCCAGCCCTGGTTGGCGTCCACCCGCAGGGCCACACCCGGTGCCATCGCCTCCCGGACGCGGGCGATGCGTTCTATATCCTGCTCCGGAGCATCGCCGAGCTTGATCTTGATGGAGCCATAGCCGCGCGCGCAGGCTTCCCGCGCCTGGCGCGCCATTTCCTCCGGTGCCAGCATGCTGATCACACAGGGCAGCTCGAGCCGGGCATGGCAACGTCCGCCAAGCAGGCTATAGAGCGGCACCTTGCAGTGCCGGGCCAGCAGGTCGTGCAGGGCAATATCCAGGGCGGCCTTGGCGGAAGGGCTGTGGCGGATACGGGCTTCGGCCGCCTTGTGGAAAGGAGCGATTCCGTCGAGGGTGCGTCCCAGCAACAGCGGGGCCAGCTCCCGGGTAATGATCTGGCGGGCCGACTGCCAGGTTTCTCCGGACACATGCTGGTCGACGACCGCCTCTCCCCAACCGGTTTCGCCCGAGGTGGATTGAATCCTCACCAGGATACTTTCAATATCCTCGTAGGTATCGTAGGCAATCTTGAAGGGCTGTTTGAGTGGCAAGCGCACACCATAGACGGTGATCTGTTTAATCTGCATAAGAGAACTTCCTTTCAAGACCAGGAAAGATAATAGGCAAGGGTGACCATGCCCGCGGCCAGCGTCAGCTGGATCATAAACAGCGGCAGGATCCACTTGATCCATTTGCTCCAGGACACCCCGGCCACCGACAGCCCGGCCATGAAATAGCCGGAAGTGGGCGTAACGATATTGGTGATGCCGTCGCCCAGCTGGAAGGCCAGCACCGCGGTCTGGCGGGTCACCCCCACCAAGTCGGCCAGCGGCACCATCAGCGGCATGGTCAGGGCGGCCTGTCCGCTGCCGGAGGGTACCAGGCAGTTAAGCAGCAACTGCACCAGGAACATGCCGACCGCCGTCAGCACCGGCGGCATGCCACCAAGCAACTGCTCGAGGTGATAGAGGATGGTATCGAGGATGCTGCCATTCTTGAGCACGATCAGGATGCCGAAGGCAAACCCCACCACCAGCGCGCCCATGGCGATCTCCTTGAGCCCGTTGACGAAATGTTCGGCGATCTCGTTGGGGCTCATGCGGGCGAAAGCACCGACCAGCATGCACATCAGCAGGAACACCCCGGACATCTCACCGATATACCAGCCATGGCGGATCACGCCGTAGGCAATCAGCAGTATGGCGCCGGCGAAAGCCGACAGGATCAGGCGGTCGGCGTGGGTCAGCGGGCTTTCGCTGATCGCGTCCTGGCTCCCTGCGGCCCCCGGGACCGGGGGCGATTTCACCTTGGCGGCGTAACGGGTCACGAAGCCGATGCTCACACTGACAAACACCAGCCAGTAAACGACCCGCAGGCCCATGCCCGAAAACATGGGCAACTGGGCAATGTCCTGGGCCACACCGACGGTAAAGGGATTCATGAAAGCGGCGGAGAACCCGGCACCGGCCCCCACCAGCGGCACGGCGGCAGCCACCATGGCGCTATAGCCCAGCATCCTCATCATGGGCGCTAGGATGATGATGAAGGCGATGGTTTCCTCGGCGAGGCCAAAGGTCGCGCCCCCGATGGCGAACAGCAGCATCAGCAGCGGGATCAGGATGATGTCGTGGCCCGACAGGCTGCGACTGATACTGGCCACCAGCTTCTGCAATACTCCCGTGGCCTTGAGCACCCCGAAGGCGCCCCCGGAGATAAAAATGAAAAAGATGATGCTGCTGCCTTCCTTCATGCCCTCGAACACCGCGATGAATGGCGTGAGCAGGGTCGCTTTCTGGCCATCAATGGTGGCGTAACTGCCGGGCACCACCGCGGTTTTCCCTTGTTCGGAGATCACCCGTTCATAGCTGCCCGCATCGATGAGATAGGTCATCACGGCCGCGACGCAGATAAAGGTGAACAAGACCACGAAGATGTGCGGAAAACCGAGCTGCCGGCGTGGTACGGCCTCGAGCTCTGCCGTTCTTTCTAGATGATTCATATTACCCCCTGAACTCACCGGTTGCCGTCGAGAAAACGTCGAGCGGCGTGGGAAAGAAAGCGGCTTCCTTTCTCCAGTATGTCGTCGTTGAAGTCATAATCCGGCTGGTGCAGCTGCGGAGCCGAACCACCGCAACCATTACCAATCCAGACATAGGCGCCAGGCACTTTTTCAAGGAAAGCGCCCATGTCGTCGGCGCCCATGCTGATCGGATGATCCACCAGCGAGGACTGACCCCACAGTGCTTCAACCACGCTGCGAGACAGGGCCACACAAGCGGGATCGTTGGCCACCGGCGGGGTCGAGGGTCGGTAATCAATGGTCGGGGAACACCCCGTCACCAGGCCGATCCCATCAACGATCTCGCGGATACGTTTCTCGATCTGCCGCCTTACGCCGGGTGTGAAGCTGCGGGCTGTGCCCTTGAGCCTGGCCGTGGCGGGAATAATGTTGCTGGCATGTCCGCTCTGGAGGCTGCCGACGCTGACCACGGCAATATCTTCGGGGTTGGTGTTGCGGCTGACGATTTGTTGCAATGCGGTCACGAACAGTCCGGCGGCAAAAACCGGATCCGTGGTCAGGTGGGGCATGGCACCATGGCCGCCTTCGGAGTGGAACAACACGTCGAAATCGTCGCTCGAGGCCATGTGCGGCCGGTCGTGAACCACGAAGCGGCCGGCCTCCACGCCGGGCCAGTTGTGCAGCCCAAAAATCGCCTCGATGGGAAAGCGATCCAGCAAGCCGTCTTCCAACATGGCGGGCGCCCCGGTGCCGAGCTCCTCGGCCGGCTGGAAGATAAGCACCACGCGCCCGGAAGCGGGCCGCTGCTGCAGCAGGTCCAGCGCGGCGCCCATCAGCATCGCCGTATGGCCGTCGTGG
This sequence comes from Zobellella endophytica, assembly GCF_003012775.1. Classification (GTDB taxonomy): domain Bacteria; phylum Pseudomonadota; class Gammaproteobacteria; order Enterobacterales; family Aeromonadaceae; genus Oceanimonas; species Oceanimonas endophytica. Next base: position 120,635 of record NZ_PXYG01000008.1, on the reverse strand, counting down.
CCACAGGCGTGCATCACCCCCCGGTGGCTGGAACAGTACGCCATGCTGTTCTCTTCCACCAACGGCAGAGCATCCATGTCGGCCCTCAGCCCTACGCTGCGCCCGGCGGACAGGCCGTTGATGATGCCGACCACACCGTGGCCGCCAATGCCCTGGTGTATTTCGTCGACGCCGATGTCGCGCAACATGCCGAGCACCCGCTCGGCGGTCTGCCGCTCGTCACAGGAAAGCTCCGGAAACCGATGAAGCTCACGCCGAAAGGCAATCATGCGCTCTATATCGCATTCTTTCATGGGGTAGATCCCTCTATTATCGTTGCCAAATTCTGGCTTTCTCCTCCGAGAGCAGCGCTCGTGCTTCCGACGAGAAGCGTTCCCTCAGGGGAAAGAGTCCATTCAACTGCCTCCCCGTGATATTGCACTGAAAGGCGTTTTTCATCATATTCAACGGGTTAATGGCCGGAAAATACTTCTTCTCGATAGGGACATGCCTTTTTGATATGCCACAAACGGATTAGGGCGAGATAACACCATGGATATAAAAAAACTGAAGTACTTTCTGGCGGTCGTCGATGAGGGTTCCATCACCTCGGCGGCGAAAAAGATCCCCATTGCCCAGCCGGCGTTAACCCGGCAAATTAGGCTGCTCGAAGAAGGGCTGGGTACCCGGCTGCTCGACAGAAACCACAAGGGAGTGGTCCTGACCCGGGCGGGGACATTCTTGTATGACAATGCCGTGCGTCTGGTGGCCGACGTTGACAACGTCGCCAGGAAGACGAAAGCCATCTCGGATGGCCATATCGACAGCCTGTCTATCGGCATCACCACCATACATCCGTACATTCCCAGCATTTCGGAGTTGATCAGCCGCTTTCGTACGCAACATCCGAATACTCGGCTGTCGCTCGAGTCCATGCTGTCCGGCCCCCAGACGACGGCAATCCTGCAGGGAAACATCGATGCCGGCATCCTGTTTATTGAACCTGACGATGAACCGCAGCTGGATACGCTGCCCATCGGGACTTTCCGCATGGCGGTGATTACCCGTCGCCACCCCGGCCTGCTGGATAACCCTCCGACCTCACTGCGCGATTTTGCCGGGGCGCCCTTTATCTGCTTTCACCGCAGTTCAACTCCGGGTAGCTACGATCGCATCGACCAATATTTTCATAATGCGGGCATCACACCGCATATCGTGCAGGAATGTCATGACGACATTACCATCCGCGGCCTGGTGGCGACAGGCATGGGCTACGCCATCATGCCGAGCATACTGGCAAAGGGAGATGATAACTTGGTCGCCTATGAGCTGGATGATCTCCCCATTTACTCCCCACTGATGCTAGCCTGGCGCAAGGGCGACAAGTCGGCCGGGATTGAGTCACTGTGCCATGTTGCCATGAGTGTAAATCTATTGACGAACAACCTGGCGTAGCGTTACAGCGTTTCCTGGTGTATTGGCTGTCGGCACTCAGCCTCGGGGAATAAGGCGAGATCCCCGGAGCGCAGGCGGCTCGCCTGCATTCCCGCCAAGCGGGAACCACCGGGCCCGCATCCCGATGCGGTCGACTGAAGCCGTCCCGGCCAGCCCTGCGTCGGCGGGATCAATCGATTAAATGATTAGTATCGAAACCATAGCGACCTTGAATTCCGGTACCAACATCCACCAACATCGCCACCAGAGCTCCATACGGCAATGGTTGCCAACATGCTCCCATCTCATTGTCCTAGTCCGCAAAAAAGCAATAAACAGCCTATAATTTCAAGAAATTGAAACAAAAAAAAACATTGAAACCCCGTCCATGCAGGTCGATCTTCGCTTGCGCGGATCCTTTTATTTTGTCAGTCTTTAATTACACCCGGAAAGTTACAACTCGAAAAAATGAAAAAATGGAGGTTACGCGATGACCAGCTTCAGTAAACTCGGCAAACGAGCCGGCCTGCCGGTAGTGGCCCTGGCGGCCCTCACCGCCGCCAGTTCGGTGTCCGCCGCCAACTGGCGCTACGCCCACGAAGAGTACGAAGGTGATGTTCAGGACGTCTACGCCTACAAGTTCAAGGAATACATCGAGGAGCACTCGGATCACACCCTGCAGGTTTACCGTTTCGGCGAGCTGGGCGAGTCCGACGACATCATGGAGCAAACCCAGGACGGCATCCTCAACTTCGTCAATCAGTCCCCCGGTTTTACCGGCTCGCTGATCCCCGAAGCCCAGATCTTCTTCATCCCCTACCTGATGCCCACCGACATGGACACGGTGATCAGCTTTTTCCGCAACAGCGAAGCCATCAACGAAGACTTCCCCGCGCTGTACGCCGAGAAGGGGCTGGAACTGCTGAAGATGTATCCGGAAGGGGAAATGGTGGTCACCCTCGACGAGCCGATCACCACGCCCGAGCAGCTCAGCAACAAGAAAGTCCGGGTCATGACCAACCCGCTGCTGTCGGAAACCTACTCCGCCTTCGGCGCCACCCCGACCCCGCTGCCCTGGGGCGAGGTGTACGGCGCCCTGCAGACCAACATGATCCAGGGCCAGGAAAACCCGATTTTCTGGATTGAATCCGGCGGTCTGTACGAGGTTTCCCCCAACCTGATCTTCACCGGCCACGGCTGGTTCACCACCGCCATGATGGCCAACCAGGACTTCTACAACGGCCTGTCCGACGAAGACAAAAAGCTGGTGAAGGATGCCGCCGACTATGCTTTTGAAGAGATCATCGAGCATATCGACGGCCTGGCCGATCGTTCACTGGAAAAGATCACCAGCAGCAACGACAAGGTGACCGTGACCCGCCTGGACGAGCAGCAAATCGCGGCGTTCAAGGCGCGCGCCCCGCAGGTGGAACAGAAATTCATCGAGATGACCGGCGAGCGCGGCCAGGAACTGCTGGATCAATTCAAGCAAGACCTGCAAGAAATACAGCAAAACTGAGTGAAGCAGGCTCCCGCCGGGAGCCTGCTGTTCTGGAGTAGAACCCCGATGCCCGAGCATTCACCCGAAGTAGAAGACGACACCGGCTCTTACCGGTCGGGCCTGCCCGGCTTTCTGGGCACCATCGATGAATGGATTGCCAGGCTGGAGGCCGTGGTGCTGGCCGCCGGGGTGATCCTGATGGCAGTCAACACCTGTGTCAGCGTGGTTGCCCGCTTCGTATTCGGAGAAGGCCTGTTTTTCTCCGGCGAGATCAACCGGATACTTATTATCTTCATCACCTTCGCCGGCCTCGGTTACGCGGCCCGCCATGGCCGCCATATCCGCATGTCGGCGTTGTACGATGCGTTTCCCCCCCGGGTGCGCAAGGTACTGATGATTATCATCGCCCTCTTTACCTCGGTGGTGATGTTTTTCCTCTGCTATCACGCCTATGACTACATAAAAATCCTGTACGGCCGCGGCCGGATCCTGCCGGCGCTGGGTATTGAAATCTGGTGGATCTATGTCTGGGCCCCGGTCGGCTTCGCCATTACCGGCATCCAGTATCTGCTGACGGCCATCAAGAATTTCACCGGTGATCAGGTGTACCTCTCCACCCAGGTAGTGGACAGCTACGCCGATACCGAAACGAAGCGCTAGCCCCCACGCGCTTTCAGACCAGACGACACAAGGCATTCAACATGGCAACGATATTGATGCTCATCATGATCGGGCTCCTGCTGCTGGGCTTTCCGATGATGATCCCGTTGACGACGGCGGCCGTCGTCGGCTTTGTAATGATGTTCGACGGCTTCGGCCAGATGGGCACCTTCATCCAGCAGATGATGGCCGGCATCCGCCCCGCCTCCCTGATCGCCGTGCCCATGTTCATCCTGGCCGCGGACATCATGACCCGCGGCCATTCGGCGGACCGGCTGATCAACATGGTGATGGCCTTTATCGGCCATATCAAGGGCGGGCTGGCGATCAGTACCGCCACCTCCTGCACCCTGTTCGGTTCCGTGTCGGGCTCCACCCAGGCCACGGTGGTGGCGGTCGGCTCCCCGCTGCGTCCGAAAATGCTCAAGGCCGGTTATTCCGACTCCTTTACCCTGGCGCTGATCATCAACGCCAGCGACATCGCCTTCCTGATCCCGCCGAGCATCGGCATGATCATCTACGGCGTGATCTCCGGCACCTCCATTGCCGAGCTGTTTATCGCCGGCATCGGTCCGGGCCTGCTGATCCTGATGATGTTCTCGCTCTATTGCCTGTATTACGCCCATAAACACCAGGTTCCCACCGAACCCAAGGCCAGTTGGAGCGAGAGAGGGCGCTCGGTGCGGGATGCCCTGTGGCCGCTGTTTTTCCCGGTGATCGTGGTGGGCGGTATTTATGGCGGCATCTTCAGCCCCACCGAGGCGGCGGCGGTGTGTGTGCTCTACGCGTTCGTGCTGGAGTTTCTGATCTTCCGCTCGCTCAAGTCCATCGACATCTATCGTATCGCCAAGTCCACCGGCCTGATCACCGCCGTGGTGTTTATCCTGGTGGCCGTGGGCAACGGCTTTTCCTGGATCATCTCCTTCGCCCAGATCCCCCAGACCATCCTGGATGCGGTGGGCGTGAGCCAGGCCGGTCCGGTGGGCGTGCTGATCGCCATCTGCGTGGCCTTCTTTATCGCCTGCATGTTCGTCGATCCCATCGTGGTGATCCTGGTGCTCACCCCCATCTTCGCCCCGGCGATCCAGGCCACGGGGCTGGATCCGGTACTGGTCGGCGTGCTGATCACCCTGCAGGTGGCCATCGGCTCGGCCACCCCGCCCTTCGGGTGCGACATTTTCACCGCCATCGCCATCTTCAGGCGGCCCTATATTGAGGTCATTCGCGGCACCCCGCCCTTTATCTTCATGCTGGTTGCCGCGGCCGGGCTGATCATCGCCTTCCCGCAGATTGCGCTGTTCCTGCGGGATCTGGCCTTCGCCGAGTGACCCCGGGTCCCAAGGGACGACCTCGGTCGACCATACCACGGCGGCGGTGGCGGTGGCGGAATGGTCCATTGATATGGATCTACGGCGGGGCTTGTAGGGTCGAATTTATTCGACCGAACCCGGCGCCGTCGGCCGTTAGTGGATTGGTCCACTGAAGTGGACCCTACAAACCCGGCGCCGGTGGCGGAACGGTCCGTGGAAACGGACCCGACATCGGACCAAACCACGACGGCGGCTGCACAATGGTCCACTGAAGTGGACCCGACATCGGACCAAACCACGACGCCGGCTGCACAATGGTCCACTGAAACGGACCCGACATCGGACCAAACCCGGCGCCGGTGGCGGAACGGCCCGTTGAAACGGACCCTACATCGGACCCAACCACGGCGTCGGCTGCACAATGGTCCGTTGCAACGGCCCCTACAAACGAGGCCGTCTCCCCCGCGCAGGCGGGAGCCCATTAATGCCGGATGAGGCCAAGCCGGTTCGGCTCCGTACCACCCGCCCCTGGATGCCCGCCTTCGCGGGCATGACGAATGAAGGCGATGCGGTGAGGTCTGCTTCAGACCGGCACTCTTCACCGGGCCCAGTAGGCTTCTTCCAGCGAGTCTTCCCGTTCCGGCAGGCCACGGGACAGCCGGGGCGAGTGCTGTACCAGCACCTCGAAGCTGACCCGGTTGGCGTACTTGCTCACCTGGGACAGGGAGGAATAGGTCAGGTGCCGGGCCCGGTGCTTCACGCTGCCGGGCACGTTGTGGCGGTGGTGGTCATTGGCCGCCATGTCGTGCAGCAGGGCGGCCAGGGCCGCGTCGCCGGCGCCGTTGGTGTTCTTGATGCGCTCGGGCCCGCCCATGTAGGGCGAGATATGGGTGTAAATCTTCAGCGGCGTCGCGCAGTCGGCCTGGCGCATGGGGCGGGAATATTCATAACGATTGAACTCGGGGATGGCGCCGGGCAGCAACAGCCGGCTGGTTTCCCGCTTGTGCTCGTCATCCACGTAACCGGCCAGGTAGAGGCCAGCGGCTCCGGCGGTGCACAGCACCAGGTCGGCCCACTCCAGCACCCGTTCGCAGGCCAGCAGCGGGTCGGCAATACCGGTCAGGGCCAGGGCCTCGTCTTCGTTCATCGCCACCAGGGTGACATGGTCGCGGATAAACTGCTGCCACCAGTCCTTGCGGTCTTCCACGATAAAACGGGTGCCCATGGTCAGCACCACCGGCACCCCGGCTTCCCGCGCCCATTCGGCCGCCTGCAGGGCGCTCTGCCGCATGGGTTCGTGCTCTTCGCAACGCATCAGGTAGGCGGTCAGCACCAGGGCCGAGGCGGTCTGGATCTGCGCCTGGTCGAGGTGGGCTGGCTCAAGGTGGTCCATCATGCCCTTGTTGATGGCGAAGCTGCGTTCGCCGTCGGGGCTTATCAGGGTGATGCACTGGCCGATGGAGCCGGCCACCGGCTGCAGGTAGTTCAGATCCACCCGGGAGGAAGAGGTACACAGGTAGCGGTAGGGCGAACTGCCCACCCGGATATTCTCGCTCATCACCCCGAACAGCACGGATCGGTCGTCGGCCAGCACCGAGTAGTTGTGCAGGGTGTTGCCGATGGTGCCGCCGGCAAACTCCGAGACGATCAGTTCCCGAGCGAGCAGCTCCCGGTAGATGCCCTCGGCCTTGTCCGCCGCCAACAGCATGGAGTGCCCCCTGGAAAGACCATGGCGGGCCAGGAAGCTGTCGTCCACATGGGCTTCGATGTCCACCAGCACCTGATCGATGCCGCAGATATGGCCGGAGAGCGGTTTGTTTTCCGGCAGCAGTTCGCTCAGCCGCGGATCCCGCGACTCCACCGGGAAGAAATGCTTGTGCTTGCGCTGGCCGGGAAACTTCATGTGTCTTTACCTCAAGGCAACAATCGGCGGAGTCTAGCAAAAACCCGGGGCCGGCTCACCAGGCCGTCGGCCGGTCAAACGTTTACGCCCGAAATTAATTCACCGGTTTTTCAATGAAAGACCCCTCACCCGGGCCCGGTCAAGCCAACCCGGCCGCCGCACCGAGCACAACTCGATGACAGCATGATGAATCCGGCGGCACGGCGCCACCGGTTGTCGTTGACATGCGAAGGTCCGTATATATGATGTTGCCATCATTCAGGACTTCGATTCCGTCATGACGCGTGTGCTTTTTGTCTGCCACAGCAATGCAGTCTGCTCTCCCATCGCCGAGGCCCTGCTCAAACACCTTGCCGCCGACCGCTACGAGGTGATGAGCGCGGGCCTCCAGCCTTCTGATATAGAGCCCAACGCCCTGGCCGCCCTGCAGCGGCTGAGCGTGAACACCGAGGGGCTCCATAGCAAAGGGCTGGACCGGGTTTCCGACCAGTATTTCGATATCGTCATCAGCCTGTGCGAACAAGTGGAAGACGCCGCCAGAACCGTGCCGGCGGCGCGCTTCATGGCCTGGCATTTCGAGGACGCCCACTGCTGCTCCCAGCCGGAGGCCACCAAGGTGGTGCATGAAATCTTTGAGCGCATCAAGCTGCTGGTGCTGGTCCAGGATCGTCAGGAGAAAACCCTGTGGTAACCGAAAGCTATCCCCTGGCGCTGTTCAAGTGCCTGTCCGACGATACCCGCCTGCAACTGGTGCTGATGATCATGGCCGAGCAGGAAATGTGCGTCTGCGAGCTGACCCACGCCCTCGACGAAAGCCAGCCCAAGATCTCCCGCCACCTGGCGCTGCTGCGCCAGCACGGCCTGCTGGCCGACCGCCGCGAGGGTCAGTGGGTCTATTACCGGCTGTCGCCGGCACTGGATGCGGGCGCCCGGTCGGTATTGCAGCACACCTTTCAGCATTACCAGGGCTATATCGGCCCGGCCCGGGCCCGGCTGGCCACCATGGGCAACCGGCCCGAGCGCCAGCGGCTGTGCTGCTGATACGGCTGACCAACCTTCGTATTACTCGGTGGTCACTCCCGCGAAGTCGGGAGTCCCGTGCAAACGGTCATGGAGCTCCGCCTTCGCGGAGATGACAGGTATTAAACCGAAACATCCTCAGAGAAGCTTGGAGGAGCGCACCCCCGCCCCAAGCATCGGCGCTTTAGCAGCCCTGCTCTTCGTGGTAGCGCCAGGCTTCCGGCAGTGACTTGCGCAGGTGCGCCAGCAGGGCGCCCACCTTCCTCGGCTGACGCCCGAACGAATACAGCAGTCCTACCGGCCGGGACGACAGCCGCCACCCCGGCAGGCAGCGGGCGAGCTTGCCCGGATGGGACCGGTCGTAGCTCTCGGCGAAGGCCACCGGCAGTATGCCGATGCCCTGGCCGCGGGTGATGGCATCCATCTGCAGCACCAGGCTGTCGACGGTCAGTCGCGACGGCGACGGCTGAAAGCCGTATTCCCCCTCGGCGTCGTGCCGGAAGGTCACCCCCGCCGCCGCCTCGCCGAGCCAGTCGACCCAGGCATGGGCCGCCAGCTCGCGGGGATGGCCCGGCTGCCCCCGCGCCGTCAGGTAGGCAGGGCTGGCGTACAGGCCGCACTGCCAGTAGCTCAGCACCTCGTGGCGCAGGCCACATTCCGGATCCCGGCCCACCCACAGCCAGATCTCCCCCTGCCCCTCGCCGGGCGCCGGCGGCCGGGTTTCGGTGTGCAGCGAGATGCGCATACCCGGGTAATCCGCCAGAAAGCGCTCCAGCGCCAGCGGAAACCAGCCCCGGCTGCAGCAGGCATGCACCCGCACCACCAGCTCGCCGCTGACCTCCTCGCGCAGATCGTCCATCGCCTGCCGGCTCTGCTCGGCCAGCCGCAGTATCTGCCGGCTGTACTGTTCGAACAGCAACCCGGCTTCGGTGGCCTGCAGCCGGTTGCCCTGGCGGTTGAGCAGCGGCTGGCCCAGCCGCTCTTCCAGCTGGCTCAGGCGGCGGCTCAGGGTGGATTTGGGAACGCAGAGCTGGCGGGCGGCCTCGGTCAGGCTGCCGCAGCGCATGACGGCGGTAAACCCTTCCAGTTCCTGTAAATCGTGCATCGGCAAACCATCGACTCAATGGCGCCCGGTAGTGGTCATCCGGTGATGACGGGCGCCGGGTGGAAGTAGCTGCAACCCCGGGGCTGCTGTTCCGGATAACGGAACACCCGGATGGAGCCGATACTACTCCATTCCGGCCGGTTTTTTAAGTCATAACCATAATGGTTTCTAAAACCATTATCATTTAACTTTGCAGGGCACCCCAAAAACAACAGGCGCCGGGCCGGAGGGCCGGGCGCCTGGGGCGGTATCGGCGGCGGCATCGGGCCGCCACCGGGCAGGATCAGAAGTCGACGGTCAGGCCCAGGTTCAGGCTGCGGCCGTCCAGCACCACCTCATAGTCGTCGTTGGTGACCTTCTTGTTGGCGACATTGTAGAGGCCGGCCTTGACCCTGGTATTGGCAGCCAGCTGGTACACCAGGCCCACATCCACCAGGGTGTAGCTCGGCGTGCCCTCGGACATGCTGGTGCGGCTCAGGTAGTCGCTGGTCTCGCCCCGGTAGTTGCCCTGCACCCAGAAGTCCAGGGTATCGCTGGCCTGCCAGTCCAGGCTGACGTTGGCCATGTGCTCGGGCACCTTGTTCAGCGGCTGGCCCTGGAATTCCCCGCTCTGCTGCTCGGACTCGGTATAGGTGTAGCTGGAGCTCAGCCGCAGATCCCGGGTGAAGTCGTAATCCAGGGTCAGCTCCAGCCCCTGCATCATCGCCTCGCCGATGTTCTTGCGGGTGCTCAGGAAGTAGTAATTGGTTCCCTGAAAATTACAGCTCCAGGCCGCGACATTGTCTCTGTTGGTGTTAGAACCATCGGTATCTGTCTCGCACAGGCGGTCTTCCGCGATCTTGTCCTTAAAGTCGGTGCGGAACAGCATCAGGCTGCTGCTCAGGCCGAGCTGGTGGCTGTTGTAGACGAAGCCCGCCTCGTAGCTGGTGCTCTTTTCCGGCTCCAGCTCCGGGTTGCCGATGATCAGGGCGCGCGGATGGGGCGCGGGGGAGCCGCCGCCGCCGGTGCCGCGGCCGAAGCCCTCGGTGGCCTCGGCCAGCCCCGGCTGCTTGTAGCCGGTGGACACGCCGCCCTTGAAGGTCCACTCGGGGGTCAGATGGTAGGTGGCGTAGACCCGGGGCGACAGGTGGCCGCCGAACAGCTCGTCGTCGTTGTAGCGCAGCCCGGTGGTCAGGTTCAGCTCGTCGGTGAGGGACCATTCGGCCTCGGCGTAGAGGGCGGCGATCCAGCGGTCCACCTGGGCCACGGCGCCGGGCACGTTGCTGGTGAGCAGGCCGTTGGTTTCGTCGGTGAAGTCTTCGTACTTGTACTGGCCGCCGAAGGTCAGCACATGGTCGCCCATGAAGTAGCTGGCCTGGGTGTTGAAGATGCTGACCTCTTCTTTCTTGGTGCTGTCCTGCACCCGCTCCGACACGTCGTGCTGCAGGTAGCTGCTCAGCTGCAGGTCGCCGTAGTGGCCGTCGTGGGACAGCACGTAAACGTCCTTGTGGAAGGTCGTGTCCGAGCCGGTGGCGGTCGCGGCCACGCTCTTGCCCGGGGTGCTGCTTTCGTCCAGGGCGGCGGTATCGTAGGACAGGCCGATCTCGTTGGCCTCGTCCGGGGTCAGGATCAGCTTGACGCCGCCCTTCTTGCGCCGGCCTTCCGGGGTGCTGGCCGCCGAGTCGTCGGCGCCGACGAAGTCGCTTTCATCCGTGCCCTGCCAGCTGCCGTTGAGCTGGGCGCCGAGCAGCCCCGGGATCAGGGCGCCGCCGGCGAACAGGCTGACCTGCTGGGCGTCGTTGTTGATGTCGTTGAACGACTTGGTGTACTCGGTGCTGATGCTGCCGCTCCAGGTTTCCTCCGGCTTGCGGGTGATGATGTTGATCACCCCGCCCATCGCCTCGGAGCCGTAGAGGGAAGACATGGGGCCGCGGATCACCTCGATCCGCTCGATCATCGAGATCGGCGGCAGGGCGATTTGCTTGCCGCCGTCGGAGCCGTTGGTATTGACCGCGCGCCCGGCGGACACCGGCTTGCCGTCGACCAGGTAGAGGGTGTAGCTCGGCGCCATGCCACGAATGCTGATGTCCTGCATCTTGCCGCCACCGGTCACGTAGACACCGGGAATGTTCTTCACCGCGTCGGTGATATCGGTATAGGACTGCTTCTCCAGCTCCTCCCGGCTGATCACCGAAATGCTGGCGGGGGCGTCGGCGATGTTCTGCTCGAAGCCGGCGGCGGTGACCACCACCGTATCCAGGGCGGTGTAGTCCTCGGCCACGGCGGCGGGACCCGCGGTGAGCAGTGCCAGCCCCAGCGCCCTGGTCAGGGTATTCCTGGTGAAAGGCAGGGGAGCGTTGGAAGGCTCGGACATGGTGTTGACTCCTTGATGACAAAGTTATCTGCTGTTCCGTTTTCGATACCGGTGCTCCCCCGGGCCGCGCGGCCGGGTCGCCCGGCACGGCCGCGGCGGATGCGCGCAAACGGGCAAGCGGCTTCCCGCGCTTCACCGCGTTGCGGAGGAAGCGATACGTGCGATAAGCGGGTCGGGGTGACCGGCAAACCTGAGGAAGCAATGATAATCGTTATCATTTTTCTTTTACAGCCGTGTTGCTGAAACATGCTGTTGCAGAAAATGGAACCCGGGCCCTGTCGCGCCCGGCCTTTCCTCCCCGGCCGTTATGGTGAATAATTAAACGTCCCGAACGAACCCCATGCGAGGCCCGATGAACATTCAATCCGCTTTCTCCGCCGGCTTGCAGGGCTACCAGCGCGCCGCCGACGGCGTGGCCGAAGCCTCGGTCAATATCAGCCGGCAGCACCTCAACCGGGTCGCCAACCAGTCCGACACCGCGCCCGAGGTCAATCCGGATCGGTTCGTGGATGCGGGCCGGAAAACCGCGACCGACAGCCTGGTCCAGCTCAAACAGGGCGAGCTCCAGGCCCGGGCCGGTGTCAACAGTATCCGCAGTGCCGACGCCATGCTGGGCACCCTGATCGATATCCGGGTCTAGACGATGCAGATCGGCACCTCCTTCAACGACGCCGCCTTCATCCCGGCTCCGCCCGCCACCGGCCCGATCCGCCGGGACAACGAGCAGCGCGAGCGCGTCCCGGCCACCGAACAGGCCGACGCCTTTGCCGGCTCCGACCCGCGCCGGGAGCAGACCGACAGCCCGGACGAGCCCGGGCTGTACGATGCACGCGGTCGCCGGAGCGGCGAGCCCACCGATGCCCGGGAGCAGGCCGCCACCGGGCCGGCGGTGGATCCCGAGGCCGAGGATAGCCAAACCACCGAAGAGGACGGTGAGTCCGCCCGGCCGACCAAGCCGTCCGGCGAGGAAATGAGCGTCGAGGAAGTGCAACAACTGCAGGAGCTGCAACAGCGGGACCGGGAAGTGCGCATTCACGAACAATTGCACGCCAGCGTCGGCGGCCAGTACGCGGGCGCCCCCAGCTATGAATTTGAAACCGGCCCCGACGGCAAGCAGTACGCGGTGGGCGGCGAGGTGCAGATCGACATTTCCCCCGTTCCCGGCGATCCCCGGGCCACCATCGACAAGATGCAGCAGGTCAGGGCGGCGGCGCTGGCGCCGGCCGAGCCGTCCGGCGCCGACAAGGCCGCCGCCGCCCGTGCCGATCAGCATATTCGCACGGCCCAGGCCGAATTGCTGGAATCGGCCGACCCCACCCGGACTGCCGCCACCGGCCAGGACAACGGCTCAGGCCCTACGCCCGGGCCCGGCGGCGAAGCGCCGGCCTCGGCGGTCACGCAAGAGACGACCCAGGGCCAGATGGCACTCCGAAACCGGGTGATCAGCGGAACCTACGGCAAGGCCGCCCAGGCCGACGCCCGCAGCCTGCTGAACCTGGCCTGATCGGTCCCCGGCCAGGGCCCGCGCCAGCAGCAGTTCCAGCGCCTGGTCCAGGGTGAAGTCCGCCGTCTGATTGTTCATGTTCCCGCGCCGGCGAGCCGTAACGCCGGTGAAGAAGTGTCAGCCTGTGAGACTTTGACACACTTTAGCGACAATTCGCTGTTTGAATACCCTCATATCAGGTTACCGCCGGGGCCGCGGGCCCCCGGACTCTCTCAGGGCTTATCGATGAAAAGAACCACCTTGTTCGGGCTGAGCCTGGCGCTGTTACTGGCGCCCGGCCTCTATGTATTTTCCGACCGCCTGCTCGGCGACGACGGCGCCGCGGCGCCGGTGACGGTGGCGGTACAGCAGGGCGAGCTGATCGACCAGGTGACCGCCACCGGCATACTGCAACCCAGCGGCTACGTGGACGTGGGCGCCCAGGTGTCGGGCCAGCTCAAGGTCATTCACGTGGAGGTGGGCGACAGGGTCGAGGCCGGCGACCTGCTGGCGGAGATCGATCCCACCGTCTACCTGGCCCAGGTGGACGCCAGCCGGGCCCAGCTGCGCAACCAGCGGGCCCAGCTCAAGGACCGGGAGGCCCAGCTCACCCTGGCCCGCCTCCAGCACCGGCGCCAGCAGAACCTGATGGCGGAAAACGCCACCTCCCGCGAGGCGCTGCAGAGCGCCGAGGCCGGCCTGCGCTCGGCCGAGGCTCAGGTGGAGGCGCTCAAGGCACAGATTGCCCAGACCGAGTCCAGCCTGCGCGCCGACGAGGCCAACCTGGATTACGCCCGCATCTACGCCCCCATGGACGGTACCGTGGTCAGCATTGAGGCCCGCCAGGGCCAGACCCTGAACACCAACCAGCAAGCGCCGACCCTGATGCGCATCGCCGACCTGGCCACCATGACGGTGCAGGCCAAGGTGTCCGAGGCCGACGTGGGCAAGTTGAGCCCCGGGATGAAGGTCTATTTCACCACCCTCGGCGATCCCAACCGGCGCTGGTACAGCCAGTTGCGCAAGATTGAACCCACGCCGGTGGTGGAGAACAACGTGGTGCTGTACAACGCCCTGTTCGACATCGACAACCCCCGGGGCCGGCTGATGTCGCAGATGACCACCCAGGTGTTCTTCGTGCTGGCGGAGGCGGAGGACGCCCGGCTGGTGCCCATGTCGGCGCTGGCCTTCCCGGACCGCCGGGATCGCAGCCAGGCCGAGGTGCAGGTGCTTACGGCGGCGGGAAAGCTTGAAACACGCCGGGTCGAGGTGGGCGTGAGCAACCGCATCCAGGCCGAGATCCGGTCCGGGCTGGACACCGGCGAGCAGGTGGTGCTGAACGTGGCACCGGTCGCCGCCGAAGGCGGTGAACGCCGGCCCGGCATGAGGATGCGCTTCTGATGAGCTCACCATTGATAGAACTCAGGGGCATCACCAAGCAGTACGGCGCGGGCGAGCTGGCCACCCGGGTGCTGCACGGCATCGATCTCACCATCAACAAGGGCGAGTTCGTCGCCATCATGGGCAGCTCCGGCTCGGGCAAGTCGACCCTGATGCACCTGCTCGGCTGCCTGGACCAGCCCAGCGGCGGCGAATACCGGCTGCAGGGCCGGGACGTGGCCAGCCTGAGCGGCGACGAGCTGGCTCGGCTGCGCCGGGACACCTTCGGCTTCGTGTTCCAGAGCTACCACCTGCTGGGCGGCGCCAGCGCCCGGGAGAACGTCGAGGTGCCGGCCATCTACTCCGGGTTGTCCCGCCCCGAACGCCGGGCCCGGGCGGAGCAACTGCTCTCCACCCTGGGCCTTGCCAGCCGGCTGGAGCACAAGCCCAGCCAGCTGTCCGGCGGCCAGCAGCAGCGGGTGTCCATCGCCCGGGCGCTGATGAACGGCGGCGACATCATCCTCGCCGACGAGCCCACCGGCGCGCTCGACAGCAGGAGCGGCGCCGAGGTGATGGCGCTGCTCACCGGGCTGGCCCGCCGGGGCCACACCGTGATCCTGATCACCCACGATCCCAAGGTGGCGGCCCAGGCCGACCGCATCATCGAGATCAGCGACGGCCGCATCCTCGCCGATCCGGGCCCGGCCACGGCACGGGAGGACGGCGCCGCCCCTGCCCGCCCCCGCCCCGCCGGCTCGCTCGCCGCCGAGCTGCTGGAGGCGGTACGCACCGCCCTGCGCTCCCTGCGCAGCAACCTGTTCCGCGCCGCCCTCACCCTGCTCGGCATCGTCATCGGGGTAGCCTCGGTGATCACCATGCTGGCCATCGGCAACGGCTCCCAGCAGCAGGTGGTGCAGAGCATCAGCGCCATGGGCAGCAACCTGCTGCTGGTGCGCCCCGGCGCCCCCAACCAGTGGGGCCGGCGCGCCACCTCCACCCTGGTGCCGGAAGACATGCAGGCGGTCCGGGAGCTGGCCAACGTGAGCGCGGCGGTGCCCGAGATCGGCGGCTCCGCCACCCTGCGCTTCGGCAACCTGGACCACAGCCCGGAGATCAACGCCACCTCCGCCGATTTCCCCGCCGCCCGCCAGTGGGCGCTGAGCCAGGGCACCTTCTTTACCGAAGAGGACGAGCAGAGCTACGCCACGGTGGCGGTGCTGGGCCAGTCGGTGGTGGACGCCCTCTTCCCCGACACCGAGCCCCTGGGCCAGTACGTGATGGTCAACAACATCCTGTTCCAGGTGATCGGGGTGATGGCGCCCAAGGGCGCCTCGCCCTGGGGCCAGGATCAGGACGACGTGGTGTTCGTGCCCTACACCACCGGCGGCCTGCGGCTGTTCGGCCAGCGCTTCCTGCGCAACATCACGGTGTCGGTGGCCGAGGTGGCCCGCATCGGCGACACCGAAACCGAGATCCACCGGCTGCTGCTGGCCCGCCACGGGGTGGAGGATTTCCAGATCCGCAACATGTCCTCCATCATCGACACCGTCTCGGCCACCACCCGGACCTTCACCTGGCTGCTCGGCTCCATCGCCGCCATCTCGCTGCTGGTGGGCGGCATCGGGGTGATGAACATCATGCTGGTGAGCGTGACCGAACGCACCCGGGAGATCGGCATCCGCATGGCCACCGGCGCCCGCACCCGCCACATACTGCAGCAGTTTCTCACCGAGGCGCTGGTGGTGTCGGCCCTGGGCGGCGCCATCGGCGTGGTGCTGGGTCTGGCGGCGGCGGCGGTGCTGGCCGCCTTCGAGATACCGGTGTATTTCTCGCCCGCGCCGGTGCTGCTGGCCTTCGGCTGCGCCTTCGCCACCGGCCTGGTGTTCGGCTGGCTGCCCGCCCGCAAGGCGGCGCGGCTGGATCCTGTTGTTGCTCTGGCATCGGAATGATCATGACTCGCTTACCCTTTTCCCTGTTTGCCCTGCTGCTGCCCCTGACCCTGGCCGGCTGCGCCCAGACCACCCCGCCGGAGCGCCCGGAACTCGCCCTGGCCGGCCAGTGGAACACCCCCGCCGGGACCGATGAGGTCGGCCCCGGCTGGTGGCGGGACTTCGGCTCCCCCACCCTCGACCGGCTGATCGAGGAGGCGCTGACGGCCAGTCCGGACCTGCGCATCGCCGCCGAGCGGATCCGCCAGGCCGAGGCCCAGGTGCAGAGCGCCGGCGCCTCGCTGTTCCCCGCCCTCGCCCTGAGCGGCGGCAGCGATCGCAGCTGGTCCGACAACGGCGCCGGCGAGAGCAGCCGCGCCAGCCTGGGCATCAGCTACGAGCTGGATCTGTGGGGCCGGCTCGGGGCCGAGCGGCGGGCGGCGGATGCCGGCCTGGCCGTCAGCCGCCACGATCTCGACACCGCCCGGCTAACCCTGACCAGCGGCGTGGCCAGTGCCTGGTTCCAGCTGCTGGCGCTCGACGAGCGAATCCGCATCAACGAGGCGAACCTGGCCATCGCCAGGGACAACCTCGCCATCGTCGAGGCCAAGTACCGCAACGGCGCCGCCGTGGTGAGCGACGTCCACCGCCAGCGTACTGCCGTGCTGAGCCAGGAGGCTACCCTGCTGCCCCTGCGCGAGCAGCTGCGCCAGACCGAATCGGCCCTGGCCATCCTGCTGGGCCGGCCGCCCCAGGGGTACCGGCTGGCGCCGGAAGCCCTGGCCCGGTTGTCGGTTCCCGAGCCGGCGGCGGGACTGCCCAGTGAACTGCTGGGCCGGCGCCCGGACCTGGCCGCCGCCGAGGCCCAGCTGACCGCCGCCGAGGCCAACGTGGCGGCCGCCCGCGCCGCCCTGCTGCCCTCGGTGCAGCTCAGCGGCAGCGGCGGCCTGGCCAGCTCCGCGCTGCTGTCGCTGGCCGACCCCGGCCACAGCCTGAGCCTGGCGGCGGCGCTGTCGCAGACCCTGTTCGACGGCGGCCGGCTGCGCAGCCAGGTGGCGCTGAACGAGGCGCGCCGGCGCGAGCTGGTGGAAAACTACCGCAAGGCCATCCTCACCGCCCTGAAGGAAGTGGAGGACGCCCTCGGCAACTTGGTGCTGACCCGGGAGCAGGAAGTGCAGCAGCGGTTGATCGTCACCGAGGCGCGGGAAACCCTGCGCCTGACCGAAATCCGCTACCGGGAAGGGGCCGAGGAACTGCTGTCGCTGCTCGACGCCCAGCGCACCCTGTTCGGCGCCGAAGAGCAGCTGGCCATCCTGCGCCAGGGCCGGCTCGACGCCAGCCTGGATCTGGTCAAGGCCCTCGGCGGCGGCTGGCAGGCCGGCTGAGCGCAAGCAATTTATTCCTGGCCATCCGGCTGCCCGGCAAGGCGGCAGGTGGCCAGCCTGTATCCTCCCGCTACTTGCTCCCATAGCCGGCGCTTTAGCCGCCGGGAAATACTCTTTCTCCTCCACTAAACGGCGTTAAATAACCAATCCTAATAGTGCTACATCGACTGAGACACGCCGTATAAGGTGTGACACTCGCGGTTTCGACCTGCTGCGAACATTCACTGGATGTTCGGTCAGGCCGAAATGCTCGTCACGGCGAGCAAGCTCGCCCCCTGGCACGGAGGGTCTGCTTAGCGGGACCCAGTCGCTGCCGGTAGTGATCTACTATTCGGAACAGCCACTTAAGCAAACAGCCGCTCATGCCTTTCTTCTCTTCAATGGCGAAGATTCCTGTCGCAATAACTAAAACACAATGAAAATGATGTTGATAGTGATTATCATTTGTGTACTATGAGAGCCACTTTTCAGGAGGCTCAACGATGATCTGCAAAAACATTACGGACTGTGTAGGTAATACTCCGCTCGTCAGCCTGTCGCGGCTTTTCCCTCGGGAGGGGGTCAGCGTATTGGCGAAAATGGAAATGATGAATCCCGGCGGCAGCATCAAGGACAGACCGGCCAAGTATATGCTCGAGGCCGGCATTCAGGCCGGCACCATTAACAGCGGCAGCCATATCATCGAAAGCTCCTCCGGCAACCTGGCTATTGCCCTCGCCATGACCTGCAAACTGAAAGGATTGCCCTTCACCGCCGTGGTGGATCCCAAGATATCCCCCACCAATTTGAAAATGCTCAGGCTGTATGGCGCCAATATCGTCTCGGTGACAGAAAAAGATCAAAACGATGGCTATCTGCTTACCCGGATCAACACCGTCAAACAACTGCTGCTGTCAATCCCCAACTCGGTCTGGGTAAATCAGTATGCCAACCCCGACAACTGGCGCAGCCATTATCATGGGGAAGCGGATGAAATTCTAAGACAGACAGACCGGGATATTGACTATCTGGTGATAGGGGCGAGTACATCCGGAACCTTGATGGGGGTCTCCCGCCGTCTCAGGGAGCATTTCCCGGCCATGAAAGTCATCGCCGTCGATATCGTCGGCTCCGTCCTCTTTGGCGGAAAGTCCTCTCCAAGGGAAATACCGGGAATAGGGGCGAGCCGCGTCCCCGAGTTGTTGTCTCCCGAAGAAGTGGACAGCGTCATCTATGTCGACGATTACGAATCAGCCCTGGGCTGCAGGGAACTGCTTGTAAAAGAAGGGATCCTCGCCGGCGGATCCAGCGGTTCGTCGGTTTCCGCCATCGGCAAGCTGCTGCCCGACATCCCCGACGGCAAGTGCGTCCTGACCCTGTTGCCGGACCGTGGCGAGCGCTACCTCGATCTGGTTTACGACGAAGACTGGTTCGATATGGTCAGACAGCGTCATTTTGATAACACCCCTCCTCTCCAAAGAAAGATTGCCTAATAAAAAGGAAACATGTTCATGCACCACGTCAAACTCCGCTACCTCAGCCAATCGGATCTGCTCGGCCTGGGCGCAGACCACAGCAACGCCTTTATCGAAGCGATAGAGGAAGGATTGAAACTTCACGCCGGGGGGCATTTCATTCAGCCATTGAAACCCTATCTACGCTGGCCGGGTGCCGACCATATTGCCGATCGCATCATCGCCATGCCCTGCTACCTGGGCGGGAATAATCCGATCGCCGGCATCAAGTGGATCGGCTCCAGGCAGCACAACCCCGGCCGTTTCCATCTACCACGCGCCAGCGCCCTCATTATCCTGAACGACGCGCAAACGAACTACCCGGTGGCGATAATGGAAGGCAGCCTGATCAGCGCCATGCGTACCGCCGCTATTACCGGGGTGGCGACAAAGTATCTGGCCAGAAGCGGTTTCTCCGATATCTCCATCATCGGATGCGGCCCCATAGCACAAATGCAGGTGAAGACGCTGCTCGAACAATATGAGCAGATTAACACCGTACATCTGTTCGATATCAATAAGGCCGCCGCCGACAACCTGATCAGCCAGTTTGCCGCCAAATACCCGAAAGTCGGCTTTGTCATTCATGACTCGGCCCGTTCCGCGGTGGAACAGGCCGATGTACTGGTGACCTGCACCGTTTCCGACAAACCCTATATCCCCTTCGAATGGATAAAAAAAGGCTGCTTTATTTCCAATATCTCGATCATGGATATAGAGCGGGATGTTTTCCTGAAAGCGGACAAAGTCATCGTCGACGACTGGGATCAATCAAACCGCGAGAAAAAAGTGATCAACCAGTTGGTCGAAGAGGGATTGTTCAGCCGTGAACAGCTGCATGCCGAGCTGGGCGAGATCGTCCTCGGTCAGGTAACGGGCCGGCACAGCGATGATGAAATCATACTGCTCAACCCCATGGGCATGGCCATCGACGACATTGTCTGCGCCCGTTGGTTCTATCAGGCGGCGGAAAGCAAAAACGCGGGTACCGAACTGCCCTTGTTCTAGGAAACGCTTATGTTACGGCAACTCTATACGGACCAACTGCAAAAGCTGGTCGATGCGCTTTACATGGAGAACGTCGACGGTTTTTGCGACAGCCTGCGCTTTTCCGGCGCCGTGCTGTCCGTCCGGCTCGACGATGCGATGAGTCTTGGCTTCTCTTGCCGGATGCAAGAGGGGCTGAGGCCCTATCGGGTACAGGATGACGATGTCCGCCTGCAAGACGAAAGGCAGGGTACGCGATGCCGGATATCCCCCCGGGAGGTCATGCCCTATCTGGTGCAGGCGTCCTGGTGGCCCGAGGCGGGCCGGGAACGGGCGGTGCAATGGTGGCAGGAGTGCTTCGATTTTCTCGAGCACCTGCCCGCCCGACTCCCATCGGCCCGCGATGCCGCCACCTCGCCCCTGGCGGCCAGCGAATGCTTCGCCATGATGGCCGATCGCCCCTTCCATCCCTTTGCTCACGCGAAAGGCGCGCTCGCCCGGCTGGTCACCGATTCGCCACGGCTTCACTGGTGGGCCCTGCCCCCCGGCAGCCTGTTGAGCAAACAGTCCCGGCAGCCGGCCGAGCTGCTGCTGAGTGAAGCGGAGCAGGCGGCGCTGAGTGTCCGCCTTCGGCACCTGGCGCCCGGTTACGTCGCCTTGCCCCTGCTCCCCACCCAGCATCGGCTCCTGTTGTCGGAAAGCAATACTTTCGGCGCCGTGGATCTGATCTTCACCACCGCGACCGGCTCTCCCACTTCCTCCCTGCGCACCCTGGCGAGTGCCCGGAACGAAAGGATGCATATCAAGCTTTCCACCAGCGCAAGCACCCTGGGGGCTATCCGTTCCATGCCGCCCCGCTACCTGGTCAATGGCGATGAGGCTTGCCGCCTGCTGACGCAGATCCTGGAGCGGGACAGTGCCCTGACCTCGGCCATCACCCTGTGTGACGAGCACCACTGGTGGGTTGCCGGACGGGAACAGGTGCTGGTCAGGAATCCGGGCCTCCTGGGTTGCCAGATCCGTTTTCTGCCGCCGTTCGACCAGGCCCCGTCAAGCCGCCTGCTCGCCATGTCGGCGTTGAGTTATCCGCACGAGCCGGTCTGGCGGCGGCTCCTGGATGGAGATGCCGACCCCTGGCAGGCCCTCCAGGACCTGAGCCGCTGTTTTATCAACACCTTCCTGAACCTGTGGTGTCACGGCGTGATGCCGGAGTGCCATGGCCAGAACGTACTTGCACGCTATCAACACCGGCAGTTGCACGGCTTTGTTCTCCGGGATCATGACACCCTCCGCATCTGCCCCGCCCGGCTCACCCGGTTGGGATTGCCGCTGCCGGATTATCAGATCGACTGGACGACGCCCAATTCGCTGGTGCTGGCCTCGATGGAGGAACTGCTCGCCTATTTCACGACACTGGGACTGCAGGTCAACCTGTACCCTATCGCCTTGGCCGCACTCCGGCACAGCAACAGGACCGAAGCGGACTTCTGGCGCTGGGTACGGACCTGTATCGAAGATTACGCGGCAGCCCTGCAGGACGAGGAGCTCGGGCGTATCCTGTCCGACAGCCTGCTGAACGCAAAGGCCTGGCCGTTCAAGCAGGTTCTCGGCCCCCTGTTGACGCGGCCCGGCGCCTCGACAGGCATGCCGAGCGCCATGGGAAGTATCCGCAACCCCCTGTTGCCGCTCCCCGCACCCCGGCCCCCGACGGCGGAACCCATGCATGAAGCATCCTAGCGCTATCCATGTCCTCTTGTGCTGCCAGTTCCTGGCGACCTTCGGGGTCATGGTGCTGATCCCGGTTATGCCGTTGTATCTGGAAAAACTGGCGGACGACATGAGCACCGCGATGCTCTGGTCCGGTATCGCCCTGGCCGCTCCCGCCATCGGCGGCGTGCTGTCGGCGCCCTTGCTCGGGCGCCTGGCCGACCGCTGGGGATACCGCCCCATCCTGTTCCTGGCCTTGGGCGGGTTCTGCGTGTCGCTGCTGCTGATGTCCTTCGCCGGCACCCTGGCCCAGTTTCTTGCCGCCCGGCTGCTGCTTGGCTTTTGCGGCATATCCCTCGTCATCACGGCCTATACCGCCCATATGGCGGAACCTTCCGGCAAGGGCATGCTGCTGGGACGCTTGCAAAGCGCCATGGCACTGGCTTGCCTGAGCGGTCCCCTGCTCGGGGGGCTGTTCATGGACCGCTGGGGAATGGAACTCTTGCTCAATATGACCGCGGCCATGACCTGCGTCGCCCTCGTTGCCGCCGCGCTTTGTCTTCATGACGCCTCGCCCCGTTCCTGCCATCGGGACCAACCCGAGCCGCCGTTGCGCAAACGCTGGTTCTGCCGGTGGCCCACCTTGTCCTGGCTGGCGGCGGGGGCGCTGGCCCAAGGCGGCGCCTTTGCCCTGGTCACCTGCTTTGCCCTCTATGTCAGCGAGCTCGGCGACCCGCGCTTTCCCGCCGCCACCCTCACGGGAGGACTCCATGCACTGGCCTGGGCCGCGACTTTCCTGGCCGGCAGCTACTGGGGGAAGCGTAACGACCGGGGCAGTGCCCGGGGCAGCTTTATCATGGCCTCGGCCGGATGCGGCAGCGCCATCCTGGTCATGCTGTATGCGGACAGCCTATGGCAGCTCGCCCTGCTTCGGCTGGTGCAGGGCTTCTGCCTGGCCGCCCTCACCCAAACGGTCGTTTATATCGTCAGCAACCGGGTCCATCCCCGCCACCAGGGACAGGCGATCGGAACCGCCAACAGCGCCCTGGTCTCGGGACAGCTGATAGGGCCACTAACGGTGGCGGCCGTCTATCCGTTCTTTCACGCCAGTGGCGCCATGGCGGCCAGCGCGGCTCTTTTTATTGCCGCCGGCCTCCTGTTGCTCACCAACAAACACCCCGCTTATTCAACCTGTACAGAGGCAACCAGACCATGACGTCAACAATGGACAGCCGTTGGCACCACAAACTGTTCGAACAATACCTGAACACCTTTTTCCGAGAGACCGGCCTCGATATCCATCGGCATCTGGTTTCATACCAGGACAACCCTTATGCCGATCAACTGGCGATGAACGATGGCGAGCTCGGCTTTGCCTATCACTTTACCGCCTCGGACAAGATCCTGTACGGCACCATCAGCCACCTTTCCCTGACCGGTTATCACCGCTACGGCGCCACCTTCCTGCTGCAGCAAAACGGAGCCAGTCTGGCCGAGACGCTGGACGAGATCCGGCCCTTGCTGAGGCTTATCTGCGAGCAGTTGGCCCTGAATGCCGGCCAAGGGGCCGAGCAGCGGCAACAGGCCGTCAACCTGTACGAAAAGATGTGCAACAGCGTCGAAAAGTCCGGCTTTTTCCTGAATACCCGAAAAGAAAAGGTCGCGGTATTGTCGGTAACCGAGGACTTCACCGCCGCGGAACAGGGCATGCTGCTCGGGCATCCCTTCCATGTCACCTCGAAGGCCAGCATGGGGTTTTCGGAAGAAGACATGAAACGCTACAGCCCCGAACTGGGCGCTTCGTTCAGGCTCCACTACTTCGCCGTGGCGCCGGCGCTGGTGCGGACCCTGTCCAGCGGTGCCGATGTCTCCCAACTGCTCGATCCGGCGGCGCGCCAGGAGGCGGCCAGGCTACTGGGAACCAGGGCGGGCCAGTACCAACTTGTCCCCTGTCATCCCTGGCAGGCCAATTTTCTGCTGGAGCAACCCGCAGTCCGTCAAAAGCTCGAACAGGAGCTCATTATTTCGCTCGGCCCATTGGGACAGGTGGTCTGGCCGACCTCTTCGGTCCGTACCGTATGGATGCCGGAAAGCAGGCTGTTCCTCAAGCTTTCCCTGGATGTACGCATCACCAATTTCATCCGCAACAATCCACCCGAGCAGATGATACGGGCGATCGATGCCAGCCGCCTGCTGCACCAACTGACGCCGGAGGAAACCGACGACGCCCTGCGCCTGTTGCCCGAGCTGGCCGCCCAGACCCTGGAGCTGGCGGGGCTGGAGGCTGCTTTCGGCATCATTTACCGGGCCGGCCTGGATGATGAAGCTCTCGAGCAGACCCGGATCCTGGGAAGCCTGGTGGAGGAGTGCCCGATGACCGGAGCGCTGCCGCTGGGCCATTATGTGCGACAAGCCGCCGGGCTCGCCGGTAAAGACATCACCGCTGCATTCGTCGCCGACTGGTGGCGCCAATATACCAACGTCTCGCTGCTGCCGGCCCTGAAGTTGTTTGCCACCACCGGGATCAGCCTCGAAGCCCACCTGCAGAACAGCCTGATGCGGTTTCGCCAGGGCACCCCCGTCCAGCTCGTGGTGCGCGACATGGAGGGGGTGAGCGTCGCCAGCGACTCCATGCTGGCGCCACGCTGCACCGCCGTCGGCCCGGAAAGCTCGGTATGGTACTCCGCCGACGAAGCCTGGTTCCGCTTCAAGTACTATCTCGTGGTCAACCACATCGCCCACCTGATCGGCGCCCTGGCCAGGTCGTTTCCGGTCAGTGAGGCCCGGCTCTGGCAGACGACCGGGCAGGCACTGGCCGACGCGAACCTCGGTGGCCGGGCCCAAAGCTACGCCCAGGAATTGCTGCAGGCCCGGTCTCTGCCGGCAAAAGCCAACATGCTGAGCACCTTTAACGGCACAGGAGAGAGCCCCGCCTGGGTCAATATTCCCAACCCCCTCAGTGCCTATCGTTACCGTGACCTCACCCCCCTGGCCGAAACGGATGATGCCACCGCCTACCGGCAGGCGGAGCAGCGTGTCGTCCAGCAGCTGCTCGAAGCCCTGTTGTACGAGCAGGCCCTCCCCTGCCGGCATGAACAGGACGGGTTGCTCATTCCCGTGTCGGCGACCCTGAGCTACCGGTGCCAGGCCAGGATCAGCACCAGCTTTTCCCGGGTCCGGATCCGGCCAGGCTCCGTGCAGCGGTGGGAATCCGGGCAGGCCGGCCCGGTGTCACTCAGGCAACTCATGGCGGATATCGGCCGGATAGTGGAGGCCGATGCCGAACGCTGGCAGCAATTCCACCAGGAACTCACGGAGACCCTGGCCAAGCATGCCCAGACGCTGCAGCACAGCACCGTCACGCCCCTGCGCGAGCTGCCTTATTTCGAGCAGGAGGCGCGCATCAACAACGGCCACCTGTACCACCCCAGCTTCAAGTCCCGGGTGGGTTTCGATCTGGATGAAAACAAGCGCTACGGCCCGGAGCTGTCGGCCGGCTTCCCCCTCGTCTGGCTGGCCGTCGACAGAGCACTGGCCCATCTGGGAGTCAGCCGCTCCACCAGCCTGGAGGCCCTGTACCGCCGGCATTTCTCATGCGAGGAATACGGCGCCATTCACCGCCAGATCCGCGCCGCGGGCAACAAACCGGAAGACATGGTACTGCTTGCCGTTCATCCCTGGCAGTGGCGCAAGATCATCCGGGTTTTTTACCAGGACATGCTCACCCAGGGCAGGATCATCAAGCTGGATGTCACCGGCCCGGCCTACCTGCCACAGCAGTCCATCCGGACCCTGTCCGACATCAGCGACCTGGGTGCACCCTCGCTGAAACTGGCCATGAGCCTGCTGAATACATCCACATCCCGGGTGCTCGCGCCCCATACCGTCAGCAATGCCGCCAGGATCAGCGATTGGCTGTGGCACCTGGTGCAGACCGACGATCGCCTGCCGGAGGACAGAAAGCCCATCATACTGCGCGAGATCGCCGGCATCGGCATCACGCCTCCCGCCCCGCTGCAAAAGCAGTACGGCGCGCTCGCCTGCATCTGGCGTGAAAGCGTCTACCGCCATCTGTCGGAGCGGCAGTCGGCCACCCCGGTGACCGCCCTGGTGCAGCTCGACATCGACCAACGACCGCTTATCGATCCCTGGATCCGGCAATACGGCATCGGCGCCTGGCTGACCGCCCTGCTCGAACGTGTTTATCTGCCGGTCATGCACATGCTCTGGTATCACGGCACGGCGCTGGAGTCCCATGCCCAGAATATGCTGCTGGTGCATGAGCAGGGCATGCCGGTCAGGGTGGCGCTGAAGGATTTCCACGACGGCGTGCGTTACAGCAAATCATTGCTCCACGATGCCGTCCAACTTCCCGAGCTCACCGACGCGCCACAGGCCCACGCCCGGGTGAATCCGAACTCGTTTCTGGAAACGGACGACGCCAACGAGTTACGGGACTTCACCCAGGACGCCCTGTGCTTCGTCAACCTTGCCGAACTGGCCTGGTTTCTGGCCCAGCACTACCACTTTGCCGAGCAGGAGTTCTGGGCCCTGGCAAGGCGTGTGGTACGGCAATACCAGTCGGACCAGCCGGATCTCGCCCCGCGTTTCCGGCTGTTCGACTTCTTTGCCGACCGTATCGATGTCGAGCAACTGGCCAGCCGCCGTTTCCTGCCGGAAGTCCGGCTGCGGGTGATGCCGGTCGCCAATCCGCTCTGCGAGGAGGAGCACCATCATGGCCACTAGTTCCCTCAAGAGCCGCCTCTTTGCCGGCGAGGCATGTTTCGGCCTGTTCTGCTCCATCCCCTCTGCCGTCGCATTGGAGCAACTGGCGGTGGCAGGGTACGACTTCGTCATCATCGATCTGGAACACACCCTGATCAGCCCCGAACAGCTGGAAACGATGCTGCTGGCGGCACGGGCGCAGCGCCTGGATGTCCTGGTACGGGTGCCGCTCCGGGCACCGCACCTGGTGCTGCCCCTGCTCGACGCCGGGGCGGCGGGCATCGTCTTTGCCCGCGTCGAGGATGCAGACCAGGCAAGGCAGGCCGTCGAGCTCTGCCACTATGCCCCGCGAGGGCAGAGGGGACTGAACTCGACCAGGGCCAGCCGTTACGGCGCCGACGACCTGGCGGCATACACCCGGGGGGCGGCAGCCGACACCCTGGTGGTGGTGATGATCGAAAGCCGGCAAGGGCTCGACCATCTTGCAGCCATCGCCGGGGTCGATGGCGTCGACGTCGTCCTGGAAGGGGCGGCGGATCTGTCCCAGTCCCTGGGATTGCACTGGCAAACCCAACACCCCGAGGTGCGCGCGACCATCGAGCGGATGTACGCCATCACCCGGTCGGCCGGCAAGGCATTCTGTGCCTTGCCGCGCGACCCGCAAGCCATCCGGCACTGGCGGCGGCAAGGCGTCTCCATGTTCGTGCTCGGTGACGACAGGGGCATCATGCGCCGGGCTCACCAGGCTCATCTTCAAACCCACAAGGAAATATCATGACCCTGCCTTTTTCCATCGAACCACTCCGGCGCCACCTGGCGGGGCAGGACGCGCCGGCCTGCGCCTATTATTACGATCTCGATCACCTTGAGCAGCGAATCGAATCGATCGTCGGCGAACTTCCGGATAACGTCCGCTTCTACTACGCCATCAAGGCCAACTCCGACACTCCCGTGCTGCAGACCCTGGCCCCGCACATCCATGGTTTTGAAGTCGCCTCGCTGGGAGAGGTCCACAAGGCCCGCCGCGCCGCGCCCGCCAGCCCCATCGCCTTCGGTGGTCCGGGCAAGACCGGGCCGGAACTGGAAGGCGCCCTGGCCGCGGATGTCGAGCTCTACCATATCGAGAGCTACCTACAACTGGTCCGGCTGAATACCCTGGCCGCCAGGGCGGGAAAAACGGTGAAGGTGTTGCTGCGGGTCAATCCCCGCTTCACCCTGCCCGACGCCACCCTGCAGATGGCCGGCAAGCCCACCCAGTTCGGCATCGATCAGCACGAGATCGAGGAAATTCTGGACAACCTGGGCCGGTATTCACAGCTCCGCTGTGTCGGTTTCCATTTCCATGCGATATCCAACAACCTGGATGCCCACAGCCACCTGATGCTGGTCCGCCGCTATATCGAGCTGACCCTGTCCTGGCAGCGACGGTATGGCCTGCCGGTCGAAGTCCTCAATATCGGCGGCGGCATCGGCATCGACTACGCCCCCGACGGCCGTCAATTCGACTGGCCGCACTACTGCCGCGGGCTGGCAATGCTGCTGGAGAGCGGTGACATCGCCTTCAGCCTGGCGATGGAATGCGGACGTTTCGTCACGGCAACATGCGGCTGCTACGTGACCGAAGTGACGGACATCAAGCGCAGCCACGACGAACATTTCGCCATTCTTCGCGGCGGCAGCCACCAGTTCCGCCTGCCTTCCTCCTGGCAACACAACCATCCCTTCCAGGTATTGCCGACCGAGTCATGGCCATGGCCCTGTCCCCGCCCCGGCGTGACCCGGCAGAACATCACCCTGTGCGGGGAGCTGTGCACCCCCAAGGATGTGCTCGCCCGCCGGGTCGAGGTCGAGCAACTGCGTGTGGCGGATCTCGTCCTGTTCGAACAGGCGGGGGCCTATGGCTGGCACATTTCGCATCACGACTTCCTGAGCCACCCGCATCCCGCGCGCATTTACCACCGCAACGGGCAACTGTTTTTTACCGAGGAACACTGATCATGCTTTGTGCAAAGCCGATAACCCTGGTCGACATCGACGCCATTCGTCCCAACGAGGAGGTCTATGCCGAGCAGGTCGACTGGCTGGTCAACAAAATAGCGGACGAAAAAATCTGGCGCATCCCCCTGACCCTGGACAAGGACAGCCTGTCCATCATGGATGGCCATCACCGGAGAACGGCGGCGTTACGCCTGCGGTTGAAGCGTATCCCCTGCCTATTGCTGGACTACCACGAGGTGGATTTCATCAGCACCCACCCCTCGATGCAGGTCACCCCCCTGCTGGTACGGGAGTTTTCCCTCCAGGGGCGCTTGTTTCCCCCCAAGAGCACCAGGCATGTCTTTTATGGCCCCCTGCCCACCTGCAATATCTCCTTGAGCCTGCTCAGGGGCTGAGTGCAGCAAAAACAGGCAACCCGGTGCACCCGGGTTGCCCGCCGGTAAACGGAGCCTTCGCCCTTTGCTTGCCGCTGCAACGCGGCTAGCGGCACCCCGCCAGGGGGATCAGCAGCGGGCAGCCGGCCTGGGGATGGGGCCGGATGTCGCAGTGCAGGCCGAAGATGGCGTCGACCAGTTCGGGGGTGGCGGTCTGCGCCGGCGAGCCTTCGGCGACCAGCCGGCCCTGCTTCATGTAGATGAGGTGGTCGGCGAACTCGAAGGCCTGGTTCAGATCGTGCAGCACCAGCACCAGGGTCTTGTCCTGCTCCCGGTTCAGTCGCCGGAGCAGGTTGAGCAGCTCGTACTGGTGGCTGAGATCCAGGTAGCTGGTCGGCTCGTCCAGCATCAGGATGTCGGTCTGCTGGGCCAGCACCATGGCCAGCCAGGCCCGCTGCCGCTGTCCGCCGGAGAGGGCGGAAAGGCGGCGCTCCGCCAGGGGCGCCATGTCCGTCTGCCGCAGCGCCTCGGCCACCGCCCCATGGTCCGCCGGAGCCGGCGGCAACAGGGGCCGGCGGTAAGGGTAACGGCCCATCATCACCAGCTCCGCTACCGTCAGGGTATCGGGCGCGGCGGGATGCTGGGGCAAAAACGCCAGCCGGCGGGCCAGCCGGCGCCCCGGGATGGCGGCGAGCTCCTCTTGCCCGATCCGGATGCGCCCTTCCCGGGCGGGCTGCAACCCGGCCAGGGTCTTGAGCAGGGTCGACTTGCCGCAACCGTTGGCCCCCAGCAGCACCGTGATGCAGCCCGCCGGTATCGCCACGTCCTGCCGCTCGATCAGCAGCTGGCCACGGTAGCCGACGCTCAGGCCCTCGGCCCTGATGGCATCCTCGTTCATCTCTTATTTTCCTCGCAAACGTTGTTGCCAGAGCAGCAACAGCACAAACACCGGTACCCCCAGCAAGGCCAGCAGCAGGCCGGCCGGCAGTTGCACCGGCGCGAACAGGCTCCGGCCGAGCCAGTCGGCCAGCAGGGTCAGCAGGGCGCCGTAGCCCATCACCGGCAGCGCCAGTTTGCCGGGCTGGGGCGGATGCAGGGCCCGGGCGAGGTGGGGCGCCAGCAGGCCGACGAAGCCGAGGGTACCGGCCGCCGCCACCGCCATGGCGCTCAGGGCGCAGGCCAGCAGTAGGCACAGGCTTTCCAGCAGGGTGACGGGGGTGCCCAGCATGCGGCTGCTCAGGGGATCGAGCAGCAGCGGCGCCAGTTGCCGGCACAGCAGCCAGCCGGCGGGCAGCAACAGCGCCGCCCAGCCCAGGGTGGTAAGCGCCGTGTCGCCGTGGCTGCCGGCGAAGCTGCCCGCCAGCCAGGTCATCACCATGGCGATCTGCTGGCTGTCGGCCAGGATCAGCAGGCAGCCGATCAGGGCGCTCAGCAGGCTGCTCAAGCCGATTCCCATCAGGATCAGCGCCACCGCCGCCGTGCCCCGGCTCAGCCACCACAGCAGGGCCGTGCTGGCCAGGCCGCCCAGCAGCCCGAGCAACGGCAGCCACTGGGGGGAAAGGCCGGGTATCAGCAGCAACGCCAGCACCACCGCCAACGCCGCCCCCTGGTTGATACCGATGATGCCGGGATCGGCCAGCGGGTTGCGGGACAGGGTCTGCAGCAGCAGCCCCGCCAGCCCGAGCCCGGCTCCCACCAGCGCCGCGGTCAGTACCCGAGGCAGGCGCAGCTCGCCGATCAGTTGCAGCGTCAGGCTGCGATGCTCCGGCGCCAGCAGCAGCGACAGGGTGTCGACGCTGCCGTTGAGCAGGCACCAGGCCAGCACCGGCGGCAGCAACCACAGATAACCGTAATGACTCAGATGTCGTTTCACCGCTCGAGGTACCTCCGTCGTACCAGCCACAGGAACCAGGGCACCCCCAGCAGGGCCAGCGCCATGCCCGGCGGCAGCCGGTCCTGTTCATCAACGGCCAGCACCAGGCCATCCGCCGCCGCCAGCAGGCCGGCGCCCAGCACCATGCTGCCGATCAGTTGCCGGTGCAACCGCTCGCCCAGCCAGAAGCGGGCCATGTGCGGCACCACCAGGCCCACGAACAGGATAGGGCCGCTCACCGCCACCGAAGCCGCCGTCAGCAGCAGCACCACGGCCGACACCGCCAGCAGCACCAGCACCGGGTTCAGTCCCAGGCTGCGGGCGGTGTCGCCCCCGGTTTCCAGTATTTCCAGCGGCCGGCCGCAGAGCAGCGCCAGCAGCAGGGCGGGAAAAACCAGGGCGGCCAGGGGGGGAAGCTGGGCCGGCACCACCAGCGACAGGGAGCCCGCCAGCCAGAAGCGGATCACGTCCAGCGCGTGCTGATCCAGCAGCAGCAGCATGGTTCCCAGGCCGCCGAGCAGGGTGCTGAGCAGAGCGCCGAACAGCAACAGGCTGTCGGCCGCCAGCCGGCCGGTGGCCAGCCTGACCACGCCGAACACCAGCACCATGGCCAAGGCGGCCCCGCCCAGGGCCGCCAGGCAGGCATGCCACAGGGTAAAGGGCAAGGGCGAGATCAGCAGGCACACCAGCCCCAGGGCCGCGCCCTGGTTCAGCCCGAGCAGGCCGGGGCTGGCCAGGGGGTTGTGGGTCAGCCGCTGCAGCAGGCAACCGGCGGTACCCAGGGCCGCGCCGATCAGCAGGGCCGCCAGCAGCCGGGGCAACCGCAGTTCGGTCAGCACCAGGTAGTCGACGGGCGGCATCGCCTCGCCGCCACCCAACAGCCAGCGCCAGCCGGGCCCGGCCAGGTTATCCCCGCCGAGCAGCAGGGCCAGCGGCAACAGCAGCAACACGGCCAGCGGCAGCCAACGCCGCCAGGGGCTAACGGGGCGAGTAGTCATCGATAATCCGCTCCAGATCCACCAGCACCTTTTCCGCCGCCAGCGGACCTATGCCCAGCATCCAGTAGCCGTCGTCCACCTCGTAGAGCCGCCCGCCGAGCAGCGGCCAGAAGGCGGAATCCCGCCAGCGCCGGATCAGCGACCCCTTCTCGGGGGCGTACTCGCTCAGCAGTATGATGTCGCCGTCCAGGGCCTTGATATGGCGCGGCGACGCCAGTTGCCGGGCGAAGCCGCCCCCCGCCTGGGACGCAGGCCGGTCCAGCCCGCAATGCGCCAGCAGGCTGCCGACGAAGGAGTCGCGCAGGTACAGCCGGACGTGGGTCTGCATGGAGCGCACCAGCGACAGGGTGGGATGGCCCTTGCGGGCATGGAGGGCGGCGATGCGCCGGCAGCGGGCATCGATGGCCGCGAGCCGCCGCTCCGCTTGCGGCTCGCGGCCAAGGGCCCTGGCAAAAAGGAGAAAGTTCTCCGCCCAGCTGGCGCCGACGTTCTCGCTGAACACGGTGGGCGCCATGCCGGACAGCAGGGGATAGAGCCGGCCATGGCGCAGCCGGCTGCCCAGGACCAGATCGGGCTGCAGTTGCATCAGCCGTTCCAGATCCGGCTCCTGTACCACCCCCAGCGACGCCGGCGATGCCGCCTGCGCCAGGTAGGCGGGGAACTGCCCGACCTGATAGGGGGTCGTGGCGGCGATGGGCGTCACTCCCAGCGCCAGGGCCATGTCCAGCTCGCCGGTATCCAGCACCGCCACCCGCCGGGGTTGTGCGGGCACGCAGCTCTCGCCCATGGCATGCGACAAAAGGCGGCACCCGGCCGCCTTTTCGCCCCAGGCCGGCGGGTGCAACAGCACCAGCAGCGGCAGGAAGAGCCATGTTACCACCGGTACTGGTAGCCCAGCTTCAGGGTCGCGCCGCTGGCGGGGATATGGCTGGTGTTCTTGCCGTCCCGCAGCAACTGGCCATAGACGTGGTAGTAATCCTTGTTCAGCAGGTTTTCCACGCCCAGGTTGAAGCCGTGCCGGCCCAGGTCGTAGCGAGTGCTGTAATCCAGGGTGGTATAGCTGTCGACCTGGCGGCTGCCGAAGCCCACCTGATCCTTGAAGGCGTCGTCCCGGGAGCCGCTGTAGTTGGCCTGCAACCGGTGCAACCACTGATCATGGGGGTGGTACTCCACATAGGCGCGCACCTGCAGCGGCGGGATACGATAGCCGTTGAGCGCCTTCCATTCCTGGGCTGCCTCGTTGTAGCTTTCGCCTTCCATCCAGGTCAGCAGGCCACCCAGTTGCCACTGTTCGTTGAGCCAGTGATCCAGGGTCGCTTCCACCCCGTAGATCCGCTCTTTCGCCCGGCTCTGGGCAAAGGCGAAGTCCTGAATCACCACCGGGCCCAGATCCGAGGTGCTGTAGAACAGGGCCAGGCTGCCCTGGGTATAGCCCCAGTCGCCCCGCCAGCCCAGCTCGTAGTTGTCGGTCTTGATCGGCTTGAGCTGGGAGTCGTTCACGTTGAAGCCGGCGGGGGCGATGCGCAATTGCAGCCCCAGATCCGGCAATTCGAAGCCCTGGGAGAAGTTGCCGTAGAGCTCCATGCTGTCGGTCAGGCTGTACACCAGGCCGGCATTGAACAGGAAATCGTCGAAGCTGACGTCGCCGCCCTTGATGTCGTTGCCCAGCCCCAGGGTGGTGAAGTCGTCGAAGGAGGCTTTGGCATGCTCGTAGCGGGTACCGGCTTCACCGCGCAGGCGCTCGCTGAAGTCGTACTCCAGCTGGGCGAAGGCACCGATATTGCGCTGGGTCAGCGGCGGCATGAACAGCCGATCCCCGGTATCGACAAAGACCAGGCCGCCGCTGTTGTCGAAGGCCGTGCCGTCATAGGTGGTCACCGGCATTTCCGATTTCTCCCGACTCAGATCCAGCCCCCAGCGCAGCAGGGTGTTGTCGTTCAGCGCCGAGTTGATGGTCAGCCGGCTGCCGAGGGTTTCGCTGTCCAGGTAGGTCTGCACCAGCTGCCCCCAGGTAGCGATGTTGCGGGCATCGAAGGGGGTGAAGCGGGCATGGTAGTCGCGGTAGTACAGCTGGGCGTCCACCACCCCCAGCGGGGTCTGGTCGGCATTCCAGGCCAGGTTCACGAAGCTGTTGCGGGTGCGGTTTTGCTCGTCCAGTTGCAGCCCGGAAATGGCCCGGGCCCGGGCATCTCCCGGCGCCGCGGCATTGACCGCCGGATCCGAGGCATAGTCGGTGTCCTGTTTGGCGTCGAGATGATTGGCGGACAGGGTCAGGGTGCCGGCGTCGAGATGCCAGCTGACCTTGCCGGCCAGGCTGAGGCTGTCGGTATCCGACAGGTCGCCCTGGCTGGGCTCGGGCGCGATGCGAGAGCCATTGCCGTCGAAGGCCGCGCCCTGGTGCTCCCAGGCCACGTTGAAACCGTAATCGACGGTCTCGTTGCCGCCGCCCAGGGACTGTTCGCCGCGATAGCCCAGGCCGTCCCCCGTCACCCGGGACAGGGAGCTCTGTACCCCCAGCCTGGTCACGGCTTCGTGCCGGCTGCGCCGGGTGATGATATTGACCACGCCACCGGCGGCGCCGCTGCCGTAGACGGCGCTGCCGCCGCGCAGCACCTCGATGCGTTCGATATTGGCGGGATCGATGTTCATCAGGTCGCGGCTGACGTTGCGGCTGGTGTTCTGCGGAATACCGTCGATCAGCACCAGCAGGTTGCGCCCGCGCAGGGTCTGGTTGAAGTTGGTCAGGGTCTGGCTGGCCGGCGCCATGCCCGGCACCGTCTTCGCCAGCACTTCTCCCAGGCTACGGGCGGTTTGCAACTGGGTGTCCATCTGCTCGCGGTCGATCACCGTTACCGCATGGGCCAGCTCGCTCGCCTCCATCCCCTGGCGGGTGGCGCTGACCACCACCGTATCCAGTTCATAGGGCTGCGCCGCCTGGGCCTGGGCGTCCACCGCCAGCGGGGCCGCCACCATCATCGCCAGCACCGGCGACACCTTGTTCATCTTGCTCATATAATCCTTGCTCTGTGCTGAAGGCCGACATCCATGGGCAGGCGAAGAGCGACCTTCTTCCTCTCCGGCCTGTCCTTCTTGGTGGCTAGAACTTCGGCTGGCCTGACGGCCGATGGTGACCATGCCTGCATGCCATGGCGGTAAAAAAGCGGTTCCTTCGCATAATAAGCACAACACCAACTCAAATGATAATAATTTTTATTTGCTTATTATTTTATATATTTATCTTGATTGCAATAAAACCAGGGAACTTTTTACTCTTGATGTTGACGTTGCGGAAACCGGTCGCCCTATCTTTGTTCTCTGCGGCAATGTGACGGCTGCCTGCGATGCTACCGGCCTCTAAACGAATACGGGACCATGACGACGCCCAGGCCCATCAGGTGTCGACCGCGATCCCGGCATTGAAATAAAAATAATTCTCGTTAATATTCTTTGATAAATTCTGGCCCTATTCCGGCCACCTTATTTCCCGACGAGGACCCCATGCAGGCAAGCGCTTCCCTCCGGATCCCCCTGGCATTCCCTTCCCTGGCCGAGGAGCTGGCCGAGCTGTCGGCCCGGCTGGGGGAAAGCGGCTGGTCGTGCGGCGCCGCCGGCCCGGACTGGACCCCGGCCGGGGCGCTGATGACGCCTGGATCGGCGCTGCTGGAGGCCTGGCTGGAGCACGAGGGCAGCCATTACCCCGATACCGATCTCAAGACCCGCTGCTCTTTCCTGCTCGGCCGCTACGCCTGGTACCTGGCCCTGCCCCTGGCCGGGCTGCTGTTGCTGGGCGGGCGGCTGCCCGGGTTCGGCCCGGCGCAGCTGGCGCTGAAAATGGAGGAGTACCAATGGCGGCATGAAGGCCAGGAAGGCACCGCCCGCCGCCTGCTGCTGCGCTTTGCCGCCGGCTACCCGGCCGACGCCGGGGAAGAGACGGAACGGCGGCTGCAGCACGGGATCGAGACTCATATGGCCCCATTGGTGAGCCTGCTGCACCGGCGCTGCGGCCTGCCCGAGCGGGGCCTCTGGTGCCTGGTGGCGGACTCGGTGGCACTGGCCTTTCTGCACGCGGGCCAGCAGCTCGGCTGCGAGGAGCGGGCCAGGGCCCTCGCCCTGGCCGTGCTCAAGGAGCCCGACTCCCCGCTGTACAACCGCAAGACCGGCTTCGTCGACATCGTCTTGCCGGACCCGGACCACCCCGGGCGCGAACCGGCCCGGCGCAGCTTCCGCACCCGCGCCGGCTGCTGTCGCTTCTACACCACCCAGGGCGGTCGTTACTGCACCACCTGCGTCCGGGAGCACCCGGAAAACCGGGACCGCCGCCTGCGCGAACTGGTGCGGGCTCAACTGGCCGCGGACTGAGCGGCCAGCTCCAGGGCCTCACCCAGGCCCCGCCACACCGCCTCGTGCTGGCACTGGGCGATATTGATGCGCATATGGCTGTCCGCCTCGGGCTGGCGGCTGAAGTGGCGCCCCGGCGCCAGCAGCAGGTCGTGCTCGGCGGCCAGGCCGGTGAGCCGGCCGGCGCCGATGCCGTCCGGCAGCCGCAGCCAGCAGAAGAAGCCGCCTGCCGGGCGGTGTTCCACCCGGAATCCCATCGCCTCGAAACGCGCCAGGGTCGGCTCCCGCACCTCGTCCAGCCGCCGCCGCAGCTGCTCCAGGTGGCGGCGGTAGCGGCCGCCGGTGAGCAGCCGGTACATGATGGTCTCGGTGGCGGTGGAGGTGGACATGCCGGTGATCAGCTTGATGTCGGTGAGCTCGGCGATCATCGCCGGGTTGCCGGCGATAAAGCCGACTCGGAAGTCCGCCGACAGGGTCTTGGACAGGCTGCCCAGGTAGAGGGTGCGCTCGAAGCCGGCCAGGCTGGCGTAGCGCAGGCTCTGCCAGGGGTCGAAGTCGGCGTAAATGTCGTCTTCCAGCAGCCAGCAGCGGTGCTCGGCGAGCAGGCTCAGCACCTTGTAGGCCCGGCCGCGGCCGACGCTGGCCCCCACCGGATTGCTCAGCACCGAGTTGGTGATGTAGAGCACCGGCTGGTGCTCGGCCAGAACCTGGCGCAACACCGCCAGATCCGGTCCCTCCAGCCTCCGCGGCACCGGCACCGGCACCGCCCCCACCAGCCGCAACAGGGTCAGGAAGTTGTAGAAGCCGGGATCGTCCACCAGCACCCGATCCCCGGGCCGCACCAGGGCGCGCAGCACCAAATCCACGCCATGGGAGGCGCTGGCAGTCATCAGGATCTGGGACGGATCCGCCTGGATATTAAGCTGTTCCAGCCGCAACGCCAGCTGGCTGCGCAGGGCGGGATGGCCCTGGGCGCTGCCGTATTCGGTGAGCGGCGCCGGCTGCCGGGCCAGCTCGCGCAGGGCGGAGCGGATGTCCTGATCCCCCAGCCAGTCCGCCGGCAGGCAGCCGCTGCCGGGCTTGTAGCGGAAGCGCTCGGTGTCCATCACCTGGCGCAGCAGCGCCACCTCCTGGGCCATGGCGCTGGCGGAAGCATCCACCTCCAGCACCAGCCGGCGGGTTTGCGGGCTGCGCGCCACGTAAACGCCGCTGCCCTGGCGGCTGACCACCAGGCCGGCGGCCACCAGCCGCTCGTAGGCGTCGGCCACGGTGAAGCGGCTCACTGCAATCTGCTCGGCCAGGGTGCGAATGGAGGGCAGCCGCTCGCCCGGCTTCCAGCGCCCCTCCCCGATGGCCTGGGTGGCGTGGCGCACCAGCTGCTCCACGAAAGGATGGCTGTCGGCCTTGTCGAAGGCCCAGTCGGCGGCGGTAATTGTCATGGCGTAGCTACCTGTACACTCGGGTCGATTTTATAAGAAGTGTCCTGATTGTCTGGTAGTAAAGCGACTAAGCTGACCAAAAGCAAGCAACCGGAGTCCGCCATGAAGACCACCAGCCCGCCTTCCCTCGATACCCGCCCCCTGCTCGGCATGGCCTGGGGCCTGCTCGGGGTGATGACCTTTTCCGCCGGCCTGCCCGCCACCCGCATCGCGGTGCAGGAAATGCCGGCGCTGTTCGTGGGCGCCGGCCGCGCCGGCCTGGGCGGGGTACTGGCCCTGCTGCTGCTGGCGGCCACGCGCCAGTCCCTGCCGAGCGGGCACCAGTGGGCCCGGCTGGCGGTGGTGGCCGCGGGGGTGGTGTTCGGCTTTCCCATCCTCTCCTCCCTCGCTCTGGAAACGGTGTCGGCCACCCACAGCGTGCTGGTCACCGCCCTGCTGCCCCTGTGCACCGCCCTGGCCGGCGCCTGGCTGCACCGGCACCGGCCGAAGCCCGCCTTCTGGCTGTGCGCCCTGGCAGGCACGGCGCTGGTGCTGCTCTACGCCGGACAGCAGGCCCAGGGCCACTGGCAGTTGGCGGATCTGTGGCTGTTGCTGGCCTGCGTGCTGTGCGGTCTGGGCTATGCGGAAGGGGCACGGCTGACCCGGGAGCTGGGTAGCTGGCAGGTGATCTGCTGGGCGCTGGTGCTGTCGTTGCCGCTGCTGACACCGCTGATCTGGCTGAGCCGCCCCGAGCCGGCCCTCACCAGCCCGGCGGGCTGGCTGAGCTTTCTCTACCTCGGCAGCTGCAGCATGTTCCTGGGCTTTTTCTTCTGGTACAAGGGGCTGGCCCTGGGCGGCGTGACCCAGGTCAGCCAGGTGCAGCTGCTGCAGCCGTTCGGCGCCCTCTGGTTCGCCGCCCTGCTGCTCGGCGAGCCTGTTTCGGCCCAGGCCATCTGGATCTGCCTGGCCGTGGTGGCCTGCGTGGCACTGGGCCGGCGTTACGCCTGAGCCAGCGGAGAGGTCAGCGAGGGCGCTTCCGGCCGAAGGGAATGCACAACGGGGTGGCGAAACAGGAGGCCGGGCCGGTGCGTTGACGCCACCGAAAGAGCCCTACCTCGCACGCCCCTCGGTTTTATGGAGATATTCGGATTTCCCGCCTAGGCTTTAGTGGCGAAAGCACCATACCCTCACCCCAGTTGCCACGGGAGGCCCCCCATGAAAGGCGACAAAAAAATCATCGATTACCTGAACCAGGTCCTGACAACAGAACTGACCTCCATCAACCAGTATTTTCTCCATGCCCGTATGTTCAAAAACTGGGGGCTGAAAGAGCTGGATGAAAAAGAGTACAAGAAATCGATCAAGGACATGAAGCAGGCCGATACGGTGATCGAGCGGGTCCTGTTCCTCGAAGGCTTGCCGAACCTCCAGAAGCTCGACCCGCTGCGTATCGGAGAACACGCCGAAGAGATGCTGCAGTGCGATCTGAGCCTGGAGCTGGAGCAACTGACCCTGCTGCGCGAGGCCATCGGCTACTGCGAGTCCAAGGGTGACTACGTCAGCCGGGAAATACTGGAAGATATCCTCGAATACGAGGAAGAGTATGTCGACTGGCTGGAAACCCAGCAGACCCTGATACGGGATGTCGGCATCGGCAACTATCTGCAGGCACAGATGTAGGGAGAGTTGGGCATGAAAGGCAACAAGAAGGTCATCGACACCCTGAACGAGCTGCTGGCCGGAGAGTTAACGGCCATGGATCAGTATTTTATCCATTCCCGCATGTATCAGGACTGGGGCTTCAACAAGCTGTATGAACGCATCAATCACGAATTCGACGACGAAAAAGGCCATGCGGCGGCGCTGATCGAACGCATTCTGTTTCTGGAAGGAACACCGGACATGACCCAGCGCGCCGCTCTGAAGGTCGGAAAGAACGTTCCGCAGATGCTCAAAAACGACCTGCAGCTCGAATACGACGTCGACAAGGCGCTGAAAAGCGCGATCAAGCTCTGCGAGGACCAGAAGGATTACCAGAGCAGGGAGATCCTTGAACAGATGCTGGCCGATACGGAGGAAGACCATGCGTACTGGCTGGAAAAACAACTGGGCTTGATCGACAAGGTCGGGCTGCAGAATTACCTGCAGTCCCAGATGGGATGAGCAGGCGCCGACCGATACGGGCAGAAACACCGGCAACGGCCGGTTCCGCCATATAACCCGGTCCGGACGGAGGTGAATCCTCTCGCTGGCCCGGGCATGGCGGCCGACATGGCCCGGGACCGGCGTCACGCCCGAGGCCGCGGGGACAGGACGCCCGGCTTCGGCTTATAATGGGCCTTCGATTCATGCAGTACGGGGCCGCCGTGAATACCCTCAAATACCTCACCGGTTATCCGGAAAGCATTCAACTCCAGGCCGGCGAGCTGCTCGACAGCGGCCGGCTGGGCGATTACCTGCAGCGCAAATACCCGCAGCGCCATCCGGTGCAAAACGACAAGGCGCTGTACGACTACATCAACGGCCTCAGGAATCAGTACCTGCGCAAGAGCCCGCCGCTCAGCCAGGTGCGTTACGACAGCAAGCTCAACGTGCTCAAGCAGGCGCTCGGCATGCACAGCTACCAGTCGCGGGTACAGGGCAGCAAGCTCAAGGCCCACAACAGCATTACCGTCGCCGCCCTGTTCCGGGAGGCGCCGCCGGAATTCCTGCGCATGATAGTGGTCCACGAGCTGGCCCATTTTAAGGAAAAGGAGCACAACAAGGCCTTCTACCAGCTGTGCTGCCATATGGAGCCGGCCTATCACCAGCTGGAACTGGATACCCGACTCTGGCTGCTGTGGCGGGACCGGCAGAAGAACGCTTAGGGCTGTGTTGCCGGCCACGCGACTGAAGCCGCGGAGGTAATCGGTAGGGTCCATTTCAATGGACCATTTCCGCAACCAGCCCTGATTTGGTCGAATAAATTCGACCCTACAACCCTGGCCAGGGCTCCGTGCTGTCGATTTCAATCAACCCCTCGCACGCCAGGCACAGCACCTTCATGGCGCAAATTACCACTTTAGTGGTACCACTTTGGTGCAATAGGTCTTTTTCTGCACACTGATTGTGCATTCCACGGCCGGAGCGCCTTAACTTGGTGCTCACGGCCCCGTCGCCTCTCCTGCCACTCGGTCATAATACTCAGTAAAAACAAGGAATTGTCAGCTTGGCATGATTCCGGCTTGTCACCGTACAACATTGTTGTAACGGTCTCTGCGAGAACATCTACATGACTGCTTCAAAACTCAAGCTTCTATCCTTCAGCGGCAACAGCCGCATCCTGCATCTGACCTGGCTGGCGTTTTTCATCAGCTTCGTGGTCTGGTTCAACCACGCTCCCCTGCTGGTCTTTATTCGCGACAGCATGGGGCTGACCAGCCAGCAGGTTTCCACCCTGCTGATCCTCAACGTGGCCCTGACCATACCGGCGCGCATCGTGGTGGGCATGCTGGTGGACAAGTTCGGCCCCCGGATCATGTATTCGCTGCTGTTGGGGCTGGCCAGCCTGATCTGCTTCTTCTTCGCCCTGGCCCAAAGCTTCGAGCAGATGGCGCTGGCCCGCTTCCTGCTGGGCTTTGTCGGCGCCGGTTTCGTCATCGGCATCCGCATGATCTCCGAGTGGTTCCCCGCCAAGCAGGTGGGCCTGGCCGAGGGCATCTACGGCGGCTGGGGCAACTTCGGCTCCGCCGCCGCCGCCATCGCGCTGCCGGCCATCGCCCTGCTGATCGGCGGCGAGCACGGCTGGCGCTACGCCCTGGGCCTGACCGGCGCCATCGCCCTGGTGTATTCCTTCGTCTACTACTTCGGCGTGTCCGACACCCCCAAGGGCTCCACCTACTTCAAGCCCAAAAAGTCCGGCGCCATGGAAGTGACCAGCCGGGGCGACTTCGTGCTCTACATCGTCATGAGCCTTCCCCTGTACGCGGCCCTGGCCCTGCTTACCTGGAAGCTGTCGCCGGCCGGCGTGTCCCTGCTCTCCGCCACCGCCAGCACCCTGATCTACGCCGTGCTGGCGGCGCTGTTCGCCTGGCAGCTGTATCACATCGTCAAGGTCAACAAGGGGGTGTTCCACCAGCCGGTGCCGGCCATCCACCGCTACAAGTTCAAGCAGGTGGCGGTGCTCAACCTGGCCTACCTGGCCACCTTCGGCGCCGAGCTGGCGGTGGTGTCCATGCTGCCGCTGTTCTTCAGCGACAGCTTCGGCATCAGCGCGGTGCAGGCGGGCATCCTGGCCTCGGCCTTCGCCTTCATGAACCTGGTGTCCCGCCCCTGCGGCGGCCTGTTCAGCGACCGGCTCGGCCGCAAGAAGACCCTGACTCTGAGCCTGGCCGGCGCCGCCATGGGCTTTTTCCTGATGGGGCTGATGGACGGCAGCTGGCCGCTGGTGCTGGCGGTGCTGGTCACCATGGCTTGCTCCTTCTTCGTGCAGGCCGGCCAGGGCGCCGTGTTCGCGGTGGTACCGCTGATCCAGCGCCGCCTCACCGGCCAGATCGCCGGCATGACCGGGGCCTACGGCAACGTGGGCGGGGTGGTGTTCCTCACCGTGCTGTCCTTCGTCTCGCCCCAGGTATTCTTCTGGGTGATCTGTACCGTGGCCGCGTTCACCATGGTGGCGGTGCAGCTGATGGACGAGCCGAGCGGCCAGATGGCGGAAGTGCTGCCCGACGGCACGGTGCAGATGATAGATGTACACTAAATAACTGTTCCGAATAGTAGATCACTACCGGCAGCGACTGGGTTCCGCTAAGCAGACCCTCCGCGCCAGGGATGGCGCGGCGGAGCCTCCTGGGGGCGAGCTTGCTCTCCGTGACGAGCGGTTTCGGCCTGACCGAACATCCAGTGAATGTTCGCAGCAGGTCGAAACCGTGAGTGTCATACCTTACACGGCGTGTCTGCGTGCGGGGCCCAGTCGATGTAGCACTATCAGGATCGGCTATTCAGGACTCCGCCCAGCCACACAGCCAAGGACCGCCTTTGACCACCAGCCTCCATGTCCGCTGCGGCCAGCACTCGCTGGCCGGGCGCAAAGCCGAAAACCAGGATGCCCTGGGCTTTTATGTTCCCGACAATCCGCTGCTGCTCGACGCCAAGGGCCTGGCCTGCGTGCTGGCCGACGGCATCAGTAGCAGCGACCAGGCCGCCCTCGCCAGCCAGTCGGCGGTGCGCGGCTTTCTCTCCGACTACTTCAGCACCCCGGACAGCTGGTCGGTCAAGCAGTCCGGCGCCAAGGTGCTCACCGCCATCAACCTCTGGCTGTGCAGCCAGGGCAGCCAGTTCCTGAGCGAATCCCGCTCCGCCGCCACCACCTTTTCCGCCCTGGTGCTCAAGTCCACCACCGCCCACCTGTTCCACGTCGGCGACAGCCGCATTTACCTGTGGCGCAACGATGAACTCGAGCCCCTGACCCAGGATCACCGTGTCCGCCTCGGCAAACAGCGGGAATACCTGGGCCGGGCGCTCGGCATCGACTACGGCCTGGAGATCGACTACAAGTCACTGCCGGCGGAAGCCGGCGACCGCTTCCTGCTGCTGACCGACGGCGTCTACGAGTTCGTGTCCGACGGCGAGATCCGGCGGCTGCTGCGCCAGTACCCGGATCCGGACGCCTGCGCCACCGCCATCTGCGAGGCGGCCCTGGCCGGCGGCAGCGACGACAATATCAGCTGCCAGATCCTGCAGATTGACCAATTGCCCCGGCCGGAGGTGGACGAAGTGGTGGCCCGGCTCACCGCCCTGCCCTTTCCGCCGGAACTGGAACAGGGCATGGTGCTCGACGGCTACCGCATCCTGCGCGAGCTGCACGCCAGCTCCACCAGCCAGCTCTATCTGGCGGTGGACACCGACAGCGGCGACAAGGTGGTGCTCAAGACCCCCTCGGTCAACTTCGAGGACGATCCCGCCTACCTGGAGCGGTTCCAGCTGGAGGAGTGGGTGGGCCGGCGCATCAGCAGCCCCCATGTGGTGCGGGTGATCGAGCAGCAACGGCCCCGGCATTTTCTCTACTATGTGCTGGAATACCTGGAGGGGCGCACCCTGGAGCAAAAGCTGGACGACGACGGCCCGCTGCCCCTGGGCGAGGTGCGCCGGCTGCTGCCCCAACTGATTGCGGGGCTGCGCGCCTTTCACCGGCTGGACATGCTGCACCAGGATCTCAAGCCCGGCAACATCCTGGTCAGCGACGACGGCCTGCTCAAGATCATCGACTTCGGCTCCGCCCGCATCGCCGGCATCGCCGATATCGCCACCCCGCTGGAGCGCAAGACCCTGCTCGGCACCAAACAGTACACCGCCCCCGAATACCTGCTCGGCACCCGGGTCGGCCCTCGCTCGGATCAGTTCGCCCTGGGCTGCATCCTCTACCAACTGCTCAGCGGCCAGTTGCCCTACGGCGAGCGGCTGGCCGCCGCCAGCGGCCGGGGTCAGCTCAACCGGCTGCGTTACCGCAGCCTGCGCCACTACCAGCCGCAACTGCCGCACTGGGTCGACAAGGCCATCGGCAAGGCGGCGGCCCTCGATCCGGCGCAGCGCTACGAGGCGCTGTCGGAGCTGGAGGCCGATCTGCGGAAACCCAACCCGGCCTTCCTGCGCGAGGAACAGCTGCCGCTGGTGGAGCGCCACCCGCTCGCCTTCTGGCGGGTGCTGTCACTGCTGCTGTTGCTCGGCAATATCCTGCTGCTGGCGCTGCTGCTGGCCCGGGACTGAGTTCATTCCCCCTCGTGGCCACACGCCGAACGGGACAAGTCGTCCAGCAACCCGGCCAGCCCGGCGTTATCCAGTTCCGCCAGCTGCAGTATCTGCCGCCTGAGCCCAAGCCGATGCGTATCGGACAGCCAGGGAGCGGCCAGAAGGTCAAACTTGCCCAGCAGTTCCTCCCGCTCCAACGGGTTTTCGGGATTGCCCCGGGCGACGGCGGCGGCCGATGTCAGCGCGCTGCCGTCCTCGAACAGGATGCGGGCATGGGCCCAGCGTTCGGCCGGAAACAGGCGGTTGTAGCCGGCCTCTTCATGACAGAAAACCCGCTCGCTCAGCCACCGACGCAAGGGGTTGCGCAGACCGGCGCCGGTCTCGGCGATGGCCTGTACCGAAAGACCGTCGTCGAGCAGGGCCGAAGACACGGCAAAGGGCAGGCTGTACTGGGCCTGCTCGGTGGTGGTCGGATGCCGGGTATGCAGCCGGGTCGCTTCATGGAAGCTGTGGATATGGATCTCCCGGATAGCCCCGAGAGTAAACCCCGGCGCCCGGCGCAACTGACGTACCGCTTCCACCGCCGGCTGGGCCCAGCGGCACACCGGATAGGGTTTGAAATACTGCTCCAGCAGATACCAGCGTCGTCCCAGATCCGCCCATATCGGCGCCAGTGTCGCGTCACTCAGGGTCAGCGCCGGCGCCCCGGTAAAACCGGCACGGGCCAGCAGGGCGGCACTGACCCCGGCCAGCGCCCCCCAGCCGGAGCCGTCCTTGAGCATGGTCGGGTGATCGATGCAACGCATCATCTGGCTGCGGGGCCCAT
Source organism: Zobellella endophytica (assembly GCF_003012775.1). Lineage (GTDB taxonomy): Bacteria > Pseudomonadota > Gammaproteobacteria > Enterobacterales > Aeromonadaceae > Oceanimonas > Oceanimonas endophytica. The sequence continues at coordinate 75,731 of NZ_PXYG01000008.1, read as the reverse complement.
GGAATTCGGCCGTCCCCAGTGCCTCTGCAGTTTGGGCCGCATCCAGCCGGAGCAGCCGGGCCGCCACTGCCGCCACGCCGAGACAGTTCCAGGCCCCCGAGGTGTGATAATCGGCGGCACTGGCATGCAGGGCGATACCGGCCCGGGTGGCGATTTCGTAGCCCACCACCAGGCAGGTCAGCAGCTCGGCGCCGCTGAGCTCCCGCTCCCGAGCCAGCGCCAGCAGCCCGGGCAGGATCGCCACCCCCACATGGCCCTTGGTCAGCACCTGGCCGTCGTGGGCGTCGATACTGTCGATCAGCGTCGCCCCGTACAGGGCGGCCCCGCAGGCGCTGGCCCGGCGCCCGTCGAACAGCAGCGGCACCTCGCCGGGATACTGACAGCAAACAAAGTCACCCATGATCCGGCCCAACCGGGTCCCCCGCCCGGCCAGGGCCACCCCGGTCAGGTCGAGCAGGCAGAGGCTGGCCTGTTCGACCACCTCGGCCGGCAGCATGTCGAATTTCAGTTCATGGATAAAATCAACGATGGGTTTCATCGGGTTGTCCCTTATTGACGCCGGACAGGGGCTCGGCCCCCGAGTATCTGCTCAGCCTTCCAGCAGCTTGCGGATCAGCGGGCTGTCCGCGTCGCGGATGGCCGGATGGTCGAAGCGTGCCCGGGCGATGGCGTCCCGTGCCAGCACGGCGTCGATCAGGCATTCCTGGTCGTCCGCCTGGGCCAGCACCTCGCCCCGGGGTCCCAGGATGCGGCTGCCGCCCCAGAACCAGGCGTCCCGCTCTGCGCCGTAACGGTTGGCCATCAGCACCGGCATGCCGTAGAGCATGGCGTAGAAGGTCACGTTGGTCAGCCAGTTGCGCTCGTTGGAAAACTCGTCGCTGACGATGGCCGAGGCCGAGTTGATCGGGCTCAGCAGCAGCTCGGGCCGGCGCAGCATGGCACAGTGCACCAGGGCCGGGTTCCACATGTCGGCGCAGATCTGGGTTACCGCCCGCCAGCCGGGCTTGCACTCGGCCAGCGGAATACTGTCGCCGCGATGGAACCACTTGCCTTCTTCCAGGCCGCCATAGGTCGGCAGGTTGAGCTTGCGGTGCACCGCCACCACCCGGCCGCCTTGCAGGTAGGCGGCGGCGTTGTAGTATTCCCCCGGGCCGGCTTCTTCCACGAAGCCCGCCACCACCAGCAGCTCCGGCGCCTGGCCGGCCAGCTCCCGCAGCCGGGGGTCGTCCGCCGCCATCGCCGCCGCCGGCGTGTCCCGCCCCAGCTGGTAGCCGGTCAGGGACAGCTCGGGGAAGAGCAGCAACTCGGCGCCCCGGCGGCGGGCCCGGCCGATATAGTCGGCGTGCAGGGCCAGGTTGTCGTCAATCTGCAGCAGGCCGGGGTTGATTTGCGCCACCGCGACCCTGAGGTTGTCGTCTTTCATGATGTTACTCCCGGCACAGAGGCGGATGTCCCGATGCCGTCAGTTTGGTGACAAAGTCGTGTCCATGACCGTATACGTCGGCCAAAGGGCCAACTCCGCCGACACGCCGTGAATCCATCCATGGAGGCTCCGCCGCGCCCTCCCTGGCGCGGAGGGTCGGCGGAGCCGTTCCCTTTGTCCGCCTGCTTGGCATGGGCGTTGCCTGTGTAGGTAAGCCCGAAGCTTTGTAAGCAGTCTCCCGGATTCAGAGAAGATCCCGTTCCTTCAGGAACTGCTCGGCCACCGCCTCGATGGCGACCCGCTCCACATCGACCCTGGCATTCAGCCCGGCCATCACCTGATCATCCAGCTGGGCGGACAGCCGGTTGAGCTGATCCGCCAGTTCCGGGTTGGCCGCCAGGGTTTCCTGCCGCACCACCGGGGTCAGGGCGTAGGCCGGGAAGTAGTGACGATCGTCTTCCAGCACCACGAAGTCGAAGGCCGGGATACGGCCGTCGGTGGCGAACACCAGGGCCACGTCCACCTGGCCTTCCTTCAGGGCCACGTAGGTCAGGCCGGTGTCCATGCGCTTGACGTCACGGCGCGCGAACTCGAAGCCGTATTCTTCCTGCAGGGGACGCAGGCCGTCGGGCCGGGCGTACCACTCGGCGTTGACCGCCAGACGCAGATCCTCTCCGTTATTGATGGCCGCCGCCAGCTCGGACAGGGAGCCGATGCCCCGCTGCTCGGCGTCCGCCCGGCGCATCGCCAGGGCATAGGTGTTGTTGGCCTTGGAAGGATTGAGCCAGACCAGGCCGATATCGGCGTCCAGCGCCTTGACCCTGTTGTAGGTCTCTTCCGGGCTCAGCCGCTCTTCCACCTTGTTGTAGGTGATGAGCGAGGTGCCGGTGTATTCCCAGTACAGGTCCACCTGGCCGTTTTCCTGGGCGGAACGCAGCACCGAACTGCCCATGCCGGCCCGCTCCCGCACGCCGTAGCCCTTGGCCTCGAGATACTGGGCAGTGATGGAGGTCAGCAACTGCTGTTCGGTGAAGTTCTTGCCCCCTACCACCACCTGGTTGGCCAGGGCGGTGGTGGTGGACAGGCCCAGGGCCAGCGCCCCCAGCAGGCAGTGACGAAGATGTTTCAACATAAGGTATTTCCTCTCGATTTCCTTTTCAGTTTTCCAAAAGTCAGGCCGTGCGCAGGCGCAGCGGATTGACACCCTTAGGTACAAAGACAAAGGCCAGGGCAGCCACCGCCATGTCCACCAGTATCGCCAGCAGCGAGGTGGGAATGGCGCCGGCCAGCATCATCATGGGTTCGTTCAGGTCGATGCCGGTAAAGATCAGCTCGCCCAGCCCGCCCCCGCCGATCAGAAAAGCCAGCGGCACCGTGCCGACGTTCACCGCCAGGGCGGTACGGATGCCGGCGAAGATCACGTAGAGGGCGTTGGGCAGCTCCACCCGCAACAGCATCTGCCCCGGCGTCATGCCGATGCCGGCCGCGGCCTCCTTCAGGTGGGCCGGCACTTCCAGCAGGCCGGTATAGGTGTTGCGCACTATCGGCAGCAGGGTGGCGATGGTCAGGCCGAACACCGCCGGCACCATGCCGATGCCGAGAAAACTCATCGCCAGCGCCAGTATCGCCAGGGTGGGAATGGTGGTGCCCACGTTGAGCAGCTGCATCATCCCCTCGGCGTGACGGCGCATGGCCGGCCGGCTGAGCCAGACCCCCAGCGGCAGGGCGATAAGGATGGCGATGCCGCCGGAGATCAGGGTCAGCTCCAGGTGCTGCCCGGTCAGGAACAGGATATCGTCCTGGTAGTACAGCAGCTCGTCGATAAACCCCTTGCCCCCGGTGACGGCACCCAGCAGGAACATGGCCGCCAGCAGCGCCAGCAGCAGGATGCGGGTGACAGACCATTTGCTCATAATACGCTCCGCAGGTTGCACACCATGTCCTGGTCGGCCCCGCGGCTCCCGCCGGCGCGTCCGGGCTTGTAGGTCGCGCTCAGGTAATGGGTCACGCCGCGCTGGGTCACGTCGCCCACATAGACGCCCTGCTCGTCCACGCAGGGCAGCCAGGTGGTGTCGTGGGTGAACATCATCGACGCCACCTTGCGCAGGTCGTCCCGGATGCCGGCGGTGCCCTTGAGCCCCACATAGTGGTCGCCGCAGTAGCCCTTGACGGTGCCGGCGATGCCCTTGGGCACATAGCCGACGGGCTGACCGGCGTCGTTGACCATGACGATGGCGTCGCTGTAGCCGTGCTCCTCCATCAGCCGCAGCGCCTGCTGCAGCGAGTCCCGGGCCTTGACCCTGGGAGTGTCGGTCACCAGCACCTGATCCACCTTCACCAGCCGCAGCCGCTTCAGGGCCCGGTCGTCGCCGACGAAACTCTCGACGAAGTCGTCCTTGGGGTGGGCCAGCAGATCGTCCGGGGTGTCGTACTGCACCAGCTTGCCGCCCCGGAAGATGGCGATACGGTTGGCCATCTTCACCGCCTCGTCGATGTCGTGGCTGACGAACATGATGGTCTTGTTGAGCTCCTGCTGCATCTTCAGGAACTCATCCTGGATCACCTCCCGGTTGATGGGATCGATGGCGCCGAAGGGCTCGTCCATCAGCATCACCGGCGGATCCGCCGCCAGGGCGCGGGCCACGCCGACCCGCTGCTGCTGGCCGCCGGACAGCTCGCCCGGGTAGCGCCGGAGGAAGACGCCCGGATCCAGCGCCACCATCTCCAGCAGCTCCTTGGCCCGGCGCTGGTAGGCCTCGGGCTTCCAGCCCAGCAGCTTGGGCACCACGGCGATGTTTTCCGCTATGGTCATGTTGGGGAACAGGCCGATCTGCTGGATGACGTAGCCGATGTTGCGCCTCAGGGTCACGGTGTCCAGGCCGGTGGTGTCCTCACCGTTGATGAACACCCGCCCCGAGGTGGGGGCGATGATGCGGTTGATCATCTTGAGGGTGGTGGTCTTGCCGCAGCCGGAGGGGCCGAGCAGGACGCAGATTTCCCCCTTCGGCACCTCCATGCTGATATGGTCGGCGGCGGAGACGGCACCGTTGGCGGTCTCGAATATCTTGGTGAGGTTGTCGATCTTGATCATGATGTCATCTCTTCTTCGGCAACGAGGGCCGGCCCAGTCAGGCCCGGCTCAGGCCCTTGGGGGTGAGTTTCTTCTGCGCCCACAGCAGCAGGTAGTCGGCGATGATGGCCAGCACGCTGACCGCGATGGCACCGACGATCAACTGGCGGTGATCGCTCTGGGAGATGCCGCGGCTGATAAAGGTGCCCAGGCCGCCGGCCCCGATGTAGGCGGCGATGGCCATGACCCCGATGTTCATCACCACGGCGGTGCGCACCCCGGCCATGATGACGGGAATGGCCAGGGGGATTTCCACCATCCGCAGCCGCTGTAGCGGACTCATACCGATGCCCCGGGCCGCCTCGCGGAGGGCGGGGCTGACGTTGTTGATGGCGGTATAGGTATTGCGGATGATCGGCAACTGGGAATAGAGCAGCACCGCGATCACCGCCGGCAGGTAGCCGATGCCCTGGCCGATCACCGAGAGGATGGGGATCATGATGCCGAACAGGGCGATGGACGGTATGGTGATGATGATGGAAGCGATGTAGAGCACGGCGCTCGCCACCTTCTCGTTCTGGGTGATGGCGATACCGATCGGCACGCCGGTGAGGATCGCCAGGCCCACCGCCACCCCCACCAGGGAAAGATGCTCCAGGGTCAGGCGCAGCACCTGCCCCCAGTTGTCCAGGAAAAACGCGAGAACGTCCAAAACCACCTCCTGATCATTTCCGGCATGTCCATGCCATCGGACGGCTGCCGCAGCGGCAGGGTTAACATTAAGTTAACAGCACTCTAACCATTTACCCCTGCATTAAAGTGTAGTAATCCGACATATTAACTAAAAAATACGACCCCTGGCGGACATACCAAAGCGGCCCCGCTCCGGGGCCGCTTTGGTACCTGCGAAACCGCAACGCCATTCAGCCTTCTTCCAGCCTGGCCAGCAGCACCTGCAACGGATGATGAATGGTCTCGCCCTCAACGCGTTTGACCTGGCTGCGGCAGGAGTAACCGGTGGCCACCAGCCGGCCCTGGTTGGCCGCGGCTCTCGTCACCCTGGCCCAACTCTGCTCGTAAATCTGCCGCGAGGTCTCCCGATTGGCCGTCTCGTGTCCATAGGTACCGGCCATACCGCAGCAGCCCAGGTTCGGCACCTGCAAAGTCAGGTTGAAGTCCGAAAACAGGGCCTGCCAGTCCCGGATGGCAGCCGTCGCCGCGGTTTTTTCCGTGCAGTGGGGCAGCAGCAGGTACTCTGCCGGTTTCAGGTTGCTGCCCAGCGCCCGCAGTCGATCACGCCGGCCCACCAGCCACTCCTGCAGCAACAACACCGCGGGCACCTGCTCCGCACCCAGGGCCTTGGCATACTCGTGGCGATAGCTCAGGGTCATGGAAGGATCCACCCCCACCAGCGGCACCCCAAAGTCCGCCAACTGCCGGAGCATGGCATTATTCTTGTGGGCCCCTTTGTGAAAGGCCCCCAGGAAACCATGCACATGCAGGGGCTTACCATTGGGCAGAAAGGGAGCCAGCAGCGGACGGAAACCCAGCTTCGTCAGCAGGGCCAGCACATCCAGTACCAGCCTGGTCTCGAAATAGGAGGTAAAGGCGTCCTGTACCAGTACCACCGTATTGTCCCGCTCGGCCGGACTCAGGGACGCCAGCCGCTCCGGTGTCGCCCAGTCGATCCCCAGCGCCGGCAACGCCCGGTCCAGACGCATACCGCTGAGCCGGGGGCTGTCCACCAGCCCGATACGCCGCCACACTCCCCGCAGCGCCCGGCTGTCTATCAGCCAGTTATAGGGCGCCGGCCACTTCGCCAGCCAGGGCACCAGATGCTCGAGGCTGGCCACCAGGTAATGGCTCACAGGACGCAGATAGCGGCCGTAATAGAGCTCCATAAAGCGGGCGCGCAGATCCGGGATGTCCACCTTGATCGGACATTGGGACACACAGGACTTGCAGGCCAGGCAGCCCGCCATGGCCTCATGTACCTGGTGAGAAAAGTCGGTAGCTCCCCGCCGTTTTGCCAGACTGTTGCGCAGCCGGGACCAGAGCCCGGCGAATGGAGCCGCACGCCGCAGCCGCGCACTTTCCACCAGGGGATCGACCCCCTGCCCGGCCAGCAGCCGCAACCATTCCCGAGCCAGAGTGGCCCGCCCCTTGGGAGATTGCAGCCGCTGCCGGGTCGCTTTCCAGGAGGGGCACATGGCGTCATCGGGATCGAAGTTATAACAGGCGCCATTCCCGTTGCAGCCGAGTGCACTCTGATACTCCTGCCGTACCAATACCGGGATCTGGCGATCGAACTGGCCGCGGGTCGGCACGCCGTCTATCCGCAGCAGCTCGGCACCGGTGCCCGCCGGAGTGGCTATCTTGCCGGGGTTGAGCTGGTTATGGGGGTCGAACAGCGCCTTGACCCGCTGCAGCACCGGATAGAGGGGGCCGAAAAAGGCCGGGGCATATTCCGAGCGAACGCCCTTGCCGTGCTCACCCCACAGCAAACCATGGTACTTTTGGGTAAGTCGCACCACCTCGTCGGTGATGGTCCGGATCAGTGGCTCCTGATCGGGGTCCTTCATATCGATGGCCGGACGCACATGGAGCACTCCCGCATCCACATGGCCGAACATGCCGTAGTCCAGGCCGTGGCGATCCAGCACCGCACGAAACTCACCGATAAAGTCAGCCAGATGCCCGGGCGGCACGGCGGTATCTTCCACAAACGGGATGGGCCGTCGCTCCCCCTTACCGTTGCCGAGCAGCCCCACCGCCCGCTTGCGCATGGCCCAGATTTTCTTGATCTCGGTCTCGCCGTGGGCCAGGGTAAAACCGAAGCTCTGTCCCTCGCCGCCGGCCTGCCGCTCCAGGTGGCGACTGAGGGCCTTGACCTTCCGCTCCACCTCTTCCCGGCTGTTGCCGGTGTATTCCACCAGATTGATGCCACGGATCGGCGGTTCTTCCGCACGCCGGGGAAAGTAGTCGCGTACCGAGTCCCAAACGATATCGGCCATCGCCAGCTGCAACACCCGGGAATCGACCGTTTCGATGGAGCACGGCTGCCAGTTCATCAGCGCCTTGGCATCACGCAGGGCATGGTCGAAGCTGGCGTACTTGATGTTGACCAGCGTCGCAAAACGGGGCAAGGGCAGCACCCTTAGCCTGGCCTCGACGATAAAACCGAGGCTGCCCTCGGAGCCGCACAGCAGGGAATTGAGATCGAAGCGGCCGTTTTCGTCACGCAGGTGGGCGAGATCGTAACCGGTGAGGCAGCGGTTGAGCTTGGGAAAGCGGCTCTCAATCAGCTCCCGGTTTTCCCGGTGCAGGGCATCCAGCTCCCGATGCAGCTGTCCGACCAGATCGTCCCGCTGCTGGTACCGCTGCAGCACTGCATCATCCAGCGGGGCCGACTGCCAGAGGCTGCCATCCAGCAGCACAGTGCCGAGTTCCAGCACATGATCCCGGGTTTTACCGTAGCGTACCGACCCCTGCCCGCTGGCATCGGTGTTGATCATGCCGCCGATGGTAGCCCTGTTACTGGTGGACAGCTCGGGGGCGAAAAACAGCCCATGCGGCGCCAGCGCCCGATTGAGCTGATCCTTGACCACCCCGGCCTCGACCCTGGCCCAGCCCTGCTCCGGATTGATCTCCAGAATACGATTCATGAACCGGGACAAATCGACCACGATGCCGTCACTCAGGGACTGACCGTTGGTGCCGGTACCGCCGCCCCGCGGGCTCAGCACTATATGACGGAACGCCTCACGACCGGCCAGCCGGGCGAGCAGGGCCACGTCCTCCTTGTGACGCGGGTAGAGCACCGCCTGGGGCAGCAACTGGTAGATGGAATTGTCGGTGGCCTGAGCCAGACGGTGGCCGTAGTCGGTGTTGATGTCACCTTCGAAGCCCTGCGCCTGCAGCGTACTGAGAAAGGCGAGGTAGGTCTCCTGTGTCACCGACGTCGGGGTAAGAGCAGGTATCATGGTGGTATCCGTTCCTTTGTGTTTTCAGGGGGTTAATCGTGCGCCAGCGGTGCGAAACCGTAGAGGCGCTGGGGGTTGTCGACCAGGATCTTGCGCAACAGAAGCGGGTCCGCCGCCCAGTCATGCACCAGTTCGAGCAGGCCGCCGTCATTGGGCATGTCCCGCTCCAACCCGGTGTGGGGCCAGTCCGAGGCCCACAACGTTCGTTCCGGTGCCGCCGCCAATATGGCCCGGGCGAAAGGAGCCACATCGGCGTAAGGATAGGCCTCGCCACTGATGCGCTCGGCGCCGGACAGCTTGATCCAGGCCCGGCCATCCCGGGCCAGGGCCAGCATTTCCTGAAAACCGGGAGCCTCGACGCCGAACTGGGTCGGCATATGGCCCATATGGTCGATCACCAATTGTACCGGCAGCCGCCCCAGGGACTGATACAGATCGGAAAACTCGGAGACGTCGATCAGCATCTGCAGGTGCCAGCCGAAAGGCGCCACCCTGGCCGCCAGCCGGCGCACATCGGATACCTCGACTCCGCTCTTGAACAGCAGATTGATACGCACCCCCCGCACGCCCAGTTCATGCATGGCTTGCAGCTCGGCCTCCGGGGTGTCGGGATCGATCACCACCACTCCCCGGAACTGCTCGCCGCCCTTGCGCAATACCTCGAGCAGCATGCGGTTGTCGGTGCCGTACACACTGGGCTGCACCACCACCGCCCGGGACAGCCCCAAGGTTGTCATGACCTTACGGTAACCGGCGAGGGATGCCGGGGCCGGGGTATAGGAGCGGTGGGGAGTGAGCGGATAACGCCGGGACGGCCCGAACACGTGCATATGACAATCGCAGGCACCTGCCGGGACGGCGAAATGTACTTGGCGGGGGCTCGGATCCGGCGGCAGGCACAGGGGAGCATGGGTCTCACCAAGAGCGCTCATACGGGTCCGTTCCCAACCCTGCAGGCCTTTGAGTCCCAGGCGATCGGCGGTATTCAGGATATGTCGCCAGGTCGCCCGCCGGGCCAGATCCGGATCACCCAACACAATGGCTTCCTGGATCTCGCGCCGCTCTGCCACTATGGTGGCAGCTTCGCGGGCAAACAGGGCCTGCGCCGGTTTGACCCGGCCGAGGGCCTCGAACAGGTGGCCGGCGAGAAACAGGATGAAATTGTCGAAATATTCGTTGCCGCTGGCCTCGGCCAACGCACGGCTGAACGACAGCTCTCCGGGCAGCAGGCTGTCCTGGCGTTGCGCCGCCCGGGTCAGTTCCGCCACCGCCTCGGCCAGCCGCGCCAGTTGGGCCCGGGTGCGGCGCCTGGCCGCCATGCCTGCCGCCGCCACTTCCAGCTCCAGCCTGAGCTCGAGCAATTTGCGCAGCTTGGCCAGGCTGGCCAGCTCCTCGGGATTGATCTTAAAGCCCTGTTGCCGGCCATCGGCGATAACAAAGGCCCCCAGCCCCTGGCGGCTCTCGACGAACCCCTCGGACTTCAGCCGTGCTATGGCTTCCCGCACCACGTTGCGGCTCACGCCGAACGCCTGTGTCAGCTGTTGCTCGGTCGGCAGCTTGTCCCCCACCCTGAGGTTGCCGTCGCGGATCTCCCGCTCCAACTGACCGGCCACCTCGGTCGACAGCTGGCGCGGCTTGGACAGGTTGGTCAGTTTCATCTCGGCCTCTCGTCTTGCCTGCGCTATCACTTCACTTGTTGGTTGTCCTACAAGTGAAGTGAAACCTATAGCAAATTCCCGGCGGATACAAGCCTGGTATCAGTCCCGTTTATCGGTCCGCGGCTCCCCCTCGATAACCGGCCGGATTCGCCGGGCCTGCCGTTCCTGCCGGGGGCTGCAGCCGTACTTCTGCTGATAGCAGCGGGAAAAATAGGAGGAGGAAGCGAAGCCGCAAGCCATGCCCACCTGCAGGGTGGACAGGCTGGACTGCAGCAGCAGGTGGCGCGCCTTCTCCAGCCGCAGGTCAAGGTAGAAACCGGCGGGCGAGGTGCCGAGCAGCTGTTTGAACAGGCGTTCCAGCTGACGGCTGGACAACCCGACCTGCTCCGCTACCTGCTGGCAGCTCAACACCTCTTCGAGGTGACTGCGCATGACCTCTATGGCCCGGACCAGGCGGGGATGATGCACGTTGAGCCGGGTCTGGATGGCCATGCGCTGGCTGTCATGAGCCGGCCTGATGCTGGGGTGGATGCACTGCTCGGCCACATCGTTGGCCAGTTGTTCACCGTGCTTGAGCGCGATCAGGTGCAGCATCATGTCCAGCCCCGCCAGGCCGCCGGAGCAGGTGATGATCCTGTCATCCACCTCATACAGCTCGCCGGTGACCCGCAAATCGGGAAATTCTTCCTGCAGGCTCTCTTTGTTCTCCCAGTGGATGGTGCAGGAGTGCTGCCTGAGCACCCCGGCCCGGGCCAGCAGCAGGCTGCCGGTAGAGGTCGAGCCCAGGGTGATCTGCCGGCGGGACAGCTGGCGCAACCAGCGGTTGAGACCCTCGTCCTTCACCACCTCGGCACCGATTCCCGCCACCACTATCATGGTGCCGATGTCGTCGGTGTCCTCGAAGCGGCGGGTCGGGGCGAAGGGCATGCCGTTGCTGGCCGGCACCGGCAGATCGCCCCGGCTGTACAGGTGCCACTGATACAGGGGCCGCTTCCTGATGCGGTTGGCCATGCGCAGCGGCTCCACCGCCGCGGAAAAAGACAACATGGAAAATTCCGGCACCAGAAAAAAACCGATTTGCTCTACCTCTGTGACTCCCAGCACCGTCAGCTCCTTTGCACCTGCCCGTCGATGTCGCTTTTTTTAGCAACGTTGTCGGATATTAACAGTTATTTAACCTGATGGTTACCGCATTATGAGCCTCGACCCTACCACTCCTTCTTGGGATACCGATGATGATTGAGCAAAACGTTAAATTTCACAGCGATGGTTTGGTGCTCGACGGCGCCTTCTTCACCGACGAACACAACAACGATCCGTCCCTGCCGATAGTGATTGTATGCTCCGGCTTTACCGGCCAGAAAAACATCCACCCCGAGCGCTACGCCCGTGCCTTCACCCCCCGCGGCTTTACCGTGTTCGGTTTCGACTACCGCGGTTTCGGCGAGTCCCAGGGCACCCGTGAAAAAGTATTGCTCGAAGAGCAGGTGCGCGACATCGCCGCCGCCGTGGCGGTAGTGCGCCAGCGGGCCGAGAAAGAAGGCCGCAAGGTGGTGCTGGCCGGCTGGGGCATGGCCGGTGGCCTGATCCTCGATGCCTGTCGCCTGGTCGAAGGCCAGGTGGACGCCCTGGTGGCAATGAACGGCTTCTTCGACGCGGTACGGGTTCAGAAGGCCCTGCGCGGCGAGCACGGCTGGAAAGCCTTCAAGCAGTTCATGGCCGCGGAGCGTCAGCGCCTGGCCCTGGGCGGTGAGCCGCAAGGCATCGATCCCTTCGACATCTACCCGCTGGATCCGGTGAGCCGCGAGTACGTCTTCACCGAGCTGGTCAAGGCCCCGGGCTACGGCGTGACCTCCAGTTTCGATTTCGCCGACTCGCTGATCAGCTTCAAGCCCGAAGCCCACCTGGACGAGCGTTTCGCCAGCGTGCCGCTGCTCATCGCCCACGGCGCCGAAAACGATCTGCACCCGGTGACCGAGCCCAAGTCCCTCTATGCCGCCTACCCGGGCCCGAAGGAGCTGTTCCTGCTCGAGGGGGGCGGCCATACCGAGTGGATGCTGGACGACAACCCGCTGTTTATCCAGTTCTCCGGCCACATCGCCGACTGGATGCAACGCAACGTCTAACCGGCATACCCGGGGTAACGGAGGAAGCACAACCGCCCTCCCCGTTACCCCGGGTTCACAGGAATTCCCCATGACCCAGCCAGATACCATTCCGTTTTGTGCCGCCGCCGATCCCTTTCCGCAACCGGCGGGGGCCCGCCCACCGCAAGGCAGCTGCGATACCCACGCCCATGTGTTCGGCCCCGCGGAACGCTACCCCTATACCGCCAACCGCAGCTATACCCCGCCCGACGCACCGCCCGGCGCCTACCTGCACCTGCACCGCACCCTCGGCATCGAGCGGGGGGTGCTGGTCCAGCCCAGCGTCTACGGCACCGACAACCGCCTGATGGTGGACACCCTGCATTACCTGCAGCAGCAGGGTCTGCAGTACAAGGGCGTGGCGGTGGTGGATGCGGATATCTCCGAACGGGAGCTGGACCAGTTGGCCCGGGCCGGCGTCTGCGGCGTGCGCATGAACCTGCTGTTCAAGGGCGGCATTGCCTGGCGGGATGTGGAGTCCCTGGCCCGGCGCCTGGCCGAGCGCAGCTGGCACCTGCAGTTTTTGATCGACGTATCCGAATTCGAACAGCTGGAAGCCAGGATCCGGAGTCTCCCCACCCCGGTCGTCATCGACCACATGGGGCACATGAATGTCGCCAACGGCCTGCATCACCCCGGCTTTCAGGCGCTGCTGAGGCTGGTGGAAGACGCCAGGGCCTGGGTCAAGCTGTCGGGCAGTTACCGCATCACCAACCAGCCGCTGCCGCCTTACACAGACGTACTCCCCTTTGCCCAGGCCCTGGTCGGGGCCAACCCGCAGCAAATGTTATGGGGCTCGGACTGGCCGCATCCTCATTTCGGCCGGCCCATGCCGGGCGATGGTCCCCTGCTCAGCCTGCTGGCCGATTGGGTACCTGATGAAGCCCTGCGGCGACGCATTCTGGTCGACAACCCAGCCCGGCTTTACGGCTTCCCTTCGTGTTGAGTCACTCGATGGGACTCGCCCCGCGGACGCCATAACGACCCGGGCACCCGGACGAGCACTTCTGCCTGCCTCAGGGCAGCACCAGCCGGTAGCCGATACCCGGCTCGGTGAGCAGGATGCGGGGATGGGCGGGCTGGGTTTCCAGCTTCTGGCGCAGCTGGGACATGTGCACCCGCACGTATTCGTGGTGCTCCACGTGGGCCGGGCCCCAGACCGCGCTCAGGATCTGGCGGTGGGTCACCACCTTTTCCGCGTGGCGCAGCAGGAACAGCAGCAGCTTGTACTCGGTGGGGGTCAGGTGCAGCGGCTCGCCGCCGCGGCTGACCCGCCGCGCCGCCGGATCCACCAGGATGTCGCCCAGCTGCAGCGGCAGCTCCGCATCCCGGGCCGGCCGGCGCAAGGCCACCCGGATCCGCGCCAGCAGTTCCTGGGCGCCGAACGGCTTGGTCAGGTAGTCGTCGGCGCCGGCGTCCAGCGCCTCCACCTTTTCCGTTTCCCGCTCCCGCGCCGAGATCACGATCACCGGCATGGCGGACCAGGCACGCAGCTCCCGCAGCAGATCCACTCCGTCCATGTCGCCCAGGCCCAGGTCGAGCAGCACCAGGTCCGGCGCCCGCCCGCTCAGGCTGCGCAGACCCTCGGCGCCGCCGGCCGCCACCGCCACCCCGTAGTCGTGGCTGCGCAGCAGGGTCTGCAGGAAGCGGGTCATGGAGGCGTCGTCTTCGATGATCAGGATATAAGGCTGGGGTGCCGTCATGGCTGCGTTCTCCAGGCGGGCCAGACCAGATGGCTGACGGCCACCCGGCCGTCGTCGCCGTCGGTCAGATAAAAGGAACCCTGGTGGCAGTCGGCCACCGCCCGGCAGATGGGCAGGCCCAGGCCGGCGCCGCCGTCGCGCCGGGGCAGGGCCGGCTGCGGCGGCTTGCCGTTGGTCAGGATGAAATCGTAGAGCTCGCCGTGCCAGCGTCCTTCCAGCCGGTAGGGGGACAGGCCGTGGCGCACCGCGTTTTCCAGCATGTTGGCCAGGGCGATCTCCAGCAGGGTGTCGTCGCCGTGGATCGGCGCCTTGTTGTCGATATCGATGTCGAAGTGCACCGCATCGAACAGGCTGCCGCGCCGGCGCAGGGCGGCGCTGACCACCTCTTCCGGCATCAGCGCCTGCACACCGATCTGGTCCTGGCGCTGCACCCGGTTGAGCTCCATCACCTTGTCGAAGTGGCTGCTCAGCACCCGGCTCTGCTGGTAGATGGACTCGGCGATCTCCCGGTATTCCTGCGCGTCGAGGCGCACCGCCGGATCCGCCAGCATGCTGGCGTTGCCCATGATGCTGGCCAGGGGGGTGCGCAGATCGTGGGACAGGGAGCGCAGCAGGGCGTTGCGGCTGCGGGCCAGTTCCGCCTCCAGCCGCGCCTGCTGCTCGGCGCCGGCCAGCCGGGCCCGGGTCAGGGCCTGGCCCAGCAGCGAGGCCGCCACCTTGAGTAGGGTGCGGTTGGCCTTGTACAGCCCGGCCTCGCAGCACAGGTACACCCCGGGCCGGTGCCGGTCCCGCACCGGCAGCGACTGGCGGCCGTCGGCGGCGGGCTCGGATTCGATGGTGACCGGGCTGTGCAGCTGGCGGCTGAGCAGCTGGCCGACGAAGTCGAACATGGCGCCCGGGCTGCTGCGCTCGGGCAGGCCGCGCGCCAGCAGGAACATGCCCCTGAGCTGCTTCAGCAGGTGGCGGACCCGGTCCAGCTGGCCGCGCAGCCGGCCGCTGAGATTGCTGATCAGCAGGCCCACCGCCAGCATCACCCCGAAGGTGAGCAGGTAGTCGAGGTTGTGCACGTGCAGGGTGTAGTAGGGCTCCACATAGAGCACGTCGAACAGCAGCACGCCGAGCACCGTGGCCAGGGCCGCGGGCCGGCGGCCCTGGCGGGCCGCCACCACCGCCACCACCAGCAGCAGCGCCATGGCCACGTCGGTGCTGGTCAGCCAGCCGCGCAGGGGCAGCAGCCCCAGGGCCACCGCCAGGGGGCCGGCCAGGCTCGGCAGCCAGGCGTGCCGCCGCCGCTCAGCCCAGGGCAATGCGGCCTCCCGCGTAGCGCAAGGGACGCTCGGGATTGCCCGCCAGGGCGGTAAAGAGGTACACGGGGCTCAATTTTCCGATAATCATCACCATCATCAGCAACACCTTGGTGGCCTGGCTCAGCTCGGCGGTGATGCCGAGCGACAGTCCCACCGTGCCCAGGGCCGAGATCAGCTCGAACACCAGGGAGAAGGGCGACAACCCGGGCATCAGGTACAGCGCCGCCAGGGTGGTCAAGGACAGCAGCAACAGGGTAATCACCAGTATACCGGCAGCCCGCAGCAAATACTCCACCCCCAGCATGCGCCCCAGCATGCGGGTTTCGGTGCGGCCCTGCAGTGCCGCCACCACCCCGGTGATCAGCAGCACGAAGGTGGTGATGCGCAGGCCGCCGGCGGTGGAGCCGGGGGCGGCGCCCACCACCATGTTGAGCATCAGCCAGGTCTGGCCCGCCGGGCTCATGGCCGCGATATCGACGCTGTTGAAGCCGGCGGTACGGGCGGTGGCGTTCTGGAAAAACGCATGCAGCAGCCGTTGCTGCCAGGGCAGCCCGGCCAGGCTGTGATGCTGCTCGAACAGCAGCAGCAACAGGGTGCCCGCCACCAGCAGGGCCAGGGTGGCCCACAACACCAGCCGGGTATGGATGCTGCGGCAGCGGCGCAGCACCAGCAGCTCGTACAGCACCGCGAAGCCCAGGCCGCCGAGGATAAAGCCGGCGGCGTGGGCCAGCACCATCCAGGCCGGCGACACCGACATCAGGGAGTCGCCGGACAGGGCGAAGCCGGCGTTGTTGAAGGCCGACACCGCATGGAACAGGCTGGTGCCCAGGCCCCGCTCCCAGCCCAGCAAGGGCACCCAGTGCAGGGCGAACAGCGCCGTCAGCGCCGCCTCCAGCCCCAGGCTGAACAGCAGGGTGAAGCGGATCACCTGGGACAGCCGCAGATCCGGCCCCAGTTGCCAGTAGGAGCTGAGCATGGCCTGGTTGCGCAGCCCGACGCTGGCGTTGAACGACAACATGGCCGCCGCCCCCAGGCTCATGTAACCCAGGCCGCCGAGCTGGATCAGCAGGCCGATGATGGTCTGGCCCAGGGCCGAATAGGCGGTGGCGGTATCCACCACCACCAGGCCGGTGACGGTGACCGCCGATACCGCGGTGAACAGGGTGTCGGGCCAGGCCACCGGGCTCTGTTGCGCCGCCGGCAGCCACAGCAGCAGGCTGCCGGCCAGGGCCAGCACCAGATAACCCAGCAACAGCAGCAGCGCCGGCGAGCCCAGCCGTTTGTGGGTCAGGACAAGTTGCGCAGACATGTTTCCAGTTGCTCCGCGTCGGCCAGCAGCAGCAGCTTGTCGCCCGGCTGCAGGCGGGCGCTCTGGATTAACTGCTCGGGCTGGTAATCCTTGTAGCGGGTCATGCCCAGCAGCCGGACATGGTGGCGGCCGAGCAGGCCCACCACGTTGCGTTCGACATGGCTGGCGTTGACTTCCAGCTCCGCCAGTACCTGGCCAGTGGACAGCACCTGGCGGGTCAGCAGTTCGGGGTGACCCAGCCAGGCCGCCACCATCTCGCCCATCGCCTGCTCCGGGTTGATGGCCCGGCTCACCCCCATCTTCAGCGCCAGCTGGTAATGGTAGTTGTCGCGGGTCTTGCACCAGATCGCCTCCACCCCCACCTCCTTCAGGTTGAGGATGGTGATCAGGCTGCTCTGCAGATCGGTGCCGATGGCCACCACCACCGCGAAGAACTGCCGCCAGTCGATGCTGGCGGTCACTTTGGGATCGGTGCCGTCGGCGATAATCGCCTCGGCCACGTCATCGGCGATGGCGTGCACCCGCCCCTGATCCGAGTCCATCGCCATCACCTCCAGGCCGGCGCCCCGCGCCGCCCGGCAGAAGGCCGTGCCGAACCGGCCCAGGCCGATCACCGCAATACGTTTTTTTGCCATGGTTTGAAGTCTCCGTAAGCCATGAGCCAAGCCTACGAAAACCGGCATAAGAAGGGTGTTTAGATTGAGGGGGCGGCCATAAAGAAACTGTAAAGAAGGCCACCGGCACAAGGCCGGCGGCAATGGATACGCTACGACGTCGCCGGGCTAATCCGCCGGGCCCAGCAGGTGCTTGACCTCGAGGAAGGCGTTCAGCCCCCAGGGGCCCAGCTCGCGGCCGATGCCGCTGCGTTTGAAGCCGCCCCAGCTGGTTTCGCACGGCACCACCTGGACGCTGTTGTACCAGATGGTGCCGGCCCGCAGCCGGCGACCCAGCCGCCGGGCCCGCTCCGGATCCCCGCTCACCACCGTCGCCGCCAGGCCGAAGTCGCTGTCATTGGCCAGGCGCACCGCCTCCTCCTCGTCGTCGAAACTGCGGCCGCAGAGCACGGGGCCGAAGATCTCTTCCCGCCACAGCCGGCTGGCGGCGGGCACGTCCCGGAACAGCACCGGAGCCTGGAAGAAACCGTGCGCCGGCAGGGTGCGGTGGCGGCCGTCGCGCACCACCGCCAGGCCTTCCGCCTCAGCCACGGCCAGGTAGTCCAGCACCGCCCGGCGCTGGCGGGCGCTGGCCAGCGGCCCCATGTCGGTGCCCTCGGCCAGGGGATCCCCCAGCCGCAGGGCGTCGATGCGCCCGGCCAGGGCCCGGTACAGGGGCTCCGCCAGGGAACGGTGCACCAGCAGGCGGGACGTGGCCGAGCAGATCTGGCCGGCGTTGAAGTAGATACCCGCCATCACCAGTTCGGCGGCCCGTTCCGGGTCGGCGTCCTCCAGCACCAGGATCGGCGACTTGCCGCCCAGCTCCAGGGCCACCGCCCGGCTGGCCGGGGCGGCGGCGGCCATGATCGCCTCCCCCACCCGGTTGCTGCCGGTGAAGGACACCTTGTCGATGTCCGGGTGGGAGGAGAGCGCCGCCCCCACGCCCTCGCCGTCGCCCAGCACCAGGTTGAACACCCCGGCGGGCAGCCCCGCCTCAAGGGCGAGCTCGGCCAGGGCCAGCTCCGGCAGCGGCGTCATCTCCGAGGGCTTGAACACGACGGCGCAGCCCGCCGCCAGCGCCGGCGCCAGCTTCCAGGCGCTGGTCACCAGCGGGAAGTTCCAGGGAGTGATCAGCGCCACCACCCCCACCGGATCCAGGTAGCCCAGGGCCTGCAGCCCGGGCTGGGCCAGGACCACGTCCTGCCCCTGCCGTTGGTCCAGCGCCCGCGTCTGGCCGGCGTAGTAGCGGTAGCAGGCGATGGCGTCATCCAGGTCGAGCAGGGCCTCGGCCAGGGGCTTGCCGTTGTTGCGGCTGGACAAGTGCGCCAGTTCCTGCCGCCGGCGGGCCAGGCCGTCGGCCATCGCCTCCAAATAAGGCGCCCGCCCGGTGCCGCCCAGGGCCTGCCAGCCGGGCTGGGCGCGCCGCGCCGCCGCCACCGCCGCGTCCACGTCGTCCGGGTGGCCGCCGGTCAGCTCGGCGAGCACCTCCTCGGTATAGGGGTTGACCACCGCCAGCCGGCGCTCGCCCCGGCTCGGTTGCCAACGGTTGTCGATAAACTGCCGGTCCAGAGTCTGCATGCGTCCTCCTTATCCCGCCATCGCCCGGCTCCAGCCGGCGGCGTCTATCTCCACCAGCAGGGGGCCGTCGAGGGGCCGCGTGGCCAGGGCCCGGGCCAGCGCCTCCGGGTTGTCCACCCGGGTCGCACGGCAACCGAAGCCGGAGGCCAACTGCTGGAAGTCCGGCGCCCAGATGTCCACCCCCACCCGGCTCACGCCGTAGTGGTCCATGTAGCGGCGGATCTCCTCGTAGCCCTGGTTGTGCCACAGCAGTATCACCACCGGAATGCCCGCCTCCACCGCCGTGGCCAGCTCGCTCAGGGTAAACATGATGCCGCCGTCGCCCACCAGCGCCACCACCGGCAGCTCGGGTTTGGCCAGGGCCGCGCCCAGCGCCGCCGGCAGGCCGTAGCCCAGGGTGCCGTAGCCGGTAGAAGCGTTGAAGTAGCGCCGGGGCTCGGGCTGGCTCACCAGATGGTTGCCGGCATAGACGGTGGCGGTGGAATCCCCCACCAATATCGCCTCGGGCAGTAGTTCGCGCAGGGTGTCGAACAGCGGCACATAGGGGGCGAAGGCCGGATCCGTCGCCAACGCCAGTTCCTGGCGGGCGGCCCGCACCCGCTCGGCCCCGCCCCGGTTCAGGGGCGCGGGAAAGTGTTCGAGCAGCAGTTCCAGGCTGCGGCCGGCGTCGGCCACCAGCCCCAGCGCCAGGCGCTGGTTGCGCACCAGTTGCTCGGGATCGATATCGATACGGATCAGCCTGCCGTCCAGCCGGAAGCCGTCGTCGAACACCACGTCGTAGTCGGTCTCGCCCAGTTCGGTGCCCACCGCCAGGATCACGTCCGCCTCCCGGGCCAGGGCGCGCACCGCCGGCAGGGCGGTGTTGGCGCCCAGATCCAGCGGGTGGTCCCGCCCCAGCAGGCCCTTGGCGTTGATAGTGGTCGCCGCCGGCGCATCCAGCCGCGTCACCAGGGCCCGGGCCGCTTCCGGCGCCTCGACGCAGCCGCCGCCGAGCAGCAGCAGCGGCCGCTGCGCCTCGCGCAGCCAGGCCGCCGCCTGGGCCAGTCCGCGGGGATCCGGCGCCGCCCGGTACAGGGCGGGCGCGGGCCGGGGCGCGACGGCCCGCACCGGGGCCGGCAGCAGATCGATGGGGATCTCGATGTGCACCGGCCCCGGCCGGGCACCGTTGAACACCGCGAAGGCCCGGTCCAGCACCTCGGGCAGGGTGGCCGGGTCGAGCAGGGTGTGGCTGAAGCGGGCCACCCCGGCCATCAGCTGTTGCTGGCCGGGCAGCTCGTGCAGCCGGCCCTGGCCCAGCCCCAGGGTGTCGCGCCGGTTGACGCTGGAGATCACCAGCATGGGGATGGAGTCCGCCAGGGCCTGGCCCATGGCGGTGGCGATGTTGGTCATACCCGGGCCGGTGATGATCAGGCAGACCCCGGGCTTGCCGCTGGCGCGGGCGTAACCGTCGGCCATAAAGCCCGCCCCCTGCTCGTGGCGGGGCGTCAGGTGGCGCAGGCCGCTCTCCGCCAACCCCCGGTACAGCTCTATGGTGTGCACCCCGGGGATGCCGAACAGGGTGTCCACCCCGTAACGGTCGCGCAGCAGCCGGATCAGCAGGCCGGCGCAGGTGGTGTCAATCTGGGTCATGGTCACTCCCTCAGAAGAAGAACAGGTGGGCCATCAGGGCGATGATGGGCAGGGTGATCAGGGTGCGCAGCAGGAAGATCACCAGCAACTCCCACAGTTTGAGCGGTATCCTGGACTTCAGCAGCAGGGCGCCCACTTCCGACATGTACACCAGTTGGGTCAGCGACAGGCAGGCCACCACGAAGCGGGTCAGCTCGCTCTCGATGCCCTTGGCCAGCACCGCCGGCAGAAACATGTCGGCGAAGCCCACCAGGGTGGCCGGCGCCGCGGCCGCCGCCTCGGGCAGGCGCAGCCACTCCAGCAGCGGGATCATGGGGTAGGACAGCCAGGTGAACAGCGGAGTGTATTCCGCCAGCACCAGGGAGACGGTGCCGATGGCCATCACCAGCGGCAACAGCGCCAGGAAGATGTCCACCACGTTGAACAGGGCGCTCCGGGCCAGCCGGACCGGACCCGGGGCCTGCTCGGCGCGGGCCACCGCCAGCTCCAGGCTGTAGCGCAGCACGCCCTTGCCGCCGGGGGCGGTTTCGGCGATCTGGCAGCCCGCCGGCTCGTAGTAGGTGTCTGGCTTGCACGACAGGGGCGGCAGCCGGGGGATGATCACCGCCGCGGCCAGGCCGGCCACCACCACGGTGAAGTAGAACTGGATGAACATATGGTTCAGGCCGACGAAGGTGGTGATCAGCAGGCTGAAGGCGATGGAGGCCACCGAGAAGTTGGTGGCGATCACCGCCGCCTCCCGCCGGGTATAAAAGCCTTTCTCGTACTGCTGGGCGGTGATCAGCACCCCGACGGTGCCCGAACCCAGCCAGGAGGCGGTGGCGTCGATGGCGCTGCGGCCGGGCAGGCGGAAGATAAAGCGGAACGGCTTGCTCACCAGGGCGCCGATGAACTCCATCAGCCCGAAGTCCACCAGGAAGGGCAACAGCAGGGCGGCGAAGAAGAAAAAGGTGAGCAGCACCGGCGCCAGATCCAGCAGCACCACGCCGCCGGTGTTGCGGTTCCAGATAAATTCCGGTCCGAACTGGAACAGGGCCATCAGCCCGAACAGGGCACCCAGCACCCGCAGGCCGAACCAGACCGGCCCCACGTCGAAGACCTCATGCCAGGCCCCGTCCCGGGCCCAGCCGGGCTTGGCCAGCTTGACCAGGGCGGTGAGCAGCACCGACAGGCAGAGGATGGCCACCGCCACCGCCGGCAGGCTGTCGCCCAGGGCCGCCTTGAGCCAGTCGGCCATCAGCCCCAGGCCGATGGTGACCTGGTCCCCCTGGCTGATGGGCACCAAGAACATGCCAACCCCGAGCAGCGAGGGCAGCAGGAATTTGAGCAGTCCGCGGCGGTTCAGACGACCGCCCTTGGAAGTTGCATGGCCGCCGGCGGCCTCCAGAGAAGAAGACATCAGATTACACTCCTTTGTTTATAGTGGCTGCCGCCGGGTGCAGCGGCAACATCCTTCAGCGCCGCTCGACCCCGGGCAGCACACACAGCATTTCGTACAGCAGGTTGGCCGCCAGCAGGGCGGTGTTGCCGCTGGGATCATAGGGTGGCGACACCTCGACCAGATCGCCGCCGACGATATCCAGCCCCCAGCAGCCGCGGATGATTTCCAGCGCCTGGGGCACGGTCAGGCCGGCGATCTCCACGGTGCCGGTGCCCGGCGCGTAGGCGGGATCGATGCCGTCGATGTCGAAGCTGATGTAGACGGGGCCGCCGCCCACCCTGGCGCGCACCTCCTCCATCAGCCCGACCAGCGAGCGGTGCCAGCATTCCTCGGCGGGCACCACCCGAAAGCCCTGCTCCCGGCTCCAGTCGAAGTCGTCCGCCGCGTAGCCGGTGCCACGCAGGCCTACCTGCACCACCCGCTCGCCGTCGAGCAGCCCCTCTTCCACCGCCCGCCGGAAGGGGGTGCCGTGGGCGATCTTCTCGCCGAACATGTGGTCGTTGATGTCGGCGTGGGCATCCACGTGGATGAGCCCCACCGGGCCGTATTTCTTCTTCATGGCACGCAGTATCGGCAGGGCGATGGTGTGGTCGCCGCCCAGGGTCAGCGGCCGGCAACCGTGCTCCAGCACCTGATCGTAGAAGGATTCGATGATGCCCATGCTCTTCTGCAGGTTGAAGGTATTGATGGGCACGTCGCCGATGTCCGCCACCTGCAGGCTGTCGAAGGGCGCGGCGCGGGTGGCCATGTTGTAGGGCCTGAGCATGCGCGACTCGTCGCGGATCTGGCGCGGCGCCAGCCGGGCGCCGGGCCGGTTGGAGGTGCCGATGTCGAAGGGCACCCCGACGAAGGCGGCGTCCAGGCCGCTCGCATCCTGCTGGGTGGGCAGCCGCATCATGGTGGCGGGGCCGCCGAAGCGAGGCATCTCGTTGCCGCCCAGGGGCTGGTTGAAGGGGGGTTCACGCTTGCTCATGGGATTCTCCTGCAGCGGGCCGGGCACTGTGCCTGAGGCCGTGGTTTCCTTTCCCCTGATAGAGCAGTTAGCGTGCCAGTTTTTATTTATTTGATTTTAAAGGAGTTAAAAATCTAATGATGCAATATTGAATCGACAGCTCGCCCTTTTCGATACATATTTGTATCATTAATTCATTCATGCATCACCCGCAGGACGCCGCCATGTCGCAAACGGACCGCCTGGTGCTCGACACCATCATCGCCACCGCCCAGGACCACCTGTTCCTGACCGACGCCGGGGGCCGGGTGCTCAAGGTCAGCCCCGGCAGTACCGCCGTCTACGGCCTGAGTCCGGAAGAGCTGTGCGCCACCACGGTGCAGGAGCTGGAACGCCGGGGCGTGCTCTCGCCCTCGGTCACCCTGGAGGTGATCCGCACCGGTCGCCCGGCCCAGCTGATGCAACACACCGCCACCGGCCGGCGGGTGATCGCCGAGGCCTTTCCCATCTTCGAGCAGGGCCGGCTGAGTCGCGTCGTCAGCCGCTCCCGGGATCTCACCGACCTGCAGCTGCTGCAGGACGAATACGCCCTGCTGCAGCGCCGCTTCAGCGAACACCTCAAGCGGGGCAATGCCCCCTCCCTGGGGGAAGAGCTGGAGCTGGACGAGCTGGAAGCGCAGAGCCAGTTGCTGCGGGAAGTGGCGCAGTTGCTGAAGAGGGTGGCGCCGACCGACGCCACCGTGCTGATGCTGGGCGAGTCGGGGGTGGGCAAGACCGCCTTCGCCCGCCAGCTGCACCGCTGGAGCCAGCGCCGCCAGGGGCCCTTTATCGACGTCAACTGCGCCGCTATTCCCGACTCCCTGTTCGAGTCGGAGATGTTCGGCTACCAGCCCGGCGCCTTCAGCGGCGCCGCCCGTCAGGGCAAGGCCGGGCTGCTGGAGCAGGCCGAGGGCGGCACCCTCTTCCTCGATGAAATAGGCGAGCTGCCCCTGGCCATGCAGACCAAGCTACTCAAGGTGATCCAGGACGGCACCATCACCCGGCTGGGCGATACCCAGCCGCGGCGGGTGGACTTCCGGCTGGTGGTGGCCACCAACCGGGACCTGGCCCGGCAGGTGGAGGAAGGCTCCTTCCGCCTGGATCTCTACTACCGGCTCAACGTGATACCGGTGACCATCCCCCCCCTGCGCGAGCGGCGGGAAGACATCCCCGGCCTGGTGGAGCTGCAGCTGCAACGGCTCAACCGCCGCTACGGCGGCCACAAGATGCTGCACGCCGGCGTCTGGCCGGTGCTGATGGGCAACGACTGGCCCGGCAACGTGCGCGAGCTGGAAAACTGGGTGGAGCGGGCCTGGCTGTCGGCCCCGGGGGAGCTGATCGGCGCCCTGGCGGAGAGCCCGCGGGAGCCGGGCCCTGTCCCGGCGCCCCAGCCGTCGGCCCCCGCCCCCGCCCTGGCGCCGGGGCAGGGCCTGAAGGCGGCACTGGAAGAATGTGAAAGGGCCATACTGGCCGAGCTGTGCACTCAGTTGCCCAGCACCTATGCCATCGCCGAGCGGCTGGCCATCAGCCAGCCAAGCGTGGTGCGCAAGCTGCAGAAATACCGCTTGGGCATCGGCGATCAGCCCGCGTCCCGGTAGCCCGTCATCTGCGCCAGCCGGTGCGGCACCAGGTGAATGATGAGCAAGCTCGCCAGGATAAAACCCTTTACCAGCAGCGGTGCCATCAGATAGGAAAATTCGAGGTGGCAGGCCTCCAGCCAGTGCTGGCAGGACAAGTGATCTTCCATACGCTCCCGGCGGTCTTGATCTGCCGGTGCAGAATGGCCCGTGGCCAGCATGATGGTGGCGGAAACGGACAAGGCCGAATGAAGAAGGACACCGTCCTCCCCATGCACCGACACCCGTAGCGCCATGAGATCGGATATAATAGCCGCCAGCTCACCACGGCTGCGCCGAGACGCCGCAGTCCGGCTTGTGCCGGGGTGAAAATGAACATGACAGATTAAGGTAACCCGGATGGACAATCGCTCCTGCGAGGCCCTCAGGCTGGACAACCAGCTCTGCTTTGCCCTCTACTCGACTTCCCTGGCCATGAACAAGCTGTACAAGCCGTTGCTGCAAGCCCTGGGCCTCACCTACCCGCAATACCTGATCATGCTGGTGCTGTGGGAAGAAAATGGTATCACCGCTACCGAACTGGGCAAACGGCTGGTGCAGGATCTCGGCGCCCTGAGCCCGGTCATCAAGCGCCTGGAAGCCCAGGGGCTGCTCACCCGGCAACGGAGCCCGGACGATGAACGCAAGATCCAGCTGCGGCTCACCGACGCCGGTAAGGATCTGCGGCAGCGGGCCGGCACCATTCCCGGCGAGGTGCTTTGCGCCAGCGGCCTGGATGTAGAAGCCGCGCTCAAGCTCAAGGCCCAGCTGGAAGAGGTGCGCAAGACCCTGCAGGAACTTATCTAGAAAATCGAACAGCACAATCTAAAAATAATATTATCGCAATAATATTTATCGCGATAATATCACCTCGTTCCCGACATCGTTGCCATGATGCAAGGGCCACCAAAAACCATACGAGGATTCCACCATGCAAGTACTGTACAAAGCTATCGCCACTGCTACCGGTGGCCGTGACGGCCACGCCAAGTCATCCGACGGCATCCTGGAGGTCAAGCTCAGCACCCCCAAGGAACTGGGTGGCGCCGGTGGTGAGGCCACCAACCCCGAACAACTGTTTGCCGCCGGTTACTCCGCCTGCTTTATCGGAGCCCTCAAGTTTGTCGGGGGCCAGAGCAAGGTGGCCATTCCTCAGGACACCAGCATCCGCGCCGAGGTAGGCATCGGCCAGATCCCCGGCGGTTTCGGCCTGGATATCGATCTTTTCGTCCGGTTACCGGGGCTGGATCAGGCGGTGGCGCAAGATCTGGTCGCCCAGGCCCACCAGGTCTGCCCCTATTCCAACGCCACCCGCAATAACGTCGACGTCCGTCTTCACGTCGAAGTCTGAGCCTGGCCGGCAAGGCTCCACTACGGGCCTTGCCGGCATTCCCGCCCGGATATGCCGGTTTTTCTTGCGGGCGGTCCTCCTGCATCATCCCGGCTTCCCCAGATCCTGCTTCGCCAAGCGGATGGAGCCCAAACACGGAGATAGCCTTGGGCCGGTGTTGATCCTGTGGTCACTGCAGGAAAGCCGCCGCTTCCCTTCCACCGGTCGTCGCGCTGCGCCTCGTCCGACAACAGGCAGAAAGCGGCGATCTGGCCTGCACTCGCTTCCGGATACTGAAGATGAGGGCCGTTAGGCGCCCACGCATGCCTAGCCCGCGTCCCGGTAGCCCGTCATCTGCGCCAGTCCCTCGCCCAGCGCCCGCATGTCGTAACCGGTGGGAGTCTGGTGCACCCGCAGCCCAAACTCGGGCAGTACCGCGAACACATGGTCGAAGATGTCGCCCTGGATACCCTCGTATTCCACCCAGCTGGTGGTGTTGGTAAAGGCATAGATCTCCAGCGGCACCCCGCTCGAGCCCGGCTCCAGCTGACGCACCATCAGCGTCATCTGCTGGTGAATACGGGGGTGCGCCTTGAGGTAGGCGGCCAGGTAGGCACGAAAGGTGCCCAGGTTGGTGAGCCGGCGGCCGTTGACCAGGGACGACAGGTCCGCCTGCTGCTCGCTGTTGTAGCGGCCCAGTTCCTGCACCTTGCCGTCCAGGTAGGGCGCCAGCAGCTGTGCCCGGCACAGCCGCTTCAGTTCGGCCTCATCCAGGAAATGCACGCTGCTGGCATCCAGGTGCAGGCTGCGCTTGATCCGCCGGCCGCCGGATTCGCTCATGCCGCGCCAGTTCTTGAAGGAGTCGGAGATCAGCGCATAGGTGGGAATGGTGGTGATGGTGTTGTCCCAGTTGCGCACCTTGACCGTGGTCAGGCCGATGTCGATCACCTCGCCGTCGGCCCCGTACCTGGGCATTTCCAGCCAGTCTCCCACCGACAGCATGCTGTTGGCGGACAGCTGGATGCCGGCCACCAGCCCCAGTATGGGGTCCTTGAATACCAGCATGGTCACGGCGGTCATGGCGCCCAGGCCGCTGAACAGGATCACCGGCGACTTGCCGATCAGCAGCGACACCATCAGGATGCCGATAAGGAGCGCACCTACCAGCTTTACGCCCTGGAAGATGCCGCGCAGCGGCAGCTTGCGCGCGGTGCGCGACTGGACCGAGATGTCCAGCAGCGCGTCGAGCAGGGAAAACAACGACAGCAGGCCGAACAGCAGTATCCACAGGTGGGCGATGGTCTGGATCACCGCCAGGGTAAGGCCACCGCTCAGCCAGAGCCCGGCCTGCAGGTAGATGATCACCCCCTGCAGGGTGAAGGCCAGGCGGTTGAACAGCTTGCTGTCGAACAGCGCCCGCTTCCACCAGTGGCGGGAGCGCCGGGCCAGCTTCTCCACCGCCCCCAGTACCAGCCGGTGCAGCAGCAGGTGGATGACGACCGAGGTGACCAGGATAAAGCCCAGCACCAGCAGCAAGGCAATCAGATCGGAAAATTCCAGTTGATAGGCCTCCAGCCAGTTCATGACTTCTGCCTGCATAAGTGACTCCCGTTGATGGTTCTATCGTGCCGGCCCGGACCGGCGTCCGCGCACAAGGCTAAGGATATGGCGTCCGCCGTCAAGGGCCGGGGCCCTTTCGGGCTCAGTCCGTCGCCGCCGGGCCATAGGCATAGGGCCCGCCGGCCTTGAGCGCGCGCAGGTAGGCGGGCCTGGCCTGCAACTGCGCCACATAGTCCCGGATACGGGGATAATGCCCGCCCATGCCGGTCCGGCTCAGCGCCGCCTCCAGCGGAAAGCTCACCTGGATGTCGGCGGCGCCGAAACGCCCGCCCACCAGCCAGTCGTGGCAGGACAGGTGATCTTCCACAAAATCGAGATGGATCTTGATCTGCTGCCGCAGGAAGGCCTTGTCCACTTCCGCCACTATCTTGTTGACCACGGGGCGGACGAAGAAAGGCACCGGCGCCGCCTTGACCTTGTCGAACACGTAGCGCATCAGCAGCGGTGGCATCAGCGAGCCCTCGGCGTAATGCAGCCAGTACACATAGTCCCACCAGGCGGGGGAGTCCGTCGCCGGCAGCAGGGCCTCCCGGCCGTAGGTCCGGGCCAGGTAGTCGACGATGGCGCCGGACTCGGCCAGGGTAAGCTCGCCGTCGGTAAGCACCGGCGCCTTGCCCAACGGATGGACCCGCTTCAGGCTCTCGGGTGCCAGTTGGGTTTTTTGGTCCCGCTCATGATGCTGAACCCGGTACTCCAGTCCCAGTTCCTCCAGCAGCCAGAGAATGCGCTGGGAACGGGAGTTGTTCAGGTGGTGTACTGTTATCACCTTGATCCCCCTTCTGATAATCCATTGTCGTGAAAGCAGATTCCGATACTGGCACAGGGCGGGGGCGGCTTCATCCGCTTTCTGTCTCCTTCCCGTTCCGCTTGGGCTGTTGTGAGTCCTGCCCATGTTATCGGCGCGGTTTTTGCCTATGGTTTGGAAACCGGCTCTGATCACCAGTCCGCAACCTGGTTTGACGCAGAGAAAAGGCGACAGACAATCGGCCGCTTGGTCAGGTTTTAAACTGCACGGGGCGCTAAAGGGGTCAACCTGCGCGACCTGCCCTGACTCCGCCTATTCCTTGACCAAGGCGGGGCTGGCAGACACGTCCATGTCGTTTTCAAGCAACTGCCCGGAGCCAACCTGCTCTAGGATGCGGAATTTAAGGACAAAGCGGGGATCTCCCCCGAAGACGAGGGCTCGTTCACACCGGAGGCATACTGGAAGCGTCCGGCAGGGTTGTCCATCGACGATCATCTGCGGATGGGGCTTGTTGTAAATCCGTGGTGAAGCAACATATTTTCGGCCTCGAGCAACACTCGTCACCGCAGTAACCTCGCCGATGGAACGGCACAAGGCAAGGACCCCTTATTCAATAGCGCAGTGAATCATTCACAGGGAGAAATGAATATGAACGGCTCCGCCAAATCAAGCAGCGGCCCATTGCCGGGCTCGTCGCCCAGGCTGTCCCTATCATCCTCGCTCCGCCGCTCTACCTTACGGAGTTCGATTCAATGACCAGCATTAAAACCAAACTGCTCGCGGCTTTTCTCTGCACCACCCTGTTGCCGGTGATCGTGGTCGTGGCGCTGACCCTGCGCAACGTCAACCAGGACGCCAAGCAACGCTTCGCCGAGGCCAGCAGCCTCGACATCGCCATCGTCGATCAGGCCTTCGGCAACTTCTTCGACACCATGGGCCACGTGGTGTCGATGATGGCGGACTATCCGATCCTGAGCCAGACCCGCGAAGGCGCCATCAGCACCTATTTCGACGAGGGCCGCAAGCCCGCCGAGGTTGCCATGGCCAACGGCGGCCGCGAGCAGCGGCTGTTCGAACTGTTCAGCGCCATCGGCAACAACAACTCGACCCTGGGGTACGTCTATATGGGCGACCGGCACGGCGGCTATCTGGAATGGCCCGGCAGCGACAACTACGGCAACTGGGATCCGCGCAAGCGCCCCTGGTTCGACCTGGGTCGCGACGGCAACTACCAGCTGGTACGGCGCGACGGCTATTACTGGGAAGGCGACGATTCGGTCTATGTCTCCCTGCTGAAAGGCTTCCAGGACGAACGCGGCGAATTCGAAGGCGTGGTGGCGGTCGACGTCTCGCTCAAGGCGCTCACCGACATGGTGCAGCAGATCCGGTTCGGGGAGACCGGCTTTATCATGATCGTCGAGGGCAACGGCAATGTGCTGGTCGATGGCGGCAATCCCGCCAACAACTTCAAGCCCCTGGCCGAACTCGGAAACTTCAAGGCGCTCGGGGCCCAGCAAGCCGGCCTGCTCGACATCACCATCGACGGAGTCGACTACATGGCCAATGTCTACCAATCGCCCGGGCTGGGCTGGAAGTTCGTCGGTTTTATGCAGCGCGACGAAGTGTACGCCGAGGCGCAGCAGCTGACGCGCACTACCCTGATCGTCAGCCTGGTGCTAGTGCTGCTGTTCGGCCTGCTGGGACTGGTGATCGCCGGCCGTATCGTCAATCCGATCAACGCAGTCAAGGGCCGTTTGAAAACCATCGCCGAGGGCGAAGGCGACCTCACCACCCGGCTCGATGTCGACAGCCGGGATGAAACCGGCGAGCTGGCGCGCTGGTTCAACCAATTCGTGGCATCGACCCAGCGCCTGGTGAGCGCCATCAAGGAAACCTCGACCAGCATGGACAGGGTTTCGGCGCGCACCAATGCCAGCGCCAGCCAGATGGCCGGTGCGATCGGGCACCAGCGCGACTCCCTGGAGCAGATCGCCACCGCCGTGACCGAAATGGCCTCGACCGCCAACGAAGTCGCCCGCAACTGCAACGACACCGCCGATGTGTCTAATCGGAGCCTCAACGCGACCCGCGACGGCAAGGAGATCATCGACCGCAGCGCCACCGGCGTCGGCCGGCTGGGCGACAGTATCCGCCAGGCGAACGCCGTCATCCTTGAGCTGGAGAAGGAGACCGGGAGCATCAACGATATCATCTCCACCATTCAGGATATCGCCGGCCAGACCAACCTGCTGGCCCTGAATGCCGCCATAGAGGCCGCCCGTGCCGGAGAGCAGGGCCGCGGCTTCGCGGTGGTCGCCGACGAAGTCCGGACCCTGGCCAACCGCACCCAACAGTCGACCGAGGAGATCAACAACATCCTCGGCCTGCTGGTCAGCCGTACCCGGACCGTATCCGTGACCATGGAGCACAGCCTGAAAGAGTCCGACGCCGCCATCGCCCTGTCCGATGAAACGAGGCAGGCGTTCGAAGCCATAGAGGCGTCGGTCGAGCAGATCCGGGACATGACGACCCAGATCGCCAGCGCCGCCGAAGAGCAGCAACTGGTGACCGAGGACATCAACCGGAACATACTGGCGATCAGCGAGTCGGCCAACCGGCTGCAGGAAATGTCCACCGAAGTCGAAGGCGCCTACGGCGAGCAGACCGGCCTCAGCCGCCAGCTGACGCAACTGGTGTCGAGCTTCAGGACCTGATGGCGCCATGCACGCCGCCGTACCGTTCGGCGGTGACGGGCCGCCGTTTCCGTTTGATCGACATGAAACCCGCTGAAACGGCGGGTTTCATGCTTTCAGGCCCGGTCTGTGTATGGTGCCCCGGTGCCGACTCTCGTTATGCCACACCACCGAGCCGCGCCAGCAGATCCTGCAGCGCCGCGCTGGGCGGCATGTCCCGGCGGCGGATAAAACAGGTATTGACCCGGGCCAGGCGCTCCGGCACCGGCAATCGCCGCAGCCCCCGGCCATAGTCCCGGTGTTCCACCACCGCCCTGGGCATCAGGCTCACCCCCATGCCGGCGGCCACGCAGCCGAGGATGGCCTCGAGCGAGCCGAACTCCATCAGTCTGAGCGGCGGCCGCCCCAGCTCTTTCAGCCAAGCGTCGAGCAGGGCCTGGTAGGAGCAGCCCTGGCGGAAACCGAGCAGGGCGCGGACACCCTCGTCCTCCAGCCCGGAACAGCCTGCCGGCGCCACCAGCACCATCTCCTCGGCAAATACCACCTGCTGCTCCAGATCCGGGTGATCCACCTCGCCCCCCACCAGGGCCCCTTCCAGCCGGTATTCCAGCACGCCCCGGCGCAGCTCGGCGCTGGTTCCGGTGTGCAGTTGGATCTCCACTCCGGGGTGGGCCCGGTGAAAGTCCGCCAGCGCCGGCGGCAGGCGGATGGCCGCCGTGGTTTCCATCGAGCCCAGCACCAGGCTGCCTTCCGGCTGCGCCCTCGGCTGCACCGACTGCCGCGCCAGTTCCGCCAGGTGCAGCATGCGCCGGGCATAGCCCTGCAGCTTTTCCGCCGCCGGCGTCGGCACCATGCCCCGGGCCCGGCGGTAGAACAGCGGCGTACCCAGGCTGCTTTCCAGCGCCTGCAGCCGGGCGGTCACGTTCGACTGCACACAGTGCAACTGGCGGGCCGCCGCCGTGACCCCACCCTGCTCCCACACCGCCAGGAACACCCTGAGTTCATGCAAATCCATCGCCATCGCCTTAGCCATCACTTTTTATGAAAGATGCATCATAACTAATCATTAGACTGGATGAGACGCAAGGGCAATCATGGGGCAGGAACGAGAACGAGGATCCCCAGTGACATCCCACGCCTCCTGGCGCCTGAGCCTGGCCGCCGGCATCACCCTGCTGGCCATCGTCATGGGCATAGGCCGTTTCGCCTATACCCCGCTGCTGCCGCTGATGCAGGCCGATCAGCCCCTGTCGGACCTGCTGGCCGGCTGGCTGGCATCGGCCAACTACCTGGGCTACCTGCTCGGTGCCCTCTGGCTGGCCTGCACCCGCCCCGGCAACAACCCGCTGCCGCGCCTGCGCCGCCAGTTGCTGCTGAACCTGGCCTGCGTGGCCGCCATGGGCCTGACCAGCGCCCCCTGGCTCTGGCTGCTGTGGCGCCTGCTGGCCGGCTGGAGCAGCGCCGCCGCCTTCGTGCTGGCCTCGGGACTGGTGCTGGAAGAGCTGGGCCGCCGGGGCCAGGCGGCCGGGAGTGGCTGGCTGTACAGCGGCGTGGGGCTGGGCATCGCCCTCAGCGCCCTGGCGGTGCCCTGGCTGGACGGCCTGGCCGGCTGGCGGGGCGGCTGGCTGGGCCTGGCGGCGCTGGGCGGACTGCTGGCATTGCTGCCCTGGTTCGGCCTGCCCGGGACGAGTGCGCCGGTACCGGCCGCGTCGATGGCCGGGCAGCCCCCTGTCCGCCGTGGCCTGCTGCGCTGGCTGCTGCTGGCCTATTTCTGCGAGGGGCTGGGCTACATCATCACCGGCACCTTTATGGTGGCCATGCTGCACCAGCAACCGGCGCTGGCCGGGCTCGGCCACCTGAGCTGGCTGCTGGTGGGGCTGGCGGCCATCCCCTCCTGCGGCCTCTGGCTGTGGCTGGGCAACCGCCTCGGCCTGCTTGGCACCCTGATCGCCGCCCACCTGACGCAGGCCCTGGGCATAGTGCTGCCGCTACTCTGGCCGGGCCCGGCCGGGGCCCTGCTCGGCGCCCTGCTGTTCGGCGGCACCTTTATGGGCATCACCGCCCTCGCCCTTTCCCTCGGCCGCCGGCTGGCCCCTTCCCGGG
The DNA here is from genome assembly GCF_003012775.1 of Zobellella endophytica. Taxonomy (GTDB): domain Bacteria; phylum Pseudomonadota; class Gammaproteobacteria; order Enterobacterales; family Aeromonadaceae; genus Oceanimonas; species Oceanimonas endophytica. Next base: position 42,732 of record NZ_PXYG01000008.1, on the reverse strand, counting down.
TCCAGGCCACCCTGGCCGGGCTCACCGCCGCCTTCGGCCTGGGCCAGATCATCGGCCCGGTGCTGGCGGGGCTGAGCCTCAGCCGCCAATACAATTACGACCAGGCCCTGCTCGGCGGCGGCCTGGTGGTGCTGCTCGGCGCCCTGGCCCTGCTCTGGGGCCGCTACCGACACCCTTTGTCAACCACCCAAGGAGAACCCTCATGCCCTACGTCAATATCAAGCTCACCCGGGAACAGGACCCCATCACCCGGGAGCAGAAGGCCGAACTGATCACCGGCGTCACCGACCTGCTGGTGCAGGTAGTGGGCCGCGGCCCCGGCACCACCGTAGTGGTGATCGACGAAGTCGACACCGACAACTACGGCGTGGGCGGCGCCACCATCACCGAACGGAGAAAGCAGGGAAAATAGCCCTTACTCCAGAAACGCCAGGGCGCCGGTGACCATGGCGGCGATGCCGGTTTCCAGGGAGGGCTTGCGGTCGGGCGCGTAGTAGGGCGAGTGGGGCATGGGCAGCTGGCGCATACGATCATAGGTCCGCTCGCCGCGGGTACCGGCCCAGCTTTCCTCGGTGGCGGCGCCGATAAACCAGTAGGCGTAGGGGATGTCCCCGCCCTCGAAGCCGCCGGCGGCGGCGTTGCCGAAGTAGGGGAAGTCCTCACTGCCGCCGAGCCGGCCCATCTCGAACAGCTGCGGCTCGCTGAAGTAGTCGCCGTGGGCCCGGCGCAGCCGTTCCACGGTGGCGGCGTCGTTGTCCAGGGTGATGGTTTCGCTCAGCACCCGGTATTCCGCCGGCTTCGGCGAGCAGCCCGCCAGGCACTCGGCGTCGATGATACGCCGGATAGCATCCAGCACCTGTTGCAGCAGCGCATCGCTGAAGCAGCGCACGTTGATCTCCAGCTCGGCGCTGTGGGGGATGATGTTGCCCTGGGTGCCCGCCTGCAGCTTGCCCACCGTCACCACCACCTGCTCGCTGGGCTCCACTTCCCGGGAGACGATGGTCTGCAGCCGCACCACGGCGTGGGCGGCGATCACCACCGGATCCACCGCCTGGGCCGGCATGGAGCCGTGGCCGCCGTTGCCGTGGATGATCACCCCCAGGGTGGTGGCCGCGGCCATGGCCCGGCCGGCGATGTGGCCCACCATGCCGGCCAGCGCCGGCATGTTGTGCTGGCCCAGGATGACGTCGGGCCGGGCGATGCTCTCATAGAGGCCGTCGTTGAGCATGGCCCGGGCGCCGCCGAACACCTCCTCCGCTGGCTGGTGCACTATCATCAGGGTGCCCCGCCAGTGCTCGCGCAGGGCATACAGCACGGCGGCGGCGCCGGTCAGGCAGCTGGCGTGCAGATCGTGGCCGCAGGCGTGCATCACCGCCGGCCCCTCCCCGCCGTGGCGGCAGCTGGCGTAATCGAGGCCGGTCCGCTCGCGGATGGGCAGGGCGTCCATGTCGCCGCGCAGCATCACGCAGGGCCCCTCGCCGTTTTGCAGCAGGCCCACCACCCCGGTCTTGCCGAGGCCGGTGGTCACCCGGTAGCCGATGGCGTCCAGCCGGGCGGCCAGCTTGCGGCTGGTTTCCACCTCTTCGAACGGCAGCTCCGGATGCCGGTGCAGGTCCTGGTAGAGCTGGTCGATATCGTCGTAGACACGCGCCAGGGCGCCCTTGATTAAATCATGTATCTGCATGGGGTTACCTTATACCTTGGACGCCACGGCGTCGGTCTTGTTATTGAACAGCCATTGCCACAGGGCCACCACCAGCAGGTTGAGCAAAAAGCCCCAGAAGCCGGGATGGAACTGCATCGGCGACGGCAGATAGAACTGGTACAACAGGGTCAGGCCGCCGCCCAGCACGGTGCCGGCGATCACCGCCTGTTTGGTGAGGGCGGGCAGGAAGAGGGCGCCGATCACCATGGGCATCAGCTGCACTATGATACCGAAGGCGCCCAGCAGCACCGCCACCAGCGACGCCGGGTTGTAGAGCGCGAACAGGTAGCCCAGCAGCGACACCACCAGCACCCCCAGCTGGATGGCCCGCACCACAGCCTGTTCGGACGCCTTGCGCATCACCGAGATGCAGAGGATGTCGCGCACCGCTATGGTGGCGGCGGTATGGGCCAGGTTGGCGCCGGTGGACATGGCCGCCGCCAGGGCACCGGACAGCATGATACCGGTCACCCAGGGCGAGAAGCCGGCCACTTCCATCACCAGCTTGAGCAGCACCTCGTCGGGCCGGGCCAGGGGCTGGTCGGCGAAGGTGAGGATGCCGGCGAAGCCGATCAGCAGCAGCGGCACCAGCAGGTAGGCGAACAGCGGATAAAAGACGGCCACCTGGCGCAGGGTGCGGTCGTTTTCGGCAGTGTAGAACTTCATGAACAGGTGCGGCCACATGGCGCCGCCGAAGGCGCTGACCAGGATGGCGGTGCTGAAGGCGCCCCAGCCCATGACCCCGGTGGCACCCGGCATCACCAGGTATTCGGGCATCTGCAGCTGGATCTGTTCGAACATGGGCCCCACGCCGCCGAACAGGCGATCGGTGACCGCCCAGCCGAGGAACCAGGCAATACCCACCATCATCACCCCCTGCAGCAGGTTGGTCCAGCCGATGCCGCCCAGGCCGCTGCTGTACACATAAGCCGCCACCACCAGGAAGGCGAGCAGCGCCCCCAGCCAAAAGGGCACCAGGCCACCGGTGGCTGCCTGGAACAGCAGGCCGGCGCCGGCGATCTGGATGGCCAGGTAAGGGATCAGCGCCACCACGCTGATGATGCCGGCGAAGGCGCCCAGGCCCGGGCTGCGGTAGTGGTGGGCAATCATGTCGGCCTGGGTCAGGTAGCCGTGGGCCTTGCCCAGCTCGCGCACCCGCGGCCCCATCACCCAGATGATGATGGGGATAAGACTCAGGTAAGCCAGGATGTAGAGGGCGGGGGCGCCGTGCTGGTAGGCCCAGCCCGGGGTGCCGAGAAAGGCAAAGGCGGAGAAGATTTCCGCCCCCAGGATAAAGAACAGGATCAGCACCCCCACATGGCGGCCGCCGGCCACGTACTGCTCCAGGCTGGAGCCGGTGCCCTTGCCGCGGGCGCGCACCCCCACCCACAGCACCAGCAGCAGGTAGGACAGGGTGATTCCGGTAACGATAGCCGCATCAGACATGGCGCTGGCCTCCATACTGTTTGATGAAGGCGGCCAGCAGGCCGGCGAACAGCAGGAACATCCACAGGATGTACCAGAAGAACAGGAACGGCAGGCCCAGTATCATCGGCTCCACCCGGTTGGCGATCAGGGCCCCGGGCCAGATCATGGCCAGGGTGCAGAGCACGAAGTGCAGTCCTATCCAGCGGTTGGTATTCATCAAGCATCTCCTTCGCATTGTCTTTCCTTGCCTCCACCGGCGTGGTGATGGCCTGACGATCAAGATAGGACTTGTTCCGGCAATATAAAAAATAGTAAATATCTATATCCTTCATATCATTTCGGTATGGCGATACCGGACAGGATCACCGGAGCCCCGCTATGGATTTTCGCCAGTTACGCTATTTTGTCGCCATCGTGGAGGAAGGCTCCCTGTCGGCGGCCAGCCGCAAGGTGCATATCGCCCAGCCGGCCTTGACCCGCCAGCTCCACACCCTGGAGGATGCGCTGCAGGTCAGCCTGTTCGAGCGCCATACCCGGGGCATGACGCTGACGGTCACCGGCCGGGCGCTGTACGAGGATGCCAGGAAGATGCTGGAAGAACGGGTGCGGGTGATGGCGCGCATCCGCGCCCTGGGCCAGGGCCTGACCGGCAAGGTCACCCTGGGGGTGACGGTGTCCCACCTGTGGGTGCCGGATATCCGGCGGGTGCTGGCCCGGTTCCGGGATCGCTATCCGCAGGTGGCGCTGGAGGTCTATCCGCTGCTCTCGGGGCCGCAAAGCGAAAAGCTGAAGGACGGCACCATAGACGCGGGTTTCCTGTACCTGGAAGAGCGGGTACCCGACCACCTGCACAGCCGCCTGTTCCACCGGGATCACCTGGTGCTGGCGGTGCCCGCCGGCTCCCCGCTGGTGGCCTCGCCGCCCGCCCGGGTGCGGGCGCTGAACGAGCTCGACTTCGTCTGGGGCCCCCGCCATACCTCCCCCCACTACTACGATCGGCTGAGCGCCTACTTCACCCGCCTCGGTCTGGTGCCCAGGGTGGTGCAGCAGGGCGCCGACAACATCACCATCCTCAGCCTGGTCGCCGCCGGCCTCGGCATCTCCATCGTGCCCGGCGACTGCCGCTGGAGCTCGCCGCCCGGGGTGCACTTTATCGACATGGACGAGCTGCGGGAATGCGATATGTCGATCCATGTGGCCTGGAGCCGCCACAACCCGTCGCCGGCCCTGCAAAACTTCATCGATACCGTGCTGGACGAGCCGCGGGGCTGACCCCGCACCTTGTTAACGCCATGTAGTAAGACTTATGTCCAATGGCCGTATTTTTTAACAATCCCTAAGATGGCCTCAGCTTGACCAGAGACGATAATAATCCATCGAGGAGATGACCATGTCTGAGGCTCCTTTCCAGACCTACCGTTCGCAGCGCAAGCCCCGGCGCTCCTTCGACAGCCGCGCCGCCTACCTGGAGCACGAGCTGTCGATCATGTCGCCCCGCCGCTGGCGCATCAACCTGCCGTTCCGGGACTACCGCTTCGAACTGGAAGATCTGGTGCCGGCCCTGGCCGCCACCATCGGCAAGATAGTGATGGTGGCCGCCGTGGTGGCCGCCTTCGCCGGCCCGCTCGGCCTTAGCAACGAGTTCGTGGTGGAGAACGTCCGCTTCGAGATGCTGATCGCCGCCCTGCTGTTCGTGATCCTGTTCTCTGGGTTGATCAACCCCAACGCCAACCTGGCCGGTACCCACGGCCCCATGATCCCGCTGATCCCGCTGATCGTCGCCTCCGGCGGCCACCCGCTGGCGCTGGGGCTGATGGTGGGCATGTTCGGCCTGCTGCTCAGCGTCAGCAAGGGCGGCAGCAAACTGATGGCGCTCACCAGCGACGGGGTGCGCGGCGGCCTGCTGATCTACCTGGGCGCCATGGGCCTGCTCAGCCAGGTCAAGGCGCTCAACGCCTGGGCCACCGGTATCGACATGGGCTATGTGGCCTTCGCGGTGATCCTCTCCACCATCATCATGTACGCCCTGCTGGCCCGGCTGGAAATGCGCTGGCTGTCGATCCCGCTCGGCTCCGGTATCGCCTTTGTCATTGCCATCGTCCTGGGCGCGCCCTTCGAGTTCGTGACCGAGCCGGGCATCCCTCACCTGAGCCCGGGCTACTGGTGGGGAGAAACCACCGGCTGGCAAATGGGCTGGCCCGAACTGCACCACTTTGTGAGCGTGATCCCCTTCGCGGTGCTGGCGGTGGCCATGTGGTCACCCGACTTTATGGGCCACCGGGTGTTTCAGGAGCTGAACTACCCGAAGAAGGCCGACAAGGTGCTGATGAATGTGGACGACACCATGGGCGTGGCCTCGGTACGTCAGGCGGTGGGCAGCGTGCTCGGCGGCGGCAACCTGGCCTCCTCCTGGGGTACCTACATGATCCCCGCCGCCATCGCCAAGCGTCCCATCCCCGCCGGCGCCGTGCTTACCGGCCTGTTCTGCGTCATCGCCGCCCTCTGGGGCTACCCCATGGATCTGGCGGTGTGGGATCCGGTGCTGCGGGTGGCGCTGATCGTCGGCGTTTTCATGCCCCTGCTGGAAGCCGGCATGCAGATGACCCGCAACACCACCAGCAGCCAGTCCGCCGGCATAGTGGTGTTCGCCTCCGCCTTCGTCAACCCGGTGTTCGGCTGGTCGCTGACCATGCTGCTCGACAACCTGGGTCTTATCGGTGACAAGGAACGCGGCAAGAAGCTGCGCCTGATGGACCGCTGGGTGATCCCCGGCATCACCTTCGCGGTGCTGCTGGTGATCATGGCCATGGTGGGCATGCTGCCCGGCATACCGGCGCTGATGAAGATCTCCTGAAAGACCTTGAGTGAAGTTCACGTTTCCAACCGGGGCCTTGCCCCGGCTTTTTTATGTCACCAACAACGCCGCCAAGGGAGCTACTCGCCGATGGCGAGAAACAACGACTCGTCTACGCCTCTGCGGTTGTCGATGGCCGCTCTGATACGTCCGTCGACTTCTGCTTCTTCATACAGGCCACACCCCCTGAACTGTTTCTTGAAGTCGACGGTTTCACCCAGATAGTCATAGAGCACCCGGGTACAGGCCGGGGTGCGATGGCTCTTGGACGAGACGCCGATTTTCACGCCGAGCAGGTGCTTGAGCTGGCTCTTGTAGGAGGGAAACAGCACCGTCTGGGTGATTTCGTTTTCCGTCAGCGCCTCGTAATCCATCAGGAAGATGCGATCGCACAGGTTGACGGCGATGCCATGGTAACGGCAATGGGTCACCTTTTCGCCGCGCGCCGCGGCGCCGATCAGCCGCTCGTACCGGGCGTAGGCAATGCCCTGCTTGCTGGTGCTGACCTGCACCAGCGAGCGGAAAATCCGCCCCGGATAGCCCAGGGAGTAGTAGTATTCGTGATACCAGCCCAGGTAGCGCTCCAGGCTTGGCCGGGACCGGCCGCGCAACTCGGCCATTTTCCTGAGGTAACCGTCCTGGGGAGCGATCTCGGAACGGGCCGCGATCACCTGCTTGGTGAACTGCTCATGGGGCATCAGGATCTCGAACTCTTCCACCCCGAAAAAGTCGCAGATCAGGCGCAGGTTGGCCTTGGACGGGCTGACCTTGCCGCTCAGATATTTATTGAACTGGGTCCGGTTGATGCCCATTTTCTTGCACACCTGGGCCAGCGACGGATAGTGGCCGCAGAGCAGCTTCAGGTTGTCTGTAAAATCCACCCGGCTCATGCCGTCCATCCCAAAGGCATCATGCTTCGCCCCGGGGCGCGGCGGCCAGGGTTCCGCCCGCCTTTCCGCACACCGGTTTTAGCGGGATCTGCCGCTGCTGAGTCCATTCTCCACTTCCCCTTGCTCAATCTTGCGTCGAAGGTCTTGCCCGGCCGGTTACAGCGCCATGGCAGTGGCCAATTGTGCCACCGGTGCCGCCGCCATGCCATTTGCCGATGGCTCTGGGTGACGCCTTTCTGACAGGGCGCACAGATTGCGCCAGGGGTGACGCACCCGGTGCGCTGGACTGTGCCGGCTGCGAACTGCTCGCCCACGACAGCCCCTGCTCTAATGGATACCCAGGAGGCGCCCCCGAGGCGCCATCTCCTCCGTCCCAACCACAAGGAAGTCGGCCATGAAACGCTTACATCGCATCCCCACCTTTTCCGCTGTCGCCCTGGCCAGTGCCTTGGCGCTGAGCCCCCTTACCGCCCTCTCCGCCGAGACCCTGCGGCTGTCGGCCATTGAGCCCCCCACCTCCACCGTGGTGGCGTTCGCCAACGCCTTCTCGGAGCGGGTCAGGCAGTACAGCCAGGACAGCATCGACATCAAGGTCTATCCCTCCAGCCAGCTCGGCGACTGGGTCGAGGTGCATGAACAGGTGATGGAAGGCACCATCGATCTCGCCCTGCAACCCCTGTCCAACAGCTTCAACGAAGTGCTCTCCCTGCAATGGTTCCCCTATGCGGCGCTCGACTTCGAATCCGGCCGGGACGCCTTCTCGGAAGGCGGGGTCGTCCATGAAATCATCAACGAGGCCCTGGCCGAGCAGGATATCAAGATACTGGGCGCCTTCGTGTCCGGCATGGGCGGCATCGTCTATACCAGGCCGGCCCCCGCCCCCCGGGATCCGAACGCCAGCCAGGGCCTCAAGATCCGGGTCTGGCCGGGCGGCACCACCCACCAGGAGCTGCTCAAGCGCCTGGGCTATCAGACCGCCCCCATCCCCTGGTCGGATCTTTATACCGCCATGCAGACCGGGGTGGTGGACGGCGCCATCGGGGCGACACCCGAGCTGGTCATGAACAATTTCGCCGACATCGCCAAGATGTGGGTGCAGAACAACGATCATTTCGAAGTGTCTTTCCTCGCGGTGAACAAGAGCCGCTTCGACAGCCTCTCCAGGGAGCAGCAAAGAGCCATCAGCCGGGCCGCGACCGAATTGTCCACCGAACGCTTCGCGGCCGCCGAGCAGGAGCATGAAAAATTCCTGCAACAGATGCGTGACAAGGACATAGAGGTGGTGGTGCTGGACAAGGCCGAACTCGAGTCCGTCGCCCAGGTGGTGCGTGCCGAGGTGTGGCCCAGGATAGAAAGCGAGATCGGGGCCATTAACATGGCCCGCCTGAAGCTCAGCCTGGGTATCAGGTAGTCCCTCCGGCCAGAGACCGGCATCCGGTGACAGGGCCCCACCTGAGTGGGGCCATCCCGGCCCACCGGCACCATCGCCATGCCCACTCCGGCATGAAACCGTTCTCCCTGCCCTTCCCCGCCCCTCGGCGGCCGGGAGGGCCCCAACACAGGGGATCGTCATGGACACGACCGTTTTATCCCTGCTGCATAACAAGCTGTTGTGGCTGCAGCGCCTGGTGATGGGACTGACCACCATCGCCTTTTCCGTCCTGATCTTTATTCAGGTATTTATTCGCTATTTTCTGGATCTGCCGCTTTACGGTGTCGAAGAGATCGCGGTCTACCTGGCGGTCTGGCTCTATTTCATCGGCTCCGGCTATGGTGTTTATCGTGGCAACCATATCTCGGCCGGCGTCATGGATATTGCCTTTTCCTCCCCTTCGGCCAGGGCGGCACTTCATGTCCTGGTGTCGCTGATTTCACTGGCCATCATCGTCTGGATTTTCTGGATTTGCCTCGGCTATTTCCAGTGGAGCCTGGCACGGGCACCCAAATCACCGGAGCTGAGAATACCGCTCTACTACGTGCATGCCGCCATGCTGGCGGGAACGGGGCTCATGTTTTTTTACACCCTTATCGAGCTGGCCGGCAGGCTCCATTGCCTGGCCACGGGCCGCCCTTATCATTCCCTGGCGACGATCGACGACAACGACACCGCTCACAAGACAGAAGGAAAGTCTTGATGAATATCGACATCCTGATTGATGCCATCATCCTCGTCACCCTGCTGCTGCTGGGCGTGCCCGCCCCCTTGTGTTTTGCGGCCGCCGCCCTGTTCCTGTTTGCAACGGGAGATTTTCACAACTCCAACTTCCTGGTGTCATCCGGCTTTAGCAAGCTGTCATCGCTGATCCTGCTGGCCATACCGCTCTATATCTTCGCCGGTGGACTGATGACCCAGGGCGGGATCGCCGGTCGCCTCATCGACCTGGCCGAAAGCCTGATCGCCCGGGTCAAGGGCGGACTCGGCATAGTAGTGGTGTTTTCCACCGCCATCTTTGGCGCCATTTCCGGCATGTCCACCGCGGCGGTCGCCTCTATCGGCTCCATCATGATCCCCAAGATGGTCGAGCGCGGTTATGATCGGGGCTACGCCACCACCCTGGTGGCGGCCTCTTCCGTGCTGGCCCTGCTGATCCCGCCCAGCTCCTCGATGATCCTCTACGGCTGGGTCACCAACACCTCGATCACCGCCATGTTCCTGGCACCGGTGCTGCCGGCCCTGCTGCTGATCGGCAGTTTCACCCTGCTGAATCTGTTCCTGACCCGTAACATGAAGGTGGTCGAGCCCCCTCGCCGTTCGCTGCGGGATACGGGCACCGACGTCTGGCTCAAGACCAAGCGCGCCGCCTTCGGGCTGGCCATGCCGATCGTCATTCTGGGCTGCATTTATGGCGGCATCACCACCCCCACCGAAGCCGCCGCCATTGCCGTGATTTACGCCATCCCGGTCGCCGTGTTCATCTATCGGGGCCTGAGCTTCCGCTCCTTAACCGATGTGGCCTGGAAGACCGGACAGATAGCGGCAGTATTGATGGTACTGGTGTTCTTCTCGTCGATGCTGGCGCGGGTCTGGACCATGGGCAACGTACCGCAAACCGTGATGGAGTCCATTCTGGGACTCAGCGACAACAAGATATTGCTGTTGTTGCTCATCAACCTGTTCCTGCTGCTGATCGGCATGTTCCTGGACGATATCAGCGGGGTCCTGCTGGCATCTCCCATGCTGCTGCCGGTTGCCGTCAGCCTGGGCATAGACCCGGTGCACTTCGGCGCCATTGTCGGCGTCAACCTGGGGATGGGGCTGATCACCCCGCCCACGGCGCCCATCCTCTATTTCTCCGGGCTGATCGGCAACACCACCCTGCCCCGGATGATCGGCTACACCATGGCGTTCATCTTGTTCGGCTATCTGCCCGTGCTGCTGTTGACCACCTTTGTGCCGGAGCTGTCCCTGCTGCTGCCCGAGTTGATCCTGGGATACCAGCCCATGGGGCAATAACCCCTCGATAATCAAGGGACGAACACGCCATCACCACCGACCACGCAATATCAAACTGACAGACGTATTTATCACAGTCATAGAGGTACACATCATGTCTTCCACGCCGGTCATCGGAATTACACTGGATATCGAACATACCCCGGGCTATGCCCTGGAACCCTGGTACGCGCTGCGGGAAAACTATTGCTCGGCCATCGCCTCGGCGGGAGGACTCCCGGTGGCCCTGCCCCATGAACAGGACGCGGTGGAGCGCTATCTCGACCTGGTCGATGGCCTGGTGATCAGCGGCGGCATGTATGACATCCCTCCCGAACTCTATGGCGAAGTCCCGCGCCAGGGAGAGCTGGTGACCAAGGAGGGCCGCACCCGGTTCGAGCGCAAGCTGATCGAAGGGGCGCTGGCCCGCGATATTCCTCTTATCGGCATCTGCGGCGGCATGCAGCTGTTGGCGGTGATCAAGGGGGCCAAGCTGATCCAGGATATCCCCAGCGAAGTGAAGAACAGCCTGAAGCATATGCAGCCCCAGCCGCACCATGTGGCCGGACACGGCGTCAACCTCACGCCCGGCACGCTGATCTCCCGCCTGTTTCAGCAGGAACAGATCCTGGTGAACAGTGTGCACCATCAGGCGGTACGGGATCTGCCAGCGGAGATCATCGTCAGCGCCGTGTCCGACGACAGGGTCATCGAAGCGATCGAAATTCCGGGCCAGCACTTCTGCCTGGGCTTCCAGTGGCATCCGGAATATCTTATCAACCAGGGGGAGCAACGGTTGTTCGAGGCCCTGGTCGCGGCGGCGGCCCGACACCACCGCCGCTCGGCTGCCCTCCCCCTGGCCAACTAGGACGCGGTTTACCATGAAGACAGACTCCATTGCCATCATCGGCGCCGGCATCATCGGCATCACCTCGGCCTACCTGCTCAGCCGGGCCGGCTACCGGGTCATGCTGCTGGACGCGGGCGAGGAGCCCGCCCTGGGCACCAGTTTCGCCAACGGCGCCCAACTGAGTTATTCCTATACCGATGCCATGGCCTCGCCGGGCCTGGTGGCCAAGATGCCCGGCATACTGCTGGGCCGGGATCCGGCCTTCCGGGTACGGATGTCGGCGGACAGACAGCTGTTGCACTGGGGCGGTCGCTTCCTGCTGCAGGGCCGGGCGAGCCGGGAGCAACGCAACACCCGCAATATACTGCGGCTCTCACTGCACTCCCGGGAGATGATGCACGCCACCCAGGCCGAGGCCGGTGTCGAGTTCCTGCACCGGCCTTCGGGCAAGCTGCATCTCTACGGCAGCCAGCAGGACCTGGACCAGGCCGCCGCGAGGGTCCGGTTGAAAGGGGAGTGGGGCTGCCCGCAACGGGTACTGGACTGGCGGCAATGCCTGGCACTCGAACCCGGCCTGGCCCAGTTGGCCGGCCCCATGGCCGGTGGGGTGTATTCCCCCCTGGACGAGGTGGGGGACTGCCGCCAGTTCGCCCTCGCCCTGCTGGACCGACTGCGTCGGCAGCAAGGGTTCGAAGAACGTTATCACTGCCGGGTTCACCACCTGCGTAAAGAAGGAAACCGCATCACCGGGCTGGATACCAGCCAGGGTCCCCTCACCGCCGACGCCTACCTGCTGGCCACCGGCCCCGACAGCCTGGCGCTGGCCCAAGGCATCGGCCTGAGCCTGCCCATTTATCCGATCAAGGGTTACAGCATCACGGTGCCCGCCACCGGCCAGGCCCCCGCTGTCTGTATCACCGACGTGGACAACAAGGTGGTGTTCGCCCGCATCGGCGACCGGCTGCGGGTGGCCGGCTGTGCCGATATCGTCGGTTACGATCGGGAGCTGGACGAGCGGCGCATCGCCCACCTGCTGCGGATCTGCCGGCAGCGCTTCCCCGAGGCCGGCGACTACGAGCGCATCCTCGACCGCTGGACCGGTTTCCGCCCGGTCACCCCCAGTAGCGCCCCCATCATCGGCCGGGCCGGGGCCGACAACCTCTACCTGAACCTGGGCCACGGCATGCTGGGCTGGACCCTGGCCATGGGTTCGGCCTCGCTGCTGGCGGCCCGGATAGGCGGTTATCCCGCTCCCATCGACGACACCGGGCTGCGCCCTATCGACCACGGCCTGCGCTGAACCGGCGCGGCCCCACCATCCGGAGAAAAACACCCATGAACACCATAGAACACCGGCTCACCGAACTGGGTATCACCCTGCCCGAGGCCGGCACTCCCGCCGGAAATTATCAGGCCTTCCTGCCACTGGGCGATCGCCTGCTGCTGAGCGGACAAACCTGCCGGGTCAACGGCGTCCTGGCCTACGCCGGCCAGGTGGGCGGAACCCTCTCCATCGAAGAAGGACAGGCCGCCGCCCGCCTCTGCACCCTGAACCTGCTGGCCCAACTGAAGGCAGCCTGCGGCGGCGAACTGGACCGGGTTGCCCGCTGCGTCAGGCTGACCGTGTTCGTCAGCAGTACGCCCGACTTCGGCGCCCAGCCGTTGGTGGCCAACGGCGCCTCGGACCTGCTGGTCGAGATTTTCGGCGAACGCGGCGCCCATGTCCGCTCCGCCGTCGGCGTCAGCGCCCTGCCCGGCCATTCGGCGGTGGAGATCGACGCCGAGTTTCTGCTCGGTCGCTGAATCGAAGGCCAGCTTATTTCACCGCGAATTCCGGCGCCAGCCGGCTCAGGCCCAGGCCCTGACTCTTGCTCAGCCGGATCTGCACCGGCACCCGTTCCTTCAACGCCTCGATATGGCTGATGATGCCGATCATCTTGCCGCTGGCGTTGAGGGCATCCAGGGCGTCCAGGGCCACTTCCAGGGTATCGGCATCCAGGGTGCCGAAGCCCTCGTCGAGGAAGAGGGAGTCGATGCGGGTCTTGCTGCTGACCAGATCCGACAGCGCCAGGGCCAGCGCCAGGCTGACCAGGAAGCTCTCGCCGCCGGACAGGGTCTGGGTATCCCGGGCCACATCCGCCTGCCAGGTATCGATTACCGCCAGCTCCAACTCGCCGCCTTCCTTGCGGGCCAGCCGGTAGCGGCCGTGCAGCCGCGCCAGCCGGCGGTTGGCCAGGTGTACCAGGTGCTCCAGGGTCAGGCCCTGGGCGAAGCGACGGTACTTGGCGCCGTCCGCCGAGCCGATCAGGCCATTCAACTGCTCCCAGTGACGCAACTGCAGGCGCCCCTGCTCAATCTCGTCCAGCAGAGCCTGCTGCTGCACGCGCTGTGCCGCGTCGTGCTCCAGCCGGCCGTCGAGCCGGCCCAGCTGCTGCTGCAGGACATTGGTGGCCTCCTGTTGTTGCTGCTCCAGGGCCTCCAGCTCTGCCAGCGGCGGGGGTGCCGCCGGTCCCAGTTGCTGCCATGCCTGCTCGGCCTGCTCCAGGCGGGCGAGAGCCCGCTCCAGCCCCTGCTCCAGGCTCTTGAGTCGCGCCTGCAACCGGTCACGCTCCTCCTCATCGAGCCGGGCGGCAATAAAGGCGGCTTCGTCGGCGAAGGGGCTGTCGGCCAGGGCCTGCTGCCATTGCCGGCCCCCCTCGACCAGCTCGCATTCCAGCTCCGCCCGTTGCTGCTGTTCCCGCTCCAGCACCGCGTTCTGGCGGTGATGCTCGGCGTTCAGTGCCTGCAGCCGCACCTCGGCCTCGCTCGCGGCCGCCAGGGCATCGTCGGTGCTCACCGGCTCCCGCTCGGCCCCCCCCAGCGCCTGCCAGTCCTGTTGCCAGCGCTGCCAGTGCCGTTCGGCGTCGCGCAACTCGCCGGCCAGCTGCTGCCGTTGCCGCTCCAGGCCGTGCCCCGCCTGCTGCCAGTTCTGCCATTGCCGCCATTGCCGCTCCCGTTGTTGCAACCAGGCGTTCCAGTCGTCGGGCCGGGGCTGGTCCTGCTCGCCCAGGGCTTCGCTCAGTTCCTGCTCCAGCCCGGTAATCTGCCGGCGGGCCGCCTGGGCCTCGTCATCCAGCTGCCGCGCCTGTTGCTGCAGGCTTTGCCGCTGCTGCGCCAGCAGTTGCTGCTGGTGCTCGAGGCCGGCGGCATGAGCCCGGGCGGCTTGCTGCGCCTGATCGGCCTGGCTGAGAGCGGCGTTGGCCGCCTCCAGTTGTTCGGCGAGTTGTTCCAGTTGCGCCAGCTGCTGGCCTCGCCCGGCCAGTTGCTGGCGCCAGTCCGCACCGGTGAGCGCCAGTGCCTGCAAGCCGTCATCCTGTTCGGCGGCCTGCCGGCGGATGGCCTCGTCAAGGCTGTACAGCCGCTGCCGGGCCTGCTCCTGGGCCGCCTTGCGCTCCGCCTGCTGACCACTCAGGGTCTGTCCCTGCAGCTCCAGCACCTCCAGCTCGGCCTGTTTTCGGGTCAGCTCATGGGCGGTGCTGTCGTCCAGGCCACGGTAGGCCTCAATTGCCGGATGAGTCCCACTACCACACAGGGGGCAAGCCTCGCCGGGCCGCAGTCGCTCCCGGTGCTGTTCCAGGGAGCGGATCAGCACTTCCTGCTCCAGCAGTTTCGTCTTGTCCCGCACCTGCTCCTTGAGCTGGCGATACTGTTCGCGCACCTGCGCCAGCTGTTGTTCCCCCTGTTGCCATTCCGGCTCGAGCCGGGCCAGTTTGTCCTGCTCCTGCAGCCGTTCAGCCTGCTGCCGATGCAGCCAGTCGGCCCCCTGTTGCAGCTCGGCCCAGCGGGGTTGTTCGCGGCGTAATTGCTGCAAGCGGGTCTTGATGGCGCTTTCGCCCTCGCCGCCCAGCAGCAGCGCCAGCGTCCGCTGTTGCTGCCGGTATTCCTGCTCCGCCTGCTGTTGCGCCTGCCGGGCCTCGGTCAGCTGTTGCACTAGGCGCTGCCCGTCGCGCTCGGCCTGTTGCCGCTGCTCGCCGTTGTGTTGCTGCCGGGTCTGCCGCCCCCGGTACTGCTGCTGCAGCGTGTCGAGCTGCGCCACGCTGGCGCGCCAGCCCGCCAGTTGCTCGCCCAGGCGTTCGCCGGCCGGATTGGCAGCCATGGCCCGGGCCAGCCGCTGCCGCTCCTGCTCCTGCTCACCCTGTTGCTGCAGCAGCGCCTGATGATGCTGACGGCTGAACGACAGCCCTTGCCAGCCGCACTGCTCACGCTCCTTCGTCAGCACCGCCAGCGCCGCCTGTCGCTGCTCCAGTTGCGCGCTCAGAGTTTGCAGCCGGGCCTGGCCCTGCTGCAGCTGTTGCCACCGGGGTTGCAGCCGGGCTGCAGGCTCGCTCGCCCGCAGCCGGACCCGCTCGGGGGCGGCCTGTTCCAGTGCCGCCTGCGCCTGCCGCTGTTCATGGTGCGCGGCCAGCCGTTGCTGCTCGCAGCTGTCCCACTGGCGGCGGCGCTGCAGCTCGGTCCGGGTTTGCTGCAGGCCCTCTTGCTGCCCGGCCAGTTCGGTACCGACCCTGGCCCGCTCCTGCTCGATGTCCCGTCGTTCGTCGTCGCTCAGCAGCGCCACGCCCTGGGCCCTCGCCTCCTGCTGCACCAGGACGCTCTTGTGCTCCCGGGTCTGCTCGAACACCCGCTGGGAAATGCGGGCGTAGATGTCGGTGCCGGTCAGTTCCTCCAGCAGTTCCGCCCTTTCGTTGGCATCCGCGTGCAGGAAGGCGGCGAAACCGCCCTGGGCCAGCAGCATGGACTTGGTGAAACGGCCGAAGTCCAGCCCGGTGAGCTGTTCGGTGAGTTTCAGCTTGTCGCCGACCTTGTCGGCAAGAATGGTACCGTCGAGCCGGGCCAGCTCCACCCTGGGCGCCTGCAGCTTGCCGTCACTCCTGTCCCGGGCCCGGCGCTGGCTCCAGAAGGCGCGAAAGCCGTCGCCCTTGACCTCGAACTCCACCTCCGCCAGGCAGTCGGCGGTATGGCGGGTCATCAGCTCGTTGCCGCCGGCGGATACCATCTTCATACGGGGAGTCTGGTGGTAGAGCGCCAGGCAGATGGCGTCCAGCAAGGTGGTCTTGCCGGCCCCGGTGGGCCCGGTGATGGCGAACAGGCCGTTGTCCCGGAAGGGCTCCCGGGTAAAGTCGATTTTCCACTCCCCCTTGAGGGAGTTCAGGTTTTTCAGCCGCAGGCTCAGTATCTTCATGCCGGATCCTCCAGTTGCGCCAGCAACTGGCGATGCAGCGCTTCGAGCGCCGTTTCCTCTTCCGACGCCAGTTGCTCCGCCGCCAGCCGCCGCTCGAACACCTCCTCCGGGGTCAGTTCGCTCAGGGTCTCGCCCCCGACCGCCGCCAGCCCGTTGCCGCTTTGAGGCCGCTGCCGGCGCACCAGCAGGATCTCCAGTGGCAGCCCCTCCGCCAGGGCCTCCACCCGGGGTTGCAGATCGCTCAGGTAATCGTCGCCGGTGACCGTCACTTCCAGCCAGACCGGCGAAGTTTCGCTGCCGTTTTCTGCCAGTTCGGCCATGGACGCCGCCAGTTCATCGAGACTGCCGTCGATCCGGGCCAGCGGCTGGAAGACCGGTACCGGCAACGGGGTTATCCGTTCCAGGCTACCGCCCGCGAACTCCACCAGCAGCACTTCCTTCTGCTGGCCCACTTCGTCGAAGCTCAGGGGAATGGGCGAACCGCAATAGCGGACATGCTCCAGCCCCGCCACCTTTTGGGGCCGGTGGATATGGCCCAGGGCGATATAGTCGGCGGGAGGAAAAGCGGAGGCGGGAAACGCCTCCAGGGTGCCGATATAGATCTCCCGCACCGAGTCGCTGCTGCGGGCGCCGACGGTGGTGAGGTGGCCGGTGGCGATGATTGGCAAGGGGACATTCATTTGCGCCCGTCGCCCTTCGGCCAGCTCGAACAAGGCACGATAGTGGTCGGCGATGGCCTGCTGCAGCGCCTGCTGCTTGTCCTGCCCGCTCTGGCCGGCCCGGCTTTCCAGCAGATCCCGCGACCGCAGAAAGGGCACGGCGCAGAGCAGGGCGCCGGGCTCGCCGTCGGCCCGGCGCAGCTCCAGCAGGTGGTCCCCGGGCGCGTCCAGCACCCCGGGGATCACCGACACGTTCAGGCAGCCGAGCAGTTCCCGGGACTCGTTGAGCATGGCCACCGAATCATGGTTGCCGCCCAGTATCACCAGTTGGGCGCCGGTTTGCTGCAGTTCGACGATGAATCTGTTGTATAGCTCACGCGCATAGCTCGGGGGGGTGCCGGTGTCGAACAGATCCCCGGCCACCAGCACCGCCGCCACCTCCTGTTGCCGTACCTGCTCCACCAGCCAGCTCAGGAAAGCCTGGTGCTCATCGAGCCGGGTTTTGCCCATGAAATGCTGGCCCAGATGCCAGTCGGAGGTGTGCAGTATGCGCATAGGTGCTCTTGGTGTCGTCGGCGAAGCCGTTATTAAACCCGCTAAGCCGGTTGGGCGCAAATGCCCTTGGCGACGGCAGAAAACTTGCTAGACTGGGCCTTTCTTCCGATATTCCGTCTGAACATGGCTTTTTCCTACGATTTTCTCGCCCTGGCGGCGGCCGCCTGCTGGGCGGTGGCCAGCCTGCTGTCCGCCGGCGCCGCCCGCCACCTGGGGGCCTTCGCCTTTTCCCGCTGGCGGATGTTCTGCGTCAGCCTGATGCTGTGGTCGGTGGCGCTGCTCAGCGGCGGCTGGGCCAGCCTCGACCGCGCCAGCCTGACCATCATGGCCGTCTCCGGGCTGATCGGGATTTTTATCGGCGATACCGCGCTCTTTGCCGCCATGAACCGGCTGGGCCCACGCCGGGCCGGGGTGCTGTTCGCCACTCATGCGCTGTTTTCAGCACTGCTGGGCTACCTGGTATTCGGCGAGACCGTCACCGGCCCGACCCTGCTCGGCTGCTTGCTGCTGGTGGGCGGGGTGATGACCGCCATCTTCTTCGGCAAGCGCAGCGGGGAACAGCACGCCTGGGAGCAAGACAACGGCAGCCCCTGGCCGGGCATCGGCTTGGGGCTGCTGTCGGCGCTGTGCCAGTCGGTAGCCACCCTGATGGTCAAGCCGACCATGGAGGGCGATATCGATCCGGTCTCCGCCTCGGCGGTGCGCATGAGCACCGCCTTCCTCGCCCACCTGGCCCTGCTGTGGTGCGGCCTGGCGGTGGCCAAACCGCTGCGCGCCATCAACTGGCCGGTATTCGGCATGGTGGCGCTCAATGCCTTGCTGGCGATGGGGGTGGGGATGACGCTGATCCTGCTGGCGCTGCGTTACGGTGAGGTGGGCATGGTGGCCATGCTGAGCTCGGTCAGCCCGGTGCTGGTGCTGCCCCTGCTGTGGCTGATCATGAAACGCCGCCCGGCCGGTGGCGCCTGGCTGGGCGCCCTGGCCACCGTGATCGGCACGGCGTTAATCGTGGCCCGTCATTAAATCTGCAGGCCTTCCGCGTCTATCACCTGGCGCACCCCGGGATCTTCCCTCATGTCCTGGAAGTGGCGGGCCACATGGGAGTAGGGGGCGAGGCCCTCGGGCATGATCCGGGTGGCCCAGTAGGCGAACACGAAGGCGCAGGCATCGATGATGCTCTTGTGCTCATCCATGTACCAGGTGCGGCTGGCCAGGTGGTTGTCCATTCGCTGCAGCAGCTTGTCGGCCCGCTCCGGCACCGCCGCCTTGATAGCGTCGTGGGCGGCAAAGCTGCGATCCCTGGTGTATTTCTGTGGCGCGAAATAGGGCGCGAAGGCGCTGTAGACGTCGGTATTGAGAAAGCTCAGCCAGTAGTCGCACTGGTATTGCAACACCGGATCCGTACCC
Source organism: Zobellella endophytica (assembly GCF_003012775.1). GTDB lineage: Bacteria > Pseudomonadota > Gammaproteobacteria > Enterobacterales > Aeromonadaceae > Oceanimonas > Oceanimonas endophytica. Next base: position 23,733 of record NZ_PXYG01000008.1, on the reverse strand, counting down.
GGCCCCAGGTGTTCGCCCTCGGGTAAACGGGACAGGTAGCGCAGTATGGCGTTGTTCTGGTACAGGGCCCCCATCTCCTCGGTGAACAGTACCGGCACCGCCGCCATGTAGTTGATCTTGAGAAATTCCGGGTCCCGGGTGTCGGCCAGCACGAGTTCAAAGGGCAACCCCAGCCAGGCCAGCACAATATGGGGGGCAAGCGAGCATGCTCCTGGCTTGTAATACAACTTCATTATATGACCTCCTTGGGCAAGGCGGTGGTCACCTTGCCGGTCTCTGATGGGTCGGTGTCGGGGACGGCCGTCATCGCCGGCCCGGCGCCCAGCTGGCGCCGGCTGCGGCCGTCGGCATCGTTAAGGACATCGGTTAATTATCAGCAGGAAATCATAAAAAGGCGATGTTGCGGGGTGCTCACGCCCAGTCAATGGCGAAAAAGGGGAGGCAGCCCTCAGTCTTCGATCGCCAGCAGCATTTTCTTCAGCAAGGCGGCGAATTGCTGCCGCTCCTCGGCCGTGAGGGTCGCGGCCAGCTCGGCTTCGGCGGCCAGGTGATATTTCACCGCGTCTTCCACCACCTTGAAGCCTTCGTCGGTGAGGGTGACGATAACGCCGCGGCGGTCGTGGTCCGCCTGGGCCCGGCTGACCAGCCCCCGGCTTTCGAGCCGGTTGATGCGGTTGGTCAGGGCGCCGGAGGAGATCAGCACCATGGCCTGCAACTGGTTGGGCGACAGCTGGAAATAGGGCGGATGGCGGCGCAGTGCCGCCAGGACGTCGAATTCCCCCACGTTCAGCTCGTAGCGGGACAGATCCTGCAGCACCCGGCGGGTGATGAAGTACTCGAGGCGTACCACCCGCCCGATCACTTCGGTGCTGTCGAAGACCAGATCGGGGCGGGCCCGCCGCCACAGGGTGACGATACGGTCGATTTGATCCATGACCCGGGTGCCGTCCGGACTGCCGTTCTGCGTATTATTATCGTTCATTGTTGCGTTGTGCTCCGTGATGCTCGCAGCCATTTTCATATCAAGAGAATCGTCATAATAACATAAAGGGTCAAGTTCAGAAGTCGGCTAAATCCCGCTGCGGGCACCTCGAATATCTTGCGCCATCGGCCGGCCAGTCTGTCGTTAGATCGTTTAATGCCCCTCGCACTTGGGGTATACTCGGCGGGTTTAACGGAAAACAAATAAGCCAACTGGGAGAATAAAAAGGTGAGCCTGTTAAGAAACCTGTTGCTTGCCGGTGTTGCCGCTGCCTCGCTGAGTGGCATGGCCTACGCCGCCAATGATATGTCGCCGGAAGCCATCGCCGAACGCACCAAGCCGGTGGGCAGCGTTTACACCGCCGCCGATCTGGAAGGCATTGTGGACACCGCCGCCGCCGGAGACAGTGGCGAACCCGCCGCTCCGCGCGGTGGTGAAGAAGTCTACAACGCTGCCTGCTCTGCCTGCCATGGTACCGGCGCCGCCGGTGCGCCGGTCAAGGGTGACACCGCGGCCTGGGGCCCCCGTGCCGAGCAGGGCCGAGACACCCTGCTGAGCCATGCCCTCAACGGCTTCAATGCCATGCCGCCCCGCGGTGCCTGTGCCAACTGCTCCGACGAAGAAATCGCCAACGCCGTCGACTATATGCTCGACGCCATCTAAGGTCGGTCAGCACAGGATAAAGCCGCAGCACTGCGGCTTTTTTTGTGGCTATTTTTTATCGAACATGGCCCTCAGGCTGGCCACGCCGGCCAGGCCCTTTTGCATCCGCTCCCCTTCGCTCGGCGGCTTGCGATTGTGCTCCCAGTCCAGATCCTGCTGGGGCAGCTCAAGCAAAAAGCGACTCGGCTCGGGCCGCACCATTTCACCGAACTGCCGCCGCTCCCGGCACAGGGTGAAGGTGAGCGCCTGCTGGGCGCGGGTAATGCCCACATAGGCCAGGCGCCGCTCTTCCTCGATATTGTCCTCGTCGATGCTGCTCTGGTGCGGCAGCAGCCCCTCTTCCATGCCCACCATGAACACGAAGGGAAACTCCAGGCCCTTGGAGGCGTGCAGCGTCATCAACTGCACCTGTTCGCCGTCGTCTTCCTCCTCGCCCCGCTCCATCATGTCGCGCAGGGTCAGGCGGGTGACCACCTGGGGCAGGGTCATGGCATCGTCCAGATCCGAGCCTTCCAGCATCTGGCTGACCCACTTGAACAGGGTGGACACGTTCTGCATGCGCATCTCCGCCGCCCGCGGGCTGGGGGAACTCTCGTACAGCCACTCCTCGTAGTGGATGTCCTTGATCATGTCGCGCACCGCTTCCACCGCGTTGCCGCGCGCCGCCTCGTCGCCCCGGCGCACCAGCCAGTCGCTGAAGGCGCGCACCGCCACCAGGCCCCGGCCGCCGAGGTGCTGCTCCAGGCCCAGCTCGAAACTGGCGGCAAACAGGCTTTTTCCCCGCTGATTGGCGTAGGTGCCCAGCTTTTCCAGGGTGGTGGGCCCGATCTCCCGCCGCGGCGTGTTCACCACCCGCAGGAAGGCGTTGTCGTCATCCGGATTCACCAGCAGACGCAGGTAGGCCATGATGTCCTTGATCTCGGCGCGGGAAAAGAAGGAGGTGCCGCCGCTGATCTTGTAGGGAATGCGGTTGGTCATCAGTGCCTTTTCCAGCACCCGGGACTGGTGATTGCCCCGGTAGAGGATGGCGTAGTCGCCGAACTTGCTGCCATTCATGAACTTGTGGCCCATGATCTCGGCCACCACCCGCTCCGCCTCGTGCTCTTCGTGCTTGGCGAACAGCACCCGCACCGGCGCCTCGTATTCCATTTCCGAGAACAGCCGCTTGTCGAACACATGGGGGTTGTTGGCGATCAGGATGTTGGCGCACTGCAGGATGCGCCCCCGGGAGCGGTAGTTCTGCTCCAGCTTGATCACCTTGAGGCTGGGGTAGTCCTCCTTCAGCAGCACCAGGTTCTGGGGCCGGGCCCCGCGCCAGGAATAGATGGACTGATCGTCGTCCCCCACCACGGTGAAGCGGGCCCGCTCACCGGCAATCAGCTTGACCAGCTCGTACTGGCTGGTGTTGGTGTCCTGGTATTCGTCCACCAGCAGGTAACGAATTTTATTCTGCCAGTGGGCGCGCACCTCGGCGTTGGTCTTGAGCAGCAGGGTCGGCATCAGGATCAGATCGTCGAAGTCCAGGGCATTGTAGGCCTTCATCTGCCGCTGGTAGCGCTCGTAGCACTGGGCGAACAGCACCGCTTCCGGATCCGTGGCCAGCCGGGCCGCCCGCGCCGGCAGCACCAGATCGTTCTTCCAGTTGGAGATGGTGGACAGCAGGCGGGCGATCTTTTCCTTGTCGTTGTCCAGCTCCTGCTCGGTCAGCTCCTTGATCAGCGCCAGCTGATCCTGGTCGTCGAACAGCGAGAAACCGGCCTTCAGCCCCAGGGTCTTGTGCTCGCGGCGGATGATCTCCAGCCCCAGGGTATGAAAGGTGGACACCATCAGCCCCCGGGCCTCGTGTTTGCCCAGAGTCTGTGCCACCCGCTCCTTCATCTCCCGCGCCGCCTTGTTGGTGAAGGTGACGGCCGCGATATTCCGCGCCTTGTAGTCGCACTGGCGCACCAGGTAGGCGATCTTGTTGGTGATCACCCGGGTCTTGCCACTGCCGGCGCCGGCCAGCACCAGGCAGGGCCCGGCAATGTAACGCACGGCGTCGTCTTGGGCTGGGTTGAGTTTCATCAAAGCTCCGCGGGGCTGAACAAGGCCGGCTATTTTAACGGCAGACACCCTCCGGGTGAAGGGCGCCTTGTCATGAGCCCGGCTTTGGCCCATGATCCGGTCAGTTTTCCCTTTTCCCGGCAACATCATGGCGACCGACATCAAGGCACTCAGACGCGACTTTCCCACCCTGGCCCAAATCGTCAACGGCCATCCGCTGGTGTACCTGGACAACGCCGCCACCACCCAGAAGCCGCAGCCGGTGCTGGATGCCCTCAACCACTACTACCGGGACACCAACGCCAACGTGCACCGTGCCTCCCACGCCCTGAGTGGCCAGGCCACCCGGGCTTTCGAGCAGGCGCGGGAAAAGGTGGCGCGCTTTATCCACGCCCCCTCGGCCCGGGAAATCATCTGGACCCGGGGCACCACCGAAGCCATCAACCTGGTGGCCTTCAGCGTCGGCCGGCACTTCCTCAAGCCCGGGGACGAGATCCTGCTCAGCACCCTGGAACATCACGCCAATATCGTGCCCTGGCAGCAGGCGGCGGCGGCCACCGGCGCCGTGCTGAAAGTCATTCCGCTTACCGACAGCGCCGAGCTGGACCTGGACGCCGCCGGGGCCCTTATCAGCGAGCGCACCAAACTGCTGGCCATCGGCCATGTCTCCAACGCCCTCGGCCAGGTCAACCCGGTGGCGGAGCTTATCCGCCTGGCCAAGGCCGCCGGCGCCGTTACCCTGGTGGATGGCGCCCAGGCGGTGGGCCACTTCCCGGTGGACGTGCAGGCGCTCGACTGCGACTTCTACGCCTTTTCCGGCCACAAGATGTTCGCCCCCACCGGCATCGGCGTGCTCTATGGCCGGAGCGAATGGCTGGCGCGGATGCCTCCCTGGCAGACCGGCGGCGAGATGATCAAAACCGTGAGCTTCGAGGCCACCACCTTCAACGAGCCGCCGTTCAAGTTCGAGGCGGGCACCCCCAATATCGCCGGCGCCATCGCCCTGGGGGCGGCGGTGGATTACCTGCAGGCGCAGGACAGGGCCGCCCTGATGCGCCACGAAGACACGCTGCTGCAACAACTGCTCACGGGGCTGGACGCCATGGCCGACATTCGTATTATCGGCCGGCCGCGGGCCGGCGCCGTCTCCTTCGTGATGGGCGGCGTTCACCCCCAGGATCTGGCCACCCTGCTCGACATGCAGGGCATAGCGGTGCGCACCGGCCACCACTGCGCCATGCCGCTGATGCAGGCGCTGGCCTTGCCCCAGGGGACGGTGCGCGCCTCCCTCGCCTTTTACAACACCTCCGACGATATCGCCGCCCTGCTGGCCGGCATCGACAAAGCCCGGGAGCTGCTGTGATGAACCACCCCTTCGGCACCGCCATCACCGATCAGGATATCCGCGCGCTCTTCACCGCCGCCCACGGCTGGGAGGCCCGCTACAGGCAGCTGATACAGCTGGCCAAACAGCTGCCGCCGCTGCCGCCAGAAGCCAGAATCGAGGCCAACGCCATCCACGGCTGCGAAAGCCAGGCCTGGCTGCAGGCCGGACAGGACCCGCAGGGCCGCTGGCAGCTGCACTGCGACTCGGACGCCCGCATCGTCAAGGGCCTGATGGCGGTGGTGCTGGCCGCACTCAACAATAAAACCGCCGCCGACATCGCCGCCTTCGATATGGAAGCCTACTTCGAGGAGCTGCAACTGTTGCCCCACCTGAGCCCGTCCCGGGGCAACGGCCTGCGGGCCGTGGTGGAAACGATTAAAAACAAGGCCGGAAGCTAGAAGTGGGAAGCTGGAAGCAGCCCGGGGTGGGTGGCCATCACTGCTGCCTCTTGTAAGCCCCGACACCGTCTGGAGGTAGTGCCGGCAGGCCGCCGCGGGGCGACAGGGAGGACAAAGGGCGCTGCTCAGCCGACCTTCTGTTTCAGGGATGAAACAGAGAGCGTACAGGGAGGTATTCATAGCGTGTCGGCGGAGTAGTGCCCTTTGGCCGATGGTCCACACCTCATCAAAAGCCAACAAAAGCTGGTGACCAGGGGATGAGCCGCCGCGCCGGAGGCGCTCTTAACTTCCAGCTTCCGGCTTCTCGCTTACGGCTGCTTGCGAAGCAAGCCTGGCCAGCACCCGGCCGACCATAAAGAAGCCGAAGGTGGCGGTGATATGGGTGGCGGCGCCAAAACCGGAGGCGCAGTCCATCTTCATGGTGCCGTCCGATTGCTGCTTGCTGCGGCAGATGCCGCCGGCCCCGTCGGGGTAACGGGGCTGCTCGGTGGAAAAGACGCAATCCACCCCGAACTTGCGTTTGGGATTCTTGCTGAACTGGTAATGGCGGCGCAGCTCGCCACGCACCTTGGCGGCCAGGGGATCCTGGATGGTCCTGCTGAGATCGGCCAACTGGATCTGGGAAGGATCGATCTGACCACCGGCGCCGCCGGCGGTGATCACCGGGATCTTGTGCCGCTTGCAGAAGGCGATCAGCGCCGCCTTGGCCCTGACCGAGTCGATGGCGTCCAGCACATGGTCGAACCCCGCCAGCAGGTGCTGTTCCAGGTTGTCCGGGCCGATAAAGTCGTCCACCACCCGCACGCCGCACTCCGGGTTGATCAGCGCGATCCGCTCGGCCATGGCGGCGGTCTTCTCGACACCGATCTGGTGAGACAGGGCATGGATCTGACGATTGGTGTTGGTGATGCAAATATCGTCCATGTCGATCAGGGTGATGGCGCCGATACCGGAGCGCGCCAGCGCCTCCGCCGCCCAGGATCCTACGCCGCCGATGCCGATCACACATACCCGGGCCGCCGCGAACCGGGCCAGGGCCTCCGCCCCGTACAACCGGGCGATACCACCAAAACGCTCGTCAAAACTCATCTTCTGCTCCCCTTGATTGAGCGAGCATTATATCAAAGTCACCGGGACTGGGGATTGGGGACTCGGGACTAACACCGCCAGTCCCTAATCCCCATTCCCGAATCCCTGCCATAAACAAAAAAAAGGAGGCCGAAGCCTCCTGTTGTTACCGCTCTGTTTATTATGAGCGATTAACCGCCGACGGCGATATTCTTCATGTCGGTCATGTAGGAACGCAGGGTCTTGCCGATGCTCTCGACCGGGTGGTTACGGATGGCTTCGTTGACCTCGATCAGGCGACGGTTGTCGACGGAGTTGGACTCCACCGCAATGGTCTTGCCGATGACGTCGGTGCCCACTTTCGGCATGAACTGTTCACGCAGCAGCGGTACCGCGGCGTGGGCAAACAGGTAGTTGCCGTACTCGGCAGTGTCGGAGATCACCACGTTCATCTCGTACAGACGCTTGCGCGCTACGGTGTTGGCGATCAGCGGCAGCTCGTGCAGCGACTCGTAGTAGGCGGACTCGTCGATAATGCCGGAGGCGGTCATGGCTTCGAACGCCAGCTCGACGCCGGCCTTGACCATGGCCACCAACAGGATGCCGTTGTCGAAGTATTCCTGCTCGCCGATCACCACGTCGGTCACCGGATACTGCTCGAAGCTGGTATCGGCGGTTTCTTCACGCCAGGTCAGCAGGTCGTGATCATCGTTGGCCCAGTCGGCCATCATGCCGGCGGAGAAGTGGCCTTCGATGATGTCGTCCATGTGCTTGTTGAACAGCGGGCGCATCAGCTCCTTCAGCTCGTCAGCCAGGTCGAAGGCCTTGATCTTGGCCGGGTTGGACAGGCGATCCATCATGTTGGTGATGCCGCCCTGCTTCAGGGCTTCGGTGATGGTTTCCCAGCCGAACTGGATCAGCTTGCCGGCGTAACCGGCGTCGATACCCTCGGCCACCATCTTCTCGTGGCAGACGATGGCGCCGGCTTGCAGCATGCCGCACAGAATGGTCTGCTCGCCCATCAGGTCGGATTTCACTTCGGCAACGAAAGATGATTCCAGTACACCCGCCCGGTCGCCGCCGGTGGCGGAAGCCCAGGCCTTGGCGATGGCCAGGCCTTCACCCTGGGGATCGTTCTCCGGGTGAACGGCGATCAGGGTGGGTACGCCGAAACCGCGCTTGTACTCTTCACGCACTTCGGTACCGGGGCACTTGGGCGCCACCATCACCACGGTGATGTCCTTGCGGATCTGCATGCCTTCTTCCACGATGTTGAACCCGTGGGAGTAGCCGAGGGCGGCGCCCTCTTTCATCAGCGGCATGACGGCGTTGACGGCGGAGGTGTGCTGCTTGTCCGGGGTCAGGTTCATCACCAGATCGGCGGTGGGGATCAGCTCTTCATAGGTGCCCACCTTGAAGCCGTTCTCGGTGGCCTGCTGGAAAGACTTGCGCTTTTCGGCGATGGCTTCGGCGCGCAGGGCGTAGGACACGTCCAGGCCGGAGTCGCGCATGTTCAGACCCTGGTTCAGGCCCTGGGCGCCGCAACCGACGATGACTACTTTCTTGCCTTTCAGGTAGTTGCAACCATCGGCGAATTCTTCGCGGTGCATGAAACGGCACTTGCCCAGTTGCTCGAGCTGCTGACGCAGATTCAGGGTGTTGAAATAGTTAGCCATGGCCTATTGCTCCAATTAATCCGTTTAACTTGAATTCCTGCACCGACCGGCGGTGACGACGGCAGTCACTATACCCCAGGCTTTTCATTGCTTGAAATGATATATTCGAAACAGAGTATTTCATTTGGTGCAATGTGATGGATATCCGTAACCTTGAGCTGTTCCTCCACCTGAGCCAGAGCCTGCACTTCGGCCGCACCGCCGACGCCATGGCGGTCAGCCCCTCCACCCTGAGCCGGGCAATACAGCGGCTGGAGCAGGAACTGGGCTGTGAACTGCTGGACCGGGACAACCGCAGCGTCACCCTGACCCCCGCCGGCCAGCAGCTGCAGCAGTTCGCCCAGGGCTGGCTGGCCGACTGGCAGACCATGCGGGAGCAGCTCAGGCACAGTGAGAGCCCCTTGCAGGGGCGGCTGCGGCTGTTTTGCTCGGTCACCGCCAGTTATTTCCTGCTGCCCGACATACTGGCGCGCTTTCGCACCCGCTACCCCCAGCTGGAATTGCGGCTGGAAACCGGGGATCCGGCCCTGGCCATCGACAAGGTGCTGCACGACGAGTCGGATCTGGCCATCGGCGCCCGCCCCGACGCCCTGCCCGCCAAGCTCGACTTCATCAAGCTGCAGACGGTGCCCCTGGTGTTTATCGCCCCACGCATTCCCTGCCGGGCCAACGATCTGCTGCAACAGGCCAGCGCCGACTGGAGCCAGATCCCGGTGATACTGCCGGAGCAGGGGGTGGCCCGCAAACGCACCAACCAGTGGTTCCGCAACAAGGGCATCAGCCCCCACATCTACGCGGAAGTGGCCGGCAACGAGGCCATCGTCGGCATGGTGGCCCTGGGCTGCGGTATCGCCCTGGTACCCACGGCGGTGATCGAGCACAGCCCCATGGCCGACAAGATCCGCCGGCTCAACGTCACTCCGGATCTCAAACCGTTCGAGGTCGGCGTCTGCCTGCTGAAAAAGCGGCTGGAGGATCCCCTTATTCAGGCCTTCCGCCAGATTGCCCTGCAGCTAGCCAATCCCTGATCCCCATCCCCCCGGCGATTGGGTTACAATAGCGCCAACACCTTTAAGGAGAGCGACCATGCTGGACCCGAAAAAACTGGAAGAGATCGCCAAGCAGATCCAAAACAACCTGCCCGCCGGGCTGAAGAACATGGGTGAAGAAGTGGAAAAACGCATCCGCACCGTGCTGCAGGCGCAACTGGGCAAGCTGGACATGGTGACCCGGGAAGAATTCGACGTGCAGACCAAGGTGCTGTTGCGCACCCGGGAAAAACTGAACGAAATGGAAGCCAAGCTTGCCCAGCTCGAGCGTCAGCTGGCCGAAGGCCGGGATGAACAGCTCTGAGGCGGAGCACATCCGCCAAGCCTGCCTGCAGGCCGCCCTCGCCGCCTATGAACAGGGCGGCCTGCTGGGCCTGTGCCAGGAGGGGCGGTTCGAGCTGGCGATGGATGCCATCCGCCGGCTGGAGCTGGCCCCCTTGACCGACACCGACCGGAAATCCCCCTCCCGGCCCTAGACGTCAGATAAACTCGTAGGCATCCCCGAACAGCCGCTCGGTCTCGATCCCTTTTTCCTTGAAGGCTTCCCGTGCCACGCCCGCCATCTCGAACCGGCCCGCCACATAGATGTCGTAACCGGTCAGGCTGGGAAAATCCGCCATGATGGCCTCGTGTACCAGGCCGGTGCGTCCCTGCCAGTGCTCGTTGCCGTTTTGCACCACCGGCACGTAGGTCAGCTCCTTGTGCTCGGCCACCCAGGCGTTGATTTCCTCATCGGCGTAGAGGTGATCCTCGAAGCGCACGCCCCAGTACAGAAAGACCGGACGGTGCAATCCTTCCGCCAGCATCTTCTGCAGGATGGAACGGGTATAGGCAAAACCGGTGCCGCCGGCCATCAGGATCACCGGATGACGGGATTGGCCGCGCAGGTAGGCCTTGCCCGCCGGCAACTGCACCTCGATATTCCCCTGTTCCTGCATGCGCTTGAGCACCTGCATGGCATAGGTGTTGTCCGGCGCCGCGCCGATATGGAGCTCAACAGTTCCCTCGCCATTGGGAATGTTGGCGATGGAAAAGGGGCGTTTGTCATCGTCGGCCATCACCACCAGCAGGTACTGGCCGGGCTGGAAATCCACCTGTCGCGCGGGTTTCAACCGCACATACCAGAGGGCATCGGCCATTTCTTCCAGGGCTTCTACACTACATGTTACTTTCTGCATGACTGTCCTTTGTTCTTAACTCTGTTCGGCACTCGCATCCAGGATCTGAAGTTGATCCCATAGCGCATCGACCCTTTGTTTTACTTCGTCCGTCATCACTATGGGTTGTCCCCATTCCCGGTCGGTTTCGCCGGGCCACTTGTTGGTGGCGTCCAGGCCCATCTTGGAGCCCAGACCGGACACCGGCGAGGCGAAATCCAGATAGTCGATGGGTGTGTGCTCGATCAATGTGGTATCCCGCGCCGGGTCCATTCGGGTCGTAATGGCCCAGATCACGTCTTTCCAGTCTCTGGCATTGATGTCGTCGTCGCACACGATAACGAACTTGGTATACATGAATTGTCGTAAAAACGACCAAACGCCCAGCATGACACGTTTGGCATGGCCAGGGTAGCGTTTTTTCATGGTCACTACCGCCATGCGGTAGGAGCAGCCTTCCGGCGGCAGATAGAAGTCCACGATCTCAGGAAACTGCTTCTGCAGTATGGGCACGAACACCTCGTTCAGCGCCACTCCCAACACCGCCGGCTCATCGGGCGGGCGGCCGGTATAGGTGGAATGGTAGATGGCGTCCCGCCGGCGGGTGATGCGCTCCACCGTGAACACCGGGAACTCATCGATCTCGTTGTAGTAGCCGGTGTGGTCGCCATAAGGTCCTTCGGGTGCCGTCTCGTCCGGATAGATATGGCCTTCCAGCACGATTTCGGCGCTGGCGGGGACTTCCAGATCGCTGCCGATGCATTTCACCACCTCGGTGCGGCTGCCCCGCAGCAGGCCGGCGAAGGCGTATTCCGACAGGGCATCGGGCACCGGGGTCACGGCGCCGAGGATGGTGGCCGGATCGGCCCCCAGGGCCACCGCCACTGGATAGGGCTGGCCCGGATTGGCCTCCTGCCACTCACGGAAATCCAGCGCCCCGCCGCGATGGCTGAGCCAGCGCATGATCACCTTGTTCCGGCCCAACAGTTGCTGACGGTAAATCCCCAGGTTCTGCCGTTTCTTGTAGGGGCCGCGGGTTATGGTCAGGCCCCAGGTGATCAGGGGGGCGGCGTCGCCGGGCCAGCAGTGCTGGATCGGCAGCCGGGTCAGGTCGACCTGGTCCCCTTCTAGGATCACTTCCTGGCAGGGTGCCTTTTTCAGCCGCTTGACCGGCATGTTCAGCACCTGCTTGAAGATGGGCAGCTTTTCCATCAGCTCCTTCAGCCCCTTGGGCGGCTCCGGCTCCTTCAGATAGGACAGCCAGCGCCCCACATCGCGCAAGGCCGCCACGTCCTGCTGGCCCATGCCCATGGCCACTCGCCGGGGAGTGCCGAACAGGTTGCCCAGCACCGGCATGTCGAAGCCCTTGGGATTTTCGAACAACAGCGCCGGGCCGCCCGCCTTGAGGGTGCGGTCGCAGATCTCGGTCATTTCCAGATAGGGATCGATTTCGTGCCGGATGCGCTTGAGTTCGCCCAGGGCTTCGAGTTGCGCGATAAAGTCTCGTAAGTCCTTATATTTCATAGGTTTATTCCGAGTGTATCGAGTGACTCCGGAGATTATAACCGGATTGGGCAGGCATGTATCGCAAACAAAAACCGCGGCAAGCCGCGGTTTGGTCAGACGAGGGCAGTCTTATTTCTGCTGGCGTTTCATCGCCTCGAAGAACTCGTCGTTGGTCTTGGTCATGGCCAGCTTGTCGATAAGGAACTCGATGCCGTCGATCTCGCCCATGGGGTGCACGATCTTGCGCAATATCCACATCTTCTGCAGCTCCTCCGAGGTGGTGAGCAGCTCTTCCCGGCGGGTGCCGGAACGGGTAATGTCGATGGCCGGGTAGACCCGCTTCTCGGCGATCTTGCGCGACAGGTGCAGTTCCATGTTGCCGGTGCCCTTGAACTCTTCGTAGATGACGTCATCCATCTTGGAGCCGGTTTCCACCAGGGCGGTGGCGATGATGGTCAGGCTGCCGCCTTCCTCTACATTACGGGCGGCGCCGAAGAAACGCTTGGGCCGGTGCAGGGCGTTGGCATCCACACCACCGGTCAGCACCTTGCCGGAGGACGGCACCACGGTGTTGTAGGCCCGCGCCAGACGGGTGATGGAGTCGAGCAGGATCACCACGTCCTTCTTGTGTTCGACCAGGCGCTTGGCCTTTTCGATCACCATGTCGGCCACCTGCACGTGACGGGCCGCCGGCTCGTCGAAGGTGGAGGCGATGACTTCGCCCTTCACCATCCGCTGCATCTCGGTCACTTCTTCCGGCCGCTCATCGATCAGCAGCACGATCAGGGTACATTCCGGGTGGTTGTAGGTGATGCTCTGGGCGATGTTCTGCAGCAGCATGGTTTTACCGGCCTTGGGCGGCGCCACAATCAGGCCTCGCTGGCCCTTGCCGATGGGGGATGCCAGATCCAGCACCCGGGCGGTAATGTCTTCGGTCGAGCCGTTGCCCCGCTCCATCTTCATGCGCTCGTTGGCATGCAGCGGGGTCAGGTTTTCGAACAGGATCTTGTTACGGGCGTTTTCCGGCTTGTCGTAGTTGACTTCGTTGATCTTCAGCAGGGCAAAGTAGCGTTCGCCTTCTTTCGGCGGACGTATCTTGCCGGAGATGGTATCACCGGTACGCAGGTTGAAACGGCGGATCTGGCTGGGCGACACATAGATGTCATCGGGACCGGCCAGGTAGGAGGAATCGGCGCTGCGCAAAAAGCCGAAGCCATCCTGCAGGATTTCCAGCACACCATCACCGAAGATATCTTCACCACTTTTAGCATGGGCTTTGAGGATAGCAAAGATGATGTCTTGCTTGCGCAGACGGGCGAGGTTTTCCAGGCCCATGGTTTCCCCAAGCTTTATCAGCTCAGATACAGGGGTATTCTTGAGTTCAGTAAGATTCATAGTGGTGAGTTTCTATCAACCAGGATGTTAAATGGTCAGGAAAGTCTGCTGGATTGATGCTTGAATTCGGAGAGCCCTGGGGCACAAATAGGCTAGCAAACGAACAATAAACTAGCACCAAAAAGGAGAAGCGTCTAGCAAAAAACCGCAAGGGGTGCCTTGCGCACCCCTTGGATTGCCATTACAGGTTGGCGTCCAGGAACTCTTTCAACTGAGTCTTGGACAGCGCCCCTACTTTGGTTGCCGCCACTTCGCCGTTCTTGAACAGCAGCAGGGTGGGGATACCGCGAATACCGAACTTGGGCGGAGTATCTGCGTTCTGGTCAATATTCAGCTTGGCGACGGTCACTTTACCTTCATATTCGCCGGCCACTTCGTCCAGGATCGGGGCGATCATCTTGCAGGGACCACACCATTCAGCCCAGAAATCTACCAGAACCGGGCCATCTGCCTTGATCACATCAGCGTCGAAGCTGGCATCGGTCAGCTGAACAATTTTGTCACTCATCTCCAACTCCAGTCAGTTGTTTGTTCCCGCAACACAAAACGTCGGGGCAATTTAGTTGCCCTATTTCAAATGATCCTGTTTATTATTGCAAGCCTAACCTGATATTCTGAACGCTATGAGCAAAACACACTTAACAGACGTAAAATTTGCCCAGCTGGGCCTGCAATCGCAAGTGCTGGCCGGACTGGAAGCAAAGGGATTTCACAACTGCACGCCGATCCAGGCGCTGTCGTTACCTCATTTGACTGCTGGCAAGGATATCGCCGGACAAGCCCAGACCGGCACCGGCAAAACCATCGCCTTCCTCGCCGCTACCTTCAACCATCTGCTGACCACCCCGGCACCTGAAGCACGCCAGCAGAACCAGCCGCGCGCCATCATCATGGCCCCGACCCGCGAGCTGGCGGTACAGATATTTAACGACGCCGATACCCTGGCCGACAGCACCGGCCTCAAGCTGGGCCTGGCCTACGGCGGCGATGGCTACGAGAAGCAGGTGCAGGTGCTGGAAGCCGGGGTCGACATCCTGATCGGCACCACCGGCCGCATCATCGACTTCCTCAAGCAGCGGGTGATCGATCTGGGCGCCATCCAGGTAGTGGTGCTGGACGAGGCGGATCGCATGTTCGATCTTGGCTTTATCAAGGACATCCGCTACCTGTTCCGCCGCATGCCACCGTCCTCCCAGCGCCAGAATATGCTGTTTTCCGCCACTCTGTCGCTGCGAGTACAGGAACTGGCCTACGAGCACATGAACAGTCCAGAGCACGTGCAGATAGAGCCGGAGCGCAAGACCGGCATCCACATTCAGGAAGAGCTGTTCTATCCTGCCCAGGAAGACAAGATGCTGCTGCTGCTGAGCCTGATGGAAGAAGAGTGGCCCGACAAGGCCATTGTGTTCTCCAATACCAAGCACAGCTGCGAAGAAGTCCATGCCTGGCTGAATGCCGACGGCCACCGGGTGGGCCTGCTCACCGGCGACGTACCGCAGAAGAAGCGGCTGAAAATACTGGAAGACTTCACCAGTGGCGTGCTTGATGTCCTGGTGGCCACCGATGTGGCGGCTCGCGGCCTGCACATTCCCGATGTCACCCATGTGTTCAACTACGACCTGCCCGACGATGCGGAAGACTACGTGCACCGTATCGGCCGTACCGGTCGCGCCGGGGCCAGCGGCCGCTCCATCAGCTTCGCCTGTGAAGAATACGTGTTCAACCTGCCGGCGGTGGAAGCCTATATCGAGCACGAAATTCCGGTCAGCAAGTACGACCGGGAGGCCCTGCTCGATGATGTGACGCCCCCCAAGCGCATCCATCACCACAGGGCCAGTGCCAACCGCAACCTGCGCGACCGCCAGGGCAGCGGCCCGCGTCGCACCGGCAACAACAGCAACAACCGGCGTCGGCGCCCTCAGGGTACCCGGAGCTGAGCACCGGTGAAAAACCCCGCACTGTACGCCGCCATTGATCTGGGTTCCAACAGCTTTCATATGCTGGTAGTGCATGAGGTGGAGGGAGCCTGCCGTACCCTGGCCAAGGTCAAGCGCAAGGTGCGCCTGGCCGCCGGCCTGCAGCCGGACGGCAGCCTCGACGCTCCCGCCATGCAACGGGGCTGGGACTGCCTGCAACTGTTCGCCGAGCAGTTGCAGGATGTGCCCACCGAGCATATCCGCATCGTCGGCACCGCGACCCTGCGCCTGGCCACCAATATCGACACCTTCCTGAGCACGGCCGAAGCCATTCTCGGCCACCCCATCCGGATTATTTCCGGCGAGGAGGAAGCCGGCACCATTTATGAAGGTGTAGCCTGGACCTCTTCCGGCACCGGCAAGCGCCTGGTGATCGATATCGGCGGCGCCAGTACCGAGCTGGTCATCGGCGAAGGGACCAGCCCCTTGCTGCTCAACAGCCTGCACATGGGCTGCGTCACTTGGCTAAACCACTATTTTACCGACGGCCACTTGTCCGCCCCGAACTTTGAACGGGCCATCACCGCCGCCCAGCAGACGCTGGCACCGGTGGCGGCGGCCTACCTCAAGCTCGGCTGGCAGGCCTGTATCGGGGCTTCCGGTACGGTGCAGGCGATTCAGGAAATCATGGTCAGCCAGGGGGAAAGCGAGCAGATCACCCTGGCCAAGCTCAGGCTGCTGCAACAGCAGGCTATGGCCTGCGGCCACCTCGATCGGTTGCAATTACCCGGGCTGCAGGCCGAGCGGATACCAGTATTTCCCTCGGGGCTCGCCATACTGATCGCGTTGTTCGACACCCTGGCGATAGACGCCATGATGCTGGCCGGCGGCGCCCTGCGCGAGGGCCTGGTGTACGGCATGCTGGGCCGGCGTCAGGAGTGCGACGCCCAGGAAAGAACCGCCGACAGCCTGATCGCCCGCTACCAGCTGGATCGGGCCCAGGGGGAACGAGTCAGAAAGACCGCGCTGCACGCCCTGGCACAGACCGCGGCAGACCAGGACGACCTGGCCCTGATGCTGGGCTGGGCCGCCATGCTCTACGAGCTTGGACTGTGCATTGAGTACAAACGCGCCCCCGAGCACGCCGCCTATATCATCAGTCATGTCGATCTGCCCGGCTTCACCTCGGCGCAGAAGCAGCTGCTGGCGGCCCTGCTGCTCAATCAGCGGGACGAGCTCAAGCCGGATGCCTTGTGCCAGCAAAGCGCCATTCCGGCGGAACAGGCCATACTGCTGGTCCGGCTGCTCAGGCTGGCCATTATTCTCTGCCTGCGCCGCACCCGGGGCACCGTGCCCGAATTCGGACTGAGCCGGGAAGGACAGCGTCTGATCCTGACACTGCCTTCCGGCTGGAGCCACCAGCACCACCTGCGCGCCAGTGAGCTGCAGCAGGAAGCCCGCCGCCAGACCGAACAGGGCTGGCCACTGGAAATTGTGGAGCGGGATTAGGGATCGTAGTCAGCCCCAGTCCCCAGTCCCCAGTCCCAAGCTTACTTCTCTTCCTTCAGCCAGGTGGCGACCCGTTTGGCAAAATAGGTAAGGATGCCGTCGGCCCCGGCGCGCTTGAAACACAGCAGGGATTCCACGATGGTTTCCCGCTCCTTCAGCCAGCCGTTCTGGATGGCGGCCATGTGCATGGCGTACTCGCCACTGACCTGGTAGGCAAAGGTCGGTACACCGAACTGCTCCTTGACCCGGCGTACCACGTCCAGATAAGGCATGCCCGGCTTCACCATCACCATGTCCGCCCCCTCCCGGAGATCCAGCGCCACTTCCTGCAGGGCTTCATCGCTGTTGGCCGGATCCATCTGATAGGTGGCCTTGTTGCCGCCCTTGAGGTTGCCCGCCGAGCCGACCGCATCGCGGAAGGGACCGTAGTAGTTGGAAGCGTATTTGGCGGAATAGGCCATGATCTGGGTGTTGATAAAGCCGGCTTCCTCCAGTGCCTGGCGGACGGCACCGATACGACCGTCCATCATGTCGGAGGGCGCCACGATATCGGCGCCGGCTTCGGCATGGCTCAGCGCCTGTTTGACCAGCACTTCGGTGGTGATGTCGTTGAGCACGTAGCCCTGTTCATCGATGATGCCGTCCTGACCATGGGTGGTGAAGGGATCCAGGGCCACGTCGGTCATCACCCCCAGCTCGGGGAAGGCTTCCTTCAGCGCCCGCACCGCTTCCTGGGCCAGGCCATCGGGGTTGTAGGCCTCTTCCGCCAACAGAGACTTCTGGCTGGCGTTGACCACCGGGAACAGGGCAACCAGCGGAATCCCCAGCTTCACCAGCTCCGCCGCTTCCTCCAGCAGCAGATCGACGGACAGCCGCTCCACCCCGGGCATGGACGGCACCGGTTCCCGGCGCTGGAAGCCGGGCAGCACAAACATCGGATAGATCAGGTCATCCACGGTCAGCGCATGCTCACGCACCAGACGGCGGCTGAAATCATGCTTGCGCACCCGGCGCAGGCGTCGTCCTGGAAAACCACCAAAAACTTGTTCGGTCATGACTTCTCCTCAATACGGAAAAAGGCGCGGCTGGTCGCCGTGACGGCGGCAATCAGGGCGTCGGGTTCATCGCCCCGATACTCGGCGATCCGCCGGGCGATATGGGGCAGGTAGGCGGGCTCGTTGCGTCGGGAGGCGGGTTTGGGCGACAGATCCCGCGGGATCAGGTAGGGGCTGTCGGTCTCAATCATCAGTCGTTCGGCGGGGATCAGGCGCACCAGCCGTTGCAACTCACGGCCCCGACGCTCGTCGCAGATCCAGCCGGTGATGCCGATATGCAGATCCAGAGCCAGGCAATCGCGCAGCTCCTGCTCGGAGCCGGTAAAGCAGTGCAGTACCACGGCCGGGAGCCGGTGGCGCCAAGGCTTCAGTATCTCGATAAAACGCGGGTGGGCATCCCGGCAGTGCATGAACACCGGCAGTTGCAGCCCGGCAGCCAGCTCCAACTGGGCGGCAAAGGCGGCATCCTGCTGAGGCCGGGGCGAAAAATCCCGGTTGTAGTCGAGGCCGCACTCGCCGATGGCCACCACCTGGGGCCGGGCCGCCAGCCGTTCCAGCTCCAGCAGGCTCTGGCCATCGAAGGTTTTGGCGTCATGGGGATGAATACCGGCGGTGGCGTGACAGAAACCGGGCTGGCCGGCGGCATAGTCCGCCACGGCCCGGCTTTCCTCCAGGTTGGTGCCGGTGAGGATCAGCGCCGTGACACCCGCCGCCCTGGCCCTAGCCACGACCTCGGGCCGGTCCGCATCGAACTGGCTGCTGGTCAGGTTGACCCCGATATCGATCATGGCGCCTGATCCTGCTCCTCGTCGCCGTCCTCCTCCCGGACATAGAAGCGGGCAAAGAAGACCCCCACTTCAAACAGCAGCCACATAGGGATGGCCAGCAGGGTCTGGGAGATCACATCCGGCGGCGTCAGCAGCATGCCGACGATAAACACGATGACAATCACATAGGGTCGTTTTCCGGAAAGATCTTTCGGTGTGGTTACACCGGTCCAGCACAGCAGTATGGTGGCGATAGGGATTTCGAAGGCGATGCCGAAGGCCACGAAGAGGCCGAGCACGAAATCCAGGTAGCTGGCGATATCGGTGGCGATAGTCACCCCTTCCGGTGCCATCTTGGTGAAGAAGCCGAAGGCCAGCGGAAACACCACGAAATAGGCGAAGGCGGCACCGGCATAAAACAACAGGGCACTGGAAAATACCAGGGGGGCTATCAGCCGTTTTTCGTGCTTGTAGAGGCCCGGGGCAATAAAGGCCCACACTTGGTACAGCACATAGGGAATGGCCGCAAAGAACGACACGATCAGGGTCAGTTTCAGCGGGGTCAGAAAGGGCGTCGCCACGCCGGTGGCGATCATGCTGGCCCCTTCCGGCAACTGCTTCAACAGGGGCTCGGCCAGTATGCTGTAGATATCGTTGGCAAAATAGACCAGGGCCAGAAATACCAGCAGAATGGCAGCAAAAGCGCGGAGTAGGCGGCCTCTCAGCTCCACCAGGTGGCTGATCAGCGGCTGCTGTGCTTGACTCATTTAGGGCTTATCCTGGGGCTCGTTCGGTGCCGGATTTGCCGGCTCAGAGTGGGTACTGCTGCCGCTGGTCTTTTCGTAGGGGCGATTGACCGAGGCGGCGGCATCTTTCAGTTGATCGATGGACTGTTTGAGCTCGGGGCTCAAGTCTTTCATCCCGAGCTGCTCGGCCTTTTTCAGATCCCGATGCAGTTCTTCCATCTTCAGTTCCTGGGCCAGCTCACTCTTGACCGCGTTGGCCGTATCACGCACGGTTTTAAACAGCCGGGATACCGTTCTGATGGCCACCGGCAAACGCTCGGGTCCCAGCACCAGCAACCCGACCACGGAAATCACAACCAGCTCCCAGAAACCGATGTCGAACATGATTACACCCGATCTTTGTCTTTGGCTTTATCCTGGTCTTTCTGGTTAAGGGAGTCATCCTGCTCTTTCTTGTCGGCCAGTTTCTGCTGCTCAAAGTCGGCATCCTTCTTGTCCTGCTCCTCGTCGGTCATCGCCTTCTTGAAGCCTTTCACCGCCGAGCCCAGATCCGAACCCAGGCCGCGCAGTTTTTTGGTGCCAAACAACAGCACCACGATCAACACCACGATAAGCAATTGCCAAATACTGATTCCGCCCATGACGTACTTTTCCTATACAGAATGAAAACAATAAAGAACGATTATATCCCTGCTTGATGACAAAGAGTCGAGCCCAGATCAAACTAACGTCTGCTGATCAGCCGCCACCCCAGCAACCATACAACCAAAGTGAGCACGAGGCCAGACATGGCCCACTGGGTTTTCTCCATCCCCAGCAGCAGAATGCTGGCCAGCAGCGTGGAGGCCCCCATCGCCAACAAAAAACGCCCCTGTCCCTGCCCCTTGTCGTGACGGGAATACTGATCGTAAAGCCCCTGCATCTGCCGCTGCTGCAGCTTGGCCTGCCGCAAGGCGTCGTAGACCAGCTCCGGCAAATCGGGCAGCTTCTCGGCCCAGAAGGGCGCCTTCTCCTTCACCGCGTTGATCACCGCCTTGTAGCCCACCTGCTGCTGCATCCAGTCTTCCAGAAACGGCTTGGCGGTTTTCCACAGGTCCAGCTGCGGGTAGAGCTGCCGCCCCACCCCTTCCACGTACAACAGGGTTTTCTGCAGCAGCACCAGTTGCGGCTGCACCGCCATATTGAAACGGCGAGCGGTATTGAACAGGTTGAGCAGCACGTGGCCGAAGGAGATTTCCGACAGCGGTTTTTCGAAAATCGGCTCCAGCACGGTGCGAATGGCCGATTCGAATTCCTCCACCTTGGTATCCGCCGGCACCCAGCCCGACTCCACATGCAACTCGGCCACCTTGCGATAATCCCGGTTGAAGAAGGCCAGGAAGTTTTCCGCCAGGTAACGCTTGTCGTCCCGGTTCAGGGTGCCGACGATGCCGCAGTCAATACCAATCCACTGGGGATCGTGCGGATCCTCGTAGGAGACGAAAATATTGCCCGGATGCATGTCCGCATGGAAAAAGCTGTCGCGAAACACCTGGGTGAAGAACACCTCGACGCCCCGCTCCGCCAGCAGCTTCATGTCGGTGCCGTTGGCTTCCAGCGCCTCGATATCCGACACCGGGATGCCGTAGATACGCTCCATCACCAGCACATTCTCATGACAGTAGCTGGGGTAAATTTCGGGCACGTAAAGCGTGCGGGAACCTTCGAAGTTGCGCCGTAACTGGATGGCGTTGGCCGCTTCGCGCAACAGATTGAGTTCATCCAGCAGGGTCTTGCGGTATTCCTGCACCACTTCCACCGGCCGCAGCCGGCTGCTGCGCTCGGGTACCAGCCGGGCAATCAGGTTGGCCATGGACTGCATCAGGCTGACATCCGCGTCGATCACCCGCTCGATGCCCGGACGGATCACCTTGATCACGATCTCCTGTCCGGTCTTCAGCCGGGCGGTATGGACTTGGGCGATGGAGGCGGATGCCAGGGGCTTTTCATCAAAATCGTCGAACAGGACTTCGATACGGTTTTGCAGGCTGGCTTCTATCTGTTTGCGTGCCAGGGCCCCGTCAAAGGGAGGGACCCTGTCTTGCAGCATCGCCAGCTCTTCCGCGATGTCCGGCGGCAGTAGATCCCGACGGGTGGAGAGCATCTGGCCGAACTTGATGAACACCGGCCCCAGGCTTTCCAGCGCCAGCCGGATACGCTTGCCACGGGACAGCTCCGGATGCTTGTTCTTGAGCCAGAACAGGCTCCGGCGGGCAAACCGCGCGGGCCACACCTGCAGCCGGGCCGGGATCAGCTCGTCCAGGCCATAATCAAACAGGGTCTTGCCAATCTGATAGAGGCGGACCAGCTCACGCAGTTTTCTCATCGGTGGGCTACCTTATCGGCCAGGCTGGCCAGACGTCCTTGCAGGCGAATCAGCCTTTTATTCAGTTCCGTCACCTCGTCGCCGAAATCCACCAGTTCCAGCGCCCCTACCGCCAGCCTCGCCTCTTCCCTAACATAATCTCCCAGGTGCAGCCGGACGGCATGGGCCCTGTGCTCGAGGGACTGCCGCCATTCCCGGCCATGGCGGCACAGCAGGTGAGCCGCGATATCTCCGGTATATGGCGCCAAAAGGGACTCGATATCAATGGCCGGATCTTTCATCAGCGCAGTCACATCCTGCCAGGGTTGGGGATCGCCTTGCAGATCGAGGCGTCCGTCGCGGATATACTGCATCAGCAGCCCCTTGTCTTTCAGCAATCCCAGGGCATTGAGCGCCAGGGTAAGATGGCTGTCGGGTTCGCCCTCGTAACGACCGAGCACTTCCACCCGATTGGCAGAAAACACCAGGAAACCGTCGGCCAGCCCGGAAACGGTCAGCCGGAGGGTCTTGCCGTGGAGGGGGGCCAGCTTTTTCAGCCGTTCTTCATCCAGCCCTATAAAGCGGTTCAGTGCCGCCTCGAAAGCGCCATTCAACAATGGCATCAGCAAATCATTCATTAAAACTTGAACCCTCGGTGCAGCGCCACTATGCCATCGGTCAGGTTAAAGTATTCAACCTGTTCGAGGCCGGCTTGCTCCATCATGGCTTTCAGGGTTTCCTGATCCGGATGCATGCGGATCGACTCCGCCAGATACTGGTAGCTGTCGCTGTCCTGGGCCACCAGGGCACCCATCTTCGGCAGAATATTGAAAGAATAGAAGTCGTACAATTTGTTCATGATTTCGTGCTGGGGCTTGGAGAACTCCAGCACCAGCAGGCGACCGCCGGGCTTCAATACCCGCTGCATGGAGGCCAGCGCCTTGTCTTTGTCGGTGACGTTACGCAATCCGAAGGCGATGGTGATCAGATCGAAATGATTGTCCGGAAACGGCAGTTGTTCGGCATTGGCCTGAACATAGGCAATATTGTTGCCAAGCCCCATATTCCTGAGCTTATCCCGCCCGACCTTGAGCATGGAGTCGTTAATATCCGCCAGCACCACCTGACCACTTTCTCCCACGATCCGTGCGAATTTGGCGGTCAGGTCCCCGGTTCCGCCGGCCAGATCCAGCACCTTCTGTCCCTTGCGCACGCCGGAACAGTCGATGGTAAAGCGCTTCCACAGGCGATGGATACCGAACGACATCAGATCGTTCATCACGTCGTACTTGGCAGCCACAGAGTGGAACACGCTGGCCACCATCTGCTCTTTTTCATCCGCGCCCACGGTTTTATAACCAAAATGGGTCGTCGCCTTGTGCTGTTCTGACATTCTGAAGACACCTATAGAATCAAAGTAACGAGTGTACTGCAAATGCTCAGGCCGGACTAACGGGAAGCTAGCAGGCTGCTGGTGATCTGCATCCCCAAATAAGTAAGCATGATACAGCAAACGACATTGAGACACACATTGACCATGGCCTTGATCCATTGTCCGTGCTCGAGCAACAGGACAGTGTCGAGGGAAAAAGAAGAAAAGGTCGTCAGGGCCCCCAGCATGCCGACCACCACAAAGGGGCGCCAGGAGTGAGCACTCACGATATTTTGCTGAATCAGTACGAAAAAAACGCCAATCAGCAGTGAGCCGGCAAGGTTGACGGTCAGGGTGCCATAGGGGAAATTCCGGCCCAACAGGCGAGCCATCAGCTCGGTCGTGGTGAAACGCAGAATCGCCCCGATGGCGCCGCCAATGCCAACAAACAGCAGTGTTTTCATCCCGATGCATTCCGCAAAAGACAGGGGAACATTGTACTCAGCCCTAACCGGGAAAGGTATCGAAACGGGGATTTATTTGCTCGGTAAGGGAGCAGATACAGAAGAATGGAAAAAGCCCTTCACATCGGTGAAGGGCTTCTTGAATTTGGGTGCCTGGCAGTGACCTACTTTCACATGGCAGCTGCCACACTATCATCGGCGCGGTCGCGTTTCACTTCTGAGTTCGGCATGGGGTC
>NZ_PXYG01000007.1 GCF_003012775.1 Zobellella endophytica | reverse complement strand
TAGGTCACTGCCAGGCACCCAATTTAGTATCTGACTATACGGCTTTTGCGGAGCGGTAGTTCAGTTGGTTAGAATACCGGCCTGTCACGCCGGGGGTCGCGGGTTCGAGTCCCGTCCGCTCCGCCATTACCTCAAAGCCCTGACCGATTGGTCAGGGCTTTTCGTATTGTCTGCGCCGGACTACTGGATGAAGTCGGCACGCGGCGCCTCCGCTGTAAAGGCGGTGCCTTTGCCACTCGGCCATCAAACACAAAAAGCCACCTCCGGGTGGCTTTTTTGTTTTAAGTTACCTCGGATCTTCGGTGTCGCAGCCCTGCGATTTGGATCACACTTTATTAACAGCCCACCTTCTGTTTTTTTCTTTTATCTCATTTAAATTCAATCTCTTGTGCTTATTTTAGTCTTTCTGGTCAGCTTCTGGCGAGATTTTGCGGTTGCCAGTACTGTTAATGGAATGTATATATAATTATGAATTCATAATGATGTTGGCGGCAGCATCTTACCCGAGGAGAAGGCAATGGATAGCAATGTACACTCTTTTGGTCACAATTTTAAAAAGAGTTTGTTGGCAGTAATGCTGGGGGCCGGCCTCTTTGCCGGGACGGCGGGGGCCGAGACCCTGAGGGTGGCGGGCAACTTTGCCGCCGATCACTCCAGCAGCCTGGCGATGGAAGTGTTCAAGCAGGAAGTGGAAAAGGCCACCGCTGGCGATATCAAGGTGCACCTGTTTCCGGCCATGCAGCTGGGCGGTGCTTCCGAAAATGTGGATCAGGTGCGCTCCGGGGTACTGAGCATGACCTGGATCGGGGTTTCCTTCCTGTCCCGTACCGTGCCCGAGCTGGAGGCGGTCAGCCTGCCTTTCGTATTCAAGGACAGGGAAACCGCGTTCAGGGTGATCGACGGCCGGGTCGGCGAGCTGCTCAACGACAAGCTGGCGGACAAGGGCTTTGTTGCCCTGGGCTTTATGGAGCTGGGTCCGCGCCATATCACCAATAGCGTCAAGCCCATCGACTCCATCGATGATTTCGAGGGGCTCAAGATCCGTCTGCAACCGAACGAAACCCACCTCAAGACCTTCCGTGCCCTGGGCGCCAGCCCGACCTCCATGGGCATCAACGAAGTCTATTCCGCCCTGCAACAGAAGGTGATCGACGGCCAGGAAAATCCCTTCAGCATCATCCGCAAGAACAACTACCAGGAAGTACAGCAATACCTGACCGACACCGGCCACTTCTTCGACTTTATCGTGGTGGTGGCCAACAAGAAGCATTTCGACAAGCTCTCCGCCGAAGAGCAGCAGCTGATGCGTGACGCCATGGTCAAGGCGGTACAGTGGCAGCGGGAAAAGGCGGCGGAAGAGGATCTGCTGTCCCGGGAGCAACTGGTGGCCGCCGGCATGCAGCTGAACCAGGTCAGCCCCGAACTCTACCAACAGATGCAGCAGCAGACCACCGGCATCATCGAGGAGCTGAAAGCTCGCCTGGGTGACGAACTGGTCGATGCGGTGCTGGAGGATGCCAAGTCATGAAAACCGGTCATTCCGATCAGGCCGGCATGCTGAGCGGACCTTCGCCCCTGCCTTCGCCGGCCGCGGCCCTGCGCCGCTGCCTGCTGGGGCTGGACGGGCTGTCCCGTTACGCCATCTGCACCAGCATGGCGATCATGGTGTTGTTGGTGTCGGCCCAGGTGTTCTGCCGCTATGTATTGTCCGAGTCCATCGACTGGGCCGACGAAATGTCCCGCCTGGCCTTCGTGTGGGCGGTGTTCCTCGCGATTCCCCACGGCCTGAAGCAGGGCGTCCATGTGGGCATCGACGTGCTCATCAACCGGCTGCCGGCCCGGCTGCAGGAGGGGCTGGCCCGACTGATGCTGGCGGTCAGCGGCGTGTTGATGGTGGTGGTGTGTTACCAGGCGGTGCTGGTGGCCATCGACGGCTGGGGCGAGCTGATGCCGACGGTGCCGGTGAGTGCATCGGTATTCTACGTGCCGGTGATGCTGAGCTGCGGCCATGCCCTGCTGCACCTGCTGTTCATGGCCTGGCAGGGCACCCGTGTCTGGGCCGACGATGAGGAGGAGGCAGCATGACCACCCTGGCGATTATCACCTTCCTGATCCTGGCGTTGCTGGGCATGCCCCTGGCCTTCGCCCTCGGGCTGGCGGCCCTAGGCGGCCTGGCCTACAGCGGCATCGAGCTGTCGGTCATGCCCCAGCGCATGATGCACGCGGTCAACTCCTTTCCGCTGATGGCGATTCCGCTGTTCATGCTGGCGGGCGAGCTGATGGTCGGCGGCCAGGTGATGCAGCGCACCATCGACTTCGCCAATGCCTTCGTCGGCCGGGTCAAGGGCGGGCTGGCCCATGTCACCCTGCTGTCCGGGCTGGGTCTGGCCTCGGTGACCGGTGCCGCCGTAGCGGGTGCCAGCGCCCTGGGCACCACCATGATGCCGGCGATGAAAAAGCATTAC
The DNA here is from genome assembly GCF_003012775.1 of Zobellella endophytica. Lineage (GTDB taxonomy): Bacteria > Pseudomonadota > Gammaproteobacteria > Enterobacterales > Aeromonadaceae > Oceanimonas > Oceanimonas endophytica. The sequence continues at coordinate 215,395 of NZ_PXYG01000007.1, read as the reverse complement.
GACGCGGGCTTTGGCTCGGCGGTAGTGGCGTCCGCCTCCAACCTGGGGCCCATTATTCCCCCCAGTGCGGCGATGATCGTCTACGCCCTGATGGCCGGCTCCTCGGTGTCGGTGGGCGGCCTGTTCATGGCCGGCGTGGTGCCCGGCATCCTGCTGGTGGTGGGCATGATGGCGCTGTCGAGCTGGATTGCGCACCGCAAGGGCTATGCGCCTACCGGCGAGCCCTTCAGCCTGAAGAACCTGCTGCTGCAAACCCGGCGGGCAGGGGCCATCATGCTGATGCCGGTGGTGGTGATCGGCGGCATCGTCGGCGGTGTCTTCACCGCTACCGAAGGCGCGGCCATCGCGGTGATCTACGCTTTTGTCATCGGCAAGTGGGTGACCCGCAAGCTGGCTTGGGCCGATCTGCCGGGCTGCATGTTCCGGGCGGCACTGACCTCGGCCGTGGTCGGTGCCCTGATCGCCTTCGCCACGCCGCTGACCTTCCTGTTCACCATCGACCTGATCCCGATGCGGCTGTCGGAATTCATCCAGGCGCTGACCGACAACCCCCATCTGTTCCTGGCGCTGGTAATGGCCATGCTGCTGGTAGTGGGCATGTTCCTGGAGTCGAACGCAGCCTACATCATGCTGGTGCCGCTGTTCGCCCCCATCGCCCTGGCCTACGGCATAGACCCGCTCTACTTCGGGTTCCTGTTCGTGTTCAACCTGGTGATCGGCATGATGACACCGCCGGTGGGGGTACTGTTGTTCGTGATGTGCGGTATCGCCAAGATCCCCATGTCCCAGTTGCTGCGCTACGTCTGGCCCTTTATTGCGCTTCAGTACCTGGTGCTGGTGTTGTGCTGGATTTTCCCCGGGATAGTGACGGCCCTGCCGCGTGCCCTGGGTTATTGATGACTTAATGTGATGACTAACAAGGAGCAAGTGATGACTGATCGTACTTTATTGGGTGTGCTGACCCCTTCTTCCAATACCACCCTGGAGCCGGTCACCGCCGACATACTGCACGGCGTGAGCGGCGTCAGCGCCCATTTCGGCCGGCTCAAGGTGACCGAGATCTCGCTTACCGACCAGGCCCTGAGCCAGTTCGACAACGAGCCTTTTCTGCAGGCCTCCCGGCTGCTGGCGGATGCCCGGGTACAGTCCATTACCTGGAGCGGGACTTCTTCCGGCTGGCGGGGATTCCAGGACGATGAGATCCTGTGCCGGGCCATTACCGAGGCCACCGGCATTCCGGCCACCACCTCGGTGCTGGCGCTGAACGAGCTATTCGCCATCACCGGGGTCAAGCGCTTCGGTCTGGTCACCCCCTATCTGCACGAGGTGCAGCAAAAGGTGATCAACACCTATGCCGCCGCCGGCTACGAGTGCGTGGCCGAACGCCACCTCAACGACAGGGGCAACTTCTCCTTCTCACAGGTGAGCGAAGCCACCATCGAGGAGATGATCCGCGCCGTGGCCCGCGAACAGCAATGCGATGCCATCACTGTCTTCTGTACCAATTTGCGCGGTGCCCGGGTGGCGGCGGATCTGGAGCAGGAGCTGGGTATTCCCATCTACGACACCGTGTCCACCGGGGTGTGGAAGGGCATGCTGCTGGCCGATCGGGATCCCGCCCAGGTCAAAAATTGGGGCAATTTATTTTCACTTAAGCCATAATTATATATTATGTAATGCAGAGCCCCGGCCGGTCCGGGGCTTTCACGCTGGCAGGCCGGGGCGGACAAGACCGGGATCACCCTTGCGGGGTCCGGACGTATCGCTTTTACCGGCAACAGATTAAGGTAAGCGGCCTACAAAGCAATAACAACAGGAGCACGATGATGGCTACAGCAATCAATACCCTGGGGAGAAACTCTCTGCGTCGTCGTTCGCTGCACGAAGAGGTGGCCGATTGCGTCCGCACCATGATTATCGAGGGCGAGCTCAAGGAAGGGGAGCGCATCAACGAGCCGGCGCTGTGCAAGCAGCTGGATATTTCCCGTACCCCCCTGCGGGAGGCGCTGAAGGTGCTCAACTCGGAAGGCATGGTCACCATAGAGCCGAACCGGGGCGCCCGGGTGTCGACCATCACCCCCGAGGAAATCCGCGAACATTTTGAAGTGATCTGCTCCCTGGAGCGCCGGGCCGCCGAGCTGGCCGCCCTGCGGGCGACCGAAGCGGAGCTGACCCGGCTGGGGCAGCTGCAGGACAAGCTGGAGCAATACCACCAGGAGCAGGACAAGCACCAGTATTTCGAGATCAACCAGCATATCCACCGGCTGATCATCGAGCTGGCCGGCAACGAGACCCTGACCCAGCTGCACCACCAGCTGATGAACCGGGTCAGCCGTGGCCGCTACCTGGCCATCGGCTTTCATCACCGCTGGGAAGAATCGGTGGCCGAGCACCGGGCCCTGCTGGAGGCATTGCAGGCGCGGGACGGCGAGCGGGCTGGCCGCATCCTGGCCGAGCACGTGATGCATACCGGCGATCTGCTGGTCAGGGAGCTGGAAGACAAGCAGCAACGGCTCGGCTGAGTACCGCGCACAGGGTCTGTGGCCGGACCCTGAGCATTCCGTTTTTCCCCCTTCTCCCACACTGCCTCACCTGCCGTCGCCCTGGAATAGCGATCCGTTTGAACGCTGGCAAAGAGAAGAGACCAGCCCTGTTGCCTCTTTCAAGCCCCGGCGCCACCTGAAGGGGGGCCAGCAGGCGACACTGGAGTGATAGGGAGGACAAAGGACGCTGCTCAGCCGACCTTCTGTTTCAGGGATGAAACAGAGAGCGTACAGGGAGGTATTCATAGCGTGTCGGCGGAGTAGTGCCCTTTGGCCGACAGCCTGTACTCCGCCGGCAGTCAACAACACTTCCGACCGAAGGGATAATGGGGCGGCCTGATTGTTAAGTGATATGGCCCCTCTGGCGCTCCCGCCGGGCCGGCGTTTTTCCCTCCTTCATCTCCTTTTGATCCCATTGGCCGTTATGCCAGCCCTGCCGTCCCATCACCATATTTAACTTAATTTTTACATTTTGAGATCTTCTTCACATTAACTTCTCCCGGGATTTGAATACGGTGCACATGGATGATTAATTACGCATACATAATTATGAATTAAAGATTCATGCAGCAATACACCGACAGGGAGGAAGGAGTCATGTCCGAGTTTGATCTGGTGATCCGCCATGGCCGCATCGCCACCGCGGCCGATATCACCGACTGTGATCTGGGGATCCGCGACGGCCGCATCGTGGCCATGGGCCTGAACCTGGCGCCGGGGCGGGAAGAGCTGGATGCCAGCGGCCTGCTGGTGCTGCCGGGCGGGGTCGATGGCCACTGCCACCTGGACCAGCCGATGCCGGACGGCCTGCGCATGGCGGACGACTTTTTCACCGGCACCCGCTCCGCCGCCTGCGGCGGCACCACCACGGTGATGCCCTTCGCCGCCCAGGAGAAGGGCCAGTCGCTGAAGGCGGCGGTGGCAGACTACCACCGCCGGGCCGAGGGCAAGGCGGTGATCGACTACGCCTTCCACCTGATCGTGAGCGACCCCACCGAGACGGTGCTGAAGGAAGAGCTGCCGGAACTGATCCGCCAGGGCTGCACCTCGTTCAAGATCTACATGACCTACGACGACCTCAAGCTCAACGACGGCCAGATCCTGGACGTGCTGGCGGTGGCCCGGGCCGAGGGCGCCATGGCGATGATCCATGCGGAAAACGCCGACTGCATCAGCTGGCTGACCCGGCGCCTGCTGGATGCCGGCCACAGGGCGCCGCGCTTCCATGCCGCCGCCCGGCCCATGCTGGTGGAGCGGGAGGCTACCCACAGGGCCATCGCCCTGTCCGAGCTGGTGGACGTGCCCATCCTGATCGTGCACGTGTCCGGCGCCGAGGCGGTGGAGCAGATCCGCTGGGCGCGCAGCCACGGCATCAGCATCTATGCGGAAACCTGCCCCCAGTACCTGTTCCTCACCGCCGAGGATCTGGGGCTGGACGGCTACGAGGGCGCCAAATGCGTGTGCAGCCCGCCGCCCCGGGACCAGGCCAACCAGCAGGTGATCTGGGACGGGCTGGAAGACGGCCTGTTCACCATCTTCTCCTCGGATCACGCTCCCTTTCGCTACGACGATCCCCAGGGCAAGAAGCCGAACGGCGAGGAAGTCGCCTTTCCCTATATCCCCAATGGTATCCCCGGGCTGGAAACCCGGTTGCCGCTGCTGTTCTCGGAAGGGGTGAACAAGGGCCGCATCAGCCTCAACCGCTTCGTGGAGCTGACCGCCACCAACCCGGCCAAGCTGTACGGCCTCTATCCGCAGAAGGGCAGCATAGCGGTGGGCGCGGACGCGGACATCGCGCTCTGGGACCCGAACCGGCAGGTCACCATCCGCAACGAGCTGCTGCACCATGACGTGGATTACACCCCCTACGAGGGCCGCACTGTCACCGGCTGGCCGGTGCTGACCCTGAGCCGGGGCAGGGTGGTGTGGCGGGACGGCGAGGTGCTGGGCCAGGCCGGCCAGGGCCGCTTCCTGCCCTGCGGCAAGCCGGAGATGGCCAAGCCCAAGGTGCGTTACTGAACGGATACGGAGTATTTAGGGCCCGCGGGCCCTTACCGGAGGCCCTGCCTCCATCATCAAGGCAGTTCAAGGAGTGAGACATGTCATACAAGAGCGGGCGTCACTTTCTGCAGATCCCCGGGCCCTCACCGGTACCGGACCGGATACTGCGCGCCATGGACAACCCGGTGATCGACCACCGGGGGCCCGAGTTCGCCGAACTGGGCCAGGCGGTGCTGGCGGGCATCAAGCGCATCTTCAAGACCGAGAGCCCGGTGGTGATCTATCCCGCCTCCGGCACCGGGGCCTGGGAGGCGGCGCTGGTCAACACCCTGAGCCCCGGCGACCGGGTGCTGATGTGCGAAACCGGCCAGTTCGCCACCCTCTGGCACGAGCTGGCCGGCAAGCTCGGGCTGGAGGTGGAGTTCATCCCCGGCGACTGGCGCCACGGCGCCGATCCGCAGGCCATCGCCGAGCGCCTGCGCCGGGATGACGGCCACCAGATCCAGGCGGTGTGCGTGGTGCACAACGAAACCTCCACCGGGGTGACCAGCCGCATCGGCGACATTCGCCGGGCCATCGACGAGGCCGGCCATCCGGCGCTGTTCATGGTGGACACCATCTCAGGCCTGGCCTCGGCGGATTACCGCCACGACGAATGGGGGGTGGATGTCACCATTTCCGGCTCCCAGAAAGGCCTGATGCTGCCGCCGGGCATCAGCTTCAACGCCCTGAGCGACAAGGCCCTGGCGCGCGCCAAACAGGCCCGGCTGCCCAGGTCCTACTGGGACTGGAGCGCCATGCTGGCCAGCAACGCCACCGGCTACTTCCCCTACACCCCGGCCACCAACCTGCTGTACGGCCTGAAGGAAGCCATCCATATGCTGGAGGTGGAGGGGCTGGACCACGTCTTCGCCCGCCACCAGCGCCATGCCGAGGCCACCCGCCGGGCGGTGCAGGCCTGGGGCCTGGAGGTGCTCTGCCTCAACCCGGCCGAGCACAGCCCGGTGCTGACCACGGTGCTGCTGCCCGAGGGCCACGACGCCGACCGGTTGCGCCGGCTGATCCTGGAGCGGTTCGACATGTCGCTCGGCGCCGGCCTCGGCAAGCTCAAGGGCCGGGTGTTCCGCATCGGCCACCTGGGCGCCATCAACGATCTCACCCTGCTCGGCACCCTGGCCGGGGTGGAGATGGGGCTGGCCTGTGCCGGCGTGCCGCACCGGCCCGGCGGCGTGCAGGAAGCCATGCGTTTCCTCGCCGACCGCTGAGCCCGTTTCGGTGGTCCGCCCCGGGCGGGCCACCCCGGATGCAATCCGCATGTTCAAGGAAGGAGTACCTCACGATGAGAAAGTTACTGTTAGCCACCCTGCTCGGCACCACCCTCGCCGGCACCCCGGCCCTGGCCGAAACCATCAACCTCAAGGTGATCGGCCAGCCCCTGGCCACCGGCCTTATCCAGAAGAACAAGGAGCAACCCTTCTTCGAGACCCTGGCGGAAAAGACCGGGCTGCCGCTCAGCATCAACTACAAGCCGCTGGACACCACCGGCATCAAGGACGTGGAGCAGCTGCGGGTGCTGAAATCCGGCCTGTTCGATCTGATTTCATTGCGCATGTCCCAGGTTTCCCGGGACGAGCCGACCATCCTCGGCCTGGATCTGGTGGGCCTGAACCCGGACTTCCAGCAGGGCCGGCGGGTGGTGGAAGCCTACCAGGACACGGTGGACCAGCGCTTGCAGGAGCGGTTCAACACCAAGCTGCTGGCGGTCTGGCCCTTCGGGCCCCAGGTGTTGTTCTGCAAGCACCCCATCAACAGCCTGGCGGACGTCAAGGGGCTCAAGGTGCGGGTCTATGACCAGAACCTGGCCCAGTTCGTGGAATCGGTGGGCGGGGTGCCGGTGCCGGTGGCCTTCGGCGACGTGCACCAGAGCCTGGCGCTCGGCATGATCGAATGCGCCATCACCGGCCCGAGCTCCGCCAACTCCGCCGGCTGGCCCGAGGTGACCACCCATATGCTGCCGCTCGGCTTCCAGCTGGCGCTGAACGGCTACGGCATCAACCTCAAGACCTGGAACAAGCTGACCCCGGAGCAGCAGCAGCGGCTGCAGGCGGCCTTCGACGAGCTGAACGAGGACATCTGGAGCTATTCGGAAGAGCTGTTCCTGGACGCCAGCCGCTGCAACGTGGGCGCCGAGCCCTGCACCACCGGCACCCAGTACGACCTGGTGGACGTACCGGTGAGCGAGGCGGATCTGGCCACCCTGGCCAGCACGGTGCAATCCGTGTCCTACCCCACCTGGGCCGAGCAGTGCAATAAAACCAACCCCGACTGTGCCGCCAACTGGCAGCGGGATCTGGCGGATATCGCCGGGCTGTAATGTCCCGGCGCGGGCGGGGTGGTCCCGCCCGCGTCGCTACAAGGAGAGGTTGAAATGAAGCGAATCGAGCAACTGGCCAGCCTGGTGTTCGGCGGTGTCTTTCTGCTGCTGTCGATGCTGATCGCGGTGGAAACCCTGCTGCGCAAATTTTTCAAGGTATCGCTGCAGGGGGTGGACGAACTCAGTGGCTATGCGCTGGCGGTGGGCGCCACCCTGGCCTTTACCATCGCCCTGTTCGGGCGGGCGCACATGCGCATCGACATCTTCCACGAACGGTTGCCGGCGGGGTTGCAGAGCCTGCTCAACTGGCTGTCGGCCCTGTTCATGAGCGGCCTGGGGCTGTTCATGGCCTGGGTGTGCCTGAGCGTGGTGCGCGAGACCCTGGACTACGGCAGCACCTCCCAGACCCCCTGGGCCACGCCGCTGATCTACCCCCAGGGAGTGTGGATAGCGGGGCTTTCGGTGTTCGCCCTGGTGGCCCTAGGCTACGGCCTGCGCGCCAGCTGGCTGCTGGCCAGGGGCGACGCGCCGGCGCTCAACCGGGAGTTCAATCCCAAGGGCGTGAGTGAAGAGCTCAAGGCCGAGCTGGACGACTTCGCCCAGCGCCAGCAACAGGCCGATGACGGCATGACACCGGTATTGGCCGGGGAGGGAGTAAAATGAGCGTCACCACCGTATTTATCGGCTTTTTCGCCATGCTCGGCATGCTGCTGCTGGGCCTGCCCATCGCCGTGGCCATGGCCCTGATCGGGGTGATCGGCGGCCTGATGGTGTTCGGCGGTGCCTTTATCGACTCCATCGGCGCCGTGGTGTGGAGCGTGCACAACGAGGCCCTGCTCACCGCCATCCCGCTGTTCATCCTGCTCGGCGAGCTGCTGCTGCGCAGCGGCATCGCCGACAAGATGTTCCTGGCCATGGCCGCCTGGCTGGGCCGCCTGCCCGGGGGGCTGCTGCACACCAACATCGGCTCCTGCGCCCTGTTCGCCGCCACCTCCGGCTCCTCGGTGGCCACCGCCGCCACCATCGGCACCGTCGCCCTGCCTTCGCTGAAGGAGCGCAACTATTCCATGCGCCAGTCGCTCGGCAGCCTGGCCGCCGGCGGTACCCTGGGCATACTGATCCCGCCCAGCGTCAACATGCTGATCTACGGCTCGCTCACCAACAACTCCATCGGCAAGTTGTTTATGGCGGGGTTGGTGCCCGGCATCCTGCTCAGCCTGCTGTTCATGGTCTATATCGGCTTCGCCAACATGGGCAGCAACAGCGTGCGGGAAGAACGGCTGCCCCTGGCCGAGAAGCTCAGGCTCTCACGCCACCTGATCCCGCCGGCGGTGGTGTTCGGCATCGTCATGGGCAGCATCTACACCGGCCTGGCCACCGCCACCGAGTCCGCCGCACTGGGGGTGATGACGGCGCTCTACTTCGCCTGGCGCTCGGGCCGGCTGTCGCTCGCCTTCCTGCAGGAGTGCTTCGTGCAGACCGCGCGCATCACCGGCATGATACTGCTGATCATCACCGCCGCCTTCGTGCTCAACCTGACCATCAGCCTCACCGGGGTGGTGGACGAGCTGACCGCCTGGGTCACCTCCTTCGGGCTCAGCGCCACCGGCCTGCTGCTGCTGCTGATCCTGTTCTACCTGGCGCTCGGCATGTTCATGGACGTGCTGTCGATGCAGGTGCTGACCATTCCCATCACCTATCCCATCGTCACCGCCCTGGGCGTGGATCCCATCTGGTACGGGGTGTTCGTGGTGCTGATGTGCGAGCTGGCGCTGATCACCCCGCCGGTGGGCATGAACCTGTTCGTGGTGCAGAGCGTGCGCAAGGACGGCGGTAACATCAGCGACGTGATGTGGGGAGTGGTGCCCTTTATCCTGATCATGATGCTGTTCACCCTGAGCCTGATGATGTTCCCGGAGATCGCCCTATGGCTGCCCAACATGATGTAACCCAGAGCTGGCGCCTGGGCGCCCTGGAGCTGGCGGCGGCCTACGCCGCCGGCACCCTGACCCCGCTGGCGGTGGTCGAGGCGCTGGGCGAACGCATCGCCCGGCTTAATCCGAAACTCAATGCCCTGATCACGATAAACCCGACCGCCAGGGAAGACGCCGCCGCCGCCACCGCACGCTGGGCCGAGGGCAACCCCCTCAGCCCGCTCGACGGGGTGCCGCTCACGGTCAAGGACCACCTCAACGTCGAGGGCCTGGCCACCACCTGGGGCAACCGGGCGCTGGCGGGCCGGATTGCCGAGGAGGACGAACTGGCGGTGGCCCGCTGCCGGGCGGCGGGGCTGGTGATCCTGGGCAAGACCAACGTGCCCGAGTTCACCCTGGAGGGCTATACCGACAACGCCCTGTTCGGGGTGACCCGCAACCCCTGGAACCCGGCGCTGACCCCGGGCGGCTCCAGCGGCGGCGCGGTGGCGGCGGTGGCGGCGGGGCTCTGCCCGCTGGCGCTGGGCACCGATGGCGGCGGCTCCATCCGCCGGCCGGCATCCCACACCGGCCTGGTGGGGCTCAAGCCCTCCATCGGCGCCGTGGCCCGGGCCGGCAGCCTGCCCCAGGTGATGCTGGACTTCGAGGTGGTGGGCCCGCTGGCGCGCACCGCGGCGGACGCCGAGGCGCTGTACCGCGTCATCGAAGGTCCCGACCGGCGGGATCAGGGCTCCCTGTGGGCCCGGCCGGCGACCAGCGCCGGGCCGCTGCGGATCCTTTACGTACCGCGCTTCGGCGAGCAACCGTTGGATCCGGAGATAGCGGAGAGCGTCGAGCGGGCGGTGGCGGTGCTGGAAGGGCTGGGCCACCGGGTGACCCGGGGCGCGCTGCCCTTCGGCCTGGAGGCGGTGGACCGCTTCTGGCCGATGATGGGAGCGGCGGCGGTGGCGGCCATCTTCGCCGCCTTGCCACAAGCCGAGCCGGTGGCCGCCGAGCGCTTCCGGGCCCTGGCCGCGCAGGGACGGCAGCTGCCGGCGGCGGACTACCTGGGCGGCTGGGAGGGCATCCGCCGTTTCCGGGAGCGGGTGAGCCGGGCCTTCGAGGCGGTGGACATCATCATCACCCCCTCGGCGGCGGCACTGCCCTGGCCGGCGGCGCAGGCGTATCCGCCGGAGATCGCCGGCCAGGCGGTGGGACCGCGGGGCCACGCCATCTACACCGGCTGGGTCAACGCCTGCGGGCACCCGGCCATCAACCTGCCGGCGCCGCCCTCGGCGGGCGGCCTGCCCATCGGCTTCCAGCTGGTGGGCGCTTTCGGCCAGGACGCGCAGCTGCTGCAACTGGCGGCGGACTATGAACGAGCAAACGGACGGGGCTGGCGCTGGCCGGCCCTGGTGGAGCAGACCACGACAGGATGACCAGGATGGAACAACAGGAGATGCAACAGGCGGTGGCATTGGTGCTGGCCGCCTACCGGGGCGGCCAGCAGTTCGACACCCCGGCGGAGGCGGTGGGGCCGCAGACGGTGGCCCAGGCCTACGCCGTCCAGGACGGGGTGGCGCGGGCGCTGTGGCCGGGGCAGCGCACCCGCTGCTGGAAGGTGGGGGCGCCCAACAAGGACAGCGAGCCCTACAGCGCGCCCATCCCGCCCCGACGGGTCCACGCCAGTGGCGCCCGCCTGAGCGGGGATGACTTTCACATGATCGGCATCGAGGCGGAGCTGGCGTTCCGGGTGACCCGCCCCCTGCCGCCCCGGGCCTTCTTGTATGAGGAGGCCGAGGTGCGGGCGGCGCTGGGCGAGCTGTGTGTGACCATCGAACTGGTGGACACCCGGCTGCGCCAGTGGCAGCAGGCCGGCGCCCTGTGGCGGCTGGCGGACAACCAGATCAACGGGGCGCTGATCGTCGGCGGCGGCATCAGCGACTGGCAGGGGCTCGAGCTGGCGCAACGGCCGCTGGTGCTGACGGTGAACGGCGAACAGCTGGCCGAGCAACGCGGCGGCCACCCGCTGGGGGATCCGGCGAGCCTGCTGGGCTGGTCGGTGAACCACCTGGTGGCGCGCAACCAGGGACTGGAGCCCGGGGATCTGATCACTACCGGTAGCTGGACCGGGATGCGCTTTATCGCCCCCGGCGCCGAGGTGTGCGCCCGCTTCCCGGGTATCGGCGAGGCCAGGGTCAGGATAGACTGAGTCCCGCGTCCGTTCCGGGCCGGGCCCGGGTAAGGAGTTCATCATCGCCTGGTTACTTCCCGGCGGCCTCTGCGCCGCCATACTGCTGGCCCTGCTGCTGCCCGGCCCCGGGCTCTGGCTGGCCCAGTGGCAGCCGCTGCCCTGGCTGGTGGCGGTGATCTTCCTGGTCAACGGCCTGCAGAGCCGGCTGCAGGAGCTCAGGCCCGGGCCCGGCTTCGGCCGGGTGTTCCTGGCGGCGCTGGTGATCAGCCTGCTGCTGTCGCCGCTGGTGGGCTGGCTGGTCTACCAGCATGGCGGCCTGGCCCCCGGCCTGGCACTGGGGCTCTTGGTGGTGTCGGTGGTGCCGCCGACGCTCTCGTCCTGCGTGGTGCTGACCCGGCTCAGCGGCGGCCAGGCCCAGTGGTCGCTGTTCATGACCCTGGGGCTGAACCTGCTCGGCATCGTCACCATCCCGCTGATGCTGAGCCTGCTGATCGGCCAGGGCGCGGCGCTCTCGCCCTGGCCGCTGCTGCACAAGCTGTCGTCCATGGTGCTGCTGCCCTTCGTGCTCGGCCTGGTGCTGCGCCAGCTGCTGGGCGGCCTGGTGGTGCGCCGCTGGATGGGGGTGGTGCCGACCCTGAGCGTGGTGATCACCGCCTGGATCACCCTGTCCACCAGCCGGGAGGCGCTGCTGCAGCTGGGCTGGCCGGATCTGCTGGCGCTGGCGGCCTGGTCGCTGCTGCTGCACGGCACCCTGCTGGGGCTGTGCCTGCTGGCGGGGGCCGGGCTCGCGCTGGCCCGGCCGGCCCGGCTGGCGCTGCTGTTCACCGCCGCCCAGAAGACCACGCCGGTGGCGGTGAGCGTGCTGGTGGCGATGAACGCCGCGGGTGGCCTGGCGGTGGTCGGCTGCCTGGTGTTTCACTTCCTGCACATGCTGGCCGACTCCCTGCTGGCCTCGCGCCTGGCTCCCCGGGCGCGGCCCGTTCCGGCGGGCGGCGAGGCCGGCTCATAACCTCAGGCGCGGGCCGATAAAGTCGAGAAAGGCGCCGATGCGGGCGGAGAGGGCGCTGTGCCGGTAGTAGACGGCGTGCACCTGCTCCCGCTCCGGCAGCGGCAGGTATTCCTGCTGCAGCAACGGCACCAGTCGGCCCGCCGCCAGATCCTCTCCTATCATGAAGCGCGACAGGCAGGCGATGCCGTTGCCGGCCAGGGCCAGCTGGCGCAGGGTTTCGCCGCTGCTGGCGGCGATGTCCGGCACCACGGCGCCCCGCGCCAGGGGCCAGCGGTTGAGCCCGCCGCTGCCGATAAAGCCGAGCAGCCGGTGCCGGTCGAGCTCGGCGGCGCTGGCCGGGCTGCCCCGGCGGCGCAGGTAGTCCGGCGAGGCGACGATATGCAGCGGGCTCTCTCCCAGCAGCCGGGCGTGCAGGGTGGAGTCGCTCATGCCGCCGATACGGATGGCAATATCGGTCTGTTTTTCCAGCAGATTGATGATGCCGTCGCTGGAGCTCAGCTCCAGCCGGATGGCGGGGTAGGCCGCACCGAACTCCGCCACCAGCGGCACCAGCTGGTGCAGCACCAGGGGGCTGGCCGCATCCACCCGCAACCGGCCCGAAGGACCGTGGCGGGCGCTGTGCAGGGCCTCTTCCGCCCGGTCGAGCAGGGCCAGGCCCCGGCGCACTTCCTCGCTGAAGCGGCGGCCTTCCTCGGTCAGCTCCACCTGGCGGGTGGTGCGGTTGAGCAGGGTGGTGCCCAGCTGCCGCTCCAGCCGGCTCACCGCCCGGGACACCCTGGCCACCTGTATGCCCAGTTGCTCGGCGGCGGCGGAAAAGCCGCCGCTGTCCACCACCGCCAGCAGCAGCGTCAGATCGTCGGAACGGGTGATCATTGTGATTCCTGCAAATATGATTTGTGCTTTATAGCGTTTTTGACAAAAGTAACCCGGCCTAGAATGCCTCCGTCCCGACCATTACTCAAGCCAAGACGGAGCAAGCCATGCCAGTCGCGTTATTCGCATTAACCCTCAGTGCCTTCGCCATCGGCACCACCGAATTCGTCATCGTCGGCCTGGTGCCGACCATCGCCCAGGATCTGGGCGTGTCCCTGCCATCCGCCGGCCTGCTGGTCAGCCTCTACGCCCTGGGCGTGGCGGTGGGCGCCCCCGTGCTCACCGCCCTGACCGGACGCTGGAACCGCAAGCACCTGCTGCTGGCGCTGATGGCGCTGTTCGTGCTCGGCAACCTGCTGGCCTGGCGGGCGCCGGGCTACGGCTCGCTGATCCTGGCCCGGGTGCTGACCGGCCTGGCCCACGGGGTCTTCTTTTCCATCGGCTCCACCATTGCCACCGGCCTGGTGGCCAGGGAGAAGGAGGCCAGCGCCATCGCCATCATGTTCACCGGCCTGACCGTGGCCCTGGTGACCGGGGTGCCGCTCGGCACCTTTATCGGCCAGAGCCTCGGCTGGCGGGCCACCTTCCTGGTGGTGTCCCTGCTCGGGGTGCTGGCCCTGCTCGGCAGCGCCCTGCTGGTGCCGCGCAACCTGAAGCAGCCGGCGCCCGCCCGCCTGGGCCAGCAACTGGCGGTGCTGGCCCAGCCGCGGCTGCTGCTGGTGTATGCCATCACCGCCATCGGCTACGGCGGCACCTTTATCGCCTTTACCTACCTGGCGGCCATCCTCGAGCAGGAGACCGGCTTCGCCGCCGACACCGTGAGCCTGCTGTTGCTGGTGTACGGGGTGTCGGTGGCGGTGGGCAACCTCTGGGGCGGCCGGCTGGCCGACCGGCTGGGGCCGGTGCGGGCGCTGAACATCGTCTTCGCCGGCCTGGCGCTGGTGCTGTTGGTCTTTACCTTCAGCGCCGGCCACCCCTGGGCGGCGGTGCTCACCCTGCTGCTGTGGGGCGCCTTCGCCTTCGGCAACGTGCCCGGCCTGCAGCTGTACGTGGTGCAACTGGCCGGGCGGTACAGCCCCCGGGCGGTGGACCTGGCCTCCGGGCTCAACATCGCCGCCTTCAACCTGGGCATTGCCCTGGGCGCCTGGCTGGGCGGCCTGGTGGTGGAACGCGGCGGACTGATGCAGACGCCCTGGATCGGCGCCCTGGTGGTGCTGGTGGCCCTGCTGCTGACCCGGCTGAGCGGTGCCCTGGATGCCCGCGGCGACGCCCTGCCGGCACCGCGAACCCGATGAATCCGGTAGCCGGCGGACGGTTCGCCGTCCGCCGGCTACCCTGAACCCATATCGTTACCGACAACCATCCACAACAGGAGCACAAGATGCAGATACCATCCATGGGGCTGGGTACCTTCCGGCTGAAGGAGCAAGAGGTGGTAGCGGCGGTGAGCACCGGGCTCGAGCTCGGCTACCGCCATATCGACACCGCCCAGATCTACGACAACGAGGCGGAGGTGGGCAGGGCCCTGGCCGCAAGCGGGGTGCCGCGCGGGGAGGTCTTCCTCACCACCAAGATCTGGACCGAGCACCTGGCCCCGGGCCGGCTGATCCCGAGCCTGGAAGCGAGCCTGGCAAAGCTGCAAACGGAGCAGGTGGATCTCACCCTGATCCACTGGCCCTCGCCCCGGGACGAGATACCGGTGGCGGTGTATATGGAGCAGCTGGCCGAGGCCAGGGCGCGGGGGCTGACCCGCCATATCGGGGTGTCCAACTTCACCGTCCGCCACCTGCAGGCGGCGATCGACGCCGTCGGGGCCGACGCCATCCTCACCAACCAGGTGGAGCTGCACCCGCTGTTCCGCAACGAGCCCATCGTCGAGTTCTGCCGCGCCCGGGGCATCCGGGTCACCGCCTACATGCCGCTGGCCTACGGCAAGGTGCTGGAGGAGCCGGTGTTGCAGGCAATCGGCGCGGCCCACGGGGTGAGCCCGGCCTCGGTAGCCCTGGCCTGGCTGCTGCAGGAAGGCCACATCGCCATACCGGCCTCCACCAGGCGGAGCCACCTGCAGGCCAACCTGGACGCCGCCGGGCTGCGGCTGAGCGAGGCGGAACTGGCCCGGGTGCGCGGCATTGCCACCAATCAACGGCTGGTCAGCCCCGATTTCGGTCCGGCCTGGGATTGAGCATAAAAAGGGCGGAGATGACTCCGCCCAACACCACAACAGGAAACAGGCCCGAACCGGTCAGCGATCCTTGACCGCCGTCACTTCAATTTCCACCAGCCAGCCGGGGTTGACCAGCCCGGCCACCTGCATGGCGGAACGAGCCGGCAGGCCGGCCTTGCCCTGGCCAAAGTACTCCTTGTAGCCTTCCATAAAGCCGGAAAAATCCATCTTGCCGTCGAGTTCCGGGTCGCCCACCAGGAAGACCTGCATCTTGACCACGTCGCTCAGTGCCATGTCCCGGGCTTCCAGAATCGTCTTGATTCGTTCGATGACACCGATGGTTTGCTGCCGGGTGTCGCCGAAGGCGGCCTTGCTGTTGCCATCTGCATCGGCGTCGATCACCGGGGGAACCTGGCCGCTGACATAGAAGGTGGTGACGTCCCCGGTGACTTCGACCGCCTGTGCGATGGGGAAGTCCGAGTTGGGGATGGGATGGGTGACTATCTCGGCCTGGGCGGAAAAGGCCAGGCCAGAACACAGCGCCAGGGCGCTCAGGGTAAAAATCGGTTTCATGGTGTATTCCTCGTTAAACAGGGTCAGTTCTGGGTGCGGACCTGCATGCGGTCGACCACTTCACTCTTGGTGCTGCTCTGGCGTATCGCCGCCACTTCCCGCTCGGAAATGGCGGCCGCCTCGTTACCCCAGTGGCTGCGGATGTAACTCAGGATGGCGGCTATCTTGTGGTCGGGCAGAGACTGGGCAAAGGCAGGCATGCCGCCCCGTCCGTGCAACACCACCCGCAGCACCTGCTCGCCGCTGCCCTGCACCAGGGCGTTACCGGCCAGGGCGGGGAATGCTCCCGGTATGCCCTGGCCCTGGGCCTGATGGCAGGCCATGCAGTTCTGCTGGAACAGCTGCTCGCCCTCGTTGCCCGCTTGTGCTAGGCCGGAACCCAGCAGCAGGGCCATGCTTATGCTGATAATGCGCATCCTTCGCTCCTCAGGCCTGCTGGGCCATGGCATGCAGCTTGGCCATTTGCTGCCAGGACGATTCGATGGCCCCGGCCATCCAGCCGGTCAGGTAGCTGAGGTGCTCGCCGGCCAGCAGTACCCGCCCTTCGGCGTTCAGCAGGGTGGGGTAGGCGGTGGCCCTGGCCTGATCGTTCCATTCGGCCCAGCCGCCCAGGTTGTACTTGACCCTGTGCCAGGCCACGGAAAAGGACGACTCGCAGGAAGACTGGTAGGCACCGGGAAAGATCTTCTCGCCGGCCTCCAGGGCGAAGCGGGTGCGCTCTTCCAGGCTTTTGGCGCTCACTTCCGCCGCGTTGGCGCCGAAGTTGTAGTAGCCGAGCAGTACGCCTTTGGCGCTCTGCCACTGGTCGGAGGGCAGGGAGATATTGCCGATGCCCTTGAGGTTGGTCCTGATATGGCCGCCGTAGATAAAGTGATCCTCTTCCCAGAAGCGGCGTTTCATTTGCAGCCCTATCTTGCAGGTGGGCTCGTAGGCGACCTGGCCGATGGCGTCGCTGAAGGTCGGGGAGAAGTCGGTGTCGATATGGCGCAGCACCGACAGCGGGATGGTGCACAGGCAGTAGTCGGCGGCCAGCTCGAAATCGCCGTTGTCGGCGAGCTGCTTACCGCTGATAATCACCTGATCTCCATGCTGGCGGATACGGCCGACTTCCATGCCGTAGCGGATCCGGTTGCCCACCCGTTGCTCGAACGCCCTGGCTATCCTGTCCATGCCGCCGACCGGCTGGAACATGGTGGCCTGCTGGGTAAAGCTGTGTACGCTGCGATAGACATGGCCCATGCCGGAGGCCAGCAAATCCTTCAGCGCCAGCGGATCCGAGGCTTCGCCCGGGCCGGGTTCGGTACCGGCGCCCGGGTTCACCTTGTAGCCGCGGCCACCGGTACCCTGGTAGCTGAAATCACTGGCGGACAGGTAGCCCTCGTTGACCAGGTAGTCGAGCAGCTTTTTCTTGTCGTCCCCGGTCAGGGGCAGATCCAGCTGACTGGCGTGGATGGACTTGGCCAGCAACTCGTTCACTTGGCCGCGCAAGTCCGCCTTGATCTCGAACTGGCGCACCGGCTTGTTGGCGAGCGGGCCGTCCACGTCCTCGAAATAGAGGTAGGCCGCATCGTTGTCGTTGACGAAGGTCTCCAGCGGCACCCCGAACTCACGGGTGTAATGCAGGGTGGATTGGTGATTGAAGGGGATGCGCCAGGGGCCGTGATTGATATAGTAGCTTTCGTCGAACCGGCATTGCTGCTCTTCGCCGCCCAGCTCGGTCAGCCGGAAGCCGGCGCGGGCGGTCTGGCAGCGGCCGCCGGCGAAATCCCGCGCTTCGAGAATGGTGCATTGGTAGCCAACCTTGCCCAGCTCATAGGCGGCGGTCATGCCCGCCAGGCCGGCGCCCAGGATCAGCACCGTCTTGCCATTGCCCGAGCCCGACAGCATGGGAGGGGAAACGGCCCTGGAAGACATGTCCATGCCCCAGGCCTTCATGGTGCCCATCACCAGGCCGGTACCGCCCATTACCGCGACTTTCATCAGGAAGTCCCGCCGGGTTTGCGGCAGGGATAACAACTTGTCATTCATGCTCTGTCCTTATTGTCAGTGTTCCGTTTGGCGCTATGTTTCTTAGCAACGGTCGTGCCAGAAAGTGAAAGGTGGGATCTGCGGGACAGATAACGGCCGGGAGCAATAGGGGAGAATCCGGTGGCAGGGCTCGCCCCTCCTGGATTTCAAGGGATGATGGTGGCTCAAGATCCTGAATAAAAAAGATCACTCCATTCCTTGATCTGTGTTTTGTTGGAGTTGTAGTGACTTACACTGCCGTTAGGACAGAAAGTAGAGAGTGCACCCTTTATGCTCACTGGA
This sequence comes from Zobellella endophytica, assembly GCF_003012775.1. Lineage (GTDB taxonomy): Bacteria > Pseudomonadota > Gammaproteobacteria > Enterobacterales > Aeromonadaceae > Oceanimonas > Oceanimonas endophytica. The sequence goes on along the minus strand of NZ_PXYG01000007.1, from coordinate 197,441 downwards.
AACTCACCTATCACTAAAGTGGTGCATTTGGGCGAATTGTGTCCGGAGCCGGATTGCCCCCGGACTGGGGGCTCGTACTGTTTCCAAGGCGGGGTCCGTCCATTGGGCCGACGATGATGTTCCAGGTTGAGGTATTGGCTTCAAGACCGGATCGAAAATCGTTCCACCGCCTGACGGATGCGCAGGCCGATGGCGGCCATGTCGCCGTCGTCGACCAGTTGGGTCGGGGTCAGCCAGGTGCCGCCGCAGCAGGGCACCCGCGGCAGCGCCAGGTAATTGCCGGCGTTGTCCGGGGTCAGGCCGCCGGTGGGCATCAGACTGATCTGCTGGTAGGGGGCGAGCAGGGCCTTGACCATGCCGACACCGCCCGAGGCCTCGGCGGGAAAGAACTTGAGCAGGGTCAGATCCAGTTCCAGGGCCTGCTCGATCTGGCTGGGGCTGTTGATACCGGGAATAAAGGGCACCCCCAGCGCCTGGCAGGTCCGTACCGTCCTGGGGTTGAGGCCCGGCGCCACCATGAATTCGGCACCGGCCGCCAGGGCGGCTTCGGCCTGGTCACCGTTGAGGATGGTGCCGGCGCCGATCAGCAGCTCGGGCCTGGCCTGTTTCATCCGGTGGATGGCCTCGGCGGCGCCGTTACTGCGGAAGGTCACTTCCGCCACGGCCAGGCCGTTGTCCGCCAGGGCGTGAGCCAGGGCCGGCGCCTGTTCGATATTGTTGATCTGGATCACCGGGATGATCTTGAAACGGGCCAGGGTGGCGGCCAGTGAGTTGTGCTGTGACATGGGACTTCCTTATAGCAGGGAAAACATGGCATCCAGGGGAATGATGGCGCCGGGATGCTGGATAACGATGCCGGCCAGTTCATGGCCCAGCCGGGCGGCGACGGCCGGCGCTTCACCCGCGAGGCGGGCCGACAGGTAGCCGGCGGCGAAGGAATCGCCGGCGGCACAGGTGTCCACCACCGAGGCGACCGGCACCGGGGCTTGTGAAAAACGCTCCCGGCCGAGGGCGATCAGGCAGGGAGCGGCGCCCCGTTTGAGCACCAACTCCCGGCAGCCGGCCCCCTGCCAGCGTGCGATCAGAGCGTCGGTGGCTTCATCGGGGTAGAGGGACTGTTCGTCTTCTTCGGTCAGCAGGGCCAGGGTGACCAGAGGCGCCAACCGGTCGTGCCAGTGACGGGCCTCGCCGGCCGGGCACAGCCGGGGGCGGTAGTTGTTGTCGAAGATCACCGCCATGCCGCGCTCCCGAGCCTGCCGGGCACAGGCCAGCAGACGCTCGCGGCCGGCGGGCGGCAGTATGGCCAGGCTGATGCCGCTCAGGTAGAAGACATCCCAGTGATCCCGGACCAGGCTTTGCTCCAGTGGGGTGCCCGGCTCGGCGAAGTAGCCGCGCACCGGGCTGTTGGCGCGCCAGTAGTGGAAATAACGTTCCCCGCCGGGGCTGGTGGTGACCAGGTAGAGCCCGGGGGTGCCGCCCGGCAGGCGGCTGACCAGGCGACAGTCGATACCTTCCTCCTGCCAGGACCGGAGCAGCTCGGCGCTGAGCTCGTCGTCGCCCAGGGCGGTGGCATAGGCCACCCGGTGGCCGTGGCGGGGGCCGAGCCGGGACAGGTACAGGCAGGTATTGAGGGTGTCGCCGCCGAAGCGCAGCGCCAGCGGGGCACCGGCGATCTCCAGCATGCACTCACCAAAACCGATGATGTTCATAGGGGTCTCCAGGCGGCCGCAGCCGCCTTTTCAATCAGGCTGTCTTGGTGGCGCCGCTCTTGGGAGCCGGCCGCAGACCGGCGGTTTCCATCTGTTCCCGCTCCTCGGTCAGCAACCGCAGGGCTTCCTCGGGGCTGACCTTGTTGGCCGGGGTGAGCAGGCTGATCACCGTTCCGGACAGGGCCGCCACCAGCACCGAGGGGATGCAGGGGTTGCCCCAGTAGGCGTTCCAGTCGGCATTGAGGATCACCGCGAAGGAGGCGACGGAGGCGCCGACCAGGGTGGCGATGGCTCCCTGCCAGTTGTAGCGCTGCCAGTAGCGGCCGAGCAGGGCGCAGACGAACATGCCCGACATCACGGTGGAGATCATCCGGGTGATGTAGGTGATGATGTCGTTGGAGGTCAGGGCAAAGGCCAGCGCCAGGCCGATCACCGTGATCAGGGCGATGCGGGAATAGGCGATGGTTTTTTCCTCTGTCGGCATGCGGCCGGTCACCAGTATGTAGAGATCGCGCAGCATGATCGACACCCCGGCGATGGCGTCCGAGCTGGCGGAGGACATGGTGGCCGACAGGCCGGCGATCAGCACCACCAGGGCCAGGCCGGCGGGCAGCACGGTGGCGGCCACGAAGGGGAAGGCGAAGTTGTTGTTGTCCAGCCCCGGATCGATGACGTGGGCGGCCATGCCGATGATGGCGGGCAGGGCGGCGAAGAACAGGTAGAGTACCCCGGAGATCACGAAGGAACGGCGTACCGTGGCGACATCCTTGCCGGAATAGATACGCTGGCGGAAGGAGGGGGTGGCCAGCACGCCCACCCCGACCACCACGGCCAGCGACAGGGCGGGCAGTGCACCCAGCTTGTCCACCGCGAAGGGCGTCAGCACGGCGGGATCCAGGCCCTGGTAGAGGTTGTTCCAGCCGCCGATATAGTGCACGGCGCCCAGGGCCATCAGGATAAAGCCGAAGAACAGCACCACCGCCTGAATGGTGTCGGTCCAGACCACGGCGGTGTAGCCGCCGATCACCACATAGATGGTGAAGGCCAGAGCGATAAACAGCTTGGCTACTGTCATGTCGATGCCCGTGGCCCAGGACAGGTACAGGCTGCCGCCCAGGATATGGGCGCCGAGCCAGCCGATGCAGGCCACGAAGATCAGCACCCCCACCAGGTTCTTGACCAGCCGGTTGGCGCCCACGTAGGTAGGACAGCTCCTCACTCATGGTCATGAAGCGCAGCTTGCGCACCGGGGCGAACCACCAGGCGGTGAGCAGTATGCCGACGGCGCCGCCGATGCCGTAGAGCATGCCGGCCCAGCCGTTGGCATAACCGAAGCCCACGGCACCCATGCTGGAGCCGGTGCCCACCATGGTGGCGACCGTGGTGCCCAGGGTGAGGAAGAGGGGAAGGGAGCGGCCGCCGAGCAGGAAGTCGGTGCCGGTGCGGTGCCGGCGGGAAACCCGCCAACCCAGCCAGATCATGAAGATAACGTAGGCAATGAAGCCGCTCAGAAACAGTGTACTGTCCATAACACACCTTTTATAATTGCGTCGCTAAAACATTTGATTGATTTGGGCACCGCTCGTCGGTGCCGCTTTTTTATCCGGCGGCACCCGGCCGCCATCCGCCTTATTGGGGCGTCTTGTAACAGGTCAGATCCACTTCCACCTTGCAGTCCACCACCAGGTCGGCCACGGCGCAGATGCGGGCGGGGGGATGCTCGCCGAAGTACTCGCGGAACACCTTGTTGAAAGAGGTGAAGTAGCGGGCATCGGTGAGGATCACCTTGACGTGGACGATGTGCTCCAGGCCGAAGCCAGCATCGCGCATGATCTCCAGGCAGTTTTCGATGGCCAGCCGCGACTGCTCCACGATACCGCCCTCGACCACCTCGCCGTCCTTCATCGGGGTCTGGCCCGATACATACAGCCAGCCGCCGGCTTCCACCGCCCGGGCGAAGGGCAGGTGCTGCCCGCCGGTGCCGGTGCCGCCTTCGATGCCGTAACGCTTGATACTCATTGTTGTTCTCCTCGATGGTGTTTGGGATAAAGAAAACGTCCCCGCCGCTCGCCGGTGGCCTGGCCCTGCCGGTAGCAGGGGAGGCCGTTGACCAGTACCAGCTCGATGCCGGGGGCCGGGGTGCAGGGGCGTTCAAAGGTGGCGCCGTCCCGGATCCGTTCGGCATCGAACAGCACCAGATCGGCGAAATAACCGGGCCGGACCAGGCCGCGGTCCACCAGCCCGAAACGGCGGGCGGACAGGCCGGTCATCTTGTGCACCGCCTCGCTCAGGGAAAACAGCCGCTGCTCCCGACAGTAGTGACCCAGCACCCGGGGAAAGGCGCCCCACAGGCGGGGATGCGGGTGCGGATCATTGGGCAGGCCGTCGGAGCCGACCATGGTCAGGGGGTGGGCGAGCACCCGGCGCACGTCGTCTTCCGCCATGCAGTGGTAAACGGCGCCGGCGGGCATCAGCCGCTCCGCCGCCTGCAGCAGGGGCAGCTCCCACCCGGCCGCGATCTCGGCCAGGGTGCGGCCAGACAGCTCCGGATGGGGCTCAGACCAGGTGATGAAAATCTCGAAATCGGCGGTGACCTGTTTCAGATCCAGGGTCGAGGAACTGGCGGCGTAGGGGTAACAGTCGCAGCCCACCTCCTGATGCCGGGCCGCCTGCTCCAGAGCCGCCAGGGTCTGCACCGTCCGGCCCCAGTTGCCGGCACCGGCGCACTTGAGGTGGGAGATGACCACGGGCACCCGGCCATGGCGGCCGGTGGCGAAGGCTTCTTCCATCGCCTCCAGTATGCCTTCGAACTCGGTGCGCAAATGGGTGGTGTAGAGGGCGCCGTGGGCGGACAGCTCCTCCACCAGGGCCATTACTTCCTCGCTGGGCGCCGCGTTGGCGCTGGCGTAGGCGAGGCCGGAACTCAACCCCAGGGCACCCTGCTCCAGGGCCTGCCGCAACTGGGCGCGCATGGCGGCGATCTCCGCCGGGCGGGCCGGGCGGAACAGGTCGTCCATCTGGTTCTGGCGCAGGGCGGTGTGGCCGACCAGGGCGGCCACGTTGACCGCCGGCCGGGCCCGGTTGACGGCCGCGATGTAGTGGCCCAGGGTGGGATAGCGGAAATCTTCCCGCTGGCCCAGCAGGTTCATGGGATCGGGCGGGTTGCCCATCAGGGTCACGGGGGCGGCGCTGATGCCGCAGTTGCCGACGATCACCGTGGTCACCCCCTGGCTCAGCTTGGGCAGCATCCCGGGGGTGCGGATGACATTGGTGTCGTCGTGGGTGTGCACGTCGATAAAGCCCGGCGCCAGTACCAGCCCCCGGCCGTCTATCCGCTGCTCGGCCTCGCCCGGCAGCTGTTCGCCGACGGCGGCGATGCGCTCGCCCTGGACGGCCACATCGGCAATCCGGGGCGGGGCGCCGGTGCCATCTACCAGTGTGGCCTGGGTGAAGATGATGTCGTAGTGCATAACCGTCCTTTTCCTTATGTCCCGGCTCAGTCGCCGAGGGGTTGTCTGTCGGTGCCGCCCCGGTGGGCGTCCAGGGTCAGCTTGAGTCGCCGCAGCTGATCCCGCACCTGGCGCTTGTGGCCCAGGGCCAGTTCGGTGGCCAGCACATCGAGCAGCGCCATCATGGCGTAGCGCGAGGCGGTGGGCTTGTAGATGAAGTCCGTTTCCTGGGTGACCAGCCCCAGGGTCAGGTCGGCTACCTTGGCCAGGGGCGACCCCTTGGGGGTGATGGCGATGACCTTGGCCCCGTAATGCCTGGCGATGTCCGCCGACTCCACCACCTCGGGGGTAAAACCGGTCAGCGACAAGGCGACGAACACGTCCTGGGCCGATACCGAGGAGGCCACCATGCGGCAGAGCAGGCCGTCGTTGTAGCTACTCACCACGAAGCCCAGCCGGAACAGGCGATACTGCAGCTCCTGGGCCATGATGGTGGAGCCGCCGCCCATGCCCACCACCAGGGTCTGGCGGGCCTGGCTCAGCCAGCTCACCGCCTGCTTGATGGCCGTTTCATCCACCACCTTGCGGTTGAGCTCCAGCACATTCTTGATGCCTTCATAGATGCCGTTGATGCCGTCCAGATCCGGCGCCTCGTGGATAAAGCGCTGGCCCACCGCCAGGGACTGGGCCAGGCGCACCTTGAGATCCCGTACGTCCCGGCAGTCCACCGCCTTGGCGAAGCGGGTGATGGTAGCCTGGCTGACCCCGGCTTCCCGGGCCAGTTCGCCGATGCTGGCCCGGGAAGCGGCGGCGATATCGTCCAGCAGCAGCTGGGCCACCCGCTTCTCGGACTCGCTCAGTTCCGGAAATTTTTCGGTGATGCGGGACACTATGTCTATCTCGTATGTCATCTTGAACCTCGTCAAAATTATTGGTTTTTTTGCTTTCCAAAACAGTGAAAATGCGCACAATTGCATGGGTTGATTATGATATTTTGTACCAAATATTCATATATCAATTTTAAATATCATTTAAAAACAATAATTTAATTTGTGTTACTTTTTTTAGTTTAATTATCAGTCAGAGGTTTTTGGTTATGAAGTATCAAGATGAGCGGCTCGGCCGGCACAAGGGCGGCGTGCCTTGCGCACGGGGCGACGGGGGTTACCAGGTGCTGGCGGAAGACGCCTGCCTGCCCCTGGCGATGATCAAGCTGTCGGCTCTGGAGCAGAACCTGGCCTGGATGCAGCGCTTTATGGCCAGCCAGGGCATGGCCTTCGCCCCGCACGGCAAAACCACCATGAGCCCGGACCTGTTCCGGCGGCAGCTGGCGGCGGGTGCCTGGGGCATGACGGTGGCCACCCCCCAGCAGGCCTGGGTCGCCCATGAGGCCGGAGCCGAAAGAGTACTGATGGCGAACCAACTGGTGGGGAAAGCCAACATGGCCCTGGTGGCCGAGCTGCTGGAGACCGGAGTTGACTTCTACTGCTGTGTCGACAGTGCCGCCAATGCCGTCCGGCTGTCCGAATTCTTCGCCGGGCGCAGGCAACGGCTGCGGGTGCTGGTGGAGCTGGGGGTGCCGGGCGGGCGCTGCGGCTGCCGCTCCCTGGACGATGCCAAGGCGCTGAGCGAGCGGATCCTGGCGCTGCCGGGCCTGGAGCTGGCCGGGGTCGAGTTTTACGAAGGGGTGATCGGCGGTGAGCAGGCGGAGCCGCGGATCCTGGCGCTGGTGGCGGAGGCGGTCGGGCTGCTCGGCTACCAAGCCGAGCGCAGCCCCCGGCCCCTGCTGATCACCGGTGCCGGCTCGGCCTGGTACGATCTGGTGGCCAAGGGGCTGGGTGCCGCCGAACTGCCGGCAGGCGCCCTGCCGCTGCTGCGCCCGGGCTGCTACCTGACCCACGATCTGGGCATCTATGCCGAGGCCCAGCAAGGGGTGATGGCGCGCAGCCCGGCGGCCTGCGAGCTGGGCGGCGATCTGGTGTCGGCCCTGGAGCTGGCCGCCTATGTGCAGTCACTGCCCGAGCCGGGCCAGGCGGTGCTGGGCTTCGGCAAGCGCGACGTGGCCTTCGACGCCGGCCTGCCCGTTCCCCTGGCCCACTATCGGGATGGCCGCCGGCTGGGAGAGGCGCTGGCCGGTTGGCGGGTGGAGAAGGTGATGGATCAGCACGCCTTCATGACCTTGCCGGCCGATACCGAGGTGCAGGTGGGGGACATGGTGCTGTTTGGAACCTCACATCCCTGCCTGACCTTCGACAAGTGGCGCCGGCTGGCGCTAGTGGATGACGACTACCGGATCCTGGAATCCATAGAAACGCGATTCTGACCCCCTTCGCTCCGGGCGGTGGGGAGACCGCCGCCCGGCTTTTCAACCGGCCAGCAACTGCGCCACTTCCCCGAACCGCTGCCGCTCCAGGGTGCCGAAGCCGGGCTTGCCCCTGGCCTTGAGCCGGTTGAGCAGGGGCGTGCTGATGCCGCACAGGAAGCAGGCCAGGGTGTGGGCGCTGAGCGGGGTGCCATCCTCCTGCCGCAGCGCCCGGCACCACTGGGCCAATTGCTCCGGGGCGGGCAGGGGCGGCAACGCCGGGGCCGGCAGCCGGGCGGGCCGGCCGGCGCACACCGAGCAGTGGCCGCAGCGGGCCGGGGCCTGGTGGTCGGCGAAATAGCCGGCCAGGCGCCGGCTCAGGCAGTCGTCGCTCTCGAAGAAGTCGATCATCTCCTCCAGCCGGGTGAGCTCGCTGCGCTCCTTCTGCCGGAAGAGTGCATGCAGCCGCGCGGCTTCCGCCTCCGGATCGAAGCCGGATTGCAGCACCCGGTACACCTCGATCATCTGCTTGCTTTCCAGGCTGATCCAGCCCTGCTGGTGCAGGTAGTCGAGGGCGCGGATCACCCGCTGCCGCTCGCCGCCGGCGCGCTGCCGGATGGCCTCGAAATTCACCTGGCACCAGCTGCGGGCCTGGGGCGAACCGTCGAACAGCTGCTGCAGAAAGGCCTGGCGCTCGCCCTGGAAAGCGGCGAGGATCTCCTCGCGCGGCTTGAGGAACTTGAAGCGATAATCGGCAAAATAGCTGTATTGCGGCTCGATAATGCCGTCCAGCTCCAGGTACACCAGCAGCGTCTTGAGCGGCAGCAGGCGGATATTGGTGGCGTTGGAGAGCCGCAGCGGCATCAGTTCCCACTGGGGGCCGGCCTGCTGCAGCTCCCCGAGCATGGCGCGGATGGCGGCGGGCTCGGGGGTGTCGCCGTAGACGAAGTTTTCCAGCACGTTGAGCCCGGCCCGGTTGCCCAGCAGGGTGCAGGTGGAAGGGTTGCCGTCGCGCCCGGCCCGGCCGATCTCCTGGCTGTAGTTCTCGATGGACTTGGGCAGATCGAAGTGGATCACCCGGCGGATATCGGCCTTGTCCACCCCCATGCCAAAGGCGATGGTGGCGACGATGCAGGGAACCCGCCCCTGCATGAAATCCTGCTGCAGTTGCTTGCGCAGATCCTGCTCCAGGCCGGCGTGGTAGGCCCGGGCGGGGATGCCGGCCGCCGCCAGGCGCTCGGCCAGCTGCTCGGCGCTGTGCTGCAGGGTCACGTAGACGATGGTGGGCGAGCGGGGCTCTGCCGCCAGCAACTGCTGCAGGGCGGCGGCCTTGTCCTGCTCGTCCACCGGCAGCACCTGCAGCTGCAGGTTGGGCCGGTAGAAACCGGTGATCACCACATTTTCCTTAGGGATCGCGAACTTTCGCTGCATATCCTCGATGACCTTGGGGGTGGCGGTGGCGGTGAGCAGCAACACCTGGGGAATGGCGAGCTGCTGGCGGTACTGGGGCAGCTTGAGGTAGTCGGGGCGGAAGTTGTGGCCCCATTCGGAGATGCAGTGGGCCTCGTCCACCACCAGCAGCGACAGCGGCACCCGGCCGATAAACTGGCGGAAGCGCTCGTTCTTCAGCCGCTCCACCGAGATCATCAGGATCTTGATGCGGCCCTCGCTCACCTCCTGCATCACCCGCCGGCTCTCTTCCCAGCCCTGGCTGGAGTCGATGCTGGCGGCGGGAATGTTCAGCCGGCGCAGAAAGGCCAACTGATCCTGCATCAGCGCCAGCAGGGGCGAGATCACCAGGGTCAGGTGCGGCAGCAGCAGCGCCGGCAACTGGTAGCACAGCGACTTGCCCGAGCCGGTGGGGAAGATGGCCGCCGCCGACCGGCCGGCCAGCAACTGCTCTATCACCTGCTGCTGGCCCGGGCGCAGCGAGGAGAAACCGAAGGTCTGTTGCAGGGTATGGTGCAGGGTCATGGAAGGCGGCCTGGGGTCGGGAATAATGGTGTAGTGTGGCGAGCCGGGCCGGCCGGCGCAAGCCGCGGCGGGAATTTCACCCGAAAGGGGGAGCGGTGGGCGGGTGGTTTTACCGGCCACTTGGATGCTGTCGAGGCTAAACGGGTGATGAATATGACTTGGCGTCAGGCGGGTACAAGTTCAAAGCCAGGATTGGCCAGCATTTCCCCGGCAGCATCGATAATCAGCTGACTGACTAGGTTAATGGCCGGGGTCAGCTCGGACTTGGCGCGAGTGGTAATACCGATGGGCGTCAGTACAGAGTCAAACTTGATGGGGAGAATATTCAGTTGCCCCTGACTGGCTTCTTCCTTGGCGGCCTGGTTGACCAGCAAGCCAATCATGTCGGTGTATTGCAGCGTCTTGCGCATGGTCAGCAGCGAAGTCACTTCCAGCATCGGTTCGGGCAGGGGCAATCCGTGGCTCTTGAAGGCGGTCGCCACATCTCCCATCAACTGGGAGCCGGTGGAGGCGGGATAGATCCATTTACAGTCGAGTAACTCGCGAAGTTCGATGTCGGTACGTGTCGCCAGTGGATTCCGGGGGCCACAGACGATGGAAAAAGCATCATAAAACAGTGGCGTCTGTTCCAGCGGGCTACTGGCGGGGAGCGGGACCAGACGGCCGACGATCATGTCGACGTGGCCTTCCATCAGCATGTTCAGCAGCTTCTGGCTGCTGCCTTCCTGAATATTGAGGGAAATATTCAGATGCCGTCGCTGGATCTTGCTGATGGTCAGGGGGAGCAGGTTAGGGGCCGCGGCGAGCTGCATGGCCAGGTTGATATGGCCATAACTGCCGGTACGGATCTCGTTGAGCTGCTCCAGCGCGGAGTTGAACTGATTCAGCAAAACTCGGGCGTGCTCGGCAAAGTGCTGGCCGTAGATATTCAGGTTCATTCCTTGGGGCGAGCGCTCGAACAGGGCCGATCCCAACTGGCTTTCCAGCTCTTTCAATGCCCGGGTCGCGGCGGGCTGGGTGATGTGCAACTCGTCGGCCGCTTTGTGTACCGAGCCGTGATGAGCAATGGCCAGTACCAGACGCAGATGAGAAAAGCGGGTTTTGACCAGGGTGGCATTATTGATGTTCATTTTGTTCTCCTCCATGAGCTCGCTATCTGTGCCTGCCGACGAGCATGACTGTGTCAATCGTGATGCATTATGTGTATCGCCCAATGCAAAAAACAATCTTCTTTGTTATTGCCCTGTGTGAGATATTTCTGTTGTTGTTAATTTGTTACCAAAATGTTCATTTCGAGCGCGGTAACGGCCCAGGGAGTTTACTTATGGAGAGGGATGTTATGGCCCGTTTTAGCCGAAAAATTTTTACCGTTGCCGCAGTCTCCGGATTGCTGCTGCTGAGCAGCCAGGCTGCCAGTGCCAGCATTCTCAAGGCGGAAAGTGGTAGTCCGACCAATATCAATACCACCATCATGACCCTGCTCAGCAAGTATGCAAAGGAGGAGGCGGGGATTTCCATTCAGCTCAACTCCGGCCAGACCCTGACCCGTACCCCGCTCAAGGTGGGTATGGGTCAGACAGACCTGACCGTGGTGCCGAGCGAAGTCCTGAGCTACATGCAGAACGGTGAAAACATGTACAAGAATACCGCCGGTCCGGCACAGAAAAGCGCGGAGAATGTCCGGGCGCTGTTCGGGTTCATGGCCGGGCTTTATCATGGCATCACCTGGGCCGATAACGGCATAGAAAACTGGAGCGACTTCAAGGGCAAGCGAGTCTATACCGGCCCGGCTTCCGGCACCGCAGGGGTCAATATCGAAGAATTCATTCGCATCAACAGCGGTTATGAGCCCAATGTGGACTATCAGTCGGTCAAGATGGACTGGCCGGCATCCGGCCAGGCCTTCACCGATGGCCTGGTCGATATCCTCTTTCGGGCGGCACTTCCGGGCTCGACCGGCATAGAAGAGTTCGCGTTGACCCGCCCCATTCGCCTGTTCGGCCTGACCCAAGAGGCGGCCGAGTCGCAAGCGTGGCAAAAAGCCCAGAACCTGCCCGGCATGTTCGCCCATACCATTGGGGCCGATACCTACTCCAATCTGGCTAATGAAGACGACATTACCATGATCGCCTTTACCATGATGGTGATCGCCAATAAAGCACTGGCGGAAGAAACCGCCTATCAGCTGACCAAGTCCTTCTGGGAGCGCCAGGCCGATACCCAGGCATCGAGCGTGACCTTACGCAGTGTTTCCATCGAGAATGCGTTTGAAGGTGTTGTCACCAAGCTGCATCCCGGCGCCTACCGGTATTACCAGGAAAAACGGATCAACGTCCCTACCGAGCTTATTCCCGACGAGGAATAACAAGACCTGTCAGGAATGCCGGACCAGGTCTGGCCCCGACAATCTTTCATACCCTCAGAGGGGTTGATTATGAACAGACATCTCACCTTGTTGCAGGGTTATTGCACCCTGCTGCTTGGGCTGGCTATCGCCTTTATTGGCATCATTAATGCCATGCCCCAATTCGGCTTGCTGCCCCGCTTCGGCCCCTTCAACCACGAGTGGCTGAGGCCGACCATCTTCTTTATCGCCGTACTGGCGGTGGTGATCAAGCAGCCCTTCACCTCTCTGCTCGGGCAGAGAGCCTCGGGCCTGATGTTGCCCGGCCTGATGCTGGATCTGGCGCTGGTTGGCCTAGCGGGCTACGCCTTTTATGATTACTACATCGTGCTGAAGGCATTGAACGAAGCGCTGTTTTTCTTCGAGGCCAGCAATGCCTACACCGCGCTGATCGGCTGCGTGGTGATCCTGCTGCTGTGCTGGCGCATCTGGGGGCTGGCGTTGGCGCTGGTCGGCACCATAGGCCTGCTTTATTTCTATACCGGTGAATACTGGCCCGGCCTGTTCAAACGGGCACCGCTGGATTTTGTCAACGCCACCGCCGAGTCGCTGTGGTACAACACCGCCAATGGAGTTTTGGGTTCATTGCTGGGCATCGTGATCAGTACCATACTGCCGTTCATCCTGCTCGGTGCCGTGCTCGAGTCCAGCGGCGGCGGCAGTTCGATGATCCGGATCGCCTTCAAACTGTTCAGGAAGTCCCCCGGCGGCCCGGCCCATGCCGCCATTCTGGCATCCAGTATGTTCGGCTCCGTGTCCGGCAGTGCCGTGGCCAACGTGGTCGGTACCGGCGTCATTACCATACCGATGATCCGCAAACGTGGCTTCCCCCCGGCCTTTGCCGGCGGGGTTGAAGCCACTGCCTCGACCGGAGGCCAGATCATGCCGCCGATCATGGGGGCCGCCGCCCTGGTGATGGCGGATTTTACCGGGGTGTCCTACCTCACCATCATAGTGGCGGCGTTGATCCCGGCGTTGTTCTACTACGGCAGCCTCTTTGTGGCGGTGGTCTACGAGGCCCGCCGCCTGGGCGACAAGCTGGTCCAGAGCCGCGAAGCCGACGAGGTCATCGGCGAGCCGACCCGCCAGGATTACCTTAATCTGCTGATGGTGGTGGTGCCGATACTGGTGATAGTGCTGGCGCTTGTGGCCGGCGTCTCTGCGCCCGGCTCCGGTATCTTGGCTCTGTTTACCCTGATCCCGCTGAGCTTGATCCTCAACCCGGCGGTGCGCAAGACGCCGCTCAAGTTGCTGTTGTCGCTCGCCGAAGGGGGCTACAACTTTGCCGCCCTGCTGATGTGCATCGGTGCCGTGGGCATAGTGGTCGGGGTACTGGGCGCCACCGGTCTGCCCACCGATTTCGCCATGGTGGTGAGCCAGTCTGCCGAGGGCAATCTGTTCATCTCCATGTTGATGGCCATGGGGGCCGCCCTGGTGCTGGGCATGGGTATGCCCACCCTGCCGGCCTATCTGACCATTATCCTGATCATGGGGCCGGCCATGCTGAGCTTCGGCCTGGAGCCGCTGACCGCACATATGTTCGTGTTTTACTTCGGTGTAGCTTCGGCTATTACTCCGCCGGTGGCCATTGCCGCCTTTGCCGCCGCGTCCATCAGTCAGGCGTCACCGCTCAAGACGTCGGTGGAAGCCACCCGCATCGGCCTGGTGATCTTCGTTATCCCCTTTGCCTTCGTCTACTACCCGGAGCTGCTGCTGGTGGCGGAAGCCGGTCCGGCCTATGCGTGGCATGAAGTGCTATCGATTTTTGTACGTCTGGCCTTTGCCGTGCTGTTGTTCTCCTCGGCCCTAGCCCGTTTCGACCGTCACGCGCTTTCAGCAGCCGAATCGATACTGCGCCTGGTATTGGGCATCGGGGTTTTGATCACCAGTTGGCAAATTCACTGGGCAGCCTTTGCCATCGGCTTGGCCTTGCTCGCGGTGCACCGTTACAAACTCAACGTTAAGAAGGAATTGCTGGTATGAGCCGTCAACCCAATTTTCTCTACATCATGACCGATCAGCAAAGGGCGGACTACCTGGGGTGCTATGGCCATCCCCTGTTGAAGACGCCGAATATCGATGAGCTGGCGCGGGCCGGCACCCGCTTTGACAACTTCCATGTGGCCAGCCCGGTATGTATGCCCAACCGGGCCACCCTGCTAACCGGGCGCTATCCGTCGGTGCACGGACTGCGTAAAAACGGCCTGCACCTTGCGGCCGGCAGTGTCACCTTTGCCGATGTGTTGCGTCACGGTGGCTACCACACCGCCATGATCGGCAAGTCCCATATTCAGCCTTTTACCGGTCGGGATCTGCCGATGGATAACCCCTATCGGGATGCGCCCATCAAGGAAGCGAAGGCCGAGCCGGAAGGGGACTGGCAGCAGGAGGAGCCGAGCCGGTGGCAGGGGGAAGAGCCTTATCGGGTGAGCACGCCCTATTACGGTTTCGAGCAGGTCGATATGGTGACCCAGCACGGTGATAACTGCGGTGGCCATTATTATCAGTGGCTGCGTCGGCAGGTCGGCTCGCCGGAAGCCATATGCGGCCCGGCCAACCAGTTGCCTCACGGTTACAGTTGCCCGCAAGCCTTTCGTACCGCCCTGCCCGAGGATCTGCATCCCACCAGCTATATCCGTGACCGGGCCATCGATTATCTGAAGGCGGAGGAGCGTAAGGAACAGCCGTTCTTTGCTTTTGTCTCCTTCCCGGATCCCCATCATCCCTTTGCCCCGCCCGGCAAATACTGGGACATGTATGACCCGGATGATTTCGAGGTGTCGGTACCCTTTGAAGCCCATCGTAACCCACCGGCGCATCTGCGGTTTGTTCGTGAGCAATATCTGCAGGGACACCGCAAGGCCGGCACCGAAAAAGCCTTTATGGCCAATGAGCGGGAGATCCGCGAAGCCATGGCCTTGACCTGCGGCATGATCACCATGATCGATGATGCCGTCGGCGCCATCATGGACACCCTGCGTGCTCAGGGGCTGGATGACAATACCATCGTCATTTTCAACTCTGACCATGGCGACTACCTGGGAGACTACAGTCTGCTGCTCAAGGGGCCGGAGCCCAGTTGCAGTATCACCCGAGTCCCCTTTATCTGGCGCGATCCGACGGCTCGGGGACCAGCCAGCTGTGATGCCATGGCATCCATGATCGATATCGCCCCGACGATATTGGATAGGGCCGGGCTCAAGCCGTTCAACGGGGTACAGGGCAGCAGCCTTCTGCCTCTTTTGAACGGGAGACATGCGTCACTGCGCGATGCGCTGCTGATTGAGCACGAAGACAATATCGCCCACTGGGGCTTCAAGCAACCGGCCCTGTCGCGCACCCTGGTGACGGCACAATACCGGCTTACCCTGTTCCTGAATCAGCCCTGGGGTGAACTCTATGACTTGCAACAGGATCCCCATGAATTGCACAACCTGTGGGATGAGGCGGATTATGCGGCTACCCGGCTGCAACTGACCGAGACGCTATTGCAGCAGGTAATGGCGGCGGGCGAAACCAGTCCCTGGCCCAAGCGGCTGGCCTGAGTCTTCCGGACTGCCGCCGGACCCGATTATATCGTCATGGATTCGGAGATAACGACAAGGCGACGTTGGTAACCTGGATCCGGCGACCATGCACAGCAACGTCATTATTGATGGAATCATGCCGACACCGATATTCCATATTTCGTTTTTCTGTTTGTTGTCATGGCTCCATTTTAATTAACAGATGCAGATACTATGGTTCCTTTGGTTATCAAGTGTATGGTTTTTATTTGGCTCACGCTCTTAAATACTTGATCCAAGTAATGGGTCGCTCTGGACGGCGATTGTATGCCGCTAAGAAAATTTTCTGTGCCAGGAGTGGCGCGGCGTGTGTTTGTTTTTTGTCCTGCCTTGTACTGATTTTTATTATTAAGGGAATAATATGAAAGGTAAAATGTTGTTTGCCATCTGTGGTGGCACTGTACTCTCTTGTTCCGTTATGGCGGAAGAAATTAAACTTCCTCCGCCTGCATTTTATGGCAATCTTAATTTCGGTGGGTTGAAAATAGAATCCCAAGACGCCGATATGCAGTCTTTCCAGCTGGAACTGGGCCTGAAAGGGGTGGTAAACATCACTGAGCAGAAAGTGCTGTATGAAGTGGCGGTGGATTTTTCCGATGCCGTCAACAACTCCGATAATTCCGGCAGTGACGAGGTGCATGTCAAGCAGGCCAAGATGATAGTGCCTACCCGCTACGGCACCCTGATCCTGGCGCCCCGCACCAGCAGTGGTCAGTGGATGGATATCTATCACCCGGTGTTTGGTGTTTATGACTACAACATCGCGCGGGCCAACAACGCGCCCGGAGGCGTGGCGGACGGCATCTTCGCCCAGAATGACCGGGCCTCGAGTGTACTGGCCTACGCCACGCCCAATGTCCTCGGTCATTGGAAACTGGTCGGTTCCGTACTGACGCTGAAACATGATAACGATGAAGACTTCGACGCCAAGGCGGTGCGGGCGGTATACCACGACGGCAAGCTGCATTTTGCCCTGGGCAGTACCCTGACCGAAGCCAAGATGCTGCCTACCAGCGAGGATTATTACCGTCATGTGGCCAGCGTCAGCTACAGTTGGGATGCCCTGACCCTGGGCGCCATTTATGAACATAACGACCGGCATCCTTCTGGCGACTTTGATGCCTACGGCGCCAATGCCACTTATCGGTTGCCCGCCGGATATAGTGTGTCTGTCGGTTATAAGGAAAAGAATCACGACAAGGATGAGCTTGATAACTCGGCAGTGGTCGCCAGGGTGGCGAAAGACCTGAATCAATATCTGACGGTCTGGGCGGAAACCGGTCAATACGACGAACTCGACGATAACAATAACTATGCCGCAGGTCTCAAGTTCAGGTTCTGATATAAACCGGACCCAGCGTAACGGCGGCCGGCATGGTCGTCGTTATTATCTTTGCTTAACAGGCGACAATATGAATGAGAATACCCGCTGGCGACGCTACTTGCCATTCATGCAATGGGCGCCGAGGCTTACCGGCGCCATGCTGCGCGATGACGCGCTCGCCGGCTTTACCAATGCCATCATCGTGTTGCCCCAAGGGGTGGCTTATGCGCTGATCGCCGGCCTTCCCCCCGAGTTCGGCCTCTATGCAGCCATGGTGCCGGCCATTATCGCCGCCCTGTTCGGCTCCTCTTGGCACCTGATTTCCGGTCCCACCGCGGCCCTTTCCATCGTGGTATTTACCACCGTCAGTCCGCTGGCCGAGCCCGGCTCGCCCGAATTTATCCGCCTGGCCCTGACGCTGACCCTGATGGCGGGGGTGTTCCAGCTGGTGCTGGCGGTGGCCCGGCTGGGCGTATTGGTCAACTTTGTGTCCCATTCGGTGGTGATCGGTTTTACCGCCGGGGCGGCGGTGGTGATTGCCTCCAGCCAGTTGCAGAACCTGCTGGGGTTGACGCTGGCCACCGATGGATCCTTTATCGATAACTGGGTGCAGGTGCTGGGTCATCTGCCCGGGGCCAGTTGGCAAAGTGCGGCCGTGGCACTGGCCACCCTGCTGAGCTGCATCCTGATAAAAAAACTCAGGCCACGCTGGCCCAATATGTTGCTGGCGCTGATCCTGGCCAGCGTGCTGGCCATGGTTCTGGATCCGGCACGGCAGCAGGTGGCATTGGTCGGGGCTATTCCCGGCGCCTTGCCGGCGTTCAGTCTGCCCGACCTGCAGCCTGCCACCTTGGCAAGTCTGGCGTCGGGTGCCCTGGCCCTGGGTCTGCTTGGTCTGGTGGAGGCGGTGTCCATCGCCCGGGCAGTAGCGACCCGTTCGCATCAGCGGCTGGATGGCAACCAGGAATTCGTGGGACAGGGGCTGTCGAATGTGGTGGGCGCCTTTTTCTCCAGTTATGCCTCCTCGGGCTCCTTCACCCGTACCGGCGTCAATTACACCTCGGGAGCGCGCAGCCCGATGGCGGCCATCTTTGCCGGCCTGTTCCTGCTGCTGATCCTGCTGCTGTTTGCCGAGCTGACCGCCTATGTGCCGATCCCGGCGATGGCCGGCCTGCTGCTGGTGGTGTCCTGGAACCTGATCGATTTTCATCATATTCGCATCATCATCAAGGCGGCGAAGTCGGAGGCGACGGTGCTGATCGTGACCTTTCTGGCCACCTTGCTGGTGGCGATGGAGTTTGCCATCTACGCCGGGGTCATACTGTCGCTGGTGTTCTATCTGAAGAGAACCTCCAGGCCGCAGGTGGTGACCTTGCTGCCGGAGCCGGAGGCCAGGCACCCGGTTTTTGTCAACGGGGATGATAAACGGCTGCCCTACTGTCCACAGCTGCGGGTCGTGCAGATAGACGGCTCGCTGTTTTTCGGGGCGGTGAACCATGTGCAGGAATACCTGCAAGCGATCCGTGAGCCCCGGCTGCTGATCGTGGCCAACGGCATCAACTTTGTGGATATCGTCGGCGCGGACATGTTGCTGCAGGAGGCCCGACGGCGGCGTGCCAATGGCGGCGATCTGTATCTGTGCAACCTGAAGGACAGGGTTAGCCGTTTTATGCGGCGCAACGGCCTGCTGGACGAACTGGGAGAAGGCAATGTGTTCCCGCACAAGGGCAGCGCCATCCACCATGTTTACCAGCAACTGGATCCGGCGGTGTGCCGGACCTGTACCGCGCGGATCTTCAGGGAGTGTGGATAAATCGGATCCCCAGGACTAACCCACCAGCAGCAGAATGGTAGACAGGCTGACGAAGGCGGCGGTGGTGGTCAGCAGCAGGGTGCTGGCGGCGAAGCTGCGCTGGCCGTACTGGCCGCCGATGATGGGGTAGATGCTCATCATCGGCATGGCGGCCATCAGGATCACCGCCAGTTGCAGCTCCGGGTCGAAGGGCGGCAGCCACCACACCATCAGCGCCACCAGCAGCGGGTGGGCGACCAGCTTGCCCAGCATCACCGTGCTCATGCCGGCCAGGTTGCCCCGCACCGGGCTGCCCACCAGGGAGGCGCCGATCACGAACAGCGCTACCGCCGCCGAGGCCCGGCCCAGCAGCTCCAGGCTGGTGGCCATGGCCTGGGGCAGGCTGAGATTGAGCGCCGCGGCCAGGGTGCCGGCGGCGATGGCCAGCACCAGGGGGTTGCGCAGCACCCGGCCGGGCAGGCCGAGCAGCACCCGGCCGAGGGAGCCGCCGTTGTGGCGGTTGGCGCTGAACTCCAGCAGCGCCAGCGCCAGGGGGATGATCAGCAGGTTTTCCACCAGCAGGGCCATGGCGAAGGCGCGGGCCGGCGGGGAGTCGAACACCTGCAGCAGCACCGGATAGCCGAAGAAGGCGCTGTTCGGCACCACCATCCCCATGGACTTGAAGGACGCCAGCACCGCCTCGTCCTTCAACACCAGCAGGGTGAGCAGCAGGCCCAGGGTCAGCAGCAGCAGGGAGCCGCCGGCGTAGGCCAGCAGGTAGTGGGGCTCGATCAACTGGCGGAAGCTGAGGTTGGACAGGGTGTGGAAGATCAGCGCCGGCATGGCGAAGAACAGCACGAAGCGGCCCAGGCCGGGCACGGCCTCGGCCGGCATCAGCCGGAAGCGCACGGCGCCGTAGCCGAGGGCGATCAGGATAAAGATGGGGGCGGTAATGGAAACGACGGCCAGCACGGCGACTCCTTAAGCGAGTGGGGGCTGAGCGGCCTCGGCCAGGATGGCCTCGAGCCAGGGGGCGGTGGCGCCGCCGTCGAGCAGTTGTCGCTGCAACGACGCCAGCTCCAGCCGGATGCCGGACCGCTCATGGATGATCTCGAGCAGGTGCCGCGGGCCCGCCAGGGCTTCCTGGCAGGCGGCGGACACCAGGGTGGCGGCCTGGTCCCGGGGCATCTGCGCCGCCAGGGCGAAGGTGGCGGCCTCGGCGTAGATGACCCCGTTATGCAACGCCAGGTTGGCCTGCATGTGTTCGGGGTTGACCCGCAGGTGCGCCAGTGCCTCCCGGGCGTGATGCAGGGCCACCGCCGTGCCCATCAGCATGGCGGGCAGCACCAGCCACTCCTGGGTCCAGCCGCTGCCGCTGCGTTCGTGCTCCTGCACCATGGCCTGGTGCATCTGTCCCACCAGGCCGGCGTTGTGCCGGGCCAGCGCCACCATGATCTCGGCGTTCACCGGATTACACTTCTGGGGCATGGTGGAGGAGCCGCCGCCGTTGCTGAACCCGATCTCGGCCACCTCGGTCTGGCTCAGCCACAGCCAGTCCTGGCCTACCTTGCCGAGCAGGCCGGTGGTCATGGCCAGCCAGTCGGCCAGCTCCACCAGGCTGTCGCGCTGGGTATGCCAGCCCGGCGCCGGCGCCAGTTGCAGCCGTTCGGCCAGCCGCCGGTTGACGCGGTCGGCCCGCTCGCCCATGGCCGCCAGGGTACCCACGGCGCCGGCCAGCTGCACCCTGAGCAACCGGGGCCGGAGCTCGGCCAGCCGCTGGCGCTGGCGCAGCAGGGGGGCCAGCCAGCCGGCCGCCTTGAAGCCGAAACTCATGGGCGCCGCCTGCTGGCTGCGGGTGCGGCCGGCCATCGGGGTATGCCGGTGCTCCCGGGCCAGTCCGGCCAGGCTGGCGACGACCCGGCCCAGGCGTTCCTCGTACAGCGCCAGCAGCGCCCGGCAGTTGAGCACCAGGGCGGTATCGACGATATCCTGGCTGGTGGCGCCGAAATGGACCCAGCGCGCCTGTTCGGCGGGCAGGGCCTGCTTCAGCGCCTTGACCAGGGCCGGCACCGGCACTCCCGCCGAGGCGGTGCCGGCGGCCAGCTTGATGGCCGGCAGCGCCAGGCCGGCGGCGGCCCGGGCGATGGCCGCGGCGGCATCGGGGGGAAGCAGCCCGCAGTCGGCCTGGGCCAGGGCCAGCTCGCCCTCCACTTTCAGCATGGCGGCGATCTGGGCCTCGTCGCCGAGGAAGGCGGCGGCCTCCTTGTCGGACAGCAGTTGCCGGTACAGGGCGGAATCGAACGGAGAGATGGAAAACATGATGGCCTCGCTGAGATGGCGGTGACGGACAGGATAAGGCCGGGACCGCCTCGTGCATAGCGCTGCCGTTGGCGTCCCGGCCCGGAGCTGCCCGCTTACAGATCGAAAAACACGGTTTCCTGCGGGCCCTGCATCCGGATATCGAAGCGGTACTCCACCCCGGTGGCGGTGTCGACACGCCGGGCGAGCAGGGTCTCCCGGCGCGCCGCCGGCACCGCGTTCAGCACCGGATCCTCGGCGTTGGCGGCCGTTTCGTCCGCGAAGTAGATGCGGGTGTAGGCGTGGCTCAGGGCGCCGCGCAGGAAGACGATCACCGAGATGAAGGGCGCCTGGCCGGGCCGGGCGGCGCCCGGCTTGACGGTCTCGAAGCAGAAGCTCAGATCCTCACGGGTGCCGGTGCCGCAGCGGCCGAAGCCGAGAAAATCCCGGTCCAGCGGGCGCTCCGCCCGCCGGTCGAGCGGATGGTTGAAGCGGCCGGCGGCGTTGGCCTGCCAGATCTCGATCATGGCGTCGTCCACCGGCTGGCCGTTGCCGTCCAGCACCCGGCCGGTGACGCGGATGCGCTCGCCGGCGGTCTCGCCCCGGAGCAGGTTGCCACCGGCCACCTGGCTCAAGGGGTAATGATACTGCTGGGCGGTCAGGCCGTAGGCGAAGTAGGGGCCCACGGTCTGGGACGGGGTTTGTTTCATGGTCATGATTCAGGCCTCCACGGGGGTGGCGTCCACGCCACGCAGCACGATATTGAAGATATAGCCCAGGGCGAAACCCTCTTCGGTCACCGCCAGGGAAAATTCGCTCACCAGCCGGTCCCGGGCCCCGGCCGGGGTCGCCTCGAAAATGGGGTCATGGGCCAGTAGCGGATCGCCGGGGAAGTACATCTGGGTCACCAGCCGGGTGGCGATGGAGGGCCCGAACAGGGAAAAGTGGATATGGTTCGGGCGCCAGGCGTTGGGGTGGTTGCCCCAGGGGTAGGCGCCGGGCTTGATGGTGTAGAACTTGTAGCGGCCCTGGTCATCGGTCAGGCAGCGGCCGGAGCCGAGAAAGTTGGGATCGAGCGGCGCGTCGTGCTGATCGCGCTTGTGCACGTAGCGGCCGGCGGCGTTGGCCTGCCACACCTCGATCAGGGTGTGGGGCACCGGCCGGCCGAACTCGTCGAACACCTGGCCGGTGACCAGGATGCGCTCGCCGAGGGGTTCGCCGTTGACCCGGCCGTTTTGGGTC
The DNA here is from genome assembly GCF_003012775.1 of Zobellella endophytica. Taxonomy (GTDB): domain Bacteria; phylum Pseudomonadota; class Gammaproteobacteria; order Enterobacterales; family Aeromonadaceae; genus Oceanimonas; species Oceanimonas endophytica. The sequence continues at coordinate 175,381 of NZ_PXYG01000007.1, read as the reverse complement.
AGGTCGTGGTCCAGCGGCCCCAGTACCTCGGCGCCGAAGGCCGGGCCGGTCAGCTCGGCCAGCTCGGGATCTATCTTGATCAGGCTCTGGGACACACCGCGCAGGGCGGTGGATTTGTAGTCGGGATAGCGGTAGGGCGGCTGGCTGGACCAGTCCCGGGCGGTGATACGGCTCATGACGATGCTTCCTCTTGGTTATCGAGTTCGTTATAGACTTCCTTGGCGATGCGGAAGGCGGTGTTGGACACCGGCACCCCCGCATAGACCGCGATATGCAGCAGGGTTTCCTGCACTTCTTCCATGCTGGCGCCGGTGTTGCGGGTGGCGCGGATATGCATGGCCAGCTCTTCCTCGTGGCCGAGCGAGGCCATCAGGGCGATGGTGAGCAGGCTGCGGTCCCGCTTGCTCAGCCCCGGGCGGCTCCATACCGAGCCCCAGGCGCCTTCGGTGATAAAGGTCTGGAAGGGCTCGTCGAAGGGGGTCTTGCCGGCGTTGGCCCGGTCCACGTGGGCGTTGCCCAGCACCGAGCGGCGTACCTTCATGCCCTGCTCGAAGCGGCTGGGGGAGGCGTCCTGGCCACCGAGGAAGTCACCGATCAAGGCGGCCAGCGCCGCCGGCTGTTCCACGCAGGGCAGGTGGCCGGCGTTGGCGATGACCTCGAAGCGGCCCTGCGGCAGCAGCCCGGCCAGGCTCTCGACCAGGGCCGGCGGCGTGGCGCCGTCCTGATCGCCCACCAGGCACAGGGCCGGCTGGGTCAGGCGGGCGCTGCTGTCGGTGAGATCCGCGTCGCGAATGGCGGCGCAGGTGCCGACATAGCCCTCCACCGGGGTGCGGGTCAGCATGTGGCGCCACAGCGCCAGCTCGGTGGGGTGATGGTGGCGGAACGCCGGGGAGAACCAGCGCTCCAGCACCGCCTCGGCGACCGCTTCGATGCCGCCGTCGCGGATGGCGGCAATGCGTTGCTCCCAGGCGTCGCGCGGGCCGATGCGGTGGGCGGTATCGCACAGGATCAGGCGGCTCACCAGCTCGGGGCGGCGGGCCGCCACGCCCTGGGCGATGATGCCGCCCACCGACAGGCCGCAGAGGTTGACCTGGCTCAGGCCGAGCGCATCGAGCAGGCCGATAAGATCCCCGACATGGTCGTCGATGGCGTAGGGGGCCGGCGGGCAGGACGACAGCCCGTGGCCGCGCTTGTCGTAGCGCAGGAAGCGGTAGCGGCCGGCCAGCAGGGGCAGCAGGGGCTCCCAGACGCGCAGGTCGGTGCCCAGGGAGTTGGAAAATACCAGCAAGGGCAGGTGGCTGGGGCCATCCAGCCGGTAGTGGAGCGTGACGCCGTTGATGGCCAGGGTCTGTGTCATATGTTCTGCCTGTCTTGGCTACTGAAATCCTCCTTCCAATGTTGATCAGGGTAACGGTTATGTAAAATAAGGTTTTGTCAATTTCGTATATCGAAAATGGTATGTCCTTAGTCGCCGACCCTGTCCCTGACCCGGATGGCCGCGTCCCGCACCGCATTCATGAACAGCTGTACCGCCGGGCTGGGGATGGTGTCGGCCCGGGTGGTGAGCCCCACCGGGCCCAGGGTTTCCTTGGTGTCGAGGGGCAGCTCCACCAGCTCGCCGTCGAAGATCTCCCGCGCCACCACGCCCCGGGAGATGATCCAGATGGCATCGGTCTGGCGGATATATTCCTTGCCGAAGGAGACCGAGATGGTTTCGATCCTGTCCGGCAGCATCCCCACCCCCTGGGCGATCAGGAAGCGTTCGGCGGCCTGGGCGATAATGGATTCCCTGGTGGGGAACAGCACGTTGAAGTGGCGGATCTGCTGGATGTCGAAGGGCGCCTGGCCGAGCAGGGGGTGGCGGGGGCGCACCACCAGGGTGATCCGCTCGGAATAGAGGTGCTGGAACGACAGCCCGGTCATCAGCTCCGGCTCCGCCAGCCGGCCCACCACCAGATCCAGTTCGCCCACCCTGAGCTGGCCCAGCAGCAGGGTATTGGGCCCGTCCACCAGGTTGAGGGTGGCGTCCATGCCCGCTTGGCGGAACCTGGCCACCGCCTCTGGCAGCACGCTGGTCGCCACCGTCGGCAGCACCCCCACGCTGATGCGCATGTTGCCCTTCATCTGGGCCTGCACCAGGCTGTCGGTGCCCTCGCGCAGGGCCGAGACGCTGGCGCCGGCATACTTGAGGAAGACCTCGCCGAACTGGGTCAGCACCACGCCCTTCTTGCTGCGATCCAGCAACTGCACCTCCAGCATCTCTTCCAGTTCCTTCAGCTTCTTGGACACCGCCGGCTGGGTCAGCGCCAGCACGTCGGCAGCCCGGCTCACGCTGTGCTGCCGGGCGACCTCGATAAAGCACTGCAGGTGGCGGAATTTGATTCGGTTTTCAAGCATGGGCTACCTCTGGCCGGGCTCCGCCGGCGGGGGCTATGGATCTATCACCCCTTTATTCTTGCCGATATCGGCGCGGGCCAGGCGATGACGATGGGCAGGATATGAAGTTGCTCACATATTTTGTTATGGATGGAACGCTTTTCCGACCCGTTACACTCTTTTTTGATATATCAATACGGTCGATTTAGTTTCATCCCGCCACCGGGTGGAATCGGTATTTTGGTTTTAAGTCGTTGTTGTCGATGGCTTTCTGGGTGTTACAGGCCGATGGGGGGAGCGCGGGCAGCGCGGGCGGAAGACGGCAACGGCGGGTCTCGCCCTTATTTATATCGATTTCGATATGGTTGCCTTCGAAACTTTCATTTTAACCCCAGCCGATAGGGGATTAGGCTTAACCTCAATAACATCGATGCAACATGAGTTGTCACGAGGCCGCCCGGCGGTGCCCGGCACGGTCAATACACAAAATCGGAATAAGGAGTATTCCCCGATGCGAGTGAATAAAACCTTTACGTCCCTGCTGCGCCCGCTGGCGCTGGCCTGCGGCCTGGGCGCCATGAGCGCCCAGGCGGTGGAAATCAACTTCGGCCACGTGGATCCGGCCGACTGGCAGACTTCCAAGAAGGGCGCGGCCACCCTGCTGTTCAAGCACCTGGTGGAAGCCGAGTCGGAAGGGCGGGTCACCGTCAAGCTGTTTCCCGCCAGCCAGCTCGGCGGCGAAACCGACATGGTGCAGTCGGTGCAGGACGGCATCCTCAAGATGACGGCGGTGTCCGGCGCCTTCTCCCAGGTGTGTCCGGAGGCGGCGGTGCTGGATACCCCCTATATCTTCAAGTCCGCCCCCGTGGCCTGGCGGGTGCTGGACGGCGACTTCGGCCAGAAGCTGGCGGAGCACTGCCTGCAGAAAACCGGCCTGCGCACCCTGGCCTACGGGGAGACCGGCTATCGCCACTTCACCAACTCCAAGCGCCCGGTGCGCACTCCCAAGGACATGGAAGGGCTGAAAATCCGGGTGCAGACCATGCCGCTCTACGTGGAAATGGTCAAGGCGCTGGGCGCCAACCCCACCCCCATCCCCTGGCCGGAAGTGCCGACCGCCCTGGGCACCGGGGTGGTGGACGGCCAGGAAAACCCGGTCAGCGTGATCTATGCCAACAAGTTTGACGAGCTGCAGCAGTACATGACCCTGGATCAGCACGTGTACGGCACCGATTTCTTCCTGATCAACGACAGCTTCTTCCAGAGCCTGCCGGAAGTGGACCAGGAGATCATCAAGCGCAACGCGGTGATCGCCGGGGTCATGGGCCGCTCCATCCAGCAGTTCAACTCCGCCATCGGCCTGACCCAGCTCATCGAAAACGGCATGGAAGTGGCGGTACCCACCCCCGCCGAGCTGGAAGAGTTCAAGCAGCTGGCCCAGCCGGCGGTGCTGAAGTGGCTGGAGTCGCAGATCGACCCGAGCTGGATCAGCGACCTGCAGCAGGCGGTGGCAGAGGCTGAAGCCCGCCTCTGAGCCGAACCCTGTTCAACCCACCTTCGGCGGCGACCGGCCGCCGAAGCCCTGTACAACCTGCCGAGGTTCCCGTGAACAAACTCACTCGTTACTACCGGACGCTGCTGGCGCTGCTGACCGGTGGCTCCCTGCTGGCGATTTTCCTGGTGGTGTTTGCCAGCAGCCTGAGTCGCTATGCGGTCAACGCGCCGTTGCTGTGGAGCGAGGAATTCGCCCGCTACACCATGATCTACGGCACCATGTTCGGCGCCAGCCTGGCTTACATCGAAGGCCGGCAGATCGGTTTCAACCTGCTGACCGACCTGCTGTCGGCCAGGGCCCAGGCCCGGCTGGCGTTGCTGGTGCACCTGGCGACCCTGGCGGTCGGGGTCATCGTGGCCTACGCCGGCTACGTGTTTTTCACCACCCGCGGCAGCCTGATGTCTACCGGGCTCGGCATTCCCATGGCCTATGCCCAGGCGGCACTGAGCCTGGGCGGCGTGCTGCTGGCCCTGACCGCGCTGATCTGTTTCCTGAACGGCGCCCATGCGCTGCGCCACGGCGAGGAGAGCTGAGCCATGCTGATTACCATCATACTGCTGCTGGCGCTGGCCATCGGCGTGCCCATCGCCTTCGCGGTGATCCTGGCCATCTTCACCTACCTGAGCAACGCCGGCATGCCGGTGACCCTGCTGGCCCAGCGCACCTTCGTCGGCCTGGATTCGTTCTCGATCCTCGCCATTCCGCTGTTCGTGCTGGCCGGCGAACTGATGAACGCCAGCGGCATCACCGGCCGCATCATCCAGTTGGCCAACGCCCTGGTCGGCCACTTCAAGGCCGGCCTGGCCCAGGTCAACGTCTGGGCCTCGGTGATCTTCGCCGGCCTGTCCGGCTCGGCGGTGGCCGACACCTCGGCCCTGGGCCGGGTGTTCGTGCCCGCCATGGAAAAGGAAGGCTATCCCAAGAGCTTCGCCGCGGCGCTCACCGCCTCGTCCTCGGTCATCGGCCCCATCATTCCGCCCAGCATCCCGGCCATCATCTACGCGCTGATCGTGCCCGGGGTCTCGGTGCCGGCGCTGTTCCTGGCCGGGGTGGTGCCCGGGGTGCTGCTGGCGCTCATGCTGTCCATCTACGTGTTCCTGTTCGCCGGCAACTACGCCAGCCGTCATCCCCGGCTGAACATGAGAGAGAAGCTGGTGGCGCTGAAGAACGGCCTGGTGCCGCTGCTGATGCCGGTGTTCATTGTGGTGTCCATCGTCGCCGGCGTGGTCACCCCCACCGAGGCCGCCGCCTTCGCCGCCGCCTATGCGCTGTTCGCCGGCTTCGTGCTGCTCAAGTCGCTGAAGCTGAAGGATCTGCCGGGCATCTTCGTCACCTCCATGCGCGACTCCTCCACCATACTGCTGATCATCGGGGTGGTGGCCGCCGCCAACTGGCTGATGACCTTCAACGGCATCCCCCAGGCCATCAGCGGCTATGTGCTGGACATGGTGACCTCGCCCTTCACCTTCCTGATGCTGATCCTGGTGCTGCTGCTGGTGGTGGGCTTCCTGCTGGAGGGCATGGCCGCCATGCTGGTGCTGGTGCCCATACTGCACCCCATCGCCATGAGTTTCGGCATCGATCCGGTGCACTTCGCCATAGTGGTGATCTTCAACCTGATGATCGGCCTCATCACCCCGCCCATGGGCCTGTGCCTGTTCGTGGCCGACTCGGTGTCCAACGTGGGCATGGCGGCGCTGACCCGGCGCATCATCCCCATGTTCCTCGTCGAGGTACTGGTGTTGCTGATCATCACCTTCGTGCCGGCAACGGTGACCACGCTGCCGCGACTGTTCGGATTCTAGGAGTAAGAGATGAAACTTGGACTGGTAGGCCAGCATATCCAGAAGACCCAATCCAACCGGCTGCATACCTGGCTGGGACGGCAATACGGCCTGGACGTGAGCTATGAACTGTTCGACCTGGTGCTGGACGATACCCCAGCCCTGGCCGAACTGCTGCACCGCCTGGGCGAGCAGGGTTATCGCGGGGTCAACGTGACCCATCCCTACAAGGTGAAGGCCTGGGACATCGTCGGCGAGCGGCGGCATACCCCGGCCGGGCTGGGCGCCCTCAATACGGTGGTGTTCGAGGCCGGCGGCATCGTCGGCACCAACACCGACTGCAGCGGCTTCGGCCGCGCCTACCGGGCGGCCCAGCCCGGGCTGAACCCGGGCCGGGTGTTCGTCAAGGGCACCGGCGGCGTGGGCCGGGCCGTCGCCTTCGGCCTGGCCGCGCTGGATGCCGAACACATTTACCTGTACGACGAGCAGGCCGCCAGCCAGCAGCAGTTGCTGGCGGATCTGCAGGCCGGCGGCGCCCGGGCCAGCACGGTGGCGGCGGCCGAGGTCGACGACTGTATCCGTGGCTGCGACGGCCTGGTCAACGCCACCCCGGTCGGTCACTACAGCACCCCGGGGCTGGCCTTCGCCGCCGGGCTGCTGGGCGGCCAGCGCTGGGCCTTCGACGCGGTCTACACCCCGGTCATGACCGAGTTTCTGCAAGGGGCCGAGCGGGCCGGGCTGAACCTGATTACCGGCTTCGAGCTGTTCCTGCACCAGGGCATCGACGCCTTCGAATTCTTTACCGGCATCAAGGTGGACCCGGACGTGGCCCGCCAGGGGGTGAGCCATGTCTAGGCGGGTACATATCTACAACGGCCCCAACATCAACATGACCGGGTTGCGCGAAGCCAAACACTACGGCTCTCTCACCTACCAGGAGCTGTGCGCCGAGCTGTGCGCCACCGCCAGGGGGCTGGGCTTCGAGCTGCTGATCCGCCAGTCCAACCACGAGGGGGATCTGGTGAGCTGGCTGCACGAGATGGCGTTCAGCGGCGAGCCGCTGGTGATCAACGCCGGCGCCTACACCCATACCTCGGTGGCCATCCGCGATGCCCTGGCGCTGGTCACCGGCAAGAAAATTGAAGTGCACATGAGCAACGTCCATGCCCGCGAGGCTTTCCGCCACCACTCCTACCTGTCGGACGTGGTGGACGGGGTCATCGTCGGCCTGGGCGCGGGGAGCTACAAGGCGGCCCTGTTCGCCCTGTCACTGGAGGAGGAAACGGCATGAAAACGGCACTGGCCACGGTCACCCTGTCCGGCACCCTGCGGGAAAAACTGGAGGCCGCCGCCGCCGCGGGCTTCCAGGGGGTGGAGATATTCGAAAACGATCTGACCCAGTCGGATCTGACCCCCGGGCAGGTGCGGCAGCTGGCCGCGGATCTGGGGCTGGAGATCATCGCCCTGCAGCCCCTGCGCGATTTCGAGGCCATGCCCGAGCCCTTGCGCCGGCAGAATTTCTACCGGGCCCAGCGCAAGTTCGAGCTGATGCACGAACTCGGCACCCAACGGCTGCTGATCTGCAGCAACGTCTCGCCCCACGTCATCGACGATCCGGCGCGGGCGGCGGCGGATCTGCACGAGCTGGCCACCCTGGCCGGCAACGAGGGATTCAGGGTAGGCTACGAGGCCCTGGCCTGGGGCCGCCACGTGCGCGACTACGACCAGGCCTGGGACATCGTCAAGCGGGCGGATCATCCCCGGCTCGGCATCATCCTCGACACGTTCCACATGTTCGCCCGGGGCAACAGCCTGGACCTGCTGCGCGACGAGATCCCCCTCGACAAAATCGCCCTGGTGCAGGTGGCCGACGCCCCCAGCCTGCAGATGGAGATACTGCACTTCAGCCGTCACTTCCGCTGTTTCCCCGGCCAGGGCGACATGCCGGTGGTGGAGTTCGTGCAGTGCCTGAAGGACAAGGGCTTCGACGATTACCTGTCCCATGAGATCTTCAACGACGAGTTCCGCTCCTCTTCGCCGGCCGAAAAGGCGGTGGACGGCATGCGTTCGCTGATCTGGCTGGACGACCAGACCTCGGCGGCCAGCGAGGACAGCCGCTGCCCCGAGATCCAGGACATCGAATTCGTGGAGTTCGCCATCGAAGGCGACACCGGCGAGGAGCTGCTCGGGCTGTTCCACGGCCTGGGGTTCCGGGAAACCCACAAACACAAGTCGAAGCAGGTCACCCTGATGCGCCAGGGCGACATCAATCTGGTGCTGAACCGGGAGCCCGAGAGCCTGGCGCACCAGCATTACCTGGCCCACGGGGTGTCGGTGTGCGCCCTGGCGCTGGCCACCGACAACCTCACGCAGCTGCTCCGGCGCACCCGGCACTACCGCTGCAACCGCTTCGAGCACCAGGCCGGGCCGGGCGAGCTCAACATTCCGGCCGTCCGCGGGGTCGGCGACAGCCTGGTTTACTTCGTGGAGCGGCGCGGTGCCTACCGCTTCTTCGACATCGACTTCGAGCCCATCGAAGCGGAGCCGCCGGTCCCGGACTACGGCCTGAGCCGCATCGATCACCTCGGCCAGACGGTGGCGCCGGTGGACTTCCTGTCGGCCTCCTTCTTCTACAAGTCGATCTTCGGCTTCGACATCGAGCCGAGCCAGGATCTGCCCGACGTGTACGGCCTGATGGTGAGCCGGGTGGCGCGCAGCCAGAACGGCAATATCCGCATTCCCATCAACATGTCGTCGGCGCGGGAGGCCTCGGCCCAGCGCTTTATCAGCCAGTCCAAGGGCTCGGGGGTGCAGCAGATCGCCTTCGAAAGCCGGGATATCTTCGCCACCGCCGAGCAGGTGGGGGGGGAGCGGATACTGCCGATCCCCGACAACTACTACCGGGATCTGGACGCCCGCTTCGAGCTGGCCCCCGAGCTGCTGGCGCGGCTCCGGCGGCTCAATATCCTCTACGATCGCAACGACGAGGGCGAGTTCTTCCACTTCTACACCCACGAGGTGCACGGCGTCTTCTTCGAGGTGGTGCAGCGCCGGGGCTATTCCCGCTACGGCGAGATCAACGCCCATATCCGGCTGGCGTCCCAGGCGCGGGAATACAAGGCGGCCAGGGGCTGAACGGCCCGGTGCCGCGACAGGCACCCCCGGCAAGGGGCGCCTCGGGCTGCTGACAAACCTTCAGGTTTATCTGGACAGCCAACTCCCATGCCCAAGCAGGCGGACAAAGGGAACGACTCCGCCGACCGTCACCTGCCAGGGATGGCAGGTGCGAGCCTACATGGATGTACTCGCGGCGTGTCGGCGGAGTTGGCCCTTTGGCCGACTGATGCGGTCATGACAACGGCTTGGTCATCAAGCTGAGGCGCCCCCGGCAAGGGGCACCCTTTATCCTTTCTTTCAACCCTGTTCCAGCTTGTCCTGGGTTTTCAGCTCGAAGTCGCTGGCGTCATGGCGCTCGTGCAACTGCTCCTCGAGCGGGCCCGAGGTCCGGTTGACCATGCGGCCGCGCCGCACGGCCGGACGTCGGGCGATGGCCTCGGCCCAGCGCTGCACATGGGGATACTCGTGGGCCGAGAGGAACTGCGCCGCCTCGTAGACCTGGTTGCGCACCAGGGCGCCGTACCAGGGCCAGATGGCGATGTCGGCGATGCTGTATTCCTCGCCGGCGATGTAGGGGCGTTCGGCCAGCCGCCGGTTCAGCACGTCCAGCTGGCGCTTCACCTCCATGGCGTAGCGGTTGATGGGGTATTCGTACTTCTCCGGGGCATAGGCGTAGAAGTGGCCGAAACCGCCGCCCAGGATGGGGGCGCTGGCCATCTGCCAGAACAGCCAGGACAGGCACTCGGTGCGCCCGGCGGGATCTTGGGGGATAAAGGCGCCGAACTTTTCCGCCAGGTACAGCAGGATGGCGCCGGACTCGAACACCCGTTGCGGCGGCTGCACGCCGTGATCGACCAGGGCCGGTATCTTGGAGTTGGGGTTGACCGCCACGAAGCCGCTGCCGAACTGATCGCCCTCGCCGATGCGGATCAGGTGGGCGTCGTACTCGGCGGCCTCGAACCCCAGCGCCAGCAGCTCTTCCAGCATGATGGTGACCTTGACTCCGTTGGGGGTGGCCAGGGAGTAGAGCTGCAGCGGGTGTTTGCCCACCGGCAGGGCCCGGTCGTGGGTGGCGCCGGCCACGGGCCTGTTGATATGGGCGAAGGCGCCGCCGCTGGGGGCTTCCCATTTCCACACTGTGGGGGGAACGTAGGGGGTATCGCTCATCATAAAGTCCTCATCTGATGGTTGGATTAGTCAGTGTATCAGGCTTTGCCGGCGGTCGCGGCCGTCCCGGACGCCTGTTATTTTATTTAGTTCAAAAAATTTAAACTAACCTGCCAAATCATTCCGATTTTATCCCTTCATCGGCTTCACTACACTGGCTCCAAGTTCAACGAGCGCTACGATGGCGGGCGTTAAAACCCACAAATTTATTTCAAATTTTATGAAGAGGTGATTTATGAACAAGGCGACCCTGATCTCCGTACTCCAGTCCAAGTCCGGTTGGGCCCCCCTGGCGCTGCGGCTGCCGGTGGGCATCATCTTCATGGCCCACGGCGCCCAGAAGCTGTTCGGCTGGTTCGGCGGCTACGGGCTGGAAGGCACCGGCCAGTGGATGGCGTCCATCGGACTGGAGCCGGGCGTGCTGATGGCTTTCCTGGCCGGGGCGGGCGAGTTCTTCGGCGGGCTCTTTATCCTGCTCGGGTTGCTGACCCGGCCGGCGGCACTGAGCCTGGCGGCGACCATGCTGGTGGCCATCCTGGCGGTGCACGTCGACAACGGTCTGTTCATGAGCAACGGCGGCTACGAGTTCGGCCTGACGCTGCTGGCGGCCTCGGTCTCCCTGCTGTTCTCCGGCGCCGGCAAGCTGGGCCTGGATCAGGCCCTGGCACAACGTCTGAAGTGAGGGGGTTCCATGATCAGCATCAGAAAGGCGGATGAACGGGGCAGGGCCAACTTCGGTTGGCTTCACAGCCAACACACTTTTTCCTTCGGCAGCTATTACGATCCGGCGCAGATGGGCTTTTCCCGGCTGCGGGTGATCAACGACGACGCGGTGGCGCCGGGGGCGGGTTTCGACACCCACGGCCACCGGGACATGGAGATCATCAGCTACGTGTTGGAGGGCTGCATCGCCCATAAGGACAGCTCCGGTAACGAGGAGTTGCTGAGCGCGGGGGAATTCCAGCTGATGTCCGCCGGCACCGGCATCCTGCACAGCGAGTTCAACCCGTCCAACGGCAGGCCGCTGAAGTTCCTGCAGATCTGGATCGAGCCCAACGCCACCGGCGGCAAGCCCGGCTACCAGCAGAAGGACTTCGGCCGCGCTCCCGGCCTGACCCTGGTGGTCAGCCCGGACGGCGCCGAGGGGTCGCTGGTCATCAAGCAGGACGCCCGCCTGTACCAGCTGTGGCTGGGGCAGGGCGAAGAGGCCGGACTCGAACTGGCCCCGGGGCGAAAGGCCTGGGTGCAGCTGGTGGAAGGGGAGCTGGTCGTCAACGGCGAGCGGCTGGCCGCCGGCGACGGCGCAGCCCTAAGCGGCGAGTCGCACTTGAGCTTCAGCGCCGTCCAGCCGGTGCGGGCCCTGGTGTTCGACCTGCCCTGAACCCGGGGCTAGCGGCGGATCTTCATCCTGTGAAAAGGGCGGCTGTGGCCGCCCTTGGTGATCAGAGTACCCGGGTTTTTTGTCGCTGGCGTAGGGCAAACAGTGACTCTGCTCGGAGTTTTCGGGACTGTGGTCATCCGAAGTCGGGAATGTCATTGTCTCCCGCTGGCCTCCCGGGCCCAGGGCACTTCCGAGAAATGCTGGATCAGATAATCCATCAATGCCTGTACGCGTATTGGCCGGGTTCGTCCTGGCGGGGTAACCAGATGCAGGGCAATCGGCTCTACCTGCCAATCCTCCAATACGGTTTCCAGGGCGCCTGTCTGTAAATCCTGCCAAGCCAGAAACTCGGGCTGCAGAGCCAACCCCAGTCCCGCCCGTAGCGCCGGTGCCAAGGCTTCCGCATTGTTGACTCGCAAGGGGGAGTGTATTGCCTGGGTGAACTCCCCCTGGTGGAGATGTCGGAATTTCCAGCTCGGGCCGGTATGCGAATAGGCATATTGCAGGGTGCGATGGTTGGCCAATTCCCGAGGGTGCTGGGGGTGTCCATATTGTGCAAAGTAATCAGGCGAACCAACCAGTTGGATACGTACGCTGCACAGGCGCCGAGCGAGCAGGCTGGAGTCGGACAGGTTGGATATACGCAGTGCGAGATCGAACCGGTTTGCAACCAGATCGATCAATTCGTCATCGAACTCAATGTCGAGGGTAACGTCGGGATGGGTGGCCATGAACTGCGGCAGCACCGGCGCGAGGTATGAGATGCCAAATGACATAGGTGCGGCAAATCGTACCGAGCCGCGAAGGCTTGCCGATTGCTCCGCCAGTTCGGCTTCAATCGCTGCCCCTTCCTCGAGGATACGCAATGCGCGCCCCAATGCGGTCAGCCCGCAGTCGGTGAGGACCATGCGCCGGGAGGTGCGATGGAACAGTATGACCTTCATGCGTTTTTCCAGTCGATTGATCGCCTTGGATACCGTGCCTTGGGACAGTGACAACGCCTCCGCGGCCTTGGTGAAAGAACCGGTTTCCGCAATCTTGGCGAAGATCGCCCAGGCTTCCAGATCGGGCAGTTTGTTCATGTGGAGTGGCTCCTTCGGACGTCGTCCAGGTGTCTGGTAAACGGAATAGATGGTATTCCATTTATTCTGTTTCTGTGATGTTTGCTTGGACCTATAGTTTTCCTCACTGGTGCGTTATCAGCAGAAGGAAAACCTCGATGCCCGAGCATCATCCGTTTGATGGCCTTGGCGGAGCCATGGTTGGCTTGATGAACATCACTATTCCTCCTTTGCTGAATAGCATGGTCCCAGGCGCAGCATCCTTGCCACCCCAGCATGCAGATATGGACATTATCGTCCGCGCAGGCGAGGGAACCATCCCCATCGAAACGACGTGGGCTACAAGGGCTACATTTAAGGCTGGCATATGGACGCTGTCGGCTGACGGTGCCATGACCTGATGTTTATGAGGCGCGACGGGCTTTCTGCGGCACCCCTTGCGTTTGGTTAAGGCCCTCCGTGCCCGGTACGGCAGAATAGACCTTCGAATGCTGTGTCAGGGCGAACGGCACCCAGGCCGCTTTCTAATCCTTGAAGGAGAACCATCATGTCTAACAAGTATCTCGAAGTGCTGACGCCACAAAACAGCCAGCTCATCTTCATCGATCAGCAGCCTCAGATGGCTTTTGGCGTGCAGTCGATCGATCGCCAGACCCTCAAAAACAACGTGGTGGCATTGGCCAAGGCGGCAAAGGTGTTCGATATCCCGACCACCATCACCACGGTCGAGACCGACAGCTTCTCGGGCAATACCTATCCCGAACTGCTTGCGGTGTTTCCCGAGCACAAGATCCTCGAACGAACTTCAATGAACTCCTGGGACGATCAAAATGTGCGCGATGCGCTGGCTGCCAACGGCCGCAAGAAGGTGATCGTCTCCGGCCTGTGGACCGAGGTCTGTAATACCACCTTCGCCCTGTGTGCGGCACTGGAAGGAGGCTATGAGATATACATGGTGGCCGATGCCTCCGGTGGCACCTCGGTCGACGCGCACAAGTATGCGATGGATCGGATGATCCAGGCGGGCATCATCCCCGTGACCTGGCAGCAGGTTTTGCTGGAGTGGCAGCGCGACTGGGCTCGGAAGGAAACCTACGACGCCGTTATCGGCCTGGTGCAGGAACATTCCGGGGCCTACGGTATGGGCGTCGACTATGCCTACACCATGGTCCACCAGGCCCCCGAGCGCGTGCAGCACGGCGAACGTATCGGACCCAATCCGGCCAAGTAATCGGCCCGGGGTATTCGGAGTGCGGTGCTGTTGTGACAGTCAACGTCGTTGCGCCGCAGTTCGCTGCTTTTAAATTCCTGTTCTCGAGCGGTACCGGCTGTGGCGACGAAAAGTGAGGAACTCTTCAAGAGGCTGCTTAATCGCCGGCAATGTTCTCGGCATCAGTTATGTTGAAGAGGATCGCATGAAGCTTTACATCCTGTCTCTGGGGGCCGGCCTGCTGGTTGGCGTCATCTACAGCCTGCTTAACGTACGCTCACCGGCTCCGCCGCTGGTCGCCCTGCTGGGGCTGCTCGGCATTCTGGTCGGGGAGCAAATCATCCCGGTCGGCAAGCAATTGCTCGGCGGCACGGCGTTCAGCACGGCCTGCGACAAGGCGCAGGCTGGCAAGCATGTGCTGGGCCAGTTGCCCGGGCGCCAGGAGCAAGAAATGGCGCCTAAGGACAAATCCACGGAGGAGAAATCATCATGAGTACCTCAGTCACCGCCGATGTGGTCCTGCACCGGGGACGTATCACCACCCTGGATCGCGGCAAGCCGGTAGCCAGCGCCGTCGCCATCAAGGACGGAAAATTCCTGGCCGTGGGGGAGGAAGCCGACATCATGGCGCTGGCCGGAGCCGGGACCAGGGTGATCGATCTCAGAGGCCGAGCCGTGTTGCCTGGGTTGTTCGACAACCATACCCATGTGGTGCGTGGTGGCCTCAACTACAACATGGAACTGCGCTGGGACGGAGTACGTTCCCTGGCCGACGCCATGGAGATGCTCAAGCGGCAGGTGGCCATCACCCCGGCGCCTCAGTGGGTACGTGTGGTGGGTGGTTTTACCGAGCACCAGTTTGTGGAGAAGCGCCTGCCCACCATCGCCGAGATCAATGCCATAGCGCCGGACACGCCGGTCTTCCTGCTGCATTTGTACGATAGAGCCCTGCTTAACGCCGCAGCGTTGCGGGCGGTGGGCTATACCAAGGATACCCCCGAACCTCCGGGCGGCGAGATCACCCGTGACGCCAGGGGCAATCCTAACGGCCTGCTGCTGGCCAAGCCTAATGCGGCCATCCTGTACGCGACCCTGGCCAAGGGGCCGGCGCTGCCCTTCGACTACCAGGTCAACTCTACCCGGCATTTTATGCGGGAGCTGAATCGTCTCGGGGTGACCGGCGTGATAGATGCCGGTGGCGGCTTCCAGAATTATCCCGATGATTATGCCGTCATTCAGCAACTCGCCGATGAGGGACAGATGACGGTGCGCCTGGCCTACAACCTCTTTACCCAGAAACCCAAGCAGGAGAAAGAAGATTTCCTCAAGTGGACCTCGAGCGTCACCTACAAGCAGGGCGATGATTATTTCCGCCACAACGGTGCCGGTGAGATGCTGGTGTTTTCTGCCGCCGACTTCGAGGATTTCCGCCAGCCACGCCCCGACATGCCGCCGGAGATGGAAGGGGAACTGGAGGAAGTGGTGCGCATCCTGGCACAGAACCATTGGCCATGGCGACTGCATGCCACTTACGACGAGACCATTTCACGCGCGCTGGATGTGTTCGAGAAGGTCAACCAGGACATCCCGCTCACCGGCATCAACTGGTTTTTCGATCATGCCGAGACCATCTCCGACCAGTCCATCGACCGCATTGCCGCCCTGGGCGGCGGTATCGCCGTGCAGCATCGCATGGCGTATCAGGGCGAATATTTCGTCGAGCGCTACGGTGCCGTTGCCGCCGAGGCCACGCCCCCCGTGGCCCGCATGCTGGAGAAAGGGGTCAAGGTCTCGGCCGGCACGGATGCCACCCGAGTGGCATCCTATAACCCCTGGGTCTCATTGTCGTGGATGGTGACCGGCAAGACGGTGGGTGGCCTGAATCTCTATCCGCAGCATAACCTGCTTGATCGGGAGACGGCACTGCGGATGTGGACCGAAAATGTGGCCTGGTTCTCCAACGAGGAAGGCCGGCGCGGGCGTATCGAAGTGGGTCAGTTCGCCGATCTGCTCGTGCCGAGCAAGGACTATTTCAGCGTGCCCGAGGACGAAATTTCCTTTCTTACCTCGGATTTGACCATGGTGGGTGGCCGGGTGGTCTACGGTGCGGGTGACTTCGCGGCACTGGATGACAATCCGTTGCCTCCCGCCATGCCCGACTGGTCGCCCACGCGCACCTTCAAGGGCTATGGTGCCTGGGGCGAGCCTGATGGGGCAGGAAAACACTCGCTCGCACCCATGCGTGCCCAGGCCATCGGCTCCTGTGGCTGTGCCCGTGCCTGCGGTCTGCACGGGCACGACCACGCGCGCGCCTGGGCGTCCAATGTGCCGGTTTCGGATTTCAAGGGCTTCTTTGGCGCCCTGGGGTGTTCCTGCTGGATGGTGTAAGGAGGTGCTCATGCCTACGAGCGATTCGCTTGGCCAGGCGCTGGCCGCAACCCTGCGGCCAGCGCATGAGGGTCATCTCGTGCGCCTTGCCGCCCACCTGGGCGCGGTCATGTCGATGGTGTCTGGATCAGGCGTTTCCACGATACGCCTCCCGGCGTGGCCGGGGGCGCTGGAACCGGTGGGCGGTTTTCTGCGGGTGACCAGCCTGAGGGAGTCATGAACATGACTCAGAAGAGCCTTCCTTCGGGCGATGCTTCACCGAGTGGCTTCGCCCCCCTGCGACAGAAGCTGTTTGCCGTGCTCTGGATCGCCACCATCATTGGCAATACGGGCAGCTTCATCCGGGATGTGGCCAGCGCCTGGCTGATGACCGACTTGTCACCGTCGCCGGCGGCGGTGGCCCTGGTGCAGGCCGCAGCTTCGTTGCCGGTTTTCCTGCTGGCGATTCCGGCCGGCGTACTGGCCGATATCCTCGATCGACGGAAGTTATTGATAGGTATCCAGGTGCTGCTGGCCTGTACCAGCATCACCCTGATGCTGTTGTCGGCCGCCGGTTTGCAATCCATTACTTCCCTGGTCGCCCTGACTTTTCTGGGCGGCGTCGGGGCCGCATTGATGGGGCCGGTCTGGCAGTCCATCGTGCCCGAGCTGGTGGAAAGGAAGGACCTCAAGAGTGCGGTGGCGCTCAATTCTCTGGGGATCAATATCGCACGAGCCATCGGTCCCGCTCTGGGCGGTGTTCTCCTTGCCGGCCTGGGGGCTGCAGTCACTTATGGCGTGGACGTCATCAGCTACGTGTTCGTCATCACGGCCCTGCTGTGGTGGCGACGGCCGGTGGTGGCCCCGGATGTGTTGTCCGAGCGTTTTGCCGGCGCTTTCCGGGCGGGCTTGCGCTACGCCCGCGCCAGCCGCGAATTGCATGTGGTTCTGGCACGCACTTTCCTGTTCTTTGCCCTGGCAAGTTCGGTATGGGCGCTGTTGCCGCTGATTGCACGCCAACTGCTGGGCGGGGGAGCCAGTTTCTACGGTATTCTGCTCGGCGCTGTCGGTCTGGGCGCGATAGGCGGGGCTGTCATAATGCCCCGATTACGTGAGCGCCTGAGCGCCGATGGCCTGTTGCTGCTGGCCGCCGTGGTGACAGCGGCGGTGATGGCATTCCTCTCGCTGGCGCCGCCCCAGTGGGCAGCCATAGTGGCGCTGCTGGCACTGGGGGCGGCCTGGATCACCGCCCTGACCACCCTCAATGGCGTGGCGCAATCCATCTTGCCCAACTGGGTGCGCGGCCGCTCTCTGGCGGTGTATCTGACCGTGTTTAATGGCGCCATGACTGCCGGCAGTCTGTGCTGGGGAGGCGTTGCCCAGCTGCTTGGCGTGCCCCCGACCTTGTTGATGGGCGCCGCCGGGCTCATGCTGGTCGGGTTTATCGCCCATCGGCTCAAGCTCCCCAGGGGAGAGGCCGATCTGGTGCCTTCCAACCACTGGCCGGAGCCGCTGACGGCAGAGCCGGTCGAACACGACCGAGGCCCGGTGCTGATCACCATCGAATATCGCATCGATCCCGCTGATCGTGCCGCCTTTGCGGCTGCGGCCAGGCGGCTGTCGGCCGAGCGGCGGCGCGACGGTGCTTATGCCTGGGGTATCAGCGAGGATACCGCCGAGCCGGGCCTGGTGCTCGAATGGTTCGAAGTCGAGTCCTGGGCCGAGCATTTACGCCAGCATCGCCGGGTTTCCAGGGCCGGAGCCGACATTCAGGAAGAAGTGCGGCGTTTTCACCGGGGGGAACACCCCCCGGTCGTGCGCCACTTGCTGTCGATGGGAAAAGGCACTGCGTGACCAGATCGAAAGGCTTATTTCCAATGACCGAGGGTATCGAACAGCGGAGCAGTACTCTCTGCCAGGGAGTAGCCATGATATCGCGGTGGAGCGTATAGGTGATGAGGTTTCTTCATCGCGTGTTTGAGAGCAGGCAGCGCCGGGAACGGTGACGCCTGCCGGTACTATAAGCCAGGGGGTGCCAGCTTGTCCTGGGTTCTCAGCTCGAAATCGCTGGCGTCATGGCGCTCGTGCAACTGCTCCTCGAGCGGGCCCGAGGTCCGGTTGACCATGCGGCCGCGCCGCACGGCCGGACGTCGGGCGATGGCCTCGGCCCAGCGCTGC
This sequence comes from Zobellella endophytica, assembly GCF_003012775.1. Classification (GTDB taxonomy): domain Bacteria; phylum Pseudomonadota; class Gammaproteobacteria; order Enterobacterales; family Aeromonadaceae; genus Oceanimonas; species Oceanimonas endophytica. Next base: position 157,185 of record NZ_PXYG01000007.1, on the reverse strand, counting down.
ACATGGGGATACTCGTGGGCCGAGAGGAACTGCGCCGCCTCGTAGACCTGATTGCGCACCAGGGCGCCGTACCAGGGCCAGATGGCGATGTCGGCGATGCTGTATTCCTCGCCGGCGATGTAGGGGCGTTCGGCCAGCCGCCGGTCCAGCACGTCCAGCTGGCGCTTCACCTCCATGGCGTAGCGGTTGATGGGGTATTCGTACTTCTCCGGGGCATAGGCGTAGAAGTGGCCGAAACCGCCGCCCAGGATGGGGGAGCTGCCCATCTGCCAGAACAGCCAGGACAGGCACTCGGTGCGCCCGGCGGGATCTTGGGGGATGAAGGCGCCGAACTTTTCCGCCAGGTACAGCAGGATAGCGCCGGACTCGAACACCCGTTGCGGCGGCTGCACACCGTGATCGACCAGGGCCGGTATCTTGGAATTGGGGTTGATCGCCACGAAGCCGCTGCCGAACTGGTCGCCCTCGCCGATGCGGATCAGGTGGGCGTCGTACTCGGCGGCCTCGAACCCCAGCGCCAGCAGCTCTTCCAGCATGATGGTGACCTTGACCCCGTTGGGGGTGGCCAGGGAGTAGAGCTGCAGCGGGTGTTTGCCCATCGGCAGGATCTTATCGTGGGTGGCGCCGGCCACGGGCCTGTTGATATGGGCGAAGGCGCCGCCGCTGGGGGCTTCCCATTTCCAGATCTCGGGGGGAACGTAGGGGGTATCGCTCATCATAAAGTCCTCATCTGATGGTTGGATTAGTCAGTGTATCAGGCTTTGCCGGCGGTCGCGGCCGTCCCGGACGTATGTTATTTTATTTAGTTCAAAAAATTTAAACTAACCTGCCAAATCATTCCGATTTTATCCCTTCATCGGCTTCACTACACTGGCTCCAAGTTCAACGAGCGCCCTGATGGCGGGCGTTAAAACCCACACATTTATTTCAAATTTTATGAAGAGGTGATTTATGAACAAGGCGACCCTGATCTCCGTACTCCAGTCCAAGTCCGGTTGGGCGCCCCTGGCGCTGCGGCTGCCGGTGGGCATCATCTTCATGGCCCACGGCGCCCAGAAGCTGTTCGGCTGGTTCGGCGGCTACGGGCTGGAAGGCACCGGCCAGTGGATGGCGTCCATCGGACTGGAGCCGGGCGTGCTGATGGCTTTCCTGGCCGGGGCGGGCGAGTTCTTCGGCGGGCTCTTTATCCTGCTCGGGTTGCTGACCCGGCCGGCGGCGCTGAGCCTGGCGGCGACCATGCTGGTGGCCATCCTGGCGGTGCACGTCGAGAACGGTCTGTTCATGAGCAACGGCGGCTACGAGTTCGGCCTGGCGCTGCTGGCGGCCTCGGTCTCCCTGCTGTTCTCCGGCGCCGGCAAGCTGGGCCTGGACCAGGCCCTGGCACAACGTCTGAAGTGAGGGGGTTCCATGATCAGCATCAGAAAGGCGGATGAACGGGGCAGGGCCAACTTCGGTTGGCTTCACAGCCAACACACTTTTTCCTTCGGCAGCTACTACGATCCGGCGCAGATGGGCTTTTCCCGGCTGCGGGTGATCAACGACGACGCGGTGGCGCCGGGGGCGGGTTTCGACACCCACGGCCACCGGGACATGGAGATCATCAGCTATGTGCTGGAGGGCTGCATCGCCCATAAGGACAGCTCCGGTAACGAGGAGTTGCTGAGCGCGGGGGAATTCCAGCTGATGTCCGCCGGCACCGGCATCTTCCACAGCGAGTTCAACCCGTCCAACGGCAGGCCGCTGAAGTTCCTGCAGATCTGGATCGAGCCCAACGCCACCGGCGGCAAGCCCGGCTACCAGCAGAAGGACTTCGGCCGCGCTCCCGGCCTGACCCTGGTGGTCAGCCCGGACGGCGCCGAGGGGTCGCTGGTCATCAGGCAGGACGCCCGCCTGTACCAGCTGTGGCTGGGGCTGGGGGAAGAGGCCGGGCTCGAACTGGCCCCGGGGCGCAAGGCCTGGGTGCAGCTGGTGGAGGGGGAGCTGGTCGTCAACGGCGAACGGCTGGCCGCCGGCGACGGCGCCGCCTTAAGCGGCGAGCCGCACTTGAGCTTCAGCGCCGTCCAGCCGGTGCGGGCCCTGGTGTTCGATCTGCCCTGAGCCTATGACCCTTGCTCCCGCCCGGCGCCATCCTCGGCACCGGGCGGGGTTGTATCCGGTGTCTGCGCTTCGCCGCCGGCCAACTGGCTCTCCCCGTTTTCCTGCCGCCGTGCTTCTTCCAACGCTTGCCGCCGTTCGGCGTCCTGCTGCTCCAGCTGCTGCTCTATCTGGCCGACCATGCCCCTCATGCTGCCCAGGTAACGCCGGGCGGCCTCTTCGATGGGCATGGCCTTGGCGATATAAATCAGGTTGAGGCTGCCCAGCACCTGCTCGCCGTGGCGGATGGGCACGGCGATGGCGCCGATTTTCTCCTCCTCCCCCCATTCCCCGTAGTTGGCGCCGTAGCCGTTGGCCCGGGTCTGACGGATCAGCTTGTCCACCCAGATGCGGTTGCGGGCCAGCCGGCCCTGGGTATCGTCACGGGAGGCCAGTAGCGCCAGTATGCCCTCCCGCTCGGCGTCGGGGCAGTGGGCGATATAGGCCCGGCCGGCGGCGGTCTGCAGCAGCGGCAGCCGCCGGCCCACCATGGAGCGGTGGAACGACAGCCGGCTGAAACGGTGGGTGGTTTCCCGGATCACCATGGCGTCCACGTCCAGGGTGGTGATATCGGTGGGCCAGACCACCTCCTGCAGCAACTGGCCGAGCAGGGGGGCCGCCAGCTGGGAGATCCACTGCTCGTCGCGAAAGCCCTCGCTCAGCTCCCGCACCTTGATGTTCAGCCGGTAGCCGTCGTCGGACTCGCTGCGCCGCACATAGCCTTCGTTCTGCAGGGTTTCGAGCAGGCGGCGCACCGTGGTGCGGTGCAGGCCGGTGGCTTCGGCCAGCTGGCCGATGCGGGCACCGCCGTCGAAGCGGTTGAGGCTGTTGAGCAGGTCCAGGCCGCGGATCAAGCCACGCACCGCTTTGTAGTCGCTCTTGTTATCGCCACTCATCTATAAAAGTCCTTAATAAACAATTACGTGCACTTAGTGCACGATCTGGCGGTTTTTCATTGCCGCATTACTGGTGGCTTTTTATACTCGGTCCATTGGTCAAGGAGTGAAACAAAGGGGAAACAATTATGCAAGGTTACACCGCCTATTGTTACAACCCGCGCCAGGGCTGGCCCTGACCGGCTCCCAATGATGACCACCTCCGGGCTTAGCGCCCGAGTTTAGCAACCCATTCAAGACCCTGACAGCAAGGGTTCCGCCCGTCGGAGCCGACGGGCAAGGCTTGCCTGCTGTCGGACGAAAGGCATCAAGTTTCACCGATTCAGGAGTGAAGAACGTGACAGCAACAACCCTCACAACCCCGGGCCCCGACGCCCGTTTCGACGCCGATGTGGTGATCGCCGGTGCCGGCCCGGTCGGGCTGATGATCGCCAACTACCTGGGGCACTGCGGTGTCGAGGTCGTAGTGGTGGAAAAACTGGATACCCTGATCGACTATCCCCGCGCCATCGGGCTGGACGACGAAAGCCTGCGCACCTTCCAGGCGGTGGAACTCGCCGAGCAGGTGCTGCCCCACACCACCCCCATGCACGCCATGCGCTTCCTCACCCCCAAGGGGCGCTGCTTCGCCGACATCCAACCCAACACCGACGAGTTCGGCTGGCCGCGCCGCAACGCCTTTATCCAGCCGCTGGCGGACCGGGTGCTGTATGAGGGCCTGGCCCGCTTCGACAAGGTCAAGGTGTTGTTTTCCCGCGATCTGCAGGCGTTCGGCCAGGATGGGGAAGGGGTCAGCCTGACGCTGGCCGGCCCGGAAGGGGAAGAGCGGCTGCGCGCCCGCTACCTGGTGGCCTGCGACGGCGGCAACAGCCTGGTGCGCCGCACCCTGGACATCAGCTTCGAGGGCAAGACGGCGCCCAACCAGTGGATAGTGATCGACGTGCGCAACGATCCCCTGGGCACCCCCAACATCTACATGTGCTGCGACGCCGAGCGGCCCTATGTGTCCGCGGCCCTGCCCCACGGTATCCGCCGTTTCGAATTTATGGTGATGCCGGGCGAGACCGAGGAGCAACTGAGCCGGCCGGAAGAACTGCAACGGCTGCTGGCCAAGGTGCTGCCGGACCCGACCCGGGTCGATGTCATCCGCCAGCGGGTCTACACCCACAATGCCCGCCTGGCCGGCGAGTTCCGCCGCGGTCGTATCCTGCTGGCCGGTGACGCCGCCCATATCATGCCGGTGTGGCAGGGCCAGGGCTACAACAGTGGCATGCGCGATGCCAGCAACCTGGCGTGGAAGCTGGCGCTGGTGGTCCAGGGCCTGGCCGGCGACGAACTGCTCGACAGCTACCAGCAGGAACGCCGGGATCACGCCAGGGCGATGATCGATCTGTCGGTCACCGCCGGCCATGTGCTGGCGCCGCCGAAGAAGTGGCAGGCCAGCCTGCGCGACGGCATCTCCTGGCTGCTCAACTACATACCGCCGGTCAAGCGCTACTTCCTGGAAATGCGCTTCAAGCCCATGCCCCAGTATCGCCAGGGGGTGCTGGTCGAGCCGACGCCCAAGCTGAAGCCATCGCCGGTGGGCAAGCTGTTTATCCAGCCCAGGGTACGGCTGGGCGAGCAGGTGCTGCTGCTGGACGAGGTGATCGGCCGCCGTTTCGCGGTGATCGCCTGGGGCACGGATCCCACTTATGGCCTGAGCGCGGAAGAGCTGGCTCACTGGCGGCGCCTCGGCACCTGCTTTATTCAGGTGGTGCCCTCGGTGCAGTTGCAGGCCGAGGCCCGCCTGGCGGAAGGGGTCATCCGTATCGGCGACGAGAGCGGGCGGCTCAAGGAATGGTTCGGGCGCTACCCGGCCTCCATAGCAGTACTGCGTCCGGATCGCTTCGTGGCCGGCATCGCCATTCCCCAGACCCTGGAGCTCCTGTGCCGGCAACTGCGCCAGGCGCTCAAGGCCAAGGCACAACCCCAACAGGCGCCGGCCGCGGCGCGCAAGGTGGCATGACCATGAGTGTTTATCTGCATTGCCTGTCCCACACCCCGTTGATCGGTCATGTGGATCCCGCGCCCGCCGTGCTGGCGGAGGTGGACGCCAGCATCGCCGCCGCGCGGGAGCGCATCGCCCGTTTCGATCCCGAGCTGGTGATCCTGTTCTCGCCGGATCATTACAACGGCTTCTTCTACGACATCATGCCGTCCTTCTGCATCGGCATGGCGGCCCGGGCCATCGGTGACTTCGGCAGCGCCGCCGGCGAGCTGCCGGTGCCCCGGGCGCTGGCGGAAGACTGTGCCCGCAGCGTGCTGGCCCAGGGTATAGACGCCGCCGTGTCCTACCGCATGCAGGTGGATCACGGTTTCGCCCAGCCGCTGGAGTTCCTGATGGGCGGCATCGACCGGGTGCCGGTGATCCCGGTGTTCATCAATTCGGTGGCCGTGCCCCTGCCCGGTTTCCAGCGTGCCCGCCTGCTGGGCGAGGCCATCGGCCGGTTCGCCCGCAGCCTGGATAAACGGGTGCTGCTGATCGGCTCCGGCGGTCTGTCGCACCAGCCGCCGGTGCCGGAGCTGGCCACCGCCAACGAGCACCTGGCCGACCGGCTCAAGGGCAGCGGCCGTGACCTGCCGGTGGAAGAGCGCGAGGCGCGCACCCAGCGGGTGATAGCGGCGGCGCGGGCCTTCGTCGACGACCAGCACAGCCTGTACCCGCTCAACCCGGACTGGGATCGGCAGTTTATGGCCACCCTGGCGGAAGGCCGCCTGGCCGAGCTGGACGGGCTCGGCAACGAGGAACTGTCGGCCCTGGCCGGTAAGTCGGCCAACGAGGTCAAGACCTGGGTGGCGGCCTTCGCCGCACTCTCGGCCTACGGCCCCTATGGGGCGGACCACGGCTACTACCGGGCCATCCCCGAGTGGATCGCCGGCTTCGGCTCGATCAGCGCGGCGCCGCTGCGCTGAACCGTTTTTCTTAATTCAACGACCACAGGAACCAGACTATGACAAGCCAATATCTTACCGAAGCCGCCACCAGCCGTTTCGTCCGCATCCGGGAAGGCGATCTCGACCTGCAACTGCACTACAACGACTGCGGCCAGGGCGACCGGGTGGTGGTCATGCTGCACGGCTCCGGCCCCGGCGCCAGCGGCTGGGCCAACTTCAACCGCAACGTCGCGCCCCTGGTGGAGGCCGGCTTCCGGGTGATACTGCTGGACTGCCCCGGCTGGAGCAAGAGCGACAGCATCGTCTGTGAGGGCTCCCGCTCCGATCTCAACGCCAGCGCACTCAAGGGGCTGCTGGATGCCCTCGACATCGACAAGGTGGACATCCTCGGCAACTCCATGGGCGGCCACAGCGCCGTGGCCTTCGCCCTGCGCTATCCGGAGCGCCTCGGCAAGCTGGTACTGATGGGCGGCGGCACCGGCGGCGCCAGCCTGTTCACCCCCATGCCCACCGAAGGCATCAAGCGTCTGCAGGGCCTCTACCGCGCCCCGACCATCGACAACCTCAAGGCGATGATGGACATCTTCGTCTACGACACCTCGGATCTCACCGAGGAGCTGTTCCAGGCCCGGCTCGACAACATGCTGGCGCGTCGCGACCACCTGGAGAACTTCGTCAAGAGCATCGCGGCCAACCCCAAACAGTTCCCGGACTTCAGCCCACGGCTTGGGGAAATTGTCGCCGAGACCCTGGTGATCTGGGGCCGGCAGGACCGTTTCGTGCCCATGGACACCGGCCTGCGCCTGGTGGCTGGCCTGCCCAACGCCGAGCTGCACCTGTTCAACCGCTGCGGCCACTGGGCTCAGTGGGAACACGCCGACAAGTTCAACCGTATGGTGCTGGACTTCCTGACCCACTGATCGCCCGAGAGAGGGAAACCGATGAACCCGAATCAAGAAACTCTGGAACAACTGGCCGGCGCCCTGCGCCGGGCCGAGGCCGAGGGCCAGCCCCTGGCGCCGCTGCGCGAGCGGATAGGCGAGGATAACGCCGAGGCGGCCTACGCCATCCAGCGCATCAACGTGGCCCAGGGCGTGGCCGGCGGGCGCCGGGGGGTCGGCCGCAAGATCGGCCTGACCAACCCCAAGGTGCAGCAGCAGCTGGGGGTGGACCAGCCCGATTTCGGCACCCTGTTCGCCGACATGGGCTATGGCGACAACGAGACGGTGCCCTTTGGCCGGGTGCTGCAACCCAAGATAGAGGCGGAAATCGCCCTGATCCTGGAGCGGGATCTGCCGGCGGCCGACACCACCTTCGCCGAGCTGCTGGCCGCCACCGGCTGGGTGCTGCCGGCGCTGGAGATCGTCGGCAGCCGGGTGCGCGACTGGGACATCCGCTTCGTCGACACCGTGGCGGACAACGCCTCCAGCGGCCTGTTCGTGCTGGGCGGCCCGGCCCGCCGGCCGGACGGCCTGGATCTGCGTGCCGCCAGCATGCGCATGACCCGCAACGGCGAGGAAGTGTCCGCCGGCAGCGGTGCCGAATGCCTGGGCCACCCGCTTAACGCCGCGGTCTGGCTGGCGCGCACCATGAGCCGGCTGGGCGAGCCGCTGCGCGCCGGCGACCTGATCCTGACCGGGGCCCTGGGGCCCATGGCGCCGGTGGCGGCGGGGGATCGCTTTGAAGCCCATATCGACGGCATCGGCCAGGTGGCCGTGAACTTCGGCCGGGACTGAACCCATTACAGAGGGGAAAAGGAAATGAACAAACTGAAAGCGGCCATCATCGGCTCGGGCAATATCGGCACCGACCTGATGATCAAGATCTTGCGCCAGGGCCAACAGCTGGAGATGGGGGTCATGGTCGGCATAGATCCGGCCTCCGACGGCCTGGCCCGCGCCGCCCGCATGGGCGTGGCCACCACCCATGAAGGGGTGGACGGCCTGGTGAAGATGCCCGAGTTCGCCGACATCGACGTGGTGTTCGACGCCACCTCCGCCGGTGCCCATCTCAAGAACGACGCCCTGCTGCGCAAGCACAAGCCGGGCATCAAGCTGGTCGACCTGACTCCCGCGGCCATCGGCCCCTACTGCGTGCCGGTGGTGAACCTGGAGCAGTGCCTGGCTGAGGGCAACGTCAACATGGTCACCTGCGGCGGCCAGGCCACCATACCGGTGGTGGCGGCGGTATCCCGGGTGGCGAAGGTGCACTACGCCGAGATAGTGGCGTCCATCAGCAGCAAGTCCGCCGGTCCCGGCACCCGCGCCAATATCGACGAATTCACCGAGACCACCTCCAGGGCCATCGAAGAAGTCGGTGGTGCGGCCAGGGGCAAGGCCATCATAGTGCTCAACCCGGCAGAGCCGCCGCTGATGATGCGCGACACCGTCTATGTGCTGTCGGAAGCGGCCGAGCCGGCGGTGGTGGAAGCCTCCATCGAGGAAATGGTGGCGGCGGTGCAGGGCTATGTGCCCGGCTACCGGCTCAAGCAGCGGGTGCAGTTTGAGGTCATCCCGGCCGAGGCGCCGCTGCACATTCCCGGCCTGGGCGATTTCAGCGGGCTCAAGACGGCGGTGTTCCTGGAGGTGGAAGGGGCGGCCCACTACCTGCCGGCCTACGCCGGCAACCTGGATATCATGACCTCCGCCGCCCTGGCCACCGCCGAGCGGATGGCCCTGTCCCAGCTCAACGCCTGAGGAGGAACTTCGGATGAGCATCAACAACGGCAAGAAACTCTATATCTCCGATGTCACCCTGCGCGACGGCAGCCACGCGGTGCGCCACCAGTATTCCCTGGATCAGGTGCGGGCCATCGCCCGGGCGCTGGACGCGGCGCGGGTGGACAGCATCGAGGTGGCCCACGGCGACGGTTTGCAGGGTTCGAGCTTCAACTACGGCTTTGGCGCCCACACCGACCTGGAGTGGATTGAGGCGGTGGCGGACGAGGTGACGCACGCCAGGGTGGCCACCCTGTTGCTGCCGGGCATCGGCACCGTGCACGACCTGGATAACGCCTATCGGGCCGGGGCCCGGGTGGTGCGGGTGGCGACCCACTGCACCGAGGCGGACGTGTCGCGCCAGCATATCGAGCACGCCCGCAAGCTGGGCATGGACACGGTCGGCTTCCTGATGATGAGCCACCTGACCAGCCCCGGCAACCTGGCGCTGGAGGCGAAGAAGATGGAAGACTACGGCGCCACCTGCATTTACATCGTCGATTCGGGCGGGGCCATGACCATGCAGGACGTGCGCGACCGCTTCCGGGCGGTGAAGGCGGTGCTCAAGGCGGAAACCGAAACCGGCATCCATGCCCACCACAACCTGAGCCTGGGAGTGGCCAACAGCATGGTGGCGGTGGAAGAGGGCTGTGATCGCATCGACGCCAGCCTGGCGGGGATGGGCGCGGGGGCCGGCAACGCACCGCTGGAGGTGTTTATCGCGGCCGCCGAGCGGCTGGGCTGGCACCACGGCACCGACCTCACCACCCTGATGGACGCGGCGGACGATCTGGTGCGGCCGTTGCAGGACCGGCCGGTGCGGGTGGATCGGGAAACGCTGGCGCTGGGGTATGCCGGTGTCTACTCGAGCTTCTTGCGCCATGCGGAGACGGCGGCGCAGCGCTACGGCCTGAAGACGGCGGACATCCTGCTGGAGCTGGGCAAGCGACGCATGGTGGGCGGCCAGGAAGACATGATAGTGGACGTCGCCCTGGACATGCTGGCGGCACGCCAGGGATAAGCCGACCGCGCTTCGGGCGGATAACGGGCCCGGGCCTGCGGCTCCTTTAGTGGAGCTGCAGGTCCGGGTTTTTTATAAAAAATTTTTTAAATCAACAGTGTGCACTATATGCACCTTAGGGTTGTTTTTCGTTGTTAGCTTGCCGTCCAGTTTTTACACTGCGGGTGTTTCATCGAAGTAAATGAATTGTTTTTTAAATGTCTCCATTGAGCGGAGACAAGCAGGACAGCACGGCCGGCTGGCCCGGCCAACTCTAGGAGGAGAGAGTTAAATGTCAATTTCAACCCATCAAGGCCGTCCCGGTGACGGTGACAAGGATCCCCGGCAGCAGCGCAAGGACAGCCGCCGGGCCATCATTTCCAGCTACCTGGGCTCGACGGTGGAGTTCTACGATTTCCTGTTGTACGCCGCCGCCGCCAGCCTGGTGTTCCCGACCCTGTTCTTCGGCGAGCTGGAGCCCGGCGTGGGGCTGATGCTGTCGTTCCTGACCCTGGCGGCGGGCTACGTGGCCCGCCCGGTGGGCGGCCTGCTGTTCGGCCACTTCGGCGACAAGGTCGGCCGCAAGCTGGTGTTGTTCATCACCCTGATGGTAATGGGCGGGGTCTCGGTGGTGATCGGCCTGTTGCCCACCTATGAGACCATCGGCGTGGCCGCACCCATCACCCTGGTGGTGCTGCGGGTGATCCAGGGCCTGGCGGTGGGCGGCGAGTGGGCCGGCGCTACCCTGCTGGCGATGGAGCACTCGAGCAAGAAGTCCAAGGGCTTCGGCGCCAGCATAGCGGTGTCCGGCGGCCCGTCCGGCGCCGTGCTGGCCACCATGGTACTGGGGCTGTTCTCGCTGCTGCCCGAGGATCAGTTCATGAGCTGGGGTTGGCGTATCCCCTTCCTGCTGTCCGCCATCCTGGTGATCATCGGCCTCTACCTGCGCTACAGCGTGACCGAGTCCCCCGAGTTCGAGGCGGCCAGGGCGGCGGAAGAAGCCAAGCCGGAGGCGTCGGCCCATACCGGCATCCCCCTGGTGCGGCTGTTCCGGGAGTCGTCCTCCAATATCTCCCTCGGCGTGCTGGCCGGCCTGGCGCCGCTGTTTATGCAGTCGATGCTGGCCACTTTCGGCCTGACCTACGCGGTGTCCATCGGCCACAGCCGCAGCGACGCCCTGTTGATGCTGACCCTGTCCAGCGTGCTGCACATCTTCACCATCCCGCTGATGGCGGCGCTGTCGGATCGCTACGGTCGCCGTCCGGTGATGCTGGTGGGTGCCCTGGTGGGCGGCATCATGGTCTGGCCCATGTTCGCCCTGATCAGTCACGGCTCGTCCTGGATGCTGCTGCTCGGCTTCACCATCGGCAACCCCTTGATCCAGGCGGTGATGTACGGCCCCATGGGCGCCTTTATCAGCGAGAAATTCACCACCCGCACCCGCTACACCGGGCTGTCGCTGACCTATCAGCTCACCGCCGTGCTGGGCGCCGGTTTTACCCCGCTGATCGCCCAGACCCTGCTCAGCCTCGGGGGCGGCGGCACCAATACCCAGTACATCTCCATGCTGTTCTGCGGGCTGTGCCTGGTGAGCGCCGCCGGGGTGTACTGGTCGCGGGAAACCGCGCCCGGCCGGGTACCGCAACCGGCTCCCCTGGCCAAGGTGCCGGGCAGCCTGTCCTGATGCCGGCATAACCACAAGAGCCGCCCGGTGTGCGGCCCGACTGACTGTCGACACCCCCTTTATTGCTTACCGGAGGCGGCGGATGCCGCCTCCCGGGAATGCCTTGTCTCCGATTTTTCCCGGGCAGGGCTTAACCACAACATATAAAAGGAAGAACACTGATATGGACATGAAACCCATCACCCTCTGCGCCGCCCTGGCGGGGACGGCGCTGTCCGGCTCCGTCACCGCCTTCGAGTGGCAGATAGGCGATACCAGGGCCAGCGTCTACGGCTACGCCAAGCTCGACATCATCCACGATCTGGACGCCAACCTGGGCAACAGCGTCAAGCGCGGCGACATCCGCCTGGACGGCGAAAAGGGGCCCGAGGGCCACAGCATCCTGCACGGCTACCAGAGCCGGCTGGGGGTGAGCAGCCTGACCGCCACCTCACGGGGCGAGGTCAAGGCGGTGCTGGAGGGGGATTTCTTCGGCAGCGGCGGCGGCAGCTTCCGCCTGCGCCACGCCTACGGCGAGTGGAACGGCATCACCGCCGGCCAGACCTGGACCAACTTCGGCGGCTTTCTCGGCATGAACCCGACCGTGGATTTCACCCCCCAGCCCGGCCAGGGCAACGCCGCCCGCCAGGCCCAGCTGCGCTACAGCCGGGGCGGCTTTTCCGCGGCGCTGGAGGATCCGGGCAGCCTGGGCGGCAAGGTGAGCGTGGCCGCGCCCGACAGCGCCAAGCAGCCGCTGCCCGACTTGACCCTGCGCTACCAGGGCAAGGCGGGCAGCCTGGACTTCGGTGCCTCGGCGGTGCTGCGCCAGCTGGCGTATTACCGGGCGGCCAGCGATGAAGAGCGGAGCGCCGTTGGCTGGGGCCTGAACCTGGAAGCGGCCTACCGGCCGGTACCGGGACTGGTGCTGCGCGGCGCCCTGACCCATGGCGACGGCATCGGCGGCTACCTGGAGGGCAGCCCGGCGGCGCCTGCCTACGTGGATCCCCTGACCGGCGAGTTGGAGCCCATCGAGGCCAGCGGCGCCACCGCCGGGGTCAGCCTGGCGGCGGGCCCGGGCGACATCACCCTGGGCTACGGGGTGGCCCGGGCCGAGCTGGACGAGGCGGTGGCCGCCGGTGCCCTGACCGGTGCCGCCAACCAGCAGTTCGAGGCCTGGCACCTCAACTACATCTGGTCGCCGCTCGCCGGCGTCAGCTACGGCATCGAGACCAGCTACCACCGCCGCCAGGTACAGGACGGCCGGGAAGGGGACACCGTGCGCCTGCAGGGCATGGTGATGTACAAGTTCTGAGGAGGAGAATTCATGATGATACGCAACCCCATACTGGCCCTCGGCCTGGGACTGCTGGCCCCGCTGGCCATGGCGGCGGAGAGCCGGCCCAACATACTGCTGCTGATGGCCGACGACATGGGCTATTCGGATATCGGCGCCCTGGGGGGCGAGATAGACACCCCCCATATCGACGGCCTGGTGCGGGACGGCCGGCTGCTGCTCGACTTCCACAGCGCCCCCAGCTGCTCGCCGACCCGGGCCATGCTGATGACCGGCAATGATCAGCACCTGTCGGGGCTGGGGATGATGGCGGAGGTGCGCAAGCGCCTCTATCCCGAGGTGCCCGCCGAGCGCATTCGCCCGGGCTACGAAGGCGAGCTGCGCGGCGATGCGGTGACCGTCGCCGAGCTGTTGCGGGATGGTGGTTACCACACCCTGATCGCCGGCAAGTGGCACCTGGGCATGGCGCCGGAGCAAGGGCCCGAGCGGCTCGGCTTCGCGCAGTCCCACGTGGTGCTGGAGGGCGGCTCGGCCCACTTCAAGCAGGCGGAGATGGGGCTGATGGCCAACTATTCCTCCACCTTCCTGCACAACGGCGAGCCGCTGGCGCTGCCGGACGACTTTTATTCCACCACCTTCTTCACCGACCGGCTGATCGAGGGCATCGATGCCGCCGGGCAGGCGGGCCGGCCCTTCTTCGCCTTCGCCGCCTATACCGCCCCCCATTGGCCGCTGCAGGCGCCGGATGCCCTGCTGCAGAAGTATCGCGGCCATTATGACGATGGCTACCAGGCGGTGGCCGACCGGCGTCTGGCCCGGCTCAAGGCATTGGGGCTGCTGGGCGAGGACTACCCGGAGCGGGCCTGGCTGGAGGGCGTGCCCGCCTGGGAGAGCCTGAGCCGGGAGCAACAGCAGCGCTCGGCCCGCAAGATGGAAGCCTACGCCGCCATGGTGGAGGCGATGGACCGGGAGATAGGCCGCCTGCTCGACCACCTGAAGGCCACGGGTGCCTACGACAACACCCTGATCCTGTTCACCTCGGACAACGGCCCCGAGTCGGTGGACCGGGAACAGCCGATCCAGGACTGGGTGAACCGGCACTTCGACAACAGCCTGGACAACCTGGGGCGAGCCAACTCCTTTATCGCCTACGGCAAGGCCTGGGCCCAGGTCAGCGCCCAGCCGTTCCGCGGTTTCAAGCAGGGCATCCTCGAGGGCGGCATCCGGGTGCCCCTGGTGGCCCATTTCCCGGCCCGCGTCGAGGCCGGGATCAGCCGCGAGCTGGCCAGCATGAGGGACATCATGCCCACCCTGCTGGAGCTGGCCGGGGTGGCGCTCCCGGGCATCGAATACCGGGGCCGGCCGACCCTGCCGGTGCAGGGCAGCTCCCTGCTGGCCCACCTGAGCGACGCCACCCGCCCGGCATCGCCGGCGAGCGCCGGCCTCGGCTGGGAGGTGGACGGCAGCGCCGCCATCCGTCGCGGCAGCATGAAACTGGTCCATGCCCCGCGGCAACTCGGCGCAGGGTGGCGGCTGTTCGATCTGGCGGCGGATCCCGGGGAACGACATGATCTGGCGACCGAGCGGCAGGAGCTGGTGAAGACCATGCTGGCGGACTGGCGCCACTACGCCCAGCTCAACAATATCGCCCTGAATGCGGATCTGACACCGGCGACCCCGGTGCGGGAGGCGCCCGGACAGCGGATGGCGGCCCAATGAGGAGGGGCGACGGGCGGTGGCTGGCCCTGGGCCTTGTCGGCCTGCTCGCCGGCGGCAGCCTGTTCGCCCTCGGCCAGGCTCGCCAGGCGCCGCTGCCGGCGCTGCTGTGCGAGGACTATTCCGGGCTGCCACCGGCGCGCCAGGGGGAAGCCCGCCAGGGCATGATCCGGCTGGAGGGAAGCGGTTTCACCCTGGGCTCGGATCGCTGGTATCCGGAAGAGCGGCCGGCCCGGCGGGCCAGTGTCGACGGCTTCTGGATCGATCGCCATCCGGTGACCAATGCCCAGTTCGCCGCCTTCGTGGCGGCCACCGGCTACCTGACCCGGGCCGAGCGAGGCCTGCCGGCGGAGGCGCTGGAGGGACTGCCACCGGCGGCGGCCCGGCCCGGCTCCCTGGTGTTCGGCCGGGATCCGGCGGATCCCGGCTGGCGCTTCGTGCCCGGGGCCCACTGGCGCCAGCCGGAAGGGCCGGGCAGCGATATCGGGGAACGGATGCACCACCCGGTGGTGCATGTCACCTACGAGGACGCCAAAGCCTATGCGGAATGGGCCGGACGGACGCTGCCGACCGAGGCCCAGCTGGAATATGCGGCCCGTGGCGGGCTGGAGGACGCGGACTTCGCCTGGGGAGCGCCGCCGCCGGAGGTGGCGGCGGAGGTGGCGGCGGTGGCCAACACCTGGCAGGGGACCTTTCCGCTCCGGGATCTGGGGGCGGACGGCTACCGCGGCACCTCTCCGGTGGGCTGCTACCCGGGCAACGGCTACGAGCTGTTCGACATGGGCGGCAACGTCTGGGAGCTGACCCGCACCTGGTACCGGCCCGGTCACGAGCCGGAGCCGGGACACAACCCGCAGGGGCCGGACAGCAGCCTGGATCCCCGGGATCCGGGCATGCCGGTGAAGGTGATCAAGGGCGGCTCGCACCTGTGTTCCCCCGACTACTGCCTGCGCTACCGGCCCTCGGCCCGTCAGCCCCAGCTGCTGTATCTGGGCAGCTCCCATATCGGCTTTCGCACCGTCTCGGACACCCCGCCCGAGTAGCGATGTCCGGCAGCGGCCGGGCATGGGCCCTGGACGGTCATCATAAGGAAAGGGCGGCCTTGGCCGCCCCTGGTGATCAGAGCATTCGGGTTTTCCTGTCGCTGGCGTAGTGGGATACCAGGTCCACGAATTCCTCGGGCCGGAAGAGGCGTTCGCGCGCTATGTGTTCGCTGTGGTGATCCGGGTAATCGACCACCATTTCATAGCCCACGAAATCGTCGTCGCTGTCGTAGCTGGGCCGGAACAGCACGCAATCCCCGTTCGCCAGCTTGAACTCAGTGCTTGCCATCTGCGCACCTCCATGATGGTTGGTTCCGCACAGGCTAAGTATAGATGGTGGGGGCTGAAGCGCGGGGAGGGGGCGGCCAGGGCCCGGCATCCGCCGGACCCGGGTCCTTATACCGCCATCATGTCCTGATGGAAGGATTTCTCGCAGTAGCCGCAGCGGAAACGGACCTGGCCGTCCACCGCCCTTACCCTGAACTTGCTGGTGACCGGTTCGTTGTGGCTGATGCAGTTGCTGTTGGGGCAGGAGAACACCCCCTCCACCCTCTCCGGCAGGTGCAGCTGCAGCTTTTCCACCACCTCGAAGTCCTCGATCAGGTTGACCGTGGCCTGGGGCGCGAACAGCGCCAGCTGGTTGGCCTGGGCGGCGGACAGCCGGGTGTTCTCCACCTTGATGATGTCCTTGGCGCCCAGCGCCTTGGAGGGCAGGTTCAGGCCCACGGTGATCTTCTCGTGGGTCTGCACCAGGCCGAACAGCTGCAGGATCTTGATGCCCTGGCCGGCGGGGATATGGTCGATGACGGTGCCGTTGTGGATGGCTTCGACTTGCAGTTGACTCTTGTTCATCATGTCTCTCACAGGCTTTCGTTCAGCACCAGGGCGAGCAGGGCCTGGCGGGCGTAAACGCCGTTTTCGGCCTGCTCGAAGTAATAGGCGTAGGGGGTGTCGTCCACCTCGGCGGTGATCTCGTCGATGCGCGGCAGCGGGTGCAGCACCTTGAGGCTGTCCTTGGCGTTGTCCAGCACCTCCGGGGTGAGCACGTACTTGGAGGCCACGTGCATGTACTCGGTTTCGTCGAAGCGCTCTTTCTGCACCCGGGTCATGTAGAGGATGTCCAGCTCGTCCATCACCTCTTCCATGCTGTCGCGGAACTCGAAGTTGATGCCTTTTTCGGTGAGCTCGTCGCACAGGTAGTCGGGCATGGCCAGGGCCTGGGGCGCGATAAAGTAGAACTTGCAGCCGAACAGGCTGAGCGCCTGGGTCAGGGAGTGCACGGTGCGGCCGTACTTGAGGTCGCCCACGAAGGCCACGGTCAGGCCCTGCAGGGTGCCCTGGGTTTCATAGATGGTGAACAGATCCAGCAGGGTCTGGGTTGGGTGCTGGTTGGAGCCGTCACCGGCGTTGATCACCGGCACCGAGGAGAACTCCGCCGCCAGCCGGGCGGCTCCTTCCTGGGGATGGCGCATCACGAAGGCGTCGCTGTAGGAGCTGATGATCTTCACCGAATCGGCCAGGGTTTCGCCCTTCTTGGCCAGGGAGGTGCTGCCGCTGTCGGAAAAGCCGATCACGGCGCCGCCCAGCCGGTGCACCGCGGTTTCGAACGACAAGCGGGTGCGGGTGGAGGCTTCGAAGAAACAGCTGGCCACCACCTTGTGCCTGAGCAGCTCGGGCCGGGGGTGGGTCTTGAGCATCACGGCGGTGTCGATCACCAGCTCCAGCTCGGCGCGGGTGAAGTCGGAAATGGAGATTACATGCTTTTGAAATAGGGGGTTTGCCATCAGCAACGCTCTTCCGGTGAAGTGGAGACCATAAAAAAGCCCCAAAACGGGGCCATTAGAGCAAAATGATCGCAAACGCCGCCGTTTGAATGAAAAACGGGCAGGAAACCAGCCTGGCGATAACGGGAAAAGACCAGCATCCAGCAACTCCGGACGATTGCAAACCGTACGGATTATAGAGAAATGTGTGGCCAAAGCAAAATACGGCGAGGTGACAGCCCGGAAGCGGCGAAAAGGTGAGCGAACGCGCCTTTCCCCCCGAAAAAGCCCTTTACCTTTGAAGGTCGCCGGTTATAATGCGCCTCGTGTTGCAGGGGCATAGTTCCAATTGGTAGAACAGCGGTCTCCAAAACCGACGGTTGGGGGTTCGAATCCCTCTGCCCCTGCCAACTTCACCTCTTAAAGCCAGCTTCCATGCTGGCTTTTTGCGTTATGGAGTGGCTATGACGCCGTTACAATCGCAACTGTGGCACTTGCTTGAACTGCCGGCCTGGCGCTGCGCGCATCCGGAGCGCCTGCCCCATGCGCCCCGGCCCGAGGCTGGGCCCGCCGCCCTGTGTATCGTGGTCGGCCAGGGGCGGACGCTGCCGGAGACCCTGCTGGCCGACATCGCCCGGGCCCTGCCCTTTGCCGAAGAGCGAATCAGGGTAATGGACGAAGCCGCCTGGCTGGCGGCGGAGCAACCCGTTGCCGGGGCGCTGCTGGGCTTTCACCTGACCACCGCCCCCGGGGCCTTTCTCTGGCATGGCGGCCTGCCGCTGACCGCCCGGCACAAACGTGAATTATGGAGCCGGTTATGCCAGTTGTTTACCGCCGACTGACGCCCGCCGATCTGGACGCCATGGTCCGGGTGGAGCGGGACGCCCACCTCGAACCCTGGAGCCGGGAACAGCTGGCCGAGAGCCTGCACGGGCGCTACTTTTCCGGTGCCCTGTGGCGGCAGGAGCAGCTGCTCGGCTTTTTTATCGCCGACGCGGTGATCGATGAAAGCACCCTGATGAATCTCTGCATCGCTCCCTCGTGGCAGGGCCGGGGCTTCGGCCGCCGGCTGCTGGAGCACTGGCTGGAAGTGTGCCGGCAGCGGCGGCTGGCCATGGCCTGGCTGGAAGTGAGGGCCTCCAACCAGGCCGCGCTGAAACTGTACCGGACGGCGGGCTTCGCCAAGGCCGGCCGGCGCAAGGACTATTACCGAACCGGCGAGGGGCGGGAAGACGCCATCGTGATGCAAAAACCGCTGTAGGCTTCCATACTCAAAGGCAAACACTCCAGCAAGGATGCGAGATGAGTGCCTTACGTCTTTACCTTCTGGCATTGGCCTGGTTGCCGCCGATGTCCGATGCCAATATCTACCGCTATCAGGATGCCGGCGGCGTCACCCATTACACCGACAGCTACATGGGCTCGCTCGATCACCAGCCGGAGCTGTGGGCGCGGGACGAGGTGGACGAAGAGGGCGTCTCCCTGCGGGTGGTCGAGAAAGCGGACGGCCACTACTTCTTCGCCCTCAATCGGCTGTTTGGCCCCGCCACCCTGACCCTGCGCTTTCCCCAGCAGGACAACGTGCTGATCCCCCACCGCATGCTGCAGGCCATCGTACTGGCCCCGCGGGAAGAAAAGTTCATCGGCAAGCTGGTACCGGCCCTGCCGGGGGAATGGCGTTACGACTACGGTTTCGCCTATACCCCCGGTGAGCGGCTGCTGCTGGCGTCCTTCAACCGGCCCGGCAGCCACCGGCAGCTGCCGGCGCCGCGCGGGCTCTATTCCTCCCAGCCCGGCGGCCTGGATCTGCTGTCGCCGGTGGCCGGGCGCTACCGCATTTCCCAGGGCTTCAACGGCCGGTTCAGCCACAACAGGCCCGCCAACCGCTATGCCCTGGACATCGCCCTGCCGGTGGGCACGCCGCTGCTGGCCACCCGCGACGGGGTGGTGATGGACGCGGTGGATCACCACAGCGGCGGTGGCCTCAAGCAGGAATACCGGGCCCGCACCAATTACCTGCGGCTGCTGCACGATGACGGCACCATGAGCCTCTACGCCCATCTGCACACCGGCTCCATCCTGGTCAAAAAAGGGCAGCGGGTGACGGCGGGGCAGCGGGTGGCGGCGTCCGGCAACACCGGCTTCAGCTCGGGGCCGCACCTGCACTTCGCCCTGCAGATCAACAACGGCAAGGGGCTGGAGTCGATTCCCTTCACCCTGCAGGGGCGTTATCCCGAGGCGGGCAACTGGCTGCTGGCCAGGGACTGACAGGGCCGGGCGGAAACGGTTCCAATTGGGTAAATGCTCTAAAAACAGGGTGTGATATTAAATATCGTTTTTTGTTTATTGCCAAAACATGAACCGAGTGTTCAAGTTTTTTTGCGATATAAATCTCTTTTTTGTGATTTATTATTGGTTTTTTTGTTTGATACTGCCCGTATCCGATGGAAAAATCAGTTGCTTTATGCTGTTTGCTGTGGCTTTTTACCTGCCTTTTCGTGAACAAATCAAAGTAAAAAGGCAGGAAAACAAGATGGCAGAGTTAGTCGACGCGGCCGAAAAGGGCCCACGCAGCATAAGCCACTATATGCGGATATTGGGCCCCGGCATTCTGGGCGCCGCCGCCGCCATCGGCGGCTCCCACCTGGTGGCCTCCACCCAGGCCGGCGCCATCTACGGCTGGCAGCTGGTGGGCCTGATCATCGTCGTCAACCTGCTGAAATATCCCTTTTTCCAGATCGGCGCCCGCTACACCATGGCGGCGGACGAGACCCTGATCCAGGGCTACGACCGTATCGGCCGGGGCTATCTCTACCTTTTTACCCTCCTCAACATCTTCGCCTCCGTGGTCAGTACCGCCGGGGTGGCCATGCTGTGCGGCAGCATCCTCGGCCTCTTTATCGGCGACGACCTGAGCGTGACCCAGCTCAGCATGATCGTGCTGGCCGGCTCCCTGGTGTTCCTGATCACCGGCCACTACAAGACCCTGGACCGGGTCACCAAGTGGATCATCGTCGGCCTGGCCATCGCCACCGTCACGGCGGTGTTTATCGCCCTCAACCAGGGCGGCGTGGCCACCCCCGACTTCGTGGCGCCCAGCCCCTGGAACCTGGCGGCGGTGGGCTTTCTGGTGGCGCTGATGGGCTGGATGCCGGCGCCGATCGAGCTCTCTTCCTGGAACAGCGTGTGGCTGCGGCAAAAGAAAAAGGCCCTGGGCGATGAGCTGGATTACCGGGACGCCCTGGTCGATTTCAACGTGGGTTACGTCACCTCCACCCTGCTGGCCATCGCCTTCGTCGCCCTCGGCGCCCTGGTGCTGCACGGCAGCGGCGAGAGCCTGGCCACCTCCGGCATCGCCTTCGCCCACCAGCTGGTGGACGTGTACGCCAGCGTCATGGGCGACTGGAGCCGCTGGCTGATCGCGCTGATCGCCTTCCTGTGCATGTTCTCCACCACGGTGACGGTGCTGGACGGCTACAGCCGCGCCCTGAGTGAATGCTTCGTGCAGCTGGGCCAGCACAAGGGCAGCGGCCCCACCGGCCACGGCGCCCGTTATACCTACCCGCTGATGGTGGTGATGGGGCTGGTGGGCGCGCTGATCATCATGTTCTTCAAGGGCGCCCTGCTGGCCATGCTGGAGTTCGCCATGATCTCCGCCTTTATCAGCGCCCTGGTGTTCGCCTGGCTCAACTACCGGCTGATGAAACTGCCGCAGGTGCCGGAGCGCTACCGCCTGGGCGGCGGCATGGTGGCCCTGAGCTGGGCCGGCATCCTGTTTTTCGCCGGCTTCAACCTGCTGTTCGGCTACTGGTATCTGTGGGTGAAATAAGTCCGCCCGGCGCCCGGGCAGTTGCGTCCGGGCGCCGTTCCCTGTACTTCTATCCCCATCGAGGGTTGCGGCGTCGCACTGGCGGCGCCAGCGGGAGAGTCAATGTCGTTCTTCGCCAGGCTTAAGGGCTGGTTCGGGCAAGGGAGCGGGGAGATCGAGGCCCTTCCCTGGCGGGAGGTGCTGGCGCAGATCCCCATACTGCAAGGGCTGGGGGAGAGCGAGCAGACCCGGCTGTGCGAGCTGGGCCAGGCGCTGCTGGCGCGCAAGACCCTGACCCTGCTCGGGGTGACGTTTGGCCCGGAGGACAGGGTGGCCCTGGCGCTGCAGGCGGCGCTGCCCATCCTGTACCTCGACCTGCAATGGTACCGGGGCTTTCGCGAGATCATCGTCATCCCCGAGCCGGTGACCCGGCGGGAGTCGGTGCAGGACGAATTCGGCCTGGTGAGCGAGGTGGAAGAGGAGCACGCCGGCGAGTCCTGGCAACAGGGGCCGCTGGTGCTGGCCTGGAGCGAGCTGTGCGAGGACGGCGGCTGGGACGGCTACAACCTGGTGATCCACGAGCTGGCCCACAAGATGGACATGCTGGGCGGCGATGCCGACGGCGTGCCGCCCATGCGCCCCGGCATGGCGATGGGCAGTTGGCGCGATGCCTTCCAGGCGGCGTTCGACTCGCTCTGCCGGCGCCTGGAGCGCGACGAGGCGCCGCCCATCGATCCCTATGCCGCCACCCACCCGGCCGAGTTTCTGGCGGTGGCCTGCGAACTGTTCTTTACCCGGCCGCGCCAACTGGCGGCCGCCTATCCGGCGGTGTATCGCCAACTGGTGGCCCTGTTCGGGCAGGATCCCCTGCCGCGCCAGCCGGAAGAGCAGGGCGAAGATCACGACGGCCGGCCTCATCCGGCCGAGCGGCACCCCCCGGAGATCTTGTAGGGTCGAATTTATTCGACCAACCCCGGCATCGGTGGCGAAGGCCCATTGCAATGGACCCTCGACCCACTCCCGGCCTCGGCGCAGGGCCAGGCGCGGGCACGAGCATGATGCATCCTCGCCGGGGGCCTGGTTTCTTTTGGCTACCCGCTCGCGAGCTCTGTGATCCTGCTCGCTAAACCACCGCTTGGCCGGCGGTCGATAAGTGATACTTTAGTGATTGAAAGCCACAGCCTATTAAGGTTCGAGGAAAGATCGATTTATCTTTTTCCTTGGGAGCCAGTATAGTGCTCGACGTGCTGTTTCTTTCTTACGTTATATCCCCGTGAATATGCGCCTTCTGGCGGGTATCGTCGGTGTTTCGACGTTAATAATGTTAAAAGATATAAAAACGTCGTTTTGATATACGTGAATGGCCTAGCACTGTTGTAAAAGAACGTAATCAGGCTGGAGCAACAAAGGCAAGGCTGCCTGGCAGTTGAAGGAACAGCTTGCCCGAAACCGGACGCGCCTCGTCGGTATCCGGTGCGATATCAACATTAATCAGGGAATTATTATGTTAATTGGAATTCCAAGGGAAACGCTTAGCGGCGAGACTCGGGTGGCGGCGACCCCCAAGTCGGTCGAACAGCTGCGTAAACTCGGTTTTGACGTGTGCATCGAGCAGGGTGCAGGCATCAAGGCCAGCTTCGAGGATGCGGCCTATGAAGCGGCCGGCGCCTCGCTGGTGGGCGCCGATCAAATCTGGCAATCCGCCATCATCTACAAGGTCAACGCCCCCACCGCCGAAGAAATCGAGCGGCTGCAGGCCGGCACCACCCTGGTCAGCTTTATCTGGCCGGCGCAAAACCCCGAGCTGGTGGAACAACTCAAGGCCAAGGGCGTGACCGTGATGGCCATGGACATGGTGCCGCGTATTTCCCGCGCCCAGTCCCTGGATGCCTTGTCTTCCATGGCCAACATCGCCGGCTACCGTGCCGTGGTGGAAGCCGCCCATGAATTCGGCCGCTTCTTCACCGGCCAGATCACCGCCGCCGGCAAGGTGCCGCCCGCCAAGGTGCTGGTGATCGGTGCCGGCGTGGCCGGCCTGGCCGCCATCGGTGCCGCCGGCTCCCTCGGCGCCATCGTCCGCGCCTTCGACACCCGCCCCGAGGTAAAAGAACAGATCAACTCCATGGGTGCCGAGTTCCTCGAACTCGACTATGAAGAAGAAGCCGATTCTTCCGACGGTTACGCCAAGGAGATGAGCAAGGCCTTCATCGATGCCGAAATGGCGCTGTTCATGCAGCAAGCCAAGGAAGTCGACATCATCATCACCACGGCGCTTATCCCCGGCAAGCCGGCGCCAAAGCTTATCACCGCCGAAATGGTGGCGGCCATGAACCCAGGCTCGGTGATCGTGGATCTGGCGGCGCAAAACGGCGGCAACTGCGAGCTGACCAAGCCTGGCGAGCTGTTCGTGTCCGACAACGGCGTCAAGATCATCGGCTACACCGACCTCAACGGCCGGCTGCCGACCCAGTCCTCCACCCTGTACTCCACCAACCTGGTCAACCTGGCCAAGCTGCTGTGCAAGGAGAAGGACGGCAACATCGACGTCGACTTCGAGGACGTGGTGCTGCGCAACATGACGGTGGTGAAGGACGGTGAAGTCACCTTCCCGCCGCCCGCCATCAGCGTCTCCGCCGCACCCAAGGCCAAGGCCGCGGCCAAGCCGGCCGCCGAGCCCCACGCCAAGCAGCCGAGCAACCTCAAGTACTATCTGGGCGGCGTCGGCGTGCTGCTGTTCGCCTGGCTGTCGGCGGTGGCGCCGGCCGAGTTCCTGTCCCACTTCACCGTGTTCGTACTGGCCTGCATCGTGGGTTACTACGTGATCTGGAACGTGTCCCACTCCCTGCATACCCCGCTGATGTCGGTCACCAACGCCATTTCCGGGATTATCGTGGTGGGGGCCCTGTCCCAGGTGGGAGCCGGTGGCTTTGTCACCTTCCTCGCCTTTGTGGCGGTACTGATCGCCTCAATCAACGTGTTTGGCGGTTTCACCGTTACACACCGTATGCTTAAGATGTTTAGAAAGGGCTAATGGAATGTCACAAGGACTTGTAACTGCGTCTTATATTATCGCCGCCGTGCTCTTTATTCTGAGTCTGGCGGGTCTGTCCAAGCAGGAATCGGCCAAGGCCGGTAACTGGTTCGGCGTGGCGGGCATGACCATCGCCCTGCTGGCCACCATCTTCAACCCCGAGGTCACCGGCCTGGGCTGGATCGTCGTGGCCATGGCCATCGGTGCCGCCATCGGTATCCGCTTCGCACTGAAAGTGGAAATGACCGAAATGCCGGAACTGATCGCCATACTGCACAGCTTCGTCGGCCTGGCGGCGGTGTTCGTGGGTTATAACACCTACATCGATCACGGTGACATGTCCGGCGCCATGCTGAACATTCACAACACCGAAGTCTTCCTCGGTGTGTTTATCGGTGCCGTCACCTTCACCGGCTCCATCGTGGCGTTCTGCAAGCTGCGCGGCCTGGTATCGTCCAAGCCGCTGATGCTGCCGCATCGCCACAAGCTGAACCTGCTGGCGGTGGTGGTGTCCGCCCTGCTGCTGATCTGGTTCGTGCAGGTGGAAGGCTCCAGCTTCGCCCTGCTGGTGATGACCCTGATCGCCCTGGCCTTCGGCTGGCACCTGGTGGCCAGCATCGGCGGCGCCGACATGCCGGTGGTGATCTCCATGCTCAACTCCTACTCCGGCTGGGCGGCGGCGGCGGCGGGCTTTATGCTCTCCAACGACCTGCTGATCGTCGTCGGCGCCCTGGTGGGCTCCTCCGGTGCCATCCTGTCCTACATCATGTGCCGGGCCATGAACCGCTCCTTCGTTTCCGTTATCGCCGGCGGCTTCGGCTCCGACGGTGCCGTGAGCAGCGGTGAAGAGGAAGACGGCGAGTACACCGAGGTGAACGGCGAGGACGTGGCCGAAATGCTGAAGAACTCCAGCTCGGTGATCATCACCCCCGGATACGGCATGGCGGTGGCCCAGGCCCAGTACCCGGTGGCGGATCTGGTGTCCAAGCTGCGCGCGGCCGGCGTCAAGGTGCGCTTCGGCATCCACCCGGTGGCGGGTCGTCTGCCCGGCCACATGAACGTGCTGCTGGCGGAAGCCAAGGTGCCTTACGACATCGTGCTGGAAATGGACGAGATCAACGACGACTTCGACGACACCGACACCGTACTGGTGATCGGCGCCAACGACACCGTCAACCCCTCGGCGGCAGAAGATCCGGCCAGCCCCATCGCCGGCATGCCGGTGCTGGAAGTGTGGAAGGCCCAGCAGGTAGTGGTGTTCAAGCGTTCCATGAACACCGGCTACGCCGGGGTGCAGAACCCGCTGTTCTTCCGCGAAAACAGCGTCATGCTGTTCGGCGACGCCAAGGACAGCGTGGACAATATCCTGAAAGCGCTGTAATTCGTTTCAGCTTGTCCACCATGAAAAAGGGAGCTTCGGCTCCCTTTTTGTATTAGGTCATCGGGAGTATGACGGGATGTATTATCCCGTGTCGGAATATTGTCCGCCTTTGAAGGACAGTTTCTTCAGGTGCCCGATAAAGGTGGCGAGGATGGGGGAGCCGTTGTCCTTGCGGTAGTTGGCATAGAGGCCGATCAACGGCAGCTCGGGCTGCAGTGGCCTGAGCACGACATTTTCCTGCCCGATAGGGGTGATGTAGGTGGGGAGTATGCTGCAGCCCATGCCGATATTGACCAGGTTGATGTTCAGCAGGATATTGTCGGCCTGCTGCACGATATTGAGCTGGATATGGTTCTGTTCTGCGAACGCCAGGATCAGGTTGTACAGGGGCAGGGATTCCGACGGATTGACGATGATGAAGTCCTGCTGGTCGAGCATCCTGACCGGCACCACCTCGTAGTCGGCCAGGGGATGGTTCTTCGGGATCAGGAACTTCAGGGGCTCTTTCAGGATCAGGAAGCTGTCGATTTCCTCATCCTGCACATTGTCGCGGGTAAAGGTGATATCCAGTTCGCCGTTGCGCAGCCGTTCAATCTGCTGCTGGTTGTTCAGGCTTTTCAGCTCCACGCTCAGATCGGGGTAGTGAATACGAAAAGCCGGCAGTATATGGGGGAAGACGTTCATTTCGGCGACGGGAACGAAGCCGATGGCAAGGCGGAATGCCCTGGCCTGGGCGACCTGGCGGGTGATGGACACCGCCTTTTCCGCCTGGGCCAGGGTCAGTCGGGTTTCCCGGAGAAAGACCTCTCCTTCTTCCGTCAGCTCCACCTTGCGTTTGGTTCTGTTGAAGAGCCTGACGCCGAGTTCGGTTTCGAGATCCTTGATCTGCTGGCTCAGGGAGGGTTGGGACGTATAGAGCCGGTTGGCTGCCTTGCTGAAGCTCAGTTCCTCGGCCACGGTTACAAAGTAGCGCAAATGCCGTAACTCCATGGAATACTCCTTCTGGCAGTACGTTCAGGGAAATTTATTGCTGTTGATCATAGGATGGTTTCGCCTGCATCGGGCCACCATGGTACGCGGCCCGCGCCTTGACTCACAAGCCCCTAAGGAGCAGGCCGAAGGGGGTCAAGGTTCAACGATTCAGACTATTTTGCGCAGATCCCGGCTGGTATCCAGGTGAGTTTCTGGCTGGAAACACACCCGGTTGTCCACCATTTTTTTCAGGTTTCTCATTTCCCGGGGTTGGTTTACGGTGATGCCGGCCACCACGGTGCCGTCGCTCACACCGAGCAGAGAGAAGGCCGAGTTGGTGTCGGGGCCCGCCATGTCGCCGCGCACATGCCACTGCGCCGCCGCCATGTCGCCGACAAACTGGACGTTGATGCCGAGCTGATCGGTCCAGAACCAGGGCGCCCTGGCGGCCGGCGGCTCCAGCGCCAACACATGGCGGGCGAAAATGGCGGCCTGGTTGTTGGCGTTTTCCCAGGTTTCGATACGCCGAGGGCGGTCCGCGCCGTTGCGCCGGGCGGCGACATCGCCCGCGGCATAGATATCCGGGTGCGAGCTCTGGCAGTGTTTGTCGATCAGGATGGCGCCATCGACCTCCAGCCCCGCTGTGGTTGCCAGCTGCACATTGGGGACGATGCCGATGCCGTACACAACGGCGTCCGCCACCAGGGTCTGGTCATCCTGCAGGGAAAGATGGATCTCCTCGCCCTGCCACTCGGCACGGGTTACCCCGGTGGCCAGGCGGATATCGATCCCCTGGGCCCGGTGTCGCCCGACCAAATACTCACCCAGAGCGGCGGGCGCACAGCGCTTCATTACCATGGACTCCTGCTCGAGCACCGTTACCCGGCAGCCCTTGGCGCTGGCGCTGGAAGCCAGCTCGAGCCCGATCACGCCGCCGCCGACCAGAACGATCCTTTTTTCGGCCGTGAACACGGTAACCAGCTTCCTGGCATCTTCCAGGTTGCGCAGGGTATAAACCTGTTTTTCCAGGCGGTCCAACATGGGCAGGCGGCGCGGTGCGCCACCGGTGGCGATCAGCAGTTTGTCGTAGCCGATGGTCTCGCCGTTTTCCAGCTCGATCAGGTGCGCCTCGGGGTCGATGCGTTCGGCGCCATTGCCGGTAATCACGGTCACCTTCAGCGCTTCCAGCTTTTCCGCCGACAGTATTTCGACCCGGGCGGACCCCGGGGTCAGAATGACCTCCTTGGACAGGGGCGGGCGCTCATAGGGCAAATGGGGTTCGTCCCCGATCAGGGTGAGGTTCCCTTCATAGCCATGAGCGCGCAGTTCCAGGATGGCGTTGGCACCCGCCTGGCCGGCACCGATGATGACGATGTGTGACAGACTCATTTTCTTATCCCTTCCACCTTAAAACAGCCCCGCATTGGGCTGGCGCAAGCCCCGTATGCCCAGGCCGCAGTCCGCATTGATAAACACCCCCGTCAGGGTGCGGTTATTCTGCCGTGAGGCCAGCAGGACGTAAGGGCCGGTCATGTCCTCGGGTTCGGGCAGGAACTTCAGGGGCATGCCGCCCGCGATTTTTTCCGGATCCCGGGCGTCGAGCAGCCCGAGCTGGTCCTGGCCCAGGGCGGCGGCGCCGGGAATGTTGGTTCTCATGCCCGAAGGGGCCACGGCGTTGACCCTCACCCTGGGTGCCAGCTCATAAGCCAGCTCCCTGACCAGGCCCACGCCAGCGTGCTTGCTCAGGGTATAGATGGGACCGCCTCCCGCCGGATAGAAGGACGCGTTCGACAGGGTGAAGATCATGGCGCCTTCGGTTTTTATCAGTTCATCCACCGCAGCCTTGGCCCCGAGCAGGTAGCCCTTGGTATTGACCGACACTATTTCGTCAAACGCCTGCTCGAGATCGTCGCCGGACAGGCTCAGGATGTCGGCGCCGTGATCCCAGATACCCGCGTTGCCGACAAAGCAGTCAAGCTTGCCGAAACGGGCCACGGTGGCTTCCACCGCGCGCAGATTGTCGTTGTAACTGGTGACGTCGCCGGTCACCGCCACGATTCGGTCGCCGTATCGTTCGGCCAACGCCTTCACCCTGTCCTCGGCCCGCTCCAGTACCCCGATGCGTGCGCCTTCCCGGATAAAACGGTCGATCAGCGCCCGTCCCAGTCCCGAGCCGCCCCCGGTGATAATAATCACTTCTCCTTCCAGCCAGCCCATGGTCGTTACCCCGCCATGTCTACGTAGAGGGCATCGTCTTCGATCACCACCGGAAAGGTCTGGATCGGATCCGTTGCCGGCATGCACATCGCCTTGCCGGATTTCAGGCAGAAGCGGGCCGCATGAAGAGGGCACTCCACGGTGCCGTCGTCTTCCAGGTAGCCTTCGGACATGGAGGCATTGCCATGGCTGCAACGGTCATTCATGGCGAAGAAGTTGCCTTGGGAATTAAACACGGCCAGGGCATCGATCCCGTTGACGCCGCAGTCCACTTTCAGTGCTTCGCCTTCTTCCAGCTCGTCGATGTTGCAAACAAATATCTTGTTCATCAGAAAAGTACGCTCAGGTTGTGAGAGGTATAGGTGGCCTGGTCCAGCGTGATTTCACGCCGGCAGATCTTCCAGCCCGGCTCCGTATCGGCCTTGCGCACCCGGTCCGCGCGCTTGCCGACATAGATGGTGATGTCCTTTTCCTTTTGCGAGCGGTACAGCAGGTAATTGGTGTAAACGCCGTATTCACCCGCTATATCCGTCGGCTCCACCCGGATATTGGTGATCAGGTGGCGGGTGCGTGAGGGCGGCTCTTCGGCCCAGGCCATGCCCGTTTCCAGGCGGGCGATACGGCGCTCCAGCAGGTGCTTGTCATCGTTGAACACCCAGGTGGACGGCGGCTGCACGCTGCGTCGGCGGTCGCGGGTCTGGGCATTGACGTTGGTGCGCAGGGTATAGCTGATGTCCTCGTCCAGCAGGTCCAGCCAGTCGCGGAAGTGCCAGTCATCGAGCAGTTGCGCCTCGACATACATGAATTGCGAGATCTCATGGTAAAGCTCGAGGTTTACGGGGATTAAGCGACTCATCACACCAGCTCCTTTTCAAACTGCTCGGTTGCCTTTTCGACGTCTGCCCATTTTTCATGCATCAGCAGGTCGGCCCAGCGGCGGTACATGGCGCGGGCGGCGGTTTCGGAGAAGATATAGTTGGTGATGCCGGGAATGCCGTCTTCACGAACCTTCTCGTTGCCCAACCCCATTTCGACGATAAGCTTGCTCTGGCGGGCCTTGTAGCCGCGCAGTACCTTCTGGATTTCCACCCAGTTTTCCGAGTCGTCCTGCTCCAGGAAGCCGGCCGGGCCGAAGGCGCGGGTCGCCGAGCGTTCGAAGGCTTCCTTCACCTCCTGGGGGGCGTCCTTGTCACAAATGCAGAAGGCCCACACTTCGGTCTTGTTCGGCCCCCGCGGGTGCCAGATGCGCAGGGTGGCGGTGCCATTCAGCCAGGACAGGGTCGGGAACATGGTGTTATGCCCGGCCAGGCGCAGGGCGCGCACCTCACCCAGGCGTTCCTTCGCTTCCTGGTAGGTGTCGCGGAAATATTGGGCCACTTCCCCGTCCACCCAGACGTTGGCATCCGGCTTTTCGGTGAAGAAGAAGCCGGAACCGTGGCCCCGCTGGCCGTACTGGATGGCGTCTTTTGCGGTTTCCCACACCGGGCGGGCGGTCTGGGCCGCGCCCAGCTTCTTGGAACCTTCGTCATCGGGCTGGGCGCCCAGCACCTGGATGGCGGAAGCGTGGGAGAACAGGGCGTGGTATTGATCGGAGGCGAACTGTTCGGCCGCAAACTTCCAGTTGCACTCGATTTCCCATTTATGGACGCCGCCGATGATCTCGGTGCCGCCTTCCCGGCGATCCAGCACACCATCCAGATACCAGGCGATGTCGCCCATGTATTCCTCGAGGGCAGGCGTCTCGTCGCTCCAGCAGCCGAAGATAAGCCCCTTGTAGCTGGCGACACGGTTTACTTCCAGCAGGCCCCATTGTTCCTTGCAGGCGCCCTGGGGATAGACCCGATCCTCCAGCGGAATGTCTTTCAGGGCGCCATCCACCCCGTAGGACCAGCCGTGATAGGGGCAGGTAAAGGCGCGGGTGTTGCCGGAGTCCGCATGGCATACCCGCATGGAGCGGTGACGGCACTGGTTGAGCAAGGCCTTGATGCTGCCGTCCTTCTGCCGGGTGACGATAACGGGATCCTCGCCCATGTAGGTGTTGAAGAAGTCGCCGGCCTTGGGGATCTGGCTCTCGTGGCACAGGAACAGCCAGCAGCGACCGAAGAGTCGTTCCAGCTCCAGTTCGTAGAGTTCTGGATCGGTGAAAATCAGCGGTGTGATGCGTCCGTTCCTGGCATCCACCAGGGCGTCGATTTTGTCTGCATCAAATTTTCCATTCATGGTGATTCTCCTTTGGTCGCCCGCATGGCAAAAAACAGGAAGTCGATAATTTGTGCAGATATTGGTTTTTTGTAACCGGTTAGTGAAATATTTATTTTCTTTCTATTAATAGGTTTTACGTCTTAGTCGTCGGGGGGAGGGGCAAGGCGAACGGCTGGATCAAGCTGGCCGCCGACAAGGACAACGGGGATTACTTTCGTCATCCTCGTTACAGAGGGACATTCGGTTCAATAGGTTGTGGATCTCCGCCTGGGCGAAGATCCAAGTATGAAATAACGAGGCGGCCGGGAGGCGTCCGTGAACAACGGATGATGAGCGGGTCGACTTATCCCTCCCACACTAAGCTCCAGTTTGTCGAGTTCATTAATCTGGTGGCGGTACATATCCGGTCTCTCGGTGCCTTCGTAGATTCAGCCCGATGACATCGATAACCAGGGGAGTGACAGCACCTTTGTTGGGCAAACGGTATTGCACGTTTACGGTCCGGGCGCGCTGGCAGATGCAGCTGTATCCCGGCGAAGTCAGGGGTATGTCCATCAGTTGAAAAATGGAGTTGATAAACCGCTTCCAGCGGCCGCAGTGGCAGGCCAAAGAAGTCCTTGAGCGCGAGGACGGTTTCGATGGCGACGTCACTATCGTAAAAGCCGCGTCCCCGGCGTCCATGTGCTGATGGCAGTACCACTGCCGGATAGCCTCTTCATCCATCCAGAAGGTCAGTGAACCACGATTGACCAAGGTCCGGTTGTACTGCCGCCAGTTGCTGATGTTGTGCCGCGATTTGCCTATCTGTCTGCACCTGAGTCCGTTCGTCAGCTGATCAGATCATGGCTGAGACAGATAGTTCACTGATTTAGGAAACAACGCCCTGGGCCGAGAGTTCTCTTCGGAGGATTTCTGCACCTGCACTTAAGGCATTTAGCTTGGCTCTTGCTACTCGACGAGATAAGGGGGCCATGCCGCAGTTGGTACAAGGGTAGAGCTTGTCGGCATCTACAAACTCAAGTGCTTTTCGTAGGGTATTGGCGACTTCCTCTGGCGTCTCGATGGTATTGGTTGCAACATCAATGGCCCCGACCATCACCTTTTTACCTCGAATGAGTTCAAGCAGCTCGATTGGGACACGAGAGTTGTGACATTCTAATGAGATAATATCGATATTAGATCTTTGCAGTTTGGGGAACACTTCTTCATATTGTCTCCACTCGGAACCTAACGTCTTTTTCCAGTCCGTATTGGCTTTGATGCCATAGCCATAGCAAATATGTACGGCCGTTTCACATTTAAGTCCTTCAATTGCTCTTTCTAAAGCAGCAATCCCCCAATCATTTACCTCATCAAAAAACACATTAAATGCAGGCTCATCAAATTGGATAATGTCAACGCCAGCCGCTTCTAATTCTTTGGCTTCTTGATTGAGTATCTTGGCGAATTCCCAGGCCAGCTTTTCGCGACTTTTATAATGGTCATCATAAAGCGTATCTATCATGGTCATGGGGCCTGGCAGGGCCCATTTGATAGGTTGCCTGGTTTGCTGACGTAAAAACTTGGCATCTTCAACAAAAACTGGCTGCTGGCGACTGACTGCCCCAACGACCGTCGGTACACTCGCATCATAGCGATCACGAATTTTAACGGTCTTACGTTTCTCAAAATCAACACCGCTAAGGTGCTCAATAAACGTAGTCACAAAATGCTGGCGCGTTTGCTCGCCATCACTGACAATATCAATGCCAGCTTGTTGCTGCTCTTGCAACGACACACGTAACGCATCGTGTTTTCCATCAATTAATTCCTCTTCCTGCAATTTCCAGGGTGACCAAAGTGTCTCAGGTTGTGCAAGCCAGGAAGGTTTGGGTAAACTGCCCGCAGTTGAAGTGGGTAATAATCTTTTCATAAAGAGTACCGTTTTATATTGTCGTTAATTATAAGGCGTAATTGGCAGACCATTGCTCAAGAATGGATTGGTATGGCTTGATGAAATTCTCCTCAGCAAGTTTTCCCTGCTTGATAGCTAACTGGCTACGTTCTTCTCGATCATAAACAATCTGAGTTAATGAGTGGTCCAGGTTCTTCAGGTTTGGTTTATAGCATTTTCCTGCTGCCGCGTTAGCATTATAAATTTCAGGTCGGTAAATCTTTTGAAAAGTTTCCATCGTGCTGATGGTGCTGATAAGTTCAAGGTTGCTGTAATCATTAAGCAAATCATCAAAGAAGTAAAAGGCCAGAGGGGCAACGCTATTTGGCGGCATAAAATAACGAACCTTCAATCCCATCTTCTTGAAGTATTGCTCAGTCAAGGATGATTCATTGGGCAGGTACTCAACACCTAATATTGGGTGATGGTTCTCAGTTTGATGATAAGTCTTGTTATCGGAAACACTGAGGCATATCACAGGCAGTTTAGTAAAGTTCTGCTTGTAGGCATCGGAATTCACAAAACATTTAAAAAGTTTGCCGTGCAGATCGCCAAAGTTTTCCGGGATACTGAAACCCGGCTTATCCTTGTTATGCTCCAACAGCAGCACACTGAAGTCATAATCCCGCACGTACGAGGAAAAATTATTCCCTACAATGCCTTCAATACGTTTGTTGGTTTTGTGATCAACGATATTCGTTTTCAATATTTCGATAGTAGGAAAACTTTGACCATTGCCTTCGTTATCAATATCCATATCAACGGAAATGATTTCAAGTTCAACTGAATAACGATCTGCTTTCGGATTATCCCAGTTAGCCAAGGAATTAAATTGATTGTCAATCATCGTTAAGGCGTTACGCAAATTTTCCTGGCGGCTCTCCCCTCTGGCCAGGTTAGCAAAGTTGGTGGTAATACGCGTACTGTCAGAGGGCTGATAGTTTTCATCGAAAGCAATGCTGTTGATGGTAAATTTAAATTCGTTATTCATAATGTCCTGATACCCCATTTCCCGCACTAAAATCTGAATCTGTTTGTTGCTCTTTCTGGGCTTGATGATGGTCTGTTATCTAGAAGTCCAGATGTCTAGAGCTAAGCGTGGCTATGTTATACAGGGGACATTACATGAGCAAAAATGATTTTATCTCATAAACACATGCAATTTTTTCATGATTAGTGGCAAGCCTGCGCCCACAAGAGCAAGCGGTATGCCGGGTTCACGGGGCGCAGCTGCTTCGAGCAACGCCGGCGATGCCTGTAAACGTTGGGTTAGCTGCGTGTGCAACGAGCAGGACACAACCGCCTGTGACTGATGTTGGAACACTTGGCAGGGGCGGCAGCTGTATGATTTAAATAACTGATCCTAATGGTGCTACATCGGCCGGGCACCGCACACAGACACGCCGTGAACCCATCCCTGGAGGCTCCGCCGCGCCATCCCTGGCGCAGAGGGTCTGCTTAGCAGTACCCGCCCGCTGTCTTGATTGATCTACTATTCGGAACAGCTATTTAACAGATGAGGGAGTTTGAATGAAAAAGCAGCGTGATCATCTGACCTGCTGAGCCTGAGCAATGAAATCACTCAGGTAATTAATCTGTTCTTCGCCTTTTCGTATTCCCAAAAAGATTTGTTTTCTAATCCCATGTTGACCGAACCGGAGGCTTTTAATGACCATTGTTTTGGCGAATTCATCCACTAACCAACCAGGCAATGCACAGACGCCTCTGCCTGCTGCCACCATTTGCAACATGATTTCCGTCGTTTCGATTGTCTTGTGTTTTTTGACCGTGCATTTTGCGGGATTTAAAAACTGACTGTAAACATCCAGCCGCTCAGGCTCTACCGGGTAGCTAAATAATACTTCTTCACTCAGCTGTTCAGGCATGATCGAGTCTTGCATGGCAAGGCGGTGAGCTGCCGAAACGACGAGTCTATGTTCATAGTCAAATACCGGTATAAACGTCAAATTAGGTTTATACAAGGGATCAGGTGTGACGAGGATATCGATCTCGTAGCTATGCAGGGCACCCAGACCACCGAACTGAAATTCCTGCTTCACGTCAATGTCAACGCTTGGCCACTTTTCAAGATAAGGTTCAATCACTTTTAACAGCCATTGATAGCAAGGGTGGCATTCCATGCCGATGCGAAGTGAACCCATTTCGCCTGTCGCTATCTGATGCAATAGCAGTTCAGTGTGTTTAAATTGCGGCAATACCCGATTGGCAAGAGTCAGAATTCGTTCACCCGCATCGGTAAGGCGCAAGTTTCTCCCTTCTTTTTGCCAAACGGGTGTTTTGATCTGGCCTTCTAATTTTTTGATGCTGTGACTCAATGCAGACTGGGATAAATTTAACGATTCAGCCGCCTGGGTTAAGGTTCCTTGCTCTTTTATGGCTGCCAGTACTTCAAGGTGAAACCGCTCCAACATCACTTAACTCCGGTCTTTAGCACTTAACCTTATGAATATAATTCATGATTTATTGAAAATATACCATTATTTTCATTGTTTAAATAACTGTTCCGAATGGTAGATCACTGCCGACAGCGACCGGGGCTGCTAAGCAGACCCTTCGCGCCAGGGATGGCGCGGCGGAGCCCCCAGGGATGGGTTCACGGCGTGTCTGCGTGCGGGACCCGGCCGATGTAGCACTATTAGGATCGGTTATTTAAATGCTGCCAATGCACGCCAGGATGTCTGGCCATCTGGATGCATCGGTGATGCAAGCTGATCAGCAATCGGGTAATGCCCTGCAATTCCGCTTCATGGGCGGCCATCTGGCGGCTGGTGGCCAGGGGTTGCCCGGCCCAGCTCGCCGGCGCCGTGGCCAGCCCACTTCAGCAGTCTGTGCCGCCCACCCGCAGGGCGATAAAGGAAAAGAACAACAGGGTGTCCGTCAGCCGCTCCTGGCCGTCGGTCATGGGTGGCGCGGGCGAAAGGCGGCCCGCCACCAGCGCACGGGGCTCGGCTCCGCCATGTCTTCATACCGGTCAGGGTCGGGTTATGTGGTTGTTGCGCCGAATAAAAGTCCGTTTGCTCAAAGCATGTTCCGTTTGGCGCCTGCCGGAAAATCGCCTGCCTGGCGGCGTTAATACCTTGCTAATGCAGGGTGAATCCCTTAATTTTTAATGTTTTATAAGGTATCGGGGCGAAAATCATGGATACGTGGCGCGGCGTGGTGCCGCTTACCCTGCCGGTGATGATGGGCTATTTGCCATTGGGGGCGGTATTCGGGGTGCTGTGGGTGGATGCGGGCCTGAGCTGGTACTGGGCGCCGCTGATGAGCGTGCTGGTCTATGCGGGCGCCCTGCAATACCTGGCGGTGGGCATGCTGGCGGCGGGCATCGGCTGGATCGATCTGGCGGTGGCGGCGCTGCTGGTGAATTTCCGCCACCTGTTCTACGGCCTGTCGCTCTATCACCTGTTGCCCAAGGGCGCCCTCGGCCGCCAGTACTTTATCTTCGGCATCACCGACGAAACCTATTCCCTGCTCAGCGCCTCCGGCCAGGTGAAGGACAGCAAGACCGCCCTGCTGGTAACGCTGTTCAACCAGGGCTACTGGGTGCTGGGCACCCTGGCGGGCATACTGCTGGCACGGGGCCTGCCCCCCGGCCTGCAGGGGCTGGACTTCGCCCTCACCGCCCTGTTCACCGTGCTGGCGGTGGAGCAGATCCGCGCCAAAAAGGACTGGGGCGCCGTGGCCCTGGGGCTGTTGGCCGCGGCCGTGGCCGGCATCTGGGTCAGTGATTACTTCCTGCTGGCGGCCTCGCTGATGCTGGTGCTGGTGTTGCTGGCCTGGCCCGAATCCAGGCGGGAGGTGGCCCATGTCTGAACTCGACTACCTGCTGGCGGCGCTGATCATGGGGGCGGTCACCTTCGGCCTGCGCGCCTTCCCCTTCGTGGCGCGGGGGGTTATCGCCCACCACAGGCGCATCCAGGTGCTGGGCCGGCGGCTGCCGGTGGCCATGATGGTGCTGCTCACCCTCTATGCCATGGGGGTGCACCAGTGGAGCGCGCCCGCCGACGGCAGCCATCAGCTGCTTGCGGTGGCGGTGGTGGCGGCGCTGCAGCTGTGGCGCCGGCAGGCGCTGCTCAGCATCCTCGCCGGCACCTTGGTCTACATGGCGCTGATGAACGGCTGGCTGGGGCTCTGATCCCGGCCGGCTTTCGGCTATAATCCGGCTCCCGCCTTTTTCCGGATGAGTCGACCATGAAGATGACCCCTGTTTTGCGTGCCCGCCTGTTGGGCCTGATGACTCTGTGCCTGGGCTCTCTGGCCCAGGCCGCGCCTTTCGTGTTTACCGCCATCCCCGATCAGGATGAACGCCACCTGACCGAGCGCTTCGGCAAGATTGCCGACTACCTGTCTGAAAAGCTGGAGGTGGAGGTGCAGTACATTCCGGTGAAGAGCTACCCGGCGGCGGTGAGCGCCTTTCGCAACGATCAGGTGCAGCTGGCCTGGTTCGGCGGCCTGACCGGGGTGCAGGCCCGCGAGCTGGTGCCGGGCAGCGAGGCCATCGCCCAGGGGGTGGAAGACACCGAGTTCGTCAGCTACATCATCGCCCACGCCAGTACCGGTCTGGGCGAGAGTGAGCAATTACCCGCCGGGCTGGCCGGCAAGCGCTTCACCTTCGGCGACAAGGGCTCCACCTCCGGCCGGCTGATGCCCGAGTTCTACCTGCGCCAGCACTTCGGCCAGGCGCCGGAGCAGCTGTTCTCCCGGGTCGGCTTTTCCGGCGACCACAACCGCACCATCAGCCTGGTGCAGTCCGGCGCCTTCGAGCTGGGCGCGGTGAACTACGCGGTGTGGGAGGCGGAAAAGGCCAAGGGCAATATCGACGAGAGCAAGGTCGGGGTGATCTGGGCCACGCCGACCTATCCCGACTACCAGTGGAGCATCCGCGGCGACGTGGACGCGCGCTTCGGCGCCGGCTTCAAGCAGAAGGTGCAGCAGGCGCTGCTGGAGATGAAAGATCCCGAGCTGCTGGCGGCCTTCCCCCGCTCTGGCTTTATCGCGGCGGGCAACGATGACTACGCCCCCATCCGCGATACCGCCGTGGCCATCGGCATCATGGATCCCGAGCCGTAATGGACAAGGGCGCCAGCCTGTTCCGCTTCCACCAGGACACCCTGGGCTACGCGGGCACCCCCGTGCTGCGCGAGCTGTCGCTGGAGGTGAGGGAAGGGGACAAGATCGCCCTGCTGGGCGAGTCGGGCACCGGCAAGAGCACCCTGCTGCGCCGGCTGCGCGAGCTGCGCCCCCATGAAGTGGCCTGGTGCCCGCAGCAGCCGGGGCTGGTGCCCATGCTGTCGGCCTTCCACAACATCTACATGGGGCGGCTCGAGCGCCATCCCTGCTGGTACAACCTGGCCAACCTGGTGCGGCCCCTGGCCCGGCCCCGGGCCGAGATCACCGAGCTGGCCAGCCAGCTGGGGCTGGCCGGCCAGCTGTGGACCGCCGCCGAGCGGCTCTCCGGCGGCCAGCAGGGGCGGGTCGGCCTGGGCCGGGCCCTGTACCAGCAAAAGCCCATCTTTATCGGCGACGAGCCGGTGTCGGCGCTGGACGAGCGCCAGGCCGACGAGCTGCTGCGGCTGGTCTGTGCCCGCCACCGCACCGTGGTGCTGGCGCTGCACAACGTGGAGCAGGCGCTCACTCACTGCACCCGCGTCGTCGGCCTGCGCCAGGGGCGGGTGGTGCTGGACGCGGCCAGCCAGGCGCTGACCCCGGACCAGCTGCGCGCCCTGTACCGGAGCCGCTGATGGCCCAGCCGCAGCCGGCCCGGGCCATGGTGCACAGCAGCCTGCTGTTCCTGCTGCTGGCGCTGTTGTGCCTGCCCTGGGCCGATTTGTCCGTTACCGTCCTGGACCCCTGGCACGAGCTTTCCCGCCTCGGCGCCGGCCTGTTGCTGCCGGCCCCGCCCGAGGCGGGGACCCTGCTTGCCGCCCTCGCCAACACCCTGGCCTTCGCCCTGCAGGGGGTGGCCCTGGGGGCGGTGCTGGGGCTGGGACTGGCGGCGGGCTACCGTCTGGCCTGGGTGCGCCGGCTGGCGGCGGCCTTGCGGGCGGTGCACGAGCTGTTCTGGGCGCTGCTGTTTATCCAGTTGCTGGGGCTCACGGCGCCGGCCGGGGTACTGGCCATCGCGCTACCCTACGCCGGCACCTTCGCCAAGATCTACGGCGAGCTGTTCGAAGAGGCGGATCCGGCGCCGGAGCAGGCGCTCCCCCCGGGTGTCGGCGGCCTGTCCCGGCTGCTGTTCATCCAGTTGCCCCTGTGTGGGCGGCAGATGGCCACCTACACCGGCTACCGGCTGGAGTGCGGCATCCGCAGCTCGGCGGTGCTGGGCTTTATCGGCCTGCCGACCCTGGGCTATCACCTGGAGTCCCTGCTGCGCCAGGGCTACTACGACGAGGCAGCGAGCTTCTTCTACGCCCTGGTGCTGATCATCGCCACCATCAAGTGGTGGCTCCGGCCCCGGCTGGTGCCGCTCTGCCTGCTGGCGGCGCTGCTCTGGCTGCCGCCCCTGGCCAGCCTGGACTGGGCGCTGATGGCGCGCTTTTTCACTCAGGACATAGTGCCTGCCCCGCTGCGGGTCGGCGACTGGGCCGGGCTCTGGCCCTGGTTGGGGGCGCTGTGGCGGGGGCAGATGGCGCCCGGGCTGTTCAACACCCTGGTGCTGGCCCTGCTGGCGCTGGTGGTTACCGCCCTGTTGGCGCTGGCCTGGTTTCCGGCCATCTCCCGCCGCTTCGGCAACCCGGCCAGCCGCACCCTCAGCCACGGGTGGCTGGTGCTGATGCGCTCCCTGCCCGAATACCTGTTGGCCTTTATCGGCATGCTGCTGCTCGGCCCGGGCATGCTGCCGGCCATGCTGGCGCTCGGCCTGCACAACGGCGCCATCATCGCCCACCTGCTGGGGCATCATCTCAATGGCCTGGCGCTGCGGGAGGACGCTCCCCGCGGAGTGAATCTTTACCTGTTCGAGGTGCTGCCCCGGCTGTACCGGGCCTTTATGGCCTACAGCCTGTACCGGTTCGAGAACCTGATCCGGGAAACGGCGATACTGGGCATGCTGGGCATTCCCACCCTGGGCTTTTTTATCGATTCGGCGTTCAGCGAGTTCCGCTTCGATCGGGCCATGGCGTTGCTGCTGGTGTGCGCCGGGCTCAATATCCTGGTGGACGCCCTGGCCCGGCGATTGCGCCGCCGGCTGCACCTGAGCAGCCGGGCGGAGGTGTTGTGAGGATTAGAGCACCAGACCGCCGTCGATTTTCAGCACCTGGCCGGTGATGTAGCGTGAGCGCTCGCTGGCCAGGAACAGCACGCCCTCGGCGATGTCCCGGGGTTCGCCCAGCTCGCCCAGAGGGATGCGGGCGCGCATCTTGTCCAGCACCTTCTCCGGCACCGCCTGGGTCATCTCGGTATTGATAAAGCCGGGGGCGATGCAGTTGGCGCGGATCCGGGCGCCGCCGCGGGCGAATTCCTTGGCCCAGCCCCGGGTCATGGAGATGATGCCGCCCTTGCTGGCCGCATAGTTGCTCTGGCCGATGTTGCCGTCGGTGCCGACGATGGAAGAGATGCTGACGATGCTGCCCTTGTTGTGCAGCTTCATCAGCGGCAGCATGGCCTGGGTCATCATGAACACCCCCTTGAGGTTCACGTTCATCACCAGATCCCAGTCCGACTCGGTCATCTTGTCGAGCAGGGCATCGCGGGTGATGCCGGCATTGTTCACCACCACGTCCACCCGGCCGTGCTCGGCCAGGATGCGGCCGCTGAGCTCGCTCAGGGCCTGCGGATCGCACACGTCCAGGGTGGCGGCGGTCACATTGGGGTAATCCCCGATCCAGCTCTGGGCCGGCGCCATATTGATGTCGCAGGCATAGACCCGGGTGGCGCCGGCCCGGGCCAGGGCTTCGCTGATGGCCCGGCCCAGGCCCCGGGCGGCGCCGGTCACCACGCAGATCTTGTCGTTCATGTCTTCGTTAGGCTGGTTCATGGTCGTTTTCCTTTATCGT
Organism: Zobellella endophytica; assembly: GCF_003012775.1. Taxonomy (GTDB): domain Bacteria; phylum Pseudomonadota; class Gammaproteobacteria; order Enterobacterales; family Aeromonadaceae; genus Oceanimonas; species Oceanimonas endophytica. The sequence goes on along the minus strand of NZ_PXYG01000007.1, from coordinate 116,464 downwards.
GGGTTGATGGCCCGCCCCGGTGGTTGGACCATAGGGCCTATCTTAGCCTAATTTTTGCGCCGCATTGTGACGGATGTCTTATTTAATCTCTATTTAACGGTAACTTATACAGAATTAACATAACAGTTCAGATTTTTATTTTGCTATGCAATGTGGTCGACCAAGGCGGGTATGGCTAGCGCTTGGCGGGCGCATGGGCACGGGACTGCTCCCGGAAGCGGGACGGCGACAGCCCGGTGTGATGGCGGAACCAGTGGCTGAAGTTGAAGGCGTCCGGGTAGCCGACCCGCTGGGCTATCTGGCTGACCTGCCAGTTGCTGTGGGCCAGCAGCTCCCGGGCCCGCTGCAGGCGCAGCCGGGCCAGCCGGTGCATGGGGCTCTGGCCGTAGAGCTTGCGGCAGACCCGGTTGAGATGGGGCACCGAGCAGTGCACTTCTTCCGCCAGGGAGGCCTGGCTCCATTTCTGGTGCAACTGGGCCTCGAGCCGGGCGAACAGCTGCTTGACCGCCATTTCCAGCCGGCTGAGGCCGCTCTGCCGCAGCAGGATTTCGGTGAGCAGTTCGTTGACCAGGGCCAGCAGCTGGCGCCGGCGCGGGGTGCGGGTCTGGTGGTAGAGGGTGTCCATCAGCGGCGCCAGGGCCCAGACCTGCTCGTGCTGGAACACGTCGCTGTCGTGCTCGCGCAGCGGGGCCCAGGTGCCGCTGTCGCGCAGCAGCAGCCAGGCCATGTGCCAGTCGTCGCCGTCCAGCTCGAACAGGAAGGGCCGGTTCACCGGCAGCAGGGTGACGCTGCCGGGCTGGATCGCCAGCTGTTTGCCCGGCAGCGACAGCCGGCCCCGGCCGGCGGTGGTGAACAGCAGGGTGTGCAGATCCGGCGCCTTCTGGCCGACCTGGTACTGCCCCTTCAGCACGCTGACTCCACCCAGGTGCAGATCGTACTCCTGCATTTCCGGCACCTCCTCGGTGATCAGGAAGCGCTCCCGGCATTCCGGCCCCAGCACCAGCAGGTCCTGGAACTCATCATGATTCAAATTCACAGGTTGTTGATTCATATGCACATAGCCTGATTTTCATCCGGTCATTAGAATATCCCCATCATAACTACTTCTCCAGCCTGCCCTGCCAGCCGTTTCGGTACTGGCGGTGGGGCTTCTGTGTCACTGTTAATCCTTTTTCACATTACCTTAATATTCCGGGACAGCCTGCGCGGGCGCCCCGGGCGGGAGTCATTATGGGGTATCGACAATTCTGGCGGCAGGTGATGAACCTGGCGCTGCCGGTGGCGGTGCAGTCGGCGCTGGTGGCGGCGCTGGGCATGGCCGACGTGCTGATGGTCAGCCACCTGGGCAACGAGGCGGTGGCGGCGGTGGGGCTGTCGGCCAAGCTCAACTTCGTGCTGATCCTGGTGATGGCGGCCATCGGCACCGGCTGCTCCATCATGGTGGCCCAGTATTTCGGCGCCGGCCGGCGCGACAAGGTGCGCCAGACCCTGGCCTGCGCGCTGCTGCTGGGCACCCTGGTGATGCTGCCCTTTACCCTCTGGCTGCTGGGCTGGTCCGCGCCGCTGATCCGCCTGGGCAGCAGCGACCCCAACGTGGTCGAGCTGGGTACCCTGTATCTCACCCTGATCGGCCTGACCCTGTTCACCACCCAGGGCATCATCGTTTACGAATCGGCCATGCGTTCCATCGGTCGCGCCGACTGGCCGCTCAAGTACGCGGCGGTGGCCATACTGCTCAACATCGCCCTCAACTACTGGCTGATCAACGGCGGCCTGGGGCTGCCGGCCCTGGGGGTGACCGGGGCGGCCATCGCCACCGTGCTGGCCCGGCTGTTCCAGTTCGGCTGGATCCTCTGGGAGCAGCAACAGCGGCCGGAGCTGCGGCTGGAAGGCGCCACCTGGCGCGCGCTGCGCGGCACCCGGCTGCCGGGGAATTTCATTGCCCTGACCTGGCCGCTGGTGGCCAACTTTACCCTGTGGTCGGCCGGCTCGCTCGGCTATCACCTGATCGCCGGCCGCCTGGGCACGGTGCCGCTGGCGGTGATGAGCCTGCTGGCGCCGATAGAAGGCATGTACCACGCCTTCTTTTTCGGCCTGGTCAGCGCCTGCGGCATCATGATCGGTCAGCGGTTGGGGCGGGATCAGTTTGCCGAGGCCCGCTGGCTGGCCCACCGTTTCCTGTGGATAGCGCCGCTGGGCTCCTTGCTGCTGGGGCTCATGCTGCTGGCGGTCTCGCCGCCGCTGCTGGGCTGGATGAACATGCCGGACGCCGACACCGCCTACCAGACCCAACTGGCGATGGTGGTGATGTGCCTGGGGTTCTGGGTCAAGGTATTCAACATGACCGCCATCCAGGGCATTCTGCGCTCCGGCGGTGACAGCCGCTTCTGCCTGGGGATGGACATGGTGGCCATGTGGATCATCGGCCTGCCGCTGACCTGGCTGGCGGCCTTTTTCTGGGAACTGCCCTTCGTCTGGGTATACGCCATGGTGCTGAGCGAGGAAGTGGTGAAGGCGCTGGGGGTGTACTGGCGGATCCGCAAAGGCTACTGGCTGGCGAACCTGACCGAGCCGGAAGAGCCGGTGCCGGGGTGCCCGGCGCTGAAGTAGCGGGGCGAAATGACCAGGGCCCGCCGGATGGTGGGCCCTGGTGTTTTTTAGCGGGGAAGACTCAGTTGCCGTTCCAGGCGGCGATCAGCGCACGCTCTTCATCGGTCATCTGGGTCATGTTGCCCAGCGGCATGTAGCCACTGGCCACCACCTGCTTGATTTGCTGGGCCAGGACCCGGGTCTGCTCTTCCGAGTCCATCATCATGCCTGAGGGGGCGGAGGCGAAACCGGGCTGGCTCGGCTGGGCCGCGTGGCACTGCACGCAACGGGCCTCCATGATGCCCTGCACCTGGGTCAGAGTGACGGCTTCGGCCGGCTCGGCGGCCTGGGCGCCGTTGCTGCCCTGGCTGGCCGGTGTGGTGACCGTTGCCGGGGCCTGGCTGGCCGGGGCACCGATCCACACCACCGCCAGGATCAGCAGCACACCCACCGCCGGATAGGCCGGCTTGTGCTGGCCGGAGTGCATCAGCACGAAGTACTGACGGATCAGCGCGCCGGCAAAGATGAACAGCGTCATGATCACCCAGGCATGGGGGTGGTTGTAGGTGAAGGAGTAGTGGTTGCTCAACATCAGCAGCAGCACCGGCAGGGTGAAGTAGGTGTTGTGCACCGAACGCTGCTTGCCGCGCTTGCCGTCGATCGGGTTCGGGGTTTCACCGGCTTTCAAGGCTTTGACCATGCGGCGCTGGCCGGGGATGATCCAGAAGAACACGTTGGCGGACATGGCGGTGGCCATGACGGCACCGGTGATCAGGAAGGCGGCACGACCGGAGAAGATATGGGCGCTCAGGTAGGCGACTACCACCATCATCACGGCCACGGCGATACTGAGCACGCCGTCGCGTTCCATGTTGGGGCTGATGCGTTTGCACAGCTCGTTGTACAGGATCCAGCCCAGGGCCAGGAACACCAGCGCGACCAGGTTGGCTTGCCAGCCGGTCATGTTGGCGGCCCATTCCCAGGCGCTGTTGGGGTTGACCAGGTAGAAGCTCGGCTTGGTCATGTACAGCAGGGTGAACAGGGCGAAACCCGACAGCCAGGTGGTGTAGGACTTCCAGAACGACCAGTGCAGGTCATCCGGCAGTTTTTCCGGGCTGGTGGCATATTTCTGGTTGTGGTAGAAACCACCGCCGTGCACCGCCCACATTTCGCCGAACACCCCTTTCTTCTTGCACTCTTCCGATTTGGGGGGCTTCAGGCCATTGTCCAGCATCACGAAGTAGATGGATTCACCGATCCAGGCGACGGCGGCAATGACGTGCAGCCATCTCAGCAACAAGTTACCAAATTCCAGCAGATACGCTTCCATGGTATTACCTTCTCTGTTTCATATTTATTACTTGGACCCTAGCGCATCGAAACAGATGCCCTGCCTGCTTGGGGCGGGAGCTGAGACCACATGCGCTGCCTTCTTGGTTTAAACTGTACACATTCTAAATTTTAAAATGTTGACAATTTGTGGTTAGATTTTTTTCAATTCTATGATGTTTGTCAATGTTATTTAACAGGAAATTTCTTGCCAGCGGCGCCAAAGCAACGACGATAACCGAGAGGAATTCTTTAAAATTCATGCTATTCAGCATGTTACAATTTTTGCTTGGAGCGGGAGACGATCGGGCCGATGGCCGGGGCCGCGCCGGCCCCTGGTACTCATGATAGCGGATAACCGGCCCGCGGCGACAGCGGGAAGGCGAAAATGGTGCCAGATGGATGTTGAATCTCTTGTATACACCGGATCCGACGGGGGCGCAATTATGGAGTGCCAGTCCGGCATTGGCGGCGGGGATGAACCCCGTTCCGGTTTAGCGGGTGTTAATAAAACCTTTATCGATTGACACTTTTTTAACCAGCACTTAGACCTTTATAGAGCCGCCCGCTTCGTGTGCCGCTCCATGCCTACCCGCACCAGAAGGAGATTGGTCGTGTCCGCTACAAACAAACCCGTATTCTCGTCCGGCCCCGCTGCGGAGCCGGTCAACCTGGAACGCCGGCAATGGCTGCTGGGCAGCGCCGGCGTGGTGGCCGGCGCCGGGCTGATGGGCTGGTCGCCCCTGGCCCTCGCCCAGGACGGCGCCCTGCCGGATTACGTCGGCTGGAAAGATCCCGAGGCGCTGATCGTGCACAGCGCCAACACCCTGGAAACCAGGAGGGATGCCATCGGCCGCGGTGTGCTCACCCCCAGCGATCAGCTGTTTGTCCGTAACAACCTGCCGGCGCCGGGCAACGACATCGTGGCCGATCCCGACGGCTGGACCCTGGACATCCTGGGGGCCGGCCAGTCGGGCAGCGTTAGCCTGAAACAGCTGAAAACCATGGGGGTGGAAACCGTGGTCAGCGTGCTGCAGTGCTCCGGCAACGGCCGCAAATTCTTCCCCCACGGGGCCAGCGGCACCCAGTGGGAGGTGGGCGCCGCCGGTTGCGTGGCCTGGACCGGGGTGCCGCTGCGCGAGGTGGTACGCGAGCTGGGCGGGGTGATGGAGGGCATGAACTACATCACCGCAACCGGGGGAGAGATCCTCCCCGAGGGCCTGGATCCCAAGTCGGTCATGGTGGAGCGCTCGGTGCCGCTGGCGGCGCTGGAGCAGGCGCTGCTGGCCTGGGAGATGAACGACGACCCCCTGTCGCTGGCCCATGGCGGCCCGCTGCGGCTGGTGGTACCCGGCTATTTCGGGGTCAACAACGTCAAGTACGTCCGGCAGATTGCCTTTACCGCCGAACAGAGCGACGCCAAGATCCAGAGCTCCGGCTACCGGGTGCGGGAAGTGGGGGTGGAAGGGGCGCCGGATCAGCCCTCGATGTGGGAAATGCCGGTGAAATCCTGGATCACCTCGCCGCTGACTACGGCGGCGGCGGGGCGCACCCTGATCTACGGGGTGGCCTTCGGCGGCAACCAGGCCCTGGGCAAGGTCGAGGTCTCGCTCGACGACGGCGGCAGCTGGGCCGAGGCCCGCCTGCTGGGGCCGGATCTGGGCCGCTTTGCCTGGCGGCCCTTCGTGCTGGCCGCCGAGCTGGCGCCGGGCGAATACCGGGTGGTCAGCCGGGCCACCGACGCCCAGGGCCAGGCGCAGCCGCCGGAACGGACCGACAACGAACGGGGCTACGGCCACAACGGCTGGAAGGATCACGGTGTCAGCCTGACCGTGGCGTAAACCGGGCAGGCCCGGGGCCCGCCGTACAGACAGCGAGGAATACCATGCGGCGATGGATGATGCCGGCCCTGCTGCTGGCGCTGGCCCAGCCGGCCGCCGGCGACGAGGGGCTGGCGGCGGGGCGGCTGGTCTTCACCCAGCAGGCCCAGCCCTCCTGCGGGTTGTGCCATACCCTCAACGACGCCGGCAGCACCGGCCAGATAGGCCCCGATCTCGACACGCTCAGGCCCACCGCCGAGCAGGTCCGCCAGGCGGTGAGCGGGGGCGTCGGGGTCATGCCGGCCTTCGGCGACAGCCTGTCGGCGGAGCAGATAGCGGCGGTGGCCCATTACGTGGCTACGGTGGCGGGGCAATAGGCGGCGCTTCGCCTTGCGCCATGCGGCGCGCGACCCGGGCGGCCGTCCCCCGGGTCGCGCGTCCTGTTCCATTATCCGGAACTCAGTGTTCAGCTTTGCCCTCTCCTTGTTACTAACACAAACCATTATCATTACCGCTTTCGTGGGCGCCGCGACCGTTCGCGGCAAGAGGCACCTATCCGGGCGCTATCCGCTCGCCACACATCGTTGGAGAAACACCATGTCAGGAATTTCATTCGGGCCCGCCGCGCGCACCCTCAGGGCGGCGGCGCTGGTGCTGGGCGCGCTGCTGTGGCAACAGCAGGCCCTGGCCGAGGTTCGCACCCTCGACACCAAATACGGCGCCGTCGCCATCGACGGCGAGGTGGAGCGGGTGGTGACCCTGTATGAAGGGGCGCTCGACACCGCCCACGCGGTCGGCCTGGCCCCGCTCGGTGCCATCATCACCCGCGGCGGCGAGGGCGTCGCCAGCTACATGCAGCAGCGGGTCGGCGACATCGCCATCGTCGGCGGCCCCCGTGAAACCAACCTGGAGGCGGTGATCGCGTTGCAGCCGGATCTGATCCTGGCCGCCTCGACCCTGACCGAAGAGCAGTACCGGCTGCTGTCGGCGGTGGCGCCGACCCTGGTGCCGGATGTGGAAATGTACCAGCCAGACAGCTGGAAGCGGGAAGCGCGCTTCTTCGCCCGGGCCCTGAACCGCGAGGCCGAGTTGGAGCAGGTGATCGCGCGGGTCGATGAGCGCGCCACCAGTCTGAAGGCGCGCTTCGATGCGCTGCAGCCGGCCGAGGCGCGCAAGACCTCGCTGGCACGCTGGATGCCCCAGGGCCCGTTGCTGATGTCGCCCGGGCTGTTTTCGGCCAGCCTGCTGCAGGTGGTCGGCTTCGAGGTGCGGGACGCCGGCATCATCAAGCCGGGGCGTCCGCACAGCTCGCCGCTGAGCCAGGAGAACCTGGCGCTGATCGACGGCGACTGGCTGTTTCTGGCCACCCTGAACAGCGACGGCCGCGAAGCCCTGGCGGCCGCCGAGCAGTCCCCGGCATTCTCCCGCCTGCAGGTGGTCCGGCAGCAGCACGTGGTGCCGGTGGACGGCCAGCTCTGGACCAGTGCCAGCGGCCCGCTGGCGGCGGATGCCATCCTCGATGACATCGAGGCGGTACTGGCGAGCCTGGAGCCCTGACGCGGATGGCGGACCTCTCCTCCCGGCGCGGCCTGCCGGCGTTGCTGCTGGCCACGGGAATGCTGCTGCTGGCGGTGTGCCTGGCCAGCCTGCTGTTCGGCGCCGGTGACATCAGCCCGCGGCAGGCGCTGGCGGCGCTGTTCGGAGCCGGTACCGACGAGGCTCGGTTCGTGGTGGCGCAGCTGCGCGCGCCGCGCACCCTGGTCGGGCTGGTGGTCGGGATCGCGCTGGGGGGCGCCGGGGCGCTGATGCAGACCCTGGCGCGCAATCCGTTGGCGGAGCCCGGGCTGCTCGGGGTCAGCGCCGGCAGCGGCTTCGCGGTGACCCTGGCGTTGCTGTTCGGAGCCAGCGCCGCCACGCTGACGGTGCATGTCGCCCAGCTCGGGGCCCTGGCCGGCTGCCTGCTGGTACTGAGCGCGGCCCGGCTGCAGGGGGTCGGCAACGACCCCATCCGCCTGGTGCTGGCCGGGGCGACGTTGAGCAGCCTGCTGCTGGCCCTGACCTCGCTGCTGCTGATGTTCGATCAGCGCAGCGCCGACGAGATCCGCTTCTGGATCACCGGCAGCGTGGCCGGGCGTGATCTGGCGCAACTGGGCCAGATCCTGCCTTCGCTGTTGCTGGCGCTGGTGCTGACGCTGCTGATCGTGCGGCCGCTGGCGGCCCTGGCGCTCGGTGAGCGGGTGGCCCGGGGACTCGGGCACCATCCGGGCCGGATACGGCTGCTGGCGGTGGTGATCGTCGCCCTGCTGGTCGGCTCGGCCACCGCCGTGGCCGGCCCCATCATCTTTGTCGGGCTGGTGGTGCCCTTCGTCGCCCGCGCCCTGGCCGGGCCCGATATCCGCCGCACCCTCTGGCTCTGCCTGCCGCTCGGGCCGATCATGGTGATCGGCGCCGATACCCTGTCGCGGCTGATCGCGGCGCCGGCCGAGCTGCCGCTGGGGGTGCTGACCGCCCTGATCGGCGCCCCGGTATTGCTGCTGATCGTGCGCGGCCGCCGCCTGCCCATGCTGTAACGAGGACGACGAATGAACGCGCACCATCCCAAGGCGCCGGCCGCCGGCCTGCCGATGCCCGCCGGCTACTGGCTGCTGGCCACCCGCTGGGGCGGGCGGGAGCTGAGCCTGCTGCTCCCCCGTCGTGCCCTCACGGTCAACCTGCTGCTGTTGCTGCTGCTGGCGCTGGTCGCCACGGCGGCGCTGGGGCTGGGCAGCGTGCGCCTGGGCCCGGCCGAGGTCTGGCACGCCCTCTGGGGCGAGGGGCCGGCGCTGCACCAGCTGGTGGTGCGGGAGCTGCGGCTGCAGCGGGTGCTGGCCGGCATCGCCACCGGCGCGGCCTTCGCGCTGTCGGGGTGCCTGATGCAGACGCTGGCGCGCAACCGCCTGGCCACCCCGGGCATCATCGGCATCGACAACGCGGCCACCGCCTTCGCGGTGGCCTCGGTGGTGGGCACCGGCATCGCCCTGGCGCCGCCCGCCATGTCGCTGGTCGGCGCCACCACCGCCACCGTGCTGGCCTTCGGCCTGGCCGGGGGCAGCGGCACCCGCGGGTACCGTTTTATCATCGCCGGGCTGGGTATCGGCGCCATCGCCGGCGCCGTTACCCAGCTGATGCTCAGCCGGGTCGCCATCGACCTGGCCAACGCCGCCTTTCCATGGACGGTCGGCAGCCTGAACGGACGCAGCCCCGGGGCGACCCTGTTGCTCGGCGTCGGGCTTGTCGTCGGACTGGCCCTGTCGCTGCGGCTGGCGCGGACCCTGCAGCTGGTGCAGCTGGCGGATCCGGTCAGCATCGGGCTGGGCGTGAGCCTGCGGCGGGTGCGCCGCCAGGGGCTGGCGCTGTCGGTGTTGCTGACCGGGCTGGCGGTGGCGGTGGCGGGACCGGTGGGGCTGGTGGCCCTGCTCGGCCCGGAAATCGCCCGCCTGCTCTGCCGTCACCGGGGCGTGCCGCTGCTGGCCTCGGCCCTGGCCGGCGCCCTGATCATGCTGCTGGCGGATCTGCTTGGCCGGCTGTTGCTGGCGCCGCTGGAGATCCCGGTGGGCATCGTCACCGCCGTGGCCGGCAGTCCCTATCTGCTGTGGATGCTTTTGCACCCTTCCTCCAGGAGTCAGCCATGAATGCTGTTACCTCAACGCTACCGCTTTCCCCGCTCCGGCCGACGGCACCGCTGGAAGCGCGGGAACTGGTGGTGGCCCACGACCGCCAGGTGATCATCGACGGGCTGGATCTGCGGCTCGAGCCCGGCCAGGTCACCGCCATCGTCGGCCCCAACGGCTGCGGCAAGTCGACCCTGCTGAATGCACTGGCGCGGGTGCTGCGCCCCCTGGGCGGCAGCATTCTGCTCGACGGGACCGAGATCCACCGCCAGCCGGCGCGGGAAGTGGCCCGGCGGCTGGCCCTGCTGCCCCAGGACACCTCGGCTCCGGAAGGGATGACGGTGGAGGATCTGGTACGCTTCGGCCGCCAGCCCCACCAGGGCTGGCTGCGCCAGTGGTCGAGCGAGGACAGGGCCGCCGTGGCCCGGGCGCTGGACGCCGCCGATCTGCGGGGGTTGGAGCAGCGGGTGCTGGATCAACTGTCCGGCGGCCAGCGCCAGCGCGCCTGGATCGCGATGGCGATTGCCCAGTCGACGCCGCTGCTGCTGCTCGACGAGCCAACCTCGGCGCTGGACCTCGGCCACCAGATCGAAATCTTCGAGCTGATCCGTACCCTGGCGGCCCGGGGCAAGACGGTGGCGATGGTGGTGCACGATCTGGCCAGCGCCTGCCGTTATGCGGATCAGCTGATCGCGATGCGCGACGGCCGCATCATGGCGCGCGGCGCCCCGGGCGAGATCCTGACCGCCGGGCTGGTCCGCCGGCTCTACGGGGTGGACTGCGACATTATTCCGGATCCGGTCAACGGCAGCCCCATGCTGATCAACGTGCGCCGGGCCCGCGGCTGAGCGAAGGGCGGCGGCATGCGATCTGCCGATTGAGGATCCGGCGCGGATCGGGGACAATAGGCGCCGTTATCTCTGTCGCTCATCGAGCGAAGGGCGCCAGCGCGCTTTTCGCTCCTTCATCAAAGTAGAAGATCGCCGACCATGTCATCACCATTCCAGCAGGAAGTGGCCAAGCGCCGCACTTTCGCCATCATCTCGCACCCGGACGCGGGTAAGACCACCATCACCGAAAAAGTGCTGCTGCACGGGCGCGCCATCCAGACCGCCGGCACCGTCAAGGGCCGGGGCTCCAGCCAGCACGCCAAGTCCGACTGGATGGAGATGGAAAAAGAGCGGGGCATCTCGGTCACCACCTCGGTGATGCAGTTCCCCTACAACGACCGCCTGGTCAACCTGCTCGACACCCCCGGCCACGAAGACTTCTCGGAGGACACCTACCGCACCCTGACCGCGGTGGACTCCTGCCTGATGGTGATCGACGCCGCCAAGGGCGTGGAAGACCGCACCCGCAAGCTGATGGAAGTGACCCGGCTGCGCGACACCCCCATCGTCACCTTCATGAACAAGCTGGACCGGGACATCCGCGATCCCATGGAGCTGCTGGACGAGGTGGAAACCGAGCTCAACATCATGTGCGCCCCGGTCACCTGGCCCATCGGCAGCGGCAAGCTGTTCAAGGGGGTCTACCACCTGCACCGGGACGAGACCATCCTCTACCAGTCCGGCCAGGGCCACACCATCCAGGAGTTGCGCATCGTCAAGGGCCTGGACAACCCGGAGCTGGACCAGGCCATCGGCGACGACTTCGCCGCCCAGCTGCGCGAGGAGCTGGAGCTGGTGATGGGCGCCTCCCACGAGTTCGACCGGGAGCTGTTCCTGTCCGGCGAACTGACCCCGGTGTTCTTCGGCACCGCGCTCGGCAACTTCGGTGTCGACCACATGCTCGACGGCCTCACCGAATGGGCGCCGGCGCCGATGCCGCGGCAGACCCACGAGCGGGCGGTGGAGGCGAGCGAAGAGAAGTTCTCCGGCTTCGTGTTCAAGATCCAGGCCAACATGGATCCCAAGCACCGGGACCGCATCGCCTTCATGCGCATCGTGTCCGGCAAGTACAGCCAGGGCATGAAGATGAAGCACGTGCGCCTGGGCAAGCTGGTCAACATCTCCGACGCCGTCACCTTCATGGCCGGCGACCGGGAGCGAGCGGAGGAAGCCTTCGCCGGCGACATCATCGGCCTGCACAACCACGGCACCATCCAGATCGGCGACACCTTCACCCAGGGCGAGGATCTCAAGTTCTCCGGCATCCCCAACTTCGCCCCCGAGCTGTTCCGCCGCATCCGGCTGCGCGACCCGCTCAAGCAGAAGCAACTGCTCAAGGGCCTGGTGCAGCTCTCCGAGGAAGGCGCGGTGCAGGTGTTCCGCCCGCTCGACAACAACGATCTGATCGTGGGTGCGGTGGGCGTGCTGCAGTTCGACGTGGTGGTGGCCCGGCTCAAGTCCGAATACAACGTGGACGCCCTGTACGAGGCGGTGAACGTGTCCACCGCCCGTTGGGTGTACGGCAAGGATCCCAAGAAGCTGGACGAGTTCCAGCGCAAGATGTCGCTCAACCTGGCGCTCGACGGCGGCGACAACCTGAGCTACATCGCCCCCACCATGGTCAACCTCAACCTGACCCAGGAACGCTACCCGGACATCCAGTTCCGCAAGACCCGGGAACACTAAAGGCGCCTGAAGCCCCGGCCGGCCGCCGGGGCTTTTTTATTTCGGCCCAGCGGTTAAGCTGAAACCTGACCTCCTGGGAGTTGCCCCATGCGCCTGACCGACAGCCACTGCCATTTCGACTTTGCCGCCTTCGACGACGACAGGCCCGGCCACTGGCAACGGGCGCAGGCGCTGGGCGTGCACCGGCTGGTGATCCCCGGGGTGGAAGAGGCCCAGTGGCCGGGGCTGCCGGGGCTCTGCGCGCGGCTGGCGGGCATGCATTACGCCCTGGGGCTGCACCCCTGGTGGCTGGAGCGGGCGTCCGCCGACTGGCAAGGACGGCTGGTACAAGCCCTGGACGAGGCCGATCACCGCTGTGTCGCCCTGGGCGAGATGGGACTGGATGGCACCATCCCGCTGCCCCCGGCCGAGCAGGAAGCCGCCTTGCTGTTCCAGCTGCGGCTGGCCCGGGAACGGGCGCTGCCGGTGATACTGCACAGCCACAAGACCCACGATACCCTGCTCAAATGGCTGCGCCGTTTTCCGCCCGTGGGCGGGGTGGTGCACGGTTTTTCCGGCTCCCTGCAGCAGGCCCGGGCCTTCTGGGCGCTCGGCATTCACCTGGGGGTGGGCGGCACCATCACCTATCCCAGGGCCAGCAAGACCCGCCACACCCTGGCCGCCATGCCGGCGGAGGCGCTGGTGCTGGAAACCGACGCGCCCGACATGCCCCTGTGCGGCTTTCAGGGCCAGCCCAACCATCCCGCCCGGCTGCCGCTGGTGCTGGCCGCGCTCGCCGAGCTGCGCGGCCAGCAACCCGGGCCGCTGGCCGCGCAGCTGGAACGCAATGTCGAACGGCTGTTCGGCTGGTCCTGAGCGCATGCCAAGAAAAACGTTTTCGTTCTAAAAACCATAATTTTATTGGCTTTTTGCTCGATTATTGCCGCTGTTTTCCTATTCTGTTGTCAACGAACTCGTATAATCCCGCCCAGCTGACAATGATTGTCGGGTTTCCCGTTTTAGCTGTTATTGAAGGATAGATATATGACTTTGATCATGAGTCTGGTGGGGATGGCGACGCTGGTCCTTATCGCCATACTGTTCTCGAGCAACCGCGGCGCCATCCGGTTTCGTACCGTGGGCGGCGCCTTCGCCATCCAGGCCGGCCTGGGTGCCTTCGTGCTCTATGTTCCGGTGGGCAAGGACATTCTGCAGTCCATTTCCGCCGGCGTGTCCCAGGTGATTTCCTACGCCAACGACGGCATGGGCTTCCTGTTCGGCGGCCTGGTGGGCGACGCCGCCTTCTCCAGCGGCCTCGGCTTTATCTTCGCCCTGCGGGTGCTGCCGGTGATCATCTTCTTCTCCTCGCTGATCGCCGTGCTCTACTACCTGGGCATCATGCAGTGGATCATCCGCATCCTGGGCGGCGCCCTGCAGAAGGTACTGGGCACCTCGCGCACCGAGTCCATGTCCGCCACCGCCAACATCTTCGTCGGCCAGACCGAAGCCCCGCTGGTGGTGCGTCCCTTTATTTCCAAGATGACCGACTCCGAGCTGTTCGCGGTGATGTGCGGCGGCCTGGCCTCGGTGGCCGGCTCGGTGCTGGCCGGTTACGCCTCCATGGGCGTGCCGATGGAATACCTGATCGCCGCCTCCTTCATGGCGGCCCCCGGCGGCCTGCTGTTCGCCAAGCTGATCATGCCCGAGACCGACACCCCCGAGGTGGACGAGTCCCAGGCCGACGCCGATCTGCCGGACGAAGAAAGGCCCGCCAACATCATCGACGCCGCCGCCTCCGGCGCCACCTCCGGCATGATCCTGGCGATGAACGTGGGCGCCATGCTGCTCGCCTTTATCGGCCTGATCGCGCTGATCAACGGCATGCTGGGCGGCCTCGGCAACTGGTTCGGCATGGACGACCTGAGCCTGGAGCTGCTGCTCGGCTGGCTGTTCTCGCCCCTGGCCTTCCTGCTGGGCGTGCCCTGGGAAGAAGCCACCATCGCCGGCTCCTTCATCGGCCAGAAGCTGGTGGTCAACGAATTCGTGGCCTACATCAACTTCGCCCCCTACCTCAGCAACGAACTGCTGGTGGAAGGCACCGGCCAGGCCATGTCCGACCACACCAAGGCGATCATCTCCTTCGCCCTGTGCGGCTTCGCCAACCTGTCCTCCGTCGCCATCCTGCTCGGCGGCCTGGGCGGCATGGCGCCCAACCGCCGCCACGACATCGCCCGCTTCGGCCTCAAGGCGGTGCTGGCCGGCACCCTGTCCAACCTGATGTCCGCCACCATCGCCGGTTTCTTCCTGGCCTTGGCGGCACTGTAAAGCGATAAGGCGGTCTTATCTCTGGTCTGGTGGCTAACCGGGAGGGATAAGGTGGCCCCTAAGCCAACCGTCGACAGTTGCCGCGATATCGCCGTCGTCGAGCCTACAGGGGGCGAGCTTGCTCGCCGCGACGAGCGATTTCGGCCTGACCGAACATCCAGTGAATGTTCGCAGCAGGCCGAAACAGCGAGTGTCATAATTTTGCGGCGTGTTGGCGTGGGGAGACCTTATCCCGATGGCGCCGAACCAGAGTAAGGCGGCACCTAATTTGCGGTTAAACGGATTTAAACTGTCTTCAAGGAACCAAGTCCGCTCGTTCACACCTAGTGAAGACTGGAGAAGCAAATGACAGAGATACACACCGCAGCCCGCCAGGCCCTGGGCCTGATGGATCTGACCACCCTCAACGACGACGACACCGACGCCAGGGTGATCGCCCTGTGCCAACAGGCGGTGACCCCGGCCGGCAACACCGCCGCCGTCTGCATCTACCCGCGTTTCATTCCCGTGGCCCGCAAGACCCTGCGCGGCCTGGGGGTGGAAGGGGTGGTGAAGATTGCCACCGTCACCAACTTCCCCCACGGCAACGACGACATCGAGATCGCCGTGCGGGAAACCCGTGCCGCCGTGGCCTACGGCGCCGACGAAGTGGACGTGGTCTTTCCTTATCGCGCCCTGCTGGCCGGCAACGAACAACTCGGCCTCGAACTGGTACGCGCCTGCAAGGCCGCCTGCGGTGAGATATTGCTGAAGGTGATCATCGAGAGCGGCGAGCTGAAGGTGCCGCAGCTCATCAAGCGTGCCTCCGAGCTCGCCATCGAGGGCGGCGCCGACTTCATCAAGACCTCCACCGGCAAGGTACCGGTCAACGCGACCCTGGAGTCCGCCGACATCATGCTCAAGGTGATCCGCGACAGTGGCAGGGACATCGGCTTCAAGCCCGCCGGCGGTGTGCGCACCGCCGAAGAGGCCCGGCAATACCTGCAACTGGCCGCCAGTATTATGGGTTCCAACTGGATTAGCCCCGCCCATTTCCGCTTCGGCGCCTCCAGCCTGCTGGCCAATTTGCTGCATACCCTGGGTGAAAGCGACAAGGGTGCCGCCGAAGGAGGCTACTGATGCTGCCCCAGGAAATTATCCGCCACAAGCGCGATGGCCAGGCGCTCAGCGCCGAGGAAATCGCCTTTTTCGTCAGGGGCATCGCCGACGGCAGCATCTCCGAGTGCCAGATCGGTGCCTTCGCCATGGCGGTGTTCTTCAACGACATGAACGACGAGGAGCGCATCGGTCTGACCCTCGGCATCCGCGACTCGGGCGAGGTGCTGGACTGGTCCGGCATGGGGCTCAACGGCCCGGTGCTGGACAAGCACTCCACCGGCGGGGTGGGGGATCTGGTGTCTTTGGTGCTGGGGCCCTGGGTGGCCGCCTGCGGCGCCCATGTGCCGATGATCTCCGGCCGCGGCCTGGGCCACACCGGCGGCACCCTGGACAAGCTCGAGTCGATTCCCGGCTATAACATCATGCCCCCCAACGCCGACTTCCGCCGGCTGGTGAAGGAGGTGGGGGTGGCCATCATCGGCCAGACCGGCAGCCTGGCCACCGCCGACAAGCGGCTGTACGGGGTGCGGGACGTGACCGCCACCGTCGAGTCCATTCCGCTGATCGTCGCCTCCATCCTCGGCAAGAAGCTGGCCTGCGGCCTGGACGCCCTGGTGATGGACGTGAAGATGGGTTCGGGTGCCTTTATGCCCACGGCGTCGGCGTCGCGGGAGCTGGCGGAGGCCATCGTCACCGTGGCCAATGGCGCCGGCACCTCCACCTCGGCCCTGCTCACCGACATGAATCAGGTGCTGGCCAGTTGCGCCGGCAACGCGGTGGAAGTGGCCGAGGCCATCGCCATGCTGAAAGGCGAGATCCGTCAGGGCCGCCTCTATGAAGTGACCGAAGCGCTGGCGGTGGAAATGCTGCTGGCGGGCCGCCTGGCCGAGGACGAAAGCGAGGCCAGGGGCAAGCTCTACGGCGCGCTCAGCTCAGGGACCGCCGCCGAGCGCTTCGAGCGGATGGTGGCCGGGCTCGGCGGCCCGGCCGATATCCTCACCAGCTTCGAGCGCCGGCTGCCCAGAGCACCGATTATCAAACCGGTGCTGGCCGAGGCGGAAGGCTATATCGTCGACATGGACACCCGCGACATTGGCATGGCGGTGGTGGGCCTGGGCGGCGGTCGCCGCCGGTCGGACGATGTGATCGATCACGGTGTCGGCCTGACCGCCATCGCCGGCATCGGCGAGCGGGTCGAGGTCGGCACCGAGCTGGCCATCGTCCATGCCCGCAATGCAGACGACTATGCCGCCGCGGCCGAACAGGTCCGCCGCGCCATGATACTGGGCGAGCAGCGGGAAGAGGCGCCCCACATGATTTATGACGTGATCCGTCAGCAGGAGGCAGAATGAAACGCGCAATAGTACTGGTACTGGATTCCTTCGGCATCGGCGCCGCGCCCGACGCCGCCCAGTTCGGCGACGAGGGCGCCGACACCCTGGGCCATATTGCCGCCGCCTGTGCCCGGGGCGAGGCGGACAACGGCCGCCAGGGGCCGCTCCGGCTGCCCAACCTGGGCCGGCTCGGCCTGTTCCACGCCCATGCGGAGAGCACCGGCCAAGTGGCCGAAGGGGTGACCCTGCCCGCCGACGTCACCGGCAGCTACGGTTATGCCCGGGAGCTGTCTTCCGGCAAGGATACCCCCTCCGGCCACTGGGAAATCGCCGGGGTGCCGGTGCTGTTCGACTGGGGTTACTTTCACGACACTGAAAACAGCTTCCCCCTGGCCCTTATCGACGAACTGGTGGAGAAGGCCGGGCTGCCGGGCATTCTCGGTAACTGCCACGCCTCCGGCACCACCATCCTCGAACAGCTGGGCGAGGAGCATGTGCGCACCGGCAAGCCGATCTGCTACACCTCGGCGGACTCGGTGTTCCAGATAGCCTGCCACGAAGAGAGCTTCGGCCTGGAGCGGCTCTATGAGTTGTGCGAGCTGGCCCGTGAGCTGCTGATGCCCTACAACATCGGCCGGGTCATCGCCCGCCCGTTCCTGGGCGGGAGCGCCGCCGACTTCGCGCGCACCGGCAACCGCCGCGACTACAGCATAGCGCCGCCGGCCGCGACCGTGCTGCAGAAGCTGGTGGAGGAGAACAACGGCGAGGTGGTGTCGATCGGCAAGATCGCCGACATCTACGCCCACTGCGGCATCACCCGCAAGATCAAGGCCAATGGTCTGGACGAGCTGTTCGACGCCACCCTGGCGGAGGTGAAGCGGGCCGGCGACGACACCATCGTCATGACCAACTTCGTCGACTTCGACTCCAGCTACGGCCACCGCCGCAACGTGGCCGGCTACGCCGCCGCCCTGGAGGCCTTCGATCGCCGCCTGCCCGAGCTGCTGGCCATCATGCAGCCGGATGATCTGCTGATCATGACCGCCGACCACGGCTGCGATCCGACCTGGACCGGCACCGATCACACCCGCGAGCATATCCCGGTGATCTGTATCGGTGGCGGCCTCGCGGCCGGCTCCCTGGGCGGGCGCGAGACCTTCGCCGATATCGGCCAGTCCCTGGCGGCCTATTTCGGCACCAGTCCGATGGATTACGGCAAGTCGTTTTTATAAGCACCGGAGCCGTCACTCCCGCCTGCGCGGGAGTGACGGCCGCCGTTTTGGTCGATTGAAATGGACCCTGCTCCCGCGTGGGAGTGACGGCAGAAATGATTGCAGTTTTGATGTAACCGACAAGATTAACGAGGAATATTATGGCTACTCCACATATCAACGCCGAACGCGGCGATTTCGCCGATACCGTACTGATGCCCGGTGACCCGCTGCGCGCCCAGTACATCGCCGACACCTTCCTGTCCGACGTCAGGCTGGTGAACAAGGTGCGCAACATGCTCGGCTTCACCGGCAGCTACAAGGGCCGGCGGATTTCGGTGATGGGCCACGGCATGGGCATCCCTTCGGTGTCCATCTACGCCAAGGAACTGATCACCGAGTTCGACGTGACTACCCTGATCCGTATCGGCTCCTGCGGCGCCGTGCGCGACGATGTCAACTTGCGCGACGTGGTGATCGGCCTCGGCGCCAGCACTGATTCCAAGGTCAACCGCATCCGCTTCAAGGATCACGACTTCGCCGCCATCGCCGACTTCGAGCTGGTGGCCAACGCGGTGGCGGCCGCCAGGGCCAAAGGCGTACTGGTCAAGGTAGGGAACATCTTCTCGGCGGACTTGTTCTACTCGCCCCAGGCGGATCTGTTCCAGTTGATGAAGGACTACGGCATCCTCGGGGTGGAGATGGAGGCGGCGGGCCTGTACGGCGTGGCCGCCGAGTTCGGCGCCCGGGCCCTGACCATCTGCACCGTGTCCGATCATATACTGCGTCACGAGGCGCTGAGCGCCGACGAACGCCAGACCAGCTTTAACGACATGATGGAAGTGGCGCTGGAGTCGGTGCTGCTGGGCGACTCAGCCTGACGCCTCCCCCGGGGGAGGCGTCCCGGCCTCCCCCCTGCCGGCGATCCGCCGCTGCCACCGGTGGAGGCCGAACCACAACAGCGCCCCCAGCAGGGTACACAGCGGCAGCAGCCAGCCCAGGTGACGGCGCAGCTGCGCCCAGATTCGACTCTGCTCCGCCGCCAGGGTTGCCTCATCCAGCCCCAGTCGCAAGAACCCCACCGGCCGGTCGTCCAGATACAGCTCCCGTACATAGGGCTCCGACGCCGGCTGGCCCACCTCGCCGGACGCGGCCAGCAGCTTGCCCTTGCCATCATACAGCCGGGCCGATAGCACCAGGCCGGCGGCGGCCAGTTCATCCACCAGTTGTTGCTGGGTTTCGGTATCTTCGGTGGTGAGGGCGCGCACCGCCTGGAGCTCGGCGTAGTCGGCCAGGGGGGCGGCCGCGTGGCGTTGGGGCAGGCTCTGCCAGCGTTGGCCAAGCTCGGTCAGTTGCACCAGTTGCCAGCCCGCGGCGAGCAGGAGCGACGCCGGGAACAGCAGCATTATCAGGGGTCGGAACATCACGGCCATCTTGGTTTTGGAACGACGGCCAATATTGTCCCTTGCCTGGCGAAAAAGCAATACGCTACCCTGAGCGCCGGTTTTTGTTGTGATACAAGGATAAACGAGTGGCGATGTCGATGGATACATTACCCGAACGGGTCCAGGAATGGGCCTCTCTGCTGGCTGAAGGTCCCTGCTTGTGGCGGGAAGGCCGCTTCGTTGCGGGGCGGCTCCCGTCCCCCGCGGGGCAACTGGTGCTGCTGGCGGAGCGACTGGACAAGGCGGCCCTGGCCCGGAGCCTGCCGATACTGGCGGCCGAGCAGGTAGAGGTGGAGCTGTCGGCGGTCAAACGGATCGCCGAGCGGGATCTGCTGTGCCTGTCTCTTTCCGCCTGGAGCCCCGCACTCAAAGCCCGGCTGCAGGCCGTGGCCGACGACTGGGATCTGGCCTGCGTACCGGCCCTGCCCACGGCGGGCGAGCCGGGACTGGTGCTGATGGACATGGACTCCACCGCCATCCAGATCGAGTGCATAGACGAGATCGCCCGCCTGGCCGGGGTGGGTGACGAAGTCGCCGCCATCACCCGGGCGGCGATGGAAGGGGCGTTGCCTTTTTCCGAAAGCCTGCGCCGTCGGGTCAAGGCCCTGGCCGGAGCCGACGCGGCCATCATCGACCAGGTGATCGGGCGCATGCCGCTGATGCCGGGATTGACCACCCTGGTCACCGGGCTACAGGAGCTGGGCTGGAAGGTGGCCATCGCCTCCGGCGGTTTTACCCCCTTCGTCTGCCACCTGCAACAGCAGCTGGGGCTGGACGCGGCCTTTGCCAATACCCTGGAGATCCGCGACGGTCGGCTCACCGGCGAGGTGCTGGGGGCCATCGTCGATGCCGAAGCCAAGGCCAATATCCTGGTCAACCTGGCCCACGAGCACAACATTCCCATCGGCCAGACCGTGGCCATCGGCGACGGCGCCAACGATCTGCTGATGCTGGCCCAGGCCGGCCTGGGCGTGGCGCTGCATGCCAAGCCGCTGGTGCAGGAACAGGCCCCGGTCTGTATTAACCGGCTGAGTCTGGAAGGGGTGCTCGGCCTGGTGCAGGCACACTGAGGCGTTGCCGCCGGCGTACCAGGTCGGTGATATCGAAGATCTGGCACAGGGCGGCCAGTTCGGCCAGCTGCTGCTCCAGCTGCTGGGTCTTGTGCAGCGCCGCCCGGGTCAGATCTTCCCATTCCGGGACGAAGTAATCGAGCTGCCGCAACTGCAGCCGGTTGAGGAGCAGCAGGCTGACGCGCAGCCCCCTGGCCCGGGTCGGATCGAGCAGAAACCGCCGCCGGCCCGGGTCCGGATTGAGCAGCAGCCAGCGCTTGCCGTCGTCGGCGGACTCCGCCGTCCATATCTCCAGGGTCAGGTGGCTCTTGCCGTCGGGCCTGTGCAGGGTGGTGATCATGGATTGCAGCAACTGGCGCGAGACCAGCCGGCTGAAATGGGCCTGCTGGTATTCGTTGGACAGGAAGGCCATCAGTTCGCGCTGGGCCAGGCAGGCGACGGCGCCCTGCACGTAGAAGCCGGCATCGTTGCGGCCCAGGATGAAAGCCGGTGAGGGGGGTTGCTGCAGCGCCTGGCGGCAGAGCCACATCAGCCAGGCCGGCCGGTGGTGGCTGTCGGGACGGGCGCGCAGCTTGTCCTGGTTCTGCTCGAGCAGGGCCGAGAAAAACTGAAACCCCGGATGAGACTGGGCGGGCCCCTCGATATGCAGGTGCAACACTTTGCCGTCGCCGCTCTGGTTCACCACCCGGTAGGGCAGTTCGTGCAGTTTCCACTGCCGGCTGCGCTTGCCCAGCTCGGTCAGGCTGATGCCGACCAGGCAGGGCAGGTCGAGGCGCTCGGCCGCGGGCAGGGTAATCTTCAGGCCGCTGGCCGAGATGTCGTCGGTGTGTCCTTCGAGCTCCCGCCCGGCCAGTTTCAGGGTGATCGCGGTCTGGTGGCGGAAGCGCGGCTCCTGCCGTTTGGAAGCCTGCCGGCTGAGGGCGATGCACTGCACCGGCTGCGGCCGGGCCTGGCGCAGAAAGGGCGCCAGCTGTTGCAGCCCGCCCCCGTCGTCCACCGGCGGCGGCAGTTCGGGCAGGGGCGTCAGCCAGATGTGCCAGGCCAGCCGCTGCAGCCGTTTCGACCCCTGGTGATCGAGCGCTTCAATCGCCTGATCGGTGAAGTTCAGCTCCCGGATGCTGAGATAATAGCTGCGCAGGGTGCCGGCCCTGAGCCCCTCGTTCACGAATGCCGAGCAGGCCTGCTGCCGTTCCAGCTCGTATTGATCGGCCACAAAGTAATAGGGTTGGCTCTTGCCCTGGTGACAGAAGCTGTACAGCAGCCGGGGCTCCCGGGGACGGCAACTCAGCTGCAGCACCCGCTCCGGGCTGAGCAGGGTGGCCAGCAGATCGCCCGGCTGCTGTTGCTGCCAGTGGGCCAGCAGCTTGTTGCCGTGGCGGTTGGCCAGCACTTCCTGCAGGGCGCCCCTGGCATCAAAAAACAGCGACAGGCTGAGGCTGGTTTCGAGCAGGGCCTGGCCCCAGCACTGGGCCAGGGCCGTGTCGTAGAGGTCTTCCGCATCCATTCCGTAACGGGGCCGGCTCTGCTCGATAAAGCGGGTCAGGGCCTGATCCCACTCCGAGTCCGGCTCCTGCCGGTGCAACTTGAGCCGGGTGCCGCCCTCGTCCTGGCTGAGCCGGTAGTGCCTGGGCGAGGCGAGGCAGGCCAGCCCGGGGGTTTTGGCCAGTTCGGGAAAGGCAACCCCCACCTGTTCAGGCAAGGTCACCGGCCGGGGCGTCTGTGCCAGCAGGCCATGGACCGAGATATCCAGGCTATTGGCCCTGAGCCGCTGCTCGCCGAGGTGCAACTCCAGGGGCGTGACGAAGCGCAACCGGTTTTCCTTGCGCCGGGTGCCGAGGGTCGGCAGGTGCCAGGGCAGGGTGTTGAACATCGACGGCTGCTTGCGCAGGGCCGCCAGCTCGGCGATCAGCGCTTCATACAGGCCGCGGGTGTATTCGCCGTTGTAGTCGGCCAGCATGCTGGTGAAACGGGCCGCCAGGGCCGGCGGCAACAGATGATCCAGCCCCTGGTGGCGGAACGGCCGGCACTGCTCCGGAAACAGGCTGCGCAAATCCAGCACCCGCAGACAGGGGCTGGTGAGCCGGCGGACTTCCGCTTGCAACTGAAAACGGGTGTTGGCATCGGCGTCGGGCAGCAGCTGTTCCAGCAGGGCGTCCGGATCCTGGTGATAGCTGAGGGGAACCAGTTTGTTGAGCAGGGCTTTGTAGGGGCTTAGGTCCATCTTGCCTTTCGGTTGAGTGAGCCAAAAACTTGGTCCAGTATAACAGCTCGTCAATGAATGAGTGAGACAGCATGGCCAAGTCCAAAACCGCCTTCGTCTGCGGCGAGTGCGGCGCCGAATTTCCCCGCTGGCAGGGGCAGTGTTCCGAGTGCAGGGAGTGGAATACCATCACCGAAATCCGCCTGGCGCCGGCGACCGCAGCCAGCCGCAACAGCCGCTTCGCCGGCTATGCGGGCGTGCAGGACAACAAGGTGCAGACCCTGAGCGAGATTGCCCTGACCGAGATCCCCCGCATCGGCAGCGGCTTCAGGGAGCTGGATCGGGTGCTGGGCGGCGGCCTGGTGCCCGGCTCGGCCATCCTGATCGGCGGCAACCCGGGGGCGGGCAAGAGCACCCTACTGCTGCAGGTGATGTGCGGCCTGGCGGGGCGGATGAAAACCCTGTACGTGACCGGGGAGGAATCCCTGCAGCAGGTGGCGATGCGGGCGCAGCGGCTGGGGTTGCCCAACGACCAACTGCGCATGCTGTCGGAAACCGGGGTCGAGCAGATCTGCCATATCGCCCGGGAAGAACGGCCGGCGGTGATGGTGATCGACTCCATCCAGGTGATGCACGTGGCCGAAGTGCAGTCGGCGCCGGGATCGGTATCCCAGGTGCGGGAGGCGGCGGCCCAACTGACCCGCTTCGCCAAGCAGCAAGGGGTGGTGATCCTGATGGTGGGCCATGTCACCAAGGACGGCACCCTGGCGGGGCCCAAGGTGCTGGAGCACTGCATCGACTGCTCGGTGCTGCTCGACGGCGCCACCGACAGCCGTTTCCGTACCCTGCGCAGCCACAAGAACCGCTTCGGCGCGGTAAACGAACTGGGGGTGTTCGCTATGACCGAGACCGGCATGAAGGAAGTGAGCAACCCCTCCGCCATCTTCCTCAGCCGGGGCGAGGAGCAGACCACCGGCTCGGTGGTAATGGTGATCTGGGAGGGCACCCGGCCGCTGCTGGTAGAGCTGCAGGCGCTGGTGGATTACTCCCAGCTGGCCAATCCGCGCCGGGTGACGGTGGGCCTGGAGCACAACCGGCTGGCGCTGCTGCTGGCGGTGCTGCACCGCCACGGCGGCATGCAGATGGCGGACCAGGATGTGTTCGTCAACGTGGTGGGCGGGGTGCGGGTCGAGGATACCGGCGCCGACCTGGCGCTGCTGCTGGCGCTGGTGTCGAGCTTTCGCGACCGGCCGCTGCCGAAAGAGCTGGTGGTGTTCGGGGAGGTGGGGCTGTCCGGCGAGATCCGGCCGGTGGCTTCGGGTCAGGAGCGGCTGATGGAAGCGGCCAAGCACGGCTTTACCCGCGCCATCGTGCCCTGGGCCAACCGGCCCAAGCAGCCGCCGGCAGGGATGGACGTGATCGCCGTCAAAAAGCTGGATGAAGCGCTGGCGGCGCTTTAGTCCTCGGCCACCAACTGGGCGAGCTGACGCTGCAGCAGCTGGTCGTCGCCCAGGTTCAGCTCCACCAGCCGGCGCAGGTAGCCGGCGCTGTCGATATCGATACGCAGGCATTCCAGGCCGATACAGTCATGGTGGTGATGGCGCTGGCAGGTCTGCATGATGATATGGTGGCCATGGCTGTCGAGATCCAGCTGCAGTTCGAACCGATCGCCGCTTTGCCCGGGCCAGTCCTCGGCCACCGCCGCCAGCACACCGTGCAGCGACAGATCGCGGATCAGCACGTGGTGATGATGGCCGGCGCCATCGACCAGCCAAGCCTTGGCCTTGAAGTCGATGCGGGAAAACAGTCTGCGCTCAGCCATAACATGCTCCTGTTCAGGCGGGTTGGCCGGTATCCAGCCGATCCACCAGATCGAGTGCCGAAACCAGCCTGTCTTCCAGTTCGAAGCGCTCTTCCAGCACTTCCCCCAGATGATTGAGATCCCGGTCCAGCTCCATCATGGTGTCATCATCGGCCTGGGTATATTTATCGTGGAAATTCAGCGCCTCGTCGGTGTTCTGCTTGATACGCGGATAAATTCGCTCGGCCAGAATTCGGGAATTGCCCCGGGTCGCCTCGAAGGCGGCCACCACATAATCATAGATTTCAAAGTGGCCGGCTGAGACATAATCGACCAACTGGCCGCAGAATTCATCGAGTTCGGCCTGGGTGGGCAGGGCTTTCTTGTTGGTGGAGAGCCGGATGTATTCAACCAGCAGGTTCTGACGAGCATTGATAAACGCATCCAGGGCGTGGTGTTTTCCCGCCAGTTGCGCTTTGGTTTGTTCCATTTTCCGGAGCATGATTCCCTCCATGGGCTGCCTGGGACAGGTAGTGATAGAGTATAAGTAAAGAAAAGATGCCCGGTGGTCAATAGGCCGAGTCTCAAGTTGCGTGTTAGTTCCTTATTCTCTGCCCTGCGCGGGAGAGGAGAGCGGCGGTGAGCACTTTTTTCTGTTCCCCGCGCTGTGGTGGTACAATAGCGCCAATTTGCCACCTGATCCGGAACGACGGGATGAACACACTCAAGAATGATCGCTACTTACGTGCCCTTTTACGCCAGCCGGTGGACTACACCCCGGTATGGATGATGCGCCAGGCCGGCCGCTACCTGCCCGAGTACAAGGCCACCCGAGCCCAGGCCGGCGACTTCATGTCGCTGTGCAAGAACGCCGAACTGGCCTGCGAGGTGACCCTGCAGCCGCTGCGCCGTTTCCCGCTGGACGCGGCCATCCTGTTCTCCGACATCCTCACCATTCCAGATGCCATGGGCCTGGGCCTCTATTTCGAAGCGGGCGAAGGCCCCAAATTCGAGCGGCCGGTCGCCTCCCTGGCCGATGTGCAGAAGATCGGCGTGCCCGATCCGGAGCAGGAACTCGGCTACGTGATGAACGCGGTGCGCACCATCCGCCGCGAGCTGAAGGGCGAGGTGCCGCTGATCGGCTTTTCCGGCAGCCCCTGGACCCTGGCCACCTACATGGTGGAAGGTGGCAGCTCCAAGGCCTTCACCAGGATCAAGAAGATGATGTACGCCGAGCCGCAGGCCCTGCACCTGCTGCTCGACAAGCTGGCCGACAGCGTCACCAGTTACCTCAACGCCCAGGTGGCCGCCGGCGCCCAGTCGCTGATGATCTTCGACACCTGGGGCGGGGTACTGACGCCGCGCGACTACAACGACTTCTCGCTGCAGTACATGGCCAAGATCGTCGACGGCCTGGTGCGGGAAAGCGAGGGCCGCCGGGTGCCGGTGACCCTGTTCACCAAGAACGGCGGCCAGTGGCTGGAAGCCATCGCCGCCACCGGTTGCGACGCCGTGGGTCTGGACTGGACCATCAACATCGCCGATGCCAGGCGCCGGGTCGGTGACCAGGTGGCGCTGCAGGGCAATATGGATCCCTCCATGCTCTACGCCCCCATTCCCCGCATCGAGCAGGAAGTGGCGACCATACTGGAAGGCTTCGGCCAGGGCTCCGGCCATGTGTTCAACCTGGGCCACGGCATCCACCTGGACGTGGATCCGGAGCACGCCGGCGCCTTTATCGACGTGGTACACCGGCTGTCCCGGCCCTACCACCAGGGCTGAGCTTCAGCAGCAGACTGTTGAAACAAAAAAAAGCGCCCTCGGGCGCTTTTTTGATGGCGATGGCCGGTGCTTAGCCGGCGAACTCCCGCTTGTACTGCTCCACCCTGGCCAGGAAGGCACGGTGTTCGGCGCCGCTCAGGCCTTCGGCCATCGGCAGCTTGACCTGCATGGGATCCACCGGCCGGTTGTTGACGTGGAACTCGTAGTGCAGGTGTGGGCCGGTGGAGCGGCCGGTATTGCCGGACAGGGCGATACGCTGGCCCCGACGCACGGTATCGCCTTTCTTCACCAGGAAGCGGCTGAGGTGCAGGAAACGGGTGGTGTACTGGCGGCCGTGCCGGATCACCAGGTAATTGCCGGCCAGGGCGTGACGGACGGCCTTGACCACCACGCCGTCCCCCGGAGCCAGCACCGGGGTGCCGGTGGGCACGGCGAAATCGGTGCCGTTATGGGGCTGAACCCGGCCGGTGACCGGGTGCTTGCGGTTCAGGTTGAAGTTGGAGCTGATGCGCATGTTGCGCTCCAGCGGAATGCGCACGAAACCACGTTCCAGGCTTTCGCCTTTTTCGTTGTAGAAGTTGCCGTCTTCGTGGCGGAACACCTGGTAGCTCCTGCCCTTGTTGGTGATCTCCACCGCCTGCAGCTCGGACTTGCCGGTGCTCTGGCCGTCGACGAACTCCCGTTGCACCAGTACCTTGAAACTGTCGCCCTGGCGCAGGTCCCGGGCAAAGTTCAGTTGCCACTGGAACAGGTTGGCGACCCGCTGGATCTGGCTGGGAGAGAGGCCGGCATCCCGGGCGCTGATGTAGAAGCTGCCGTTGATCACGCCGCGCAGGGAGCGGGTTTCCCAGTTGCTTTCTTCCGTTTTCAGGCTGCTCTGGTAGTTTTCGCCGGAACGGCTGAATATGCGGGTATGCAGCACATCCTGCTGCATCTTGAACTCCTGCAGCAGGTTGTCTTCATCGATCAGCAGGGACAGGGTCTGGCCGGGCTTGAGGCCGTCGAGGGTGCGCTCTTTATCGGCTTCGAGCAGCTTGTACATGGTGGCCAGGGGCAGGCCCAGGCCGTTGAAGATGGTGCTCAGGGTATCGCCGCGCTGCACCACATATTCCTGCCACTCGGGTTCGCCGGCGGCGATCACGTCCAGTGCGTCGACCGGCTCTACCGGGCCGATCTCATCATGGGGCAGGGTGTAGAATTCGGTGTTGCCGACCTGTGACTTGGGTTCTTTCGGCAGGTTCAGGCTGGCCGGGATGCTGATCCTGACCGGCTGTTCGATCAGTTCGCCGGGTGAGGGCATCATCACCGCCGTGGTCAGGGTCAGGCCGCTCAGGAGGATAATACCGTATAAGTGCCGCTTGGGTAGTGGAGTAGGCATTCCCTGCAGTTTAGTTTGTATCGGGCGGAGAGGATTCATCCGGATTACCTGTGCCTGTTGGTTGCTAAACTATGCATGCAAAAACCGCTCTATCCTTCCCTGTATGGATCCAAAGATAATAAAGCGGCCGACGTCTTATCACAAAATGGCCCGCACAGGCGGGCCACCATGGTTAGTGCATCGCTTGATACGAAAGTTCCACACTATACCAAATTTAATTTCAAATTTTTATGATTCATTGAGTAAACATACGGCCATGGCCTCGGCCGTCTGCCGCATGAACTCGAAATATCCGCCAGGGCCGGCCTCGATATCGGCGGCCAGCGGGTCAAGCACCCCGATGCGCGCCGGGGTATTGCGGACCACCGCTTCCAATACCGCCGGGCGGAACTGGGGCTCGGCGAACACGCACTCGGCCTGCTCCGCTTTCAGCGCCTGATGGATTCGGCTAACGGTCTGGGCGCCGGGCGCCCGCTCCGGGTTGACGGTAAAGTAACCGCGGGACGGCAGCCGGTAGTGTTCTTCCCAGTAACCATAGGCGTCGTGGAACACGAAGTAACCCTTGCCGCGGGCAGGGGCCAGACGGGCCGCCACCTCCTGATCCGTCTGCGCCAGTTTTGCCTGGAAGGCGGCCAGGTTGCGTTGGTATCGTTCGGCATTGGCCGGATCCAACTCGCTCAGGCGCGCGGCCAGCAGGACGGCGATACGGGCGCCGTGATGGGGATCCAGCCAGATATGGGGGTCGCGGCCCCGATGATCGTGGTCGTGCCCGTGCGCGTCATCATGGTTTCCGATCGCGATTTTATCGGTATGATGACCGTCGTGACCGTCGTGACCGTCGTGACCGTCGTGACCGTCGTGACCGTCGTGACCGTCGTGACCGTCGTGACCGTCGTGACCGTCGTGACCGTCGTGACCGTCGTGACCGTCGTGACCGTCGTGATCCTGGTGATGATGGTCCTGTTCTTCCGGCTCGATCAGGGCCAGCAACGCCAGGTTGTTACCCTTGTCGCCGAGCAGCGGGGTCAGAAATCCTTCCATCTCGGGGCCGATCCACATCACCAGATCCGCCTGACCGATCCGGCGTAGGTCGGAAGGCCTGAGGGCGTAGTCGTGAGGGGAGGTGCCGGGGGCAAGCAGCAGCCCGGGAGGCTCGCCGCCCTCGGTGATGGCGGCGGCGATCAATTGCAGGGGTTTTATCGTGGTCAACACGTCCAGGGCGCGGGCCTGGCTGCTCAGCAGCAAGGTCAGCATCAGCAACAGTAAGGGTCTCATGGGCAGGATCCGCTCGATTCGGTTCTGGAGTTTGGTAAGCTGGCAATGTTATAATATTACAAATGAAATTGTAAAGGCGCTGAGGGCATGAGCAAGCTGGTGGAGTTGACGGACGTCGGCCTGGAGGCCGACGGTAATGTGATCCTGGAGCAGATCTCGTTCAGCCTGAACCGGGGGGAGATCCTGACCATCGTCGGCCCCAATGGCGCCGGCAAGAGCTCGCTGATCAAGCTGGTGCTGCAGCTGCGCGCGGCCAGCTCCGGCCAGCTCTGGCGCAAGCCCGGGCTGCGCATCGGCTATGTGCCGCAGAAACTGCACCTGGATCCGGTGTTGCCGCTGACCGTGGCCCGCTTTCTGAGCCTGTCCCACGGGCGCCGGCTGACGGTGGCCCAGGCGCTGTCCCGGGTCGGGGCGGAACGACTGGCCGAGCGGGCCATGCAGGCCCTGTCCGGCGGCGAGATGCAGCGCATCCTGCTGGCCCGGGCCCTGATGATGGAGCCGGAGCTGCTGATCCTGGACGAGCCGGCCCAGGGGGTGGATGTACACGGCCAGACCGAACTCTATGCGCTGATCAAGCAGCTCAGCGACCAGCTTCACTGCGGCGTGCTGATGGTGTCCCACGATTTGCACCTGGTGATGGCCAGTACCCACAGGGTGATTTGCCTGAACCAGCATATCTGCTGCCACGGCGAGCCGGAGCACGTGGCTCGCCATCCGGAGTTCGCCCGCCTGTTTGGCCGTCCCGAACTGGCCCAACTGGCGGTCTACACCCACCATCATCATTGCGACGATGAACATCACGGAGACGTGCGCCATGTGGGATAGCTTTTTGCTCTACGCCCTGCTGGCCGGCCTGGGCATTGCCGTGCTGGCCGGGCCGCTCGGCAGCTTCGTGGTCTGGCGGCGTATGGCCTATTTCGGCGATACCCTGGCCCATTCCTCCCTGCTGGGGGTGGCGCTGGGCCTGCTGCTGCAGATCGATCTGACCCTGGCGGTGCTGGTGGCCTGCCTGGTGCTGGGGATACTGCTGGCCAGCCTGCAGCGGGCCAGCTGGCTGGCCACCGACACCCTGCTCGGCATCCTGGCCCATACCGCCCTGTCCCTCGGTTTGGTGGCACTGGCGTTCATGGACAATGTGCGGGTCGATCTGATGGCCTACCTGTTCGGGGATCTGCTGGCGATTCAGCCGCTGGATCTGATTTGGATCTATGGCGGTGGCCTGGTGCTGCTGCTGATCCTGCGCCATTTCTGGAGCCAGTTGCTGTCGATCACCGTCAGCGAGGAGCTGGCGCGGGTGGAAGGGGTCCGGGTCGAGGCGCTCAAACTGCTGTTGCTGCTGATGATCAGTGTGCTGATCGCGGTGGCGATGAAGTTCGTTGGCGCGCTGATCATCACCTCGTTACTGATCATCCCCGCCGCCACCGCCCGCCGCTTCAGCCGCACCCCTGAGCAGATGGCGTTCTACGCCATGGGCCTTGGCATGCTGTCGGTGCTGGGAGGGCTGCAGCTCTCGGTGCTGCATGATACCCCTGCCGGCCCCTCGGTGGTGGTGGTGGCCGCCAGCCTCTTCCTGCTCTCTCAATTTTTGCCGAAGCGGGGTTAGCCCCGCCCCAGCACCTGGTGCACTCGTGCCCGCAGGGCCGGCAGTTCTTCCCGTTCGAACCAGGGATTATTGGCCAGCCAGCGGCGGTTGCGGGGGGAGGGGTGGGGCAGGGGCAGCCGGCCCGGGGCAAATTCCCGCCAGTGGCGCACCGTGTCGGTGAGGGTGCGGTAGCGCTTGCCCAGGTAGTAGCGCTGGGCGTACTGGCCGATCAACAGGGTGAGTTCGATATGGGGCAGGGCCGCCAGGATCTTGTCGTGCCAGGTGGGGGCGCACTCGGGGCGGGGCGGCAGATCACCGCTCTTGCCCTTGCCCGGGTAGCAGAAGCCCATGGGCATGATGGCGAACTGCTCGGGGTCGTAGAACTGTTCCCGGCTCACCTCCAGCCACTTACGCAGGGTGTCGCCGGAAGGATCGTTCCAGGGTATGCCGGTTTCGTGCACCCGGGTGCCCGGCGCCTGGCCGATGATGAGTATTCTGGCCCCGGCACCCAGCTGCACCACCGGGCGGGGCCCCAGCGGCAGATAGGCCTCGCACAGCCGGCAGGCCCGAATTTCCCAAACCAGCTTTTCCGTCATCAGTAACCCAGATCGAAATTCACCAGCCCCTCCATCGGTTTGCCTTCGATGTACTTGAGGTAGTTGCGGCTGAAGCGGGTGACGATCTGCTCCGGAAAGCTGTAGCCGGCGTTGTGCGGGGTGATCACCACGTTGGGCAGATCCCACAGCGGGCTCTCCGCCGGCAGCGGCTCGGTGGCGAACACGTCCAGCACCGCCGCGCCGATGCGGCCGCTGCGCAGCGCCTGTACCAGGGCGGTTTCGTCCACCGCATCCCCCCGGCCGACGTTGAAGAATACCGCCCCCGGCTTGATATGATTGAGCCGCCCGGCATTGAACAGGTTGCGGGTTTCGGGGGTGGACGGGATCACGCTCACCACCACATCGGCCCGGGGCAGCACCTTGTTCAGCGCCGGCATTTGATAGGTTCTGTCGAATCCCGCTGCTTCCCGGCCGGAACGGCTGATGCCCAGCACCTCCATGCCGAAGTGGCGGGCGGTGTCGGCGATATGCTGGCCGATGCTGCCGGTGCCGATGATCAGCATGGTCTTGCCGGTGATGCTCTGGTAGGGGATGGGCTGCCAGTCATGCTGACGCTGCTGCTCCCGGTAATGCCGCAGGTGGCGGGTGATCGACAGCAGATGACCGAAGATGTATTCACTGATGAGCGGACCGAAAATGCCGCGGATATTGGTTAGCAGGTAGTCCTGGCGGCAGCCGGGGCCGAGCAGCACGTCGACGCCGGCGTAGGTGGACTGGACCCATTTCAGTGCGCGGGCATCCTTGAGCCGGGCCTTGATGCGGGCGGGTTCGCCCAGCAGGATGTCGGCCCGGGTCAGGGCGGCCTGGATGTCCGCTTCTTCCCGCGGGGCCAGTATGGTCAGCCCGGGCAGATAGGCCCCTTTCAGCAGGGCGTTGTATTCGGCGTTATCCTGACTGAGCAGCAACAGGGTATGATTGGCCATACCTTCTCTCCTCAATATGCTTTTTGTACCAGCTTTTTATGAGACAATGGCACAAGCAAAAACATATACCAGTGTTTCCCGCATAAAGTGTGAGCCCCGGCCACAAACGGTCAGATTGGCGGCAGTGCGGCGAGCCCAACCACAAGGATCCCCCGTGTTCGGTGACAAATTTTATAAGAAACTCAACAAGCTGATGCCCTGGCAGCAGACGGTGTTCGCCCTGGCCTTGGCCGAGCGCATGTATCCCAACTACCGGCTGTTCGCCGAGACGTCGGGCTTTGGCGATGGCGAGCGCTTCCGCCATGGCCTGGACGTGCTTTGGACCTACCTCACGGTGAAAGGCTCGCGGGTGGACTTGTCCGCCGAGCTGGAGGCCTTTGAGCAGTACATCCCGGACCCGGTCCGTTTCGACTCCTACGGCGCCTACCCGGCGCTGGACGCCTGCGTGGCCCTCGGCGCGGCCTACAACTCGGTGATCTGCCGGATTGGCGAGGAATCGATGGAGGCGAGCAATGCGTCCCTGGGCGCGGTGGCCGGTTTCGCCGAACTGCTGGCGGAGCAGGAACTGAGTGACGAAGAGCTGTACGAGCACGAACTGATGGAAGCGGAAATGGAGTTTCAGGTGGATCTGCTTGAGCGGGTGGCCCAGCCGAGGGAGGCCGAGTCCATCCTGGCCATCCGCGACTTCGCCGCTCAGGGCGGGGTATCCAACATCGGCATCAGCCTGCAGGACTAATACTTTTCTTCTTGGATCAGGCTGCCTACCTGCAACAGGGGCGCCACGTCCAGGTCGTTGGCGTTCATCATCGAGGAGATCCGCTGCAGGGAAGACAGCAGCAGATTTTGCTCCCAGGCCTCCAGTGCCTGGAACTGCTGGATAAAGTTTTCCTGCAACGGCCTGGGGGCGGTTTTCAGCTTGGCGACCCCTTCTTCCGTCAGCACCGCATGCACCTTGCGTTTGTCGGTGAGGCTACGCTCCCGGCGGACCAGCTGTTTTTGCTCCAGCCGGTCGATGATGGTGGTGGCGGTGGCCTGGCTCATGTTGGTGTGCTGGGCCAGCTTGCGCATGGTGATGTCGCCATGATCGCTGATCGCCTGCAGCAACAGCAGCTGGGGTCCGGTGAGTCCGGACGCCTTGCTGAGCTGACGGGAATGGAGATCGATGGCGCGAATGATCTGACGCAGCGCCACCAGCACTTCTTCATGTTTTTCCAAGATATACCTGCCGCCGGTACCTGCTGAATTGGCGCGCACCTTAGCGCAAATCGCCCTTTGTTGAAAGCCCCGGGCACAAAGTGTCCGCACGCCGGCTGTTTCGGCGGCGGGTGGCTGGGACTGGCATTCAATTGTATGTACAATTGGACCAGCAGCAGGAGGCCATGTGACCCAATCAACCCCCCTTTACCAGCAGATCAAGCAACATATCCTCGACCGCATCCAGTCCGGGGAGTATCCGCTGCACCAGCAGATCCCCCCCGAGCAGGAGTTGGCCGGTCAGTTCAGCGTGAGCCGGATGACGGCGCACAAGGCGATCCGCGATCTGGTGCAGGAAGGCTACCTGATGCGCCGGGCCGGACTCGGCACCTTCGTCACCGAGCCCAAGGCCGAGTCACCCCTGGCAGACATCAACAATATCGCCGACGAAGTGCGCCAGCGCGGCCATGACTACAGCAATAGCGTGATCCTGCTCGACAGTATCCGGGCCGACGAGGAAATCGCCCTGCAGATGGGCATGCGGCTCAATGCCCGGGTGTTCCACTCGGTGATAGTGCACCTGGAGAACCAGGTGCCGATCCAGGTGGAGGAGCGCTTCGTCAATCCGGCGCTGGCGCCCGATTACCTGGGTTGCGACTTCAGCGAGATGACCCCCAATGCCTACCTGGTACAGCATTGCCCGCTGTCGGATCTGGAGCATATCGTCGAGGCGCGGTTGGCGCCGCCGCAGATCCGTGAGTGGCTGCAGCTGAAGGCGGACACCCCCTGCCTGCTGGTCAGCCGCCGGACCTGGTCGTTGCATCAACTGGTGAGCTTTGCCCGGTTGTGGCATCCGGGCAACCGCTACAAGCTGCGTTCCACCCTCAAGCTGGGCTGAGCGCCGCCCCGGCACTCAGGGTTGCGGGAGCGGGCCGGAATCACAATACTTCCCGCTTCCCGCTTCCCGCTTCCCGCTTCCCGCTTCCCGCTTGGGTTAACACCACTGGGTCAGCTGCAGGTCCAGGCTGTGCTCGCCGTCGGTGAGCTGGATTTCACTTTCCTGAAGGGTGGCGAACAGGTCCATGCTGCGGACGCAGAGTTCCGCCAGCCGGGCCGGCTGGGGATCGGCCAGGTGGTAGATTTCGAGCCGCGGCAGCTGCCCCAGCTCTATCTGGTGTTTGCTCCACCACTCCAGGGCGGAGCGTCCGCCATAGCTGTACACCACCACCCGCTCGGCCCGGGACAAAGCCTGTTTGATGCGCTTGACGCTGGGCTCGCCCAGCTCCACCCACAGCAGGATGCGCCCGTCCGCTGCCTTCTGCCACAGCTCGGGCTCGTCATCGGTACTCAATCCTTTGGTAAAACTCAGGCTCTCATCGGCGTGGCGCATAAAGGCCAGCAGCCGCACCATCAGTCGGGTTTCGGTTTCCGACGGATGTCGGGCCACGGTCAGGCTGTGTTCCTGGTAGTAGTGGCGGTGCAGATCGCTGATATTCATCCGCACCTTGTGCAGGGTGGCGGTCAGGGCCATGTGATGTCTCTCTGGAAAAAGCGACATCTTAACGGCAAGGGCGGGCGGGAGCCAGCCCGGGAGGCTACCGGGCTGGTGGAGATTCAGGGGGAGATCAGCATGGCGACCGGGATGGCCAGCAGCAGGCTGAGCAAGGCGCGGATAAACCACACCAGCACCAGGGTGCCGACCTTGAGCGGGATGCGGGTCGCCAGTATGCAGGGAATCGAAGCCGAGAAGAACAGCACCGACGACACGCACACCACGCCGGCGGCGAAGCGGGCCACGAAGTCGGCCTCGGCCATCAGCAGTGCCGGCAGGAACATCTCCGCCAGCCCCGAGGCGGTAGCCTTGGCGAGCAGCATGCCGTCCTCCAGGCCCCACAGCCAGGTCACCGGATAGAACAGATAGCCCAGCCAGTCGAACAGCGGGGTGTATTTGGCCACCATCAGGCCGATCAGCCCCACCGACATGATGGACGGCAGTATGCTGATGGTCATCACCAGGCCGTCCTTGAAGTTGTCGAACACGTTGCGGCCGAGCGGCGGCGCCTGCTCGGCCACCTCCAGCCCGTTCTGCCAGGCGGTGGCCAGGCGGTTGCCGGGCTCGCCTTCCGGCTCCCGGTGTGCGGCGCTGTTGTCCATGCGAGAGAGGGGCGGCAGCCGCACCGTGATGGCGGTGACAATAAAGGTGATCAGCAGGGTCAGCCAGAAGTACTGGTTCCAGATCTCCATCAGCCCCAGGGTCTTGGCCACGATGATCATAAAGGTGGCGGAGACGGTGGAGAAGCCGGTGGCGATGATGGCCGCTTCCCGTGCCGAGTAGTGGCCCGCGCTGTATACCCGGTTGGTGATCAGCAGGCCGATGGAATAGCTGCCCACGAAGGAGGCCACCGCATCGATGGCCGAGCGGCCCGGGGTACGCCAGATCGGCTGCATCAGCTTTTGCACCAGGATGCCGATGGCCTCGAGCAGGCCGTAACCCACCAGGAAGGCCAGGAACACCGAGCCGATGGGCACGATCAACCCCACCGAGATCACCAGCTTGTTGAACAGGAAGGGCAGCATGTCCGGCGCCTGCAAGGCCGCCGGGCCCAGCCCGGTGAGCGCCATCAGGCCCGCCGCCACCCCCAGCCATTTCAGCACCAGGAAGACGCCGTCGGTCGGGCTCTGTTTCCAGCGGCCGGTGGCCAGCGGATAAATGGCCCCCGCCACTATCATCCCCATGGCGTACCAGCCGGCGCCGCTTTCGCCCAGGGCAGCGCGCAGCCAACCCACCATATGATCCAGCGGTATGCTGGTCCTGCCCTGCAGGCTGATGGGGATAAAGAAGATAAAGATGCCAATGGCGCTCAGGCCCAGCAGCCGGCAAATGGCCTTGCCGTGGGACCGGGATTGTTCCGTAACCTGGTGCATGGAATGACCTCCTTGTGAGTAACGCTTAATGTATATACAAAAATGCACCTGGTGTTAATCTTTTGTCTATTTTTTATGTGATCATGATCGATAAACCCGGGTTTTTTATCGAGCGATACTTGCCAAAGAGCAAATGAAAGTTTAAATGTATATACAAATATCGCATCAAGGAGCCAGCCATGCCACAGTCACCCCACCGCCTCTGGATCGACGCCACCCTGTTTGACGGCCTCGACGCCGCCGCCGAACCCATGGCGGTGGCAGTGAAAGATGGCCGCATCGACTGGCTGAAACCCATGAGAGCGCTGAGCGAGGCCGACCGTGCCGGTTTTGAGCTGGTCGATGCCGAAGGCCGGCTGCTGACCCCGGGGCTGGTGGACTGCCATACCCACCTGGTGTATGGCGGCAACCGGGCCGGGGAGTTCGAAGCCCGGCTCGAAGGCAAGAGCTATGAAGAAATAGCCCGCGCCGGCGGCGGCATCCTCAGCACGGTGCGGGCCACCCGCGCCGCCTCGGAGGAAGAGTTGTTCGCCGCCGCCCGTCCGCGCCTCGAGGCGCTGATGGCGGACGGGGTGACCACGGTCGAGATCAAGTCCGGCTACGGCCTGGATCTGGAAAACGAGCTCAAGATGCTGCGGGTGGCGCGCCGCCTGGGGCGCGAGCTCAAGGTGCGGGTGGTCACCACCCTGCTGGGCGCCCACGCCCTGCCGCCGGAATATAAAGACGATGCCGATGGCTA
The DNA here is from genome assembly GCF_003012775.1 of Zobellella endophytica. Lineage (GTDB taxonomy): Bacteria > Pseudomonadota > Gammaproteobacteria > Enterobacterales > Aeromonadaceae > Oceanimonas > Oceanimonas endophytica. The sequence goes on along the minus strand of NZ_PXYG01000007.1, from coordinate 79,622 downwards.
CATCGAGCTGGTGTGCCAGCGGATGATCCCGGCCGCCGCCGCCGAAGGGCTGGCGGACGCGGTGGACGTGTTCTGCGAGAACATCGCCTTCTCGGTCGCCCAGTGCGAACGGGTCTATGCCGCCGCCCGGGCCCACGGTCTGGCCATCAAGGGTCATACCGAGCAGCTGTCGAACCTGGGCGGCAGCGCCGCCGCCGCCCGCGCCGGCGCGCTGTCGGTGGATCATGTGGAATACCTGGACGAGGCGGGGGTGGAAGCCCTGGCCGAGGCCGGCACCGTCGCCACCCTGTTGCCCGGCGCCTTCTACATACTGCGCGAAACCAAGGTGCCGCCCATCGAACTGCTGCGTCGCCACGGCGTGCCCATGGCCCTGGCCACCGACGCCAACCCCGGCACCTCGCCCATCTTCAGCCTCAGGCTAATGCTGAACATGGCCTGCACCCTGTTCCGCCTGACCCCGGTGGAAGCCCTGCGCGGCGTTACCGCCCAGGGTGCCCGGGCCCTGGGCTTGCAGCGCGAGTGTGGCCGGATAGTGCCGGGTATGGCGGCGGATCTGTGCCTGTGGGATACCGACAATTACGCCGAGCTGGCCTACAGCGTGGGCCTGCCCCGGCTCGTACATCGCATCGTGGCGGGAGAGCCTGCATGAAGACTGACATGACCCCCTGGACCGGCCGGGTCGATCCCGAGCCCGACACCGCCCGCTGGCACCAGCAGGTGCAGCCGCTGGAACAGGCCCGGGAGCCGGGCGCCGTGCTGATCGGCTTTGGCTGTGACGAAGGGGTACGCCGCAACCGGGGCCGCGTCGGCGCCGCCAAGGGCCCGGCGGCCATGCGCAGGATGCTGGGCAGTCTGGCCTGGCACCAGGGCACGGCCGTGTTCGACGCCGGCGACGTGGTTTGCCAGGGCGAGGATCTGGAAGGGGCCCACCTGGCCCTGTCCGCCCGGGTGAGCGAGGCGCTGGACCTGGGCCATTTCCCCATCGTGATGGGCGGCGGCCACGAGGTGGCCTTCGGCTCCTGGTCGGGTCTGGCCGGGCATCTGGCGCCACGCGAGCAGAGCCCGCGCATCGGCATTATCAATTTCGACGCCCACTTCGATCTGCGCGATCCGCGGTTTGTGGTGTCGTCCGGCACCCCCTTTGCTCAGATCGCCGAGGCGAGCGCGCAGCGGGGCTGGCCGTTCCAGTATGCCTGCCTGGGGGTGAGCCGGGCCGCCAACACCCAAAATCTGTTCCGGCGCGCCGAAGATCTCGGGGTGCTGGTATGGGAAGACAGGGCCATGACGGCGGCGACTCTGCCCCGGCTGCAGCAGGAGGTGGCGGACTTTATCGGTCGCTGCGACCACCTCTACCTGACCATCGACATCGATGTGTTCCCCGCCGCCCAGGCACCCGGCGTGAGTGCGCCGGCGGCCCGGGGGGTGGGGCTGGATTTGATTGAACCCGTAATTGAACAGATCAAGGCCAGTGGCAAGCTCCGGCTCGCCGATTTGGCCGAGCTCAACCCCGAGTATGACGTGGATGGCCACACGGCCAGGCTGGCGGCTCGGTTGATTCATACTTTGACACTGTAAAGAGGGAAACCCACATGTCACAACAAAACGATCGTCACGCTCCTGGCCGTGTTATCAAGGCGCCCACCGGCGTCAACAAGGTGTGCAAGAGCTGGCTGACCGAAGCCGCCTACCGCATGTTGCACAACAACCTGCACCCGGACGTGGCCGAACGTCCCGAGGATCTGGTGGTGTACGGCGGCATCGGCCGCGCCGCCCGCAACTGGCCCTGCTTCGATCGCATCGTCGACGTGCTCAAGCGGCTGGAAGACGACGAGACCCTGCTGATCCAGTCCGGCAAGCCGGTGGGCGTGTTCAAGACCCACGCCGACGCGCCGCGGGTGCTGCTGGCCAACTCCAATCTGGTGCCGGCCTGGGCCAACTGGGAACACTTCAACGAGCTGGATAAGAAAGGCCTGATGATGTACGGCCAGATGACCGCCGGCTCCTGGATCTACATCGGCTCCCAGGGCATCGTCCAGGGCACCTACGAGACCTTCGTCGAGGCCGGTCGCCAGCATTATGACGGCAGCCTCAAGGGCCGCTGGATCCTCACCGCCGGCCTGGGCGGCATGGGCGGCGCCCAACCCCTGGCGGCGACCCTGGCCGGTGCCTGCTCGCTGAACATCGAGTGCCAGCAAGCCAGCATCGACTTCCGCCTGCGCACCCGCTACCTGGACGAGCAGGCCGAGAGCCTGGATGATGCCCTGGCCCGCATCGAGCGCTACACCGCCGAGGGCAAGGCGATCTCCATCGGCCTGTGCGCCAATGCCGCCGACGTGCTGCCGGAGCTGGTCAGGCGCGGCGTCAAGCCCGACATGGTCACCGACCAGACCAGCGCCCACGACCCGCTGCACGGCTACCTGCCCCAGGGCTGGAGCTGGGAGGAGTACGTGGTGCGTGGCAAGACTCAGCCCGAAGCCACCGTCAAGGCGGCCAAGCAGTCCATGGCGGTACACGTACAGGCCATGCTCGACTTCCAGCAGATGGGCGTGCCCACCTTCGACTACGGCAACAACATCCGCCAGATGGCGCTGGAAGAGGGGGTCAAGAATGCCTTCGACTTCCCCGGCTTCGTCCCGGCCTATATCCGTCCGCTGTTCTGCCAGGGCATAGGTCCCTTCCGCTGGGTGGCGCTGTCCGGCGATCCGGAGGACATCTACAAGACCGATGCCAAGGTGAAGGAGCTGATCCCCGACAACCCGCACCTGCACAACTGGCTGGACATGGCGCGCGAGCGCATCAGCTTCCAGGGCCTGCCTGCCCGTATCTGCTGGGTCGGCCTGAAAGACCGTGCCCGCCTGGGCCTGGCCTTCAACGAGATGGTCAAGAACGGCGAACTGAAGGCGCCCATTGTTATCGGCCGTGACCACCTGGACTCTGGCTCCGTCGCCAGCCCCAACCGGGAAACCGAGGCGATGATGGACGGCTCCGACGCCGTCTCCGACTGGCCGCTGCTGAATGCCCTGCTCAACACCGCCGGTGGCGCCACCTGGGTGTCCCTGCACCACGGCGGCGGGGTCGGCATGGGTTTCAGCCAGCACTCGGGCGTGGTGATCGTAGCCGACGGTACCGACGCCGCCGCCGCGCGCCTGGGCCGGGTGCTGCGTAACGACCCGGGCACCGGCGTGATGCGCCACGCCGACGCGGGTTATGATATCGCCATCGACTGCGCCCGTGACAATGGCCTGGATCTGCCGATGGTGAACGATCGCTGACATCAGCGACCCATAGTAGAGAAGGAGCCGGTGCCGGTTGTTGTTTCCGGTGCCGGCTCCCGTTCTGGCTTTCGATGTCATGTCGACAAGGAAGGAAATATGTCTGTCAACGGAAAAAAAAGCCTGAATGTCGGTGTATTTGTGCCGGCGTTCGCGATCGTTCTCATTGCCGTGGCGGTGGGACTGATCAACAACGAGTTATTGGTGAAAGTAGCCAAGGATATTTTCTACTTTTCACTGTCTGATTTTGCCTGGCTCTACCAGTTGCTGGCGGTATCGGCACTGGGCGTCGTGGCTTATATTTTCTTCTCCAAGGCCGGCAATATCCGCCTGGGGGGAGCCAATGCCAAGCCGACGTTCTCGATGGCGACCACCTTCGCCATGGCGCTGACCGGCGGTATCGCGACCGGTGTCGTGACCTATTCGGTAAACGAGCCCATTATCTATATGGGCAACATCTACGGGGAAATCGCCAACCAGTCGTTTGCCGCCAATACCGGTGAAGCCGCTGTTTTTGCAATCGCCCGAAGTTTCCATAACTGGAGCTTCATTCCCTATGCCATCTATTCCATCGTCGGCCTGATGATCGGCTACATGCACTACAACCGGAAGAAGGATTTCTCCATCGCCTCGACGATTGCGCCGGTGATCGGCGGTCACGAGCGCAAGCCGGTGGTGCGTTCCTTGATCGATATCATTTCCGTACTGGCTATTGCTTTGGGTCTGGCTTCCTCGCTGGGTGCCGGCCTGGCGCTGATCGGCTCGGGGATTGAAGCCGAATACGGCATCAAGTCGAGCCCGACCACCTGGCTTGTACTGACCCTGCTCATCTCCGCCATCTTTATCACCTCGGCCCTGTCCGGGCTCAAGCGCGGCATTCGTTTCCTGTCATCGGTCAACGCCTATATATTCTATGGCTTTATGGTCATACTGCTGCTGGTCGGGCCCGTGAGCTATATCTTCAGCCTGTCGGTGACCAGCCTCGGCTACTGGCTGGACAACTTCTTCCTGTGGGCGTTCGATACCAAAGAGTCCGGGGGCGAAGCCCTGGTCACCTGGTGGACCATGTACGACTGGTCCATCTGGATCGCCTATGCCCCGCTGATGGGCCTGTTCCTGGCGCGTATCTCCTATGGCCGGACACTGCGCGAGTTTCTGATCATCAACTGGATCCTGCCTTCGGTATTCGGCATGGTCTGGTTCGCCATCTGGGGCGGCTCCGCCATCAAGTGGCAACTGGACGGTACCCTGGATCTGGTCAAGGTGGTCACCGAGAACGGTGCCGTCTCGGGATTGTGGGGCTTCCTGCAGCATCTGCCGTTCTCCGCAGTGCTGGTGCCCCTGGCCATCTTTACACTGATCATCTCCTTCGCCACTGCCGCCGATTCCATGTCGTCCACCATCGCGACCATCTGTACCAAGAACATCAGTGCGGACGAGGAGTCGCCCAAGGCGCAGAAGATCATCTGGGGACTGTCCATCGGCGCCATCGCCTATATCATGGTGGCCTTCGGCGGCGGTGCCCAGGGGGTCGACGGTATCAAGTTCCTCGCCGCCGCCGGTGGTTTCTCGGTGCTGTTCCTGTTCGTGCTTATCGTGGCGGCCGGCGCCCGGGTGTTTATCACCAAGAAGGAGTGTGCCGATGAGGAACCGTCTGCATCCAGCCTGAAGGCGGGAGTCGTCAATGACTAAGCCGCAACCCTCCGTGATGATTGCAGATCAGGAACTGGAGTGGCGGGAGGTGGTGCGGGTGGCCCGCTTCGGCGCCCAACTCTCGCTGTCGGACGCTGCCTGGGCGCGGATCGGTGATGCGCGCGCCGCGGTCGAGGCTTTTGCCGACTCCGGGCGGCCTTACTATGGCATCAATACCGGCCTGGGCGCCCTGTGCGACGTGGTGCTTGAGCGTAACCAGTTACAGAAGCTTTCCTGGCACACGCTGATGAGCCATTCCTGTGGCATCGGCGCCCCCCTTCGAAGCGAACAGGTTCGCGCCATCATGTGCTGCGCCGTCATCAACTACAGCCATGGCTGCTCCGGGGTCAGCCCCGGGGTTGTCGAAGGCCTGATACGTCTGTTGAACGAAGGCATAGTCCCCCTGGTGCCGGCCCAGGGCTCTGTCGGTTATCTCAGCCATATGGCCCACATCGGCCTGGCACTGCTGGGGCAGGGTGAGGTCGAGTTTCGAGGCCGGCGACAGCCGGCACAGCAGGCGCTGGATGCCATCGGCATGGCGCCGGTGGTACTCGGCCCCAAGGACGGGCTCTGCCTGGTCAACGGCACCCCGGCCATGACCGGCCTAGCCTGCCTGACCCTGGCGGACACGGCAATGCTCGCCGCCTGGGCCGATGTGATCGGGGCCATGAGTTTTGAGGCCCTGCGAGGCCAGCTCGATGCCCTGTCGCCGGCGGTGACCCGGCGCAAGCGACACGCCGGTGTCGAGCGGAGCGGTGAAAACCTGCGCCAGTTGCTGCAGGACAGCCAGATCCTGGCCGGGTGCCAGGGAGAGCATCTGCAGGACGCGCTGAGCCTGAGATCCATTCCCCAGGTGCATGGCGCTTGCCGCGATCAGTTCGAGCACGCAGCCGCTCAGGTTAACGCCGAGCTGAACTCGGCGACCGACAACCCCCTGGTGATTCGGGGAGAGCAGGGATATCGGGTGATGTCCCAAGCCAACCCCCACGGCGAGTCGGTTGCGATGGCCTGTGACCTGCTGGCCATCGCCGTGTGCGAGTGGAGCTCGATTTCGGAGCGGCGCAGCTACCGCTTGGTCACGCCCCAGGCCAACAGGCTGCCGCCTTTCCTGACCCGCGGCAGCGGGGTCAAATCGGGCATGATGATCGCACAGTATTCGGCCGCGTCACTGGTGGCCGATAACAAGCGCTTGGCTCAGCCGGCGGTGACCGACAACTTCCTGACTTCCGGCTTGCAGGAAGATCACCTGAGCCTGGGCGAAAGCAGTGCCTTGAAGCTCGACAAGGCCCTGGATAACGCCTTCCATGTGCTGGCGATTGAATTCTTGCTTGCAGGGCAAGCATTCGACTTTATTGAAGAAAAGCCATTTGGTCTCGGCACCGGCCTGGCCTGGCGGCTGCTGAGAGAGCGGGTCGCTTTCTATGAAGAAGAGCACTCACTCCACCTGGATATACGCGCAACTTACGGGTTGCTGCGAGAACAACAATCGTTGGCGCCCTTGTGCCAGCTGTTTCCTCAACTCGATGCCTGAGGTAATCACCTTATGTCAAACCTTGTAATCAACCCCGGAAAAATGACCCTGGCGCAGATGCGCCAGGCCTATGAACTGCCGGTCAAGCTGAGCCTGGATCCGGGCACTCATGGCGCCATCCAGGCCTCGGTCGACTGCGTCAACCGCATGGTGGCGGAAGACCGCACCGTGTACGGCATCAACACCGGTTTCGGCCTGCTGGCCAACACCCGCATCAAGCCGGAAGATCTGGAAACCCTGCAGCGATCCCTGGTGCTGTCCCACGCCACCGGCCTGGGTGAGCTCATCAGCGACGAGCTGGTGCGGCTGATCATGGTGCTCAAGATCAACAGCCTGGCCCGCGGTTACTCCGGTATCCGCCTGCAGGTGCTGGAGGCGCTGATGGCGCTGGTCAACCACGGCGTCTACCCCTGCATCCCCGGCAAGGGCTCCGTCGGCGCCTCCGGTGACCTGGCGCCCCTGGCGCACATGAGCTGCGTGCTGCTGGGCGAGGGCCAGGCCCGCTACCAGGGCGAGATCATCAGCGCCGGACAGGCGCTGGAGATCGCCGGCCTGAAGCCCATGGGCCTGGCGCCCAAGGAAGGCCTGGCGCTGCTGAACGGTACCCAGGTGTCCACTGCCTTCGCCCTGCGCGGCCTGTTCGAGGCGGAAGACCTGTTCGCCAGCGCCGTGGTGGTGGGCGGCCTGACGGTGGAAGCCACCCTGAGCTCCCGTCGCCCCTTCGATGCCCGCATCCACGAGGTACGCGGCCAGGCCGGCCAGATCGACGCCGCCGCCGCCTACCGCCATGTGCTGGGCGAGCAGAGCGACATCAGCAAGACCCATGTCAACTGCGCCAAGGTGCAGGATCCCTACTCCCTGCGCTGCCAGCCCCAGGTGATGGGCGCCTGTCTGACCCAGCTGCGCCAGGCCGCCGAAGTGCTGCTTGTCGAGGGCAACGCGGTGTCCGACAATCCCCTGGTGTTCGCCGAGGACAATGATGTCATCTCCGGCGGCAATTTCCACGCCGAGCCGGTGGCCATGGCGGCGGACAACATCGCCCTGGCCATCGCCGAAATCGGATCCTTAAGCGAGCGGCGGGTGTCGCTGATGATGGACACCCATATGTCCGGCCTGCCGCCTTTCCTGGTGGAAAACGGCGGCGTCAACTCCGGCTTTATGATCGCCCAGGTGACGGCCGCGGCCCTGGCGTCCGACAACAAGGCGCTGGCCCACCCGCACTCGGTCGACTCGCTGCCCACCTCCGCCAACCAGGAAGACCACGTCTCCATGGCGCCCAACGGCGGTCGCCGGCTGTGGCCCATGGTGGAAAACAGCCGGGGTGTGCTGGCCATCGAGTGGCTGGCGGCCTGCCAGGGCCTGGATTTCCGCGGCGGCCTCAAGAGTACGGCCCCGCTGGAGCTGGCGCGCGAGACCCTGCGGGAGAAGGTGAGCTACTACGACAAGGACCGCTTCTTCGCCCCCGATATCGAGCAGGCCGACGCCCTGCTCAAGGCGGGCACCCTGAGCCGCCTGGTCCTGCCGGACCTGCTGCCCAGTCACTGAGCACGACTCCGCTTGCGGGGCATTTGACAGGGCTGCCTCGGCAGCCCTGTTTTTTTATCCAGTCTTTGCATGCTACACTCGGCGCCTTTCTCAGCCGGGACGAGTGGTCGATGGCGGATTTCAGAACCCACATTCAGGTGGCTACCGCGGCCAGCGGTCTGCTGGCCGGCGTCATGGTATGGGCCCAGCAGGTGACCATGGCCGAGGCGTGCCTGCTGTGGCTGGCCGGTACCCTGGGCGGCATACTGCCGGACATCGACGCCGACAGCTCCCGCTCCTTGCGCATCCTGTTCCGGCTGTTCGGTGTGCTGGGTGCCATGCTGGCGCTGCTCTACGGCCAGGAGCGGCTGCCGCTCACCGATACCCTGGTGCTGGGTGCCGCCGCCTACGGCGTTGTCCGCTATCCCCTGTGCTGGGTCTTCGCCCGTTTCACGGTGCACAGGGGCAGTCTGCATTCGCTGCTGGCCAACGGGGTGTTCGCCCTGGCCGTGGTGGTGATCGGTCACCGGCTGTTCGGGCTGACGGCCGCGCTCGCCTGGGAGACCGGCGCCTTCGTCTTTGCCGGCGCCTTTATCCACCTGCTGCTAGACGAGCTGTACAGCATCGACCTGGAAGGGCGGCGCATCAAGAAGTCCTTCGGTACCGCCATGAAACTGGCCGAGTGGCGCGCGCCCCTGGCCAACCTGTTGCTGCTCGCCCTGCTGGCGGGGGGGTGGTGGCTGGCACCGGCGTCGCCGCCCTGGCCAACCCTGCTGGTGCGGCTATTGCCGCTTTCCCACTTCTGGTAAGATAGCGCCGCTGGCAAGCCCTGCCGTCTCCGAACACAAACACAATAACCTCCGGGGCGACTTCCAGTACAGGTTCAACATTCCATACACAGGACACAAGTGATGAGTCTTGCAGACAAGGTATTGGCCGTTAACAACGACCTTCCGATCCGTACCCGCCAACCGGTGCACAGTGGCAAGGTGCGCTCCGTCTACTGGCTGACTGAAGAAGACAGCCGCCGGCTGATCCGGGAAAAAGGCTACAACGTGGCCGCCGACGCGCCGCTGGCGATCATGGTGATCAGCGATCGCATCTCCGCCTTCGACTGTATCTGGCACGGAGAAGGCGGTCTCAACGGGGTGCCCGGCAAGGGCGCGGCGCTCAATGCCATCTCCAACCACTGGTTCAGGTTGTTCCGCGAGCAGGGCCTGGCCGACAGCCATATTCTGGATATCCCCCATCCCTTCGTGTGGATAGTACAGAAGGCTACCCCGGTGAAGATCGAGGCCATCTGCCGGCAGTACATCACCGGCTCCATGTGGCGCAGCTACGCCAAGGGCGAACGGGAATTCTGCGGTATCCGCCTGCCGGACGGCCTGCAAAAGGATCAGAAACTGCCCGAACTGCTGATGACACCCTCCACCAAGGGGGTCCTCAAGGGCATTCCCGGGGTGCCGGAGGCGGACGACGTCAACATCACCCGTCGAAACATCGAGGACAACTTCGCCGCCTTCAACTTCAAGAGCCGTGACGATATCGCCCGGTACGAACGGCTGCTGAAGGAAGGCTTCGAGGTGATAAGCAACGAGCTGGCCAGGCTCGACCAGATCTTCGTGGATACCAAGTTCGAGTTCGGCTACGTCACCGACGCGGCGGGCAACGAGAAGCTGATCTACATGGACGAGGTGGGCACTCCCGACTCGTCCCGCATCTGGGACGGCCCCGCCTGGCGGGAAGGGTGCATCGTGGAGAACTCCAAGGAGGACTTCCGCCAGGTGCTGCTCAACCACTTCCCGGACCCGGATATCCTGCTCAACAAGGAGCGCATGCCCGAGCGCGAGGCCCTGGCCCGGGACAACGCCCTGCCGGCCGAGGTGCTGATGGACGTGTCCCGCACCTATGTGGGCATCGCCGAGAAGATCACCGGCCAGAAACTGGCGCTGTCCGACCATCCCAAGGCGGATATCATCGCCATACTGCGCGACCAGTACGACTTGATCGACTGAGTGCCTGTTTAAAGTCTCTACGAAGCTTGCCACTACTGAGCGAAGAGTCAACAGGATTACCTCCACCGACACGCTGCAAGCACATCCCTGTGGCGCTCGGCACATGCCGTCCCTGGCATGTGACGGTCGGTGGCGGCAACTCCTGTTGCCTCTTTTAGGCCCCGGCGCTGTCTGGGGGATAGCGCCAGCAGGCGACATTGGTCGAGTTCAAAAAATTTCAAACAGGCTCTGAGCACCAGCCCAAACGATAAAAACCCGGGAAATCCCGGGTTTTTTGTGGTTGGCGGTAAACGCCGGCTCAGCGGGTGCCGAACACCACTATGGTCTTGCCGTGAGCGGAGATCAGGTTCTGCTCTTCCAGCATCTTCAGGATGCGGCCCACGGTTTCCCGGGAGCAACCCACTATCTGGCCTATTTCCTGGCGGGTGATCTTGATCTGCATGCCGTCCGGGTGGGTCATGGCGTCCGGCTGGCGGGCCAGGTTGAGCAGGGTTTCGGCGATGCGGCCGGTCACGTCGAGGAAGGCCAGGTCGCCCACCTTCTGGCTGGTGCTCTGCAGCCGCTTGGCCATCTGGCCCGACAGCCGCACCAGGATTTCCGGATTCACCTGGATCAGCTGGCGGAATTTCTTGTAGGAGATTTCGGCCACTTCACAGGGGGTCTTGGCGCGGATCCAGGCGGTACGCACCGGGTTTTCGGTTTCCTCGAACAGGCCCAGTTCGCCCATGAAGTCGCCCTGGTTCAGGTAGGACAGGATCATCTCCTTGCCGTCTTCGTCCTTGATCAGCACGGCCACCGAACCTTTTACGATGTAGTAGAGGGTTTCCGCTTTTTCTCCCGCATGGATCAATGAGCTTTTTGCCGGATACTTATGAATATGGCAATGTGACAAAAACCATTCCAGGGTAGGGTCACTTTGGGGTTTGCCAATAACCATGAACTTTCCTCTTGATTGACGCGGGCTGAAAGCCTGGCGATCAGGCTGCCTTGCCTTACTTCGTGGATAGTCCGCTAGCATAAAAGGCTTGTGACCTGCCATCAAGAGCCTTGGGGGTTTTATCCGGCTCGTCGGCATCCGGCCAATAGGCTAGAATGCGGGTTTTTCAATGGGAGCCGTTATGAAAGCCAATGTTCGCTGGTTGGAAGGGATGTGTTTCGAAGGGCTGTCCGAGTCCGGCCACAAGCTAGTGCTGGATGGCACCAATCCGGGGAAGGGCCCGAGCCCGATGGAAGCGGTGCTGCTGGGGGCCGGTGGCTGCAGCGCCATCGACGTGGTGTCCATCCTGGAGAAGGGCCGTCAGCAGGTGACCGGTTGCGAGGTGGAGCTGGACGCGGATCGCGCCGAAACCCCGCCCCGGGTCTTTACCCGTATCCGGCTGCATTTCGTGGTGACCGGCCAGGATCTGCCCGAGAAGCAGGTGGCCCGGGCGGTGGAACTGTCGATGGAAAAATACTGCTCGGTGATGAAGATGCTGGAAAAGGCGGTGGAAGTGTCTTCCTCCTTCGAGATCCGCGCCGCCTGAGTCGACCTGAGCGGGGGCCGGCGGCGGAGCTGGCCCTTTGGCCGGCTTATACCAGTGACACAGACGGTGTTGTCATCAATCCGGGGCCCGGTAGCGATACCGGGCCTGGTTGTATTCAGCGGATCTTGCCGGTTTCCAGCAGTTGCTCGATCATCGGCCGCAGGATCAGCTCCATGGCGAAGCCCATCTTGCCGCCGGGCACCACTATGGTGTTGCGCCGGGACATGAAGGAGCCGTCGATCATCGCCAGCAGGTAGGGGAAGTCCACCTTCTTGATGCCGCGAAAGCGGATCACCATCATGCTCTCGTCGGGGGTGGGGATGATCTTGGCGCTGAAGGGGTTGGAGGTGTCCACCGTCGGCACCCGCTGAAAGTTGATATGGGTGCGGGAAAACTGGGGGGTGATGAAGTTGATGTAGTCTTCCATCGAACGCACGATGGAGTCGGTGACCGCCTCCCGGGAATGGCCGCGCTCGGCGGTATCGCGGATCAGCTTCTGGATCCACTCCAGGTTGACGATGGGCACCATGCCCACCAGCAGATCCACATGCTGGGCCACGTTCTGATCCTCGGTGACCACGCCGCCGTGCAGGCCCTCGTAGAACAGCAGGTTGGTGTCGTCGGCAAGCTTTTGCCAGGGGGTGAAGGTGCCCGGCATCTGGTTGAAGGGCACGGCCTCGTCGAAGGTGTGCAGATAGCGGCGGAACTGGCCGGTGCCGGTGTCGCCGTATTCCTTGAAGAACTGCTCCAGCAGCTCGAAATCGTTGGCTTCCGGGCCGAAATAGCTGATATGCCGGCCCTGCTCCCGGGCCCGGCGAATGGCCACGTCCATCTCGGGGCGGGTGTAACGGTGGAAGCTGTCACCTTCCACCACCGCGGCCTTGACCCCCAGTTGGGCAAACATGGACTGGAACACATCGGTCGAGGTCGATGTGCCGGCGCCGGAGGAGCCGGTCACCGCAATAATGGGGTGCTTGGCTGACATAATGGACTCTGTAATTGATTCAACTGTGAATGTTTATACGCAGTGGGCCGGGTGGAGGTCAAGGTTTGTGATGGAACTGCGCCGCCGGCACTATGTTGACGCTCTCGTGCAGCTCACTGTAGACGATGACCGCTTCGCCACATTTAAGCTGCTGTTTAACCTGAATAACTTTTTGTGAAAGCGGCACATCCTGATCGCCGTACTCGGTGCCTTCCTGCAGCACGAAATGCTCGATCAGATTGTTGAGGGTATCTTCACCCAGCTCGGTAAAGGGAATAATCATGCGGTTTCCTCAATAGGGGGGCCAGTGTCGTTCCAGCCAGTCGGGGATGCGCTGTTCCAGCCAGTAGCGGGGCCGCCAGGGCGGGCCCTGCATGAAACCCACATGGCCGCCGTGCCGGCTCAGCTCGTAGTGCACCATCGGCGGCAGCAGGGCGGCGTCGGGGATCACCGCGTCCGACATGAAGGGATCGTCGGCCGCGTGGATCACCAGGGTCGGGGTGGCGACCCTGGCCAGCTTGTACAGGCCGGAACAGCGCTGGTAATAGTCGTCGGCATCCTTGAAGCCGTGCACCGGCGCGGTGATCTGGTCGTCGAACTGGCGCAGGCTGCGGATGGCCGCCAGCTGGCCCTGCCAGGGGTGGCCGGGGTGGCGGCTCAGCCGTTGCTGCCAGTTGTATTTCATGCGGTTGAGCAGATAGCCCTGGTAGAGCCGGGAGAGTCCCCGGTTGATGCGCTCGGCGCAGGCGGCCAGTTGCAGCGGAGCCGAAATGACGGCGGCGGCGCAGAGGGGATTGCGCGGGTGCGCCGCCAGGTAGTTGATCAGCATGTTGCCGCCGAGGGAATAGCCGATGGCCGCCATGGGCCGGTCGGGAAAGCGCCGGCGCAGCAGTTGCAGCAGGTAGTGGGGATCCTCGATGGCGCCGGAATGATAGGCCTGCAGGTAGCGGTTGGGCTCGCCGCTGCAGCCGCGAAAGTGCATCAGCACCGGCTGCCAGCCGCGGGCGTGCAGCGCGGCCATCATGCCCCTGGCGTAATGGGAGTCGATACAGCCCTCCAGGCCATGGAACAGCACCACCAGCGGGCGGCCGGGATCGAGTTCGGGCAGCCCCCAGGCCAGGTCGACGAAGTCACCATCCGGCAGCTCCAGCCGCTGCTTGCGGTAACGCAGCCCGGTGCGGTGCAGGTACTTGGCCAGTATGGTCTGTACATGGGGGTTGCGGGCCCACCAGGGAGAGCTGAATTGGCTGGGGCGGATCATAACTTCCTGTGAATACGCTGATATCGGCCTGGGATCCGGGACAGTATGAACCCGGCGCGGGTATTGTCCCAACAAAATACTGGGCGCCGTGCACAAAATCGAGTAAAACAAGGCTCTTCTTTCCATTCATATTGAACACCATGGATTTCGCCCTGCTCGGCTCCGTGGCCGGTTTCGCCTTGGCCACCTGCGGTACCCCCGGCCCCAACAACATGCTGCTGACCAGCTCCGGTACCCGTTTCGGTTACCGGCCGACGCTGAAGCTGCTGCTGGGCATCATGCTCGGCCTGCAGGCCCTGATGCTGCTCACCGCCCTGGGGCTGGGCCAGCTGTTCATGCGCTGGCCGGCGCTGCAATGGGGCCTCAAGATTGCCGGCAGCGGTTATCTGCTGTGGCTGGCGTACCGGATCGGCCGCGCACCGCCGCCGGGGAGCCGGGAGGCTGAGCCGGGCATGCGCTGGCACCAGGGCGCCCTGTTTCAGTTCCTCAACCCCAAGTCCTGGCTGATGGCGATATCGGCGATCAGCGGCTTTACCCTGGCCGGCGAGCAATACTGGCCGTCGGCGGTCATGGTGCTGGCGGTGTTCCTGTTTTTCGGGGTGGTGACCGGCCATGTGTGGGCCCTGTTCGGCATTCATGTGCGGCGCTGGCTGCGCAGCGAACGGGACTGGCGGCGTTTTAACCTGCTGATGGCGTTGCTGACCGCGGCCAGCGTGCTGATGATCTGGTGCTGATCCGCTTTTTGCGCTTAACCATTCGAGTTTGCAGCCAAAGAGTGTAGAATCTGGGCGTTTTTTGTCCCCTAGAACCAAGGCTGTCATGGTTTCCGACACTGATGTATTTAAAGAAATCCGTCCCTACCGGGACGATGAGGTCGCTGGCGCCATCCAGCGGCTGATCCGCGACGACGAGTTTATCGGCGCCATCGCCAAGTATCGCTTTGCTGCCCTGTCCCGCTGGGGCGGGGCCGCCATCAGATCCCTGATCCGCCTCTACCTCGGCTGGCGCTGGCGCAAGGTGAACAGCATCCGCCAGGTACAGCTGGAAGTGGCGACCTACATGGAAAAGATGATCGCCAACACCACCTCCGGCGTGACCTACTCCGGCCTGGAGCAGCTCAAGCCGGGGGTGGGCTACCTGTTCATCTCCAATCACCGGGATATCGCCCTGGATCCGGCGTTCGTCAACTGGGGCCTGCACAGCCACGGCCTGGACACGGTGCGCATCGCCATCGGCGACAACCTGTTGCGCAAGCCCTGCGCCACCGAGCTGATGAAGCTGAACAAGAGCTTTATCGTCAAGCGCTCCGCCAGGGGGCCACGGGAGATGATGAAGGCATTCAGCGAGCTGTCCGCCTACCTGCGCCATTCCATCGACGACGGCCATTCCATCTGGATAGCCCAGAAGGAAGGGCGGGCCAAGGACGGAGACGACAAGACGGACCCGGCCATCCTCAAGATGTTCTACATGGAAGGCAAGCGGCAGAAGATCCCGTTCAACGACTATATCGGCAGCCTGAACCTGGTGCCGGTGTCCATTTCCTATGAATACGATCCCGGCGATCTGGCCAAGGCCCGCGAGCTGCACGCCAAGGCCACCCACGGCGCCTACGAGAAGAGCGAGTTCGAGGATATCCAGAGCATAGTGCAGGGCATCGTCGGCCAGAAGGGACGGGTGCACGTGACCTTCGGCCAGCCGGTGCACGGCGACTTCGACAATGCGGACGAACTGGCCGCGGCCATCGATCGGGAAATCCACGGCAACTACCACCTCTTCCCCAGCAACCTGCTGGCCGCCGGCCAGACCGCTCAGGTGGATCCGGCGGCGGTCGAGGTATTCGAGCGCCATATGGCCCAGATCCCAGGCGAGCTGCGTGAGCGGGTGCTGTCCATGTATGCCCGGCCGGTGCTGAACAAGGGGCTCTAGGCAGAGCGGGAGGAGGGGGTGCGGCGACTGACGGCAAGCCGGCTGAGCGGGTTGCGGGTATTCGCGGTGGCGGCGCGCCACCAGAGCTATTCCGCCGCCGCCACCGAGCTGTGCGTGACCCAGGCGGCGGTGAGCCAGCAGATCCGCAACCTGGAGCAATCCCTGGGCTGCCGTCTGTTCCATCGCAGCGGGGCCAGCATGCTGCTGACCGGGCAGGGAGAACAGTTGCTGCCCTTTGTGGAGCAGGGGCTGGCGTTGTTGCAGCAGGGACTGGAACACCTCGGCACGCCGGACAGCGGCCCGCTGTCGATCAGCGTGTTGCCGTCGCTGGCGGCCCGTTGGCTGATGCCCCGGCTGTGGCGTTTCACCGAGGCCCATCCCGGTATCGAAATCCGGCTGCAGCCCAGCCAGCAACTGGCCGACTTCGGCGCCGGCAAGACCGACCTGGCCATCCGTTACGGCCTGGGCGACTACCCGGAACTGGCCTGCGAATACCTGATGGCGGACACCGCCTTTCCGGTGTGCAGCCCGCAGCTGGCGCCCCGGCTTCGCCGTATCGAGGATCTGGCCCGGGTGCCCCTGGTGGCGGGCCCCGAATACGCGGGTGTCAGCTGGGCCAACTGGCTGGCGCTGGCGGGCAAGCAGGCGCTGCTCGGCCAGTGCCGGCAACTGGTGGTGGACGACGGCAGCCTGGGGCTGGACATGGTACTGGCGGGGCAGGGGGTGGCGTTGAGCCGCTCGGTGCTGGTGGAGGATTTGCTGCGCGAAGGCCGGCTGTGCCGCCCCTTCGCCCCTGAGCTCAAGCCCCTGCACCAGTACTACCTGGTGTGGCGCCCCGACTCGCCCCGCCGGTTGCAGATCCGTACCTTCTGCGACTGGCTGCACGGGGAAGCCGGAAACTAGATGTTTTCCGCTTCCCGCCTCCAGCCTGACTCTTGGTTACAAGTCTGACAGTCTGTGATTTGACGCAGAGAAGAGGCAACAGGGCCGCCTCCTCCGACACGCCGCAAGTACATCCATGTAGGCTCTCATATGCCATCCCTGGCATGTGACGGTCGGCGGAGGCCATCCCTGTTGCCTCTTTTTCAAGCCCCGCAGCCGTCTGAAGGTGGTGCCAACAGGCGGCTGCGGGGCAGTTAGGGAGGACAAAGGGCACAACTCAGCCGGCCTTCTGTTTCAGGGATGAAACAGAGAGCGTACAGGGAGGTATTCATAGCGTGTTGGCGGAGTTGTGCCCTTTGGCTGACGGTCTACACCTCATCAAACGTCAACAAAAACTTGTGACCAAGAGTCAGGCCTGCAAGCTTCCCGCTTCCCGCTTCCCGCTTCCCGCTTCCCGCTTCCCGCTTCCCGCTTCCCGCTTCCCGCTTCTAGCTTTCGGCTTCCAGCTTCCAGTTCCCCTGTCCGTCCTGGCCCAGGCACTCCGCCAGCCGGGGCAGCAGTTCACCCAGTTGCTCGCCCAGCTTCCAGGGCGGGTTGAGCACCATCATGCCCGAGCCATGCATGCCGAAGTCCTCGGCCTGGGGGCCGACGCTGAGTTCGGCGCACAGCACCTGCTCGAAGCCGCAGCGGGCCAGGGCCTGCTTGAGGCCGGCACTGCGATCCGCCTGCTTCGCCAGCAGCGGATACCAGATGGCATAGATGCCGATGGGCCAGCGCTGGCGGGCCTTGTTCAGGGTATCGGCCACCCGCCGGTAGTCTTCCTTCAGCTCGTAGGGCGGGTCGATCAGCACCAGGCCGCGCCGGGGGGTGGGCGGCAGCAGCCCCACCAGGCCCTCGAAACCGTCCCGGTGGTGGATGGCCACTCCCTCGCCGCCCAGGTTGTGGCGCAGGTTGTCCACCTCGTTGTTGTGCAGTTCCATCAGCACCAGCCGGTCCTGCGGACGCTGGAAGTGCTCCGCCACCTTGGGCGAGCCCGGGTAATAGTCGAGCCGGTCGCCGTCGTTCATGGCCTGGATGGCGGCGAAGTAGCCGGCCAACTCCGGCCATTGCTCGCGCTGCTGCCACAGGGGGGCGATGCCACCCAGGTATTCCGCCTTCTTCCGGGTCCATTCGTGGTCCAGGGCGTAGCCGCCGGCGCCGGCGTGGGTGTCGATATAGCAAAAGCCCTTGTCCTTGGCACAGAGGGCCTCGAGGATCAGGGACTGGACGGCGTGTTTCAGGACGTCGGCGTGGTTGCCGGCGTGAAAGGCATGGCGATAGCTCAGCATGAAATGGGTCCTAGCCTGCGAGTTTCAGCTGCCACAGGGGCGCGTCGGCCACCTGCAGCCGGGTAAGGTAGTCGAGCAGGGCGCCGCTGCCGGGCACGGCGGGGTGCCACTCCAGCACCTGCAGCAGCGCTTCCTGCTGCCAGCGCTCCAGCTCCAGCTCGTGCTGCAGCAACTGGCCGTAGTCGTCTTCATCGAGTTTGTCCTTCAGTCGGCGGCGCAGTTGCCGCCACTGGCCGAACAGGCCCCGACGGGCCTCGAGCGCCGGCAGGAAGCGGGCCGGATCCGTGGTCAGGCCCAGCTCTTCCAGCAGCAACAGCAGCAGCAGCAGGTTGACGTTGGCACCGTGTTCGTCCTGCAGTTGCAGGCAGGCCTGGGCCACCCCGGGGCGGCCGTAGTGCTGTTCGCTGAATTGCCAGAGGTCGTCGGCGCTGATCGGGGTCACTCTTGCTCCAGGGTGTCCAGTTGTGCCTGCCGCTCCAGCCACTCGGCTTCGGCGTCGGCCAGTTGTTGCTGCAAGGGGGATTGGGCCTGCAACAGTTGCTGCAGCCGGACCTTGTGTTCGGCCTGGTAGATGTCCGGATCGGCGAGCTGTCGCTCTATATCGGCCAGTTGCTGCTGGCAGTGCTCCATCTGGCTTTCCAGCCTGGCGATGGCCTTGCGCAGCGGCTGGCTCTGCTGGCGCAGCTCGGCCTGGCGGCGCTTTTCCGCCTTGCGGGCCTGGGCGGAATTGTCGCCGGCCGGGGTGCTTTGTGCCGGCTGTTCGGCCTTGTCCTGCTCCACCAGCCACTGGTGGTAGTCGTCCAGGTCGCCGTCGAAGGGCAGCACCCGGCCGCCGTCCACCAGATAGAACTCGTCGGTGGTGGCGCGCAGCAGGTGGCGGTCGTGGGATACGATCACCATGGCGCCTTCGAATTCCTGCAGCGCCAGGGTGAGCGCCTCGCGCATGTCGAGATCCAGGTGGTTGGTGGGCTCGTCGAGCAACAGCAGGTTGGGCTTCTGGTAGACGATCAGCGCCAGCACCAGCCGCGCCTTTTCGCCGCCGGAAAAGGGGCCGACCGGCTCCTTCACCTTGTCGCCGCGAAAATCGAAGCCGCCCAGGTAGTCGCGCAGGCTCTGTTCGGTGGCACGGGGATCGAGCCGGGCCAGGTGGGTGAGCGGCGACTCCTCCGGGTGCAGGCTTTCGAGCTGGTGCTGGGCGAAATAGCCGAGGGCGATGCCCTTGCTCGCCTCGAGCTTGCCCGAGAGCGGTGTCAGCCCGCCCGCCAGCAGCTTGATAAAGGTGGACTTGCCGGCGCCGTTGCGCCCGAGCAGGCCGATGCGGGAGCCGGGCACCAGGTTGAGCTTGATCTCCGACAGCACCGGCTGGCCGCCGTAGCCGGCGGCCAGCTTTTCCATGGCGATCAGCGGCACCGGCAGGCTGGCCGGCGGACGGAAACTGAAGCTGAACGGCGAGTCCACGTGGGCGGGCAGGATGCGCTCCATCTTTTCCATCGCCTTGAGCCGGCTCTGGGCCTGCTTGGCCTTGCTCGCCTTGTAGCGGAAGCGGTCCACGTAGCTCTGCATGTGGCTGAGCGCCCGCTGCTGCTTCTCGAACATCGACTGCTGCAACGCCAGCTGCTCGGCGCGCATGCGCTCGAAGTCCGAGTAGTTGCCGGTGTATTCGTTGAGCCTGTCGTTCTCGATATGGATGACGCGATCCACCACCGCATCGAGGAAGTCCCGGTCGTGGGAGATCAGGATCAGGGTGCCGGGGTAGCTGTTGAGCCAGCGCTCGAGCCAGAGCACCGCGTCCAGATCCAGGTGGTTGGTGGGTTCGTCCAGCAGCAGCAGGTCGGAGCGGCAGATCAGCGCCTGGGCCAGGTTGAGGCGCATGCGCCAGCCGCCGGAAAAGGCGCTCACCGGGCGGGACTGGGCCTCGTTGGCAAAGCCTAAGCCGTGCAGCAGGCCGGCGGCGCGGGCGTGGATATGATAGCCGCCGTGGGTCTCGAGGCGGCCGTGCAGCTCGGCGATAGCGATGCCGTCGTGGCGGGTCTCGGCCTGTTCCAGCTCCCGGCACAGCCGGCGGTATTCCCGGTCGCCGTCGATCACGTAATCGAGCGCCGAACACCCCAGGGCCGGGGTTTCCTGGGCCACGCTGGCCAGTTGCCAGTCGGCGGGCAGGCTGAACTGGCCGCCGTCGATGCCGAGTTCGCCCTTGAGCAGGGCGAACAGGGTGGATTTGCCGCAGCCGTTCTTGCCCACCAGGCCCACTTTCTGGCCGCCGTGGATGGTGGCGCTGGCGTCTTTCAACAGGGGGCGGCCGCCCCGGAGCAATTCAATCTGGCTGAGGATAATCATAATGGCCCGGCATCCGACAAAAACGGCATTTTACCCGGTTTTGCCACCCTGATGACAGGGGGTACCCAGCCAATGGCGGCAATCCTGTTCAAATTGCGGCATGGAGCTGAAACCGTGGTCCCGGAGCAACCGGTCGAGTCCCTCGCCCCGGGCCAGATCCCGCAACACCAGCAACAGCGTCGCCTGGCGCCGCCAGCTGTCGGCGTCGCAGCCGAAGCGCTGGCGAAAGTCGGCCTGCAGCGCCGGCGGCAGCGAGAACGCCGCCGGGCTGGCGCCGACCAACTGGTGCAGGGGCGGCTGGGCGTCGAACGGCAGCAGGTCATGGGGCAGCAACTCGTCGTACAGCGCCCGGCACAGGCGGCCATGGGCGCCTTGCCACTCCCGGGGGCCCTGCCAGTCGGCCAGCCTGCCGGCGATGGCGGCCAGCAGGACGGAAGGCGACAGCCGGCCGGCCTGCCCGGGTTGCGGCAGGCGCGGGGATAGCGTCACCCGGCTCAGCACGGTACCGGCGAAACCGTGCCAGGCGAAGAGGGTGTCGGCGGGCAGGAAGGCCGCCTCCCCGGCGGTCAGCGGATAATGGTGTCGGCCCAGCTGCAGCAGTCCCGAGCCCCGGTGCACCAGCAGCAGGACGCCCTTGAAGTGGCGCTGGCGCTTGCCCGGTTGCAGGTGGGTCAGGTGAAGGGATTGGTGATGGATGCTGTAATGGGCGTCTTTGGTCATTGTAGTCGGTTCGGTTTTGGCGGAGAATTCGGATCAATGTCGTATTGAAGGTGTGTAGCCATGGAAACCCGTCGTAAAAAGCGTTTTATCGCCGGTGCCGTGTGTCCCCAGTGTCAGGCCATGGACACCATGATGCTGTATCTGGAGCATGGTGTCGAGAAAGTCGAGTGCGTGAGCTGCGGCCACAGCCAGAGTCAGACCAAGGCCGAGGTGGACGAAGCCGGGGGCGGCGAGGTCATCGGCCTGTTCCGGCCGGAATAGCGCCGCTGCCTGGCCGAGCGGGCCGGCTCCGTTGCTCGTCCTTTATGCAGTCGTGCGGGGCCCGTCTTCCCAGAATGGACCCGCTCGGCTAAACTGGCTCTTGGCAGAGCAAGTATTTCATTCCCTGTGTTATCTTGAATTCTGCCAATCCATGGCCCTTCGGGGCCATCTTTATTTTCCGCTGTGCCCCCGCTTTCTCCCTGGCGCCACGTTTCATCCGGCCCGGCCATCATGTATGCTATGCCCCAAATTCACGAGCAGGGCCTATCCCATGAAAGTATCCCAAAACACCGTGGTAACGCTGGATTTCACCGTTTCCAACGCCAACGGCGAAGTTCTCGACTCCACCGAGGGCAAGCAACCGCTGCAATACCTGCACGGCACCGGTTACCTGGTGGCCGGGCTGGAAGCGGTGCTGGACGACAAGGTGGCCGGTGAAGACTTCGAGGTGACCCTGGCGCCGGAGCAGGCCTACGGCGAGTACGACAGCAGCCTGGTGCAGTCGGTGCCCGGCGAGCTGTTCGACGGCATGGAAGTGGCCGAAGGCGACACCTTCGTGGCCGAAACCGATGATGGCCATCGCCCGGTGACCATCATCGAGGTAGCGGAAGAGTACGTGAAAGTCGACGGCAACCACCCGCTGGCGGGCATGACCCTGGCCTTCAAGGGCGTGGTGCGCGAAGTGCGCGCCGCCACCGAGGAAGAGCTGGCGCACGGCCATGTGCACGGCGAGCACGGCCATGATCACGATCACGAGGGCGGCTGCTGCGGCCACCACCACTGAGCCATGAGCATGCATTAAAAAAGGCGCTTCGGCGCCTTTTTTGCTTTCCACTTTTTTCCTTTCAGTAGTGGGGCGGCGGGGTTTCCTCCGCTTGGCTGGCCAGTTGGCCGGGTTGCAGCTCCTTGAATTTCTTGACCATCAGGCTGAGCTGGGTCTTGAGCCGGACAATTTCGTTGCCCTGGGCGGTGATTTCCTGGTTCAGCTGTTCGATGGTGTCATCCTGGAAGGCCAGCCGGGTTTCCAGCTGTTCGAGGCGGTGGAGCAGGTCTTCATTCATGGCGTGATTCTCTTTGACTGAGGGCCCAGGTTTCACCCAGGCCGGCGGAGCTGATGCTGTAAATCTGTTGCGGATTGACGAAGGCCACCCCGTATACCATGGCACTGGCGGGCCTGAGCCGGGTATGCAGCCCGACCTGCAGGCTGTCGAGCAGCCGGCCGTCGTCCAGTTGCCACAGCTGCAGCCGGCGCGCGGTGCCGCCGGTCAGCAGCCGATCCTGCTCCGGATCGAAGCGGGCGCTGATGAAGGTCTGGCCGCGCCCGGGCACCTGCAGGGCCGCCAGCGGCTCGCCGGAGGGCAGCCGCCAGAGCTGGCCGCCGCCCTGGGCATCGGCGCTGAAGGCCCGGCGCCCTTCCTCGTCCAGCCGGACCAGGCTGACGCTGTGCGCATGGGGCAGGCGGGCCAGGATGGCCGCATCCCCGGTTTGCCAGAGGATGGCTTCGCCGTCGTGGCTGCCCGTCAGGGCCAGGCGGCCATCGGCAGAGAGGTCGACCGAGTTGATGCGGTCCCGGTGGCCCATGAACAACAGCCGGCGGCCGCTGGTCAGATCCACGAATTCCGCTTCCCCGTTGTGGTAGCCGAGCAGCACGGCCCGGCCCCGGTCGGCGATGGCCAGGGCGCGCAGGGGATGGTTGAGCCGGTAGAAACCCCGGTTGCGGCCGGTGGCCAGGGACCAGAGCGCCAGGGTGTCTTCGGTGGCGGTGGCGGCGGCCTGGCCGTCCGGCGAGGTGGCCAGCAGCACGATATCCTGCTGCGACTCGCCCTGGTACCAGTGGTAGAGCGGCTCGGCATCGCCACGCTGCCATACCTGGACCGGGCTCGGCCCGGTGGATATCAGGGTAAAGCGGCCGTCGGCACTGGTGTCGGCGGCCAACACCGTGCCTTCGGCGTAGCGGCTCTGGCCGAACGGACGGGGGCCGGCATCGCACCCGCTCAGCAGCAGTAATGTGACGCACAACGCTGTTGACAGCAGGGAGTTCGGCATTTTTGTTCGCTTGGGCTTTCGCATCGGCAAGTGGAGACGTTAGTATAGGTTCCGAGTGTTAAGCATCTCATTTTCCATGGGGTTTTTCCCCTGATCTGGAGTTAATAATGAAAAAACTGTTGCAAGTCAGCTTGCTGGCCTCCGCGGTGCTGGTGGGCCTGAGTGGTTGTAAGGAAGAGCAGGCGACGGCGCCCGCCCCGGCGGTCGAAGCGGCGCCGGAACTGACCAGTTTCGAGGACAAGTCGGCGTATGCCATCGGCCTGTCCATGGGACGCTACATCGGCTCCACCCTGGAGAAACAGCAGGAGCTGGGCGTCACCCTGAACAACGACATCATACTGCAAGGGGTGAAAGACGGCTTTACCGATGGCGGCCAGATGAGCGACGAGGAAGTGCAGAGCGCGCTGATGGCCTACGACGAGCACATCAACGGTCTGATCGAGACCCAGGCGAAAGAGCAGGCGGCGGTCACCCTGGAAGAGGGCAAGACCTTCCTGGAAGAGAATGCCAAGCGCGACGGCGTCGAAGTGACTGAATCGGGGCTGCAGTATGAAGTGCTGACCCCGGCCGAGGGTGACAAGCCGGCGGCGGAAGACGTGGTGACGGTGCACTACACCGGTACCCTGGTGGACGGCACCCAGTTCGACAGCTCCGTCGAGCGTGGCGAGCCGGCGAGTTTCCCGCTCAATCAGGTGATCCCGGGTTGGACCGAAGGCGTGCAGCTGATGTCGGTGGGCTCCAAGTACAAGTTCGTTATTCCCGCCGAGCTGGCCTACGGCGAGTCCGGTGCCGGTACCATCCCCGGCAATGCGGTGCTGATCTTCGAGGTCGAGCTGCTGGATATAGAGCGCGACGACCAGGCGGAAGCGGTGGCCGGGCAGGAATAATGTGGCCGGGTTGTTGTCAGCGGCGCCTCAGGGCGCCGTTTTTGTGTCTGCGGCCAACAGCCGCTGCCAGAACTCGGGTTGGCGCAACAGCTGTTCTTTGCGGGTCCGGGGCAGCCGTTTCAGCCTGAGCTCCAGGCGCAGGGCCTGGGATTGATCCGCCACCGGGCGCTGCCAGACCAGTCGGGCCGGACGACGGGCCCAGACATAACGGGAGGCCCGGCCTGCCTGCCGGTTGTGCTCGCGGCAACGGCGCTCGGGATCCAGGCTGATGCCGGCATAGAGGCTGTCGTCCCGGCAGCGCAGCAGGTAAATAAACCAGATTTTGGGGCCGGATCCCGGTTCGGTCGCGATTTCATCCATTACAATCAGTCGGTCGATAATAATAAAACGGGATCATAGCGGGGTTGACCATGAATAGAAATGACAGCGGCCCGGCCCTGGTGCTCGGCGGCCTTGTCGCCCTCGGGCTGGTGTGGGGCGGCAGCTACCTCAAGGACGCGGTGCAACTGTGGAAACAGGCGGAGCGGGTGGTGGCGGTCAAGGGACTGGCCGAGCGGCAGGTCCGGGCGGATCTGGTGCTGTGGCCGCTGAGCTTCTCGGTGTCCGCCGACAGCCTGGCCGAGCTGTACCGTGCCATCGATGCGGACAAGAACAAGATCACCGCCTTTCTCGGCCAGGCTGGTTTCACGGCGCAGGAGCAGCGCTTCGCCGCCCCGGTGGTGCAGGATCTGTGGGCCAACCAGTTTGGTGAGCAGCGTCCGCCCCAGCGCTACCGGGCCGACGCGGTGCTGCTGGTGCGCAGCAACCAGGTCGAGCGGGTGAAGCGCACCCAGCCGGCCACGGCGGAGCTGGTCAGCCAGGGGGTGCTGCTGACCCAGAGCTATGAGCATAAGACCCAGTACGTGTTTACCGGCCTGAACGACATCAAGCCACAGATGATCGCCGAGGCCACCGCCAACGCCCGGGAAGCGGCCCAGCAGTTTGCCAAGGACGCCGAAGCGGAGGTCGGGGGCATCCGCTCGGCCCAGCAGGGCTATTTCTCGGTGACGGATCTGGACAGCTATACCCCGGATATCAAGCAGGTCCGGGTGGTGACCAGCGTCGAATACCTGCTGGAATAATTCAGTCGGCCAGGCGGTGGCGGGTCAGGTGCTCGGCGAAGGGCGCGGCCGCCATAAAACCGGTGATACGGCTGCCGGCGGGTTCCTGGCCATCGCCGTGGTAGAACACCAGGGTCGGCAGCCCCAGTACCCCGAGCCGGTTCAGCAGGGCGAGATCCTCGGCATCGGTGGCGGTCACGTCGGCCTGCAGCAATACCATCTGCGCCAGCCGCCGGGAGACCTCCGGCTGGCGGAAGGTCTTCTGCTCGAAGTCCTTGCAGGCCACGCACCAGTCGGCATAGAGGTCCAGCATCACCGCCTTGTTCTGCTCCCGGGCCAGTTGCAGCTGGCGGTTCAGATCCGCCGTGGTTTTTACCCGGATGAAGGCGGGTTTTGCCGGATCCGGCTCGCCGGCGCCGCCGAACTGTTGCCAGCCGCCCAGCAGCAGGGAGCCGGCGGCAAACAGCAGGACGAAGGACGCCAGGGCGCGCCGGGCCGAAGGCGGGCGGCGGCGGACATGGCGGACGACATAACCCGTGCCGGCAATGGCGAGGGCCAGCCACAGCCAGCGGCTCAGCTCGGGGCTGAGCAGCCGTTCCAGCATGATGATGGCCACCGCCAGCAGGCCGAAGCCGAACAGCACCTTGACCTGTTCCATCCAGGCGCCGGCCCTGGGCAACAGCCGGCCGCTACCGGCCGCCAGCAGCAACAGGGGCAGCCCCATGCCCAGGCTCAGCGCATAGAGGGCCAGCCCGCCCAGCCAGAGATTGCCGCTCTGGGCCACGTACAACAGGGCGCCGGACAGGGGTGCCGTGGTGCAGGGGGAGCAGACCAGGCCGGAGATCATGCCCATCAATGCCACCCCCGGCGCCGAGCCGCCCCGCCGGCGGTTGGCCAGTTCGTGCAGGCGGCTCTGCCAGCTTCCGGGCAGGCGCAGCTCGAACAGCCCGAACATCGACAGGGCCAGCACGCCGAACAGGGCGGCCATGGTAACCAGCACCGCCGGATGCTGCAGGGCGGCCTGGGCCCTGAGGCCGGCGGAGGCGACCACCAGCCCCAGCAGGGTATAGGTGAGGGCCATGCCCTGAACATAAACAAAGGCGAGCCAGAGCGAGCGGCGCGGGCTCAGCCTGCCGGCGCCGGCGATCAGGCCGGTTAAAATCGGATACATGGGAAAGACGCAGGGGGTAAAGGCCAGCCCCAGCCCCAGGGCGAAAAACAGGCCGACCCCGAGCCAGGGCCCCCGGGCCCCGAGGGCGGCGGCGAAGCGCCCCTGGGCACTGGTATCCGTCGCGCCGCCATCTCCGGCCGGCTGTGCCATGTCGGCCCGGGTCTCGTGCAGGTTCAGGGATAATCGCTGGGGCGGATAACAGAGGCCGGTGGTACAGCCCTGGTAGCGGAAGCTCACCCGGCTCTGATCCGAGACCTGCTCCAGGGAGATGCGCAGCTGCAACTGCCGGTAAAACACCCGGCTCTGGCCGAAATATTCGTCTTGGTGCGGCGTGCCCGGAGGCAGGGTCCATTCTCCCAGGCGGACTTGCTCGGGTAGCACCTCGATGCTGTGGCGATACAGGTAATAGCCGGGAGCGATGGTGGCATCGATGAGCAGCAGGTCGCCCTGGCGGCGGCTGTCGATGACAAAAGCCTGCTCGACCCGCAGGAACTCGTCCCGGGCCGGGGCGGCGTCGCCGATGCCGAGGCGCTCGAGCAGGCCGGCCTGGGCCAGCGGCAGCCATAAACAGAGAATAACAAGACAGAGGCGGCGTAACATCATTTATCCATCTGGCACATGCGAAGAGAGGGGGGCCGACAGGTCCCTGGCCACCCTATGATAACGGCGTCGCGGGCCAAAGATGTTGACCTGAGTCATCCAGGCCTGCCCGGCGGCGGTGAGCCCATCGGCATCAAGGTGGCTGCCGCTTTCACTATAGCCCCGGCGCCGGCGAAAATCACCCGGCCGGGCGTTGCCGCCGTGAGCGGTGGCTTGAAAATGATGGCATTTGCCCTCATTTTAGTGGATTAACCCGGAACAACGCCCTGATGGGCGCAAAATGAGGTCAACCGTGGGCAAAGTACTGTTGTTGTTTATCGGCGCCATCCTGCTGGAGATTTTCGTCTTTATCCAGGTGGGGGCGGCCATCGGCGCCTGGAGCACCCTGGCACTGATTATCCTGACCGCCGTGGTGGGCCTGGGCCTGGTGCGGATCCAGGGACTCAGGACCCTGATGGAGGCCCAGCAGAAGATCAACCGGGGCGAGCCGCCGGCGCGGGAAATGCTGTCGGGCATGATGCTGGCGATAAGTGGGGTGCTGCTGCTGTTGCCGGGCTTCGTGTCGGACCTGGGCGGCCTGCTGCTGCTGCTGCCACCGGTCAGGGAAGCCCTGGTCGAACGCTTCCTGAGCCGGGCCCATGTGCGAGGCCACAAGGGACACACCTTTACCGCCGAGTACCATTACCGGCAGGACGAATCCCGCCATGGCGAGCGGCTGCAGGACAAGCAGGGCACCACCTTCGACGGCGAGTTCGAAAAGAAGGATGACCGATAGCGTCGCGGTCAGGCCAGCGGGTGCCTGATCTTCCAGGGAAACCGCTGCCAGGCAAAGAGGCAGGCGACCATGCCCGCCAGCAGGTTGGCCAGCAGTATGCCGGTGAAGATCCCGGTTTCCCCCTGCCAGCCGGCGCCCAGCCAGGCCAGCGGCAACAGCAGGCCGAACAGCCTGAAACCGTTCAGCAGCAGCGAGATCACCGAGACCCGCAAGCCGTTCAGGGCCGAGGCCAGCAGCATGAAACAGCCCTGCAGGCCGTAGCCCAGCGGCACCAGCCGCAGATACAGTTCCAGGTGCCGGGCCACTTCCGGGCTGTCGGTAAACAGCAGGGCAATCCATGGCGCCAGCCACCATAACAGGGCAAACACCAGCAACTGAAACAGTAGGGCGAAGCGCATGGCCAGCAGCAGGGCGCAGCGGCTGCGCTCATGCTGGCCGGCCCCGGCGTTCTGGGAAATAAAGGGCGCCAGCACCGAGCTCAGCGCCATCATCACGATCAGCACCAGGGCTTCCACCCGCGACGCGGCGCCATAGGCGGCCACCACCTCGTGACCCAGCTTCGCCAGCACCATCATCAGCAGGGCGGTGGCGATGGGGTTGAGCATGTTGGTGAAGGCGGCGGGCATCGCCACCTGCAGCAGTTGCCGCCAGTGATCCAGCAGGATAGGCAGCGGCGACAGCCGCCAGATCAGCAGCCGCTCCCGGGTACGCAGCAGGTGCAGGCCGACCAGCATGGCGATCAGCCAGGAGCAGGCCGAGGCGATGGCGGCGCCGCGGATCCCCAGTTCGGGGAAGGGGCCCAGGCCGAAGATCAATAGCGGATCCAGCACGCCGTTGACCAGCCCGGCCACCGTCATCACCAGGCTGGGGGTGCGGGTGTCGCCGGTGGCGCGGATCGCCGCGTTGCCGACCATCGGCAGGATCAGCATGGGCACCGTCAGGTACCAGATCAGCATGTAATCGTGGATCAGCGGCAGTAGGGCGTCACCGGCACCGAGGACCCGGAACAGGGGGTCTATGCTGCCGGCCCCGGCCAGGGCCAGCAGGCTGACCAGCAGCACCGCCAGCAACAGGCTGTCGCTGGTGAACCGGGCGGCCTGACGCTGCCGGCCGGCGCCCAGCGCCTGGCCCAGGCAGGCGGAGAGCCCGGCGCCCAGGCCCATGGCCAGCGAGGTCACCACGAAGGTGACCGGAAAGGTAAAGCTGATCGCGGCCAGGGCATCGGTGCCCAGCATGCCGATGAAAAAGGTATCGACCAGGTTGAACGCCAGTATGGCGACGATGCCGAGCGCCATCGGGCCCGTCATGCGGGCCAGTTGTGGGCCGATGGGGCCGGTCAGCAGTGAATGGTGTTGTGCCACAGAATATCCCTTGGTGATGCGTGGGCCGGGCCCGGGACGCGGCGGCCATGATAACGCCCCCGGCGGGGCAGATTTAAAAAAATTTTGTGTTTTGCCCTTGAAGGGGGGAAAAGCGCTCCCATATAGAAGGTCAACGGAACAGTTTGCGGCCCCGGGCCGTTTATCCAACTAAGGTAACAACACTCATTGGGAGAGTTATCGATGAACATTCGTCCATTGCACGATCGCGTCATTATCAAACGTATTGAAGCCGAGTCAAAATCTGCCGGCGGTATTGTTCTGACCGGCTCTGCCGCCGAGAAATCCACTCGTGGCGAAGTCCTGGCTGTTGGTAATGGCCGCGTACTGGACAACGGTGAAGTGAAGGCCATGTCCGTCAAGGTGGGTGACAAGGTCATTTTCAACGAAGGTTTTGGTGTTAAAACCGAGAAGCTGGACGGCCAGGAAGTGCTGATCCTGTCCGAGAACGACATCCTGGCTATCGTCGAAGCCTAATTTTCATTCAGCTTAAAGGAACATAAACAATGGCAGCTAAAGACGTAAAATTTGGTAACGATGCCCGCGTAAAAATGCTCAAGGGTGTGAACATCCTGGCCGACGCCGTTAAAGTGACCCTGGGCCCGAAAGGCCGCAACGTGGTATTGGACAAGTCCTTCGGTGCCCCCACCATCACCAAGGACGGCGTGTCCGTGGCCAAGGAAATCGAGCTGGAAGACAAGTTCGAGAACATGGGCGCCCAGATGGTGAAGGAAGTGGCCTCCAAGGCCAACGACGAAGCCGGTGACGGCACTACCACCGCCACCGTGCTGGCCCAGTCCATCGTCAACGAAGGTCTGAAAGCGGTCGCCGCCGGCATGAACCCGATGGATCTGAAACGCGGCATCGACAAGGCCGTGATCCAGGCGGTGGCCGAGCTGAAAAACCTGTCCGTTGAATGTAAAGACACCACCGCCATCGCCCAGGTGGGTACCATCTCCGCCAACTCCGACGAAACCGTGGGCGCACTGATCGCCGAAGCCATGGAAAAAGTGGGCACCGACGGTGTCATCACTGTGGAAGAAGGCCAGGGCCTGCAGGACGAACTGGACGTGGTGGAAGGCATGCAGTTCGACCGCGGCTACCTGTCTCCCTACTTCATCAACAAGCAGGAAACCGGCACCGTCGAGCTGGACGACCCCTTCATCCTGTTGGTCGACAAGAAAATCTCCAATATCCGCGAACTGCTGCCAGTGCTGGAAGGCGTGGCCAAGCAATCCAAGCCGCTGCTGATCGTGGCCGAGGACGTGGAAGGCGAAGCCCTGGCCACCCTGGTAGTGAACAACATGCGTGGCATCGTGAAAGTGGCCGGCGTCAAGGCCCCGGGCTTCGGCGACCGCCGCAAGGCCATGCTGCAGGATGTTGCCATCCTCACCGGTGGCACCGTGATCTCCGAGGAAGTGGGTCTGGAGCTGGAGAAAGCCACTCTGGAAGATCTGGGCCGTGCCAAGCGCATCGTGATCACCAAGGACAACACCACCATTATTGATGGAGTGGGTGAAGTGGCTGCGATTGAAGCCCGCGTGGCGCAAATCCGCCAGCAGATCGAAGACTCTTCTTCCGATTACGACAAAGAGAAGCTGCAGGAGCGCGTGGCCAAGCTGGCCGGTGGTGTTGCGGTCATCAAGGTGGGCGCCGCCACCGAGATGGAAATGAAAGAGAAGAAAGCCCGCGTCGACGACGCCCTGCACGCGACCCGTGCCGCGGTGGAAGAAGGCGTGGTGCCCGGCGGTGGCGTGGCCCTGGTGCGCGTGGCGGCCAAACTGGCCGGCCTGACCGGTGACAATGAAGACCAGAACGTGGGTATCAAGGTTGCCCTGCGCGCCATGGAGTCCCCGCTGCGCCAGATCGTCACCAACGCCGGCGAAGAAGCCTCGGTGGTGGTGTCCAAGATCAAGGCCAGCGAAGGCAACTACGGCTACAACGCCGGCAACGACAGCTACGGCGACATGCTGGAAATGGGCATCCTGGATCCGACCAAGGTCACCCGCTCCGCGCTGCAGTTCGCCGCGTCCGTGGCTGGTCTGATGATCACCACCGAAGCCATGGTCACCGAGCTGCCGAAGGAAGCCGCTCCGGCCATGCCGGACATGGGCGGCATGGGTGGCATGGGGGGCATGATGTAAATCGCATCGACCACCTGGTCTGCCGACCAGTGATCTTAATCCGGGCCTTCGTGCCCGGATTTTTTATGGCCGATGAAAAAGTTCGCGTTTCTTTATCCTGCAACCAAATTAAGCTTCAGGTTGTTGCGACAATTTCTGTATTATGGTTTTTTACATAATAAAGCCTTTATTGAGTCCCTTTTTGCCCGGCCTGGGCTGGCCGGACGCCGAAAGACAGGAGCCTGAGCCGCCTGGTGGCATAAGGAGGTGCAGTAATGAAACTCGTGGGCTTGATACTGATCCTGCTGACCCTGGTTCCCCGGGGCGGGGTGGCCGAGGAGCCGGTGATACTTACGGTGTCCGGCAATATCCTGTGGCAGGGGCAGCCGCATGAACGACTGGATTATACCCTGAAGGAGCTGCAGGCGATGCCGCAGCGGGTCATCACCACTTCCCATCCCTGGGGGCAGCAGCCACATACCTACCGAGGCCCGGATCTGGTGGCCCTGATGTCGTCGCTGTTCGGCCATGCCAGGATAAAAACCCTCTACCTGGAAGCCCTGAACGGCTACAGCATCTCGGTGGACTGGCAGAAGCTGGCGCCGTTCCAGCCGGTACTGGCCTGGCAGGAAAATGGCCGGGTGATGAGCCGGAGGGAAAAGGGACCCCTGTGGCTGGTGCTGCCCTTCGACCAGGTGCCCGAGCTGCAGCAGGCGGATTTTCTGCACTTCATGACCTGGCAGCTCAGGCAGATAAAGGTCCATACGGAGCCGATGTGAGCATCAAAGAGCGGCTAAACCGTCGCCTGGAGCAGAGCCAGTATGGCAGCGTCCATCCGCTGAAGATCACCACGGCCGTGATGCTGCTGCTCACCATGCTGTTGTTCGGCACTGGCGCCACCCATACCCTGGTGAAAATCCGCGAACACAATACTCTGTTGGAGCAGAGAACCTATGAAGTGCCCTGGTCGCTGATGCAGCTGCAACTGGAGATGGGGCGCTTCCTGGATACGGTCAGGCTGTTGCACGCAGGGGGCATTCGCCACGATGAGTTGCTGTTGCGCTATGACATCCTGTGGAGCCGGACCCCGGTATTGCTCAGCAGCCAGCTCAAGGATACCCTCAGCGAGCGTCCCGATCTGTGGCGACTGATCCAGCAGATTGAAGCCCGGGTACGCGGCCTGGAGCCGCTGGTGCAGCGGCTGGAGCCCGGCTCGCCGGCCTATCAGCAGATCCTCGCCGAACTGAGCCCCTACCAGGAGCCGCTGTCGCGGACGGTCACCGCAACCATGCACAACAACGTGCTGTTCTATGCCGAGTACGACCAGGCCTACCGGCTGCTGGGCAAGCGCCTCTATGTGCAGATCGTCGGGCTCTTTATCACCGCCGGCATCCTGCTGCTGCTGCTGCTGCGTGAGCTGCTGCGCTACCGGATCCAGCAGTTCAGGGATCCGCTCACCGGACTCCCCAACCGTTACGCCCTGCAGCGCCGCCTGATACCTGTTATCGAACGGGGTACGCCGTTCAGCCTGACCGTGCTGGAGCTGAAGGAGTTTACCCGCCTGCATCACCGCTTCGGTTTTGAAATCGCGGATCGTCTGTTACAGGCCTTCAGCCAGCGGCTGCAGCAGAGCCTGCTGCAGCACGAGTTTATTGCCCAGTTTGGTGGTGAAGGCATAGTGGTGGTGGCCGAGGGGGTGGTGGAGCTCGAAGAGGTGCGGGCGCAACTGTCCCGTTTCCGGCAGGTGCTAGCGCCGAAAGAGTCTATTGACGCGCACGATTTTTACATGGAGCCGGTGATCGGGCTGGTGCTCTACCCGGTGGATGCGGACAACCTGGTGGATCTGCTGGCGCGGGGCGAACTGGCGCTGGAGTTGTGCAAGCGTGATCGCTTGCCCTACGTTATTTTCGACCCCTCGCTGCTGAAAGAGATGTCGCGCAAGCAGCGATTGGCGAGCGACCTGCCCGCGGCCCTGGAGAGCGGCAGCCTGAGCGTGCGCTTCCAGCCCCTGGTCAGCCTGCAGAGCGGCAGCTGCCATGGGCTGCAGGCACTGCTGCACTGGCGCCACCCGGGCTTCGGGGTGATTTCGGCGGCGGAGCTGATGCGGGTCACCGAGCAGTTCCAGCTGTCGGAGCGGGTGTTTCGCTGGCTGCTGCACGCCAGTTGCCGGCAGCTGAAAGGCTGGCATGAATACGGTGAGCGCCAGCTATTTGTCAGCCTGAACCTGCCCGCCTCCCTGTTTCGCCCCGGCCTGGATGAAGAGGTGGCCGGCGTGTTGCGGGAATACGGGCTCAGGCCCGATGTCCTGGTGCTGGACATCGGCGAGCCGCTCGCCGCGAAAGAGTCGTATGACTTCTTCGCCATCATGAGCAGTCTGCAGCGGAACGGGGTGCGCATGGCGCTGTCCGACTTTGGCAACGGCGGGGCGGCCTGGGGCACCCTGTTGCGGTTGCCGGTGAACTGGCTGAAGCTCGACGCGACCTTCTGCAACGGCATCGAGCAGCAGGGCGCGGCGCGGGAACAGCTTGCAACCCTGTTTGCACTGGGACGCATACTGCAGCGGCCCCTGATCTGCTGTGGCATCGACAGCCACGGCCAGTTGGCGGCCCTCGCCGGCATGGACAAGGATGCGCTGGTGCAGGGAGATTACATCGGGCGGCCGCTGAGCGACCTGGACGTGCCGGCCTGGCTAAACAAGAACCGGCAGCTCCCGCTGTCGCCGGAGGGGCGGGAAGACGTTATGACAAGCGCATGAACTGGTTCAGGGTTTCCGCCAGCAAGCGGATCTTGCGCACCATGCGCGCCAGCAGATCCTGATATTCCTCGTCGCCGGCCATCTCCAGCAGTTCCAGCTCTTCCGCCAGTTCCGCCACATAGGGCATGAAGTGGTCGGCATGGGTGATGAACTGGCTGTCTTCGCGCAACACGCTGCTGAATTTGGCCTTGCCGCGACTGCGCAGCTCGGCCAGCTTCTTGTCGGCATCGATCGCCTGGTGGTAGAGCTCTCTCAAAGTGTCATGCAATTTTGCGGTGACGGAATCGTGCATGTCAGTTCCTTAACAGGGTTCAAGGCCTAAGTCTAACGGGGTCTTGCTCAACTCGCCGCCGATCTCCCGTACCAGCCTGGGCACCAGGAAACCGGGCAACCGGGCCAGCAACTGGGCCATCAATGCGGTGGCGCGGGCATCGTCCACGGCGAAGTGGGCGGCGCCCTGCACCTGGTCGAGCTGATGCAGGTAATAGGGCAGTACGCCGGCCTCGAACAGCCGCTCCGACAGCCGGCACAGGCGGTCGGCGTCGTCGTTGACCCCGGCCAGCAGCACGCTCTGGTTGAGCAGAGTGATGCCAGCCCGTCGCCAGTCCTGCAGGGCGTCGGCCAGGATGTCGTCCACCTCGTGGGCGTGGTTGACATGCAGCACCAGCACCGCCTGCAGGCGGCTGCGGGCGAGGCGCGCCCTGAGGGCCGCGGTCAGCCGTGCCGGGATCACCACCGGCAGCCGGCTGTGGATGCGCAGCCGCCGGAGATGGGGGATGGCCTCCAGGGCGTCGAACAGGGTGGCGAGCTGTTCATCCTTGGCCATCAGCGGATCGCCGCCGGAGAGGATCACCTCGTTGATTTCGGGATGAGCAGCGATGTAGTCCAGTGCCTCGCGCCAGCCTTCCCGTCCCGGGCTGTTGTCCGCGTAGGGAAAATGGCGGCGGAAGCAGTAGCGGCAGTTCACCGCGCAACCCCCGCGCAGCACCAGGAGCACCCGGGAACGGTATTTGTGCAGCAGCCCGGGCAGGGCGCTGTCGTGCTCGTCGAGCGGATCGGTGACGAAACCGGGCACCTCGGCGAACTCCTCGCCCAGGGGCAGCACCTGGCGCAGCAGGGGGTCGTGAATGTCGCCCGGACGCATCTTGTCGGCGAACGGGCGGGGCACCCGCATCGGGAACAGCCGGCGGGCCCCAAAGCCTGGCCGCCAAGGTTCGGGATCTATCCCCAGGTAGTCGAGCAGGGCGTCGGGAGCGGTGAAGGCGCGGGCAAGTTCTTTTTGCCAGTTAATATGTAAATCGCCCCCGTTTAGGGGTATCATTGCCGGCATTTTCTGCAACTCTGTCAAATTCACGAGGGTAAAATGGCCTCTTATAGTACCAATGAATTCCGCTCCGGCCTAAAGATTATGCTGGACGGCGAACCTTGCGCCATTATCGAAAACGAATTCGTCAAACCCGGTAAGGGCCAGGCCTTCAACCGGGTCAAGATCCGCCGTCTGTTGAACGGCAAGGTACTGGAGAAGACCTTCAAGTCCGGCGACACCGTGGAAGCCGCCGACGTCATGGACATGGAGCTGGCCTACCTGTACAACGACGGCGAGTTCTACCATTTCATGAACAACGACACCTTCGAGCAGCTGGCCGCCGACGACAAGGCGGTGGGTGACGCCAAGCAGTGGCTGAAGGAGCAGGATGTGTGCATCCTGACCCTGTGGAACGGCGCCCCCATTTCGGTGACCCCGCCCAACTTCGTGGAGCTGGAAGTGATTGAAACCGATCCAGGTCTGAAGGGCGACACCGCCGGCACCGGCGGCAAGCCCGCCACCCTGAGCACCGGCGCCGTGGTACGGGTGCCGCTGTTCATCCAGATCGGCGAAGTGTTGAAGGTCGACACCCGCTCCGGCGAGTACGTGTCCCGGGTGAAGTAAGCGGTTATTCCCCGATGTAAGAACGGCGCCCGGTGGCGCCGTTTTTGTTTATTCCTTGCCGTACACGTTGTTTTCCTGCTCCCGCACCCGGATGAAGGTGGTGCGCTTGGTCAGCTCCTTCAGCCGCTGGGCGCCCACATAGGTACAGGTGGAGCGCACGCCGCCGAGGATGTCCTGCACCGTCTCCTCCACCGGCCCGCGGTAGGGCAGCTCCACCGTCTTGCCCTCGGCCGCCCGGTATTTGGCCACGCCGCCGGCGTGCTTTTCCATGGCGCTGGAGGAGCTCATGCCGTAGAACTTCATGAAGGCCCTGCCGTCCCGCTCGATGACCTCGCCGCCGCACTCCTTGTGGGCCGCCAGCATGCCGCCCAGCATCACGAAGTCGGCGCCGCCGCCGAAGGCCTTGGCCACGTCACCGGGGCCGGTGCAGCCGCCGTCGCCGATGATCTGGCCGCCCAGGCCGTGGGCGGCGTCGGCGCACTCGATGATGGCGGACAGCTGCGGATAGCCGACCCCGGTCTTGACCCGGGTGGTGCACACCGAGCCGGGCCCTATGCCGACCTTGACGATGTCGGCGCCGGAGAGGATCAGCTCCTCCACCATTTCACCGGTGACCACGTTGCCGGCGATGATGGTGTGGCCCGGGCACTGGCTGCGCACCCGGCTGACGAAGGAGGTGAAGTGCTCGCTGTAGCCGTTGGCCACGTCGATGCAGATGAAGCCGAGCCGGTCGGACAGGGCCAGGATCTGCTGCAGCTTCTCGAAGTCCTGGTCGGAGGTACCGGTGGACACGATCACCTGCCCGAGCAGGTCGGCACCGGTTTCCGCCACGAAGGCCCGCCACTGCTCGACCGAGTAATGCTTGTGTACCGCCGTCAGCAGATCGTGGCGGGCCAGCGCCCGGGCCATGGCGAAGGTGCCGACGGTGTCCATGTTGGCGGCGATCACCGGCACGCCGGACCAGTGGCGACCTGAATGCTTAAAGGTGAATTCCCGGTTCAGCTCGACCTGGGAGCGGCTGTTGAGGGTTGAACGCTTGGGGCGAAACAGCACATCCCTAAAGCCCAGTTTCAAGTCTTCTTCGATACGCATGGTGTTACCTCGATAAGTGACAGGCACA
The DNA here is from genome assembly GCF_003012775.1 of Zobellella endophytica. Classification (GTDB taxonomy): domain Bacteria; phylum Pseudomonadota; class Gammaproteobacteria; order Enterobacterales; family Aeromonadaceae; genus Oceanimonas; species Oceanimonas endophytica. Next base: position 42,479 of record NZ_PXYG01000007.1, on the reverse strand, counting down.
AAAAACCGGGGGTTTTTTAGGCCCCCGGTTTTCAACATTCTAGCCAGGGTCATATTTTTTGCAACCATCCTGACCCAAAATTCAACATTTATCTTTTGGTGAAGATAAATCCCCCCTGGATTTTCCTGACCTGAAAGACTGACTTTTTGGTTCAGAATGGCTTTGCCGGTGTCGTTTTTCGCCTATAATCGGCCGCTGCCAGCCGTCCCCAGAAGACGGCGGCGACGCTCGCAATCGTTTGCCCATCGCCGAACCGATGCCGGCATTCCCATCATCAAAGGAGAATTCAGCAGTGGCCGAGCCCCGCTTTCACTATCCCTGGTACAAGAAAGAAGATACCGACGCCTTTTTCGCCCTGTTCCAGAACAATGTCGCCAACTTCGTGATCATCACCATTACCATGCTGGGCATGGGCTTTCCCCGGGAGATCGTGTTCGGTCAAGTCATTCCCGGGGCGGCCGTCGCGGTGCTGGTGGGCAACGTCTACTACGCCTACACCGCCAACCGCCTGGCACATCGGGAGCGGCGTACCGACGTGACCGCCCTGTCCTACGGCATCAGCACGCCGGTGATGTTCGTGTTCCTGTTCGGGGTGCTGCTGCCGGCCAAGACCATGACCGGCGACCCCGAGCTGGCCTGGAAAATCGCGGTGGGTGCCTGCTTTCTCAGCGGTCTGCTGGAGGTATTGGTTAGCCTGGTCGGCCGTTGGGTGCAGCGCAACCTGCCCCGGGCGGCCATGCTGGGGGCGGTGGCCGGGGTGGCGCTGACCTTCATCGCCGGGGAGATGATGTTCAAGACCCTGGAGATGCCGGTGGTCGGCCTGTTCGTGCTGGCGGTGATCATCATCGGCATCGTCGGCCGGGTGGTGTTGCCGTTGCGCATGCCTGCCTCCCTGTTCGCCATCCTGTTCGGTACCCTGCTGGCCTATCTGCTTGGCGAGAGCGACAGCGCCAAGATTGCCGAGGGCCTGTCCCACTTCGGCTTCTACCCAGTACTGCCCAGCATGGCGGCCGTCGACGGCATGCGCTACCTGTTCGGCGCCATGATCGGCATCCTCACGGTGGTGCTGCCCATCACCCTCTACAACGCCATCGAGACCATGAACAACGTGGAGGCGATGGAGGCGGCCGGCGACAGGTATGACGTGCGCGAATGCCAGGCGGTGGACGGCGTGGGCACCATGTTCGGCGCCCTGTTCGGCGGCCTGTTCCCGACCACGGTCTATATCGCCACCGTCGGCGCCAAATGGATGAAGGCCGGCCGCGGCTACAGTATCCTCAACGGCGTGGTCTACCTGCTGGCGGCCATGTTCGGTCTGATCGCGGTGATTTCGGCGCTGATCCCCGTGGCGGTGGTGGCGCCCATCCTGGTATTCGTGGGCATGTCTATGGTGTCCACCGCCTTCCAGACCAATGCCCGGAAATACTATCCGGCGGTGGCCCTGGCCATGCTGCCCTATTTCGCCAACTACGTGATGACCCGCTTCAACAACGCCGCCGGCGAGGTGGTCAGCAACATTTCCGACGGCATAGTGCCCCTGGGCCAGGGCGCCATGTTCACCGCCATGATGCTGGGGGCCATCACCGTCTGCGTGATCGACGGCGCCTTCAGGCGGGCCATGGCCTTCGCCCTGTGCAGCGCCGGCTTCTCCTTCGTGGGGCTGATGCACGCACCCAAACTCGGCTTTTATGCCGCCCCCGACTACGTGCTGGGCTACCTGGTGATGGCGCTGCTGTTCGCCTGGTACGCCTTCGGCGGCACGGTAAAGCGGGACGAGCAGCTGTTCGGCGAAGACTGACGACGGCGGGATGATTGAGGGCGCCGCGGCGCCCTTTTATTTTGCTCGAAATTACGCCATGCTTTTTACATTCTGACGGGGAGGGGCTGGTGATGTTCAAGATCCTGGGTATCGATCATCTGGTGCTGAGAATAAGGCAGCCGGAGCGGATGCTCGACTTTTACTGCCGGGTGCTGGGCTGCACGCTGGAACGGGAACTGGGCGAAGTGGGTCTCTACCAGTTGCGGGCCGGCAACAGCCTGATCGACATGGTCGACATCCGCGGCCCCTTGGGCGGCGAGGGCGAAGCGGCGGATCAGTGCAAGGCCAACATGGATCACTTCTGCCTGCGTATTTCTCCCTTCGATGCCGAGGCACTGCGCGACTACCTGGGCCGGGCCGGGGTGATCTGCGAGGAGCCGGTATTGCGCTACGGCGCCGAGGGCGAGGGGCCTTCGGTGTACCTGTTCGATCCGGAGGGCAACCAGGTGGAGCTGAAAGGCCCGCCGGAGGCTGGCAAGCGGCAGGATTAAGGGTAGAATCCGCATTTTTTCGGTGATCTCATGAGCCCTGTTACCTGGCAGCCGACGGCCTCCCTGCCGTCGCTCACCAAACGCGCCGAGCTGCTGGCGCGCATCCGTCGTTTCTTCGCCGAGCGTGGCGTACTGGAAGTGGATACCCCCACCCTGGCCCGGGCCGGGGTGACCGATCTGCACCTGGATAATTTCGTCACCCGTTTCGTCGGCCCCGGCATGGCCGAGGGGCTCGATCTGTACCTGCAAACCTCCCCCGAATTTCATATGAAGCGGTTGCTGGCGGCGGGCAGCGGTGCCATCTACCAGATCTGTAAATCCTATCGCAACGAAGAAGCCGGCCGGCTGCATAATCCGGAATTCACCATGCTGGAATGGTACCGGCCCGGTTTCGATCACCACCAGTTGATGGCGGAGATAGCGGCGCTGCTGCAGCTGGTGCTGGGCTGTGCCACGCCCGAGCGGCTGAGCTACCGGCAGGCCTTTCTCGACACCCTGGGGGCCTGCCCGCTGACCGCCTCGCTCGATGAGCTGCGCCGGGCCGGGCGGGGGCTGGGCGCCGACGACCTCATCGCCATCGAAGAGGACAGGGATACCCTGCTGCAGCTGCTGTTCGCCCTGGGGGTGGAGCCGCGCATCGGCCGGCAGACGCCCTGTTTCGTGTTCGACTTTCCCGCCAGCCAAGCGGCGCTGGCCCGTATCAGTCCGCAGGATGCGCGGGTGGCGGAGCGGTTCGAGGTGTATTTCCGCGGTATCGAGCTGGCCAACGGCTTTCACGAACTGAGTGACGCCGCCGAGCAGCGCCGCCGTTTCGAGGAGGACAACCGCAAGCGGCTGGCACGAGGCCTGGCCGCCAGGCCGATCGATGAATATCTGCTGGCGGCGCTGCAGGCCGGGCTGCCGGATTGTGCCGGGGTGGCACTCGGCGTCGACCGGCTGATCATGCTGGCGCTGGAGGCTGAGCGGCTGGAGCAGGTGATCGCCTTCCCGGTCACCCGCGCCTGATTCAGTGGCGCGGCGGGTAGTTCTCCAGCAGCTCCGCCACCTGGGTGTAAACGCGGCCGCTGCGTTCGGCGCCGCGGAAGCGGTCGGCGGGAAAGGCGCGCGGATGCTTGCTGTTCCACACTACCTTGCCGGTGCCGGGCTGCTCCAGCCACAGCTTGAGCTTGAGCTCGCGCACGGCGCCGTAGACCCGCTCCTCGTCGTGCCAGAAGGAATCGTGACGGCTGAACATGCGGGGCATGGTGGTCAGCAGGCGGGTTTCTTCCACCAACTGGTAGTTCAGCCAGAGCGAAGCCTGCCCCGGGGTGGCCAGGGCCAGCCCTCGTGACGGCAGCAGGGCGCGGGCCGCCTCGCCGATGCGGCCACCGTCGAGGGAGCTGAAATCGCCGGCGGGGGCCAGGGCCACCGTATCGAAGCGGCCGAAGTCGACGTTTTCGGCGTAATCATAAGGGGCGGCACAGCCGCTCAGCAGCAGGATAAAGAACAACAGGCGTAACATTATCGAGACCTCCCGATGAGGGTCCATATTGTAGTTATTCTCGTCCGGCGCGAAAAAAGCAAGCGCCGCCCCCGGTTTTTACCCGCCTCTCCTGGTGTCGATGGCGATGCCGTCCGGTCACTCCAGCAGCTCCCTGGCCAGCTCGATCAGCGCCATGCGTGCAGGGTGATCCCCCCTGTCCTTGTGCCAGGCGAAATAGAAAAAACGGCTGAGGGAGAGCTCGGGCACCGGCAGGGCGACCAGGGTGCCGGCGGCCAGCTCCTCGGCCACGCTCAGGCGGGACACACAGCTGAGCCAGGGCCTGGATTGCAACAGCCGTTTGATGGTGGGCAGGTGGGGGTATTCCTGACGGATTTTCAGCGGGCCCAGCCGTCCCTGCAGGGCCTGCTCGAAGGTGTCCCGGGTGCCGGAGCCGGACTCGCGCAGTATCCATTCGCAGGCTTCCAGTTGAGCCAGGCCGACCTCCGGTTCCCGGGCGAGGGGATGCGCGGGCTGGCAGACGATCACCAGCTCGTCCCGGCACCAGGGATCGAGGCGGAGCCACTTCTCCTGGGCATGGGCTTCGATCAGTGCCATTTCCAGCCGGCCCTGGTACAGCTGCTGCAGCAGGCTGTGAGTGTTGTCCACCGCCAGGCCGATGTCCAGCTGCGGGTAGCGGCGGGCGCCGAGCTCGATAAGTTCGGGGATCCAGCAGTCGGCGATGGTGCGGCTGGCACCCAGGCGCAGCCGCCCGGCGATGGGGCTCTTGCCCTGGAAGCCCAGCTCGATCTGGTCGCTTTCGGCCAGCATCTTCTGGGCGCGGGGCAGCAGCCAGAGCCCCCAGGCATTGAGCCTGAGCCGGCGCCCGACCCGGTCGAACAGCGGGTGATTGAGCTGGCGCTCGAGCTCCTGCAGCGACATGGTGGCCGCCGACTGGGTGATCGCCAGGGTGTCGGCGGCCCGGCTCAGGCTGCCATGCTCCGCCACCGCCACGAACAGCCGCAACTGTTTGAGGGTGAAGTTCATCCCACCGCGCCCAGTACCAGCATCACCACCAGCAGCAGCGCCAGGCCGAACAGGCCCACCGCCAGGCCGGTGCGCAGCATGTCCCTGGTGCTGACCAGGCCGGTGGCGTAGGCCAGGGCGTTGGGCGGCGTGCTCACCGGCAATATCATGCCCAGCGAGCAGGACAGGGCCACCAGCACCAGGGCGCTGTCGAGGCCGTAGTCGGCCATGCCCTGGTAGCCGGTGGCCACGGCGGCGGTGATCGGCAGTATCAGGTTGGCGGTGGCGGTGTTGGACATGACGTTGGCCAGCAGGAAGCATACCAGCAGCAGGCTGAGCAGGATGGCCGCCCCGGGCAGTTGCTCGAGGGGCAACGACAGGGCCAGCTTGCGCGCCAGCCCGGACTGATCCAACGCCAGCCCCAGGGCGATGCCGCCGGCTACCAGCCAGAGCACGTCCCAGTTGATCTTCTGCAGATCGGCGGGGGTGATGATGCCGGTGAGGCTGAACACCACCAGCGGGATCACCGCCACCACATAGCTGTTCATGCCGTGCCAGAAGGAAGTGAGCCACAGCACTATGGTCAGCGCGAAGGTGGCGTAGAGCAACCAGGCCCGGGGCGAGCGTTCGAAGCGGCTTTCCAGGGTCAGGCACAGGCCCAGTTCGGTGGAGGGGTACCACCTCAACAACAGCCGCCAGGCCGCCAGCAGCAGCACCAGCACCAGGGGCACGGCAAAGGCCATCCAGGTCAGGAAGTCGACCGGATTGGCCATGTACTGCAGGGCGATGGCGTTGGGCGGGGTGCCGATGGGGGTGCCGATGCCGCCGAGGTTGGCGGCGATGGGAATGGCCAGTAGCAGGCCGCGGGTGGACGGCGCCTGCAGCCCCAGGGTGGCGAACACCGGCCCCATGATGGTGAGCATCATCAGGGTGGTGGCGGTGTTGGACATGAACATCGAAAACAGCGCGGTGATCAGCATTATCCCCAGCATCAGCCGGTCGTGGCTGGCCATGAAGGGACGCAGCAGGGTGTTGGCCAGGTTGGTGTCGAGCCGGTACTTGGCGGCACCCAGGGCGAGGGCGAAACCGCCGAGGAAGAGGATGATGATGGGCGAGGCGAAGCTGCCCATGATGGTCTGGTAGGGCAGCAGCTCGCCCAGGGGCTGGCTGCTGCTTTCGCGGATAAGCCAGGTGGCCGCCTGATCCGAGGTCATCACCAGCAGCAGCCCGATGATCAGCAGGGAAGTGGCGAACACCGGTACCGGCTCCAGTACCCACATCAGCGCCGCCAGCAGGAAGATGGCCAGCAGCCGCTGCTCCACTAGGGTCGGCGCCGGCAACGGCAGCAGCTCGGCCGGCAGGTTCAGCACCAGCAGCGGCGGCAGGATGGCGATCAGCAGTTTAAGCCGGTTTTGCATGGGCTGCTCCCGGCTGGGTGTTGATGGGATGCTCGCCGATCAGGCGGATATCCACCTGCTGGTGCGGTATCTTGATGTCGTGGCGGCGCAGCCGGTCCAGCAGCAGGTTGTGCAGCTCGTGGGTCATCGGCATGCGGTGGCTCATGTCGTTGACATAGACCCGCACCTCGTATACCAACGCCGAGTCGGTCAGCTCTATCAGGAACACCTCGGGCACCGGGTTGTCCAGGATCAGGCTGCACTCGCCGATGGCCTCGTGGGTCAGCCGCTGCACCAGCTCGATATCCGCATCCAGCCGTACCCGGATCAGCAGCTTGACCCGGGTGATGGCATCGGACAGCGACCAGTTGATGAACTGCTCGGTGATAAAGGCCTTGTTGGGCACGATAATCTCCCGGCGGTCCCAGTCCACTATGGTGGTGGCGCGGGTCTTGATCTTGGAGATGGTGCCGGTCAGATCGCGGATGGTGACGGTGTCGCCGATGCGGATCGGTTTTTCGAACAGGATGATCAGGCCGGACACGAAGTTGGCGAAAATCTCCTGCAGCCCGAAGCCCAGGCCCACCGACAGCGCCGCCACCAGCCACTGGGTCTTGGACCAGTCGATGCCCAGCATGGCGAAGGTGGTGAAGGCGCCGACCATCAGCACCAGGTACTTGGAGATGGTGGTGATGGCGAAGCCGGTGCCCGGCGACAGGTTGAGGTGCTGCAGCAGGCTGAGCTCCATCAGGCCCGGCAGGTTGCGGGCGGTGATCCAGGTGAGCACCACCACGAAGACGGCGATGACCAAATCCCGCAACGAGATCGGCACCAGGGTGTCCTCTCCGGCCAGGGTGCTGGAAACCTGCCAGACCTCGATGGTGTCGAGGAAGCTGAAGGCGGTGTTGATCTCCGACCACAGCAGCATCAGGGTGAGGATATAGCCCAGCATCAGCGCCGAGCGCAGCAGCCCCAGCGACTGGGCACTGATGATGTCCAGATCCACCTCGGCCACCGCGGCCGCTTCCGCCTCCGGGCTGGGCGGGGTTTCGGCGCTGTCCTCTTTTTCCTTTTCCTTGCGCTGGGCCAGGATTTCCGCCCGCCGGGCCTTGGCTCGCTCGAACGCCAGCCGGCGGCGCTGGAGCAGCATCCAGCGCCGTACCAGATAGTAGAACATCAGGAAGCCGACCCCGGCGATCACCGAAATTTCCAGCTGGCGCAGCAGGGTGTGGGCGGTGAACAGGTAGCCCATGATGGCCGCGCCCAGCGCCAGCAGCGGGGCGACGATCAGCAACCCCCAGAGCAGGTGGTTGACCAGGGTCAGGTGCTCCCTCTTGGGGGTGGACACCAGCAGCGGCAGATCTTCCCGGTACAGGCGCCAGGAGAACAGACTGACCAGCAGGCAGGTAAAGATAAAGCTCAACCGCCCCAGGCTGTCATAGAGTGAGAAATCCCGGTATTCCTGGGTGGTATAAAACAGCAGCAGCGCCGGCATCAGGGTCAGCATCAGGGTCTGGAACTGGCGCCAGATCCGCCGCACCCGCTCCCGGGGCAGGTTGAAGTGCACCACCAGCAGGCCCTTGTTCATCGTCAGGTTGCCGATGAACAGCAGGATGAACACCGGCAGCATCATCTTGTCGAGGGCGTGGGCCAGGGCGGCCACCACCGGCGGTGCCCAGGGCGAGTCGATGGCGTTGCTGAGCAGGGACAGCAGCGCCGGTATCGGCAGGGCGGTGAGCAGGCTGAGCAGCAGAGTATTGAAGGTGTAGTCGTACTTGTCCTGGGTGACGTTGCCGATGCGCGGACCTATCTTGTCCAGGTAATCACGCAGGCTGCGCCGGCTCAACAGCCACAGATACACCACCAGCAGGGAGCTGATGCCGTACAGGGTCAGGCTGGCGCCGCCCTGCTGCAGCAGGGACTGGGGCAGGGCGGTCCAGGTGCTGGCGGTGAACAGCCAGCCCAGGGTTTCCATCAGCGCCAGCGGAAACTGACTGCCCACCGGACGCAGATCCGGCAGCCAGAACAGTCGTTCATCGGTCAGCGCGCGGATCTCCTCCAGCTGGCTGTTCTGCCGGCTGTAGGCCACCTTGAGCCGGGTCTGCTCATGGATATGGTTGTCGGTGGCGCTGATCAGCCGCTCCAGCAGGCGACGCTGGGTGGCGAGCAGTTCATCGAGCAACAGCAACTGCTCCTCGCTCGGCGGCTGCTCCAGGGTGCTGGCCAGCAGGCCCTGGCGATAGCTGTTGTTCTTCAGGCCGTCCAGCGACTCCTGGTAGCCGTACTTGTCGACCCGGCTCTGGACGATGCGGGCCTCGAGCTGGGGCAAGGAGTAAGGCGCCGGCAATTCGCTCAGGCGATTGCGCAGGTTTTCGCCGAAACCGCGGCTGACCTGCAGCCATTCCAGCTGCTCCTTGAGGTTGGTCTTCATGGTCGCCAGCTCGGAGGCGGCCCGCTCCACCGCCTGATACTCCAACTGCAGGGCTTCCACCTCCCGGCTCTTGTCACCGAGCAGACCGGACAGTTGCTGGTTGCGCTGCTGCTGCTCCGCCAGCAGGGCCGAGTCGGTCTCGACTTCGTCCAGCAGGCGCTCGCTCTCGGCGATGGCTGCTTCGGTGGTGGCCCGGCGCAATTCGTTCTGGCGGTGCTGCAGGGCGTCGATGTAGACGTCCAGATCCTGCAGCTGGCTCTGCAGTATCTCCAGCCGCAGGCGGTTGAGGCTGTCCCTGTTGCCGGAAGACAGCTGCTCCAGCTCCAGCGCCTGAATGCGTTTTTGCAGGTTCTGTTCACGCACCATGGCCAGGATGCGGTTGGCGTTCTGCTGCCGATCCTGGTTGTCGGCAAACTGCAGCTCATCCAGGCTCTGCTGGGTCGTGCGCAGCTGCTGGCGCAGATCGTCGAGCAGGTCGTGCAGGCCGCTGTTGCTCAGTTCCTGCAGGTTGAGGGCGTTGGTCAGCTCTTCCCGCTGGCGGCGCAGCTCCAGCCGTTGCGCCTGGGCATCCACCAGCGCCTGCTGCACCGCGGCTTCGCCGAGCCGGTCGATGCCATCGGTGGCCGTGGGCTTGAGTCCGGCCTGCCGGCGCTCGAGCTTCTGCAACTCGGCCGGGTAATCGTCCATGAACTGCTTCAGGCTTTCGGCCTGTTGCTGGTAGCGCTCTCCTTCCCGCACCAGTTGCAGGGCCTGGTTATAACTGTCGCGCAGCTTTTGCAGCTCGGGCTTGTCGCCCTCCGGGATTTCGGACAGCAGGGCTTCGATATCGGCAATGCTCTGATCCGCCGGCACCGGGCCCGGCAACAACAGGAGGGCAAAAAACAGCAGTATGGGGGCAAACACGGCTGACTCTCGATGTTAAAAGGTGAAAACCTGCGATGGTTCAGTCCTGCTGCAGGCGTCCGAATTCGGTGCCCATACGGGTGGGGGTGCCGGGCTGAAAGGCTGCGGACAGCTCGACCCGGCCGGGGGCGAACAGGCAGACCACGGTGCTGCCCAGCTTGAAGCGGCCCATTTCCTCGCCTTTGGCCAGGCGCGGCGCCGTTGCCGGATCATAGTCCCAGCGCTGCACGCGCTGGCCCACGGGCGGGGTGATGGTCCCTGCCCACACGGTTTCGATGCTGGCGACGATGGTGGCGCCCACCAGCACCAGGGCCATGGGGCCGGCGGCGGTGTCGAAGACGCACACCACCCGCTCGTTGCGGGCAAACAGCTCCGGCACCCGGGAGGCGGTGAGCGGGTTGACCGAGAACAGCTCGCCGGGCACGTAGATCATGCTTTTCAGCACGCCGTCCAGCGGCATATGGATGCGGTGGTAATCCTTGGGCGCCAGGTAGAGGGTGGCGAAGTCGCCGCCCATGAAGGGGGCGGCCAGGGTCTTGTCGCCGCCGAGCAGGGCCCGGGCACTGTAGTCGTGGCCCTTGGCCTGGATGATGCGGCCCTGCTGGATCGGCGCAAGCTGGCTGATGGCGCCGTCCACCGGCATGGCGATGAGGTCGCCCCCTTCCACCAGTGGGCGGACTCCGTCTTTCAGCGGACGGGTGAAGAAGTCGTTGAAGCTCCGGTAATGGGCCGGATCCGGATACTGGGCCTCGCTCATGTCCACTTGGTAGCGCCGGATAAAGCGGCGGATCAGCCACTGGGTGAGTCGGCCGCCCTCCATGGCGGCCAGGCGGCCGACCAGGCGGGACAGCAGGTGTTTGGGAAGCAGGTATTGCAGCAGGATTTTGAAATGGTCTGTCATCTTGGTTCCGAAAAGGTCATTGCACGGGAAGATCAGGATTTGGGCTGGTGGCGGCTGGGCTTGTCCGCCATGGCGTCCATGATGCGGTGATAGCTCTCCAGGCGTTCCGGATGAATGGCCCCTTCGGTTCTGGCCTGTTGCAGCAGGCAGCCGGGATCGGTGCCGTGCTTGCAGTCGCGGAAGCGGCAGCCGCCGAGGTAGTGCCTGAATTCACGAAAGCACCAGGCCACCCGCTCGGGAGCCAGGTGCCAGAGGGAAAACTCGCGGATACCGGGAGAGTCGATCAACGAGCCGCCGGACGGGAAGTGGTACAGTCGGGCGGTGGTGGTGGTGTGCTGGCCGAGGCCGGAGTTGTCGGACACGGCGCCGGTCATCGCCTCCACATGGGGCATGACCGCATTGACCAGGGACGACTTGCCCACCCCGGACTGGCCGACGAAAATACTGGTGTGATCCTTCAGTGCCTGCTTGAGATCGTCCAGCCCCTCGCCGCTGTCGCGGCTGACGAACAACAGCTGGTAGCCGATGTCGCGGTAGCGCTGCAGGGCCTGTTCGGCCTGCCGGCGCTGTTCATCGGTCAGCAGATCCACCTTGTTGAGCACGATCATCGGCGGCATGTCCACGTCTTCCGCCGCCACCAGATAGCGGTCGATGATGTGGCAGCTCAGCTCCGGCAATACCGAGGACACCACCACTATCTGATCGATATTGGCGGCCACCGGCTTGATGCCGTCGTAGTAGTCGGGGCGGGTCAGTATCGTCTGGCGGGGATGGACCGCTTCCACCACGCCGCTGATGCCCTGCATGGCTTCCACACCCGGGCGCCAGACCACCCGATCACCGGTGACCAGGGAACTCAGGGTCCGACGCAGATTGCAGCGATGGATTCGGCCTTCATGGTCTTCGATGTCGGCGTGCTGGCCGAAGCGGCTGATCACCACCCCTGCCTGGGGCGGCCCGAGCAGGCTGTCGTCGATAGACTCGGACTGCTGGCGTTTGAGCCGCCGGCTGTGGTTATCGCTTACCCGGCGCTTCTGGCCCTTGCTTAACTGCTTTTTCTTGGTCACGATGTCCTCGAACCCGCTTTCACTGCCGGCTATGATACACTTTCCCGTTCAACCTTGTCCCCATTGCCACGCCCTTAGAGACGCAACATGAGCCAAAATGCAGAAAATCTGATCTGGATTGACCTGGAGATGACCGGTCTGGAACCCGATGAGCACAGAATCATCGAAATCGCCAGTATCGTCACCGACAAGGAGCTTAACGTGCTGGCCGAGGGGCCGGTGCTGGCTATCCATCAAGGCGCTGCCGAGCTGGCCAAGATGGATGAATGGAACGTGCGTACCCACACCGGCACCGGGCTGGTGGCCCGGGTGCAGGCGAGCCGGGTGAGCGAAGCCGAGGCGGTGGCGCAGACCCTGGCGTTCCTGCGCCAGTGGGTGCCGGAGAAGACCTCGCCGATGTGCGGCAACTCCATCGGCCAGGATCGACGCTTCATGGCCCGCCATATGCCGGAGCTGGAGGCTTTTTTCCATTATCGCAATATCGATGTCAGCACCATCAAGGAGCTGGTGCGCCGCTGGCAGCCGGCGCTGCTGGATCAATTCAAGAAAGCCGGCACCCACCAGGCGCTGGACGATATCCGCGAATCCATCGGTGAACTGCAGTTCTACCGGCAGCAGGTGTTCAAAATCTGAGTGATTTTTGCCCGTTTGCCGGTTAATTCAGCAAACAATAAGCGGGGGCGAAAAAAATCTTGCATTCGATCAATCGGCTCGTATAATTCGCCTCCCGTAGCCAGCCGGAATTGTGAAGCAAAATGCTGGTTACGATAGGGTTTATGCGGGAACAGTTCAATGGAGCTGACCTTGCTGAAGCTGATGAAGGTTGCAAACGGCCCGATAGAGAAGTTAAAAATATTTTGCGGGAATAGCTCAGTTGGTAGAGCACAACCTTGCCAAGGTTGGGGTCGCGAGTTCGAGTCTCGTTTCCCGCTCCAAATTTCAGTGATGCGGCTCATCAAAGCGGCATTGAAAGTAGTAAAGTATTTTGCGGGAATAGCTCAGTTGGTAGAGCACAACCTTGCCAAGGTTGGGGTCGCGAGTTCGAGTCTCGTTTCCCGCTCCAAATTTCAGTGATGCGGCTCACCAAGGCGGCATTGAAAGTAGTAAAGTATTTTGCGGGAATAGCTCAGTTGGTAGAGCTGGACCTTGCTGAAATTGATGAGGGTCGCGCCGCGGCCCCATGCACAAGTTAAAAGTATTTTGCGGGAATAGCTCAGTTGGTAGAGCACAACCTTGCCAAGGTTGGGGTCGCGAGTTCGAGTCTCGTTTCCCGCTCCAAATTTCAGTGATGCGGCTCACCAAGGCGGCATTGAAAGTAGTAAAGTATTTTGCGGGAATAGCTCAGTTGGTAGAGCTGGACCTTGCTGAAGTTGATGAGGGTCGCGCCGCGGCCCCATGCACAAGTTAAAAGTATTACGCGGGAATAGCTCAGTTGGTAGAGCACAACCTTGCCAAGGTTGGGGTCGCGAGTTCGAGTCTCGTTTCCCGCTCCAAATCAAAAGAAACCGACCTCAGGGTCGGTTTTTTTGTGGCTGAAAGCCGCCTCGATATATCAAGCCAGACCGGGCTTAACGGGCATGATCCGGCATGCCCTTGTCCACGACGCGGATCAACCGTTCGGTCTTGCGATCCGCCCGGGCCAGCCCTTGTCGCTGTTGCGCCAGGGCCCAGTCGATATGTTCCCGCACCAGCTCGTCCGCCGTTTCCCGCTTCTGTTCCAGTGCTTGGATGATCTGTTCCGAGGCGGGGGCGTTGCCCAGGGCCACGGCGATATTGCGCAGCCAGCGGCGATGGCCGATGCGGCGGATGGGGCTGCCTTCGGTCATCTTCAGGAAGTGAGCTTCGCTCCAGGCGAACAGGGCCAGCAGCTCGGGGGCATGGAGATCGTCCCGGGCGGCGAAATCCGGCTCCCGGCTGGCATCGGCGAAGCGATTCCAGGGGCAGATCAGCTGGCAGTCGTCGCAGCCGTAGATACGGTTGCCCAACAGCGGCCGCAACGGCTCCGGTATGGGGCCGTCCAGCTCGATGGTGAGATAGGAAATGCAGCGCCGGGCGTCCACCACATAGGGCGCGACGATAGCGCCGGTGGGGCAGGTGGTGATGCAGGCCACGCATTTGCCGCAGCCTTCCTCTACCGGGGCGTCTACCGGCAGTGGCAGGTTGACCAGCAGTTCGCCCAGAAAGAAGAAGGACCCTTGCTGACGGTTGAGCAACAGCGAGTGCTTGCCCACCCAGCCGATGCCGGCCTTGGCCGCCAGCGGCCGCTCCAGTATCGGCGCCGAATCGACGAAGGGGCGGGCGACAAGCTCTTGGGCCTGCTCGGCTATCCGGTCGGCCAGCTTCTTCAGCCGGCCGCGCAGCACCTTGTGGTAGTCCCGGCCCAGGGCGTAGCGGCTGATATAGCCCTTGTCCGGGTCGCTCAGTACCCGGGCGATGGCGGCCTGCTCCGGCAGGTAGTTCATGCGCACCGAGATCACCCGCAAGGTGCCCGGCAGCAGTTCCTGGGGGCGTGTGCGCATCATGCCGTGGCGGGCCATGTATTCCATCTCGCCGTGATAGCCCTTTTCCAGCCAGTCGGCCAGCAGGGGCTCGTGGGCGGCCAGGTCGGTATCGGTGATGCCCACCTGGTCGAAGCCTAGCTCTGCTGCCCAGAGCTTGATATCGTGAGCCAAAGCGGCAAGGTCGGGAGCGGTCATGAGCATTATCGGTCTGGAAAAGCCCCATAGTCTAACACAGTCGCTCTGGCTCTCGGAGCAGATCCGGGCCGGAGAACGGCAAGCGGCGGCATCCGCCGGCATCGCCCTGTTCGAACTGATGTCCCGGGCCGGGCTGGCGCTGTTCGAACTGGCCCGGCGGCAATGGCCACAGGCCCGTCACTGGTGGGTGTTCTGCGGCGGCGGCAATAACGGCGGCGACGGCTATGTGGTGGCGCGGCTGGCGCGGGCGGCGGGCATTCGGGTGCAACTGGTGCAGCTGGGGGACGCTCAGGCGCTGACTGGCGATGCGGCCACCGCCCGGGATCATTACCGGGCCGATGGTGGCGCCATCGAAAGCCTGGAGGCCCTGCAGGACAGTCCTGATCTGATCATCGACGCCCTGCTCGGCACCGGCCTCAAGGGAGAAGTCCGCGCACCCGCCAGGCGCTGTATCCGGCTGATCAATTTCACGGCGGCGCCGGTGCTGGCGGTGGATCTGCCGTCCGGACTCTGTGCCGACACCGGCCGTATTCTGGGCGAGGCGGTGTCGGCCAGCGTTACCCTGTCCTTCGTCGGGTTGAAACCGGGGTTGCTCACTGGGCGGGGCCCCGATGTTACGGGCCTGTTGCTGCTGGCGGATCTGGGCATTCAGCCCAGGCTGCGGCAGGTGCCGGTGGCGGAGCTGCTGCAGTGGCAGCGGGTCCGGCGATGGCGTCCCCGGCGGCGGCGGGGGGCACACAAGGGGGAGGCCGGCCGGTTGCTGGTAGTGGGGGGCAATGCGGGCATGAGTGGCGCGGTGCGCCTGGCCGGCGAGGCGGCATTGCGCTGCGGGACCGGCCTGGTCCGCATCGTCAGCCACCCGGCCATGGCGCACTGGCTGAATCTGTCGCGCCCGGAGCTGATGACGGCGGCCTTTCCCGGTTTCAGCCACTGGTCCTGGGCCGATGCCCTGGTACTGGGGCCGGGGCTGGGCCGGGACGACTGGGCCGGTGCCATGTTCGAGGCGGCCATCGGCGGTGGTATGCCCATGGTGATCGATGCCGATGGACTGCATCTGCTGGCCGCCGGTCGCGCTGCCTTGCCCGAGAACAGGCCGTGGGTGCTCACGCCCCATCCGGGGGAGGCGGCGGTGTTGCTGGGAGTCCCGGTGGCGGAGATCGAGGCGGACCGGCTGGCCGCGGTGCGCCACCTGCGGGAACAATATGGCGGCGTGGTGGTCTTGAAAGGGGCCGGCAGCCTGATCGCGGATGAGCAGGGTGTCAGTTTATGTCATTATGGCAACCCGGGCATGGCATCGGGCGGCATGGGCGATCTGTTATCTGGTATAATCGGCGCCTTTCTGGCCCAGGGCCTGGATCCCGCCCGGGCGGCGCGTCTGGCGGTGTGCCTGCATGGCCTGGCCGGCGATATGGCCGCCCAGAATGGGCGTCTTGGCCTGCTGGCCTCGGACTTATTATCTCCAATCAGAACGCTGATCAATCAAGCAGACGAGCATGACAACGACACACAAATGGACACAGGTACTGGCCGATGAGGCCGCGACGCTGGCGCTGGGGCAAACCCTGGCCCGGGCCTGCACCGAGGCGACGGTGATCTTCCTGCACGGTGCCCTGGGCGCGGGCAAAACCACCTTCAGCCGGGGATTCATCACCGCCCTGGGGCACGAAGGCAAGGTGAAAAGTCCTACCTATACCCTGGTCGAGCCCTATCGGACGGCACGCTGGCAGGTGTATCATTTCGATCTTTACCGCCTTGCCGATCCGGAAGAATTGGAATATATGGGAATTCGTGATTATTTTTCTCAAGACAGCCTGTGCCTGGTGGAGTGGCCCGAGCAGGGCAGCGGCATGTTGCCGCCGGCGGATCTTGATATTACCCTCGGCTACCGGGGCGAGCGACGCGAAGCGACGCTGCACGCGGTCAGCCCGGTCGGCAAGGCGTTGCTGGAGAAAATTCAAGCGTGAAGTCGATACTTGCCTTTTTCTGCGTGTTATTCAGTGTGTCGGCCTGGTCCAATCAGCTGGAAAGCATCCGTGTCTGGCCTTCCCCCGACAATACCCGCATCGTGCTGGACATGGGCTCGGCGCCGGCCTACGACTATTTTCTGCTCAACGACCCCCATCGACTGGTGGTCGATCTGAACCAGACCCAGAACCGGGTCAGTTTCGCTGCCATCGGCAACAACAGCGAGCTGATCACCAAAATCCGCGACAGCAAGCCGCCGGCGGCAGGCAGTTTCCGACTGGTGTTCGAGCTGAAGGCGGCGGTCAAGCCGGTGGTCTTTCCGCTGGCGCCGGCGGGGGATTACGGCCATCGCCTGGTGATCGATCTGCCTTATGAAGATCAGAGCCGGGCCCCGCAGCAGGTGGTGCGCCAGGCCACCCCGGTCGGCCAGAAAGAAATCGTGGTGGCCATCGATCCCGGCCACGGGGGAGAGGATCCGGGGGCCATCGGGCCGAAGAAAAACCGGGAGAAACACATTACCCTGGCCATTTCCCGTCGCCTGGCTGAGCTGATCAACAAGGAGCCGGGCATGCGGGCGGTACTGACCCGTACCGGTGATTATTTTGTGAACCTCAACCAGCGTTCGGAAATCGCGCGCAAGGCCAAGGCCGACCTGCTGTTGTCGATCCATGCGGACAGCGTGGCCAACAGCGGTCCGCGTGGCGCCTCGGTCTGGGTGTTGTCCTCCAACCGGGCCAACCGGGAGATGGCCGGTTGGCTGGAAAAACAGGAACGCCAGTCGGAGCTGCTTGGCGGGGTGGGCGAGGTGATCTCCCAGGCCGACGGCAACCCCTACCTGACCCGGACCTTCCTCGATCTGTCGATGGACAGGTCCCGCGCCGACAGTTACGCCATCAGCGAGCACATCCTGTCCGCCATGGGCAAGGTGGTGAGGTTGCACAAGAGCAAGCCGGAGCACGCCAGCCTGGCGGTGCTCAAGTCGCCGGACATCCCCTCGCTGCTGATCGAAGCGGGTTTTATTTCCAACCCCCAGGAAGAGCAGTTGCTGCTGACCGCTGCACACCAGCAGAAGGTCGCCCAGGCGGTGTTCGGCGGGGTCAAATCCTACTATCGGCAGAACCCGCCCAGCGGCACCATGGTGGCCAGCCAGTCGGTGTCCCAGGCCGCTCGCCAGCACACGGTGCGCACCGGCGAGAGCCTGTCGCTGATCGCTCAGCGCTACGGGGTGTCGGTCAGCCGGCTCAAGGGTCATAACCAGCTGCAATCGGACGTGGTCAAGGTAGGCCAGATACTGGATATTCCAAGCAGCTGATATGCCGATTCAGATATTGCCAGCACGGCTGGCCAACCAGATAGCCGCCGGCGAAGTGGTGGAAAGGCCGGCGTCGGTGGTCAAGGAACTGGTGGAAAACAGCCTGGATGCCGGTGCTACCCGCATCGAGGTGGATATCGAAAAGGGCGGTGCCAAGCTGATCCGCATCCGCGACAACGGCGGCGGCATCGCCAGGGACGAACTGACTCTGGCGTTGTCGCGTCACGCCACCTCCAAGGTCAGCACCCTGGAAGATCTGGAGCAGATCCTGAGCCTGGGCTTCAGGGGTGAGGCGCTGGCCTCCATCAGTTCGGTGGCCCGGCTGGTGCTGACCTCCAAGCCGGCGGCGCAGTCCGAAGCCTGGCAGGCGATGGCCGAAGGGCGGGACATGGCGGTCAAACTCCAGCCGGCGTCGCACCCCGACGGCACCACTGTGGAGGTGACGGATCTGTTTTTCAACACCCCGGCCCGGCGCAAGTTCCTGCGCACGGAAAAAACCGAGTTCGGCCATATCGACGAGGTGATCCGGCGCATCGCGCTCAGTCGGTTCGATGTCAACCTGACCCTCAGGCACAACGGCAAGCCGGTGCGCCAGTACCGGGCGGGCAAGCTGCCGTCGCAGCAGGACAAGCGCCTGGCGGCGGTGTGTGGACCGGCCTTTATCGCCTCGGCGCTACGGCTCGACAGCGAACACCATGGGTTGCGCCTGTGGGGCTGGCTGTCGCCGCCGGAGGCGGCCCGCCCCCAGCCGGACCTGCAGTATACCTACGTCAACGGCCGCATGATGCGCGACAAGCTGCTCAACCACGCGGTGCGCCAGGCCTATGGCGAGCGGCTGCCGGCGGACGGCTATACGGCCTTTGTGCTGTACCTGGAGCTGAATGCGCGGGAGGTGGATGTGAACGTGCATCCGGCCAAGCATGAGGTGCGCTTCCACCAGTCCCGGCTGGTCCACGATTTCATCTACCAGGTGCTGGCCCAGGCGCTGGAGCCGGTGCCGGCGGCCAGGGCCGCGTTTTCCGAAGAGCCCCGCGCCGATTACGACGAGGGCTCGTCGCCCCGCTCTGCTCCGGCGTTTCAGACGCCGTCCCATGGCTACGGTGCCGGCAGCGGTATCGGCCGCCGGGAGTGGCAGGGCATGAACAGCCTGCTGACCACCCTGGCGCCCGAGCGACCGGCCACGACGCCGTCGCCGGTGGCGGCCCCGGCCTCCGACAGCCAGCCGCTGATGGTGATGCGGGAGCGGGTGCTGGTGGTGCTGCATCGGCAGCGGCTCTGGCTCTGTGATCTGAATGGCGCCAGGGCCTACCGGGATGGCCGGGCCCTGCTCGACGTCTGGCAACAGGGGCTCACCCCGCAGCCGCTGCTGTTGCCGATCAGCATTCCCCTGGACCAGGGGCAGAAGGCGGCGCTGGAGCTGCATGCTCCCTTGCTGCACACCCTGGGGCTGGAGTTGAAAAGCGGGGGTAAAGACACCATTATCCTGACCCGGGTGCCGCAGCCGTTGCGTCATGCGGATCTGGCCCGGCTGTTTCCCGTGTTGCTGGAGCGGCTGCAGGGGGAAGAAGACCGTCGGCCCGAGGCGCTGTGCCAGTGGCTGGCGCGGCAGGGCAGTACGGTGCCGGCATCCTGGTCGATGGCCGAGGCGGTGGCGCTGTGGCAGGGATTGCAGGCGCTGTTGCCGGCATCGCCGGACGAGCTGCCTTTTCTCCAGGCAGTCTCCCTGGAGCAACAACTAGATAGGTGGATGGATGGGGACTAAGCCCCTGGCAGTCTTTTTGATGGGGCCAACGGCCTCGGGCAAGACCGATATGGCCATGGCATTGTGCCGTGAACTGCCCTGCGAGCTGATCAGCGTCGACTCGGCACTGGTCTATCGTGGCATGGATATCGGCACGGCCAAGCCGAGCGCGGCGGAACAGGCGCTGGCGCCCCACCGGCTGATCGATCTGCTGGATCCCAAAGAGGCCTACTCCGTGGCCGATTTTCGTCGCGATGCGCTGGCGGCGATGGCGGAGATCACCGCCGCCGGCCGGATCCCGCTGCTGGTAGGGGGCACCATGCTCTATTTCAAAGCGCTGCTGGATGGGCTCTCGCCCCTGCCCGGCGCCGATGCCGCGGTGCGGGCACGGATTGAACAGGAAGCGGCACAACTGGGCTGGGAGGCGTTGCACCGCCAGTTGGCGGCGATCGACCCCGTCTCCGCGGCCCGTATTCATCCCAACGATCCGCAGCGGTTGTCCCGGGCGCTGGAGGTTTTTCGTATTTCCGGTAAAACGCTCACAGAATTAACACGGCACAAGGGTGATTCCCTGCCTTACAAAGTGTTACAGTTCGCGATTGCACCCAGGGAGAGGGCCGAGCTGCACCGGCGCATTGCCGAGCGCTTTCGCCTGATGCTGGACAGGGGCTTCGAACAGGAGGTGAGGGCGCTGTACCGGCGCGGTGATCTGCACCCCGATCTGCCCTCCATCCGCTGCGTGGGCTATCGCCAAATGTGGGATTACCTGGACGGGGTTGTCGGCTATGATGAAATGACGGAGCGGGGTATCGCCGCGACCCGACAACTCGCCAAGCGGCAGCTCACCTGGCTCAGGGGATGGCCGGATCTGCACTGGCTGGATACCGATAACAACGCGGCGGGTCGCGACCTGGTTGAGCGGGTCCGGCAGGCTCATAATGAAATACAACAATAACAATTTTCCACTATTACAAAAGATAAGGACAACAAGATGGCTAAGGGACAATCTCTTCAGGACCCGTTTTTGAATGCGCTGCGACGTGAGCGGATCCCCGTCTCTATTTATCTGGTAAACGGCATCAAGCTGCAGGGGCAGGTTGAATCTTTCGACCAATTCGTGATCCTGCTGAAAAACACCGTCAGTCAGATGGTGTACAAGCATGCGATCTCCACCGTGGTACCGGCCAGGCCGGTACATCACCAGGCACCGTCGACCGGCGGCCCGGATCAGCCCGAATCTGAGCAGGGTCAAGACTGAACTTGAATTATCGCCACTTTTATCCATGCCGCGTAGCAGTGCCAGGCAGGCTATCGACACGATGGAGGAGCCCCCTTGTTTGAGCGTTATCAAGGTGGTGAGTCCGCCATTTTGGTTCATATCAATTTTGCCGACGACAGTGAACGGGAAGCGCTCGACGAGCTCGAACTGTTGGCCGATTCCGCCGGGGTCAGTACCTGTGCGGTGGTGACCTCGAGCCGGGGAGCCCCCCAGTCCAAGTTTTTTATTGGCACCGGCAAGGTGGAAGAGCTGGCCACCCTGGTGCAGATGCACCAGGCGGACGTGGTGATCTTCAACCACAGCCTGAGCCCGGCTCAGGAGCGCAACCTGGAGCGGGAGGTCAAGTGCCGGGTGCTGGACAGAACCGGTCTTATCCTGGATATCTTCGCCCAGCGCGCCCGCACCCACGAGGGCAAGCTGCAGGTCGAACTGGCCCAGCTGCGCCATTTGTCTACCCGGCTGGTGCGGGGCTGGACCCACCTCGAGCGGCAGAAAGGCGGGATCGGTCTGCGCGGGCCGGGTGAAACCCAGTTGGAGACGGATCGTCGGTTGCTGCGCGAGCGCATCAAATACATCCAGAAACGGCTGGAGAAGGTGTCCCGCCAGCGTGAACAGGGGCGCAGGGCGCGGCAGCGCAACGAGATCCCCACCCTGTCCCTGGTCGGCTACACCAACGCCGGCAAGTCGACCCTGTTCAATCGGCTGACCCAGGCCGGGGTCTATGCCGCGGATCAGCTGTTTGCCACCCTGGATCCCACCCTGCGCAAGATTGAACTGCCCGATGCCGGCACGGTGATCCTGGCCGACACTGTCGGTTTTATCCGCCACTTGCCCCACGATCTGATCGCGGCCTTCAAGGCGACCTTGCAGGAAACCCGTGATGCGGATTTATTGCTGCACGTGGTGGACTGCGCCGATGAACAGATGCAGGACAACATCCACGAGGTCAAGGCGGTACTGGAGCAGATCGACGCCGATGACGTGCCGGTGCTGATGGTGTTCAACAAAATAGACAAGCTGGAGCAGCCCACGCCCCGTATCGAGGACGACGAACAAGGCCAGCCGCGCTCGGTGTGGCTGTCGGCGCAACAGGACACCGGGATCGACGGCCTACTTGAGGCCTTGAATCGTCTGCTGGCCGGGGTACTGGTCGAGCACCGGTTGACCCTGCCGCCCTCGGCGGCGAAGCTACGCAGCCGGCTTTATGCCCTGAACGGAGTGGTGGCCGAGTCGTTTGGCGAGCATGGCGAG
The DNA here is from genome assembly GCF_003012775.1 of Zobellella endophytica. Taxonomy (GTDB): domain Bacteria; phylum Pseudomonadota; class Gammaproteobacteria; order Enterobacterales; family Aeromonadaceae; genus Oceanimonas; species Oceanimonas endophytica. The sequence goes on along the minus strand of NZ_PXYG01000007.1, from coordinate 20,741 downwards.
TTCGTGGTCGACATCCGGCTGCAGCATGCGGACTGGCAACGACTGGTCAAACAGGAAGGCGAACAGCTAGAGCGCTTTATAAGCGGTTGATTGCTTGGTAAAGTTACTTCACAAACCAGAAAGACGGAGATACACATGGCTTGGAATGAGCCTGGAAATGGTGGCAAAGACCGTGACCCTTGGGGGAATAACGGCAAACATCAAGGCCCGCCAGATCTGGATCAGGTGATTCGTAACCTGAGTAGTAAATTAGGGGGGCTGCTGGGCAGCCGTGGCTCCGGGAGCGGTGGCGGCGGTATCGGCTCTTTCGGTATTGTGGTGGCGCTGGTGATCGCCGTGGTGGTGTGGGTGGTCAGTGGCTTCTACACCATCGGCGAAGCCCAGCGCGGTGTGGTGCTGCGTTTCGGCAAGTTCTACCAAACGGTGGAGCCGGGCTTGAGCTGGAAAGCCACCTTTATCGACCGGGTCTATCCGGTGGATGTGGAAACGGTGCGTTCCCAGCCGGCCTCCGGTTTTATGCTGACCCGGGATGAAAACCTGGTACGCGTCGAAATGGACGTGCAGTACCGGGTGATCGAGCCCCGTGACTATCTGTTCAACGTCACCAACGCCGACGACAGCCTGCATCAGGCGCTCGACAGTGCCCTGCGTTATGTGGTGGGTCACAGCACCATGGACGACGTGCTGACGGTCGGCCGTGAGCGGGTCCGTCAGGAAACCCGTGAACTGCTGGAAACCATCATCGAACCCTATCAGCTGGGGCTGATGATCCTGGATCTGAACTTCCTGCCGGCCCGTCCGCCGGAGGAAGTGAAGGATGCCTTCGATGACGCCATCGCCGCCCAGGAAGACGAGCAGCGCTTTATCCGGGAAGCCGAAGCCTATGCCCGGGAGATCGAGCCCAAGGCCCGTGGTCAGGCCCAGCGCCTGTTGCAGGAAGCCGAGGCCTACAAGGAGCAGATCGCCTTGCGGGCCGAGGGTGAAGTAGCCCGCTTCCGCGAGCTGCTGCCCCAGTACCAACTGCAACCCGAGCTGACTCGTGAGCGTATCTACCTAGAGACGATGGAAGAGATCTACAGCAAGGTCAACAAGGTGGTGGTGGACACGCCGGATGGCAACAACAGCCTGCTCTACCTGCCGCTGGACAAGATGATGGAACAACAGGCCAGCCGGGCAGCCAGGGTGGATCCCAACATCATTACCTCTGACTACCTCAACGGCAATGTGTCCTCCAGTCAGGACAGCGGCCAGTTGAGACCGAGCTCAGACAGAAACAGCATTCGTCCGACAACGGGGAGAAACTAAGCGATGAAAAGAGTATTAATCGTGGTTCTTGCCCTGTTTGCCATCCTGCTTTACTCCTCGATATTCGTGGTGGCCGAGGGCGAGCGGGGCATAGTGCTGCAATTCGGTAAGGTCAAGCGCGAGCAGGACTCCGAGCTGCCGACCGTGTACCAGCCCGGCCTGCACTTCAAGGTGCCGATGATCGATCAGGTACGCAAGCTCGACTCCCGGGTGCAGACCCTGGACGACCAGGTGGACCGTTTCGTCACCTCCGAGAAAAAGGATCTGATCATCGACTCCTACGTCAAGTGGCGGATCGACAACTTTGCCCAGTACTACCTGGCCACCGGTGGCGGTAATCGCCTGCAGGCGGAAAGCCTGCTGCGTCGGCGGATCAACAACAGCCTGCGTTCCGAGATCGGTAGCCGCACCATCCGCGACATTGTTTCCGGCGAGCGGGGCGATGTGATGGAAAGTGCGTTGAAGGGCCTGCTGGAGTCGTCCTCCGAACTGGGGATCGAGGTGCTGGACGTACGAATCAAGCAGATCAACCTGCCGACCGAGGTGTCCAGCTCCATCTACCAGCGGATGCGCGCCGAGCGGACCGCTGTGGCCAGGGAGCACAGATCCGAAGGTCGCGAACAGGCCGAGGTGATCAAGGCCGAGGCGGATCGTTTGGTGACGGTGATGATCGCCGAAGCCCAGCGTAATTCCCGCACCCTGCGTGGTGAAGGGGATGCCGAGGCGGCGCGGATCTACGCCAACGCCTACTCGGCTAATCCGGAGTTCTTCTCCTTCATTCGCAGCCTCGAAGCCTATCGCAAGAGCTTCGAGCAAGGCGGCGACATGATGATCCTGAAACCGGAAGGCGACTTCTTCCGTTTCCTGAAGAATCCATCGGGGATCAACTGATGATACCAAGCCCGGGCAACCGGGCTTTTTTCTGCGCGATTTTTTCCCCCGATCTCCTGCTTCGATTATTCCGACCTTGGTCAAAATTTGTTAGACTCCATTTTTAACAACTCAACAGTTAGTGAAAATGGGACAAAACGTTGTTGTACTAGGCACCCAGTGGGGTGACGAAGGCAAGGGTAAGGTCGTCGACCTGCTGACTGACAAAGCCCGTTATGTTGTACGTTATCAGGGAGGCCACAATGCCGGCCATACCCTGGTCATTGACGGTAAGAAAACCGTTCTCCATCTGATCCCCTCCGGTATTCTGCGTGACAACTGTACCTGTGTGATCGCCAACGGCGTGGTGCTGTCGCCCGAAGCCCTGCTGAAGGAAATGGCCGGTCTCGAGGACAGCGGCATTCCGGTACGCGAGCGCCTGGTGCTGAGCGAAGCCTGTCCGCTGATCCTGCCGTACCATGTGGCCATGGACATCGCCCGGGAAAAAGCCCGTGGCGCCAAGGCCATCGGCACTACCGGTCGTGGCATCGGTCCGGCCTATGAAGACAAGGTGGCCCGCCGCGGCCTGCGCGTCGGCGACCTGTTCGACATGGCCTCCTTCGCCGACAAGCTGAAAGAAGTGGTGGCCTACTACAACTTCCAGCTCACCGGCTTCTACGGTGCCGAAGCGGTGTCTTACGACGAGGTGCTGGAGCAGGCCAGGGGCTATTCCGAACTGCTCACCAGCATGGTGGTCGATGTGACCGACATGCTGGACAAGGCCCGCCTGAACGGCGAGAAAATCATGTTCGAAGGGGCTCAGGGCACCCTGCTGGACATCGACCACGGCACTTACCCCTATGTGACCTCTTCCAACACCACTGCCGGCGGTGTGGCCACCGGCTCCGGTTTCGGCCCCTGCTACCTGGATTATGTGCTGGGTATCGTCAAGGCTTACACCACCCGGGTCGGCTCAGGTCCTTTCCCCACCGAGCTGTTCGACGAGGTGGGCGAGTATTTGGGCGTGAAAGGCCACGAGTTTGGCGCCACTACCGGCCGCAAGCGTCGTACCGGCTGGTTCGATGCGGTGGCGATGAAGCGGGCCATCCAAGTCAACTCCATCTCCGGCTTCTGCCTGACCAAGCTGGATGTGCTCGACGGCCTGAAAGAAGTGAAGATCTGCGTGGGCTACCAGATGCCCGACGGCTCGGTGAAAGACGTACCGCCGATGGCGGCGGAAGGTTATGAAACCGTCAAGCCGGTGTACGAGTCCATGCCCGGCTGGAGTGACAACACCTTCGGCGTGACCGCGGTGGAAGGCCTGCCCCAGGCGGCCCGCGATTACATCAAGCGCATTGAAGAGATCACCGGTGTACCGGTGGACATCATCTCTACCGGTCCGGATCGTGCCGAAACCATGATCTTGCGTCATCCGTTCGAAGCCTGAGCCAAGACGTAACGCCATAAAAAACGCCAGTCCGATGACTGGCGTTTTTAACTGGCAGCCCTTCGCTTCACACCGCCAGGCCCGTTTCCGGTGGGCTAGGGGCCCGGCTCAGCGGGTACGTTCCACCGCCATGTGCGCCAAGGCTTCCAGCGCCGTCTTGTGTTCCGAATCGGGCAGTACCGTCAGGCAGGCGATGGCCTTGTCGGCTTCCTGCTGGGCCCGCCCGCGGCTGTATTCCAGCGCCCGGGTATCGGCCAGTATGGCCATGATTTCATCCAGGTGATCCAGGCCGGTACGATTGGCGATGGCATCGCGGATCCGTTCACGCTGGGCGGCGTCGCCGATTGCCATGGCGCGCAGCAACGGCAGGGTGGGTTTGCCCTCGGCCAGGTCGTCGCCCACGTTCTTGCCCATGTCGCTGGCGTCCGAGCTGTAGTCCATGATGTCATCCACCAGCTGGAAGGCGGTGCCCAGGTACTTGCCGTAATCCAGCATGGCCTGCTCTATCTCCGGTGGCTGGTGGGTCAGCACGGCGGCCAGGCGGGTGGCGGCTTCGAACAGCTTGGCGGTCTTGCAGTAGATCACCTGCATGTAGCTGGCTTCGGTGGTGTCCGGATCGTTGCAGTTCATCAACTGCAGCACCTCGCCTTCGGCGATGATGTTGGTGGCGTCGCTGAGGATATGCATGATCTTCATGTTGTCCAGCTCGGTCATCATCTGAAAGGCGCGGGTATAGAGGAAATCACCCACCAGGACGCTGGCGGCGTTGCCGAACAGGGCGTTGGCGGTATCCCGGCCCCGGCGCAGATCAGACTCGTCCACCACGTCGTCGTGCAGCAGGGTGGCGGTGTGGATGAACTCGATGATGGCGGCCAGCTTGAGGTGGGCGTCGCCGCCATAACCGAGGGCGCGGGCGGCCAGCACCGTCAGCAACGGACGCATGCGTTTGCCGCCGGCACTGACGATGTAGTACCCGAGCTGGTTGATCAGGACCACGTCCGATTGCAGCCGCGACATGATCAGCGAGTCAACCGATTGCATGTCCTGCTCGGTCAGTTGTTTTACCTTGTTGATATCTACCATAAAATGAAGCCGGACGGTGCACTGTAAAGCCATGGATGCTAGGATTTTACACGATTTGTCAAAGGGATAAACCCGCCCGGGACGGCGATGGCCAGAATCCCGGAAACTGTGATTTTTTTGCCGATCCGCCCTTGTCTAAGGGGATCAATTTGCGTACAATGCGCGGCCATTGTAGAACAGTTTTAGTGCACGGCCCGAAGAGGGTAAAAGTGCCATATTCGGAGTTATAAACATGTACGCGGTAATCCAAAGCGGCGGAAAACAGCACCGTGTAGCCGAAGGCCAGGTTGTTCGTCTGGAAAAGCTGGACGTTGAAACCGGTGCTTCTGTCGAGTTCGACAAAGTACTGATGGTTGCCCAAGGTGAAGACGTTAAAGTTGGTGTTCCCTATGTAGACGGCAGCAAGGTAGTGGCCGAAGTGGTTGCTCACGGTCGCGGCAAGAAAGTCAAGATCGTCAAGTTCCGTCGTCGTAAGCACTCTCGCAAACAGCAGGGTCACCGTCAGTGGTTCACTGAAGTGAAAATCACTGGTATCAGCGCCTAAGAGAGGAGTTAAGTTCCATGGCACACAAAAAAGCAGGCGGCTCAACTCGTAACGGTCGCGATTCAGAAAGTAAACGTCTTGGCGTTAAGCGCTTCGGCGGTGAGTCTGTCCTGGCGGGCAACATCATCGTTCGTCAGCGCGGTACCAAGTTCCATGCCGGCGACAACGTTGGCCTGGGCAAAGACCATACCCTGTTCGCCAAAGCCGACGGCAAGGTGAAGTTCGAGGTTAAAGGTCCGAACAACCGTAAATACGTCAGCATCGTAGCCGAATAAGCTACTGGCAGACCAGATCAAAGCCCCGCCAACCGGCGGGGCTTTTTGCATTACAGAAAGGCGTCATTCGGCGTTCCGGCCGGATATACTGGTCGCAGCAAGCGAATGGGAGAGCAATGCAATGAAATTTGTCGATGAAGCGGAGATCCGGATTGAAGCCGGTGACGGTGGGAATGGCTGTGTCAGCTTCCGCCGGGAAAAATACATCCCCAACGGGGGCCCCGATGGGGGGGATGGTGGCGATGGCGGCGATGTCTATCTGCTCGCCGATGAGAACCTCAATACCCTGATCGACTATCACTTCGAGCGTTTTCACCGGGCCGAACGCGGTGAAAACGGTCGCGGCGGCAACTGTACCGGCAAGCGCGGCAAGGATCTGGTGCTGACGGTACCGGTCGGTAGCCGGGCCAAGGACGAGATGACCGGTGAGATCCTTGGTGATCTGACCCGCCATGGCCAGAAACTGCTGATCGCCAAGGGCGGTTTTCACGGCCTTGGCAACACCCGCTTCAAGAGCTCGGTCAATCGGGCACCGCGGAAAAAGACCAACGGCACCCCGGGCGAAGTGCGCAATGTGCTGCTGGAACTGCTGCTGCTCGCCGACGTGGGCCTGCTGGGGCTGCCCAACGCGGGCAAGTCGACCTTTATCCGCTCCGTTTCCGCCGCCAAGCCCAAGGTCGCCGACTACCCCTTTACCACCCTGGTGCCCAACCTCGGGGTGGTGCGCTGTGATGGCCAGAAGAGCTTCGTGGTGGCGGATATTCCCGGCCTGATCGAAGGGGCTGCCGACGGCGCCGGCCTGGGTATCCGTTTCCTCAAGCATCTGGAGCGTTGCCGGGTATTGCTGCACATGATCGATGTGCTACCGGTGGACGGCTCGGATCCGGCCGACAATGCCGACATCATCGTCAATGAGCTGGCGCAATACAGCGCAGAGCTGGCGGCCAAGCCGCGCTGGCTGGTATTCAACAAGCTGGATCTGGTGCTGGAAGAAGAAGCCGACGAGATCATCGAGCGGGTGATCGAAATGCTTGACTGGCAAGGGCCGGTGTTCCGCATCTGCGCCATCAGCAAGGATGGTACCCGGGAGTTGACCCAGGCGTTGATGGGCTTCCTCGACGAGCACCCGCGCAGCAAGGAAGAATTGCAGCAGGCCATCGAGCCGGTCAACTTCAAGTGGGACGAGTACCATCAGGCCAAGCTGTCCGAAGCGGATGACGACGATGACGACTGGGACGATGAAGATGACGATGACGACGGTCATGTCATCTACACCCGGGAGTAAGGCATGAGGCTGTCGCTGATCGTGGCGATGACCCGGGAGCGGGTCATCGGCAGGGAAAACCGGATGCCCTGGCACCTGCCGGGGGATCTGGCCTATTTCAAGCGTACCACCCTGGGCAAGCCGGTGCTGATGGGGCGCAACACCTTCGCCTCCATCGGCAAGCCCCTGCCGGGGCGGCGCAATGTCATCATCAGCCGCACCCTGGACGAGGCGCCCGCCGGAACCGAAGTGGTGGCGTCTCCGGCCGAGGCGCTCCGGCTGCTGGCCGCCGAGGAGGAAGTCATGGTGATCGGTGGCGGCCAGCTGTACCGGGCCCTTATGCCGCTGGCGAGCCGGCTCTACCTGACCCGGATCGACACCAGCCTGGCGGGCGACACCTACTTTCCCGAGGTGGGGGAGGAATGGCGCCTGGTGTCGGAGCAGCAGCTCCCGGCGGATGAGCGCAATGCCTACGCCTGCCGCTTTCAGCTGCTGGAGCGTACTCAGCCGGCGTAAGCCGGGCAGGGGGTGCTGAGGCGCTCCCCGCTTTCCCAGTGCAGCAGGGTCAGGCTGCCACCCCAGACACAGCCGGTATCCAGCGCATGGATGCCGGCGATGTCGCATTCCCCTTCCAATGCGGCCCAGTGGCCGAACACCAGTGGCGGATCCTGATAGCCGGCACGCAGCCTGAACCAGGGTTGCAGCTCTTCCGGCGCCTCGGCCAGGGTGGCCTTGTTGGCAAAGTCGAGACGCCCGTCCGGATGGCACAGGCGCATGCGGGTAAAGGCGTTGATGCTGAAGCGCAGCTGTTCGAGGGGCGACAGATCATCACGCCAGTGATCCGGCTGATCCCCGTACATCTGCCGCAGCCGCTGTCGGTACTGGTCCGAGCTTAACTCCGCTTCCACCCTGCGCGCGGCCGTGCGGGCCTGCTCTAGGTCCCACTGCGGCGGTATGCCGGCGTGGGTCATCACGAAGCCCTGTTGCTCATGCTCCGCCAGCAGCGGCTGGTGCCGCAGCCAGTACAACAGATCCGCGCGGTCGGCGGCGTGGAGGATATCGTCGATCCGGTCCGCCGGTTTGGGGCGGCCGATACCGTGGGCGATGGCCAGCAGGTGCAGGTCATGGTTGCCGAGCACGGTCGTGGCGGCGTTGCCGAGTCCGATGACCCGGCGCAGGCAGCCGAGGGAGTCCGGCCCGCGGGCGACCAGATCCCCGGTCAGCCAGAGAGTGTCTCTGGACGGGTTGAAGGCGACCTGGGCCAGCAGCAGATCGAGCTCTTTCAGGCAGCCCTGCAGGTCGCCAATCAGGTAGCTGGCCATCAGTTGATCAGGTTCGGCAAGGCCAGCCGGAAGGCGTCGATGGGGGCCTGGAATTCCCGGCCATCGTCCAGGGCCATGGTATAGCTGCCTTCCATCACCCCGACCGGGGTCTCCAGGCTGACGCCGCTGGTATAGGTATACTGTTCGCCCGGCGCTATCCTGGGCTGTTCTCCGACCACGCCACTGCCCTGGACTTCCGTTATCTTGCCATTGGCATCGGTAATGACCCAGCGCCGGCCCAGCAGGCGAACCCGCTGGGTGCCGTTGTTTCTGATGGTGATGGTATAGGCAAACACATAATGCTGCTCATCCGGCGCGGATCTGTCCGCCAGATATTGGGGGGCCGTGGTGATGTGGATGGTACCGGGCAGCATGGTTATTCCTTCTGTTGGGCCAGGGCATTGGCCAGGGTCACGTACTGATCCAGGGTCAATTGCTCGGGGCGGGTGGACGGATCCAGGCCGAGCTCGCTCAGCTGTTCGGCGCGGAACAGGTGCTGCAGGCTGTTGCGGATGGTTTTGCGGCGCTGGCCGAAGGCATCGGCGGTCACCCGCGACAGACAGGCCATGTCCCTGGCGGGAAAAGGGGGCGTGTCGTAGGGCAGCAGCTTGACCACCGCCGATTCAACCTTGGGCGCGGGCCTGAAGGCGTCGGGCCCGACTTCCAGCACCGGCACCACCTGGCAATAATACTGGGCCATCACGCTCAGCCGGCCGTAGGCCTTGCTGCCGGGGCCGGCCGCCAGCCGGTTGACCACTTCCTTCTGCAGCATGAAATGCATGTCTTCCACCAGCGGGGCGAACTCGAACAGGTGGAACATCAGTTGGGTGGAAATGTTGTAGGGCAGGTTGCCGAAAATCTTCAGCTTCTTGCCGGGCTCCTTCAGTGTGCCGAAGTCGAACTTCATGGCGTCGGCCTGGTGAATGCTGAGCTTGTCCTTCAGGAAAGGATGGGTCGCCAGCCGTGCCGCCAGGTCCCGATCCAGTTCCACCACGTTGAGGCGGCTTACGTGAGCGCAGACCGGGCCGGTCAGGGCGCCCAGGCCGGGGCCGATCTCGATCATGGTGAAGTCGTCGCTGGGATGAATAGCATTGACTATCTGGTCAATGATGTAGTCATCGTGCAAAAAATTCTGACCAAATCTCTTACGGGCCTTGTGGCCCTGGTGAACCTTACTATTCATCGCGTTTTTCTATCATTTCAATGGCTTGATTAACTGCGCACAGCATGCTGCCCGCATCGATTTTGTCGGTGCCGGCCAGTTCCAGCGCGGTGCCGTGATCCACCGAGGTGCGGATGAACGGCAACCCCAGGGTGATGTTCACCGCCTTGCCGAAGCCGATGTATTTCAGCACCGGCAACCCCTGATCGTGGTACATGGCCAGGAAGGCATCGGCATCCTTCATGTATTTTTCCTGGAACACGGTGTCCGACGACAAGGGGCCCACCAGATCCATGCCCTCGGTGCGTAACGCGTCCAGGGTCGGGATGATGATGTCCAGCTCCTCACGCCCCAGGTGGCCGTCTTCGCCGGCATGGGGGTTGAGCCCGCACACATAGATACGCGGGTTGGCGATGCCGAACTTGGCCTTGAGCTCCGCATGCAGGATACGGGTGATCTTGCCGAGCCGGTCGGAGGTAATGGCCCTGGCCACATAGGCCAGCGGGATATGGGTGGTCACCTGGGCGACCCGCAGGCCGGGGGTGGCCAGCAGCATCACCACGTCCGGCACATTGGCCTGCTGGGCAAAAAACTCGGTATGGCCGCTGAAAGACACCCCGGCCTTGTTGATGATGCCCTTGTTGACCGGGCCGGTGACCACGGCCTCGAATTCGCCGTTCATGTTGCCGTCGGAGGCGCGTTTCAGCGTTTCCAACACGTAGAGGCCGTTGGCCTCATCCAGCTTGCCGGGCACCGCCGGCTTGGCCAGCCGGACCGGCGCTATGGTCAGGGTGCCGGCCTTTTGCGGCCGCGGCGGCTGCTCGGGGTGGTAGGGCAGCAGGGTCAACTGCTTGCCCAGCGTCTGGGCGCGGCTCTGCAGCAGCTCGGGATCGGCGATCACCACCAGCTCCACCGGCCAGTCGTGTTCCGCCAGAGCCTGCATCAGCTCAGGCCCGATGCCGGCGGGCTCGCCGGGGGTTATCGCTATGCGTTTACAAATCACAGTTCACCGTCGGATAAATTGGTGTCGACAATACGGATATAGGCTTCGTCCCTCAGCTCGTCCAGCCAGGTCTGCACTTCTTCGGTAAAGCGACGATTAAAGATCAACTGGTAGGCGCGTTGCTCCGTCGCCTGTTCGGTGGCGTCCGTCACCCGCCGGTCTTCCAGCTGCACCAGGTGCCAGCCGTGTTCGGAGCGGAACGGTTCGCTCAGTTGGCCGACCTCAAGCCGGTTGACGGTATCGCGAAAGGCGCTGACGTACATCTCGGGCGCGGCCCAGCCCAGGTCGCCGCCGTTGATGGCGGAGTCGGGATCTTCGGAATACTGCTCGGCCAGTGCTGTCATCGAGGTTTCGCCCGAACGGATGGCGCGGGCAAAGCCGGCCAGCATCGACTGGGCCTTTTCCTCACTCATGATGATCGAAGGCTTGATCAGGATATGGCGGGCCTTGACTTCCACTGCCTGCACCGTTTGCGCCGTTCCGCCCTCGGTATCGAAGATGGTCAGGATATGCAGGCCGGCCCCGGAGCGAATGGGCCCGATGATATCACCCTTGCCGTAATTCTTCACGGCTTCACTGAACAACGAGGGCATTTCGTTGATGCCCATCATGCCCCAGTCGCCGCCTTCCAACGCCTTGGGACCGGCACTGTGGGCGATGGCCAACTGGCGGAAATCGGCGCCCTGTTTCAGTTGGGTGATCAACTGCTCGGCCCGGCTGCTTGCTTGGCGCAGCTGTTCGCTGCTGGGGCTGGACGGCAGCGGCAGCAGGATATTGCCGACCCGGTAACGGGTGTTGCTCTGTCCCTGCTCCTTGATCATCTGCACCACCTGTTTGACTTCCTGATCGGAGATGTTGATGCGGCGGCGAACCTGGTTGCGGGCCAGCTCGCTCAGCAGGATTTCGTTGCGCACCTGCTCCCGGAACTGGCTGTAGCTCAGGCCCTCGGCCGCGGCGTCGGCCCGCAGCTGCTCGAGGCTCTTGCCCTCGCCGCGGGCGATATTGGCCAGGGCCTGCTCCAGCTGGGTGTCGGTGATGCGCAGCCCCAGGCGTTCGGCCAGCTGCAGCTGCAGGCTTTCCTGGATGAGACGTTCCAGCGCCTGCTTGCGCAGCAGTTGCTCTTCCGGCAAGGGCTGACCGGCGGCCCGGGCGCTCTGCCGGACCTGATTGACCAGACCCGAGAGCTGGCTTTCCAGCACCACATCCTGATTGACGACAGCGACCACCTTATCCAGCAGTTCAACCGCCTGGCTGGTGGCCGTCACCAGACTCAGGCCGGCGGCGATAAGCAGTTGTTTACATCTTTTGTTCATGACAGGTCCTGTGCACAGTAAGAATTCAGTTGTTGAGATTGAACGGACGATAGTAAGGCAACAGCTGGGTACCCGGCTTGAACTCGCCGCTTCCGGTTCCGACCGAGCTCAACCCTTTCAGTTCGAAACGTAAACCGATACTGGTTTCCTGTATCGCATCCGGGCGGTTTGTCAGCTTGTCCTCTTTCTGCCATTGCTCCCATACCAGGCTGACGGCCCAACAGCAGGAGTCGTAGCGCAACCCTATCAGAGTATCGATATTGCGATCGAGTTCAATATCCCGGTAATAACCGCCAATCAGGCGCCATTGCGGGTCTAGTGGCCAGGAAAAGGTGCCGCCGAGCTGGTTCAGATCCTTTTCCAGGCTGGCGTCGCTGAAGTAGTTCCGGTTGAGGTGGCGGAAGCCGAGCTGAGCCAGCTTGCCCTGCTCGTTGTATTCCAGGGTGAGGTTGCCTGCCGCCAGCCGGTTGTTACGGGTATCCTGCTGGGCTTCAGAATGGATGAACCAGCTGCCGTCGAGGTTCAAATCGCCCTCGAAGGTCAGAAAGGAGCGGTTGGTGTCGCTCGGGGTATCGCCCGGAAACAGCCGGACCCGGGGCGGGGTAAAGTTGTAGGACTGGGCCAGTGCCAGGCGCAGGCGTTCGGTGCCGCTGTCGTCGTAGATCCGGCTGGAGAAGCCGGCGGTCAGCTGGTTGGCGTCGCTGATCCTGTCCAGGCCGGCAAAACGGCGATCGCTGAACAGGCTGTAGTAGTCCTGGCGCATATCGGTGGTGTCGTACAGGCCGATATGGTCCTGCTCCTTGTACGGCACATACAGATACTGAAGCTGGGGCTCGAGGGTCTGGGTAAAATCCTGGCCGAACCAGCGGGTGTCGCGATCGAACACCAGGGTGCCATTCAGCCGCAACCGGGGCAGCAACCGGTCGACGCTGCTGTCCAGCTCTTCAGAATTAAAGCCCAGTTTATTTCTGTAGTGATCGTTCAGCCGATCAGGCACATCCTGCTCGTAGTGGGTATAGTAGGCGCCGGCATCGGCGGTCAGCTGGGCGCCGGGCTGGTCGATGACCGAGTAGATCAGCCTGGGCTCGGCATGGAAGCGGGTGGCTTCATAGATGTCCTGGGCGTCGTTGCCGAACCGGGTTAGTTCGGAGTCGAAGGCGAGATCGATACTGCCCATGCCGCGGTAGCTGGTCAGCGTCAGGCTGGGGGCCAGTTCGAAGGGGCTGAGCCGGTCCGGTTTGAGGATCTGATAATCGCGCATCTCGGCGGTCAGCTGCCAGCTGCGGTCGTAATAGCCGCCCTGAAAGGACTGCAGCAGCTGGTCGTCGACCAGGACGCCCACCGGGGGGGAAAAATCGTCCACATAGGCGAAATCCCAGCCGGCCACCTTGGTGTAATCGATCTGTCCGCGCCAGTGGCCCTCGGCATCGAAGCGGGCGCTGTGCTGCCAGTTGAACAGCCAGCGGGCGTCGTCGCGCCACTCGGTATCGCTCAGCTTGTCGTCGCTGCTCAGGTATTCACCGTAGAGGGTGCCGCTCTGGCCTTCCACCGGCAGGTAGCGAAACTCCAGCTGGGCCATGGTGCCGCGTCGTTCCATGTAACGGGGCGTGATGGTGGCGTCGTAATTGGGCGCGATGTTCCAGTAAAAAGGCTGGCGGATATCGGTGCCGCTTTCGCTGCTGATGTCGAAGGACGGGTAAAGCAGGCCGCTCTGGCGCTCGTCCTTGACCGGGAACTTGATGTAGGGAAAATAAAACACCGGGACTTCTCCCAGCCACAGGACGGCGTTCCAGGCCTCGCCGAACACCTTATCCTGCTCTACCTGCACCGAGCTGGCCCTGAGTTGCCAGGCTTCCTCGTTGGGGGGGCAGGTGGTATAGCTGGCGCCGTTCAGATCGACCCTGTTGGTGTTGTCGGTCATCCGCACCCGGCCGGCTTCCCCCCGGCCGGGATTGCCGTGCAACTGGTAACGGGCCTGCTCCAGCTCGGTGTCCCTGGTGTCGAGGTTGCCGCTGAGGGGGCCGTCGCTTTCCACCGTGATGGTGCCGTCGCTGTAGCGGATATTGCCCTCGGCCCTGACGTCGCGGCTCTGCTGCTCCAGCTCGGCGTAGTCGGCACTGAAGCTGCGCCGGGCCTGGTTGACCTGCACATCGCCCCGGTAGAGGATCTTGCCCTCGCGGGTGGCATTGAGCACCTCGGCGGTCACGGTGATGGGGGCATCGGTGTCGTTTTCGGTGCTGTCGACCCGCAGCGGCACATGGCTGAAACAGCGGCTGAAAGAAAAGGGGGCGTCATTGTCGGCGACAATGGCGTCGCTCTGGGCCTGGGCCAGGCCGGAGACAAACAGCAGGGGAAAGCCGATAATCCGTATTCTCATGGGTTGACGCTCGCGTTCCTGATCTTGGCGACACCGCCCTGATCGCGGGGTTAAGGCTGGTTGAGCTTTTGGTGTCATTACTTTATGGTAGCTGGCTATGATAATGCATTCTCGCTGTCAGCACTATGGCCCTGCTTTTACAACACTTTTCTGAACCCGGACACGCTCGATGAAACCATCCTTCCATCACTGGCCATCGCTGTCGAGGCCGCACCTTTCTCCTTTGACATCCTGCCCGGTCCGTCGGCCGGTGCGGGCGGGAGGGCGCTGAATGCTGGCCCATATCAAAGGCAAACTGATCGGCTTTCTGTTCGGGCTGCTGATCGGCAATATTCCCGGTGCCCTGCTCGGCCTGTGGCTGGGGCATCTGGTCGACAAGAAACTGGCCAATGCCTGGCAGTTCAATAAGAGTGCCCAGGCCGAGTTTCTCTATGCCACCTTCGCCACCATGGGACATATTGCCAAGTCCAGCGGCCAGGTATCGAGTGAAGAAATCCGGCTGGCCGAACACCTGATGACGCAGATGCGGCTGCAGGGCGAGCTGCGCAGCCGGGCCCAGCAGGCGTTTCGGGAAGGCAAGGAAAGCGACTTTCCCCTGGCTGACACCCTGCGTCGCTTTCGCGCTCAGGTGAAGGACAGCCGCAACCTGCTGCGCTTCTTCATGGAGGTGCAGCTGCAGCTGGCCTTTGCCGACGGCGGACTGCACCCGGCCGAACGCCGTTTGTTGCACGTCATCGCCGCCGAGTTGGGGTTCTCCGAGCATGAACTGGAGCAGTTGCTGGCCTTTGCCGAGGCCCAGCTGCACATGTTCCGCAACGGACAGCAGACGGGCAGGCGGCAACAGCGGCCGGCGGAGGACAGGCTGCGCGACGCCTACCGTATCCTGGAGGTGGAGGCCGGCGCCGACGACGCCACCGTCAAGAAAGCCTATCGCCGGCAGATGTCCAAGCACCACCCGGACAAGCTGGTGGCCCAGGGCCTGCCGAAGGAGATGATGGACATGGCCAAGGAAAAGGCCCAGGACATTCAGCAGGCCTGGGAAACCATCAAGGCGGCGCGCAATATTCGTTGAATGGGTGGCAGGGGGGAAGTGTTAAGCGATGCCATGCTTGGCCCCTCACCCCTTCGCTTACACCAAACAGTTCTGCGCCCTGCCGGCCACAAAGGCCTCGATATTGTCGATCAACTGATCCGCCAGCCGCTGCATGGCCGAATGGCTGGCCCAGGCCACGTGGGGGGTCAGGATAAAATTGGGGTAACGCAGGGCCTGCAGCAGCGGGTTGTCCGGCGCCGGTGGCTCCTGGGTGACCACATCGAAGCCGGCGCCACCGATGGTTCCGTTTTCCAGGGCCGCCAGCAGGGCGCTCTCGTCCACCAGGCCGCCACGGCCGACATTGATCAGCAGGGCGTCGGATTTCATCAGCGCGAGTTCACGGGGGCCTATCAGGTTGCGGGTCTCCGGGGTCAGCGGGCAGTGCAGGCTCAGCACATCGGCTCGGGCCAGCACCTCGTCGAAGGCCAGGCGGCCTTCGCCGGCCGGCTGGCCCTTGCGGGCCGCGACCATGACCTTCATCCCCAGTGCCGTCGCCAGCCGCTCCAGATCCCGGGCGATGGTGCCGTAGCCGACCAGCCCCAGGGTCTGTCCGGCCAGATCCCGCACCGGATAGTCGAAATAGCAGAACTGCCCGGCCTGTTGCCAGCGGCCAGCGATGACCGAGGCATGGTAGGCGGTGATGCTGCGGTTCAGCGCCATGATCAGCGCCAGGGCATGCTCCGGCACCGAGTTTTCCGAGTAACCGCGAATGTTGCACACCCTGATGCCGGCGGCACGGCAGGCGGCCAGATCGACGTTATCGCTGCCGGTGGCGGCGATGGCCACCAGTTTCAGCCGGGGCAGCCGGGCCAGGGTGGCGGCCTTGAGGCGGACCTTGTTGACGATGGCGATGTCCGCATCCTGCAGGCGTTCCTCCACCTGCTCGGGGGCGGTGTGCTGGAAGCTCTGCCATTGGTGGGCAAAGTCCGGGGAGCGGAGCTTAACGTCCGGGGCCAGGGTCTGTCGGTCTAGAAATACCAGCTTCATTGCGTTTTCCTTTCAGGTAATCGGGTGCGCCTGGCGGCAGCGGCAGCCAGCCCAGACGGACCAGCCAGCCCGCGATCTGCCTTTCCAGCAGGGCATGCCCGGTTAATAATTCCATCTGGTAATCGGCTTTTTCCTGTTGCTCGCTCTGCTGTCGGCGGCGTTGTTGGTTGAGGCGGCTCAGGGGCTCCCGGGGCCGGCTGTCGATATCCAGCACCGGATAGGGGCTGCGGGCCAGGCTGATGGCCAGCATGCGTTGTTGCGCACTCGGCCGGGGATGGGCATCGAACACCACCAGGGCATCGGGGGTGCTCAGTGTGCCCCCGTCCACCAGCTGTTGATACCAGAGGGCGGCACTGCCCTGCACCAGTACCAGCAGGCGCCGCTCCGGATCAGTGTCGGCCAGGGCGTCCTGCAGGCGTTCTCCCTGCCGGACCAGCCACTGGCGCTGCACCGGGGAGGGGGCTTCGGTGGCCGGATCAAAGGCCTGCTGGCTGGCATCCGGTAGTAACAGGATGAAGTCCCATCCCTTCCGCTGCCAGTATTCGGCCATGGCCAGCCAGAGGTGCGGCTGGCTCAGCTCGGGCCAGATCAGCAGGCTGCCTTCCGCCCGTGGCCGTGGCGTTTCAAAATACAGCAGCGCCGACGGCGACCGGTATTGCTCGAAGGCCGTCCAGTCGAGACGGGCCCAGGCGGCCGAGCCGCCCAGCAGGCTCAGCAAGATCAATATGCCGGCACGCCATCCTGTCCGGGCCATAGGCTACTCCATGGAAAAGGGGGCCGTGGTGCTGAAACTGAGCCACTGTTTGGTCCTGGGATGGCGAAACTCCAGCAGGGCCGCATGCAGCTGCAACTGGGGCGCCATCTCCAGGGCCGGGCCCTGTGCATACAGGTTGTCGCCCAGTATGGGGTGGCCCAGGCTGAGCATGTGCACCCTCAGCTGATGGGATCGCCCGGTGATCGGCGTCAGCTCCAGCAGGCTGCGATCGGCGAGCCGTTTGAGACAGCGCCAGTGGGTGAGGGCGTGCTTGCCATGTTCGAGGCTGACCATGTGCCGGGGTCGGTTGGGCCAGTCGCAGCACAGCGGCAGCGCTATGCTGCCACCGTCCTGCTCCGGGCGGCCATAGACCCAGGCGT
Organism: Zobellella endophytica; assembly: GCF_003012775.1. Lineage (GTDB taxonomy): Bacteria > Pseudomonadota > Gammaproteobacteria > Enterobacterales > Aeromonadaceae > Oceanimonas > Oceanimonas endophytica. Next base: position 3,562 of record NZ_PXYG01000007.1, on the reverse strand, counting down.
AGTAGCGCTTGGCCGTTTCCCGCTCGCGGAATTGCCGGTTGAGCTCCCGGTGGGCCTTGGGGTGCAGGGCCATGACGATGACCCCGGAGGTGGCCATGTCCAGCCGGTGCACCACCTGTACCGTGGGATAGACCCGTTGTACCCGGTAGGACAGGCTGTCCCGGTGAACAAGCTCCCGGCCGGGCACGGTCAGCAGCCCGCTTGGCTTGTTCAGCACAATCAGGCTGTTGTCCTGGTACAGCACCTCGAACTGGGGAGCCGTGGGCGGATCGTAACGCAGCAAAACCATGATGGTGGTATCGTCCCTTATTGATGGCTGACCACAATAAACCGAATCGCGTCCAGTTTTAAGCGGGTATGGCTGAGCAGGTTGTCCAGCTCCGTTTTCAGTTCCTGCAGGTGGCCGAGTTCGCTGTCACGTACGTTCGGGTTGACCTTGGCCAGCTGTTGCAGGCGGCCCAGCTCCTGGCCGATGGACTCGTGCATCTGTGCTCTGGCCTGCTCCACCAACTGGATCATCTGCTGTTCCGCCACGGGCTGGGCGGCCTGCAGCAATTGGTGAATTACCGTCTGGGAGGCGTTGACCAGCTTGCTGGCCAGGTGACGGTTGACCGCGCTCAGTTGCCGATCAAAGGATTCGAAGCTGACCTTGTCCGCCAGGTTATTGCCGTTCTTGTCGAGCAGCAGGCGGATCGGGGCCGGCGGCAGGAAGCGATACAGCTGGGCGTTATGGGCCGATTCGGCCACGAACACCAGCTCCACGAACTGGGTGCCGACCGGCAACGCCTTGTTCTTGAGGATGGCCACCGAGGTGGTGCCGATTTCCGACCCCAGCACCAGATCGATGCCACCGCGGATCATCGGGTGATCCCAGCTCAGGAATTGCAGGTCGTCGCGGCTCAGCGCCGTTTCCCGATCGAAGGTAATGCTGGCGCCGTCTTCGGGCAGGGCGGGGAAGTGGGAAACCAGCATCTGTTCGGTGGGACGGACCACGATCATGTTTTCGCCCTTGTCGTCCTGATGCACCCCCACTTCATCGAACAGCTTGATGGCGAAGATCGCCAGGGTGGGATCCTCGTCGGCCTCGGCCAGTTCGCTGGCGAGGCTGTGGTTATGGATAACGCCGCTGGAATTCAGCTCCAGCAGCCGATCCCGGCCCTGCTCCATCTGGCTGTTCAGCTCAAGGGTCAGGGCGCGGGTGTCGGCGATCAGCTGTTCCAGGGCTTCCCGATCCTGGCCGTGGTTGGCCAGCAGCTCCAGCAAGCGTTCGGCCACCTGCTGGTAGACCGGCTGGCCGACCGCATTGGGTTTGCTGAAGGCATCCATGCCCTGGTGATACCACAGGGTCAGCGCCTGTTGCGCCGTGCCTTCGAGATAGGGCAGGTGAATGTCGATATCATGCTGCTGGCCGATACGGTCGAGGCGGCCGATGCGCTGTTCCAGCAGATCCGGATTCAGCGGCAGATCAAACAGCACCAGCTGGTGGGCGAACTGGAAGTTGCGACCCTCGGAGCCGATTTCCGAGCAGATCATCACCTGGGCGCCCCCTTCCTGCTGGGCGAAGTAGGCGGCGGCCTTGTCCCGCTCCAGCAGCGACATCCCCTCGTGGAACACGGTGCCGCGGATCCCTTCGCGGGTGCGCAGCACTTCCTCCAGAGCCAGCGCTACCCCGGCCTTGGCGGTGATGATCAGGATCTTGTCGTTGCGCTTGGCTTTGGTGAACTCCAGCAACCATTCCACTCGGCTGTCGAACTGGGCCCAGGCGCTGTCGCCGCCCTCGAACTGGCGGTAGATTTCTTCCGGATAGAGTGCCTGCAGGGCCTGGGCGGCGGTGTCCTGATGGCTGCCCATCATGCCGGCCACCCGGATAGCGGTCTTGTACTGGCTGGGCAGGGGAAGGGGGTGCAGATGCAGCTGCCGGGAAGGAAAGCCCTTGATGGCATGGCGGGTGTTGCGAAACAGCAGGCGACCGGTGCCGTGGCGATCGAGTAACTGGGTCAGCAATTGCTGACGAGCGGTGGCGTCGTTCAGGATGTCGACGTCCTGACCGTCCATAAAGGGTGCCAGGCGGGCGATGGCCGCTTCATCCAGCGGGGCCTCGGAAAGCAGGGCTTCCGCCGCTTGCGCCAGCGGCTGATAGTCTTCCTCTTCCGCCAGGAAAGCGTCGTAGTCGTAGAAACGCTCTGGGTCGAGCAGGCGCAGGCGGGCGAAGTGGCTCTCGTGACCCTGCTGATCCGGGGTAGCGGTGAGCAGTAATACCCCCGGGATTTGCTCGGCCAGCGCTTCCACCACCTCATAGGCTCGACTGGGTTGCTCCGCGTCCCACACCAGGTGATGGGCCTCGTCCACCACCAGCAGATCCCACTGACTGTCGAGCAGTTGCTCGAAGCGTTTCCGTTTCTTGGTAATAAAGTCGAGGCTGCACAGGATCAGCTGTTCGGTATCAAAAGGATTGGCGGCGTCGGCAAAGGCCTCGACACAGCGTTCTTCATCGAACAGGGCGAAGTGCAGGTTGAAACGGCGCAGCATTTCCACCAGCCACTGGTGGATCAACGCATCGGGCACCAGGATCAGAATGCGGCTGGCCCGTCCGGAGAGCCATTGCTGCTGGATGATCATGCCGGCTTCGATGGTTTTTCCCAGGCCCACTTCATCGGCCAGCAATACCCGAGGGGCATAGCGGCTGCCCACTTCCCGAGCGATGTGCAACTGATGGGGGATCAGGCTCACCCGGCCGCTGGCCAGGCCCCGCAGGGAAGAGCGGCGCTGGTTGAACTGATACATCAGTGCCTGGTAACGCAAGTTGAAACGGCCAATTTTGTCGATCTGGCCGGCAAAGAGCCGTTCCTGGGGTTTGTTCAGCTTGATGAAGTGGTTGAGAAAGGTTTCCTTCAGGCCGGTCTGCTCGCCATTGTCCAGGCGGGTACCGTGGTAAGTCAGCAGGCCATCCTGCTCGGTAATCGACTCTACTTCGAGTTCCCAGTCTTCATGGCTGCTGATGGTATCACCGGGATTAAACATGACCCGGGTCACGGGAGCATCGTCCCTGGCATACATGCGGTTTTCACCGCAGGCAGGAAATAGCATGGTTACCATGCGCACATCGATGGCGACAATGGTTCCCAGTCCCAGATCGGTTTCTGTATCGCTAATCCAACGCTGGCCGAGGGAAAAAGGCATTCAATTCTCCAAGCTGAAGGGGGGTAAAAAAGGGGCGCTATCTTACCCCAAGGCGGGCGAGGCTGCATCCGCCAAAGCAGGCTGTATTAAGTGCGGCCGGTTGCGCATGGCTGGCCTGAAACTATAAAAATAGAGTAATAGCAGGTTTGTGGTCGAAAATTAGGCTAGCGATGTTTTTTATTAAAAAAGCCCTTGCGCAAAAAGCGCGGCTGCCTATAATGCGCATCCACTGACACGGCGCAACCCGCCGCGGTCACAAGCGGTAAAAACTTCGGTTTTAACGCTTGACGAATCAAAAGGACGGCGTAGAATACGCAGCCCTGACCAACACCAGGTCAACGCTCTTTAACAATCTATCAAGCAAACTGTGTGGGCACTCGCA
>NZ_PXYG01000006.1 GCF_003012775.1 Zobellella endophytica | reverse complement strand
TTATTGCCTGGCGGCGATAGCGTTGTGGAACCACCTGACCCCATGCCGAACTCAGAAGTGAAACGCGACCGCGCCGATGATAGTGTGGCAGCTGCCATGTGAAAGTAGGTCACTGCCAGGCACCCAATTAAAAACCCCGATACGAAAGTGTCGGGGTTTTTTCGTTTGGAACTGAACAGGTTCTGCTCCGTAGAGCCAGCCCTTCACGCCGGTGAAGGGCTGGCTTGCACCTGCTATCAATCCACATCCCGGCCCAGGGCGGCACGGCGGATGCGATACCACTGCTGGCGGCTCAGCTGAATGTTTTCCGCCTGCACGGCCTGTTTTACCCGCGCCATCTTGCCCGAACCGATGATCGGCAGCGGCTGGCTCGGCAACATCATCACCCAGGCATAGACCACCTGCTCTATGCTGGCGGCGTCGACTTCCAGGGCGATTTGTGCCAGTTCGTCCCTGAGCGGCTGAAAATCCGGATCATGGAACAAGCGACCACCGCCGAGGCAGGACCAGGCCATGGGCCTGATATGCCGCTGCTGGCATTGATCCAGGGTACCGTCGGTGAGGCTGTCCTGTCGGATGGGAGAAATTTCCACCTGATTGGTGACCAGGGGATAATCCAGCCGCGACTGCAACAGCTCGAACTGACGCGGGGTGAAATTGGACACGCCGAAGTGCCTGACCTTGCCGCTTTTTCTCAGGTTATTAAAGGCCTTGGCCATCTCGTCGGCATTCATCAGATAGTCGGGCCTGTGGATCAGCAACAGATCCAGGTGGTCGGTGCCGAAATGGCGCAGCGACTGCTCTACCGAAGCGATGATATGGGCTTTCTCGCTGTTGTAGTGAGCCAGCTGATGCTCCGCTTTGGCAGCGGAAGGCAGCGCGATACCACACTTGGTGACGATTTGCAGCTGCTCTCTCAGCCGTGGTTTGAGCTTCAGGGCCTCGCCGAAGGCGGCTTCACAACCGTAGCCTCCGTAGATATCCGCGTGATCTATCGTGGTGATCCCAAGCTCCAGATGCTGTTCGATAAAGGTCAGTAATTGCTGGGGCGACATCTGCCACTCCAGCAGTCGCCAGTAGCCCATGATCAGGCGGGAAAACTGGGGCCCTTCGGGACTGATAAGAAGACGTGAAACCGGCATAGCTGGACTCCCTGTTATTGATTGTCATTATGGTTCTGTAAGGTCCTTCCCAAATATAGCTATTCTAGCCTTCCTGGGGGATGGACAGCTTGAGTTCGACGATACCGTCTTCCAGGTGCATGTCCACCTTGAATCCCAGTTTGCGCGCCAGCATCACCATGCCCCGGTTCGAGGGCATGGTGATACCGCTGAGGGTATGCAGCCCCCGCAGCCTGGCGTAGCGGACGATTTTTTCCATCAGCAAGCGGCCGAGGCCCACCCCCTTGAGATCGGAGCGCACCAGCACGGCAAACTCGGCATCGTTGTTGTCGGGATCCGACACCGCCCGTACCACCCCGAGAATATCGCCGTTGCCGGCCACCGCCACGAACGCCATCTCCCGGTCGTAGTCAATCTGGGTCATGTGGGCCAGCTCCTCGTGACCGATCACCACATCGGCGAAGAAACGCTTGTACCTGTCCTCGTCGGAGACGTGGCCGACAAAGTCCTTATGGGCCGGCTCGTCTTCCGGCAGTATCGGCCTGAGCAGTATACGGTTGCCGTCCTTGAGCGTGGCGGGCTCTTCCCATTCCTTGGGATAGGGCCGGATGGCCAGCCTGGCCTGGCCGTCGCCGTCGAATGGCCGCAGTTGCACACTGACATCCAGCGCCACCAGCTCGTTGCCGGTCGCCAGCAGCGGATGGATATCGAGGCTGGTGATCTCGGGGTGATTGATGATCAGGTGGGAAACCTGGGAGAGCACCCGGCAGATGGCTTCCATATCGAGCGCTTTCTGGGAACGGTTTGCTCTGACCTTGCCGCTTTTCAGGGCATGGATCACCAGATAGCGGGCCAGGGTCATGTTGAGCGGCGGCAGGGCCACCGCGGCCTGCTCTTCCCCTTCCCAGTCGACGCCGCCGTCGCCGAGCAGAATAACCGGGCCGAACACCGGATCCGATCGCACCGCTATGTGCAGTTCCTGGGAGCCGGCCCGGCGGGCCATGCGCTGCACCAGCAGGCCGTGGATGCGGGCTCCGGGGTAGGTTTGCCGCACCCGGTCGAGGATGGCGTCGGCGGCCCGGGCGACTTCCGCCGCCGAGCGCAGGTTGAGCATGACCCCGGAGACGTCGGATTTGTGAGCGATATCCGGGGAGCGCAGCTTGATGGCCACCGGATAGCCGATCTGCTCGGCGATATGGGCGGCCTCGGTGGCGTCGGAGGCGATCCAGGTGGGCAGGGTCTGAATGCCGTAGGAGGCCATCAGCCGGCTCACCTCGTGGGTATCCAGCTGGTGCACACCCTCGTCGAAGGCCTGCCGGATCAGTGTCCGTACCGTCTCGCTGTCGTTCGGCATGTCGGACACCGAAACCGGTGTTTCCATCAGCTGTTTCTGGTTGCGGCGATATTCCACCAGGTGCATAAAGGCACTGGCCGCGCTTTCCGGGGTACGGTAGGTGGGAATGCCGGCTTCGGTGAAGCAGCGCCTGGCCTCGAATACGCTGGTTTCACCCGACCAGTTGGTCAGGATATTGAAACGGGGCGATCGGGGGTGCTGGCGGACCAGCTCGATCACTTCCTTCGCGACCCGGGTGCTGGATATGGCGGCGGAAGGGGCGTGCATGATCAGGATGGCGTCGAAGTCGTCGCTGTCGAGCAGCACCCTGAGGCTGGCGAGATAGCGCTCTATCGGTGCATCGCCGACGATGTCGATGGGATTGGTATGGGACCAGGCCGAGGGCAGCACCTGGTCCAGCGCCGCCAGGGTGGCGTCTCCCAGGGTGGCCAGCTTGCCGCCCCGGGCCAGCAGGGTGTCGATGGCCATGATGGCCGGGCCGCCGCCGTTGGTGAGGATCACCAGGCGCTCGCCGCGCAGGCTCTGGGCGTGATTGAGGGTTTCCACCGCCGCGAACAGATCGTGGGTATCCCGCACCCTGAGCATGCCGGCCCGGCGAATGGCTGCGTCGTAGGCCGCGTCCAGGCCCACGTCGCCGCCGGTGTGCAGGTGGCCGAACTGGGCGCCGAAGCGGGTCTTGCCGCTCTTGACCACCAGCACCGCCTTGTTGCGGGAGGCGGCTCGCGCCGCCGACATAAAGGTGCGCGCATCCTGGATCGCGTCCATGTACAGCAGGATGGCATTGGTATGCCGGTCCCGGGCCAGGTAGTCGAGCAGTTGGGCGAAGTCGATATCGCCGGCGTCGCCCAGGGAAATGAAGTGGGAGAAGCCGATATCGTTATGGCGGGCCCAGTCGAGAATGGTGGCGCACACCGCCGCCGACTGGGAAACAAAGGCGATACGCCCCGGTTTGGCTGGAAAAGGCGCAAAACTCACATTCAGGCCCAGGTGCGGCAGTATCACCCCCATGCTGTTGGGGCCGAGCAGGCGCATCTGGTATTGGCGCGCACTATTGCGCATCTGCTCGATGGCTGCGGGCCGGGTGCCGGCGGCCAGGATAATGGCCGCTTTACAGCCCTTCTGCCCCAATTGCTCGATAATCAGCGGATTCTTGTCGGCCGGCGTACACAAAATCGCCAGATCCGGGGTGCGGGGCAGGCTGGCGATATCGGGATAGGCCATGACGCCGGCGATGGCCTCGTACTTGGGGTTGACCGGCATGACGGGGCCGCTGAAGTTGCCGGCCAGCAGGTTTTTCATTACCAGTTTACCGGCGCCGTTATCCCGGTGGGAGGCGCCGATCACGGCAATGCTTGCGGGGCGGAATAAGGCATCAAGTCCTTGCAGGGGCATAGCGACTCCTTGATTATCGGGCGAACCGTACCCACAGGGCCTTAGGCTTTGTAGCACATTATAATGCCCTGATCCTGTTTCATTTTCACTGCCGTGACCGGGGACGTGGCGGCGGCGAGAGCCGGCTTGCCGGCCTGGCGGGAAGTCGAATCTAACATCGGGGATGGTCCGGAGTATTGCGCTATCGCAAGTCCGGCACGGCGACGGGAAGTTCTGCTGCTGTTATCACGATACCCGACGAGCCCGCGGCGGTTCAGCCGAACAGCCGCTCCCGGAACATGAAGAAAACGGCGCCCAGCAGACAGAGCCCGGCCCAGACGAAGTCCATGCGGAAGGGCTCCTTCAGGTAGAGGATGGAAAAGGGCACGAATACCGACAGGGTGATGACTTCCTGCAGTATCTTCAACTGGCCCACGTTCACCACCTGGGCGCCGATGCGGTTGGCCGGCACCTGCAGCAGGTATTCGAACAGGGCGATGCCCCAGCTGATCAGGGCGGCCCAGATCCAGGGGCTGTTCTGCATGCTCTTCAGGTGGCCGTACCAGGCGAAGGTCATGAAGATATTGCTCAGGGTCAGCAGGCAAATGGTGATGAGTAAGGGGTTCATGACGTGATCTCCGGTACAGGCGCACGGATTATCGGGCCTGGCGCAAACTTGTACAAGATGGCGTGGGACGGGCTGTGAAAAGTTTTCACCCTTGCCGCTGTGGCCCGGGTCCCGGACAGGGGGTAAACTGGCCGAAATGCCCTGTCACCAAGGTTCAACATGCAGTTTCCCACCCTCGAAGATTTTGTCGGCAACACCCCCCTGGTGCGGTTGCAGCGGCTGGCCAGGCATACCCGCAGCCTGGTGCTGGTCAAGCTGGAAGGCAATAACCCGGCGGGTTCGGTCAAGGACCGGCCGGCGCTCAACATGATCCGCCAGGCCGAGGCCCGGGGCCTGATCCGGCCCGGCGATACCCTGATCGAGGCCACCAGCGGCAACACCGGCATCGCCCTGGCCATGGCGGCGGCGATCAAGGGTTACCGGATGGTGCTGATCATGCCCGACAACGCTACCGAGGAGCGCAAGGCCTCGATGCTGGCCTACGGCGCCGAACTGATCCTGGTGAGCAGGGAAGCCGGCATGGAAGGAGCGCGGGACCTGGCCGACAGCATGGCCGCCGAGGGCAAGGGCGTGATTCTGGATCAGTTCAACAATCCGGACAACCCCCAGGCCCACCTGCTGGGCACCGGGCCGGAGATCTGGCGTCAGACCGGGGGCCGCCTCACCCACTTCGTGTCCAGCATGGGTACCACCGGCACCATCATGGGGGTCTCCCAGTACCTCAAACAGCAGAATGCCGAGATACAAATCGTTGGCCTGCAGCCCTGTGAAGGCAGCCATATTCCGGGGATCCGCCGTTGGCCCGAGGCCTACCTGCCGGGCATCTTCGACCAGAGCCGGGTGGATCAGGTGCTGGACATCAGTGAGGCAGAGGCGGTGGACACCATGCTCAGGCTGGCGCGGGTGGAGGGCATCTTCTGCGGGGTCAGCTCCGGCGGCGCCGTGGCCGGCGCCCTCCGGCTGGCGGAGCAGGTCGACGATGCCCTGATCGTGGCCATCATCTGCGACCGGGGCGATCGCTACCTGTCATCCGGGGTCTTCAACGGCACTCGGGCTTGAAGCCGATAGCTGGGTGCTTGATGATGGCCGGCTTCCGGCTTTATGGTTCAGGATGTTTTCTGCCCCCGGGCTCGCAACCACTCCCGCCAGGGAGCCCGGCTGCCGGCGGGGTTGCCGTTCAGTACCAGGTGGGCGGCCAGGCCGAACACCACACCCCACAGGGCCGAGGACAGCCCGTACAGCGACAGCCCCGAGGCGGTGACGATAAAGGTGATCAGCGACGCTTCCCGCCCCTTCGGCTCCTCCAGCGCGGTGACCAGATTGCCGCCGATGGCGCCGAGCAGGGCCAGGCCGGCCAGCACCGCCACGAAGGCCACCGGCAGCGAGGTGAACAGGCTCACTATGGTGCCGGCGAACAGGCCGCCCACCAGGTAGAAGACGCCGTTGAACACCCCGGCCACGTAGCGTCGCCTGGGGTCTTCATGGGCGTCCTTGCCGGCGCAGATGGCGGCGGTGATGGCCGCCACCACTATGCTGATGCCGCCGAACAGCGCCATGGGCATAGACACCAGGCTGGTCACGCCGATGATGGGCCTGGCTCCGACCGGGTAGCCGGAACCATGCAGTATCGCCATGCCCGGCAGGAACTGGCCGGACAGGCTGACCAGCACCAGCGGCAGCGCCAGGCCCAGGGTGGCGGCCAGCGACCATTCCGGCCGGATCAGTTGCGGGGTGGCCAGCTCCCAGCGCAGGCCGGCCAGCGACGCCCCCTCCAGCACCATCGCCAGCAGTATGCCGGCCAGCAGCAGCAGGATCAGGCTGTACTTGGGCCAGAGCCGGCGACACAGCAGATAGGCGGCCAGCATGCCGAGGGCCAGGGCGGGGGAGCCGTCGATGGCGGTGAAGGCGCCCACCCCGAACTGGAACAGGATGCCGGCCATCATGCCGGCGGCCACGCCTTTGGGAATGGCGCGCACCAGGGCGTCGAAGCTGCCGGACAGGCCGATCGCCAGGGTGATGGCGGCGGCGGTGAGGTAGGCGCCCACCGCCTCGTTGAGCGACAGCCCGGGAAACAGGGTCACCAGCAGGGCGGTGCCCGGGGCCGACCAGGCGGTGACCACCGGAGCCCTGAGCCAGAGCGACAGCACCATGCCGGAGACGGCGGCGCCGAGGGAAATGGCCCACACCCAGGAGGTCATCATCTCCTGGGACACGCCGGCGCTGGCGCCGGCCTGGAAGAAGATGGCGAGCGGCCCGGCGTAGGACACCAGCACCGCCAGAAAGCCCGCGGCCACCGCCGGCAGCGACAGATCGCGCAGAAAAGAGGTCATATCCGGCTCCTTCTGAAAATAAAGCAATATGAGGGATAAATAGCAGGTTCTACCAGGATCTATCAGGCCGCGACAAACTTTCGGAGCCACTCAATCCAGTAGCACCCATGCTCAAATAGGCGGACAAAGGGAACGGCTCCGCCGACCGTCACATGCCAGGGATGGCATGTGACGAGCGACACAGGGATGTGCTCGAAGCGTGTCGGCGGAGTTGGCCCTTTGGCCGACTTCTTCGGGCCATGATGACGGCTTTGTCGACAAACTGATAGCCCCGGCACAAGGCCGGGGCCATGGTTATCGCCGCGAGGGATCAGCCGTTGCTGGCCGCGCCGGCTTCGGCGGCGGGCTGGCTGGCGCCGAGGCGCCGGCCCACCAGGGCGATGGCCAGGGTGGCGATGGCGCCCGGTACCGCCAGGGCCAGGAAGTTCATCTGGTGCGGCAGCGCCAGGGCCAGCAGGGTGCCGCCCAGCATGGGGCCGACGATGGCGCCGTTGCGGCCCACGCCCGAGGCCCAGCCGAGGGCGGTGGAGCGGATGCTGGCCGGATAGAACTGGGCCACATAGGCGTACAGCAGGATCTGCGAGCCGATGGTGGTGGCGCCGGCCACGGCCATCAGGCTGTACAGCAGCCACATGGGGTGGGGATAGCCGAGCAGCACCAGGGATACGGAGGCCAGCATAAAGAAGGTCACCAGCACCGAGCGCAGCGAGAAGCGGTCGGCCAGCCAGCCGCCGCCCACGGCGCCGACGATGGCGCCGATGTTCAGCACCATCAGCGACATCAGGCTGGAGCCCAGGGCGTAGCCGGCCATGGACATCAGCTTGGGCAGCCAGGAGCCGAGGGCGTAGACCATCAGCAGGCAGCAGAAGAAGGCGGTCCAGAACATCAGGGTGCTGAGGGTGCGGCCGCCGCGCAGCAGCTCCAGCACCGGCGCCTTCTGCTCCTTGACCGGCGGCACCACCAACTCGTCCTCACCGCGAATCTGCCGTTCCGGTGCCACCTTCTGCAGCAGTACCCGGGCCTCTTCATGGCGGTTCTGCGCCATCAGGAAGGCCACCGACTCGGGCAGGAACTTCATCATCAGCGGCAGCAGCAGCATGGGCACGGCGGCCAGGTAGAACATGATCTCCCAGCCGTAGTTGGGCACTATCCAGATCCCCAGGCCGGCGGACATCATGCCGCCCACCGCATAGCCGCTGAACATCAGCGCCACCAGGGTGCTGCGGCTTCTCTTCGGCGAGTATTCGCTCATCAGCGACACCACGTTGGGCATGACGCCGCCGATGCCGAGGCCGGCGATAAAGCGCAGCAGGCCAAACTGCCAGGGGTTGCTGGCCAGGCCATTGAGCACTGTGGTGAGGCTGAATAGTACCACGCACATCAGTATGGTTTTTTTGCGGCCGAGCCGGTCCGACAGCATGCCGAAGCCCATGGCGCCGAACATCATGCCGAACAGGGCGCTGCTGCCCAACAGGCCGGCCACGTAGGGGTTGAGCGCCCACTGATCCATCAGTATCGGCAGCACCACCCCGTAAATGACCAGGTCGTAGCCGTCGAAAATGATGATCAGGGTGCACCAGAACAGCACCTTCCAGTGGAAGGGGGTAAAGCTGGCGTTGTCTATAGTCTCGTTGACATCGATATGTTTCATCAGGTGTTACTCCGCGTGTTGTCCTTAAGTCTGGAGTCTGGAGTCCGGGGGCCTGGGCCCCCGCAGTTCCGATGTAAAGGCGGTCGATTCCTTCCGAGGCTGTCAGTCAAGGTGTTATCGGGACAGGGAACTGCCACGCCAACACGCAGCAAGTACTTCCCTGTATGCTCGACGATGGCATCCCTGCCATCGACGGTTGGCTCTGGCCGTCCCCTGTCCCTCTTGACTTAACGCATCAGGTCGATCCCTCCGGCCGCCTTTTCGTGTATCAGCCCGGATCTCCGCCCGCCACGGGGAGAATGGTGCCGGTGATATAGCTGGCGTCGTCGGAGGCGAGGAACAGGATGGCCGCCGCCTGTTCGTCCAGGGTGCCGTAGCGGTGCATCAGGCTGGTCGCCTTGGTCTGCTCGACCAGGGTCTGGTACCACTGCCGCTCCCGTTCGCCCTGGGCCTCGCTGTTGCGCGGGGTCAGCCGGGGCGGCGCCTCGGTGCCGCCGGGGGCGGTGGCGTTGACCCGGATGCCGTGCTCGGCGTATTCGAACGCCAGGTTGACGGTCATGGCGTTGACCCCGCCCTTGGCGGCGCCGTAGGGCACCCGCATCAGGCCGCGGGTGGCCACCGACGACACGTTGACGATGGCGCCACTACGCTGCGCCACCATGTAGGGCAGCACCGCCCGGCAGCACCACAGGGTGGGGAACAGGGAACGCTGGATTTCCTTCTGGATCTGCTCCGGACTGTAGTGCTCGTAAGGCTGGGCCCAGATGGTGCCGCCCACGTTGTTGACCAGCACGTCGATGCGGCCGAACCGCTCGCCCGCCCGGGTCATCAGGGTTTCTGCCCCGTCCCAGCTTTCCAGGTCGGCCTGCACCGCCAGGGCCTCGGCGCCTTGTTGTTCGAGTTCGGCCGCCAGTTCGTGCACGTAATCCGCCAGATCCGCCAGCACCAGGCGGGCGCCTTCCGCCGCCGCCCGCTCGGCCACCCGCCGGCCTATGCCCTGGGCGGCGCCGGTGATCACCATCACCTTGTCCTGGAAGCGGGCGCTCATGCCACCTGCTCCGCGAGGGTGGTGACGCTGGGGCTGAACTTCTCGTAGTGGAAGGAGGCGGGCTGGATGCCCTGGCCGCGGAAGTAGCCCAGCACCGCGTCCACCATGGGCGGCGGACCGCACAGGTAGACGTCCACCTCGCCGTGCTGGAGGGGAGCGTCTTCCATATGGTTGGTGACATAGCCCTTGCGCGGGTGGGCGCTGTCGGCGCCGGCCACCACCGTCTTGAAGCTGAAATTCCCGATATCGGCGGCGAACCGCTCCAGCGCCGGTACGCACACCAGGTCGTCGTCGTTGGTCACGCCGTAGATCAGGTGCACCGGCTGGTCGCAGCCCTTCACCTTGAGTTCTTCCAGCATTGCCAGGAAGGGCGCCAGGCCGGTGCCGCCGGCCAGCATCAGCACCGGGCGCGCCACCGGGCGCAGGTAGAACACGCCCATGGGGCCGGTCAGGCTCAGCCGGTCGCCGGCCCGGGCCTGGCCCACCAGCCAGGAGCTCATCAGGCCGCCCGGCACGTTGCGGATCAGGAAGCTCAGCTCCCGGCTGCCCGGGCGCGAGCTGAAGGAGTAGGCGCGGCTTTCCTCGCTGCCCGGCACCCTGATGTTGACGTACTGGCCCGGCAGGAAGGGGATGTCCTGGTCCGCGCTTACCTTGAGTTCGATGGCGGTGGGGGAGATCAGGTTGACCTCGGCCAGGGTGCCGCCGAACTCCACCTGGCCGGTCTTACACAGGGTGGAGGGGGCGGGGATCTCCACCACGCAGTCGCCGGAGGGCACCATCTGGCAGGTGAGCACCTTGCCCTCGGCCACTTCCTCCTCGGTGAGGGCCTCGTCGATGTAGTCGTCGCCCAGGTCGAAACTGCCCTGGCGGCAGCTGCCCTTGCAGGTGCCGCAGACGCCGTCGGAGCAGTCCATGGGCAACTTGATCTGGTTGCGGTAGGCCGCGTCCAGCACGGTTTCCCCTTCGTTGCAGCTGATGAAGCGGGTCACGCCGTCTTCGAAGTTGAGGGCTATGTTGTAACTCATGATGCTCTCCCCACCGGTTACAGGTGATAGATATCAATCACCTGATTGATGTAGTCGTTGTTCAGGATGATCTTCTTCTCGGTGATCACCGGCCGCTCACCGCTGGTGTCCAGGGTGTAGAAGGAGGTGCCGAAGAAGAACTGGGTCTGGTTGTAGCGGTGGCTGTTGGTCTGCCAGTTGAAGCGCAGCGTCACCCTGTCGCCCGCCTGCTCCAGGATCTCCAGGTTGCTGGTCAGGTGGGTGGTGCGCGGCTCCGGCAAGGAGCTTGCGCCGGAGCGCTCGGTCTTGATGCGGTAGACGCGATCTTCCAGGCCCTTACGGTTCGGGTAATAGATCAGCGAGATCTCACGCTGCGGATCCTCGGTCAGTTGATCCTCGTCGTCCCAGGCGGGCATCCAGTACACCACGTCTTCGTGGTAGCACTGCAGCCACTGATCCCACTGGCGATCGTCCAGCAAACGGGCCTCCCGGTGAATGAAAGCCTGGATTTGTTCGAAGCTCATGCTCATGCGGATGCCTCCTGTTCGGTGATGGAGATCAGGCGGGCGCGCTCGGTTTTGACCGCCTGCAGCATCTCTTTTACCCAGTGCTGGTGGTGGGTGACATAAAGCCCTTCGTCTTCCGGCTTGGCACCGCTCAGTATGGGCTTGAGGCCGATGGCGTCGGCGCCGGCGTCCGGGCCTTCAACCCAGTGGGCGGCGCCCCGGCTCATGTCGTTCCACTTCAGGCCGCTGGCCTGGTAGCCGTTCTGGCAGGCGCGGAATTCTTCCAGGTCGTCCGGCGTACCCATGCCGCTGACGTTGAAGAAGTCTTCATACTGGCGGATGCGCCTGGCGCGGTCGGCCGCCGGCTCGTTCTTCGGCGCCCAGCAGTAGATGGTGATCTCGGTCTTGTTGACGGAGATGGGGCGCAGCACCCGGATCTGGGTGGAGAACTGGTCCATCAGGTAGACGTTGGGGTACAGGCACAGGTTCTTGGTGGTGTTGACGATGGCGTCGGCCCGGGCCGCGCCCAGTTTTTCCTCCAGCCGCTGCAGGTGGTTGAACACCGGCCGCACTTGGGGGTTGGTGAGCCGGGTCCACAGCATCATGTGGCCGTTGTCGAAGGAGTAGAAGCCGCCCTCGCTGGACCAGCTCTTGGCGTCCACCGCCTCGGTGCCGCCCTTCTCGTAGTTGCGCTGGCTCATGGTGGACAGGTAGTTCCAGTGCACCGTGCCCACGTGGTAGCCGTCGGCGCCGTTTTCGGCGGTCAGCTTCCAGTTGCCTTCATAGGTGTAGGTGGAGCTGCCGCGCAGCACTTCCAGGCCGTCTTCCGCCTGATCGACGATGTTGTCGATGATCTTGGTGGTTTCGCCCAGGTATTCCCGCAAGGGCTGCACGTCGGCGTTGAGGCTGCCGAACAGGAAACCGCGGTAGGATTCGAACTTCGGCAGCCGCTTCAGGTCGTGGGAGCCGTCGGTGCTGAAGCTGTCCGGATAGCCGCCCTTCTTCTGGTCCCGGGCCTTCAGCAACTGGCCGTCGTTCTTGAAGGTCCAGCCGTGGAAGGGGCAGGTAAAGGAGGCCTTGTTGCCGCGCTTCTTGCGGCACAGGGTGGCTCCCCGGTGCGAGCAGGTGTTGAGCAGCGCCTGCAGCTCGCCGTCCTTGGTGCGGGTGATCATCACCGGCTGGCGGCCGACGGTGGTGGTGAAGTAGTCACCGGGGTTTTCCACCTGGCTTTCGTGGGCCAGGTAGACCCAGTTGCCTTCGAAGATGTGTTTCATCTCCAGGTCGAACAGCTCCTGGTCGGTGAAGATGCTGCGGTCGCAGCGGTAGTGGCCGCTCTGGGCGTCGGCTTCCACCGCGCCGCGGATCTTGTTTTCGAGTTTGTCGAGTTGGCGAGTCATCTGTCGTCACTCCATGCGATGTTGGGCTGGCCGTTTCCGGGCGCGAGTGTCCCCGGTCCGGCCCGCTGAGTGCGGGCCGGACGGCTGATAAACAGCCTGTTGTCCGGGGCGGTGTTAAGCGGTTTCGCCTTCCAGGGCGCGCTTGCGCTCGTGGCGGCTCTGCAGCTCGGGCTGGTCGGTGGCCACCAGCCGGATGTTGAACTCCACCCGGGTGAAGGGCTGATTCAGGCCGAGCTGCTCGGCGGCGGTCGCGTCCTCGACGCGCACCGCGTCCACCACCAGCTCCTCGCGGGTGGCGAAGGCAAAGTCGTCGTAGGTGTATTCGTCGCCGGCCAGGTTGATCTGGGTGGTCAGGTGCTTGTAGCCCGGTTTGGACACGAAATAGTGGATGTGCGCCGGGCGGTTGCCGTGACGGCCGAGCTGGTTGAGCAGGGCCTGGGTGGCGCCTTCCGGCGGGCAGCCGTAGCCGGAGGGAATGATGCTGCGGGCGCTGTAGCGGCCCTCGGCGTCGGTCTTGATCCGGCGACGCAGGTTGTATTCGCTCTGGGACGGGTCGAAGTAGGAGTAGGCGCCCTTGAGATCGGCGTGCCAGATATCGACGATGGCGTCGGCCAGGGGCTGGCCGTGCTGGTTGGTGACCTGGCCGGTGAGGATCATGGTTTCACCGGCCTGGCTGCCGTCGTCCATGCGGGCGAAGCCGTCGGATACCGGGGCGCCGGCCACGTACAGCGGACCTTCGATGGTGCGCGGGGTGCCGCCGGCCAGGCCGGCAGCCTCGTCTTCGGCGTCCTGGCGGATATCCAGGTACTTGTCCATCCCCAGGCCCGGGGCCAGCAGGGCGGCCTCGCCGTTCTTGCCCAGCTCGTTGATGTAGTAGACGGCGCTCCAGAATTCTTCCGGGGTGATGTCCAGATCCTCGATAAGCTGGAAGACATCGTGCATCACGCGGTGGACGATGGTTTTCACCCGCTCGTTGCCGCCGGCCTGGTTCAGGCCGGCCACTTTTTCCAGCAGTTCTTTGACTTCCTGAGTGTGCATGGTCTTGACTGACATTGCTCTGGCTCCTTGCTTGTTATCGGGTCGTAGGGGTACTGAGTACTTGCTTAACGGTCATCCTGGTGGATGGAGGACGGGTGCCGGCACAGGGGCGCGACACTGATGTCCATGTAGGGAAACAGCGGCAGGGCGCTTACCAGCTCCTGCAGTTCGGCGTTGTCCGCCACGTCGAAGATGCTGACGTTGGCGTAGCTGCCGGCCACCCGCCACAGGTGGCGCCACTTGCCCTGGCGCTGCAGCTCCTGGGCGTAGGCCTTCTCCCGGGCCTTGATCTCGGCGGCCACCTCGGCCGGCATGTCGTGGGGCAGGTTCACCTTCATCTCGACTTTGAACAGCATGTCTTGTCCTCCTGTTGGCGGGCCTCGCGGCCGCTGCTTATTTCCGGCGGTACCGGGCCAGCTTGTCTTCGTCTATCGCCAGGCCCAGGCCGGGCCCGGCGGGCAGTTCGACGCCGTTGTGATGGAAATTCAGCGGCGTCACCACGATGTCGTCCTTTAACAGCCGCGGGCCGAACATCTCGGTGCCCCAGTGCAGGGTGTCGAGGGTGGACCAGGCGTGCAGGGAGGCGGCGGTGCCGATAGAGCCTTCCAGCAGGGTGCCGCCATAGAGGCCGATCCCGGCGGCGCCGGCCACCGCCGCCACTTCCAGCGCCCGCAGCGGGCCGCCGGCCTTGGCGATCTTGAGCGCCACGGCGCCGGCGAAGCCGGCCGAGGCCAGGCGGAACATGTCGTTGGCATCGGCCACCGCCTCGTCCGCCAGGATCGGCAGGTGGAATTTCTGTGACAGCCGCACCAGGGCGTCGTGATCCTTCATCGGCGTGGGCTGCTCCACCAGATCGATGCCGGCGGCCTGCAGTTCGGCCATGCCCCGGGCGGCGGTACTTTCATCCCAGGCCTGGTTGACGTCGACCCGCACGCTGGCGCCCTCGCCCAGGGCTTCCTTGATCGCCGCCACGTGGCGCACGTCGTCCATCAGCGGGCGGGAGCCGATCTTGAGCTTGAAGTCGCAGTGGCGCTGGGCGGCAATCAGGCTCTTGGCCTCGTCGATGTCCCGGGCGGTGTCGCCGCTGGCCAGGGTCCAGAGCACCGGGATGTGCCGGTGCACGGCGCCGCCGAGCAGCTGGTGCAGCGGCTGGCCCAGGCGCTTGCCCTGCAGGTCGAGCAGGGCGGTTTCGATGGCGGACTTGGCCAGGTTGTTGCCGCGGGTCGCCCGGTTGAGCCCTACCCTGAGGGTATTGATGGCATCCGCCGGCCGGCCGAGCAGCAGGGGGCTGAAGTAGGTGTCGATGGTCAGCTTGACGCTTTCGGGGCTCTCCGGGCCGTAGGCCAGGCCGCCGATGGTGGTGGCTTCGCCCAGACCCTCGAGGCCCTCGCTGTCCTTGATCCGCACTATGACCATGGTCTGAACGCCCATGGTGGCCATGGAAAGCTTGTGCGGGCGTATGGTCGGGATATCGACCAGGATGGCTTCGATGGACTGGATGGTTGCTGACATGTAAGCTCCGAACGTCGAGTGATAACTGTCTGTTGCAGTGAAGTTACATTTTCGGAGTCATACTCACCAATATTGATTAAGTCGCAACCAATACCCTGGAGGTATGGATGGAGCTGAGACACCTGCGCTATTTCATCGTGGTGGCGGAAGAGCTGAACCTGACCCGGGCGGCGGAACGGCTGTTTATCGCCCAGCCGCCCCTGACCCGGCAGATCAAGCAGCTGGAGGAGGAGCTGGGGGTGAAGCTGTTTATCCGCAAGGCGCGGGGGCTGGAGCTGACCCAGGGCGGCCTGTACTTCCTGCAGCAGGCCCGTACCATCATGGACCGGGTGGACGCCAGCATCGAGGGCACGCGGCAGGTTGCCCAGCTGCGCAAGACGGTGTTCGCCATCGGCTTCGTGCCCTCGGTGTTCTACGGCCAGCTGCCGCTGATGGTGCGGCGGCTGCGGCGTAACAAGAACCTGGAGATAGTGCTGCACGAGCTCAAGACCCGGGAGCAGATAGAGGCGCTCAAGAGCGGCAAGATCGATATCGGTTTCGGCCGGGTGCACATCGAGGATCCGGACGTGGAGCAGGAGGTGCTGTTCAACGAGCCCTTGCTTATCGCCCTGCCCGCGTCCCATCCCCTGGCCGGGCGGTCGCCGACCATGGCGGAGCTGGCGGAAGTGCCCATGGTGGCCTTTCCCGCCGGCCCCGGCCCCAACTTCGTCGACGTGGCCCTGGGGCTGTTCCAGCGCCGGGGCCTGAAACTGCAGGTGATCCAGCAGGTCAACGATCTGCAGACGGCGCTGTCGCTGGTGGCCTCGGAAATGGGCTTCGCCCTGGTGCCGGAGCAGGTGCACAAGCTTTCGCGGGAGGGGGTGGCGTTCGTGTCGGTGGGGGACGAGCAGCTCACCATTCCGGTGATCGCCTCCCGCCGCCGGGGCGAGAATCCCAACGCGGCGATGCGGCTGGTCAACACCATACTGGCGGAGCTGGTGGAAAACCGGCTGACCGGGCGTTATCCCTGAGAGCCTGTTTACGCTCCTTGCGAAGCTTGTCTGTCACGGCGTAGCGAAGAGGCAACAGGGCCACCTCCACCGACACGCTTCAAGCACATCCCTGTGACGCTCGGCAAATGCCGTCCCTGGCATTTGACGGTCGGTGGAGGTAATCCCTGTTACCTCTATCAATCCCCGACGTTGTCTGAGGGTGATGTCAGCAGGCGGCACCGAGGCTCTTTGACCGATCTCATCGGTGAGTTAAGACAACGTTGTCAACAAACTGCCCTCAGCCCTGTAGTGTTTCCCGGATCAGCCGGGCCTTGTCCTGCAGCAGCGGCAGGAAGCGGCCGGTCAGGGTGTCCATGTCCACCCGGGCGGCGTTGGTGCTGATGTTGATGGCGCCGAGCAGTTGCCCCTGCTGGTCGAAGGCTGGCACCGCCAGCGAGCGCAGGCCCGAGTCCAGCTCCTGATCGACGATGGCGTAGCCCTGGCGGCGCACCTGCTCCAGGGCCCGGCGCAGTTCCGCCTTGTCGGTGATGCTGTGTTCGGTGTGGGCCTGCAGCCGTACCCGCTCCAGGTAGGCGGCCAGCTCGGCTTCCGGCAGTTGGGCCAGCAGCACCCGGCCCATGGAGGTGTAGGCGGCGGGCAGCCGGGTACCGACCGACAGGCGAATGGCCATCAGCCGGTGTTCGGCGGCGGAGCGGGCGATATAGACCACGTCGTCGCCGTCGAGCACGCCCAGCGAGGTGGACTCGCCGATCTCCCGGGTGATCTCCTCCAGGTAGTGCTGGATCACCACCCGGTAGGGGTTGGCCGAGAGGAAGGCGTTACCCAGCTGCAGCACCCTGGGGGTCAGCGCGAAGTGGCGCAGCTGCTTGTCCAGGTAGCCCAGGGCGTGCAGGGTCAGCAGAAAGCGGCGCGCCTTGGCCCTGTCCATGCCGGTTCTGGCCGCCACCTCGCTCAGGGTCATGCGCGGATGCTGCTGATCGAAGGCCTGCAGCACCTCCAGCCCGCTGGCCAGGGCGGCGACGAAGTCCCTGTCTTCGGGGCTGAGCTTGTCCTCTGCGGTCATGGTATTCCTCCTGTGGCGGTGTCGGCGGTGGCCCTGGCCATCCATGGTAGCAAAAGTTCGCATAACGAACACCCGTTTTCACTCCGCCTGTTTTGCCTGTTGATGCGCAAAAAATAATCTTTTATTTTTCAACAGGTTAATCGCTTTTTCAAAAAAATCGCCGGGATCGGGGTTTGCCACGTCCGTCGAATGGGTGTAAATATGTTCGTAATGCAAACCCAAGTTCGCAATGCGAACTTCAAAGTCACCCAGGGAGGCGATACCCATGGCCCAATTCATGAGCCTGCACGACGCGATTGCCCGTTACCTTCAGGACGGCGACACCGTCGCCATGGAGGGTTTTACCCACCTGATCCCCTTTGCGGCGGGTCATGAGATCATCCGCCAGGAAAAGCGTCGGCTGACGCTGATCCGCATGACCCCGGACATCCTCTACGACCAGCTGATCGGCGCCGGTTGTGCCGAGCGGCTGATCTTTTCCTGGGGCGGCAACCCCGGCGTCGGCTCCCTGCACCGGTTGCGCGACGCGGTGGAGAAGGGCTGGCCCCAGCCCCTCGAGATTTTCGAACACAGCCACGCCGCCATGGCCTGCGCCTACGAGGCGGGTGCCGCCGGCCTGCCGCTGGCGGTGCTGCGCGGCTACATCGGCAGCGACCTGCCCAAGGTGAACCCGCAGATCCGCTTTATCGAGTGCCCCTTCACCGGCGAACGGCTGGCGGCGGTGCCGGCGGTGCGGCCCGATGTGAGCATCATCCATGCCCAGCGCGCCGACCGGCAGGGCAACGTGCTGGTGTCCGGCATCGTCGGGGTGCAGAAGGAGGCGGTGCTGGCGGCCAAACACAGCATCGTCACCGTGGAGGAGATCGTCGACGACCTGCGGGCCGACCCCAATGCCTGCGTGATCCCGGGCTGGGCCATCGACGCCATCGCCGAGGTGAAAGGGGGGGCGGCGCCGTCCTACGCCCACGGCTACTATCCGAGAAACAACAGCTTCTACAAGGAATGGGACGCGATTTCCCGCGATCGTGACACCTTTAACCAGTGGCTGGAACAGAACGTTTACAATGCAGGAGGGCAGGAATAATGACACTCGCATACAGTTCTTCCGAAATGATGACGGTCACCGCCGCCCGCGCCCTGAGCAACGGCATGACCTGCTTTGTCGGCATCGGCCTGCCCAGCGAGGCCGCCAACCTGGCCCGCCTGACCCACGCGCCCGAGGTGGTGCTGATCTATGAGTCCGGCACCCTGCAGACCAAGCCCGACATCCTGCCCCTGTCCATCGGCGACGGCGAGCTGTGCGAGCAGGCGCTCACCACGGTGGCGGTACCCGAGATGTTCCGCTACTGGCTGCAGGGCGGCCATATCGACGTGGGTTTCCTCGGCACCGCCCAGATCGACCGCTACGCCAACCTCAACACCACCCTGATCGGCGACTACCAGGCGCCCAAGGTGCGGCTGCCCGGCGGCGGCGGCGCCCCCGAAATCGCCTCCAACGCCAAGGAAGTGTTCATCACCCTCAAGCACTCGCCGCGGGCCTTTGTGGAGGCGGTGGACTTTATCACCACCCTGGGCTACGGCCGGGACGGCAAGGGGCGCGACGGCGTGCCCAACATCGGCCGGGGCCCGACCAAGGTGATCACCGATCTGTGCGTGCTGGCCCCCGATGCCGAGACCAAAGAGCTGGTGGTGACCTCGCTGCACCCGGGCGTGACCCGCGAGCAGGTGAGCGAGGCCACCGGCTGGCCGGTGCGCTTTGCCGAGCCGCTGGCGCAGACCCCCGAGCCCAACGGCAAGGAGCTGGAGATACTGCGCTCGCTCAAGGCCAGAACCGCCGACCATCACGCCAAGCCGGTATCCCAGGAGGCCGCCCAATGAAGCCCGTTTACCTTTGCCACCCCAGACGCACCGCCATCGGCCGCTTCGGCGGCACCCTGGCGGCGGTACGCCCCGACGACCTGGCCGCCCAGGTGTTCAGGGCCGTGCTGGCCCAGGCGCCGGCGCTGGATCCGGCGGCCATCGACGAAGTCATCATGGGCTGCGCCAACCAGGCCGGCGAAGACAACCGCAACGTGGCGCGGATGTCGTCCCTGCTGGCCGGCCTGCCGGTGAGCGTGCCCGGCACCACCATCAACCGGCTGTGCGGCTCGGGCATGGACGCGGTGGGCACGGCCGTGCGCGCCGTCAAGGCCGGCGAGCTGGAGCTGGTGCTGGCCGGCGGGGTGGAGTCCATGTCCCGCGCCCCCTTCGTGATGGGCAAGGCCGACACCGCCTTCAGCCGCACCCAGACCATTGAAGACACCACCATCGGCTGGCGCTTTATCAACCCGCTGATGAAGGCCCAGTACGGCGTGGACTCCATGCCGGAAACCGCCGAAAACGTGGCCGAGCAGTTCAACATCTCCCGGGAAGATCAGGATGCCTTCGCCGCCCGCTCCCAGCAGAAGGCGGCCGAATCACAGAAAAATGGCCGTTTTGCCGAGGAAATCGTGCCGGTGGAGATCCCGCGCCGCAAGCAGGAGCCGCTGATCTTCGCCGACGACGAGCACCTGCGCCCGGACACCACGGCAGAGAAGCTGGCCAGGCTGCCGACCCCCTTCCGCGCCGGGGGCAGCATCACCGCCGGCAACGCCTCCGGGGTGAACGACGGTGCCGCCGCCATGCTGATCGCCAGCGAGGAAGCGGTGCAGCGTCACGGCCTCAAGCCCATGGCCCGCATCCTGGGCATGGCCACCGCCGGGGTGGAGCCGCGCATCATGGGCATTGGCCCGGTGCCGGCGGTGCGCAAGCTGCTGGAGCGGCACAACCTGACCATGGACGACATCGACTTGTTCGAGTTCAACGAGGCCTTCGCCGCCCAGGCCCTGGCCTGCATGCGGGAGCTGGGCCTGCAGGACGACGACGCCCGGGTCAACCCCAACGGCGGCGCCATCGCCCTGGGCCACCCGCTCGGCATGTCCGGCGCCCGTCTGCTGCAAACCGCCGCCCACGAGCTGCACCGGCAGAACAAGCGCCTGGCCCTGTGTACCATGTGCGTGGGTGTCGGCCAGGGTATTGCCACCCTGATCGAACGGGTTTAACTGTCCGGAGCCTGTCGAGTTGTCTTCCAGTGCAAGGAAGTCGGCCAAAGGGACAGCTCCTCCGACACGCCGCAAGTACATCCATGTAGGCTCGCACATGCCATCCCTGGCATGTGACGGTCGGCGGAGCAGTTCCCTTTGTCCTCCCTTTCGGCATGAGCGTGTCTGTGCTGGAATGTCTGAAGGTTTATCAGCAGTCTGAACGCCGGCTCCGGCCGGCTTCTCCTAACTATTCGGAGGCTGAATGTCTTTTCTGGAAATAAACGGCCGCGCCGTCGGCTACCGCCTGTTGGGCGACCCGGCGCTGCCGCTGGTGGTGCTGGCCCATCCCCTGGGCATGAGCCAGGCGGTGTGGGATGACCTGCTGCCCGCCCTGCTGCCCCGTTGCCGGGTGCTGAGCTGGGATCTGCCCGGCCACGGCAGCAGTGCGGCCTGGCACGGGGAGCAAGTCACTCCCGAGAGCCTGGCGGCGGAGCTGCTGGCGCTGGTCGGCCAGGCCGGCGCGGAGCGGTTCCACTTCGTCGGCACCTCCATCGGTGGGGTGATCGGCCAGCAACTGCTGAGTGCCAACGCCGAGCGCCTGCTGTCCGCCACCCTCACCAACACCGGGGCGGTGATCGGCACCGCCGAGGCCTGGCAGGCCCGCGCCAGGGCGGTGCGGGAGAAGGGGCTGTCCGCCATGGCGGTGGACATAGTGCCGCGCTGGTTTGGCCCCGCCGCCTGCGAGCGCGAGCCGGCCCTGCTCAAGGGCTGGAATACCATCATGGGGCGGGGAGACGCCAACAGTTACGCCCTGCTGTGCGAGATGCTGGGCCGCGCCAACTTCAGCGAGCAACTGCAGGGCCACGGCGTGCCCCTGCTGCTGGTAGGCGGCAGCGACGACATCGCCACCCCGCCCGAGTCGCTGCGCGCCCTGGCCCAATGCAGCGGCGCCGGCGAGCCGGTGATCCTGGAACAGGTAGGCCATGTGCCCTCGGTGGAATGCCCGGCGGTGTTCGCCGAACTGCTGGTAAAACGGGTGAGCTAAACCTCAACGATGGCGCCCCTGCCTGCAGGGGCGCCCACCATCAATCCACGCCAACGCTCCTTTCTTCAGCAACCCCAGCCCGGAGCCGGCAAGAGATAACTCGTCATGAACTCTTACGAAGCTAGTTTTGTTCGCGCACCCCACCCGGAATCCCATATCAAAACGGCGCTGATCGCCGCCATCTGTACCCTGACCATATTGCTTGGCGCCCTCTCCATCCGGCTGGGTGGTCAGGATGGCATGGCGCTGACGCTGTCTCTGTCGGGCGCGCTGCTGGCCCTGACGGCGGCTTGCCTGGCCCTGAGGTTGCCGGCGCGCATGGTCGACCAACCGGCAGCGGAGCCCGTCGTGGTTGAAACGGCGCCTTCGCTGCCTCCGGTGGCAGAACCCGTGCCCACCGCCGAGCCTGCGCCCGACCCGAGCTACTCCCAACGGCTGCTGGAACAGCTCGGCCAACTGGGCGCCAACGCCGGGCTGATCCTGGAAGAAATGGCCCAGGCCGGCATGCTGGCCCGGCAATCCGGTAACAAGGTGGCCGAGACCGCCCACCGCATCCGCGCCTCGGAGGCCGCGATCCGCTCACTCGCCGGTGATATGGAGAATATCGATCGGGTATTCAGTCAGTTGCAGGATCAGTCCGCCGAGATCGGCGCCATCGTGGGCAATATTCAGGACATTGCCAAACAGACCAACCTGCTGGCCCTTAATGCCTCCATCGAAGCGGCCCGGGCGGGGGAACACGGCCGGGGCTTTTCGGTGGTGGCGGACGAGGTCCGCAATCTGTCCCGCCGGGTGAACCAGTCCAGCGAACAAATTCGGGACATTGCCGAGAACCTGGGGCATTCCGCCACCAGGGCCCGCACGGGACTGGAGAACATCGACCAGTCCCGTGGCACCTGTTTGCAGGAGGCCAGCCAGGCCCTGGCGGCGATTGATGATATCCAGGCGGGTGCACAGACCCGCATGGAGATTGTTCAGCAGGTCACCCAGCGAGTGGGCCATCAGCAGTCGCTGGTGGCGGAGGTGCTGGCGGACATGGCCGGCGCCGAGTAGATGTTGTTTATCGGTTGACACCCGTCGGCAAAGCATTGTTACTGAGGCTAAACCAACCGGATGCCGGCCACGGAACGAACAAGACGATGCCAAACCAACAGATCCAGATTTTCACCAGCGCCGACGGGCAAGCGCAACTGGAAGTGGCGCTGGAGCAGGAGACGGTGTGGCTGAATCAGGCGCAGATGTGCGAGCTGTTTGGCCGCGATCAGTCAGTGATTTCCCGCCACATTCGCAATGTGTTCAAGGAGGGCGAGCTGCCCGAGGACAGCAATATGCAAAAAATGCATATTACTGGCTCAGACAAGCCGGTCTCTCGTTACTCACTGGATGTCATCATATCTGTGGGCTACCGGGTAAAGTCCCAGCGCGGCGTCCAGTTCCGCCAGTGGGCCACCCAGGTGCTGAAAGAGCACCTGGTTCAGGGCTACACCCTTAACCGGCGCCGTCTGGCGGAGCGGGGCATCGAGTTCGAACAGGTGATGAATCTGCTCAGCCGCACCCTGAGCAATCAGGGGCTGGTATCACCACAAGGGGCGGCGGCGGCGGGCGTGATCAGCGACAGCTGTACTTTGTGATCAAGAATCATCCCTTGGCCGATGGCAACAAGCGCTGCGGCTCCTTCCTCTTTTTGTGGTACCTGCGCCGTAATGCGGCATTGCTGGCCCGGCCGGTGGAACAACTGATTAACGACAACACCCTGGTGGCCCTGGCGCTGCTGGTGGCGGAAAGCCTGCCGGAGCAGAAAGCCTTGATGATCCGGTTAATCGAGCATTTTATCCTGCTCAAGGAGCCGGCCGGGGATAAGGGCTGACTAACGATCAAAGGCCCGCAATCGCAGGCCTTTTTGTCAGTCAGGACTCGGCTGATAGAGACTATTCCATGACACAGCTGATATAGGTTGGCCATTCACCTCGCTGCTGCATACGAGCGTACGAGTATTTTTCGAACAACTGTTGTAGTTGCTCATCATGAGAAGCATTGAAGTTGTAGTTCAGCTGGTCCCGGTATGGCATTCTGGCCCTCCAGTATCCCATGCCCTGATCGAGCAGTATCTTGCAGACCTTGCCTGATGCCCATTTGACCGTGATCATCCGGCCATGCAACAGCTCGTAAGCTTTGTTCATCATGGTGATGTTCGGTGAAACATCAAGCTGCTCTTTCAGCCAGCGCTCAATTACGGCCTGTTGGTCATCCGGGAGCGTCCAGTCATGAGAAACCTGAAAGCTTGGCTGAGTGGTGTTTGAAGCCAGCGTCTGTACTGTCAGTGACTGCAATTTGTCTCCAGTAAAGAGCTCCAAAAATCCGTTAAGCAGCATCAGTGACCACGGTGATTTGAGGTAACGATCCGAATAACTGACCGATACTGCATCGTCACTGGTGAGTAGCTCAGACAATTCGGGCATGTGTTCTTTCAACAGGGTTTCCAGCCTCATTTTCAGAGTATTAACCGGACCATCCAGCTGGGAGGTGATTTCAATAATACGTGCCCCCTGTACAGTCCGGTGCCAGCCAGCAGTATCAATAGGCTCACCCAGGATTTGAGTCGCTTGCTCGCTAGTTACCCAAACAGCATCCGTCAGTCCTTTCAGCCAGTCCTCTCCCGGTACGCCTGCATGGCTTGTGCTGCAGTAGAGGCTTCTGGTTTTGGCTTGAGATGAAAGCTGAGCAATCAGGTAAGGCTGGTTCAGTGCGTTGCTGTCCAGTTTGACCAGTTCAACCCCCATGCGTGTAAGCAACGAGATAGTTTCCCTGTGCTCTTCGCTCAATTTTTGGGGCTCGGCAATGCCGATACGCACCTTAAGTTTTTCGGCAATGGTCCAGGTCAGCACCTGCTCTCTGAAACCAGGATAATCGAGATCCCACTCAGTCTGTTCACCATGCAGGCACAGCAGTAGTGAAATAGTCTCGTCGGTACGATCCAGAGAATGGATAGCCTGGGTCAGATCACGAGCAGGCCCAACGGAGCAATATCGGCCACAGTGAAGGCCAGCAAAGATATCGGGTAGCCTCAAGTGTTCGACCAGCTCGGCGTTGGTTAACCACTCAAGCGCCAGCTTGCGATCCAGCTCTTCGCGTTCGACACGGCTGTCCTGGCTGGCAAGACAATGGGAGCAGATATTTTCGCAGTCGGCCGGACATTGCAGATGGTTTTTGGCTGCTTTCAGCAGCTCGGTGATATCATTCAATCCCTCCAGCACAAAACCAGCGCCACCACTGACTTCGTCAAACAGCTGAATCACCGCGCGGCCTTCGTTACTGTTTTGATCCCGATCAAAACGATAACTGAAGCCCATTTCACTGCTGGCAATACCCAGGCGGTCGGCGATGACATCACGAATGGCCACACCGAGAGTTGTGGCAATCACTCTTCCTGCGGGAGTGTCTGGCAGCCACTCTTTGGTGAGCGGGTTGCGAAGAAATATTTCCAGTACATCGGTGCGTATCTGATAGCCCAGATGCAGATGCGTTTTAACCGCTTCGCCGGAGCAGTCTTTTTCTTTTCGGCTGCCAGCTAGTCCGCCCACCGGCCGGTGATCTCTACCTGCTTCCAGCTCTTTTGGAGCCCCACCTGAAGCAAGCATGGACTCGGCTCGTCCGCAGGCCATACAAACGGCATAACCTTGTTCATGTTCGCCGGAAGAGTGGTAAAACACGTTGCCTTCATGACCAAAGCGTACAAAACCACAGCGATGATCCGGCAGGGCGATATTCTCTCCATTTACCTGAATACGGGGGCGTTCAATCCGGATAAATTTCTGGGAAGTGACGTCGTTGGTGGTTTCTTCATAAAAGTCGGTTACAAAGCCACCTGGTCGAAGTACTAGACGGCGTTCGTCGAATGGAATCGCGGTGTGACAATGAGAACAGCGCAAGTCAGCATTATTGGAATAGGCATTTTCGATAACTCCAGAATGACCGCATTCCTTACATTGCCAGGCGATATCGAATTTCTGTGCTTCATTGACTTGACCATTCCCGTGCCATTGCAGACTGACGCCGGCGGAGCGGTACACGCGGCCATCGATGACTACCTGAGAGCCGGGAGCATATTCGCGAATAGCGATGTTCAGGCTACGAGACGGCATCTCCTTACTGTCGAAGATATTGTCCTCTCGGCTGTCTTCCTGTTTGTTCTTCTTGTTCAGAAAGTCTTCGACGTTATAGGTTTTCAGACTCACCACATCGGTAGGGAAGCCGTACCCGGGCAGAAATGCATATGACGCCAAGTGCCGCAGCAGATACTCGTTGGCATGGCGATGTTGCTCCAGGGCGAGGGCGCGCCTGTAGGGGCCTTCAGCAGCAGCTTGCAACTTCTGGCTGATATTATCGTATTCACCTGTCCAGCGATCTTCCAGCGCGCTTAATGCTTGCCTAGTTTCACCGGTAATAACGTTCAGTGAACGACCTTCAAGGCTGGTACCCCGGACCAGTTGTTTCACTGGCTCTCTGAACTCTTCCGGGCTGACCTCCAGCCAGGCCAGAAACTGCTTGCAGGGGGAGTCATCCGGGGCGAAGAACCAGTGCAGGGTCAGCTTGGTGCGATCACCATCATCGCTGCTGTGCTGGCGCAGGTATAGTGCCAGGAGCAACGAGTTGACATGCCGCTGTACGATGCGCTCCGAACTGAGCGTGATATTGGGTGCTGGAATGGCGGTGATAAACGGCCATTTGGGATTGGCAAAGGCCCGCTGATTATGGGGATCGGCCTTGCACAAGGTATAGGCGATGGCGCGGGCCTCGTTGCGTCGTCCGGCCCGGCCGGCCCGCTGCAGGTAGTTGGCGGGGTGGGGAGGCAGGTTGTTCATGACCACGGCGGAAATACCGCCGATGTCCACGCCCATCTCCATGGTGGTGGAGCAGTTCAGCACGTTGATATCGCCGCGCTTGAAGGCTTCTACATAGTCATCCAGTCGTTTGGCTGATTGCTGGGCCGAGTGCTCGGCAGTGCGGTAGTAAAAGCCACCTTCCACTGTACGGTCGCTGATATCCGTCCACAGGTTTTCCCGGCGCAGCTGGGCAATGTCCGTATCCTGGGCGATCAACTGGCGGATCTGCGCTTGCTTGGAAACCGGGCTGCCATCTGCAGAAAGGGTGCTCAGTGCGGGCAGCTGAACGTGCTGGCAACGGTAATCCCGGTTCTGTATCTTTTGGGGTAAATAAGGTGTCAGCCCACGAAAGGTGGTGTCAAAAATACGGTGTGTCAGCGGGCAGACCCAACCCTCGGTTGGCAGTGAAAAGGTTAGCGTCTCTAAACTCAGTCGGTGTCCGATATCAAAGGGTTCCAGTATACGAACATGAAGCAAAGCAGACCATGCGGCCTCTAGCCAAGCATTAATTTTGTTGTCATCCGTATTGCGGTTAAGGCCGATGCCCTGCTCCAGCAGCTTAACAAGTCGATGAGGGGTGCCCGGCTTGATTTGCGGCCACATTTTGGTGGTGCTGCTTTCGGTCTTGTCACTGTTTGGAGCAAAAAGAGCCTTGGGGGAAAAGCGGCTGCCCATCCAGCGGCGCATTCGGTCTTCCATGGGAATAAAGGTGTTTTCCCGGACGTAAAAGTCCAGGGCCACCTTGAGAAAGTCCCGCCAGTCCTGCAGTGTCAGCGGTGTGCGTGGCGCATACATATCGCCTGTGGCAGGGATGGCTCGGGTTTCGGACCAGAGTGGCGGAGTAGTAGAAATCCGGTCCAGCCCCTGGTAACCCACCTTAATCAGTCCCAAGGTTTCGGTGCTGTTCTGGTTTTTGGGCCGGCGTGAAAATTCACGGGCCAGCAGCAGGCGCGCCATGGTCAGGCCGCCCTCATTGCCATCGAACAGTGCCGGGTTGGCATAGCGGTTATAGCGCAGAATAAACAGTTCAATATCCTTGGTAGCCGCAAGTCCCTGTACCATTTCTTGCCAAGAGAGCTGAACTGGTGGTGAGGCTGCAGGTATCAGTGATTGTGCGTCTGCACGCGTTTTTTTGGCCTCATCATACAGGCCGTGCTTTTCAAGCAAGGAGGCACTGGCAAGGAGTTGCTCATAACCGATTGGTAAAGCAGGCTCTACGATACTCTGTTTAGCTTGCTTATTTCTTAACATTTCAAACACCAGCCCACGCAGCCGTGAGCGCTCGGCTTCCTGCTGCATACGAACCGCCATACGTGCCGTGCCCTGGCGGCTGTCGGTAAAGGTGATCAGCTTACGGCCGCGGCCGGGCAGCTCTTCCGGTGAGCGGCCTTCACAATCCTTCTTGTCCGGATCGGGGCAGAACTCCAGCACGGTAGGTACCGCATTGGCGACATAGAAGGGGGCTCCCAAGTAGGCCTTTTTCAGAAAATCACCGGTGCCGCTGTTGGTGGCATGTCCACATTGGCTGCAGCAAACCTGGTATTCTGCTGTGCTCAAAATATTGATATTGATATTGCGGGTGGCGTTCACAACTCCCAGCTTATTGGTGTCGAGATCCAGGCTGTATGCCATGTAAGGATCAGCCGGTGAGCCGGCGATAATCAGTTGTTGGATGCTGGGTTTGTGAGGATCAGCTTCGGTTTCTGAATTTTCACTGTCATCCTCATGGTTAAGGGAAAATTCATCGCCGGCATAGGGGCTGGGCTGATGCAAAATGCCATTTCTGTCCTCGGCCAGCAGGTGGGGAGTTTTGCAGTCGCCGCAGAAGCCCAGTTCATAGACGGGAGCATGGCACTCACAGTGGGAACGCTGGTTTACATAGACGTTGCCGAAGGGCCAGTCTTGCAGGTGTTGAGATTTGGTGCTGCATTGCGGGTCAACGCAGGCCCAGAGGCCGTGCAGCATGCGCTGGAATAGGTGTGCCCTGAGCTTAAGAAAGGGAGGCTGGTTTTCTGCTGGGTGGGTGCCGGTCATAAGGTCAACCCAGTCGAGCATTTCTTGCTGTTGTTCCAGCCGGTTGCTGTCCTGCAGCTGCTCGGCCACCACCTTTATCAAATCGTTCAGATCGAGTGGCTTGTCCGAGCTTACCACTGCATGGCGCAGCCGCCTGGCGATATAGCTTTGGCAAAGGGCCTCGAAGCGAGCAGAAGATACAGTGTTCTCCGGTTCAATATCGCGAATGGCCTGCAGGCTGATGTTTTTAGCGGGAGAATTAAAGCCAAGATCCGGCCATTTACGGGATCCATCGATAACTTCAACGTGACTCATAGGGACACCGGCAAGGTCTGCCAGATAGCGCTGCAGGCGCTCCTTTGCATCGGCGCCGGCAATGGTGGCCGAGGTGGCGACAAAGCGGATTTCTTCGGAGGTTCTGCCAAATGCCTGCACGACCCGTCGCAGCAGCAGCGACAGCTCCGCCGCCTGGGAGCCCACATAGGTGTGAGCCTCGTCGAGCACAATCCAGCGCAGGGATTGCTGCTGCCTTGAAATTTCCAGGATCGGGTTATCGACCTGGCGAACCAGCATGTATTCCAGCATGGTGGCGTTGGTCATCAGTATGGGTGCTGGTTCCCTGCGCAGCAGCTCACGGGACAGGATCTGGTTTGATTTTTTGTCTTGTTCCCTGCGGATTTTGTCGGCGCGTTCTTCGGTTTTGCCGTTGTACAGGCAGAAACGGATATTGTTGCCATATTGACGGGTCCAGGCGTCGAGACGTTCCTGCTGGGAGTTGATCAGGGCGTTAAGGGGGTAGAGGAAGAGGGCACGCACACCGACCAATGCTTCTTTTTTCTGTTCATGTTCTCGTATCAGGTCTTCAAGAATAGGCACCATAAAGCACTCGGTTTTCCCCGAACCGGTGCCTGTGGTGATCACGGCTGATCGCGGCTTTTCATTCAGCAGCGTGCGCCAGGCATGAAGCTGATGAACATAAGGGTGAGCGGTTTTTGGGAACTGATAGGCGGGCGCCTTTTCCAGCGTGTTGAGCAGGCTGGGCGACAGCAGCTCACTCTGGATGTCTTGCAGTTGCAAGTCGGATTCGTGCCAGCCAAAGGTATGCTCAAATACTGGCGGTGCCAGAAAGCAGCCATCGGCGCCCAGCTCATTCACCATGCTCTGGCTCAGATGCTGGCGCAAACCAGAGTGATTAATCCCGAGTACGCTCAGAGTTGCCTCGCGAGTGCGCACAAGGCTTTGCTCAATTAGATCTCTAAAGTAACGCATTGGAATTCCTTATGCTTTATTTGGTGAGGCGAGCAGATAAGATACCATCAGGGCGTGTACCGGCATAAACCAGCCCTGACGGTCGAAGTCGGCAACAACGCGAATGGCAAACTTCAGATAGGCGGAAGCGGCCTGCAAATCGGTAATGCTCGCCCGCCCTGCGGTCACAAAAGCCATGAAGACGGGTAGGTAGGTGACCGTGTCGGTGAAGTCGACCAAAGACAGCGCTTTTACCCGTGGTGGAAGCGTCTGTTTTTGTATCCAGTTGGTCAGTTCGTTACTCAGCTGGGTTGGCCAGTTACGGTTGTCTACGTGCAGCCGGCGTAGATCCTGGTACCAGAGTGGCAGAATCTGTTCGGGCGATATTGTCGTCAGAGAGTAACGGTTTCCTGTACTCAAGTAGTCTCCCAGGTAATCGAACCCGGATACGATGGATCTGAGAACGCTGGCACGATTCGATATCAGGTTGTTGACCAGAACCTCCGGCAGACCGGTCTGCAACATGCTTTTGTGGAACAGCTGGTTCGCTTTCACCCAGAGCGGAAGCGGAATGGTTTCCCAGATAACCGCGAGCTCATCACGTATGCGGGAGCAGAAGGCTTCGTCTATTTCGAGACGGAATACTGCAAAGCTTAATGCTTCCGGGTTCCGAGAAAGGGCTTTCCAAGTTTCAAAGGATGACAGCGGAAGGTGGCGATAGTTTTGCTTTAAATCGGCCAGATACTGCCAGCCGCTATGATTGAAGTCGCCTGCCATGACTGCAACTTGCTCGTTAATGACGTGTGGATTGTGCACCGGATGGAAAAGTTTGGCCGCCCGATGCAGAGATGTGACGCTAACGGCTGTATCTTCGTGTCTTTCCGGAGCGAGATACAGAGCCGGGCGAAAGTGAATGGCTGAACTCTCTGCAGGATAAATCAGCCATGGGCCGCAGGACTGCATGACGGAGGGGATTTCAAAGTTGCCGGTGCCGGTCGACTCGGTCATTTTCTCGGCTAACTGCAAAGGTGCCCGCTTGGGATCCGACAGCAGCATGGCTTCGGCCTGTGCGCCATCCAGTACGATCTTGTTGGAAGCGTTGCGTATAAAAAAGTTATCGCGGCCTTCCCATTGCATATGGCCGTTGTAGCGCCGAATGTCGAGTTTTAGCAAAGGCTGTTCGGTTTCGAGAGAGAGCCTGATGTAGACATCCTGATCATCTACTGCTCCGAGCATGTTCTGTATATCGTTCAGGTAGCTGAAGAGGCTTAGCATGACCGGCTTTGAGCCCACCTGAATACTGAAGGCTCGTTTGGGATGGGGCTGTTCCGTGCTTACCAGTTGTAACTGTAGGTGAAAGGTTTGACCTTGTGGCAGGCCGGAAGTCAGTACAATACGATGACCCAGCAACTCATTTAATGTCAGCTCGTGAGCTGATGATGGGATGCTGTTTTGATCCAGCAGGCGTGCACCCTGATAAGGGTAAGGGAGGCGCAGCTGTACTGCAGGAAGGTTCTGGCCAGCTTCGAGTATGAAGGAAGAAGGAGGAGTATCACCGTTATACTTCAGATACAGGATATTTTCGGTCTTTGTCGTTTTCAGTTCATTATTGATAATGCATAAATCGAGTTCTACAGCACCCTTGGTCAGCAGGCGAGCCGGGTGCCCCGGAGACTCAGGAAATAAAGACAGATTTAAATCTTGTGGCAATACACCAAACCGTCTCTGGAGTAGTAGCTTTCCGGAACGGGTACGCAACGTGTAGCGTACTGCGCCCCAGGCATGAGGGTGATGCCGATCCAGCTGTTTTCCATTGATGAGCTCCAGTAATTCCTCTTTTGCATAGGGATAGTCATCCGGTAATTCGAGTCTTGGCCATCCCATATAAACCAGAGACGGAAGTGTGTCATAGAGTGCGAAAACACCGGTAAGGAAAGGCCTATTGCTGCTGTCGCGTTCTTGCTTCAGGGATATGGAATAATGTTCTTCCCCTCTAACCAGTGAGAGTGATTCACGGGACTCCACCCAGAGACCTTGTTCTTGGTCTTCGCCCAGAACACTTTTATTTTCGTTGTCACAGCTGAGAGTAAAGCCGGGGGGGACTCGTAGTCGAACCAGCCCTGACGACAGGGAGCAACTGGAAGAGGCAGCTAGTTGCCAGCGCTCTGAACGATGCTCAAAAATCAATGGAGCTTCACAATAATCAAGAGCGCTGTCATCCAAAAAAAGACAGTACACCATGTAGCCGTTATCCAGTAGGCGAAGGCTGACGGGCTCGTCAATTTTTTGTCGTGCTAATGTGACTTGGGTATTGCTGAACCGGACTTTGATACCTTGTTCGGTGACTTGACCATATACCGCTGGCCCCCTTGCCAGCAGGCGCTCACCTTCGTAATAAGCCAGTTCAAGGCGAGTGCTGTTCAGGTTGTTGACATCTAATTGAAATGTGGTCTCAGCAGGAAGTATCAGCTCAGTATATACAGACCATTGCGGTAACGTGCCATACAGAAAATGTTCACAAGTGAAAGCCCGGGCTCTCTCCAGGGCTTCTTTTCGCTCCTGCCGTTTTTGGCCTGCATCACGTAGCCACTCATTCAGTAGCAGGCGAGCATTATTCTCATCCAGTGGGATGGGGAAGGCGTTGGCCCAGCTTGGTTCTACTTGATCGAGATAGCTGGCAGGGTCTTGTTGATCCTTGAGGGGATGTCGTTCCGCCAGGTACATAATCTGGTCAACGATACCTGCCAGTAGCTGCCTGGTTTCCAGATTACGAAAAAGTGAAGGCAGTTCGTTTTCAAAGTCAGCCATCAGATCGGCTGTTGTTCTGCGGTTACCTTCAGTGCGGTAAAAGTGCTTGATTCCACGGCGGACGGCTTTTCCAAATCCATGGGAAGTATTTTGTACCAGAGGCCAAGGCAGGCCTCCTTCGATAAAAAGTGAACCCAGCCAGTCATTGCCATTCTCACGGGCCCGTACTGGCCTTTGCCAGTAGTGCAGGCCAATGGATGTCAGTGAGGCGCGACTCTGGGGGGATAGCTCGGTTTCAAGTACTTCTTCAGCACCAGACCATGACCATGAAGAGTTGTAATGACGCCGGTAGTGTTCACTTACAAACAAGCAGAAACATGCCGCCAAGTGTACTGGGCTAGAGGAGTGGTAGCTTTTTTTAAAGCTGGTGCTCAAGAGCTGAGTAAGAGAGCGATACTCATGCTCTGTAACATGATAGCTGTAGAGAGGCTTTCCATTTGGACCTTTAAATAACACCCGGCTAAACAAAAACTCACTGATCCATGCTTTGGCGGACATGGAGTAGATAGAAGTAGCAGTCATCTGAAGGGCCCGTCCATTTTTTGTTTGTTATGTTTTCTGCGACATTATCTTCGGGGTATTGAGGTTGAATACTCTGTTAACCTCTGGAACTGGTGAGAACTCTAACTCTCTCAGCAGGTGTGTAAAAATAGATATATCTGAAGTACAGAATAACGACAAAAATGTTCAGTGACCAGTATCTTGAGGAAGTGCTTTGGAGTTGCCGGGGGAATGAACTGAAAAAGGCCTGCAATCGCAGGCCCTTTGGGTATCAGGAGGCGGGTTTTTCCGGCACCAGGGGCACCGCCGGCTTGGCGATCAGCGAGCGGGTGTCTTCCACCGCTTCGGTGAGGATCACCTGGATATGCTGGCCCAGTTCGTAGACCGCTTCCTTGTCCAGGTAGACGCGGCCGTCGTCCCAGCTGCATTCCAGCCGGTCCCGGTTGGCCAGGATCAGGGAGGAGGGCATGAATACCACGGCGCCGTTTTCCTGCAGGCGCAGCTTCACGCCGCCCCGGCCGATGTCGATGATTTCGGCGTCGAACACCTTGCCCTCGGCCACCGCCGGCTGCAGGTAGCGCACATAGAGCCAGTCGGCGATGTCGCGCTCGGCGCGGCGGTGCATGCGGCGCTGCTCGGACAGGTGCTGGGCCAGCTCGGCGCTGGGCGCGTGGGCCTCGTGCTCCTGCTCGGCCAGTATCGCCTTGATCAGCCGGTGGTTGATGATGTCGCCGTATTTACGGATGGGCGAGGTCCAGGTGGCGTAGGCGGCCAGGCCCAGGCCGTAGTGCTCGGCCGGGGTCACGCTCATGGCGGCGAAAGACTGGTAGCGGCGCACCCGGTTGTCCAGGTAGCTGGTGTTGCGGGTGTCCAGCCAGCGGCGCAGGGCGCAGAAGCCCTCCAGGCTGGCCAGGCTTTCCGGCTCGAAGGGGGCTTCGTGGGCCTGCAGCAGTTCGGCCAACTGGGCCAGCTTCTCGGGGTCGAAGCCGGCGTGCACGTTGAACACCCCGGTGCCGGCGTGTTCGGTCAGCCAGTTGCCGCAGGCCAGGTTGGCGGCGATCATCGCCTCTTCCACCATCTGGTTGGCGATGCGGCGGTGATCCACGTGAATGGCCACCACGTTGCTGGCGTCGTCCAGCTCGAAGCGGTAGTCGGGCCTGTCCTTGAACACGATGGCGTGCTCGCTGCGCCAGGCGCTGCGGGCGCGGGTCAGTTCGGTCAGTTCGCGCAGCTGCTCGGCGATCACCTCGCTCTCGGGCTGCCAGTCGCCTTTCTGCTCGACCCAGTCGGACACCTTGTCGTAGGCCAGCTTGGCCTGGGAGCGGATGCGGGCGGCGAAGAATTCCACCTGGTCGGTGACCTTGCCGTCAAAGTCGATCAGCAGGCGGGCGCACAGGGCGGGGCGCTCTTCGCCGGCCTTGAGCGAACACAGTTCGTCGGCCAGGGTGCGCGGCAGCATGGGAATATTGCGGCCGGGCAGGTAGACGGTAAAGGCACGCTCGGCGGCAACCTTGTCCAGATCGCTGTCGTGGGGCACATAGGCGGTGGGATCGGCGATGGCCACGGTCAGCTCCCAGCCGCCGTCCAGCTTCTTCACGCTGAGGGCGTCGTCCATGTCCTGGGTGGACTCGCTGTCGATGGTGAAGAAGGGCACCTCGGTGAGATCCCGGCGCGGCAGCGATTCTTCCAGGGTCTGCCACTCGTCCTGGTCCCGCGGCGCCTGGTTGGCCAGCTTGTTGCGGGCCAGCACCACCCACCAGGGTGCTATGGGATCGTCCACCCCGGCCACCAGCTCCACCACCTCGGCGAAGAAACCGTTGTCGTTCAGGGCGTGGCGCTTGAGCTCGCCCAGCACCCAGTCGCCGTCCTTCAGGCCCTTTTCATCCAACCCCTTGATGGCGCGGGCCTTGATGGCGTCCTTGATCAGCGGGTGATCGGGCACGATGTTGAGCCGGTCGCGGAACCACTTCACCCGGGCCACGAAGCGGGTCAACCCCTGCTCGAGCAGGGTTTCCGGCTCGGCCACTTCCTTCTCGTTTTCGGTGCGCACCAGGGCGGTGATGCGATCGCCGTGCAGCACCTTCTTCATGTAGGGCGGCGGAATGAAAATACTTTCCTTCTCGCTCACCTCGAGGAAGCCGAAACCTTTGGCGGTGGCCTTGACGGTGCCTTCCTTGGTCGGCATGGATTCGCGCAGCTGTTGCTTGAGCTGGGCCAGCAGGGGGTTGTCTTGAAACATAGATTGGGAACCTGTCGAAATATCGGCCTGACTATACGGATTTACCCCCCGGATGCCAAGGAAACCTTGGCCCGGGGCCGGGTTTCGGTTCCCGTTCGGAGCCGGTCAGCCGTATTCCCGGAGCAGGGTGAGTCTGCCGGGATCCGGCTGACCGTTGCCGTCCACGCCCCTGTCCAGCAGGTAGCGCAACCGGTCCAGCATCGCCGTCCGGCCCGGTGCCCATTGGGCGCTCAGGCGGGCCAGCTGGGCGTTGCCCAGGCCGCTTTCCAGGCTGTCGGCCACCACCACGTCCAGCCCTTGGGCCAGTGCTTCCTCGGCCAGCTCCCGGCACCGCGCCAGGCCGCCCAACTGGCTGGGCCTGAGCACCAGGGCTTTCAGTTGTTCGAACAGAGGGTAATCCAGGGCGACATGGCGGCCGAGATCGAAGGCCACCGGCCAGCCGTGGCGCTCCGCCAGCCGCTGGCCGGCGGCCAGGTCGGCGGCGGGATCCAGCAGCCAGTCGATGCGGGCGGGATCGATGCGCCGCCACAGCCCTTCCAGCTGCTCCTCGCTCAGCCGGCCGCCCGCGTCCAGCACCAGTTGCAGGCCGGGCACCAGCAGGGTCAGTTCGCGCACCAGGCCGGCGTCGTGCTGCACCTCGCCGGTGAGGGTCAGCCAGGCCCGCTGGGGGTGCACCCGGCGGCAGCGCCAGGCGCGTATAATGGGCTCCCGCTCGCCTTCCAGCAGCGGCAGCGAGGGGGCCGGCTCGCCGTCGATGGCGGTGAGGGCGCAGTCCAGCCCGAATTGCACCGAGGGCAGGCTGGCGCCGTGGGGCTGGCCTTGGGCCAGCCGCGCACAGGCGGCCAGCAGCTCGTCCCGGGCCTCCTCCAGGCTCTCGCGGGACTCACCGGGCAGGGGGGCGATCTCGCCCCAGCGGCCGTCGATGCACACGTAAAAGCCCCGGCGGCGGCCGAGGGGGGTGCCCCTGATGGTGAGCGCCATGGTCAGGGGAAGTTCATAGCCGTAAACCGCAATATGCATTTGTGGTGACCCCGTTAATCGCCGTCGGAAATATCTTTAATTAAAAGTAACATCTGTCCGCTAGGGACGGTAGCGCTGTTTTCAGCGGCCGGGGCGCGGCTATGATAGGGGTTTCCTTTGATGACCAAGAGAGCACCGATGCCCCTGAGCACCTGGCTGAACGCCATCCGGCCCAAGACCCTGCCCCTGGCGCTGGCGTCCATCCTGCTCGGCGCCGGCGTGGCGGCCGGGGAGGGCGACGTCGACGGCGGCGTGCTGCTGCTGGCGCTGCTCACCGCCCTGCTGCTGCAGATCCTCTCCAACCTGGCCAACGACTACGGCGACGGGGTGCGCGGCACCGACTCGGTGGACCGCACCGGCCCCGTCCGGGTGCTGGCCTCGGGCCAGGTGACCCCGGCGCAGCTGCTGTCGGCGATCCGGCTGACCGCCGCTCTGGCGGTGCTGTCCGGCCTCTTGCTGCTGGGGTGGGCCCTGGGCGCCGACCGGGGCGCCTGGCTCGGTTTTCTGCTGCTGGGTGCCCTGGCCCTGCTGGCGGCCCTGACCTACACCCTGGGCCGGCGGCCCTACGGCTACATGGGGCTGGGGGATCTGGCGGTGTTCGTGTTTTTTGGCCCGGTGGCGGTGCTGGGTACGGCCTGGCTGATGCAGCACCAGTTGACCCCGGCCGGTTGGTGGGCCTCCCTGGCGGTGGGGCTGCTGTCGGTGGCGGTGCTCAATATCAATAATATCCGCGACCTGGAATCGGACCGCCGGGCGGGCAAACACACCCTGGCCCTGCGCCTGGGGCTGGCGCGGGCGCGGGCCTACCAGTTGCTGCTGCTGACCACGGCCCTGCTGGCGGGGACGCAGCTGATGGCGGGCTGGGGTTTCCTGGCCCTGCTCGGGCTCCGGCCCCTGGCCGAAGCCACCCGGCTGGTGCTGACCGAGCAGGGGCCGGCGCTGAACCGGGCCCTGGGGCTGACCGCCCGCGGCACCCTGATCTTTACCGGCCTGCTGGCCCTGGGGCTGGCCTGGGGGTAAAACCGGGGACTGGGGACTGGGGACTGGGGACTGGGGACTGGGGACCTGTCGCTCTCCAGTCCCCAATCCCAAATCCCCGCTTTTAAATTCTTTTGTTGATAAAGAGTTAAAGCAAGATTGCAAAAATTGTATCCAACCGCTTTGCTTTTGACCGGCGGCTCTGGCTATACTGACCTCCATCTTGTCGGAGTGCCCCCAAGGGCTGAGACCGCGAACAGCGGGATCCGTTGAACCTGATCAGGCTAATACCTGCGAAGGGAAACAAGTGAGAACCAGGCCTAAAAACTTCCTTCCGCCCGGTTCTTCCTCAACACTCCTGACAAGCATTTTCACGAACTCAATGGACGCAAGGTGAGATTGCTATGTCAAAAATTAATCGTCGCGAAGTACGCAGCCAGGCCCAGGACTACATCCAGAACCTCAAGGGCGAACCCTTTCCCAACTCCGGCCGCATCTACATCGAAGGCTCGCGTCCGGATCTGAAGGTGGCCATGCGCGAAATCCGCCTGGCCGACAGCTTCAAGGGCGGCACCCAGGAAAATCCCATCCTCGAGCCCAATGCGCCGGTGCCGGTGTACGACACCTCAGGCCCCTACGGCGATCCGGACTCCGAGCTGGACGTACGCCAGGGCCTGCCCCAGCTGCGCCGCCAGTGGATACTGGAGCGTGACGACACCGA
Source organism: Zobellella endophytica (assembly GCF_003012775.1). Classification (GTDB taxonomy): domain Bacteria; phylum Pseudomonadota; class Gammaproteobacteria; order Enterobacterales; family Aeromonadaceae; genus Oceanimonas; species Oceanimonas endophytica. Next base: position 207,607 of record NZ_PXYG01000006.1, on the reverse strand, counting down.
GGAGCTGGACAGCGCCACCTCCCAGTTCACCCAGCAGCGCATGGCCGACGACGGCCTGGATCACCTGCGCTTCGAGCACCTGCCCAAGCCGCGCAAGGCCAAGCTGGGCCAGTGCGTGACCCAGATGCACTACGCCCGTAAAGGCATCATCACCCCCGAGATGGAATACATCGCCATCCGCGAGAACATGGGCCGCGAGCGGGTGCGGGACGAGCTGCTGCTCCGGCAGCATCCGGGCCAGAACTTCGGCGCCAACCTGCCCGAGTTCATCACCCCCGAGTTCGTGCGCAAGGAAGTGGCCGAAGGCCGCGCCATCATTCCCGCCAACATCAACCACCCGGAATCCGAACCGATGATCATCGGCCGCAACTTCCTGGTGAAGATCAACGCCAACATCGGCAACTCGGCGGTGACCTCTTCCATCGAAGAGGAAGTGGAGAAGCTGGTATGGGCCACCCGCTGGGGTGCCGACAACGTGATGGATCTGTCCACCGGCCGCTACATCCACGAAACCCGTGAATGGATACTGCGCAACAGCCCGGTGCCCATCGGCACCGTGCCCATCTACCAGGCGCTGGAGAAGGTGAACGGCGTGGCCGAAGACCTGACCTGGGAAGTGTTCCGCGACACCCTGATCGAACAGGCCGAGCAGGGCGTGGACTACTTCACCATCCACGCCGGCGTGCTGCTGCGCTACGTGCCGATGACCGCCAAGCGGGTCACCGGCATCGTCTCCCGTGGCGGCTCCATCATGGCCAAGTGGTGCCTGTCGCACCACAAGGAAAGCTTCCTCTACGAGCATTTCCGCGAAATCTGCGAGATCTGCGCCGCCTACGACGTCTCCCTGTCCCTGGGTGACGGCATGCGCCCCGGCTCCATCGCCGACGCCAACGACGAGGCCCAGTTCTCCGAGCTGTACACCCTGGGCGAGCTGACCAAGGTGGCCTGGGAATACGACGTGCAGGTGATGATCGAAGGCCCCGGCCACGTGCCCATGCACATGATCAAGCGCAACATGGAAGAGCAGCTGGAGCACTGCCACGAGGCGCCCTTCTACACCCTGGGCCCGCTCACCACCGACATCGCCCCCGGCTATGACCACTTCACCTCCGGCATCGGCGCCGCCATGATCGGCTGGTTCGGCTGCGCCATGCTGTGCTACGTGACGCCCAAGGAGCACCTGGGCCTGCCCAACAAGGAAGACGTCAAGCAGGGCCTGATTACCTACAAGATCGCCGCCCACGCCGCCGATCTGGCCAAGGGCCACCCGGGCGCCCAGATCCGCGACAACGCCATGTCCAAGGCCCGCTTCGAGTTCCGCTGGGAAGACCAGTTCAACCTGGCGCTGGATCCGGAAACCGCCCGCGCCTACCACGACGAGACCCTGCCCCAGGAATCCGGCAAGGTGGCCCACTTCTGCTCCATGTGCGGACCCAAGTTCTGCTCCATGAAGATCACCCAGGACGTGCGCGACTACGCCGCCAGCCTGGAGAACAACATCGCGGTGCAGCTGGTGGACATGGACGGCAACAGCGAGACCGTGGTCGCCGGCATGGCCCAGATGTCGCAGGAGTTCAAGAAGCGCGGCGGCGAGCTCTACCACCAGGCCGACAAGCTGGAGCAGGAGGAGGCATGACCCGACCCATCGTCTGGACCGTCGCCGGCTCGGACTCGGGCGGCGGCGCCGGCATTCAGGCCGACCTGCATACCATACAGGCGCTGGGCGGCCACGGCTGCTCGGTGATCTCCGCCATCACCGCCCAGAACTCGGTCACGGTGGCCATGGTGGAGCCGGTGCTGATGCAGGCCTTCACCAGCCAGCTGGTGGCCCTGGCCACCGACCTGCCGGCCCGGGCCATCAAGATAGGCCTGCTGCCCGGCGGCCTGCGCGCCGAGGTACTGGCCCGCTACCTGAAGGAATACCGGCGCCAGTGGCAACCCTGGGTGGTGCTGGATCCGGTGGCCATCGCCAGCACCGGCCAGGCCATGGCCGAGCCCAACCTGCTGCCGGCCATCAAGCAGCATCTGCTGCCCGAGGTGGATTTGATCACCCCTAACGCCGCCGAGCTGGCGGCGCTGTCGGGCATTGCGCCCGACTCGCCCCGGGCGGTGCGCGCCGGCGCCGCGGCCCTGCTGGAGCTGGGCGCGCGCGCCGTGCTGGTCAAGGGCGGCCACCTGGACTGGAGCGGGGATCAGGCCCTCGACTACTTCACCGACGGCCAACGCGAGATCTGGCTGGCCAGCCCCCGGCTGGACACCGTCCACGGCCACGGCACCGGCTGCACCCTGGCCTCGGCCATCGCCACCGCCGTGGCCCAGGACTACCCGATCGAGGATGCCCTGGTGCTGGCCAAGGCCTACGTCAACCAGGGACTCAAGGCCGCCGAAGGCCTGGGCAGGGGCGCCGGCCCGGTGGCCCACCTGGGCTGGCCCGACCGGCGCGAAGACTTCCCCACCGTGGTGATGCCGGGCTCGGCCCTGGGCAAGCAACTGGGGCTCGAGGGCAGCCTGCCCCGGGGCGCCTTCGCGCCCATGGATACCCTGAAGCTCGGGCTCTACCCGGTGGTGGACTCGGTGGCCTGGCTGGAGCGGCTGCTCGGGCAGGGCGTGCGCACCCTGCAGCTGCGCATCAAGGACAAGGCCGACGCCGAGGTGGAGGCCGACATCCAGGCCGCTGTTGAGCTGGGCCGGCGCTACCAGGCCCGGCTGTTTATCAACGACTACTGGCGGCTGGCCATCCGCCACGGCGCCTACGGCGTGCACCTGGGCCAGGAGGACATCGAGGTGGCGGATCTGGAGGCCATCCGCGCCGCCGGCCTGAAACTGGGGCTGTCCACCCACGGCTACTACGAGATGCTGCGGGCCCGGGAGCTCAAGCCCTCCTACCTGGCGCTGGGGCATATCTTCCCCACCAAGACCAAGGACATGCCGTCCCGGCCCCAGGGCCTGGCGCGGCTGGGCCGTTACGTGGCGCTGATGGACGACTACCCGCTGGTGGCCATCGGCGGCATCAGCCGGGAGCGGGTACCGCTGGTGGCCGAGACCGGGGTGGGCAGCATCGCCCTGGTCACCGCCATCACCGAAGCGGCGGACCCGGATGCCGCCACCCGCGAGCTGCTGGCCCTGGTGGAGGGGGATCATGCTGAGTGACGGCGAATTCCTGCGCTACAGCCGCCATCTGCTGCTCGAAGAGGTGGGCGAGGCCGGCCAGCTCCGGCTGAAAAACGCTTCCGTGCTGATCGTCGGCCTGGGCGGCCTGGGTTCGCCCGCCGCCCAGTACCTGGCGGCGGCCGGGGTGGGCACCCTGTGGCTGGCCGACTTCGACCAGATAGAGGTGAGCAACCTGCAGCGCCAGACCCTGTACGACAGCGACAGCCTCAAGCTGAGCAAGGCCGAGGTGGCCCGGGACAAGCTGCACAGGCTCAACCCCGAGGTGGAGCTGATCGCGGTCAACCAGAAGCTGGACGAAGGCGCCTTAAGCGATTTTGTGGCCGAGGTGGACCTGGTGCTGGACTGCACCGACAACATGGCGGTGCGCCAGGCCATCAACGCCGCCTGTTACGCCTGGGGCAAGCCGTTGCTGGTGGGGGCCGCCATCCGTTTCGAGGGGCAGTTGCTGGCGCTCAACCCGGAACTGGATCACGGCTGCTACCGCTGCCTGTACCAGCCGGAGCAGAGCGAGCGGCTCAACTGCGGCAACGCCGGCGTTATTGGCCCGGTGGTGGGCACCATCGGCCTGTTGCAGGCGCTGGAGGCCATCAAGTTTTTAACCGGCACCGGCAGCGTGCCCTGGGGCGAACTCAAGCTGTTCGAGGCCAAGGCCCATCGCTGGCACAGCCTCAAGGTGCCCAGGGATCCGGCCTGCCCCGTGTGCGGCAGAGATAGTGGAGAATCATCATGCGCGTAACCCTGAACGACGAAGCGCTGGAGCTGGCGGAGGGTACCACCCTGGGCCGGCTGCTGGCGGAGCTTGAGCAAGACAAACCCGGGGTGGCGGTCGCCCTCAACCAGCAGGTGGTGGCCCGCGGCCGCTGGCCCGAGCAGGCCCTGGCGCCCGACGACACCATCACCCTGTTCCACGCCATCGCCGGAGGCTGAGATGAGCCTGACCATCGCCGACAAGACCTTTAATTCCCGCCTGTTCACCGGCACCGGCAAGTTTGCCAACGGCGCCGTCATGAAGGCGGCGTTCGAATCCAGCGGCTCCGAGCTGGTGACCATGGCCCTGAAGCGGGTGGACCTCAAGGCCCACAGCGACGACATACTGCCGCCGCTGCTGGCGCTGGGCGTCAACCTGCTGCCCAACACCTCGGGCGCCAAAAACGCCGACGAGGCGGTGTTCGCCGCCCGGCTGGCGCGGGAGGCCCTGGGCACGAACTGGCTCAAGCTGGAGATCCACCCGGACCCTAAATACCTGCTGCCCGATCCCATCGAAACCCTGCGCGCCGCCGAGCGGCTGGTGCAGGAGGGCTTCGTGGTGCTGCCCTACTGCGGCGCGGACCCGGTGCTGTGCAAGCGGCTGGAAGAAGCCGGCTGCGCGGCGGTGATGCCGCTGGGCGCCCCCATCGGCTCCAACAAGGGGCTGGTGACCCGGGACTTCCTCGAGATCATCATCGAGCAGTCCACCGTGCCGGTGGTGGTGGATGCGGGCATAGGCGCGCCCAGCCACGCCGCCTACGCCATGGAGCTGGGCGCCGATGCGGTGCTGGTGAACACCGCCATCGCCGTGGCCGGCGATCCGGTGGCCATGGGCCGGGCCTTCCGGCTGGCGGTGGAAGCCGGACGGATGGCTTTCGAAGCGGGGCTGGCCGGCCAGAGCCACCAGGCCCAGGCCTCCAGCCCGCTCACCGCCTTTCTGGGGGCGTTATGAGCTTCTTCGAGATCTGGTCGTCCCTCGACTGGGACGACATCAAGCTGAGCATCTACGGCAAGCAGGCGCGGGACGTGGAGCGGGCCCTGGCCCGGCCGAAACGGGATCTGCAGGACTTTATGGCGCTGATCTCGCCGGCCGCCGAGCCCTACCTGGAGCAGATGGCGCAGCAGTCCTACCAGTTGACCCGCCAGCGCTTCGGCAACACCGTGGGCTTTTATATCCCGCTCTACCTGTCCAACCTGTGCGCCAACGACTGCACCTACTGCGGCTTTTCCATGAGCAACCGGCTCAAGCGCAAGACCCTGAACGAAGCCGAAATCGAGCAGGAATGCCTGGCGATCAAGGCCATGGGCTTCGACACCGTGTTGCTGGTGACCGGCGAGCACGAGGGCAAGGTGGGGCTCGATTACTTCAAGCGGGTGCTGCCGATCATCAAGCGCCATTTCAGCTACCTGATGATGGAGGTGCAGCCCCTGTCCCGGGAGGAATACGCCGAACTGCGGGAATACGGGCTGGACAGCGTCATGGTGTATCAGGAGACCTACCAGCACCTGACCTACGACCAGCACCATATCCGCGGCAAGAAGAAGGACTTTCGCTGGCGGCTGGAAACCCCGGACCGGCTGGGCAAGGCGGGCATCGACAAGATCGGCCTGGGCGCCCTGTTCGGGCTGGAGGACTGGCGCGCCGACAGCTTCTACGTGGCGGCGCACCTGCGCTACCTGCAGAAGCATTACTGGCAGACCCGTTATTCGGTGTCCTTCCCGCGCCTGCGGCCCTGCGCCGGCGGCCTGGAGCCCAAGTCGGTGATGAGCGATCGCCAGCTGGTGCAGCTGATCTGCGCCTACCGGCTGTTCGACCAGGAGCTGGAGCTCAGCCTGTCCACCCGCGAGGCCCAGGAATTTCGCGACAAGGTGATCCCGCTCGGCATCACCAGCATCAGCGCCGGCTCCAAGACCCAGCCCGGCGGCTACGTGGCCGACGACAAGGCCGAGCTGGAGCAGTTCGAGATCGACGACGACCGCGCCCCGGCCGAGGTGGCCAGGGCGGTGGCCGCCGCCGGCCTGCAACCGGTATGGAAAGACTGGGACAACAGCTACTCCGCCAGCCGCTGACCGATAAAAACGGTGAACCGGCATGAAAACCGGTTCATCGTTATAAATTGGCGGCCATCGGAGCTATAGTGAGCACGGCAAGGCTCACTTGAGCCGTGATTGTGGTCATGACGGAGGTGGCAACTTGGTTGCAAACAACACGCACAGCAAGGTGATCGGCTATATCCTGTGGATTTTCGGGTTTATGGGCGCGCACCGCTTCTACTACGGCCGCCCCATCAGCGGCACCCTCTACTTCTTTACCCTGGGCCTGTTCTTTATCGGCTGGATAGTGGACTTGTTCCTGATCCCCTCCATGGACCGCGCCGCCGAGCGCCGCTACGTGGCCGGCAGCAAGGACTACAACCTGAGCTGGATACTGCTGACCTTCCTCGGCATCTTCGGCGTGCACCGGCTCTATCTGGGCAAATGGGTCACCGCCATTATCTGGTTTTTCACCGGCGGCCTCTTCCTGCTCGGCTACCTCTACGACTACTGGACCCTGAACGGCCAGGTGGACGAGGTCAACCGCGAGTCGCGCCGGTTCGGGTAAATCGCCCGGAGTTCATCGCTTCAAGCATTATCTGACCGGCCCGGCTAGAGATAGGGGGTGGCCAAGGTGGCGGCCAGGGCTTTGCCCTTGAGCGCCGCCTGTTTGTCGCCCGTTATATGGGCCTGCACGGTGGCGCCTTCCTTCAGCAATCCCAGGGTGTCGGCCAGGGACTGGGCGTCTCCTGGTTCCAGGCCGCAGCGAGCCAGGTGGCCGGCGATGCGAGCGATAACGGCGGCCTTGTGCCGGGCGCACTGGCGATGAACCTCGTGCTCCGGATCGCCGTATTCCCCGCAGGTATTGATAAAAAAACAGCCGTGAAACTCGGTGAGCAGCTCGACCCTGTCGTTGAACCAGTCATCCAGGGCGTCGAACAGCGCCTCGATCACCGCCGCCACACCGCCTTCCGCCCGGGCGAGGCGGGCGTCCAGCCATTCCAGGTAATTCCGGTCACGATAGGCCACCACGGCCTCCACCAGCGCCTCCTTGCCGGGGAAGTGGTGGTACAGGGTTTTCTTCGCCACCCCCGAGTGCTGCAGTATCTGGTTGATGCCCACCGCATGAATGCCATGCCGGTAGAACAGCTCGAAGGCGGTGACGATAAGCTGCTGGCGCTTGTCCATGGGTCTCTCCTTTTTCGTCGATGTTGACAGAGGTATACCGATCTGTCTACTTTAAGTCATTGGTAGACAGTTCGGTCTACTTTTTGATGGAGAAAATCTATGAGCAATACGATGATTTCGCGCCTGTCGGGCGCGGGCCCGGCCCTGGTGGCGGGAGCGGGCGCCATGCTGTGCATTTCGGTGCTGGCCGGCCTGGAGCAGTTCAATGACGGGGCCCTGTGGCTGATGGCACCTTTCGGCGCCACCATGGTGATCCTCTTCGGCCTGCCGGACAGCCCGCTGGCCCAGCCTCGGAACATCGTGTTCGGCCATCTCCTGACCACCCTGGTCGGGTTGACTACCATGAGCCTGTTTGGGGTGCACCCCTGGTCGCTGGGCCTGGCGGTGGGCCTGGCGGTGAGCCTGATGTTGCTGACCGGCACCACCCACCCGCCGGCCGGGGCCAACCCCCTGATCGTGATGCTCAGTGGCCAGGGCTGGGATTTCCTGTGGTCGCCGGTGGCAATAGGGGCGGTACTGATTGTGCTGATGGGCCTGCTGTATCACCGCGGCACGGGGCGCCGGAGCTATCCGGCACGGTGGCTGTAGCGGGCCGTACAAGCGGGACGAAACTACTCGAACCGCGCCCTGAATTGCCGGTATTCCCGTTGGGCGGCGTCGGTGGTGGTGGTGTACAGCCAGATCTGCTGGCCCGGCCGGCACTGGGCCAGGCGGGAGCAGGCCAGGGGCGTCAGGGTGCCGAGGCGGGGGTAGCCGCCGATGGTCTGGCGGTCGTTGAGCAGCACGATGGGCTGGCCGTCCGGCGGCACCTGCACCGCGCCCAGGCTGACGCCCTCGGAGATCATCGACTCGACCGAGCAACGTAAAGCCGGGCCCTGCAACCGGATGCCCATGCGATCCGAGCGGTTGTCGACCCGCCAGGGTTGGCCGAAGGCGTTGAGCAGGCTGGCGTCATCGAAAAAGCGGAACTGGGCGCCGGGGATCAGCGCCAGCCGGGGTGTTTCCCCATAGTCGGGCAGGGCGTCGTCGGGCCGGCGGCGCGCCGGTGTGGCTGTTTCATTCGGCACAAAGGCCAGCCGGTCGCCGGCCGCCAGCTTGCTGCCGTCGCCCTGGTGGCCGCCCAGGCCGTCGCGCACCACACAGGCCCGGCTGCCCAGCACCGGCTCGGCGATAAAGCCGCCGGCCACCGCCAGATAGGTACGCAGCCCCTGGCGGCACATGCCGAGGCGCAGCACCTGGCCGGCCTTGAGGGTGAAGGCCTGCCAGGGCGCGAGGGGCCGGCCGTCCAGGGTGGCCTGCATGTCGGCGCCGGCCAGGGCCAGTCGGCAGTCCTGCCCGGCGGTCAGTACCAGACCACCCAGGGTGATTTCCAGCGCCGTGCCGCCCCAGGGGTTGCCCAGCAGCCAGTTGGCCCAGGCCCAGGCGTGCAGATCGGCGGGGCCGCCCTGGGTGACGCCGAGGCGGCGCACGCCGTAGCGGCCGCCGTCCTGCAGGGTGCTGAGCGGGCCGGGGCGGCTGATGGTGAGATATCCTGGTGCCATCGTGAACTACCTTGTTGCCATGGGAGAGGTATCGCCGCCGAGGCGTTCGAAGGCGGCCTTGTCGACCGGGACGAAACGTACCCGATCGCCCACCTGCAGCAGGCTTAAGTGTTTGCTGCGCGGGTCGAACAGGGTGGCGCTGGTGCGCCCGAGCAGGTTCCAGCCGCCGGGGGAGGACCGCGGGTAGGCGGAGGTCTGGCGGCCGGCGATGGCCACGCTGCCCGCCGGCACCCGAGGCCGAGGGGTATCGAGCCGGGGCAGCGCCAGTTCGGCGGGCAGGGTGCCCATAAAGGCGAAGCCGGGGGCAAACCCCAGGGCGAATACCCGGTACTCGTGCTCGCTGTGCAGCCGGATCAGCCGCTCGGCGGCGAGGCCGGTATGCCGCTCCAGCCGGGCCATGTCCGGGCCCACGCTGGGGTGATACCACACCGGCAGCTCCTTGACCGGGGCGTCGGCATGGTCCCGATCCGGGGTCAGCCCGGCCAGCACGTCTTGCAGTTTCTGCCGTGCCTGGTCGTCGTTGAGGCGCAAGGGATCGTACTGCACCAGCACCGTGGTGTAGGAGGGCACCAGATCCACCAGCTCGTCGCCAAACGCCTGCTCGCAGCCGCGCACCAGGGCGGTGATCCAGCCCATGTTGCGCTCGTCGATACTGTCGAACAGCCGCACCAGCCAGGCGTCCATGCCGGCGTTTTCCAGCCGGGGCAGGGTGCTCATGGCAGTTGGTCCAGGGCCTGGCGGATGGCCTTGACCGCCGCGATGGACTCGGGGTTGTCGCCGTGCACGCACAGGGTGTCGGCGGCGAGCATAAGCAGGCTGCCGTCGCTGGCGGTGAGCGCCTGGCCCAGGGCGATGCGGCGGGCCTGCTCCACGATCACGGCGGGGTCGTGGTGCACGGCGCCGGGCAGCCGGCGCGAGACCAGGTAGCCCTGGGCGTCGTAGGCGCGATCGGCGAAGGCCTCGAACCAGAGGGTAACGCCGTGTCGGGCGGCAAGTGTCTGGGCCGGTTGCGGATCCCGGGTGGCCATCACCATCAGCGGCAGGGTGGCGTCATAGGCGGCCACCGCCTTGATCACCGCCTCCAGCCGGGCCGGCTCCTGCATCATGTCGTTGTAGAGGGCGCCGTGGGGCTTGACGTAGGCCACCCGGCCGCCTTCGGCCCGGCACAGGGCGTCCAGCGCCCCCAACTGGTAGAGCACCAGGTTCTCGATTTCGGCGGGGGAGCAGGCCAGGGAGCGGCGGCCGAAGCCCACCAGATCCGGGTAGGCGGGGTGGGCGCCCACTTTTACCCCGTGATCCAGCGCCAGGCGCACGGTGCGGCGCATGGTGTCCGGGTCGGAGGCATGAAAGCCGCAGGCCACGTTGGCCAGGTCCACGAAGGGCATCACTTCCTGGTCGCAGCCCATCACCCAGGGGCCGAAGCTTTCCCCCATATCGGCGTTCAGCAGTAGTTTGGGCATGGTGTCGGTTCCGTCTGTCAGATGATGCCTTATCTTATCCTGTCATGGCCGATTGCTTAACCGGCGGCGGCACATCGGCGCTGATGCGTTATTTCTGAACAGCTCTATTTATCAAACCGGTTTTTGTGATTATGATACCTGCTCATTTTAACCAAGAGGTCCGGTCCACCGCCGGTAAACTATATGGATTGCTCGCGAAGTTGCTTGCAAAACAACGTTGATTTTTTAGCTGTTTCCTTCCTGTCACTGCTCCCGGCGCCCGCCGCCCCATCCGGATTTGTCCGCTGCCCCGGCTATACTCAGCTTGCCGGCCTGGCCTGTGCTATTCGCTGATCTGCACCTATTCGACACGTATCAAGAGGTAAATCATGGAATTCCTGATGGATCCGTCTATTTGGGTGGGCCTGCTGACGCTGGTTATCCTGGAAATTGTGCTGGGTATCGACAACCTGGTGTTTATCGCCATCCTGGTCAAGAAACTGCCGCCCCACCAGCGCGACAAGGCCCGTATCATCGGCCTGTCGCTGGCGCTGATCATGCGGCTGGCGCTGCTGAGCGTGGTGTCCTGGCTGGTCACCCTGACCACGCCGTTGATCACCCTGGGTGAACTGAGCTTCTCCGGGCGGGATCTGATCCTGATGGCCGGCGGTCTCTTCCTGCTGTTCAAGGCCACCATGGAGCTGCACGAGCGGCTGGAAGGCAAGATGCACGAGGCCAGCACCAACGTGGCCTATGCCGGCTTCGGGGTGGTCATCGCCCAGATCTTGGTGCTGGACGCGGTATTCTCGCTCGACTCGATCATTACCGCCGTGGGCATGGTGGACAACCTGGCGGTGATGATGATCGCCGTGGTGGTGGCCATGGTGGTGATGCTGGCCGCCTCCAAGCCGCTCACCGAGTTCGTCAACGCCCACCCCACCGTGGTGGTGCTGTGCCTGAGCTTCCTGCTGATGATCGGTTTCAGCCTGGTGGCCGAAGGCTTCGGCTTTCATATCCCCAAGGGCTATCTGTACGCCGCCATCGGTTTCTCGATTTTGATCGAGTTCCTCAACCAGCTGGCCAAGCGCAACTCCGCCAAGGAAGAGGCTCGCCAGCCGCTGCGCGAGCGCACCACCCAGGCCATTTTCAACCTGATGGGCGGTGGCAAGCAGGCGGCCATGGAACCGGACGAAGCACGTCAGCAGAGCCTGGAGCAGGGCTTTGCCGAGGAGGAACGGCACATGATCAGCGGCGTGCTGTCGCTGGCCGAGCGCTCCATCCGCACCGTGATGACGCCCCGGGCCGACATCGCCTGGCTGGACGTGGCCGACAGCCCCGAGCAGGTGATGGCGGAGCTGATGGCCTCGTCCCACAGCCAGGTCCCGGTCTGCGAAGGGGAGCTGGACAACCTGCTGGGCGTGGTGCGGGCCAAGGATCTGGTGGCCGGGCTGAAGGAGGGCAAGAGCCTGGCCGAGCTGGCCACGGGCAACGAGCCGATCATAGTGCCGGACAGCATCAGCGTGATCCGCCTGCTCAACATACTGCGCGATGCCCGCGGCAACATGGTGCTGGTGAACGACGAGTTCGGCACCGTGCAGGGGCTGGTGACGCCCCACGATCTGCTGGAAGCCATCGTCGGCGAATTCCTGGACGAGGACGAGATCCCGGAAGTGCTGGCCCAGGAAGACGGCTGGCTGGTGAAGGGCAGCACCGACCTGCACTACCTGGAGCAGGTGCTGGCGCGCAAGGGGCTGGTGGATCCGGACAACGACTACGCCACCCTGGCGGGCATGCTGCTGGCCTGGAGCGGCCAGCTGCCGGAGCAGGGCGCGGTGTTCGAGCGCGAGGATCTGCGCTTCGAAGTGACCCAGGTGGAGGATTTCCGCATCGCCCAGGTGCGCATTACCCCGCTTACCGCCTGATCTAAGGAGGGTGCCGGGACCTTGTCATGCCCGCGAAGGCGGGCAGCCAGGACCCGGGTACCTTCCCGCGAAGGCGACAACGCCGAGCCCCTGGACCCCCGCCTTCGCGGGGGTGACTACAACACCGCCTCTATGGCGGTTTTCAGTTTTTCGTCCTCCGGCTTGGTCCGGCTGGAAAACACCGCCGTGACCCGGCCTTCCCGGTCTATTACGTACTTGTAGAAGTTCCAGCGCGGCGCCTTGCCGCTCTGGCGGGCGATCTCCCTGAAGATGGGGTGGGCGTCGTCGCCCCGCACCTTGATCGGCGCCACCATGTCGAAACTGACCCCGAAATTGATAAAGCACACCTTGGCGGTTTCCGCTTCGTCTTTCGCTTCCTGGCGGAAGTCGTTGGAGGGAAAGCCCACCACCCTGAGCCCCTGATCCTTGTAGCGCTGGTGCAGCGCCTCCAGCCCCTCGAACTGGCCGGTAAAGCCGCAGAAGCTGGCGGTGTTCACCACCAGCAGCGGCTGGCCGGCGAACTGGCGCATGTCCACCGTCTCGCTCGAGTGCAGCCGGGGCAACTGGTGTTCGAACAGGGCGCCGGTGTCCGGCTGTGCCGCGGTTGCCGTCTGGCACAGCAGCAGGCCGCACAGGCCGCTGAACAGTTTTTTCATCTCGATCACTCCCTGATGGTCCATGGGCATGGCTTAAGGTTACTGCCACAAAGACCCTGGCGGATAAAAAATGCTTGCACCGGGGGTGACGATAGGGATGAACTGTGATGTTATATTATAACTAAATGGTTTGTTCTCATTCGTATCCATTGTTCAGGTAGCCCCCATGATGCCACTGCGATCTTCCCTGCTCGGCGCCGGCCTGCTGGCCGTTGCCGCTTCCACCCATGCCACCGAAGGGGTGCTCGACATCGTCGCGCCCTGGGAAATCGGCAGTACCGACCCCGCCAAGGCCGGCTATGTCTATACCCGGCTGCAGATCGGCGAAACCCTGGTGGAGGTGGACAACCAGGGCCACCCCAGGCCCGGCCTGGCCGAAAGCTGGACCATCGCCGATGATCAGTTGAGCTGGCGTTTCGCCCTGCGGCCGGGCGTGCGCTTCCACGACGGCAGCCCGCTCACCGCCGAGGTGGCGGCCAGGGCGTTGCAACTGGCCCTGGCCAAGCCCGGCATGCTGACCGAGGCGCCGATAGCGGCCATTACCGCCGAGGGGGATGAGCTGCAGATCCGCCTGACCAGTCCCTTCGCGCCGCTGCCGGCGCTGCTGGCCCACAGCTCCGCCCAGATACTGGCGCCCGCCTCCTACGACGAGGCGGGCGAGGCCACCCGGGTGATCGGCACCGGCCCCTACCGCATCGAGCAACTGCAGATGCCGCAAAAGCTGACCGCCGCCGCCTTCAACGACTACTGGGACGAGGCGCCCGCCATCGAGCGGCTGACGTACCTGGCCGCCGGCCGGGGCGAGACCCGGGCGCTGATGGCCGAGAGCGGCGACGCCGACATCGTGTTCACCCTGGATCCGGCCAGCCAGGCCCGGCTGCAGCGCAACCAGCGGCTGAGTGTGCACGCCGAGCCCATTCCCCGCACCGTGACCCTCAAACTCAACGCCGGCCATCCCTTCCTGGCCGAGCCCGAGGCCCGGCGGGCCCTGAGCCTGGCGCTGGATCGCACCGGCATGGCCGTGGCCCTGCTGCGCAACCCCGAGGCGGCGGCCGGCCAGCTGTTTCCGCCTTCTTTAACCGATTGGCACCTGAGCGAGGTGGCCGGCGCCGAACGGGATCTGGAGCAGGCCAGGGCCCTGCTGGCCGGCCTGGGCTGGCAGGCGGACGACAAGGGCATGCTCAGCCGCAACGGCGAGCCTTTCACGCTGACCCTGACCACCTTCGCCGACCGGCCCGAACTGCCGCTGCTGGCCACCGCCATGCAGGATCAGCTGCGGGAACTGGGAATTGAACTGACGGTCAACGTCAGCAACTCCAGCGAAATCCCCGCCGGCCACCGGGACGGCAGCCTGCAACTGGGCCTGATGGCGCGCAACTTCGCCCTGGTGCCGGATCCCCTCGGCACCCTGCTGCAGGACTTCGGCCCCGAAGGCGGCGACTGGGGCGCCATGAACTGGCATTCCCCGCGCCTGGGCGAGATTTTGCAGCAACTGCTGGCACAAACCGACGGCGAGACCGTATCCGGGCTGCGCATTGAAGCCGCCGGCATACTGCACCAGCAACTGCCGGTGATCCCGGTGGCCTGGTACCAGCAAACCGCCGCCGTGTCCAACAAGGTGGAGGGCTTCAGCATAGATCCCTTCGAGCGTAACTATCGGGTGAGCGAGATGAGGTGGGCCCAGTGATACCGGTATTGAGTTATCGGCTGATGCAGGCCGCCCTGGTGGCGCTGATGGTGGGGGTGCTGACCTATATCCTCACCCATGCCCTGCCCGGGGACATGGCCTTTCGCATCGCCGCCGGCCGCTACGGCTACGACTATGTGAACGCGGCGGCCGCCGCCGCGGTGCGCGCCGAGCTGGGCCTGGACCTGCCCGCCTGGCAGGCCCTGGGCCACTGGCTGTGGGATCTGCTTCGGCTGGACCTGGGCCATTCCCTGGTGAGCGGCGAGGCGGTGGTGGACGAACTGCGCCACCAACTGGGCCATTCCTTCAAGCTGGCCGCCGCCGCCGTGGGGCTGTCGCTGCTGCTGGGCCCGCCGCTCGGCATCCTGGCCGGGCTCCGGCCCGGCGGCCGGCTCGACCGGTTGACCCTGCTGCTGGCCACCGTGTTGCGGGCCCTGCCCCAGTTCGTGATCGGCATTTTGCTGGTGATGCTGCTGGCGGTGCAGCTGGGCTGGCTGCCCGCTGCCGGCCACGGCAGCGCGGCCCACACCCTGCTGCCGGCGCTGACCCTGGCCCTGGGGCTGGCCGCCGTGGCCTGCCGGGTGAGCCGCAACGCCATGCAGGGCGTGGCCGGCTCCGCCTATTACGCCTTCGGCCGCACCAAGGGCCTGGGCGAGGGCCGGGTGTTCCTGCGCCACGGCCTGCGCAACGTGGCGGTGCCGGTGCTGGCCCACCAGGCCATGCAGCTGGTGTACCTGATCGAAGGCGTGGTGGTGGTGGAAACCCTGTTCGCCTGGCCCGGCATCGGCCATGCCCTGGTGCACGCCATAGTGGCGCGGGACGTACCCATGATCCAGGGCACCGCCCTGGTGCTGGGGCTGATGTTCGTGCTGCTCAACGCCCTGGTGGACCTGCTGTGCCACCGTATCGACCCGAGAAGGAGGGAGGCATGAGCCAAACCGCGACCCTGGCCGCCCCGGCGACTCCCGCCGCCGGCCGCCGTTTTTTGAGCCCCCGCCAGCGCCTGGGCGCCGCTTTGCTGCTGGCGCTGGCCTTGTTCGGCCTCGGCCTGCCGCTGCTGACCGAACTGGATCCGGCCCGGCAGAACTACAGCCGGATCCTGGCCGCGCCCAGCCTGGCCGAACCCCTGGGTACCGATCACCTGGGCCGCAGCATGCTGGCCCGCATGAGCTCGGCGGTGCAGCTTTCCCTCGGCCTTTCCCTGCTCGGGGTGCTGACCGCCGCCGTGCCCGGCGTGCTGCTGGGCGTGCTCGCCGGCTGGCGCGGCGGCTGGGTGGACCGGGCCCTGGGCGTGCTGGCCGACACCCTGCTGGCCCTGCCCGGCCTGCTGCTGGTGTTGCTGCTGGTGGCCATAGCGCCGGGCAACTTCTGGACCCTGTATGTGGGCATCGCCCTGGTGCTGTGGATCGAATACTTCCGGGTGGTGCGCCTGACCACCCGCACCCTGATGGCCTCACCACAAATCGAGGCCTCGCGCCTGCTCGGCTTCGGCCCCGGCTACATACTGCGCCGCCACCTGTGGCCGGCGCTGGCGCCGGTGGTGCTGACCCTGGGTGCCTTCGGCGCCGCCACCGCCATCCTGGCCATTGCCGCCCTGGGCTTTGTCAGCGTAGGGCTGCGCCCGCCCACCGCCGAACTGGGCCTGATGATGACCGAGCTGCTGCCCTATTACCACGAGGCGCCCTGGGTGCTGCTGCAACCCATAGCGGCGGTGTTCCTGCTGGTGCTGGCCCTCAACCTGCTGGCGGGAGGCCGCAAGCCATGACCGAACTGCTGAAAGTGGAACAACTGGCGGTGGCGGCGGCAGATGCCATAGTGCGGCCGCTGTCGTTCACCCTCAGGGCCGGCCGGCCGCTCACCCTGCTGGGGGAAACCGGCTCCGGCAAGAGCCTGATCGCCCAGGCCATCATGGGCAACCTGCCCGCGGGGCTGCAGGCCCGGGGCCGGATCTGGCTGCGGGGCGAAGAGCTCCGCGGCCAGGCCCCCGCCGCCCGGCGCCAGCGGTGGGGGCGCCAACTCGCCATGCTGCCCCAGGAGCCCTGGCTGGCGCTGGACCCGACCATGCGGGCCGGCGAGCAGGTGGCCGAAGGCTACCGCTACGTGGCCGGCGCCGACTGGGCCCAGGCCCGCAGCCAGGCCGAGCAGGATCTGACCCGGCTCGGCCTGGGCCACGCCCTGCACCGGCTGCCGGGCCAGCTCTCGGGCGGCATGATGCAGCGGCTGGCCTTTGCCGCCGCCAGCACCGGCGGTGCCGACATCGTGATTGCCGACGAACCCACCAAGGGCCTGGACGCGGGCAGCCGTGACCAGGTGACCGGCCTGCTGCGGCAGGTGGCGGAGGCGGGCGGCGGCCTGCTGACCATTACCCACGACATCGCCGTGGCCCGCCAGCTGGGCGGCGAGGTGATGATAGTACGGGGCGGCGAGGTGCTGGAGTCCGGCCCGGCGGAGCAGGTGCTGCAGGCCCCCGCCAGCGACTACGGCCGGGCCCTGCTGGCCGCCGAGCCCGCCGCCTGGCCCGAACTGGCGCCCCTGAACGCGGGCGCCACCGTGCTGAAGGTGGACGGGCTGGCCAAGGAGCGGGGCGGCCGGCCCCTGTTCCGGGATATTTCCTTCGAACTGCGCGCCGGCGAGGTGATGGGCGTGGTGGGCCCCAGCGGCTGCGGCAAGAGCACCCTGGGCAGCATCTGCTTAGGATTGCTGGAACCGGACGCCGGCTCGGTGTGGCGCGACCCCGCCCTGGCCCGCACCCGCTACCAGAAGCTCTACCAGGATCCGCCCGCCGCCTTTGCGCCCTGGTGCAGCCTGGGCCAGAGCCTGAAGGATGTGGTGAAGCTGCACCAAAAGGACTGGGCCGAGGTGGAGCGGCTGCTGCCCCGGCTGGGGCTCTCGCCCGACCTGCTGGCGCGCTCGCCCCGGGAGGTATCCGGCGGCGAGCTGCAGCGGCTGGCGATTTTGCGCATCCTGCTGTTGGAGCCGGTGCTGCTGTTTGCCGACGAGCCCACCTCGCGCCTGGATCTGGTGACCCAGCAGCAGACCATCAGGCTGCTGACCAGCCTGGCCCGGGAGCGGGGCTGCGCCCTGCTGCTGGTGAGCCACGAGGCGGCGCTGGTGAACAGGGTGGCGGACCGGGTGCTGACCCTGGGGTAGGGGGCCAAACGGGGAGGGAGCTGCTAGACTGCAAAAGCACTCCCCAAACGGTTGGCAAGGAGAAACCCCCATGAAAAAACGTACCCCCGCCCTGGTTCTGCTTTCGCTGCTTACCCTGTCACTGCTGAGCGGCTGCAACACCGTTCGTGGCGCCGGACAGGATGTGGAAGCGGGTGGCGAAGCCATTCAGCGCTCCACCTACTGAGCACCCGGGCCAGGGGCCGGCAGCATTTGCTCCGGCCCTTTTTTGTTGCCCGCCGCCGCCCGAGCTCCGAACGGGCTTATTCTTCGCTATCCTCAGGGCAGGTGGGTCATGACAACGCCAGGGGAGGAGGCATGAACGCAAGCCAGGCGACCATCGGCCATCTCGGCGCACACCTGGCCGAGCAGAGGCGGGAACTGCGCCGGCTGGAGGGCGGCGGCGGCCGGCTGCTGACCCTGTTCAGCCTGCTGCTGGTGGCCCTGGGCGTGCTCACCGCCTTTCACGCCACCCCGCTGTTCCACCCGGCCGGGCCCCTGGGCTGGATAGCCCTGGCGCTGTGCCTGCTGGCCTTTTTTACCCTGGCCTGCGGCTGGGGCCACGCCCTGCTGAGTTTTCGCCCGCCGGCGAAACCACCCGGCCCGCCGCTGGCCACCGAGCTGGACGCCCTGCTGCACGGCGACGATCCCGCCCGCCTGGAGCAACTGCAGGCGGAATACCAACAACTGGGCCGGGAGCTGGACCAGGCCATCGCCCTCAAGCGCCGCTTCTTCAACCACGCCTGCGACGAACTGGCCATCAGCGCCTGGCTGCTGGCCCTGTTCGGCCTGCTGCTGGTGTTTGCGCCGCTGCTGGCATAGCCGAATGCGCCTGCTAAAGGCGCGATTTACAATTGCCTTTTACCCCGGGAGCGACAAAACTAGTCCCAGATGAGTAAGCCAGGGATGCGCTTAAACCGGAGCACAGCGAAGGGCGGTAGCGTGCCCGGTGGGGCCCGGATGGTGATGGGTTTATACAGTATTAACGGCCAAAAACCACTGTACAGGCGCGATAACCCACATCGGACTTCCCGATAACCCCGGCAAGCCGATAAAAATCCTCACTGTTTCAGCCGGATAGCCGGCAGGTGTGGAGACAACCGAGCCGCCTATGGAGTTATCAAGCCGGCGTGTTTACTCCGGCGCTGGCTGTATAAAATATTTATATTATCAGTGAGTTATGAGTTTTTTGGTTCTGGTCAGATGTGTTCAAATGAGCCATGTCAATATACAATTGTTCTGTCGCCTAAATCAACGGGTGAATGTCGGAGTTGGCTACGGAAGTTGAAGTGTCGCTGAACCAGTCGGACAATCTTGGTGTCCGTTAAAACACGATATGGAGGTTCGGATTGCTGTTCCAAACATATTACCGATTAGACCCGTGGAGCTTTGAGCCGCCGCTCAAGGATCTTGGGGCAATTCAATTTGATGACCCCAAGCAGATGTTTTCGCTGTTCATGCGTTACAGGCATGCATTTAACGAAAGCGAGGAACCGCAAGTGCTGGTACAGACAATTCATCGCAAGGATGACATTCCAGATTTGGTACGCGCCGTATTTACCGGAGACGCAGAAATTGATTGGAGTATTGGAGGCGAGAATCAGGACGGGTTCACAAACTTGCCGGACGTCTATCGCGATTTCATAGTTGCGTTGAATGGGGATATGGATCGAATGGCATCTGAGATATTCAACGTGGTTCGCTGGAGAATGGGAATTGTCGGTGGGCCGTTGGTACTTCAGAGCGAATGGTCATCCATGAGATGGCACGATGACACCAAAGGAGAGGAGGTTGTCGACGATCATGGATTTTTAAACCGTCAAATGCTCGCCGGAGCATTTACACTGCATATGCCCAAAATGCAGGAGGTCGATTTCGACAAAGAGTGTCGACTGAATGTTGAAAGCTTAATTAAGTTTCAATCGAAGCAACCCTTGTATCACGATCTATTTCGTGAAGCATGGCAGAATCAACGGGACAATCTCCGAAGTGCGATTGTAATGGGGATTGCCGCAGCAGAGACTGGGTTCAAGACGTCTTTAATGGACTTGAACCCTTCGGTGAGTTGGATTGTCGAGAACTTGCAATCTCCGCCACTAGACCGCATGTTGCGAGACTACATGGCGCAGCTACCCGCAAGGAATCGGGTTAACGGTGAAGTTCGTCGGCCCCCTAAAAAGGTCATTTCCACGATCAAGAAAGGCATAGAACTGCGCAACAAGCTAGTACATGGGCGTGAAGAAACGGTAACAACCGAAGAGGTACGCGAAATGCTCGAAGCCGTTCGCGACTTGCTGTACATGCTGGACTACTACCGAGGCCATGATTGGGCCATGGAAAGAGTAAGCCCCGAAGTGGTAACGAGTCTGAACGAGGAGTAGCGCTCGTTGGCGAAAGAACAAAGGCATCCAGGCCGACGCGGTAGAGCCGCGCGGCTGATGCCTGGCGTTCGGCAGGGAGAGCTTGGTGGAGCTGGCAAGGAGATAAGTCCGTTGGATAGTGAAGTAGTCAACCTCTTTCGTTCGGCAATTGATGCTTACTTAGAAGAGCTAGGAAGTGCTCTGGAGCCTGCAGGCTCATACCTTCCCTATGATTTTGATTTCATCCACAACCACGAGTGGCACATTTTCGGAAATCAAATGGTCGAGGATGAATTGCGAGAACTCACGAACATTATGAATCGTTGGTGCGGTGATCTGCACCGGTGGCACGCTTGGAATAACGTAATTCGAAGTTATGGTGAAAATGAGGCGTGGAAAATTCGTAGAGAGTTTGTCGAGGCATTAGTGCATCATTGCTTGCTGGAGCCGAGTGCGGTGAGAGATCGTTTCACCTTCGTCGCTACTAACGCGTTTCACCAAATCCGATTATCTAGCGAAGAAGGCTATAAGGATCGTCTGGAAGGAGATCCAAAAAATCCCAATGAAAAATCCGTGTTCCTTAGCCGCGGAAAAAAAGAGAAGCGCCTTGAGAAAGTCATCTCCATATGGTCCGAATCAAAGAGGTTTCTAGAATCGATTGCGGCCATTAACGACAGATCGTACCAGCGCGCAACTTACGACTATAGAAATCGAGTGAATCATGCAATTGGGCCACGGCTCGGCGTAGGCATAACGCAGGCTGTAACGCGAAGCGTGGTGCAAGCGACTCACTTGAAAAAACAACCTGATGGAACTTATCGAGATGAGCCGATTCCTGGAAAATTATCTGTCAGGTATGGGGTTGGAGGCACGCAACCAATTGATCTCGAAGAAGCTCGGACATCGAATCTGAAGCAGTATCAGCTTGCGCAAACGTGCTACAACCGGTATTTCGAGTTGCTCAAATCGAAAGTGGCATGTATAAAAATGAAGGCAGAGAATGCAGGGAAAGATCATGAAAAAGCCTTATGGGAAAAGGCTTTCAGCGAGGTTTGATTTTGAATATAGCAGCCACTTTGTACACCGGAACGCACCTTTTTTGAAGAAAAATCTCGATATTAAAGGATCGCTTTGACGATCAATTCTAGCTGTGATCATATGCTGTCTTTTCAACGACAGATGATCGCCATGAACGGAATCGGCCTCTTGCAGCACCTATCCATCATCAGTGACCCGCGCCAGCAATGGAAAGTGGAGCACAAGCTCTCGGACATCCTCTTTCTCACCATCGTGGCCGTGATTGGCGGCGCCGAAGGATGGGAGGAAATAGAGGATTTCGGCGTCGATCATCTCGACTGGCTGCGCCAGTACGGTGACTTCGAGAACGGCGTGCCGGTGCACGATACCATCGCCCGGGTGATGGGCATGCTCTCGGCCAAACAGCTGCAAAAGAGCTTTGCCGCCTGGATGAAAGACTGCCATGTGGCCACCGAAGGAGAAGTGGTCGCCATCGACGGCAAAACCCTGCGAGGCAGCTACGACAAGGGCCGGCGGCAAGGGGCCATCCACATGGTATCGGCGTTCAGCGCCGCCAATCAGGTGGTGCTGGGCCAGGTTAAAACCGATGATAAATCGAATGAGATCACCGCCATTCCCGAACTGCTGGAGCTGCTGAGCATTCGTGGCTGCCTGGTGACCATCGACGCCATGGGCTGCCAGCGGGCCATCGCCCAGAAGGTGATCAACAAGGGCGCGGACTACCTGCTGGCGGTGAAAGGCAATCAGCCCAAGCTGGAAGAAGCCTTCAATCATTACTTCCGGATGGAGATGTTTCAGCATCCCGATAGTGACAGCTACAGCACGCAGGAAAGCGGCCATGGCCGCCAGGAAACCAGGCTGAGTCTGGCGGTGGACGACCTATCCATTCTGGGAGATTTGGTGTTTGACTGGCCGGAGTTAAAAACCTTAGGCGTAGTGGCGGCCATACGGGAAGTGAGCGGTCAACCGGCCAAGGACATCAAGGTGCGCTACTACATCAGCTCAGCCAAACTGTCGGCCAAGGAGCTGCTGGAAGCCAGCCGCTCCCACTGGTCGATAGAATCCCAGCTGCACTGGCAACTCGATGTAGGCATGCGGGAAGACGACTGCCGCATTCGGCGAGAGCAGGCCGGCGAAAACATGGCCACCATCCGGCATATCGCCTTCAATGCGTTGAAGGGAGACACCAGCTTCAAGGCCGGAATGAAACGCAAACAAAAGCGGGCAAGCCGAAACAACGCCTACCTGTCGCAAGTCTTGTCAGGACTGGGGGTTTCATAATCTTGCCCTGGGATGCCAACCGCTACGCGGTCATCACCCGTGTGCTTTGCGTTATATTTTCAAGTAGTTCGGGGATAGGGAAGATCATGGAACTCAAAGACTTCGTATCAAAGACCCTTCAAGAGATCTTAACGGGTGTCAAAGAAGCGCAAGACTCCGTAGCAGGTAAACATGTTGGTACGGTTGTTCCCGTCACATTTTCACAAGACAATTTAGAGCAGCCTAAAAACATTACACCCTTTCAAAATGTTAATTTTGAGATAATGGTAAATGTTGAGGAAAATGCAGGGAGTGAAGCGTCTATTAGTGTTTTGGGTGGCTGGATAAATGGGAAGGCTAAAGGGAATAGTGCAAATTCAAATATGGAAGCAACTAAAATATCTTTCTCGGTGCCAATTTCGTTTGCCGAGAGAACAAGAAATAGCTAAATATAACAAGGCACAGCAGTCGCTCCAAAAAGCGCCGCTCGTTCCTCGCTCTGCTTTTTGCTGCCGGTGATGTGAAGCGTTATGTTTCCGAGTTACCCACGAACAGTAGACACCTTCTATAGTTAGGTTTACCCCTGACGAGGAGGTGTCGCGAATGACCCGAGTAACCGATGAAAACAACTTTCGTGCGTTCTATGGTTCAGCAATGAAAATTTACGAGTATATTGAGATGTCTCAGGAGCTCTCTGTAAGTCCATGGGGGTTTGATGCAGCTACGTTCTCTGATGATGGAACAATTACGTACGCGCAATTCTCGTGCACATCAGTATCTGGCTGGGGTAAAGATCAGCTAACAGTTATTGCTACTGAGAATGACGGGGTGTTTAAATAACTGATCCTAATAGTGCTACATTCTGGCTGTTCCGTAACCATTTCCGGGAAAGGGCGAAACCGTATCCATGAAGTGCCTGACCCGTTGGAGCAGAGACCAGATGCTGCGGCATTGGTGGTTACGGGTAACCGTCTCGTGCAGCTTGTGCCACAGCAGCTCTATCTTGTTGATCCAAGGTGAGTAAACCGGTTGGAAGAGCAAGATGAACTTGGGGTTCTTCACCAGCCAGGCCTGGACCTGGCGGCTCTTGTGGATCACGTAGTTGTCCAGGATCAGAGTGATCTGCCGAGCCCGGCGATAGCGCCGCCGCAAGGCCTCCAGCAGGGCGATAAACAGGGAAGAATTCTTTTTATGGCCAGAGACATAGGTCACTTGCCCGGTGGTTGAGTGCAACGCGCCAGCCAGATAGTGCTTTTCGTTTTTCCCTGGGGTCACCACCTTCTTCTGTTGGCCTCGTGGCATCCAGTCCGCGCCCAGCTTGGGGTTCAGGTCGATGTCGACTTCATCGGCGTAAAGCACCGGGTTATCTCGGCTGCTGCCCGCCAGCGCTGCCCTTATTTGCTCGACTTTGTTGTGGTAATCCGGGTCCTTGATCCGCAGTGTGGGGGCGACTCTACGCCAGACCATCCCCTCGCGAGGCAGCCAACGGCGGAGCGTGGAAGCCGCGATGTCGAGACCCAGCAAGCGATTGATTTCAATCGCAAAGAGCTCGGTAGACCAGCGACTGCGCTGGTAACCCAAGTCTTGTGGTGACATCTGGATAAGCATCTGAAGCAGCATGATAATGTTACGGATAGGAAGCGCGGGTGGCCGGCCTGCCGGCAGCGAGCGTAAGGCATCAAGCCCGCCGTCCTGGTACCAGTTGAACCAGCGGCCCAGGGTAGAGCGTGCGGCACCGGTCAGCTCCTGTATTTTCTCAAGGGTGTATCGTTCGTGGCGTAACAGCACCGCTATGACTCGCCGAGCATGCTGCTTGTCAGGTGTGGTCTGAATGATTTTGTGCATCCGGCGTCGCTCAGGACGTGGCAGGGGTGGTAAGATCGGCATGAACTCAGTCCTTTGGGTGTCGAGTTGAGTATGTTTGGCGACTGATCAGATCGCACAAACTGGACTGAGTTCCCTGCCTCCACTGATCTACTATTCGGAACAGCTATTTAACTTCTCGCATAGGGTTGGCCGGGGCTAGGCGTCGTCGCAAAGTTCTTTGTCACCTAAAAAAGTTGTCAACCGGAACTGAATGCAACGTTAGCCATCATCCCTCCACACGGGCCCTTCGGGGCCCGTTTTGCGTCTGTATATCTGCAATACTCAAGGGCAGGTCCACCGTTCTGGAGTCGTGCTTGAAACCCTGGTTGATCCTGCTGCTGAGTCTGCTCGGCGCCGGTTGCGGCGGCGGGGACTGGCGTTACCTGCCCGGCTCTCCGGCGCAGGAACGCACCCTCTATCTGGTCAACCACGGCTGGCATACCGGGGTGGTGCTGCCGGCGGCCGCGCTGGAAGCCCGGCTGGCGGAGATAGGCCGGGACTTTGCCGGCGCTCGGTTTTATGAAGTGGGCTGGGGCGACCAGGCCTTCTACCAGGCGGAGGAAATCGGTGCCGGCCTGGTGCTCAGGGCCCTGCTCTGGCCTTCCGCGAGCGTGATCCACCTGGTGGCGCTGCCGGTGCCGCCGCAGCATTACTTCTGGCACAGCGAGGTGCTGGCGATCCCCGTTTCCGAGTACGGCCTGGCGCAGCTGATGGACCAGGTGTCGGCCTCCTTCCGGCGGAGCGGCGGCGGCCCTGTCTACGCCGGCCGGGGGCTGTACGGCAACAGCGCTTTTTACCGGGCCGAGGGCCGCTATCACCTGTTCAACACCTGCAACACCTGGGTGGCCCGGGTGCTGGCCGGCGCCGGGGTGCCGGTGCGCCCGGCCCTGGCCCTGACCGCCGGCGGCCTGATGCGCCAGGCCCGGGCGGCGGCCGCGGATTACCGGTGCTGCGCCGCGCCGGCCATCATGCCGCCGCCCCGCTGACCGCTGACCGCTATCCGCGCCCGGTGCTAACAGGCGCAGCCCGGGTCTGTGCCGCCCTGGCCCGGCCCGGCCAGGGCGAAGCCTTCGTCCTGCCAGCCGAGCAGGCCGCCGATCATCTCCTTCACCGGGTAGCCCAGGCTCGCCAGCCGCACGGCGGCCCGGTTGGCACCGTTGCAGTGGGGGCCGGCGCAATACACCACGAACAGGCTGTCGCTGGGGTAGGCCGCCAGGGTGTCGGCGCTCAGCTGCCGGTGGGGAATGTTAACGGCGCCCGGCACATGGCCCAGGGCGAAGGCGGCGGGGCCGCGCACGTCCACCAGGATGAAATCGGCCTCGCCCGCCTGCAGGCTGGCGTGCACGTCCGAACAGTCGGTCTCGAAGCTAAGGCGTTGGCTAAAGTGGCGCAGGGCCTCGGCGGCGGGGGCGGCGGCAATGGTACTGACCAGGCTTGGCATAATGTGCTCCTTGTGGGGTGAATACCGGGCCACTGTAACCCGCGCGGCCGGGGTGCTACAGTGGCGAACAAGACAGCTACCGGTAGTTTTACGCCAATGCATGCAACCCCCGGCCTGGTGGCCATTCTGGCCTACGACGGCCTCTGCACCTTCGAGTTCGGCATCGCCGTCGAAATCTTCGGGCTGCCGCGCCCGGAGTTCGATTTTCCCTGGTACGAGCACTGCATCGTGGCGGTCGAGCCGGGCCCGCTGCGGGCCATGGGCGGCATCCGGGTGCTGGCGGAGGCGGGGCTGGCGTCGCTGGCCGAGGCCCGCACCATCATAGTGCCGGGCTGGCGCAGCCGCAGCGAGCCGCCCCCGGCCGGGCTGCTGCAGGCGCTGCGGCTCGCCCACGGGCGGGGCGCGCGCATTCTGTCCATCTGCTCCGGGGTGTTCGTGCTGGCCGCCGCCGACCTGCTCGACGGGCGCCGCGCCACCACCCACTGGCGCTACGCGCAGGAGCTGGCGGCGCGTTTTCCGCTGATCGAGGTGGATCCGGAGGTGCTTTACGTGGATGCCGGCCAGGTGATCACCTCGGCGGGCAGCGCGGCGGGCATCGATGCCTGCCTGCACCTGGTGGCGCGGGACTTCGGCACCCGGGTGGCCAACACCGTGGCCCGGCGGCTGGTCACGCCGCCCCAGCGCACCGGTGGCCAGGCCCAGTTTATTCCGGCCCCGGTCAGCCGCACCCCGCGCAACGACCTGTCGCGGGTCATGCAGTGGGCGCGGGAGCGGCTGGACCAGCCGCTGGCGGTGCGCCAGTTGGCCGAGCGGGCGGCCATGAGCGAGCGCACCTTTCTGCGGCGCTTTACCGAGGCCACGGGCATGGCGCCCAAGGCCTGGCTGCAGCACGAGCGCCTGGCCCGGGCGCGGGAGCTGCTGGAGAGCACCGGGCTCGGCAGCGAACGCATCGCCGAGCTGTGCGGCTACCGCTCGGCGGAGAGCTTCCGGGTGGCCTTTCGCGCCCGGGTCGGCCTGCCGCCCTCGGTGTACCGGGAGCGGTTCGGCCGGGGCGGGCCGCCGCCGGCGGAGTAGCGGGCGGTGGCGGTTATCCTCGGGGCGCGGCAGGGGTTATGATGAACGTATTCCCGTTCCCTCTTCACAGGCATGCATCATGCGACACGGCTCCTGGCATCCGGATATGGACGACACCCCGTTCAATATCCGCACCCTGAAAACCCTGATCCCCTACCTGCTGGACTACAAGGGCCGCATCGGGCTGGCCCTGGGCTGCCTGGTGGCGGCCAAGCTGGCCAGCGTGGGTCTGCCCTTTCTGCTCAAATACGCGGTGGACGCCATGGACGCCGCCGCCAACCCGGTGCTGGTGCTGCCGCTCGGGCTGCTGCTGGCCTACGGCGCCGCGCGCCTCGCCAACGTGCTGTTCGGTGAAATCCGCGACGCCCTGTTCGGCCGGGTCACCGAGCGGGCCATGCGCCGCATCGGCCTCGGGGTGTTCAACCACCTGCACCGGCTGGAGCTGGACTTTCACCTCAACCGCAGCACCGGCGGCCTGTCGCGGGACATAGAGCGGGGCGTGACCGGGGTGGGCTTTCTGCTGCGCTTCATGGTGTTCAACATCGTGCCCACCCTGCTGGAAATCGGCCTGGTGGTGGGGCTGTTGCTGCTCAACTACCCGGCCTGGTTCGCGCTGATCACCCTGGTGGCGGTGGTGCTGTACGTGGGCTGGTCGGTGCTGGCCACCGACTGGCGCACCGGCTATGTGCGCGCCGCCAACAAGGCGGACTCGCAAACCCACTCCCGGGCGGTGGACAGTCTGCTCAACTTCGAAACGGTCAAGTATTTCAACAACGAGGGCTTCGAGGCCGAGCATTACGACCGGGATCTGGCCGAATGGGAAGAGGCCCGGCGCAAGAACCGGCTGACCCTGTTCGCGCTCAACGGCGGCCAGGCGCTGATCATCGCCCTGGCGATGACCGCCATGATGGTGCTGGCCGGCCACCATGTGGTGCAGGGCAACATGACCCTGGGCGACTTCGTGCTGATCAACGCCTTTATGATGCAGCTGTTTATGCCGCTCAACTTCCTGGGCTTCGTCTACCGGGAGATGAAGGGGTCGCTCGCCAATATCGAGCGCATGTTCGCGCTGCTGCGCCGGGAGCCCGGCATCAAGGATGCGCCCGAAGCGCCCGAATTGCGGGTGTCGCGAGGCGAGATCGAGTTTCGCGGGGTGGGCTTCGGTTACCGGCCGGACCGGCAGATACTGGACGGGGTGAGCTTTACCCTGCGGCCCCGGCAGAAGCTGGCGGTGGTGGGGGCCAGCGGCTCGGGCAAGTCCACCCTGGTCAAGCTGCTGTTCCGCTTCTACGACGTGAACCAGGGCGCCGTGCTGATCGACGGCCAGGACATCCGCACCGTCACCCAGGAGTCCCTGCGCCGGGCCATCGGCATCGTGCCGCAGGATACGGTGCTGTTCAACGCCTCCATCTACGACAACGTCCGCTACGGCCGCATCGACGCCGGCGAGGAAGAGGTGAACGAGGCCATCCGCCTGGCGCACCTGGACGGCTTTATCGCCAAATTGCCGGAGGGGGTCAACACCCTGGTGGGCGAGCGCGGGCTCAAGCTCAGCGGCGGCGAAAAGCAGCGGGTGGCCATCGCCCGCACCATCCTCAAGCGGCCGCCGATACTGGTGTTCGACGAGGCCACTTCGTCGCTCGACAGCCGCGCCGAGCAAAGCATTCTGCAGGCCATCCGCGAAGTGTCCCGCGGCCAGAGCAGCCTGGTCATCGCCCACCGGCTGTCCACCATAGTGGACGCCGACCATATCCTGGTGATGCAGGACGGCCGCATCATCGAGCAGGGCAGCCACGCCGCCTTGCTGGCCCTGGGCGGCAGCTACGCCCATATGTGGCGGCTCCAGCAGCAACAGCGGCAGCGGGAGGCGGCGATCGGGCTGGCCGGCTGAGGAGGCAGAAACCATGCACTACTTCGCCTACGGATCCAACATGTCGCTGGCGCGGCTGTGCGCCAGGGTGCCGGGCGCCCGCCCGCTGGGCCGCTTCCGGCTTGCTGGGCACCGGCTCTGCTTCCACAAGGTGGGGCGGGACGGCTCGGGCAAGTGCGACGCCGCCGAAACCGGCAACCCGGCGGACGGGGTCCACGGCGTGGTGTTCGCGCTCCCGCCGGGAGGCAAGGCGCGGCTGGACGAGGTGGAAGGGCGGGGCCAAGGGTACGGCGACAAATGGGTGTGGGTCGAGGACGCCGGCGGCCGGCGGTGGCGTGCCTTTACCTACTACGCCACCCGTCGTGATCCCGGCCTGCGCCCCTACTGCTGGTATCTGCACCATGTGCTGGTGGGGGCCCGGGAGGCGGCGCTGCCGGCGGACTATATCGGTGCCCTCGAGGCGGTGGCGTGCCGGCCGGACCCGGATCCCGGCCGGAACGCCGAGGAAGGCGCCATCTACCGATGAGGGACGGGGCATGAAGGTGTTGGTGAATATCGACGTGGCGGATCTGGAGCTGGCCATCGCCTTCTACCAGGCGGCCTTGCCGCTGCGGTTGTCGCGCCGGCTGTTCGGGGATCAGGTGGCCGAGCTGGACGGGGCCGGGGTCCGCCTCTACCTGCTGGAGCAGCCGGCCGGCAGCCCGGCCGGGGGCGAGCGCCGCCGCTACCGGCGACACTGGACTCCGGTGCACCTGGACTTCGTGGTGGACGACATCGAGCGGGCGGTCCGCCAGGCCAGGGCGGCCGGCGCCCGTCAGGAAAGTCCCCTCCGGCACTTTTCCTGGGGCCGGCTGGTCACCCTGAGCGACCCCTTCGGCAACGGTTTCTGCCTGGTGCAGTTTATCGGCGGGCCCTACCAGGAGCCCGCCGTCGCTATGCCGTGACTATGCCGCCAGCCAGGCGATCAGTCGGCGGTGCCGGCCGGCAGAGGCGCGGCCTGGCGGGCGCGCCGCCAGCGCAGCAGGTCGATCAGCAGGAACAGCAACAGGCTGGCGCCCAGCACCGGCAGGCACCAGCCCAGGGCAACGGCCAGCAGCAGGCTGGCGAGGCGGGCCGCCGGGCTCAGCCGTTGCCAGCTCTGCAGCAGGGGCAGCAGGCTGCCGGCCGCCGGACGACGGCGCCACCACATCAGGTAACCCAGCACTATCATCACCGACAGCGCCAGGCCGAAGGCGGCCAGCAGCAGCTGGTTGGCCAGGCCGAACAATATACCCATATGGGCATCGATGCCCCAGCGGATCAGCTTGGCCACCAGCGGAAACTCGGCGAAGTCGGCGCGGCTGGTCACCTGCAGGGTGGCGGGATCGATGGCGAGGGTGTCGACCTGGGTGGGCCAGGAACGGTCCACCTCGCGCACCAGCCAGGCGCTGTCCGCGCTGTTGGCGGGGCGGATTTCCAGCTCATCGGCGTCGATGCCCGCCGCCCGGGCCGTGGCCAGTATCCGGTCGAACAGGGCCGGATCGGCCAGGCCGGGCGCGGTGTCGGCGGGCGCCGCCTCATGGCCGTGATGGTGCCCGGCGTGGGCGCCGGCGGCCGGGGCCAGGGTGGCGGTGTTCAGCTGCGTCGACACCGACGGCGTCACCCAGCCCATGGTGGTGCGCAGGGCGCCGATACGATCCCCGGCCCATTTCGACCAGGTCAGGCCGGTGGCGGAAAAGAACAGCAGGCCCAGGACTATCCACAACCCGGTCAGGCCGTGCAGCCGGCGCAGGCGCAGCTGGCCGTTGCGGCCGGCGGCCGCCTTTCCCGGGCGCATGCCCAGCAACCAGAGCATGACGCCGCTCAGGGCCGCAATCCACAACCAGGACGCCGCCAGCTCGCTGTAGTGGCGGCCGAGATCCCCCAGCAGCAGGTTGCGGTGCAGGTAGTCGAGGGTGGTGCGAAACGGCAGTATGCCGCTGGTGCCGTACACCGTCAGATCACCCCGGATGGCGAGGGAAACCGGGTCGACAAAAATGGCCCGGCTTTCCGATTCACCCAGCTCCGGGCCGCTGAACATCACCCGGGTGGTGCTGCCCGGCTGCGGCGCCGGGCGCACCGCGAACAGCCGGGCGTCGTCCCCGGTGGCGGCCTG
Organism: Zobellella endophytica; assembly: GCF_003012775.1. Classification (GTDB taxonomy): domain Bacteria; phylum Pseudomonadota; class Gammaproteobacteria; order Enterobacterales; family Aeromonadaceae; genus Oceanimonas; species Oceanimonas endophytica. Next base: position 177,011 of record NZ_PXYG01000006.1, on the reverse strand, counting down.
GGCGGCGGTGATCTGTGCCGCCAGGGGATGCGGGGTGCCGGTCGCTTCGGCCGTCAGTTGCCCGGCGTAGAGCCGGGTCTCGATCTGGGGCGTGAGCACGTAGAGGGTGCCGGTGACGATCGCCACCAGGATAAAGGGGCCGACGAACAGGCCGATGTAGAAATGCAAACGGGCGAGAAAGGCGATCAGGGCGGCGGAGCCCGCGCCCTTGCCGGAACCACCCGGTTTTTTGTTGAATGACATAATGCGTCCTTGAAACTCGTGGGCACGCTGCGCCGGTTCGAACCTCGGCTCAAACTGCCGGCAGCGGCGGGCGTCGTCTTGGGCCGCCCATGGCGGGGCCCGGGCGGCGGTCAAAGCGTCCCTTCCCGCATGATCGCGCATCGGGGCGGAACGGGAGGTGGTTTACCCAGGCATTATGGAGCGGGAGGGGCCCGGGGCCGGAAGGCCGGATGGGCGAGCAACGCCACCAGGGACGGGGGCGGCAGGACCGGCGTCCACCCGGTGGGGGGCGCCGGCTTGAGCGATTGGGCCGAAACGGCCAGCCAGGACAGCTGGCCGAGCAGGGTACAGTAGCCGCACAGCTCGTGGGCCACGGCATGGTCGCTGTGTTGCGGGGCTGTGGGCTGGGCCGGGGCAGGGTGGTGCCCCTGGTGGCCGGCGTGGAGACTGTGGTGCCGGGCCACGGCCTGGGAGGCCAGGGGCGCCAGGTAGAGCAGCAGGGTCGCCAGCAGGCCCAGCCAGGCCGCAAGGCGCTGGCGGTGATCGGACTGATGATGACGGGCCGTGTCCAATCCGTGGGCTCTCCTTTTTAGCAGTCGGCCATTCTAAAGACCCCTTTGCCGTTGCGCCATGGCCACCGAAAAAATCGGACCGGACAATGGGGGCTGTACATCGACAGATTATGGCGTTAATAAGAGACTTTGTTTCATAAAAAGATCCAATTACCGAGGGGTGTCACGGAGCGATTGGAAGCGGTGCGCAGTTTCGTGAACGTGGTCCTGCGTTTCAGCCGCCAGCCGGATCCCCAGTTGATCGCCCGCCGACTGATACGGGTGAACACCTGTCTGCGCGCCGCGCCCGCTTATCTGGGCCGGGCGCCCGCGGCCTGGGCATCGCCCTGCTGCCTATACTCTAGTGACCCGTTGCCCGGTTTTTATCAACAGAGCAAGAGAGAGTGCCAATGTCAGAACAACCCATTGCCCATACCGAAAACTGGGTCAGGCAGGTGATCATGAAATACAACCTCTGCCCCTTCGCCCGGCAGGAAGTCGAGCGCGGCAGCATCCGTTATGTGGTGGTTGACGAGCCGCAGCCGGCGGCGGTGCTGGAAGCGCTGATGGCCGAACTCCATTTGCTGGACGAACAGCCGGAGGTGGAAACCACACTGGTGATTATTCCGCAGGGTTTCGAGGGCTTTTATCCCTACCTGGATCTGGTGGACCTGGCAGATGCCCTGCTGGGCGAACAGGGCTACGAGGGACGCTATCAACTGGCCAGTTTTCATCCCGATTATTGCTTTGAAGGCGAACCCCAGGACGACGCGGCCAACTACACCAACCGCTCGCCCTATCCCACCCTGCACATTATTCGCGAAGCCAGCATGGAACAGGCCTTGGCCAAGTACGATCAGCCCGAGTCCATCCCCGAGCGCAATATCGAGTTTGCCCGCCGGCGGGGTAGTGACTTTTTCGTACAGTTGTTGGCCCAATGCGTTAAGCCTTAACCTCTTTTGTTTTGGATGAGAGGGGTTATGACTTGGCGGCAGTTCGCCGGCCAACATGGTGCGGAAATTGGTTACAGCGGCGGGAACTTCATCTATGGGCAAGCGTTATCAGGGCATCATCAGCCAATGGAAAGACGAACAGGGTTTCGGTTTTATCACCCCCGAAGACGGTGGGGAACGGATCTTTGTGCATATCAGGGCGTTTGCGGCGAAGCGCCGGCCCGCCGACAACGAGCCGGTGAGCTACGAGCTGGGCCAGGACGACCGGGGCCGGCCGCAGGCGCTGCGGGTGTTGCCGCAGGGCCAGCGGGCGGACGGCGATACCGACTACCTGGGCTTTATCCTGTTTTTCGCCCTGGTGCTGATCGCCCTCGCCTGGTTGGGGGTCACCTCATGGTGGCCGCCGGCATGGTATCTGGGCCTGAGCCTGGCCGCCTACCTGGCCTATGCCCTGGACAAGCAGGCGGCGCGGCAGGATCAGTGGCGCACCAAGGAGAGCACCCTGCACCTGCTGGCGCTGTTCGGCGGCTGGCCCGGTGCCCTGGTGGCCCAGCACCGGCTGCGGCACAAGTCGCGCAAGACCTCGTTCCGGGTGGTGTTCTGGCTGACGGTGGCGCTGAACCTGCTCGCCCTGGCCTGGCTGCTGTCGGCGCCGGGGGCCCGGATGCTGCAGTCGCTGCCCCTTCTCAACGGATAACGCGGAGGCGTTTATGCAACCACGGATCAGCATGATTACCCTGGGGGTGCGCGACCTGGCGCGCTCGGTGGCGTTTTACCGGGCGCTGGGGCTGCCGCAGCTGGACTCGCCGCCGACGGTGGCCTTTTTCAATCTCAACGGCAGCTGGCTGGGGCTGTACGGCCGCGAGGCGCTGGCCGAGGATGCGGGGGTGCCCGCCGAGGGCGGCGGCTTCGCCGGTTTCAGCCTGGCCCACAACGTGACCTCGCCCGGCGAGGTGGATGCGCTGCTGGCCGAGGCGGTGGCCGCCGGCGCCACCCTGGTCAAGCCCGGGCAGCCGGTGTTCTGGGGCGGCTATTCCGGTTACTTCGCCGATCCGGACGGCCACCTGTGGGAAGTAGCGCACAATCCCTTCATGTGGGTGGGCCCGGCGGAGGCGGACGACACGGCGGCTCCCGGCGGCGCCGGAATTTAGCCTGCTGAGCGGCTAAGCTTGATACACCACCCCGGCATAGGATGTGCCCGCCATGACAGGGATCCACACCACACTCCATGGTCTCGGGGCCGGCCGACTGCCGGCCCTGTTCATGCTCGGCCTGCTGGCCTGGCCACTCTCCCCCCGGGCGCAGCCCACGCCCAGCTACGCCGATCTGGTGCCGCTGTTCGCCGAGCGTTGCCTGATGTGTCATTCCGGCGAAAACGCGCCGCTCGGGCTGCGGCTGGACAGCTACCAGGCCCTGCTCGAGGGCAGCAGCAAGGGGCCCGTGGTGGTGGCGGGCCAGCCGGAGCAGAGCGAGCTTATCCACCGGGTGAAGGGCAGCCGCCAGCCGCGCATGCCGCTGACCGGGCCGCCTTTCCTCAGCGACGGCGAGATTGCGGCGCTGGAGGCCTGGGTGGCTAACGGCCTGCCCGAGGGAGCGCCAGTGGCCGTGCCCGAGGTGGTGCCGGAACGGCCCGCCGCCGGCGAAGCGGTGACCTACCGGCATGTGGCGCCGCTGTTCGCCCGCTACTGCGTCAAGTGCCACACCGAGAACGGGCTGATGGGTCCGGCCCCCGAGCAACTGCGGCTGACCTCCTACCGGGAGGTGCTGGCCACCGGCGAGCGGGCACGGGTGGTGCCCGGCCATCCCCGGGCCAGCGAGCTGCTGCACCGCATCCGCGGCCAGGCCCGGCCACGCATGCCCTACGACGGCCCGCCCTTTCTGACCGAAGAGGAGGCCCAACTGGTGGAAGACTGGATAGCCCAGGGCGCCCGCGATGCCGAAGGGCGCCCGGCCGGCATGACGGCCGGGGCCCGGATACGGCTGCACGGGGTGCTGGAGCCGGGCTGGCTGCTGAACGGGGTGCCGCTGCGGATCGGCGCCGACACCCGCATCGACAAGTCGCCCCGGCCGGGCGACTATGTGCAGGTGCGCGGCCGGCTCGACGGCCAGGGCGGCATTATCGTCGAGCGGCTCAGGCGCCGCTGAGCGGCGGCCATGGCGGCGGTGTTCAGTTGGCCAGCTCTATCTTGCGGTAGTCGATGCGGTTGGCCTTGGGCGAGCCGGCGATGGCCAGCACGGTGTCGCGCTTTTTGGCGACGATGTAAGTGCCGCAGGCGAAGAACAGGCCGATGACCAGGGCGCCGACCCACTGTATCTGCAGGAAGTCGAGCTGGAACAGCAGGGTCAGGCCGCACAGGGCCGTCAGGTTGCCGAGGAAGTAGCGCACCTTGCCCAGCCGGGCCACGGTGAGGTTGAGGTTGTCGGTGTACAGCCGGATCAGCGAGTCGAGCGAGTTCACCACCATGGTGATGCCCACCACCACCATGGCCCAGTTGTAGAAGCCGGCGGTGGTCAGGCCGTTGTCGTGGAAGTAGTAGAGCACGCTGAACCAGGTGGCGATGGCGACGGACGGAAACCCCAGCATGGCCGCCAGCAGTTGCCAGGTGCGCAGGCCGCCGACGAAGCGGGCGGTGAACTGGCCGATCATGATGCTCCAGGAAAACCACCAGAACAGGTAGAACTCGTGGTAGTCGTTGAGCGGCAGCACGAAGCGGTGAATATTGCCGAAGTAGTCGCCCACCAGGGCAAAGGTGCCGGCGAACTCGTCGATGCCGCCGTTGCCGATAAAGGCACCGCCCCACATCAGGGCGATCAGGCCGATAAACAGCCAGCTGGTGCCGAGGCTCAGGATCTTCACGTAGCGCAGGCTGGTGCTGGAGTGCACGGAGGCGGCGATCACCAGCAGCACGATCAGGTAGAAGCTGGCCACGATGGTCTCGCCGTCGCCCAGGCCGGGCAGGTACCAGGGCAGGTTGCTCAGCAGCAGGAAGGCGGTAAAGGCGCAGGTGCCGATGATCACCACGTTGTTGATGAACTTGACCAGCGGCAGCTCGAAGAAGCCGACCCGGGGTTCGATCACGCAGAAATAGAAGCAGGTGAGGAAGTAGAAGCCCCAGATCAGAAAGCCCCAGAAGCCGAACTCGATGGCCAGCGGGTTGGCGAAGCCGTATTCCGGGCTGGCGGCCAGATCCGCGTAGCCGGCGAATTCGGTGAGCGGAAACATGATCAGCCCCACGTCCAGCCCCGAAGTGAACAGGATGGCGATAAAGGTGAAGGTGCGTACCGGGGTCACGCCGATACAGCGGATATTGCCCCATTTGTACAGCACCAGGGCGATGGCGGCGAAGGTGAACAGGATCCCTGCGGACAGTAGAGCGGTCATGCGTTAACCCCTCCGTTTATTTCCATATCGATAAAAAACACGGGTACTTCTCCTTTGGTTGAACAACACAAGGAGCAGTCCGCTTGCGCCCCATTGCTGGCAGAGCCGGAATATCCGGAGGCTGGCGGGTTCAGCACGCCGACGCGCTGTGAATACATCCCTGTACGCTCCGCCGCTTCGTCCCTGAAGCGGAGGGTCGGCTTAGCTGTACCCGCCATCCTCCTCGTTCGTACTCCGAGCAACAATGTGAGACGCGAGTCAGGCCTTAAGTATCGCGGGGCCGGTGGCGGCGTGGCGCCACCGATTGCGATAGTTAAAGACTGAAAGGACGCTCAACACTTTTTTATTCAGGCAATATTGCGCTTGGGGCTGTTGGCCCGCTGGCGGCGTTGCCACTCCTGGTCCATGCCCACCTCGGCGGTGGAGGGAGCCAGCGGCGCCTTGCCCCGGATCAGATCTGCGGCCCGCTCCGCCGCCATGATGGTGGGGGCGTTGAGGTTGCCGTTGGGAATGGTGGGGAAGATGGAGGAGTCCACCACCCGCAGGCCCTTGATGCCGCGCACTTTGGCTTCCGGGTCCACCACCGCCAGGTCGTCGGTGCCCATGCGGCAGGAGCAGGAGGGGTGGTAGGCGCTTTCCACCGACCGGCGCACGAAGGCGTCGATCTCCTCGTCCGTCCTGACCTGTTCACCGGGCTGGATTTCCGCGTCCCGGTAGGGGTCCATCGCCGGCTGGTTGATGATCTCCCGGGTCAGGCGCACGCAGGCGCGAAAGCCTTCGCGGTCTTCCTCGTGCTCCAGGTAGTTGAAACGGATGCGCGGTGCGGCCTTGGGGTCGGCGCTGGCCACCTGCACGAAACCCCGGCTCTTCGGCTTGTTGTGGCCGATATGCACCTGGAAGCCGTGGCCGGCGAAGGCCTCGCGGCCGTCGTAGCGCATGGCGGCGGGCAGGAAGTGGTACTGCAGATCGGGCCATTCCACCCCGGCTTTCGAGCGGATAAAGCCGCAGGACTCGAAGTGGTTGGTGGCGCCCAGGCCGTCCTTCTTCAGCAGCCAGCGGCTGCCGATCAGGAACTTGTTCCACCAATCCAGCTTGCCGTTGAGCGAAATCGGCTGCTTGCAGCGGAACTGGAAGTAGAACTCCAGGTGGTCCTGCAGGTTCTCGCCCACCCCGGGCAGTTCGTGTTTGAGTTCGATGCCGGCCGATTCCAGGGCCTCCCTGGCACCGATGCCGGAGAGCTGCAGCAGGTGCGGCGAGCCGATGGGGCCGGCGCTGAGGATGACCTCCTTGCTGACCCGCACCTCCTGCACCTGGCCGTTGCGCTCATAGCGCACCCCCACCGCCCGCTTGCCGTCCAGCAGCACCCGGTGCACCAGGGCGTGGGTGATCACGGTCAGGTTGGCGCGGCCCATGGCCGGGCGCAGGTAGGCGTTGGCGGTGGACCAGCGTACGCCGTTCTTTACCGTCATGTGCATGGGGCCGAAGCCCTCCTGCTGGCGGCCGTTGTAGTCGGCGGTGTGGAAGTAACCGGCTTCCACCCCGGCGTCCACAAAGGCCTGGTACAGCGGGTTTTGCATCCGGTTGCCGTTGTTGACCCCGAGCGGCCCCTGGTCGCCGCGGTAGTCGTCGCCGCCGAAGGCCCAGCTTTCGGCCTTCTTGAAATAGGGCAGGCAGTGGGCGTAGTCCCAGCCCTCGGCGCCGTGCTGTTGCCATTCGTCGAAGTCGCGGGCGTGGCCGCGCACGTAGACCATGCCGTTGATGGAGGAAGAGCCGCCCAGTACCTTGCCGCGCGGGCAGTGCATGCGACGGTTATCCAGGAAGGGCTCGGGCTCGGTCTCGAACTGCCAGGCGTACTTCTTGGTGTTCATGGGGATGGACAGGGCGGTGGGCATCTGGATGAAGATGCTCTTGTCGCTGCCGCCGGTTTCCAGCAGCAGCACGGTGTGCTGGCCGTCCTCGGTGAGGCGGTTGGCCAGCACGCAGCCGGCCGAGCCCGCGCCCACGATGATATAGTCGAATACGTTATTCATTGCGTTACCTCGTCTGGATTTGGTCGACTGAAGTCGACCCTACGGGGCCAGGTCGCTCCCGCTGTGTGCTGTCGGGCCCATTTCAATGGGCCGTCCCTGGTCGACTGAAGTCGACCCTACGGGCTGGCCCTTAAAACGGGCTTTCCAGCTTGTTCATGCCCACGTACACCGCCTTCAGCTGGGTGTAGTGATGCAGGGTGGCCAGGCCGTTTTCCCGGCCGATGCCGGACAGCTTGTAGCCGCCCACCGGCATCTCGGCGGGGGAGGCGCCGTAGGCGTTGATCCAGCAGATGCCCGCCTGCAGCCGGTGGATGACCCGGTGCGCCCGGCGGATGTCCTGAGTAAAGACGCCGGCGGCCAGGCCGGTGTCGGTGTCGTTGGCGCGCGCCACCACCTCTTCCTCGTCCTCGAAGGTCAGCACCGACATCACCGGGCCGAAGATCTCTTCCCGGCAGAGGGTCATGTCGTCGCGGCAGTCGGTGAAGATGGTGGGCGCCACGAAGTAGCCGTTGGGGGCCGAGGCCGGACGCAGGGCTTCGCCGCCGTGGACCAGGGTGGCGCCTTCTTCCACGCCCTTCTGGATATAGCCCAGCACCTTGTCGTAGTGGGCCTTGGAGATCAGGGCGCCGAAGTTGGTGGCCGGATCCAGCGGGTCGCCGGCCACCATGTTGTTGCGGGTGCGCGCCAGCAGCCGCTCCATAAAGGCCGGGTAGATGTCGTTATGCACGAACACCCGGGTACCGTTGGTGCAGATCTCGCCCTGGGTGTAGAAGTTGCCGAGCATGGCGGCGGACACGGCGTCGTCCAGATCCGCGTCGTCGAAGATGATCAGCGGCGACTTGCCGCCCAGCTCCATGGTCACGTCCTTCAGCGAGCCGGCGGCGGCGGCCATCACCTTCTTGCCGGTGCCCACCTCGCCGGTGAAGGACACCTTGGCGATGTCCGGGTGCCGGGTCAGCCAGGCACCCACGGCGCCGTCGCCCTGTACCACGTTGAACACCCCGGCGGGCACCCCGGCTTCGATAAAGATCTCGGCCAGCTTGAGCGCGCCCAGGGGGGTTTCCTCCGAGGGCTTGAAGATCATGGCGTTGCCGCAGGCCAGCGCCGGGGCGGCCTTCCAGCAGGCGATCTGCAGCGGGTAGTTCCAGGCGCCGATGCCGGCACAGATGCCGAGCGGCTCCCGGCGGGTATAGTAGAAATCGCCGCCCAGGCTCTGCTGGTTGCCCTCGATGGCCGGGGCGAGCCCGGCGAAGAACTCGATGCTGTCGGCGCCGGTGACCACGTCCACCACCGAGGCTTCCTGCCAGGGTTTGCCGGTGTCCAGCACCTCGATGCGGGCCAGCTCGTCGTTGCGCTCGCGCAGCAGGGCCACGGCCTTGTGCAGGATGCGGGCGCGCTCCATGCCGGTCAGGGCCGACCACTGCGCGAAGCCGCGGCGGGCGGAGGCGATGGCCTGCTCCTTGATCAGCTCGTCGGCCACTTCCACTTCATAGATGACCTCGCCGGTGGCGGGATTGACCACGGTGAAGGTGTCGCCGGATTCGTTGGCCACATAGCGGCCGTCGACAAAATTCTGGTAGCGCATCAATGACATGCTTTGACTCCGTACTGCTGTAACAGGTTATCGATAAAGGTTTTGCACAGGGCCTCGGCGTCGCGGAAGTCGGCTTCCGGCGATTCGCTCAGGGCGCTGCGCAGCCAGAAGCCGTCGATCAGGGCGGCGGTCTGGCGGGCGGCAATCTTGGCCTGCTCCGGCCCCAGCAGGGGGCGGAAGGAATAGCGCAGGTTGCTGAGCAGCCGCTGGCTGTTGATGTGTTGCAGCCGGGCCAGGCCGGGGTCGTGCATGGCCTGGGCCCAGAAGCTGAGCCAGGTTTTGGTGGCCGGACGCGAGCGCTGGAACTCGGTGAAGTTGGCTTCCACTATCCGCAGCAGCCGCTGCTGCGGGGCGATGTCGGCGCTGGCGCGGCTGAGCAGTGCCTGTTTCAGCTCATCCAGCAGTTGCCGGACGGTGGCCTCAATCAGCCCCTGCTTGCCGCCGAAATAGTGGCTGATGATGCCCGACGACATCCCCGCCAGCCGGCTGATGCTGTTGATGGTGGTGTGCTGCAGGCCGTACTCGGCCACCGAGGCCAGGGTGGCCTCGATCAGCTGCTGCTTGCGTGTTTCCTGTACTCCGACGATAGGCATATTTTTCGCTGATTGACCGTTCAATAAAAATAAGGCTAAAGGTTAGAGTCAAAATAATCAAGTGTTGTGGTTTTTTCTGTGGTCGCCAAACCCAGGGAAAATATGTAATTCATTGGTTTTTCTATGTATCTCTATCTTTTTAAGGTGCCCGTTCATTTTATTTGCTGATTTTTTGTTCTTTTTGAATGGGGTTTAGTGTGGTTTTTGCTTCGTGTGTCGGCGGTTTTTCACCATAAGCACACCGCTAAACAAGGTGAGATTCATGTAAATTGAATCGTTCACTAACCATTCCTTGGGCGATGAATATTCAGGGGCGGGGAGGACACCGTTGCGGGTAGAAAGACGGGATGGCGTTGTCATCCGGCTGTCGTGCAAGCGCGTCATGCTTTTTCCGGGTCGCGGCCTGCGCTGCCGGATAAAAACAAAGGCGGACTCTTTCGGTACTATTCGGGATGTTTCCATCCGGTGCCCGCTTTACCACCTTGGTGGTGGATCTGGGGGATGCGCTGTAATATCGTTGAACGCTAATTAAAAAGGGTGCCTTTTGAGCACCCAGCCAATGTCACCAAGGAGCACTGCAATGTTGAAAAAGACACTGATGATCGCCGTCGCCACCAGCCTGTTCGCCACCGCCGCTACCGCCCAGGATCAGCTGTTCAAGCCGGATGATGCGGTAAAATATCGCCAGTCCATTTATCAGGTGATGAGCGCCCAGACCAAGGTTATGGGGGCCATGGTGAAAGGGGACATCGACTTTGACGCCGTTGCCCTGCATCAGCGGGCGGTGAACCTGGGCAATGCGGCCAGCTTGCTGGGGGAAACCTATTTTCCCGAGACCCGGGAAGTGTCCGACAGCAATATTCTGCCGCAGGCGTGGGATGATATGGACGGTTTCCAGGCCAAGGGCCAGAACCTGGGCACGGCGCTGCAGGAGCTGATCGAGGTGTCGGGTCAGCCCGGCTTCGATGCCGCCGAGGCCCGCCCGGCGGTGGCCAAGGTGATGCAGAGCTGCAAGAGCTGTCACGACGACTACCGCCAGTAAGCAGACAAAGGAGCCGGAAGGCTCCTTTTAGGTTAAAGCCCGTCGAAAATCAGCCACACCAGCCCGCAGGACAGGGCGACGGCGGCGGCGAACCTGAGCCAGGGGAAGGCCTGCGGCCGGAGGGCGAGCCGGTCGGCCACCTTGCCGGGCTCCGGCGCCTTGTGGCCGGTGATCATGGCTCCGACCAGCGCCTCGCCCCGCAGTTTATAAAGCCCCACCGCCATCAGGTGCAGGCCGACCAGTACCAGCAATCCTTGGTAGAACCAGCTCTTGTGCCATTGGGTCATCCAGCTTGCGGTGGCGCCGGACACGCTGTCGTACAAGGGGCCGTTGTAGAAGATGTCGTCGGTGGCGAACAGGCCGGTGCTGGCCTGGAACAGCAGGGTGCCCAGCAGGGCCAGCACCATGATGCCGCCCAGCGGATTGTGGCTGAGGTACACCGGTTTCGCCGGGGTTAACGAGGCGCGCAGGTAGGCGATGATGTGTCCCGGATGGTAGACGAAGTGGCTGAAGCGGGCGTAGGGGGTCCCGACGAAGCCCCAGAGGAGGCGATACAGTAGCAGCCCGAGCATGATCCGGGCCAGCTGCATATGCCGATCCATGTCTTCGCCGGCGGAGCGCCACAGCAGGAACAGCAGTACCGGCAGGCTCCAGTGAAAAAACCGGATGGACCAGTCCCAGACCTTGACCGGGGGGTGTGGTGTGCTGTTCATCGGTGTGCTCTCCAGTGATATCGGCGTGCTGCAAGTAAAGGGGGCGTGCGTTGTTTTTTAGTAAGTACCTAATTTATCTATCATAAACGGCGATGATAGTCATGCCTGCCGGCGAGCACGGACCCAAAAACAAACATCCCGGTAAAGACCGGGATGTCAGACTGTTGGTTCGGGCTGTTACTCGGGCTGGCGTTCGCGCAGTTCGGCCAGCGCCTGCTCCAGACCCTGGCGATACTGGCTGCGGGTGAGGGCATCGATCTCCGGCCACTTGTCGCGGGGGGCGAAATTGACCTGGGTTTCATTAATCACGTCCTGGCCCTGCAGGGCGATCCAGCGCGGGTCGTAATTGCGGCTTTGCTGGCTGTCCCACTCCAGTACCTGACCCACTATGCCCGCCAGGCGGTCCGGGTTGCTCAGGGCGTAGGGGTTGATCCGGCTGCCGAAGCGCTGGTTCAGCTGGCTGACGGCGCCGTGGGTGGTTTTATCGCCGGACTTGTTGGCATCGCTGCGCGCCCGCAGCTGGGCTGCGTAATACCAGAAGGTGGCCTGGTCCTGATAGTCGTTGTCGAACATGATGGCGGAAATCAGGTACAGCACCGGCGGAGCATAATCGTTGGGGCTTTTCAGCACCTCGTTGATGGTTTCCGCCTGGCCGCCGGTAATGGACTCCATTGCCTGCTGAGAGCGGCTGATATCGATCTGGGTAAACTCGCCCTTGGGCACGACATCGGTCTGGGATGTGGAGGTACCGCTGTCGGCCGGGGTGGCCGGCTCCTTGCTTTGCTCCGCGGGGGGCTTGCCGGCACAGGCGGCCAGCAGGGCGCACAGCAACAGGGGGTACAATTTCATGGTTTGGCCTCATGATGAATAATACTCCCAGCAAAGCGGGAAATGCGGTTCAGGTCAAGAGCCGTGGGGGAATTTCCGTGACTCCGCCGCCGGCCGGCCCGGTGGCGAAGGTCATGTTCTGACCGACGGCTCGGGTTGCGGCTGTTTTTGCCAGAACAGGCGGATATCCTGGCGATAGGAGGCGGGAATACTGCGTGAGCAGCTCAGGGTGATGCCGCTGCCTTTCTTGACTCCGCGGATGGTGCCCTTGAGGGTACGGGCGTCCTGCATCAGCTGCTGGCAATGGCTCAGCAGCGCCTGGGGCGGACGGCCCCGTTTTACATTAAGATGAATGCCTTCGATGCGGATGCAGAAGCTTTCCTGCTGGCGGCGCAGCAGGTACAGCAGGCCGAACAGGGCCAGCGACGTCGATACCAGTATGCTAAACATTGTTTTCCTCCCTGAAAAACAGCTGTTAAAGCCAAGATGATGACAGTTTGACCGGTAAAGGCAAGTAGCCCATGAGTCCCGTGCAGAAAATACGTATCGCCAGCTTCAATGTGGCCCTGGATCGGCGGATGCCGGGGCAACTGGCCGCCGACATCGCCGGGGCAGGCAGCCGCCAGATGCACAACATCGGCCGTATCCTGCGGCGTATCCGGCCGGATGTGGTGCTGCTGAACGAGTTCGATCACGACGGCGAAGGCCGGGACTACCGGCCCCTGCGGCTGTTCTGCCAGCGCTTCCTGGCGGCGGGGGAAGACGGCATCGACTATCCCTACGTCTATCTGGCGGCCACCAATACCGGCCTGCTGGCGCCGGTCCGGCTGCATGGCGAGGGCGAGCCTCGGCTGCCGGAAGACGGACTGGGCTTTGGGGCCTTCCACGGCCAGTACGGTTTTGCCGTGCTGTCTCGTTTTCCGCTGCTGGTGACGCGGTTGCGCAGCTTTCGTCGTTTTCTGTGGCGGGACATGCCGAATGCCCTGCTGCCCCGGACCGAGGCCGGGCCCTACTATTCGCCGGCGGCGCTCGAGGTACTGCCGCTGTCGTCCAAGAATCACCTGGATCTGCCGGTGCAACTGCCCAACGGCCGGGTGCTGCACCTGCTGGCTTGCCATCCGGCGCCGCCCATCGACGAAGGGACGGAGCGGCGCAACAGCTGCCGCAATCACGACGAGCTGCGGCTGTGGCACGACTATGTCCGCCCGGGGCGGGGCGATTACCTGATCGACGATGCCGGGCAGCGCGGCGGCCTGGAAGCGGGGGCCGATTTCGTGATCCTGGGCGATCTGAACGCGGATCCGCTGGATGGCGACGGTTTCCGCGACGCCATCCAGGCGCTGCTGGCCGATCCCGTGCTCAACCGCAGCGTGGCCCTGGGGCGCCTGCGGCCGGGCTCCCGTGGCGGTTTCGGCCTGAAAGGGGTGGGGGCACGCCGGGGCTCGCCCCGCCACTGGACCCACAGCCAGGGGCTGCGGCTCGACTATGTGTTGCCCGGACGCGGTCTGCAGGCCCTGGCCAGCGGGGTATTCTGGCTGCCGCCGGGCCATGCCCAGGCCGATCTGTTCTGGAACCGGGGCTGGCCCGATCGCGCCGTCAGCTCGGATCACCGCCTGGTGTGGGTGGACCTGGCGGCCCAGGGTGTGAGAGGGGTCACGCTTTCACCGCGTTGAGCCCGAATAACGCGAGCGATATCAAACAATCAATAATCACTGCTGGGTTTTTGCGGTTCCTGGCGATTAAATAGCGCCCGAGACCCTAGATTGCTTTCGAAGTTCAGTTATCCGGGTTGGTGACCCGGATAATCAACTGGTATTCTTCATCGCGGGCAAGCCCTTATCGGCTTGCCCTTTTTCTTGCCTGCCTCACTGCTGCCGCTGGCGCAGGAAGGCCGGGATATCGAGACCCTGGGGGGCGTTTTCCGCGGGGGCCGGCTGCGCCCGCTCCCGGCTCTGGGACGGAGCCAGGGTTTCCTGCGGCGGCTGGATGCCGGTGGCGATCATGGTGACCTGGATGCTGTCGGTGAGGTTGGGATCCAGGCTGATACCGGACACCACGGTGGCGTCCTCACCCACGCACTCCGCCACCCGGTCGCCGATTTTCTGGAAGTCGTCCAGGCCGATGTCCATGGACGCCACCACGTTGAGCAGCACGCCCCGGGCCCGCTCCAGCTCGACTTTTTCCAGCAGCGGGTTGTTCAGGGCCTGCAGGGTGGCGTCTTCCACCTTGTTTTCCCCGTGGCCGATACCGATGCCCATCACCGCCTTGCCCTGCTGACGCATGATGGTGCGCACGTCGGCGAAGTCGATATTGATAAGGCCGGTCTGGCCGATGATGTCCGCCAGCCCCTTCACCGCGTTCTGGATCACCCTGCTGCTTTCGCTGAAGGCGGCCAGCAGCGGGGTGCGGGCACCCAGTACCTTGAGCAGGTAGTCGTTGGGCAGCACCAGCAGGGCATCGGTCTGGTCGGCCAGGGCCTCGAGCCCCAGCTCCGCCGCCCGGGCCCGTTTCTTGCCCTCGAAGCCGAATGGCCGGGTGACGATGGCCACCGTCATGATGCCCAGCTCGCGGGCCACCTGGGCCACCACGGGGGCGGCGCCGGTACCGGTGCCACCGCCCATGCCGGCGGTAATAAAACACAAATCCGCGCCTTTCAACTGGGCGCGGATCTCGGCCAGGCTCTCTTCGGCGGCGCGGCGGCCCACCTCGGCCTCGGCGCCGGCGCCCAGGCCCCGGGTCAGGATCTTGCCCAGTTGCAGGGTGCCGACCCGGCTCTGCTGCAGGGCCTTGGCATCGGTATTCATGGCCACGATATTCACGTGCAGCGGCAGGGCGCTGTCGGCCAGCAGGTTGACGGTATTGCCGCCGCAGCCACCCACACCCACCACGCTGATGTGTATGGCATCACAGTCCGGTGCGGCCGGCTCAAAAAGGAGATCGCTCATCCTGTACTCCGTGGAAAAACAAAAGGGCTGAACCAGTCAGCCCCCGGGGTCAGTGTCTTTATAATAGTCAGCGGTTTTTCAGCGATTCCGGCGCCAGTACTTCGACTTTTCCCGCCATTTCGGTCAACCAGCGGCGAAACTCGGGCGAATCTTTCACGTCGGTTTCGACCATCATGCTCTGCTTGTCGTAACGGGTCAACCTGGGGTTGTTACCCGGGATCGAATCTTCCAGTATAGCCCGGCTGGGATTGGAGATCCGTCCGACGAAGTGGATGGTTTCCGCTTCTTCTTCGTAGCCTTTCTCGCGGATCAGCTTGTTGACGCTGAATTCCCGCGGCTGGGTAACAGGACGACTGGTCAGCTCCACTTCTTTAATGTGTTCGAAGGGGATGCCGTAAATCTTGGGATCCATGTCCGACACGGTGCACAGCAGCATGGGGCCGTCCTTGCGGCTGACGATGCCGAGCGGATTGACCTGTTCATAGCGAAGCCAGACGGTGCGCCCCTTGATCACCCGCTTGATCTCGGCGCTGAACTTGCGGCCACGCCACAGGGCATCGCGAATGGTGGTGGCGCGGCGCATTTCCGGGCTGCCCGGGAACGGCTTGGGCAACTGCACCACGTTTTCCATCCAGCGACTGGCCAGCTCGCTCTGGCTGTCTTTGATCACCTGGGTGGCCTTGTCGATGATGGGGTTCAGTTCGGCCAGCACGCTGGCCGGCAACAGGTCGGCGGCCTGGTCGTTCCAGGTTTTCAGTGCCATGGCCAGACCCAGTGGCATGAAGTTGGCGAAATCGTTCAAACCATTACGTTCGAAGCACCAGCCATGGGGCTTGCTGCGATCATCGGAGGTGAGATCGAACAGGCCCATACCGGACATTTCTTCCAGATCCCGCTGTACCGTGCGCAGGCTGACCTGGATGCCTTCTTCTTCCAGTTTTTCTTGCAGCTGGCGAGCGGTCAGCTTGTACGGACGATAAGGAACACAGCGCGCCAGGGTCAATTGTCTCAGCAGTTTCTTACTCATGGTTATGCCCTCTTGCATGGGATGATTCTATCCTAGGTACAGGTTGTGACAAGTTATGTCGCAACCTTTCCGGGGGTAACTGTCGCCTTTTTTCTACAAGCGACCGTTTACGGTCTGATCCTGTCGCTAAATAGCGGTTGCCTTTTTTCCGTGCATATGGCTATAAGTATTTGAAATAACGACATCTTATCCGGAGCACCATGAAGATTTTATTGAGTCTGCTGCTGCTGTGCACCAGCCTGGCCTGGGCCCAGCCCGTGCCGCCCACCCCCTTTGAAAACGGGAAATTTCTGACCCTGCCCGACAGTCGCGACATCGGCCGCTACCTCGCCGAGCTGGATGCCCTGTCGCCCAAGGCCCGGCTGGTGTCGCTCGGCACTTCAGCCGGCGGCCGGCCGATAGAGGCGCTGCTGATGTCTGAGTCGCCCGTCTTCCTGCGGGAATACGCAGCCGAGACGGACAAGCCGACGGTGATGATCTTCGGCTCCCAGCACGGCAACGAGCCCTCCAGCGCCGAGGCCATCCAGCAGTTGGCGCGGGAGCTGGTGGCCGGCGAGCATCCGGCGTTGTTGAGCCGGCTCAATCTGGTGCTGGTGTCCATGGCCAATCCGGACGGGCGGGATCTCTCGACCCGCCACAACGCCAACGACGACAACACCAATATCGACTATGTGGCGCTCAACGCCGGGGAGACCCGCTTGCTGGTGGATGCCCTGCATACCTTCGATCCGGACGTGGTGTACGACGCCCACGAGTCCGGCATCTGGAAGCGGGTGCTCACCAGGGAGCAGGGCTGGATGACCGATGTGGAGGCCCAGTTCGACATGGGCAACAACCCCAATATCGACGGGCCGCTGCGCGCCTACACCGAGCAGCGGCTGTTGCCGGCCCTGATCGAGCGGGTGTCGGACGCGGGCCTGGCGGCGGTGCGCTACCGGGGCGAGATCACCGACATCAACCAGTCGGTGGCCCGCGGCGGCCTGGGCATCACCAACCTGCGCAATTACGCGGCCATGCAGGGGCGCGTCTCCATCCTGGTGGAGAACCGGCTGGACAACAAGGACGGCAGCTATCCCACACCGCGCAACATCGCGGAGCGGGTGCGCAAGCAGCACCTGAGCATCCTGACCATGCTGGAGCTGGTGGCGGACGAGAGTGAACGGCTGGTGAGCCTGTCGCGCCGGGCCCGCCAGCAGTGGCAGTCCGGCACCGAGGACGGCCGCATTCTATGGATGGGGGTGAGCTTCGATGTGAACCGGGACGAGCCGGAGGTGACCCTGCCCCTGGTGCGTTTCGCCGACGGCCACCAGCAACAGCACCGGTTCCG
Source organism: Zobellella endophytica (assembly GCF_003012775.1). Taxonomy (GTDB): domain Bacteria; phylum Pseudomonadota; class Gammaproteobacteria; order Enterobacterales; family Aeromonadaceae; genus Oceanimonas; species Oceanimonas endophytica. Next base: position 159,804 of record NZ_PXYG01000006.1, on the reverse strand, counting down.
CAACCACGACGCCATCGTCACCCGGGAGCCGGTCCGGCTGGCCGATGCCTATGCGGTGATCCGGGAACGCCAACGCATGGCGGACTGGCTGGCACGGCACCATATCGTCTTTGAAACGGTGCGCGAGCCGCGGGAGCTGGTGGCGGAACGACTGGTGATCGAGCAATTGTTGCCACAGCCCAAGGCCAGGCCGGGGGTGCGGGAGAAGGTGCAGGCCAGGGTGAGGGTGGAAGAGCAAAGCGTCACCTTGCAAGCGGGGGATCTGTTGGTGCCCATGGACCAATCGCTGGCGCCCTTGGCCGCACTGATGCTGGATCCGCGCTCCGCCAACGGCCTCTACCAGGAGAGCGAGTGGCGCTGGCTGCAGCCGGGCGAGTTCCCGGTGTTTCCGGTGCGCTTGCCCTGAGCCGGTGAGCGGAGAGGCCGGAATAGCGGCCTCTGTCTGTTGACAAAGCCCAGCATCCTATTTTTAGCTGGCCACTCTCCCTTCGATACTGCAGTTCAACCGCAGTCATCTCCACGAAGGCGGAGATCCATGACATACGGCACTGGACTCACGCCGGGAGTGACAACAGGGTAATCCGAAGGTGTATCGGTAGTCCTAGGCCAAAATACCGGCCTCAGTGCTACAGCGCCAGCCAGGACAGCGGGGACTTGCTGACGGCGGCGCCGTAGATATAGGCGAAGATGGCGATGGCCGCCAGGGTGGCGCCCAGGCGCTGGCCCCGGGTTTTACCGCGCTTGATGGCGATGGTGCCGACCACGATATAGAGCACCAGGCCGATCACCTTGGCGGTCAGCCAGGGGCTGTTGCCGAAGGGGGCCTGTCCGATCTGCACCGCCAGCCAGATGCCCAGCAGCAGCAGCAACGTATCGTTGACATGGGGCAGAATTTTCAGCAGCTTGTTGTTGATCCGGGCGGGGGAGGGAACGGCCAGCCAGGCGCGCAGCATGAACAGGGTGATACTGATGAGGGCAAACATCATATGGGCATGTTTGACGGCCAGGTAAGACATAGCAACTCCCGAAAAGACAATGAGACAGCGAAAGGATAGCAGCATACCCTGTTGCCGCCGCCCTGAATACTGAGGAAGATCAAGGTCGCACCTCCGCTGGCTGCTAACCTTGGCGTCGGAACCCATTTCAATCCAGAGGTAAATACTGATGAAAAAGCTGTTCTTTGGCCTGGCGGGCGCCTTGCTGGCGGGGCCGGTACTGGCGGCGCCGATGACGGTGTACAAGTCCGAGTCCTGCGGTTGCTGCCAGGGCTGGGTAGAGCACATGGAAGAGGCGGGCTTCGACATTGAGGTGATCAATACCGACAACCTGGCGCCGATCAAGGCCAGGGCGGGGCTCAAGCCCGGCATGGCGTCCTGCCATACCGCCATGATCGACGGTTATGTGATCGAAGGTCATGTGCCGGCGGCGGACGTGAAGCAGCTGTTGGAGCAGAAACCGGCGGTGCGCGGTCTGACCATTCCCGGCATGCCCCAGAGTGCGCCGGGCATGGATATTCCCGGTACGCCCTACGAGGTGCTGAGCTTCGACGAACAGGGCAACACCGCGGTGTTCAATCGTTATCCAGGATAGTCTCGTCCGGCTCGAAGGCGATAAACCGGCTGCCCTGCACCACCAGGGTGCCGGTCTCCCGCGGGATAAGCTGTTCGTAAATGTGCTCACTGACCTTGAACTCCCGCGCCTCCCCGCCGGATAGGGGAAGGAAGCTGACGTAATAGTCTACCCGCGGCGGCGGCAGGTCGGTTTTTTCCTTGCTGGTCCGGCCTATGAACTCCCGGGTCTGCTTGCCGGCGACGGTCACTTTCAGGCTGTGCTGCGGCTGGCTGTTGTTGTGAAAATGAAGATAGAGCTGCCGGCCGATCACCAGGCTGGCGATGATGATAATTCCCCAAAAAACCATCTTGTCCATTTCATTTCCCCCTTGTTTGGTTCAGCTTAATGCTTGTAGGACGGGACGCAAGCTGATTTGATGACGGCGACGATTGAAACCTATGACGACGAGGATCATGCGACGACTGGCGTGTTGCTGCCTGCTGCTGTTTTCCGGCATTCTGCCGGCGCAGATGCTGCCCGACTGGCTGAGCGCCCGGGTCGAGCTGGTGCGGGGCCAGGTGCTCGCCTGCCCGCGGGAGCGGGCCGAAGGCCTGGCGGTGACGCTGAAGGAGGGCCGCATCGAAGGGCGGCTGGCCCGGCTCAGCCTGGATCTGACCTGCTCCCGCAGCGGCGGCAGCGGGGCCGAGGGGGAAAGCGACGCCCTGTCGCTGCTGCTGACCCTGCCGCCCATCGACTTCCAGGTGGAGGAGTTGACCTTGTATCTGCCGACGGGGCAGGTGTCCGGCGCGGCCGAACTGCGTCATGACCGGCAGCATCTGGAGATTGCCTGGCAGACCGGGGCGGGGGAGGTCTGCCTGCTGCTGCAGCCGGAGCAACAGGGCTGGCGCTGGCAGGGTACCGTCCCCGGTGCCGTGGTGCTGCCCGAGCTGGCCCAGGTCCTGACCCTGAGCGGTGGCTGGCAGCCGGGGCAGGAGCTCAGGCTGAGCGCGGACGGGGCGCTGCCGGCCCCGCTGGCCGGTCACTGGCAACTGAGCCTGGCCGCCAGCCAGGGCGAACGGGGCTGGCAACTGCTGCCGTCATCCCGGTTGCGGATCCCCCGTTTGCGCTGGCAACGGCTAGAACTGCGGGATATCGAAGCCAGGCCGGTCGGCAGCCAGCCGCTGGACGGCCCCTGGCGAGGCGAACTGGCCTGGACCGGCGGACGCTGGCAGCAGCAGTCGCTCCCGGCGGCCCGGCTGCAGGTGGAGGCCGCCGGCAGGGACTCCCTGCAGGGGAATCTCGAGCTGTTGCTGAACGATGCGCTGCGGCTCGGCGGGCGCTGGCGCTACGACGAGGGGCTGGCCGTGACGGTGCCGGCGCAGCCGCTCCCCCTGGCCGGGCTCTGGCAGTGGCTGTCCGGCTGGCAAGCCCTGCCGGTGGGGCTGGAACCCACGGCCGGCAACCTGGTCTTATCGCTAACGGCACCGGATTTGCTGGACGGCACCCGGCCGATTGAGCTGGGGCTGGCGTTGCAGGACGGGCGGATCGGCTATCGGGACATGCTGGCCGAACAGGTTGCCGCCCGGCTCCAGTTGGAGTTGCGCCAGGGGAGCCTGCACACGGTCGGGGCCAACGGCCTGACGATCGACTCACTGGACATCGGCGTGCCCATCACCGAGATCCGGGCGGCGGTGCGCCTGCAGCAGGGGTGGCCCTGGTTGTCCGGGCTGACCGCCCGGGTGTTCGATGGCCGGCTGGCGCTGTCGCCCATGGCCCTGACCACCACTCCGGGAGGAGAAGTGCATTTTAGTGACATTTCGCTGGCGCAGGTGCTGAGCCATGCCGCCGTCAGCGGCCTGAGCGGCAGTGGCCGGCTCCATGGTCGGCTGCCCTTTTCCTTCGAGCGCGGCTTCAGTGTGACCGGTGGCAGGGCCTACAGCGACCATGGCTGGATTTCCTACCAGGCCGGCGAGCAGTTGCTGGCCACGGGCGAAAGCAACCTGTCGCTGGGGCTGACGCTCGGTTTGCTCAGCGATCTGCGCTACGACCGGCTGGAAGCGGAGATTTCGATGGCCGCCGACGGCGAGGCGGTGATCGACAGCCGGCTGCGGGGACAGGCGCCGGTGATGGGCCGGATGCACCCGGTGAACTTCAATTATCACCATCAGGAAAACCTGTTACAGTTGCTGGCGAGTCTGCGCTTTGCCCGGGATATCAGTGAACGGTTGCCGGCGGGACTGCAGGGGGAGAGCGAATAGATGAGAGCATATGTTGTGGCCATCATGAGCCTGTTGCTGCTGGCGGCCTGTACACCCCGGGTAGAGGTGATGGTGCCGGACAAGCCCATTACGGTAAACCTGAATGTAAAGGTGGATCACGAGATCCGGGTCCGGGTCGACCGGGAGCTGGAGCAGTTGTTTGAACAAGAGCAGGAATTGTTCTAAGGGGGTTAGATGCGGTGGTTAGCGCTATTGTTGGCGGCGACCCTGAGCTGGTCGGCCTGGGCACTGGATTTGCAGCAGGCCAAGCAGCAGGGGCTGATCGGTGAGCAGCAGAATGGCCTGGTGGGGGCGGTGCAGTCCAACGGCCGGGTGAATGCCATTGTCAGCGATATCAATCGCAAGCGGCTGGAAAGCTACCAGGACATCGCCCGGCGTACCGGCACCAGCCTGACCGTGGTGCAGAGCCGGGCCGGACAGCTGAATATCGAAAGGACGCCCAGCGGGCAGTATGTGCAGCTGGCCGACGGCAGTTGGCGACGTAAGTAATCACTTCCCCTCCGGAGCCGGTAACCGCCGGCTCCAAACGAACTTTTTTATGCTTATTCCCTCACTTTTTAACAAAAATCTTGGTTAGTTCCATTCCGAATGGTTAATATTTGAACGTTTGCAACCAGAGGAGCGGAACGTGCGTAATAGGGTAAGGCTTTGCCTGATGTTAGCATGGGTGGCTTGTGCCAAACCCTATGCGAAAGGTGCTGATTTGGAAATGAAGCCGCCAACGGCCAAAAAGATACCCCATGCCCTGACTCACCACGGTGATACCCGGGTCGACAACTATCACTGGTTGCGGGATGACGAACGCGATGATCCCGAGGTGCTGACCTACCTGGAGCAGGAAAACAACTACAGTGAGCAGGTGCTCACTCCGCTGAACGAATTGCAGGAAAGTCTGTACCAGGAAATGGTGGCGCGTATCCGCCAGGATGACAGCACCGTGCCCTACCTGAAGAACGGCTACTGGTATCAGACCCGCTACCAGCAGGGCCACGAATACAGCATCATCGAACGCTACCCCGACGGCCACCCCGAGCAGGTGGAACTGCTGCTGGACGGCAACGAGCGCGCCCGGGGCCAGTCCTATTACGGCCTGGGCCAGCTGGCGGTGAGCCCGGATCAGCAGACCCTGGCGTTCGCCGAAGACTTCGTATCCCGCCGCCAGTATCAGGTCCGCTTCAAGTCGCTGCAGACCGGCGAGCTTTACCCGGAGGTGCTGGAAAACACCTCCGGCAACCTGGAATGGGCCAACGACGGCAAGACCCTGTTTTACGTCAGGCAGGATGAAAAGACCCTGCTGCCCTACCAGGTTTACCGCCATACCCTGGGCACGCCCCAGAGCGAGGACGTGCTGATGTACGAAGAAAAGGACGCCAGCTTCTACACCAGCATCTACAAGAGCCGTTCCGACGATTATATCGTGATCGGTTCCTGGAATACGGATTCCAGCGAGCTGAGCCTGATCTCGGCGAACGATCCCACCGCTCCGGCCCGGGTCTTTCTGCCGCGCGCGCGCGGTCATGAATACGATCTCGAGCACTACCAGGGACGCTTCTATGTGCGCTCCAACAAGGACGGCGCCAACTTCGGCCTCTACCTGGCCGACAACGGCGAGCCGGCGCAGTGGCAGCCGCTGATCCCGGCCCGGGACGAGGTGCTGCTGGAAAGCTTCGCCCTGTTCCGCGACTGGCTGGTGCTCGAGGAGCGCCGCGAGGGGCTGGTGCATTTGCGCCAGATCCATCACCGGGACGGCCGCGAGCACCAGATCCGCCTGGACGATCCGGCCTATGTCACCTGGCTGGGCGCCAATCCCGAGGACGACAGCCCCTGGCTGCGCTACGGCTATTCGTCCATGACCCGGCCGGTGACCACCTATGAAGTGAACATGGATACCCAGGAGCGGCGCGAACTGAAGCAGCAGTACGTGGGCGAGCGGTTCAACGCCGAGGATTACCGCAGCGAGCGGCTCTGGGTCGAGGCCCGGGACGGCACCCGCGTGCCGGTGTCGCTGGTTTACCGGGCCGACAAGTTCAAGAAGGACGGCAGCAATCCCCTGCTGGTGTATGCCTATGGCTCCTATGGCGCCAGCATGGACCCGGATTTCAGCAGCGCCCGCCTGAGCCTGCTCGACCGGGGCTTCGTCTACGCCATCGCCCATGTGCGCGGCGGCGAAGAGCTGGGGCGCGACTGGTACGAGCAGGGCCGCCTGCTCAGCAAGCAGAATACCTTCCACGACTTTATCGACGTGACCCGCGAGCTGGTGATGCAGGGCTATGGCGACAAGGAGCGGGTGTTCGCCTCCGGCGGCAGTGCCGGGGGCTTGCTGGTGGGGTCGGTGATCAATATGGAGCCGGAGCTGTTCAAGGGCGTGGTGGCCGCGGTGCCCTTCGTGGACGTGGTGACCACCATGCTGGACGAGTCGCTGCCGCTGACCACCGGGGAGTACGGTGAATGGGGCAATCCGCAGGAGCCCGAGTACTACCACTACATGAAGTCCTACAGCCCCTACGATCAGGTCAAGCCCCAGGCCTATCCGCACATGCTGGTGACCACCGGACTGCATGACTCCCAGGTACAGTACTGGGAGCCCGCCAAGTGGGTGGCCAAGCTCAGGGAGATGAAAACCGACGACAACCTGCTGCTGCTGCATTGCGACATGGACAGCGGCCACGGCGGGAAATCGGGGCGTTTCGAGGCGTATCGGGAGCTGGCCCGGGAATATGCCTTCCTGCTGGCGCTGGCCGAAGAAGAACAGGGCACCAGCCTGGCCGCCTTCAGCGATGCTGCCGGCGCAGTTCACTGAATAAAGGGCCGCATCGCGGCCCTTTTGCTGTCAGTTGCCCGGCTTGGGCGTATAGATGGGGGTGGGAAAGGGGGTGACCTTGTCACCGAGCTCGGTGAGCCGGGCGGCGCCACGTTTTTCCACCGCGTCGATGCGCAGGATCTGATGCAGGGGAATATAGGTACGGCTTACCTCGGCAAACTCGCTTTTCAGCTTGTCTTCCGCCGGATCCACCAGCAGCGAGGTGCGGGTGTCCCACACGAAGTCCGCCAGCTCCACGAAGCCGAACAGGCTGCCCTGGGTTACTTCCCGCACATAGATTTCATAATGCTTGCCCGCATTGATAAATTGCACGCGATACAACAGCTCGGCTGATTTCATTGCCTTTCGACTCACCTCGGATAGATTGCCCAAGGGCGGCCTCAGCCGCCCACCGACTGCACGATCACCACCAGCACCAGTACCGGACACACCAGGCGGACATACCAGGGCCAGATTTTCCAGAACAGGCCCTGCTCCAGCCCGGGGCAGCCGGACTTCAGTTCGGCCAGCACCTGGTTGCGCTGCCAGACCCACCCCGCGTAGAGGGTGATGCACAGGCTGACCAGCGGCTGGGCATACTGGGTGGTGAGGGTGATCACCAGTCCAAACAGGCTGCCAAAATTAAACACTATCACCACACTGATCAAGGTGCACAACGCCGTCATCAGCCAGGTGGCCCGGATCCGGGACAGGCCGGTGGACTCCATGGCCAGCGACACCGGGGCTTCGAGCATGGAAATGGAGGAGGTCAGGGCGGCGACGATCATCAGCACGAAAAAGGCGAAGGCCACCGGATACCGGGCCGGACCCATGGTGTCGAACAATGCCGGCAATACCGAGAACACCAGGGTATCGGAGCTGAGCAGGCTGCCGTCGGCGGCAAAGATCTCCACGCCGTTGTGCTGGGCCACGTACATGGCGGGCAGGATCAACAGGCCGGCGAGGAAGGCCACGCCGGTATCCAGCAGGGTCACCTGGGCGGCCAGGGCGGGGATGCTGGCCTGGCGGCTCAGGTAGGAGCCGTACAGCATCATCACCGCCGCGCCCAGGGAGAGGGAGAAAAAGCTCTGTCCCAGGGCGCCGATCAGTACCTCCCCATGCAGCACCCGGGAAAAGTCCGGCACCAGGTAGGCCCTGAGGCCGGCTCCGGCACCCGGCTGCAGCAGCATGTAGCCGGTCAGCAGCACCAGCATCAGCAGCAACAGCGGCATCAGCCGGCGGGACCACTTTTCGATGCCTTGCTCCAGGCCACGGCTGACCACGTAGAGGCTGAGCAGGGCGAACAGCAGGGTAAACACCAGGTTGCGGGAGACGGAGAAGCCGGTCAGCCAGCCGGCACTGTCGGTCGCGCCGACCAGGTTGGCGACAGGAGCGATGGCATAGGCGACAAACCAGCCGGAAACGATGGCGTAGAAGGTGAAGATCAGGCTCACGGTCACCACCGCCGCCAGCCCCACCAGGCCGGCGATGGCCTTGCCTGCCGGGTTTCCGGTCAGTTGCTGCAGGGCGCGGAAGGGGCTGGCCTGGCCATGGCGGCCGATGGTGATTTCCGCCACCAGCATGGGATAACCGAGCAGGAAGATGAACAGCAGGTAAACCAGCAGGAAGGCGCCGCCACCGTTGCTGGCCGCCTGGGTGGGAAAACCCCAGATATTGCCCACGCCGATGGCCGAGCCGGCGGCGGCCATCACGAATCCCAGCTTGCTGCTGAACTGAGCTCTTGTTTCCACGTCTTGCTGCTCCTGCGGACTGTAAAGCTGACCGTACAGTCGTCGTCGGTTAAAAATGGCGAAGACTATGGTGTTTTGCAGCGTTTTTGTCAAAGGGAAGCTAACTGGGCAGGGAATAACGGTGATGGTGCTAGAATTTTTAGCAAAAAATAAGGCGGGATGCCCCGCCTGGTGTCTTTAAGCAAACTGGGTGGTCAGCTTCAGCCAGTTGCGCCGCTGGGTGGTAAAGGCGGCCTTGAGTTCGTCGCAGCTGAGTTTGAGCCTGAGCTCTTCGTACTTGCAGCGTGCCGCCTTTTTCTTCAGCTCCAGCAAGGATTTGCGCACCTGGTAGTAGTCCTTGAGCTGGGCCAGCAGGCGCTCGTATTCGCTGTGCAACAGGGCCAGCCACTGCTCGGTGTCGGCATTCTGCTGCCGGCGCAGTATCTTCTGGCGGGTTACTTCCAGCCGGCGTTCCAGCCTGGCCTGCTCGATCCTTTCCTGGGGGCAGGTGCGCAGCTTCCTGGCCAGGCCCAGCCAGCTCAGGGAACGGATCAGCCACTTGGTGGGGTCGTAGTGCCACCAGCTGATGCCGTTGCGGTAGTCGTATTCGAACAGGTGATGGAAGTTGTGGTAACCCTCGCCGAAGGTCAGCACCGCCAGGATGTCGTTGTCCCGCGCCGTGTTCTTGCTGGTGTAGGGCTGGCGCCCCCAGTAGTGAGCCAGGGAGTTGATGAAGAAGGTGACATGGTGGCCGAGGAACAGGCGCAGCACGCCCGCCATCAGCAGCATGCCCCAGAGATCCCCGTGCCACAGGCCGAGCAGCACCGGCAAACCGATGTTCATGGCCAGGGTCAGCGCCAGGTAATGCCGGTGCTGGAACTGCAGTATGGCATTGCGCTTGAGATCGGGAATATTGCTGTCGTCCTCCGGGTGGTAGTCGCGCAGCATCCAGCCCATGTGGGAAAACCACAGGCCGCGTTTGGCGGAGTAGGGATCCTTGTCCATATCATCCACATGGCGGTGGTGGCGACGGTGATCGGCGCACCAGCGATAGGCGGAGTTCTGCAGCGACAAGGCGCCGCCCAGGGCGAACAGCCATTGGATCAGCGGGTGGGCGTCGTAGGCTTTATGGGCCCACAGCCGGTGGTAGCCGGCGGTGATCGACAGGCAGCTGTAACTGAACAGCAGCAGCATGGCCAGCCATTGCCAGCCGTCATAGCCCTGGGTCAGTCCGTACCAGGGAACCAGCACCGCCGCCGCCAGCCCGGTGCTGGCAAAGAGGATGGCATTGGTCCATAACAAGGGAGGTTTGCGCATCTTGGTATCCATTGAGCGAACAACTGTACACTATTTTCATGCCTAGCCGGTGCAGGGTCAATCATAAATTGACCAATCGGGGCTGACCGGGTTCACACAAAAAGGTATGATCCGGCCATTGAGGTTTGGACCCTGGTGTGCCGTGGGCATTCGCGCTGAACAGAAAGAAAAAACTCGGCGCTCGCTGATCGACGCGGCTTTTCGCCAGTTGAGTGCCGAGCGCAGCTTCTCCAGCCTGAGCCTGCGCGAGGTGGCGCGGGAAGCGGGGCTGGCGCCCACCTCCTTCTACCGTCATTTCAAAGACATGGAGGAGCTGGGACTGACGCTGGTCGACGAAGGCGGACTGACCCTGCGCCAGCTGATGCGTCAGGCCCGCCAGCGTATCGCCGACGGCGGCAGCGTCATCCAGATTTCGGTCAAGACCTTCATGGAGTTCATCGACAGCAGCCCGGACGTGTTCCGCCTGCTGCTGAGGGAACGCTCCGGCACCTCGGCGGCGTTTCGCCAGGCAGTGGCGCGGGAAATACAGCATTTTACCGCCGAGCTGACCGACTACCTGGAAGAGAAACAGCATACCAGCCGCAACCATGCGGAAGTACAGGCCCAGACCATGGTAACCATAGTGTTCAGTGCCGGGGCCGAGGCGCTGGATATGAATGAAATGGAGCGCTCGGTGCTGGCCGAGCGCATGATCCTGCAGCTGCGCATGATTGCCAAGGGCGCAGATGCATATAACAAGGCAAAACGGCTATAAGCCCTACAGTAGGAAGGATGACCATGTCAGGAAGTAAGCAAATTCGCCGTAAACCTATCTTGTTGGCGCTGCTGGTTGGTGTATGTGGCAATGCCACTCTGGCCACCCTGAGCGTCAGTGAGCTGGCGTTTTCCATTTTCCCCATTATCGCCCTGGTGCTGGCGGCACACATGCTGTATCAGGAATACCTGAGTGTACCCATGGAGGGCGACACCCCCCTCTGTACCCTGTTGAGCTTTTTGATTGGGGTATTCGGTTACTCGGCATTCCTGCGCACCCAGTTTCCGGAAATGGGAACCAACTACCTTTCCGTGATGATTACCCTGGTGCTGGTGATCTGGCTGGCGCTGAAGATGGGGGTGGCGGCACGGCCCAGTGCCACTAAATAAGCGCATCGACGCAACACCGATACCCGCCTCCGGCGGGTATTTTTTTAGCTGTCTTGCTGTACCGGCAGGGTGGCGGAACCGCCCCATTCAGCCCAGGAGCCGTCGTAAACGGCAACGTCGGGGTGACCGATCAGGGTGGCGGCCAGGGCAAGAATGGCGGCGGTGACTCCAGATCCACAACTGCAGAGCAATCGCTGATCTTCCCGCAGCAGGGGCGCCAGCTTTTGTTCCAGCTGTGCCTTCGGCAGCAGCCGGCCTTCCGCCAGCAGTTCTCCGAAGGGCAGGCAAAGGGCGCCGGGCATATGGCCGGGCCGAACCCCGGGCCTGGGATCCGCCGCCTCGCCGCTGAAACGCTCCCGGCTGCGGGCATCGAGCACCCGGGCCCGAGGGTCGATCAGGGCCGCTGCCACCTGCTCGGCATCGGCTACCCAGCGGGGCTGTCGTCTGGCCACGAAATGCCCCGGTATGACCGGCGTGGGCCCGGTGCATTCCAGGGCATATCCCTGAGTCTGCCAGGCGGGCAGGCCGCCATCCAGCACCGCCACCTGGTCGTGACCCATGGCGCGGAACATCCACCAGGCTCGGGGCGCGGAGAAGATGCCGCTGCTGTCGTAAATCACGATGTGCCGATCATTGCTCACCCCGAGTGCCGACAGTGCGCGCGAGAAAGAGGCTTCGTCCGGCAGCATATGGGGCAGGGGGTTATCCTGATCTTTTATCTGGCGATCAAAATCAAAAAAGCGGGCACCGGGGATGCGTTGCCTGCGCCATTCCTGTTTGCCATCACGGTTGGCCGCCGGCATGTGCCAGCTGGCGTCCAGCACCACCAGATCGGGGTCGTGCAGGTGGGCCGCCAGCCAGTTGGGGTCCACCAGCGGAGAAGTCAGTAGCGATGTATTCATCTTTGCTCCTTGCCTGAGTCTGCCCCTATCCTAGTCGGCGGCCTAAGCCGGGGCCAGTGTTTTCGGGCTGGGTGGCGGCCAGTGGATTTTCTCCCGCTCTCTTGTAAGAGATCTCTCAAGTAAGGTGCATCGAAAACGTTTTTCTGTAGGACGTTTTTGCCGGGAAAAACAAATTTCTTTTTATATAACAATTGCTTGATTCTTTGGTGGGGATAAGCACGGTATTTTTGTCAAATTCACCTCCTTGAGGGATTTTAAAACTGCTCTATATTTAGAAGGGCAAGGAGCAATGAAGTCTGTCAGGACGACGGGCTGCTAGGAAGGCGAAAGGAACCCCGCAGGATGCGGTAAGGGACACCTCCCAGGACGGAGATAGTGTAGCGGCTCAGGATGAACCGCAGTCAGGATGACCAAAGGACACACCGACGGATCGGGAAGAGGAACACCTTAAGGATAAGGTAATGTCAGGGAATGCAGGGAGCAATTTGGTTTAAGGACTGAACCATACGACAACCCAAAAGGGGGTGACACGATGTCACCCCCTTTTTCTATCTGCCGTACCGGCAAAGGGGGCGTATGAGCGAGTGGATCCGGATTTATGATGCGGCCAACAGTCTCGAGGCCCACACCCTCAAAGGGGCCTTCGAGGTCAGTGGCATCGCGGTGCAACTGCGGGGGGAGGCGCTGGCCGGTGCCCTGGGCGAACTGCCGGTCAACGCGGCGGAAGTCACCCTGCTGGTCCGCTCCCGGGATCTGACTAAGGCGCGGGCGATTTTAACCCGCTATCGGCAGGGTAGCGGCCGTTCCTGGTGTTGCCGGCATTGTGGCGAGCACAACGCCGGTAGCTTCGAATTCTGCTGGCAATGCGGACACGAAGCCGCAGCCGACTGACGGCGGGTGATCAGCGTTTCTGCTCCATCAGCGCTTTCAGGCGGGCACGGTGGCGATGCATGGCGAAGGAGCCGAATACCAGCACTTCGATATAATCCCTGGGCGTCGGGTGGAGCACGCCGGCGACCTGCCTGAGCATCAGCACCTGCAGCAGATGCATAAACAGCACCACGCCGCCCAGGATCAGCGGCATGGAGCCGACCTCTTCGATTTCCGGGCCGAACAGCGCATAGACAATGCCGCCCCAGAACACCAGCATGACCAATCGCATCAGGATATTCAATATCCTCATTCACTTTGCTCCCTTTGATAAAGTTGATAACAGACCTGACCGGCTCGCTTGTCTTTCAGCAGAGTCCAGTTAACGGGCAGGGCCGGCGGCTCGGGGCTCGGTTCCCGTTCGATGTAGATCTTGGTCTCGTCAGTCAGCCAGCCCCCTTGTTCGAGCAGCCGACAGACGGCCGGCAGCAGTTCCCGGTGAAACGGCGGATCGAGAAAAACCAGGTCGAAGGGAGTGCCCGTCCCCTGTAGGTAGTCGAGGGCATCGGCGTTGACGACCTGGCCCCGGGCCCCGGGCAGGCTGGCCAGGTTGTGCTGCAACTGCCGGGCGATCCGGGTGTCTTTTTCTACCAGTACCACCTCGGTGGCCCCCCGTGACAGTGCCTCAAAGCCCAGGCTGCCGCTGCCGGCAAACAGATCCAGGCAACGACTGCCGCGAGTGTCGAACATCAGCCAGTTGAACAGGGTTTCCTTCACTCGGTCGGTGGTGGGCCTGAGCCCTTCGCCGTCGAGCACCGGCAGCTTGCGCCCACGCCATTGACCACCGATAAGGCGGATCTGGCCGGTGCCCGCCGAGGAGGGTCTTGCCGGTTTTGCTTTTGCCATCTCGTTTCGCCGTCTTTCAATAAAGTGCTAGTATAAGGCGGTTTTGCACCCCCAAGGGGCGAGTATTCTAATGAAGGGGCCGAGTCGCGGCCAGCCCTAATCGTCCCGAGATAAAGTGAGTAAGAGCAGGATGGCGAAGAAAGGTTTCTTTTCCTGGCTGGGCTTTGGCAAAAACAAAGAACAGCAGGAAACAGCGGAAGAACAAACGACGGTCGAGCAACCGGCAATAGAATCGGAGGCCGAAGCCGGCGCGGCAGCGGAGGTGGAAGAAGCGCTGCACGAGCAGGAGTCGGCGGCCAGGGCGGAAGAAGCGCGGCTGGCGGCCGAGGCACAGGCGGCGGAAGAAGCACGGCTGGCGGCCGAGGCGCAGGCGGCGGAAGAAGCGCGGCAGGCGGCCGAGGCGCAGGCGGCGGAAGAAGCGCGGCAGGCGGCCGAGGCGCAGGCGGCGGAAGAAGCGCGGCAGGCGGCCGAGGCGCAGGCGGCGGAGGAAGCGCGGCTGGCGGCCGAGGCGCAGGCGGCGGAGGAAGCGCGGCTGGCGGCCGAGGCGCAGGCGGCGGAGGAAGCCCGTCAGGCGGTGGAAGAGGAGGCCCGTCTGGCCGCCGAGGAAGAAGCGGCGGCGCAGGCAAGGCTGGCTGAAGACGCCGACCGGGCACAGGCGGAAGTGGCCAAGGCGCCCAGGCAGGGGTTCTTTTCCCGCCTGAAGCAGGGCCTGCTCAAGACCCGGCAGAACCTGGGCTCCGGCTTCTTCGGCCTGTTCCGGGGCAAGAAGATCGACGATGACCTGTTCGAGGAGCTGGAAACCCAGCTGCTCACCGCCGATCTGGGGGTGGAAACCACCATGTCGATCATCGACAACCTGACCCGTCAGGCCAGCCGCCGGCAACTGAAAGACGGCGAGGCGCTGTATGAGCTGCTGAAGGAAGAGCTGGGCGAGATCCTGGCCAAGGTGGATCAGCCTCTGACGATCGACAGCGAACACCAGCCCTATGTGATCCTGATGGTGGGCGTGAACGGCGTGGGCAAGACCACCACCATCGGCAAGCTGGCGCGCCAGTTCCAGGCCGAGGGCAAGTCGGTGATGCTGGCCGCCGGCGATACCTTTCGTGCCGCGGCGGTGGAGCAGCTGCAGGTGTGGGGCGAGCGTAACCATATTCCCGTTATCGCCCAGCACACCGGCGCCGATGCCGCCTCTGTCATCTTCGATGCGGTGCAGGCGGCCAAGGCGCGCAAGGTGGATGTGCTGATTGCCGACACCGCCGGTCGCCTGCAGAATAAGGCGCACCTGATGGAGGAACTGAAAAAAATCGTGCGGGTGATGCAGAAGGTGGATGTCGCCGCGCCCCACGAGATCATGCTGACCCTGGACGCGGGCACCGGCCAGAACGCCCTGAGCCAGGCCAAGATCTTCAACGATGCCGTGCCCATCACCGGTATCACCCTGAGCAAGCTGGACGGCACCGCCAAGGGCGGGGTGATCTTCGCGGTGGCCGACAAATTTGGTATTCCTATCCGTTACATCGGGGTGGGCGAGAAGATCGATGACCTGCGCCCCTTCAACGCAAAAGAATTTATCGACGCTCTCTTCAGCCGGGAAGAATAAATGATCCGCTTCGAGCAGGTTAGCAAGGTTTACAGCGGTGGCTTTCAGGCCCTGCAGAAAGTCAGCTTCCACCTGGAAAAGGGGGAGATGGCGTACCTGACCGGCCACTCCGGAGCCGGCAAGAGTACCCTGCTCAAGCTGATCAGCGTGATGGAGCGGCCCAGCGACGGCCGGGTGTTCTTCAACGGCCAGGACGTCAGCCGCATCGGCCGGGGCGACATTCCCTATGTGCGCCGGCGTATCGGTATGATTTTCCAGGACCATCACCTGATCAATGGGCGCACCGTGTTCGACAACGTGGCGCTGCCGTTGGTGATCGAAGGCTACAGCCACCAGGATATCCGCCGGCGGGTATCGGCGGCGCTGGACAAGGTCGGGCTGCACGGCAAGGATCGCTATTTTCCGCCCATGCTTTCCGGTGGCGAGCAACAGCGGGTGGGCATCGCCCGGGCCATCGTCAACAAACCCTCGCTGCTGCTGGCGGACGAGCCCACCGGCAACCTGGATCCGGAGCTGTCGATGGAGATACTGCGCCTGTTCGAAGCCTTCAACCGGGTGGGAGTGAGCGTGCTGATCGCCACCCACGACACCGGCCTGATCAACTCCCTGCGCTACCGCACCCTGACCCTCAATGCCGGTCGCATGCAGGCGGAGGAAAGCGCATGAGCACACATAAACTGGCCTGGCACCAGCGGCTGGCCATGTATTGGGTCGATCACCTGCGCCAGCTGTTCGCCAGCCTGGGCGAACTGTGGCGCACGCCCCTGAGCTCGCTGATGACCATAGCGGTGCTGGGGGTCAGCCTGGCGTTGCCGGCCAGCTTCTACGTGCTGTTGAAGAATGCCGAGTCGGTCAGCCAATTCTGGCAGAGCAAGGCGCAGATCAGCCTCTACCTGCAACAGGGCGTGGACGAGCGGCAACTGACCGACTTGCAGCAACGGCTCGCCGCCATGGAGCAGATAGAGCAGGTGAGCTACATCAGCCCCGAGCAGGGGCTGGAGGATTTCAGCGGTGCCGCCGGCTTTGCCGAAGCCCTGTCACTGCTCGAAGACAACCCGTTGCCGGCGGTGTTTATCCTCAACCTGTCCGCCGCCGGGCGGGATCCCGAGGCGGCCGAGGTCTTGTTGGCGGATCTGCAAACCGAGCCGGCGGTCGACACCGCCCGGCTGGACATGGCCTGGCTGGCCCGGCTGTCGGGCATCGTGGATCTGCTGCGCCAGGCGGTGGTGGGCATGGCGGTACTGTTGCTGGCCGGGGTCTTGCTGGTGGTGAGCAACACCCTGCGGCTCAACATCCTCAACAGCCGTTACGAAATCGAGGTGATGAAGCTGGTGGGGGCCACCGACGGCTTTATCCAGCGACCGTTTTTATACGTCGGCCTGTGGTACGGCATTATCGGCGGCCTGCTGGCCTGGTGGCTGACCCTGGTGATGGTATTCTGGCTCAGCCACAAGGTGAATGCCCTGGCGGCGCTCTACCTGAGCGATTTCCACCTGCTGGGGCTGGGTTTTCGGGAAAGCCTCTGGCTGATCCTGACCGGCACCCTGCTCAGCCTGCTGGCCTCCGGCTTTTCGGTGCGCCGCCATATCCGGGCCATCGAGCCCGGTTGAACTCGAGGGCCGGGTTGTGGTCTCATGGGGGCAGCAAAAAGCGATCCGGCTTGACATTTGGTATAAGATAAATACATTTTCCGCAGCGTAACGCGTGCGTAACCGGACAATCAAGGTCATTGCAGGGTGCCTAAACGCAGCCGTTTGATACGGAGTCATGTAATGAACACGAGTTTGATGACGACAGATTTTCAGCGCCACTTTGCCCTGGTTCCCCAGGGCAGCCTGGAGGCCTATATCCAGGCAGTCAATACCATTCCCGTGCTGAGCGCGGAAGAAGAGAAGTCCCTGGCCGAGCGGCTGCAGAACGATGGCGACCTGAGTGCCGCCCGTAGCTTGATCATGTCGCACCTGCGCTTCGTGGTGCATATTGCCAAGAGCTATGCGGGTTACGGCCTGCCCCAGGCGGACCTGATCCAGGAAGGCAACATCGGCCTGATGAAAGCGGTCAAGCGCTTCGATCCCACCGTGGGCGTGCGCCTGGTGTCTTTCGCCGTGCACTGGATCAAGGCCGAAATCCACGAGTACGTGCTGCGCAACTGGCGGGTGGTCAAGGTGGCCACCACCAAGGCCCAGCGCAAGCTGTTTTTCAACCTGCGCAAGTCCAAGAAACGACTGGGCTGGTTCAACCAGCAGGAAGTGAACACCGTCGCCGAGGATCTGGGGGTGTCGCCCGCCGAAGTGCTGGAGATGGAATCGCGCATGAGCGCCCAGGATCAGGCCTTCGACCTGGCCTCCGATGACGACGACAAGGACACCAGCTTCTCGCCGGTGCACTACCTGGAAGACAAAAGCTCGGACGTGGCCCACCAGGTAGAGGAAGCCAACTGGGAGCAGACCGCCAACCGCCGCCTGCGCGCCGCCCTGTCCGCCCTCGACGAGCGCAGCCAGCGCATCATCCAGGCCCGCTGGCTGGAAGAAGACGACAAGACCACGCTGCAGAGCCTGGCCGACGAATACGGAGTCTCCGCCGAGCGCATCCGCCAGCTGGAGAAAACCGCCTTGAAAAAGCTCAAGGCCGCCATGGATGCCTGAGCGATAATGAATCAGTGATCAAAGGCCCCGACGGGGCCTTTTTTCCGTAAGCATATCAACCATTGGAAAGCAGGATAGCCCCCATGAAAATTCTGAAGCATCTGTTCGACAACAACCGGGAATGGGCCGAACAAATCAAGGCCGAAGACCCCACCTTCTTCGAGAAACTCTCCCTGCAGCAGGCGCCCGAATACCTGTGGATCGGCTGCTCCGACAGCCGGGTGCCGGCCAACCAGCTCACCGGCCTGCTGCCCGGCGATGTGTTCGTGCATCGCAACGTGGCCAACCTGGTAGTGCATACGGACTTCAACTGTTTGTCGGTGGTACAATACGCCGTTGAAGCGCTCAAGGTGAAACACATCATCGTCTGCGGCCACTACGGCTGCGGCGGGGTGCTGGCCGCCATGCAGAACAAGGAGCTGGGGCTGATCGACAACTGGCTGCGCAACATCAAGGACATCTACTACAAACACCAGGAAGCGCTGGAAGCGATAGAAGATCAGCAGGTGCGGGAAGACTACATGTGCGAGCTGAACGTGGTGGAGCAGGTGGCCAACCTGTGCCATACCACCATAGTGCAAAACGCCTGGAAGCGCGGCCAGCCGCTGTCGGTGCACGGCTGGGTGTACGGCATCAAGGACGGCAAGTTGCACGATCTGGACGTGTGCGTGACCGGGGTGGAGCAGATCCCCGATGTCTACCGCATCTTCCGCCAGCGGATCCTGGGCAAATAGCGATAACTGGAATTATTAGGACATCTTCATGAGACGTGAATTGGCCATTGAATTTTCCCGGGTGACCGAAGCGGCCGCCCTGGCGGGCTACAAGTGGTTGGGCCGGGGCGACAAGAACATCGCCGACGGCGCCGCCGTGGCGGCCATGCGTCATGTGCTGAACGAAATCGAGATCAGCGGCGAGGTGGTGATCGGCGAGGGCGAGATCGACGAGGCGCCCATGCTCTACATCGGCGAGAAGGTCGGCCTGGGCGGCGACGAGGTGGATATCGCGGTGGATCCCATCGAGGGCACCCGCATGACCGCCATGGGCCAGTCCAACGCCCTGGCGGTGATGGCGGTGGGCGAGAAGGGCGCTTTCCTGCGCGCCCCCGACATGTACATGGAAAAGCTGATCGTCGGAGCCGGCGCCAAGGGCGCCATCGATCTGGACAAGTCCATCGAGCAGAACATCAAGGCGGTGGCCAGGGCGCTGAACAAGCCGCTGTCCCGCGTTACCGTGATCACCCTGGCCAAGCCGCGTCACGACAAGGCGATCAAGACCATGCAGGCCCTGGGCGTGCGAGTATTCGCCATTCCCGACGGCGACGTGGCCGCGTCCATCCTGGCCTGTATTCCGGAAAGCGAAGTGGACATGCTCTACGGCGTGGGCGGGGCGCCCGAGGGGGTGATTTCCGCCGCCGTGGTGCGTGCCCTGGACGGCGACATGCAGGCCCGGCTGGTGCCGCGCTATGAAGTGAAGGGCCCGGACGAAGAGAGCATGGAACTGGGCCGGCAGGAGATCGAACGCTGCAAGCAGATGGGCATCGAGGTCGGCAAGATATTGAAGCTGGAAGAGATGGCCCGCACCGACAACGTCATCTTCGCGGCTACCGGCATCACCAAGGGCGACCTGCTGGAAGGCATCAGCAGCGACGGTCACTATGCCCACACCGAGACCCTGGTGATCCGCGGCAAGTCCCGCACCATCCGCCGTATCCGCTCGACCCATATCCTGTCGCGCAAGGACAAGAAGCTGCAGGATATCATCCTGTAAAGCGGCGCCGCCGGGAAAGAGCCGGCTAAAAATGGCATGATGGACGTTATCATCAAACCGAAAAAAGGGATGCTACCGCATCCCTTTTTGCGTTTATCCCCCCTTGTCCGCCTTACCGGCGGCGTCGGCGAAACGGGCCAGCCATTTGTCCCAGAACCAGGGCTCGTCGCCCCTGTCCTCGGCGTTTTCCTTACGTTGTATGGCATTGCGTACCGTCATGGCGCCCAGCCAGCGCACCGGCTCCGGTGGAAAGCGCCCCTGGGGACCCTGCGCCAGGCCGCAGTTGGCCCAGTCGTCGTTCCGGCCCAGCACCAGGCTGGTGAGGATTTTGGCGCCGAGCAGGCTCTGCACCACGCCGTTGCCGGAATAGCCCAGGCCGTAGTAGATGTCGCCGTCGCCGTCGAGCCGGCCGAAGAAGGGCAGGCCGGTGGCGGAGCGGTCCGAGGGCCCGGTCCAGGTGGCGGCGATGTCGGCCCGGAGATCGGGAAAGAAGCGCCGCAGCGCCGCCGCCAGTTGGGGGCGATAACGGCTCGGCCGGTCGAAGGCCCCGACGATCCGGTTGCCATAGGCGAACAGGTTGCCGCCCTTGCCCAGCATCAGCCGGCCATCCGGGGTGCTGCGGTAGTAATGCACGAAGGTGCGGCCGTCGACCACGGCGGTGCCGTGGTTCAGGCCGAGGCGCTTCAGCTTGGCCGGGGCCGGGCTGGTGATCGCCATGTCCGACGACACCAGCACCAGGTGCCGGTCGAACTCCCTGAACAGGCCGGGAGTCCAGGCGTTGAGCGCCAGTATCACCTTGTCGGCGGTGACGCTGCCGGCGGCGGTGTCGACCCGGGCCGGGCGGCCGCGGCTGAGCCGGGTCATGGGGCTGTGCTCGTACAGGGTCACGCCGAGCTCGAGCGCCACCCGGCGCAGGCCGCGCACCAGCAGCGCCGGCTGCACCGAGCCGGCGAGCGGCGAAAAGTGTCCCTCCAGGTGGGCGTCGGAGCCGGTGAGTGCCAGCAGTTCGGCTTCGCTCAGTGCCGACCAGCTGTTCAGGCCCTCCCGCTCCAGCCCCGCCGCCAGCCGGGCCATGGTGCCGCTCTGGGCGCCGTTGGTGGCGGTGTAGCAGGCGCCATCGATGCGCAGCTCGGCGTCGATGCCGAACCGTTCGCAGAAGTCGCGGATCTCCAGCACCGCCTGTTCCGAGGCGCGCACCAGCCGGGCCGCCTCCCGGGCACCGAAGCGGCGGCGCAGCGACGGGTACTTGGTGGACCAGGTCAGCAGGCAGCCGCCGTTGCGCCCGGAGGCGCCGCTGCCGCACAGCTCCCGCTCCAGCACCACTATGTTGAGTTCCGGCGCGGCCTGCTTGAGGCGAATGGCGCTCCACAGGCCGGTGTAGCCGCCGCCGACGATGCACACGTCGGCCTCGATATGCCGCTGCAGTGGGGGGGCGGGGGCGGGGGCTTCCCGTTCCAGGGCCTGTTGCAGCCAGAAGGGACGTTGGGATTGGGTCATGCTTGTCTCCAGCCTTGAGTCAGGCGCAGCAGGCCACGGCCGGCGGCCAGGTGCAGCAGCTTGGCGCCGAGGGCGGTGAAAAAGATCAACATGGCCATGGCCGCCGCCGGAGCGATATCGCCGCTGTCGTCCAGATTGAGCACGGCGACCGAGGCCAGCATGGTGTCGGGACCGTACAGGAACACCACCGCCGACACCGTGGTCATGGCGTTGACGAACAGATAGATGGCCACGTCCAGCACCGCCGGCAGGCACATGGGCAGGCTGATCCGCCACATGGCCTTGAACCGGCTGATACGCAGCGAGGCGGCGATGGCCTCGATCTCCGACGGCAGTTGCTTGAGGGCGGTGATCGCGGTCAGGTGCCCGACCGTGTAGAAGTGCACTATGGTCGACACCACCAGCAGGGTCATGCCGCCATAGAGGACATTCAGCGGATTGCCGGGCTGGTTGAAGAAAAAGATGTAGGCCAGGCCCAGCACCAGTCCCGGCACCGCCAGCGGCACCATGGCCAGGCCGTGCAGCAGCTTGCGCAGGCCGCTCTGGTGCTGACCCTTTTCCACCAGGTAGGCGGCGAGGAAGATCAGCAGGGTGCCGAACAGGGCGGTCAGGCCGGCCATGCGCAGCGAGTTGCCATAGGCCTGCCAGCCGTCGATCAGGTCAAAGCCGTAATGGTCCAGGGTCAGGCTCAGGTTGTAGGGCCAGAACTGCACCAGGGAGGCATAGCCGGCCATGGCGACCACCGCCAGCAGGGCCAGGGCGATCAGGCTGCAATACAGCAGGAAGAAGCCGTCGCGCCAGGGGTTGGGCTCGGGCCGAAACGGCTGGGAGCGGCTGTCGATCAGCGGCGGATTGCGCTTTTGCAGCCAGCTGTCGGCGGCAAAGGCGAACAGGGCCGGCAGCAGCAGCAGGGTGCTGACCAGGGCGCCCATGGTGAAGTTCTGCTGTCCCACCACCTGCTTGTAGATGTCGGTGGCCAGCATGGAATACTGACCGCCGATCACCTTGGGCACGCCGAAGTCGGTGATCACCATGGTGAACACCACCATCAGGGTGCTGAGCAGGGCGTACTTGATGCCGGGCAGGGTGACCTTGAAAAACGCCCGCACCGGGCCGCCACGCAGCACCCGGCAGGCCTCGAACAGGCGGCCGTCGGCGGCGCCCATGGCGGTGCTGAGCAGCATGACCGCATGGGGAAAGGCCCAGAATGACAGTCCCAGCACGATGCCGATGGGGCCATAGATGCTTTCGCCGCCCAGCCAGTGACGCAGCACACCCTGGTTGCCGAACAGGTAGATCAGGCTGATGGCCGGCAGCAGGGACGGCGCCAGGATGGGCACCATGGCCACCACCTTGAACAGGGGGCGGGCCGGCAGCCGGGCGCGGGTCAGGCCGTAGGCATAGAGAAAGGCCAGGCCGGTTACCAGCAGGGTGACCATCAGGCCCATGGTCAGGGTGTTCTGCAGGGACTGGCCCAGGGCCGGGGTGGCCAGGTAGCGGCGTATGTTGTCCAGGCCGGCGAAGCGGCCCTCGCCGTCGGTAAAGGCGGTGATCAGGATCTGGCCGAGGGGCAGCACCAGGGCTGCCAGGAACAGCACGCAGATCAGTGCCAGCAGGCCGCGCTGCAGCTTGTCGTCCCGGCTCAGCGGCCGGGGCAGGGGCAGGCTGGTCATGCGTTGGCCCCGCAGAACAGGTGGGTGTGCTCCAGCGGCAGCGCCAGGCTGATTTCCTGACCGGGCCTCAGTTGCTCCATGTTGCAGTCCCGGGGCGACAGGTCGGCCAGGATCGGCTCGGGGTGGCTGTCCACCGTCACTTCGGCCCGCACAAAGGCTCCGAGAAAAGACAGCTCACGAATGCGACCGCGCAGGGCGGGGCCCTGACCGGCGTCGGCCAGCCGGGTCAGCTCGGGACGCCAGGCCAGCAGATGGCGGCTGCCCGGGGCGACCTGTCGGGGCAGGGCGTGCTCGCCCAGGCGCAGCCGGCCCTGCTCGTCGGCCACGGCGCTGTAGAAGTTCATGGCGCCGATAAAGCGGGCCACAAAGGGGGTGGCGGGCTGGTAGTAGATCTGCTCGGGGGTACCGATCTGTTCGATTTCGCCGTGGTTCATCACCACGATGCGATTGGCCATGGCCAGGGCTTCTTCCTGATCGTGGGTGACCATGATGGTGGTGATGCCGAGCTCCTTCTGCAGCCGCTTGATCTCGGCGCGCAGCTGAATGCGCACCCGGGCGTCCAGCGCCGACAGGGGTTCGTCCAGCAGCAGCAGGCCCGGTGACAGGGCGATGGCCCGGGCCAGGGCGACCCGCTGCTGCTGGCCGCCGGAGAGCTGGCCCGGATATTTGTGGCCGCTGTCGGGCAGGCCTATGGTGTCGAGCAGCGACTGCACGCGTTCCTGGATCTCGGCCTTGGGCAGGCGCATGTTTTCCAGGCCAAAGGCGATGTTCTGGTAAACGCTGAGGTTGGGAAACAGGGCGTAGGACTGGAACACGATGCCAAAGTCCCGCTGCTCCGGGGGCGCCAGGGTAATGTCGCGCCCGGCCTGTTCGATGCGGCCGTCGGTGGGCAGGTCCAGGCCGGCGATGGCGCGCAGCAGCGTGGTCTTGCCGCAACCGCTGGGGCCCAGAAAACAAATGAACTCGCCTTCTTCCACGGTCAGGCTGACGCCCTTGAGCGCGCGAAAGTCGCCGAAGCTTTTTACCACAGTGTCGATTGTCAGATATGTCATCAGATTTCCCTAATCTGGTTTAGACCAGTTTCGGGCAATCTACAAAGCCAACATGACGATGGTGTGACACTTTGTTTAAAAAGTGATGTTTCCGGCTCAGACCGACAGCTGAATATTAAGCGCGTCGTGGCGCCAGTATTCCCAGTCCAGCTCGACCACCTCGCCGGCGGCATCCCGGGACAGGCGGCTGATGAAGAGGGCGGCGGCCCCGGTGGCCACGCCCAGGGCCTGGGCCCGTTCCTCATCCAGCGCCACCGGGTACATGTTGAGTTCCATGGTGGTGATGACGACGCCGTATTCCTGCTCGAACAGCCGGGTCAGGGAGCGGCTCAGATCGTGCCGTTCCAGCCCGGGAAAGCGGGTCGGGTTCAGGTGGTTCTCTTCCAGCAGTACGGCGTGGCCGTCTATGGTGCGCAGCCGGCGCACTCGGTGCAAGGGAATCAAAGGCGCCAGTCCCAGCGCCTTGTGTACCGCCGGCTCGGCCGGGGCCAACTGACGGGCCAGCACTTGAGTGTCGGGCTGGCGGCCCTGGCTGGATACCACTTCGTTGAACGGCAGGCGCTGGGTCGGGTTGTAGTTGATGCGGCCTGGGGTGATGTACCAGCCACGGCGGTTGGCGCGGTAGATCAGGCCCTTGCCTTCGAGCCGGGACAGGGCCTCGCGCAGGGTCACGCGGGTGGTGGCAAAGGCGTCACTCAGCTGGCGCTCGGAGGGCAGCTTGGTGTTAGCGAGCAGGGCGCCGCTGCGGATCTGGGCCTCGATGCTGTCGCTGATCTGCTGGTAGTGAGGTTTGGTCATGGTCTTCCATTATGGCCTACACCAGCCGTTGGGCTTGCTGCTGGGGTGGCCGCTCTCAAAGCGTTGAAATCTGACCTCATTATCACTCTTGCTTGAGGCGATGCACAGGGCTGAGGCAGATGAATTTTTTGTTGCAGTGCGGGGAGGCATCTTGCTCCGTTGCCAGGGGACGACTATCGTGTTGCCAAGTTTGGTATATACCAGGAGTAAACGTGAACAATCCTTACCTGCTGCTGACCCCGGGTCCCCTCTCTACTTCTGCCACGGTGCGGGAAGTCATGATGAAAGACTGGTGCACCTGGGACGACGACTACAACCAGGGCGTGGTGCAGCCCATTCGCCGCCAGCTGGTCCGGCTGGCCACCGCCCGGCCGGGCTATACCAGTGTGCTGATGCAGGGCAGCGGCACCGCCGGAGTGGAATCGGTGCTGGGCTCGGCGATTCCCGCCGAGGGCAAGCTGCTGGTGTTGAGCAACGGCGCCTATGGTCGCCGCATGGGCGACATCGCCCGCTGTCTGGGCCTGAGTCTGGCGACCGTGGACGTGGCCGATACCGAGCCGCTGTCCGCCGAGCTGCTGACCCGGGCGCTGGCGGCGGATCCCGCCATCAGTCATGTCGCCTTTGTGCACTGTGAAACCACCACCGGCATTCTCAACCCCCTGGCCGAGCTGTGCCAGGCAGCCAAGGCGGCGGGCAAGACCCTGATCGTGGACGCCATGAGTTCCTTCGGCGGTGTGCCCATGGACGTGGGCGATCTGGCCATCGACTTTCTGATCTCCAGCGCCAATAAATGCATTCAGGGCGTGCCCGGCTTCTGCTTCATCATTGCGCGGGAAGCGTCCATGCGGCAGTGCGAGGGGCGGGCCCGCTCGGTCAGCCTGGATCTGTTCGACCAGTGGCAGTGCATGGAGCAACAGGGCGGCAAGTGGCGCTTTACCTCGCCGACTCACGTGGTGCGCGCCTTTGCCCAGGCGCTGACCGAGCTGGAGCTGGAAGGGGGCGTGGCCGCCCGCCATCACCGTTACCAAAGCAATCAGCGCGCGCTGGTGGACGGCATGGCGCGGCTGGGCTGTGAGCCCCTGGTGGCACGGGACTGGCAGTCTCCCATCATCACCGTGTTCGCGGCGCCCACCAGCCCGGACTACGACTTCAAGCGTTTCTATATCGGGCTCAAGGAGCAGGGTTACGTGATTTACCCGGGCAAGGTGTCGGCGGTGGACTGTTTCCGCATCGGCACCATAGGCGAAGTGTACCAAGCGGATGTGGCCGGCCTGCTGGCGGCCATCGAGAACGTCATTTACTGGTAATCGAGGACTACACAATGAACTATCGTTTCGAACGTCGTTACACCGGCTCAGTGCAGGCGGTGATCATGGACTGGGCCGGCACTACCGTGGATTTCGGCTCCATGGCCCCGATCCGCGCCTTTCAGCGGCTGTTTGCCGGCGAGGGCATTGAGGTGACCCTGGCCGAGTGCCGCGCCCCCATGGGCAGCGAAAAGCGGGAGCACATTCGCCAGATGCTGGCCATGACCCGCATCGCCGATGCCTGGACCCAGGTTCACGGCGCCGCCGCCAGCGAGGCCGACATCGACCGCCTGTACCAGGACTTTGTGCAGATCCAGATCGAATCCATTCGTGACAGCGCCGAGCTGATCCCGGGCATGGCCGAGGTGGCCCGCGAGCTGACCGGCCGTGGCATTCGGCTGGGTGCCAACACCGGTTACAGCCGCGACATGATCACCGAGCTGGTGCAGCGCGCCGCCGAGCAGGGCTATGCCCCCGAGGTGGTGATCACCGCCAGCGACGTGCGCCGCGGCCGGCCCTGGCCGGAGATGAGCCTGCAGGCGGCCTGTGCCCTGGAAGCGAGCGCCGTGCAGGCCTGCGTCAAGGTAGACGACACCGGCGTGGGCATAGAGGAAGGCCTGAACGCTGGCATGTGGACGGTGGCGCTGGCGGTGTCGGGCAACGAGGTGGGCCTGTCGCTGGCGGACTGGCAGGCGCAAAGCCCGGAGCAACGGCGCCTGCTGCGTGAGCGGGCCCATGGCCGGCTCGCCGCCATCGGCGCCCATTATGTGATCGACACCATCGCCGAGCTGCCGGCGGTGATCGACGACATCAACGCCCGGCTGGCGCGGGGCGAGTGTCCCTGACCTTGGCCCGGACCGGAAGCGCATTCCGGTCCGGAGCCGTCTCCCGGTGCCGCCATCCGCAGCGCCGGGACGTATTTTCATCTTGTTGTCACCCGGCCGTCATCTTCTCCCTCTAGGTTGGGATTTTTCTGGTATATACCAAATGGAGCTAAGACCATGCTGAACAAGACCCCCCTGGCCGTGCTGCTGACTCTGGCCGCCGCCGCCGCCGGCGCCCAGGCCAGGACCGAGCTGACCGTGTACACCGCGCTCGAGCTGGATCAACTGAAGGCCTATCAGGCCGCCTTCGAGCGGGAAAATCCGGACATCGCCATCCGCTGGGTGCGTGATTCCACCGGTATCATCACCGCCCGCCTGCTGGCGGAAAAGGAAAACCCCCAGGCCGACGTGATCTGGGGCCTGGCGGCCACCAGCCTGATGCTGATGGACCAGCACGACATGCTGGCGCCCTATGCCCCGGCCGGTCTGGACCAGTTGTCACCGGAATTTCGCGATCCGCGCGAGACCCCGCGCTGGGTTGGCATGGATGCCTGGCTGGGGGTGATCTGCTACAACACCGTCGAAGCCGAAAAGCACGGCCTGAGCAAGCCCACCAGCTGGCAGGATCTGACCAGGCCCGAATACCGGGGCCACATCGTGATGCCCAACCCGGCCTCCAGCGGCACCGGCTTCCTCGACGTGTCGGCCTGGCTGCAGCAGTTCGGCGAAGAAAAAGGCTGGGCCTACATGGATGCGCTGCACCAGAACATCGTCAACTACAGCCACTCCGGCTCCAAGCCCTGTGTGCAGGCGGCTTCGGGCGAGGCGGCCATCGGTATCTCCATGGCTTACCGGGGCGCCAGGCTCAAGCAGCAGGGCGCGCCCCTGGAGCTGGTGTTCCCCACCGAAGGAGTGGGCTGGGAGATGGAGGCGGCCGCCATCGTCAAGGGCACCGGCAAGGACGCGGCGGCCCGCAAGCTGCTCGACTTCGCTATCAGCCGGGACGCCAACGAGCTGTACAACCAGAGCTTCGCGGTGGTGGGCCTGCCGGGCGTGGCCCAGCCGGTACAGTACTTCCCGGAGCAACCGGCGGCGGTGATGATTGACAACGACTTCGCCTGGGCGGCGGGCCAGCGCGAAGCCATCCTGTCCGAGTGGCAGCGGCGCTACGACGGCAAGAGCGAGGCCCGGTAGAGGCCTTCTCCGCAAGATGACCCCGCCAGGGCCCGGTGTTCGCCGGGCCCTGGCCGTTTGGATCCTTTAGTCCTGCCGGTTGCCCCTGGTCAGCGCCGCCGGGTCCAGCAGTTGGCGCAGCTCCGCTTCCGACAGACCGCTGTGCTCCAGCGCCACCTCCAGTATGGGCCTGCCTTCGGCGTAGGCCTTTTTCGCAATCTCGGCGGCCTTGGCGTAGCCGATCACCGGGTTGAGGGCGGTCACCAGTATGGGGTTTCTGGCCAGGCTCTGGTCGATATGGTCCTGGTTGACGGTAAAGCCGGCGATGGTGTCGGCCAGCAGGGGCGCGCTGTTGGCCAGCAGCCGGATCATGGTGAGCAGGTTGTTGGCCACCAGCGGCAGCATGACGTTGAGCTGGAAGTTGCCCGACTGACCCGCCACCGTGATGGCGGTGTCCAGCCCGATCACCTGGGCGGCGACCATGGCCACCGCCTCGGGGATCACCGGGTTGACCTTGCCGGGCATGATGGAGGAGCCGGGCTGCAGCGCCGGCAGCTGGATTTCGGCCAGGCCGGTGAGCGGGCCCGAGTTCATCCAACGCAGGTCGTTGGCGATCTTCATCAGCGCCACCGCCAGGGTCTTGAGCTGGCCCGACAGCTCCACCGCCGTGTCCTGGCTGCTCAGGCTGTAGAAGTAGTCGTCCGCCGGGCAGAAGTCGAGGCCGGTATGGCGGTTGAGGTAGTCGCAGGCCAGCTCGGCCTGGCGTGGATCGGCGTTGATACCGGTGCCGATGGCGGTGCCGCCCAGGGCCAGTTGCTGCAACCGGCTCTGCAGCCCTTCCAGCCGTTCCCGGCCGTGGCGTACCTGGGTGGCCCAGCCGCCCAGCTCCTGGTCGAAGCGCAGGGGCATGGCGTCCATCAGGTGGGTGCGGCCGGTCTTCACCTGATCCTGCAACTGCTCGGCCTTGGTGAGGATGGCCTGCTCCAGCCGGAGCAGGGCGGGCAGCAGTTCACGGCTGAGACCGAGGGCGGCGCTGACATGGATGGCGGAGGGGATGACGTCGTTGGAGCTCTGCCCCATGTTGACGTCGTCATTGGCGGCCACGTCCCGGCCCAGGCTGGCGCTGGCCAGATGGGCCAGCACCTCGTTGACGTTCATGTTGGTGCTGGTGCCGGAGCCGGTCTGATAGACGTCGATGGGAAAGGCGTGCGTATGGCGGCCGGCGAGGATCTCTTCGGCGGCCTTGATGATGGCGTCGGCCTTGTCCTGCTCCAGCCGATTCAACTGGCCGTTGGCATGGGCGCAGGCCGCCTTGATCTTGGCCAGGGCCCGGACAAAGGCCCTGGGCATGGGCTGGCCGGAGATGGGGAAGTTATTGATGGCGCGCTGGGTCTGGGCGCCGTAGAGGGCATCGGCGGGCACCTGGATGTCGCCCATGGAGTCCCGTTCGGTTCTCATCTTCATTACCCTTTCCTTCTGTTGTTGGCCTGGGGCGGCAGTTGCAGGTGGCGCCTTTCATTGAGTACACGTCGGCCAAAGTGACCACTCCACCGACACGCCATAAACCCGTCCATGGGGGCGCGGACATGCCATTCCTGGCATGTCACGGTCGGTGGAGTGACGCCCTCTGACCTCCTTGGGGAATGGGCATTGTGTCCCCATGGAGCTAGCCTAATGCCGCGACTACCACCGGATTTTAGTCATACAGGCAACAGCTTAGCACCCCGTCCCGGGGCCGGAAGCCCTGGCCCTGCAAAAAGGCGGCAAGGCCGTCCCGTTCCCCGTCCTGCGCCTGCGCCGGATCGCAGTCGAGCCGGGTCAGGCCCGCCGCCTTGGCATCCAGCTTTATCTGGCGCAGCAGCTCCCGGCCTATGCCCCGGCGGCGGGTCAGGTCGCGCACCGCGAAGAAATCGAGCCGCTCGTCCCGGCGCCAGGCCAGGGCCACCGCCCGGTCGTTGAAGGTGGCGAGGTAGCACTCCGCCTGTTCGGGCAGCGGCGTGCCCTGCAAAATCAGGCCGGCATGATGGCGGTGTTGTTCGGGGATCCGGGAAAGATGGTGTACGGTCAGGCGCATGGCTGGCCTCCTTTGCCTAAAAGCGGCAGTTTATCACGGGCCCCGGTGGTCATGGCGGGCGTCGACAACTTGTGCGCGGCGCGGCATCATATCGGCTGGCAATCTGAGCGAGGCCCCGCCGCCCCATGAGCATCGACACCACGGCCCTGAACCGTACCATGACCCACTTCGACCGGCACCACAGCCTCTGGCTGTTCGGTTACGGCTCGCTGATCTGGAAGGCCGACTTTCCGTTCATCGAACGCCGCCCGGCCTGGATCACCGGCTGGGCGCGGCGCTTCTGGCAGGGCTCCCACGATCACCGGGGCACGCCCGAGGCACCCGGGCGGGTGGCGACCCTGGTGCGGGAGTCGGGGGCGATCTGTCACGGCATGGCCTATCGCATCGCGCCGGCTACCCTGGCCCAGCTCGATGCGCGGGAGAAAAACGGGTATCTGCGCGAACGGGTGCCGGTGTATTTCACCGCCACCGAGCACGACGAAGGGCTGATTTACCTGGCCACCGCCGACAACGCCGCCTTTCTGGGCGCCGCCCCGCTGGCGGTGATGGCGGCGCAAATCGCCGGCGCCCACGGCCCCAGCGGCAGCAACCGGGACTACCTGCTCAACCTGGCCGAAGCGCTGGCGCAGCAGGGCGCGGCGGATGAGCATGTGTCGGCGCTGGCGGCGCTGCTGCAGCCAGCCTGATCCGGGCGACGCCAGGAGGTATACTGGCCGGCCAAGTTGCGAGGTGTTTCATGGAATGTCGAAGTGGTTGCGGTGCCTGTTGTATCGCCCCCAGTATCAGCGGTCCCATCCCCGGCATGCCGGACGGCAAGCCGGCTGGGGAACCCTGTGTTCATCTGCTGGCGGACATGCGTTGCGGCCTGTTCGGCCGGCCGGAGCGGCCGGCGGTGTGCGCGCGCTTCAAGGCGGCAGAGGACGTGTGCGGCGGCAGCCGGCGCGAAGCGCTCTGGCTGATTGACGAGCTGGAGTCAGCGACGCGCTAGCCAGGGCAGGGGATCGATGGCCTGGCCCTGGTAGCGAATTTCAAAGTAGAGGCCGGACCTGTCCTGGCCGCCGCTTTCACCACTGAGGGCGATGGCCTGGCCGGCGCCGACCTTGTCACCCGGCCCCTGCAGCAGCGACTGGTTATGGCCGTAGAGGCTCATGTAGCCCTTGCCGTGATCGATCACCATCACCATGCCGAAGCCGTTGAGCCAGTCAGCATAGACCACCTGGCCGTTGGCCACGGCTTTCACTTCCTGCCCGACGCCGGCGCCGATCAGCAATCCTTTCCAGCTCAGCTGGCTGGTGCGGGCGGCACCGAAGCGGTGGATCAGCTGGCCCCTGAGCGGCCAGGGCAGGGTCCCCTTGGCCAGGCCGCCGAAGTTGCCGCTGGGTTTGGCCACCACCGGCGTCCTGCCGGAGCCGTCCTGCTGCCGGGCGGTGCGGCGTTCCCGCTCCAGTTGTTCCCGCTCCGCTTTTTCCCGTGCCGCCTGTTCGCGGGCGGCCTTTTCCTGGGCGGCCTTGATCTGCTGCTCCAGGTGGCTGGCGGCCTGTTGCAGGCTGGCCAGCTTCTGGTTGCCCTGGGCCAGGTTGGCGTTGAGCTTGTTGGCGGTTTCGTTGCGTCTGGCCTGCTGCGCTTCGAGTTGCTGCTGTTCTTCCTGCTGGCGGGCCAGCAGCTGATTGAGCCGGTTGCGGCTCTGTTCGGCCTGGCGCCGGTTGTCGGCCAGTTGCTCGCGGGTGCGGGCGAGCCCGGAGAGGGCGTCGGCCCTGGCCTGGTTCAGGTGGCCGTAGTAATGCAGCAGCCGATCGATATCGCTGCTGTCCTGGCCGTTGAGCAGCAATTTGAGGTAATCGTGGCGGCCGTTCTGGTAGGCGGCCCGGAGTTGTTCCGCCAGCAGCCGTTGCTGCTGCTCGGCCTGTTTGCCCAGGGCCTGGTGTTCCTGATCCAGCCTGGCGAGACCGGTTTCGTTTTCTTTCAGCTGCTGCCGGGTCTGGTTCAGCTCCCGGGCCTGGGCGGAGATGGCCTTCTCATCCTTGGCGAGTTGCTGTTGCAGGGCTTGCAACTGCTGCTGCTGCTGTTGCAGATCTTGTTTCTGGCTGGCGATCTGCCCCTGGACGTTCTTGAGCTCCTTGCTGTCATCCGCCCATGCGAAAGCACCGGCCATCAGGCCGGTGCTCAGCAACATTGAAACAATCAGTCTGTGCAAGCCCATAGGGCCCTGATTATTTCAGAACCATCAGAGGCTTGCCAGTCATTTGCTCGGGGATTTGCATGCCCATCAGGGTCAGCATGGTCGGCGCCAGATCCGACAGCTTGCCGCCCTCCACCGGGGTGGCGTCGCGGCCGACGTAGATCAGCGGCACCGGCAGGTTGGTGTGGGCGGTGTGGATCTCGCCGGTCTCGGGGTTGACCATCTGCTCGGCGTTGCCGTGATCGGCGGTGATCAGGCATTCGCCACCCACCTCTTCCAGCGCCGCGACCACCCGGCCGATGGAGTTGTCCACCGCTTCACAGGCCTTGACCGCCGCCTCGAACACCCCGGTGTGACCGACCATGTCGCCGTTGGGATAGTTGCAGATGATGACGTCGAATTCCCGGCTTTCGATGGCCTCGACCAGCTTGTCGGTGAGCTGCTCGGAGTTCATCTCAGGCTGCAGGTCGTAGGTGGCGACCTTGGGGCTCGGGATAAGCGTGCGCTTCTCGCCGGTGAAGCAGTCCTCGATGCCGCCGTTGAAGAAGAAGGTGACGTGGGCGTACTTCTCGGTTTCGG
The DNA here is from genome assembly GCF_003012775.1 of Zobellella endophytica. Taxonomy (GTDB): domain Bacteria; phylum Pseudomonadota; class Gammaproteobacteria; order Enterobacterales; family Aeromonadaceae; genus Oceanimonas; species Oceanimonas endophytica. Next base: position 127,135 of record NZ_PXYG01000006.1, on the reverse strand, counting down.
AGATCCGCAGCTGGGTCTTGTCGTGCTTGGCCAGCCATTCACCCAAGGTGTTTTCCAGCTGCTCGGGCGGGTAGGCACAGCTGGTGTGGATGTCGGCGGCGTACTCGGTGAGCATCACGAAGTCGCTCAAGGCCGGACGGGCGTCGCGCTCGAAGCCGGTGAAGTCGTCTTCCACGAAGGCGCGGGTGATTTCCCGGGCACGGTCGGCGCGGAAGTTCATAAAGATGACGGCGTCACCGTCCTGCATGGCGACCGGCTCGCCCACGGTGGTGGCCTTGACGAACTCGTCGTTCTCTTCCCGGGCATAGGCGGCCTGCAGGGCTTCCACCCCGGAGCCATACCGGAACTCGGCCTTGCCCTGGGTCAGCAGGTCGTAGGCGCTCTGCACCCGATCCCAGCGGTTGTCGCGGTCCATGGCGAAGTAGCGGCCGACGAGGGAGGCCAGGCGGCCCTTGCCCAACTCGGCGAACAGGGCGTCGAAACGCTCGATGGACGCCTGGGCGGAGCGGGGGGCCACGTCACGGCCGTCGAGGAAGGCATGTAAGTAAATTTCATCGGCACCGCGCTCGGCGGCCAGTTTGACCATGGCCGCGATCTGCTCTTCGTGGCTGTGCACGCCGCCCGGTGACAGCAGGCCCATGATGTGCACCGCCCGGCCCCTGGCCTTGGCGCCGTCCACCGCCTTGGTCAGGGCCGGGTTGGTGAAGAAGTCGCCGTCGACGATGGCCTTGTCGATGCGGGTCAGATCCTGGTAGACGATGCGGCCGGCGCCAATGTTGACGTGGCCTACCTCGGAGTTGCCCATCTGGCCGTCGGGCAGGCCGACGTCGTGGCCGGAGGTGGAAATCAGCACCGAGGGACGGGTCTTCATCAGGTTGTCGAGCACCGGGGTGTTGGCGCTGTGAATGGCGTTGTGTTCGGTCTTTTCACTGTAGCCCCAGCCGTCGAGGATGATGAGTACCAGGGGTTTTTTGGTCGAGTTCATAGTGATAACCCTATGTTGTTATTTGAAAACAGAAGTTAAGAAAAATGAAACTATCGTCATATTACTACAATTGCCGATTTCGTCGCCAGCCGTGGCCCGGGGGTATTTCCGATGGCCGTCTCAGGCGGCGCCTATCGATGGACCGGATTAGGGCCGGGCTGCTGTTATTTACCGATGCCCCATGTATACTCGGGCTTTTCCGCATTTTGATCCGAAAGAAGTAACATCATGCAAGAGTACCTCGATTTTGCCGCCAATCATCCCTTGCTGACCATGGTCTGGCTGGGCCTGGCTTCGGCGGTGGTGTACATGACCATCATGTCCAAGCTGACCAAGGTGAAGGTAGTGGCCGCCCAGCAGGCGGTGCTGCTGATCAACAAGCAGGATGCCGCCGTGGTGGATATTCGCTCGGCAGAAGAGTTCCGCAAGGGCCATATCGCCGGCGCCATTAACCTGCCCAACACCCAGCTCAAGGCCAACAACCTGAACCTGATCGAAAAATACCAGGAAAAGCCCCTGGTGCTGGTATGTGAAACCGGCATGAGCACCAGTGGTGCCGGCCGGATGCTGAGCAAGGCAGGCTTCAAGCAGGTTTATGCCCTGCGCGGCGGCATGGCAGACTGGCGCAGCCAGAACCTGCCGGTGACCAAACGTTAATCTCTTTCAACCGTACATTTTATAAGGATATCCTCATGGCTGAAGTAGCAAACGGTGCCAACGAGCAGGCGCAGCAACAGGTAGAATTCCAGATCCAGCGCGTTTACGTAAAAGACATTTCCTTCGAAACGCCCGGTACCCCGCTGGTGTTCCAGAAAGAGTGGAAGCCGGACGTCAAGCTGGACCTGGATACCAAGAGTGCCCGCCTGGGTGACAACGTGTTCGAGGTGGTGCTGACCCTCACCGTCACCTGCAAGCTGGGCGAAGACGACGTCGCCTTCCTGTGCGAAGTGCAGCAGGCCGGCGTGTTCACCATCGGCAACATGGCCGAGCCGCAACTGGCCCACTGCCTGGGCTCCTTCTGTCCCAACATCCTGTTCCCCTATGCCCGGGAAACCGTGGCCAGCCTGGTGAGCAAGGGCTCCTTCCCGCAGCTGAACCTGGCGCCGGTGAACTTCGACGCCCTGTTTGCCGCTCATGTGCAGCGCGCCCAGCAACAGCAGGCGGATACCTGATGACCCAGGATGCCGCCATCTCGGTTCTGGGTGCCGGCTCCTATGGTACGGCCCTGGCCATCGCCCTGGCGCGCAATGGCCATCGCACCCTGTTGTGGAGCCACAGGCCCGAACAGGTGGCGACCCTGGCCGCCGAGCGTTGCAACAAGGTCTTTCTGCCCGACGCGGTCTTTCCCGACAGCCTGATCCCCGAGGCCAGCCTGGAGCGGGTGGTCAAGGCCAGCCGCGACCTGCTGCTGGTGGTGCCGAGTCACGTGTTTGCCGATGTGCTGAAACAGCTCAAGCCGTTTCTGCGCAAGGACAGCCGCCTCGCCTGGGCCACCAAGGGCCTGGATCCGGCCTCCGGCCAGCTGCTGCAGCAGGTGGCGCGGGAAATATTGGGTGAACGGATCCCGCTGGCGGTGCTGTCCGGCCCCACCTTCGCCAAGGAGCTGGCGATGGGCCTGCCCACCGCCATTTCCCTGGCCTCGACCGATGCAAAATTCGCCAAGGAGCTGGCGGATCTGCTGCACTGCGGCCGCTCCTTCCGGGTCTATCTCAATGACGACATGGTGGGGCTGCAACTGGGCGGGGCGGTGAAGAACGTGATCGCCATCGGTGCCGGCCTGGCCGACGGCCTGGGCTTTGGCGCCAACGCCCGCACCGCGCTGATCACCCGCGGCCTGGTGGAGCTGCAGCGTCTGGGGGTGGCCCTGGGCGCCGAGCAGGAGACCTTTATGGGCATGGCGGGGCTGGGGGATCTGGTGCTGACCTGCACCGACAACCAGTCGCGCAACCGCCGTTTCGGCCTGGCCCTGGGCCAGGGCAAGAGCGTGGACACCGCCATGGCCGAAATCGGCCAGGTGGTGGAGGGTTACCGCAACGCCGCCGAGGTGCATCAACTGGCTGGCCGCCATCGGGTGGAAATGCCCATCTGCGAGCAGGTCTACCAGGTGCTCTATGAGGGGAAGAACGCCAAGGAGGCAGCCCTGGCCCTGCTGAGCCGGGATCGCAAGGCGGAGTGACGCCGCTTGGGCCGGAAGCTTGAAGCTTGATGCTGGAAGAGGGCATTGGGGGAAAATTAAGGCCAGTTCTGCCTTTTTCGGTTCGGTGACAAACCTCCAAACTGATTCCAACCGGTCACGTCGATGCTAAAACAGGCGGACAACGCGAGCCTACATGGATGTACTTGCGGCGGGTCGGCGGAGTTGGCCCTTTGGCCGGTCTTTCCGAGATCATCAGGCCTTATCGACAAACAAAAGGGGAGCCATCGAGGCTCCCCTTTGTATTGATTGCGGCCGGTGGCTCAGTAGTAGGAATGCTCGCCGCGCTCGTGTTCGGTGGCATCGCGCACCCCGGTCAGTTCGCCCGGGAACAGCTCGAGCAGCTGCTTCTCGATACCTTCCTTCAGGGTGACGTCGACCATGGAGCAACCGTTGCAGCCGCCGCCGAACTGCAGTATGGCCAGGCCATTCGGGGTGATTTCGGTCAGCACCACCTTGCCGCCATGGCTGGCCAGGCCGGGGTTGATCTGGGATTGCAGCACGTACTCGACCCGATCGGCCAGGGGAGCGTCTTCCGGCACCTTGGCCATCTTGGCGTTGGGCGCCTTCAGGGTCAGCTGGGAGCCCATCTGGTCGCTGACAAAGTCGATTTCGGCCGCCTCCAGGAAAGGCACGCTCTGCTGATCGACGACCGCCTCGAAGCCCTCGAACGGCAGGTGCAGATCGTCATGATCCACCGCATCCGGGGGGCAGTAGGAGACACCGCATTCGGCATTGGGCGTGCCCGGGTTGACCACAAACACCCGGATATTGGTGCCTTCCGGCTGCTGCGATAAAAGCTTGCGGAAATGGCCCTGGGCTGTCTCGGAAATCGTAATCATCGCTATCCTCGTAAACCTGACTAAACAACTCAACTTTTATCATACTCTTGTTGCCTGCGCTTGAATAGTTGTCAGTGTTCAAGAGTCCGGCAGGGCGCCCATACTTCCACCGACTCCACCCCCTGTCGGTGCAACAGGTGGGTCAGTTCGGCCATGGTGGTGCCGGTGGTGATCACGTCATCCAGCAGCGCCACGTGGCGGTAGTCCCGCGGGCGGGCCACAAAGGCCCGGTGCAGGTTCAGCCGCCGTTGGCGGCGGCTGAGACGGGTCTGGGACGCGGTCATCCGGACGCGTTGCAAGGCCCCCGGGTCGACCGTAATGCCGAGCACCTGCTGTACCCCGCGGGCTATCTCTTCCGCCTGGTTGTAACCCCGGCGCAGTTTCCGCCACCAATGCAGCGGCACCGGCAGTATCACCTCGGGCAGGGGCGGGCTGACCGCCGCCGCCAGCAACTGGCCGAGCAGGCGGCCGTGGAGCGGCTTGCGGTGGTATTTCAGCTGGTGGATCAGGTCGCTGTAGGGCGGGGCAAAGTCGGCGAGTACCTGCATGCGCTGCCAGGGCGGTGGCCGCCGCTGGCACTGGCCGCAGTGTGCGTCCTCCACCGCCAGCGGAAAGCCGCACCGGGTACAGGGGCGTGCCAACTGGGGCAATTCGTCCCGGCACTGGCGACAGATCAGCGTTTGCTGCTCGCAATCGTGCCGGCATAGCAGGCACTGGCCCCACCAGAGCGGGCTCGATTGTAAGCAGGCGGCGAGGCGCTTTATCATGGGGCGCTGTCGATAAAAGGGATATCTGATGAGTTTATACGTAGAACGGCGCGGCCGGGGGCCGGATCTGGTGCTGCTGCACGGCTGGGGCATGAACGGTGCCGTCTGGCGGGAACTGGCCTCGCTGCTGGAGGCGGATTTCAGCCTGCACCTGGTGGATCTGCCCGGCTTCGGCCACAGCGGCGCACTGCCACGGGAGGCCGGCCTGGAAGACTGGACCCGGGCGGTGTTGCGGGTGATGCCGCCGCGGGCGGCGCTGCTGGGCTGGTCCCTGGGCGGGCTGATCGCCACCCATGCCGCCCTGCTGGCGCCGGCCCGGGTCGAGGCCCTGATCACCCTCGCCAGCTCGCCCAGGTTTGTCGCCGATGTCGACTGGCCCGGCATCAAGCCGGGGGTGCTGGCGGAATTCCAGCGCCAGCTGGCGGAGGATCACCAGCAGGTGGTGAACCGTTTCCTGGCGTTGCAGGCGATGGGCAGCGAACACGCGAGAGAGGATATCCGCCGCCTGCGCGACAGCCTGAGCCGCAAGCCGGGGCCCGACGCCGGGGCCCTGGCCGCCGGCCTGGCCCTGCTGGGCGACAGCGATCTGCGCCCCCTGCTGGGATCGCTGCGGGTGCCCATGCTGCGGCTTTACGGCCGGCTCGATGGCCTGGTGCCGAAGAAGGCCGTGGCCCTGGTGGATGCCCTGGCACCGCACAGCCAGAGCCATATCGAGCCCAAGGCGTCCCATGCGCCCTTTATTTCACACCCGCTGCCGACGGTGGAGCGGATCCGGGCCTTCCTGCTATCTCTTGAGCACCAGTCCTGACGCAGGAAAGCCATGGTGCCGGCAGGCGACACCGGAGCCTTGGGGAGGACGAAGGGCACGACTCCGCCGACCTTCTGTTTCAGGGATGAAACAGAGAGCGTACAGGGAGGTATTTATAGCGTGTCGGCGGAGTCGTGCCCTTTGGCCGACGGCCCACGCCTCAGTCGTCATGGGTGTCGGGTCCTGCATCGGCATGGCGGGGCAGCCGATCCGCGGTATCGAACCAGCCGATGCGGCTCTGCCGCCAGATATGATACTGGGGCGCCACTGTTGTGGGGTCGTCGAGGCTGGCCAGGGTCACGTCGACCGTCTTAGCGTCCCGACAACGGCGGAAGGCGATCTGGGTGCCGCAATGGGCGCAGAATTCCCGCTGATAGCGCCGGCTGGAATGGAAGCTGGCCGGGACCGCGCCCTGGTAGGCGAAGCCGTCGGCGGCGACCGTCAGCCAGGCCAGTACCGGCGCCCCGCTCGCGCGCTGGCAGAGCCGGCAGTGGCAGTAGCCGGCATCGATCGGGGGCCGGGTGATGCGATAACGTACCCTGCCGCACAGGCAACCGCCTTCCAGCTGCTTTTGCATCGTTTCTCTCCTTCGCTGGTCCGCCGGGCGCGATAAAAAATGCCGCACCGGCGGCGGACAGGCGGTCAAAATGGCCAAGGATGTTCATAATATAACCGAGCATTCCCGGCTCTGGAGGTCATTATGGCAATACCGGTGATCCTGCCCAACATCGCGCCCAACCTGGCCCAGCCGACGACGGAAGCGGCCCAGGCCGATAATCTCCGCCGCCCGGCCATACCGGTGATCAAGGCGGTGCAGCCCTACGTGGCCATCCGCAAGCGGGACAGGGAGCGGGACAGGAACCGGCGTGAGGCCGCGTTCGAAGCCTGGCTGGGCATGCACAACGGGGTGTGCTGGGTCGGGGCCAACACTGCCATGAGCCGCCGGATGCAGGTGATTGCCAGGCGCTACCGGCAGCCGGGCGAAGCGGCCGGCGGCGGGCTGGATATCGAAGCCTGAGCCTGATCGTCGGGTTCAGCCGCCGAAAGGGCGGCCAATAATAGATTTGCCGCATGTCTGTGTGTAAAATTCGCGCTCTTCCGATGATCAACAGGACAATAACATGGGCAGAGCCTATCAAAACCGCAAAGAATCCATCGCCAAAACGGCGAATGCCAAGAGCAAGGTCTACAGCAAATACGGTCGCGAGATCTACGTGGTCGCCAAGTCCGGTGGCGCAGATCCTGACGGCAACCTGTCTTTGCGCGGCCTGATCGAACGCGCCAAGAAAGACCAGGTGCCGGCTCATGTTGTTGAAAAAGCGCTGGAAAAGGCCAAAGGCGGCGCCGGTGAGGACTTCTCACCCGCCCGTTACGAAGGTTTTGGCCCGGGCAACTGCATGGTGATCGTGGACTGCCTGACCGACAACCCCAACAGGACCATCGGCGATGTGCGCCAGTGTTTCAACCGGGTCAAGGCCAAGCTGGGCACCTCCGGCACCGTCAGCCACATGTTCGATCACTGCGCCATCCTGGCGTTCGAGGGCGACGACGAAGACGCCGTGCTGGAGGCCCTGATGACGGCCGATGTGGACGTGACCGACATCGAGAACGAAGACGGCCGGATCACCGTGTTCGCACCCCACACCGAGTATTTCAAGGCCAAGCAGGCGCTGACCGAAGCCTTCGAGGGCATCGACTTCGAGGTGGACGCCATCCAGTTCGTGCCCCAGACCACGACCCCTGTCAGCGGCGACGACGTGGCCCAGTTGGAGAAGTTCCTCGACATGCTCAACGACGTGGACGATGTGCAGAGCGTCTATCATAACGCCGAGTTCTAACGCCGGCGTACCGGCAGAATAGCGTCGAACCCTCCACCCGGAGGGTTTTTTGTTGCCCGCAATGGGTGCACTGGATCACATAATTGCTAACGATTAACTATTTCATGGTGCACCATTAGGTGGCGTCACCGACGACAGCCGTGGCTTTTTCCCGCCTCTCGGACCTCGGGGTATCCTGGTTTTGAAATATAAATTTCTTCAATTTCAATGACTTTTAATTTTGATGATAATGTCAGTTACTCGGCTGGCATGATGATTGCCTTTATTTTTTACGATTAAAATTTATATCGTAAACATGTTTACAGCTTGTTAAATGTTGTTCTAGTATTAAATTGTTAACAATAAATCAGTAAATTCGTAAACAAGGAGTTAGTCATGCGGATCAAGATCATCAATCCCAACACCACCCAGTCGTTCACCGATGCGTTGCAGCGACTGGCCGATGCGGTGGCCCGGCCCGATACTGAGATCATGGCGGTCAGCCCGGCCAGCGGGCCCAGCGCCATCGAGAGCTTCTACGACGAGGCGCTGGCGGTGCCCGGAGTGCTGGAAGAAATCGCCAGGGGAGACAGGGAGCAGGAGGTGGATGCCTATGTGCTGGCCTGTTTCGGCGATCCGGGCCTGTATGCGGCCCGTGAGCTGACCGACAAGCCGGTACTGGGCATCGCCGAGGCGGCCTTCCACATGGCGGCCATGGTCGGTGCCTGCTTCAGCGTGGTGACCACCTCGCCGCGGGTCCGCTTCATGACCGAGCACCTGGTCAGCCGCTACGGCTTCGGCGAACAGTGCAAGAAGATCCGCACCACCCCGATCCAGGTGCTGGATCTGGCCCATTCGCCGGATACCGCCATCGCCAAGGTGATCGCCGAGTGCCGGCGGGCGCGGGAAGAGGATCACGCCGAGTCCATCGTGCTGGGCTGTGCCGGTATGTCCCAATACCGCACCCATATCGAGCAGGAAATCGGCATTCCGGTGATCGATGGCACCCTGGCCGCGGTCAAACTCTGTGAAGCCATGGTGGAGATGAAACTGGGCACCAGCAAGGTACTGACTTTCAACTGGCCCCGACCCGAACTGGCCAACCCCGGGCGTAACCTGAAAATCGCCTGATCCGGGGGCGGTCAACAGCGGCAGTCGGGGACACCCGGTTGCCTGAACAGGATGCACGGCTCAAGGCGGCCGGCAGAGGAAAGGGTGGCGACAACGCGACCCAGTGATGGAATACCGAGGATAAACCAATGGCAATCCAACAAGTTAACAGCGAAACCGCGATTCCCATGGCCCAGGCCAATGCCAAGCCGGCTGCCGCCGTCGAAGGACATGACAAGAAAGCCGGTGAAGAATCCCTGGCTCCCCAGAAACACCGGATCATGGGGCGGGTTTCCTACCTGCTGGCCTGGTTCGGCGGCTGTGTCTCCATCGGTACCTTTACCATGGGCTCCAGCATAGTGGGTACCCTCAACTTGCTGCAGGCAACCATGGCCATCGCCATCGGCTGCTTCGTGATCGGTATCGCCCTGGCCCTGAATGGCGCTGCCGGCTACAAGTACGGCATTCCCTTCATGGTGCAGGCGCGCGGCGCCTTCGGCTTTGCCGGCACCCGCTTCCCGGGGCTGGTGCGGGCGGTGCCGGCCATCGTCTGGTACGGTTTCCAGAGCTGGATCGGTGCCGGCGCCCTGAACGCGGTATCGGCCACCTTGTTCGGCTTCGACAACCTGGTGCTGTTCTTCATCCTGTTCCAGTTCTTGCAGATTGGCCTGTCGATCTTCGGCTTCCAGGGCATCAAATGGCTGGAAAACGTGGGCAGCGGCTTCATCCTGCTGGCACTGGTGTATATGTTCTACAGCGTGATCAACCGCTACGGCGACGAGATCACCACCAACCTGGTGCATATGGAAGGTACCTGGGGGATGCCGTTCTGGGGGGCGACCATGCTGTTCCTCGGTATCTACAGCACCATGATGCTCAACGTCAGCGACTATTCCCGCGAGCTGAAGGAAGGCACCAGGCCGGGCCTGCTCACCGTCATCTATGCCATGTCCATCCTGCCCTGCACCCTGTTCATGGGGCTGATCGGGCTGATGGTGTCCGGTGCCACCGGGGTGTCCGACCCCATCCAGGTGTTTGCCAGCGCCGTCGACAACACCCCGCTGCTGGTGATCACCCTGCTGTTCATCGCCTTCGCCCAAGTCACCACCAACGTGCTCAACAACGTGGTGCCGCCCACCTATATCCTGATGGACGTGTTCAAGCTGAAGTTCCGTACCTCCACCATATTGGTGGGCCTGCTGGCGTTCTGCACCTTCCCCTGGGAACTGGTGAAGGACGAATCCTCCGCCGGCCTGCAGCTGTTCGTGCAAACCTACTCGGCCTTCCTCGGCCCGATCTTCGCGGTGATGGTGGTGGACTACTTCATCCTGCGTCGCCGCAAGCTGGATCTGGACAAACTCTATGACGAGAACGGCCCCTACCGTGGCGTCAACTACGGTGCTGTCATCGCCGCCCTGGCCGGCGCCGCGGTGGCCCTGACCTTCTCCTCCGTGTCCTGGTACGCCAGCCTGCTGCCCGCCGGCATCATCTACTACCTGCTGATGCAGTACTGGCAGCCCTGCCAGCGGTTCCGTCAGTAATGGTCTCGGCCCCACCCTCCTTATCCTGGGTGGGGCACTTCTTTTTCGTCTATGCCACCAATGGATATGGAGAGATAGCCCCATGTTTATATCACTATTGCACCCACGCTGCCGTTTTGTCGGTTACCTGTTGGCCCTGTCCCTGACGACGCCCGTGTTGGCGGAAGCGTCGTCCGACATCAGTTCTCTGCCGGATGCCGCCAAAACCATAGTGCTGATCAACCCCAACTCCAACGAACAGGCCACACAGTCTATGGTTGACCTTGCCCGACTCGAAAGCGCGGGGGCGGTGAAGGTGTTGGGAAGAAGCAACACGGGGGCGCCGGCCCTGCTCACTACCCCTCAGGATATGCTCGATGCCGTTGCGGGCGTGGTGGCGATTGGTGTGGAAGCCGCCACGGACGAACAGGTGGCCGCCCTTATCGTATCGGCCTTCAGCGATCCTGGGCTGGCAGAGCTGCGCGCCGCGGTGGATATTCCGGTATTCGGTATCGGTGAAGAGGTGTTTCATGAAGCGGCGCGTGGCAATCGCGGATTCGGCATCGTGACCGTCACCCCGGATGAGGCGCTCATCGAATCATTCCGGCAGAAGGCGACCGAGCTGGGATACGAGTCGCTGTATCGCGGCACCAGGGTCACCAGCGGAGACCCCATGGAACTGGTCAAGTCACCGGCAGAACTGGATCAGGCCCTGGCCGCCGCGGTGACGGAGTCGGTGGAGCTCGACGGGGCGCAAGCGGTCATCATGGGCGGTGGTCCGCTGTCGGCTTCGGCATTACGTCTGCAACCGGATTTCGAGGTGCCTCTGGTCGTGGCCGTGAATGCCGCGACCCGTGCCGCCGTCAAGGTGATCCAGGGCGAGTAACGACTCAACGAGGGAACAGGAGCACCGCATGATGCCAGAGATCAATCGTCGCCGGTTTATAACCGGCACCTCGGCGGCTTTACTGTCTGCCATCCCGCTGACCGGCGCCGAGATTGTTGCGGATCCCTGTCGTTATTGGCCGAGTTGTCCGAAGCTTGTGTACGGGAAGACGGGGTCGAATGCGTGGTGCCGGGGCTGTCGTCGGTAGACAGCGTCGGTTTGTCGGAGAAACTGGCTGCCGCCCTTCGGCAGGGTTAATTAGCCATATTCGTGTCCTGCGCACCGGGATGAGGGGTCTATCGACCCCGTTTGAACCTGGCATGTGGAGGCATAATGCAAGCTCAACAACCCGAGGTGATGGTATGGAAGAGAAGGAACTCGAGATCAAAAATATCGATCCTCTGCTTTATAACGAGGATCTGGCTCCCATCAAGCACAAAGACCGCAGCTGGGGCTGGTTTGAAATCTTCAACGTCTGGTCCAACGACATTCAGAGTCTGTTCGGCTATACCCTGGCCGCCTCGCTGTTCCTGTCCTACGGCCTGAACGGCTGGGCGGTGATGGCCGCCATCATCCTGGCCGGTGTTATCGTGATGGTGCTGGTCAACCTGACCGGCAAGCCCAGCGTCAAGTACGGCATCCCCTTCCCGGTGATGATCCGCGCCAGCATGGGGGTGCGCGGCGCCAACTTTCCGGCCCTGCTGCGCGCCATCATCGGCATCTTCTGGTACGGGGTACAGACCTATTTCGCCTCCACCGCCGTGACCCTGCTGCTCACCGCGCTCTGGGGCGTGGGCAACGGCAGCAGCTTCCTGGGATTGTCCGGCACCGCCTGGCTGTCATTCGTCATCGTCTGGCTGTTCCAGATCCTGCTGTTCTGGCAGGGTATCGACAAGATCAAGACCTTCCTCAACTGGGCCGGTCCTCTGGTCTATGTGGTGATGCTGGCGCTGATGGCGATCGTATGGGTTCAGGCCGGCGATCAGCTGCTCCCGGCGGTGGGTACCATCTTCAGCGGCGGTGGCGATTACCAGGGCAGTGACCTGGCGGCCTTTACCGCCATCGTCGGCACCATGGTGGCCTATTTTGCCGCCGTGGTGATCAACTTCGGCGACTTCACCCGTTTCGTGCGCAGCGAGCGGGAGATGAAGATCGGCAACCTGCTGGGGCTGCCGCTCAACGTGGCCTTCTTCTCCTTTATCGCGCTGATCATTACCGCCGGTACCCTGGTGCTGTTCGGCGAGGCGTTGACCAACCCGGCCGATATCGTGGAGCGGGTGGACTCCCTGCCCCTGACCATAGTGGCGGCGCTGACTTTCTTCGCCGCCACTGTCGGCATCAACCTGGTGGCCAACTTCATACCGCCGGCCTACGACCTGGCCAACCTGTTCCCCAGGGTGATCAGCTTTCGCATCGGCGGCCTGATCACCGCCGGGGTGGCCTTCTTCGTGGGAGCGCTCTGGGTCTCGGTGATAAGCCAGATCGGCATCCCCGGCTTCGTCAACGCCCTGGGGGCCATCGTCGCGCCCTTCTACGGCATCATAGTGGTGGACTACTACCTGGTGAAGAAGCAGACGCTTGATATGGAACAGCTGTTCTCCACCGATCCCAAGGGCGCCTACTACTACCAGAACGGTTGGAACGCCAGGGCGCTGACCGCCTTCGGCCTGGCGGCGCTGTTTTCCATCTCCACCGTGCTGGTGCCGGCGCTGGCCGAGCTCAACGGCTATGGCTGGCTGATCGGCGCCGCCCTGGGCGGGGTGTTCTATTACCTGCTGATGCCGAAGCGATAAGCATCGGGGGCGGGGCCCCCCTTTATTTAACAACCAGTGGCTTTATTGTTGACAATATGGCCCTGTGCTACTCTGTGGAGCATTCAACGGCGCACGGTGCGATCCGGTTGTGGAATAACGGCGGGTGGCGGGTTGCCCCACCTTGCCGGGCGAAACGGGGTAGGGACATGAATAATAAAACCAACGATCTGGACAGCGTCTATCAACGCATCTGGGAGGCCATCGTCGCCCACAAGCTGTTGCCGGGCACCCGCCTGAAGGAAGAAGATCTGAGCGAAACCTTCGGCCTCAGCCGGGGCTTCGTGCGCAAGCTGCTGCTGCAGCTGTCCCACCACAAGCTGGTCAACCTGGTGCCCAACAGCGGCGCCTTCGTGGCCGAACCCTCGCCGGAAGAGGCGAGGGAAATTTTCCAGGCCCGCCGCCTGATCGAGGCCGAACTGGTGCGCGAGCTGGCCAGCCACTGCACGGCCCGGGAAAAGCAGCTGCTGCAGGAACACGTGGAGCGCGAGCACCAGGCCTTCGCCCAGGGGCAGCTGAGCCTGCGCATCCGGCTGTCCGGCGAGTTCCACTTGTTGATCGGCAAGCTGGCCAACAAGCCGGTGCTGACCTCCTTCCTGCACGAGATCATTCCCCGTTCTTCCCTGATCATCGCCCTCTACCAGGGGTCGGGCCCGCTCAAGGGCAAGGCGCGGCATTCCGGCCTGTCGTGCAGCGAGCACAGCGGCCTGCTGGAAGCCATCGGCGCCCACCAGGTGGACAAGGCGGTGCAGCTGATGATCGACCACCTTAACGAAATCGAAGCCCAGCTGCAGCTGGAGCCTTCAGCGGATGAAGACGCCGACCTCAAGGCGATTTTCGCCGATCTGTAACACCGGCCCCGATGCGGGGCTGCCCGTAGTGACTGCCCCATCCTGTAGCAAGGCCCCATGCCGGTGCAGCCGCATCGGCCAGTCGCCGTCGTCTCCGGTCGCGTTCCGGCGCCCTGCCTCATTCGCTACTCTTTGATCTTCAAGTACTTTGGTCGCCGTTGGTGGTTTTCGAGTCAAAGCACTATCGCTTTGGCACTATCGTTGCAGATATTGCCTTGCCTGAGCCGAAAGTTTCAGGTTTGCCCGATACATGGAATCCACAGAGGTGAGTAATGGAACTCGTTAAATTGCATACGTTGAAACGGATGATGGTGCGCGGCCTGGCGGCCCTCGGTCTGCTGGCGGCGGTCGGCTCCGCCCAGGCCAGCCAACTGGCGGACATCGAACAGCGCGGGGTACTGCGGGTAGCGGTGCCCCAGGACTTTCCGCCCTTCGGCTCGGTTGGCCCGGATCTCAAGCCCAGGGGCTACGACGTGGACATGGCCGCCTACCTGGCGGAGCAGATGGGCCTCAAGCTGGAGCTGATCCCGGTGACCAGCGCCAACCGAATCCCCTACCTGCAGACCGGCAAGGCCGATCTGGTGATCTCCAGCCTGGGCAAGAACGAAGAGCGGGAGCGGGCCATCGATTTCACCGAGGTTTACGCGCCCTTCTTCCTCGGCGTGTTCGGCAATGCCGAACTGCCGGTGGCGACGGCCGGGGATCTGGACGGCCGGGTAGTCGGGGTAACCCGGGGGGCGGTGGAAGACATGGAGCTGGAGAAAGTGTTGCCCGCCTCGGCCAGCATCCAGCGCTTCGAGGATAACAACACCACCATCTCCGCCTATCTGTCCGGCCAGGTGTCGCTGATCGCCACCGGCAACCTGGTGGCCGCCGAGATCGCCGAACGCCACGCGGACCAGGCGCCGGTCGCCAAGTTCATGCTGAAAGACTCTCCCTGCTATATCGGCCTGAAAAAGGGTGAAACCGAGCTGCGCGACAAGGTCAACGCGCTGATCGCCCAGGCCCTGGCCGACGGCACCCTCGAGCGCATCTCCCAAACCTGGCTGAAAGCCCCGCTGCCGGCCGGCTTCGGCAGCTGAAGGACGGACCCATGCTGAACTTTAACGAGCTGTGGCCCTACCAGGAGCTGATCCTCCAGGGATTGTGGGTCACGGTGGAACTCACCTGCTACGCCACGCTGGGAGGCGTGGCCATCGGCACCGCCTGTGCCGCCGCCCGCCAGTACGGCGGCCGGCCCCTGCGGGCGCTGGTGGGGGCCTATGTGGAGCTTATTCGCAACACGCCCTTTATCGTCCAGCTGTTCTTCGTCTTCTTCGGGCTGCCCGGCCTCGGGGTCAAGCTGAGCGCCTGGGAGGCCGGCCTGCTGGCCATGCTGCTCAACCTGGGCGCCTACAGCACCGAGATCATCCGCGCCGGCCTGGCGGCTACCCCCAGGGGGCAGATAGAGGCGGCCCGGGTGCTGGGGATCAGCCCCCGGCAGAGCTTCTTCCGGGTGGTGCTGATCCCGGCGTTCGAGAAGATTTATCCGGCACTGACCAGCCAGTGCATCATCGTCATGCTGGGCTCGGCGGTGGTGTCGCAGATTTCGGTGGCCGACCTGACCTACGCCGCCAACCTGATCCAGTCCCGCAACTTCCGCAGCTTTGAGGCCTACCTGGTGGCGGCGGCGCTTTACCTGGGGCTGGCGATACTGATGCGGCAACTGTTCGCGCTGCTGGGCAACCGCCTGTTCCGCCACCGGAGGGCCACGGCATGATGGAGTTCACCAACTGGGATATTTTCCGCAACCTGCTGCTGGCGGCACGCTGGACGGTGGCACTGTCGCTGGTCGCCTTCGTCGGCGGCGCCCTGGTCGGGCTGTTGCTCACCGCCCTGCGCCTGACCCGGCGCCGGTGGTTGCAGTGGCTGGTGCGAATTTACGTGGAGCTGTTCCAGGGCACACCGCTGTTGATGCAGCTGTTCCTGGCCTTCTTCGGCCTGGCCATGCTGGGACTGGATATCTCCGCCTGGTCCGCCGCCGCCTTGGCGCTGACCCTGTTCACCAGCGCCTTTCTCACCGAGATCTGGCGCGGCTGCATCGACACCCTGCCCAGGGGCCAGTGGGAAGCCGCCCGCTGCCTGGGACTGGGTTTCGGCCAGACCCTGAGCCGGGTGATCCTGCCCCAGGCGGTACGGGTGGCGTTGGCGCCCACCGTCGGCTTTTCGGTGCAGGTGGTCAAGGGCACCGCCCTGGCCTCGATCATCGGCTTCGTGGAGCTGACCAAGGCCGGCACCATGCTCAACAACGCCACCTTCGAGCCGTTCAAGGTGTTCGCCCTGGTGGCGCTGCTCTACTTCGCGCTCTGCTATCCGCTGTCCCTGGCCAGCCAGTACCTGGAGAAAAAATTCAATGGCTCTCGTTAATATCGAACAAGTTCACAAGTACTACGGGGATCTGCACGTGCTCAAGGGCATCGATCTCAGGATCAAGGCGGGCGAGGTGGTATCCATCATCGGCCGCAGCGGTTCCGGCAAGAGCACCCTGCTGCGCTGCATCAACGGCCTGGAAAACTACCAGCAGGGCGCCATCGTGGTCGACAGCAAGGAAGTGACCAGCGACGAGGTGCAGGTGCGCCGGCTGGCGCGCAGCGTGGGCATGGTGTTCCAGAGCTTCAACCTGTTTCCGCACCTGACGGTGGGGGAGAACCTGATGCTGGCGCCCAGGCTGGTGCTGAAGCAGACGAAGGCCGAAGCGCGGGAACTGGCCCGGGAGATGCTCGGCAAGGTCGGCCTGGCCGACAAGTTCGACCAGTACCCGGACCGCCTGTCCGGCGGCCAGCAGCAGCGGGTGGCCATCGCCCGAGCCCTGGCCATGTCGCCCAAGGTGCTGCTGTGCGACGAGATCACCTCGGCGCTCGACCCCGAACTGGTGGGGGAGGTGCTCAAGGTGCTGGAGGCGCTGGCGGCGGAGGGCATCACCCTGATCCTGGTGACCCACGAGATGAACTTCGCCCGGGACGTGGGCGACAGGGTGGTGTTCATGCACCAGGGCAAGGTGTGGGAAAGCGGCCCGGCCGAAGCGGTGTTCGCCCGGCCCCGGACCGCCGAGTTGCAGAGCTTTATCAATGCGGTACTGTAGCGGCACCCTTGTCGACCAGGAAAGACCCGAATGAGCCAGCTTGGAGCACAGATCCGCGCACAGTTTTTGCAACTCAGCCCCAAGGAGCGACGGGTGGCCAGCTTTATCCTCGATCATATGGACGATCTGGCCACCTACAACTCGGTGGAGATCAGCCGTTGCTGCGGGGTGTCCAAGTCCACCGTCAGCCGGCTGTTCCGCCGCCTCGGCTACGACAGCTTCCGGGAGATGCGCGATGAGAACCGCCGCCTGCGGCAGTCCGGGGTGCCGGTACCGGCCGTTCTGGGCGGCGGTCCGGCGGGCCTGGTCGAGCGTCAGTTGCAATGCGAAGCGGACAAGCTGGGTCGGCTGATGGCGTTGCTCAGTACCGAAACCCTGAACGCGCTGACCGCCCGGCTCGCCGGGGCCCGGCGGGTGGGGATCATCGGTTTTCGCAACAGCTACCCGGTGGCCCTGCACCTGCGCCAGCAACTGATGCAGGTGAGGGAAGGGGTTCGGCTGCTGCCCCAGCCGGGGCAGACGCTGGCGGAAGAACTGGCGGATTTCGGTGAGCAGGATGTGCTGATCCTGGTCGCCTTCCATCGCCGCCCCATGCTCTTCCCCAGGCTGTTCGCCACCATCCGCCGGGCCGGGATACCGCTGGCACTGATGATCGAGCCCCAGGCGGAGCTGGCACAGGAGCCGGACTGGCGGCTGGAAATACCGCTCGACTCGGTGTCGGCCTTCGACAGCTACAGTGCCGCCATGTGTACCGTCAGCCTGCTCTCCAACCTGTTGCTGCACCGCAGCCTGGAGCAGGGGCGGGAACGCATCGGCCGCATCAACGATCTCTACCGGCAAACGGAAGAGCTGGATCCGGGGTTAGGCTGATCGGCGGGCCGGCTGCACTATACTGTTAGCGAGACAGGAGGTGTGCCATGGCCAGCAGTACCATTACTCTTATCCGTTCGCAGAAGGTTGCCGAAGGCACCCTGGCGCTGTACTTCGAGAAGCCGGCCGGCTTTGAGTTCAAGGCGGGCCAGTGCGCCCGCCTGCAGTTGATCGATCCGCCGGAAACCGACGAGCAGGGCAACGGCCGGATTTTTTCGCTGGCGTCGGCCCCGTTTGAAAAAGAGCTGATGATGGCCACCCGCCTGCGACAAAGCGCCTTCAAACGGGTGCTGGCCGGTCTGGCCCCGGGAACCGAACTCGTGCTCAAGGGCCCCTACGGCTCCTTCACCCTGCATCATGACCAGGCGGTGCCCGCGGTGCTGATCACCGGCGGCATCGGCGTCACCCCGCTCAGGAGCATGCTGCTGCAGGCCCGGCATGAGCGGCAGGCGCCGCCACTGGTGGTGTTCTATGCCAACCGCCGGCCCGAGGACGCCGCCTTTCTCGATGACCTGACCCTCGCCTGCAACGAACTGCCCCACTGTACCCTGGTGCCGACCATGACCCGGATGGCCGAGTCCGGCCGGCCCTGGCAGGGGGAAACCGGCTACCTGGACCAGGCCATGCTGGCCCGTTATGTGCCGGACCTGAGCCGCCCCCTGTATTACCTCGACGGCCCGCCCGGGATGGTGGATGCCATGCAGCGCCTGCTCAACCGGGCCGGGGTGGCGGACGACAATATCCGGGTCGAGGAGTTCGCCGGCTACTGACGCCCGGACGGCACTGACCTACCCTTAATGCTATGAAGCCCGCAGGCCGCGCCTCTCGCCCGGCCCGGCGCCGATGGATCACGAGGGCGGCGGTTATGCTCGAACTTCCCATTCGTCTGCTATTGATTGAAGACAACCAGCTGCACAGCCGGCTGATCCAACAACTGCTCAAGGCCGATACCCGGTTGCAGTGCGAGGTCGAGGCGGTGGCCTGCCTGGCCGACGGCCTGGCCCGGCTGGCCGGGGGCGAGGTGGATCTGGTGTTGCTGGATCTGGTGCTGCCCGACAGCCAGGAGCTGGAAACCCTGTTGCGGGTGCGCCTCGCTGCGCCCCAGGTGCCGGTGGTGATCCTCACCAGCCTGGACGACGTCAAGCTGGCGGCACGGGCGGTGGAGTCCGGCGCCTACGACTATCTGGTGAAGTCGAACCTCAAGAGTACCGCCCTCAGCCGGTCCATCCGCTACACCCTGTCCCGTGCCCGGGCGCGGGGCGGTGAGTGGGACTCCCCCATGTTCCGCCTGGCCCAGCAGCAGTTTCTCAAGGCCGCCCAGTACATGGATCTGGACGACAACATCCGCCAGCGGCTGCTGTTTCCCCAACGCACCCAGATGGTGTCCTTCCCCTTCTTTCGCGATGATCGCAACCAGGTCGAGACGGTGTTCGGCTACCGGGTGCAGCACGTGTTGTCGATGGGGCCGACCAAGGGCGGGATCCGCTACCACCAGGACGTGGATCTGGGCGAGGTGGCGGCGCTGGCGATGTGGATGACCTGGAAGTGCGCCCTGATGAAACTGCCCTTCGGCGGCGCCAAGGGCGGGGTGCGGGTCGATCCCACCACCCTGAGCAAGCACGAGCTGCAACGGCTGACCCGGCGTTACACCGCCGAAATCATCGACATCATCGGTCCGGACAGGGACATACCGGCGCCGGACATGGGCACCGACGAACAGGTAATGGCCTGGCTGATGGACACCTACAGCCAGCAGGTGGGCCATGCGGTGCCGGCGGTGGTCACCGGCAAGCCGGTGGTGCTGGGTGGCTCCCTCGGCCGCAAGGAAGCCACCGGTCGCGGCCTGGTGTACCTGATCGAGGCGTCGGCGGCCCACCTGGGGCTGGATCTGAGCCGGGCCACGGCGGTGGTGCAGGGCTTCGGCAACGTGGGCAGCTATACCACCCGTTTCCTCGCCGGACTGGGGGTGAAGATCATCGGCGTCAGCGACGTGTCCACCGGCTTGTACCAGCCCGAGGGGCTGTCGGTGGAGGCGCTGCTCGCCCATGTGGCGGAACACCGGGTGCTGGCCGGTTTTCCCGGGGCCGAGCCGATCAGCAACCGGCAACTGCTGGCGCTGCCCTGCGACGTGCTGGCGCTGGCGGCGCTGCAGAACCAGGTAACGGTGGAAAACGCCGGTCAGATCCAGTGCCGGCTGCTGGCCGAGGGCGCCAACGGCCCCACCATGCTGGAAGCCGACGAGATCCTGTTCGAGCGGGGGATCTTCGTGCTGCCCGACATCCTCGGCAACGCCGGCGGGGTGACCGTGTCCTACTTCGAGTGGGTGCAGGGAATGCAGAATCTCACCTGGACCCTGGAGGAGATCAACGACCGCTTGCAGGCGATACTGCTGGACGCCTTCCAGCGCACCCTGCGCCGGGCCGGGGAAAACAACATAGATATGCGTACCGCGGCCCTGATCGAGGGGGTGACGCGGGTCACCGAGGCCAAGCTGCTGCGCGGCGTCTTCCCCTGAGCCCCGGGAGGCCGCCATGACCGACCGCCGCCATCCTTACAGCCGCTTCCTGCGGCTCAACCAGATCATCACCAGGGCAGCAAACGAGGCCAATAGCGTGGACGAGGCGATGCAGACCGCTCTCGATCAGGTGTGTGCCCATACCGGCTGGCCGGTGGGCCATGCCTGGTATCCGGCCGACCCCCCGGCCACCGGGCTGATACCGGCCCGGCTCTGGCACCTGAGCAACGGCGAGCGCTTCCGGCTGTTCCGCGAGCTCACCGAGGCCAGCCACTACGGCTCCAGCCTGGGCCTGCCGGAGCGGGTGCTGGCCAGCGGCGAGCCGGCCTGGATCCCGGATGTGACCCGGGATCCCGACTTTCAGCGCGCCCGGCAGGGGCAGGACATCGGAGTGCGTGCCGGCGCCGCCTTCCCGGTGCTGGTCGGGCCCCGGGTAGTGGCGGTGCTGGAGTTCTTTTCCGACCAGGTACAGGAACCCGACCGTTCGCTGCTCACGGTGATGGGGCAGATTGGCACCCAGCTGGGCCGGGTGATCGAGCGCGAACAGGCGGCCCGGGCCCTGCGCGAAAGCCAGCGGCGGCTGGCCACCCTGATGGCCAACCTGCCCGGCATGGCCTACCGTGGCCGCAACGACCGGCAGTGGGGGATGATCTTTGTCAGCGAAGGCTGCCGGGCCTTGACCGGCTACGCGCCGGAAGAGATGACCGCCGGCCGGCCCCATTATGTCGAGCTGGTGCACGAGCAGGACAAGGCCGCCCTCTGGCAACAGGTGCAGGACGCCCTGGCCGAACGACGGCCGTACCAGGTGGAATACCGCATCCATACCCGTGACGGAGAGGAAAAATGGGTGTGGGAGCAGGGCTGCGGGGTGTTCGACGGCGAGGACGGTCTGCTGGCGCTGGAGGGGTTTATCGCCGACATCAGCAGCCGGCGCCAGGCCCAGCAGGCGCTGGCCGAGCAGGTGGAGCAAACCCGCACCCAGCAGGCGCTGGCCGAGGCGGCGCACCAGCAGCTCACCGAGGCCATCGAGTCCATCTCCGAAGGCTTTACCCTGTACGATGCGGAGGATCGGCTGGTGGCCTTCAATTCCCGCTTTCGCGACGACTATGCCGCCGCGCCCGACATCGTGCGGGTGGGCATGCATTTCCGCGAACTGATCCGGGCGGTGGTGGAACGCAAGCTGCTGGTCTTCTCCGGCGACGACGATGCCGAACAATGGTTCAACTGGCGCCTGGCCCAGCGGCGCAGCCCGGGCCCGCCGTTCAAGCTGAAACGCAGCAACGGCCTGCAGCTGCGGGTCAGCGAACGACGCACCCGCGATGGCGGCGCGGTGGCCATCTATACCGACATCACCGAGCTGGAAGCCCAGCGGGAACACCTGGAAGAGCAGGTGCGGATGACCGAAGAGGCCCAGGCCCGGGCCGAGGCGGCCCGGGACCAGCTGAGCGAGGCCATCGAATCCATCGCCGAAGGTTTTACCCTGTACGACGCGGACGACCGGCTGGTGCTGTTCAACTCCCGCTTCAAGCAGCATTTCGCCCTGCCCAACGATCTGGTGGCGGTGGGCATGGGTTTTGAAGAGCTGCTGCGAGACGTGGCGGCCAAGGGGCTGGTGCCCCGCGGCTACGCCTCGGCCGAGCAATGGATCGCCCGGCGGCTGGAGCAGCACCGGGATCCTCACGGCACCTTCTCCTTCGTGCGCAGCGACGGCCTGTGCATCCAGGTCAGCGAACACCGTACCGGTGACGGTGGTTATGTGGCGGTGTACTCGGATATCACCGAGCTGGAGCAACACCGCCATCATCTGGAAGAGCGGGTGGCGGCACGGACCCGGGCGCTGCAGGCCACCACCGAAGCCCTGCGCGAGTCCCAGCTGGAGCTGCGCCAGGCCCGGGACCAGGCCGAGCAGGCCAACCTCGCCAAGAGCGAGTTCCTGGCCAATATGAGCCACGAGATCCGCACGCCGATGAACGGGGTGATCGGCGTGGCCGAACTGTTGGAGCGGACCGAACTGACCGAGCAGCAGGCGGAGTATGTGGCCATCATCCAGAAATCGGCCGACACCCTGCTCAGCCTGATCAACGACATCCTGGACTTTTCCAAGATCGAGGCCGGCCGGCTGGAGCTGGAGTCGGTGGCCTTCCAGCTGCGCGATACCCTGGGCGACACCCTGCAGACCCTGGCTCTGCGTGCCCACGAAAAGGGCCTGGAGCTGGCGGTGCATATTCCGTTCGACATCCCCGACCGGCTGCTGGGGGATCCGGTGCGGCTGCGCCAGGTGGTGGTCAACCTGGTGGGCAACGCCATCAAGTTTACCGACAGCGGCGAGATAGTGATCGACTTGCGCCTGGTCCGCTGCGACAAGCGGCAGGTGTGCGTCGCCTTCGAGGTGCGCGATACCGGCATCGGCATTCCCGAGGCGCAGCGGCAACGGGTGTTCGAGGCGTTCGGCCAGGCGGACACCTCCACCACCCGGCAGCGCGGCGGCACCGGGCTGGGGCTGTCGATAGCCGCTCAACTGGTGGCGATGATGGGCGGCCGGATCCGGATCGACAGCGGCCCGGGCGGACGAGGCAGCTGTTTCAGCTTCGACGCCCTCTTCGGCCTGGCCGGGGCATGCCGCTATGACCCGGAACATCCGCTGGGGCTGCAGGGACAGCGGGTGCTGGTGGTGGACGACAACCAGACCAACCGCATGATCCTGGATGAAATCCTGCAGCGCTGGGGGATGCGCCCCAGTCTGGCCACTAGTGCGGCCCAGGCGCTGGACCTGCTGGAGCAGGCCCGGGACCAGCCCTTTGCGCTGGCGCTGCTGGACGTGATGATGCCGGAGATGGATGGTTTCGAGCTGGCCGCCCGGATCCGGGAGCACCCGGCGCAGGAGGCGCTGGCCATCGTGATGCTGTCGTCGGGTGGCCGTTCCGGCGACAGTTCCCTGCGCCGTCAGTTGCGGATCTCCCGCTTGCTGCTCAAGCCGGTCAAGCAGTCGGAGCTGCTGAATGCGGTGAGCGAAGCCCTGGGCGTGACGGCCAGCGGCGGCCTGCTGGCCGGCGGCGCCCGGGAGCGGCCCGAAGGCATCGTGTCGCGCCGGGTGCTGCTGGTGGAGGACGGGCTGACCAACCAGAAGGTGGCCATCGATCTGCTGGGCCAGCGCGGCCATCGGGTTGAACTGGCGCAAAACGGAGCCGAGGCGGTGGCGGCGGTGCGGGACAGACGCTTCGAGGTGGTGCTGATGGACATCCACATGCCGGTGATGGACGGCCTGGCCGCGACCCGGGCGATCCGCGTCGGGGAAGCGGAGCGGGGCGGTCATGTACCGATCATCGCCATGACCGCCAGCGCCACCAAGGAAGACCGGGAGCGCTGCCTGGCGGCGGGCATGGACGACTTCGTGACCAAGCCGTTCCGGGCCGTGGAGCTGTATCGGGCGGTAGAACAGCTGGCGCCGGCGGTGAGCGCGGGCCGGGCGGCGCGGCCGGTTGCACCGGTGGCCGCGGCGACGGCCGGGCCGGAGGAAGGCTGCCTCGACTGGGACGGCGCCCTGCGCAACCTGGAGGGTAACCGCGCCCTGCTGGCGGAAATGGCCGAGCTGTTTCTGGAGGAGTGCCCGAAGCTGATGCGGGAGATCGAGGCCGCCATGGCGGAGAGCGATGCGCCGGTTCTGCGCCGGGCGGCCCATACCCTCAAGGGCTCGGCCCTGGTGGTGGGCGGCCGGGCGCTGGCGGCGGTGGCGCTGGAGCTGGAAACCCTGGCCCGCGGCGGCGAGCTGGCGGCGGCGGCGGAATGCGTTGCCCGGCTGCAACAGGCGGTGGCCGAGCTGACACCGATGCTGCGGCGGCAGGCCGGGCTGACGTAGCGGCGGGCGTTGTCCCGACTCAAGGGGCAGGGCCAGTCATGACCGCCCGGGCGGCGGTTCAGCGGCGGGGGAAGTTGTCCAGGGTAAGTTGGGCCACCTGTTTCAATTCCTCCGGTGTGGCGCCATTGGTGGCCTGGATGGCCATACCCTGCAGCACGGTGCCCAGATAACGGGCCAGCACGGCGGTATCGACCTCGGTCGGCAGGTCGCCCTGCTCCCTGGCCTGTTCCAGGCGTTCCCGCAAGGCCAGTTCGCCGTTGCGGCGGCGGGCGATCAACGCGGCCTTGACGGTCTCGGCCGCCTCACTGCAGGACAGGGCGCCCTGCACCACCACGCAGCCATGGGGGTGGCTGGTATCGGCCATGCTGGTAGCCGCGCCGAACAACATATGCTCCGCCACCTGGTAGGCGGTCGGTTGCTGCAGGGCCGGGTAGAAGAAGGCGCAGGGGCGTTTTTCGTAGAGTTCGATCGCTTTCAGAAACAGCTGTTCCTTGTTGCCGAAAGCGGAGTACAGACTGGGCTTGTTGATGCCCATGGCTTCGGTCAGGTCGGACAGCGATGCCCCGTCATATCCTTTCTTCCAGAACACGTCCAGGGCTTTCTCCAGGGCTTTCTCCATGTCGAAGGCACGTGGGCGGCCAACACTGGGGGGGCAGGTTCCCGTAGACATAAACAAGCTCCTACATAAAAAACTGTTTATATCTTAAACATCGTAAAACCCTCTGTCCAGCAGGCTTATTTACCGACCGGTAAGCAAATGGCGGCAGCGAGCGGGCCGATGAAAATATTTTGTACCCATAGGTATAAAATTAATTGACTGTCATTCCTTACCCTATATATTTACTCATCGGTACAAAATTAAATGGCTGCCCGCATGTCGGCGCGGGCTACCGTCAACCGCCTTGAGGATATCGTTGTGAACAGCAATAGCGCCATCAGAAACATTATTTTCGCAAGCCTTGCCAGTGTGCTGCTGGCCGGGTGTGAACGTCCGCAAGCGGCGGCGGGAGCGCCCGCCGCGCCCGAGGTGCAGGTCGCCACCGTGATCCATGAACGCATTACCGAGTGGGATGAGTTCACCGGCCGGCTGCAGGCGCCGGAGACGGTGGTGCTGATGCCCAGGGTCTCGGGCTATGTACAGCAGGTACATTTCAGGGAAGGGAGCCTGGTCGAGCCCGGCGAGGTGCTGTTCCAGCTCGACCCGGCTCCCTTTCAGGCGGAAGTGGCGCGTCTGCAGGCCGAACTGCAGGGCGCGCAGACGGCGCTCAAGCTGGCCGACAGCGACTACCGGCGGGCCAATGCGCTGCGGGCCGGGCGCGCCATTGCTGAAGAGGTACTGGATGCCAGGCTGGCGCACAAGCATCAGGCGGCGGCGGCGGTCGCCTCGGTGTCGGCCGCCCTGCAACGGGCCGAGCTGGAGCTGGCGTATACCCGGGTGACGGCGCCGATCGCTGGCCGGGTGTCCTATGCCCAGGTTACCGCCGGCAACCACGTCGGCGCCGGCCAGACCCCGCTGACGCGTATCGTTTCCACCGAGGAAATGCATGCCTACTTCGATGTGGACGAACAGAGCTACCTCAAATACGCCACCTTGAGCCGCGAAGGGCGACGGGCCGATGCCCGGGAGGACGACAATCCCGTTTTTATGGCCCTGTCCGGTGAGGGCGAGTTCGACCGTATCGGCCGTATCGACTTCGTGGACAACGCGGTCGATCAGCACACCGGCACCATCCGTCTGCGGGCCCGCTTCGCCAACCAGGACGGCAGCCTGCTGCCGGGCCTGTTTGCCCGCATCAGGCTGGCCGGCAGCGGCAGCTACCGGGGCGTGCTGATCGATGACAAGGCGATAGGCACCGATCTGAACCATAAATTCGTGCTGGTGGTCGACGACCAGGATCGGCTGGAATACCGCGGCGTGACCCTGGGAGGCAAGGTTGGCGGCCTGCGCATTATCAAGGCCGGGTTAAGCCCGCATGAGCGGATAGTGGTCAATGGCCTGCAGCGGGTCAGGCCCGAGATGACGGTCACGCCCACCCCGGTGGACATGGCCGAGGCCGGGCAGCTGAACGGCCTGCGGGCGAGTCAGGCATTGCTGGACCAGGCCGGAGCCGGGCTGACGGCCCGGGCCGAACCGGTCCGCGGTTAAGGAGTGGGAGCCATGTTTTCGCAATTCTTCATCAAAAGGCCGATCTTCGCCGCGGTGATCTCGATGATGTTCGTGATCACCGGCGCCATAGCGGTATGGCAGCTGCCCATTACCGAATACCCGGATGTGGTGCCGCCGACCGTGGTGGTCACCGCCAGCTATCCGGGCGCCAATCCCAAGGTGATCGCCGAAACCGTCGCCTCGCCGTTGGAGCAGGAGATCAACGGCGTGGAGCAGATGCTGTACATGTCTTCCCAGGCCACCTCCGATGGCCGGATGACGCTGACCATCACCTTTGCCATCGGCACCGATGTCGACCGGGCGCAGACCCAGGTGCAGAGCCGGGTCGACCGGGCCATGCCGCGGCTGCCGCAGGAAGTGCAGCGGCTGGGAGTGGTCACCGAGAAGTCGTCGCCGGACCTGACCATGGTGGTGCACCTGACCTCGCCCGATGACAGCTACGACATGCTGTATCTGTCGAACTATGCGGCGCTGAACGTGAAGGACGAGCTGGCGCGGATCAAGGGCGTCGGCAGCGTGCGGTTGTTCGGTGCCGGGGAATACAGTCTGCGGGTGTGGCTGGATCCGCACCGGGTGGCGGCCCTGGGCCTGTCGCCCAGGCAGATCATCGACGCCATCGGCGAGCAGAACCAGCAGGCCGCCGCCGGCAGCCTGGGGGCCCAGCCCAGCCGGGAGTCCGAGTTCCAGTTGCTGATCAACGTCAAGGGCCGGCTGAGCACGGTGGAAGAATTTGAGGACATCATCATCAAGGTCGGCCCCGACGGGGAGATCAGCCGACTGAAGGATGTGGCCCGGGTTGAACTGGGAGCCGACAGCTACGCGCTGCGTTCCCTGCTGGATAACCGGGAAGCGGTCGCCATTCCGATCTTTCAGGCTTCCGGCTCCAATGCCATCCAGATCTCCAACGATGTCAGGGCCAGGATGGCCGAGCTGGCGGAGTCCTTTCCGGCCGGGGTGGACTACGCCATCGTGTACGACCCGACGGTCTTTGTGCGTGGCTCGATTGAAGCCGTGGTGAAGACCCTGTTCGAGGCCGTGCTGTTGGTGGTACTGGTGGTGGTGCTGTTTCTGCAGACCTGGCGCGCCTCCATTATTCCGCTGGTGGCGGTGCCGGTATCGCTGGTCGGCACCTTTGCCTTCATGCATCTGCTGGGTTTCTCCCTCAATGCCCTGTCCCTGTTCGGCCTGGTGCTGGCCATCGGCATCGTGGTGGATGATGCCATCGTGGTGGTGGAGAACGTGGAGCGCAACATTGCCGACGGGCTTTCGCCGGTGGCGGCGACCCAGAAGGCGATGAAGGAAGTCACCGGCCCGATCGTGGCCACCACCCTGGTGCTGGCGGCGGTATTTATTCCCACCGCCTTCATGTCGGGCCTGACCGGGCAGTTCTACAAGCAGTTTGCCCTGACCATCACCATCTCTACCTTTATTTCCGCGCTCAATTCGCTGACCCTGAGCCCGGCGCTGTCGGCATTGTTGCTGAAAGGCCACGGTGCGGACAAGGACGCCCTGACCCGGGCCATGGACCGGTTGTTGGGCGGCTGGCTGTTCGCTCCCTTTAACCGCTTCTTCGCGCGTCTGTCCGATGGCTACGGCTGGCTGGTCAGGAAAGTGATCCGCTTCGGCGGTATCGTCGGCGTGCTCTACCTCGCGCTGGTGGGTCTGACCGGATTGCAGTTTGCCAGCACGCCCACCGGTTATGTGCCGGGGCAGGACAAGCAGTACCTGGTGGCCTTCGCCCAGTTGCCGGACGCCGCCTCGCTGGAGCGCACCGACGCGGTGATCAAGGAGATGTCGCGCATCGCGCTGGCGCACCCCAGCGTCGAGCACGCGGTGGCTTTTCCCGGCCTGAGCATCAACGGCTTTACCAACAGCCCGAACAGCGGCATCGTGTTCGTGACCCTGAGCGACTTCGCCGAGCGCCAGGGCGCCGAGCAGTCGGCCAATGCCATCGCCGGCGAGCTGAACCAGGCGTTCGGGGGCATTCAGGATGCGTTCGTCGCCATTTTCCCACCGCCGCCGGTCATGGGCCTGGGCACCATCGGCGGTTTCCGCCTGCAAATCCAGGACCGGGCCAACCTGGGCTACGAGGAACTGTACCGGGTGAACATGCAGGTCATGCAGCGGGCCTGGGCCACCCCCGAGCTGGCGGGGATCTTCTCCAGTTATCAGGTGAACGTGCCGCAGCTGGAACTGGACATCGACCGCACCAAGGCCAAGCAGCAGGGGGTATCGCTGGATGAGCTGTTCCAGACCCTGCAGGGCTATATGGGGTCGACCTACGTCAACGACTTCAACCGGTTCGGCCGCACCTATCAGGTGAATGTGCAGGCCGACGACGCCTTCCGCCAGGATCCGGAGCAAATCCGCCAGCTGAAGGTGCGCAACATGAGCGGAGACATGGTGCCGCTGGGCTCCTTTATCAACATCAACCAGGTTGCCGGACCGGATCGGGTGATGCGCTATAACGGCTTCACCACCGCCGAGATCAACGGCGGGCCGGCGCCCGGATTCAGCAGCGGCGAGGCCCAGGCGGCGATGGAACGGATCCTGGCGGAGACCCTGCCTCATGGCATGAGTTACGAGTGGACCGAGCTGACCTACCAGCAGATCCTGGCCGGCAACAGTGGCCTGCTGGTTTATCCGCTGGTGATCCTGCTGGTATTTATGGTGCTGGCGGCCCAGTACGAGAGCCTGAGCCTGCCGCTGGCCATTATCCTGATCATTCCGATGACGCTGTTGTCGGCGCTCAGCGGCGTGCTGCTCTACGGCGGAGACAACAATATCTTCACCCAGATAGGCCTGATCGTGCTGGTGGGGCTGGCGACCAAGAACGCCATCCTGATCGTCGAATTCGCCAAGGAGCTGCAGGATCGGGGCATGACCACCCTGCAGGCTATTCTGGAGGCGGCGCGGTTGCGGTTGCGGCCGATCCTGATGACCTCCATCGCCTTTATCATGGGGGTGGTGCCCATGGTGTTCTCCTCGGGGGCCGGTGCCGAAATGCGCCAGGCCATGGGCGTGGCCGTGTTCTCCGGCATGATCGGGGTCACCGTGTTCGGGTTGATACTGACGCCGCTGTTCTACTACCTGCTGGCCCGGCGCGGCGAGCGCCGGGCCGCCGCACAGCCAGTTGCACCGGCCGAGGAGCTGCAACATGCGTAACAACACCATTGTGTCCATGGTTGCCGCCCTGCTGTTGAGCGCCTGCACCACGGTGGGGCCCGACTACCAGACTCCGCGGCAGGTGGCGGACATCGACTTCAGCAGTCCTTACAGCCGGGCCGAACGGGCCCTGAGCTGGTGGCAGGTGTTCGAGGATCCGCACCTTGACCGGCTGATTGAACTGACGCTTGCTAACAACCGCGAGCTGGAGCAGGCCAGGGCCAATGTTGAGCGGGCCTATGCCGTGTTCCACGACGAGGGCAACAACCGCTGGCCCCAGGGCAGTCTTGATGCCGGCTATCAGGCCGGCGAAAACGGCACCGTGGCCAGCGACGACGATGGTGTTATCGCGCGTGGTTACCGCAGCGGTCTCGGCCTGAGCTGGGATCCGGACCTGTTCGGCAAGCTTCGCCGTGCCACTCAGGCGGCCCGGGCCGATGCCGAGCAGGCCAGGATCCTCTGGCACGACGCCCAGTTGCGGCTGGTCAGCCAGGTGGCGACCAGCTACGGTGAGTACCGGGGCGCCCAGCTACGGCTGGAGGTCGCCCGGCAGAACCTGGACAACCTGCGGCAGACCAGGGACGTCATTCAGGCCCGTTTCGATGCCGGCCTGGCCTCCGAACTGGAGCTGGTGCGCATCGATGCCCAGTTGCTGGAGGTGGCGGCCGGTCTCCCGGACCACCAACTGGCACTGCTGACCGCGGAAACGACCCTGGCGGCGCTGGTGGGCAGCAAGCCGGGCTCGCTGCAACTGGGAGAGCGGGCCGGTTTGCCGCGGCTGGCGCAGCCGGTGGCCATCGCCGACGGCACCAACTATCTGCGCTATCGCGCCGACGTGGCCGGGGCCGAGCGGGCGCTGGCCGCGCGCACCGCCGATATCGGCGTGGCCACCGCCGATCTGTACCCCAGCCTGTCGTTCAGCGGTTTCCTCGGGTTCGTGTCCGGTCCCGGCTGGGCCCTCGGCGCCGACCAGCGCAGCTGGTCCATCGCCCCCGGACTGAGCTGGCAGGCGGCGGATCTGGGGTCGGTCCGGGCGCGCATCCGGGCTGCCGGCGCCGGTCGGCAAATGGCGCTGGCCGAGTTTGAACAAAAGGTCATCGACGCCCTGGGCGAGATGCAGCTGGCACTGCACGGCTACAACCTCGGCCGGGAACGGCAGCTCCGGCTGGAGCAGCAATGGCAGGCCAGCGACAAGGCGGTGGCGATTGCCCGGGCCCGCTACCATGCCGGCAGCGGCGACTTCCTCGAGCTGCTGGACGCGGAGCGGGAGCAACTGCGCAGCCGCGATCGGATGGCGCAACAGGAACAGGACAGCTTCAGCCGGCTGGTCGCCGTCTATCGCAGCTTTGGTGGCGGCATCGAGTCGATGTAGGGGCTTGGCATGCCGCTGTTTGCGCCTGCGCGCATCAGGCGGGGAGGCGGTTATCGCAGGTCTGGTTGCAGGCGCTGATCAGCCTTTCCGCCAGTATCCGGCTGTGGGCAGAAAGCTGGTCCTGGGCGTGCAGGGTCAGCTCCAGATCCGGTACCGGCGGCAGGCCGTCGCGCTGGTTCAGGATGCGGTGGCGTTCGGTGACCAGCCGGCGGGGCAACAGCGAGATGCCCAGCCCGGCCTCCACCGCGCAGCATACCCCGGACAGGCTGGTGCTCACATAGGCCAGCCGCCAGCTGCGGCCCAGGCTGTCGAAGGTGTGGGCCATCTCGCTGCGGTAGAGGCCGCCGATGGGAAAGGTGACCAGGGGGATGGGGTGGTTGTTCAGGTTGTTGCCGTGCAGGCTGTCGATCCAGCACAGCGGCTCGGGCCAGCTGGCCAGGCCGGGGGCGCTGCCCTGGCGCTGCTTGACCAGGGCCAGGTCCAGCTCGTTGCGCTGGAATTCGCGCCAGATGTCGCTGCACAGGCCGCTCTTCACTTCCAGGCGGATGCCCGGGTATTCGCTGGCGAAGGCCGACAGGGTGGGCATGATGGCGTGGGTGGCGAAGTCTTCCGGCACCCCCAGGCGGATCTTCTGCTGCTCGGCGCTCAGGCTGGTCTGGGCCACCGCCTCGTTCATCAGCTGCAGGATGCGGCGGGCGTAACTCAACACCCGCTCCCCCTCGAGGGTGGCGGTGACGTAGCGGCCCTTGCGGTGCAGCAGCTCGCAGCCGAGCAGAGACTCCAGCTTGCGCACCTGCTGGCTGACGGTGGACTGGGTGAGGTGGGTGCTGTCGGCGGCGCGGGTGAAGCTGCCGGTGTCGACCACGGCCACAAAGCTGCGCAGCAAAACGGGATCCAGGGTGGTGTTCAGGTTCATGCCTTCCATCCAGTGGCAAAGCCACTAGTTGCCATTCAGTTATTTAATTTATAAATCAAATGGCCATGCTCTACAATCAACGATATTCAGCATCTAAACAGCAGCCTCGTCAGGACCACTGCTGATCCGTTGGCGCAGACCAACCACTTTGCATGAAAAAGGACAGATGTAATGGCCCGTAACACTTATTATGCCCCCACCGGCGGTCTGCCGCCCCAGACGCAACTGATCAACGACCGTGCGGTCTTTACCGAAGCCTATGCCATCATCCCCAAGGGCGTGATGAGCGATATCGTGACCAGTTTCCTGCCGTTCTGGGATAACACCCGGCTGTGGGTCATCGCCCGCCCGATGAGCGGTTTTTCCGAAACCTTCTCCCATTACATCATGGAAGTCTCCCCCCAGGGCGGCAGCGACCGGCCCGAGCTGGACAGCGGCGCTCAAGGCGTGCTGTTCGTGGTGGAAGGGGAAATGACCCTGACTCTGGAAGGGAAAGAGTACCAGATGGAAACCGGTGGCTACGCCTACCTGCCGCCGTCTGCCAACTGGACCCTGAAGAACAACGGCGACGCGCCGGTGCGCTTCCACTGGATCCGCAAGGCCTACGAGCATGTGGACGGTATCGAGGTACCGGAAGCCTTCGTCACCAACGAAAACGACATTGAGCCGACGCCGATGCCGGACACCAACGACGCCTGGGCCACCACCCGCTTCGTGGACTCCGCCGACATGCGTCACGACATGCAGGTCAATATCGTGACCTTCCAGCCCGGCGGCGTGATCCCGTTCGACGAAACCCACGTCATGGAACACGGCCTCTACGTGCTGGAAGGCAAGGCGGTGTACCACCTGAACCAGAACTGGGTGGAAGTGGAAGCTGGCGACTACATGTGGCTGCGCGCCTTCTGCCCGCAGGCCTGCTACGCCAGCGGCCCGACCCGCTTCCGCTACCTGCTGTACAAGGACATCAACCGCCACATGGTGCTGAATGCCTCGCCCGCCTACCGCGGCAACCGGCGCTAAGCCAGCATCACCAGCACAAGGGCGGCCTTCGGGCCGCCCTTGTTGTTTTCCGTGCCATTATTCCCTGGCGCCTGCACTTTCTTTCCGCGCCTGCCAGAACAGGGCAAACAGCTCCGACTGCGAATTGATGTTCAACTTGGCATAAAGGTGTTTCTTGTGCGCCCTGACCGTTTCGACCGAAATCCCCAGGCGCCGGGCAATCTCTTTGGTGCTGCAACCGCCGAGCATCAGTTGGCTGACCTCTCGCTCCCTGTCGGTCAGGGCCGTGATGGCCGGCGGTGCCGGCAACTCCGATTGTGGATGCCAAGGGTGAGGTCCGGGTAGCGCCGTCTCCCTGGCCTTTTCAAAATGCATGCGCTGACGCATCAGCGGCAATAGCCAGGGCTGGATCATGGTGAGGACACCGATGGCCGGTCGCCGGAAACGGTGCGAGGAACCGAGTGAAAGGCACAGGGTGCGTTCGTTATCCAGGACGACATTGAACTGTATTTCATCGGCCACGATGTTGCGGTGAAAATAACGCTGGTAGTACTCAGTGTGTACGAACTGTTCCGGCGCCACGTCATCGAGCCGGAACAAGCCGCTGCGAGCCTGGGAGCAGGCATCGATATAGAAGGGATCCAACAGGTAAAGCCCCTGCTGGTAATCGCGGAACAACTGCTCGTCACTGCCATCGTCCGTGTCGCTTTCGGCCAGGATCTCCGGTGGCCGGACGGGTGAGAAGATCAGCGCCACCCAGCTTTCGAAGCTGACGTCGTCACGCAACAGACGTGCCACGCCGAGCCAGAAATCAGGCGCATCCAGCTTATCGACCAGTCGCCCAAATGAACGGTGCCAGTACAGGCTGTCCAATCCGGTTGGTGTGATATCCCCCAATTGCGTTACCCCTCCCATGGAATAGGCAAAGTCCTGCCAGCTGTCATACTGGTGCCGTAACGGAAACTGCGGCCTTCAACATAACATAACAGGAGACGGGACATGCAGATTGAACTCGCCCAGCTGGCCAGCCGTGAAGGGGATGTCGAACACAACCTGGCCCAGGCCCTGACATGGATAGACAGCCGTGATCCGGCTACCCGGCTGGTGATCTTTCCCGAAACCCACCTCACCGGTTTTGCCGAACCTGGTCATGTTGAAGACCGGGCGCTGGCGATCGCTGGCCCAGAACTGACCACCCTGATCGATGTCAGCCGCCGCAAGGATATGGCCATCGCCATCGGCTTACTGGAACGTGATCGCGACCGGGTGTTTAACACCACCGTCTTGATCACGCCGGAAGAAGGGGTGGCACTACGCTACAGAAAAACCCACCTGTGGCCCGATGAGCGCGACTTGGTCTGTCCCGGAGACCGGCTGGTCAGTGGGGTGTGGCGCGGCCGCCGGATTGGTTTGCTGATTTGCTACGACATTGAATTCCCCGAAACGGCCCGAGCTCTGGCCGCCATGGGCACCGACCTGATCCTGGTGACCAACGGCAACATGGATCCCTATGGCCGGGTACACCGTCAGGCTGCCCTGGCCAGAGCGCAGGATAATCAAGTGTTTATTGCCATGACTAACCGGGCGGGCAGTGGCGCCGGACTTACCTTTGCGGGAGAGAGCGCAGTGATGGATCCCCATGGCGAGCTAGTGGCCGAGCTGGGGCGGGATCAGGGTTCCGCCCCTGTCTGGCTGGATTTCACCCGGCTGGACCGGGCTCGCCGGGATTACCACTACCTGGCGGATCGCCGCCTGCAGCTGGCCGGCCGGGCGGAAGATGCCCCCGATGGCCGGCGTTACTGGTTCTTCGATTAACCCTCAGCCCCATCTTTATTATCAGGACTACGACGACAAGGAGTCGATGATGCTCAAATTACAGAAAACCCTGACATTACCGCAGCTGGTGCTGTTTGGTCTGGCCTATATGACACCTATTATCGTGCTGGGCACGTTTGGCATACTGGCCATCATTACCGAGGGCAGCGTACCGGGCGCCTACCTGATTGCGCTGGTGGCCATGCTGTTTACCGCACACAGTTACGGCCGCATGGCGGCCGCCTGTCCGACGGCGGGCTCCGCCTATGGTTATGTTCGTCATGCCATCAATGACAAGCTGGGTTTTTTTGCCGGCTGGGCGATACTGCTCGACTATCTTTTCCTGCCCATGGTGATCTGGCTGATCGGGGCCGCTTATCTGGCGTCGGCGTTTCCCGCCATCCCCCAGGCGGTATGGCTGCTCGCCTTTATCGGGGTGACCACGGTAATTAATATTATCGGCCTCAAAATGGCGAGCGCCATCAATGCGTTGCTGATGGTGGCACAGTTCCTGGTGTTGGTCGCCTTCGTGGGCCTGACCCTGCATTATATCGGCTCCGATGGGTCCAGGCCGTTCTGGAGCCTGGCCCCTTTCCTGGGGGAGCAGGGGGCGACCATGAGTACGCTGATGGCGGGCGCCGCCGTGGCCTGTTATTCCTTTCTCGGCTTTGACGCCGTAACCACCCTGACGGAAGAAACCCGGGACGCCAGGCGTACCGTGCCCAAGGCAATCCTGCTCATTACCCTGATTGGCGGGCTGATCTTTGTCGCCGTGTCCTACTTCGTGCAGCTGGCTCATCCCGGTGCCCGGTTTGACAATACCGATGCCGCGGCCATTGAAATCGCCCGTAATATCGGCGGGGATATCTTTGTTTCCCTCTTTATGATCGGTCTGGTCGTGGGGCAGTTTGCCTCGGGTATTGCCGCCCAGGCCAGTGGCGGACGGCTGATTTACGCCATGGGGCGTGACGATGTCTTGCCCAGACAGCTGCTGGGTCAGCTCGGTCGCTTCAACACACCCGTGGCGGCGTTGTGTTTCAGTGCACTGGTGGCCTTGTTGGCCCTGGGTCTGGATGTTACCACCTCGACCTCTTTTATTAACTTCGGTGCATTTCTGGCTTTTTCCCTGGTGAATGCGGCGGTGGTGTTCCATTACTTTATTCGGGAACGGCGGCGAGACGGCCATGGCGTGCTGTTTTATCTGATTTTCCCCCTGCTGGGCATGATGGCGACCTTGTGGCTGCTGAGCAGCCTGGACAAGACGGCCGTCCTGTTGGGGAGCACCTGGCTATTGGCCGGCATGTTGTGGTTGGTATGGCTGACCAAGGGATTCCGGCAACCGACCCCGGCCATGCGGTTTAATACCGAGGAATGAATAAAGGGCGGCCTCCGGGCCGCCCTTGTTGCGTGTAGCTGTGAGGGGAAAGTGTTGGTATTCTCCTGCAACGCCTCACGCCTCACGCCTCACGCCTCACGCCTCACGCCTCACGCCTCACGCTCTAACACAGCAGCAGTTTGTGCAATTCGTGCAGCGAACTCACCTGGTAGTGGGGGCTGATGCCCTCGGGTGCGGGCTTGCCGGCGGTGTTCAGCCAGCAGGTGTGGATGCCGGCGTTGAGGCCGCCGAGGATGTCGGAATGGGGATTGTCGCCCACCATCAGCACCTGCTCCCGGGGTGGCCGGCCCATCAGTGCCAGGGCGTGTTCGAAGATGCCCGGATCCGGCTTGGCCAGGCCCACCTGCTCGGAGATCACCAGGGTGGAGAAGGCGTCCCTGAAGCCGGTGCGCTCCAGCCGTACCTGCTGCAATTCGGTAAAGCCGTTGGTGATGATGCCGAGTCGGGCCCTGCCGGACAGGGCGTCGATCAGTTCCCGGGCGCCGGGCAGGGGGGCGCAGATGTCCGCCATGGCGTGGAGGAAGGCGCTGTTCAGCTCGCGGGTTGTCACCGCCAGGCGTTCCGCCCAGCCGGCGAAGCGTTGATGCTGCAACTGCTCGGCGGTGATGTGGCCGTTCTGGTAGTCCACCCACAGCGGCTGGTTGAGGGTCTGGTAGTGGTGAAAGTCCTGCTCACCGAAGTCCACCCCGAAGCCGGCGAACATACGCCTGAGTCCCGCGAAGGCATCGAAGTGAAAAAGGGTGTCGTCGGCGTCGAACAGTATCCATTTATATTGCATTTATTATGTTCTCCAGCGTCTTTCGCGCTTTGGGTCGGGGCTTTTGGCAAGAAGAAGGGATTGTATGGTTTTTGTCCATGACAAGACAATAGGGTGTCGGATGGCCATCGCCCCTTCAGTGCCGGCACCGGCTGGCCTAAGATAGGCCTCCGGCCGACGGAAGGATAACTCAAGGTGCACAAAGCCAACCTCAACCTGCTGCCCACCCTCAAGGTGCTGCTCGACACCCGCAACCTCAGCCGGGCGGCGGAGCTGCTGCACCTGAGCCAGCCGTCCATCAGCAAGCAGCTGGCCCAGTTGCGCAGCGAGTTCAACGACGAACTGCTGGTGCGCGAGGGCCAGCGCTGGCTGCTCACGCCCAGGGCCGAGTTGCTGGCGCGGGAGCTGGCCGACTCGCTCGGGGCGCTGGAGCGGCTCTACGCGGCGCCCGGCTTCGATCCGGCCCGTTGCGAGCGGGGGTTCCAGCTGGCTTCATCCGACTACGTGGCCCAGTACATACTGCCGGACATCTGCGCCGAACTGGCCCGCCAGGCGCCGGGGGCGGCACTGGAGTATGTGTTGTGGGACAAACGCCAGTTGCCGCAGCTGTGGCAGTCGCCGCTCGATCTGGTGTCCACCATCACCGACCAGGTGCCGGAGCAGATCCGCGGCCTGTGCCAGGGGGAAGATGGCCTGGTGGTGCTGATGGGCCGGCACCATCCGCTGGCGGGCCGCTCGCCCGGCCTGGACGACTACCTGGCCTGGCCCCATCTGCAGGTGAGCGGCGGCGGCGACAAGGACAGCCCGGTGGAGCGGGTGCTGGCGCCCCTGGGGCTGGCCCGGCGCTGGTTCGCCCGGGTGCCTTTCTTCCAGGCGGCGGTGGAGGTGCTGTGCCGCACCGACTGCCTGCTGACCACCCCGGCCCATATTGCCTGGCAGCTGTCCCGGGCGCATCCGCTATGTTATACGGCGCTGCCGTTCGCCACCCAGGCCCAGCAGTATCACCTGATGTGGCACCAGCGCCACCACCAGGATCCGGCCCACCGCTGGTTCCGGGAGCTGTGCTTCCCCTTTCTGCGGGATCACCTGCAGCGCACGGTGCGGGAGAGTCGCACCAAACTATAGCTTTTGGTTATGAAATCTATTCCTAACTTTCACTATGGGCATGATGAGGGCGGTATTAAGCTGAACTCAGAACCCCGGTGACAAGAGAGGAAGAACATGGAACTGACCAGTTGGCTGGCCTTGGCGGCGATCTGTATGATGGGGGCGGTCAGCCCCGGGCCCAGCCTGGCGCTGGTGATCCGCAACACGGTGCGGGGCGGCCAGGGACACGGCGTGGCCACCGCCCTGGGCCACGGCCTGGGGGTGGGGCTCTACGCCCTGATCACCGCCCTGGGGCTGGCGCTGCTGATCACCAAAACTCCGCTGCTGTTCGACATCATCCGCTACGGCGGCGCCGCCTTCCTGGCCTGGCTGGGGATCAGGGCGCTGCTGGCGAAGCCCGGCGGCGGCGAAGGGAGTCAGGGCACCCATAATGTGCGCGGTCGCCGGGGGGCCTTCGAGGGCTTTATGGTCGCCTTCCTCAATCCCCAGCTGGCCATCTTCTTCCTGGCCCTGTTCAGCCAGTTCGTGCGCGCCGACACCGGCTGGCAGCAGGGCGGCATTATGATGCTCACCGCCGGCGGCATCGACGCCCTCTGGTATGTGCTGGTGGCGCTGGCGCTGTCGCGCGGACCGGTGCTGGTGTGGCTCAAGGCCAAGTCGGGCATGATCGACAAACTCAGCGGCCTGGTGCTGCTGGGGCTGGCGCTGAAGGTGGTGATCTGATGGAAGCCCATACCCTGCTGATGTTCGTGATCGCCACCCTGTCGCTCAACCTGATCCCGGGGCCGGACGTCGTCTATGTGGTGTCCAGCACCATGCGCGGCCGGCTGCGTACCGGGCTCAAGGCCGCCCTGGGGCTGGGCCTGGGCTACCTGGTGCATACCGCCGCCGCCGTGCTGGGGCTGTCGGCGCTGATCCTGAGCTCCGCCTTCCTGTTCGGCCTGGTGAAGTACCTGGGCGCCTGTTACCTGCTCTACCTGGGCGTGATGGCGCTGCGCAACAGCTGGCGCGGCACCTCGCCGCTGCGGCCGCAGGCTGGCGCTGCGCCGGCGCGGGGGGTGTTCCGCCAGGGGGTGGTGGTGAGCGTGCTCAATCCCAAGGTGGCCATCTTCTTCCTGTCCTTCCTGCCTCAGTTCGTTAGTGCGAACTCGGCTAATCCCGCCGCCGAACTGGTGCTGCTCGGCCTGCTGTTCAGCCTGCTGGCCACCCTGAGCAACAGCTTCTATGCCTGCCTGGGCGGCCTGGTGTTCGGCAACCCGGCCGGCGCCCGTTACACCCGTGCGCTGGAGGGCGGCTCCGGCCTGCTGCTGCTGGGCCTGGGTGCGCGTATCGCCCTGAGTCGATAATCACTGGCTGGTCGCGCTATGAATACCGCCGTCAGGCTCCAGCTCGAAAAAGGCGCCATCCCAGGGCAGCAGCAGCCGGTTGTCTCCGACCAGCAGCTCGAGCCAGGGCCGTTCGGCGCAGAACACCTCCAGCCGTTGCGGCCGTGCCGCCGTTTCCAGCGGCGGCAGGCTGCCCGGGGCCAGCCGGTAGTCGGCCAGCAGGGCGTCCGGTTCGAGGGAACTTAGCCGGTAACGGGGCCGTTCGCAACGCTCGCCCTCCCACTCCGCCCAGGGAAAGCGCAGTTGCAGCCGCCGGCCGTGCCAGGCGGCGGCCTCCGCTTCGCTCATGGCGCCGATGCCGGGCAGGTGATGGGCGGTGATGGTCCAGTCGCCCATCAACCGCTCTTCTTCCTCGATGCGGATAAACTTCAGCGGCTGGGTATGGTTCGGGCCGTAGAGGTAGAGAAAGGGCCCCTGGGTGATGAAGCGGGTGGCACTTGCCAGCGCTGCCAGGTACCGCCGTTCCTGATGCTCCACCGCCTCGGTGCAGCCCTTTTGCGTGGCTTTGAGGCCGTTTATCCGGATCTGCTCGCCGTCGATATCGGCGCTGCCGCCAAATTGGTTGCAGGAGGCGAAGCCGGCGACCCGGCCCGGCTCGGGGAAGGCCAGGGTGACCGGCACCCGATCCAGCACGCCCCGGCCGCCCAGGTCTTCCAGCCGCCAGCGGCTGCCCGGCAGGGCAACGGCGGGCTCGGGCTCGGCCTCGCGGATGCGAGTCAGCTCTATCATGGGGCCGACCATGCCGATGGACAGCAGGTCGTCCCGCCGACGGGCCTCCACCGCCACCGCCAGGCCGTCCCGGCGGAAGGCGGCGGGCAGGTTGACCGGGTGGTAGTTGGTGCCGCCGGCGTCGCGGACAAGATAGAGGCCACCTTCCAGCTCCAGATGGTGCACCATGCCGGTGAACCTCAAATCGGGCCCGCCCGGGGCCAGCAC
Organism: Zobellella endophytica; assembly: GCF_003012775.1. Lineage (GTDB taxonomy): Bacteria > Pseudomonadota > Gammaproteobacteria > Enterobacterales > Aeromonadaceae > Oceanimonas > Oceanimonas endophytica. Next base: position 87,164 of record NZ_PXYG01000006.1, on the reverse strand, counting down.
CTGCCAGTCGCCCGGCTTGGGGTTGGCGCAGGCCGACAGCAGCAACACCAGGGGCAGCAGCAGAACGGAATACAGCGAGGACTGCATAAAGGACTCCGATGGAACAGGTGATGCTCAAGCTTAGCGGAATAACGGCGGGGAGGGGAGCCTGATAAGGCCGGCCGTGACCATGGCGTCGCGGCCGGCAAATGGCGGTCACTGCATGGAGTGCAGGCCGATCATATTGCCCTCGGTGTCTTCCACCAGGGCGATAAAGCCATGGGGGCCGATGGCGAATTTGTCGCGCACCAGGCGTCCGCCGCTGGCTGTCGCCCGGGCGGCCTCCTGAGCGCAGTCGTCGCAGCCGAAATACACCAGGGTGCCGTTGCCCCCGGGGGCGCAGCCCTCCATCCGCGCCAGGGTGCCGCAGGCGCCGGCCCCTTCGGGCTGGCCCGGAAAGGCCCACATCTCCAGATTGGTGCCGTCGTCGACGGTGGGATCGGCCAGCGGCTCCAGCCGCACCGCCAGCATGGCTTCGTAAAAGGCCCTGGCCCGGGGCATCTCCGCCACGTAAATCTCGAACCAGACTACCGGATTCATGTTCATCGCCCTGCTCCTTGTTATGGTCAAGAGTTATGGTCAAGCCATTAACTATAGCCGGATTTGGCCGGGCTCAGCTTTCGTCCTCCCGACCGCGCAGTATGGCCTCGAGGCTGACTTTGGGGCAGACCGCGTCGTTGATGTAGTCGATCAGGTTGCGCGCCGCCCGGCGGATGAATTTTTCCGTGCCGGCATCGAGGCAGTGGCCCTCGGCGTCGAACACCTGCTGCACATTGGCCACCGACACCGCCAGCGGCAGCGGTACCGCCCCGATATGGGCGCAGATGGCGCGCAGCTGCTCGGTGGATTTGATGGCGCCGATGCTACCCGCCGCCACCCCCAACAGGGAGACCGGCTTGCCGGCCAGCTTGCTGGGAAAGCCCAGGTTGTCGATGGCCAGCTTCATCGGGCTGCTGACGCCGCCGTGGTATTCCGGCGAGGCCAGCAGCACGCCGGTGGCCGCCGCGACCGTGTCCTGAAAGCGGGCGATGGCGTCCGGCTTGTTCGCCGGCAGTCCCGGCAGGGGCAGCGCCAGCTCGTCCAGCCGGAGGGGGGTCAGCTCCACCCCGGGCATCTTCCTGAATTCGTCATGGACCAGTTCCAGGGCCATGGCGGTGTAGTTGCCGGGGCGAACGCTGCCGCAGAGGGTCACTATCTTGATGGACATGGGGTTTCTCCTGTGGATGCCGCGCCGGCGGGCCGGACAGGCCTGCCGGCCGAGGATCCGAGTATAGAAAGGAGCGGACCATCCTGCCCGTTCGGTATGTGCCGCGCGGCTTCAGGAAGGCAGCAGCAGCAGCGGGTTGACCGCCTGTCGGCAGATCCCCTCCAGGGTGGCGCCGAGCGATTGTTCGCCGCCGGACGGGATGCGGTGCTTGCCAAGCACGATCAGCGGTGTTTTCAGCTCGCTGGCGGCCTCGCAGATCTCATCCACCGGATCGCCGATGACCACGCCGACGTCCAGTTGGGCATTGTCCTCCGCCCATCCCTCTTCGGCCTTCAGTTCCTCGAAGGTCACCTGATGATCCGGGTTGCGGACTATCATCACCCGGCCGCGGCGCCCGGCGCCCAGCAAGCCGGCGAAACAGCCACGCGCGCTGGCGGAGGCCGGTGAATGATCCGTGACCAGCAGCAGGGGGGCTTCGTCATCGACGGGGCCGAGATCGAGCGGGATGATCAGCAGCGGCAGCCGGCTCTGGCGGGCCAGGCTGAGCGCCACGTTGCCCATCAGGAATTCCTGCCCGCGGGAATGGCTGCCGTTGGCCACCAGCAGCAGGTCGGCCTCGCGCCGGGTGGCCACCTCCTGCAGGGCGGCGGCGGCAAAGCCCGACACGAAGACGGAATCGGCCGGTATCGCCAGGGCCTGCACCATGTCGCCTGCCAGCTGTTCCAGGTGAATACGGCGATTGGCACAGCCGTTGGCGTCCTTGTGGCTGCGGTGATGGGGCTCGTCCGCGTAAACCAGGGTCAGTCGTTCTATTCCCAGCAGGGGGATCATCCGTGCCAGCTGAGACTGTACCTGGTCCCAGCCGGCGGAAAAATCGGTACCCGCGACGCAATGCCTGAACATGACAACACCTCTCAGCGTCGATTTACACTGTCACCCAGGGTGACCCTCTCCCCCAAGAATAGTTCAGGGCCCCGCTTTCCTCCGCTGCCCGGCGGCTATTCGAGGCGGCTGGCCCGGCGGATGCGCAGCAGCTCGACCCTGAGGCCGAACTGGCTGTCATTCCGCAGCCTGGCCAGGGCCTCGATCGGCAGCCCGTCCTGCTGGAAGGCGGTCGGCAGGTTGATGGGATGGTAGTGGGTGCCACGGGCGTCGCGGATGATATAGATCCCGCCTTCGAGGTTCAGGTAGCGCACCGTGCCGCTGATATGGATCCCGGGTGCGCCGGGAGTGACCTCGAACCAGCGGGGGCTGTTGGACTGGGCGGCGGCGTCGGCCAGCACCAGGGTCAGGCACAGCAACCTGGTGTGCCGGCGGAGGCGAGAAAAGCATGTCATACAAGACTCCTGTCGGATGCCCCGCCAATACGGGGGATCCCATCCTGCGGCTGGCATGCCGGTGGTTTCCCTGGTATCGGCATGCCGGCCCGGCGCCGGTGCGCCTTATCGGTATCAAGCCCGCCTACAAGGTGATGATCGGCTCCCGCGCCCCTTGTTATGGCTCAGGTTAACTATAGACCCGCGGCAGGGCGGGCACCGGCGATAACTCTTCGTCGCCGGCACCCGGGCCCGGCGGTTGTGCGGTTGTATACTTTTTGATACTCTCCGGGGCCTTGGTGATTGAGAACAGTTGTGTTTCCTCTTTCACCGGCACTCTAAGCCCCGGCCGGACCATACCCATTGAACCAGAGCTGCAACACCACCCTTGCTGAAACATGGCGCTTGCCCGCGCCCTTGTCCCGCGCCGGCATGGCGGGCGTCGGTGGTGTCTGTCTGTTCGCCCTGCTGGGGACGATCGCCGAATGGCTGTTTTCCTGGTTCGGCCTCTTCGGCCAGGCGGCGGAATACCTGCTGGTGCTCGGCGACAGCCTGTCGCTGCTGTCGCTGGCTGAGCTGGGGGCCGCAGGGCTGCTGCTGCTGGCGCCACTGCTGTTGCAGCAATGCCTGCTGATCCTCAACCTGCTCACCGATCCCCTTTCCGGGATCGCCGTTGAACCCCCGCCACCGGCGCTGCCTGCCCCCGCCCTGGGTGGCATGGCGCAGCGGGCCCACGGCTGCCGCGCCCCTCCTGTCCTGTCCGTCATGATCCGGTAACGCCCGGTGGATTGCACCCGGTGCGCCGCGGCCTTGTCCGCCGGCGAACGGGCGCCCCTGCGCCGGTGTCTGCCCGGATCATGTTCATAAGTTCCTGCTGACAAAGCAGTTGTCTCGTTGCCGCTCGAACGGGCGGCACCCTTATGACTTACGGATAGGGGGAGGTCCCTTTTGTTAATTCGCAGCCTTTTTAACGCGGCGTTGTCGCTCGCGGCCGTCGCCATGCTGGCCGGCTGCCGGGGTGGCGTGCTCGATCCCAAAGGACAGGTTGGCATCGACGAGAAATACCTGATTATCGTCTCGACCATACTGATGCTGCTGGTGGTGGTGCCGGTGATCGGCATGACGCTGTATTTCGCCTGGAAATACCGCGATGGCCGCGACCACGAGCGCTACACGCCCAAGTGGTCGCATTCCCGGAAGATAGAAACCGTGGTCTGGGTGGTGCCCATCCTGATCATCCTGGTGCTGGGCACCATCACCTGGCGCTCGACCCATGCGCTCGACCCGTACCAGCCGCTGGACGGCGACCGGCCGCACCTGACGGTGGAGGTGGTGTCGCTCAACTGGAAGTGGCTGTTCATCTACCCGGAGCAGGGCATCGCCTCGGTCAACGAGCTGGTGTTCCCCGCCGATGTGCCGGTGGAATTCAAGATCACCTCGGACACCACCATGAACTCCTTCTTCATTCCCCAATTGGGCAGCCAGATCTACTCGATGGCGGGCATGGAGACCAAGTTGCACCTGATTGCCAACGAAGCCGGCACTTTCGACGGTATTTCCGCCAATTACAGCGGAGAAGGCTTCAGCGGCATGCAGTTCAAGGCCATCGCCACCCCGGACCGGGCCGGCTTCGACGACTGGGTCGCCGGGATGAAAGGCGAGCCACGGGCGCTCACCCCCGCCAGCTACCGGCAGTTGGCCAAACCCAGCGAGCATCACCCGGTGGAGCACTACGGCACGGTCAGCCCCGGCCTGTTCCACCATATCGTGATGCAGTACATGCAGGATCACCAGAGCGCGGCCGACGACCACCAGCATGCCGCCCATATGCCGATGGCGGCGGAGGAGTAATTATGTCATTTCTCGGAAAGTTAACACTGGATGCGATCCCCTACCACGAGCCCATCATCATGGTGACGCTGGCGGTGGTCGGGGTGGCGGGTCTGGTCATCGCGGCCCTGCTCACCCGTTACCGCAAGTGGGGTGTGCTCTGGCACGACTGGCTGACCTCGGTCGACCACAAGCGGCTGGGCATCATGTACATCATCCTGGCGCTGGTGATGCTGATCCGGGGCTTCTCGGACGCCATCATGATGCGCGCCCAACTGGCCCTGGCCACCAACGGCGCCGAAGGCTACCTGCCGCCGGAGCACTATGATCAGATCTTCACCGCCCACGGTGTCATCATGATCATCTTCATGGCCATGCCCTTCATGATCGGCCTGATGAACATAGTGCTGCCGCTGCAGATCGGCGCGCGGGACGTGGCCTTTCCCTTCCTCAACAACCTGAGCTTCTGGCTGGCGGCCTCCGGCGCCGTGCTGATCAACATTTCCCTGGGCTTGGGCGAGTTTGCCAGGACCGGCTGGGTGGCCTATCCGCCGCTGTCGGAGCTGTCGTTCAGCCCGGGCGTGGGGGTGGACTACTACATCTGGGCCCTGCAGATCTCCGGCATCGGCACCCTGCTCACCGGGGTCAACTTCCTGGTCACCGTGTTCCGCATGCGGGCCCCGGGCATGAAGCTGATGCAGATGCCGATCTTCACCTGGACCTGCACCTGGGCCAACATCCTGATCGTCGCCTCCTTCCCCATCCTCACCGCGGTGCTGGGCCTGCTGACCCTGGATCGCTACCTGGACTTCCACTTCTTCACCAACGACGGCGGCGGCAACGCCATGATGTACATCAACCTGTTCTGGGCCTGGGGCCATCCCGAGGTGTACATCCTGATCCTGCCCGCCTTCGGCATCTTCTCCGAGGTGATCTCCACCTTCACCGCCAAGCGGCTGTTCGGCTACAGCTCCATGGTGTGGGCCAGCGGCGCCATCTCGGTGCTGGGTTTTATCGTCTGGTTGCACCACTTCTTCACCATGGGCTCCAGCGCCAGCGTCAACGCCTTCTTCGGGGTGATGACCATGATCATCGCGGTGCCCACCGGGGTGAAGCTGTTCAACTGGCTGTTCACCATGTACCGGGGCCGGCTGCGGCTGACGGTGCCGGTGCTGTGGACCCTGGGCTTTATGGTGACCTTCACCATCGGCGGCATGACCGGGGTGCTGCTGGCGGTGCCGGGCGCCGACTACGTGCTGCACAACAGCCTGTTCCTGATCGCCCACTTCCACAACACCATCATCGGCGGCGCCGTGTTCGGCTACCTGGCCGGCTTCGCCTTCTGGTTCCCCAAGGCGACCGGCTTCCACCTCGACGAGCGGCTGGGCAAGGCGTCGTTCTGGTGCTGGCAGGTAGGGTTTTACCTGGCCTTTATGCCGCTGTACGTGCTCGGCTTCCTCGGCATGACCCGGCGGCTCAACCACAGCGACAACCCCGACTGGAACCTCTGGCTCTACCTGGCCGCCGCCGGCGCCCTGGTGATACTGGCGGGCATCCTGCTGCAGTTCGTGCAGCTGTACGTGAGCATCCGCGACCGCGCGCAGCACCCGGATCGCACCGGCGACCCCTGGAACGGCCACACCCTGGAGTGGTCCACCGCCTCGCCGCCCCAGTTCTACAACTTCGCGGTGCTGCCCCGGGTGCGGGACATCGACGCCTTCACCGACATGAAGGAGCGGGGTGAGGCCTATTCCCGCCCGCGCCGCTACGCCCCGGTGCACATGCCGAAGAACACCGCGGCCGGCGTGCTGATGGCGGCGGCGGTCACGGCAGCGGGCTTCGGCGCCATCTGGCATATCTGGTGGCTGGTGCTCGCCGCCCTGGCGGGAACCTTTGCCGTCTTCCTGTGCCGCGCCTACGACAATGACACCGACTATTACGTGCAGCCCGAGGAGGTCGCGCGTATCGAACAGGCCCATCTGACCAACTTGGCGAAGGAGGCATCATGACCGCAGTACCCCTAGATCTCAGCGTCGCCCACGAGGCCGAGTCCCACGAGGAACACCACGACAGCGGCGGCAACACTATTTTCGGCTTCTGGCTGTACCTGATGACCGACTGCATCCTGTTTGCCTCGGTGTTCGCCACCTATGCGGTGCTCTACATGAACACCGCCGGCGGGGTGTCGGGCAGGGACATCTTCGAGCTCGACTTCGTGCTGGTGGAAACCGCGGCCCTGCTGGTGAGCAGCATCACCTACGGCTTCGCCATGCTGTGCGCCCATCGCCGGCGGCGCGGCGGCACCCTGCTGTGGCTGGCCGTCACCTTCGCCCTCGGCGCCGTCTTTATCGGCATGGAGCTCTACGAGTTCCAGCACCTGATCGCCCACGGCAACGGCCCCCAGCGCAGCGCCTTCCTCAGCGCCTTCTTCACCCTGGTGGGACTGCACGGCCTGCACGTCACCGCCGGCCTGATCTGGATGCTGATCATGATGGTCGAGGTGGTCCGGCGCGGCCTGGGCGGCCGGACGGTCACCCGGCTGAACTGCCTCAGCCTGTTCTGGCACTTCCTCGACGTGGTGTGGATTTGCGTATTCACCGTGGTTTACCTGATGGGGGCAATGTGATGAGTCATGAACATTCGGCCGGCGCCCAGGCGCACGGCAGCGTGAAGTCCTACCTGACCGGTTTTGTGTGGTCGGTGATCCTGACCGCCATTCCGTTCTGGGCGGTGATGGCGGGGCAGCTGAGCAAGCCGGCCACCCTGGCGGTGGTGGTGGGGCTGGCCATGGTGCAGTTGGTGGTGCACCTCAAGTATTTCCTGCACCTGGATTTTTCCCGGGCGGGACGGGACAGCAGCTTCGCCTTCCTGTTCACCGCCCTGATCATCGTGATGGTGGTGGGATTGTCCGTGTGGATCATCTACAGCGCCAACGCCATGATGATGTATTGATCATGAAAGAAAGTCATGAGGGGCCCTGAGCCAGCCCCTCATGGCTGAAAGCATCGCCTGCCAACGCGAATGAAGTCAGCCAAAGGGCCAACTCCGCCGACACGCCGTAAACCCATCCCTGGGGGCTCACTGCGCCATCCCTGGCGCAGAGGGTCGGCTGAGCAGGGTCCCTTTGGCTCCCTTGGTGCTCATGGGTTGACTGTTCGGGGTGGTGGCAGGCGCCTTGTATACGATAACGGGATGCTGGCATCCGAAGGATTTTTTATGATTTGGCCTTATCTCAAGGTAACCAAGCCGGGCATCATCATGGGCAACCTGATCGCGGTGGCGGGCGGATTCTGCCTGGCGGCCCGGGGCGATATCGACCCGGCGCTGCTGGCGGCCACCGTGCTCGGGTTGTCGCTGGTGGTGGCCTCCGGCTGCGCCATCAACAACTGCATCGACCGGGACATCGACGCCCGTATGGAACGGACCCGCCGGCGGGTCACCGTGACCGGCGAACTGGCGCCCCGCACGGCGCTGATCGTCGGCCTGGTGCTGGGCCTGCTCGGCTTCGGCCTGCTGGCGGCGGCCACCAACCCGGTGGCGCTGGGGTTCGCCGCCTTCGGCTACGGGATTTACGTGGGGCTCTACAGCCTGTACATGAAACGCCGCTCGGTATACGGCACTCTGGTGGGCAGCCTGTCCGGGGCGGTGCCGCCGGTGGTGGGGTATTGCGCCGTGAGCGGCCGCTTCGATCCCGGTGCCGCCATTCTGCTGCTGATGTTTTGCCTGTGGCAGATGCCGCACTCCTACGCTATCGCCATCTTCCGCTTGCGGGATTACCAGGCGGCACGCATTCCGGTGCTGCCGGTGGCCAGGGGCATCCACCGGGCCCGGGTGCACATCGTGCTCTATATCGCCCTGTTCTGCCTGGTCTCCGCCCTGCTGCCGCTGGCGGGCTACACCGGCCTGACCTTTATGGCGGTAGCCTGCGCCACCAGCCTGTGGTGGCTGGCCCTGGCCTGCTGGGGCTGGCGCCGAGGCATGGAGGTAAGCGGCTGGGCCCGGCGGGTATTCGTGCTGTCGCTGATCACCATAGTGGCGGTGAGCCTGACCATGGCGCTCGACTTCCGCCCCGGGGGCGAGCTGTGGGCGCTCAACCCGCGTTGAGCACGGGCCGGCGGCAAAGCCGGCACGGCTGGCCGATACTGAAGGAAGCTCCATCGGCAAACGGAGGTAGGCCTTGTGAAGATCACCCTGCTCGGCGCGACGCAAACGGTCACCGGCTCCAAGTTTCTGGTGCACAGCGGCGACACCCGCATCCTGGTGGATTGCGGCCTGTACCAGGGCTACAAATGGCTCAGGCGGCGCAACTGGCAGCCGCTGCCGCTCGATGTGCACCGGCTCGACGCGGTGGTGCTGACCCACGCCCACCTCGATCACTCCGGCTACCTGCCGGTGCTCTACCGCCAGGGCTATCGCGGGCCCGTGTATTGCCATCCGGCCACCCGGGCGCTGTGCGACATTCTGCTGGCCGACTGCGGTCATCTGCAGGAAGAAGACGCCCGCTTTCTCTCCCGCCACCAGTTGAGCAGGCATACCCCGCCGGAACCGCTCTACGATCGGGAAACGGCGGAGCTGAGCATGGAACTGTTCCGGCCGCTGGAGTTCGACCAGCCGCTGCAACTGGGCGGCATGGTGCTGCGGCTGCAGCCCTCCGGCCATATCCTGGGAGCCGGCAGCCTGATCCTCGAGGCCGAGGGCAAGCGGGTCGGCTTTTCCGGCGACGTGGGCCGGCCCGAGGATCCCTTCATGTATCCGCCCCGGCCGCTGCCGGCGCTGGACCTGCTGTTGCTCGAGTCCACCTACGGCGATCGCCGCCATGAGCCGGGCGATCCTTTCGAACAGATGACGGCCCTGGTCAACGACACCGTTGCCGCCGGCGGCGTCATGCTGATCCCGAGCTTTGCCGTGGGCCGGGCCCAGGTCCTGCAGAGCCTGCTGGTGCAGCTGATGGCCGAGCAGCGCATTCCCCGGCTCAGCATCTTCCTCGACAGTCCGATGGCGATAGAGGTGGGGGAAATCTACGCGCGCTTTGCCGACCAGCAGGAACTGAGCCGGTCCATTACCCTGATCCGCAGCGTGGAGGAGTCCAAGGCGCTGGCCAACGAGGTGTATCCCCATATCATCATCGCCGGCAGCGGCATGGTGACCGGGGGCCGCATCCTCCATCATATGAAACGGCTGTTGCCGGATCACCGCACCACCCTGGTACTGACCGGCTACCAGGCGGGCGGCACCCGGGGAGCCAAGCTGCTGCAGGGCTGCGACAGCGTGCGTATCCACGGTGAATGGGTGCCGAACCGGGCCCGGCTGGCGATGCTGCACGGGCTGTCGGGCCATGCGGACTATGTGGAGCTGCAGCAGTGGCTGGCTGCTTCGGCCCTGCGCCCCGGCACCCCTATTCAACTGGTGCACGGCGAGCCCGAGGCGCTAGAGGCGATGCGCGATTATCTGCGCAGAACCACCGCCTTCGAGGTGGAGATCGGCGAATATGAGCGCATTCTTACCCTTTGACCCGGCCCCGCCGGCCGGCGGACAGGGTCCGACAGCCGCGGCTTCACGGCGCCTCCCCGGTCATAAACAGATCCTGGTTGTCGGCGTAATAGTCGGCGGCGTAGTCCAGCTCGCCCTGGCTGAGCAGGATGCGGGTATTGGCGTTGAACCCTTCGGCGCGGCACACCTCGCAGTCGGCGCGCATGAACAGCACCGGCTCCTGGTGGCGGGCAACGCCACCGGATGGCGGCGAATGTACTACATTGAGTCATGCCGGTGTCGCGCCGGCACGGGAGAGCACGTATCAACCTCGACGGAAAGGAACACGGCATGGCTTATGTAACCATTGGTGGCGAAAAGTACGAAAAAGAACTGATCGAGCTGGCCACGGCACACACCACGGGCAGGGGAGAGGGCAAGATATCGAAGGAGGAGGCGGCCGATTTGCTGAAATCGGCCCAGGATGGGCAGGGGGTGACCGACATCGAGCGGAGCACGCTGCACTATATTCGGCAGCATTTCGAGTTTACCGATGCCGCCGCCAGCTACTTCGACGGCGAGCTCGCCAAGCTGTAACCCGCCCGGCCCGGCTGGTCCGGGCTTTTTTGTGCCCGGCATCCGCTCGATGGCGCGGCACCATCGCGGCCGGAGGCCCGGCGATGCTAAGCTGTAGATCAGATTTCGCCACCGCAGGACCGTCTCCCCATGCTTCGCCCCCAGATAGCGCCCCATCAGCTCGGCCATCAGCATCAGCCTCTGGACGGCGACGAACTGGGCGTGCTGTGCTGGAACGCTCAGAAGCTGACCCTGAACCCCAATTTCCAGCTGTGCCTGGCGGGGCTGATGGACCGCTTCCCCACCAGTTTGCTGTTGTTGCAGGAGGCCAAGCTGGCGATGCACCGGCGGCTGCAGCTGGAGAACTGGTCCTACGCGGTGTCGCCCAATATCCAGACCCCGTCGCACCTGTTCGGGGTGCTGACCGCCGGCCAGTGCGCCTTCGACGAAGTCACCGCCCTGCTCAGCCAGAGCCGGGAGCTGAGCTTCGCCACCCACAAGAGCCTGATCCTCACCCGCCATCCCCTGGCCGGGGGCGCCCAGTTGCTGGTGGCCAATATCCACGCCATCAACTTCGTGCATCACGGCCATTTCTACAACGACATCACCGCCATGAAACGGGAGCTGTTGCGCCACCAGGGGCCGCTGATCGTGGCCGGGGATTTCAATGTGTGGAGCCGGCAGCGGCGCCGCTACCTGAGCGACTTCTGCCGGGCCATCGGCCTGCAGCAGGCGGTGATGGAAGACCCGCACCATATCAAGAGCTACCTGCGCCAGCCGCTGGATTTTATCTTCTACCGGGATCTGACCCTGCGCTCGGCCACCGCCATCAACACCAGCCTGATCTCCGACCATAACCCCATCTACGCCCGGTTTTCGTTGTGAGGGGCTATTTTCGCGGGGCTACTAAGCCGTATCCGTTGCCACCTGCTCCGCCAGTTGCCGGGCCAGTTCCTGCAATTCGTCGGCTTCTTCCAGCCCGTCGATAAAGCGCCGGGGGATGCCCGACAGCCCCGCCCGGGCGCCGGCCAGGGTGCCGGTGAGCATGGCGCGGGCCTGGTTCTGGCCACCGCCGTTGATGGCGTGCAGCACGGCGGCCTCGAAGTCGCGGTCGAAGCGGGCGGCCAGGTAGTAGGCGGCGGGCAACTGGTGGTAGATGGCGCAGGGCATGCCGTACACCAGCGAGACCTTCCAGGCCGGCTCGATGCGGATGGCGGGATCCTCGGCGGCCCTGGCCATGTAGGAGGGGGTGAGCAGGGCGTCCGGCGAGGCGAAGCGGCCGGCTCGGGACGGCTCGGGCTCGCCGGGACGCGGCGGCTGCAGGTTGCCGGCGGTGACCGCATGGAAGGGCAGCTCGCCGCTTTTCACCAGCGCCATCAGCTTGTCGGACAGGGCCCCGTCCAGCTTATGTCCCTGCACCAGCAGGCCGGTGACGGCGCCGAAGGCCACCGTCATCGCCACCATGTTGTTGTCTATCTGGGTCAGCACCGTGTTGGCGGCCACCGCTTCGGCCAGCCGGTGCGGCTCGCCGGCGTAGCGCACGGCGATGGCCAGGGTGCGTTCTATCGCCTCGGTGGTGTCGGCGTGGCCGCCGCAGCGGCCCCAGGGGTGGTTTTCTTCTACCCGTTTGTGCCAGGTATCGCGGATCGACTGGCTGGTGTAGCCGCCGGGCCCTGTGGTCGGTGTGCCGTCGAGCAGGGGGAACAGATCCTGGTCCAGCCGCCAGCAGAAATCGGCCTCGTCGTAGCCGCCGCAGTCCACCAGGGAGGCGAGGGTGAGCTTGAGGATGATGCCGGCCTGGGACAGTTGCCCGGCCCTGAGCCCTTCGTGGTAGCGGCCCGTTTTGGGGGTAGTGTAGCCGTCTATCCAGTCGCCGTGGTCCCGGCGCAGCTGGTCCAGATCGTAATACCAGTGCGGGCCCACGCCCAGGGCTTCGCCGATAAAGGCGCCCATAATGGCGCCGGCGGCACGATCCTGCAGGGGAGTCATGGTTTTTTCCTCGTGGTGACGAACCTGTTCTCACTATATGCCATGGCGGGGGATTTTGGGCCGCGGCCCTCGGACCCGGGGAGCCGGCCCGGTAGCGGAGTCCTGCGGTGGCCGGGCGAGACGGACTTGTAATTCATCCGATATCTACCCAAATTTTGGATAGGTTCCGACAGCGAGACGCCGATGACACGCCCAGCCGCCCCCCAGCAAGGCCGCCGGCCGCCCCCCTCCCGGCGAGGGCCGGGCCCGTCGGCTGCCCGCCGTCGAGGCCGGTTCGACGCCATGAAGACCCTGCTGCCGGCGGCGGTATTGCTGCTGGCCGGCTGCGGGCCCGAGCCGGACCGGGTGCTCGGCACCCTGGAATGGGATCGCATCACCCTGCCGGCCCCGGCGGCGGAGCCCGTCACCCGGCTGGCGGTGCGGGAAGGCGAGCGGGTGATGCCGGGGCAGGTCCTGGTGCAGCTGGACGACGGCCTGGCCCGGGCCCGCTGGGCCGCCGCCGAGGCCGAGGTGCGGCGGCGGCGGCAGCTGCTGGCGGAGCTGCGTGCCGGCCCCAGGCCGGAAACCATAGCGGTGGCCCGGGCCGCCCTGGCCGCCGCCCGCGCCGAGGAGCGGGAAGCCCTGGCCCAGTATCGCCGCCTGCGCGCCCTGGAGCAAAACGGCCATGTGTCCCACGCCGACACCGACGCCGCCAGGGCGGCGGCGGAAAGCGCCGGGGCCCGGGCGGAGGCGGCCCAGGCGGCCCTGCTGGAGTTGCAGCGGGGCACCCGCCCCGAGCAACTGGCCCAGGCCGAGGCGGCGCTGGCCCAGGCGCGGGGTGAGGCCGAGGCGCTGTTGCTGCTGCAGCAGAAACTGACCCTGCGGGCGCCCCGGGCGGGACGGGTGGACAGCCTGCCCTTCAAGGAAGGCGACGAGGCGCCGATGGGCGCTCCGCTGGCGACCCTGCTGGTGGGCGACAGCCCCTATGCCCGGGTGTATGTGCCCGCGCCCCTGCGCCCGGGCATAGGGGTGGGGGACGCCGCCCGGGTGGTGGTGCAGGGGGTGGAGCCGGGCTTTCGCGGACGGGTGCGCATGATCCGCGGCGAGCCCGGCTTCACGCCCTATTACGCGCTGACCGGCGAGGACGCGGCGCGGCTCAGCTACCTGGCGGAGATCCAGCTGGGCGAGGACGCCGCCGGGCTGCCCGCCGGCCTGCCCCTGAGCGTGATCTTCGAGGAGGCCGCCGATGCCCGATGACGCCCTGGCCATCCGCGCCAGCGGGATGAGCAAAGACTTCGGCGGCCTGCGCGCGGTGGACGGAATGGATCTCGGGGTGGCGCGGGGCCAGGTGTACGGCTTTCTCGGCCCCAACGGCTCCGGCAAGTCCACCAGCATCCGCATGCTGTGCGGCCTGCTGACCCCTTCCGCCGGCCGGATCGAGGTGCTGGGGCTGCGCATTCCCGAGCAGGCCGAGGCGCTGCGCCGGCGCATCGGCTACATGACCCAGCATTTTTCCCTGTTTGCCGATCTCACCGTGCGCGAGAACCTGGAGTTCCTCGCCGCCATCCAGGGCCTGCCCCGGCGGGCCGGCGCCCGGCGGGTGGACGATCTGCTGCGGGAATATCGTTTTTCCGACCGGGCCGGGCAGCTGGCGGGCGCCCTGAGCGGCGGCCAGAAACAGCGGCTGGCGCTGGCGGGGGCGGTGATCCACCGGCCGGAGCTGCTGTTCCTGGACGAGCCCACCAGCGCGGTGGATCCGGAGTCGCGGCGGGATTTCTGGGAGACGCTGTTCGAGCTGGCGGACGCGGGCACCACCATACTGGTGTCGACCCACTATATGGACGAGGCGGAACGCTGCCACCGGCTGGCGATCCTGGATCGCGGCCGGCTGGTGGCGGACGACAGCCCGGCGGCGCTGACCGGCGCCCTGAGCGGCCGAACCCTGGAGGTGCGCTGCGCGCAACCGCGGCAGGCGAAGCAGCGGCTGCTGGCGCTGGCGGGGGTGCTGAGCGCGGCCCAGATCGGCAACAGCCTGCGGGTGCTGGTGGCGGAGGGGCAGGGCAGCGGGGAGGCGGCCCGTATCGGGCAGGCGCTGGCGGGGCTGGCGGCCCAGGTGCGGCCGACCCGGCCGAACCTGGAAGACGTTTTTGTGGCGGTGACCCGCCACGACGGCGGCCCGGCGGGCGGGGCGGCGCCGTGAACGGGCGCCGGCTGTGGGCGGTGGTGCTGAAGGAACTGCGCCAGATCCGCCGCGACCGCGTCACCCTGGCGATGATCGTCGGCATTCCCCTGCTGCAACTGATCCTGTTCGGCTACGCCATCAACCTGAACCTGCGCCACCTGCCGGCGGCCATCGCCGACGAGGCGCGGACCAGCCAGTCGCGCCAGCTGGCGATGGACATGATTGCCACCGGGGTGATAGCGCCGGTGGCCGAGGCGAACAGTGCCCAGGAGCTGATGCGGTTGCTGCGCCGGGGCGAGATCCGCGTGGGGGTGGCGATCCCGGCCGACGTTGAGCGGCGGCTGGCGCGGGGGGAAGAGGCGGTGCAGGTGCTGGTGGACGGCAGCGACACCGTGGTGCAGAGCGCGGCGCTGCCGCTGGCGCAGCTGCCGCTGGCCCGGCGGGCCGAGGGGACGCCTTCGTCGTCGGTGCCCCTGCCCGCGGCACCCATCGGCGTGGTGAGTTTTTACAACCCGCAGCGGGTGTCCGCCATCAACATAGTGCCCGGGCTTATCGGCATCATCCTGACCATGACCATGGTGATGTTCACCGCCGTGGGCATAGTGCGCGAGCGGGAGCGCGGCAACATGGAGCTGCTGATCGCCACCCCGCTCGGCCGCGCCGAGCTGATGATCGGCAAGGTGCTGCCCTACGGGCTGATCGGCCTGGTGCAGACCAGCCTGGTGCTGCTGCTCGGCCTGCTGCTGTTCGCGGTGCCCATCCGCGGCAGCGTGCTGGATGTGTACTGGGCCAGCCTGCTGCTGATCCTGGCCAACCTGAGCATGGGCCTGCTGATTTCCACCCGCGCCCAGTCGCAGTTCCAGGCCATGCAGATGACCTTTTTCATCTTCCTGCCGTCCATCCTGTTGTCCGGCTTTATGTTTCCGTTCGACGGCATGCCCCGGCCGGCCCAGTGGATTGCCGAAGCCCTGCCGCTGACCCACTTTTTGCGGCTGATCCGCGGCATTATGCTGCGCGGGGCGGGGCTGGCCGAGCTGTGGCCGGAGGTGCTGGCGCTGCTCGGCTTTATTGCGCTGATGATGACCCTGGCGATCGCCCGCTTCCGCAAGCGGCTCGACTGAGCCGGCCGCTCAGCGGCCGGGCTCTCGCACCCGGGCCAGCAACGCGGCGCCGAGCACGAACAGCACCAGCAGGCTGAGGATGGACAGCCGGTTGCTGCCGGTGGCCAGCGCCACCACCCCCACCAGCAGGGGGCCCAGCACCGCCGCGAACTTGCCGATCATGTTGAACAGGCCGAAATAGGCGCCGGCCTGATCGGCGGGGATCAGCCGGGAATAGAAGGAGCGGGACAGCGCCTGCACCCCGCCCTGCACCAGGCCGATGGCGCCGGCCAGCAGGAAGAACTGGCCCTCGGTCTGCATGGCGTAGCCGCCGGCGGTGACCAGCGCATAGACCAGCAGCCCCAGGTAGATGGCCAGCCGGGTGCCGATGCGCTCGCCCAGGTAGCCGAAGGCCACGGCGGCGGGAAAGGCGACAAACTGCACCAGCAGCAGGGCGACGATCAGGCTGTTGCTGGCAAAGCCCAGGGCCATGCCGAAGTCCACCGCCATGCGGATGATGGTGTGCACCCCGTCGATATAGAGCCAGTAGGCGATGAGGAAGGTCAGCACCCCGGGGGTCTTGACCGCCCGGCGCAGTACGGCCAGCAGGGCGGCGAAGCTGGTGTCGGTGCCGTCGCTAGCGGGTCGCTCCTTCACCCAGAAGAACAGCGGCAGGGCGAACAGCGTCCACCAGGCCGCCACCATCACGAAGGAGACCTTCACCGCCTGGGTGGCCGAGGCCAGGCCGAACCACTCGGGCTGGGTGGCCATCACCACGTTGAGCGCGAACAGCAGGCCGCCGCCCAGGTAGCCCAGGGCATAGCCCCAGGCCGAGACCCGGTCGCTTTCTGCCGGGGCGGCCACGTCCACCAGCAGGGCGTCGTAGAAGGTGAGGCCGCCGAAAAAGCCGACGCTGGCGGCGGCGAACAGCAGCGCCGCCAGCAGCCACTGGCCCTCGCCGGCCCAGAACAGCCCCAGGGTGGGCAGCACCCCGATCAGGGTGAACAGCAGCAGCAGGCGCTTTTTGGCGCCCTGCCTGTCGGCCACCGCCCCCAGCCAGGGGGACATCAGCATCACCAAGAGGCTGGCCGCCGAGCTGAACAGCCCCAGCCAGAAGGTGCTCTGGGCCGCCGCCATCTCCCCGGCCCAGTACTGCTTGAACAGCACCGGGAAGAAGCCGGCCAGCACCGTGGTGGCGAAGGTGGAGTTGGCCCAGTCGTACAGTGCCCAGGACCAGGCGGCACGGTTTTTAAGGGTAAGGGTAGTCATAGGGTGGGGATCCTCGAATAGGGGTGGGGGCCGATCATCGCACGCCACCTTTACCGTTGGGTGTCGGCCGGCGAGGGCCGCCTGCTTAAACGATCTTCTCTATTCTGGTCGCGATTGCGGGCAGCCACCAAGGTGGCGGGGTGTTTTTATGGAGCGCTGGATTGCTGAGTTAGCTTCCCTGTTTTGTGAGCTGGCATGGCTCACCTCATGCGTTATCGAGGTGTATCCGTGAAAGCAGGTGAGGTCCATCGTCGGGGTGGCTCCTTGTTACATTCCCCTAACAAAGGAAACTACTTAAATAAACTAAATTTTCCTGTAAACTCCTTGAGCACAGACGTATCGCCGAACATACAAATACCGAAGTACTCTAGATCTTGCTCCGATTTTTCTGAAGTTGCTTTTACTTGCTCCGCTGATGTTCCAACTATCATTGTGTCAGTGAAATCGGTGAATGGGATGTTTCGTTGTAAAAGTTCTCTACGAACTTTTCTAATTTTATTGGAGTTATCAGCCTTGAGAACTATAAACGGGTAATGCGATATCGACGGGTGAATACCTTCTTCCTTATCTCGATACTGCAAAAAACATAGACTATCGACGTCACCAACTTGAGCTACAAGCCCTGCTGTCATATGACCAAGAGCGTTATAAAGTCGCCCTATCTCAACTTTTTTATTTAATACGGCGACAAATCGTTTAGAGTTTTCATCTGGCAAAGTGGAAAAATCAATCATAAATTTCCTTCATTCTTTGAAAATGTAACGCCAGCCAGCCAGAATGCGTGGCTGCGGAGTGGAGGCGAAGCCACAATGTAGTAGGCGTCGCCGTGACTGGCCTGGTTATGTGGATCGTGAACAATGGATATAGAACCAACACTTTCTTCAACGAGTAAAGTCGTCTATTTCATCGTATACCGTGGCTGAAACTCTCTCCCCTATCTTTCGCATTTCAACCATCTCCGACGGATTCTCAGAACCCCAAAATGCTCTCCAACTATCCATTGAATTCCATTTTGCCACTGTAATCACTTCGGTTTTATCCTCTGGACTACGAAGCATAAAGCTTCCCAGTGCCCCTGGAACCGTCTCATGTATTTTGTTCGTAGTACGACTCCATACATCTTGAAATCTCGTAAAATTCTCTTCCTTAACTTTCCAACGATAAACTACCCGAATCACAATCAGCTCCTTCACTGCTAACGCTTTGCTCACCGGAAAATTGGGAGCGCAGCGAGTAATTTTCCGTGTGCAGCAACTTGTTATGCATTACTTCGCAAGACACGCTCAATGATTTTAACTACATCATCATTTTTATCTATTGTTACTGGAAAGCCGTTAACATTCAGAATCTTACTTTCTATGTCAATCGTTAATTTTTCACCATCAACAGAGCACTTAAATATATTAGCGCGCTCCCCAAGAATAGTTTTGGCTAAAATGTTGATATCCTGGGTAGTTGTCTTTTCATTTGCGCTTAATCGGGCAGCTGCTGGTGCTGCAATAGACAGAAGAATATCTCTAAGTGATTCCGCCTCGTCAATGCGTTTGCCGTCAGATGCGTGTTCAATACAGCGAACTAAATCACCCAATTTTTCTCTAATTTCTGCGATTGGAATCTGATCTAAGAACTCAATTTCATCGACAGCAGCAGTGGGCTTTCCTTCTGACGTATAAATATCAGAAGCTTGATAATATGATTCAATCGCCCCCTTCCTTAAAATAAAACACCCAGACTCTTCTAGTAAACGCAATACAACTTCTAGCCGGTCCTTCATGGAAGACCATTTATCGGCATTGATTAAACCTTTCAAATCCGAGCCAGCCAAACTCATTAGCGTGCAAAAAGCAGATCTTCTCTTAACTTTATCATCAACTGGCTCTTCGGCGTTAACGCAGTAAGGATGCCCTTCAGCCAATTTAGATATATCTCCCCAATTAGGACCTACTAATGAACAAAAATCGCTATATGTTGAAGATGCGAGCTTTATAGCTGATGGCGCTCCAAGTTTCGAAGCACTTGCATCTGCAGCAGGGGAATTGGCTAAAAAGCATTGAACTAGGTCCATGTCATCTGTAAATGCGTCAGCATCTGCGAGAACTACTGGATTTTTCCCAAGCAGCCTCATGAACTTCACAACAACTGGCATTTGGCCTTTGCCAATTACCGGTAGCAATTGAGAGCCTGCAGCTTCAAGATGAAGCTCAAGTTTGTTGGAAATGAACGACGCAATCATTACATCACTTGGCCCTTCTACTAAGAGCGGCCTTCGGCAAAACAATGATAGCTTATGCTCTTGTCCAAGCCTGGCAATCAAAGTTTGAAGCTTTCTATTTTTCAATTGTTCATCGCTGGGATTGAGCTGGACAGGAGGTTTATCTAAATCATGACAGAATATTAGCGACGTTAAGTCACTAGGCTTGGTGATTCGGAGCATTTCTGTCGAATGCGTAGCCATAATCACTATCTTTTTATACCCACCTTCAGATGGGTGCCCAGCTGCAGAGATAATTTCATTCAATAAAAATGACTGCAGTTGTGGGTGGAGCGAGACTTCAGGCTCATCAATTAATAAAGCTCCTACTTCATCGTCATACAAGGCCGCCAAAATACCGACAAGATGAAGTAATCCTGATGCTTCTCGACCTGACGAGTATGGTTTAGATGTGGTATCTAATCTCGCAAATACCACCTTTAAAGTTCCGGCATCCCATTCAATTATCAAATCCCGCTTGAACAGCTTTCTTAATCGCTCTTGCACCTTAATTAATATATCTGCGCGCTCAGAAAGAGTTTGGAAATCACCATTTAGCGTTTCCGTTTGATGCCTTCGGGTTGTGTCGTGCTTTGACCCAAAATTTGCGCCGTCATAATCCGGGTTGCTTCCGTGATGCCCGTTGTAATCTGAGCGATATTGCTCAAGAAGGCCCATTCGCCCAGCAGACAGAAAGCGAACCTTTTTCCCAGGTACTATGGAAGCTAGTGGTTGCTTTAACCCTCTCAGAAGGTGAGTCTTACCACCACCATTTGGGCCAATGAGAACGGTCAGCCCGCCTTGAATCTCTATATCTCTAGAAAAGTTACCATTGTGGCTATTGATATTTGCTTTAATGCTTATTGGAAAATTCAAAATCATTCCTTCGAATTAATATGTGCAAGATTCTGAGCTGACATCAGATGCATAACGCTTTGCTAATTGGCTGCCGCAGCGCAGCGTAGGCAGTCCAGTGGAGGCCACGCTTTTTGTGGCCGGAACGAAATTAAGCAATTTGTGTACGCCCGGCATGGGCATGAACTGATGGGGTGAGAGTCCCCTGTAGGAGAACCAACGTCGATGGAGAGCTGTGCTGATCATACTGTTCCCTGTGAGTGGTTGATTTCCTTCACTTTCATCCATTGAACGATAACTACTAGCCGAAGGCAAGGGCTCTGCCACGAGGTAGGGTCTGAAGGAAGCCCGAGCGCAAAGCTGCGAGCCGACGAACAGAAATCACATACGAGGCTTAGCTCTGGGACGAGTCTGCACAAGAAGACGAAGTCCGCTGGTTCAGGAGCAAAGTAAATGTGGCGGTTGTGCAGCGAAGGTCCATGTTCTTATCCGGGGAGATCTGCTTAACCCGCGATCGTGTCAACAACACCCCAGTCTGGCCACTGGTTTCAACAGGCCCGGCGTGCAGGCCCCATCAACCTGTACGAGCAAAACCGATGACCACCGATAGCGCCCTGCGGGGTAACCCGTCGGGTGATTAAGCAGAAGTCAGCAGACGGCATAGTAGCCAAAGGCCCGGGCGTAATGGCCGGGACAGAGTGAAGGCCTGAACACCTAGAACAAAGGAGGAGGAGCCTTGTCAGACTTGAATACACGAATGCCGCCCGGCAATGACGTGACTCAGCGTCATGACCCGAAGCCAGCCTTTAGCCACGATCTGTTCGAGCGCGTCTTGCAGCGGGCAAACCTGCAAGCTGCATGGGCCCGTGTTCGACAGAGCCAACAAGGGGGCGCCGGGTATCGATGGCATGACCATCGAGGCGTTCCCCGCCTGGGCCAAATCCGGTCACTGGAAAAGCGTGGTCACCGAACTGGAAACCGGTCGGTATCGGCCGTCTCCGGTTCGGCGGGTAGAGATCGACAAACCGGATGGCGGCAAACGCCCACTGGGGATCCCCACCGTTATCGACCGCGTGATCCAGCTGGCCATCGCCCAGGTTCTCACGCCCATTTTCGATCCCGGCTTCTCGGAGCACAGCTTTGGATTCCGTCCGGGTCGCAATGGGCAGCAGGCGGTGAAGCAGGTACAGGGCATCATCAAGGAAGGACGGCGCTTCGCCGTGGATGTTGACCTGTCGACGTTCTTCGACCGGGTCAATCACGACCTACTGATGTCCTGTCTTGGCCGCAAGATCCAGGATAAACGTTTACTGGATCTGATTGGCCGCTACCTGCGAGCCGGGGTTGTCGACAACCAGCGCCATCACGAGAGTCGAGAAGGGGTGCCACAGGGTGGACCACTGTCTCCCCTGCTGGCCAACATCATGCTCGATCCGCTGGACAAAGAGCTGGAGAAACGCGGCCACCGGTTCGCCCGCTATGCCGACGACTTTACCATTCTGGTGAAGAGTCGGCGTGCCGGCGAGCGGGTGCTGCGCAGCATCGGCCACTTCCTGCAACACCGTCTGAAACTGGTGGTCAACCCAACCAAAAGCCGTGTCGTTAACACCACTGAAAGCCAGTTCCTGGGGTTCACCTTCCGGGCCGGACGCATTCAGTGGCATCCAAAAACCCTGCTGAAGTTCAAGCAGCAGGTTCGACGGTTAACGAACCGCAACTGGGGCGTATCGATGCGTTATCGGTTGTTCAAAGTCAGCCAGTACCTGCGGGGCTGGAGAAACTATTTTGGCATCGCCAATTGCTATCAACTCTGCGTCGATCTGGATAACTGGATCCGGCGTCGGGTACGGATGGCGTACTGGCGTCAGTGGCGCAAGCCACGTACCAAGGTACGGCAACTGACGAAACTCGGCGTACGCGTACAGTCGGCAGTGGCGTGTGGCATCACCAGCAAAGGCCCATGGCGCAGTTCAAAGACACCGGGAATACAGGAAGCGCTGAACAACGCCTACCTGAAAGCCCAGGGTTTATATGCGTTGCGTGATGGATGGATCAAGCTTCACCATTCCAAGTGAAACGCCCTGTGCGGACCCGCATGCAGGGTGTTGTGGGGGCTGAGGGTTAGAAACCCTCGGCTACCTGATTATGCATTACCTAATTTTTTTAATGAAACCTTCTGATGAGAGTAGACCAAATTGCTTTAGATCAAACTTAGACCGCTTAACACCTAATTTAATGAGTACGTTAACAAAGTATGAATGGGCTGCCGAAGCGCTATCAATAGCTTTTTCAAAATGGGGGATTTCTTTGCCTACATATTCATAATTAAAATGAGCACATACGGAGTCTCTAACTTCTTTCATTTGGCGCCAGTAAGCGCTGTACTCTTCTTGCGACACATTAGCTGAAGAAAACAGATCTGCTCTAAAGGCCACCAAGTCAGCTTCATTGATAAGTTTTTTCCAATGCATTTCTTCGTTGTCTGTTCCGAATACTTTGCACCATCGAATTACTACATCAGCGACAAGTACATTACAAAGATGCCTATAAGGCGCAAAAGCCTCGAACCCGAAATCTAAACTTATAATGTGTTGGTTGATAGCCTTGCTAATGAAATAAGACTTTGAAATCTCTTCAAGATTGCTTACCAGCCACTCAATTTTTTCTACTCTTGATAAACTCATATGGGGCTCGAATGTATTCTTGCATAACGCCCGCGGAGGCCCGAAGGGCCGGAGCATACTGCCTGCGATTGTTAAGGCTGGATATATAATGCTACCACCGTACCGGCCGCTACATTAAGAAGAAAGGATATTCCTACTGAAACGAACAATTTAATTGAACTATTTCTTGATCTTGCAGCGATTTTGGTCTGCTGATTCTCATCCCCTCCTGTGAGCATAAACATGCTAAATCTTCTGCTGCTTCTAGCCCAATCTCTGATATTGCCATTGAGATGTTGAGCCCCAGTTCGAATAGTCATAAAGCCAACAAAAGCTAGGAAAGCAAGCTCCATTACAGTTTCTTGAGAGGACCTCACCAAGTAAACATATGCGCAAAGACTAAAAAGTAATGGAAAAATCCAAAAATTTACAAACGAAATTTTATTTTCATGTTCATAAATAAAATTATTCAACCCGGTAATACTAACCGGTTGTGGGCAGCTATCCGCCCATCTAGAAACGATAGAAAATATTTCTTCTGCCGTAGTTTGCGTTGCACCATGAATTGAAATAGAAACTGCACCTCCGTCAAGCTCCAAATTATCTGCTTCAGAATGATCTTTTGACATTGCAGCCTGAAGCATTACAAAGGGATTTAACGGGTTGGAAATTCTTACCGTTACTGACATCTCATTTTCAACACCATCAAGTTCATGGCCAATAACCCAATTTAAAATAAGCTTATCAGTTTTTTTACCAGAATTACTAACGACACCTTCGAGCGATCCAATGTTATTGTTCTCGTAATGAGTGTTATCAGTAAAGCTAATTAGGTACTGAAATCCAGCCTTCGTTGGTTTGAAGTTTACAATTTTTTCACCTATAGAATCGTAAAGCCGATGCAGTTCTTTAGGTGTGCAAAAAAATTGTTCATCAACTACTTTCGTTGTTGCGCCTAGCGTTGATCTAGTAACAACGTATGGCTTGGCCAAAGCAGGCGCCAATTCTTGTAAATCAATGATATCACTCATACTAATTTCTTAATTTAAATCCACGTATAGCCTTAACGCCGCTCAGCACGCGCGGCTACGGAATGGAGGCGCAGCCGCAATGCAGTAGCCGTCGCCGTGACTGGCTTGGTTAAGGGCCGTTTACCCCTCGATTTATTTGGGCACCCAATGCGGAATGCCGACTCCCCGATACCTTGTACCAAATTGACCCATGGCGCCAGGAACCAGAACACTGAATAAGCGGAGGTTGCCCGATGGATGCGCCGGATTGCCCCGGGACCTAAACTCCAAATTGGTTGGCAAAACCGTTGCAGCACTGAGGGTTGTTTTCAGCCTACAGACAACCACCGAAGTCAGTGCCAACTACCAAGCCAATGAACACCGCAGCAAGGCCTTTAACGCCCCAATCACCGAGCCGGCGGAGTTTAGCTATTTTTGTGGTAAAAGAGCGAAGCGATACCACAAAAATTGCGCAACGTAGCTGGCTCCGTGTGCATTGGATTGTTAGCTTTATGCAGACGGCAACAATAGAGTGGTGACAAATGTCAACGCTTGTTGATCTCTCTGCCCAAAATACCTTGGTGCATGTTGCTGAAGCCAGACCTCATTAAAATGCCGTCTAAAATCTTCGTATAGCTCAATAGGGTAAAGTTTTGCTTGCACAACTCTCCCGTCGGGGTATTCATGAGGATATGTAGGAAACTCGTTCGGCTCTATACCTCTGGATTCCCTGAGCCATTTGCAAAACAATCTTCCTTCAGAAATATCAGGAACCATTTCTTGAGGAAGGGTATACCCCGCCTGCTCTAATGGGGCAATCAGATTAAGAGTAAGCTCATTAAGCATAGAGAAATGCGTGTAGGGAACTTTCGCGCGGTTTTGCATATATCTTTCAATATGCACTGGCATGACAGCTTTAGCGCGCCCTTGTTGCCATTCTACAACCCACTGCGAGACTTTTACCGCGAATTTAGGCGATAGCCACTGAGCCAAGTTAATAGCAAGGTAAGGATGAACCCAAGTTCCCTGTAAGCCAGGATTGCCACCGCTAATAATATGAATAAGCTGCGCCTCCTGCAGCCCAGTCTGGTTTACTAGCTCAACAATGAATTCATTTGTTGATTTTAATGCTCGATAATCAGAGTAACGCTTGCCTACGGACTGACATAGCGCCGTCGCACTTATGTAGCCATCACCAATTCTTTGCGGAATGATGCTCCTTCTTCAACGCGTGGAATAAGCGCTAATTGTTGCATAGATTCTCCTTTTTCGTAGAGCTAACGCCGCCATCACGTGCTTGTCGCGCTCATAGATTTGTTAGCATTGATTAGAAGCTGTCAGGCTCTGTCTTTCCGGCTGTTGCCAACGCCGTTATAAAATAGTCGTCGAAATGGGTGAGAAGCATATCTATAAACCGACCATGATAAAGCCCGTAAACCTGCTTTTCTAAATTAACATCCTTTTGCTTCAAGATGCCAAATCGCAATTCTCCGTTATAAACCTTTGGCCTTAGCCAAGCCTTGTTTTTCCATTGCTCAGAGTCATGGGTAAAATCACCGTCATCATCATATGACCATGAGCGAACCTTTCCATCATCAATCGCCTTTTTGATTTTCTTCAATAGATCAGATGGTGATGTCGTATCTACAATAATTGCCACAATTTTCTCCTGTTTGTTTAAGCTAACAATTTAATAGAAGGCATGATGCCCGATTTTTGAACATGCGTCTCGCCTTCTATCCAGAAAGAAGACATGGGATAGATCTTTTAACTCATTGATAATAGTTATCATTTATTGCTCACTCCCGGATCTCGGTAGAAATATCGTGCATGTGGCCTTTGAGTATGTGGCAAAATCACTCAATCACAACTGCTGTTTATTTATACAGTAATGTGTGGAGGGGGTCATCATGGCTTCACCATTTTTTGAGTACCTGCGTGAATTTATGCTGTCCAGGCGATATGCCAAGCGAACGATAGATACTTATCTATATTGGATTAGGTTTTTTATTCTATTCCATGATAAGCGACACCCGAACCAGCTGGGTGATGCTGAAGTTGAACAGTTTCTGTCATATTTATCTAATCAACGCCATGTTGCGGTGAAAACCCAGGCAACAGCATTAAACTCCTTGAGTTTTTTGTATCGTCATATCATACAGCGGCCACTGTCCCAAGATCTGCATTTTAACAAGTCTCATACTCCACAAAAATTACCGGTCGTATTGACTCGTGCCGAAGTTCAAGCCCTGTTGGCGTTGGTTGATCTGCGTTACAAATTGCTGGCCCAGCTTCTCTATGGTAGTGGCTTGCGTTTAATGGAAGCAATTCGACTCCGGGTGCAGGATATCGATTTTGACTATTTGTCTGTATTGATCTGGCAAGGGAAAGGCAATAAAAATCGTCGAGTTACCTTGGCGGGTGAACTTGTGCCGGCACTGCATGGGCAAATTCACTTGGTAGAGCAGTATTACCAACAAGATAAAGAGACCGCCGATTATGCAGGTGTCTGGTTGCCCCACGCCTTGGCGAGAAAATATCCAAGTGCTCCCGGTCAACTGGGCTGGCACTATCTGTTCCCTTCGCATCAGTTAAGCCTAGATCCAGAATCCAGGCTGTTGCGCCGCCATCACCTTGATGAAACCACCTTACGCCGGGCGATTAAGCTTGCAGCCCGAAATGCGAAGATCCGCAAGAATGTTACCTGCCATACGCTGCGCCATAGTTTTGCCACGCATTTATTGGAGGCGGGTGTGGATATTCGTACCGTACAGGAGCAGCTGGGGCACTCGGATGTTAAAACCACGCAAATTTATACCCATGTCCTTAAGCAGGGTGGCAATGCCGTTAAGAGCCCACTTTCGTTGTTATTGGCCGGCAATGTCAGCCAGGAATGAGGGTAATGGCAAATTTCTCAAAGGCACGCTACCGCCCTTGGGTTACAGCGCCCCATATGCTGTAAAAGGCAGCTTAGCGGCAGGTGCCAACAGGGTCTAGACGGTGGTGTGGTTTTTGTTGGTTTGGGGTGATGATTGGTTGATAAATGACCGGTTTACGTGTGGGTTGAAGTATTTGGCCGGACGTTGGAACTGTGCCCCGGTTTATGGACCCCCGCCTTCGCGGGGGCGACAGTTTGTAATGGCCCGGGTTGCCCCGGGTCTTTTTATTACTTTTTCTTCTGCAGGGCGGCGGCCAATGCGGCGCCCATGGCGCCCTGGGGGGCGGGCTGCTCGCGGCGGGCGGGGCGGTTGCCGGTCTGGCCCTTGTTGCCGCCGGTTCCCCGGCTGCTCTGGCTGCGCTCGTCCCGGCGCGGCTTGCCGCCGGCCTGGTCGGCGGCGCTCTGCTCCAGGCGCATGGTCAGGGCGATGCGGTTGCGCTGCAGGTCCACCTCCAGCACCTTCACCTTGACGATATCGCCGGCCTTTACCACTTCCCGCGGATCCTTGATAAAGCGGTCGGTCAGCACCGAGATATGCACCAGGCCGTCCTGGTGCACGCCTATGTCGACAAAGGCGCCGAAGTTGGTGACGTTGGTCACCACTCCTTCGAGCACCATGTCCGGGATCAGGTCCGAAGGTTTTTCCACCCCGTCCATAAAGCGGGCGGTCTTGAACTCGGGGCGCGGATCCCGGCCCGGCTTGTCCAGCTCCTTCAAAATGTCCTGCACCGTGGGCAGGCCGAAGTGCTCGTCGGTGTAGTCGCGGGCGTCCAGGGTCTTGAGCAGGCCGCTGTTGCCGATAAGGCCGTTCACCGGCTGTTGCAGTTTGGCCAGAATGCGCTCCACCACCGGGTAGGCCTCGGGGTGCACGGCGGAGGCGTCGAGCGGGTTCTTGCCCTCGCGGATGCGCAAAAAGCCGGCGCACTGTTCGAAGGCCTTGGGCCCCAGGCGCGGCACCTTCAGCAGCTGCTTGCGCTCGGCAAAGGCGCCCTGCTCGTCGCGAAAGGCCACTATGTTCTGGGCCAGGGCCGGGGTCAGGCCCGACACCCGCGCCAGCAGCGGCGCCGAGGCCATGTTCACGTCCACCCCCACGGCGTTCACGCAGTCTTCCACCACCGCCTCCAGCTTGCGGGCCAGCTGGGTCTGGGACACGTCGTGCTGGTACTGGCCCACGCCGATGCTCTTGGGATCGATCTTCACCAGCTCGGCCAGCGGGTCCTGCAGCCGGCGGGCGATGGAGACGGCGCCGCGCAGGGACACGTCCAGATCCGGGAATTCGTTGGCGGCTAGTTCCGAGGCGGAATAGACCGAGGCGCCGGCCTCGCTCACCACCACCTTCTGCAGCTTGAGCTCGGGCGCCTGCTTCATCAGCTGCTCCACCAGCCGCTCGGTCTCGCGGGAGGCGGTGCCGTTGCCGATGCTCACCAGGCTCACCTGGTGGCGGCGGCACAGCTCGCCCAGGGTGCGCAGGCTCTGCTCCACCTTTTTGTGCGGCTCAAAGGGATAGACGGTGGCCTGCTCCAGCAGCTTGCCGGTGCCGTCCACCACCACCACCTTGACCCCGGTGCGGATGCCCGGATCCAGGCCCATGGTCACCCGGGCGCCGGCGGGGGCGGCCATCAGCAGATCCTGCAGGTTAAGGGCAAACACCCGGATGGCTTCTTCCTCCGCCTGCTCCCGGGCCTGGCCCAGCAGCTCGGTTTCCATCTGCAGCGAGAGCTTCACCCGCCAGGTCCAGCCGATCACCCCGGCCAGCCATTGGTCGGCGGCGCGGCCCTGGTTCCGCCAGCCCACCAAGCGGGCGATAATGCCCTCGCAGGGGTGGCTGTCGGCCTCGGTTTCCACCACCAGGCTTAAGCTCAGCACCCCTTCGTTGCGGCCGCGCAGCATGGCCAGCAGCCGGTGGGAGGGCACCCGGCTTATGGGCTCCTGGTGCTCGAAGTAGTCCTTGAACTTGGCGCCGCCTTGCTCCTGGCCGGCGATCACCCGCGCCTGCAGCAGGGCGTGCTGCCACATATGGCGGCGCACCGCCTCCAGCAGATCCGCCTGCTCGGCGAAGCGCTCCATCAGTATGTATTTGGCGCCGTCCAGCGCCGATTTGGCGTCGTTTATGCCGGCATCGGCCTTGATATAGCCCTCGGCCAGCCGCTGCGGATCCTGGCCCGGGTCGTTGAACAGGGCGTCGGCCAGGGGTTCCAGCCCGGCCTCGATGGCAATCTGCCCCTTGGTGCGGCGTTTGGGCTTGTAGGGCAGGTAGAGGTCTTCCAGCCGGGTCTTGGTATCGGCGGCCAGCAGCTCGGCCCTGAGCGCCGCGGTGAGCTTGCCCTGTTCGTCGACGGACTTGAGGATGACGGCGCGCCTGTCTTCCAGCTCGCGCAGGTAGCCCAGGCGGCTGTCCAGGTTGCGCAGCTGGGTGTCGTCCAGGCCGCCGGTCACTTCCTTGCGGTAACGGGCGATAAAGGGCACGGTGGCGCCTTCGTCCAGCAGGCGCACGGCGGCGTCTACCTGGGCTTGCGCAACGGTCAGTTCCTGCGCCAGTAATTGGTTGATATTGGTCATCAGTTTTTGCGCGAGAAACCCCGCCCTTCAGGGCGAGGAGGGATAGCGCGCAGCCGTCAGGCTGCCCTGTTCTCGCTTTCTCCTTTTAACTGGCTATCTATACAGTATTTAACTACGCTGAGCGTATGATGAAACGCGCCTATAAGTACCGGTTTTACCCCAGTCCCGAGCAGGAACAGCTGTTGGCTCGGACCTTTGGCTGTGTGCGTTTTGTCTACAACTCGGTGCTGCGCCATCGCTCCGAGGCGTTCCAGCAGCGCAAGGAAAAGATAAACTACCTTGCGGCCAACGCCTTCCTGACTCGACTGAAGAAAACGCCCGAGGCGGTCTTTCTCAACGAGGTCAGCTCGGTGCCATTGCAGCAATGCCTTCGCCACCAGCAGACGGCCTTCAAGAACTTCTTTGAAGGACGGGCCAACTATCCCACGTTCAAGCGCAAGCGGCATCGTCAGTCGGCGGAGTTTACCCGCTCGGCATTCAAGTACCAAGATCGCCAACTGTTCCTCGCCAAGTGCAAGGAGCCGCTGGTTGTCCGCTGGAGCCGTGAGCTGCCCGGCGAGCCCAGCACCGTCACCGTGTCCAAGGACTCGGCAGGCCGCTACTTCGTGAGTTGCCTGTGCGAGTTCCATCCCGAGACCTTGCCCATCACGCCAAAAATGGTGGGCATTGACCTCGGCCTGAAAGACCTGTTCGTTACCAGCGACGGGCATCGAACCGGCAATCCCCGCCATACGTCGAAGTACGCGGCCAGGCTGGCCAAGGCACAGCGGCATATGAGCAGGAAGAAACTCGGCTCCAGGAACCGCGCCAAGGCCCGGCAGAAGGTGGCCCGCATTCACGCCAAAATCGCCGATTGCCGGATGGACGGCTTGCACAAGTTGTCCCGCAGACTGATTAACGAGAACCAAGTGGTCTGCGTCGAATCCCTCAAAGTGAAGAACATGGTGCGTAATCCAACCTTGGCCAAGTCCATCAGCGATGCCGGCTGGGGCGAGTTGGTGCGCCAACTGGGGTACAAGGCGGAGTGGGCCGGACGGCAACTGGTCGCCATCGCCCCGTGGTATCCGTCCAGCAAGCGCTGCTCCTGTTGTGGGCAGGTGGTGGACAGCCTGCCGCTGTCGGTGCGTGCCTGGACCTGCCCCGAATGCGCCACCGAACACGACCGCGACATCAATGCCGCGGTCAACATTAAAGCCGCCGGGCTGGCGGTGTTAGCCCTTGGAGAGAACGTAAGTGGCATGGGGCCAGTCTCCGTGTCCGGTTCTCGGTGAATTGGGAATCCTCTTCCTTCAGGGAGGGAGCAGTCAAAAATCAGTCTTCGAAGGGGCTGTATCTAATGTGGTTGATGTACCACTCCCGGACGCCCGAGGGGGTGTTTACCCGCACCTCGTCGTCCACCTGCTTGCCGATCAGCGCCCGGGCCATGGGCGAGTCGATGGTGATGTGGTTGTTCTTGGTGTCGATCTCGTCGGGGCCGACGATGCGGTAGCGCACCGTTTCGCCCTCTTCGTTTTCCAGCTCGACCCAGGCGCCGAAGAACACCTTGCCGTTCTGGCGCGGGTCGTGGTCGACGATTTTCACCGCCTCCAGCCGCTTCATCAGGTAGCGCACGCGGCGGTCGATTTCCCGCAGCCGCTTCTTGCCGTAGATGTATTCGGCGTTTTCGCTGCGGTCGCCCAGGGCGGCGGCTTCCGACACCGCCTGGGTCACCGCCGGCCGTTCCACCTTCCACAGGTGCTTGAGCTCGTCGTCCAGCTTGTGCCAGCCGGCACGGGTGATCAGGTTGGTTTTCATGGGCGCGTGTTCCGTGGCCTGAGAGGTGCCGGCTATTGTGTCCCAGCGCCGGGGAAGAGGGAAGCCCCTGGGCTGCACCACCGACGGTTGCCTCGGTACGGCAGAACCGGACTTTGTCCTTCCTGTCGACATGTGTGCTTTTTGTTTTGGGAGATCTGGAGCTGTGTCCGGAGCGTGGCGGTAGCGTGATATAAAGAGGGCGATTTTGCCCGCCATAACCGGTGACGGTAGGAATACGGTAGCGCATCAATATGGTGGAAGTACAGCGAGGTGTCTCAGGGGGGCTAAGGTGCTGATACAAGACACTACGTCTATAGGCTGTATTCAGCACCTGTTTGAATATGGGCTATTATGTTGCGCGATTATTCAAAACTGTATTTTTGTTCTATTTGTCTTTTGGCAAGAACATATTCGGTGTTATCGATTTGGCCCATGGCTAATTTTTCATCGAGCTTTGAAACTTCCTGATCTTTATCTCTCTGAAGCTTCTGCTTGGTGATGTCATAGTTGATTTCCATGGCGCCTTCATAGCCACTGATAGGATCCCATAACACAGACACCGGCCACATCAACAGATTGACAATACCCAGTCCAGGTTCACGGGCATAGAATGAGCCGCCACCAGGAAGGATGCCCAGCACGGCACCGGTGGT
Source organism: Zobellella endophytica (assembly GCF_003012775.1). GTDB lineage: Bacteria > Pseudomonadota > Gammaproteobacteria > Enterobacterales > Aeromonadaceae > Oceanimonas > Oceanimonas endophytica. The sequence continues at coordinate 55,485 of NZ_PXYG01000006.1, read as the reverse complement.
TGGTTTTTTCTCTTCTACCAAGACGTTATTTTGTTTAAATGCCTGATATTCCCGCTTTTGCATGGAGTTCAATCCGGAGGCACACCCTGTGCTCAAAGAAGCGACGAGGGTAGCGAGCAATAAGGATTTCATTTTCATGTTCGTTATTCCAATGAGAGTGTGTCGCGCTATTTTTACAGTTCCGCTTTGAATGAAAAATCAACAAAAGGCTTTGCTGATGACGATTTGCACATCATTTAATGTATCTGAGTAAGGGCGGGTATGGCTTGCATTCTCTGTTCGTATTCATTTTTGAATGCTTTTCGCTCCGTCGATTAATTTCCCATGTGCAAGTGAAAGACTATCGAAGGGCCTCAGAATAGTCCATACCTATTTGGCAGGCATGGGCTCAATTTCTCGCTCCCACTGAAGTGCCGGAAGTGAGTGGTGGGTGACCTTTATTTCAGTTTTTTACCGGGTCATTATAAAAAGTCGATCAAGATAGCGAGCGACAACCGCTAAGCAGTCCCGCGCCAGTGGGCTGAACGTCCGGCGCTGCGACCGTGTCGGTTCCCGCCATTACCGATAGCCTGAGATAGCCGGCTTTATTCCCAAGCTGGCAGGGGGAAGAAGGCCAGGGCCTGTGGCACCGTTCGCCGCCGGTGCCCACCGGCTACCGGCGGCTGTTCCTGTCGATGGATTTTGCCGACTGAACCGAACCAAACAGGTGCGTACGCACCATTTTGGTGCTCTGTTGTGGTGCGTCGCCGGGCGGCGGTGGTGGCGCCGCCGGATAAAGCACCATAAATACCACCAAAGTGGTAAATTAAATGCTTGGAAATTGTCCGCCCGGGGCAGCTCCGCCTTTTCCACGCCATGGAACGCTTCTTGCTGAGGTGTGTAAAAAGCACTAAAAACAAGGAGTTTGCATGGAATCGGCAGCCATGAGCGGTCAGTTTGTTTCCCCCCATATGGCCGGTCGCGGCCCCCGCATGAGCCCGGCCCTGCGGCTCAACATGAAATGGTCCTGCTGGCTCAACCGGCGCAGCATCGCCGGGCTGGAGCAGGTGTTCGACGGCTTTGCCGCCACCCGGGTCAGCCTGCTCCAGCGCTGGGCACGCCAGCAATGGCACCATCTCGAAACCCTGGGCCCGCGGCTGGACTGGCGGCAGCCGGCCGCCAACGGTGCCCTGCTGCAGGGGCAATGCAAGGACAACGGCGACTGCTCCGAGCTGTTCATGCTGTCGGCCGAAGGCCGGGTGCTGGCCTCCAGCCAGGCAGGACGGGAGGGGCAGGCCGGCATAGACCCCAAGGTGCTGGCCGAGGCCAGGAGCCAGCCCTTTCTGCGCGGCCCCTACGCGGATCCGGTCACCCTGCGGCTCGGCCCTTCCAGCTCGCGCTTTCACGACGCCATGACCCTGATGTTCTGTTTCCCGGTGCGGGTGAAGGGCGAACTGCGCGGCCTGCTGTGCGCCCGGGTGCCGAACGACGTGATGAGCGACCTGATCCAGCGCGAAGCGGGGCACATCTACCCCGATTCGGGCGACAACTACCTGTTTATGGTCGAATCCCGTTTCGACCCGCGCATCGCCCCCGGCACCGCCCTGTCCCGCTCCCGCTTCGAGGACAGCACCTTCGGCGGTGGCGAAAACCTGAAGGAGGGCATCAACACCCCCTGGGGCCAGATCCGCATCCGCCACCATACCGAGCTGGAGCTGCGCTTCACCGATCCGGCCACCGGCGAGCTGCACCCGGGCGTAAAGAGCACTATCGAAAATGGCCACAACTGCTTTGTGCGCTACCCGGGCTATGCGGACTACCGTCATATCCCGGTGGTGGGCAAGGGCGTCACCTTTTCCCTGCCCGGCTCGCCACACCGTTTCGGCATGATGTGCGAGGCGGATCTGGCCGAGGTGTTCAGCCGCCGCCCCCTGGGCTGGCGGCTGCAGGCCGGCTACCAGGCCTGCGTGCTGCCGGTGCCGGCCTTCAACCTGGCGGCGGCCGGCCTGGAGCTGCCGCTCGCGCCCCTGCTGCTGGGCAACCTGCTGGTGCTGGTGCTGTCCGGCTGGTGCTTTGCCCGGCTCGGGCCCAGGCGGTTGTCGCGCCGGCTGAACCAGATGACGGGGGTGGTGCGCACCCTGGCCGAAGGCGAGGGCAACCTGCGCCAGCGGCTGGACAAGTCGCGCCTGGGGCGGGACGAAACCGGCGAGCTGGGCATGTGGATCAACAGCTTTATCGACAACCTGGACGGCATGATGGGCTCGGTGATCGCCATGGCGGAACGGCTGGAGCAGAGCAACCAGGGGCTGTTCCGGGTCAATCATCAGGCCCAGGATCACTCCCGCACCCTGTCCTGCGCCATCGAGCAGATGCTGGCGGCCCTGGCCAGCCAGCTGCAGCAACTGGATCTGGCCAGCGCCACCGCCGGCGAGATGAAGCAGGCGATGGACCAGGTGGTGGTGCGGACCCGGCAGCAACTGCTGTCGGCCCGGGACGGCAACCAGCGCATCCGCGAGGTGGTGTCCAGCTCGGCGGCGGTGGTGCGGAGCCTGGACGGCCGGGCGACGGAGATCGACGACATCGTCTCCGCCATCAGCGACATCACCAAGCAGACCGAGCTGCTGGCGCTCAACGCCGCCATCGAGGCGGCCCGGGCCGGGGAATACGGCCGGGGCTTTTCGGTGGTGGCCGACGAGGTGCGCGCCCTGGCGGCCCGCACCGCGGTGGCGGCGGAAGACATCCGCCACAAGGTGGAAGGCATGCAGGGGGAAACCCGGGCGGCGGTGGCCATGATGGAAAACGGCGTGGCCGAGGTGGATCAGGGCCTGCGCCTGGTGGGCCAGGGCGGCGAGGCGGAGCAGCACCTGCAGCAGAAGGTGGAGCAGATGTTCACCGCCATCCGGGAGATGGCCGAGACCCGCGAGCAGAACAGCCAGGCCACGGCGCTGATCGCCGGTCTCACCGAGGAGATGAATGCGTCCTTCGGCCAGCTGCAGCGCAGCACCGAGCAGGTGAAGGGTACCGCCTTCGGCCTGCAGCAGCTGGTGGGCAGCTTCGAGGTCAGCCGGGGCTGAGGCGACCGGGCCGCGGCTTTACATCCGCGGCCGCCGCCTTACAATGGCTCGCTTTGTGTCGAAGAAAGGAAGCAAAGCCATGCAGTCTCTCCACTGCGCCCGCGAGGGCGGACCCAGCCTGGCGGCCCGGCCGCTGCTGTGCGTCGGTACCGGTGAATACAGCGAAAAGGGGTGGTTTACCTGATGTCCGTCTGCCCCGAACGCCGGCGGGTGGCCGCCCGCAGTTATCCCCTGTTCAAACAGATCCGCCAGCACTTCGTGCGCGAGGCCAGCCATCTCAAGCGCGGACGCTGGACCCTCAATCACCTGCTGGACTATACCCGGCTGCGCGACGAGTTCGCCGCCTACCCCTGGTTGCAGCCCGAATGGCTGGACCGGCTCTCCCTCGACCTGATGGACTGGCATCACCCCGCCCACCGGCCGCTGTTCGAGCGCTTTCGCCGCCGGGCGCTGGATGAACATCGGGACATTTATGCCCCCCGGCCCCTGTACTGGGGCGAAAGCCGGCCCCAGCGCGCCGATGCGGCGCCGCAGATACACGACTACGGCATGCGCTACCGCTGCAACGTGGCGCTGCTGGAACACCAGCACGAGCAACCGCGGATGGTGGGCAACTGGGTGCTGACCTTCGCCGCCGATATCCCCGAAGAGCGGCCGGCCCCGGCACTGGAAATGACCCTCAACAGCCTCTACCTGCTGCCGGAGTGGCAGGGCTACGGCGTGGGCTCGGCGGTGAACCGGGTGGTGAGCGAGCTGGTGTGCAAGGTGCTGTCGCCTCCGCTGGCCCGCGCCCTGCCCCGGGAGCTGCCGGCGCCGCCGGCGATGCAGTTCGGCGCCGACTACACCAGCCGCAACGGCCAGCGCCTGGGCCGGCAGATCGCCCGCCGGCTGGCGCCCATGGCCCGCCAGCACGGCCTGCTCTATTACGACTGCGGTCGGCTGCGCATGCAGGGGGCGGCCAGGGGCTGAGCCCTTCAGTCGAAATCGACGGACCGGAAGTGGGGGTTGTCGGTGAGCGCCTCCATGCGGGTCAGCTCCGCCAGCCGCACCAGCTGCTCGGCCTCGTCGGTATGCAGCAGCAGGCACTCCTGTCGCTGTGCATCGCGGCGGGTGTCGAGGGCGATGCCCGTCAGCCGCTCACCCGAGGTCAGGGTCAGCCGGACCCGATAGCGGTACAGGCAGGCGATTTCGAGATAGTCGTGCTGGTCGCAGCTCATCATGGCGTGCTCCTCCGGTTCAGCCCAGGTGCTCCAGCGGCAGGGCGGTGTCCTGCTTGATCCGCCGCAGCACGAAGCTGGAACGCACCCCGGTCACCCCCTCCAGCCGGGTCAGCTTGCCCAGCAGGAACTGCTGGTAGTGATCCATGTCGCGCACTATCACCTTGAGCTGGTAGTCGGCCTCGGTGCCGGTGATCAGATCGCATTCCAGCACTTCGGAGAAACCGGCGATGGCGCTGTCGAAGGCCTCGAACCGCTCCGGGGTGTGCCGGTCCAGGGAGATATGGATATAGGCCTGCAGGGTCAGCCCCAGCCGGGCGGCATTGAGCCGGGTCACGTGATCGAGGATGAGGCCGGCTTCTTCCAGCGCCTTGACCCGGCGCGAGCAGGGCGAGGGTGACAGGCCGACCCGCTCGGCCAGCTCCAGGTTGCTGATGCGGCCGTGGCGCTGCATCAGCTCCAGAATGCGCCGATCGGTGCGGTCGAGTTGTAAAAGGTTGCTCACGAGCGGGACTCCATGGCAAGGATTGTTTGGTTCTAGTCTATATGAGGTGAATTATTGCGTGAAGGGGCCGAAATGACTTTATCTTTGCAACCACTCGCCCCGGTTTTGGCGCTACCATAGTTTCACCTTCTGGGAGCAAGCAGACCGACACCCTCGGACCCTGCCGTGAACCGGGTTCATCCCCCCGGCCAGCCCCACCGAGCACTCCAGGCCTTATCGGGCGGGTAGTGTGGACCGGCGCCACAAGCACCGGGTGTAGCGGAAGCACAGATTCGGCCGATGCCGGCATTAAAAGAGCGCCTCGAGCGCTCTTTTTGCGTTTGTAGCCGGCACAACAAAAAAAGCCCCGGCGGTGGCCGGGGCTTTATGCCGCGTGGTTCCGCTTACAGCTGCGGGCCGGCGGCCACCAGGGCCTTGCCCTCGGCGGTGTCGGTGAACTTCGCGAAATTGTCGACGAAGCGCTTGGCCAGATCCTGGGCCTTGGTGTCCCACTGGGCCGGGTCGGCGTAAGTGTTACGCGGATCCAGGATGGAGCCGTCTTCCACGCCCTGCAGCTCGGTGGGGATGGCCACGTTGAAGTAGGGCAGGGTCACGAACTCGGCGTTTTCGATGGAGCCGTCGAGGATGGCGTTGATAATGGCGCGGGTCGCCTTGATGGAGATCCGTTTGCCGGTGCCGTTCCAGCCGGTGTTCACCAGGTAGGCTTCGGCACCCACCGCATCCATGCGCTTGGCCAGCACTTCCGCGTACTGGGTCGGGTGCAGGCTGAGGAAGGCCGCGCCGAAGCAACTGGAGAAGGTGGGGGTAGGCTCGGTGATGCCGCGCTCGGTGCCGGCCAGCTTGGCGGTGAAGCCGGACAGGAAGTGGTACTGGGCCTGCTCACGGGTCAGCTTACTCACCGGCGGCAGCACGCCGAAGGCGTCGGCGGTGAGGAAGATCACCTTCTTGGCGTGACCGGCCTTGGATACCGGCTTGACGATGTTGTCGATATGGTAGATGGGGTAGGAAACCCGGGTGTTCTCGGTTTTGCTGCCATCGTTGAAATCGATGCTGCCGTCGGCCAGCACGGTCACGTTCTCGAGCAGGGCGTCGCGGCGGATGGCGGCGTAGATTTCCGGCTCGTTTTCCTGGCTCAGGTTGATGGTCTTGGCGTAGCAGCCACCTTCGAAGTTGAACACGCCGTCGTCGTCCCAGCCGTGCTCGTCGTCGCCGATCAGCTGGCGCTGCGGGTCGGTGGACAGAGTGGTCTTGCCGGTGCCGGAGAGGCCGAAGAAGATGGCCACGTCGCCGTCCTTGCCCACGTTGGCGGAGCAGTGCATGGAAGCGATGCCCTTGAGCGGCAGCAGGTAGTTCATCATGGAGAACATGCCTTTCTTCATCTCGCCGCCGTACCAGGTGCCGCCGATCAGCTGCATGCGCTCGGTCAGGTTGAAGGCGACGAAGTTCTCGCTGTTCAGGCCCTGTTCTTGCCAGTTAGGGTTGCTGCACTTGGCGCCGTTCATCACGACGAAGTCGGGCTCGAAGCGTTGCAGCTCCTCCTCTGTGGGACGAATGAACATGTTCTTCACGAAGTGGGCCTGCCAGGCCACTTCGGTGACGAAACGCACGGACAGGCGGGTATCGGGGTTGGCGCCGCAGAAGGTGTCGACCACGAACAAACGTTTGCCGGACAGCTGAGCGGTTACCAGGCCCTTGAGCTGGTCCCAGGTTTCCTGCGTCATCGGCTTGTTGTCGTTCTTGCCCTGATCGGCCCACCATACGGTGTCACGGGTGGTGTCGTCACGTACTATGTATTTGTCTTTCGGAGAGCGGCCGGTAAAGATACCGGTGTCCACGGCAACGGCGCCCAAGCTGGTAACCACGCCCTTCTCAAAGCCTTCTAAATCTGCGCGGGTTTCTTCTTCAAACAACTGGCCGTAGGACGGGTTGTAAAGGATCTCGGTTACGTCGGTAATACCGTATTGGGAAAGGCCTAATTGCTGCGCCTTGGACGTCATTGTTATCTCCTGGGTACAGAGGGGTTGGGTGGTTTGTTATTAGTGTTGTTTTGGAACAAAAGAATACCAGTTATTCAGCAGATATTAGGGGATCAGCTTCAAAATTTGCAATTTTGCGCGGCGAATTAAGACCAAAGGGGCAAAAAGCCCCTTTTCATGAAACGGAAATGTTAATGCAATGTCGGCGTGTCATTAAACAACGTCTGTAAATCGGCGCCATCGAACCGATAATGGTGGCCGCAATAATCGCAGTGCATGGCAATTTTGCCGTGTTCTTTCAGGATATCGTAGGCCTCGACCTTGCCCACCTGCAGCAGTGCCTGCTCGCATTTTTCCCGGGAGCAGGTGCATTTGAATACCACCGGCTGGGGATCGAACACCCGCACCGCTTCCTGGTTGTACAGCCGGTACAGCACCTCATGGGCGTCCAGGTGCAGCAGCTCCTCCGCCTTGATGGTGTGGGTTAGGGTCTCGAGGTGGGAGAAATCCCCTTCCTGTTCGGCATTGCCGGCGGGCAGCGCCTGCAGCAGCAGGCCGGCGGCGCACTGCCGATCGTGGTGGACATCGGTAAACAGCCAGATGCGGGTGGCCAGCTGCTCCGACTGGGCGAAGTAGTTCTCCAGGCTCTTGCTCAGGGAGTCGTCGCTCAGCTCCACTATGCCCTGGTAGCGTTCTCCCTCGTCGGGGGTGATGGTGATGGCCAGGTAGCCCTTGCCGATCAGGTCGGCCAGCCTGTCGCTGTCGGGCACCTGGCCTTCCCAGCGGGCCACACCGCGCAACTGCTGCTGGTGATCGCCGTTGATCACCGCCAGTCTGACCGGGCCGTCGCCCTGCAGCTGCACCGTGATATGGCCTTCGAACTTGAGGGTGGCGGTGAGCAGGCTGGTGGCGGTGAGCAGTTCACCCAGCAGCCGCTGCACCGGCGCCGGATACGTCTGGCCCCCGATGATGTGTCGGTAGCTGTCTTGCAGCTGCACCAGCTCGCCGCGCACCTGGTAGTTGTCGAACAGATAACGGTGAAGTAGGTCGGTTTTTGTCATAAAGGATCCTGTATGGGCGGTCAGTCGCCCTGTTTGATTTTAAGCAGGGTGCGCCTTTCTTTCTTGTCCGGCTTGCGCTCCGGGCTGGGGGCAAACTGGCTGTTGAATTTGCGGGCTTCGGCATTCTGCTCCCGGCGCTTAATGCTGTCGGGCGTTTCCCGGTACAGGCGCTGGGCGATGTCCGCCTTGCCGCGGTGGCCGGACAGTTCCAGCACCACCACTTCCTTTTCGTCGTTGCCCTGGCGCAGGCGGATGACGGCGCCGATTTCCACCAGCTTGCTGGGTTTGCTGCGCTGGCTGTTGTAATGCACCTTGCCGCCATCGATCATCTCGCGGGCCAGGCTGCGGGTCTTGTAAAAGCGGGCAGCCCACAGCCACTTGTCCAGCCGCACGGAAGTATTTTCTCCGTTCATTGCACTCGCTCACGGTAAAACGAACCAGAATTATACCAGATGCCCCTGGGTCTGGAGTATAAAGGTCAAATCAAAACCCGCTGTCATCACGTTGCGGCAGACGTTGGCCGGCAGTTGCGATAACCTCATACTAAGGCGAGCCAGAAGACGGGACAGGGCATGACCAAAGAGAAACAGAAACCTCAGATACTGCATACCGAGCTGGTGGCCGAGAGCCGCCTGTTCAAGGTGGAATCGGTGCACCTGAAATTCAGCAACGGCGTGGAGCGGGTCTACGAGCGCATGCGCGGTGGCGGCCGTGGCGCCGTGATGCTGGTCCCGATGCTGGACGACAACACCATACTGCTGATCCGCGAGTATTCCGCCGGCACCCACAGCTATGAACTCGGCTTTCCCAAGGGCCTGATCGACCCGGGCGAAACCGCGCTCGAGGCCGGCAACCGCGAACTGATGGAGGAGGTGGGCTTCGGCGCCCGCTCGCTCACTCATCTGAAGCAGGTCAGCCTGGCACCGGGATATTTCGGCAGCCGGATGGATATTTTATTGGCACGGGATTTGTATCCCGAACGGCGGGAGGGTGACGAGCCGGAGCCCCTGGATGTGGTGCCCTGGCCCCTGGACCAGCTGGAACAGCTGATGTCCAGGCCCGATTTTACCGAGGCCAGGAGTATTTGCGGCCTGTATCTGTTGCAGGACTGGCTTAATAACGAGGAATAACCATGGACATCCATGCCTTACTGCCGGGCGTCAAGGCGGCGGCCCGGGAATCCGGGCACCGCATACTGACCATGTACGACAGCGGCCACTACCAGGCCGAGCAGAAAGACGACGACAGCCCGGTCACCAGCGCCGATCTGGCGGCCCACGCCTATCTTGATAAAGCACTGCGCGAACTGGCCGATGTGCCGGTGCTTTCCGAAGAAGGCGGCGACATCCCCCTGGCCGAACGCGGTCGCTGGCCCCGCTACTGGCTGGTGGATCCGCTCGACGGCACCCAGGAGTTCATCGCCGGCAGCGGTGACTTCTCCACCATGATTGCCCTGATCGAGGACGGCCGGCCGGTGCTGGGTGTGGTTTATGCACCGGTACAGGATCTGATGTACTACGCGGTGCGCGGTCATGGTGCATTCAAGGAGGCCGACGGCCACCACCGGCGGATCCACGCCCGCCACCACGATGCGGCGGTGCCGCTGACCCAGCTGCGCATCGCCATCAGCCGCCGGCAGAACGTGGACTGGGTGCGCTCCCGGCTGAACAGCGAACTGGATTACGAGATGGTGCCGCTGGGCTCGAGCTCGCTCAAGTCCTGCCTGGTGGCGGAAGGGGAAGCGGATCTCTATATCCGCATCGGCCCCACCGGCGAGTGGGATACCGGTGCCACCCAGTGCATCGTGGAGGAGGCCGGCGGGCGGTTGCTGGATCTGAACCTGGCCGCGCTCAGCTACAACCGGCGCGACAGCATGGTCAATCCCAACTTTATTACCCTGGGGGACGAAGGGCTGCCCTGGCAGCAGATCCTGGTGTCGGTCGGCTAGCACGCCATCTAGTGTAAAACTCAGGCAGGTGACGGTCGGCGGAGGCCATCCCTGTTACCTCTTTCAAGCTCTGACGCCGTCTGAGGGGGGTGCCAGCAGGCAGCTTCGGTGATATAGGGAGGACAAGGGGGGCTGCTCCGCCGGCCCTCCGCGCCAGGGAGGGCGCAGCGGAGCCCCCAGGGAAGGGGTCACGGCGTGCCGGAGGAGTAGTGCCCTTTGGCCGACAGACTATACCTCGTCAGAAGCCATCGAACCCTCCGACATAGGGGGAAAGGCGTTGCCTAATTTTTAAACTATATGGTGCTCTAGAGCGATAACGCCGCCGGGCGTTATCGCTCGTCGTCGATGGCGTAGTCTTCGATCTCGATGCCGAGCTCGGCCATGATTTCGCGGGCCTGGGAGGGGATCCGGTCGGGAACGTCCTTGCGCAGGTCCTCGTCCACCGGCAGGGGCTGGCCGGTATAGGCGTGCAGGAAGGCTTCGCACAGCAGCTCGCTGTTGGTGGCGTGACGCAGGTTGTTGACCTGGCGGCGGGTGCGCTCGTCGGTGAGTATTTTCAGCACCTTGAGCGGGATGGAGACGGTGATCTTCTTGACCTGCTCACTTTTCTTGCCGTGCTCGGCGTAAGGGCTGATATAGTCGCCGTTCCATTCAGTCTTCATTGTCCACCTGCATACGGGTTAAGAGTCCGGCTCGGATTGTAACCCTTACCTTTTTTATTGGCAATCCAACAGCAAAGACTTATGGACGTCTGGAAGCCTTGACGTCTTTCTTGCCCTGGGGTACTGTGCGCATCTTGGAAATTCTATACTCAGGCCGCCAGCGCGCAAAGGAGAGGACATGCCCGATTACCAGACCCAGACCCATGCCGTTCGAACCGGTATCGACACGGACAGCCAGCACGGTGCCGTGGTCCCGCCGGTATATCTGACCAGCACCTATACCTTTGCCGATTATAACCAGCCGCGTCAGTTTGACTATACCCGCTCCGGCAACCCGACCCGGCAGACCCTGATCGAGGCCCTGACCAAACTCGAGCAGGGCGCGGGCGCCGCCGTCACCTCCACCGGCATGGGCGCCATCAACCTGATCATCACCTCCCAGCTGCAGGCCGGCGATCTGCTGCTGGCGCCCCACGACTGCTACGGCGGCAGCCACCGGCTGTTCAATTCCCTGGCGAAGAAGGGCAACTTCCGGGTGGAATACGTGGATCAGAACGACCCCGCCGCCCTGGCCCAGGCCCTGGCCAACAAGCCGAAGATCCTGTGGATCGAAACCCCCTCCAACCCGCTGCTGCGGGTGGTGGACATCGCCGCCCTCTGCGCCGCAGCGAAGGACATCGGCGCCCTGTCGGTGGTGGACAACACCTTCCTGTCGCCGGCGCTGCAGCAGCCGCTGACGCTGGGCGCGGACCTGGTGGTGCACTCCACCACCAAGTACATCAACGGCCATTCCGACGTGCTGGGCGGCGCCGTGGTGGCCGCCGATGGCCAACTGGCCGAGGAGCTGCGCTGGTGGGCCAACTGCCTGGGGCTGACCGGCTCGCCCTTCGACAGCTACCTGACCCTGCGCGGCCTGCGCACCCTGGGCGTGCGCATGCGCCAGCACTGCGAAAACGCCGAGGCCCTGGTGGCCTACCTGCAGGGCCGGCCCGAGGTGAAGGCGGTGTACCATCCCAGCCTGCCCGGCAACCCCGGCCACGAGGTGGCGGCCCGCCAGCAGTCCGGCTTCGGCGCCATGCTCAGCTTCGAGCTGGACGTGGACGAGGAGGGCATGAAAGCCTTCCTGCAGCAGCTGCAGCTGTTCTCCCTGGCCGAGTCCCTGGGCGGGGTGGAAAGCCTGATCGCCCACCCGGCCACCATGACCCACGCGGCCATGACCGAGGAAGCCCGCGCCGCCGCCGGCATCAGCAGCCAGCTGCTGCGGGTGTCGGTCGGCATCGAGGACGTGCGCGATCTGATTCACGATTTGGACAATGCATTCAAGGCGTTAAGCAAGTAATGACCATACTTCAGTCCGACTCCGGCGCCCAGCGGCGGCCGGTGCACAAGTTTGGCGGCAGCAGCCTGGCCGATGCCGCCTGTTTCCACCGGGTGGCCGGTATCATCAATAACCTGCACCAGCCCGACGCCCTGATCGTGGTGTCGGCGCCGGGCAAGACCACCAACCGGCTGATCGAACTGCTCAATCTGTTCACCAGCGGCGACAGCGCCGCGCCCGAGGCGCTGGAAGGGCTGCAGGCATTCCAGCGCGGACTGATTGAAACCACCCTGGACGCCGCCAATGCCGCCCCCCTGCTGGCGGCGCTGGACGACGACATCCAGACCATCGCCTCGGTGCTGGAAAACCACCGGCTGGACGAATACGAGCGCAGCCTGATCCAGTCGTTCGGCGAGGTGTGGTCGTCGCGCCTGCTGGCCCGGCTGCTGAGCAGCCAGGGGCGGGCCGCCGCCAGCCTGGACGCCCGCCGCTTCCTGCAGGTGTCCGGCTCGCCGGTGCAGGTGGACGAGGCGCTGTCCCGCCAGCGGCTGGCCGGGATCCTGGCGGACTACCCCGAACAGATCCTGGTGGTGACCGGTTTTATCGCCGCCGATTCGCAAGGCCGTACCCGGCTGTTGGGGCGCAACGGCTCCGACTTCAGCGCCACCCTGCTGGCGGCCCTGGCCGACAGCTCCCACACCACCATCTGGAGCGACGTGCCCGGGGTGTTCAGTGCCGATCCGCGGCGGGTGAAGGAAGCGCGGCTGCTGACCCGGCTGTCGCTGTCGGAAGCCGCCGAACTGGCCCGGCTGGGCTCGCCGGTGCTGCACAGCCGCACCCTGGGGCCGGTGGCCGACAGCCGCCAGCAACTGATGCTGCGCTGCAGCTACCACCCGGACGACGGCCACACCCGCATCCAGCGCCAGTCGCGACGGGCCGGGGGCGGGCGCATCGTCACCTCGGTGGACGACGCGGTGCTGCTGGAAATGACCATTCCCGATCGCTACCAGGACACCGTGGATGCCCTGACCGCCTGGCTCACCCGGCGCGAGCTGGCGCCCCTGGCCTGCAAGCGCCGGCCCGAGCGCCGGCTGTGGCAGATTGCCTATACCCGGGAGCAGGCCGAGCAGGCGTTTTCGCAGCTCAGGGATCACCAGCCCGCCGGCGGCTTCGAAGGGTTGCAGGCCCGGGAGGGTTTTTCGCTGGTGGCGCTGGTGGGCAGGGGTGTGGTCGATCAGGCCGAACAGTGCCTGCATTTCTACCATGCACTCAACGAACAGCCGCTGGAGTTTATTCAGCCGGCGAAAAATGGCCTCAGCCTGGTGGGCGTGGTGCGCAAGATGGTGCTGGAGCCGCTGCTGATCCGCCTGCACCAGAGCCTGTTCAGCCGGCCCAAACGGGTCGGGCTGGTGCTGTTCGGCCGGGGCAACATCGGCCAGGCCTGGCTCCGGCTGTACCAGGCGCAGAAGCCGCGGCTGGAGCGGGAGCTGAACGTGCAGCTCACCCTGTACGGGGTGTTCGACTCCCGGGGCGCCATGCTGGCCAGCCAGGGGCTGGAAGTGGAGCAGGTGCTGCAGGACTTCACTCCCAAATCCATCGTCTGGCCCGACTGGCTGGAAGATCTGGAGGAGCACGGCTTCGACAGCCTGCTGGCGCTGGACCTGACCGCCTCCGATAGCCTGGTGCAGTATTACCCGGCGCTGGTGCAGCAGCATATCCACCTGATCGCCGCCAACAAGCTGGCGGGGGCGGCGGAGCAGGGGGTCTACCTGCGGCTGAAGCAGGCCTTGGGCGAGCACCGGGTACAGTTTCTCAGCAACGCCACCGTCGGCGCCGGCCTGCCGGTGCAGACCAGCCTGCGCCAGTTGCAGCAGTCCGGCGAGCAGGTGCGGGCCATCAGCGGCATCTTCTCCGGCACCCTGAGCTGGCTGTTCCAGCACTTCGACGGCCGCCAGCCGTTCTCCGAACTGGTGCTGCAGGCCTGGCAACAGGGCCTGACCGAACCGGATCCGCGCCAGGATCTGAACGGCCAGGACGTGAAGCGCAAGCTGGTAATACTGGCGCGGGAAGCGGGTTTCGATCTGGATCCGGCCAGGGTCAGGGTCAGCAACCTGGTGCCCGAGGCCCTGGCCGGCCTGGATCGGGAAACCTTTATCGACCGGCTGCAGGAGCTGGATGCTCCCCTGGCCGAGGCCCTGGCCCAGGCCCGGGAAGACGGCGGCGTGCTGCGCCACGTGGCCCGGTTCAACGCCGCCAGCGGTGAGGCCAGCGTGGGGCTGGAAGTGCTGCCCGACGATCATGCCTTCGCCCACCTGAGGCCCGGCGACAATGTGTTTGCCATCGAAACCCAGCACTATCGGCAGAACCCGCTGGTGATCCAGGGCCCGGGCGCCGGCCGTGAAGTCACCGCCGCCGCCGTGCAGGCGGATCTGTGGAGCCTGCTGGCCGCGCTGTAATGACCCGGACACCGGGTGCGAGTCGCCCGGTGCCTTACCGCCGACAGGCGGTTTCACGGGCCTTTCACATCCTAGCGTTTTTTTTAAAATCAAATTCTTAGTCTTCTTTTCGGTGCCGTCAGGCCCGTTTTTGTGAGTTTTCACACTCATTTTTTCACATTTCAATGTTAATAATCATTTTTTCACAAAATAGTTAATTTATTGTTTTTATTGATTATTAATCTACAGTTTCGATTGTGTCATTTGTGATGTTTCGTCCTTAATTGTGATTAAGTGTGATCGATAATGTATTCATCACAGTAGTTCACAGTTTGGGAGTAACACAGATGAGCGCACTTTCCCGTATTGGCCTGATCGGCCTCGGCTCCATGGGCATGGGCATGGCCCAATCCCTGATCCGCGCCGGCTTCGATACCTATGGTTTTGACCTGAACCCCGACGCCTGCGCTCGTCTGGCCGAGGCCGGCGCCGCCGGCACCGGCCCCTCGGCGCTGCCCTATGCGGACCGGCTCGACGCCCTGGTGCTGGTGGTGGTCAACGGCGCCCAGGTGGAGGCGGTGCTGTTCGGCGAGCAGGGCCTGGCCCAGGCCCTGCGTCCGGGCAGCCTGGTCATCGTGTGCAGCACCATGGCCGCCACCCAGACCCAGTCCATCCACCGGCGCCTGGCCGAGCTGGGCCTGGAAATGATAGACGCGCCCATCTCCGGCGGCGCCATCAAGGCCGCCGACGGCCGGCTGTCGGTGATGGCCTCGGGCAAGCCCGAGCTGTTCGAGCAGGCCCGTGGGCTGTTCGACGCCGTGGCCGAAAAACTCTATGTGGTCGGGCCCGACATCGGCCAGGGCAGCACCGTCAAGACCATCCACCAGCTGCTGGCCGGGGTGCACATCGCCGCCGCCGCCGAGGCCATGGCCATGGCTGCCAAGGCGGAGATCCCGCTGGAGCTGATGTTCGAGGTGGTCACCCACAGCGCCGGCAACTCCTGGATGTTCGAGAACCGGGTGCCGCACATCCTGGACGGGGACTATGCGCCGCGCTCCAGCGTCGACATCTTCGTCAAGGATCTGGGCATAGTGCTGGACACCGCCCACCAGATGAAATTCCCGCTGCCGCTGGCCTCCGCCGCCCACCAGATGTTCCTGGCCGCCAGCAACGAGGGCTACGGCCGTGAAGACGACGCCGCCGTGGTCAAAACCTTCAAGGGCATCCGTCTGCCGGAGGGCAAGTAAATGACGCAACGTCTGGGTGTTATCGCCGACGACTTTACCGGCGCCACCGATATCGCCGGCTTCATGGTGGAAAACGGCTGGCGCGTGACCCAACTGATCGGCCATGGCCCCGCCGAGGTGCCGGCGGACGTGGACGCCGTGGTCATCTCCCTGAAGAGCCGCTCCTGCGCGGTGGAGCAGGCGGTGGCCGACTCTCTGGCGGCGCTGGCGCGGCTGAAAGAGTTGGGTTGCGATCGCTTCTTCTTCAAGTACTGCTCCACCTTCGATTCCACCGCCGAGGGCAATATCGGCCCGGTGACCGACGCTTTGCTGGCGGCGCTGGGCGAGACCTTTACCGTGATCTGCCCGGCGCTGCCGGTGAACGGCCGTACCGTCTGCCACGGCAACCTGTTTGTGAACGGGGTGCCGCTCAACGAGTCCGGCATGAAGGATCACCCGGTGACCCCCATGACAGACGCCAACCTGCAGCGGCTGATGGCCGCCCAGGCCCGGGGCCAGGTGGGGCTGGTGGACTACCAGGCCGTGCTGACCGGCAGCCCGGCGGTTAAAGCCAGACTGAACGAACTCAAGGCGGCCGGCGTGAACTACGCGGTGCTGGACACCCTGACCATGGCCGATCTGCCGGTGCTGGGCGAGGCGGTGAGCGAGCTTGCGCTTGTCACCGGCGGCTCCGGCCTGGGCGCGGGCCTGGCCCGCTTTGCCACCGGCGGCCAGGGCGCCGCCCTGGCCCGGGAACTGGGCGCCCCCGTGGCCGGCGGCCGCGCCGTGGTGCTGTCCGGCTCCTGCTCCCAGATGACCAACGCCCAGGTGGCGGCCTATCAGCACCGTGCGCCGCACCGACTGGTGGAGGTGGCCCGCTGCATCGAGCAGCCCGCCGCCTACGCCGCCGAGCTGGCCGACTGGGTCGCGGCCCAGGACAGCGCCCCGGCGCCCATGCTGTATGCCACCCAGCCCGCGGCCGAACTGGCCCGCATCCAGGCCGAGTACGGTGCGGCCCGGGCCAGCGAGGCGGTGGAAGGGGTGTTCGCCACCGTGGCCGCCCGCCTGGCCGACCAGGGCTTCGGCAAGTTTATCGTGGCCGGCGGCGAGACCTCCGGCATCGTCACCCAGGCGCTGGCGGTGACCGGCTTCCACATCGGCCCGCAAATCGCCCCGGGCGTGCCCTGGGTGCGGGCCCTCGACAAGCCGCTGTCGCTGGCGCTCAAATCGGGCAATTTCGGCGACGAGCATTTCTTCAGCAATGCCCAGGAGTTTTACCATGACTGAATTTTCCCTGCGCCTGGAAATGGTGAAGACCGCCAAATCCATGTTCGAGCGCGGCTACAGCAGCGGCGGGGCGGGCAACCTCAGCCTGGTGCTGCCCGACGGCAACCTGCTGGCCACCCCCACCAACACCAGCTTCGGCGACCTGGATCCGGACCGTCTGAGCAAGGTGGACATGAACGGCAACCACCTGGACGGCGACAAGCCCTCCAAGGAAGTGCTGATGCACATCGCCATGTACCAGCAGCGGCCCCAGGCCGGCGGCATAGTGCACCTGCACTCGCCCTACCTGACCGCCCTGTCCTGCGTGGACGGGCTGGATCCGGCCAACTGCCTGCCGCCCATCACCCCCTATTACGTGATGCGGGTGGGCAAGCTGCCGCTGATCCCCTATTTCCGCCCCGGCAGCCCGCGTATCGCCGAGGAGCTGGGCAAACTGGCCGCCGGGCACGGCGCCGTGCTGCTGGCCAACCACGGTCCGGTGATCAGCGGCAAGAGCCTGCGCGAGGCGATGTTCAACGCCGAGGAGCTGGAAGAGACCGCCCGGCTGTATTTCATCCTGCGTAACGGCCCCATGCGCACCCTGACCGACGATCAGGTGGCGGAGCTGGAGCAGGTATTCAAAGGCAAGATGTAAGGAGCGGAACATGGCCCGATTTGCAGCCAACCTGTCGATGATGTTTACCGAAGTGCCCTTTATGGCGCGCTTCAAGGCCGCCCGCGCCGCCGGCTTCCGCGCGGTGGAATACCTGTTCCCCTACGCCGAGGACAAGGACGCCATCGCCGCCGAGCTCAAGGCCCGGGGCCTGACCCAGGCGCTGTTCAACATGCCCCCCGGCGACTGGGAGGCGGGCGAGCGCGGCCTGGCCTCGCTGCCCGGCCGGGAAACCGAATTCCACGCCGGCGTGGCCACCGCCCTGGCCTACGCCGAGGCGCTGGGCTGCACCCAGCTGCACGCCATGGCCGGCCTGTGCCAGCCCGGGGTGAGCCGCGAGCGGCAACAGGCCACCTATGTGGCCAATATCCAGTACGCGGCGGACCAGGCGGCCCAAAAGGGTATTCTGGTGCTGATTGAGCCCATCAACAGCCGCGACATGCCCGGCTACTTCCTCTCCACCCAGGTGCAGGCCGAGGCGCTGCTGGAAGTGATCGACCGGCCCAACGTGAAGATCCAGCTCGATCTCTACCACTGCCAGATCATGGAAGGGGATCTCACCCGCACCATCGACCGGCTGTGGGGAAAGTTCAGCCATATCCAGGTAGCCTCGGTGCCCGAGCGCCACGAGCCGGACCAGGGCGAGGTCAACTACCCCTGGCTGTTCGACTATCTGGACGCCAAGGGCTACAACGGCTTCCTGGGCTGCGAATACCGCCCGCGCGGCAACACCGAAGCCGGCCTGGGCTGGTTCGCCCCCTGGGCGGAAAAGGAGTAAGCCATGATCCCCGCCGAGCGCCGCGACTACATCTACCGCTATGTGCACGAGCGCAACATAGTGCCGATCAACGAGCTGGCCCAGGAGCTGGACGTGTCGCACATGACGGTGCGTCGCGACATCCAGCAGCTGGAGGCCGAGGGCAAGGTGGTGTCGGTGAGCGGCGGGGTCAGGCTCAACGACGCGGTCAAGCAGGAGCTGGCCTACAGCGAAAAGGCCAGCATCCACCATAACAGCAAGGTCGCCATCGGCCTGGCGGCGGCGGAGCTGGTGGAGGACGGCCAGGTGATCTACCTGGACGCGGGCACCACTACCTTCGAGGTGGCCAGGGGCATCGCCCGCAAGGCCAACCTGACGGTGGTGACCAACGACTTCACCATCGCCCACTACCTGATGCAGTACCCCCAGCTCACCCTGTTCCACACCGGGGGCCTGGTGGACGTGCGCAACCGCTCCTGCGTGGGCCAGGCGGCGGCGGCCCTGCTCGCCAGCCTGAACCTGGACCTGGCCTTTATCAGCTCCAGCTCCTGGGATCTGGAGCGGGGCATGTCGACCCCCACCGAGAACAAGGTGATGGTCAAGCAGGCGCTGCTGAAGGTGGCGCGGCGGCGGATACTGGTGAGCGACAGCAGCAAGTACGGCAAATACGGCATGTTCCGCATCTGCCCGCTGCAGGCGCTGACCGACATCATCAGCGACGGCGGCCTGGCGGGAGAGACGGCGGAACAGCTGCGCGGCCAGGGCCTGCAGGTCCGGCTGGTGGAATAAGACTCGGCATAATAACGATTATTACCAACCAACCTCTGTAGCTTATCGGGTGCCCTCGAGCACCGAGGAGAATCAAATGAATATCATCATTACCGGTGGTGCGGGCTTCCTCGGCCAGCGCCTGGCCAGGGCCTTGCTGCAACAGCAGCAGATCGCTTTCGACCGCCTGACCCTGGCGGACGTCATCGTCCCCACCTCGCCACTGGCGGACGAGCGGGTGCGCTGCGTACAGGCGGATCTGGGCGACCAGGCCGCAGTGCAGGCGCTGGTGACACCGGACACCGGCCTGATCTACCACCTGGCGGCCATCGTCAGCAGCCACGCCGAGGCCGACTTCGATCTGGGCGTCAAGGTCAACATCGACGCCACCCGCTACCTGCTGGAAGCGGCGCGCCACCAGGCGCCCGGCTGCCGCTTCGTGTTCTCCAGCTCGCTGGCGGTGTTCGGCGGCGAGCTGCCGGAGCTGATCCAGGACCACACCGCGGTCTGCCCTCAGTCTTCCTATGGCATGGAGAAGTCGGTGGGCGAGCTGATGGTCAACGACTATGCCCGCAAGGGCTTCGTCGACGGCCGGGTGCTGCGTCTGCCCACCATCAGTGTGCGCCCGGGCAAGCCCAACCAGGCGGCCTCGTCCTTTGCCAGCGGCATCATCCGCGAGCCGCTGCAGGGCGACACCACCGTCTGTCCGGTGGCCCTGAGCCTGTCCATGTGGCTGTCGTCCCCGGGTACCGTCATTGAGAACTTCGTGCGGGCAGCCCAGGTACCCGCCGAGGCCTTCGGCGCCAGCCGCACCGTCAACCTGCCGGGCATCACAGTGACCGTGCAGCAGATGATCGACGCCCTGCGCCGGGTGGCCGGCGACGAGGTGTGCGCGCGCATTAGCTACCGGGAAGACGAGGCGGTGTCGCGCATCGTGGCCAGCTGGCCCGGCCGTTTCAACATCACCCGTGCCCGGGAATTGGGCTTTGTGCAGGATGCCGACTTCGACAGTGTGATCCGTCGTTTTATTGCCGATGATATGGAAGGAACCAAATAATGACTGAAGCAAGCTCCATGGCCCCGGTGATCGGCCTGGCCGTCGCCGTACTGGTACTGATTTTCCTGGTGGTGAAGACCCGGGTGCACGCGCTGATCGCCATGCTGGCGGCGGCCAGCATCGCCGGTGCCCTGGGCGGCATGGCCGCCGGTGATATCGTCGACGTGATCACCAAGGGTTTCGGCGGCACCCTCGGCAGTATCGGTATCGTCATCGGCCTCGGCGTGATGATGGGCCGCATCCTGGAAGTGTCCGGCGCCGCCGAGCAGATCGCCTACAGCTTTATCAAATGGCTGGGCAAGAAGAAGGAAGAATGGGCCATGGCCATTACCGGCTATATCGTCTCGGTACCCATCTTCGTGGACTCCGCCTTCGTGATCCTCTACCCCATCGCCAAGGCGCTGGCGCAGAAGGGCAAGCGCAACCTGCTGACCGTGGGCGTGGCCCTGGCCGGTGGCCTGGTGGTGACCCACCACACGGTGCCGCCCACCCCGGGCCCGCTGGGCGTGGCCGGCCTGTTCGGCGTGGACGTGGGCGCCATGCTGCTCGCCGGCCTGGTGCTGGCGCTGCCCTGCGTGGTAGTCATTGTGCTCTACGCCCAGTGGCTGGGCCGCAAGTACCCGGACTTCCACGCCCCCGTGGTGCAGGACAGCCCCGAGCTGGAAGAAAGCTACAACCAGTACCTGGCCGCCAAGGCCGGCAAGGAACTACCCAGCCTGTTCCTGTCGCTGCTGCCGATACTGGCGCCGATCCTGCTGATCTTTGTCAATACCCTGTTCGGTACCCTGGCCAAGATCGACGGCTGGAACGGCCTGAGCGAGAACCCGGTGGTGCAGCTGTTCAGCTACCTGGGCCACCCGGTGATCGCCCTGTCCATCTCGGTACTGCTGGCGGTGTATACCCTGGTGCCCAAGATGAACAAGCACGACACCATGGAACACCTGGAGGAAGGCCTGCAGAGCGCCGGTATCATCCTGCTGGTGACCGGTGCCGGTGGTGCCCTGGGTGCAGTGCTGCGTGAATCCGGTGCCGGTGCCATGCTGGGCGAGCAGATCGCCAGCCTGCCGATGCCGCCGGTGCTGATCCCCTTTATCGTCTCTACCCTGGTGCGGCTGATCCAGGGCTCGGGCACCGTGGCCATGGTGACCGCGGCCTCCATCTCGGCGCCCATCCTGGTCAATATCCCCGGCGTGAACATGCTGGTGGCGGCCCAGGCGGCGACCATGGGATCCCTGTTCTTCGGCTACTTCAACGACAGCCTGTTCTGGGTGGTCAACCGGATGATGGGCATCAAGGACGTGAAGCAGCAGATCATCGTCTGGTCCATCCCCACCACCCTGGCCTGGGCCACCGGCCTGGTCGGCGTGCTGGTGCTGAACGCCGTGATGTAAAGCGGAATTTTTCCGACAAGAGCAAAAGGGGCCGCATGGCCCCTTTTTTGTTGATATGACGGCCTGCCGGCGAGAGGGCGCAAGCAGTGGAGCCGGGCCGGATGGGTCATTCCCGCTCTTGCCGTCATTCCCGCGAAGACGGGAATCCATGAACGTCTGGTTCTTGGTGCCGTACCGTACATAGTTCCCCGCCTGCGCGGGGGCGACAGGATGAAGAAGACCCGCTTTACCCTGCCGCCGCATGGTTCCCCGCCTGCGCGGGGGCGACGATGAAGGGAGCCCGGGTGTGATGGGGGAGCAAGGGGCTGGTGGCCGGCCTCAGTGTTGACGGGAGCGTTCGATAATCAGCTCCAGGTCCGGGCACAGGGGCGAGGGCAGGGCGTCCGGGCTGAACCAGTCCACCGCCAGGGCGTCGTCGGCGGCGACGGGGTGGCCGCCTTGGTAATGGCCGCGCACCGCCACCATCACGTAGTGGTGGGCGAGCCGGCCTGCCTCCTCGGCCAGCACGTCGAAGCAGGCGAAGGGCTGCTCCATCTTGGCCACCACCCCGGTTTCTTCCAGCAGCTCCCGCGCCGCGCCTGCGGCCATGGTCTCGCCCCATTCCAGCTTGCCGCCGGGAAAGCCCCAATGGCCGGCGTGGGGCGGGTACTTGCGTTTGACCAGCAGCACCTGCTGCTGCTGCCAGACCACGGCGATGACGCCAACCCTGGGTACAGGGGACATGCTTGCTCCTTCTAGGATTTCCTGATCAGCCGATAGGCGAATAGCAGGATCACCGCGCCGATCACGGCGGTAAAGAGGCTGCCGAGGTTAAAGCCAGTGACCGAGCCGAAGCCGATCAGGGTGCCGACCCAGCCGCCGACGAAGGCGCCGGCGATGCCCAGTATGATGGTCATGATCAGGCCGCCGCCGTCCCGTCCCGGCATGATGAACTTGGCCAGGAAACCGGCGATCAGCCCGAAGATAATCCAACTCAGGATTCCCATGTTCAGCTCCTTGTTGCTGTTGATGTTCTGACAGCATAGCCCAGCCTTGTGACAGCAGAGCCATTCAAGTCGGTCGCTGCGTCAGACCGGGGCCGATCCGGGCATGAGGGACTCGCCTATTCGGCGATCTCGGCGATCCTGGCCTGCAACAGGGTGGCGATGGCGTCGGCGGCCAGGCCCACCGACAGGCCCCGCTTGCCGCCGGACACCAGTACGTAAGGGTAATCCGCTGCCGAGGCATCCAGCACCGTGGTCAGCCGCTTCTTCTGGGCGAAGGGGCTGATGCCGCCCACCTTGTAGCCGGTGAGCCGTTCCGCCTTGGCCGGCGGCATCATGTCGAGCTTCTTCACCCCGGCGGCCTTGGCCAGCCGCTTGAGGTTGACCTTGCCGGAGGAGGGCACCAGGGCCACCACGGCACCTTGTTCGCCTTCGGTGAGCAGGGTCTTGAACACCTGGCCCGGGGGGACCTGCAACTGCTCGGCGGCGTGGGCGCCGAAGTCGTCCTGGGCGGTGCACGGGTACTGGTGCTGGGTAAAGCGGGCCTTTTGTTTTTCCAGAAACAGGATGGCGGGGGTCATGATCTTGATTTCCGTGCATAAAAAAGCCCAGTCTGCGACGACCGGGCTCGGTTGACAAGTGTCAGCTCAAGGGCCTGAGCCCTCTTACTCTTTTATATTAGCCGGTATTTCGCATACCGGCGGCGATGCCGGCGATGGTGACCATCAGCGCCTGATCCAGCACCGGGTGGATTTCACCCTGCTGGCGGGAGCGCTTGAGCAGCTCGGCCTGCAGCACGTTGAGCGGATCCGTGTAGGGGTTGCGCAGCTTGATGGACTCCTTGATCCAGGGCTGGTCCGACAGCAGCTCGGCCTCTTCCTTCAGTTGCAGGATGAGATCCATGCTCGCCTTCAGCTCCTCGCGCAGGCGCACACCCAGGGGCTTTAGCTCGGCCGGCACCAGCACGCTGTCGTAGTAGGCGGCCAGGCCCAGGTCGGCCTTGAGGAACACCATTTCCAGCATGTCCAGACGGGCGCGGAAGAAGGGCCAGCGCTTGTTCATCGCCACCAGGGTGCTTTCCTGCCCGCCTTCGATCACCTGCGCCAGCCCCTTGTGGGCGCCCAGCCAGGCGGGCAGCATCAGCCGGTTTTGGGTCCAGGCGAAGATCCAGGGAATGGCGCGCAGGCTTTCCACCCCGCCGTTGGGCTTGCGCTTGGCCGGGCGCGAGCCCAGCGGCAGCTTGCCCAGCTCCAGCTCGGGGGTGGCGGCACGGAAGTAGGGCACGAAGTCGGATTCGCCGCGGATCAGCGAGCGGTAATGATCGCAGGATACCCGGGCCATGGTGTCCATCAGCTCGCGCCACTGGGGCTCGGGCTCCGGCGGCGGCAGCAGGTTGGCTTCGAGCACGGCGCTGGCATAGAGCGTCAGGCTGTCGATGGCAATGCGGGGCAGGCCGAACTTGAAGCGGATCATCTCGCCCTGCTCGGTGACCCGCAGGCCGCCGAGGGTGGAGCCGGGCGGTTGCGCCAGTATCGCCTGGCGGGCCGGGCCGCCGCCCCGGCCCAGGCTGCCGCCCCGGCCGTGGAACAGGGTCAGCCTGACCTCTTCCCGCTCGCTGATGGCCACCAGTTTCTCCATGGCGCTGTACTGGGCCCAGCCGGCGGCCATCATGCCCGCGTCCTTGGCGGAGTCGGAGTAGCCGATCATCACGAACTGGCGACCCTGCAGGTAGCCGCGATACCAGGGCAGGGCATACAGCTGCTCTATCACCTCGGCGCCTCTGTTGAGGTCGTCCAGGGTTTCGAACAGCGGTGCCACCGGCAGCGGGAAGTCAACCCCGCATTCCTTCAGCAGCAGCTGTACCGCCAGCACGTCGGAGGGGGCGCCGGCCATGGAGATGATGTAGATGCCGAAGGCATCCTGCGGGTGCTCGGCGATGACCCTGCAGGTGTCCAGCACCTCCCTGGTATCGTCCGAGGGTTGCCACTGGCGCGGCAGCAACGGGCGGCGGGAGTTGAGCTCATTGAGCAGGAAGGCCTGCTTGTCGGACTCGCTCCAGTTGGCGTAGTCGCCGAGGCCCAGATAGCGGGTGATTTCGGCCAGCGCCTGGGTGTGGCGGTCGCCGTCCTGGCGGACATCGAGCTTGACCAGGTGGATGCCGAAGCAGGCGACCTTGCGGATCACGTCCAGCAGTATGCCGTCGGCGATCTGCCCCAGGCCGCATTCCTGCAGCGAGCGGTAGCACAGCTCGAGCGGCTCGCGCAGTTGCTCGGTGGCGGTGATCAGATCCCGGGCGTCGGTCTTCTGCCCCTGCACCCTGGCGTTGAGGTGCATCAGGGTCTCGCGCAGATCTTCCCGCAACCGGCGCAGTACCGCCCGGTAGGGCTCGTCGCTTTCGCCGCTCGCTATATAGAGCTCGCGGTTGGCTTCCGACATCGACAGCTCGGACACCAGCTCCTGGATGTCGTTGAGGAACAGGGAACTGGCCATCCAGCGGCCGAGCAGCAGTACTTCCCGGGTGACCCTGGCGGTGACGAAGGGGTTGCCGTCCCGGTCGCCGCCCATCCAGGAGGCGAAGCGGACCGGCGCCGCGTCCAGCGGCAGCCGCACGCCCAGGTGGTCGTGCACCTGCTGGTCGAGCTGGCGGATGAACTTGGGCAGGGCCGGCCACAGGCTGTTTTCGATCACCGCAAAGCCCCATTTGGCTTCATCCACCGGAGTGGGACGCAGGGAGCGGATCTCGTTGCTGTGCCAGGCCTGGGTGATCAACTGCTCGACCCGGGCCAGCACTTCCGCCTGTTCCGCTTCCGGCAGGTCCAGTTCCATGGCGGCCAGGCAGTCGTTGAGCTGCACGTGCTTGTGGATAAAGGTGCGGCGGGTCACTTCCGTGGGGTGGGCGGTGAGCACCAGCTCGATATCCAGGGCGGCGACGGCGTCGCGGATCTTGTTGTCGTCGATGTCGGCGGCCTTGAGCCGTTCGAACATTTGGCTGAGCGGGCTGGGGCCGGCGCTGCGCTGGTATTCCCGGGAGATGGTATGGAACTGTTCGGCCACGTTGGCCAGGTTCAGAAACTGGCTGAAGGCGCGGGCCACCGGCAGCAGCTCATCGTCACTCAGGTTTTTCAGGGTGCTCAGCAACTGCTGCTGATCGTCCTGGTTGCCTTGCCGGGCCGACTTGGCCAACTGGCGGATGGTCTCGATCTTGTCGAGGAACGCCTGACCGTGGTGGGCCTTGATGGTATCGCCCAACAACTGCCCCAGCAGGCCGACGTTGGCCCTGAGTGCTGCATGATTATCCATATCTGCCTCTTTTGTTAATTTATTACAAAATTATGACGATTCTGCCACTTATCTAGCCATTTTTCCCGGTTACGGTCAATCCCCCTTCGGGATTGACCGGGTATTATGTAATTTATTTACTTAAGCAGAAGCGGCTTACCAGATGTTGCAGCACCTGGACAGTGGGGGTGACGAAGGACAGATCCAGGTATTCGTCGGGCTGGTGGGCCTGGGCGATATGGCCGGGGCCCAGTACTATGGTCTGGCAGCCCAGTTGCTGGATAAAGGGTGCTTCGGTGCAGTAGTTCACCGCTTCCGCCGGGTTACCGGTGATCTCGGCGGCGGCCCGCACCAGCTCGGCCTCCGGATCGGTGCCGTAGGCGGGAATGGGCTCGTGCAGGTGGTTCACCTCCACCGCGTCGGGGTACTGCTCCCTGATCGGCTCCAGGGCGTGGTGCAGCAGCCCCATCAGCTCGTCGGGGCCGACCCCGGGGATGGGCCTCATGTCGAAGTGCAGCTCGCAGCAGGCGCAGATGCGGTTGGGGCTGTCGCCGCCGTGGATATGGCCCAGGTTGAGGGTGGGCTGGGGCACCTTGAAGTGGGGATTGCCGTAGTGCTCCTTGAGCTGGCGCTGCAGATCCAGCAGCCGGCCCATCACCTGGTGCATGATCTCCAGGGCGTTGACGCCGTTGGCGGGATCCGAGCTGTGGCCGCTCCTGCCGGTGATGCGGATGGCTTCCGACATATGGCCCTTGTGCATCATCACCGGCACCAGGCCGGTGGGTTCGCCGATCACCGCGTAGTCGGGCTTGATGGCCATGGCGCTGGCGATGGCCCGGGCGCCGGCCATGGTGGTTTCCTCGTCGGCGGTGGCGAGGATGCGGATGGGCTTGTCGAGTTTGCTCAGGTCCAGGTCCTTGAGCGCTTCCACGATAAAGGCGAAAAAGCCTTTCATGTCGATGGTGCCCAGGCCATAGAGGCGATTGCCTTCCTCGGTGACCTTGAACGGGTCCTTGTTCCAGCGGCCCGGATCGAAGGGCACCGTATCGGTGTGGCCGGCCAGCAGCAGGCCGCCGTCGCCTTCGCCCCGGGTGGCCAGCAGGTTGAACTTGCCGGGCAGATCGGGCACCTGGGTCACTTCCACCGCGAAGCCGAGCTGACTGAACCAGTCGGCCAGCAGCCGGATCACCTGCTCGTTGCTCTGATCCCAGCTGGGATCCGTGCTGCTGATGGAGGGGAGGGCGATGATACTGCGGTACAGGTCCAGCAAGTTGAGCGATTTCATGGGATCTCCGTCGGGAATTTATCTAATTTAAATTCAACACAATTGCATAAATATGTTTTTATTGCTAGGCTGCCAACTTGTCATTTTCCGGGTAACTAGCGTAACAGATGGCCATGCATTCCCCCTCCTCACAACAGCGACGACGACAGCCTGTCCGAGCCTTTTCTCTAGGGTGACATAAGCCCCGAAAACGCGCTAGGCTGAGACCTGCATATATATATTCCGAGCTGAATCGAGATTAACGGATACGCCCATGTTAAAAGCTGCAATCATTGGTGCCAGCGGTTATACCGGAGCCGAACTGGCCGGTCTGATCCTGAACCACCCTCATCTGACCCTGGCCGGACTCTATGTGTCCAACGGCAGCCAGGATGCCCACAAGCCGTTTTCCAGCCTGCACCCGCGCTGGCGCGGCCTGATCGAGCTGCCGCTGCTGCCCCTGGATGGCGAGGCCATCAGCCGCATCCACACCGAGGCCGACCTGGTGCTGCTGGCCACCGCCCATGAAGTGAGCCACGACCTGGCTCCCGGCTTCCTGGCCAAGGGCCTGCCGGTGTTCGACCTGTCCGGCGCCTTCCGGGTACCCGGCGAAGGCTTCTACGATCAGTTTTACGGCTTCCACCATCAGCATGGCGACTGGCTGGCCAAGGCCGCCTACGGCCTGGCGGAGTGGAACCAGGACGCCATCAAGGCGGCCCAGTTGATCGCCGTGCCCGGTTGCTACCCCACCGCCTCGCTCAGCGCGCTCAAGCCGTTGCAGCAGGCCGCCCTGGTGGCCGAGGGTAGCCGCCCGATCATCAGCGCGGTGTCCGGGGTCAGTGGCGCCGGCCGCAAGGCGAGCGTGGCCAACAGCTTCTGCGAGGTCAGCCTCAAGCCCTACGGCGTGTTCAACCACCGCCACCAGCCGGAAATCAGCCACCACCTCGGCAAGCAGGTGGTGTTCCAGCCGCACCTGGGCAACTTTATCCGCGGCATCCTGGCTACCGTTTACGTGCAGTTGAAAGAGGGGGTGAGCGACGAGCAGATCGCCGCCGCCTATCAGGCCGCCTACCAGGGCCAGCAGATAGTGCGCCTGGCCGGCCAGTGGCCGCAGATCAACGACGTGGCCAGCACCCCCTTCTGCGATCTGCACTGGGCGCGGGACGGAGACCAGCTGATCGTGGTGTCGGCCATCGACAACCTGTTAAAGGGAGCGGCCAGCCAGGCCATCCAGTGTGTCAATATTCATCAGGGATTCTCGCCGGTGGCGGGTCTGATCAAGGAGTAACGAGAGATGGCAATGCAACAACCGCTGGTGATCAAGCTGGGTGGCACCCTGCTGGAAAGCGACAAGGCCCTGGCGGCCCTGTTTACCACCCTCAAAACCTTTCTGAACGAGGTGAGCCGGCCGCTGGTGCTGGTGCACGGCGGCGGGGTGCTGGTGGACAACCAGCTCAAGGCCATGGGCCTGAGCTCCACCAAGAAGAACGGCCTGCGGGTCACCCCCTTCGAGCAGATCCCGGTGATCGCCGGCGCCCTGGCCGGCACCGCCAACAAGCTGCTGCTGGCCCAGGCCATCGCCCATGAAATCCGTTCCGTCGGCCTCTGCCTGGGTGACGGTGGCCTGTGCCGGGTCAGCCAGCTGGATCCCGAGCTGGGCGCCGTGGGCCAGATCGAGGGCGGCGACGCTACCCTGGTGAACAGCCTGCTGGCCGGCGGCTTCCTGCCCATCGTCAGCTCCATCGGCATCACCTTCGACGGCAAGCTGATGAACGTGAACGCGGACCAGGCTGCCACCGCCATCGCCGAGATCCTGGACGCGGATCTGGTGATGCTGTCGGACGTGAGCGGCATCCTCGACGGCAAGGGCCAGCGCATCGCCCACCTGACCGAGGCCGATGCCTTCGAACTGATGGCAAAAGACATCATCAAAGATGGTATGGCGGTCAAGGTCAGGGCGGCGCTCAAGGCTACCAAGACCCTGGGCAAGCCGGTGGCCGTGGGCAGCTGGCGTTACCCGGAGCAGTTGTTGTCGCTGTTGGCCGGCGAATCCGAGTATGGCACCCGGATTTCCCACTAAGGAGGCCTTATGCAGCATTTACTGAGTATGAAGGATTACAGCAAGGAGCAGATCGAACAGATCCTTGCCCTGGCCATGGACGTCAAGGCCAATCCCGGCAAGTACGGCGAGGCCCTCAAGGGCAAGAGCGTGGTCACCCTGTTCGAGAAACCCTCGCTGCGCACCCGGGTCACCTTCGACATCGGCGTCAACCGCCTCGGCGGCCATGCGGTCTACCTGGACAGCCAGAACGGCGCCATGGGCAAACGGGAAACGGTTCAGGACTTCGCCGCCAACTTGTCGCGCTGGTGTGATGGCATCGTGGCCCGGGTGTTCGACCACCAGACCCTGGTGGAAATGACAAAATATGCTACCGTGCCGGTGATCAACTCCCTGTGCAACCTCTATCATCCCTGCCAGGCGCTGGCCGACTACATGACCATCGCCGAGCATCACGATGATCTGAGCAAGGTGCATCTGGCCTACGTGGGCGATGGCAACAACGTCACCAACTCGCTGTTGCTGACCGGCGCCATCCTCGGCACTACCGTCACCGCCGTGTGCCCTCGCGGCCACAACGTGGACGCCCAGATCCTGAAGGAAGCCGAGGCGCTGGCCGCGGTGAGCGGCGCCAAAATCAGGGTGACCGACAGCCTGGATGATATTGAAGGGGTCGATGTGATCTATACGGACACCTGGGTCTCCATGGGCGATAATACTCCGCTGGAGCAGGTGAAGGCGGTATTTATGCCGTACCAGGTCAACCAGGCCCTGCTCGACAAAACCGGAGCCAAACAGGTGCTGCATTGTCAGCCCGCCCACAGGGAGTGGGAAATTACTTCCGAGGTGATGGACGGCCCCGCCTCCCTGATCCTCGACCAAGCTGAAAATCGCATGCACGTCCAGAATGCCGTGCTGCTGACACTGATTAACAGGGATATTCATTGATGAGCCAATTCAAAAAAATCGTACTGGCCTATTCCGGCGGTCTGGACACCTCTGCCATCATTCCGTGGCTGAAAGAAAACTATGAAGGCTGTGAAGTGGTGGCCTTCGTGGCCGACGTGGGCCAGGGCGCCGAGGATCTGGAAGGGGTCGAGCAGAAGGCCATCGCCTCTGGTGCTTCCAAGTGCATCGTGGCCGATCTGAAAGACGAATTCGTCAACGATTATGTCTACCCGACCCTGACCACCGGCGCCATCTATGAAGGCACCTACCTGCTGGGCACCTCCATGGCCCGCCCGGTGATCGCCAAGGCGATGGTGGAAGTGGCCCTGGCCGAAGGCGCCGATGCCATCTCCCACGGCTGTACCGGCAAGGGCAACGACCAGGTGCGCTTCGAAGGTGCCGTGGCCGCCCTGGCCCCGCAACTGGCGGTGATCGCGCCCTGGCGGATCTGGGACATGCGCAGCCGTGAAGATCTGCTCGACTACCTGGCCGAGCGCAACATCAAGACCACCGCCAGTGCCACCAAGATCTATTCCCGCGACGCCAACGCCTGGCACATCTCCACCGAGGGTGGTGAGCTGGAAAGCACCTGGAACGAGCCCTCCGAGCAGGCCTGGACCTGGACTGTTTCCCCCGAGCAGGCCCCGGACAAGGCCGAAACCCTGTCCCTGAGCGTGGAAAAAGGCCGTATCGTGGCCGTCGACGGCCAGGCCATGAGCCCCTACCAGGTACTGACCACCCTGAACGAGCGTGCCGCCAAGCACGGCGTGGGCCGGGTCGACATCGTCGAGAACCGCCTGGTGGGTATGAAGTCCCGCGGCTGCTACGAAACTCCCGGCGGCACCGTGATGATGGCCGCCCTGCGCGCGGTCGAAGAGCTGGTGCTGGACAAGCCGACCCGCGCCTGGCGCGAGCGGGTGGGCGCCGAGTTCTCCCACCTGGTGTATGACGGCCGCTGGTTTACCCCGCTGTGCAAGGCGCTGCTGGCCTCCGCCGAAGCGATTGCCGAGGACGTGACCGGTGAAGTGGTGCTGAAGATGTACAAGGGCCAGGTGACCGCCATCCAGAAGCAGTCTCCGAACAGCCTGTACTCCGAGGAATTCGCCACCTTCGGCGAGGACGAGGTGTACGATCAGAGCCACGCCGAAGGCTTTATCCGCCTGTATTCCCTGGCCAGCCGGATCAAGGCGCTGAAAAGCCAGCAGAAATAAACAAAAGATGGCAAAGGGGGCTGAGGCCCCCTTTTGAATAGAGAGCGGCAGGTCGACAGGCTGGCGCTTTGGTTCCCCGTTTATGTTGACTGTGTACGTCATCGGCCAAAGGGTACTGCTCCTCCGGCACGCCGTAAATCCGTCCCTGGAGGCTCCGCCGCGCCCTCCCTGGCGCGGAGGGCCGGCGGAGCAGTGCCCTTTGTCCTCCTATTACCTCGCCGCCGCCTGCTGGCGTCATCTTCAGACGGTGTCGGGGCTGAAAGAGGCAACAGGGATTGCCTCCGCCGACCGTCACATGCCAGGGATGGCATGTGTCGAGCGCCACAGGGATGTGCTTGAAGCGTGTCGGCGGAGGCGGCCCTGTTGCTTCTTCATCTAGGGTTACAGGAGATAGGCCAACTGCTGACCAAGAGACAGGCGAGCGGTTTACCGCTTATGGCCAGGATATCTGGCAGCAAAAGATAAAGGGGGCATAACGCCCCCTGTGTTTATATAATGGCCGCACTCTGCATATGCAGCCCGGGCCGGCCCGAGCCGGCCCGAGCCGGCCCGAGCCGGCCCGCCGGTCTATCACCTGTGCAACCGTCACAGGACCGAATTCAGTAATGTCGTCAAGGAGTAAAAAGGTTATGGCACTTTGGGGTGGGCGTTTCAGCCAGGCGGCAGATGCCAAGTTCAAGCAGTTCAATGATTCTTTGCGTTTCGATTATCGTCTGGCGGAGCAGGATATCGTCGGCTCCATTGCCTGGTCCCGGGCTCTGGCCAAGGCGGGGGTGCTGAGCGCCGAAGAGCAGCAGAAGATTGAGCTGGCGCTCAACGATCTCAAGCTCAAGGTGATGGAGGATCCCAACCAGATCCTGCACTCCGACGCAGAAGACATTCACTCCTGGGTGGAAGGCCATTTGATCACCGCGGTCGGCGATCTGGGCAAGAAGCTGCACACCGGCCGCAGCCGCAACGACCAGGTGGCGACCGATCTCAAGCTGTGGTGCAAGCAGCAGGTGCCGCCGTTGCTGGCCAAGCTGGATGCCATGCAGAAACAGCTGGTTACCGTGGCGCGCCAGCAGCAGGCCACGGTGCTGCCCGGCTACACCCATCTGCAGCGGGCCCAGCCGGTGACCTTCGCCCACTGGTGCCTGGCCTATGTGGAAATGCTGGAGCGGGACTTCACCCGGCTGCAGGACGCCTACAAGCGCATGGACACCTGCCCGCTGGGCAGCGGCGCCCTGGCCGGCACCGGCTTCCCCATCGACCGGCATGAGCTGGCCCACTCCCTCGGCTTCTCTTCGCCCACCCGCAACAGCCTGGACTCGGTGTCCGACCGGGATCACGTGCTCGAGCTGATGAACTGCGCCGCCAACTCCATGATGCACCTGTCGCGCTTCGCCGAGGATTTGATCTTCTACAACTCCGGCGAGTCCGGCTTCCTCGAGCTGTCCGATCGGGTCACCTCCGGCTCCTCGCTGATGCCGCAGAAGAAGAACCCGGATGCGCTGGAGCTGATCCGCGGCAAGTGCGGCCGGGTATTCGGCGCCTACGCGGGCATGATGATGACCCTGAAGGCGCTGCCCCTGGCCTACAACAAGGACATGCAGGAAGACAAGGAAGGGCTGTTCGATGCCCTGGACTCCTGGTACGACTGCCTGGAAATGGCCGAGATGGTGCTGCACGACATCAGGGTCAACGAGGAAAAAACCCGGGAAGCGGCCCAGGGCGGCTATTCCAACGCCACCGAGATGGCCGACTACCTGGTGTCCAAGGGTATTCCGTTCCGCGAGGCGCACCATATCGTCGGCGCCATCGTGGTACACGCCATCGGCAAGAAGCTGCCGATGGAAGAGCTGCCGATGGCCGACTTCAAGCAATTCAGCCCGCTGATCGAGGACGATGTCTACGGCAAGCTGTCACTGGAGTCCAGCCTGGCCAGCCGCTGCGCCCTGGGGGGGGTTGCCCCGGATCAGGTGGAGTTCGCCCTCACCAGCGCCGAGCGCCGGCTCACCCAGCGGGACACTTCAGGTATCCATGTGCGCAGCGCGCGGCTGACCGATCTGGATGCCATCGAGCGGATGGTCAACTACTGGGCCAATATCGGCGAGAACCTGCCCCGTACCCGCAAGGAGCTGGTGCAGGCGGTGGGCGAGTTCGCCGTGGCCGAAACCCAGGGTCAGATCAGCGGCTGTGCCTCGCTCTATGTCTACGACACCGGACTGGCCGAGATCCGCTCCCTGGGCGTGGAGCCCGGCTTCCAGGGTCAGGGCCAGGGCAGGGCGCTGGTGGAGAAAATCCTCAAGAAAGCGGAAGACATGGCCATCGATCGGGTCATCGTGCTGACCCGGGTGCCCGAGTTCTTCATGAAGCTCGGTTTCAGCACTACCAGCAAGACGCTGCTGCCCGAGAAGGTGATGAAGGACTGCGATCTCTGCCCCCGCCAGCACGCCTGTGACGAGGTGGCGCTGGAGATCATGCTGAAGGGCAAATCCGGCCTGATCGGCAAGGCAAAAGTTGCTTAAAAATAACCCGGCCGGCTTGCAACTGCCGGCCAGATAAGTATAATGCCGCTCGCTTGGTTTATTATCAGGCGAGCCGAGAGGCTCACGTCAGGTAGCTCCTGGCTCTTTACAGGCCCCCGATATGGTGGGCACCGTTGTTAAATCACACCCCCTCTTTCACTCGAAGGAGCAGGCGGTGATGGTTTTATGTTCTTTACCCAATTGGAGCTCTGGTAATGCAGAACCAAAGAATTCGTATCCGCCTGAAGGCGTTCGATCATCGTCTGATCGACCAGTCTACCGCGGAGATCGTAGAAACTGCCAAGCGCACTGGCGCCCAGGTTCGTGGTCCCATCCCGCTGCCGACGCGCAAAGAGCGTTACACCGTACTGATATCTCCACACGTGAACAAAGATGCACGTGATCAGTATGAAATTCGCACTCACAAGCGTCTGGTTGACATCGTTGAGCCGACTGACAAAACAGTTGATGCTCTGATGCGACTGGATCTGGCTGCTGGCGTAGATGTCCAGATCAGCCTGGGCTAATAACGGAAAGAGGTTTTATCAATGGCAATCGGTCTAGTAGGTCGTAAGCTGGGTATGACCCGTGTCTTCACCGAAGACGGCGTGTCCATCCCGGTCACCGTTATCGAAGTAGATGCCAACCGTGTTACCCAGGTGAAAACACTGGAAAAGGATGGCTATGCTGCCATTCAGGTGACCACTGGCACCAAGAAAGCTAACCGCATCACCAAGCCGGAAGCGGGTCATTTCGCTAAAGCCGGTGTTGACGCGGGCCGCGGTCTGTGGGAATTCCGCCTGGGTTCAGGCGAAGGCGAAGGTATCGACGTTGGTGCCGAACTGAAAGTCGACATCTTCGCTGATATCAAGAAAGTAGACGTTACCGGTACTTCCAAAGGTAAGGGTTTCGCTGGCGGTGTTAAGCGCTGGAACTTCCGTACTCAGGACATGACCCACGGTAACTCCTTGTCTCACCGTGCTCCGGGTTCTATCGGTCAGAACCAGACTCCGGGCCGCGTGTTCAAAGGCAAGAAAATGGCCGGTCACATGGGTGCTGAGCGTGTAACCACGCAGAACCTGGAAGTGGTCCGCGTTGATGTTGATCGCAACCTGCTGCTCATCAAAGGTGCAGTCCCGGGTGCGACTAACGGCAACGTCATCGTTAAACCTGCCGTTAAAGCGTAACGTCTGAGGAGATAGTAATGGAATTGGTAATGAAAGACGCGCAAGGCGCTCTTGAAGTTTCCGAAACTACCTTCGGGCGTGAGTTCAACGAAGCGCTGGTGCACCAGGTTGTTGTGGCCTATGCAGCCGGCGCTCGTCAAGGTACTCGTGCTCAGAAGACCCGTTCCGAAGTGTCTGGCGGCGGCAAGAAACCGTGGCGCCAAAAAGGCACCGGCCGGGCCCGTGCCGGTACCATCCGCTCTCCGATCTGGCGTTCCGGTGGTGTGACCTTCGCGGCCAAGCCGCAGGATCACAGCCAGAAGGTCAACAAGAAGATGTACCGTGGTGCCATCAAGAGCATCCTCTCCGAGCTGGTACGTCAAGAGCGTCTGATCGTGGTGGAGAAGTTCGCCGTTGAAGCGCCGAAAACCAAAGAGCTGGTTGCCAAGCTGAAACAGTGGGATCTGCAGGATGTGCTGATCATCACCGCCGAAGTGGACGAGAACCTGTTCCTGGCCGCCCGCAACCTGTACAAGGTTGACGTGCGCGACGTGGCCGGTATCGACCCTGTTTCTCTGATCGCGTTCGACAAGGTATTGGTAACTGCCGACGCAGTTAAGCAAATCGAGGAGATGCTGGCATGATCCGTGAAGAGCGTATTCTGAAAGTTCTGAAGGCGCCGCATATCTCTGAAAAAAGCACCATGGTTGCCGAAAAAACCAACACTATCGTGTTCAAGGTTGCCAAGGACGCTACCAAGGCTGAAGTAAAAGCCGCGGTCGAGAAGCTGTTCGAAGTTGAAGTCAAAGATGTTCGCACGTTGCTGGTCAAGGGTAAAACCAAGCGCACCGGTAACCGCATGGGCCAACGTTCCGACTGGAAAAAAGCCTACGTGACCCTGAAAGAAGGTCAGGACATCGACTTCATCGGCGGTGCCGAGTAAGAGAGGAGTAATCAAAAATGGCAATCGTAAAATGTAAGCCTACTTCTCCGGGTCGCCGTCATGTGGTCAAGGTCACCAGCCCGGAACTGTACAAAGGCAAGCCGTTCGCTGCCCTGCTGGACAAAAAGTCCAAGTCTGGCGGTCGTAACAACGCCGGCCGTATCACTACCCGTCACATCGGTGGTGGTCACAAGCAGCACTACCGTATCGTTGACTTCAAACGCAACAAGGACGGTATCCCGGCCAAGGTAGAGCGTCTGGAGTATGATCCGAACCGCTCCGCCAACATCGCCCTGGTGCTGTACGCAGACGGCGAGCGTCGTTACATCCTGGCCCCGAAAGGCGTTCAGGCCGGCGACCAGCTGCTGTCCGGCGATGCGGCCCCGATCAAGGCCGGCAACTGCCTGCCGATGCGCAACATCCCCGTGGGTAGCACAGTGCACGCCATCGAGATGAAGCCTGGCAAAGGCGCGCAGATCGCTCGCTCCGCCGGTACTTACGCCCAGATCCTGGCGCGTGAAGGTAGCTACGTCACCCTGCGTCTGCGCTCCGGCGAAGTGCGTAAAGTCCTGGCCGAGTGCCGTGCGACCCTGGGTGAAGTGGGCAACGCCGAGCACATGCTGCGTCAATTGGGTAAAGCCGGTGCTCAGCGCTGGCGTGGTGTTCGCCCGACCGTTCGTGGTGTGGCGATGAACCCGGTAGACCACCCGCACGGTGGTGGTGAAGGTCGTACCTCTGGTGGCCGTCACCCGGTTACTCCTTGGGGTAAACCGACCAAGGGCGCCAAGACCCGTAAAAACAAGCGTACCGACAAGTTCGTTGTACGTCACCGTAACAAGTAATAGTTTTTTAGAGGTATCACCATGCCACGTTCTCTCAAGAAAGGTCCGTTTATCGACCTGCACTTGCTGAAGAAGGTAGAGAAAGCGGTGGAAAGCGGGGATAAAAAGCCAATCAAAACTTGGTCCCGTCGTTCAATGATCATTCCGAACATGATCGGTTTGACCATCGCTGTCCATAATGGTCGTCAGCACGTACCTGTCTACGTTTCCGATGAAATGATCGGTCACAAGCTGGGTGAATTTGCACCGACTCGTACTTATCGCGGTCATGCCGCCGATAAGAAGGCCAAGAAGCGTTAAGGGGTAACAGATGGAAGCTATAGCTAAACACCGCTTTGCTCGTACTTCTGCCCAGAAGGCGCGCCTGGTAGCCGATCAAGTTCGCGGTCTGTCCGTAGACAAGGCACTGAATGTCCTGGCTTTCAGCCCGAAAAAGGCTGCCGTTCTGGTGAAGAAAGTTCTGGAATCTGCCATTGCCAATGCCGAGCACAATGAAGGTGCGGATATCGATGAGCTGAAAGTGGCCAAGATCTTCGTTGACGAAGGTCCCACCATGAAGCGTATTCGTCCTCGTGCCAAGGGCCGCGCGGACCGTATCATGAAGCGTACCAGCCACATCACTGTGGTTGTGTCCGACCGCTAAGAGGCTAGGAGATAAGCAATGGGCCAGAAAGTACACCCGAATGGTATTCGCTTAGGGATCACCAAGCCTTTTAACTCGACCTGGTTTGCGAATACCAAGGACTTCGCTGACAACCTGCACAGCGATTTTCAAGTGCGTCAGTACCTGAACAAGGAACTGAAAAACGCCTCCGTTTCTCGGATCGTGATCGAGCGTCCGGCCAAGAGCATCCGTGTGACCATTCACACCGCTCGTCCCGGCGTCGTAATCGGCAAGAAAGGCGAAGACGTTGAAAAACTGCGCAAGCATGTTGCCATCTTGGCTGGCGTGCCTGCTCAGATCAACATTTCCGAAGTGCGCAAGCCTGAGCTGGATGGTCAGCTGGTAGCCGATTCAATCGCCTCCCAGCTGGAGCGTCGCGTGATGTTCCGTCGTGCCATGAAGCGCGCGGTACAGAACGCCATGCGCATCGGCGCCAAAGGCATTAAAGTGGAAGTTAGCGGTCGTCTGGGCGGCGCTGAAATCGCGCGTACCGAATGGTACCGTGAAGGTCGTGTGCCCCTGCACACCCTGCGTGCCGACATCGACTATGCAACTTCTGAAGCATCTACCACTTACGGCATCATCGGCGTCAAGGTTTGGGTATTCAAGGGTGAAGTTCTGGGCGGCCTGCAAGCCGTAGCCCAAGAGCCGCAAGCCCCTGCCAAGCCCAAGCGCAAAGGCCGCGGTAAGTAAGGAGACTCGGACATGTTGCAACCAAAGCGTACAAAATTCCGTAAAGTCCACAAAGGCCGTAACCGCGGCGTGGCGACCTCAGGCAACCTGATTTCTTTCGGTTCCTTTGGTCTGAAGGCGACCACTCGTGGACGTATCACTGCTCGTCAGATCGAAGCAGCCCGTCGTGCGATGACTCGTCACGTTAAGCGTCAAGGCAAGATCTGGATCCGTATTTTCCCGGACAAACCGATTACCGAAAAGCCCCTCGAAGTTCGTATGGGTAAAGGTAAGGGTAACGTGGAATATTGGGTCGCCCAGATCCAGCCGGGTCGTGTCCTGTATGAGATGGACGGTGTACCTGAGTCACTGGCTCGCGAAGCCTTTGCACTGGCGGCTGCCAAGCTGCCGGTTAGGACCACTTTCGTAACTCGGACGGTGATGTGATGAAAGCACAAGATCTGCGTGAAAAGAGTGTTGAAGAACTGAACCAGGAGCTGCTGGGCCTGCTGCGTGAGCAGTTCAACCTGCGCATGCAAGCGAGCACTGGCCAGCTGGCTCAGACTCACAACCTCAAAACGGTACGTCGCGACATCGCGCGTGTTAAGACTGTTCTGAATGAAAAGGCAGGTGCCTAAGATGAGCGAACAAACCATTCGTACTCTGCAGGGCCAGGTAGTCAGCGACAAGATGGACAAGTCCATCACTGTGGCTATCAACCGCTTCGTGAAGCACCCGATCTACGGGAAGTACATCAAGCGCACTACCAAGCTGCACGTTCATGACGAGAACAATGAGTGCAAGACCGGCGACGTCGTGACCATTCGCGAATGCCGCCCGCTGTCCAAGACCAAGTCCTGGACTCTGGTAAAAATCATTGAGCGCCCGGTTAAAGCCTGACGATCTCTGGTATACTTACCCGGTCAAACGGCCCAGCGATGGGCCGTTTGTTTTTTACCCTACCTTTTCCGGATTGGCGGTGCTATAATGCCGCGCCTTCTTTGGCAGCCAACATATCCCGAAAGGGTTTTAAAGTAGTCACTTTAGCGGAGCACTAACATGATCCAAATGCAAAGTATGCTGGACGTGGCCGACAATTCCGGTGCGCGCAGCGTAATGTGTATTAAGGTCCTGGGTGGTTCGCACCGCCGCTACGCCGGCATCGGCGACATCATCAAGGTTACCGTCAAGGAAGCGATTCCGCGCGGTAAGGTTAAAAAAGGTGATGTAATGAACGCGGTGGTCGTACGCACTCGTAAAGGCGTTCGTCGTCCGGACGGCTCTGTCATCCGTTTCGACCGTAATGCGGCCGTGATTTTGAACAACAATCACCAGCCGATCGGTACTCGTATTTTTGGACCGGTGACTCGTGAACTTCGCTCTGAGAAGTTCATGAAGATTGTTTCACTGGCACCTGAAGTACTGTAAGGAGTCAACGATGGCAGCAAAAATCCGTCGCGATGACGAAGTCATCATTCTTACCGGCAAAGACAAGGGCAAGCGTGGCACCGTCACCAAGGTCCTGGTCAGTGAAGGTAAGGTTATCGTCTCAGGTATCAACCTGGTCAAGAAGCACCAGAAGCCCGTGCCCCAACTGGGTCAGGCTGGCGGTATCATCGACCTGGAAGCACCGATTGACGTTTCTAACGTTGCGCTGTTCAACTCTGCCTCCGGCAAAGCTGATCGCGTAGGTTTCCGGATTGAAGACGGCAAAAAAGTTCGTTTCTTCAAATCCACCGGCGAACTTGTGAAGTAATTGGAGTTTATACGATGGCGAAACTGCATGATTACTACAACGAAAATGTAGTAAAAGAACTGACTAGCCAGTTCGGGTACAAGACTATCATGCAAGTCCCTCGGATTGAGAAAATCACCCTGAACATGGGTGTGGGTGAAGCCCTGGCTGATAAAAAGATCCTGGACAATGCCGCTGCCGATCTGGCTGCCATTTCCGGTCAAAAGCCGTTGATCACCAAAGCTCGTAAATCCGTTGCTGGCTTCAAAATCCGTGAAGGCTACCCCATTGGTTGTAAAGTAACTCTGCGCGGCGAGCGTATGTGGGAGTTCCTGGAGCGTTTGATTTGCATCTCTATCCCCCGGATCCGTGACTTCCGTGGCCTGAACCCGAAATCGTTCGATGGTCGTGGTAACTACTCCATGGGCGTGCGTGAGCAAATCATTTTCCCTGAAATCGATTATGACAAGGTAGATCGTGTGCGTGGTCTGGACATCACCATCACCACCACTGCCCAGTCAGACGAAGAAGGTCGTGCTCTGCTGGCTGCCTTTGACTTCCCATTCCGTAAGTAAGGTGTAGGGTTATGGCAAAACAATCAATGAAAGCTCGCGAAGTCAAGCGCGCAAAGCTGGCTGACAAATACGCAGCCAAGCGTCATGCACTGAAAGACATCATCTCTGACGTGAAGACTTCTGATGAAGACCGTTGGGATGCGGTGCTGAAACTGCAGCAACTGCCCCGTGACGCAAGCCCCTCTCGTCAGCGTAACCGCTGCAACATCACTGGCCGTCCGCATGGTTTCCTGCGGAAGTTCGGTCTGAGCCGCATCAAGGTGCGCGAACTGATGATGAAGGGTGAAATTCCTGGCCTGAAGAAGGCTTCTTGGTAAGCGAACACGGGAGTAATACACAATGAGCATGCAAGATCCGATCGCGGATATGCTGACCCGCATCCGCAACGGTCAGGCAGCCAACAAAGTTGCTGTCACCATGCCCTCTTCCAAAGTCAAAGTGGCTATCGCCCAGGTACTGAAAGAAGAAGGTTATATCACTGACTTTAATGTCGCTGGTGAGACCAAAGCCGAACTGGAAGTGACTCTGAAGTACTTCCAGGGTGAGCCGGTGGTTGAAATGATCCAGCGCGTCAGCCGCCCCGGTCTGCGCATCTACAAGAAGCGCGACGAACTGCCGAAAGTCATGGCAGGCATGGGTGTGGCTATCGTTTCCACGTCTAAAGGTGTGATGACCGACCGTGCCGCGCGTAAAGCGGGTATGGGCGGTGAGATCATCTGCTACGTTGCTTAAGGAGTAGATATGTCTCGCGTTGCTAAGGCACCTATCGAAA
Organism: Zobellella endophytica; assembly: GCF_003012775.1. GTDB lineage: Bacteria > Pseudomonadota > Gammaproteobacteria > Enterobacterales > Aeromonadaceae > Oceanimonas > Oceanimonas endophytica. The sequence goes on along the minus strand of NZ_PXYG01000006.1, from coordinate 14,549 downwards.
TTCCTGCCGGCGTAGAAGTGACGTTGAACGGTCAGGAAATTACCATCAAGGGTGGCAAAGGTACTCTGAATCGTACCCTTAACGCTGCTGTTGAAATCAGCCAGGAAGACAACCTGTTGAAGTTCACTCCCCGTGAAAACGTGGACGGCGCCAATGCCCAGGCAGGTACTGCCCGTGCTCTGGTCAACAACATGGTTGTTGGTGTTACCCAAGGCTTCGAACGCAAGCTGCAGCTGGTTGGTGTAGGTTATCGCGCCCAGATCAAAGGCAACGCCGTTGCGCTGTCGCTGGGTTTCTCTCACCCGGTTGAGCATGCACTGCCTGAAGGCGTGTCCGCTGAATGTCCTTCCCAGACCGAGATCGTTCTCAAGTCTGCCGACAAACAGCTGATCGGTCAGGTTGCTGCCAATATTCGTGCGTACCGCAAGCCCGAGCCCTACAAAGGCAAAGGTGTTCGCTATTTCGGCGAGCAGGTCCGCAGTAAAGAGGCTAAGAAGAAGTAAGGTAACACTATGGACAAAAAAGCAGCTCGTATCCGCCGTGCTACCAAAGCACGCAAAAAGATGCTGGAACTGGGTGCGACTCGCCTGGTGGTTCACCGTACTCCGCGCCACATCTATGCACAGGTTATTGCACACAACAGTTCAGCCGTACTGGCTTCCGCGTCTACCGTGGAGAAGTCAATCCGTGAACAAGTGAAATATACCGGTAACATCGATGCCGCCGCGATAGTCGGTAAAACCGTCGCCGAGCGCGCTCTCGAAAAGGGCGTGACCAACGTCGCTTTTGACCGTTCCGGTTTCCAATATCACGGTCGTGTAGCCGCTCTAGCTGCTGCTGCTCGTGAAGCTGGTCTTCAGTTCTAAGGGTGGAGTCGAAAATGGCAAAAATCGAAGCTCAAGCCGGTGAACTGCAAGAAAAGCTCATTGCAGTAAACCGTGTATCAAAGGTCGTAAAGGGTGGTCGTATCTTCTCCTTCACCGCGTTGACGGTGGTAGGTGACGGTAACGGTCGTATTGGTTTCGGTTACGGCAAAGCCCGTGAAGTTCCTGCCGCCATTCAAAAGGCGATGGAACAGGCGCGTCGTAACATGCGTACCGTTGGTCTGAACAACGGCACCTTGTTCCATCCGGTCAAGGGTCGTCACTCCGGCTCCAACGTGTTTATGCAGCCTGCCTCCGAAGGTACCGGTATCATCGCCGGTGGTGCCATGCGCGCCGTACTGGAAGTAGCCGGTGTACATAACGTACTGGCCAAGACTTACGGTTCCACCAACCCGAACAACGTAGTTCGCGCTACCATCGACGCTCTGACTCATATGAAGTCACCCGAGCAAGTCGCTGCCAAGCGTGGTCTGCGCGTTGACGAAATACTGGGGTAATGCGCCATGGCTAACAAGACTGTAAAAGTAACTCAGACTCGTAGCTCCATCGGCCGTCTGCCTAAGCATAAGGCAACGCTGCGTGGCCTGGGTCTGCGTCGCATTGGTCACACCGTCGAGCTGGAAGATACAGCTTGTGTACGCGGTATGATCAACCAGGTTTACTACATGGTTAAGGTTGAGGAGTAATCGCATGCGTTTGAATACTCTGTCTCCTGCCGCCGGCTCCAAGCCTTCCGCCAAGCGCGTAGGTCGTGGTATCGGTTCTGGTCTGGGTAAAACCGGTGGCCGCGGCCACAAGGGCCAGAAGTCCCGTTCCGGTGGTAAGGTTCGTAACGGTTTCGAAGGCGGTCAGATGCCGCTGAAACAGCGTCTGCCGAAGTTTGGTTTTACTTCGCGCAAAGGTCTGGTCAGTGCAGAAGTACGTCTGAGCGAACTGGCGAAAGTTGAAGGCGATGTGGTGGACCTGAACACCCTGAAGCAGGCTGGCTTGGTTACCAAGAACATCCAGTTTGCCAAAGTGGTTCTGTCTGGCACTATTGACCGTCAAGTGACTGTGGTTGGTCTGGGCGTCACCAAAGGTGCACGCGCAGCCATCGAAGCCGCCGGCGGAAAAATCGAGGAATAATAAGTACTATGGCCAAGAAACCAGGATTAGATGCAAAAAACGCACAGGGCGGGCTGAGTGAACTGAAAAGCCGTCTGCTTTTCGTTCTGATCGCGATAGTTGTCTTTCGCGCCGGCTCCTATGTGCCTATTCCTGGTATTGACGCCGCCGTACTTGCCGACTTGTTCCAGCAACAACAGGGCACCATCATTGAAATGTTCAACATGTTCAGTGGTGGCGCCCTGGAACGAGCGTCCATACTGGCGCTGGGGATCATGCCGTATATTTCTGCGTCCATCATCATCCAGCTGCTGACTGTGGTTCACCCCACCTTGGCAGAGCTCAAGAAGGAAGGTGAATCCGGTCGTCGCAAGATCAGTCAGTACACCCGGTATGGCACGCTGGTTCTGGGCACCATCCAGGCCATCGGTATCGCTACCGGCTTGCCGAACATGATGCCAGGGCTCGTGGTTAACCCGGGTTTCGGCTTCTACTTTACGGCAGTCGTGAGCCTGGTCACCGGCACCATGTTTTTGATGTGGTTAGGTGAGCAGATTACCGAACGAGGCATTGGCAATGGTATCTCGTTGATTATCTTCGTGGGTATTGTTGCCGGTCTGCCTTCGGCCATCGGTGCCACGGCAGAGCAGGCGCGTCAGGGGGAATTGCACATTCTGTTGCTGTTGCTGCTGGCCGTGATTGTGTTTGCGGTAACCTATTTCGTGGTCTTTGTTGAACGTGGTCAGCGCCGCATCGTGGTGAACTACGCCAAGCGTCAACAGGGTCGCCAGGTATTCGCGGCACAGAGTACACACCTGCCCTTGAAAGTGAACATGGCGGGGGTTATTCCAGCAATTTTCGCATCCAGCATTATTCTTTTCCCGGGTACCGTGGCCTCATGGTTCGGCCAGGGGGAGGGGTGGTTCGCCAATATCCTGCAGGAGCTGTCGCTCACACTGCAGCCCGGCCAGCCGCTGTACGTAATGTTGTATGCCGCTGCCATTATTTTCTTCTGTTTCTTCTATACCGCGCTGGTGTTCAACCCGCGCGAGACGGCAGACAACCTGAAGAAGAGTGGTGCTTTCATCCCGGGGATCCGTCCGGGTGAGCAGACAGCGCGCTATATCGATAAAGTGATGACTCGCCTGACCCTGGTCGGTGCCCTGTACATTACCTTTATCTGTTTGGTTCCACAGTTTCTGATGACAGCCTGGAACGTCCAGTTCTACTTTGGCGGTACCTCGCTGTTGATTATTGTGGTCGTCATCATGGATTTCATGGCTCAGGTGCAAACCCACATGATGTCTCACCAGTATGGCGATGTCCTGAAAAAAGCGAACCTGAAAGGCTACAACCGCTAAGGTTCGGTTATTTACGGAGTTAAGCAATGAAAGTCCGTGCTTCCGTTAAGGCAATTTGCCGTAACTGCAAAATCATCAAGCGCCACGGTGTGGTGCGGGTGATCTGCAGCGAGCCCAAGCATAAACAGCGCCAAGGCTAAAAAAGTTACGGTTTAACTTGAAAAGTAAAGGCGGGCTGGCTAAAGTAGCCAGCCACCTTTGTTGGGTGTATGTGTAGTCATTACGTATCCTAGACGGGCTTTGTAATGGCTTATTATTTTTAAGTATGTAGGAGTGCATAGTGGCCCGTATCGCTGGCATTAACATTCCTGACCATAAACATGCCGTCATCGCTTTGACTGCTATTTATGGCGTCGGCCGTACCCGCTCCAAAGCCATTTGTGCTGCAGCCGGTATCGCTGAGGATGTGAAAATTAAAGAATTGGATGATGCTCAGGTAGAAGCCCTGCGTGAGCAAGTAGCGAAGTTCACCGTAGAAGGTGACCTGCGTCGCGAAATCTCCATGAACATCAAGCGTCTGATGGACCTGGGTTGTTACCGAGGTCTGCGTCATCGTCGCAGCCTACCCGTTCGCGGTCAGCGCACCAAGACCAATGCGCGTACGCGTAAAGGTCCTCGTAAACCGATCAAGAAATAACGGGAAGGTAGATCATGGCTAAAACCCCGGCTCGTAGTGCACGTAAGCGTGTTAAAAAGCAGGTGAGCGATGGTATCGCCCACGTTCATGCATCTTTCAACAATACCATAGTAACTATTACCGATCGTCAGGGTAATGCTCTCTCTTGGGCAACCGCCGGCGGTTCAGGTTTCCGTGGTTCCCGCAAGTCCACCCCGTTCGCGGCTCAGGTAGCTGCCGAGCGCGCCGGTGAAATTGCCAAGGAATACGGTGTTAAGAACCTGGAAGTAATGGTGAAAGGTCCGGGTCCGGGCCGTGAGTCATCCATCCGTGCGTTGAATGCGGCAGGTTTCCGCATCACCAACATCACCGATGTGACTCCCATCCCGCACAACGGTTGTCGTCCTCCCAAGAAGCGTCGCGTATAACCCTTCTTGTAGGATAGTTGGAGAAAGAACATGGCAAGATATCTGGGTCCCAAGCTCAAGCTGAGCCGTCGCGAGGGCACTGACCTCTTCCTGAAGTCAGGCGTTCGCGCGATCGATTCAAAATGTAAAATTGATACCGCACCCGGTCAACATGGCGCCCGCAAACCGCGTCTGTCTGACTACGGTGTTCAGCTGCGTGAAAAGCAGAAAGTCCGTCGTATCTACGGCGTACTGGAAAAGCAATTCCGCAACTACTACAAAGAAGCTGCGCGCCTGAAAGGCAACACTGGTGAGAACCTGCTGCAGCTGCTGGAAGGTCGTCTGGACAACGTTGTTTACCGTATGGGCTTTGGTGCCACCCGCGCCGAGTCACGTCAGCTGGTCAGCCACAAGGCTATCCTGGTGAACGGTAAGGTTGTCAATATTCCTTCCTTCCAAGTTTCTCCCGAGGACGTAGTCAGCGTTCGTGAGAAGGCCAAGAAGCAAGCCCGGATCAAAGCCGCTCTTGAGGTTTCCGGTCAACGTGAAAAGCCGACTTGGGTAGAAGTCGACGCTACCAACATGCAAGGCACCTACAAGCGCCTGCCTGAGCGTAGCGACCTGTCTGCCGAGATTAACGAACAGCTGATCGTCGAGCTTTACTCCAAGTAAAGCTAGCTTCTAAGAGAGGACACAATGCAGGGTTCTGTAACAGATTTTCTTAAGCCGCGTCTGGTTGATATCGAACAGATCAGCCCGACTCATGCCAAAGTGACTCTCGAGCCGCTGGAGCGTGGCTTTGGTCATACATTGGGTAATGCGCTGCGTCGTATTCTGCTTTCTTCCATGCCGGGTTGTGCCATCACCGAAGTCGAACTCGACGGTGTGTTGCACGAGTACAGCAGCAAGGAAGGTATCCAGGAAGATATCCTGGAAATCCTGCTGAACCTCAAAGAGGTTGCTGTGAAGCTGGAAGGCAAGGACGAAGTTACCCTGTCTCTGACCAAAACTGGTGCAGGTCCCGTAACTGCAGGCGACATCACCCATGGTGATGACGTTGAGATCGTTAACCCAGACCACGTCATCTGTCATCTGACAGGGGACGAGGCCGAAATCAGCATGCGTCTGAAGGTGCAGCGCGGCCGGGGCTATATTCCTGCCGCTGCCCGCGCCCACAATGAAGACGACGAGCGTCCTATCGGTCGCTTGTTGCTGGATGCGGCTTACAGCCCCGTGGTTCGTATCGCCTATAATGTTGAGGCGGCCCGTGTTGAACAGCGTACCGATCTGGATAAGCTGGTTATCGACATGGAAACCAACGGCACCCTGGATCCGGAAGAAGCCATCCGTCGTGCGGCCACCATCATGGCCGAGCAATTGGAAGCCTTCGTCGATCTGCGTGACGTGAGCGAACCGGAAGAGAAAGAAGACAAGCCTGAGTTCGATCCTATCCTGCTGCGTCCTGTCGACGATCTGGAACTGACCGTTCGCTCCGCGAACTGTCTGAAGGCAGAAGCGATCCATTACATTGGTGATCTGGTACAGCGTACCGAGGTGGAGCTGCTTAAGACTCCCAACCTGGGTAAAAAATCTCTTACCGAGATTAAAGACGTGTTGGCGTCTCGTGGTTTGTCTCTGGGCATGCGCCTGGAGAACTGGCCGCCTGCCAGCATCGCTGATGAATAAACCGGATCACGGGTTTTACAGATTTAGTTAGGAAGGATTAGGTCATGCGCCATCGTAAGAGTGGTCGTCAACTTAACCGGAACAGCAGCCATCGTCAGGCGATGTTCCGTAACATGGCCAGCTCCTTGGTTCGTCATGAAGTTATCAAGACGACTCTGCCCAAGGCTAAAGAGCTGCGTCGTGTGGTTGAACCTCTGATCACACTGGCCAAGAGCGACAGTGTTGCTAACCGTCGCCTGGCATTTGCCCGTACTCGCGACAGCGAAGTAGTCGGCAAGCTGTTCAATGAACTGGGACCTCGCTACCAGGAGCGCCCGGGTGGTTACACCCGTATCCTGAAGTGTGGTTTCCGTGCCGGTGACAACGCCCCTATGGCTTATATCGAGCTGGTAGGTCGCGACGTCGAGGCCACAGAAGCAGCCGCTTCTGAAGAATAAAAAACAAAAGCCGGGTTCGCCCGGCTTTTTTTTGTCCTGTTTTTACCGCGCCCGTTTTATTCCCCGCCGATTTCCCTCCGCCTGATCTGGATCAAGCCCGTCGAGGCCATTTTTTAACATTATATTGTGCAATTGAAATGGATATTTATGGTTGCCCGATATGCCACTGGTCCGGTTGCTTGCCTCTTTGTTGCTGCTGTTGTTCGTCAATGGCACGGTATCTGCGACGACGCCCTTGTCGCCCGCCGGGCTGCTGGCACAGTGGTATCCCGGGGCTGCCGTCGAGCCGGTTTCCGAACCGTGGCAAGGCTGGCGTATTATTACCGACGACAAGACGCCCAGTTATGCCTTCCTTACCCGGCAATTCACCGATATTCCCGCCTATTCCGGCAAGCCGGTGGAGCTGCTGCTGGCGATGGACAGCAGCGGCCGGCTGGAGCATGCCCGGGTACTGGAGCACCACGAGCCGATACTGCTGATCGGCATACCTGAGATCAAGCTGACCGAGTTCGTCGACCAGTATCAGGGTATCGACGCCGGTGAACGGGTGCAGGTGGGATTGTCCCGTCGGGATGATATCCACTCGCTGGACGGGGTCACCGGGGCCACCGTGACGGTGATGGTGATCAACCAGACCATCATGCGGGCGCTGCGCGCGGCCCGGGCGGCCCTGGCCGAGGGGAAGACGGCATCCTCCCCCGAGCAAACCGCCGCCTCGGCTACCTTGCAGCCCGACTGGCAGCCCCGCAGTTGGGCTGAGCTGTATGAGCGCCAGCTGGTTCGCTCCCTGCGCCTGACCGAAGGCGAAGTGGAACAAGCCTTTTCCGGCACCCGGGCGGCTTCCCGTACCGGACCGGCAGCGCCCGACGCCGTTTTTATGGCGCTGTACTTTTCCCCGCTGAGGGTGGCGGAAGCCGGCATCAATCTGCTGGGGCAGCAACAGTATGATCGGCTGATGGCGAGCCTGGAGCCCGGCGATCAGCCGGTGCTGGTGGTGGCCAACGGCGACTACAGCTTCCGCGGCAACGGCTTCGTGCGTGGTGGCATCTTCGACCGCATCCGGTTGTGGCAGGGTGCAGAGGAAATCGCCTTCCGCGACATGGACTACCAGCGCCTGGCGGCATCGGATCTGTTGGCTGAAGGCACGCCCGAATTCGGCGAGCTGGCCATTTTCATCGCCCGGGAAGACAGCCTGGACCTGACCCGGCCCTGGCAATTCGAGCTGATGGTGCGGCGCCAGGTCGGCGCCCTGGACAGTGAGTTCGCCAGCTTCTACGCCGATTACAGCTTGCCCGATGCTTACCTCGACCTGCCCGAGTCGGTGGTGGCTACCGAGGCGGTATGGTCCGAAGAGGAAGCCCCGCTGTGGGTCAGCGTCTGGCAGCACAAGGCGGTGCAGATAGCTGTGCTGGCCGCCGGTTTGGCGGTGCTGGTGATCATCCTGTTCCTGCAGGACTGGCTGGTACAACATCCGACCCTGCTGCACCGTCTCCGCATCGGCTATCTCTGCTACACCCTGTTCTTCATCGGTTGGTACAGCCTGGCCCAGCTGTCGATCATCAATGTGTTCACCTTTCTGCATGCGCTGTTCGGCGGCTTCCAGTGGTCATCCTTCCTGCTCGATCCCATGATGTTCATCCTGTGGAGCTTCGTGGCCCTGACCCTGCTGCTGTGGGGGCGGGGTATCTTCTGCGGCTGGCTCTGTCCCTTTGGGGCCTTGCAGGAACTGGTGAACGAAGCGGCGCGCAAGCTGAAGATAAAGCAGTTCACGGTGCCTTTCGCCCTCCACGAACGGCTGTGGGCGTTGAAGTACCTGATCCTGCTGGGCCTGTTCGGGCTGTCGTTGCAGTCTTTGGCCCTGGCCGAACAGGCGGCGGAAGTGGAACCGTTCAAGACGGCAGTAACGCTGCGCTTTGTGCGCGAGTGGGGTTATGTGCTCTATGCCCTCGGCTGGGTGGTGCTGTCGCTGTTCGTGCGCAAGGCCTATTGTCGCTATATCTGCCCCTTGGGCGCCGCACTCGCCGTGCCGGCCCGGCTCCGGCTGTTCGACTGGATCAAGCGCCGGCAGGAATGCGGCACTCCCTGCCAGCTGTGCGCCAAGGAGTGCGAGGTGCAGGCCATTCATCCCGATGGCCGCATCAATGCCAACGAGTGCCATCACTGCCTGGATTGCCAGATCACTTATTACAACCAACGCAAATGTCCGCCGCTGGTAATGAAAGCCAAGAAACGCCGCCAGCGCGAGCTGGAGCGGGAAGCGGCTCGAATCAAAGTGACCAACGTGGATATCACCGGACTACAAGGAGAGTCTAATGAGCAAGCATGACCAACATGAAGAACCGAGCGAGCACGTCAAACTGAGCCGACGGCTGTTCCTGGGTGGCTCTTCCGCCCTGCTGGCCACGGCGGCGGCCGGCGGCGGCCTGAGCCTGGCGTCGTCACCGGCCCTGGCCGCGGCGGCGGCCCAGAATGCCCATGTGGCGCCCGGCGAGCTGGACGAATACTACGGCTTCTGGAGCGGCGGTCACCAGGGTGAGGTGCGGGTACTGGGTGTCCCCTCCATGCGCGAATTGATGCGCATTCCGGTGTTCAACGTGGACTCGGCTACCGGCTGGGGCCTGACCAACGAAAGCAAGCGGGTCTTTGGAGAAAGCAGTAAGTACCTGAACGGCGACTGCCACCACCCCCATATCTCCATGACGGATGGAAAATATGACGGCAAGTACCTGTTCATCAACGACAAGGCCAACAGTCGGGTAGCCCGTATCCGCCTCGATATCATGAAATGCGACAAGATGGTCACTGTCCCCAACGTGCAGGCCATCCACGGACTACGCCTGCAAAAAGTGCCCCACACCAAGTACGTGTTCTGCAACGCCGAGTTCATCATTCCCCACCCCAACGACGGCAGCAACCTGAAAAACCTGGACGCGGCCGAGCAATTCACCATGTTCAACGCGGTGGATGCCGAGACCATGGAGGTGGCCTTCCAGGTCATTGTCGACGGTAACCTGGACAACTGCGACGCCTGTTACACCGGCAAATACGCTGCCTCCACCTGTTACAATTCGGAAGGCGCCACCGATCTGGGCGGCATGATGCGTAACGAACGGGACTGGGTGACGGTGTTCAACATTCCCCGTATCGAGGCGGCGATCAAGGCTGGCAACTTCACCACCCTGGGCGATGCCAAGGTGCCGGTGCTGGACGGCCGCAAGGGCTCTGAACTGACCCGCTACGTGCCGGTGCCGAAAAACCCCCACGGCCTCAACACCTCACCCGACGGCAAGTACTTTATCGCCAACGGCAAGCTGTCGCCGACCGTGTCGATGATCGAGATCGCCAAATTGGACGATCTGTTCGAGGACCAATTCGAGGATCCTCGCGCCGTCATCGCCGCCGAGCCCGAGCTGGGCCTGGGGCCGCTGCACACCACTTTCGACGGCCGCGGCAACGGTTATACCACGCTGTTTATCGACAGCCAGGTGGTGAAGTGGAACCTGGCCGATGCGGTGCGTGCCTATAACGGCGAGGACGTCAACTACATCCGCCAGAAGCTGGATGTGCAGTACCAGCCCGGCCACAACCACGCTTCCCACACCGAGGCTCGGGATGCGGACGGCAAGTGGCTGGTGGTGCTGTGCAAGTTCTCCAAGGACCGCTTCCTGCCGGTAGGTCCGCTGCATGCGGAAAACGACCAGTTGATCGATATCTCCGGCGAGGAGATGAAGCTGGTGCACGACGGCCCCACCTTCGCCGAGCCCCACGACTGCATCCTGATCAAGCGCAACATGCTCAATCCCAAGAAAATCTGGGACCGCCAGGACCCCTTCTTCGCCGACACCGTAGCCATGGCGGCCAAGGACGGTGTGACCCTGGAGCGAGATAACAAGGTGATCCGCGACGGCAACAAGGTGCGGGTATACATGACTTCGGTGGCGCCCACCTACGGCATCCAGGAATTCACCGTCAGGCAGGGTGACGAGGTGACAGTGGTGGTGACCAACCTGGACATGATCGAGGACGTGAGCCACGGTTTCTGCATGGTTAATCACGGGGTCAGCATGGAGATCAGTCCGCAACAGACCTCATCCATCACCTTTATTGCCGACAAACCCGGGGTGCACTGGTATTACTGTAACTGGTTCTGCCATGCCCTGCACATGGAAATGGTCGGCCGCATGTTCGTCGAGCCGGCATAAGGTCTGTGATGAACAGACTATGGCTGTTGTTGCTGTTGTTCGCCTGGCCACTGGCGGCGGAGGTCCGGCTGACGCCGGCCTCCGTGGCCGGGCTGGCCGGGGTGGCGGCGGGAGAAACCGTGGTGCTGGCCGCCGGTGTCTATCCGGCGCTGCGCATCGAGCAGCCGCTGAACCTGCGAGGGGAGCCGGGCACGGTGATCGACGCAGGCGGCCAAGGTCATGGTCTCTATATCGATGCACCCGGGGTGCGGGTGCAGTCGCTCACCATCCGCAACTGGGGCCGGGATCTGGGCACCCTGGATGCGGGCATCTTTATCTCCGAGCGGGGCTCGGGTACCGAGGTGGCCGGGGTGCGGCTTCGTGGCCCAGGCTTCGGCATCTGGGCCGATCGGGTCAGCCGCATCCGCTTCTATGACAACGATATCGAGGGAGACCACAGCCTGCGCTCCCAGGACAGAGGCAACGGCATTCATCTGTTCAACGTCAGCGACAGCGAGATCAGTCGAAATCAGATCCGACATACCCGGGATGGCATCTATATCGACTACAGCAACCACAACCGGCTGATCGGCAATCGGCTGAGTGAGCTGCGTTACGGCATCCACTATATGTACTCCAACCATAACGAGGTCAGCGGCAACCATACCCACCGGACCCGCACCGGCTATGCCCTGATGCAGTCGCGGCAGCTGACGGTGATCGGCAATATCTCCGAGCAGGATGAAAACTACGGCATCCTGATGAATTACATCACTTATTCTCTTATCCGTGGCAATCGGGTGAGCGGCGCAAAGGCTAACAGTCGCTTGCTCAACCCGAGAGGGGCGGAAGGCAAGGCACTGTTAGCCTACCATGCGGTGGGCAACGAAATCAGCGGCAATTGGCTGGGCCACAGTGATCTGGGGCTGCACATGACTGCCGGCTCCGAGCAGAACCGCATTTTCGACAATGCCCTGGTCGGCAACCGGACCCAGGTGCGCTACGTCTCCAACCGACCCCAGGAATGGTCCCTGGATGGCCGCGGCAATTACTGGAGCGACTACCAAGGCTGGGATCTGAATCAGGACGGCCTGGGTGATATTGCCCACGAGCCGAATGACGGCATGGACCGGATGCTGTGGCAATACCCGGCGGCCCGCTGGCTGATGAATGCCCCTGTGGTCAGTCTGCTGCGTTGGGTTCAACAGCAGTTTCCGGTGTTCAAAGGACCGGGGGTGCGGGATTCATTTCCTCTGATGGCGCTGCCCGAGGGGATGAATAACAGGAGGAGCGATGAGCATTATCCGCTTACGGCAAGTCAGTAAGCAGTTTGCCGACAAAAAAGCGCTGCGGCAGGTATCGCTGGCGGTGTCATCCGGCGAGGTGCTGGGGCTGCTCGGCCATAATGGCGCCGGCAAGACGACCAGTATCAAGCTGATCCTGGGGTTACTGCGGCCCGATGAGGGGGAGGTGCGGGTGATGGGCCAGGATCCTGCCCGGGACACCTTTCGGAAGCAGCGCCGGCATATTGGTTTTTTGCAGGAAAATGTCAGCTTCTATGACCAGTTGACCGGCGCTGAAGTCATCGGTTACCTGGCGCGGCTCAAGGGCATGGCACCGAAACAGGGCATGACGCTGCTCGAGCGCTTGGGGCTGGCCGAGGCGGCCGGGCGCCGGGTCAAAACTTACTCCAAAGGGATGCGCCAGCGGCTGGGGCTGGCCCAGGCCATGTTGGGCCAGCCCAGGGTGCTGCTGCTGGATGAGCCGACCGTGGGGCTGGATCCCCTGGCTACCCGGGATTTTTACCAGCAAATCGACGAGTTGCGTCGGCAGGGCTGCGCCATCATCCTCTGTTCCCATGTGTTGGCGGGAGTAGAGCCCTATCTGGATCGCATCGCCGTGATGGGACAAGGGCGGCTGCTGGCCTCTGGCAACCTGGCCGAGCTGCGCGCCAAATCCCGGCTGCCGGTCACTCTCACCCTCTACGGTGACAACCTGGAGCAACAACTGCCGGAGTCTTGCCAGGCCTTGGTGTGTCAGTCCGAGCCGGGCCAACTGGCTCTGCAGGGCCAGCCGGAGCAGAAGAAACTGCTGGCACAAGCCATCTGCAGCCTGCCCGGTTTGCGGGACTTCCATTGGCAGCAGCCCAACCTGCCCGAGTTGTACCAACATATCTGTTACGGAGCCGCCGATGGCCGTATTACTGATTATTGCCCGTAAGGAATGGCTGGACGGCATCCGCAACCGCTGGGTGCTGGCCATCACCCTTATGCTGTGGGGGCTGGCGGTTGGCTTGGCCTATTTCGGCGGCGTGGCCTCGGGCCTGGTCGGTTTCACCAGTATCGAATCCAGCCTGGCCAGTCTGGCCAGCCTGGCGGTGGTGATACTGCCGCTGATCGCCCTGCTGCTGGGCCATGATGCCCTGATCGGCGAAGCCGAGCGGGGTACCCTGCTGTTACTACTGACCTATCCCGTTACTGCAGGCCAGTTGCTGATCGGCAAATTTATGGGGCAGGCGCTGATGTTGGCAGTGGCCACCGGCCTCGGTTTTGGCAGTGCAGCCCTGACCCTGTTGTTGCTGACTCCCGAGCTGGATACCGGACTGGTGCTGGGATTGTTTGGTGCCCTTATCCTGTCAGCCATTCTGCTTGGCTGGATTTTCCTGGCCATGGCCTATGTACTGAGTGCCTGGGTCAGTGAAAAGGGCAAGGCGGCCGGCGCCTCTCTCATTCTCTGGTTTTTTTTCGTGGTGGTGTTCGACCTGCTGATGCTGGGCCTGTTGATCGGCTTGCCGGAACAGCTCGATTTCTCCTCGCTGCCCTACCTGATGCTGCTCAATCCGGCGGATATCTTCCGCATCTTCAACCTGGGACTGTTGTCATCCAGTGAAGTTAAAAGCGGTGTTATGGCGGCCGGCAGCGAGCTGGCCCTGGACTCTGGCGGCCTGCTTGCCTGCCTGATGCTGTGGTTGGCGACACTGATGCTGCTGGCCCGTTTTCTTTTTCAACGTTCCCTGACGAGGATTTAAATTATGCGTTTTTTGTCTCTCTTGCTTTCGGTGCTGCTGCTGGCTGGTTGTAGTGAAAGCGAAGTGGATGCCCAGGTCAGGCAGGTGGTGGCGATAGAGCAGGGGGACGAGTGCCACCTCTGTGGCATGGCGATCAGTCAATTCCCCGGTCCCAAGGGGGAAGCCTACGAGCAAGGAACGGAAGAGATCCGCAAGTTCTGCTCTACCCGGGATCTGTTGAACTGGGCGCTGGATCAGGAAAACCGGCATGCCCGCCAGCAGCTTTGGGTACACGACATGAGCCAGGTGCCCTGGGATAAGCCGGACGACGAGCACTTTATCGATGCCGAAACTGCCTGGTATGTGGTGGGCTCCAGCCAGAGCGGGGCTATGGGGCCGACCCTGGCCAGCTTTGGTGAGCAGCCGGTGGCCGAACGGTTCGCCAGGGAGTTTGGTGGCCAGGTACGGAAGTTCGAAGAGTTGACGCTGGAAAATATCAATCAACAAGGACATCAGGTGCACTGATGTGTGGGTAAATCTGTGGTTAACCTGTGCTTTTGCTGAGTTAATCAGCAACTGGCGGTGAAAGAGATGTTTTTCACCAAAAAGCCCTTGCGCAAAAAGCGCGGCTGCCTATAATGCGCATCCACTGACACGGCGCAACCCGCCGCGGTCACAAGCGGTAAAAACTTCGGTTTTGAGGCTTGACGAATCAAAAGGACGGCGTAGAATACGCAGTCCTGACCAACACCAGGTCAACGCTCTTTAACAATCTATCAAGCAAACTGTGTGGGCACTCGCAGTGCGTTGGGAAACAAAAAAATACTGTTTTTCAATGACTGTCGAAGTGCACAAACACTTCAGCA
>NZ_PXYG01000005.1 GCF_003012775.1 Zobellella endophytica | reverse complement strand
AGCTAGAAGCTAGAAGCTAGAAGCTAGAAGCTAGAAGCTAGAAGCTAGAAGCTAGAAGCTAGAAGCTAGAAGCTAGAAGCTAGAAGCTAGAAGCTAGAAGCTAGAAGCTAGAAGCTAGAAGCTAGAATACTCGGGCCGACGCTTCGGCTTGTCTATCTATTTCGACCTTATACAGGCATGGCTCGTCCAGCCGGCTCCGAAGCCCAACCACCGTCCAACCACGGCAGCCCGCGACTCGGGCTGCTTCCGGCTTCCAGCTTATGGCTTATGTCGGCTTATTCGTATTCATCCATCCAGGCCATGATCACGGCCTCGAGAATGCGTTCGTTGGAATGAGCGGGATCGTCATCAAAGTCTTCCAGCTCGCAGATCCACTGATGCAAGTCGGTAAAACGCACCGTCTTGGGATCCGTGTCCGGATACGCCTCCAACAGGGCCAGGGCGATGTCCTGGCTGTCTATCCACTTCAGACTCATGGCTCCTCCCGGGTCAGTGACCTTCCGATACCATATTCACCGTATATTTGGGGATTTCAACCACCAGATCCTCATCGCTGATCCTGGCCTGGCAGCCGAGACGCGATTCCGGCTCCAGCCCCCAGGCCTTGTCCAGCATGTCGTCTTCCAGCTCGCTGCTTTCTTCCAGCGAGTCGAAACCTTCGCGCACTATCACGTGACAGGTGGTACAGGCGCAGGACTTCTCACAGGCGTGTTCAATACCAATGCCACTGCGCAAGGCTACGTCCAATACGGTTTCCCCGGTAGCGGCGTCAACGGCGGCCCCTTCGGGGCACAGCTCTGCATGGGGCAGAAAAATAATCTTGGGCATCTTTACACCTTATCAACACGTTGGCCGGCGAGGGCCTTGCGAATAGAGGCATCCATCCGGCGGGCGGCGAACTCCGCCGTCCCTTTGTCGGTCTGCTCTATCGCCTGCTTAATGGTTTCTACATCACTGCCTTCGGCCGCCTGGCGCAAAGCCTCGACGGCGGCAAGGATCTCGGCTCGTTCCTGCTCGTTCAGCAGGCCCTGGCCGTCGGCGGCCAGGGCACTGACGATATTTTCAATCACCCGCGCCGCTTCCACCTTCTGCTCGGCCAGCATGCGGGCGGCGATGTCCTCCTGAGCGTACTGGAAGGAGGCCTTCAGCATGCTGGCGATCTCATCTTCCTGCAGGCCGTAGGATGGCTTGACCTCGATGGACGCCTGTACCCCGGAGGATTTTTCCATGGCGCTGACCGACAGCAGGCCGTCGGCATCGACCTGGAAGGTCACCCGGATATGGGCGGCGCCGGCGGCCATGGGGGGAATATCGGTCAGGTTGAAACGGGCCAGGGAGCGGCAGTCCGCCACCAGCTCGCGTTCCCCTTGCACCACATGGATGGCCATGGCGGTCTGGCCGTCCTTGAAAGTGGTGAATTCCTGGGCCCGGGCCACCGGGATGGTGGTGTTGCGTGGGATGATCTTCTCCACCAGGCCGCCCATGGTCTCGAGCCCCAGCGACAGCGGGATCACGTCGAGCAGCAGCATATCGCTGTCCGGCTTGTTACCGATCAGCACATCGGCCTGGATGGCGGCGCCGATGGCCACCACCTTGTCCGGATCCAGGCTGGTCAGCGGCTCGCGGGCGAAATACCCGCCCACCCGCTCACGCACCAGCGGCACCCGGGTGGAGCCGCCCACCATCACCACCTGCAGCACCTCTTCCGCCGTCACGCCGGCGTCCTTCAGGGCGCGGCGGCAGGCCATCAGGGTCTTGTTGACCCAGGGAGCGATCAGCGCCTCGAACTCGGCCCGGGTCAGTTCCCCCTGCCAGCCTTCCCAGCTCAGGGACACCCGCTCGCGGTCGGTCAGCGCCTGCTTGGCGGCACAAGCCGTGTCCAGCAGGTTGCGCTGCTGGGTCGGGCTCAGTTCGGTAATACCGGCTTGTTGCTGGATCCAGTCGGCCAGCGCATGGTCGAAGTCGTCGCCGCCCAGGGCGGAATCACCGCCGGTGGCCAGCACCTCGAACACCCCCTTGTGCAGGCGCAGAATGGAGATATCGAAGGTACCGCCGCCCAGATCGTAGACTGCAATCACCCCTTCCTGGCCGGAGTCCAGGCCATAGGCGATGGCGGCGGCGGTGGGTTCGTTGAGCAGGCGCAGTACCTCGAGGCCGGCCAGGCGGGCCGCGTCCTTGGTGCCCTGGCGCTGGGCATCGTCGAAGTAGGCCGGCACCGTGATCACCGCGCCCTGGACGGGACTGCCCAGGCTGGACTCGGCCCGCCGGGCCAGGTGCCGCAGGATCTCGGCCGACACCTGCACCGGATTGACCGTGCCTTGGGGCGTGTTGAGCTCGATCATGCCGCTGCCGGTGTCGTTGAAGGCATAGGGCAGCTTGTGGCGGGGAATATCCGCCAGCGCCTTGCCCATCAGCCGCTTGACCGAGACGATGGTGTTCTGCGGATCCAGCTCGGCTTCGACCTTGGCGTCATAACCCACCCGCAGGCCGTCCTCGAGGTAATGCACCACCGAAGGCAGCAGCGCGCGCCCCTGCTCATCGGGCAGGGTTTCGGCCAGGCCGCTGCGCACCACGGCCACCAGCGAATTGGTGGTGCCGAGATCGATGCCGACGGCCCATTTGTGTTCGTGCGGGGCCGCGCTCTGGCCCGGCTCGGAAATTTGAAGTAATGCCATGGAGTTCAGAATTCCTGCTGCGCGTCTTCCAACCGCTCGAGTTCGGACTGCAGCTTGGTCATGAATTTAAGTTTGCGTACCGTATCCGCCGCCGCCGGCCATTGATACTCGCCCAACTGCCCCGCCAGCTCATGGTACAGCGCATCGGAAGCCTGGCTCAGCTCGCGTTCGAAGGAGAGGATGGCGGCACACACATCGGGCGCTTCCGGTATGGTTTCAAGCTGCTCGCGCCATTCCATCTGTTGCATCAGGAAGGCGGGATCCTTGAGGGTCTGCTGTTCGCCGCGGATATCGGTATCGTGCAGGGAAAGCAGGTATTCCGCCCGGTTCAGCGGTTGCCTGAGGGTGGAAAACGCATCGTTGATCTGGGCGGCACGCTGTACCGCCAGCAGGCGCTCCCGCTCGGGGCGGGCGGCGAATTTATCGGGATGGAACTGCATCTGCAGCTGGCGGTAGGTGTCGGCCAGCGTCTGGGTATCGAGTGCGAATTGCTCCGGCAAGCCAAACAGCTCAAAGTAATTCATGCCGATATCCTTAAACGTTGAAACTTTCGCCGCAACCACATTCCCCGTTCACGTTGGGGTTGTTGAATTTGAAGCCCTCGTTCAGGCCTTCTTTGACAAAGTCCAGCTCGGTCCCATCCAGATAGACGAGGCTTTTACTGTCGACGATCACCTTTACATCGCCATGCTCGAACACCTGGTCGCCTTCGGACAACTCGTCAACGAATTCCAGTACATAGGCCAGGCCGGAACAGCCGGAAGTCTTGACCCCCAGCCGCAATCCCACGCCCTTGCCCCTGTTGCTCAAGAATGTATGCACCCGTTGGGCTGCTGCATCGGTAATGGTGATCGCCATAATGTCTCCGCCTTACGCCAGGTTCTTCTTCTTCTTGTAATCGTCAATCGCCGCCTTGATGGCATCCTCCGCCAGAATGGAGCAGTGGATCTTCACCGGCGGCAGGGCCAGTTCTTCGGCGATCTGGGTGTTCTTGATGCTGGCCGCCTCGTCCAGGCTCTTGCCCTTGACCCACTCGGTGATCAGCGAGCTGGAAGCGATGGCGGAGCCGCAACCGTAGGTCTTGAACTTGGCATCTTCGATAATGCCGTCGTCGCTGATCTTCAGCTGCAGTTTCATCACGTCACCGCAGGCCGGTGCACCGACCATGCCGGTAGCCACGTTGGGGTCGTTCTTGTCGAAACCGCCCACGTTGCGGGGGTTTTCATAGTGATCTATTACTTTTTCGCTGTAAGCCATGATGTAAAACTCCTCACCAATCCTTTAATCCGTTAGACACCTTTAATGGTGTACCCACTCAACTTTTTCCAGGTCCACGCCGTCCTTGAACATCTCCCACAGCGGAGACATGTCGCGCAGGCGGCCGATGGCCTCGTTGACCAGGCGCACGGCGTAATCAATTTGTTCTTCCGTGGTAAAACGGCCGATGCTGAAGCGGATGGAGCTGTGCGCCAGCTCGTCGTTCAACCCCAGGGCACGCAGCACATAGGAGGGCTCCAGGCTGGCGGAGGTACAGGCCGAGCCGGAAGACACCGCCAGATCCTTGAGCGCCATGATCAGCGACTCGCCTTCCACATAGGCGAAGCTGATGTTGAGAATGCCCGGTACCCGCTGCTCCAGGTCGCCGTTCACATAGACTTCTTCGATGTCTTTCACGCCATGGTACAGACGATCGCGCAGCGCCCGGATGCGCTCGCCTTCGGTCTGCATTTCTTCCCTGGCGATACGGAAGGCCTCGCCCATGCCCACGATCTGGTGGGTGGCCAGAGTACCGGAGCGCATGCCGCGCTCGTGGCCGCCGCCGTGCATCTGGGCTTCCAGCCGTACCCGCGGCTTGCGGCAGACGTAGAGGGCGCCGATGCCCTTGGGGCCGTAGACTTTGTGGGCGGACAGGGACAGCAAATCGATGTTCATGTCCTGTACGTCGATGGCGGTCTTGCCCGCGCTCTGGGCGGCATCCACATGGAACATGATCTTGCGGCTGCGGCACAGCTCGCCGATGGCCTTGACGTCCTGGATCACGCCGGTTTCGTTGTTGACATGCATGATGCTCACCAGGATGGTGTCGGCACGCATGGCGCCTTCGATCTGCTCCAGGCTGAACAGGCCGTTGGGCTGGGGATCCAGGTAGGTCACTTCGAAGCCTTCACGCTCCAGCTGACGGCAGGGATCCAGCACCGCCTTGTGCTCGGTCTTGGAAGTGATGACGTGCTTGCCTTTCTTGCCGTAAAAATTGGCGATGCCCTTGATGGCCAGGTTGTCGGACTCGGTGGCGCCGGAGGTAAATACGATCTCGCGCGGATCGGCGTTGATCAGCTCGGCGATCTGGTTGCGGGCGATGTCGACCGCTTCCTCGGCTTGCCAGCCGAAGCGGTGCGAGCGGGAAGCCGGGTTACCGAAAATACCGTCCGCGGTCAGGTATTGCATCATTTTTTCGGCGACGCGAGGGTCTACCGGGCAGGTAGCCGCATAGTCGAGATAAATGGGCAGTTTCATCATATTCTCCGTTCCAACGCTGCCCTGTTCGGCAGTCTTGTCATCGACATTTAAAGTTGAACTTTCAGGCTCACTTGCTGTTGCCCGGATTCACCCAGGGTCAGCATGTTCAGGTTATTGTCTTGCTGCCCGGAAATACGCCGGACATCTTTCTGGTTGACCAGCTCCGCCAGGCTGATGCCATCGAGGAAATTACTGATCCGGTCACTGAGCGCACACCACAACGAGTGGGTCAGGCACTGGTTTCCGCTCTGGCAGTCGCCCTTGCCCTGACACTTGGTGGCATCCACCGACTCATCGACGGCGGCAATCACCGCGCCCACCGAAATGGCGGAAGCCTGCATCCCCAGCAGATAGCCGCCACCGGGGCCGCGCACGCTGCTGACCAGCCCCTGCTTGCGCAGACGGGCGAACAATTGCTCGAGGTAAGACAGGGATATTCCCTGACGCTCGGAGATGTCGGCCAGGGATACCGGGCCCGATTCGGCATGCAGTGCCACATCCAGCATGGCAGTGACCGCGTAACGCCCTTTTGATGTCAGTCTCATGAATGTAAACCGTTTCCAGACATGCCGTCAGGGTGTCATACCCGAGTGTTTCAGTCAAGTATTTGTCCGACTAAAACGGTCGACTATTCAGACTCCTGCCGCTCCAGTCGCTTCTGTACCGAGGTCAGGATGCCGCGCAGTATGTTCAGCTCATGTGACTCGGGCCGGGCCCGGTTGAACAGCCGGCGCAGCTTGGTCATCACCTGGCCCGGATGAGGCTGGATGATAAAACCGGTATCCAGCAGGGTCTGCTCCAGATGCCGGTAAAACCGCTCCAGATCCTCCGCCAGCGGGTATTCCTGCTCCACCGGCGCCACGGGCTCCAGTGCCAGCCAGGCCATGCGTACTTCGTAGCTCAGGGTCTGCACCGCCATCGCCAGGTTGAGCGAGCTGTATTCCGGATTGGCGGGAATGGCCACGTGGAAATGGCATTGCTGCAGTTCCTCGTTGCTGAGCCCGGTCCGTTCCCGCCCGAACACCAGCGCCACCTTGTGCCTGGGCGCTTCCGCCATGGCCTTCTCGCCGGCCTCGCGGGCATCGAGCATGGGCCAGGACCAGGTGCGGGAACGGGCGCTGGTGCCGATCACCAGGCCGCAGTCGGCCACCGCCTCGGCCAGGGTCGGCACAGTGCGGGCGCGGGCCAGGATGTCGCTGGCGCCGGCCGCCAGGGCCACCGCCTGGCCATCCGGCAGGGTAACCGGGTCGACCAGCCACAGTTCACCCAGGCCCATGGTTTTCATGGCCCGGGCGGCAGAGCCGATATTACCGGTGTGCGAGGTGTTCACCAAAACGATACGTACTTGCTCAAGCATATCCACGGGGTCCCACTGTGCTTAAGGCGCAGGATTCTAGCACAGTCATGATGCGGGATCAGGTGTTATCCTCCGGGCCGGGCTCCGCTTTTGGTCGAAGGCGATGACTCGGCCCGCTGCAGGATCGCCGCCAGCAGTTGCAGCAGCCGCCGCAGCCAGGCCGGCTGCAACCCGGGCTCCAGCCGGTCGAGCAGGTTCTTGCACTCCAGCCCGAGTTCGGTGTCGCCGGTGATCAGCAGCCGGCGCTGGAAGAACAGGGTATCCGGATCCCGCTGCCCGGCACTGAGCCGGATCAGGTCGTTCAGCCCGCAACGGATCACCACGTCGGCCTCGCTGTCCGGCAGCAGGCTGAGACGCTCCCCGACAAAGCTCAGGGTCAGCCGGTAGTCCAGATCCGGCACCCACAGCTGCAGCCGGCGCTGGTGCAGGAAGTCCAGTTCCCCCTCCCGGATCGGCTCGGCCAGAACCCGGTTGAGCACCGCCTCGACCACCGGCGACTGCAGCCGGCGGGGCAGGTAATGCAGCGGCTTGCCCAACAGGGCCGGTCCGCGCCGGCTGATCCGGGTGCACAGGTGCTGCAGCATAAGAGACTCCTCGACAGACAAAACGCCATCAGAACACGACGCGCCCTTTCGCTTCCTGCGCCAAATCAAATCACCTCGATTTTGTTTCAAATCAAATGCCAATTAACCAACCCTGCTTAGACTGACCGCCTTCTGAACCGGAGTGAACATTATGGAACTACTCTGCCCCGCCGGCAGCCTGCCGGCGCTGAAGGCGGCCGTCGACCAGGGTGCCGACGCCGTCTATATCGGTTTCAAAGACCAGACCAACGCCCGCCACTTCGCCGGCCTGAATTTCACCGAACGCGGCCTGCAGCAGGGCGTGGACTACCTCAGGCGCCACCGGCGCAAGCTGCATGTGGCCATCAACACCTTCGCCCATCAGGGCAATGAAAGGCTGTGGCGGGGCGCCGTGGATCAGGCGGTGGCCCTGGGCGCCGACGCGCTGATCATCGCCGATACCGCCATCCTCGCCTACGCCGCCCGCACCTACCCCCGGGCAGAGCTGCACCTGTCGGTACAGGCCAGCGCCACCAACGCCGCCGCCATCCGCTTTTTCCGGGAGCACTTCAAGGTCCGGCGGGTGGTGTTGCCACGGGTGCTGTCGATCCAGCAGGTGCGCCAGATAGCCAGGGATACCGACGCCGAGCTGGAGGTGTTCGCCTTCGGCAGCCTGTGTATCATGGCCGAAGGGCGCTGCTACCTGTCTTCCTACCTCACCGGAGAAAGTCCCAATACGGTAGGCGCCTGCTCCCCGGCCCGCTTCGTGCGCTGGGAGGAAAACGGCGAGCAACTGGAGTCGCGCCTGAACGGAGTGCTGATCGACCGCTTCGCCGAGGGCGAGCAGGCCGGCTACCCCACCCTGTGCAAGGGCCGCTTCGAGGTGGACGGCAAGCCGTACCACACCCTGGAGGAGCCCACCAGCCTCAATACCCTGAGCCTGATCCCGGATTTGGCCCGGCTGGGGGTCAAGTCGGTCAAGATAGAGGGTCGCCAGCGCAGCCCCGCCTATGTGGCCGAGGTCACCCGGGTCTGGCGCCAGGCGCTGGATGCCTTTCTCGCGGCGCCCGAAGGCTATGAGGTTCAGCCTGCCTGGTCACAGCGGCTCGACGGGGTCTGCGAAGGCAGCCAGAGCACCCTGGGTGCCTTTCATCGCAAATGGCAATAGGAGCGGACATGCAACTTCACCTCGGACCCCTGCTGTTCTTCTGGCCCAAACAACAGGTGGAAGACTTCTACCGGGCCGCCCTGGCCACCCCCTGCCGGCGCATCTATCTGGGCGAGACCGTCTGCCCCAAGCGGCGGGAGCTGAAAACCGCCGACTGGCTGGCGCTGGCCCGGGAGCTGAATGCCGCCGGCAAGGAGGTGGTGCTGTCCACCCTGGCGCTGATCCAGTCGCCGGCGGAGCTGCTGACCATCAGGAAACTGTGTGACAACGGCGACCTGCAGATCGAGGCCAACGATCTGGGCGCGGTACAGCTGGCCCATGAACACCATCTGCCCTTCGTCGCCGGCCCGGCGCTCAACGTTTACAACCTGGACACCCTGCGACTGCTGCTGGACCGGGGCATGACCACCTGGGTGCCGCCGGTGGAGCTGTCGCGCAGCTGGCTGCTCGATATTCACCGGGCGGCGGAGGCGGCGGGCATCAGATCCCGGTTTCAACTGGAGGTGTTCGGCTACGGCTACCTGCCGCTGGCCTACTCGGCCCGCTGCTTTACCGCCCGGGCGGAAAACCGGCCCAAGGACGAGTGCGAGCTGGTGTGCATCAAGTATCCCGCCGGCCGCCGGGCCAACACCCAGGAAGGCCAGCCGGTGTTCAACCTCAACGGCATCCAGACCCAGTCCGGCTACTGCTACAACCTGATCAACGACGTGGCGGGCATGCGGGGCTGGGTGGACGCGGTGCGCCTCAGCGCCCACAGCCCCGAGTGCCTGGATTGGACAGGACGGTTTTCGGAGCAGGTCGGACAGCCCCGCCCTTACCCGCTCGCCTCCCGCTTCTGCAACGGCTACTGGAACCAACTGTCGGGCATGGAATGGCTGCCGTCACCGGCGGGAATGGAGGTGGAATAGCCGAGGGGGCCAAGGCCCCCTCGCTTATCGCTTCAGCCGGGCCTGCTCGCCGAGCAGGTCCAGCTCCAGCAGGGAATAGCGGTGTTCGACGAAGTCGTAGATATTGGTGGCCAGGGCCAGCTTGAAGTAAACCGCCGCCTGCTCCGGCTGCTCGTTGCGCTGGGCCTGCTTGGCGAGATAGAAGTAGGCTTCGCACAACCGCTCGGCCAGCTCCTGGTTGTCCGCACTCTCCTCCGCGATGCGGTTGAGCAACTGCTCGTCGGTCACCTTGCCGAGGTAAACGTTGACGATATCCCAGGCCCATTCGTCGGTGCCGAATTGCTGCTGGTGCGCGATCAGGCGATCGCGGGCCTGCTCGGGATCGCTCTGCTCCAGCGCCAGGTACCACCACAGCAGCCGGTAGGGATCGCTCGGATCTTCATCGAGGAAGGTCTTCAGATCCCGCGCCGCCAGCCCGGGCCGCCCGCCGTAATAGAGGGCGATACCCCGGTTGAGATTGGCATAGGCATAATCCGGCGCCAGCTCCAGGGCCGAGTCGAAGGCCTCATAGGCCTCGTCGAACTCCTGGTTCTGGGTCAGGTAGACGCCGTTGAGGTTGTAGGCGTCGGCAAAGTCCGGCCGCTCCCGCAGCGCCCGGTTGAAATCCAGTCTCGCCATGGCGCGCAGCCCCACCCGGTCGAACACCACGCCGCGCTGAAAGAACAGCTCGGCACGCTGTTCGGGCGTTAATTGAGGGGAATTCAGCAACTGCCCCAGGCGGGCGATGCCCAGCTCGCTTTCATAGGACACCTGCATCGGCACCGGCAACACCAGGGTGGGAGTAACCACCTGGGGCGCACTGCAACCGGCCAGCATTACACTAATCAGGGCTAGAGGGCCGAGCAAAAATCTGTCGTTCAAGACGGCTCCGAACTTGTCTTATTATGACCACATGTTATGCAGCTCCACGACGTTTGTCATGTTGCAAATGCATTTCACAACAAAAAGGGGCACAACGGGCCCCTTTGCAATAACACCTTACGGCAGCGGCTCCTGGTCCGCCCCTTCCTTCTCCACCTGCGGCGGCAGCATGTGCTCCCGCTGCACCCCGAGCAGCATGGCCCAGGCACTGGCGATGTAGATGGACGAGTAGGTACCGAAGCCGATACCCAGCAGCAGGGCGGTGGCAAAACCGTGGATCAGCGCTCCCCCCTTGAGGAACAGCGCCACCACCACCACCAGGGTGGTGGCCGAGGTGATCAGGGTCCGGCTCAGGGTATCGGTAATGGCCTCGTCGAACACCTGGGCGGTGGTGGTGTCGCGCACCCGGCGGAAGTTTTCCCGTACCCGGTCGAACACCACTATGGTGTCGTTGAGCGAGTAGCCCACCACCGTCAGCAGGGCGGCCACTATGGTCAGGTCCACCTCGATCTGCAGCCAGGAGAACACCCCCAGGGTGATGATCACGTCGTGGGCCAGGGACAGCACGGCACCGGAGGCCAGCCGCCACTCGAAACGCATGCCCACGTACACCAGGATGCACAGCAGCGCCACCAGGATGGCCAGGCCCCCCTGTTCGGCCAGCTCTTCGCCGATGGCCGGGCCGACGAACTCCAGCCGCTTCATCTCGGCGGACGGCGATACCTGCTGCATGGCCGCCAGCACCGACTCGCCCTGCTGCTGTACATCCACGTTTTCCTGCGGCGCCAGGCGGATCAGCAGATCCCGGCTGGTGCCGAAGTTCTGCACCGTGGCACCGGGCAGTCCCGCCTCGTTGAGGCGGTCACGCACCTGGTCCAGTACCACCGCCTGCTCGAAGGCCACTTCCACCACGGTGCCGCCGGTGAAGTCCAGGCCCCAGTTCAGGCCGCGGGTGAACAGGCTGAAGAAGCACAGGGCCACCAGCACCAGGGACAGCACGGTGGCCGCCCTGGAGTAGCGCATGAAGCGGATGGGCGCGTTGGTCTTGAGGATCTCAAACATCGGTTATTTCCTCATATCGACAGTTTGCTGAGACGCTTGCCGCCCCAGATCAGGTTAACCAGGGCCCGGGTACCGACGATGGCGGTGAACATGGAGGCGAGGATACCGATCATCAGGGTCACGGCGAAGCCCTTGATCGGGCCCGTGCCCACCGCGAACAGGATGACGGCGGTGATCAGGGTGGTGATGTTGGCATCGGCGATGGTGCCGAGCGCCTTCTCGTAGCCGATGTGAATCGCCTGCTGTACCCCGCGCCCGTCGCGCAGCTCTTCGCGGATCCGCTCGAAGATCAGCACGTTGGCGTCCACCGACATGCCGATGGTGAGCACGATGCCGGCGATGCCCGGCAGCGTCATGGTCGCCCCCGGTACCATCGACATCACGCCGATGATGATCACCACGTTGGCCAGCAGGGCGGCGTTGGCCACCAGGCCGAACTTGCGGTAGTAGATGGTCATGAACAGCACCACCGCCAGCATGCCGTAGACCATAGCCATCAGGCCGTTCTCCACGTTCTGCTGTCCCAGGCTCGGGCCTATGGTGCGTTCTTCCACGATCTGGATCGGGGCGATCAGGGCGCCCGCCCGCAGCAGCAGCGCCAGGTTCTGCGCTTCCGCCATGGAGTCGATACCGGTGATGCGGAAGCTGCGCCCCAGCCGCGACTGGATGGTGGCCACGTTGATCACTTCCTGATCCTTGCGGAACTGGCGGGAGCCGTCTTCGTCGCGCTCGTCGGTGGGCTTGTATTCGGTGAACACGGTGGCCATGGCGCGACCCACGTTGTCCTTGGTGAAATCGGCCATGCGGCTGCCGCCGGGGGCGTCCAGGCTGATGTTCACCTGCGGACGGCTGAACTCGTCCATGCCGGAGCTGGCGTCGACGATGTGCTCGCCGGTGAGGATGATGCGTTTTTGCAGCACCACCGGCCGACCGTCCCGTCCCCGGAACAGCTCGCTGTTGGGCGGTACCCGGCCGGCGGCGGCGGCGGCCACGTCGGCGCTGTCATCCACCAGGCGGAATTCCAGGGTAGCGGTGGCGCCGAGGATTTCCTTGGCCCGAGCGGTGTCCTGGATACCGGGCAGCTGCACCACGATGCGTTCGGCGCCCTGGCGCTGCACCAGCGGCTCGGCCACACCCAGTTCGTTGACCCGGTTGCGGATGATAGTGATGTTCTGCTGCAGGGCGTATTCCTTCACTTCCTTCAGCCGCTGCTCGCTCATCACCGCAAACAGGCCGGCGTTGTCGCCGCTGTCCCGCTCGGAGAACACCAGATCCGGATAACGGCCGCGCAGGTAGCTCATGGCCTGATTGCGAGTCTCGGCCTCGCGGAACACCATCAGGGCGCCGTCGTCCTGGGTCAGCACCCCGGAATAACGCAGGCGCTGTTCACGCAGATCGGTGCGGAAGTCCTGCACCATCTGTTCCTGTACCCGGTTCAGGGCCTCGTCCATGTCCACTTCCATCAGGAAATGCACGCCGCCGCGCAGATCCAGGCCCAGTTTGAGCGGACCGGCGCCTATGGCTTCCAGCCAGGAAGGGGTGGACGGCGCCAGGTTGAGGGCGGCGATGTAGTCCTCGCCCAGGGTTTCCGCCACCAGGTCCTTGCCCTTGAGCTGATCGTCGGTATTGCGAAAACGGATAAGCAGTTGATTGTCGGCCAGGGCGGCGCTGATCACGTCGATGCCGGCTTCGCTGAGCGTCTGTTGGGCCTGAGTCAGGGTCGCAGGGGTAACCTGGGTACCGCGGGATCCGGACACCTGCAACGCAGGGTCTTCACCAAACAGATTGGGTGCTGCATAAAGAAAACTGATGGTGATCACGGCGATCACCATCAAGTATTTCCACAGCGGATATCGATTTAACACGCTGTGCTCCTCGATAGGGAATTAAAGG
This sequence comes from Zobellella endophytica, assembly GCF_003012775.1. Taxonomy (GTDB): domain Bacteria; phylum Pseudomonadota; class Gammaproteobacteria; order Enterobacterales; family Aeromonadaceae; genus Oceanimonas; species Oceanimonas endophytica. The sequence goes on along the minus strand of NZ_PXYG01000005.1, from coordinate 281,113 downwards.
GACTGGATAGAGCCCTTGGGCAGGACGGCGGTGATGAAGTCCTTTTTGATGGTCACTTGAGTCTGTTCACTCAGGCTCAGTACCACGTAGTCGTTTTCGGTGGAGATCTTGGAGATTTTACCCACCAGGCCACCGTTGGTCAGCACCTCGTCGCCCTTGCTCAGGGAAGACATCAGGTTCTTGTGCTCTTTCACCCGCTTGGACTGGGGACGGAAGATCATGAAGTAGAAGATCAGGCCGAACACGACCAGCATGATGATCATTTCCATACCGCCACCGGCGGCACCGCCCTGAGCGTGGGCTTTAGAGATAATATCCATTCGTTTTGGTTCCTCGTTGATGGTTAAAAGCTGGATACCGAGTCACAACCCGCCAGGCAACGGAAGGATACAGCTAAGCCGACCGTGACATACCTGGGATGGCATGTCCGAGCGTACATGGATGTATTCACAGCGTATCGGCGTGCTGTGCCTTCCGGTGCCCGGCTGCGAGCTCAATGGTCACAATCTGTTTGTTCACTCTGGCCCAATGGCGGCACGGGTTTGCCCTGCCGGCCATAGAACTCAGCTACAAAGTCGTCTAATTTACCCTGCTCTATGGCTCCGCGTAAACCTTCCATCACCCGCTGGTAGTAACGCAGGTTGTGAATGGTGTTTAAACGCGCACCCAGGATCTCGTTGCACTTGTCCAGATGGTACAGATAAGCACGGGAATAATGCTTGCAGGTGTAGCAATCGCAATCCGCATCCAGCGGGCTGGTATCGGTCTTGTGCCTGGCGTTGCGGATCTTGACCACCCCTTCGGTGGTGAACAGGTGGCCGTTGCGGGCGTTGCGGGTCGGCATCACGCAGTCGAACATGTCGATGCCCCGGCGCACCCCTTCCACCAGATCCTCCGGCTTGCCCACCCCCATCAGGTAGCGGGGCTTGTCCGCCGGGATCCTGGGGCAGGTATGCTCCAGCACCTTGTGCATCTCGTGCTTGGGCTCGCCCACCGCCAGGCCACCCACCGCATAACCGTCGAAACCGATGTCCAGCAGGCCCTCCAGCGACTGGTCGCGCAGATCCTCGTACACGCTGCCCTGGATGATGCCGAACAGGGCGTTCTTGTTGCCCTGCTGGTCGAAATGATCCCGCGAGCGCCTGGCCCAGCGCAGGGACATCTCCATCGACTTCCTGGCTTCTTCCCAAGTCGCCGGGTAGGGGGTGCACTCGTCCATGATCATCACGATGTCGGAGCCCAGATCGTACTGGATCTCCATCGACACCTCGGGCGACAGGAAGATCTTGTCGCCGTTGACCGGGTTGCGGAAGTAGACCCCCTCTTCGGTGATCTTGCGGATGTCGCCCAGGCTGAACACCTGGAAGCCGCCGGAGTCGGTGAGGATGGGGCCCTGCCAGTTCATGAAGTCGTGCAGATCCCCGTGCAGCTTCATCACTTCCTGGCCCGGGCGGATCCACAGGTGGAAAGTGTTGCCGAGCAGGATCTGGGCGCCGGTGCCGGCCACCTCTTCCGGGGTCATGCCCTTGACGGTGCCGTAGGTGCCCACCGGCATGAAGGCCGGGGTTTCCACCACGCCCCGGTCGAAGATCAACCGGCCGCGGCGGGCGCGGCCATCGGTGCTTTGCAGTTCAAATTTCATCGTTTACCTCTGTTGGCCGGAGAAACAGTCCGACCTTGGTTTGATGGGACTAGGGATAAGGGACTGGGGATTGGTTTATGGGCGCCTGTAGGCCCGAATTTATTCGGGCAATACTATCGGCGGCTGCCATTTTCACCCCACTAAAGTGGGGCCTACAAACACCTCTGACCAGTCCCTATTCCCCAGTCCCCAATCCCTGCTGTCTGGTAATAAACATGGCATCGCCGTAGCTGAAGAAGCGATAGCGCTCCGCCACCGCCGCCCGATAGGCGTCCATGATATGGCCGTGGCCGGCGAAGGCGCTGACCAGCATGATCAGGGTCGACTCCGGCAGGTGGAAGTTGGTGACCATGGCATCCACCAGCTGGAAGCGGTAGCCGGGGTAGATGAAGATGTCGGTATCGCCGTAGAAGGGCGCAAGCGGCTCGCCCCTGGCCAGGCTGGCCCGGGCCGCGCTTTCCAGCGAGCGCACCGAGGTGGTGCCCACGGCGATCACCCGGCCGCCCCGGGCGCGGGTGGCCTCGATTTGCGCCACCACCTCGGGCGGCACCTCGATGTATTCGGCGTGCATCTTGTGCTCGATCACCTTGTCCACCCGCACCGGCTGGAAGGTGCCCGCCCCCACGTGTAGGGTGATGAAGGCCAGCTCGGCCCCTTTTTCCTTCAGCGCCGCCAGCAGCGGTTGATCGAAATGCAGACCGGCGGTGGGGGCTGCCACCGCCCCCGGTTTTTCGTTGTAGACGGTCTGGTAGCGTTCCTTGTCGGCCTCGGTGTCGGGCCGGTCGATATAGGGCGGCAGCGGCATGTGACCCACCGCTTCCAGGATCTCGAGCACCGGGCGCGGGTCGTTGAATTCGATTTCAAAGAGGGCGTCGTGGCGGGCCAGCATGGTGGCGCTGACGTCCGGCTCCAGCAGCAGCGCGGTGCCCGGCCTGGGCGACTTGGAGGCGCGCAAATGGGCCAGCACCCGCTTGTCGTCCAGCACCCGCTCCACCAGCACTTCGAGCTTGCCGCCGCTGGCCTTCTGGCCGAACAGCCGGGCCGGGATCACCCGGGTGTTGTTGAACACCAGCAGGTCGCCGGGGTTGACCAGGTCCAGGATCTGGCCGAACCGGCCATGCGTGATCTCGCCGCTGTTGCCGTCCAGCTGCAGCAACCGGCTGGCGGCGCGCTCCGGCATCGGATGACGGGCGATCAGTTCATCGGGAAGTTCAAAGGAAAAATCACGGACCTGCATAGACAACCTCTTGTTATAACGGGCGCTAGTCTAGTGAGGCTGCATCACGGGATCAAGGCAATTCGGCCGCCGGCGGGCACGAGGCAAATTTCCATGCGGCCGGGCTCCTTGCGTCGATGGCCGGGTCCGGCTGTGACGGCGGTCATGTTACCTGACCGGACAGTTAAGCTATCTTGATAGAAATGAAGAGGAGAAAACATCATGCCAGCCGTCGTATCGGAAATCATGTCACGCAAGGTTATCGGCCTGCCTCCCACCGCCAGCCTGTCCGAGGCGCGCACCCTGATGCAACGCCACCATATCCGCCACCTGCCGGTGGTCGAGCAGGGCAAGCTGGTGGGCCTGATCAGCCAGCGGGATATCCTGGCTGCCCAGGAATCCAGCCTGGAAAAAGGCACCAACGGCCACTTTCTGCAAAACCACCGGCTGGCGGAAGTGATGGTGCACGGGGTCACCACCGTCAGCCCCCGGGCGGGGATCCGCGAGGCCGCCCTCTACCTGCAGAAACACAAGTACGGCTGCCTGCCGGTGGTGGACAAGGGCAAGCTGGTGGGCATCGTCACCGACAGCGATTTCGTGGCGGTGGCCATCCACCTGCTGGAAGTGCTGGACAACCAGCTGTCCGACGACGGCTTCGACGACCTCGACCAGGACGAGCTGGAACTCGCTCCTGATCCCCAGGATTATCAGGACGGCTCCCGGGATCTATGAATTATCTGGCCCATCTGCACCTCGCCCATCTCAGCCACACCAGCCTGCCCGGGGCCCTGCTGGGCGAATTCGCCCGGGGCACCATCGATCCCGACCTGCCCGCCGCGCTGCAAACCGGCATCCGCCTGCACCGGCAGATAGACAGCTTCACCGATGCCCACCCGCGGCATATGGGGGAAGTTCAGGCCCTGCCCAGCCCCTTCCGCCGCTACGGCGGCATCATCATGGACATGATGTTCGACCACTTCCTGGCCCGGCACTGGCCTCGCTACCACCCCTGGCCACTGGCCGATTTCATCGGCTACAGTCACCGCCAACTGGTGCCGGACGCACACTGGCCCCCCGCCATGGTCACCCTGGTGGAACGGCTCAAACAGCACCGGCTGCTGGCCCAGTACGAGCGTTTCGACGGCATCATCCGGGCCATCGCCCGCATCGACGGCCGCTTTCGCCGCCCCACGCCCCTGCCCCGCTGCGCGCCCCTGCTGCGGGCCCGTTACGACAAGATGGAGCAGGCCTTCCTCGCCTTCTATCCCGAGTTGCAGGACTTTGTGCTGAGCCAGACCCGACAAGGCTAAGCCCTGGGATTGGCCGGATAGAACAGCTCGGGCTGCACCGGCTGGTGGGAAAAGAAGCGGGTGTTCTTGTGCGGCAGCTTCATAAAGCCCCCCACCCCTTCGTCGCCGATCAGCGGGATCTTGTCCACGATCAAGGCGAGCAGGGCGGCAAACTCCGCCTCGGCGCTGTCATCCAGCAGCCGGTAATAGCTGTGCAGCTTCATGTACAGCGGCGTCACCTCGAAGATGATACAGCCGGTATGGTGGATGGCGTTGAGCCGGGCGATGGCGTCCATGATGGCGTAGGGCAGCACCAGTTGCTCGTCCGGATCCCGGCCATCCTCGAAGTAGGAATGCTGGCGGCTGGCCTCGTCGGTGCTCGGTATCGGCGCCAGCCGGTAGGGAATGCGGGTGCCCGGCGGCGGTACGAAGGGCTGGCCGGGCTCGCCCCGGCTCAGGTGGAGAGTATTGCGGGCATTGAACAGACAGGCCTTGAACACCCCTTTCTTGTCGATGGCCCGTGCCAGCAGCACCACGTTGTTGACCGCCACCGCGAAGGCCTCGTACAGGCGTTCGTCATACAGGTTGAGGCTGGAGTCGATATAGACGCCTTCCTCCTCCCAGTGGATGGCCAGCCCCCCCACCACCGGATAGCGGCCGAGCCGGCTCACCGCCGCCACGAAGGCCTTTTCGGTTTCGCCCATGCCTTCCAGGTAATTCTTGTAATAGCGTTCCAACTGGGCGTCGTCCACGTAATGGATGCCCTGCTCCTCGCTGTGCTCGCGCAGAAACGACTTGCGCGAGGAATAGACCACGGTATCCATCTCGTGCCGCTCCGGGCTGGTCCAGACCGGCAGTTGCGGGCTGTCGTCGAACAGCACCAGTGCCGGCAGCACCAGGCGCCGCAGCCGGGGCATCTCGGCGATAAAGTAATCCCCGGCCTGCCGCCGCAGCCGGGCATCGTCGGACAGCAGGCCGTCCAGCATCAGCGCGAACGCCTTCGGCAACCCCAGGCTCACCGCCGGTATCGCCTTGCGGCCGAAGCGGCAGGACTGGCCGGAGGCCAGGGCGTAAAGGGTGCCGGCCACCCCCTGCTCGTCGAAGCGCGGGCTGGACAGGGCGCCTTCCCGCTGCTCGGGGCCGATGAAGTAGACATCCCCCAACCGGGCATTGGAATGCTGCAGATCCGCCGACATCAGCTGCATCACGTTGTTGGCCACGAACTGCCCCTCGCTGTCGGTCTGGGCGAACACCGAGGAGCCCCAGTCCACCAGGCTGATGCGGCCGCTGTCCGGATCGAACACGATATTGGAGGGCTTGATGTCGCCGTGCACCAGGGGGGCGGCCTGACCATCCCTGTGGTGGCGGCGCAGGGTGCGCAGTATGTCCGCCAACTGGGCGGCGATGTCCACCAACAGCCGGGCGGGCAGGCGCCCGCGCCGCAGGCTGAGCCGCTCCAGATCCTCGCCCCTGGCCCGGCCCATCATCAGGATGCCCTGCTTTTTCAGCACCTGGTAAGTGATAAAGCGCGGCACCAGCGGATGGCTGACCTGGGACAGCATGTAGGCTTCGTCGGCCAGCCGCTCCTGGATATGCAGCGGCAGGTTGATGCGCGAAAACTTGAACGCCACCTCCTCGCCGTGGCGGCCGGTGCCGGCGAAGGTAAAACCGTAGGCCCCCTTGCCCGCCAGGCTGATCCGGCGGTAGCCAAGCTTTTCCAGCTCGCGCATGCACAGGGCAATCCAGTCTTTCAGCTTCCTGGCGTCGTTGGCGTTGAGCAGATAGATGGACTGCTCTTCCGGAATATAGAAGTTGCGCAGTTGGTGCCGGTACATGGCTCAGGCCAGCCGGGCCAGCATCCGCTCCGGCTGCTCCAGGTATTGCCGCCAGCACTGGTTGAAGCGGGCCAGGGTCGCACCGTCGATCACCCGGTGATCGGCGGACCAGCACACCATCATCAGCTGTTGCGCCACCACCTCCCCTGCCTCGTTGAAGCGCGGCAGCCGCTGTAGCCGGCCCAGGGCCGCGATCGCCAGCTCCGGCGGGCGGACCACCGGGCTGGAGACAATGCCGCCCAACACCCCGATATTGGACAGGGTAATGGTGCCGCCCTGCAGCTCGGCCTGGCTCAGCCGGCCGGCCCGGGCGGCTTCGCCCAGCCGCTCCAGCTCGGCGGCGATGGCCAGCAGGGACTTCTGCTCGCAGTGCTTGATGTTGGGCACCAGCAGCCCGGCCTCGGTATCCACCGCCACCCCGATATGGTGGCCACTCGGCCGGATCAGCCCGGTGGCCTCCGCATCGAGCCGGCTGTTGAGCAGGGGAAAGTCCTTCAGGGCCAGCGACAGCGCCTTGATGAAGAAGGCCAGCAGGGTCAGCCGAACCCCTTCTTCGGCAAAGGACACCTTCAGCTTCTCCTTGAGCCGCAGCAGTTCGCCCAGGCTGAGCTCGTCACAGAAGGTAAACTGCGGGATCCCGAGCGAGGCGGTCATCTGCCGGGCCATGGCCGCGCGCACCCCCCTGAGCGGCTCGACTTCACCGGCCTCTTCCGCCACCGTTCCGGTCACCGCTGGCGCCGGCTCGCCGCCCACGTCGCGCCCGGCCAGGTAGGCCTCGATATCTTCCTTGTAGACCCGGCCCTTGTCCCCCGAGCCGGGAACCTGGCCGAGTTCCAGGTCATGCTCCCGGGCCAGCCGCCGCACCGCCGGGCTGGCCACCGCCTTGGCCCCGTTTCCCGGTACAGACTCGGGCGGTGCAGACACCGCCGGCGTCCGGTCGGCTTGGTCTTCCTGCCCGGTTTCGTCTTGCCCGATTTCGTCTTTCGACCCGGGTGCGGCGGATACCGGCGCGGCCGGCCTGTTATCCTCGCCCCGGTCTTCGATCTCCATCTCGAACAGGGGCGCATGCACCCGCGCCATTTCCCCCTTGGCCACATGGAGCCGGGTAATGGTGCCGCCATGCACCGCCGGTATCTGCACCAGTGCCTTGTCGGTCATCACGTCGCAGATGGCCTGATCCTCCGCCACCCGCTCCCCTTCGGCCACCAGCCACTCCACCAGTTCGCATTCCACTATGCCTTCACCAATATCCGGCAGATAAAAATCCTGCTTCATGCTGCCCTCTCAGAAGTTGACCGAACACACGATGGCGTCGAAGGTTTTCAGGTGATCCGCCATGTATTCCTTTTCCAGCGCCAGCGGATAGGGGGTGTCCAGGCCGCACACCCGGGCGATGGGGCTTTCCAGGTACAGGAAACAGCGCTGCTGGATGGTGGCGGCGATCTCCCCGGCGAAGCCGCCGGTGAGCGGCGCCTCGTGGTTGATCACCAGCCGGCCGGTTTTCAGCACCGACTCGGCCACGGTGTCCGCGTCCCAGGGCGCGATGCTGCGCAGATCGATAAGCTCGCAGGAAATCCCCTCGTTCTTCGCCAGGGCCACCGCCTTCTGCACCACCTCCAACTGGGCGCCCCAGGCCACCACCGTCACGTCGGTGCCCGCCTGCAGCACCTCGGCCTGGTCGAGCGGCAACTCGTAGTAGTCTTCCTCCACCTCGCCGACGGCGGCACGGTAGAGTCGTTTGGGTTCGAAAAACAGCACCGGATCCGGGCAGGCGATGGCCGCCAGCAGCAGTCCCTTGGCCTGGGCCGGATCCCGCGGCACCACCACACGCAGGCCGGGAGTATGGGCGAAATAGGCCTCCGGCGACTGGCTGTGATAGTGGCCGCCGGCGATGCCGCCGCCGTAGGGAGTGCGGATCACCAGGCCCCCCACATTGAACTGATCGCCGGAGCGATAGCGGAACTTGGCGGTTTCGTTGACTATCTGATCAAACGCCGGGTAGATGTAATCGGCGAACTGGATTTCGGCCACCGGCTTGAGCCCCTGGGCCGCCATGCCGTTGGCGAAACCGATGATGCCCTGCTCGGTGAGCGGGGTGTTGAAGCAGCGCTGCCTGCCGTATTTGTCCTGCAGCTTGCTGGTGGCGCGGAACACGCCGCCGAAATGGCCGACATCTTCCCCGAAGCAGACCACACCGTCATCCCGCGCCATCGCCAGATCCAGGGCGTTGTTGATCGCCTGCAGCATATTCATCTGAGCCATCAGTCGAGCCTCCCCGCGGTCGCCGGATAGGCATCCGGATAGTGCCGTATATGCTCCTTGAGCGCCTCGAGCTGGGCCCGCAGCCCGGCGGTGGGCTCGGCGTAGACGTCGCTGATCAGGGTATCGATATGGGGCTTGGGTACTTGCTCCGCCTCCTTCAGCGCCTCCAGGATCTCCTGGCGCAGGGCGTCGGTGGCAATCTGGTCGGCGGCCTCGTCCAGCCAGCCCCGGTTCACCAGCCACAACCGGTAGCGGGCGATGGGATCCTGCTTGCGCCAGCGCTCCTCTTCCTCCCTGGAGCGGTAACCGCTGGGGTCGTCGGAGGAAGAATGGGCCCCCAGCCGGTAGGCGACGGCCTCCACCAGTACCGGCTCCTGCTGCTCGATGGCCTGCTTGCGCGCCAGCCGGGTCGCCTCGTACACCGCCAGGGCGTCGGCGCCGTCCACCCGGATCGCCTGGATGCCGTAGCCGACCGCCCGGCAGGCGATGCCGTCGCCGATAAACTGTTCGCTGGCCGGGGTGGAGATGGCGTAGCCGTTGTTGCGGCAGAAGAAGATCACCGGCGCCTGCAGCACCGCCGCCATGTTCAGCCCGGCGTGAAAGTCTCCCTCCGAGGCGGCCCCCTCGCCGAAATAGCACAGGGTGGTATTGTCCAGGCCCTGCAGCCGCTGGGCATAGGCGTAACCGCTGGCCTGGGGGATCTGGGTCGCGAGCGGCGAGGAAATGGTCATGAAGTGAATGTCCCGGCTGCCGTAGTGCACCGGCATCTGCCGGCCCTTGCCCAGGTCCCGCTCGTTGGAAAACAGCTGGTTCATGAACTGGGCCAGGGTGAAGCCCCGGTAACGCAGGGCGCCCTGCTCCCGGTACTGGGCCATGATCATGTCCTGCCGGTCGAGGGCGGCGGCGCTGGCCACGGTGGCCGCCTCCTCTCCCAGGCACTGCATGTAGAAGCTGATCCGCCCCTGGCGCTGGGCCGCCAGCATGCGTTCGTCCAGGATGCGGATAAACACCATGCTGTCGTACATTCTCAGCGCCGTCTCCCGATCCAGCACCGGCGGAGAGGCGTCCGCGTAGAGGGAACCATCATCCCGCAGTATCCGCAGGGTGGGAATATCAAGGGCATTGGCACCGATAAACAGGGCCTGGTGTACCGTGTTCGCGGTGGCATTGTTCGGGTTGGTCATGGCGTCACTCCCAGCGCCCGCCGGCGCATCAGGAAAACGGGCCGGCCGTCGACAGCTCAGTATGACGCCAATTATAACACCTGGATAACAAGCCGTTGGCCGGTGCTCAGGTCCGGAGCCGGCCCAGTTCCCGATCCAGCCCCGATGACAGGCTGCTCAGCCGCTGGCCGTGTTCCCCCACCTGCCCGGCCAGTTCCGCCAGCTCGACGGCCGCCTCGCCCAGGGAGCTGAGGTTGCGGTTGATGTCGTCGGACACCGCGCTCTGCTCCTCGGCAGAGGTTGCCATCTGGGTCACGTGTTCGCTGATGACGTCGATCAGTCCCACCACCCGCGTCAATTCCTCATACGACTCCCTGGAGCCGGCCGACGTCTGCTCGGCGCGGGACGCCCCCTGCTCCATGAGCTGCACCGTGGTGCCCACCTGCCGGTTGAGCCGCCCGATCAGCTCGGCGATATCATCGGTGGACTGACGGGTCTTGGCCGCCAGCGCCCGTACCTCGTCGGCCACCACCGCAAAGCCACGTCCCTGCTCGCCGGCCCGGGCCGCCTCGATGGCCGCGTTCAGCGCCAGCAGGTTGGTCTGTTCGGCAATGGTGCGGATCACCTCCAGGATGCCGTTGATGGCCTCGCTGCGCTCCGCTACCTGATTGACCGCCCGGGCCGCGTCCAGTACCTCCGTGGCCAGCAGCCCGATGTCGTCCACGGTGCCGGCCAGCCGGTGCTGGGTGCCTTTCAGCGCCTGGTTGGCCTGGTCGGCTTCGATCGCCGCCTGCTCGGAAAAACGAGCCACTTCCCCCGCCGCCACGCTCATCTCGTTCATGGCGGTCACCACCGAGTCGATTTCCCGGTGCTGCCGACCGACCTGCTCGTGCATCCGGCCGGCCAGCCGGGCGCCGTTTTCCGACTCTTGCCCGACCTGCCGGCCGGTTTGCTTGAGGCCGCCAACCAGCCCCCGTAACTTCTCGATAAAGGCATTGAAGCCGCCCGCCAGGGAAATCAGCTCCCGGTGGGTATCGATGGTCACCGAACGGGTCAGATCCCCCTCGGCGCTGCCGAGGCTGCCGATACGCTCGTTCATGATGTTCAACGGCCGGGTGATGGTCCGTACCAGCAGCACCATCAGCCCGACCCCAGCCAGGATGATGAGGCCGCCGGCCAGCCACTGCTGCCGGGTCAGCTCGCGCACCCCGGTGGCCAGCCCGGCCTCCAGGGCCGCGACCTCGGCCAGGGCCACCTCCCGGGGCACGCTGATCAGCAGCGACCAGCGGGTTCCGGTCGCCGCTATCTCCATCCGGTAGGCGCCGTAAAGCCGATCGAGCGACGGCTGCCCGGGTTCGCCCCGGGCCAGCGCCTGCAACGGCGCCAGTTCGTCACCGCTCACCGCCTCCTGCAGCGGCCGCCCCAATTTGTCGGGATAGCGGCTGGAGGCAACGATCAGCCCCTGGCTGCTGAGCAGCAGCACCTCGGCCCGGCCCTGGTAGAGCGAGCCGGCCAGTTGCACCAGTTGCTGCTGGAAGGCGGGCAGGTTGATATCCGAACCCGCCACCCCGAGGAAGCGCCCTTCCGACATGATCGGCACCGTCAGGCTGGTCATCAGCTCGCTGTAGCCGGGCTTGATTTCGTACAGGTAGGGTTCCATCAGGCAGGGCTTGCCGGTTTCCATCGGACACAGGTACCACTCGGCGTTGCGCACGCCGAATTCGTTACGCGCCTGATCGTGCTTTTCCGCCGCGTCGCCGATCACCTGCTGCTCCAGGCGCCCGTCCTGATGGCGCACCACATAGACCTCCAGGCTGCCGGCGCCGGCCACCGAGTGGTCGTAGCCGTGGCGGAACCGGGCATCGTCGCCGTCATAGGCGTTGGCCTCAAACTGGCTGTAACTGGAGCCCAACTGCCGGTTGGCGGTCAGCAGTTGCCTGTTCAGCGCCACCACCTGCTCCCGGCCGAGCCGCTCAGATGCCGACGCCGCGGCGTTATCCGCCAGTATTGCCGCCAGGGTCAGCGGCGAACGGAAACTTTCATTGATAAAGCCGGACAGCCGGGTACCGGCCTCGCCGGCCTGGCTGTGCAGGCGTTCTGTGACTTCCCGCACCAGCACCCGGGAGGTGTCCGCGCTCACCTGCCCGGCGGTTCGCTGCAGGAACAGGCTGACCACACCGTTGAGGATCAGAATACTGAGCAGCAACATCAACCCGGTTGCCACAAACAACTTGGCCGACAGCGCCGTCTTTTTTATCTCTACCATACCTTTCAGCGTCCCTCTGAGTGAATTCCTGCACCGGTTGGATCCTGACCGTGCCATCCGGTGGCGGCCTTTCGGCCCGAAGATCGGGTGGCCTGGAATCCTTATCGGCACTGTACCTGTTTACTTAACACCCCGCGTTCCCTCAGCACGAAAAAAGCAGCCCGGAGGCTGCCAAAACGAGTGGACCTAGATTTTATATTGTTTTTTTATTTTTTGTTGACCCTGTTATTGCACTCAGATGTTCTCGAACTGGCCCATGGTATTGTCCTTGCCGCCCGCCTTCAGCGCCGCCTCGCCGGCGAAGAACTCCTTGTGATCGTCGCCGATGTTGGAGCCGGCCATGTCCTGGTGCTTGACGGTGGCGATGCCCTGGCGGATTTCCTGGCGCTGTACCCCGGCCACATAGGCCAGCATGCCTTCCTCGCCGAAGTAGCCCTTGGCCAGGTTGTCGGTGGACAGGGCCGCGGTGTGGTAGGTCGGCAGCGTGATCAGGTGGTGGAAGATGCCCGCTTCCCGCGCCGCGTCGCGCTGGAAGTTGGCGGTCCACTCGTCGGCCAGGCGGCCCAGCTCAGTGTTGTCGTAGTCGGCGCTCATCAGCCTGGCACGGTCGTAGGCGGACAGGTCCCGGCCTTCGGCGGACCAGGCATCGAATACCTGCTGGCGGAAGTTCAGGGTCCAGTTGAACGACGGGCTGTTGTTGTACACCAGCTTGGCGTTGGGCACGACTTCACGGATGCGGTTCACCATGCCGGCAATCTGGCCCACGTGCGGCTTCTCGGTTTCGATCCACAACAGGTCGGCGCCGTGCTGCAGGCTGGCAATACAGTCCATCACCACCCGGTCTTCGCCGGAGCCTTCCCGGAAGCAGAACAGGCCGGACGCCAGACGCTTGGGTTTCACCAGCTTGCCGTTCTGCTTGATGACCACGTCGCCGTTGTTGATGTCGGCGGCACTGTTAATCACCTCGCCATCGATAAAGCTGTTGTACTGATCGCCCAGATCGCCCGGCTCGTCGGTCACCGCGATCTGCTTGGTCAGGCCGGCGCCGAGGGAGTCGGTGCGCGCCACTATGACGCCGTCGTCCACCCCCAGTTCGAGGAAGGCCAAGCGCACCGCGTTGATCTTGGCCAGGAAGTCGGCATGGGGCACGGTCACCTTGCCGTCCTGGTGGCCGCACTGCTTCTCGTCGGACACCTGGTTCTCGATCTGGATGCAGCAGGCGCCCGCTTCGATCATCTTCTTGGCCAGCAGGTAGGTCGCCTCGGCGTTGCCGAAACCGGCGTCGATGTCGGCGATGATCGGCACTATGTGGGTTTCATGGTTGTCGATCTGGGCTTCAATGGCCTTGGCCTTGGCGCTGTCACCGGCTTGCCGGGCCTCTTCCAAGGCGCGGAACAGGTGGTTCAGCTCCCAGGAGTCCGCCTGGCGCAGGAAGGTGTAGAGCTCTTCGATCAGCGCCGGCACCGAGGTTTTCTCGTGCATGGACTGATCCGGCAGCGGACCGAACTCGGAGCGCAGGGCCGCCACCATCCAGCCGGACAGGTACAGGTAGCGGCGCTTGGTGCTGCCGAAGTGCTTCTTGATGGAAATCAGCTTCTGCTGGCCGATGAAGCCGTGCCAGCAGCCGAGGGACTGGGTGTACCGGGAGGAGTCCCTGTCGTAGTTGGCCATGTCCTCGCGCATGATGCCGGCGGTGTACCTGGCGATGTCCAGGCCGGTCTTGAATTTGTTCTGGGCGCGCATGCGGGCGGCGTGCTCCGGCTTGATGGCGCTCCAGCTCGGGTTTTGCTTGATCAATGAAGTGAGGGTATCAACGTCGCTTGCGTATGGCATGGTGTCCGTCCTGTCTTGTTAGGGTTGCGCCACTCTTGTTCAGAGGCTTGAAACTTCCCTGTCAAACCAGCAAATCGAGCATGGCGGATCCAGCTTGCTGATGTTGGCAGTGGTTTTTTGTTTTGCTCCGCAGCCAGGCTGTTATTTCTGCTACCGTCTTGTGCGCCTGTCGTGATCCACGTTTCCGTTTGTTCTGCGTTGCCGTACGCCTATTAAGTTGCGTAAAAATCCCCACAAGATCAAGATCTGATTTCACAAAAACACAACACATGTCACACAACGACCACCGGCTACGACCAAAGTATTTAGGCTTTAAAATCGCATATTTGCTGGATGTAACGGCCATGAACAACTGGACCAAGACAGGATATTGAGTTTTAAAGTTACGTAATTAAATTACATATGCAATAAATTATCCCGACCAAACTCCAAGGTTTGATTATTTTTCCCCGCCTCCCCGGCAGCGCCGGTGACAACTGCATTTAAACACACGTTTTAAATCCTGTCTGCGGTCGGTTCCGGTTTTTTGCAGTCGCAAAAAACCACGCAGCAACCAGGGTATCGGCAGCGCCCGGGCCGGCTTGTTGTTGTTTTATCATTTTTGCCAGACGCACGGCCGGCGCCTGAACACGCCGCCGGCCGCCCGTATCCCGCCGGCAGCGGCACCGATAAAAAAATCGGTCCCGGCGGAGGCCACCACCGGGGAGCGAACGGCTTCCAATCGAATTTACCAATTGAATCAATAGAAAATAATGACTTTATTCGATAGTTCGGAGCACCTAGTATGAACGGCGTACCAGAGAAACACTCATCCACTCACGGAAATAAAGGAGCTCACCATGGCCGTTTCCATCAATACCGAAATCAAACCCTTTACCGCCCAGGCTTATCACCAGGGTAAGTTCGTGGAAGTGACCGAAGCCGATCTGAAAGGCAAGTGGTCCGTCGTGTTCTTCTACCCGGCCGACTTCACCTTCGTCTGCCCCACCGAGCTGGGCGATCTGGCCGACCACTATGTCGAACTGCAGAAGATGGGCGTTGAAGTGTATTCCGTGTCCACCGACACCCACTTCACCCACAAAGCCTGGCACGACAGCTCCGAGACCATCGGCAAGATCCAGTACTACATGCTGGGCGACCAGACCGGCACCATCACCAACAACTTCGGGGTAATGCGTGAAGGCCAGGGCCTGGCCGACCGTGCCACCTTCATCATCGACCCCCAGGGCGTGATCCAGGCCATCGAAGTGACCGCCGAAGGCATTGGCCGCGACGCCTCCGACCTGGTGCGCAAGATCAAGGCCGCCCAGTACGTGGCCGCCCACCCGGGCGAAGTCTGCCCCGCCAAGTGGCAGGAAGGCGAAGCCACCCTGGCCCCGTCCCTGGACCTGGTCGGCAAGATCTGACACCCAGGCCATGAACCCCGGCTCGCCGCGATGATCCTTCATCCGGTCGGCGGGCCGGGTTTTTTATACCCAAAATTCGGCACAGGACACGACCATGTTAGATGCTAATCTCAAAAAACAACTGGACACCTATCTGCAGAACATCGTCTCTCCGATAGCAGTCAGCGTGTCCGGTGATGACAACCCCAAATCAAAAGAACTGCTGGAACTGGCCACCGAGATCAGCGGGCTTTCCGGCAAGATCAGCCTCGAGCAAGCCGCCGCCAGCCGCACTCCCAGCATGAGCATCGCCCGCCAGGGTGAAGCCCCCAGGGTCAGCTTCGCCGGTATCCCCATGGGCCACGAATTCACCTCGCTGGTACTGGCCCTGCTGCAGGCCGGCGGTCATCCGTCCAAGGCCTCCCCCGAGTTGCTGGAGCAGGTCCGCAACCTCGAGGGCCAATACCACTTTGAAACCTATATCTCCCTGTCCTGCCAGAACTGCCCGGACGTGGTGCAGGCGCTGAACCTGATGGCGAACCTGAACCCCAACATCAGCCACGTGATGATCGACGGCGCCCTGTTCCAGGACGAGGTGAACGAACGCCAGGTGATGGCGGTGCCCGCCGTCTACCTCAACGGCGAGCACTTCGGCCAGGGCCGCATGAGCCTGGAAGAGATCATCGGCAAGGTCGACACCGGCGCCGCCGAGCGCACGGCCGCCGCCCTCGATGACAAGGCCCCCTACGACGTGCTGATCGTCGGCGGTGGCCCGGCCGGTGCCGCCGCCGCCATCTACGCCGCCCGCAAGGGCATCCGCACCGGCCTGGTGGCCGAGCGCTTCGGCGGTCAGGTAATGGACACGGTCGGCATCGAAAACTTCATTTCCGTGCCCTACACCGAGGGCCCGAAGCTGGCCGCCAGCCTGGAGCAGCACGTCAGGGAATACGGGGTCGACATCATCACCGACCAGCGGGCCGCCGGCATCCGCCGCGGCGAACTTATCGAGCTGCCCCTGGCCACCGGCGCCACCCTCAAAAGCAAAGCGGTGATCCTGGCCACCGGCGCCCGCTGGCGCGAGCTGAACGTGCCCGGCGAGGCCGAGTACCGCACCAGGGGCGTGGCCTACTGCCCGCACTGTGATGGCCCCTTCTTCAAGGGCAAGAAGGTGGCCGTGGTCGGCGGCGGCAACTCAGGGATAGAGGCGGCCATCGACCTGGCCGGCATCGTCGAGCACGTCACCGTGCTGGAGTTCGCCGACACCCTGCGCGCCGACGAGGTGCTGCAGCGCAAGGCCCGCTCCATGGGCAACATCGACATCATCATGAATGCGCAGACCACCGAAGTGCTGGGCGACGGCAGCAAGGTAACCGGCATGCAGTACACCGACCGGGTCAGCGGCGACAGCAAGCGGCTGGAGCTGGCGGGCATCTTCGTGCAGATAGGCCTGGTGCCCAACACCGAGTTCCTGCGCGGCAGCGAGGTGGAACTGACCCGCTCCGGCGAAGTGGTGATCGACAACCGGGGCGCCACCTCCATGGCCGGCGTGTTCGCCGCCGGCGACGCCACCACGGTGCCCTACAAGCAGATCGTCATCTCCATGGGCGCCGGCGCCACCGCCGCCCTGGGCGCCTTCGACCATCTGATCCGCGCCGGTTCGTAACGGCGCCGGGATGCCCCGGAAAAAACAAAGCGGAGTGCCCCGGCACTCCGCTTTTCGTTACAGCAACTCGGTCACCAGATCGCCCAGCCGGTAGAAGGTCTCCACCCGGGTGGCGGTGGGCCGCCATACCAGGCCGATATCCCGGTAGGCCTTGTCGCCCTGGGGGGCCATGGCGATGATATCGGTGTTGTCGAGAATGCCCGCGTCGATCGCCATCTGCGGCAGGAAGGTGGTGCCGAGGCCGGCGCCCACCATCTGCACCAGGGTGTGCAGACTGGTGGCGGCGAAGGGGTTGACCTTGCGCCTGTCGGTCAGCTTGCAGGCACTGACCGCGTGCTCGGTCAGGCAGTGCTCCTGCTCCAGCAGAAAAATGCTCTGATCCGGCAGGTCGATGTAGTTCACCGGCGAGCTGAGATGACGGGCCTGCTCCTGGTGCATCACCAATACGAAGGGATCCTGGCCGAGGATGCGGGTATGCAGGCCCTCGGTCTCGGTCGGCAGCGCCAGCAACAGCAGATCCAGCTCGCCGGCCCGCAGCAGCGCCAGCAACTGCGCCGTGGTGTCCTCGCGCAGCAACAGCTGCAGTTCGGGATAACGGCCGCGGCACGACTGCACCAGCCCGCTCAGCAGGAATGGCGCTATGGTGGGGATGCAGCCCAGGCGGATGGCCCCTTTCATGGCGCCCTTCTGCCCTTCCACCAGTTCCATCAGCTCCCGGGTCTGGGCCAGCAGCTCCCGCGCCCGGGCCACCACCTGCCGCCCCAGGGGCGTCATCACGAAGGCCTTATGATCCCGCTCGATCAGCTCGCCGCCGAGCAGGCTCTCCAGGTTCTGCAGGCCGGTGCTGAGGGTGGACTGGCTGACGAAGCAGGCCTTGGCGGCACGATTGAAGTTCTGGTGTTCATCCAGTGCCACCAGGTAGGTAAGCTGTTTCAGGCTGGGCCAGCGACTCATTGATAAACTCGATTAACGCTATCTATTTAATTCAGTTCAACAAAGCTATCACAGCTTCTAGACTGGCCGCCATCGCATTTCCCTGTTCCTGTCTCAAGTATGCCTACTTGCTACAGTCCCGGGGCGGCAGGATGCCGCCCCACCCTTCTTAATGCCTGACTCTCAGTCACAAGTTTTTGTTGATGATAAGGCGTCAAACGTCGGCCAAAGCGCACTGCTCCTCCGGCACACCGTAAACCCATCCATGGGGGCTCCGCCGCGCCCTCCCTGGCGCGGAGGGCCGGCTTCGCTGCGCCCTTTGTCCTCTCTATCGCTCCGCAGCCGCCTGCCGGCACTACCTTCAGACAGCGTCGGGGCTTGATAAAGAGGTAACAGGGATTACCTCTGCCGACCGTCACATGCCAGGGATGGCATGTGCGAGCCTACATGGATGTATTCACGGCGTGTCGGCGGAGGTGGCCCTGTTGCCTCTTCGCTATGTCAAATCAGACAGCCGGACTTGTGACCAAGAGTCAGTCTTAATGCTTGCCCTGCAGCTGGGCCTTCAGGTTGGGCGGCGTGCCCTTGATCACCAGGGTATCGGTGGCCGCATCGTACTGCACGCGTTCTCCCAGCAGCTTCTGATCGAAGCTGATAGTCAGGCCGCCGCCGGAGCCGACGTACTTGGTCAGTCCCTTGAGCGCGGACCTGTCCACCGGAAACTTGTCCTCCAGCTGGTATTCCTCGCTGACGAACTGGTAGAAGTCCAGATCGTCATCGGTGCCCAGCTCCGCCGACAGCTCGCGCAACTCCAGCTCCTCGCCCTCCTTGAGCTGCTCCCGGCAGTACTTGTTCACCAGCGCCTTGCTTTCCAGCTTTTCCTCGGCACTGAGCTGGCGCGACTCGCAATACTCGTCCACCGCCTTCAGCAGCCCCTGGCTCTGGGCCTTGGGATCCATGCCTTCGACACAGGACAGGAAGTTGAGGAAGAAATCCGACACCTTGCGCCCGGCCCGTCCCTTGATAAAGGAAAAGTAACGGTGCGATTCGGGCCGGCTCTGCAGCTCGGTCAGATCCAGGCGGGCGGCGAGCTGCATCTTGCCCAGATCCAGGTAGCTGGCGTGGCTGACTTCCAGCTTGTCGGTCACGGTCACGCTGTCCTTGTTGTCGAGCAGGGCGATCAGCAGGTAGTGGGCACCCAGCCACCGGTAGCGCACGAACAGCAGCACGCCAGCCTCGTTCATGTCCAGCCGCTTGAGCTCGGCCTGCAGCCGCTCGGCCGCCAGATGGGAAAAGGCGGCGAAGGTCAGGCTCTGATCTTCCACCCGCCGCACCAGATCGCGAAAACTGTCGTCTTCCTCGTTGAAGTAGCCGAACACCTTGCCCGCCTTGGTGTTGTAGATATGATGCAGCTCGCCCATCAGCTGGTTCACCGCCGGCCCCGTGGCCAGTTCCTGTTCGCGGGTGGCAAGCTGGGTCTGCCCCTGTTCGTCCAGAAACAGGGAGTGCACTATGATATGTTCAATATCCAAGCTCATAAAAGATTGCCATAGAGTTGCCAGAAGGGGTGGGGTATTATAGTCGGCCTGTCACTAAGTTACATGATTGAACGCCCATGCCTATCATTTCCAAGTACGATAAACAATTTGACCAACTGCTGAGCGAGCTGGAAGCCGTGATGGACAAGCACCAGGCCCCGGCGGATCTCAGATTGATGGTGCTGGGCAACCTGGCGACCCATATCATCAACCATCAGGTGGCCCCGGGGCAGCGTCAGGCCATTGCCGACAAGTTCGCCAAGGTGCTCACCGGCTCCGTCGATACCCAAAAAGGGGCGCACTAAGCGCCTTTTTGTTAGCCTAAGCGTCTGCTCCCATGGTCGAAACCGGTAACCTCTATCGCGATAATGTCTCCCGCTTGATCGGGTGGGGTCATTGGTTTGTGTTCTTCAATATCCTGCTGGCCATGGCGGTGTCGAGCCGCTACCTGCTGGCCACCGGCTGGCCCGATACCCTGCTCGGGGCCGGTTACATGCTGGTGAGCTGGGTCGGCCATTTTGCCTTCCTGACCTTTTTTACCTACCTGCTGACGCTGTTCCCGCTCACCTTCCTGTTTCCCCGGCTGCGGGCGGTGCAGTTGCTCGGCGCGGCCATCGCCACCGGCGCCCTGACCCTGCTGCTGGTGGACACCCAGGTATTCAGCCTGTTCAAGTTCCACCTGAACCCAACCGTCTGGCGCCTGCTGCTGGATCAGGCCCAGGCGGAGGAAGCCTCGGGCTGGGGCTGGCTGTTCGTGTGGGTGCCGCTGCTGTTCCTGGCGGAGCTCTGGCTGGCGGCCTGGCTGTGGCGCTGGAGCCAGCGCCGCCGGCGCTCCCTCACCCTGCCGCTGGTGTTGCCGCTGCTGGTGAGCTTCTTTCTGACCCACAGCATGCATATCTGGGCCGACGCCACCCTCTACCCCGCCATCACCGAGCAGAAGGCCAACTTCCCGCTGTCCTACCCGATGACCGCCAAGACCTTCCTGATCAAGCAGGGCTGGCTGGACGAAGATGAATACCGCCAGCAGGCCGCCCGCGCCGCCGGCACGCCCCCGCAGCGGCTCAACTATCCTCTGCGCCCGCTGGCGGTCCAGGCCCCGGATCTGGCGCCCAATATCCTGCTGGTGGTGGCGGACGGCCTGCGCGCCGACATGCTGGACGACATCACCATGCCCAACCTCAGCCGTTTCGCCGACCGCCACCTGCGCTTCGACAATCACCTGAGCGCCGGCAACGAGGCGGAGTCCGCCCTGTTCAGCCTGTTCTACAGCCTGCCGGCCCACTACCGCCGCGATGCCGAGGCCGAGGGCATCACGCCGGTGTTGATCGACGAGCTGCAACGCCAGGATTACCGCTTCGGCCTGTTCGCCAGCGGCGGGCTCGAGGCCCCGCTGTACCAGGACGCCATCTTCTCCGCCCTGCGCAATCAGCCCCTGACCCCGGCCACCGCCGGCGCCGCCGGGGATGCCGAGGTGCTGGCCCGGTTCGGCGACTGGCTGGGCCAGCAGCACGAGGCCCGTCCCTGGTTCTCCTACCTCTATCTCGATGCCCTGAGCCGGCTCGATCTGCCCGAGCACCAGCGCGGCCCCTTCCAGCCGTCGCTGGAGCGCATCAATCCCGCCGACAGCTACCGGGACGAGCAGCGCCTGGCGCTGTTCAACCGCTACCGCAACGCCGTCTTCTACACCGACCAGCTGCTGGGCCAACTGCTGGCGACGCTGCCCTCGCCCTCCCGGCGGGACACCCTGATCATCGTCACCTCCGGCCACGGTATGGAGTTCAACGACAACGGCAACAACACCTGGGGCTTCGGCAACGCCTACTCGCCCCAACAGCTGCACGTACCGCTGGTGATCGCCTGGCCGGGCCGGTCCCAGCCGGCGCAATACGCCCACCCGACCAGCCACCTGGATCTGATCCCGACCCTGATGCACCAGGCGCTGGGCGTACAGAGCCCGCACCGCAGCTACGCCGCCGGCCAGTCCCTGTTCCAGGAAGACCCGCAACGCTGGCGGCTGGCCTCGGGGGACGAGGAATACGCCATCTACCAGCGGGACGACATCACCCTGTTCAACCGGCGGGGGGATTTCCGGCTGCTGCGGGCCGAGGACTACCGGGCCAAGCCCGACGCCAACCCGGAGCTGTCACTGCTGCTGCAGATCATGAATGAACTGAATCGTTTTCAGGGGAAATAACTGGGGACTGGGGACTGGGGACTGGGGACTGGGGACTGGGGACTGGGGACTGGGGACTGGGGACTGGGGACTGGGGACTGGGGATATTCTTGATGCCTCACATCCCCAGTCAACAGTCCCCGCGTTTCAGATATCGTCCAGCAGGCGGCGGGCCTGCCAGTAGCGGCTGCGCCAGTAGACGTTGTCCAGCCGGGAAATGGTCACCCCCACGCTGGAAGAAGCGTGGGCGAACTTGCCGTCGCCCACGTAGATGCCGTTGTGCTGGGTACCGTTGCCGATACGGAAAAACACCAAATCCCCTGGCTGCAGTTCGTTTTTGGTGATTTCCCGTCCCAGGTGCACCTGCTCATAGGTACTTCTGGGTAATTCCATGCCGAATACTTCCTGATACATGGTGCGGGTGAAGGCGGAACAGTCTATGCCCCGGGCATCCACCCCGCCGAAGCGGTAAGGTACGCCTCGCCAGCGCTGGTACACCTGGTGCAAATCCTTGATGGTGCCCGGCATGCGCTTGGGCTTCATCGGACCGGTACTGATGCTGTAGGTCAGGGAAGAGGTGCTTTTCTTGCCCGTCATCTTCTTGCCCGACTTCGCGTCCGGCGTGCTGCTGCAACCGGCAACTAAAAGCAAACTACTTAGAATAATGACCTTTTTCATACGAATAATGGCAACCGGCTATCGATTTGGAAGATACTAGTGCAGAACCCGGGTCTTTTGCAAAAGAGAATATGAGCAGAAACAACGATATTGTCACCGAATTACTGATTTGTGACAGTGCAGCCATAAAACTGCCCGCCAACGCCCGGAATTTCCTGGCTTCCGCCGAACTGGCACGGCTCGACAGCATGAATCATCCGCGCCAGGCGACACTGTTTTTGCTCGGCCGCTACCTGCTGCGCCGGCTGCTGGCCGAACGCCTGCAGCAGGATCCGGCGCAGATCGCGATACGGATCGACGACCGGGGCAAACCGCAGCTCGAGCCGCCGGGCTGGTACTTCAACCTCAGCCACAGCGGCCACTACCTGGCCCTGGCCATCGGCAACCACGGCGATCTCGGGGTGGATCTGGAAAGCCGCCAGCTGGATCCCGCGCAGATCCAACGACTGGCCCGCCGTTACCTGAGCGCCCCGGAGCAGCAGTGGCTGGCGCAAAGCGCCCACCCTACCCGGGATTTCATCCGCCTGTGGACGGTGAAGGAGGCGGTGCTCAAGGCCGGCGGCGGCGGCATCGCCAACAACCTGCAGCGGGTGCACTGGCAGCCGGACAGCGCCACCGCCCTGCTCGACGCGCAGCCGTACCGGCTCTACCAGTATCCCCTGGGACCGGCCTGGCTGACCCTCGCCCTCGGCCACGCCGGCGGCGACCCGCCGCACCGGCTCCGCCCGGCGGATTTGCCCTTCGACCTTGAAATTACCGGCCCGCAACCCAACTTAACCATAAACCCTTAATGAGACGCTGTTTATGATCGTTGATATCACTGTACAGAATTTCCAGCAGGCGCTGATCGAGGCCTCCATGAGCAAGACGGTGGTGATTTATTTTCACGCCCAGCAGGTGCCTGAATGCCAGGCCATGACCCCTGTGCTGGAGCGTCTCATCGGAGCCGACAGCGCGCATATCGATCTGGCCAAGGTCGACGTGGCCGACCCGCAGCTGCAGAGCCTGGCGGTCCAGCTCGGCCTGCAGGCACTGCCGGCCATGGTGGCGTTCAAGGACGGCCAGCCGGTGGACGTGCTGGAAGGTCCGCAGGATGAAGCCGGCATCAAGGCGTTTCTGCAGCCCTACCAGCCCAACGAGGCCGAGCTGCTGCTGGAGCAGGCCAAGCAGACCCTGGGGCTGGATCCGCAGGCGGCCTACGGCCTGCTGCAGCAGGCCCGCGCCCTGGACGATACCCCGGCGATCCGGCTGTGCCTGGCGGAAGCCGCCCTGGCGCTGAACAAGCTGGAAGAAACCAAGCAGTTGCTGGCAACCATCGGCATGGCGGATCAGGACAGCCAGTACCAGCATATCCTGGCCCGTCTGGAGCTGGCGGAAGAAGCCGCCGACAGCCCCGAGCTGCGCGAGCTGGAGCAGAAGCTGGCCGAAACCCCGGACTCCATGGCATTGAAGCAGGAGCTGGCGGTGCTGTACTTCCAGGCGGGCCGCCAGGAAGAAGCCCTGCAGCTGCTGATCGAAGTCCTGCAAAAGGACCTGGCCTTCGGGGAAGCCAAGAAGCACTTCCTGGACATGCTGACCTCGATGGGCGCCGATCCGGTGGCCTCCCGCTATCGCCGCAAGCTGTACAGCATGCTGTATTGACCCCGGGACCGGGGATCGGGGACTGGGGATCTTCCAGTCCCGAGTCCCCCATCACGAGTCCCTGCCTTATTCATCTATGACTCACCAGCTGGCGCCGATCACCAGCAGCACCAGCAGCGGGCACACCAGCCGCACATACCAGGGCCAGACGCGCCAGAACAGGCTGGCACCCAGCTCGGGCGTGCCCTGCACCAGTTCCTCGAACAGTTTGGCCCGGCCCCACATCCAGCCGCCCAGCAGGCAGAACCCCAGGCCCACCAGCGGCTGGATATTCTGGGTGGACAGGCGGATGACGAAGCCGAACAGGGCGCCGAAATTCAGGCAGATGACCACGCTGAACAGCGCCAGGCCGCCGCCCAGCAGCCAGGTCACCAGCGGGCGCGAGGCCCCGAACCGCTCGGTGGTGTAGGATACCGGCACCTCCAGCATGGAGATGGACGAGGTCAGCGCGGCGATGCCCATCAGCACGAAGAACACCAGCGCCATCACCAGCCCTACCGGGCCCATGGTATCGAACAGCGCCGGCAGCACGGTGAACACCAGGGTGTCTGAACTCAGCAGGCTGCCGTCTTCCGCATAGATGGTCACCCCATTGTTCATGGCCACGAACATCGCCGGCAGTATCACCAGGCCGGCGAGAAAGGCCACCCCGGTGTCGATCAGCGTCACCTGGAAGGCGGTGCCGGGAATGCTCTCCTGCTTGCTCAGGTAGGAGCCGTACATCAGCATGGAGCAGCCGCCGATGGTGAGCGAGAAGAAGGCCTGGCCCATGGCGCTGATCAGCAGATCCGGCTCCATCACCTTGCCGAAGTCCGGCACCAGGTAGTGCCGCAGCCCTTCCATGGCGCCGTTCTGGGTCAGGATGTAGAAGAACAACAGCAGGAACAGCACGAACAGCGCCGGCATCAGCCGGGCCGACCAGCGCTCGATACCCCGGCGCACCCCGGCCTGCACCACCAGTATGGTGAGCAGGTAGAACACCAGGGTCCAGACGATATTGCGCGCCAGGCCGAAGGCCTGCAGCCACTCGGTGGCGGCGTCCCAGCCCATGATGCGGGTCACCGCCGCCGCCAGGAAGGCCAGCAGCCAGCCGGCGACGATGGCATAGAACGACAGCACCAGGCTCGGCACCAGCATGCCCGCATAGCCCACCAAAGAGGCCATGGCCTTCTGCCCATCGCCCCTGCCCAGCTTGCGCACCGAGTCCACCGGGTTGGCCTGGCCATAGCGGCCGATGGCCACTTCCATTACCAGCATGGGAAAAGCCAGCACCAGCACCAGCACCAGATAGGCGATGAGGAAGGCGCCGCCGCCGTTGCTCGCCGCCTGGGTGGGAAAGCCCCAGATGTTGCCCAGCCCCACCGCCGCCCCGGCGGCGGCCATGATAAATCCGAAGCGCGAGCCGAAATGTTCTCTCACTGTTAGTGGTTCCTTAATGTCTTCAATAAAACAGGGTTACGGCTGGCCGGCCGGCAGATCTTCATGCCGGGGCCAGGCATTGATCACCGCCTTCACCAGGGTGGCCAGCGGGATGGCGAAGAACACCCCCCAGAAGCCCCACAGGCCGCCGAACACCAGCACGGCGACGATGATGGCGATGGGGTGCAGGTTGACCGCCTCGGAAAACAGGATGGGCACCAGCACGTTGCCGTCCAGCGCCTGAATGATGGCGTAGGCGATCATCAGGTACAGGAAGTCGGGGCTCAGTCCCCACTGGAACAGCCCCACCATGGCCACCGGCACCGTCGCCGCCGCCGCACCGATGTAGGGGATCAGCACCGAAAAGCCGACCAGCACCGCCAGCAGCAGCGCATAGTTGAGCCCCAGCAGCATGAAGGTGACGTAGCTGACGCCGCCGACGATCAGGATTTCGATGACCTTGCCGCGCACATAGTTGGCAATCTGGCCGTTCATCTCCAGCCAGACCCGCGACACCAGCTCCCGGTTGCGGGGCAGGAACCGGCTGATGCCCTCCAGCAGGTGGCGTTTGTCCTTGAGCATAAAGAACACCAGCACCGACACCAGGATCAGATACACCAGCAACACGGCGGCGTTGGTGAGCGAGCTGATCGATACGCTGAGAATGGCGTCGGCCGAGCCCAGCAGCCGGGCGCGCAGATCATCGAGAATGCTCTGCACCAGGGTCACGTCCACCAGTTCGGGGTACTGCTCCGGCAGGGTCAGCATCACCTCCTGGGTGCGGCTGATCATGGTGGGCACTTCCCGCGCCAGGTTGGCGGTCTGCACCAGGAAGGAAGGCACAATGCTGATCAACGACAGCACCATCAGCAACGCGAACAACAGCAGCACCACCCCGGCGGCCAGCCCCCGCCCCAGTCCCAGTCGCTCCATGCGGCTCACCGGCCACTCCAGCAGGTAGGCGATCACGATGGCGGCAAAAAAGGGCGCCAGGATATGGCCCATGAAATACACCACCACGAAGCCGAACAACAGGATCAGGAACAGGGCGACCGCACCCGGATCGGAAAAGCGCTGTCGATACCAGTGCTTGAGAACATCCAGCATGAAAAACTTCCTTATGGTGCCTTGGTGATAATGAGTTCGAGAAGATGGGGGCCGTCGGCGACCACCCGCACCCGGTGCCCGGCCCGGGTGGCATAAGCGGGGATATCCTGGCGAGAGCCGGGATCGCTCAGTAACAGCCGCAGCTGCTGCCCGCCCCGGGCCGCCTTCAACCACAGCTTGACCTTGATCAGCGGCAGCGGACAACGCCACTCGCTCGCATCCAGCCGGTCCATTCCACCCCCGTCAAAAGAAACGCATTATCCCCTTGTTCGCCTTACCAAACAATGCTTGTTCCGCCACATACAGAGGGTTATTCTGCGTTTAACGCAGCATCAAGAAGGTTTTCGCAATGGGTTTTCGCGCAACCAAACTGGCTCTGGCTTTCGCCCTGGCAACGGCCCTGCCGGTGGCGGCCGCCAACAGCCTGCCCGACATCGGTACCGCCGGGGTCAGTGCCATGTCGGTGGAGCGGGAAGCCCGCTTCGGCCAGGCCTTTACCCGTTTTGCCCGCGCCAACCAGCCCATTATCGACGATCCCGTGCTCAACGAGTACGTCACCGATCTCGGGCTCAAGCTGCTGTCCCAGGCCGACTCGGTGCGTTTTCCGTTCCGGTTCCTGCTGATCCGCGACGACAGTATCAACGCCAGCGCCTTCCTCGGCGGCGTGGTGCAAATCCACTCGGGGCTGTTCCTCAATGCCGCCAATGAAAGCGAGCTGGCCTCGGTGCTGGCCCACGAAATCACCCACGTCACCCAGCGCCATATCGCCCGCTATCTCGAATCCCAGTCGCGCAGCACCCCGCTGACCATCGCCGGTCTGGTGGGCTCGGTGGCGCTGGCCATGGTCAACCCCCAGGCGGGCATGGCCGCGCTGCAGACCACCCTGGGGCTGAAGATGCAGTCGGCGATCAACTACACCCGGGACAACGAATTCGAGGCGGACCGCATCGGCCTGCGCCTGCTGCACAACGCCGGCTTCGATCCCGCCGCCATGGCCAGCTTCTTCCAGAAACTGGCGGAGCAGTACCAGTTTGCCAGCACGCCGCCGCAGATGCTGCTGACCCACCCGCTGCCCGCCAGCCGTATCGCCGAAGCCCGCAGCCGGGCGGCGGAATACCCCGCCAAACAATATCCGCCGAGCCTCGACTTCCAGCTTGCCAAGGCCCGCATCATGGTGCGCTTCCAGCAATCCAGCACCAGCGAGCTGCACCGCTACTTCGAGCGGGCCGCCACCCAGGGCGGCGACTGGCAGCCCGACGCCGCCCGCTACGGCCAGGCGCTGGGCCTGCTGGCCATCAACGAGTACGAACCGGCCAGAACGGTGCTGACCGAGCTGGCCGGCCGCCACGGCAACAATATCTTTGTTCTCGATGCCCTGACCGATCTGGACAACGCCCAGAAACGTCACGACACCGCCATCGCCCGGCTGCAGCAGGCCCGGCAGCGGCTGCCCGACAATCAGGTGGTGATGATCAACCTGGCCGACAGCCTGCTGCAGGCCGGAAGGCACCAGCAGGCCGCCGAGCTGCTCGACGGCTACCTGCGCCGCCATCCGGAAAACCCGCTGGCCTGGGAACTGATCGCCCAGGCCTACCGGCCGCTCAGCGATGAGTCGGCGTTCCGCCAGGCCCAGGCCGAGGTGGCCGCGCTCAAGGGGCGCTACGAGGTGGCGGTGGATCAGATGGAAATTGCCGCCAACATGTCCAAGGACGCCATGCAGCGCGCCCGCCTCGGCGCCCGCCTGGAGCAGTTGCGCCAACAGCAGAAAGACTGGGACACCCTGCGCAACTGAGCCCGTTCGCGGAAGCGACGGGGAGATCACGGTGGTCATTGTAGGGGCGACTTCAGTCGACCGAACCCCGACGCCGTGGTCGGGGTGGTCATTGTAGGGTCGACTTCAGTCGACCGAACCCCAACGCCGTGGTCGGGGTGGTCATTGTAGGGTCGACTTCAGTCGACCGAACCCCAACGCCGTTATCGGGGTGGTCATTGTAGGGTCGACTTCAGTCGACCGAACCCCAACGCCGTTATCGGACAGGTCCACTGAAGTGGACCCTACAAATGCGGGGAAGTATTTGTAGGGTCGACTTCAGTCGACCGAACCCCGACGCCGTTATCGGACAGGTCCACTGAAGTGGACCCTACGGCAGACCCGGTGCAACGCGGTGGCCCGTAGGGTCGAATTTATTCGACCGAACCCCGGCGCCGTTATCGGAAAGGTCCACTGAAGTGGACCCTACAAATGCGGGGAAGTATTTGTAGGGTCGAATTTATTCGACCGAACCCCGGCGCCGTTATCGGACAGGTCCACTGAAGTGGACCCTACGGCAGACCCGGTGCAACGCGGTGGCCCGTAGGGTCGACTTCAGTCGACCGAACCCCGACGCCGTTATCGGACAGGTCCACTGAAGTGGACCCTACAAATGCGGGGAAGTATTTGTAGGGTCGAATTTATTCGACCGAACCCCGGCGCCGTTATCGGACAGGTCCACTGAAGTGGACCCTACGGCAGACCCGGTGCAACGCGGTGGCCCGTAGGGTCGACTTCAGTCGACCGAACCCCGGCGCCGTTATCGGAAAGGTCCACTGAAGTGGACCCGGCAGACCCGGTGCAACGCGGTGCCCCTACGCCTCGAGTTGTCCGCGCAGGCGGGGCTCCAGGGCAGAGGACTCCGGCCCCGACAACGGAGCCTGGTCTGCGGGCCCGCACGGGCTACTGCCCCCAGTACTGTTCCTGCCAGCGGGCCAGATCCTCCGCGTGCAGTTCGCCGCGAATTTCCGCCTCCAGCTTGCCCTGGGGGTTGATCACGAAGGTGGTGGGCAGCACCCGGGGCGCCTCGAAGGGCCAGCCGCCCTCCAGGCTGGCCACCACCGGCATCGCCATCTCGTAGCGCTCCTTCAGGCTCTGCAGCGCCTGGGCCGGCAGCGCGTCGAAGCTCACCGCCAGCACCGCCGGCCCCGCCGCCTCGCTCAATTCGTTGAGCAGCGGCATCTCCCGCAGGCAGGGGGCGCACCATTCGGCAAAATAGTTCACCACCAGCCACTGGCCCCGGTAATCGCCGAGCGTCTGCCGCTCCCCGTCGGCCAGGGTCAGGGTGGCCGCCTCCCGGCACCCGGCCATCGCCAACACCGCCAAAAACAGGGCCTGATGCTTGCCCATATGCTGTACCCTCCGCACTAGCTTTTATACAATGCCCGCTGCATTGCCACAGGAGTTTAAAATGAGCCTACGTATCTACCATAATCCCCGCTGCTCTAAAAGCCGGGAAACCCTCGCCCTGCTCGAGCAGCATGGCCACCAGCCCGAGGTTATCAAATATCTGGAAACCCCGCCCGACGTGGATCAACTGAAAACCCTGCTGGCCCAGCTGGGCATGAGCTCGGCGCGGGAGCTGATGCGCACCAAGGAAGAGGAATACCAGGCCCTGGGGCTCGCCGAGGTGCAGGACGAAGCGGCGCTGCTCGCCGCCATGGTGGCGCACCCCAAGCTGATCGAACGCCCCATCGTGGTCCATAACGATAAAGCCGCCCTGGGCCGCCCGCCCGAGCAGGTTCTGGATATTCTGTAATGACCACACCTCTGGCTCGCAGGCTGGCACTGGCCGGCTATTTTGGTTTGATCCTCTGGGTCGCGCTCTGGCACGGCCTGATTTCCCCGCACCCGGAGCTGGGCGCCGGCTTTATGCTGATGATGTGGCTGCCCTGGCTGTTTATTCCCATGGCCGGCATGGTCAGGGGCAACCCCTATACCCACGCCTGGGCCATTTTCCTGATCATGCCCTACTTCCTGCACGCCCTGACGCTGCTGTGGGTGGACGAGGGCGAACGCTGGCTCGCGCTGGTGGAGCTGGGCTTCGCCAGCCTGATGTTCGTGGGCAGCAGCTACTACGCCAAGCTGCGCGGCCGGGAGCTGGGCCTGAGCATTCGCAAGAAAAAGGGCTAGGGACTCGGGACTCGGGACTCGGGACTCGGGACCAGAATAATGGCTCTCGAATCCCCAGTCACCAATCCCTGGTCCCCGCCTTGGCGTCCCGCCCCTTACAGCCCCAGTATTTCCTTGGTGAAGGGGATGCTCAGCTTGCGCTTGGCCTGGAAGGAGGCGTTGTCCAGCAGGTCGAGGGCGGCCAGCAGGGTACGCATGTCCCGCGACAGCCGGTTCAGCAGCAGGCGCCCGACGTCGGTCGGCAGCTTGAAGCCGCGCAGCTCGGCCCGCAGCTGCAGGGCGCTGAGCTTGCCCTCGTCATCCAGCGGCCGCAGCTGATAGGCCACGCCCCAGTCCAGGCGGGACGCCAGATCCGGCAGCGCCAGCCCCAGGTTGCGCGAGGCGCTGACCGCTGACACGATCAGCGACCCCGCCGCCCGCTCCCGCCGGCGGTTGAAAAAGTTGAACACCGCCCGCTCCCACTCCTCCACCCCGGCGATGGCGTCCAGGTTGTCCAGGCACACCAGCGGCAGCAGCTCCATGCCCTCGAGCAGGCGTGGCGACATCTGCCGGTGGCAATCGAGCGGAATATAGGCGGCGGCCTCGCCGGAGGCATTGACCTCGGCGCAGGTGGCGTGCAGCAGGTGGGAGCGGCCGCTGCCCCGCTGGCCCCAGAAATACAGCACATCGGCGCCCTGGCCGATGGCGGCGTTCTTGAGCGCGGTGATCAACTGGGCATTGTCGCCCGGGTAAAAACTGGCAAAGGTTTCGTCGTCGGGCAGTTGCACCGCCAGCGCCAGTTGCGCCGGCTGGGTGTCGTCTTCGTCTTCTTTACTCACTCGCCGCCCCTGAAGGTGAATTCCCGTTCGCCGGCGGCGCTCAGTCCCGGCAGGGCGGCCACCGCCTGCAGCACCGACGCCCGCGAGCCCGCCACCACCAGCCGGAAGCGGAACTGATGACCGGCGCTTTCCGCCACATAGGCCTGCTCCACCCCGTCGAGCGCGCGTAGTTGCTGCTCCAGGCGAATCGAGTCGGTAAACCGGCGCAGGCCCGACACCAGTATGCTCAGTTCGCCCGGGGCATCCTGCCCGAGCGACAGCGGTTCGAGCGGATCCGGATTGTCGGCCCGCGGCGGCTCCCGGCCGCCGGCCTCCGCCACCCAGTACCGGTTCAGTGCCGCCAGCAGCGCCGTCGCCGCCTCGTCGCCGGCGGCCAGGGCGCCTTCGGTCAGCGCCTGGTCGTCGTCCTTGCCGAACAGCTGCCAGCGCAGACGCTCGCCGTCGTCTTCCACCGCCAGCCAGTAATCGGCGCCGTAGCGCGCACTGGCGTCGCGCAGCATGCCGGGCTCGAACAGCCGGGCGGTGTCGATCTGCATGTGTTCCTGCAGATCCCACAACGGCCACAGCAGCGGCAGCTGGTAGGCGGACGACGCCTGCCGCCAGGCGCGGTCCGCCTCGCTGCGGGGGCGGCCCTCGTCCAGCAGCCACACCAGCACCGGCGGCCGCGGCTCCAGCCAGATATCGAGCCCGCCGCTTTGCAGCAGCGGCAGCAGGGCCTCGCCATCGAAGCGGGCATTGTAGCCGGGGCCATCCGGCTCGGATTGCAGGTAACGCTGCAGATCGCCCAGGGCCTCATCCTGCACCCAGGAGTCCTGCGCCCGATCGCCGGTGATCCGCGCCAGCACCAGGCGCAGCGCCTGCTCCCGCGCCTCGGTCCGGCTGTAGGGGGCCGGATCGAGCCGGACGTCGAACACGGATTGCGCCGAGGCCGCCGCGGAGCACAGCAGCAGGGCGGCCATAAGCAGATGTTTCAGCATGAAGTTGCCATCGTTAACGGAGCATGGGACTCATGATAACCAGAGATCCTTGGCCATGGCCAGGATCAATGGCCCCGCGCCCTGGGCAGCACCAGGTTCAGCAGTATGCCGACGATGCCGCACAGGCTGATGCCCTGCAGGCTGAAACCGCCGATGCCGAAGGCCATGCCGCCGATGCCGAACACCAGGATCACCGCCACGATGCACAGGTTGCGCGCCTGGGACAGATCCACCTGGTGCTTGATCAGGCTGTTGAGGCCGACGGTGGCGATGGAGCCGAACAGCAGGATCATGATGCCGCCCATCACCGGCGCCGGAATGGTCAGCATCAGGGCGCCGAACTTGCCGACGAAGGCCAGCAGAATGGCGAAGCCCGCCGCCCAGGTCATGATCACCGGGTTGAAGTTCTTGGTCAGCATCACCGCCCCGGTCACCTCCGAATAGGTGGTGTTGGGCGGGCCGCCGAACAGGGAAGCGGCGCCGGTGGCCAGGCCGTCGCCCAGCAGGGTGCGATGCAGCCCGGGCTTTTTCATGTAGTCCTTGCCGGTCACCGAACTGATGGCCAGGATATCGCCGATGTGCTCGATGGCCGGGGCGATGGCCACCGGGATCATGAACAGCACCGCCTGCCAGTGCCACTCGGGCGCGACAAAATCGGGCAGCGAGAACCAGGCCGCCTCCCGCACCGGGGTGAAATCCACCACCCCGAACCACAACGCCAGGCCATAGCCCACGGCGATGCCGGCGGTGATGGGCACCAGCCGGAAAATGCCCCTGGCCATGGTAGACACCAGCAGGGTGGTCAGCAGCGCGGACAACGACAGCCACAGCGCCACATTCTGCGGCAGCAGCTCGGCGGCGCCGTCACCGGTTTTGCCGATGGCCATGTTCACCGCCATCGGCGCCAGCCCCAGGCCGATCACCATGATCACCGGCCCCACCACCACCGGCGGCAGCAGCCGGGTCAGCAGGGCGGTACCGCGCCAGCGCACCAGCTGGCTGAGCAGCACGTACATCACGCCCGCCGCCATCAGGCCGCTCATGGTGGCGGGAATGCCCCAGGTCTGCACGCCGTAGAGGATGGGGGCGATAAAGGCGAAGGAAGAGGCCAGGAAGATAGGCACCTGGCGCCTGGTGCACAGCTGGAAGATCAGGGTGCCGATGCCGGCGGTAAACAGCGCCACGTTCGGATCCAGCCCGGTGATCAGCGGCATCAGCACCAGGGCGCCGAAGGCCACGAACAACATCTGGGAGCCGGCCAGCGCCTGGCGCAGGGGGGTATCGACCGGGACCGGGGCGTTGATCGCCGGCTCGGCGTGTTCTGCTGAATTCATCTTGTTTTACCTTGTCGGAACGGAAAAAAACCGGCGAGGGCCGGTTCCTGAGTGCGGACAAACCTTATGTTGCGCTTTGTCGTCATACCCGCGAAGGCGGGCATCCGGTGCACGCCGCCATGGACCTCCGCCTGCGCGGAGGTAACGGAGGTGGCGCGCATCAAGCAACGACGTCGGCAGGGATATCGCCGGCGAAACACGGGCGACAGGCCTTACTTGGTGCCAAAAATCTTGTCGCCCGCGTCGCCCAGGCCGGGGATGATATAGCCGTGCTCATTGAGCCGCTCGTCGATGGAGGCGCAATACAGCTCCACGTCCGGGTGCGCCTGCTCCAGCGCCCTGATGCCCTCGGGCGCCGCCACCAGCACGATCACCTTGATCTGGTTGCAGCCCTTTTCCTTCAGCAGATCGATGGTGGCCACCATGGAGCCGCCGGTGGCCAGCATGGGATCCACCACCAGCGCCAGCCGCTCTTCGATATGGCTGACCAGCTTGTTGAAATAGTGCACCGGCTGCAGGGTTTCCTCGTCGCGGTAGACCCCCACCACGCTGACCCGGGCGCCCGGCATGTGCTCCAGCACGCCGTCCAGCATGCCGAGGCCGGCGCGCAGAATGGGCACCACCGTCACCTTCTTGCCCTTGAGCTGATCCACCTCCACCGGGCCGTTCCAGCCGTTGATGGTGGTTTTTTCTGTTTCGAAATCGGCGGTGGCCTCGTAAGTCAGCAGGCTGCCGACCTCTTTTGCCAGCTCACGAAAGCGTTTGGTACTGATGTCGGCTTCCCGCATCAGACCCAGCTTGTGTTTCACCAAAGGGTGCCTAACCTCAACGACGTTCATCAACCCACTCTCCCGATGCACAAAAAAACCGCGGAACTCTAGCATAAAATAGCGTCCGGCGGCAGACGTGCAGGGGAAATTTTAGCAAACGCTTTCCCCCGCGCCCTGTTAGGTGGCTAACGGCTGTGGCACTGCCCCGCGCATTAAATTAGAATAGCGGCCGAAATAGTGAATGGCTGCCGGTTAAAGCATCAATTGGCGCCAACCCACTCTCGAATCCAATATTACAAGGTAACCACTCGTGACGCAGAACAAACCCCTGAGCTACAAAGATGCCGGTGTAGACATCGACGCCGGTAACGCCCTGGTTGAACGCATCAAAGGCGTCAGCCGTCGTACTCAACGCCCGGAAGTGATGGGCGGACTCGGGGGCTTTGGTGCCCTGTGCCAGTTGCCGACCGGTTACAAGGAGCCGGTGCTGGTGGCCGGCACCGACGGCGTGGGCACCAAGCTGCGCCTGGCCATCGACCTTCAGCGCCACCAGGGCGTGGGCATCGATCTGGTGGCCATGTGCGTTAACGACCTGATTGTGCAGGGCGCCGAGCCGCTGTTCTTCCTCGATTACTACGCCACCGGCAAGCTGGACGTGGACACCGCCGCCGACGTGGTTACCGGCATTGGTGCCGGCTGCGAACTGAGCGGCTGCGCGCTGATCGGCGGCGAGACCGCGGAAATGCCCGGCATGTACGAAGCCGGCGACTACGACCTGGCAGGCTTTTGTGTGGGTGTGGTGGAAAAAAGCGGAATTATCGACGGCACCAAGGTGGCCGCCGGTGATGCCCTGATCGCCCTGGGCTCCAGCGGCCCGCACTCCAACGGCTACTCCCTGATCCGCAAGATCCTCGAAGTGAGCCAGGCCGATCTGCAACAGCCGCTGGGCGACGCCACCCTGGCCGATGCCCTGATGGCCCCCACCCGCATCTACGTGAAGCCGGTGCTTGAGCTTATCAAGCAGTTCGACATCCATGCCCTCAGCCACATCACCGGCGGCGGCTTCTGGGAAAACATTCCGCGCGTACTGCCCGCCGGCGCCAAGGCGGTGATCGACGGCGCCAGCTGGCAGTGGCCGGCGGTGTTCAGCTGGCTGCAACAGGCCGGCGGCGTGGAAACCTACGAAATGTACCGCACCTTCAACTGCGGCGTGGGCATGGTTATCGCCCTGCCCGCCGAGCAGGCCGAGGCCGCCGTTCAGTTCATGCAGGACGCGGGTGAAAACGCCTGGCTGATCGGCCGCATCGACAACGCCGCCGAAGGCGAAGAGCAGGTCGAAATTAAATGAAGCGCATCGTCGTGCTGATTTCCGGCAGCGGCAGCAACCTGCAGGCGCTGCTGGATCAGGCCGCCGCCGCCCAGCTGGGCGGCGAGATCGTCGCCGTGGTCAGCAACAAGGCCGAGGCCTACGGCCTGGAGCGGGCCCGCGAGGCGGGCACCGCCACCGCCGTGCTGCCCAACCGGGACTATGCCGACCGGGACAGCTTCGACGCCGCCCTGATGGCGCTGATTGACGACTATCGCCCGGATCTGGTGGTGCTGGCCGGCTTTATGCGCATCCTCACCCCCGGCTTCGTGCGCCACTACCAGGGCCGCATGCTCAATATCCACCCTTCCCTGCTGCCCAAATACCAGGGGCTGCACACCCACCGCCGCGCCATCGAGGCCGGTGACGAAGAGCACGGCTGCAGCGTGCACTTTGTTACCGAAGAGCTGGACGGCGGCCCCGTGGTGCTGCAGGCGCGGGTGCCGATCTTTGAAGGGGACGACGAAGCCACCGTGGCCGCCCGGGTGCTGGTGCAGGAACACGCCATCTACCCGCTGGTGGTGCGCTGGTTCTGCGACGGCCGGCTCGCCATGCGAGACGGCAGCGCCTGGCTGGACGGCGCCGAGCTGCCCGCCCAGGGCTATGCCGGGGAATAACCCCCGCCGCGGATAACGGTTGTTACCCCGCCATATAAAAACGCCCGGCCTCACGGCTGGGCGTTTTTGTTTGCCGGCAGTCCATTCCCTGCTTTTTGCCGGATATTTCCCTTGATCGCGGCTATTTCACCATCGTCATCGCCGCGAAGGCGGAGAATCATGAAACAGTGCACTGGGCTCCCGCCTTGGCGGGAGTGACCATAGCGTAATACGAAGGTTATCCGCACAAAATCAGCCTGTTCCCTTTTCCAACCATTGTGCTAAAACCGAATCCAGGTTCCCGAGCTGCTCACGATGTTTTTCCTGTCGTTTTGCTAACAGCTGAATGTTATGCAACTTCCAGCGTACCGCAGGCAACTCGGCAACGGAGGCCTCGTCAAACAACGACCAATCTGGCGTTCCTCGTTTAAAAGAAAGTAAAAATGCCCGATCCCGCTCAGTAAACCGGGCTTTCAACGCCTTAAGCATTTCGTCTTGAGTAGCGACCAGCTCATGTAATCCAAGAGGGATATTGGTCATGCCCATAAATTCGGTATTAAAGGCAACCTGCAAGTCCTTCCAACGTGGAGCCATCAATTCATGGATAGGCCGAGGATGGCTCAACGCATAAGTTAGAAAACCGACAAACAGTGCTCTTGAAATTCCCTCCTCGTCCAGCAGCATCCGAACATCAAACAGATCCCTGGGATGCTGGCGATCGAGTGCCGCGCACAATTTTCCACCATAAAGATCAGGCAAACTGACCACGGGAATTTCGGCATAGCCGAACTCATCCTCAACCTCCTCAACCACCGGTTTCAGTTCCGGCTCGTGCAACGTCCCTCGTGCAACAGGTGATACCTCTATTTTGATGATGGCTGTATTACCACTGACGATCACTCTTAGTTCGTCTGGCTTATTATCCTGAAACACTGCCTGCAGATCGGGCTGTGTATTAATTCGCGCAGTAATACGCGATAGTGCAGCCCGGGCATTAGACAAAGCTTCGTCTCTGGGTTCCAAGGGCAGGTAAGACAGATCAATATCTACTGAAAGGCGCGGAAAGTTGCGCACAAAAAGGTTGATGGCAGTGCCGCCCTTTAATGCAAAAACATGCTCATCCGCAATAACAGGCAACATCCTGATCAGTAGCGAGACCTGACGATAGTAAACAGTATTCTTATCCATTACTCGTTTTCTTTGTGACGACCAGCCAACGAGCTGGGTACCGTGATTAAATACCGCTCATCCAGCTTGCCATTCTCCACCACCTGGCGTTTGCCAGAACCTAGCTCTATTTGCGACTCATCAAGCCGCCTGCTCCATTGGTGAGCATAATAATGACCAAGGAAAAGAAAAATACGATTGGTCTGCAC
Organism: Zobellella endophytica; assembly: GCF_003012775.1. Taxonomy (GTDB): domain Bacteria; phylum Pseudomonadota; class Gammaproteobacteria; order Enterobacterales; family Aeromonadaceae; genus Oceanimonas; species Oceanimonas endophytica. Next base: position 243,890 of record NZ_PXYG01000005.1, on the reverse strand, counting down.
CGCGCGGCTGCGATGAAGGATAGACTGTATTTTTCGGGGGCTTAAATTGGTCAGTCCCTGAAATAATATTGCCGTATGTTCAAAACTGATATGCTTACCGATACTGTCGACGACTTCATAGGCCGCGAGTTCGGGGGCGCTTGCCCGGACTTCCTTCCCATTGAGCAACATGGTTGTAAAGTCCTTATCGGTGGTTGCGGCGAGTTTGCTATTGGTACAATAGCGCCAGCCATGCCCATCAAACTCACGAAACCACTTTGGTAACAACGAAGGGCGAGCGGCTCCAACCCAGACATCAGCCCTGCCCAGCTGAAGATAGTGGCTTAATCCTTGCTGCCCAAGGCTGCTCAAGCCAGCTAGGTAAACAGGCAGGTTCAACTGATGCGTAACAGCATTGAGCGCCTCAACCCATCCCGGTTTCAGACCATTTCCCGGCGCAGGGCGGTAGTAGACCCCGGCCCTGAGCTTTTTCAGCCAGCCGCTGGCAACATACCGCTGTGCAAGCGAGTAGCCAATACCGTGTTCGGTCAACCAAGGCTGGAGCACCAAAGAACCGGGGGATGCATGGTTAACCAGCCAGTTTAGTTTGTATGACATATTAACACTTAAAGTGTGACTATGATTTAAATAGAAAACCATTGGTTTATATATAACAGCATAGTCTCACTAAAAGTGTTAAAAAAACAGATTTTTAAAACCGAAAAGGAAAGCGGGAGTGACTACAGAGAATGATGGGCGCCTTGCTGGTGGGGCGCGGGCGGCCCGCCTGCCTTCCCGCGCAGCGGGAACCTGACGGCCGGCAAGGCACCGCCTCCACTCCCGCATAACGCCTATGCGGGCGGGCCGCCCGCGCCCCATCCGGCCACCCAGGGCAGCGGCTCGACCCGGTAGCCGTGCGGGTGCAGGGACTGCCAGCGCCAGGCGTCCGCCATCATCTGCGCCAGGCTGCGCCGGGCCTGCCAGCCCAGCTCGGCCCGGGCCCTCGACACATCGGCCCAGCACTCGGCCACGTCGCCGGCCCGGCGCGGCTCCAGGCGAACGGGGATCCGGCGCCCGCAGGCCCGCTCGAAGGCCGCTATCATCTGCAACACCGAATAGCCCCGGCCGGTGCCCAGGTTGTAAACGCAGGCGCCGCCGTGGCCGGCAATGCGCTCCAGGGCGCAGAGGTGGCCGGCGGCCAGATCCATCACATGGATGTAGTCGCGCACGCCGGTGCCGTCCGCCGTGGGGTAGTCGTTGCCGAACACCGCCAGTTGCCCGAGCCGGCCCACCGCCACCTGGGCCATGTAGGGCAGCAGGTTGTTGGGCACGCCGTTGGGATCTTCCCCGATCAGGCCCGACTCGTGCGCCCCCACCGGGTTGAAGTAACGCAACAGGGCAATGGCCCAGCGCGGATCGGCCCGGGCCAGATCCTGCAGCATCTGCTCCACCATCAGCTTGGAACTGCCGTAGGGATTGGTGGTGCCGCCGGTGACCATGCCCTCGTGCACCGGCATCCGGGCCGGCTCGCCGTATACCGCGGCGGACGAGCTGAACACCAGCTTGAACACCCCGGCCCGGCGCATTTCCTCCACCAGCACCAGGGTGCCGTTGACATTGTTGTCGTAGTATTCGAGCGGCCGGCGCACCGACTCGCCCACCGCCTTCAGCCCGGCGAAATGCACCACTTCGGCGATGGCGTGCTCGCCGAACACCCGGCGCAGCAGGCGGCGATCCCGCACGTCGCCCTCCACCAGCACCGGCGCCTTGCCGGTGATCCGCCGCACCCGCCGCAGCGACTCCGGCGACGAATTGCAGAAATTGTCGACCACCACCGCCCGGTGGCCGTGTTCGAGCAGCTCGACCAGGGTGTGGGAGCCGATATAGCCGGCGCCGCCGGTAACCAGAATGTTCATAAGCCCGCCCCCTCCGCCTTATCGCGCCCCGAACCCCGTCACCATGGTTTGCAGGGTTTTGTAGACCACCAGCAGATCCAGCCAGAACGAGAAATGCTTGATGTAGTAAAAGTCGTGCTCGATTTTAATGCGGGTGTCGTCGGCGCTGGCGGCGTAGCCGTGGCGCACCTGGGCCCAGCCGGTGATGCCCGGCCGCACCACATGACGATAAACGTAGAAGGGGATCTGCCGCTCGAACTGCGCCACGAACTCCCGCTGCTCCGGGCGAGGGCCGATCAGGCTCATGTCGCCTTTCAGCACATTGAAGAACTGCGGCACCTCGTCCAGGCGGGTACGGCGGATAAAACGGCCCACCCGGGTCACCCGGCTGTCGTTGGCGCCGGCAAAGCGGGCGCCGCTGCCGGGCGAAGCAAGATACATGCTGCGCAGCTTGTACATGTTGAACAGGCGGCCGCCCTGCCCCACCCGCTGCTGCACAAACAGCGCCGGGCCCGGGCTTTCCAGCCGGATCAGCACCGCCGTGGCCAGCAGCAGCGGCAGCCACAGCGGCAGCGTGGCCAGCACCAGCAGCAGCTCGGTGACCCGCTTGATAAAGGCGTAGTTGGGATCGGGCAGCAGGGTGCCGAATTCGTTTTCCGACAGGTGCTCTATCTTGATCCGCCCGGTCAGCCGCTCCCGTATTTGCCTGACGTGATACACCGGCACATGGGCCAGGGTGCAGCGGGCCAGAAAGGTTTGCCACTCGGCGGGCAGATCGGCGCGCAGATCGGCAATCACCGCGTCGAAGCGCCGGCCATGAAAGGCGGGCTCCGCCAGGGTACAGGCGTCGACATCCGCCTCCCGGCGCAGGCTGGGCTGCTCGCCGAACGGCACCACCGCCAGTTGCAGCCGGCGCACCCGAAGGCGCACGAAATGGCCGGCGAAAAAGCACACCACCGCCAGCCCCAGCGACAGCAGCAGCACCGGGCGGCTGTAGCCGGCCCGCACAAAAAACAGCGCCGCAAAGGCCAGCAGGTACACCAGCACTATGGTGGGGATAACATAAAACAGCGACTGGGCGCCGGGAAAATGGTGGAACCGCTTGTAAAAGACGAACACCACGAAAAAGCAGAGAAAGTTGGAGATAACGGTGGTCACCCGCACCTCGTCCCACTGCTGCCAGAACTGCCCGCCCCACCACAGCAGGCAGGGCAGCAGCACCACCGCCGCCACGCCGATAAAAAACTGGGTAAAGGAATGCAGCAGAACGCTTTGATACCAGCGCGAATAGCGCCGTTCGAGCTTTTGGGACATGAGATCTTCAGCCATAACGAACATCCTGTTCTTGATAAGCCTGATCGTATTGGTATTAAATATCAGTAGGTAGTATAGTACGCTCTGGCTGTTACAAGCCCATCATTTTCATCAGTTTTTTATTTACTATTCTAACGTCAAATCGTTCCTTTGCCATTTTATAACTAGCTAGCCCCATTTCTTCAATTTTTTCTCTGTTTTCAATAAAATAAATCATTTTCTCTGCTATCGCTTCAGCAGACCACGGAGGAACTAGAAAACCATTCACTCCATCAACAACGGTTTCTCTACACCCCGGCACATCAGTAGTAATAACAGGCCGACCGATGGCCATCGCCTCTTGAGTACTGCGAGGAAAGCCTTCACGATATGAAGGGAGCACAAACACACTTGACTTAGCTATATACTCAGAAACATTAGATACATACCCAAAATGTTCAATCGCTCCCTTCCGAATCAGATCGTTTATATCGCTATTGCTTAACCCACCAGGATTCCCGTTATCCAACCCACCTAGGATTTTAAATGTAGCTTCAGGATACTTTTCTCTCACCAATAGAGCTGACTCAATAAACTCATTAATTCCTTTTTCTTTTAGCAATCGACCAATAAAAAGAAATGATACTTCATTGGAATTCGGCTTGGAATAAGAAAATACGTTAAAATCGACTCCTATCCCGCCCAACACTTCAGCATGATGAATTTTCACACCATATTTTCTGACAAGATCGCATACATCATCATGATTCAGAAAAAACATTATTTCTAAAAACGGTATACTACTTCGATAAAGCATAATTTGGGTGAATCTTAGAAATCGAACCTTGCTCGATAGACCTGTAGGCTGTTCAGTAAACACATACCCTAACCCTTCTAGCATACCGAATATCTTTTTAACGCCAGCTAGTTTTGCTGCAAGAGTTCCAAAAATAACAGGTTTAACGGAAAAAGAAAGAACCACATCTGGATAGACTGACTTTATCTTTTCTTTTAATGCGAGTGTATTAATTATATCTTTTATTGGATTAGTTCCAGTTCTGTCGAAGTCGTAAGATATAGGAGTCGCACCCAACTTAAATATGCTTTCTTTACTTTCAACGGTGTAGTCAATGGAAAAAACAAAAACATCAATGCTATTTTCAACAAGGTCCTCTATCAAGCCCTTCCTGAAATTTAATATATCTTTAGCTAAAACACCAATAAGAGCAACATTCATAAGAAAAAACCTAAAGTCAAGCATTACATCAATGAAAACTAAAAACTAAAAACTAAAAACTAAAAACTAAAAACTAAAAACTAAAAACTAAAAACTAAAAACTAAAAACTAAAAACTAAAAACTAAAAACTAAAAACTAAAAACTAAAAACTAAAAACTAGGACATACTGTAATCGTTATCAACTTAAATCACTTATCAAATCATTATACAGTTTTAAAACTGTTGATTTTTTAGAGATATATGGACCTGATAGTTCACTTATCATATGCCTAGAGTATTTTCTATTTTTTCTTGCTGCTTCAAGAATTCTTTCAATAGAACAATCTCCTTTTATATAAAACAAGAACTCTTCAGGAAAAACCTCTTCGTAATTTGCATATGTTGGTAACCCCATGGCCAAGTATTCTCTTACTTTAAGTGTACAAGCTTGTTGCATATTTTTACGGTCAAGAGCTAGAGATGAAATCCCAAGCCAACAGTCAGCTGCAATATTTCTTATCTCAGAAATATTTTTATGGCCATGAATAACCACCCTATTGTCTCTGCTAGCAACTTCATGGTCACTTTTTGAAAGTTTACCAACCAAATGAAGAGTGAAAGAATCTTTATTTTTTTCCATGCTTTTAAGCAAAAGATCTAAACCATGCCAAGAATAAAAATAGCTGGAAACAAATAAAAGATTAGGAGTATAATGCCTCTTATCTTCGACTGGCGAGTAATTGAGCATAATGGCGTTGGGATAAACTATACTTTTCTTATTAAGTTGCCCTGCTCTATATCTCTCATAATCACAAATCTCTTGTGTTACACCAATAATACCTGCTGCTTTTCGGATTGTTTTACCACCCAGTATACTTTCCAAACAGGCTCTCCCCCGTCCAAAAAGGCTTTCGGAAGAAAGCTCGGGTATCTCTAGAGTATGATGGACAAAGTAAACTGGCTTTTTACAGCGTGAAACAAATCGATATTGAAAAGGGTCATGAACATAGTAGCGTAAAAGAAAAACATCATAGTATTGCTCTTGCTCCCCTAACCATTCGTAGTATTCTTTTCTAAAAGAATACCAACTTTTAATTTTTTTCAATCCACTTACAGATTGACATTTGACTTGAGATGACTCTTTGAAAATATATTTCTTCCCCTTTATTCCTTTAGGTGAAAATATTTTAACCTTCCACTTAAAGCCTAACGCATTAGCTGCATACTGTTCCCAATGCATCTGATTAATGATGCCAGAAGGTGGGTTGAGTAACGCAGCAGCATGCAATATTTTTATATTATTAGTCAAAAGCACCATCCTTTATTTATAAAACATCTACTTTTAACAATAGCTATCCATCTGAAAAATCAATTTCGTTTTACTTTAGGAAACTAAAAATCAAACGTATACAATTAAAAACATACAAAGGTTTTGCATAAAACCCAAGATGAAAAGAACATTATAACTTATTGAGAACCCATGATTTAAGTAGTTTTATATCGTTTTTATTAATTAATATATTGTTTAACACTGGAACTTTAGTTAAGTAATGATGAGTGAATAAACGTAACAAAAAATTAATTATATATGCTATAGTAGTTGCAATTGCAGCTCCAGATATTCCATACTTAGGAATCAACAAAAAATTACCTAAAACATTTATAAAAACAACCAAACAGGATGAATAAAAATTCAACTCCGGCCGTCCCCTCGCAGCTATATCATTTGCAATAACGCGAGATGCAGACCCAGCGACGATACCAGGTAGAAGGAATAAAAAAGGATAATATGCAGAAACAAACACCTCACCAAATACTATAGAGATAATAGGGTAAGCAATTATAGACAAGAATACTGCGGATAAAAATGTAATCATTAAAACCCATCGTGTAACCAATGGTGTAATGGCTTTTCGCTTATCCTCATCATTGTATAATTGTGAGATTCTAGGCAAAAGCACTGTGCCCACGGCATGGGAAAGTAGCCATAGCCTTTCAGAAAGTTGAACAGCTACTAAGTAGATACCTACGCCCACGGGACCAATATAAAAATTAACTAAAAAAATATCAGCTTTGTAATTAACAAAAGACAAAATATTACTTAGATGTACTTTACAACCATAACTAAGAATAGTTCTATCATAGTCGGTGAAACCAAAGGGATTGCCATTGTTTAAAAATGGTTTCAATTTATAAAAAGCAAACAACAACGTAATAATGGAAGATACAAGATAAGCCACGATCAACCATTTAACTTCATATAAGTTAGAAAGTATGACTAAGACAACCGTTAACAGTACTAGTAATGGATGGAGTAGTAGGACATAATTAAACTTATCGAACTGCTGAAGCCCTTGAAAAAAGCTAAAAACAAATGATAACAATAAGGAAACTGGAAATATTGGCAAGGATATCCAAAGTAATAAGCTTGGTATTTCAGGAAACCATTTTCCTGAAAAGAAAATTATCACCATCGCCCCTAAAACCACTCCAATTACAGATCCTCCTACAAAAATTTTTAATATACTCCGCCAAGCTACAAGTGTATTAACCCTCCCTCCACTCAAATAATAAACATTTGCTGGTGCAGCCCCAAAGCTTAACAAAGTTACTAGCGTTGTTGGTAACAATAGTGCTATCATGTAAACACCATTGCCATCGGGCCCATAAGTCCTAGCAATTAAAATCAAAGTGATAACTTGAAGTAAACCAGAACCAATTTGTCTAGTTATAACAAAGAGTACATTTTTGAACAGTTCTTTAAGACCGAGACCGCGCACTAGAAGTTCCATAATGAAATAAAAAGCTATTAACAGAAATCAAAATCATTATAAATTATTTTTTTTATTTTTTCTTGATACTCTACATTTTCAATATCTATAGGAATGCTTACCTTGTTAATCAAAATCGGAAAAGACCCATTCATAACTTTTTTCCATTTAGAGATCACGTTTTCCATTGAAATTAAAGGGGATACTCCTAAGGCAGCCGCATTATACTCTTCCCATTCAATAAACTTATGGAACACTTGATATTCAGCATTCATAACATTACAAGCCATTTTTATAGAAGAGTTTCGTTCGAGTGTAGATAATTTTATACTATCTACATCCTCCCTAATCAAAAAATAAACACCCCTTAACTTACAAGATGTTTTTAAGTAAGAGCTGAATATTTTATCAGGCCTTATTTTCCTTCTAACCTTAGATGAATCAATCTTATTTTTTATATAAAAATGAATTCTATCTAAACATCCTCTACCAGTTAAAATCTTTTCCTTTAATGCATTCCCATCACAGTTATACCCATATACTTTAGGCCAAGAAAAGTTTGAATAGACAGACCCTAAACTATCTACGATAACAATATCGTCAGATATAAAACTTATGCTTTCATCACCAATAAAAGAAAGTAATGCTGATGACTTACCCACGCCACCTGTGCCTGTAAGCAAAACACATTCATTATTCTTACTTATACTAGCAGCATGAACAACAGCTAGATCTGGTAAAAAATAAACACATGGAACCAACACAAGTTCATGTAAAATTTGTTCAAACCACTCGACGGTCGTTGGATATTCCATCGAGTACAGTTTTTTTAGAAATCCAATTAAGGGGAGGGGCCGCTTATCTTTAATATGCAAAGATACTTTTAAAGGCTTTTTGTCTATGTTACTCCATGACACTTTGACATGTCCAAAATCAGCCTGAAAACCATCATCGCTTCTTTTATAAGATTTCGGATTGTTAGACCTTACAAAATAAAAGCTCTCATTTGTTGTAACTTCGATGAGAACATCAATATTATTATCCAAGGAATCATCGTAAAGTAAAAGGGTTTCCTTCAGCTCTGTAACCCAAGTGTCATTTACTTCAAATTTAAAATTTTTCCCAAATATTTTTTTCACTCCAATGCATTGAATATTATAACCCATACATGGACCTACCTTATATGACGTTGTAATTATTGGAAACAATTTACATCCACTACTCTAGTGCACAAAAGATTTTACTCTAAGTAAAAATATTGATCGCAGTATAAATCATAGATTATTTAAAAACTACTCACTAATTGAGCCAACAAAATCTCTATAATTCTTCTCTGCATTATAATTTAAGGCCACATGTTCTCGCACTTCACATCTCATCACCATGTTATCTGCTGAATAATATATGCATTTGATGGCATTAACTATTTCATCAACACTTGGATTATTACTCATCAAGTATCCTAAATTGTTAGAAACAAGATATGATACACCTCCTACATCAGGAGCAACAGCAGGAACCCCGAAACTCATAGCTTCCATTATAGAAACTGGAACACCTTCAGATTCGCTAACATTTAATAATAGATCGATACGATTTTTTATAAAGAACTCTCTCACCTTAAAATTATCGATCCCTCCTAAAAACATAAATTCGACATTATCCACCCCATCAAATGAATCTATAGAAAGATTTTCTAGATAATTAGAAAGTGGCCCTTCACCTATATGCGTCCACCTTATTTTCAAACTAGGTTCTTCTTTAGATAAAGCCACCAGAGAACTAATTATCTTATCTATTCTTTTTACAGAAACACAATATGACAAAGACACCAAATGGATATGTCCAGCTAGACTAGCCTTAGACATACCTGATGGTAACCTAACTCCTAAAGGAGAAATACATACACGCTGTAAACTCACATGATATTTATTAAAAAAATACATCATCCCTTCTTGAGACAAACAGTATACTTTATCAAAAATACTAACAAACTGTCGTTTCAAAGGCATATAATTAAAGTCCCTCTGTTCTTCGTACAAATCAAACCGATGTACTCTAGATACTACTTTATTTATATACCCATCAAGTTTAACAAGACAGGCAGCATAAGACTGCACGTCATTCCAGTAACAATATGCAACATCAATTACACCATTTAATTTTACAAATTTTCTTATCTTATAACTAAGCCTCAATGTTCTGGATATACATTTCAGCGCGGAAAGAAAAGTAAAAAGATTAAGGTTACCAATGCTCCATAAATATAAAATTTCTTTATATAAGTGTTTATCAAAAAAAGATTTAATTGTATAGAGCAAAAAACAAACCCATGAATGGTTTATTGTGCATGACAAGTCCACTGTAATGTTTTTAGGTACATACCTTGGTATTCCCTTGGCAAGACAAGGAAGTATAAAAATCTCACAAGATATAACATCAGACCAAAATTTCATTTCTTCTTCCAAAAACTGTTCGCCAGGAAGATAGGGAAATGCATTGGTAAATATTACGATTTTTTTCATTTCAGCCTTCAACATATCAAAGGAATATTTGAGAGTTAATTCATACTTACATTAAAGAGATTGAATAAAATCAGACAAAGGCTTTATAATGAATGATAAGTCCCTATCACTAAGATAGGGCGACATAGGAATGCTAATTACTCCTGTTGAAACATCACCTCCAACCTCAAGATTTACATCTACGTCTTTTAACGCGACTTGTTCATTGAGAGTGCATGGGTAGTGTACAATTGTTGGTATGCCTGCCACTCTAAGCTTTTCTTGTAGTTGAACACGATTATTTAGTCTAACAGTATATTGCGCCCATGCACTGACATTATAAGGTTCAACATATGGGGGAATGATTAAATTACCAATCATATTCGAGTGCATGCTCCTACCTAACTCTTCAAAGAAATTATTGTAACGCAGAGCTATCTTCTGACGCTTAATTAATTCATCGTCAAATATATCCAATTTTTGCAATAATATAGCGGCTTGTAAAGTATCCAATCTGCTGTTTACACCTACCCGAATATGATGATAATGCCTATCCTGGCCATGGCGAGCAATTTGCCGCATAACTAACGCTAACTCATCATCATTGGTGAAAATAGCCCCTCCATCACCATAGCAACCAAGAGGTTTACTGGGGAAAAAGCTGGTGCAAGCAATAGTGGTCAGGTTACAGGATCGTTTCCCCTTGTAGCTGGCCCCAAAGCTTTGGGCAGCATCCTCTATTACAGGAAGACCATATTTATTGGCGATCGCATTAATGGCATCGAAATCGGCACACTGGCCGTAGAGAGAGATAGGAATAATGGCCTTGGTTTGAGGTGTGATAGCAGCTTCCAGCTTGGTTGGATCCAGATTGTAGGTGCGAGGATCTATGTCTACATATACAGGTTTTGCTCCCAGTAAAGCAGCAGTTTCCGCAGCAGCGATGTAACCGAACCCTGAGGTAATCACCTCATCCCCAATGCCTATACCTAATGCCATTTGCGCTATTTGCAATGCATCAGTGCCATTGGCAACCGTTATACAGTACTTTGCTCCTACAAATGCCGCCAGTCTATGCTCAAGCTCAGCCACTTCTGGCCCAAGGATATATTGACCATGAGACAGAACCTGTTGAATAGCAGCATCTATCTTATCCTTGATGAGTGCTTGCTGTGCAGCAAGATCAATAAACTGCATCATACATTCACCTTGGTCAGCTTATTACCGCTTAGTAGATAACTATCACCACTATGAATACAAATAGCCACTCCTTCCCCCTGGATTGGCAGTGCCAAACGTTCTCCAAATTCACTCATCCAACCAATTTGTCTGGCCGGTACCCCAACCATCAGAGCATAGGCTGGCACATTTCTATTAACTACTGCTCCAGCCCCAATAAATGCAAACTCACCGATGGTGATACCACATACTATGGTACAGTTTGCCCCCAAGGTGGCGCCTTTTTTTACTAAGGTACTGCGGTATTCACTTTTTCTATCTATCAGTGATCGTGGGTTGAGTACATTAGTAAACACCATACTGGGACCGCAAAAAACACCCTCTTCCAAAGTAACACTATCGTAGACTGAAACATTATTTTGAACTTTACAATTATCACCAATATTTACTTTGTTTCCTATAAAGACATTCTGCCCTAAAGAAACATTCCTACCAATATGAGCACCACCACATACATGAACAAAGTGCCAGATACATGTTCCATTGCCTATCTGCGCTCCATCATCAATAATTGCACTTGGATGAGCACTATAAATCATAACATGACCTTAACAGTAATAAGGATAACAAAGTAAGTACAATTACAATGAAAGACTATATAAGTTTACTTAGATAAGCATGCGCTTCATCCTCATTGGAGGACTGAGGTTTCGCTGTGCGAATATCATTAATAGTTTCAATGCATTGACGGGTATCTTCTATACCAAAACCAAGACCATCTAGTATTTTATGATAACTAACAGTGTGAAGATCGGTGAAACCGTCAGAAAACTCAACTTCCCGACCATTACATATAATAGATCGGTATGTGGTTTTTTTATATTTAATATCTTCAGGCAAATCGTTTGCATCAATAGAAAGAAACCAACGAACCTTTGCTCTTTCATACTCCAGGTAACCACACGCTCTGTATTCATCACTATAATGCAACTCATTACGTTCGAGATCACCAAATATAAAATGCAGCATATCAAAGAAATGTATACCTATATTGGTTGCAATTCCAAATGACTTTCTCGGATCACCTTTCCAACTTTCCATATACCATTTACCACGTGATGTAATATAAGTAAGATCAACTTCATATTTTTCACTATAAAATTGCTCGGCAATCTCACTTTTTAAATTCAATATTGTTTTATGATGACGAAGTTGCAGGATATTATAAACCTTATTGCCCGTTTCCTTTTCTATATCACTCAATTCATCCAGCAGCCCAGGTGTAGGAACCAGAGGTTTCTCACATATAACATTACACCCTAATCTCAAACCTGCTGAAACATGGGCTTTATGTAGATAATTCGGTGAACACACTACCAAATAATCCAGCGCTGCTTGTGGCTTTTTCTTAATAGAGTAAGCATAATCTATAAAATTCTCAAACTCAGTGAAAAACTCACTCTGCGGAAAGATATTATCAATGATACCTACAGAATCATTAATATCATAAGCGCATACCAAATCATTACCAGTTTCTTTAATCGCCTTCATGTGACGAGTGGCAATATAGCCGGCAGCACCTATAAGTGCGAATCTTTTCATTCGGTAACCTTAATAAAGTTTAAAGGACATTCTATTGAAAAACCTCAAGCCTTTATTACGTTATCTTCAGCCTCACGATATTTTCCACGACTATCAATAATTAACTGAGCATTCTCTCTTATTCCTTCATAATTGAAGCAATCATGATCTGTAGCCAGTACTACTGCGTCGAACATCCTGATATTGTCTACAGTCAACTGTACGCTTTGCAGATCAAAGTAGTGTTCTCGCATTCTGGGGAACTTTGGTACATGAGGGTCACTATAAGCAACAATTCCTCCTTTATCACGCACCAGATCCATTATTTTTACTGAAGGAGACTCACGCATATCATCCACATTTTTTTTATAGGAAACGCCCAAGACCAAGATTTGACACCCTTTAAGAGCCTTACCCTGATTATTCAGACCTTCAATCAGCTTATTTAAAACATACTCAGGCATGGCTCTATTTACCTCACCGGCAAGCTCTATGAAACGGGTATGTAAACCATACTCACGAGCCTTCCAAGTAAGATAAAATGGATCAATAGGAATGCAGTGCCCTCCCAAACCTGGCCCGGGGTAATAAGGAGTAAAGCCAAATGGCTTGGTGGCGGCTGCATCTACAACTTCAAAAATATCCACTCCCATTCGATCGGCTACTATTTTCATTTCATTAACCAGTCCAATATTCACTGCTCTATGTATATTTTCCAACAGCTTCGTCATTTCCGCTGTACGTGTTGAACTGACGGGAATAATTTTATTGATAGCATGTTGGTACAATGCTACCCCAACCTTTAGACAATCAGGAGTGCAACCGCCAATGATTTTAGGAATACAGCAGGTTTCAAATTCAGAATTCCCTGGATCTTCACGTTCAGGAGAATACACTAAAAATAGTTCCAGACCGACGCTAAGTCCAGATTTTTCCAAGCGAGGAAGCAACTCTTCTTCGGTGGTGCCGGGATAGGTTGTACTTTCCAATGATACAATTTGACCATGGCGCAAATAAGGAACAATGCATTCTGTTGTATTAATCACAAATTGCATATCAGGCTCACGGTATTTGTTTAGTGGTGTAGGCACACATAATATAAGGGCATCACACTCAGCAACCAAAGAAAAATCATCAGTTGCTCTAAAGCCACTATTAATCGCACATATAATATTACTATCAGATATATGAGAGATATAGCTTTTCCCATTATTTAGCTGTTCGATTTTACTTTTATCGATGTCAATACCTAAAACTCTGAAACCAACATGGCTATAGCGTAAAGCTAAAGGCAAACCTACATACCCCATGCCCAGAATGCCGATGACGGCTTCTTTTTTATTGAATTTATCAATCGATAATTGTGCTAACGACATGTGTAAAGCTCCGTTTGCCATGATTGGATATCTGGGCACACCAATAATGCTTTAAACACGCTACCGCCCGGAGGTTACAGCCCCTCAATGCTGCCAGCGCCTGTTTTTTGACCGGGCAGCACTGCAGGCAGCATATCGCCGTAAGGATTGATGATTGGCTTATGTGCCGGCCTTGCTCCCTGGCCCTGCATTGTTCAGTGTAAGCCATGGCGGGCGCCTTGATCGTGAAAATTTTGTGTTGCGGATCATGGTGTTGTTTTATTTTTGCGGCGCGAGCGGGAGTGGTTGAAAAGCGTACAGCCGGGCGGGGAGCCAGGTGGAAAAGCGGCCCGCGCCGCCGGGGCGCGGGCCGGTGCTCAGGCGGCGCCGTTGCCGGCGATGCGCTCGCCCAGGTGGAACAGGCTGAACTCGCCGGGTTGCATCTTGTGCCACTGCTCGTTGTTGGTGAGCGGCTGGGTGGCGATCACGGTGACGATGTCGTTGGGGGTGGTTTCCTTCTGGAAGTCGATTTCCACCTCTTCGTCGATCAGGCGCGCCGGGCCGAAGGGAGCGCGGCGAGTGATCCAGTGCAGGTTGTTGGTGCAGTAGGTCATCAGGTGCTCGCCATCGGTGAGCAGCATGTTGAACACCCCCAGGGTGCGCAGCTGGTCGCACAATGTGGCCACGTGGCGGAACATGGCCGCCATGTTGCCGGGCCTGCGCGGGTATTTGCGCTCCAGCTCGTGCAGCAGCCAGCAAAAGGCCAGTTCGCTGTCGGTGTCGCCCACCGGCTTGTGCCGGCCGGTTTTCAGCTTCTTGTAGCCGGTGAGCTGGCCGTTGTGGGCAAAGGTCCAGTAGCGGCCCCACAGCTCGCGGGTGAAGGGGTGGGTGTTCTCCAGCGCAATGCCGCCCCGGTTGGCCTGGCGGATATGGCTGACCACGGCGCAGCTCTTGATGGGGTATTCCTGCACCAGCTGGGCGATGCGCGACTGGCTGGAGGGCTGGGGATCCTTGAAGGTGCGCAGCCCCTTGCCCTCGTAGAAGACGATGCCCCAGCCGTCCTTGTGGGGGCCGGTGCGCCCGCCCCGCTGCATCAGGCCGGTAAAGCTGAAACAGATGTCGGTGGGTACGTTGGCGCTCATGCCCAGCAGTTCACACATGGCGCTTACCCTTGCTCCATCTCTTTTTCCACCAGCTGGATCAGGATGTGGATAATCTTGATATGCACTTCCTGGATGCGGTCGGCATAACCGAAGTGGGGCACCCGGATCTCCACGTCCGCCAGGCCGGCCATCTTGCCGCCGTCCTTGCCGGTGAGCGCAATCACCTGCATGCCCTTGGCCCGCGCCGCTTCTATCGCCTTGATAATATTGCCGGAGTTGCCGCTGGTGGAGAGGCCGAACAGCACGTCGCCCTTGCTGCCCACCGCTTCCAGGTAGCGGGAGAACACGTACTCGTAGCCGAAGTCGTTGGACACGCAGGAGATGTGGCTGGGATCGGAAATGGCGATGGCCGGGTAGCCGGGGCGGTTTTCCCGGTAGCGGCCGGTCAGCTCTTCGGCAAAGTGCATGGCGTCGCAGTGGGAGCCGCCGTTGCCGCAGGAGAGCACCTTGCCGCCGGCCTTGAAGCTGCTCGCCAGCAGTTTGGCCGCCCGCTCAATGGCGGCGATGTTGGCGTCGTCGGCCAGAAAGCGGCTCAGCACCTCGGCGGCTTCGGTGAGTTCGTTGCGGATCAGGTCCTGGTACATGAAATTGCCTCTCACTTGCGGTAAAGGGGCATTTTGGCATAAGTCGCCAGGGGCGGGAAGCCGGGGGAGCCGGCAGGCTTGAGCCCGGCCGGTGCGGTTGTCCTCCCGCCCGGCTCAGGATATACACTTTTTTAACGGCCGCGCAGCTTGATTTAAACACTCGTATGAATTACAACTAGGGAAAACAAACAGGTCAGACCTCTTACCTTCATCGTACAAGGAGTTGTTTATGGTTACCGCATTGTTGCTGCTGCTCACCTGGGGGGGGCTGGCCTATCGCCAGAACCGGCTGGTGGTCGCCACCCTGGTTACCGCCGTCATTCTCGGCCTGGGCACCGCCCTGGGCGAGGTGGGCCCGGTCGTCTGGCTGCTGTTCTCCCTGGTGGCCGGGGTGCTCAACCTGCCGGCCCTGCGCCACGGCCTGCTGAGCCGGCCGCTGTTCCGGGTGTACAAGGGGCTGATGCCGGAGATGTCGCGCACCGAGAAGGAGGCCATCGAGGCCGGCACCACCTGGTGGGAGGCCGAGCTGTTCCGCGGCAAGCCGAACTGGCAGACCCTGCACAACTACCCCCAACCCCGCCTGAGCGAGGAAGAGCAGGCCTTTCTGGACGGCCCGGTGGAAACCGTGTGCCGCATGACCAACGACTGGGAAGTGACCCACGAGCGCGCCGATCTGTCGCCGGAAGTCTGGGCCTACCTGAAAGAACACAAGTTCTTCGCCATGATCATCGCGAAGGAATACGGCGGCCTCGAATTTTCCGCCTATGCCCAGTCGCGGGTATTGCAGAAGCTGTGCAGCACCAGCGCCGTGCTGGCCTCCACCGTGGGCGTGCCCAACTCCCTCGGCCCGGGCGAGCTGCTGCAGCACTACGGCACCAAAGCGCAGAAAGACCATTACCTGCCCCGCCTGGCCCGGGGCGAGGAGATCCCCTGCTTCGCCCTCACCAGCCCGGAAGCGGGCTCGGACGCCGGCGCCATTCCCGACTATGGCGTGGTGTGCCTGGGTGAGTGGCAGGGCAAAGAGGTGCTCGGCATGCGCATCACCTGGAACAAGCGCTACATCACCCTGGCGCCGGTGGCCACGGTGCTGGGGCTGGCGTTCAAGCTGCGCGACCCGGAGCGGCTGCTGGGCGGCGAGGAAGATCTCGGCATCACCTGCGCGCTCATCCCCACCCACACCCCGGGGGTGGACATCGGCCGCCGCCACTTCCCGCTCAACGTGCCCTTCCAGAACGGGCCCACCCAGGGCAAGGACGTGTTCGTGCCCATCGACTATATCATCGGCGGCCAGGAAATGGCCGGCCAGGGCTGGCGCATGCTGGTGGAATGCCTGTCCGTGGGCCGGGGCATCACCCTGCCCTCCAACGGCACCGCCGGCAGCCGGGTGTCGGCGCTGGCTTCCGGCGCCTACAGCCGCATCCGCCGCCAGTTCCGGCTTCCCATCGGCAAGATGGAAGGCATCGAAGAGCCGCTGGCCCGCCTGGGCGGCAACGCCTATCTGTCGGACGCGGCCAGCATGCTCACCGTGACCGGCATCGACCTGGGCGAAAAGCCCTCGGTGATCTCGGCCATCGTCAAGTACCACCTCACCGACCGCAGCCAGCGCAGCATCATCGACGCCATGGACATCCACGGCGGCAAGGGCATCTGCATGGGCCCCAGCAACTACCTGGCCCGGGGCTACCAGGGTGCGCCCATCGCCATCACGGTGGAAGGCGCCAACATCCTCACCCGCAGCATGATCATCTACGGCCAGGGCGCCATCCGCTGCCATCCCTACGTGCTGGCGGAGATGCTGTCGGTGCAGGAGCCGGACGCCAAAAAGGCGATGGCCCAGTTCGACCGGGCCCTGTTCGGCCACCTCGGTTTCGCCCTGGGCAATTTCACCCGCAGCGCCTGGTTCGGCGTTACCGGCGCCCGCCTGAGCCCGGCGCCGGTGAAGGACGCCACTGCCCGCTACTACCGCCAGATGAACCGGCTGTCCGCCAACCTGGGGCTGCTGTCCGACGTGGCCATGGCCACCCTGGGCGGCGAGCTCAAACGCAAGGAGCGCTTGTCGGCGCGCCTCGGCGACATCCTGAGCCAGCTCTACTTGGTGTCAGCCACCCTCAAGCGCTTCAACGACGAGGGCCGCCCGGCCGAGGTGCTGCCGCTGGTGCACTGGGCCTGCCAGGACGGCCTCTACCGGGCCCAGGTGGCGCTGGTGGAGCTGCTCGACAACTTCCCCGCCCGCGGCCTCGGCAGGGTACTAAAGCTGCTGCTGATGCCCTTTGGCGCGCCGCTCAAGCGCCCCTCCGACCGGCTGGATCACCAGGTGGCCCGCCTGCTGCAAACCCCGGGCCTGGCCCGCAACAGCCTGGCCGGCGACCTTTACCTCACTCCCGAGGAGGGCAACCCGCTCGGCATGCTGGAGCAGGCGCTCACCGACATACTGCGCGCCGAGCCGGTGTTCGACAAGGCGACCAGGGCCGTCGGCCGCCGCCCCTTTACGATGCTCGACCAGCTGGCGGAAGAAGCCCTGGCCGTCGATGCCATCAGCCAGGAGGAAGCCGCCCTGCTGAAAGTGGCGGAAGCCAGCCGGCTGCGCACCATCAACGTGGACGACTTCGATCCGCTGGAGCTGGTGGTCAACAAGGCCAGCTTCGACGACTCCATGCTCAACAAGGCCGCCTGAACGGCACGCTCCTGTAGGGCCCATTTCAATGGGCCTTTCCCACCAACGGCGCCGTGTTCGGTCGAATAAATTCGACCCGACAGACACCTCCATCCGTAGGGTCCGTTTCAACGGACCTTTCCGCCACCGGCGCCGGGGTTCGGTCGAATAAATTCGACCCTACAAGTTGGCGCGTTGCACCGGGTCTGCCGTAGGGTCCACTTCAGTGGACCTGTCCGACCACGGCGCCGGGTTCGGTCGAATAAATTCGACCCTACAAGTTGGCGCGTTGCACCGGGTCTGCCGTAGGGTCCACTTCAGTGGACCTTTCCGATAACCGCGCCGGGATTCGGTCGAATAAATTCGACCCTACAAGTTGGCGCGTTGCACCGGGTCTGCCGTAGGGTCCACTTCAGTGGACCTGTCCGACCACGGCACCGGGATTCGGTCGAATAAATTCGACCCTGCAAGCCCCCGCCGTCGGGCCCATGTCAATGGGCCTTTCCCACCAACGGCGCCGGGGTTCGGTCGAATAAATTCGACCCTGCAAGTTGGCGCGTTGCACCGGGTCTGCCGTAGGGTCCACTTCAGTGGACCTGTCCGACCACGGCACCGGGGTTCGGTCGAATAAATTCGACCCTACAAGCCCCCGCCGTCGGGCCCATGTCAATGGGCCATTCCCACCAACGGTGCCGGGATTCGGTCGAATAAATTCGACCCTGCAGGCCCCGCCGTAGGGTCCATGTCAATGGGCCTTTCCCACCAACGGCGCCGGGATTCGGTCGAATAAATTCGACCCTTTCCGATAACGGTGCCGTGTTCGGTCGAATAAATTCGACCCTACAGGCCCCGCCGTAGGGCCCATGTCAATGGGCCATGCCCACCAACGGCGCCGGGGTTCGGTCGAATAAATTCGACCCTGCAAGTTGGCGCGTTGCACCGGGTCTGCCGTAGGGTCCACTTCAGTGGACCTGTCCGACCACGGCACCAGGATTCGGTCGAATAAATTAGACCCTGCAAGTTGGCGCGTTGCACCGGGTCTGCCGTCGGGTCCACTTCAGTGGACCTTTCCGATAACGGCACCAGGATTCGGTCGAATAAATTCGACCCTACAAGTTGGCGCGTTGCACCGGGTCTGCCGTAGGGTCCACTTCAGTGGACCTGTCCGATAACGGCGTCGGGGTTCGGTCGAATAAATTCGACCCTACAAGTTGGCGCGTTGCACCGGGTCTGCCGTAGGGTCCACTTCAGTGGACCTTTCCGATAACCGCGCCGTGTTCGGTCGAATAAATTCGACCCTGCAGTCGACCCTGCGGCGGTGGCGCCGGATCCACGGGCTAACCCTCTTCTTTCCGACAAAATACTTGAAAAGTGATAATCAATCTCACTATCATACGCACCATGATTTCACACACCCCGAAGCCCCGATGCTGGAACTGCAACAGATTCGTGTGCACCGCGACAACAGGACCATACTGAGCCTGGACGAACTGTCGTTCGCGCCGGACGCCTTTACCGTCATCCTCGGTCACAACGGCTCGGGCAAGTCGACGCTGATGAAGCTGCTGGCCCGGCAAATGCCGCCGGACGAGGGCCGCATCCATCTCGACGGCCGGCCCCTCGGCCACTATTCCCAGCGGGAGTTCGCCCGCCGCATCGCCTTCCTGCCCCAGCGCCTGCCGGAAGTGGCCGGGCTCAACGTGCGCGAGCTGGTGCACCTGGGTCGCTTTCCCTGGCGCGGCATGCTGGGCCGCTGGCAGCGCGGTGACCATGCCCTGGTGGAAGAAGCCATGAGCCATACCAGGGTGGACCGGCATGCCGAGCACCAGGCCGACCTGCTCTCCGGCGGTGAGCGCCAGCGGGCCTGGGTGGCCATGCTGCTGGCCCAGCAGTCGCCGCTGCTGCTGCTGGACGAGCCCACCTCGGCGCTGGATCTCAGCCACCAGTACGAACTGCTCAAGCTGCTGCAAACCCTCAACCGGGAGCAGGGCCGGGGGGTTATCGTGATCCTGCACGATCTCAACCTGGCGCTGCGCTTCGCCGATCGCATCGTCGCGCTGAAACAGGGCCGGCTGCTGTTCGACCGGGCCCCGGCCGAGCTGATGTCGGAGCAGTTGCTGTCCGAGCTCTATAACATTCCCATTCGCCTGATCGACCATCCGGACCAGGATGAAAAGATCGCCGTTGTCGCCTGAGTCATGTTGATGAAAACACCCCTTACCCTGTTGTTGCTCCTCCTTGCCGCTTTCAAGGCGCAGGCCATTGACGTTACCGACAGCCTGGGCCGCCACGAATTCGCCTCTGCGCCGCAGCGGGTGGTCGCCCTCAACTGGGCCGCCGCCGAGCATCTGCTGGAGCTGGGCGTCACCCCGCTGGCGGTAGCCGACGTCACCGGCTACCGGGAATGGGTGGTGCAGCCGGCCCTGCCCGCCGGGGTCGAGGACGTCGGCATGCGCCAGGAGCCCAACCTGGAGCGGCTGGCGGAACTCAAGCCCGATCTCATCATCAGCGGTGACCAGCAAGGGGATCTGGTGCCCCGCCTGTCCCAGATAGCCCCCGTGCTGCACTTCGAGAGTTTCAGCAGCGAGCACAACAACGCCGAGGCCGCTCGCCGGGTGTTCCTGAGCCTGGCCAGGGTGCTGGACCGGGAGGAGCGGGCCGAGCAACGCCTGGCCGAGCTGGAGCAGGGCTTCGAGCAACTGAAGGCCCGGCTGCACGCCCACTTCGGCGACACCTTGCCCAAGGTGACCGTGGTGCGGCTGATGGACAGCAGCCATGTGCGCATCTACGGCGACAACGGCATGCCCCAGTATGCCCTGGAACGCCTCGGCATCGCCCCCGCCCTGCCCCAGCCCGCCACCCAGTGGGGCCAGGTGCAGAAGAAGCTGACCGATCTGGGCGCCCTGCGCGACGGCGTGGTGCTCTATATCGAGCCCTTCCCCGAGGCCGACAAGCTGTTCGCCACCCCGCTGTGGCGGGCCATGCCCTTTGCCCGTGCCGGCCGGTTGGCGGCGGTGCCCTCCACCTGGACCTACGGCGGCGTCATGTCCCTCGGCTACCTGGCCGACAACCTGACCCGGGCCCTGCTGAGCGTGCCGAAGGAATGAGCCGATACCTGTTGCTGCCGGCCGCCCTGCTGGCGCTGGCCCTGCTGCACCTGCAGCTGGAGCCGACGGTGCCCCTCGCCGGGCAATGGGCCCTGCTGTGGGGTGCCGAGCCCGAGCAGTTCGCGGAATTCCAGTTTTTCTACAGCGCCCTGCCCCGGGTGGCCATGGCGCTGCTGGTGGGCGGCGCCCTGGGGCTTTCCGGCAGCGTCTTGCAGCAGCTCACCCAGAACCGGCTGGTGTCGCCCATGACCCTGGGCGCCTCGTCCGGCGCCTGGCTGGGGCTGGTGTGCGCCGCCGTCTGGGCGCCCGCCCTGGCGGCCAGCCACGGCCACTGGATTGCCCTGCTGGGGGCGGCGCTGTCGGCGGCGCTGGTGCTGCTGATCGCCGGTCGCCACGGCATCCGCGGCCTGCCGGTGGTGCTGGCGGGCATGGCGGTCAACCTGCTGCTGGGCGCCCTGGCCTCGGGGCTGGTGCTGCTCAACGATCAGTACACCCGCAACCTCTTTATCTGGGGCGCCGGCGATCTGGCCCAGACCGACTGGCACTGGGTGCTCTGGCTGCTGCCCCGGCTGCTGCCGGTGGCAGTGCTGCTGGCGCTGTTCGCACCCCGGCCGCTGACCCTGCTGCGCCTGGGAGACGACGCCGCCCGCGCCCGGGGCATGAGCCTGTGGCCGGTGCTGCTCGCCCTGCTGGTGGCCGCGCTCTGGCTGAGCTCGCTGGCCATCACCGCCGTCGGCCTGATCGGCTTTATCGGCCTGCTCACCCCCAACATGGCGCGCTTTTTCGGCGCCCGCACCGCCCGCGACGAGCTGCTCTTTTCCACCCTGCTCGGCGGCCTGCTGCTGCTGGCCACCGACGCCATCGCCCTGGGCTTCAGCCGGGTTTCCACCGATCTGGTGCCGAGCGGCGCGGCGGCGGCGCTGATCGGCGCGCCCGCCCTGTTGTGGCTGCTGCGCAGCCGGATGCATGCCCAGGATCAGAGCGCCATCCGCCTGCCCGGCGAGCGCTGGCGGGTCACCCGGGCCAGCTGGCTGGCGGTGGCGGCCGCCATCCTGGCCCTGATCCTGATCAACCTGACCCTGGCGCCCACCGGCCAGGGCTGGCAGTGGTCCTGGCCCGATGAGCTGCTGTGGTCGCTGCGCTGGCCGCGCCTGCTCACCGCCGCCGGCGCCGGCGCCGGCCTGGCGGTGGCCGGGGTGATACTGCAGCGGCTGATCCGCAACCCCCTGGCCAGCCCGGACATCATGGGCATCTCCGCCGGCGCCACCCTGGCGCTGGTGCTGGGCGTGCTGCTCGGCGGCAACTCCATCCACGACGGCGGCCCGCTGCTGGCCTTCGGCGGCAGCATGGCGGTGCTGGCCATCCTGCTGCTGCTCGGCCGCCGCCACGGCTACGCCCCGGCGATGATGGCGCTGGTGGGCATCGCCCTCGCCGCCTTCCTCGACGCCCTGCTGCAGTTCACCCTGGCCAAGGGCAACGATCAGGTGTTCGCCATCCTCGGCTGGCTGTCGGGCTCCACCTACCGGGTGAGCGAAGCCCAGGCCGGCTGGCTCACCGCCGGCATCCTGCTCACCTGGCTGCTGGCCCTGGCCTCGGGCCGCGGCCTGACCCTCGTGTCCATCGGCGACGGCATCGCCCTCGGCCGGGGCCTGGCCCTGGACCGCACCCGGGTGCTGCTGCTGGTGCTGGTGTCGGTGATCTGCGCCCTGGTCACGGCGGTGATGGGGCCGGTGGCCTTCGTCGGCCTGCTGGCGCCGCACATGGCGAGCCTGCTGGGCGCGCGCAAGGCCGCCTCCCAGCTGCTGCTGGCCTCCCTGCTCGGCATGGCGCTGATGCTGCTGTCGGACTGGCTGGGCCGGGTGCTGCTCTACCCCATGCAGCTGCCCGCCGGCACCCTCGCCTCCATCATGGGCGGCAGCTACTTTATTTACCTGCTGGCCCGCAAGCGGGCGGTGTGATCAAGTAATAACAACGCCTCGGGCATGGCGCCGCCATCTCGGGGCCTATATAAAAATAACAATCATTGGCTTTCGTGCTCAACTGCAGATTCAGGAGAAGGTTGTAATGCCGTTTCAGAAGAAACACCTGTCCCGTTTTATCGCCGCCGCCCTGCTGGCCGGCCCGGCCTGGGCCCAGCAAACGACCCAGTTCGACACCGTCATGGTCACCGGCTCCCGCAGCCAGGCCCAGATATCCGACCTGAGCAACAGCGTTAGGGTCATCGAAAAAGAGCAGCTTGAGCAGCAGATCAAGGCCGGCAAGGAGTTCAAGGACGCCCTGGCCCAGCTCATCCCCGCCCTCGATCTGGGCAGCCAGAGCCGCACCAACGCCGGCCAGAACATGCGCGGCCGGGCGGTGCTGGTGATGATCGACGGGGTATCGATGAACTCGTCCCGGGGCGGTGGCCGCCAGCTCGACGGCATCGACCCCTTCAACATCGAACGCATCGAGGTGCTGTCCGGCACCAGCGCCCTCTACGGCGCCGGCGGCCTGGGCGGCATCATCAATATCATCACCAAGAAGGGCGAGCCCGGCCGGCAGCTGGAGCTGGAGGCGGGGGCACGCAGCGGCCTGAACAGCAGCGACGACGGCGACCTGCGCACCGGCCTGGCCCTGAGCGGCGGCAACGACGACATCAACGGCCGGCTGTCGCTGGCCTACGGCAAGAACCGGGGCGCCTACAACGCCGACGGCGATCCCATCCTGATGGACATCGCCCAGACCAGCCTGCAGTACAACGAATCCCTGGATCTGATGGGCAACCTGCAGTTCCGCTTCACCCCGGAGCAGAGCCTGTCGCTGACCGCCCAGTACTACGACAGCAAGAGCGACGGCGAGCACGGCATGTTCCTCGGTGACGACTTCGGCGGCGTCACCGAAAAGGATCCGGAACAGCTGGCCATTCGCGGCGGGGTCGACTCCGACCGCTCGCCCCGCACCCGGCGCGATTTCCTCAACGCCAGCTATCACCATCAAAACTGGCTCGGCCAGGAGCTCTACCTGCAGGGCTTCTACCGCAGCGAGTCGTTCAACTACCACCCCTTCCCCTACGTCAACGGGACCGCTTACGACAACGTTTATGCCTATGCCGCCTCGCAGCAGAACACCGAGGTGTTCGGCGCCAAGCTGGCGCTGGTGGCCAAACCGCTGGAGCGCCTGAGCCTGACCTACGGCGTGGATGTCGATCGGGAGCTGTTCGACGCCACCCAGATGTACTTCGATCTGGACCAGGCCAAACAGAGCGGCGGCCTGACCATGCAGGAAGACGTTACCGTGGGCCGCTACCCGGGCTACCGGGTCGACAGCCTGGCTGGCTTTATGCAGCTCAATTACGCCCTGACCGAGGATCTCGGCCTGAACGCCGGCTTCCGCCACCAGCGCCTGAGCAACCGGGTGGATGATTACATCGCCATGAACCAGCAGATCGCCATCGCCAACGGCAGCGCCACCTCGGCCGACGCCATTCCCGGCGGCGAGATCGACTACGACGTCAACCTGTTCAACGCCGGCCTGGTGTATGACCTGAACGCCAGCCAGCAGCTCTGGCTCAATTATGCCGAAGGCTTCGAGCTGCCGGATATCGCCAAGTATTACGGCCTGGGCAACTACGGCGCCGCCGATGCCAACGGCCACCTGCCGCTGCTGGATTCGGTGGACGTGGCCGGCTCGCCGCTGCAGGGGGTCGAGACCCAGTCCTGGGAGCTGGGCTGGCGCCTCTCCGACGGCATCTGGGACGCCCAGCTGGCCGGCTACTACAGCCTGTCGGACAAGACCATCAGCTACGACCGGCAGACCCTGTCGGTGCTGCTGAAGGATGACAAGCGCCGCATCTACGGCCTGGAAGGGGATCTCAGCGTCTGGCTGCATGACGACTGGCAGGCCGGCGTCGGCGGACACTGGGTGTTCTCCGAGACCGAAACCACCGCCGGCTGGCGCAAGCTGGCGGTGACCGAGGCCAGCCCGAGCAAGCTGACCTCCTTCCTTGCCTGGCAACCGGCCCAGCCCTGGTCGCTGCGGCTGCAGGCCCAGAAGATGTTCGATCTGCGCGACGACGACGGCAACAAGCTGGAAGGCTACCACACCGTCGACCTGCTGGGCCGCTACCAGCTGCCGGTGGGCACCCTCAGTGCCGGCATCGAGAACCTGTTCGATCGGGACTACACCACCATCTGGGGCCAGCGCGCCCAGGTCTGGTACGTGCCCTACTACGGCCCGAACGAACTCTACGACTTCAAGGGCCGGGGCCGCACCTTCAGCCTGACCTACAACGTGAAGTTCTGAAAAATACCGCGGCCGGCCCCTGACCGGTCGCCTGAATGCCTGCCCGGAAACGGGCGGTTATAACAACGGGATAAAAGCGCGCGGCGCTGTTCCGGCCGCTCCGGCGGCCGCCAGCTACCGACATGCCGGCACCAACGCGCCCAATACAATAAATACGAATTATTTACTTTTATGTTTCTATAATTAATCAGGAGAAATCAGGACATGCCGTTTCAGAAGAAACATATATCCCGGATGATAGCCGCCCTGCTCGCCACCGGCACCCTGGCGCCCGCCCTGGCCCAGGAGGCGCTGGTGCTGAGCACCGTCAACGTCAACGCCGAGCGTGAGAACGACGTCACCGAAGGCAGCGACAGCTACACCACCAAAAACAGCCGCACCGCCACCAAGCTCAACCTGTCGATCCGGGAAACCCCGCAGGCGGTGTCGGTGACCACCCGCACCAAGATGGACGACTTCGCCCTCAACGACGTCAACGCGGTGCTCGACAACACCAACGGCGTCAATGTCGAGCGGGTCGAAACCGACCGCACCTACTTCACCGCCCGCGGCTTCGACATCACCAACTTCCAGTTTGACGGCGTCGGCGCGCCCCTGGTCTACGGCAACGTCTCGGGCGATCTGGACACCGCCCTCTACGACAAGGTGGAGGTGCTCAAGGGCGCCAACGGCCTGATGAGCGGCGCCGGCCAGCCCTCCGCCACCGTCAACTTCGTGCGCAAGCGCCCCACCCAGGAATTCCAGGCTTCGGCCAGGGCCAGCGCCGGCTCCTGGGACTACCGCCGGCTGGACGGCGACATCTCCGGCGCCATCAGCGAACGGGTCCGCGCCCGCCTGGTGGTGGCCGGCCAGGAGAAAGACTCCTACCTGGATCGCTACCAGCAGCAGCGCGGGCTCTTCTACGGCGTGGTGGAAGCGGATCTGACCGACAGTACCCTGCTCACCCTGGGCCACAGCTACCAGCAGAACAACGCCGACAGCCCGCTGTGGGGCTCGCTGCCGCTGTTCTACAGCGACGGCACCCGCACCGACTACAGCCGCTCCGACAGCAGCGCCGCCGACTGGGCCTACTGGGACGTAAAGGATAACCGCAGCTTCGTGGAGCTGGCCCAGGAGCTGGGCAACGGCTGGAGCGCCAAGGCGGTCTACTCCCACGTGGAAAACGAGTCCGACTCCGAGCTGTTCTACGTTTACGGCAACCCGGATCGCGCTACCCAGGCCGGGGTGTTCAGCTACCCCAGCCAGTACCACTTCAAGACCCGGCAGGACATCGTCGATCTCTATGCCTCCGGCCCCTTCACCCTGGGCGGGCGCGAGCATGAGCTGGTGGCCGGCGCCGGCTGGTCCAGGGCCAACACCCGGGATCACTCCTGGCACGGCGATACCCTGGGCACCGAAGTCGGCGATCTGCACGGCTGGAACGGCAACTATCCCAAGCCCGCGTTCACCATCGACGGCGGCGGCAGCAACTGGACCGACAAGGAGACCAGCCTCTATACCGCCGCCCGCTTCAGCCTGACCGACGACCTTACCCTGCTCGCCGGCGCCCGGCTGTCCAACTGGGACAGCCACGGCACCAGCTACGGCAAGGACAAGGTCAACGAATATAACGGGGTGCTGGTGCCTTACGCCGGCCTGGTGTACGACCTGAACCTGAACTATTCGGCCTACGCCAGCTACACCGAGATCTTCACCCCCCAGTTCGAGATCGACGCCAACGGCGACCGCCTCGACCCCATCGAAGGCCACACCATCGAGACCGGCCTCAAGGGCGAATGGCTCGACGGCCGGCTCAACGCCAACCTGGCGCTGTTCCGCACCGAGCAGAGCAATGTGGCCGAAGTGGCGGGCACCAGCGGCGGCACCACCATCTACCAGGCGGTGGACGGCATGACCAGCAAGGGCGTGGAGCTGGAGCTGGCCGGGGAAATACTGCCGGGCTGGGAAGCCAACGCCGGTTACAGCTACGTGGACATCGAGGACAACCAGGGCAACAGTGCCAAGAGCTACACCCCCAGCCAACTGGTCAAGGTCGCCACCAGCTACCGGCTGCCGGCCATGGAGCAGCTGAAGGTGGGCGCCAACCTGAAATGGCAGGACGACATCGAGGCGCTGGACGGCAACGGCAACCTGGCGAAGCAGGACAGCTACGCCCTGCTCGGGCTGATGGCGAAATACGAGTTCACGCCCCGGCTTGCCGCCACCCTCAACATCCACAACCTGACCGACGAGAAATACCTCACCAGCCTCTACTGGGGCGCGGACCAGGCGTTCTATGGCGCGCCGCGCAACGCCAACCTGTCGGTCAACTGGACGTTCTGAACAGGAAATAACGACGTCGAGCCGGCCCCCGGGCCGGCTCTTGCCGGAGGCACACCATGACGGCCCCAACCCCCTTATCCCCCCAGCCCAGGCTGGACCGCCTGTTGCACCATATCCACCACCACCTGGACGAACCGCTCCCCCTGGAACGGCTGGCGCAGTTGTCCGCCTGCTCCCGCTGGCAACTGCAACGGGACTTCCAGGCCGCCACCGGCCTGAGCCTGGCCCGCTACATCCGCCGGCTGCGCCTGAGCCGGGCGGCTTCTCCCCCTTCGTCAGCTACGCCGAAGGCTTCGAGCCCATCACCGGCCAGGACCGGCACGGCAAGACCTTTGAACCCACCGCCAGCCAGCAGTGGGAAGCCGGGGTCAAGTATCAATCCGCCGACCGGCGCCACCAGGGCACCCTGTCCGCCTTCCATATCACCAAGCAGAACGAGCCCACCCGGGATCCCAACGGCAGCCCCTACAACAAGACTCAGGCCG
This sequence comes from Zobellella endophytica, assembly GCF_003012775.1. Classification (GTDB taxonomy): domain Bacteria; phylum Pseudomonadota; class Gammaproteobacteria; order Enterobacterales; family Aeromonadaceae; genus Oceanimonas; species Oceanimonas endophytica. Next base: position 215,521 of record NZ_PXYG01000005.1, on the reverse strand, counting down.
GCGAGGTGCTGGCCAAGGGCCTGGAGCTGGAAGCCAACAGCTACCTGACCGACAACCGGAGCCTGGCCGCCAGCCTGACCCTGCTGGACATGGCGTTCAGCAAGGACGACAGCGGTGAGCTGCTCGGCAAGACCCCGGTCTGGGTGCCGGAGCGCCAGGCCAGCCTGTGGGCCAACTACGACGTCTTCGAGGGCGCCCTGGCCGGCGCCACCCTGGGCGCCGGGGTACGCCACGCGGGCAAGACCCATATGGATTCATTGAATACCGATCAGGTGCCCGCCTACACCCTGGTGGATCTGGCGCTGGGCTACGATCTGGGCTACCTCAACGCCAACCTGGGACGGCGCCCGGGTGCAACTGTCCGCCAACAACCTGTTCGATAAGCGCTACTACAGCTGCTTCGACGAGAGCAACTGCTGGTTCGGCGCCGAGCGCGAGCTCAAGGCCAGCCTGAGCTACCGGTTCTGACCCTCATCTCCCCCCGCAAACGTAAAAGGGAGGCAATTAACATTGCCTCCCCCTGGGGCGCGGGCGGCCCGCCCGCGCTCCGGCATGGCAAGCAACACCCATTCCCACGCAGAGGCCGGGAACGAGCACACGGCAAGAGACCTCGCTCCAACCCGCCTCGATATCTTAACTCCTGGCCGCCTGCTCCAGGCTGCGCCAGTCGCTGAACAGGTGCACGGGATCGCACAGCTGGCGCATGGCGTGCAGGGCGGTGGCGTAGCCGAGCTGCAGGCCGACCAGGCGCACACCCAGGCTTTCCTTCGCCTGTTCCACCTGCTCCCGCAGGGCGGCGGGCACCTGGAACTCGCCATCGCTCACCAGCAGGATGTCGGCCTGCCGCCATGCCTGCTCCCTGAGGCGCGAAAGCGCCGCCGTCAGCGGGGTGACCACCTCGGTGCCACCACTGAAAGAGGCCCGCAGCAAGGCCATCAGCTCCGCCAGGGTCAGTTGACCGTTGTCCAGCACCTGCAGCTCGCCCTCACCACCGAACAAGTACACCAGGCAGCCCCGTCGCTGGCGTTTGGCCAGGCGCAGGGCCTCCAGCACCATGGCCTTGGACACCTGCTCCGCCAGGCCGTGCATGGAGGCGGAGGTATCCAGGCAGAGGATGATGGGCCCCATCTGGCTGCCCTTGCCCTGTCCCTGGCCCTGGCCGGCCCGGGGCAGGGGCCAGTCGCTGCCGGCGTCGATGGGCATGACCCCGGCCACCGCGTAGCTGAGCAGCCCCTGCTCGGCACGGCGGGCGTGCCACAGCAGGTGCAGCACCGGATGGCCGAGAAAGGCCGCTTCCTGGGGCAGCATGCGGCTGATCCGGTCGGAGCGGGTGAGGCCCTGGGTTTCCATGGGCATGCCGGGCAACAGACGCTCCTGGGGGCCCGCGTCCCGGGGGCTCATCTGCTGGCGAATTTGGCTCAGGGTGGCACTTTGCGCCGGATCCGGGCGCTGCTGGCCAAGCTGGTTCAGCAACCGCTGCAGTTCACGGATCTGAGCCACCCACCGGGACAACCGCTGCATATCGAACCAGGCCCTGTCCCGCAGCTGGCCGCCGTTGACATCGGTGCCGATGGCCGGTGCTATACCGAACTCTTCCGTCACCTCGTCCAGGGCCTGCCACAGGCTGACCCGCTGGCTCCACTGTTCGGCAAGGCGCGCGATGGCCCGGCGAGCGTGGCGGGCCCGGGCGCGGCCTTCGGCCCGCAGCGTATCCATGCCGGCCCGCGCCAGCAGGGCGGCGGTGACCGGCCATTGCAGCTCCACCTGCTCCAGCGCCAGCAGTATGTCCTGCACCACTACCCGGGCCACTTCCGGGGTATCCCGGCAGTAACCGAGCGCCCCCGAGCGCACCAGAAGATGGCGCAGGCGGCGTTCGGTGCTGCCGTTCAGCCAGTCGCTTAGGATTGGCAAGCGTCCCTTGTCCAGTTGCTGCAGCCAGGCCAGCACCCACCGGGTCCGGGGCAGCAGCCGGCCCAGGGGATGGGTGGCCACCAGGGCGAACAGGCTTTCCGGCAGCGCCGCCAGGGAGCCGATGCCGGCCGGCTGATCCTGCACGGCTCAGTCCTCCACCGGCAGGGCGGCGAAGGCTTTCCTGAGTTCCCCCAGCCGTTCCCGCTGGCGACCCAGCTCCTGCTGCTGCCGCTCCAGTTGCCGGCGCACCTGCTCCCCCAGGACGGGGCTCAGCCAGAGGTGTTGGTCGAGCCGCCGATCCAGGCCCTGGCGCTGCCCGGCCAGCCAGCCCAGGTACTGGTCCAGCTCGTCGATGCGCTCATCGAGCTGCGCCAGGCGGGCGGTCAGGTGGGCCGCCGGCCAGGCCCGGGGTTGCAGGGCCGACGGCCGCGGGTAGGACTCCAGCACCGGCTCGTATTGATCCCGGCTGCCGCCCAGGTTGCGGATTTCCCGCTCGGTGAAACAGCTGTCGGGCAGGCGGGGCTGACGGTAGAGCAGCTCGCCGGCGGCGTTGCGGCGCGGCCGCAGACCCTCGCGTTCGGTCACCGGCTGGCCGGCTTCATCCAGGTAGAGCTGGTAGCCCTGCTCGTCCAGGGCCGGCACCACCGGATCCGCGTCCTGCGCCAGCCGTTGCTGCCAACTGTCCACCAGCTCGGTCACCAGGGCCGGGCTGAAGCCCGGATCGGCGGCGATATGCTCGTGCAGCCAGGCCGCCAGGCGGGGATAGTGATCCGGCTGCTGCCACAGGCAATGGGGTAGCAGCCAGGCGTCGAGCAGGCCGGCTTCCCGTTCGCCGTTGCAATAGGCGGAAACCCTGAGCAGCTTGACCAGCTTGCGCCAACGCCGATCGGAGACGGTGATCTCCTGCTCGGCCAGGAAGGCGCGAAGACCGACGAGCAGCCGCACCAGGGCCGGGGCCAGGGGCAGGCGTCCCGCCAGCTCGCGGATGGCGGCCAGTTCGCAGCCGCTCAGGCGCAGTTCCGGCGACGGCGCCCGATAACTTTGGTCGAGAGTGAGCAGGGCGGTAAAGGCCTGGTCGCTCACCGGCGCCACCTGGTAACGCAGCAGGAAGCGGTCGTACAGGGCGTTGAGCTCGGCTCCTTCCGGCAGCTCGTTGCTGGCGGCGATCACCGACACCAGGGGCACCTCCAGCCGTTCGTTGCCGTTGTCGAAACGGCGCTCGTTGAGCAGGGTGAGCAGGCTGTTGAGGATGGCGCTGTTGGCCTTGAAGATCTCGTCGATAAAGGCGATGGAGGCCTCGGGCAGGTAGCCCCCGGTCTGGCGCAGGTAGCGGTCCTGCTCCAGGGCCTTGATGGAGAGGGGGCCGAACAGCTCCTCGGGCACCGAGAAGCGGGTCAGCAGCCGCTCGAAGTAGGCACCGTCGGCGAGCAGGGTGTGCAGCCGGCGGGACAATTCGCTCTTGGCGGTGCCGGGCGGGCCCAGCAGCAGCAGGTGTTCGCCGGAAAGCGCCGCCAGCAGCGCCAGCCGGGCCGGGGTATCCCGTTCCAAAAGACCCTGCTGCAGGTGTTCGATCAATGCCGCGATACGGGGTTTTACGTCCATGTGCCAGACCCTTGAGTAAATTGTATTAAAATAATCACGTTATTGTACCCAAAAATAACGATCTGACCAGCAAGGAGAGCGCACCCCAGGTTCCCTCCGCGCGGGAATGGCAGGCGGACCGCCTGCGCCACTTAACCCCGCACCAGCACCAGCCGGGGCTCGCCCGGGCCGAAATAGTCCGGCTCCCCGCCCTCCTCCACGAAGCCCAGGGACAGGTAAAGCCCGAGCGCCGGGTTGTCCGGGGCCACCGTCAGCCGCTGCCGTCGGCAGCCGCCTTCGTCCAGGGCGGCGAGCAGGGCCTGCAGCAGCGCCTTGCCCAGGCCCTGCCCCCGGCAGGACTCGGCCACCGCCAGGGACAGTATCCAGCCCTCGCCGGGGGCCGTTCCCGCGCCGCCCAGGCCGTAACCCGCCAGCACGTCGTCATCGTCTTCCGCCACCAGCAGGTAAGCCGGCCACAGATCCAGCGCCTGGCGAAAAAAGAAATCCGGATAGCAGTGGCTGCCGAACGCGGCTCGCTCCAGCGCATGGATGGCCCGCAGATCCCCCTTGGTCGCCGTCCTGACAGGCATATGTGCTCCCGTAAACATGCATGGCCGCCGTCGGCGGCCCCTGGTCCCGAAAGAGTCGATGGTGCCTCCTCCCGGGGAGCGGTGCAACAGGGCCATACGCCTTATCCTTTTCGGCTAAAAAAACACCACTCCGGCTTCATGCACTAAGCTCTAATAGAGACTGCATTGGAGCTGGGTATATGAACTGGCGAGGCCTGTTACTGCTGCTATTGTTGCTGGGCACCCCGGTGCTGGCCCAGGAGCGTTACTGGCAGCTGGATATCAAGGGGGCCATCGGCCCCGGCACCTCGGACTTTATCGTGACCGAACTGACCCAGGCCCAACTGGACAATCCCGCCTTCGTGCTGTTTACCATGGACACCCCCGGCGGCCTGTACAGCGCCACCCGCGACATCATCAGCGCCATGCTCGAATCCCGGGTGCCGGTGGTGGTGTATGTCTCCCCCGGCGGTGCCCGGGCCGCATCGGCGGGCACTTACATCCTCTATGCCAGCCACGTGGCGGCCATGGCCCCGGGCACCCACCTGGGCGCGGCGACGCCGGTGCAGATAGGCCCGCCCGGCAGTACCGAGCGGCCACGGGATCAGGCGGAAGAAGAGCAGGAAGGCGAGCAGCCGGCCCCCGACGCCGGCGCCATGGAGCGCAAGACCCTGAACGATGCGGTGGCCTATATCAAGTCCCTGGCCCAGCTGCGCGGCCGCAACGCCGAATGGGCCGAGCAGGCGGTGCGCGACGCCGCCACTCTCACCGCCCCCGAGGCGCTGGAGCAGCAGGTTATCGAGCTGATGGCGGCGGACATCCCCGCTCTGCTGCAGGCACTGGACGGGCGGGAAATCACCTTCCATGACGGCTCCTATACCTTCGCCACCGGCGGGCTGCTGGCCGAGCAGCGCCAACCCGACTGGCGCCAGCGTTTCATCATGATCATCACCAACCCCAATATCGCCTACCTGCTGATGCTGGTGGGCATGTACGGCATCCTGCTCGAATTTTACAGCCCGGGCTTCGGCGTGGCCGGCGTCACCGGCGCCATCTGCCTGCTGCTGGCCCTGCTGGCGTTGCAGATGCTGCCGGTCAGCACCGCCGGCCTGGCGCTGATCCTGCTAGGGGTGGTGCTGATGATCGCCGAAGCCCTGGCCCCCAGCTTCGGCATCCTCGGCGGCGGCGGCCTGGTGGCCTTCGCCATCGGCTCGGTGCTGCTGTTCGACACCCCGGACCAGGCGTTCCGCGTGGCCTGGCCCTTCGTCGGCGCCTTTACCCTGTTTTCGCTCAGCCTGATCCTGGTGGTGGTGCGGATGATAGTAAAACAGCGCCGTCGGGCTCCCGTTTCCGGCAGCATCGCCATGGTCGGTGAACGGGGCATCGCCCTGACCGACATCGATCCCGCCGGCACCGTGCTGGTGCAGGGGGAACGCTGGCAGGCCAGGAGCCCGCAGCCCATCGCCGCGAACCGGCTGGTGGTGGTGGTGTCGGTGAACGATCTCACCCTCAACGTAGCTCCGGCAGAGGAGAGCAAGTCATGATGATCGATTTTCTGTATTTCCAACTGTTGATAGTGGTGCTGGTGATCATGCTGTTTACCAGCATGTTCCGCATACTGCGGGAATACGAGCGGGGGGTGATCTTCCTGCTCGGCCGTTTCTACAAGATCAAGGGGCCGGGCCTTATCCTGGTGATCCCCTTCGTACAGCAAATGGTGCGGGTGGATCTTCGTATCATTACCATGGACATCCCTTCCCAGGATCTGATCTCCAGGGACAACGTCACCGTGCGGGTCAATGCGGTGCTCTATTTCCGGGTGCTGGATCCGCAGAAGGCGATCATCAACATCGAAAACTACCTGGAGGCCACCAGTCAGCTGGCCCAGACCACCATGAGATCCGTGCTCGGCCAGCACGAGCTGGACGAGATCCTCTCGGCCCGGGATACCCTCAACACGGATCTGCAGCGCATCCTGGATCAGAGCACCGACAACTGGGGCATCAAGGTGACTGCGGTGGAGATAAAACACGTGGACCTCGATGAATCCATGATCCGCGCCATCGCCCGCCAGGCCGAGGCGGAACGGTCCCGGCGCGCCAAGGTCATCCACGCCACCGGTGAGCTGGAGGCCTCCAAGCAGTTGCTGGAGGCCGCCCGCATACTCGGGCAACAACCGGAAGCGATACAGCTGCGTTACCTGCAGACCCTGACCGAAGTGAGCAGCGACAACAGCAAGATCATCGTCTTCCCCCTGCCGATGGAGCTGGGGCGGATCCTGCAGGAAATGGCCGGCCCCTATGCGCCCGGCAAAGAGGACAAGGATCCCGACTCGCCCACCGAAATGACCTGAGCCGGCCCGGGCTTCGCCCGGCGCCGCAACACCCCACTTTTTTCCCCGATAACGCGGAATATCCCCGTGCGCTGCCGCTAGAATACGGGGCTCCGTTATCGCTATCGGGGCCCTCGCTCCCGATGCCTTCGTTCGCCACAGGGACAGTTTCATGAAAAAACATCTCGGCCTTCTCCTGCTGGGCAGCCTCGGCCTGTTCAGCGCCGCCGCCCAGAGTTCCACCCTGGAGCAGATCCAGAGCTCGGGCGAGTTCCGCTTCTGCTTCGAGTCCGGCTACATGCCCTTCGAGATGACCGACAAGGGCGGCGACTTCATCGGCTTCGACATCGACATCGCCAAAGCCATGGCCAGATCGATCAACGTCGAGTTCGTGCCGGTCAACACCGGCTGGGACGGCATCATCCCCGCCCTGCACACCAACAAGTGCGATCTGATCCTGGGCATGACGGTCACCCCCGAGCGCAACCTCAGCGTCAACTTCGCCGAGCCCTATTTCGACGCCGGCCAGACTGTGCTGCTCCGCCCGGAACTGGCCGACAACATCGACTCCTACCGCCAGCTCAACGATGAAGGCTACACCGTCACCGCCCAGCTCGGCACCAGCGGCGAATACGCCATCAAGCGTTACCTGAGCCGGGCCAGGGTGCGGTTGTTCGAAAGCTCCGCCGACGCCGCCCAGGAAGTGGCCAACGGCCGGGCCGACGCCTTCGTCTACGACATCAGCTACAACGCCGTCTACGCCGCCCAGAATCCGGGCCGGCTGGTACACCTGGACCAGGCCTTCACCTACGGTCCGCTGGGCTGGGCGGTGCGCAAGGGCGACGGGGATTTCCTCAACTTCCTCAATAACTACCTGCGCCAGATCCGGGAAGACGGCAGCTACGATCGCCTCTATCGCAAGTGGTTCAAGAGCGACGCCTGGGTCGGCCGGGTTCAGTAACAGCGGATCATCGCCGGCGGTCCGAACGCCGCCGGCGGGTTTTACGGGAAAGAACGAGCATATGCAGGCTGCCAAACACCGCTGGCTGTGGAACGGGGTTTTTATGGGCGTGGTGCTCATGCTGGCCGGCGGTATCTACTGGTCCACCCAGAGCATCGACTACCACTGGCGCTGGGAGCGGGTGCTGCCCTATATCGTCGACACCTCGCCCGAGTCCATCCGCGCGCCCTTCGACGGCCAGGCCGAACTCGGCGACGATGGCCGAACCCTGACCCTGGTGTCCGATCACGGCGATGCGCCCCTGGTGCTGGACAAATTCAGCACCCTGCTGGTGGCGGACGGCGATCTGCTGTTCGAGGGGGACGAGGTCGCTAGGATCGACAGCCTGCGCGCCGGCCCCATCCTCCATGGCATGGTGATGACGCTGCAGCTGTCGCTGGTATCGCTGCTGTGCTCCGTGCTGCTCGGCCTGGGCCTGGGCCTGGGCCGGCTGTCCGCCAACCCGGCGCTGCGCAAGCTGTGCATCCTCTATATCGAGATCATCCGCGGCACCCCGTTGCTGGTACAGATCTTCATCATCTATTTTTTCGTCGGCACCGTGCTGTCGCTGGATCGCTTCACCGCCGGCGCCACCGCCCTCACCCTGTTCAGCGCCGCCTATGTGGCGGAGATCATCCGCGCCGGCATCCAGGCGGTGCCGGTGGGGCAGATGGAGGCAGCCCGCTCGCTCGGCATGAGCTATGTGCGGGCCATGGTCGAGGTGGTGCTGCCCCAGGCGCTCAGGCGCAGCCTGCCGGCCCTGGCCGGCCAGTTCATCAACCTGATCAAGGACTCCTCCCTGGTGTCGGTGATCTCCCTCACCGACCTGACCAAGGCCGGGCGGGAAGTGGTGTCCTCCACCTTCGCCCCCTTCGAGGTGTGGTTTACCGTGGCCCTGCTCTACCTGGTGATGACGGCGTCCCTGTCCTGGCTGGTGCAGCGGCTGGAACAGCGCCTGGCGGCGGGACACTAGGAGCACCCATGCGAATAAAGCACGCAGAAACCATTCTCGGCGCCAGCCGGGTCGACAAGGTGTTCGACAACGGCTGCCGGGCACTCAGCCAGGTATCGGTACAGGTGCGCCGCGGCGAGGTGGTGGTGATCGTCGGGCCTTCGGGCTCGGGCAAGTCCACCTTCCTGCGCACCCTCAACCGGCTCGAAAGCATCAGCGCCGGCCGCATCGAGCTCGACGGTATCGACATCCACGCCCGAGCCACCAATGTCAACCGGCTCCGGGAGCGGGTGGGCATGGTGTTCCAGGGCTTCAACCTCTTCCCCCACAAGACCGCGCTGCACAATGTGATGCTGGCGCCGCTCAAGGTGGCCCGGCGTCCGCGCGCCGAGGTCGAGCGGCAGGCGCGAGCCCTGCTGGCCAAGGTGGGCCTGGCGGATCGCATGGACCACTACCCGGCCCAACTCTCCGGTGGCCAGCAGCAGCGGGTGGCCATCGCCCGGGCCCTGTGCATGCAGCCGCACATCATGCTGTTCGACGAACCCACCTCGGCGCTGGATCCGGAAATGGTGGGGGAAGTGCTGGAAGTGATGAAGGGCCTGGCCCGGGACGGCATGACCATGGTGGTGGTCACCCACGAGATGGGCTTCGCCCGGGAAGTGGCCGACCGGGTGCTGTTTATGGCCGACGGCCGGCTGCTGGCGGAAGACACCCCGGACGGCTTTTTCAGCCGGCCGGCCCATCCCCGCCTGCAGCAGTTTTTATCGCAGATCCTCTAAATCCCCCGCCCTCGGGCGGCCTTGCACAAGGTGAATCATGTCCAACCCCATCGACGCCCTGCTCGCGCAGTTTTCCCCGCTTATCCTCGACGGCGCCCTGGCCACCGAGCTGGAGAGCCGGGGCTGCGACCTCAAGGATCCGCTGTGGTCGGCCAAGGTGCTGATCGAGCAGCCCGAGCTTATCTACGCCGTCCATTACGACTATTTCGCCGCCGGCGCCGATGTGGCCATCACCGCCAGCTATCAGGCCACCTTCGAGGCCTTCGCCCGTCGCGGGCTGGATGCCGGACAGGCCTCCGGCCTGATGCACCGGGCGGTGCAACTGGCGGTAGATGCGCGGGATGACTTCTGGCGGGGACTGAGCGCCGAGCAGCGTGCGCGCCGCCCCCGCCCCCTGGTGGCGGCCTCGGTCGGCCCCTACGGCGCCATGCTGGCGGACGGCTCCGAGTACCGGGGCCATTACGGGCTGGATGAAGCCGGCCTGATGGCCTTTCACCGGCCCCGGCTGGAGCTGCTGCTGGCGGCCGGCGCCGACCTGCTGGCCTGCGAGACCCTGCCCTGCCTGAGCGAGGCCCGGGCCCTGGCCCGGCTGATGGAAGCGTACCCCGGTGCCTGCGGCTGGGTCAGCTTCAGCTGCCGGGATGCGGAGCACAACAGCCAGGGCGAACGGCTGCGCGACTGTGTCACGGCCCTGGCGCCCTTCGAGTCGGTGGTGGCGGTGGGCCTCAACTGCACCGCCCCCGAGCACGTGCCCGGGCTGCTGCAATCGGTGCGCGGCGCCACCGCCAAGCCGCTGCTGGTTTACCCCAACTCCGGCGAACAGTATGACGCCGGCCACAAGTGCTGGCACGGCCCGGCCGACAGCGAGCAGTTCGCCCGGGCCGCCGGGCACTGGCAGCGGGAAGGCGCTGCTCTTATCGGCGGCTGCTGCCGCACCTCGCCGGCGGACATCGCCGCCGTGGCCGCCCTGCTGCGCCCGGCGGCGGGATAAGAAAAAAGGGTCAGATCGGCAGATTCAACCCGGACTTCAGCACATTGAGCACCACATTGGTATTCATGCGCTTGATTTCCGGGAACTGGCTCATGGTGGCTTCGGCGATGGTGTCGAACTCGGTCACGTCCCGGGCCAGGATCACCGCCACCAAATCCACCGCGCCGGTGACGTAGAAGATCTGCTGGAAGGCGTCCTGTCCCTGGGCCCAACGCATAAAGCGGTCCATCACCTGGTAGTTTTCCCGCTCGATTTCCAGGCCGACGATAAAGGTCATCAGGTTGTCGAGCTTGCGGTTGTCGATCACCGCCACGTCGGCGCTGATCACCCTGTTCTGGCGCAGCCGCTTCAGCCGTCGCTGCACCGCCGACGGCGACAAGCCGATGTGCTCGGCGATGACTTCGCTGCGGGTCAGGCAGTTGCGCTGTACGATGGCGAGTATTTTGCGGTCGAAATGGTCGAGGTTGTCACTCATTGCCGGCTGGATCCCGTCGGATAGTTGAAGCCATAAATACGGCTGGACGGCTATTCTAAATAACTCGGCGATCCGGCTCAACCATTGAGAAAAACAAAGGCGGCACCCTGGCCGCCTTTGTGAAGAACGAGCTATCCCGTCCGGCTCAGCCGCGGGTATCCAGCGGTTCGAAGCTTTTCACCAGCTCGTCCAGGGCCTTGATCTGGGCCAGGAAGGGCTCGAGCCTGGCCAGCGGCAAGGCGCTGGGGCCGTCGCACTTGGCGTGCTCCGGATCCGGGTGGGATTCGAGGAAGAGGCCGGCCAGGCCGGTGGCCATGCCCGCCCGGGCCAGGTCCACCACCTGCTCCCGGCGGCCACCGGAGGCCTCGCCCAGCGGGTCCCGGCACTGCAGGGCGTGGGTCACGTCGAAGATGATGGGGGCGCCGGCGGTGGCCTTTTTCATCACCCCGAAGCCGAGCATGTCCACCACCAGGTTGTCGTAGCCGAAGTTGGCGCCGCGCTCGCACAAAATCAGCTGGTCGTTGCCGCACTCGATGAACTTGTCGACGATGTTCTTCATCTGCCCCGGGCTCAGGAACTGGGGCTTCTTGATGTTGATCACCCGGCCGGTCCTGGCCATGGCTTCCACCAGATCGGTCTGGCGGGCGAGGAAGGCGGGCAGCTGGATCACGTCCGCCACCTCGGCCACCGGGGCCGCCTGCCAGGGCTCGTGCAGGTCGGTGATCACCGGCACCTTGAAGGTGTCCTTTATTTCCTGCAGCAGCTTCATGCCCTCTTCCAGGCCGGGGCCGCGGAAGGAATGGATGGAGGAACGGTTGGCCTTGTCCCAGCTGGCCTTGAACACATAGGGAATGCCGAGCTTGCCGGTCACCTCGACGTAGTGCTCGCAGGCTCTCAGCGCCAGCTCCCGGGACTCCAGCACGTTGATGCCGCCGAACAGCACGAAGGGCTGATCGTTGGCCACGTTAATCTGATCGATCTTGACGGTTTTCATCGCTACTCCTAGTGGAGGGTTTTGGGACCCAGGTCGAGGGCCGCTATCTGGGCTTTCAGCACGTCGGCCACCGGATCTTCGGGGCAGTGCTGGATGAAGAATTCGAAATCCTCGGCGGCGAGCTGGTCGCAGTCGAGTTGCTCGAACAGAAAACCCCGGTCGCGCCGCTGGTAGGGGCAATCCGGCTTGATTTTCAGCAGCAGCTGGCTGCAGGCCAGCGCCTGGGAAAACTGCTTGTGGCGGATGAACACCGCCTTGGTCACGTTCAGCAGCCGCGCCAGTATGTCCATGGGCTCCGCCGGCTCCAGGTGCTCGGGCTTGAGCCGGGCCAGGTTGCCCCTGGCGCCGCGTAGCAGCTGTTCTATTTCCCGCCGACCGAGGGCCTTGCCGGTAAAAGGGTCGATGATCGACTCCTCTTCCCCGCACCAGAGCCGCACCAGAAAATGGCCGGGGAAACAGATGCCCTCGGCCCGCACCCCGAACCGTTCGCACAGGTGCAGTAACAGGATGCCGAGGCTCACCGGTATGCCCCGGCGCCGTGCCAGCACCCGATCCATCAGGGTGTTGTCCGCCGAAAAGAACCGTTCCCAGTCGCCCGCGACCCCGAGGCGGTGGTACAGCGCCGGCACCAGCTGGCGGGCCGCCACCGTGCCCGCCAGCACCTCGGCCAGCTCCCGCTCCAGGGCAAACAGGCTGAGCCCGGCCTTGTCCCGCGCCGGCGGGCCATAGAGGCTCTCCACCACGTCCAGCGCCAGCGTCATCAGGCTGTGCGGTGCCGCATCGAGCCAGCGATCACTTACCTTGCTCTTCAGCATCTTGCCTCCCGGGCCACTGCCCCAGCGTAATCCGCTCCTGGCCGCCGTAGTCGCGCAGGGTTTCCACCTGTCGATAGCCCCCGGCGGTAAAGTCGTTGCGCACCCCTGCCCCCTGCTGCCAGCCGTGCTCCAGCAGCAACCAGCCGCCGGCCACCAGATGGCGGGGGGCCTCGGCGATCAACTGGCGCAGGTCGGCCATGCCTTGCTGCTCCGCCACCAGGGCCGACACCGGCTCGAAGCGTACATCTCCCGATTGTAAATGAGGATCGGCGGCATCGATATAGGGCGGGTTGGACAGGATCATGTCGAAATGAAGCCCTGCCAGCGGGTCAAACCAACAGCCCTCGCGCACTTCGATGTCGAGCTCCATCCGTTCACTGTTGCGCCGGGCCAGGGCTGCCGCCTGCGGGTTGAATTCCACCGCCAGCACGGTATCGGCGGGGCGTTCGCTCTTCAGCGCCAGGGCGATGGCGCCGGTGCCGGTGCCCAGATCCACCAGGGTGGCGGGCGCGGCCGGCAGCCGGGCCAGGGCCGCCTCCACCATGAGTTCGGTATCGGGCCGGGGGATCAGGGTATCGGGCGAGACCTCGAGTTCCAGCGACCAGAACTCACGCACGCCGGTAAGGTGCGCCACCGGCTCGCCCCGTTGCCGGCGGGCCACCAGGGCGGCCAGTCGGTCGAGCTCGGCCGGGGTCGGTTGATATTCCGGCCAGGCCAGCAGGAAACTGCGCGGCTTGCCCAGCACATGGCACAGCAGCACGTCCGTATCCAGGGCGGGCGATTCGCCTCCCGCCAGTTGCTCGCGCAGCCGTTGGCGCAGCCCGGCCAGGGTCATCAGTGCCCCGCCAGGGCGGCCAGCAGGTCGGCCTGGTGTTCCTGCAGTATCGGCTGGGTCAGCATGTCGAGCTGGCCTTCCAGCACTTCGCTCAGCCGGTACAGGGTCAGGTTGATACGGTGATCCGACACCCGCCCCTGGGGATAATTGTAGGTGCGGATACGATCGGAACGATCGCCGCTGCCGAGCAGGTTGCGGCGGGTGCTTTGCTCCTCGGCCTGGCGTTTGTCCTGCTCCATCTGGGCCAGGCGCGAGGCCAGCACCGCCATCGCCTTGGCCCGGTTCTTGTGCTGGGAGCGCTCGTCCTGGCATTCCACCACCATGCCGGAGGGCAGGTGGGTGATGCGGATGGCGGAGTCGGTCTTGTTGACGTGCTGGCCGCCGGCGCCGGAGGCGCGGAAGGTATCCACTTTCAGATCCGCCGAATTGATCTCGGGGGCCTCGGTCTCGGGGACTTCCGGCAGCACCGCCACCGTACAGGCGGAGGTGTGGATGCGCCCCTGGGATTCGGTCTCGGGCACCCGCTGCACCCGGTGGCCGCCGGACTCGAACTTGAGCCTGCCGTAGGCGCCGGCGCCCTCGATGCGGGCGATGATTTCCTTGAAGCCACCGTGCTCGCCCTCGCTGGCGCTGACGATCTCGATGCGCCAGCGCTGCTGTTCGGCATAGCGGCTGTACATGCGGAACAGGTCGCCGGCGAAGATGGCCGCCTCGTCGCCGCCGGCGCCGGCGCGGATCTCCAGGAAGCAGTTGTTGTCGTCCTTCGGATCCTTCGGCAGCAGCAGGATCTGCAGTTCATGCTCCAGGGATTCGATGGTTTCCCCGGCCGCCTCGATTTCTTCTTCCGCCATCGCCTTTAGTTCGGCGTCGTCTTCCGCCAGCATTTCTTCGGCGCCGGCCAGATCCGCCTGCGCCTGCTGGTAGCGGCGAAAGCAGCCGACCACGTCTTCCAGCTGGGCGTATTCCCGGGTCAGGGCCCGGTACTGTTCCTGGTTGTTGATCACCGAGGCCTCGCCCAGCAGCGCCTGCACCTCTTCATGGCGCTCCTGCAGGCCTTCCAGTTTCTTCAGTATGGATATGTTCATGGGGTTCTCGCCGCTGTGGCTGGTCAACGCTGATCGAGGCCGAGGCTCTGGGCCAGCACGGCCAGGATTTCCTGATCGCCGTCCTTGCCCGCCTGGCTCAGCGCCTGGGTAGGAGTATGAATAAGCTTGTTGGTCAGACGCCGGGCCAGTTGCTGCATTACCCGGGCCGCGTCCTCCCCCTGGGCCAGGGACTGCAGCGCCCGCTCCAGTTCCTGCTGCTGCAGGATATCGGCCTGGGCCCGGTAGTCGCGGATCAGATCCACCGACTTGAGCGAACGGAACCAGCCCATAAACTGGTCCCGCTCCTCCAGGATGATGCGTTCGGCCTGGCCGGCGGCCCGCTTGCGGGCTTCGAGGTTCTGCTCGATGATGCCCTGCAGATCGTCCACCGTATACAGGTAGGCGTCGTTGAGCTCATCCACTTCCGGCTCGATATCCCGTGGCACGGCGATGTCCACCAGCAGTATGGGTTTGCTGCGGCGGGCCTTGAGCGCCCGTTCGACCATGCCCTTGCCGATGATCGGCAGCGGGCTGGCGGTAGAGCTGATCACGATGTCGGCGCGGGGCAGGTAGTCGGGGATCTGCTCCAGGGTCATCACCTGGGCGTCGAACTCCCGGGCCAGGTTCTGGGCCCGCTCCAGGGTACGGTTGGCCACCATCATCTGAGTCACCGACTGTTCTTTCAGGTGGCGCGCCACCAGTTCCACGGTTTCGCCCGCGCCCACCAGCAGCACCCGGGTCCGGCTCAGATCGGAGAAGATACGCTTGGCCAGGCTGACGGCGGCAAAGGCCACCGAGACCGCGCTGGCACCGATGTCGGTTTCGGTGCGCACCCGTTTGGCCACCGAGAACGATTTCTGGAACAGCCGCTCCAGTATGCCCTTGAGCGAGCCCACCTGGTGGGACTGGTTGTAGGCCTGCTTGATCTGGCCCAGGATCTGCGGCTCGCCCAGCACCAGGGAGTCCAGGCCGCAGGCCACCCGCATCAGGTGGCGTACCGCTTCCTCGCCCTGATGCTGATACAGGCAGGAAGTCAGTTCGTCTTCGTCCAGGTGGTGAAACTGTTGCAGCCAGTGCCGGACCGGGTCGCTTTCCCCCTGCTGATCCAGGCAGCAATAGAGTTCGGTGCGGTTGCAGGTAGAGACGATCACCGCCTCCTCCACCCCTTGGGTATGCATCAGCTCGTGCAGGGCCCTGGGCGCCAGATCAGGCCCAAACGCCACCCGCTCGCGCAGGGCGACGGAAGCGGTCTTATGATTGATTCCCAGTACCAGCAGGCTCATGAGGATTTTCTGCGGCTCACAACGTCTTTCAAGTAGCCGGCTATTGTACGAGAAAGGGTAAGCCTTTAAAAGGCGCAACCCTTGCCCTTATACTTGGGCAAAATTCTGTGTGGAGTCGCTCGTGCGCGTTATCTGGCTAACCTTAGTACTGTTGTTGTCGGGCTGCGCCTACCAGGCGCAGCAGGCACCGTCTGGCTCCTGGCAGGCCCAGCGAGCCACCCTGACCCAGTTGCAGGACTGGCAACTGTCGGCCCGGCTCGGCATCATCACCCCCGATGAGCGGGGCAGCCTCAGCCTGTTCTGGCGCCAGGACAGCGACGACTACCGGCTCAACCTCACCAACGTGGTGGGCAAGCGGGTGTTCGACCTGAGCCGCCGCCGGGGCACCATCCAGCTTACCGACAGCGAAGGGCAACGGCATACCGCCGGCAACGCCCGGGATCTGGTGTTCCGGCTGACCGGATGGGATCTGCCGGTGGAGCAGCTGGCCTACTGGATCAAGGGGCTGCCCGGCGAGGCCGATCGGGTGGACTACGACGCCGATGGCCGCCCCAGGACGGTACAGGCCCACGGCTGGCAGCTGACCTACCTGGGCTACACCCGGATCCGCGGGCTCTGGCTGCCCAGCCACCTGAGCCTGACCCATGGCGATACCACCCTGCGCCTGGCCATCAGCCAGTGGGAGTTCGAAGCATGACCCTGACCCTGCCGGCCCCCGCCAAGCTGAACCTGTTCCTCTATATCACCGGCCGGCGGGACGACGGCTACCACAACCTGCAGACCCTGTTCCAGTTCCTGGATTACGGCGACAGCCTGGCGTTCGCACCCGCCCCCGACGGCGAACTCAGGCTCGAACCGAACTTGCCGGGCGTGCCGCCGGAGCAGAACCTGATCATCAGGGCCGCACGCCTGCTGCAGAGCAAGACCGGCTGCACCCGGGGCGCGCGGATCCGGCTCACCAAGCGCCTGCCCATGGGCGGCGGCCTGGGCGGCGGCTCCAGCGACGCCGCCACCACCCTGGTGGCCCTCAACCACCTGTGGCAGTTGGGGCTGAGCCAGAAGCAACTGGCCGAGCTGGGCCTGCAACTGGGTGCCGACGTGCCGGTGTTCGTGCGCGGCCACGCCGCCTTCGCCGAAGGGGTGGGCGAACGCCTGACCCCGGCCACGCCGCCGGAGCCCTGGTACCTGGTGCTCGCGCCCGGCATCGAGGTGGCCACCGCCGCCATCTTCACCGACCCGGAATTGCCCCGGAACAGCCCGGTCCTCAGCCTGGAACAGCGGCTGTCCCTGCCTTGGGAAAACGATTGCGAGGCGCTGGTCAAAAAGCGTCACCCCGAGGTTGCCAAGCTCCTTGGCTGGTTGTTAGAATACGCGCCGTCAAGAATGACGGGCACTGGCGCCTGCGTATTTGCTACTTTTGACAGCCGGGAAGCGGCTGAGCAAGCACTGAACAAAGCCCCTGCCGGGGTCAGCGGTTTTGTCGCCAAAGGCTGCAATACCTCGCCGCTGTTCGGTGCATTACGGCAGATAACGGACAACTGACCCGCCATCGAATACGGCAGTCTGGGCAACGATCGCAAGAAGGTGGGGGTGGGCCCGCTTTCTCCCTTATCCCGAGGGCCCGTTCGTTGCCCGGCGCGACTTGCGGGACGCCCCGGTCATGCACCGGCTCGCCGTCCGGGTTTCCAATCCGGGCTACCTGCAGGACGCGCCCCGATTCAGAATTCTAAAAAAGGGCTGGATAGCAGGTTTTCCTGTGATACGGGTTCACGGCCCCGTCCAGTCTCGCCACCCATGAAGCAACCCCGAGGTTTTCAACCGTGCCCGACATGAAGCTGTTTGCTGGTAATGCAACGCCGGAACTCGCCCAACGTATCGCCGATCGTCTCTTTATCAAACTGAGTGCTGCCGATGTCGGCCGCTTCAGTGACGGCGAAATCAGCGTACAAATCAACGAAAATGTACGTGGCGGCGATGTCTTCATCATCCAGTCCACCTGCGCACCGACCAACGATAACCTGATGGAACTGATCGTGATGGTGGACGCCCTGCGCCGCGCCTCCGCCGGCCGCATTACCGCCGTTATCCCCTACTTTGGCTATGCCCGCCAGGACCGCCGCGTGCGCTCCGCCCGGGTGCCGATCACCGCCAAGGTCGTGGCCGACTTCCTGTCCAGCGTGGGTGTTGACCGGGTACTGACCGTTGACCTGCATGCCGAGCAGATCCAGGGTTTCTTCGATGTACCGGTGGACAACGTGTTCGGCACCCCGGTGCTGCTGGAAGACATGAAGGCCAAGAACCTGGACAACGCCGTGGTGGTCTCCCCGGATATCGGCGGTGTGGTCCGTGCCCGTGCCGTGGCCAAGCTGCTGGATGAAACCGATATCGCCATCATCGACAAGCGCCGTCCGCGCGCCAACGTATCCCAGGTGATGCACCTGATCGGTGACGTGGAAGGTCGTGACTGCGTGATCGTCGACGACATGATCGACACCGGCGGCACCCTGTGCAAGGCCGCCGAAGCGCTGAAGAACCACGGTGCCAAGCGGGTGTTCGCTTACGCCACCCACGCCGTGTTCTCCGGCAATGCTGCCCAGAACATCAAGGACTCGATGATCGACGAAGTCATTATCACCGACTCCGTTCCGCTGAGCGCGGAGATCGAAGCCCTGGCCAAGGTCAAGCAACTGTCCCTGTCCGGCATGCTGGCCGAAGCCATTCGCCGCATCAGCAACGAAGAATCCATCTCCGCCATGTTCGAGCATTGATAGCTGGACGCTGGAAGTCAAAAAGCCCGCGCGTTCGCGGGCTTTTTTGTGTGCGGGATGCGGGATTTACCAATAAAAGCGCACAAAGTAATAACCACTCAGGCCAATGCCGAACGCCACTATGCTCCAGGCCAGCAGCCGGGGCCGGATCCACACCAGCAACCGGGCGCCCAGCTTGCCGCCGACCAGATACCCCAGCGCCAGCGCCAGGCAGGCCGGCCAGTGCACCAGCCCCGACAGGGAATACACCAGTATGGTGGCGCCGCTGGCCAGCATCGACAGATAGAGCTTGATGGCATGCTGTTGCAGGTTGGAGCCCATCCGCAACTGGCCGGTCAGCGCCATCAGCAGGACCCCCAGGCCGCCGCCGAAAAAGCCGCCGTAGAAGGCGCCGCCCAGCAACAGCGGCCAGGCCCGGCGTTTCATGCCGAGCGGCCCTTCGAAGCCGGCGCGGCTCAGCAGCTGACGGGCGTAGAGCAGGCTCACCGTCAGCAGCAGCCAGGGCACCAGGTAGTTGAAGCTGTCGGCATGGAACTGCACCAGCATCAACGCACCCAGGCCGCCCCCGGCCAGGCCGATGGCGGTCAGTGCCAGCCAGGGCCCGCTGCCGAGCTGGCGGCGGATACCCCAGAAGGCGCTGGCGTAGCCGGGCCAGGAGGCCACGCTGGCGGTGGCTACGGCGCCGGTGCTGGGTACCCCCGTAGCCAGCAGCGCCGGCAGGGTCAGGAACAGGCCGCCACCGGCCAGGGCATTGAGCACCCCGGCGAGCAGGGCCCAGCCGAGCAGTTCGTACATAAGAAGCATCCTGTGACAGGCATCCGTGCAGCAATGAAACGGGCAATGAAGCCCCGGAGAGTGCAAACGATCTTAAACGTGATCGTACACAATGTTGGCTATATTACCGATTCTGGCGGATCAAGTCACCGAGGTGGCCATTATTGCCGCTCTTCATTAGAATATGGCGTCATTTTAACGGCCGACTCAGCATATGAATCCTATCGAACTGATCGTCGGGCTCGGTAACCCGGGCCCGGAATACGCCCATACCCGCCACAACGCCGGCGCCTGGTATGTGGCCGAACTGGCCCGGCTGCACGGCGGCCAGCTGAAGGAAGAAGCCAAGTTCTTCGGCTGGACCGGCCGGGTACGCATCCATGGCCGTGACGTACGGCTGCTGATCCCGGCCACCTTCATGAACCGCTCGGGCAAGGCGGTGGCGGCCATGGCCAACTTCTACCAGATCCCGCCCGAGGCGATACTGGTGGCCCACGACGAGCTGGATCTGCCCCCGGGCGCCGCCCGCTTCAAGCAGGGCGGTGGCCACGGCGGCCACAACGGGCTGAAGGACATCATCAGCAGCCTCGGCAACAGCAAGGATTTTTACCGGCTGCGGCTCGGCATCGGCCATCCGGGGCACAAGTCCCAGGTCGCCGGCTTCGTGCTCACCAAGGCGCCGGCTCCCGAGCAGAGCCTGCTCGAGGCCACGGTGGACGAGGCCGCCCGCGCCACCGATATTTTATTCAACGACGGCATGACCAGGGCGATGAACCGCCTGCATGCCTTTAACGCCGATTCCACCAAGTAAAATTTCAGGACACTGATTATGGGTTTTAAATGCGGTATCGTGGGCCTGCCCAATGTGGGTAAGTCCACCCTGTTCAACGCGCTGACCAAGGCGGGCATCGAAGCCGCCAACTTCCCCTTCTGCACCATAGAGCCGAATACCGGCGTGGTGCCGGTGCCGGATCCGCGCCTCGATGCCCTGGCCGAGATCGTCAAGCCCCAGCGCATCCTGCCCACCACCATGGAATTCGTGGACATCGCCGGCCTGGTGGCGGGCGCCTCCAAGGGTGAAGGCCTGGGCAACAAGTTCCTGGCCAACATCCGCGAGACCGACGCCATCGGCCATGTGGTGCGCTGCTTCGACAACGACAACATCGTGCACGTGGCCGGCCAGGTATCGCCCAGGGACGATATCGAAATCATCAATACCGAACTGGCGCTGGCGGATCTGGACACCTGTGAGCGGGCCATGCAGCGCAACGCCAAGAAGGCCAAGGGCGGCGACAAGGACGCCAAGTTCGAGATGACGGTGCTGGAAAAGCTGCTGCCCGCCCTGGAGCAGGCCCGGGTACTGCGCAGCGTAGAACTCACCAAGGAAGAAAAGGCGGCCATCGACTACCTGAACTTCCTCACCATCAAGCCGACCATGTACATCGCCAACGTCAATGACGACGGCTTCGAGAACAACCCCTACCTGGCCCAGGTGGAGGAAATCGCCGCCTCCGAAAACGCCATCGTAGTGCCGGTGTGCGCCGCCATGGAGTCGGAAATCGCCGAGCTGGACGCGGAAGAAGCCGCCGAGTTCATGGCCGACCTGGGCCTGGAAGAGCCGGGCCTGAACCGGGTGATCCGCGGCGGCTACCAGTTGCTGAACCTGCAGACCTACTTCACCGCCGGGGTGAAGGAAGTGCGCGCCTGGACCATCCCCGTGGGCGCCACCGCGCCCCAGGCGGCGGGCAAGATCCACACCGACTTCGAGAAAGGCTTTATCCGCGCCCAGACCATTGCCTTTGACGACTACATCACCTACAAGGGTGAGCAGGGCGCCAAGGAAGCGGGCAAGATGCGTTCCGAGGGCAAGGACTATATCGTCAAGGACGGCGACGTGATGAACTTCCTGTTCAACGTCTGAGCCGACTTTCTCTGTTGCAAAAGGCCGGGGACTTCCCCGGCCTGTTGTTTTTCGGGCAAAAAACCGGCCGCCCTGGCTACCCCGGCGCCACCATGCCTAGTTTCTGGCCAAACGGTTGAGCCCGAGCTGTTTTTCGGGAAAAAACGGTTGACGCTCCCGAGCCGGATACGCATAATGCGCCCCGTCCGGTGACGAGCAGTCATCGACAGCGAAGTGGCTATGTAGCTCAGTTGGTTAGAGCACATCACTCATAATGATGGGGTCGCAGGTTCGAATCCCGCCATAGCCACCACTCTGCTGGGGTATCGCCAAGCGGTAAGGCAGCGGGTTTTGATCCCGCCATTCCCAGGTTCGAATCCTGGTACCCCAGCCATTTTTCTGTAAAGCTGGTCAAACAGCGGGTTTTGCTCCCGGCCTCAGTGCCCAGGTCCAAACTCGGTAGCCAGCACTTTTCAAAGTGGATGGCAATTGTGCTATAACTGCCAACCACTACTGTTGGGGTATCGCCAAGCGGTAAGGCAGCGGGTTTTGATCCCGCCATTCCCAGGTTCGAATCCTGGTACCCCAGCCATATTTCTGCAAAGCTGGTTGAGCAGCGAGTTTTTGATCCCGGCCTCAGTGCCCAGGTTCGGAACTCGGTATCCCAGCCATTTTTAAGAAAACCATTGAGGCGACTCAATGCTTATGTGGCTATGTAGCTCAGTTGGTTAGAGCACATCACTCATAATGATGGGGTCGCAGGTTCGAATCCCGCCATAGCCACCACTCTTTTGCGGGAGTGGCGAAATTGGTAGACGCACCAGATTTAGGTTCTGGCGCCGCAAGGTGTGCGAGTTCAAGTCTCGCCTCCCGCACCATTAAAAATTGGGGTATCGCCAAGCGGTAAGGCAGCGGGTTTTGATCCCGCCATTCCCAGGTTCGAATCCTGGTACCCCAGCCATTTAAGAAGCAAAAACCAGCCCATTGGCTGGTTTTTTGCTTTCTGGGATTAGGGATTAGGGATTAGGGATTAGGGATTAGGGATTAGGGATTAGGGATTAGGGAATCGTACCAGTCCCTATTCCCCAATCCCAAGTCCCTGAAGTCACAGCCCCATGGCGTATTTCATTACCCGGTTTTTCAGCGGGCCGCTGTGGTGGGCGGCCTTCAGCCCCAGGTTGCGCAGCAGCTTGAACGGCAGCAGGTCGTTGCTGAACGTCTGGTAGAACAGATCCATCGCCCCCTGCATCAACAGGTTGTCGGGCCGGCGCCGGCCCTGGTAACGCTCGAGCAGCGCGGCCGAGGCCACCTCCTCGCCGCCTTCCACCGCCTGGTGCATCAGCTCGCTCAGGCAAGCCACGTCCTTGAAACCGAGGTTCACCCCCTGCCCCGCCAGCGGGTTGATGGTATGGGCCGCATCCCCCAGCAGCACCACGGCACCTTTCACATACTGGTTGGCGTGCCGGCGGCGCAGCGGAAAATGGCCCTTGTCCAACACCCTGAAGGCGCCCAGCCGGGCCGGAAAATGCGCTGCTACCCGCTCTGCCAGGGCATCGTTATCCAGTCCGGCCAGCTCCCTGATCCGCGCCTTCTGGTCATACCATACCAGCGAGCCCTGATGCCGGCCCAGGGGCAGAAAGGCCCGGGGACCGCTGGGGCAGAACTGTTGCCAGGTGGTATCGGCCTCCAGCGATTCGCCTTCGATGCCGATCAGCATGCAGTGCTGGGCATAGTCCCAGGCGGTAACGCCGATGCCCGCAAACTGGCGGGTGCGCGACTCGGCCCCGTCGCAGGCCAGCACCAGCCTGGCCTGTAGCCGTTGGCCGTCCTCCAGTGCCAGTTCGACGCCGTCTTCATTTCGGGTGAGCCCGGCCAGGCCATTGGGGCAATCGAGCATCACATTGCGCCATTGGGCCAGCGCCTGCCACAGCCCGAGTTGGATCACCCGGTTTTCCACCATAAAGCCGAGGTGGTCGCAATCCAGCTCCCGGGCCTCGAAGCGGGTGCCGAAGCCCTGCCATTCACTCGCTTCCAGGGCGCGGTAGGGCCAAGCCCGCATGGCGACAATGGCGTCCCAGGCCCCGGCTTGCTGCAGCAGCCGTACCGAGGCGGCGCTGATGGCGGACACCCGCAGGTCAAATGCCTGCCCGGATTCGAAGGTGGCGGGCGCCCTGGCTTCGATGACCCGGATGCGCAGCCCGGCAGGCGCCAGCAGCGCCGCCGCCAGGGCACCGACCATACCGCCGCCAATGATGGCGACATCACAGTGTTCCATTGTCCAACCTCCGGATTTTTCGGCCATTCTACCCCATTTAACCGGCGATTTCGGCGAGAATCTGGCCCCGGGCGCACTGGATATTATCTGGTCACTGCCGGGAGAAAAGAGTAGAATGCCCGGTCCTGAACGCATGTCCCTTGCCGTAATTCAAAGAGTGCCATGAGCAAAAAACTTCATATCAAAACCTGGGGCTGTCAGATGAACGAATACGATTCATCCAAGATGGCCGATCTGCTGGACGCCACCCACGGCTACCAGCTCACCGAGGAAGCGGAGCAGGCCGACGTGCTGCTGCTCAACACCTGCTCGATCCGCGAAAAGGCGCAGGAGAAGGTGTTCCACCAGCTGGGCCGCTGGCGCCCGCTGAAGGAGGCCAACCCCGGGCTGGTGATCGGGGTCGGCGGCTGTGTCGCCTCCCAGGAAGGTGATGCCATTCGCGCCCGCGCGCCCTTCGTGGACATCGTGTTCGGCCCGCAGACCCTGCACCGGCTGCCGGCGATGATCAAGTCCGTGCTCGAAGGCAACGGCGCCCAGGTGGACGTGGCCTTTCCCGAAATCGAGAAATTTGACAACCTGCCCGAGCCCAGGGCCGAAGGCGCCACCGCCTTCGTGTCCATCATGGAAGGCTGTTCCAAGTACTGCTCCTTCTGCGTGGTGCCCTACACCCGAGGCGAGGAGGTGAGCCGGCCGCTGGACGACGTGCTCTATGAAATCGCCCAGCTCGCCGAGCAGGGCGTGCGCGAGGTCAATTTGCTGGGCCAGAACGTCAACGCCTACCGGGGCGAAACCCATGACGGCGACATCTGCAGCTTCGCCGAACTGCTGCGGCTGGTGGCGGCCATCGACGGCATCGACCGCATCCGCTACACCACCAGCCACCCCATCGAGTTCACCGACGACATCATCGAGGTGTACAAGGACACCCCCGAGGTGGTCAGCTTCCTGCACCTGCCGGTACAGAGCGGCTCGGATCGCATCCTCACCCTGATGAAACGGCCGCACACCGCGCTGGAATACAAGTCCAAGATCCGTCGGCTGCGCGCGGCCCGGCCCGACATCACCATCAGCTCTGACTTTATCGTGGGCTTCCCCGGCGAGGACGCCGACGACTTCGAGAAAACCATGAAACTCATCGAGGAGCTGGGCTTCGACATGAGCTTCAGCTTCATCTTCAGCCCCCGCCCCGGCACCCCGGCCGCCGACCTGCCCGATGACGTGCCGATGGACGAGAAAAAGGAGCGGCTGTACCGGTTGCAGAATGTGATCAATAACCAGGCCCAGCAGATCAGCCGGCAGATGCTGGGCTCTACCCAGCGCATCCTGGTGGAAGGCCCCTCCAAGCTCAACCCCATGGAGCTGCGTGGCCGTACCGAAAACAACAGGGTGGTCAACTTCGAAGGCCCTCATAGCCTTATCGGCGGCTTCGCCGACGTGGAAATTACCGAAGTGATGCCCCACAGCCTGCGTGGCAAGTTCCTGCGTGGCGAGGCCGAGATGGACCTGCGGGTACAGGTCTCGCCCCGGAGCATCCTGGCCCGCCGCCCGGACGGGGTGGCCGACGAGGTCGGCGTGGCGACTTTTACCCCCTAAAATGCAGGGACTCGGGATTGGGGAATAGGGACTGGATGTCCTAATCCCCAGTCCCTATTCCCCGATATTCAGGAGTTACCTTGACAGCAAACGTCAACAATCTGGAACTTGAACTGCAGCCTGCCGATGGCCAGCGTCTGGCCAGCCTGTGCGGGCCTTTCGATGACAATATCAAACAGCTGGAGCGGCGACTGGGGGTGGAGATCAACTACCACAACCAGCATTTCCAGGTGGTGGGCCCGGCCGCCATGGTCAAGGTGACCGGCGAACTGCTGCGGCGGCTGTACGTGGAAACCCAGGCGGTGCGCGGCCAGTCGGTCCCCGACATCACTCCCGAACAGGTCCATCTCGCCATCAAGGAGAGCCGGGTGCTGGAGCAGGGGGAAGCGGCGGACAACGGCTACCAGTACGGCAAGGAAGTGACCATCAAGACCAAGCGCGGCCTGATCAAGCCGCGCACCCCCAACCAGGCCCAGTACGTGGCCCACATCCTGAGCCACGACATCACCTTCGGCATCGGTCCGGCCGGCACCGGCAAGACCTACCTGGCGGTGGCGGCGGCGGTGGATGCCCTGGAGCGCCAGGAAATCCGCCGCATCCTGCTGACCCGGCCGGCGGTGGAAGCGGGCGAGAAGCTCGGCTTCCTGCCCGGGGATCTGAGCCAGAAGGTCGACCCCTACCTGCGCCCCCTGTACGACGCCCTGTTCGAGATGCTGGGCTTCGAACGGGTGGAGAAGCTGATCGAGCGCAACGTCATCGAAGTGGCACCACTGGCCTACATGCGCGGCCGTACCCTGAACGACGCCTTTATCATCCTGGATGAAAGCCAGAACACCACGGTGGAGCAGATGAAGATGTTCCTGACCCGCATCGGCTTCAACTCCAAGGCGGTGATCACCGGCGACATCACCCAGATCGATCTGCCGCGCAACGCCAAGTCCGGCCTGCGCCACGCCATCGAGGTACTGGGCGAGGTGGAAGGGCTGTCGTTCAATTTCTTCCGCGCCGAAGACGTGGTGCGCCACCCGGTGGTGGCCCGCATCGTGCGCGCCTATGAAGCCTTCGACGAACAGCAGAAACGCGAACGTCATCCCGATGAGAGCAAATCATGACCCTGTGGCTGGATCTGCAGACAGCCTGTGACGAGGCCCCCGGCCTGCCGGACGAGCAGGAGTTCGAACGCTGGCTGGCCGCCACCCTCGCCGGTGAGCGCATTGATGCCGAAGTCACGGTGCGGTTGGTGGACGAGGCGGAAAGCCGGGCGCTCAACCGCGACTATCGCGGCCGCGACTATGCCACCAATGTGCTGTCCTTTCCGTTCGAGGCGCCGCCCGGGGTGGCGCTGCCGCTGCTCGGCGATCTGGTGGTCTGCCGCCAGGTGGTGGAGCGGGAAGCCGCGGAGCAGCACAAGCCGTTAAAGGCCCACTGGGCGCACATGATAGTGCACGGCTGCTTGCATTTACTCGGTTTTGACCATATTAAGGATGACGAAGCCGAGATAATGGAATCCAGAGAGATAGCGATACTGGCCGGATTGGGCATCGCTAACCCTTACCAAGACGATGAAGAGGAAGGTTGAACAGGTCCATGAGCGACGACAATTCGAACTCAGAAAACGGTTCGTCCAGCAAGAAAAACTGGCTTGAGCGACTTGGCCAGCTTTTTCAGGGCGAACCGAAGAGCCGTGAAGAACTGGTAGAAGTCATTATGGACGCGGGTGATCGCGATCTCATCGACCAGGACACCAAGGACATGATCGAAGGGGTGCTGGAGGTGAGCGAGCTCAGGGTACGGGACATCATGATCCCCCGCTCGCAGATGGTCACGGTGGAGAAGTCCCAGCCGGTGTCGGCGTTCCTGCCGATGATCATCGAGTCCACCCACTCCCGCTTCCCGGTGGTCAACGAAGACAAGGACCACATCGAAGGCATACTGCTGGCCAAGGATCTGCTGCAATACGGCTTCAGTCTGACCGAAGAGCCCTTCGCCATCGAAAAAGTGCTACGTCCCGCCGTGGTGGTACCCGAGAGCAAGCGGCTCGACAAGCTGCTCAAGGAATTCCGTGAAGAGCGCTATCACATGGCCATCGTGGTCGACGAGTTCGGCGGCGTGTCCGGCCTGGTCACCATCGAGGACATCCTCGAACTGATTGTCGGCGATATCGAAGATGAATACGACGCCGAGGAAAGCGCCGAAATCCGCCAGATCAGCAAGCGAGTCTTCGCGGTGGCGGCGCTCACCGACATCGAGGACTTCAACGAGTTCTTCCATACCGATTTCAGCGACGAAGAAGCCGACACCGTCGGCGGCATGGTGATGCACGCCTTCGGCCACCTGCCCGGCAAGGGAGAGCAGGTCGAGATCGACGGCTTTATCTTCAAGGTGGCCCACGCGGATCGTCGACGCTTGCTGCAGTTACAGGTTAAGATACCCGACAATCAGGAAACCTCCTCGTCGGAACCAGTATAAGTGCGCCATTATCTGCCATCACTCGGGGCCCTGCTTAGCGGGGCCCTCGGTGTTTTCGCCTTCAGTCCGTTCGATTACTGGCCGCTGGCGCTGGTGTCGCTGTTCGGGCTCTTTGCCGCCACCCAGCACGTCTCCCCGGCCCTCGCCGCCAAACGGGGCTTCGCCTGGGCCATGGGCCTGTTTCTGCCGGGACTGTGGTGGATCCATGTCAGCATGACCCTGTTCGGCGGCCTGCCGCTGCCGGCCGCCTTCTTCCTGGTCGCCCTGCTCGCCGCCTACCTCAGTCTCTATACCGCCGCCGCGCTCTGGCTCGCGCAACGACTGGTGCCCTCCCCGGTGCTGCGCGCCCTGCTGGCGCTGCCGGCCCTGCTGGTGCTGGCGGACTGGCTGCGTGGCTGGGTGATGACCGGCTTTCCCTGGCTGTGGTTCGGCTACAGCCAGTTGGAAGGCCCCCTGGCCGGGTTGGCGCCGGTGCTGGGGGTACAGGGCATCAGTTGGCTGCTGCTGTTTTCCGCCGGCGCGCTCTGGCTGCTGGTTCGGCGCCGTCCGGCCTGGTGGCCCGGCCTGGCGGCACTGGCGCTGTGGCTCGCCGCTTTCGGCGTCGGCTTCGTCCAGTGGGTCAGTCCGACCCAGAGCAGCCGCTTCGCCCTGGTGCAGGGCAATATCGAACAGTCGCTGAAATGGATACCGGGCCAGCTCGAGCTCAGCCTGGAGCGCCATATCGGCCTGACCCTGCCGGAGCAGCAGGCGGACGTGGTGATCTGGCCCGAGTCGGCCCTGCCGTCTTCCGAGCAGCACCTGGCGCCCTGGCTGGCCGAGGTGGACCAGTTGATGCGGGAGCGGGGCCAGAGCCTGCTCACCGGCATCGTCTCCCGCCCGGCCGAGGGTGAGGTCTACAACGCGGTGATCGGTCTGGGCAGCGGCGCCTACGCGGACGGCCACGACAACCGCTATTACAAGCAGCAGCTGGTGCCCATCGGCGAATTCGTGCCCTTCGGCAGCCTGCTGCGCCCGCTGGCGCCCTTCTTCAACCTGCCGATGTCATCCTTCTCCCGGGGCGGGGCAGGCCAGCCGGATCTGGATGCCGCCGGCCGCCATTTCAGCGTGGCCATCTGCTACGAGGTCGCCTTTCCCGGACTGGTGCGGGAGAACATGAAGCCGGACACCGACTATCTGCTGACCGTCTCCAACGACACCTGGTTCGGCCAGTCCATCGGCCCCTGGCAGCATCAGCAGATCGCCCGCATGCGCGCCCTGGAGCTGGGCCGGCCGCTGATCCGCGCCACCAACAACGGCATCACCCTGGTCACCGACGAGAAGGGGCGCATCACCGCCAGCCTGCCCCAGTTCGAGCAGGGCGTGCTGCGCGCCGAGGTCACCGGCATGACCGGGCTCACGCCCTACGCCCGCTTCGGCAGCGCGCCCCTGGTCGCCTGGCTGGCCCTCAGCCTGCTGCTGGCGGCCCTGGGATGCCGGCGGCATGAAAACGCCTGGAGCCTGGAGAAGAAGAGCCTGTTCAAATAGCGGCCGCTCAGGGCCGCAGCGGCCGGCGGATAAAGGTGTCGTGGCCGCACTCCAGGCAGGTGGAGAGCACCTCGGGGTGACTGATTTCATGACGGTGGGCACAGAGGGCACAATCGTACAACCCGGGGCCCACCACTTCCCCGGCCCGGTATTCGCCGTGGTGGTCGAGATCCTGGGTGAACTCCTGCCACTCCAGCCGGCTCTTGTCGGTGGCGCCGGCCAGCCAGCCCCACACGGTTTCACTGATGCGCCGGTAGAACAGGCTGTCCCGGAACGCCTCGCCGCTGTATTCGGCCAGATCCCGCTTCACATACTCGGCGATCAGCGCCAGTTCGTCGCGGGTCAGATCCCCGGCCGCCTCCATATAGGCCTGGGTCTTTTCCACCATCTCCTTGATGGTGGTGTTTTCGGCCATCTCCCATTGCCGCCGCAGCTCCTCCACAAAGGCTTCATAGCCTTTTTTATGCTTATCCTCTTTCTCGCTCATGGCACTTTCCTCTGTTGGGCCGGGGAGGGACGGCTATTGTTGCTTGATCCCCCCTGGGGTATTCTATGCCGATTTATCGCATGTGTTACCACCCATTTCACGGAACCGGACGTCACTAATGCAAGAGCAATACATTCCCCAGAATATTGAGCCCGAAGTGCAACACTTTTGGGCCGAGCAGCAGACCTTCAAGGCCACAGAGCAGCCGGGCAAAGACAAGTTCTATTGCCTGTCCATGTTCCCCTACCCCTCAGGTCGGCTACATATGGGGCATGTGCGTAACTACACCATAGGTGACGTTATCTCCCGCTATCAACGTCTGCAGGGCAAAAATGTGCTGCAGCCCATCGGCTGGGACGCCTTCGGCCTGCCCGCCGAAAACGCCGCCATCAACAACAAGACGGCGCCGGCGCCCTGGACCTACGAAAACATCGACTATATGAAGCACCAGCTCAAGCGGCTGGGCTTCGGCTACGACTGGGAGCGGGAGCTGGCCACCTGTACTCCCGAGTACTACCGCTGGGAACAGTGGTTCTTCACCAGACTCTATGAAAAAGGGCTGGTGTACAAGAAGACCTCTTCCGTCAACTGGTGCCCCAACGACGAAACCGTGCTCGCCAACGAGCAGGTCAACGACGGCTGCTGCTGGCGCTGCGACACCCCGGTGGAGCAGAAGGAAATCCCCCAGTGGTTCATCAAGATCACCGACTACGCGGAAGAGCTGCTCAACGACATCGAGGCGCTGGAAGGCTGGCCCGAGCAGGTCAAGACCATGCAACGCAACTGGATCGGCCGTAGCGAGGGCGTCACCCTGCGCTTCGCGGTGGACGGCCAGGATGACGGCTTCGAGGTGTATACCACCCGCCCCGACACCCTGTTCGGAGTAACCTATGTGGGGGTGGCGGCCGCCCATCCGCTGGCCGCCAAAGCCGCCGAGCACAACCCGGAGCTCGCCGCCTTTATCGAAGAGTGCAAGCACCACAAGGTGGCGGAGGCCGAGATGGCCACCATGGAGAAGAAAGGCATGGCCACCGGTTTTTACGCGGTGCATCCGCTGACCGGCAAGCAGGTGCCGGTCTGGGTCGCCAACTTCGTGCTGATGGATTACGGCTCCGGCGCCGTGATGGCGGTACCCGCCCACGACCAGCGCGACTATGAATTCGCCGGCAAGTACGGGCTGGACATTATTCCCGTGATCAGGCCCGCCGATGGCAGCGAACTCGACATCAGCGAGGCCGCCTACACCGAAAAAGGCGTGCTGTTCGACTCGGGCGAATTCAGCGGCCTGAACTTCGAGCAGGCTTTCGACGCCATCGCCGCTGCCCTGGCGGAAAAAGGCCTCGGCCGCAGAACGGTCAACTTCCGCCTGCGCGACTGGGGCGTCAGCCGCCAGCGCTACTGGGGCGCCCCCATCCCCATGCTCAACCTGGAAGACGGCAGCGTGGTCGGCGCGCCGGAAGACAGCCTGCCGGTGCTGCTGCCGGAAGACGTGGTGATGGACGGCATCCAGAGCCCGATCAAGGCCGATCCCGAGTGGGCCAAAACCACTTACCAGGGCCGGCCGGCCCTGCGCGAGACCGACACCTTCGACACCTTCATGGAGTCCTCCTGGTATTACGCCCGCTACTGCAGCCCCGACTACGATCAGGGCATGCTGGACGTGGACAAGGCCAACTACTGGCTGCCGGTGGATCAGTACATCGGCGGCATCGAGCACGCCTGCATGCACCTGCTGTACGCCCGCTTCTTCCACAAGCTGCTGCGCGACACCGGCCTGGTGGCATCCGACGAGCCGTTCAAGCGCCTGCTGTGCCAGGGCATGGTGCTGGCCGACGCCTTCTACTACACCGACGACAAGGGCGGCCGGGTGTGGGTCAGCCCGCTCGAGGTCAGCGTGGAGCGGGACGAGAAGGGCCGCATCAGGAAAGCCGTCGACCAGGCCGGCCGCGAGCTGGTGCACACCGGCATGACCAAGATGTCCAAGTCCAAGAACAACGGCATCGACCCCCAGGTGATGGTCGACAAGTACGGCGCCGACACCGTGCGCCTGTTCATGATGTTCGCCTCCCCCGCCGACATGACCCTGGAATGGTCCGACTCCGGGGTGGAGGGCGCCCAGCGCTTCCTCAAGCGGTTGTGGAAGCTGGTGTTCGAGCACCAGTCCCGCGGTGCGGTGGCGGCGCTGGATCCGGCCGACCTCGACAACGAGCAGAAGGCGCTGCGCCGGGAGGTGCACAAGACCATCGCCAAGGTGAGCGACGACGTGGGCCGCCGCCAGACCTTCAACACCGCCATCGCCGCCATCATGGAGCTGATGAACCGGCTGGCCCGGGTCGAGATGGACGACGAGCAGAACCGCGCCCTGCTGCAGGAAGCGCTGGAGGCGGTGGTGGTGATGCTGCACCCCATAGTGCCGCACACCGGGGTCAAGCTGTGGCAGGCCCTGGGCCATGACGACATCGACCATGCGGCCTGGCCCGAGGCCGAGGCCGAGGCCCTGGTGGAGGACGAAAAGCTGGTGGTGGTGCAGGTCAACGGCAAGGTGCGCGGCAAGGTGACCGTCGCCGCCGATGCCGAGCAGGCGGTGGTGGAAGCCGCCGGCAAGGCCGAGGACAACGTGGCCCGCCACCTGGACGGCAAGACCATCCGCAAGGTGATCTACGTGCCCGGCAAACTGCTGAACATAGTGGCGAACTAAAAGCTGGAAGCTGGAAGCTGGAAGCTGGAAGCTGGAAGCTGGAAGCTGGAAGCTGGAAGCTGGAAGCTGGAAGCTGGAAAAGGATTGCATAACGGCTTGAGCATTCAAGCCTTTCTCTTCACGCTTCCGGCGTCAAGCTTATCGCTGTTTTTAAAGGAGTTGTTATGCTCTCTCGAATCAAGGCCGGGGTACTGATCGTACTGACGCTGCTGCTGGCCGGTTGCGGTTTTCAGCTCAGGGGCGGTGAAAACCTGCCCCCCGAGCTGCAGCGGCTGGCGCTGCTCGGTGACGACAAGACCCAGTTTTACCGGCTGGTATCGGCCCGCCTGCAGCGGGCCGGGGTACAGCTGGTGGAGCCGGACGGCGCCACGCCGGTGCTCACCATCGCCCCCCTGGGGCAAAGCAACACCACTGCCTCGGTCAATGCCCGGGCCAATACGCTCGAGTACGCCATGCGCTTCAGTACCCGTTTCATCCTGGACATGCCCGACGCCCCGCGCCAGGTATTCAACGTGGCCTTCAACCGCAGCTTCCTGGACAAGTCCAACCAGGCGCTGGCCTCCAGCCGCGAACAGCAGCAGCTGCACGAGCAGATGGAATTCGAGGCCGCCGAACAGATCCTCCGCCAGCTAAGCCGTCTGTCGTTCTGATGCGTCTGTATCCCGAGCAACTGCCACAACATCTGCAGGCAGGGCTCGCGCCCTGCTATTTTATTTACGGCGACGAGCCCCTGCTCAAACAGGAGGCCCTGGACACCCTGCGCCGGGCCGCCCGCGAGCGGGGTTTCGACGAGCGCCACCGCTTCGACGCGGATGAAGGGCTGGACTGGGATGCCATCTTCGATGCCAGCCAGGCGCTCAGCCTGTTCAGCGCCCGCCAGATCATCGAGCTGCAGTTGCCGGACAAGCTCGACAAGAGCGGCTCCGAGCGGCTGCGCGAGCTCACCGGCCAGTGCCACCCGGATTTATTGCTGCTGATCACCGGCCCCCGGCTCAACCAGGCCCAGCAAAAAACCGCCTGGTTCAAGGCCCTGGCGGCGGCAGGCCCCACGGTCACCGTGTTTCCCCCGGACGCCCGCCACTTTCCCCGCTGGCTGGAGCAACGGTTGCACCGCTACAGGCTGCGCGCCGAGCCGGATGCCCTGCACTGGCTGGCCTATGCCTTCGAGGGCAACCTGCTGGCGGTGGCCGGCGAGATCGAAAAGCTGAGCCTGCTCGGCCTGCCCCAGCCACTGACCCTGGCGGCGTTGCAGCAGAATGTACAGCCCCATCACCACTTCAACCCCTTCCAACTGCTGGATCCGCTGCTGCAGGGCAAGGTCAAGCGCGGTTGCCGCATCCTGCTGCAACTGCGCCAGGAAGGAGTGGAAGCGGGCATGCTGTGCCACCTGCTGGCCAAAGAGCTGGGCACCCTGCTGGCGCTGCAACAGGCCCTGCACGGCGGCCAGAACTTTCATCAGGCCGCCGCCGCCCTGCACGTCTGGTCCAGCCGCCAGCCGCTGATGCAGGCGGCGCTGGGCCGGCTGCCGCTGGCCAAGCTGCACGGCCTGCACGCCATGCTGGCGGCCGCGGACCGGGCCGTGGCCGCCTTCGACGACGACGAAGCCTGGCGCTGGCTCTATAGTCTCTGCATCGGCTTCCTGAACGAACAACCCTTGATCATCACACCATGAGCAAACCCATCGGACTCCTGGGGGGTACCTTCGACCCCATCCATATCGGCCATCTGCGCCCGGCCATCAGCACCATGGAGCGGCTGGGGCTGGGCGAAGTGCGCCTGCTGCCCAATTACATCCCGCCGCACCGGGCCACCCCCGACAGCGCGCCGGAGCACCGCCTGGCCATGGTCCGGCTGGCCGTGGCCCAGACCCCGGGGCTGACGGTGGACGACCGGGAGCTCAGGCGCAACCGCCCTTCCTACACCATCGATACCCTGACCGAGCTGCGCCGGGAGTTGCCCCATCGCCCCCTGTGCTTCCTGATGGGCATGGACTCGCTCTGCTCGCTCAACCGCTGGCACCGCTGGCGGGAGCTGCTCGACCACGCCCACCTGGTGGTCAGCTACCGGCCCGGCTGGACGGCGGATTTCAACGACGATGTCGCCGGGCTGTACCGGGCCCATGGCACCCGGGATCGGGAACTGCTGCACCGCCGCCCCGGGGGCTGCATCTACCTGATCGACAACCCCCAGTTGGAGGTGTCTTCCACCCAGATCCGCCAGTGCATCAAGGCCGGGAACAATCCGCAGTATTTGTTGCCTGATCCGGTAACGGCCTATATTCGAGAGAAGGGACTCTACCAGGGGCCCGTGTTATAATCCGCCGCCATTTGGAATTGAGGAGAAAACCCCCTTGCAAGGTAATGAACTGCACACCTTTGTCGTCGACAAACTCGACGATCTCAAAGCCCGGGACATCCAGGTCCTGGATGTCCGCGGTAAGTCCACCATCACCGATTGCATGATAGTCTGCTCGGGCAACTCCAGCCGCCATGTCAACGCCATCGCCGAACACCTGGCTACCGAAGCCAAGCACGCCGGCCTGCACACCCTGGGCGTGGAAGGCAAGGGCGCCGGTGAATGGGTGCTGGTCGACCTGGGCGAGGTCATCGTCCACGTGATGCAGGAAGAAACCCGCGACTTCTATCAGCTCGAAAAACTCTGGGGTGGCAGCACCGTCGGAGCCGTAGCCTGATGAAATTGCAGCTGGTGGCGGTCGGCACAAAAATGCCGGCCTGGGTGTCGGCCGGCTTTCAGGAATACCAGCGCCGCTTTCCCCGGGATCTGCCGCTGGAGCTGACCGAGGTCGCCGCCGGCAAAAGAGGCAAGAATGCAGATATCGAGCGGATCCTGCACAAGGAAGGCGAGCAGATGCTGGCCGCCGTCCCCAAATCGGCGCGTATCGTAGTCCTCGACATCCCGGGCCAGCCCTGGACCACCGAGCAACTGGCCGGGCAACTGACCCGCTGGCAGCTCGACGGCCGGGACACCGCCATTCTGATCGGTGGCCCCGAAGGCCTATCCCCCGCCTGCAAGGCCGCCGCCGAGCAGTCCTGGTCGCTGTCGCCGCTGACCCTGCCTCATCCCCTGGTGCGGGTGGTGGCGGCGGAAAGCCTGTATCGCGCCTGGAGCATCAATAACAACCATCCCTATCACCGAGAGTAAGCATGGTAAAAGGCCGGGTAAAGATGCGCGATCACGGTGCCGAGTCGTCCCTGTACTGGCGCCGGGCCCTGGTGGCTTTTTTGGGCATACTACTGCTGATGGGCATCCTGTTCGTTAACCTCTACCACCTGCAAATCAACGAACATCAGGACTACCAGACCCGCTCCAACGACAACCGCATCAAGGTGGTGCCCATCGCCCCCACCCGCGGCCTTATCTATGACAGGAACGGCATCCTGCTGGCGGAAAACCGCCCCATCTACAGCCTGGAGATCACCCCCGAACAGGCGCAGGATCTCGAGGCCACCGTCGACGGCCTGATCGCGCTGCTCGGGCTCGACCCGGAGCTCAAGGAACGCTTCCTGGCCGACGCGCGCCGCCAGCGCCGCTTCAACCCCATCGTGCTGATCAGCCGGCTGAGCGAAGAGCAGGTCGCGCTGTTCAGCATCAATCAGCACAAGTACCCCGGCGCCACCATCGAAGCCTATCTCAAGCGGTTCTATCCCTACCGGGACACCTTTACCCACGTGCTCGGCTACATGGCCAAGATCAACGACCGGGACCTGGAGCGGCTGCGCGAGGAAGACAAGCTGGCCAACTACGCCGCCAGCCGGGATATCGGCAAGCTGGGGGTGGAACGCTATTACGAGGATCTGCTGCATGGCCAGGCGGGCTACCAGGAGGTCGAGGTCAACAACCGCGGCCGGGTGATCCGCACCCTCAAGTATCAGCCGCCGGTGCCGGGCAGCGACATCTACCTGAACATCGACATCCGCCTGCAGCTCCGAGCCCAGCAACTGCTCGAAGGCCGGCGCGGCGCCATCATCCTGATGACCCCGCAGGACGGCCGCCTGCTGGCGGTGATGTCCAACCCCAGCTACGATCCCAACCTGTTCGTGCACGGCATCAGCGGCCCCGCATACCGGGCCCTGCTCAACGATCCCGACCGGCCGCTGATCAACCGGGCCAGCCAGGGTATCTACGCCCCGGCCTCCACCGTCAAACCCATGCTGTCGGTGATGGGACTCAACGAAGGGGCCTTCAATCCGGGCACCCGCTACTTCGGCGGCCCCTACTTTCAGATCCCCAATACCAGCCGCAAGTTCCGCGACTGGCGGCGCTGGGGTCACGGCTGGATGGACGTGTACCGGGCCATCGAAATTTCCGCCGACACCTTTTTCTATGACCTGGCCTACCGGCTGGGCATCGATACCCTGAACGACTACATGAGCCGCTTCGGGTTCGGTCAGTATTCGGGCATCGATCTGCACGAGGAAGCCAGCGGCACCATGCCCTCCCGGGACTGGAAGCAGGCGCGCCACAAGCAGCCCTGGTACCAGGGCGACACCATCTCGGTGGGCATCGGCCAGGGCTACTGGACCGCCACCCCATTGCAACTGGCCCGGGCCACCGCCATCATGGTGGATCACGGCGAAACCGTGCATCCCCGGCTGCTGCACGGCATCGTCAGCGACGGGGAGAAACGGGTCATGCCCGTCAGCAAGGGGGAGCCCATCAGGCTCAGGCAGGAAAGCTACTGGGAGGTGGGACTGACCGGCATGTACCGGGTCGTTCACGGCAACGAAGGCACGGCGCGCAAGGCCTTCACCGGCACGCCCTACCAGGCCGGCGGCAAGTCGGGCACCGCCCAGGTGTTCAGCCTGGCGGAGAACCAGCAGTACGATCACGAAAACACCCAGGAGCACCTGCGCGACAACGCCCTGTTCGTCGCCTTTGCCCCCTTCGAAAAGCCGGAGGTGGTGGTGTCGGTGGTGCTGGAAAATGCCGGCGGCGGCAGTACCCACGCCGCCCCCCTCGCCCGCGCCATGCTGGACGCCTACCTGCTACCGGAAGCCACCGCCTCAGAGGAGCTCGCCGCGGATGAATAAGCACCGTCGCCGCCGCCCGTTATGGGAGCGGCTGCACCTGGACTGGCCCCTGCTGCTGGGCCTTCTGATCCTGCTCACCGCCAGCATGGCGATACTCTACTCCGCCAGCGGCGAGGACACCGCGGCCCTCACCCGCCAGGGGATCCGCATCGGTATGTCGCTGCTGGTGATGATGGCGCTGGCCCAGCTGCCGCCCGGCTTTTATGCCCGCTGGGCGCCGCCGGTGTTTGTGCTGGGAGTGGTGCTGCTGGTGCTGGTGCTGCTGGTGGGCGACATCGGCAAGGGCGCCCAGCGCTGGCTGGAGATCGGCGCCTTCCGCTTCCAGCCCTCGGAAGCCCTCAAACTGGCCATGCCGATGACCATCGCCGCCTACATCAGCCGCTATCCGTTGCCCCCCAGCCTGCTGCACGTGGGCCTGGCCTTCGCCCTGGTGCTGGTGCCCACCCTGCTGATCGCCAGGCAGCCGGATCTGGGTACCTCGGTGCTGGTGGCCGCCTCCGGCCTGTTCGTGATCTTCCTGGCGGGCATGTCCTGGCGGCTGATCCTGGCGGCAGCGGCGGCGCTGGCGGCGTTTTTGCCGGCGCTGTGGTTTTTCCTGATGCACGATTACCAGAAGCGACGGGTACTGACTCTGCTCGATCCGGAAAGCGACCCATTGGGCGCCGGATATCATATCATCCAGTCGAAGATCGCCATCGGCTCCGGCGGCCTCTGGGGCAAGGGCTGGCTGCAGGGCACCCAGTCCCAGCTCGAGTTCCTGCCCGAGCGGCACACCGATTTTATCTTCGCCGTGCTGAGCGAGGAATTCGGCCTGGTGGGCGTCAGCCTGCTGATGCTGCTGTACCTCTTTATCATCGGCCGCGGCCTCTACATCTCGGTGCAGGCCCAGGGTGCCTTTCCCCGGCTGCTGGCCGGCGCCCTGACGCTGACGTTTTTCGTGTACGTCTTCGTCAATATCGGCATGGTCAGCGGCCTGCTGCCGGTGGTGGGGGTGCCCCTGCCGCTGATCAGCTACGGCGGTACCTCCATGGTGACACTGATGGCCGGTTTTGGCATTCTCATGTCTGTTCATACCCATAAGCGCCTGTTGGCGAAATAAAAGGATCACTGAATGCGCCTTGCCTTTTTTCCTGCTGCCCTGTTGTTGACCACCTCGGTGCAGGCGGCGGATCTGAATCATGAACAACAGCAGTGGCTGGACGAGCTGACCGGCAAGTTCGAACTGCCCCGGGCCGAGCTGACCGAGGCCGTGGCGCAGGCCAGTTACCAGCAATCCATCATCGACGCCATGACCCGGCCGGCTGAGGGCAAGCCCTGGCACCAGTACCGGCCCATTTTCCTCACCGAAAAACGGCTGCAGCAGGGGGTGGCATTCTGGCAGCAGCACGCCGACACCCTGGCCAGGGCCGAGCGGGAGCTGCAGGTGCCGGCGCAGATCATCGCCGCCATCATCGGGGTGGAAACCTTTTACGGCGTCCACATGGGCAGCCACAAGGTACTGGACGCCCTCTATACCCTGGGCTTCCACTACCCGCCCCGGGGGGAATTTTTCCGTTCCGAATTCGGCCACTACCTGCAGCTGGCCAGGGAGCAGAACTGGTCGCTGGATGAGCACAAGGGCTCCTATGCCGGTGCCATGGGCATGGGCCAGTTCATCTCCTCCAGCTACCGCCATTACGCCGTCGACTTCGACGGCGACGGCAAGCGGGATCTGTTCGCACCGACCGACGCCATCGGCAGCGTGGCCAACTATTTCCACCAGCATCGCTGGCAATGGAACGAAGACGTGGCCTACCCGGCCAGGGTGACCGACGCGGACACGGCCGACGCCCTGCTCAGCCCGGCCCTGGAAATCGACAAGACCTGGGCCGAACTGGCCGCCGCCGGCGTGGTGCTGGACCGGCAACTGGACGCGGACACCCCGGTGAAACTGATCAAGTTGGATGGCCTGGAAGGCCCAGAATACTGGGTGGTGCGGCATAACTTTTACGTCATTACCCGCTATAATCGCAGCCCTCTGTACGCCATGGCGGTCTATCAACTCAGTGAGCAAATCAAGCAGGCTTATGAACAATCTCGCTAAATGCGTGTTGCCCCTGGCCGCCCTTTGGCTGGCGGCCTGCAGCAGCAGTCAGCCCGAGCGGCAAGACAACGACGAGGCCTACGACCGGGAAACCGCCGGCGGTCGCTACGCCCTGCGCCAGGACAAGGCCCCCGGGGTGGCGCCCAACCTGGATCACGTCAAGGACGCGGTGCCGCGCTACGAGCCCTACAGCCGTCAGGGCAACAAGGATTACAATGTCTGGGGCGCCGACTACGTGGTCTGGCGGGACATTGAAAACTACAAGGACAAAGGCCTGGCCTCCTGGTACGGCACCAAGTTCCACGGCTACCATACCTCCAACGGCGAGGTGTACGACATGTACACCATGACCGCGGCGCACAAGCACCTGCCGCTGCCCTCCTTCGTCCGGGTCACCAATACCGCCAACGGCAAGCAGGTCATCGTGCGGGTCAACGACCGGGGCCCCTTCCACGACGGCCGCATCATTGATGTGTCCTATGCCGCCGCCTATAAACTCGGCATGCTGGATACCGGCACGGCGCCGGTCAGGGTCGAGCTGATCCGCACGGCACCCAGCGGCCGGGAAACCTGGCTGGCCCAAGCCGGTGCCGGCAAGCACATCCAGCTGCTGGCCACCCGCTCCGGCGACAAGGCCAAGGAACTTGCCGCCCGGTTGAGCAGGGAGTATGGTTTCCCCGCCCGGGTCGAACACCAGTCGGAATGGTACAAACTGCAGATGGGGCCGATTCCGGTCAGTAAAACGGATGACACCCTGGCCCGGCTGATTGCCGAAGGCTATGCCCAGGCGTATTTTTTGAACTAATCGGCCTGACTTTCATCTTAAACCGGCACTCATTGCCATTTTTACAGGGACCAAACAGTCGTTATGCGTATGGTTAAAACTATCCCCACTATGTTTCTCGCCGCCGTGGTGTCCTTCTCCGGCCAGGCCCAGACCGTCGCGCCCATGATCCCTGAGCCGCCGGCCATCGCCGCCACGTCCTATGTGCTGATGGACTATGCCAGCGGCCAGGTGCTGGTATCCGAGAAGGCCGATGAACGGCTGCCGCCGGCCAGCCTGACCAAGATGATGACCTCCTACATCCTCGGTCAGGCGCTGGAGGAAGGCAAGGTCAAGCGGGAAGACATGGTGACCGTCAGCGAAGCCGCCTGGGCCCAGAACTTCCCCGGCTCTTCGGTGATGTTCCTGGAAGTGGGCAAGCAGGTCAGCATCGACGACCTGAACCGGGGCATCATCATCCAGTCCGGCAACGACGCCACCATCGCCGTGGCCGAGCACCTAGCCGGCAGCGTCAATTCCTTTGCCGATCTGATGAATTCCTGGGCCGCCCGCTTGGGCATGAACAACAGCCACTTCGTGACCCCCCACGGCCTGCACAGCGAAGAGATGTACACCACCGCCTACGACATGGCGCTGCTGGGCCAGGCGCTGATCCGCGATGTGCCGGAGGAATACGCCGTCTACGCGGAAAAATCCTTTACCTTCAACGGCATCACCCAGCATAACCGCAACTCCCTGCTGTGGGATCAGTCATTGAACGTCGATGGCATCAAGACCGGCCACGTGGAAGCGGTCGGTTACAACCTGGTGTCTTCCGCCACCAAGGACGACATGCGCCTGATCGCCGTGGTGATGGGCGCCGCCAACGAGCGGGTCCGCGCCTCCGAGAGCAAGAAGCTGCTGACCTACGGCTTCCGTTTCTACCAGACCCTGACCCCCTACCAGGCCGGTGCCGAGCTTATCAACCAGCGCATCTGGATGGGCGACAAGGACACCGTCAGCCTGGGGGTCGACAAGGCGGTGGCGGTGACCATCCCCCGCGGCCAGGCCCAGAACCTGCAGGCCGACTTTACCCTCGACAAGGCGCTGAAGGCGCCGCTGGTCAAGGGAGAGCCGGTCGGCACCCTGCACCTCAAGCTGGCCGGCGAGGATGTGATGACACTGCCGCTGGTGGCGCTGGAGGATATCGAGCAGGGCGGCCTGTTCAGCCGGCTGATCGATTACATCAAGCTGCTGATCCAGGGCTTGTTCAACTAATGCCGCAACGGGGACCCAGGGTCCCCGTTGTACTTCATTGAGTCTGTGTTTAATCCCCCCGCAAGTTGTCGGTTTCAGATTAGCAGGTTTTATGATAAAAATGCGGCACGGGCTGTGGAAACGCGTTCCATACCTAATTGAATACTGCCGTTTGAAAGGTTGCCATGAATACCAAATTTGATGAGTTGCTCGACTTTCCCTGCCGTTTTCCGTTCAAGGTGCTGGGGCTGGCCGACGCCCGCCTGCCCGACATGGTGGTGGAAGTGCTGCAGCAGCACGCGCCGGGTGACTACAGCCCACAGATCCGCCCCAGCAGCAAGGGTAACTACCATGCGGTAAGCGTGCAGGTCACGGTGCACAGCAAAGAACAGGTGGAGCTGCTGTATCAGGAGCTGGGCAAGCTGGAACTGGTCAAGTACGTGCTCTAGGACACCATGATGCAACAACCGCAGGATCTGACCGTCAGGCATTGGGGACAGGCGTCTTACGAGCACGTCTGGCACACCATGCAGACCTTTACCGACAGGCGCAATCAGGACACCACGGATGAATTCTGGCTGGTCGAGCACCTGCCGGTGTTCACCCAGGGCCAGGCGGGCAAGCCCGAGCACGTGCTCAACCCGGGAGATATCCCGGTGATCCAGGCCGACCGGGGCGGACAGGTCACCTATCACGGTCCCGGCCAGCTGGTGCTTTACCTGCTGCTGGACGTGCGCCGCAAGAAACTGGGGGTGCGCAACCTGGTCACCGCCATGGAAAGCGCCATCGTTACCCTGCTGGCCCAATACCAGATTGAAGCTCATGCCAAACCCGACGCCCCCGGCGTCTATGTGGGCGCCAGCAAGATAGCGTCGCTGGGGCTGCGGGTACGCCGCGGCTGCTCCTTCCATGGCCTGGCACTGAACGTCAACATGGACCTGAACCCCTTCCTGCGCATCAACCCCTGCGGCTATGCGGGCATGGCCATGACCCAGTGCTGTGCCCTGGGCGGCCCGCAGTCCATCGAAGAAGCCCAATCGCGCCTGGTACCCTTGCTGGCGGAACAGCTT
Organism: Zobellella endophytica; assembly: GCF_003012775.1. GTDB lineage: Bacteria > Pseudomonadota > Gammaproteobacteria > Enterobacterales > Aeromonadaceae > Oceanimonas > Oceanimonas endophytica. Next base: position 173,207 of record NZ_PXYG01000005.1, on the reverse strand, counting down.
GGTTACCAGCATCTCTATTACACAACAGAGAAGCTGAAATTATGAGTAAACCCGTACGCGTCGAGCCCGGCGTAAAACTGCGTGACGCCGACAAGATGGCCCTGATCCCGGTCAAATACATGCCGGAGGCGGAAGAGGAAGTGTTGCGCAAGCCGGAGTGGATGAAGATCAAGCTTCCTCCCAGCAACCAGCGCATACAGGGTTTGAAGAACATCATGCGCGAAAACAAGCTGCATTCGGTGTGCGAGGAAGCCTCCTGCCCTAACCTGCCCGAGTGCTTCAACCACGGCACCGCCACCTTCATGATCCTGGGCGCCATCTGTACCCGCCGCTGCCCCTTCTGCGACGTGGCCCACGGCCGCCCGCTGGCGCCGGATCCGGAAGAGCCGGCCAAGCTGGCCAAGACCATCAGGGAGCTGGGCCTGAAGTACGTGGTGATCACCTCGGTGGACCGGGACGATCTGCGCGACGGCGGAGCCCAGCACTTCGCCGACTGCATCCGCGCCATCCGCGAGCAGAGCCCCAACACCAGGATCGAGATCCTGACCCCGGACTTCCGCGGCCGTATGGACACCGCCCTGGAGATCCTCAAGGACACCCCGCCGGACGTGTTCAACCACAACCTGGAAACCGCCCCGCGCCTGTACCGGGTGGCCCGCCCCGGCGCCGACTACAAGTGGTCGCTGGAGCTGCTGCGCCGGTTCAAGGAAATGCACCCCCAGGTGGCCACCAAATCCGGCCTGATGATGGGCCTCGGCGAGACCAACGAGGAAATCGTGGAGGTGCTCAAGGATCTGCGTGAACACAATGTGACCATGCTGACTCTGGGCCAGTACCTGCAGCCCAGCCGCCACCACCTGCCGGTGAAACGCTACGTGCCGCCCGCCGAGTTCGACGAACTGAAAGCCGTGGCCGACAGCATCGGCTTCAGCCACGCCGCCTGCGGCCCCTTCGTGCGCTCTTCCTACCACGCGGATCTGCAAGCCCAGGGTGTGGAAGTCAAATAACAAAAAGGAGCCTTTCGGCTCCTTTTTAATTTTTAATGTACGACTATCGGCTCAGGCCTGGCGGCGGGCGGTGACCGCCTCCGCCAGTTGGGCCAGCAGGGCCTCGGTATCTTCCCAGCCGATACAGGCGTCGGTGATGCTCTGGCCGACGGTCAATGTCTTGCCTTCCTCCAGATCCTGGCGTCCTGCCACCAGGTGGCTTTCCACCATCACCCCCATGATCGCCTGCTGGCCGGCGGCCAACTGACCACAGACGTCCTCGCACACCACCAGTTGGCGCTGGTACTGCTTGCTGCTGTTGGCGTGGCTGAAGTCGATCATCAGTTTCTGCGGCAGGCCGGCCTTGGCCAGCCCATCGCACACCGCCGCCACATGCTCGGCACTGTAGTTCGGCTCCTTGCCGCCCCGCAGTATGATATGGCAGTCCGGGTTGCCGGCGGTGGCGACGATGGCGGAATGGCCGTACTTGGTCACCGAGAGGAAGTGGTGCGAGGCGCTGGCGGCGCCGATGGCGTCCACCGCCACCTTGATGGTGCCGTCGGTACCGTTCTTGAAACCCACCGGGCAGGACAGGCCGGAGGCCAGTTCCCGGTGCACCTGGGACTCGGTGGTGCGCGCGCCGATGGCGCCCCAGCTCATCAGGTCCGCCACGTACTGGGGAGTGATCATGTCGAGGAACTCGCTGGCGGTGGGCAGGCCCAGGTCGTTCAGATCCAGCAGCAGCTTGCGGCCGATGCGCAGGCCGTCGTTGATCTGGAAGCTGTTGTCCAGGTAGGGGTCGTTAATAAGCCCCTTCCAGCCGACCGTGGTGCGCGGCTTTTCGAAGTATACCCGCATCACGATTTCGAGCCGGTCGCCATACTGGTCGCGCAGCGGCTTCAACCGCTTGCCGTATTCGATGGCGGCGTGGGTATCGTGGATGGAGCAGGGGCCTATCACCACCAGCAGGCGATCATCCTCGCCGGCCAGGATGCGGTGAATCGCCTGGCGGGATTCGAACACCGTGGCCGAGGCGGTATCGGTGGCCGGATATTTCTCCAGCACCGCTATCGGCGGCAACAGTTCTTTGATTTCATTGATGCGGATATCGTCGGTTTGAAAATGCATGGGCAACCCTGATTGCGGTACTGAGCCATGGGCTCGTTTTTATCGAAAAAGACTGGTTTCAATCTATCCCGAGCGAGGGCCGGCTGTAAACGCCCGATTGCCCGGTGGGACCAATTGTTTGATAGGAACGGCCAATGTACCCGATAAGACAGAACCACTTGATATAAAAATGATAATCATTATCATTAAATGCATACCCCAGCCGGAGACGACATCATGTACAAGACCATCACCTTTGCCCTCGTGCACTTCACCGTGGCCTTTACCGTGGCCTGGCTGCTGTCCGGCGATCTGCTGGTCGGCGGCCTTATCGCCCTGGTCGAGCCCATGGTCAATACGGTGGCCTATTTCTTCCATGAAAAGGCCTGGAACAAATTCGGCCGCGGCCCGAAGCTTAAGCTGGACAAGAAGGGGCTGGCGGTGTGAACATGCGAAAAAGGTTCCGCAACGAGACTCACCATGAGCTACACCCTTACCGACGCCGATAAAACCGCCGCCCAGCGCATGCGGGATGATGAACGCTTCAATCATTTCGTGGCCCGGGTATGCGAACATGAAGAACTGTGGATCCTGACCGACGAGCACGGCTGCATGATGCTGACCTCGGACGACGACGAAGACTGCATCCCGGTCTGGCCCCACGCCGATTACGCCAGGGACTGGGCAGTGGACGACTGGAGCCAGTGCCGGCCCGAGGCCATCAGCCTCAAGGTGTGGTTGGCCCGCTGGGTGCCCGGCATGGAAGAAGACGAACTGCTGGTGGCCGTCTTCCCCACCCCCGATGCCACCGGGGTGGTGGTCGATCCCTACGAGTTGAAAGAGGCCATCGATCGCAAGCAGGCGCTGGGACGGCGCAACTGATGCAGATCTGGGTCGATGCGGATGCCTGCCCCAAGGTCATCCGCGATATCCTGTTCCGCGCCGCCGAGCGCACCCGGACCCCGCTGACCATGGTCGCCAACCATCCCCTGCCCCTGCCCGGCTCGACGCTCATCAGGCAACTGCAGGTGCCCAAGGGCTTCGATGTGGCCGACAACGAAATCGTGGCGCGGCTCGACGCCGGCGACATCCTGATCACCAGCGATATCCCGCTGGCGGCGGAGGCGCTAGAGAAAGGCGCCCGGGTACTGAGCCCGCGGGGCGAGCAGTTTGAGTCCGGCACCATCCGCGCCAAACTCACCATGCGCGACTTCATGGAGACGATGCGCGCCAGTGGCGTGCAGACCGGCGGCCCGGCCAGCCTGAGCCCGGCTGATCGCCAGGCGTTCGCCAACCGGCTCGACCGGCTGCTACGCCAGTAACTGCCCGATGCCCGCCGGGAAAGGCAGATTTCACGGCGGGCTGCGCTTACACTGCCGTGATCATTTTTCCCGAGAGGTGTTGTCGTGCTCAAGCCCGTTGTCCTTGTATTTACCCTGATGCTGAGCGCCTGTGCCGGTTTCAACCAGTACAGCGTGTCGGAAAGCGAAATCGAGCAATCATTGTATACCCTGCTGGAAGAGCAGGCCCCGCGCTTTACCCAGGGACTGGTGGAAACCCGCATCGATCAGCTCGATCTGGCGATAGGCCCGGACAACCGCCAGGTGGTGCGCCTGAACGTGGCGGGAGAAACCGCCATCAACGCCATCGTGGCCCGTTTTCCCGCCGCCCTGAACCTGCAGATCGAGGGCCGCCCGGTGTACGATCGCCGGCAGAATGCCATCTTTATCCGCGATCTCAACCTGCTGCAAAGCAAGGTGGATGCCTTCGGCTACCAGGGCGACGTGGCCGCCGCCTCCGCCGGCATGATGCAGCTGGTGCGTGCCGTGCTGGAGAACCAGCCGGTCTACCGGCTCGACGACAGCCGCTACCGCTGGCTGAGCAAGGCGCCGGTGGCCATGGATATCGCCCCGGGCCGGCTGGTGTTCAGCCCCCGCTTCGGTGACTAAATAGCGATAGCCTGTCATCCGGTCTTTGGCCTACAATGGCGCATATTGTATTCGACTCAGACTGGATAAACAGGTAGGTGCTCTATTAACGCGTCGGTCTTGATGGTGTTTGTTCCCACCTTCTTTTTCGTGTCCGTAACCCCCGGCATGTGCATGACCCTGGCCTTGTCGCTGGGCATGACGGTCGGGGTCCGCCGCGCCCTGTGGATGATGCTGGGCGAGCTGGTGGGCGTGGGGCTGGTGGCCTGCCTGGCGGTGGTCGGGGTAGCGGCCATCATGCTGCAATATCCGCAGCTGTTCCTGCTGCTCAAGTACGGCGGCGGCCTCTATCTGGCCTGGCTCGGCATCCAACTGTGGCGTTCCAAGGGCAAGCTGGCGCTGAGCCCGGTCGATGCGGGACCGCGCCATATTCCCGTGACCACCCTGATAAGCCAGGGCTTCGTGACCGCCATCGCCAACCCCAAGGGCTGGGCCTTCTTCATCGCCCTGCTGCCGCCCTTCATCAATAACCAGGCCCCCCTGGCCGGGCAATTGGTCACCCTGGTGGCCATTATCCTGAGCCTGGAGTTTATCTGCCTGCTGCTCTACGCCAGCGGCGGCCGTACCCTCAGCCGGGTGTTGCTGCAAAAAGGCAAGGTGCGACTGATGAACCGCATCGCCGGCTCCCTGATGCTGGGCGTGGCCCTGTGGCTGGCGGTCGGCTGATGGGCACCCGGCCGGTCTGGCTGGCGCTGCTGATGGTGGTGATGGTCGCCAGCCTGTGCCTGAGCCAGCGGATGGGCCTGCTGGCGACCTGTCCGACACATTCGACGCCGGCGGCCGAGGCGCCGCTGCTTTCCGCCGCCGAGGGCCAGTGCCATTTGTCGGAGCGGCTGCTGAGCCAGGGCGGGAACCAGCTCGAGCCGCTGTTGATCGGCCTGTTGCTGACCATCATGCTGTGGCTGCTGCCGGCCCTGCCGCCCGGGATAGCCCCGGGCGCCCCCCCGCCCCTGCCGGCCACTCGCCACCGACGGCACCTGCTGCTGTGTGTCTTCCGGGAATAACCGTTAACGCATCGAACCCTGATACCTTGCGTTAACCAACCGGAGACTCCCCGTGTACAAAACCTTGCTCTTTCTGCTGTTGCTGTTGTTATTCCCCCTGCCGCCGCTGCAGGCCGCCGATACCGGCTGGCTGCAGGCCCCCGAACATCCGCCGGTACAGGTGCGGCTGCTCCAGGCCGGCCCCTTCGACACCGCCGCCAACCATTACCCGGCACTGTTGCAGGTTCGCCTGGCCGACGACTGGAAAACCTACTGGCGCTCCCCCGGCGAGGGCGGCATCGCTCCCCGCCTGGACTGGCAGGCCTCCGCCAACATCGCCGATATCGGCTGGCGGTGGCCGCTGCCCGAACGCTTCACCCTGCTCGGGGTGGAAACCCAGGGCTACCAGCACGAGGTGGACTTTCCGCTGCAACTGACTCCCGTCGATGCCGCCAGCCCGCTCACCCTGGAGGCGGTGCTGACCCTGCCGAGCTGTACCACCATCTGCGTGCTGACCGACTACCCGCTGCAACTGACCCTGGATCCCACCTATCGGCCCGGCGAGGCCCTCTACCACCAGTACCAGCAGGCGCTCTCCCGGGTGCCCCGGCCCGCCGGCCTGGTGCAGGCGGAGCCGCTGATCTGGGACAAGGAACGGCAGCAACTGGCGGTCAGCCTGCACCATCCGCGCGGCTGGCAACGGCCCGCGGTCTTCGTCGACGAACTGGACAACGCCATCTTCAGCCAGCCGCGGCTCCGCATCGAAGGCGAGCGGCTGGAAGCCAGGTTCAGGGTGAGCAGCTGGGATCCGGCGCTGGATCTCGCCAGCCAGGTGGTGGTGGTCACCGCCACCGACGAGGGGCTGGCGGAAGAGCTGTCCGGGTCAATCGCCGCCGGCCGGCTCGCTCCCGCCACCGATGGGCTTCCGCTGCCCCTGGTGCTGCTCTATGCCCTGCTCGGCGGCCTGATCCTCAATATCATGCCCTGCGTGCTGCCGGTGCTGGGGCTCAAGCTCAACGGCCTGCTGCTGGGCAGCCGCAGCCGGGACCAGGTACGCCGTCCGCTGCTGCTGTCCGCCGCCGGCATCATGCTGTCGTTCTGGGGCCTGGCCGGCTTCATGCTGGCGCTGACCTGGTCCGGCGCCCGGCTGGGCTGGGGCATCCAGTTCCAGCAACCGGGCTTCATCGGCTTTATGCTGCTGGTCACAGCCCTGTTCTCCCTCAACCTGTTCGGCCTGTTCGAGATCCGCCTGCCGAGCCGGCTGAGCACCTGGCTGGCGACCCGACCGAGCCGGGGCAGCGGCGGCCACCTGCTGCAGGGCATGTTCGCCACCCTGCTGGCCACCCCCTGCAGCGCGCCCTTCCTGGGCACGGCGGTGGCCGCGGCCCTGGCTTCGTCACCGCCGGTCCTGCTCGCCATCTTCACCGGCCTCGGGCTCGGCATGGCCCTGCCCTGGCTGCTGCTCGCCCTGTTCCCCGGCTTTGTACGCTGGCTGCCCAAGCCCGGTCCCTGGATGCTGAGGCTCAAATGGCTGTTCGGGCTGATGCTGCTGGCCACCAGCCTGTGGCTGCTGACCTTGTTGCAACCGACGCTCGGCAATACCGCCAGCGGGGCGCTGGCCGCCCTGCTGGTGCTGTTGCCGCCCTGGTCCCTGTTGCGCCATCATGGCGCCCGGGGGCTGCTGTTCGGCCTGGCCGGCCTGCTGCTGCTCGGCGCCCTGGCCGGCGGCACCGCCCTGCTGACCCAGTCGCGCTGGGTCAGCCCGGTGCGGGACGAGCTGGCCTGGCAGCCGCTGGATCCGGCCCGTATCGAACGGGAAGTAGCGGCGGGCAGGCGGGTGTTCGTCGACATCACCGCCGACTGGTGCATCACCTGCCAGGCCAACAAGATAGGGGTGCTGCTGCGGGAGCCGGTCTACGGCGTGCTGCAGCAAGAGGACCTGGTACTGATGCGCGGCGACTGGACCCGTCCCGACCCGATGATTACCGACTACCTGCGGGCCCATGGCCGTGCCGGTATCCCCTTCAACCAGGTATTCGGCCCCGGGCGGCCCGATGGCCGGGAGCTGGAGGTGCTGCTCAGCGCCGACGCCGTGCTGTCGGCGCTGGAAGAGGCCCGGCCATGAGGTGTCCCTGGCGCCGACCGGCACGCGGCCTGGCGTACCTGCTGTTGCTGGCGGCCGTGGTGGGTGCGGTGGATCTGTGGCGCGGCCGGGCGCTGCCCACCGAGGCGGTAGCCCTGGGGTCGCTCACCACCCTGGAGGGGAAAACGCTTGATCTGGTCGCCCTCAGCCGGGAGCGCCCGGTGCTGGTCTATATATGGGCCAGCTGGTGCGGCGCGTGCCGCTTCGTCTCCCCCATGGTGGACCTGGTGGGCGAACCCGTGGTCAGCATCGCCATCGCCTCCGGGTCGGACGACCGGGTCGCGGGCTATATGGCCCAGCACGGCCATGATTTTGCGGTGGTGAACGACGAGCACAACATCCTGGCCCGCCGGCTCGGCATCCAAGCCACCCCCACCCTGCTGGTGGCAAGCCAAGGCGAACTCAAATATGCCACCACCGGCTTTACCACCCTGCCGGGCATGTACCTGCGGCTGTGGCTGGCTAAAATCAGGAGCTGGGGACTGGGCTACTATATAGTTTAAAACTAAGGTAGCTCCCATTATCTCTTCGCTGGAGCCTTTTTGACCGCTGGTGAAGCGGAAGCTGTCGGCCAAAGCGTGCTACTCCTCCGGCTCGCCGTAAACCCATCCTTGGGGGCTCCGCCGCGCCCTCCCTGGCGCGGAGGGCCGGCGGAGCAGACACCCTTTGTCCTTCCCAAAGCTCGGTGTCGCCTGTTGGTGAGACCAGCAACCTACGGCGAAGCTTGGAAGAGGCAACAGGGATTGCTTCCACCGACCGTCACATGCCAGGGACGGCATGTGCGAGCCTACATGGACGTACTTGCGGCGTGTCGGTGGAGATGGCCCTGTTGCCTCTTCATTAAGTGGTAACAGGTAGCCTTAGTAAAGATCGTAAACAGATTCTTAAAACAGGACCCGCCGGCCCTTGATACAATCCCGGCACACCGGCTCGCCCTGCAGCGAGCCGAGCAGTTCCGGGGCACAGCGCTTGCCGCAGCTGCCGCACTCGTGGAACGACTTGAGCCGCAGCGCCATGGTCTCGTCCACCAGCGCCAGCAGCTGCGCCAGGCTGCCGCTCTGCTCGTCCACCCCCCCCTGGGAGCGGGGCTTGGCGGTGTGGATATCGTGGTGGCGCCATTCCATGGCCGGCAACAACACCTCGGCCCGATCGTGCTGAAAGGAAACGATGGCCAGGGTCGGCTCGCCGATAAACAGCGTCTGCGCCCCCTGCACCGGATAAGGCAACTGGGTTTTAAGATGCTGTCGCCACGACTCCAGCGTCGGCGACAGCGGCATCGCCAGCAGCAGGGCATCCAGCAGCTTGGATGGCATAACTACCCCCTCTTGTCAGTGCCCGGCCGCCGTCGCGGCCGGATCGTCGGTTAGTCGCGGATCAGGTAATCCGCCTGACCAATCCACTTGTAGCTGGTCAGCTCTTCCAGCCCCATGGGGCCGCGGGCATGCAGCTTCTGGGTGGACACCGCCACCTCGGCGCCGAGGCCGAACTGGGCGCCGTCGGTAAAGCGGGTGGAGGCGTTCACGTACACCGCCGCCGAGGGCGCGCCGTTGATGAAACGCTCGGCACTGGCCAGGCGGTTGGTGAGGATGGCGTCGGAGTGGCTGGCGTTATAGTCGCGCAGGTGCGCCAGCGCCTCGTCCACGTCGGCCACCAGCTTGACCCCCAGGGTCAGGCTCAGCCACTCGGTGTCGAAATCGCCTTCACCGGCTTCCCGCACCCGGGCCGGGCCGGACTGCAGCAGGGCCAGGGCCTCGGCATCGGCCACCAGTTCCACGCCCTTCACCGCCATCCGCTCGCTCAGGCGAGGCAGCAGCTCGGCCGCCACCGCCCGGTGCACCAGCAGGGTGTCCAGGGCGTTGCAGGCGCTCGGCCTGTGGGTCTTGGCGTTGTCGACCACCTCGATGGCACGCACCAGATCGGCGCTCTCGTCCACGAAGGTGTGGCTGATGCCGAAGCCGCCGATGATCACCGGAATGGTCGACTGCTCCTTGCACAGCTGGTGCAGGCCGGGGCCACCACGGGGAATGATCATGTCCACATACTTGTCGAGCCGGAGCAGGCCGCTGACCCACTCCCGGCCCGGCTCGCCGATGTACTGCACGCAGCCGGCGGGCAGCCGGCTCACCGCCAGCGCCTGCTGGATCACCTTGACCAGTTCCTGGTTGGTGTGGAAGGTCTCCCGGCCACCGCGCAGTATGCTGGCGTTGCCGGTCTTCAGGCACAGGGCGGCGATGTCGATGGTGACGTTGGGCCGGGCTTCGTAAATCACCCCCACCACCCCGAGCGGCACCCGCCGGCGCGACAGCCGCATGCCGTTCTCCAGCACCCGCGAATCCAGCTCGGCGCCCACCGGATCCGGCAGCCGCACCACGCTGCGCACATCGTCGGCGATGGCCTTGAGTCGGGCCGGGTTCAGCATCAGTCGATCGAGCATGGCCTCGTTGATGCCGCTTTCCCGGGCGGCCTGCAGATCCTTTTCGTTGGCCGCCAGAATGGCATCGGCGCCCGCTTCCAGCGCCTCGGCCATCGCCAGCAGGGCATCGTTCTTGGCCCGGGTCGGGGTTTCGGCAAGAGTAAAGGCGGCCGCGCGCGCCGCCTGCCCCATCTGTTCCAGCTTCATATATTCTCCTACAAGAGCACCAGATCGTCCCGATGGATGGCCACGCTGCCGTAGCCATAACCCAGCAGGGATTCAATCTGCTCTGAATGTTGTCCTTTGATTCGGTTCAGGTCGAGGGCATCGTAACGACAGATGCCCCGGGCCAGCTCACGCCCTTCGGGATTGACGATACGCACCGCCTCGCCCCGGCGAAAACGCCCTTCCACCCGCACTATGCCCTTGGGCAGCAGGCTGGAGCCTTTTTCCCTGACCGCGTTGACCGCGCCGGCGTCGATATGGATTTCGCCGTGGGGCGGGGGGCCGGCCAGGATCCAGCGCTTGCGGCTCTCGAGCGGGGTGGCCAGGGCCGGGAAGCGGGTACCGATGCGATCGCCCTCGGCCAGGCGGCCGATCACTTCCGGCACCTGGCCGGTGGCGATCACCACGTCGATGCCGGCCCGGCGCGCCACGTCCGCCGCCTGCAGCTTGGTGGCCATGCCGCCGGTACCCAGGCCGCTGATGCTGCCGCCGGCGAGCTTGCGCAGGGTGTCGTCGATGGTCTGCACTTCCTCGATCAGCTGTGCCTTGGGATCGTGGCGCGGATCGGCGGTGAACAGGCCCTTCTGATCGGTCAGCAAAATCAGCAGATCCGCCTCCGCCAGGATGGCGGCGCGGGCCGACAGGTTGTCGTTGTCGCCCACCTTGATCTCGTTGGTGGCCACGGCGTCGTTTTCGTTGATCACCGGAATGATGCGATTGTCGAGCAGGGCACGCAGGGTATCCCGGGCGTTGAGGTAGCGTTCCCGGTCTTCCAGATCGGCCCGGGTCAGCAGGATCTGTCCCACGTGCAGGCCGTAGATGTTGAACAGCGACTGCCAGCTCTGGATCAGCTGCGTCTGGCCCACCGCAGCCAGCATCTGCTTGTTGGCCATGGTGCCGGCCAGCTCGGGAAAGCCCAGGTGCTCCCGGCCGGCGGCGATGGCCGCCGAGGTCACGACGATGATCTGGTGGCCGGCCCGGTGCAGGCTGGCGCACTGTCGCACCAGCTCCACCATGTGCGCCCGGTCCAGGTGACGAGTGCCGCCGGTGAGCACGCTGGTGCCCAGTTTTACAACGATGGTTTTGCCTTTCATGGAACGCCCTGCGGCTCCTTACTAACAGCAATGCCGGCATTGCCGGCAGATGATTGAATATCGCGGAAGCCCCACGCCGCCAGCATGGATGGCGGCGAAACAAGGCCGTACTGGATTCAGGCAACGCTCAGCGGATGTCGTTCTCCCAGCGCGGGGGAAGGTCGGATGCCGAGTGACAGGCTTTCCAGGCAGCCGCCGAGCTTCTCGTAAAAGTCCCGCAGGGTGCGAATCACTTCTTCCTCGTGCTTCTTCGGCACCTCCTGCCGCTGCCACTGCCCCGCCGCGTTGTAGAAGCCGAGCTGGTAATGCAGCTCGAAACGCTGCTCGTCCTCGGCCGTCAGGGTCAGCCACCACCCCCAGAACTCGCGTTTTTCCGGTGCCGCCTTGGCACTGGCACAGACCGCCAGGCAGTCGAAGAAATAAATGGACTCATTTGACTTCTCACCGCGCAAGTAAGGGCCGATGGCGGCAAATTTGCGCACCAGCTTATGATGGTTAACCTTTTCTGTGGTCATGCCTGTCTCCCTGGTAACTCGCCTATATGTAACGTTTTTTCGCCCGTCGGTAAAGGTCGGCCGGCCCGGGCGGGCAAAAAACGGCCCCGCCGGCGTTATAGATGGGCCTGCAACCAGTCCCTCGCCCGGGCCAGGGCCACGCCATAGACCTCGAACAACGGCATCTTGTCGAGCACCAGGGCCTTGCCGCCCCGGCTGGAGGCGGCCAGCGCCTGGATATCCTGCTCGGGACAGATAAAATCCCGCCGGTGGCCGATGCTGAAGATCGGCACCGTGGTCCTGTGTCTCATCAGCCCCTGGGTTTTCAGGGACAGTCCCTGGCAGCGGTAGAACAGCTGCTCCCAGTCGTTGCTCTGCATGCCCATGCGATTGGCGATGGTGTCCCTGAGCATGGGCGGGGTCTGCATGAAGCGCTCGCACTCGGTAAAGAACAGGTTGGCGGCACCGGCGATGCTGACCACGGTGCGCAGCTTGAAGGGTTCGAGAAAGGCCAGCCGGGCCGCCACGTTGCCACCCATCCGCACCCCCAGCAGGCCGACCCGCCGTTCATCCACCCAGGGGATCCGCGGCACATAATCGAGCACCGCCTGGTGCAGCCGGCTGCTGTCCTGCACCAGCGGCCAGTGCGAGGAATAGCCGACGCCGGGCATGTCGACGGTCAGCATGGCGATGCCCGCCGGCGCCAGGTACTCCTCGTAAAACCGCCAGAAGTCGAGCTGCAGGCTGTCCAGGCTGCCGCTGACGATCACCAGGGGGGAGGCTTTATCCAGGGTCGGCAGGTGCAGATAGCCCTGCACTTCCTTGCCGTGGTAGGGAATGCTGAGCTCCTTGAGCGGCACCGGCAGCAGCTGCCCGGCCTGGCGGTAGGCCTGGTTGGCCAGCAACTGCGCCTGCAGGCTCAGGGGATCGCCCTTGAGGTGGGGATAACTGGCCAGGGCAAAATAGCGGGTGGCGGCCAGCAGGGTCCGGCGGGCCCGGACCCGGTCACTCGACGCCAGGGCCATGCCGGCCTGATAACACTCGGCGCCAAGCTGGCTCCATTCGAACACCCAGTTGCCGCGCTTGTATTCGGCCACGGTGTCCAGCCAGCCGTCGACGGAGCGCGGCCCGGGCGCGGCGGCGATGCGCGCCAGGGTGGCCTCGATCTCGATGCTGTCGGTCCCCTGCCAGCGCCAGAAGGCCCGTTTCTGCAGCCGGTAGAACCCGGGCAGGTGGGCGCCGTCCACATAGGGGGCGATATGCGGTTCGCCCCCGGACCGGGGGCCGTCGAAGGCGATGGTGGAGGTTTCCGGCACGCGCTCCGACCGGGAAAAGAGTCGCTCGCTGAGGGTGCTGTCCGGTTCCGGCATCGTTCGCTCCTAGGGGTGGCTCAGGCAAAGAAAAAAGGCTCCGAGGAGCCTTTTTATCACGAGTTATCCTGTTCGCACAAAGGCGGCACAAAGGTGACGCTCATGTCCCAGGGCTGTTCTATCCAGGTATCCTGCCCTACCCTCACCTCGAAGTCGTCCACCAGCGGCTCGCCCTTGGGCTTGGCGAACACGGTGATGAACTTGGCCTTGGGGTAGAGCTCGCGGATCACCCGGGCAGTATTGCCGGTGTCCACCAGATCGTCGACGATCAGGAAACCTTCTCCATCGCCGGACACGTGCTTGAGCACCTGCAGATCGGTACGCTGCTGATCGTGGTCGTAGCTGGAGATGCACAGGGTGTCGACATGACGGATCCCCAGCTCCCGGGCCATGATGGCCGCCGGGACCAGGCCGCCGCGGCTCACCGCGATAATGCCTTTCCACTGGCTGGCAGGAAGCTGGCGCTGGGCCAGCTTGCGTGCTTCGCGCTGAAATGAGTCCCAGGTGACGACGAATTTGTTGGGCATAAGAAGAACCTTTGGGTGTTAGCTTTCAAGACAGATGATCACCGTCGCCCACCGCGCCAGGTCAGGGTAACGTCGACGGCGGGCGCCCCGGGTAAGGCGTTGGCACCGCTTCGTCAGCGCTCCGGACGACGGGCAAACAATGGGCGCATTATAGAGATCGCACCCATTCTTGACCAGAGTTACAGCTTTTTATTCACGCGGACGGCGTGGGGACAGGTCCTATTAGACTAAAGAGTTAGCCGCGCGGATCCCATTTTCGCACCCTCGTGGCCGAAACGTCCCATTCCCTCCTTTATCATGGGGACTAATGGATGCCCCCGGGCATGGTTATTCGACAAGGGAACATGGACGTGAATCTACTGCGCTCGCTCTCCATCGCCAAACGGCTTTATCTCAATCTGCTGCTGCTTTCCATCGGCATCATCGGGGTCGCCTTGCTGATGCTGTGGCTGTTCTATCAGGGCCTGATCGCCGAAAAACGGACCCAGGCCCAGCGCCAGGTGCAGTCGGTGGTCAGCTTGGCCGGCTTCTATCACCAACAGCAGCAAGACGGTCTGCTGTCACCCGAGCAGGCCCGGCAACAGGCCCTGGCGGCGGTGGCCGGACTGCGTTACGGCAACGACGACTACTTCTGGGTCAACGACGACCAGCCGGTCATGATCATGCATCCCATGCAGCCCAGGCTGAACGGGAGCGATCTCAGCGGATTCAAGGATCCCGACGGCACCTTGCTGTTCATGGAAATGGTCGACAAGGCGAAACGGGACGGCGCCGGCTTCGTGCATTACCTGTGGCCCAAACCCGGCATGGAGGCCCCGGTGGAAAAGGTGTCCTATGTCGAGCTGTTCCGGCCCTGGGGCTGGATCATCGGCACCGGTATCTATATCGACGACGTGCAGGCCCAACTGCAGGCGGCGGCCATGAAGGTACTGATGCTGGTCGCGGGGCTCGGCGCCATCGCGGTGCTGGTGGCCATGGCCCTGATCCGCAGCATACTGCATCCGGTCGGCCACACGGTCAACGCCCTGCGCGACATCTCCGACGGCGAGGCCGATCTGCGTCGCCGCCTGGACGAGGCCGGCCAGGACGAGATCACCCAGCTCAGCAAGAGCTTCAACCAGTTCTGCTCGCGCCTGGCCGGCACCATACGCCAACTGCTGCCGATCAGCCAACAGGTCAACGAGGCCGCACAGCGGCTGTCCGGCATCGTCAGCCACAACCGCCACGTTTCCGAACAACAGTCGGAGGAAACGGAGAAAGTCGCCGCCGCCATGCAGGAGATGCTGGCCACCAGCCAGGAGGTCGCCCGCTCGGCCGAACAGGCCGCCGACGCCAGCCGGGCCTCCGCCGAGGCGGCCGAGGACGGCAAGCACCGGGCCGACCATACCCGCCAGGCCTCGGCCGGGCTGGTGGCGGAGCTGGCCGAAGCCCAGCACAGCCTGAGCTCCCTCGCCAACCGCTCCCAGGAGATCGGCAAGGTGCTGGAGGTGATCAGGGCCATCGCCGAACAGACCAACCTGCTGGCACTCAACGCCGCCATCGAGGCGGCCCGGGCTGGTGAGCAGGGCCGCGGCTTTGCGGTGGTGGCCGACGAAGTACGCAACCTCGCCACCCGCACCCAGAGCTCCACCGACGAGATCCAGGACATCATTCAGGGCCTGCAGCAGGAAGCCGACGGCACCGTGAACCGCATGGGCGAACTGATGCAACGAGCCCAGGATACCCAAGGCACCGCCGACCAGGCCGGTGACGCCCTGGCCGCCATCAGCGATCGCATGACGCTTATCAACGACATGAACAGCCACATCGCCACCGCCGCCGAGCAACAGCGGCAGACCACGGAAGAAATGAGCCGTAACCTGAGCCGGCTGAGCGAGCTGGCGGAAGAGGTCAGGATCAAGACCCAGGAAACCGACAGCGCCGGGGATGCCCTGTCGGCCCTGGGGCGCAGGCTGTCCGACGAGGTCAGGCTGTTCAAGGCGTAAACCACTAAAAATTAGTTTATAAAACCAAATAAATAAAAAATAACGGAGTAATGTGACGCATTATTGGATTTTCACAGCGGACGGATGGATATCTGTACCGGTCGGAGGTTAAGCTGTCGGCTTCCTCCTCCCGACGAACGAACAAGGCAGGCCATGACCGCTATCCGCAGCCTCTCCCCCCCTCTACTCTGGCAGTTTTTCGACACCGTCTGCAGCATCCCCCACCCCTCCGGCCAGGAGGCCGTCCTGCGCCGGTGGATCGCCGACTGGGCCGCCGGCCGGGGCCTGGCGGTGCAGCAGGACGAGGTGGGCAACCTGATTATCCGCAAGGACGCCACCGCCGGCATGGAAGGGCGCAAGGGCGTCATCCTGCAGGCCCACATGGATATGGTGCCCCAGGCCAATGCCGACGCATCGCATGATTTTAGCCGGGATCCGATCCAGCCCTGGATCGACGGCGACTGGGTCCGGGCCCGCGGCACCACCCTGGGTGCCGACAACGGCATCGGCCTGGCCGCCTGCCTGGCGGTGCTGGCCGACGACAGGGTGCAGCACGGGCCGCTGGAGGTGCTGCTGACCGTGGACGAGGAAAGCGGCATGACCGGCGCCTTCGGCCTGGCGCCCGGTCTGCTGCAAGGCGAGATACTGCTCAATACCGACTCGGAGCAGGACGGCGACCTCTACATGGGCTGTGCCGGCGGCGTCGATGCCAATATCAGCCTGCCCTACCGGGCGGAGCCCGTGCCGGCCGGCCACCGCGCCCTGCGCCTCGGCGTTTCCGGCCTGCGCGGCGGCCATTCCGGCATCAATATTCACCAGGGCCGGGCCTGCGCCAACAAGCTGCTGGCCGAGTTGCTGGCGGACATCGGCGAGGATCCCCGGGTCCGCCTGGCCGAACTCCACGGCGGCACCCTGCGCAATGCCATCGCCCGGGAAGCCTGGGCCCTGCTGGTGGTGCCGGACACCGCCGAGGACCGCCTGCAGCAGGTGATCGCGCGTCGCGGCCGGCAGTATGCCGAGGAGTTCGCCGGCATCGACGACCGCATCAAACTGGAGCTGACGCCGGCCTCCCTGCCCGAACGCGTGATGACGCCGGCGCTGCAGCAGCAGCTGAGCGCGGCCCTGCTCGCCTGCCCCCATGGGGTCATGGCCATGAGCCGGGCCATGTCCGAGGTGGTGCAGGCGTCCACCAACCTCGGCGTGATCAGGACGGAGCCGGAGCGGGTTTACGTGCAGTGCCTGATCCGCTCGCTCGACGATGCCGGCAGGGACCGGGTGGCGGCCATGACGGCGGCGGTGTTCCGCCTGGCCGGCGGTGACTGCCACTTCGACGGCGCCTACCCGGGCTGGCAGCCCGATCCGGCCTCGTCCATCATGCAGCTGGTGCTCGACACGCACCGGGAAGTCTTCGGTGTGCTGCCGGCGGTCAAGGTGATCCACGCCGGCCTGGAATGCGGCCTGTTCAAGGCAGTCTACCCCCACTGGGACATGGTGTCGTTCGGTCCCACCATCCAGGGGGCTCATTCCCCCGACGAGCGGGTGCAGATAGCGGCGGTGGAGCGCTTCTGGCAGTTGCTGGTACGGGTGCTCGCCCGGGTGCCGGAAGCGGCACGGGTCGATTAACGACGGACGGCACCGGCCGGCTATGTTCAAGGCCGGGACTTTGTCTTATGCTCGGCACAGATCACCGGTTGAGGAAGTGACAATGAAAAACATCGCGTTCGGCCTGTTGCTGGGCCTGCTGGCGGCACCGGCCCTGGCCGATAACCTGCTGGATCGGGCGGTCACCTTCGGCCGCGAGCTCCTGGACGAAACCCGCAAGCTGGCCCCGGGCATACAGCACGACCGGCGCCATGAGCCGACCGCCGTGGTACCGGCACAGCCGGACGACGGCCGCGACCGGCCGGCCATCGAGCCCGGGCCCACCGTGTATCCCCAGGTGGTGCCCGCGGGGGAGCCGGCAACCGGCCAGCCGGGTTTTCAGTTTGCGGAGGAAGATCACCTTAATCCGGGCCAGCCCTGATTCGCTGCCGGGTCCGCCCCGGCAGCGCAGCTGCGACGCCCCTTGTCTGACCGCATTGATAAGAATGGTTTTCATTTCCAGTAAGCCTGTTATGCTGTCCGCTCACCCGATGTGAACAAAGGAGCATTAAGATGAAAACATCTTCAATAGCCTTGTTTTTAGCCCTGAGTGCAGGCTATCTGGGTGCCGCATCGGCGGATACGGTACTGGACAACACCCAGCGGACCGGTAAGGAAAGCATGGCAAAGGCGCCTGAAGCGGGCCGGGAAGGGGAGTACGCCAAAGACGATACCTGAGCGGCGTCACCAGTCAAAACTGAGCTGCTCCGCGCGAGCGGCTTGTTCCTCCTGCAGTTCGACGCTGACCCCCACCAGCCGGACGCCCCGCCCCCCGGCCCGGGACCAGGCCTCGACGCACAGCTGCCGGGCCAGTTCCGGCGAGGGCGCCGGGCAACGCCGGGACAGCGTCGTCTGGGTAAAATCATCGAACTTCAGCTTGATGCAGAGCCCTTTCACCGGCCGGCCGTCGAGCCGGCGCAGCAACTCCGGCCATAACCGGGATAACACCTCCAGCCCCTGTTCGGGGACCTGAATATCCTCCGCCAGGGTGGTTTCCACCCCCAGGGACTTGCGGACCCGTTCGGTCTGCAGCGCCCGCGGGTCTATGCCCCGGCTGCGCTGCCACAGCAGGTAGCCGAACTTGCCGAAGCGGCGGATCAGCTCCGCTTCGCCGATCTCCGCCACCTGGCCGCACCGCTCCAGCCCCAGCGCCGCCAGCCTGGCCGCGGTCTTGCTCCCCACCCCGGGGATCTTGATCAACGGCAACTCCCGCACAAAATCGGCCACCGCCCCGGGTGGCAGCACGAAGAGCCCGTCCGGCTTGTTTTCCTCCGAGGCGATCTTGGCCAGGAACTTGTTGGGCGCCACCCCGGCGGAGGCGGTCAGTTGCAGCTCCTCGAAGATGGCCCGGCGGATATCTTCGGCGATACGGGTAGCGCTGCCGCCGAACCAGGGGCTGTCGGTCACATCCAGGTAGGCTTCATCCAGCGACAGCGGCTCCACCAGGGGGGTATAGCGATGGAAGATTTCCCTGATCTGCTGCGATACCCGCTTGTATTCGGCCATGTTGCCGGGGATCAGCAAGAGTCCCGGACAGAGCTTCTGCGCCTGGTGGCTGGCCATGGCCGAGCGGACCCCATAAGCCCGGGCCGGGTAGTTGCAGGTCGAAATCACTCCGCGCCGGCTGGCGCTGCCGCCGATGGCCAGGGGGATGTCCCGCCACTCGGGATGGGCCCGCATCTCCACCGCGGCGAAAAAGCAGTCCATATCGACGTGGATGATCTTGCGCATAATGCAAAACGGGGATTGGGGATCAGGGATTCGGGACTTAAACACGGCGCATCCAGTCCCCGCTCACCAGTCCCCAGTCCCGTGGCTTAGATGATGCGGTGTTCTTCCAGCATCTTGCGGCGGGCTTCTTCCTTGGCCATTTTCTTCTTGCGGTTGTCGCAGGGGTCGGGACAGTCACAGGCCTTTTCCACACCGACCGAGCCCAGGCCGCCACAGGATCCCGAAATGGTCTTGCGCTGGAGGATATAGCCGATGGCCATGGCGGCAAACACCAGGGCAAACACCGCGAGCGTAATGACGAAATACAGCATATCAACCTCTTAAATACTTCTTGAAGGCGCTGGACATATCCACCCGGAAGCCTTCTTCGGTCTTGGTGAGCAGGTAGATGGCCAGCCGGTGTTGCTCCGCGAAGGCGAGCGCCTTGTCGGTGCCCATCACCGTCAGCGCCGTCGCCAGCCCATCCGCGATCATACAGGAGGGATGCACCACTGTCACCGACGCCAGCCGGTGGGTGATGGGCTTGCCGGTGGCCGGATCTATGCTGTGGGACAGCCGCTCCCCGTCCAGCTCGTAATAGTTGCGGTAGTCGCCGGAGGTGGCCACGCTGTTGTTGCCGAGCGCGATCACCTGCTGCACCGAGCCGGAGCCCGGCGCCGGTTTTTCCACCGCGATGCGCCAGGGCTGCCCCTTGGCATTGAGCCCGCTGACCCTGACCTCGCCGCCGATCTCCACCAGGTGATCGGTCAGTCCTTCTTCCGCCAGGTACTCGGACACCACATCCACGCCAAAGCCCTTGGCGATGGCCGACAGATCCACATAGAGCTCGGGCAGCGTCTTCTGCAGGTACTCGCCTTCGGCGTCGACGGTGACTTCCAGGTGCCCGAGCCCGATGCGGGAGCGGGTCTGCGCCAGTTGCTCGTCGCTCGGGATCCGCACCGGCCGCGCATCGGGCCCGAAGCCCCACAGGTTGACCAGGGGGCCCACCGTCACGTCCAGGGCACCGTCGCTCAGCCGTCCCAGCTGCAGGGAGGCGGTCACCACCTTGGCGGTATCTGCCGAGACCCGGATGGGATCACGGCCCCGATACCGGTTAAAACGGCTCAGTTCCGAGTCTTCCCGGTAGGTCGACATCTGATCGTTGACCCGCTCCAGCCGGCGGTCGATCTCGGCCTGCAGCGCCTGGGCCTGCGCCTCATCCGCGCCCACTATCTTCACCGAGTAGTAGGTGCCCATGGTGTCGCCGGTCAGCTGCAGCTGTGGCCGTTCGGTCGCCGCCGGCTGGCAGGCCGCCAATAAAAAGGCCAGCCCCAGGGGGGCCAGCCATTTGCTTACTCGAGATATCATCAGTGTTTAACCACCAAAGTCATCCAGCAGAATGTTGTCGTCTTCCACGCCCAGGTTCTTGAGCATGTTGATCACCGCAGCATTCATCACCGGCGGACCACACATGTAGTACTCGCAATCCTCGGGGGCTTCGTGATCCCGCAGATAGTTCTCGAACAGCACGTTGTGGATGAAGCCGGTGTAACCGGTCCAGTTGTCGTCGGGCTGGGGATCGGAGAGGGCCACGTGCCACTGGAAGTTGTCGCACTGCTCCTGCAGGCCGTCGAAGTCTTCCACATAGAACATCTCGCGCTTGGAGCGGGCACCGTACCAGAAGCTGATCTTGCGCTTGGAGTTCAGGCGCTTGAGCTGGTCGAAGATGTGCGAACGCATCGGCGCCATGCCGGCACCGCCGCCGATGAACACCATCTCGGCATCGGTGTCCTTGGCGAAGAACTCGCCGAAGGGACCGGAAATGGTAGCCTTGTCGCCGGGCTTAAGGGACCAGATGTAGGACGACATCTTGCCCGGAGGCGCGGTCCAGTTGCTGGGCGGCGGGGTCGCGATCCGCACGTTCAGCATAATGATGCCTTCTTCTTCCGGATAGTTGGCCATGGAGTAGGCGCGGATGGTTTCCTCGTCTACCTTGGACTCCAGCTCGAAGATCTTGAACTTGTCCCAGTCTTCCCGGTATTCCTCGGGCACGTCGAAGTCCTTGTACTTGACGTGGTGGGGCGGCGCCTCGATCTGGATGTAGCCACCGGCACGGAAAGGCACGCTTTCGCCGTTGGGGATCTTCAGCTTGAGTTCCTTGATGAAGGTCGCCTTGTTATCGTTGGAGATAACTTCGCAATCCCACTTCTTGATACCGAACACTTCTTCCGGCAGCTCGATCTTCATGTCCTGCTTGACGTTCACCTGGCAAGACAGACGCTCGCCGTGGCGCGCTTCGCGCTTGGAGATATGATCCAGCTCGGTGGGCAGGATTTCACCGCCGCCGTCCAGAATGCGCACCCGGCACTGGCCACAGGAGCCACCGCCGCCACAGGCAGAAGACACGAAGATACCGTTGGCCGCCAGGGCGCCCAGCAGCTTGCCGCCGGCGCCGGTGGTGATCGCCTTTCCGGGATCATCGTTGATGCTGATAGTCACATCCCCTTCCGCGACCAGCCTGGACTTGGCAAACAGGATAACGCTCACCAGGACCAGCACGATCACGGTGAACATGACCACACCTAGAATGATTTCCATCGATTATTCCTTTTCCGTCACTGGGTTTACAGAGAAATGCCAGAGAAAGACATGAAGCCGAGCGCCATCAGGCCGGCGGAGATAAAGGTAATCCCCAAACCGCGCAGGCCATCGGGCACATCCGCATACTTCATCTTCTCACGCAAACCGGCCAGCAATACGATTGCCAGCATCCAACCCACACCGGAGCCAAAGCCGTACACGATGGACTCGGCGAAGTTGTAGTCCCGCTGTACCATGAAGGACACGCCACCGAAGATGGCGCAGTTCACGGTGATCAGCGGCAGGAAGATGCCCAAGGCGTGGTACAGCGCCGGGAAGAACTTGTCCAGGGTCATCTCCAGGATCTGCACCAGCGCTGCGATTACCCCGATAAAGGTAATGAAGTTCAGGAAGCTCAGATCGATGCCTTCGGCCAGGGCGCCATCCTTCAGGATGAAGTTGTAGATCAGGTTATTCACCGGTACCGAAATGGTCAGTACCACGATAACCGCCACCCCCAGACCGAACGAGGTCTTGACCTTCTTGGATACCGCCAGGAAGGTACACATCCCCAGGAAGAAGGCCAGGGCCAGGTTCTCGATAAAGACGGCACGAATAAACAAACTCAGAAAATGTTCCATCGATTACTCCTTCGCCTCCACCTGTTCGGGGCGGTAGGTACGCAGTACCCAGATAAAACCACCGATGATAAAGAAGGCGCTCGGCGGCAACAACAACAGGCCGTTGGCCTGGTACCAGCCACCGTTCTTGATCAGCGGCAGGATTTCGATGCCGAACCAGGTACCGGAGCCGAACAGCTCACGAATGGTCGCCACCACCAGCAGGATCAGGCCGTAACCCAGGCCGTTGCCGATACCATCCAGGAAGGACATCAGCGGCGGGCTCTTCATGGCATAGGCTTCGGCACGACCCATCACGATACAGTTGGTGATGATCAGGCCCACGAACACCGACAGCTGCTTGGAGATGTCATAGGCATAGGCCTTGAGGATCTGGTCCACCACGATAACCAGGGAGGCGATGATCGCCATCTGGCCGATGATCCGTACCGAGTTCGGGATCTGGTTGCGGATCAGCGAGATGAACAGGTTCGAAAACGCCGTTACCGCGATCACCGCCAGCGACATCACGAACGCGGTCTGCATCTGCGAGGTCACCGCCAGGGCCGAGCATACCCCCAGCACCTGCAGGGCGATGGGGTTGGTGCCGATAATGGGCCCGAACAGCACCTTTTTCATTTCAGCTTTATCAGCCATTGTTCAGCTCTCCTTCACGAACCTTGGCCAGGAAAGGACCGAAGCCTTTCGGACCCAGCCAGAATTCAAAGGTATATTGCACGCCGTTGGAGGTCAGGGTAGCACCGGACAGGCCGTCTACACTGGAGGGCGCACCCTGCGGAGCACCGCCTTTCATCACCCGCAGCGCCGGCTCGCCGTTGTCGTCGAACAGCTTCTTGCCGACGAACTGGGCGCGCCAGGCCGGGTTTTCCACTTCACCGCCCAGTCCCGGGGTTTCCCCCTGCTCGTAGTAGGTGATGCCCTTGATGGTGTTGCCATCGGGCTCGACGGCGACGAAGGCGTACATGGTGGACCACAGCCCCTGGCCGTGCATCGGCAGTATGATGCTGTCGAGCTCGCCGTTTTCGTCCTTGGCCAGGTACACCGGCGCCAGGTTGGCGCGGCGGCGGATGCCGGCCGGATCTTGATCGGTGCTCAGGCTGATGCTGGTGGACGGATCCTTGGCGGCATTACGCTGGTTGTAGCCGGCCACCGACTGCTCGGTGAACTCGCCGGTTTCCAGGTCCAGCAGATGCGCTTCGATGAAGCGCTCGTAGTTTTCGGCAACGTTGGTCCGGCCCAGGCCGGCCACATCGACGATGTTGGTCTGCACGTCCAGCGCCTGGTTGCGCTGCTGGGTCGGCTTCAGCAGGACGGCCGCACCGGATACCACGATGGAGCACACCAGGCACAAACTGCCGATCACGGCAAAGGTTCTGCCGATAGTTTCTTTCTTAGCCACGAGCCAGCCTCCGTTTGATATTGGCCTGCACCACGAAGTGGTCGAACAAGGGAGCGAACAGGTTGGCGAACAGGATGGCCAGCATCATGCCTTCGGGGAAGGCCGGGTTCACCACGCGGATGAGCACCACCATGACGCCGATCAGCGCGCCGTACCACCATTTACCCTTGTTGGTAAAGGAAGCGGACACCGGGTCGGTGGCCATGAACATCATGCCGAAGGCGAAGCCGCCCAGCACCAGGTGCCAGTGCCAGGGCATGGAGAACATGGCGTTGGTGTCGGAGCCGATGACGTTGAACAGGGTCGCGGTGGCTACCATGCCGATCATCACACCGGCGACGATGCGCCAGGAGGCGATGCCCAGGTAGATGATGAACAGGCCGCCGATCAGGATGGCCAGGGTGGAGACTTCACCGATAGAGCCCTGGATGTTGCCGATGAAGGCGTCCATCCAGCTGATCACGGAGCCGGTGTTGGCGTCCATCAGCGCGGCCTGGCCGCCGGCGGCCCACTGGCCCAGGGCGGTGGCGCCGGAGAAGCCGTCGACCGCGGTCCATACCGTGTCACCCGAAATCTCGGCCGGGTAGGCGAAAAACAGGAAGGCACGACCGGCCAGGGCCGGGTTGAGGAAGTTCTTGCCGGTACCGCCGAAGATCTCTTTGGCCATGACCACACCGAAGGTGATGCCCAGGGCCGCCTGCCACAGCGGCAGGGTGGCGGGCACGATCAGCGCGAACAGCACCGAGGTCACGAAGAAGCCTTCATTCACCTCGTGCTTGCGCACCGAGGCGAACAGCACTTCCCAGAAACCGCCGACCAGGAACACGGTCAGGTAGATGGGCAGGAAGTACATGGCGCCCAGCAGCATCTCGCTGCCCCAGCCGGCCCCTTCACCCAGGGTCGCCCCCAGGCTCTGCGCCAGACCGTAACGCCAGTTGCCGTCGATCACGGAAGCCAGTTCCGCCGGGCTGTACATGCTGGTCAGGGCGGCAATCGCCTGGCCGCCGGTGTTGTACATGCCGAAGAACATAGCCGGGAACACCGACAGCCACACCATGATCATGATGCGCTTGAGGTCGATGCTGTCGCGCACGTGCGCGGCATTGCGGGTGACCAGGCCCGGCGTGTAGAGCACGGTGGCCACCGCCTCATAGAGGGCGTAAAACTTTTCGTATTTGCCGCCCGGCTCGAAATGGTGTTCGAGCTTTTCCAGGGTTTGTTTCAGACTCATCTATTAGCCCTCCAGCTCTATCTTGGTCAAACAGCTACGCAAGACAGGACCATAGTCATACTTGCCCGGGCACACATAGGTACACAGCGCCAGATCTTCTTCATCCAGCTCCAAGCAACCCATGGTCTGGGCGCTGTCGGTATCACCGGACAGCAGATCACGCAGCAGCAGCGTGGGCAGAATGTCCAGCGGCATCACCCGCTCATAGTTGCCAATCGGCACCATGGCACGGCTGGAGCCGTTGGTGGAGGTGGTCAGGTCGAACAGCTTGCCCTTGGTCAGGTGACTCAGGTAGGCGCGGGTCACGGAGAACTTGTTGGCGCCCGGCACCAGCCAGCCCATGAATTCTTTCTCGCGGCCTTCGGCCAGCACGGATACCTGCAGATGGTAACGACCCAGGTAGGCCTGGGGACCATTGGCGGTGGTGCCGGACAGCACGGAGCCGGAAATGATGCGGTGCTCGCCGTTCTGCAGTTCGCCGGCGGTCAGCTCCTCCAGGGAGGCGCCGATGCGGGTGCGCAGCAGGCGGGGCTTCTGCACCACGGGGCCGCCCAGGGCCACCACCCGATCGGTATGCAGTTCACCGGTGGTGAACAGTTTGCCGACCGCGATCACGTCCTGGTAGTTGATGTACCACACCACCTTGCCCGGTACTATGGGGTCGATGAAGTGGATATGGGTACCGGGCAGGCCGGCGGGATGCACGCCGACAAACACGTGCTCCTTGATGTTGCCGGCCGGCGCCTGGGGCAGGCTGCCTTCGCCCTTGCACACATTGACCTGACCGTCGGTCAGGCGGCTCAGTACCTGCAGGCCATCGGTAAACGCCTGGGCGTTTTCCTTGATGATCAGTTCGGCATGGGCGCACAGCGGATTGCTGTCCATGGCGGTCACGAAGATGGAGCGGGGGGCCGAGCCCACGGCCGGCACCTTGCTGTAAGGGCGGGTGCGCAGGGCGGTCCACAGGCCGGATTCAACCAGCTGCTCTCTGACGGTGTCACGTTCCAGTTTGGCCAAATCGGCTTGAGCGTACCTGGAGAAAGTAATCTGTTCTTCGCTGTCGTCGACGGCAATCACCACGGATTGCAGTACACGCTTGGCGCCACGGTTGATTTCAACCACTGTACCGGCGGCGGGAGCTGTGAATTTGACGCCAGGGTTCTTCTTGTCTTCGAAGATCACCTGACCTTTCTTAACGCGGTCCTCTACCTTGACATACATGGTAGGGCGCATTCCCACATACTCCTCGCCCAGCGTAGCAACACGTTTGATGGCGGGACCATCGTAGATTACTTGCTCTGGGGCCCCGGCGATTGGGAGGTCCAGTCCTTTTTTAATTGTAATCATACTCACTTGCACTACTTGTTAGGGGAAGACAGGTACTTGCCATGTCGGACATGACAACATGCTGATGAGTCGCTACCGGCTTGCCTGACATCGCCCTGACAACAGCACGATTACACTCCGGTAACATCCAGCCCGATTTAAAAGGCGCGTAATTCTAGCACTTTTAAAAGCGCCGCTGCCATGGCAATTACCAAAATTTAGCGGGCTTCACAGCAAAATTCCTTCGCCTGTCATCCGGCCAAGCAAAAATAAGGCCATGATATTTAAAGGAAGATAGTGCTTTAGTGTTAGCCGCGGCCGTGGCCGGCCCCGTAACAGGGCCGCCCGGGCTCATAACAAATCGGCCAAACCGGGATAACAAGGCTCAGGCGGAGATCCCGCCCTGGCCACGGCAGTTCGGGCTGTCCGGTACCCCGCCCCTGGCCTGCCACTCCGCCGGCGTCAGGGTGTGCAGCGCCAAGGCATGAACGCCCCCGGCCAGCTCGTCGGCCAGCAGGGTGTTCAGGGTCCGGTGCCGGGCCAGCAGCCGCTGGCCCTCGAAGGCCGGGCTGACCACCACCAGTTTGAAATGGGTTTCCGAACCCGGCTCGACCCGGTGCATGTAGCTCTCGTTGATGACTTCCAGGTGTTCGGGGGCCAGCGCCTCCCGTACCTTGTGTTCGATGATGGATTGCATCGACATGATTGACTCCTGATAAACCATGGATTCTGAAGACCGGCCGCCGCCTGCGCTCATCCCACCGCCAGTCGGCGAAAGGTCAGGTTGATGCGGGGGCGGTCGATGCCGGCCGTTTTCGGCAGGGCATGCTGCCAATGATGCTGCATTTCGCCGGCCATCACCAGCAGGCTGCCGTGGCCGAGCTCGAGCCGGCGGCGCTCACCACTGCCGGGGTGGCGCAACACAAAGCAGCGCGCGGCCCCCAGGCTGACCGAGGCGATCACCGGCTCGGCCCCGAGTTCCGGCTCGTCGTCCGCGTGCCAGCCCATGCTGTCCCGGCCGTCCCGGTACAGGTTCAGCAGTACGCCGTTGAACGGCTGGCCGCACAATTCGGCCAGTCGCCGGCCTATCTCCGCCACCAGCGGATGCCAGGGCTCGGGCGCGCGGGTCTGGCCGGAATAGCGGTACGCCGCCTCCCCCATCCAGCAGGACAGACGTGGTTCGTCAAGCTCGCGGCCGAACAGCCGCAGGCGGTGCTGTTGCCAGGGGATCTCGCACCGCAGGCGGGCGAACCAGGCATCCGCCTCGGCGGCGAAGGCATCGGGCCACCACAGCAACCGCCCCTGGGTCAGGGTGATCCACTCCGGCTCGGACGGCCATAGCACCATGCTGCTTTTCCTCCGCGAACTGTTAAAATGGCTCTTTTGCCAGACTAGAGCCATTGCGTTATGAATCATCACTTTCCCCTGCCCCGGGGCGGCGAGCTGCTGCTGCACCGTTACCCCCGCACCGCCCAGCACGGACTGCAGGCCTGGGACGCCGCCGATGAATATATCATGACCGAACTGATGGCGCAGGAGTGGAGCCGGGAGGCGCCGCTGCTTATCCTCAACGACGGCTTCGGCGCCCTCACCCTGGGCCTCCACCACCTGCACCCCTACAGCATGACCGACTCCCGGGTGGCGGAGCTGGCGCTGGCCGCCAACGCCCGTGACAACGGCCTGGATCCCGACTGGCAGCCGTTGAACAGCCTGTCCGACTGGCCGGAGCAGCCGGGCCTGGTGCTGCTCAAGCTGCCCAGGGCCAACGCCATGCTGGAACATCAGCTCGCCTGCCTGAGCCAGGTGGCGAGCCCGGACACCCTGATCATCGCCGGTGCCAAGGCCAGGGACATCCACAGCGCCACCCTCGAGCTGTTCGAGCAGTACCTGGGGCCGACCCGTACCAGCCTGGCCTGGAAAAAGGCCCGGCTGATCTTCGCCCGGCGGGATCCGGCCAGGGTGCCGACGCCGCCGACCCCGACGCTGGCCTGGCCGCTGGAGGGAACCGGCTTCAGCATCCACAACCACGCCAGCGTGTTTTCCCGCGCCAGCCTGGATATCGGCGCCCGCTTCATGCTCGAGCACCTGCCCGCCAACCGGCCCGGGCGGGTTATCGACCTGGGCTGCGGCAACGGCGTGCTGGGCCTGGTCACCCTGGCCCGCAACCCCGACGCCCGGGTGACCTTCGTCGATGAATCCTACATGGCCATCGCCAGCGCCCGACTGAACGTCGAGCACAACCTGCCCGAGGCCGAGCCCCGGGCCCGTTTCATGGTCAATAACTGTCTCGACGGGGTGGCGCCGGACAGTGCCGATCTGGTGCTGTGCAACCCGCCCTTCCACCAGCAGCAGGCCATTACCGACCATGTCGCCTGGCAGATGTTCGTGGACGCCAGGCGGGTGCTGCGCCGGGGCGGCGAGCTGCTGCTGGTGGCCAACCGCCACCTCGATTACCATCAGAAGCTGAAACGCCTCTTCGGCAACCAGCGGGTAGTGGCATCGAACCGGAAATTCGTTATCCTGAGAGCCATTAAAACCCCTTAAGGAACGCTATCCATGAATGCCATCAAATGGTTGACCGGTGCCGCACTGCTTCTCGGCCTGAGTGCCTGCGCCAGCTATTACCCCATCGCCGTCGACGTCAGCCCGTCCGCCCAGGTGGGCGGCGGCGTCTACCGGGGCCAGTCCGTCGCCCTCGGCAGCCAGGACGCCCGGGCCAACGACTACGTCATCCAGATCGAGCAGGCCGGCAAGTCGCCGGTGGTGGTGGGCGCCAGCAACAACCTCAAGGTGCAGCTGGAGCAGGCCCTGGCCCAGGGGCTGAGCACCCAGGGCGCCTTCGTCGAGCAGGGCGCCAACACCCGGGTGCAGCTCGAACTGCAGGAGGTGCTGGCGCGGGTGATCCGCGGCCATATCAGCTACGACGTGGTGCAGCAGCTGCGCATGCAGCTCACCCTGGAGCGGGACGGCCGCCGCATCACCAAGCAGTATCGCCGCAGCGCCCAGGAAGAATTCCCCGGTCGCCTGCATCCGGAGCTGGACAAGGTGAAGGAAGCCCTGAACAAGCAGCTGTCGCTGATGGTGCAGGACATGCTGGCCGACCGCGACGTGCAGAACTTTATCAATGGTAACTAAATGAAACATATCCTGTTGCTCCTGGCCGGCCTGCTGGCCGCCACCGCCGCGCTGGCCGGCCCCCGGGTCGAGCTGGAAACCAGCATGGGCCGGCTGGAAATCGAGCTCGACGAGCAGGCGGCCCCGGCCACCGTGGCCAACTTCCTGCGCTACGTGGACGACGGCAGCTACGCCGGCAGCCTGTTCCACCGGCTGATCCCCGGGTTCGTGGTACAGGGCGGCGGTTTCGACACCGATTTCGTTCCCCTGCCCAACTACGCGCCGGTGGTGAATGAATCGGGCAACGGCCTGTCCAACCTCAGCGGCACCATCGCCATGGCCCGCACCCGGGATCCCGACAGCGCCACCCGCCAGTTCTACATCAACCTGAGCGACAACCCGGCACTGGACGCCGGGCGCCAGGCCGGTTACACGGTGTTCGGCAGGGTGGTGGCCGGGGAAGAGGTGCTGGCACGTATGGCGGCGGTACCCACCGGCATGAACATGCAGTTGCGGGCCAGGGACGTGCCGCAACTGCCCATCATACTACAGCAGGTACGCCGGCTGGACGCGGGGGAATAAACCATCAAGGCCCTGACGCTGAAACTGCAGCAGAACCTGTCGCTCTACGCCGAACGGCGGGTGCTGACCCTGTTTGCGCTGGGCTTTTCTTCCGGCCTGCCCCTGTTGCTGGTGTTCGGTACCCTGTCGTTCTGGCTGCGCGAAGCCGGGGTCAGCCGCACCAGCATCGGCTTTTTCAGTTGGGTGGCACTGGCCTACGGGGTGAAATGGCTGTGGTCGCCCCTGGTCGACCGGCTTCCCCTGCCCTGGCTGTCGCGCAGGATGGGGCGGCGACGCAGCTGGATGCTGTGCTCCCAGCTGGTGATCATGGCCTCCCTGGCGGGCATGGCGTTTTCCGACCCCACCACCCAGTTGGTCAGCCTGGCGCTGTTCGCCCTGGCGGTGGCCTTCGCCTCCGCTACCCAGGACATCGTCATCGACGCCTATCGTATCGAGTCGGCCCCGGAACGTCTGCAGGGTGCCCTGGCCGCCGCCTACATGACCGGTTACCGGCTGGCGATGATCATGGCCGGCGCCGGCGCCCTGGCGGTGGCCGCCTGGGCCGGCTCGGATCTGGGCTACGATCCGGCGGGCTGGCGAGCCGCCTACCTGACGATGATGGCCTGTATGCTGGTGGGGGTGATTACCTGCCTGCTGCTGCACGAGCCGGAGGTGGATCTGTCCGGGCAGGAACAGGCCCAGGCGGCCCATCGCCGGCAACTGGTGGCGCGAGGCTGGCCGGCGCCGCTGGCCGGGCTCGCCGCCTTCGGCAGGAGCGCCGTGGTCGCCCCCTTCGTCGAGTTCTTCCAGCGCTTCGGCAAACAGGCGCTGCTGATCCTGGCGCTGATCGCCTGCTACCGCATCTCCGACGTGGTGATGGGGGTGATGGCCAACCCCTTCTACGTGGACATGGGCTTCAGCAAGTCGGAGATCGCCACCGTGACCAAGGTCTACGGCGTGATCATGACGCTGGTGGGCGCGGCGGTGGGCGGCCTGCTGGTCAGCCGCTTCGGCACCCTGCGCATCCTGATGCTGGGCGCCCTGCTCGCCGCCGGCACCAACCTGCTGTTCGCCCTGATGAGCCGGCTGGGCGCCGATGTCACCCTGCTGACGCTGATTATCTCCCTCGACAACCTCAGCGCCGGCATCGCCACCGCCGCCTTTATCACCTATCTTTCGGGCCTGACCAACGTGGCCTTTTCCGCCACCCAGTATGCCCTGTTCAGTTCGGTGATGATGCTGTTACCCAAGTTCGTTGCCGGCTTTTCCGGTATCATGGTGGACTCTTACGGATACGCCTCCTTCTTTATCGGCTCCGCCGCCATCGGCCTGCCGGTGCTGGCCCTGATCTGGCTGGTCACCCGGCTGCATCCTCCCGCCAGATAACGCTAATGCAAGCCCTGTCACAAAATTGAAATGGCGCAATCGTTTGCGGTCTTGCGCCGTTTTTTCGTCCGCCTAGACTCTGTCTCCCCCGGGTAGTCCTGACCCAAAGGTTAGGGAAAACCTTGTCAAATCAACGAAAAGAAGAGACAGACACATGGCTAAGATGCTTAATACCCTGGCCGCCGCCGGCCTGCTGACCGCCCTCGCCGCCCCGGCCATCGCCACCGACTACAGCGACGATATTCACAAGAACGACTACAAGTGGCTGCAGTTCAACCTGATGCGCAGCGCGGACAACAAGCTGCCGTTTCGCAACGAGCGCGACACCTACCTGGAAATGGAATTCGGCGGCCGCTCCGGCCTGTTCGATCTCTACGGCTACCTGGACGTGTTCGACATCTTCGACAGCGAGGGGGACGACCTGCACGGCGGCGACAACTTCTTCTTCAAGTTCGCCCCGCGCCTGTCGCTGGACGCTCTGACCAAGACCGATCTGTCCTTCGGCCCGGTGCAGGAGCTGTATATCGCCAGCGTGACCAATGTCGGCGACAACGGCGCCTTCGGCGGCCTGTTCGAGCACTATGTGGGCCTGGGCTCCGATATCCAGGTGCCCTGGTTCGGCAAGATGGGGCTGAACGCCTACGCCCGTTATGTGCGTGAAAACTTCGGCGCTCCGGACGAGGGCAGCTGGGACGGCTACATGGTGTCGACCAACTGGTTCAAGCCGTTCCACACCTTCGACAACGGCAGCTTTGTCGCCTACCAGGGCTACCTGGACTACAAGTTCGGCGCCGACACCATCGGCGGCGTCGCCGGCCGCACTGCCAACGCCCTGGAGTGGTTCAACGGCATCTACTGGCACTCCGACCGCTACGCGGTGGGCTACGGCGCCAAGCTGTACAACAACATGGCGTTCTTCAAGGACGGCAGCGACGCCACCGGGGTGATGCAGGATACCTCCGGCCTGGGCCATTACTTCTCGGTCACCTACAAGTTCTGAACAAAAAGGGGCCTTGCTGCCCCCTTGTTCAATCCCGGAAGTTGTTGAACTGCAGCGGCTGCTCCTGCTCGTCCTGGCGCAGCAATGCCATCACCTGCTGCAGATCATCCCGCTTCTTGCCGGTCACCCGGACCTGATCGCCCTGGATGGCGGCCTGCACCTTGACCTTGCTGTCCTTGATCTGCTTGACCAGCTTCCTGGCGTAGCCGCTGTCGATACCCTGCTTGAAGGCCACCTCCTGGTAGTAGCGCTTGCCCGAGTGTACCACCTCGGCTTCGTCCATCACCCGGGTGTCGATGTTGCGCTTGATAAGCTTGGCCCGCAGTATGTCCAGCATCTGCTGCAGCTGGAACTCGGCGTCGGCCCCCAGCTTGACCTTGCCGTCCTTGAGCTCGAAGCTGGCTTCCACTCCCCTGAAATCAAAACGGGTCTCGAGCTCCCGGTTGGCGTTCTCGACCGCATTACGCACCTCGTTCATCTCGACTTCCGAGACAATGTCAAAAGACGGCATCTTGGCTCCTCTCTCTGTTGAGCTTGCTGGTTCCGCCGGCCGGTCTCCGGCCGCTCGGGTAAAATACACTGGCACCGGCCCTGGTTCACGGCTAACGTATAGCACTGTGTACGGGGCCGGATAATAACAAATATCAGAGGGTGAGCGATGACAGAGTGGACCATTATGGGCGCCGGTGCCGTGGGATGCGTGCTGGCCGGGTTGCTGAGCCGGCGGGGCGAGCCGGTGTCCTTGCTGCTGTCTGAACGGCATCGGGGCCACCTGCATCCCAGCCTGGAGCTGATCACCCTGAGCGGCCAGCACGAGCTGGTGCATACCCGGCCGCTGTTTGCCGAGCAGGCCGCCGCCGTGACCACCCTGTTGGTGACCACCAAGGCCTATCAGGTGATCGGGGCGCTGTCGGCGCTGAGGTCCCTGCCCGCCGCCACCCCCATCATACTGCTGCACAACGGCATGGGCCTGCTCGATGAGGTGCTGGCACACTTTCCGCACAACCCGGTGCTGGCCGGCGTTTCCAGCCACGGTGCCCTGAAGGAGGGCGACTGGCTGGTGCGCCACACCGGCAAGGGCGAAACCTGGCTGGGCCCGGCCAACGAGGCGGCCCGCGCCTGTGCCGGCCTGGTCGAGCCGCTCGCCCGGGCGCTGGGCCATGCCGGCTGGAGCGAGGACATCCTCGGCCTGCAACACCGCAAGCTGGCGATCAACGCGGTGATCAACCCGCTCACCGCCAGCCACGACATCCGCAACGGCCAGTTGCTGGAGCCCCGCTTCGCGGCGGTGCTGGAGCAACTGAGCGAGGAAGTACACCGGGTGATGGCGCGGCTCGGGCAGCAGGAGTCACTGGCCCGGTTCCGGCGCCGGCTGCGCAGTGTCATCGAGCTGACCGCCACCAACTACTCGTCCATGCACCAGGATCTGCACCACGGCCGCCGGACCGAAATCGACCAGATCACCGGCTACCTGCTCGGCCGGGCCGGCGAGCTGCCGGTTCCGGTATGCCGGCAGCTGTACCAGGACATCCGCCGCCGTCAGGGCCGATAGACCTTGACGTTGTCGAATCCCTGTTCTTTCAGGTGGATGGCCTGCAACCGGCTCATCACCCCCCGGGCGCAATAGAGCAGGTAGGTTTTGCTCGGATCCAGCTCGGCAAAGTGGTGCGCCAGCTTGAAAAACGGCATATGCACCACCTGGTGCCCGGCCACCGCCAGCGGCGCCTCCTCCTCTTCCTCCGGCGCCCGGATATCGAGGATCACTTCCCGGGCCTCGACCTCCTGCTTGAACTCCACTTCCGGCAGTACCCAGGCCTCGGCCAGGTTGCGGATGTCCTCGACGAAGGAGGCCTGGATGGCGGTGTCGAGCACCCCGAAATCGAAGTGGGCCTCTTCCGCCTCCACCTTGCCCAGCCTGGCCTTGATGGTCGGCTTCTGGGAGATGACACCGCAGTATTCCGGCATCTTCTCGGCGAAGGGCGCCGTGCCTATCTGGCGGGCCTGATCGATGATGTCCTGCTTGTCGGCGGCGATCAGCGGGCGCAGGATCAGCATGTCGGTCACCCGGTCGATCACATTGAGGTTGGTCACCGTCTGGCTGGAGACCTGGCCCATGGACTCGCCGGTCACCAGGGCGTTGATCGCCAGTTTTCCGGCCACGGCGGCGCCGGCGCGCATCATCATCCGCTTGAGCACCACGCCCATGTGGCCCTTGTCGACCTTCGCCAGGATCTCCGCCACCACCCCTTCGAAGGGCACAGACACGAATTTGACCCGGTGGGAGGCGCCGTATTTCTTCCACAGGTAGTAGACCACCTCGCGCACCCCCGCCTCATGCTCCTGGCCGCCGAGGTTGAAGAAACAGTAGTGGACCCGGCTGCCGCGCTTGATGAACTGGTAGGAGGCCACCCCGGAGTCGTAGCCGCCGGACATCAGGCTGAGCACGCTCTCCTGGGTGGCGATGGGGAAGCCGCCGAGCCCCGCGTGCTGCTCGCTCACCAGGAACAGCCGGTCGCCGTCGAGCTCCAGGTTGATCTGCACATCCGGATGCTTGAGGCGCACCCCACCGGTGACGCAGCGCTGGTTCAGGCCGCCGCCCACGTAACGCTCCACATCCAGCGAACTGAACGCCTGCTGGCCCCGGCGCTTGGCGCGTACGCAAAAGGTCTTGCCGGCCAGCCGGTCGCCGAACATGGCCTGGGTCAGCTCGAGGATCTCGTCCATCGTCTCGACGCGGTGCTCGGTGACTTCCAGGAAGGACTGGATGCCGGGGATGCAGGCCAGGGCCGCCACCATGGCCAGGCGGTGTTCCTCGGTCTGAATATGGGTGCGCACCACCAGCTTGTCCCAGTCGGCGCGGATCTTGAGGTGTTCATCCAGCGGACGCAGCACATTGCGGATGTTGCCCTGCAGGATCTTGCTCATGCGCTGACGCACCGACTTGCTCTTGATGGTAATTTCTGGATGTAGCTTGATAATAAATTTCATAGATCGGTACGCCCGGGATTCGACAACAAAAACGAAAGCCCGGCATTATACAGCAAAGCCGGGCTTTTGATTAAATAATAGCAGGGGCTAAATAACCGATCCTAATGGTGCTACATCGGCCGGGCACCGCACACAGACACGCCGTAAACCCATCCCTGGCGCAGAGGGTCTGCTTAGCAGTACCCGCCCGCTGTCTTGATTGATCTACTATTCGGAACAGCTATTTAGTCCGGCGCTATCACGTCGAGCGGGTCGCTAAACTTCGGTTTGCCCTGGGAGATGGCGATTTCCACCCGCCGGTTGCGGCTGCGGTGCTCCGCCGTGTCGTTGGGCACCAGGGGGCGGGTATCCGCCATGCCCATCACCACCATGCGGCTGTCGTCGAAGCCGTCGGTGCGCAGCAGTTGATCGGCCACCGCCAGCGCCCGCTGGGTCGACAGTTCCCAGTTGGAGCGGAACAGCTCGTTGCTGGTCTGGATATCGTCGGAGTGGCCGGAGACCAGGATTTCGCCGGGCAGCGCTTGCAACAGGCCGCCTATCTGGCGCACCACCGGCCAGAACTGGGGCTGCAGGAAGGCCGACCCGGCCGGGAAGGAGGCATGCTCCTTGATGCGGATAACCACCTGCTGTCCCAGGGCCTCGATCTCGATGGCATCCCGTTCGATGGAGGTGCTCAGCTGCTCGGCCAGCTCCTGGGCCAGGCTCACAGTCTGGGGGTCCGTCTGCGATATCTCCGGCTGTTCGCTACCGCTCAGGTTGCCGGTTTCTCTGCTCTGCCCGGCGGCCCGGTCCGACTCGCCCGGCTGGAAGTCCAGCTCCGCCTGGGTGGAGTCGGTAGTGTGCTGCATGATGGTGTCGATGGGGGTCGGCTGCGGCTGCCCTGGGCGGAACTCCAGGGCGATGACCGAGGTGCCCTTGGGGATTTCGGTCACCTCCAGCTGATTCTGTACCCCGAAGGCAAACTTCATGCTGCCGGCGATCTGCTTGAACTTGAGCACGTCCATCTCGGCAAAGGCCAGCAGCAACACGAAAAAGCTCATCAGTATGGTGGCCAGGTCGGCGAAGGTGGCCATCCAGGCCGGTGCCCCGACGGGTTGCGGCTTCCCCTTTTTCTTGGCGGCCACTATTCCTCCTTCGGCCGCTTGGCGTCAGTCAGGTAGTTTTCCAGCAGGCTCTGCAGTACCCGGGGATTCTGGCCATCCTGAATGCCCAGCACCGCGTCCAGGATCAGGGTTCGATTCAGCCGCTCCTCGCCGGAGCGCAGTTCCAGCTTGTCGGCGATGGGCAGGGCTATCATGTTGGCCAGCATGGCGCCATAGAGGGTGGTGAGCAGGGCGATGGCCATGGCCGGTCCTATCGCCTTGGGATCGTCCATGTTGGCGAGCATGGCCACCAGGCCGATGAGGGTACCGATCATGCCCATGGCCGGCGCCACGTCACCCAGGGCACGGAAGATGCGGGCGCCCTCCACCTGCCGTTCGGCGGTCAGCTCGATGTCCGTCTCCAGGGCCGTTTTCACCACGCTCTGCTCGTGCCCGTCCACCAGCATGTTGACCGCCTTCTGCAGGAAGGGGTTGTTGATCTCCGCCTCTTCCAGCGCCAGAAAACCGCCCTTGCGCGCCGCATCGGCCAGCTGTACCACCCGCTCGATCAGGGCTTCGGGCTTTTCCAGCTTGAACATGAACGCCTTGGCCGCCACCTTGGCCGCCCCCAGGAACTGGCCGAGATTGAATTTCATCATCACCACGAACAGGGAACCGACAAACACGATAAAAATGGACGGTACGTCCACATACATGGTCAGCCCGCCCCCCAGCACCATCGCCATACCGATAAACGCCAGGCCACCGATCAATCCGAGAAGAGTTGCCAGATCCAAAGTAGGGTCCCCATTACTGTTGCAGGCATAAGTGATGCCAATATTAGCGTGATACGACTCGCCTTGTCGCTTTTGTTGTTATCGGCTGGGCCGGAATTTCTTTAGGACGACCATCACATCCCGCACCGGCAATTCTTCTATATCTTTCGCCAAATCGTAAACAGCAATGTTACTATTGGCGCCAATTTGGCAAGCGAATGACAGGGGATCCCGTGGCCACCAAAAAACCGGAAAACATGGATTTTGAAAGCGCCCTGAGCGAACTGGAAGGTCTGGTCAACCAGCTGGAAGAAGGCGAGCTGAGCCTGGAGCAGGCACTCAAATCCTTCGAGCGCGGGATCCAGCTGGCGCGCGCCGGTCAACAGCGCCTGAGCCAGGCCGAACAGCAGGTACAGATACTGCTACAGCAGGACGGCGAACAGCTGGCGGCCTTCGGCCCCGGGCAGGAGCCACAGAAGTGAGCGTGGCGCTGTTGCAGCAGCAGTACGGCCCGCGCATCGCCGGGGTGCTCTCCGCCGCCCTGGACGACCTCGACGGCCTGGCGCCGGAGCTGAAGGCCGCCATGGAATACGGCCTGCTGCAGGGCGGCAAGCGGGTGCGGCCCCTGCTGGTGTATGCCAGCGGCGAGGTGCTGGGCGCCGACCACCCGCGCACCCTGGACGCCGCCGCCGCCGCCATCGAATGCGTGCACGCCTACTCCCTGATCCACGACGATCTGCCGGCGATGGACGATGACGACCTGCGCCGGGGCAAACCGACGGTGCATAAGGCGTTCGACGAAGCCACCGCCATTCTCGCCGGCGACGCCCTGCAAACCCTGGCCTTCGAGCTGCTCAGCCGTCACCAGGACGATGGCCTCGATGCCGGCCGCCGGCTGCGCATGGTGCAGGAGCTGGCCCGGGCCAGCGGCTACGGCGGCATGTGCGGCGGCCAGGCGCTGGACATCAAATACGAGGGCCGAGGCGTCGATCGGGCCACGCTCGAGTCTATTCACCGCCACAAGACCGGAGCGCTGATCCGTGCCGCCGTGCGCCTCGGCGCCCTGTGCGCCAGCCGGCTGGACGAAGCCCACCTGGCGGCCCTGAGCCGCTATGCGGAGGCCATCGGCCTGGCGTTCCAGGTGCAGGACGACATCCTGGACATCACCGCCGACACCCAAACCCTGGGCAAGACCCAGGGCAAGGATCTGGCCCAGCAGAAGAGCACCTACCCGGCCCTGCTCGGCCTGGACGGCGCCCGGCGGCTGGCCGGCGAGCTGCACCAGCAGGCGCTGGCGGCACTGGCGGATATTCCCTACAACACCCAAACACTGGAAGCATTCGCTCACTACATCGTTAAACGCGACTTTTAGGGCGAGGATAATAATAAGCTTATGAGTCTGAATATTGCCGATTACCCTACCCTGGCGCTGGCCAACCTGCCCGACGAATTGCGCAGCCTGCCCCAGGAGCGGCTGCCCACCCTGTGCGAGGAGCTGCGTTCCTACCTGCTGCATTCGGTGAGCCGCAGCAGCGGCCACCTGGCCTCGGGGCTGGGGGTGGTGGAGCTGACGGTGGCGTTGCATTACGTCTACAACACCCCCTTCGACCGCCTGGTATGGGACGTGGGGCACCAAGCCTACCCGCACAAGATCCTCACCGGCCGGCGCGAACGCATGGGCAGCATCCGCCAGTATCAGGGGCTGCACCCCTTCCCCTGGCGGGAAGAGAGCGAATACGACACCCTGTCGGTGGGCCACTCCAGCACCAGCATCGGGGCCGCGCTGGGCATGGCCATCGCCGCCGATGAAGAAAGGAAGGGCCGCAAGGTGGTGGCGGTGATCGGCGATGGCGCCCTGACCGCCGGCATGGCCTTCGAGGCGCTCAACCACGCCGGCGATATCCACAAGGACATGCTGGTGATCCTCAACGACAACGAGATGTCGATCTCCGAGAACGTGGGCGCGCTCAACAACCACCTGGCGCGGATCATGTCCGGCTCCCTCTACAGCACCCTGCGCGAAGGGGGCAAGAAGGCGCTGGAGATGGTGCCGCCGCTCAAGGAGCTGGCGCGGCGCACCGAGGAACACCTCAAGGGCATGGTGGTGCCCGGCACCCTGTTCGAGGAATTCGGCTTCAATTACGTGGGCCCCATCGACGGCCACGACATCGAGACCCTGGTGGAAACCCTGCGCAACATGCGCAAGCTCAAGGGCCCACAGTTCCTGCACGTGATGACCCGCAAGGGCAAGGGCTACCTGCCCGCCGAGCAGGACCCTATTGGCTACCATGGCGTACCCAGGTTCGATCCCAGCCAGAATGCGCTGCCCAAAAGCGCCTCGTCCGGCCCCTCCTATTCCGCCATTTTCGGCACCTGGCTGTGCGACATGGCCAGGATGGATCCCCGGCTGATGGCCATTACCCCGGCAATGCGCGAAGGCTCCGGGCTGGTGCGCTTCTCCCGGGAATACCCCAAGCGCTATTTCGACGTGGCCATCGCCGAGCAACACGCGGTCACCCTGGCGGCGGGGCTGGCGATAGAGGGCAAAAAACCGGTGGTGGCCATCTACTCCACCTTTTTGCAGCGGGCCTACGATCAGCTGATCCACGACGTGGCGTTGCAGAACCTGGACGTGCTGTTCGCCATCGACCGGGCCGGCATCGTCGGCGCCGACGGCCCCACCCACCAGGGCGCCTTCGACTTAAGCTTTTTGCGCACCGTGCCCAATATGGTGATCATGACCCCCGCCGACGAGAACGAATGCCGGCAGATGCTCTACACCGGCTACCGGCACCCGGGCCCGGCGGCGGTGCGCTACCCGCGCGGCAACGGCCGCGGCGCCGGGATCGATGAGCAGATGACGGCGCTGGCACTGGGCAAGGGACGGGTGCTGCGCCGGGGCGGCAAGGTAGCCCTGCTCAACTTCGGCACCCTGCTGGCCGAGGCCGAAGTGGCCGCCGCGCAACTGGATGCCACCCTGGTGGACATGCGTTTTGTGAAACCGCTGGATGAAGCCCTGCTGCTCTCCCTGCTGGATGATCATGAACTGCTGGTGACGGTAGAGGAAAACGCCGTCATGGGCGGCGCCGGCTCGGCGGTGAACGAGTGCCTGATGCGCCATAAAAAGCCGGTACCGGTACTGAACCTGGGCCTGCCGGACCACTTTATCGAGCAGGGCAGCCAGCCGCAGATCCTGGCCAAACTGGGCCTGGACGCGGACGGCATGGTCAGCAGCATAGCGGAATATCGGCAGCGCTGAGCTGGCCGATGAAAAACGGCGAAGCCGGGTGGCTTCGCCGTTTTTTGATGGCCGGTCCCGGAACTGGCATAAAAAAACCGCTGCTCCGGCAGCGGTTTTTGTTGAATGCGCAGGCTTAAGCCGGCATTACTTCTTGGCTTCGGCGGCCTTGCGTTCTTTCACCTGGGCAACCACTTTTTCGGATACGTTGGCCGGGCAGGCGGTGTAGTGCGAGAACTCCATGGAGAACTGGCCACGGCCGGAAGTCATGGTACGCAGTGAACCGATGTAACCGAACATTTCGGACAGCGGAACGTCGGCCTTGATGCGCACACCGGTCACGCCGGCGTTTTGATCCTTGATCATGCCGCGGCGACGGTTCAGGTCGCCGATCACGTCACCCACGTTGTCTTCCGGGCTGAACACGTCCACTTTCATCACCGGCTCGAGCAGTTGCGGCTTGGCTTTGGCGATGGACTGACGGAAGGCACCCTTGGCGGCGATTTCGAACGCGATGGCCGAGGAGTCAACGGCGTGGTAGGCACCGTCGGTCAGTTCGAATTCAACGTCCAGCACCGGGAAACCGGCGATGGTACCGGTGTTCATCATGCTGCCGAAACCTTTCTCGACCGCGGGCCAGAATTCCTTGGGTACGTTACCGCCGACCACGGTGGACTTGAACACGAAGCCGGTGTTCGGCTCGCCGGGACGGATGATGTAGTCGATCTTGCCGTACTGACCGGAACCACCAGACTGCTTCTTGTGGGTGTAGCTGTCTTCCACTTCGGCGGTGATGGTTTCGCGGTAGGCCACCTGCGGCTCACCCACGATCAGCTCGACGCCGTAGGTACGCTTGAGGATGTCAACCTTGATGTCCAGGTGCAGTTCACCCATGCCCTTAAGAATGGTTTCACCAGAATCTTCGTCGGTTTCAACGCGGAAGGACGGATCTTCGGCGATCATCTTGCCGATAGCGATACCCATCTTCTCGGAACCGCCTTTGTCTTTCGGCGCAACGGCGATGGAGATCACCGGCTCCGGGAACACCATGGCTTCCAGGGTGCAGGGGTGCTTGACATCACACAGGGTGTGACCGGTCTGCACGTTTTTCATACCGACGATGGCGATGATGTCACCGGCCTGGGCCGAGTCCAGTTCGTTACGCTCGTTGGCCTGCATCTCAACCATACGGCCGATACGCTCGGTTTTGCCGGTGGCGCTGTTAAGGATGGTATCACCCTTCTTGAGGCGACCGGAGTAAAGACGCACGAAGGTCAGGGCACCGAAACGGTCGTCCATGATCTTGAACGCCAGTGCTTTCAGCGGTGCCTCGGGGTCAACGATGGCGTGTTCGCCGGTTTCGTTGCCTTCTTCGTCGGTCAGCGGCTGGGGGTCGACTTCGGTCGGGCTCGGCAGGTAATCAACAACGGCGTCCAGTACCAGCTGCATGCCCTTGTTCTTGAACGCGGAGCCACAGTAGGTCGGGAACAGGGCCATGGTGCGGGTACCCTTGCGGATGCAACGCTTGATGTCCTCGATGGAGGGCTCTTCACCTTCCATGTAGGCTTCCATCAGGTCGTCGTCCTGCTCGACGGCGCTTTCAACCAGTTTTTCACGGTACTCTTCCACCATGTCAACCATGTCGGCCGGAACGTCTTCGACAACGTAGTTTTCAGCCTGTCCGGTTTCGTCCCAGATGTAGGCCTTGCGGGTCAGCAGGTCGACCACACCCTTGAACTCGTCTTCGACACCGATAGGCAGCACCATCACCACCGGGTTGGCGGCCAGCACGTCGCGAGTCTGCTGAACAACGCGCAGGAAGTCGGCACCGATACGGTCCAGCTTGTTGACGAAGATGATACGGGCCACTTCGGATTCGTTCGCGTAACGCCAGTTGGTTTCTGACTGGGGTTCAACACCGCCGGAACCACAGAAAACACCGATACCGCCATCCAGTACTTTCAGGGAGCGGTACACTTCAACGGTGAAGTCAACGTGTCCGGGGGTGTCGATAACGTTAAAACGGTGGTCTTTCCAGAAACAACTGACCGCCGCGGACTGGATGGTAATACCGCGCTCGGCTTCCTGTTCCATGAAGTCGGTGGTGGACTCACCATCATGTACTTCACCAATCCGGTGGATCCTGCCGGTCAGCTTGAGGATACGTTCGGTGGTGGTGGTTTTGCCCGCGTCAACGTGAGCAAAGATACCAATATTTCTGTATTTGGATAATTCGGACATGATGCAACTTTATATGGTTGATTGAAGAAGTAGACGGAGCATGTGAAGAGTACCGACACACCGCACATCAGTTTTTCGAGGCGCACATTATGCAGTAGAACCCAGGCGTGCGCAAATGGCCAGAACACCGGATCGCGCATTTTTCAAACAAGGGCCGGCGCGCCGGACCGGATACCGGCTCCGGGCCCGCGCCCGTTTTTGCGGCGCGAGGCCTGCCTTCCCTCCGGCCGGGGTCGGGGGGGCCGCCGGGCACCGTTCAAAACGCGATACGGGCACCGCGACCGGCACTAATCCACCCCGAGCAGGGCGGCCAGCAGCCAGATGGCCAGCACCACCAGCGCCGACATCACTCCCAGATAGCCCAGGTTCCAGCGCATGATGCGGAATGAGTCCAGCCCGTAGCGGCCCTGAAACGCCAGGTTGATACCGGACAGGGGCCCGGTGGGGGTGCCCACCGCCCAGGACGACAGAAACACCAGTGCCAGCAGGGTATGGTCGGGCGACAGCGGCGCCAGCACCGAGCCCGCCAGCGCGATGCAGATGATGGGGTGAATGCCCAGCAGCGACAACAGCACCGTGGCCAGGTAGGTCAGGCTCGCCTCCAGTGCCCCGAAGCTCGCGAGCGGCAGGGTGCCGCCCCAGGCGGCGATCAGGCTTTCCAGGCCGTAACCCAGCACGCCGGCGGTGAGAAACAGCGCCAGTTCGTTGCCCATCTGCGGCAGCCGGCCGTTCACCAGTTGCCCCAGCGCCGCCAGCGGCGAGCGCCGGCCGGCCACCACCACCGCCAGGCTGAGTGCCGGCACCAGCAGGGTGATCACCGCCAGGATAGACAACGCCGGCCGCCATTCGTGCAACAGCAGCACGCACGCCGCCAGCAGGGCCGGCAGCACCAGGCTGCCCGCATGCAACGGATAGCCCCTGAACTCGCTCACCGCGCTGGCCTCTCCCCCCGTCCCTTGCCGGCACAGCTGCCAGAAGGTGAGTGCCATGGCCAGCAGGGCCAGCGGCATGCTCACCAGCCAGAGGCGGGCCAGATCCGCACCGGGCGCCACGCT
The DNA here is from genome assembly GCF_003012775.1 of Zobellella endophytica. Taxonomy (GTDB): domain Bacteria; phylum Pseudomonadota; class Gammaproteobacteria; order Enterobacterales; family Aeromonadaceae; genus Oceanimonas; species Oceanimonas endophytica. Next base: position 129,923 of record NZ_PXYG01000005.1, on the reverse strand, counting down.
CAGCGCCACCGCCATGGCGGCGAAGAAGGGCGACCAGAAGGCGGCGGCGGTAAAGCCCCGGATCAGCACGATGGCCTGCTCCCGGCTGAGCGTGCCCCGCCGGGCCAGGCGATCACCGATGATGAACACCGACGACAGGTTGATGACGGAGCCGAACAGATGCACCGCCCCCAGGGTGGAAGCCACCGCCCGCCGCCCCCGGGGCAGCCGTTCGTCGCCTTCGGTAGCGGGCCGGCTCACCAGCCCCAGAAAGCTCACCGCCACCAGCATCGACAACAGGCCGCTGTTGCTGGCCACGATGCGCTCCACCTCCACGGCCGCGCCCAGCCCGGCACTCCAGGCCAGGCACAGGCCACCGATGGCCAGCAGCAGCAGCGCCTGGATGCGATTGCGCCGGGCCAGCGCCGGCCACAGCAGGGCCGCCGCCATCCAGTACCCCGCCCCGGCCCAGGTCCGCGCCACCGGCATTCCCAGCAGCCCGGCGGCCACCAGCGCCATGGAAAGCAGGATCAGCCCACCGGACAGGCGCCGGCGGGAAAGAGCGGGAAAACGGTTGAACAGCAGGGTCAGCAAGACGAGGGCTCCGTTGATCTGAACTGGGGCAAAACGCCGATCATAACGCCGCGCCTGTGCCAATGCATCAGGTTACCGTCTGGCACCTTGACGCTGCTCCTCATAGGCGCAACGTCAGTCGCACGATCCCGCAGTCTGGAGATTGGATTGAGAGTCGGGCAAGACTCCCAAACCCCCAGTCTTCAGTCACAGTCCTTAAGCCGCCTCGGCCAGGCGTTTACCCCTTGTAGATCTTGGGATTGAACACGTCCCTGAGCCAGTCGCCGAGCAGGTTGATCACCAGCACCAGCACCACCAGGTAGATGCCGGGGAAGGCGGTGATCCACCAGGAGCCGGAGAAGATGTAGCTGAAGCCCATGCTGATCAGCGACCCCAGCGAAGGCTTGTCCACCGGCATGCCGAGGCCGAGGAAGGACAGCGCCGCCTCGCTCATGATGGCGTTGGCCACCTGCACCGTGGAAATCACCAGTATCGGCGACAGGCAGTTGGGCAGGATGTGGCGGAACATGATGCGCATGGACTTGAAGCCCATCACCTGGGCCGCCTCCACGTACTCCTTTTTCTTCTCCGCCAGCACGGTGGCGCGGATAGTGCGGGCGTACTGGGGCCATTCGGCCAGGCCGATGATCACCACCAGCATCAGCACCGCGTACTGGGCGTAGAAATCGGCGCCCAGGGTGGCCTGGAACACCGCCGAGACGATGATGGCCACCATCATGGTGGAGAAGGACAGCTGCACGTCGGCGATGCGCATCAGCAGGTTGTCGACGCGCCCGCCGAAGTAGCCGGCGGACAGCCCCACCACGATGCCGATGGCCAGCTGCAGCGCCACCGCGCCCAGGCCGATCATCAGCGACACCCGGGAGCCGTAGAGGATGGTGCTGAAGATGTCGCGCCCCTGCACGTCGGTGCCGAGCATGAAGCGCTCGTCGCCGCCCGGCAGCCAGTTCGGCGGCAGCTCGGAATCGAGGATGTCGATGGTGGCCAGGTCATAGGGGTTGTGGGGCGCGATCAGCGGCGACAAAAAGGCCGCCGCCGCCAGCGCCACGAACACCGCGAAGCTGATCATGGCCACCTTGTCGCGCAGGAAGTGATACAAAAAATCCGATTGTTTGAAGCGGGCCCAGCGGCTCAGGCTGACGTCTGTACTCATGGTGCTCACCCCTTGGCGGCCAGGTTGACGGTCGGGTTGACCAGACCGTAGATCAAATCGACGATGGTGTTGGTCACCACGAAGATGAAGCCGACGAAGATCACGTAGCTGGTGATCAGCGGCGTGTCCACCCGGTTGATGGACTCGAGGAACAGCAGGCCGATGCCCGGCCACTGGAACACCGTCTCGGTGAGGATGGTGTAGGCCACCATGGTGCCGATCTGCACCCCGCCCACGGTGATCAGCGGCAGCAAGGTGTTCTTCAGGGCGTGGATGAACCAGATGCGGTACTTGTCCAGGCCCTTGGCCCAGGCGAACTTGACGTATTCGGCACTGAGCTGCTCCAGCATCTCGGAACGCACCAGACGGATGAACAACGGCAGCATGATCGACGACAGCGCTATGCTCGGCAGTATCAGGTTGCGAAAGCCCTGCCAGTTGAACAGCCCCGAGTCCCACCCCAGCGGGCTGCTCAGCTCGCCCCGGCCATAGGCCGGCAACCAGCCGAGCTCGATGGAAAACACATACATCAGCAGGATGGCGGTGAGGAACACCGGTACCGAAATGCCGATGATGCTCACCCCCATGATCGCCCTGGACAGGATGGAGCGGGGCTTGATCGCCGAATACACCCCCAGCGGTATGCTCAGGGCGATAATGATGAGGCTGGCACAGAACACCAGCTCAAGGGTCGCCGGCAGCTTCTCGAAGATGACCTCAATGGTCGGCTGCTTGAAGAAATAGGAAGTGCCGAAGTCCCCTTGCAGCGCATTGCCGACGAAGCGGCTGTACTTGACCATAAAGGGATCGTTCAGCCCCATCTCGGTCCGCATCTGCTGGCGCACCTCTTCCGACACCGATTGTCCCACCAGCTCGCGCAGGGGGTCGCCCAGGTTGTCCTGGATGGAAAAGGCCACCAGGCTGATGACAAACATCACGATCAGGGCCTGGAACACTCGTTTCAGTAAAAACGTCAACATCTTTGTAAAATTCCAATAGCGGGATTGAGGACTGGGGATAAAATCCCGGGACTCGGGACTCGGGACTCGGGACTCGGGATTAAGCCAGCACCAGTCCCCAATCCCAAGTCCCCGGTTTTAACCCCGAAGTCTTACTCCTTCACCACCAGGTCGCCCAGGTAGGGGAAGTCCATGGCGTTGACGATGGGCTCGGCCTCCACGTTGTTGCGCGCACCCCAGGCCAGATCCTGCCAGTGCAGGGGCACGAAGGCGGCGTCGTCGTAGAGGATCTTCTCGGCCCGCTGCAACATGGCTTCCCGCTTGCCGGTATCGGTCTCCAGGTTGGCCGCCTCGATCAGGCCGTCGAGTTCCGCGTTGGCGTAATGGCCGCAGTTATACTGGCCGCGACCGGTTTCGCTGTTGCGGGTCATGGTCAGGAATTCTGAGAAGTTGGCGGTGTCCTCGGTGTCCGAGTGCCAGCCGATCATCAGCATGTCGGCGGCACACTTGTCGAACTCCGGCCAGTACTGGGCCACCGGCATGGTCTTCAGGTCCACCTCGATATTGATGCGCGCCAGCATCGCCTTCACCGCTTCGGCGATGCGGAAGTCGTTCACGTAGCGGTTGTTGGGGGCGATCATGCTGATCTTGAAGCCGTCCTGGTAGCCGGCCTCCGCCATCAGCTGCCTGGCCTTGTCCAGATCGAACAGCGGCTTGAGCTCGGGGTTGTGGCCCACGTAACCGGCGGGCGGTTGCTGGCCGGCGGTGGTGGCGAAGCCGCGCATGATACGCTGGACGATGCCCTCCTGGTTGATGGCGTAGTTCACCGCCTGGCGCACCCGCACATCCCTGAACGGCTCGAAGCGGTCCTGGTTGAGCTGGAAGGTGATGATGCGGGTACCGGACTCGGTCACCAGCTTGACGTCGCTGGCGGCCTTGACCCGGTCGTGGTCGTTGGGGGACACCGGCTTGATGAAGTCCACGTCGCCGGCCAGCAGGGCGGCCACCCGGGTGGCGTCTTCCTTGATCGGCACCAGGGTGATGTTATCCACATTGCCCGGCGAGTTGCTGTCCCAGTAGTCGGCATGGCGCTCGTATTCCACCTTCACCCCCTGCTGGCGGAACTTGAGCTTGAAGGGGCCGGTGCCCGAGGTGTTGGTGGAGGCGAAGGAGCTGCCGTGTTTGGCCACTTCTCCCTTGTCCTTGCCGTCCTCGGTAGTGCCGCTGTAGAACTGGGAGTCCATCGGGAACAGGTAGGTCACGGTGTTCAGCACCAGCGGGAAGGGGCCGGTGGTCACCAGATCCACGGTATGATCGTCCACCTTCACCGCCTCGACAAAGGGCTCGAAGATGGCCTTGAAGTCGGGGGATTCCTTCAGCCGGTTGAAGGTCCAGACCACGTCGTCGGCGGTGAAGTCGTTGCCGCTGTGAAACTTGACGCCCTGGCGCAGGTGGAAACGCATGGTTTCCTCGTCGATCCGCTCCCACTTTTCCGCCAGCCGGGGCTCGAAGTCGAACTCCTTGGTCCAGCGCACCAGGGGGTCGAACAGCAGGTGCGACATCTCCAGGGTCTGGCCCGACAACTGCTCGTGGGGATCCATGGAGGTGGGATCCGAGTCGTAGGCGATGGTGATGTCCGCCGCCTGCAGGCTGAAGGCGAAACCGGCGGCAAGCAGCGCCGCTGTTACTTTGTTGAGTCCTTTTTTCATTTCACACTCCGTCGATGGGATTAGTTTTGGCCGGCGGCCACGTCTGAAATATCCAGACCTTCCCGGGACATGCCCTTGAATTCGGGCATCAGGGAAATCAGCGAGCGGCTGTAGGGATCCGCCGCCTGGGTAAAGAGTTGTTCGGTCGGCGCCACCTCCACCAGGGTGCCTTTTTTCATCACCCCGATACGGTCGCACATCTGCCGGATCACCGGCAGATCGTGGCTGATGAACAGCATGGTCAGCCTGAGTTCGTCCTGCAAATCCTTGAGCAGGTTGAGGATTTGTGCCTGCACCGAGACATCCAGCGCCGAGGTAGGCTCGTCGCAGATCAGCAGCCGCGGCCGGGTGGCCAGGGCCCGGGCGATGGAGATGCGCTGGCGCTGGCCGCCGGAAAATTCGTGGGGAAACTTGACCCCCGCCGCCCGGCCCAGGCCCACGTAGTCGAGCAGGTCGGCGACGATGCCGCGCGTCTGCGCCTCGCTCCCGGCCAGTCGGTGGAAGCGGATCGGCTCGGCGATGATGTCCTCCACCCGCATGCGCGGATTGAGGGAGGAATAGGGATTCTGGAACACCATCTGCATCTGCCGGCGCAGGGGGCGGCGTTCCTGCTCGGTCTTGATGGCGGTGAGCTCGATGCCTTCGAACCAGATCTGGCCGCTGTCGGGCGGATAGAGGCCGGTGATGGCGCGGGCGATGGTGGACTTGCCGGAGCCGGACTCCCCCACCAGGCCGAAGGTTTCGCCTTCGACGATCTCGAAGCTGACGTCGTTGGTGGCCTGCAGGTATTCCCGGCGCGAGGGGAAGAAGGAATCCCTGGTCACGAAGCGCAGGTTGCAGTGCTCCACCCTGAGCAGGGCACCCTGATATTGCCGCTGATCCTGGCTCTGGCCCAACCAGTGATGCTTGAGATCCAGGTGGCTCATTTCCTTGGCATCCTCGATATAGGACACCAGCGGGAAGCGCACCAGCTTGACGTCGGAGCGGGGCACGGCGGAGATCAAACTGCGGGTGTAGGCGTGCCCAGCACCTTGGCGGTAGGGCCGATTTCCACCAGCCGGCCGCGGTACATCACCGCCACCCGGTCGGTCACGTTCGACACCACGCCCATGTCGTGGGTGACCAGCATGCAGCCCACGTTGCGCTCCTTGCACAGGGTGCGGATGAGGGTGAGGATCTGATCCTGGATGGACACGTCCAGGGCGGTGGTGGGCTCGTCGGCGATGATCAGCTCCGGATCGCACGACAGGGCGATGGCGATCACCACCCGCTGGCGCATGCCGCCGGAAAACTGGTGCGGATACTGTTTGATGCGCAGCTCGGGCTGGGGAATGCCCACCGCCTCGAGCAACGACACCGCCTTCTTGCGGGCCTGCTCCCGGCTCATGCCGGTATTGGCCAGCAGGGTCTCCACCATCTGGTATTCCACCGTGAACAGCGGATTGAGCGAGGTCATGGGATCCTGGAAGATAAAACCGATGCGCCGGCCGCGCACGGCGCGGATGGCCGCGGGATCCAGGTCGGAAATTTTTTCCCCGTCCAGGTAAACGTCGCCGCTGGCGATGCGCCCGGGCGGGCTCAGCAGGTCGATGACGGCGTTGCCGATGGTCGACTTGCCGGCGCCGGACTCACCGACCACCCCGAGTATTTCACCCTTTTCGATGTTGAAGGAAAGATCTTCGACGGCGGCCATGACGCCGTGGCGGGACGGATACTCGATCCGCAGGTGTTTCACTTCTAGCAGGGACATGTTCATCCTTAACCGGGGCAAGCCCCTCGATACGGCATCCTTGATAGCGGCGGTGGCTCGACACCGCTGCGGCTTCAACGCCCGTTGCCGACCAGCCCCGGCGCCCGGGCCGCATAACGACTTTATTCGCGACCCGTTTTGAATACACGGGACGACGGCAACAAAAAAGTAACATTTGCAAGTATTGTAAGCCCGTTCTCAAAAAACGGAACCTCATATATCCGGATCAATCTCACAAAATTAGTAACAAACTTCACTCATGACGGCACATTCAGAATTTATGACTAATACTGCGTCTTAAAGTAGATCGCCTCGCAGTGAAATAGAATAGAAATTTTACTCTAAAAAGCAAGCGTCCGAATGGCGGACAGTGAGCGGGATCGGGGAATGGGAAGAGGAAAACGTTTGCGTCGCGAAAAAAGACCGGGGATGCCGCCATGCTGCTGACGGCATCCCCGGGACAACGGCGAATCCGGGCCCTTGGCGGCTACAACAGGACGGCCAGCCCCTGCAGACAGGCCAGGGCGAACAGGCCGGCGATAACGTCGTCCAGCATGATGCCGAAACCGCCATGCACCCGGCGGTCGAACCAGCGGATGGGCCAGGGCTTGACGATATCGAAGAAGCGGAACAGCACGAAGCCAGCCGCGATCCAGCCCCAGCCCGCCGGCGCCGCTATCATGGTGATGCCGAAACCGATGATCTCGTCCCACACGATGGCGCCGTGATCGTGGCGGCCGATGGCGTTGGTGGCCGCCTCGCAGATTTTGATGCCGGCCACGAAGCCCAGCGCCAGCAACAGCAGGTACCAGCCGAGCGGCAGCCCCTGCACCAGCCAGTAGAGCGGGATCGCCGCCAGGGTGCCCATGGTGCCGGGCATCACCGGGCTCAGGCCGGAGCCGAAGCCCAGGGCCAGCAGGTGCAGCGGATTGGACAGCCTGAGCGCCGCCAGCTCGGGCTTTCTCATGGCCGGCTCCGGAAATGATCCCAGCCGTGGAGATCGAGCTCGCAGGGGCCTCCGTCGGCCAGCAGCTCGAGTCCCGGCTCGCCGGGAACCAGCCGGCCGATGCGGGTGAACTTGACCCCGCAGTGGGACAAGGCGGTGTCCAGCAGACCGCGATGCGACTCGGGCACGGTAAAGCACAGCTCGTAGTCGTCACCGCCGGTCAGCGCCAGTTGCCAGGCCTGCTCCCTGGACACCGAGGCCAGCATGGCCTCGCTCAGGGGCAACTGCTCCAGCTCCAGCTGGGCACGAACCCCGGAGGCCGTCACTATGTGCCCCAGATCCCCGGCCAGGCCATCGGAAATGTCGAGTGCACTGGAGGCGATGTCGCGCAGCGCCTGCCCCGCCAGGATGCGGGGATGGGGGTGTTCCAGCTTGTTGCGCACAAACTCCAGGTGGGCCGCCGGCACCCTGGCCTCGCCGAGCGCCGCCTTCAGACCCAGGGCCGCATCCCCCAGGGTGCCGGTGACATAGATGCCGTCCCCGATCCGGGCGCCGTTGCGCCTGAGTCCCTTGCCCTCGGGCAGGGTGCCGTGCACGGTGACGGTGATGGACAACGGCCCCCGGGTCATATCACCGCCCACCAGGGCGACGTTGTAATATTCCGCCAGCTCGAAGAAGCCGGCACAAAAGCCCTTGATCCACACCTCGTCGACCGCGGGCAGGGTCAGCGCCAGCGAAACCCAGCGCGGATCCGCGCCCATGGCCGCCAGATCCGACAAGTTGACCGCCAGCGCCTTGTGTCCGAGGGCCGAGGGTTCCATATCCGCAAAAAAGTGCACCCCGCTGACCAGGGTGTCCGTGCTCACCGCCAACAGGGTCTGGGCGGGGACCTGCAGCAGGGCGCAGTCGTCCCCCGGCCCCATGATCACGTCCTTGCGGCCGCTGTCGGCGGTAAAATAGTGTTTTATTATTTCAAATTCATTCATAGAAAATGAAAAGCCAGCGGCTGCTGGCTTTTTCCCGATGCTTGTCGTTATTTTTTCAACTGCTTGACGACCTTATCGAGCACACCGTTCACAAACTTGTGGCTCTCTTCGGCGGCAAACGCCTTCGCCAACTCGATGGCTTCGTTGATCACCACCCGATAAGGCACATCCTCACGCCGGGTCAGCTCGTAGGTGGCCAACCGCAGCACCGCCTTGTCCACCACGTCCAGCTCGGCGAGCGGACGGGACAGGTAAGGAGAAAACACCGCGTCCAGCTCGGTGGCATGCACCGAGACCCCAAACAGCAGATCACGGAAATAATCCAGATCCACGCCCTTGGTATCCTGTTCCAGCACAAACTGCTGGGCGATATCGGCGACGTTATCCCTGGTCATCTGCCATTGGTAAATGGCCTGGGTGGCGAGACGGCGGGCCTTGCGGCGTTCAGACGGTTTCAATGCAGTACTCCTTTTAGTCCAGCTGCTGCAGGACGTTGATCATTTCAAGTGCGCTGAGGGCCGCTTCCGCGCCCTTGTTACCCGCCTTGGTGCCAGCACGCTCGATGGCTTGTTCGATGTTTTCGGTGGTCAGCACGCCGAAGGCGATGGGCACTTCAAATTCCATCATCACGCCGGCCATGCCCTTGCTGTTCTCGTTGGCGACCAGATCGAAGTGATAGGTGCCGCCGCGGATGACACAGCCCAGGGCGATAATGGCATCGTACTGGCCACGCTTGGCGAGTTTTTTGCACACCAGCGGGATCTCCACTGCCCCCGGTACCCGAACCAGGGTGATGTTGTCATCGCCGACCTGTCCCTGGCGCTTGAGCACGTCCAGGGCGCCAGCCACCAGGCTGTCGTTGATAAAGCTGTTGAAGCGCGCCACCACGATGGCCACCTTGGCCTCGGGTGCGGCCATGAGCCCTTCGATTACCTTCATGGGAATCCTTGTTTGCAGAAAAGTGCGCACATTCTAGCACAATCGACGATTGACAAAAGCCTGGGCCCCACCCGAGGTCGGCACCGGGACAGGTATGCTATTTATTACTACATTGCGTACTTCCGACCAGGCTCAAATCCCCGTAGATACAGGGCACGTCCAGGGTCAAATCCCCACATGGGGGTGGGCAAAACCGTCATGCCCGCGAAGGCGGGCATCCAGGGGCGGAGTGTCTCGGTCTTGTTTCCGGCCGGGCCTGATGGACTTCCGCCTTCGCGGGGGTGACCAAAGAACCACACAGCAAACGGCACCGCTCCCCTCTCGCCGATGAGATCCGTGGCTGACGTCGCGGCGGCACCGGTTGTTACATCAAAATGTAGTAAAATTACAAAGATTCAGGAACCAGGCTTGATCCAGATCAAAGGCCGGCTACCTCCCCGGCAGTAGTCTGACGCTATCCGGTAATGGCGCCCGCCCTTTATCACCAGGGCGCCACCACCCGTTCAGCGGAGGTTTTTATGGCACAGGTCAACAACAACGTAGAGCACGCCTGGCGTGGCTTCGGTGGGGAAAGCTGGCAAACGGAAGTCAAGGTACGCGACTTTATCCAGGCCAACTACAGCCCCTACGAGGGCGACGGCCGCTTCCTCGCCGGCCCGACCCCGGCCACCCTCGCCCTGTGGGAGCAGGTGATGATCGGCATCGCCGAGGAAAACCGCACCCACGCCCCGCTCGACTTCGACACCGGCAATCCGTCCACCATCACCTCCCACGCCCCCGGCTACATCGACCGGGAGCTGGAGCAGGTGGTCGGCCTGCAGACCGAGGCGCCGCTCAAGCGCGCCATCATGCCCTATGGCGGCGTGCGCATGGTCGAGGCTTCCTGCCAGGCCTATGGCCGCGAGCTGGATCCGCAGGTGAGCAAGGTATTTTCCGACTACCGCAAGACCCACAACCAGGCGGTGTTCGACCTCTACACCCAGGACATCCTCAACTGCCGCAAGTCCGGGGTGCTCACCGGCCTGCCCGATGCCTATGGCCGCGGCCGCATCATCGGCGACTACCGCCGCTGCGCCCTGTACGGCGTGGACTTCCTGATCCAGGACAAACAGGCCCAGCTCGCCTCCACCCAGGCGGACCTCGAAGCAGGCATCGATCTCTCCCGCACCCTGCAACTGCGCGAGGAGCTGGCCGAGCAGGTACGCGCCCTGGCCGATCTCAAGACCATGGCCGCCGGCTACGGTTTCGACCTCGGTCGCCCCGCCGCCAATGCCAGGGAAGCGGTGCAATGGCTGTACTTCGCCTACCTGGCCGCCATCAAGTCCCAGAACGGCGCCGCCATGTCGCTGGGACGCACCTCCACTTTCCTCGATGTTTATATCGAGCGGGATCGGCGTGAAGGCGCCCTGACCGAGGCCCAGGCCCAGGAGCTGGTGGATCACTTCATCATGAAGCTGCGCATGGTCCGTTTCCTGCGTACCCCGGAATATGACGAGCTGTTCTCCGGCGACCCCATCTGGGCCACCGAGTCCCTGGCCGGCATGGGCCTGGACGGCCGCCCCCTGGTCACCAAAACCAGCTTCCGCTACCTGCACAGCCTGTACAACATGGGCCCCAGCCCGGAGCCGAACCTGACCGTGCTCTGGTCCGAGCAACTGCCGCGGGCGTTCAAGGACTACGTGGCCAGGGTGTCCATCGACACCTCCGCCATCCAGTACGAAAACGACGATCTGATGCGCGTGGACTTCGATTCCGACGACTATGCCATCGCCTGTTGTGTCTCCCCCATGGTGGTGGGCAAGCAGATGCAGTTCTTCGGCGCCCGCGCCAACCTGGCCAAGACCCTGCTCTACGCCATCAACGGCGGTGTGGACGAGAAACTGAACATCCAGGTCGGCCCCACAGCCGAGCCGCTCCAGGGCGAGGTGCTGGACTATGGCCTGGTGATGAGCCGCCTCGACAGCCTGATGGACTGGCTGGCCACCCAGTACGTGACCGCCCTCAACGTGATCCACTACAGTCACGACAAATACGCCTACGAGGCCATCCAGATGGCGTTCCACGACAAGGAGGTGGTGCGCACCATGGCCTGCGGTATCGCCGGGCTGTCGGTGGCCGCCGACTCCCTCAGCGCCATCAAGTACGCCAGGGTGAAACCGGTGCGCGACGAGTCCGGACTGGCGGTGGATTTCGAGATAGAGGGCGATTTCCCTAAATTCGGCAACAACGACGACCGGGTGGACGACATCGCCTGCGATCTGGTGCGCCGCTTTATGGACAAGATCCAGGCCCACCCCTGCTACCGGGACGCCATTCCGACCCAGTCGGTGCTGACCATCACCTCCAACGTGGTGTACGGCAAAAAAACCGGCAACACTCCGGACGGTCGCCGTGCCGGGGAGCCCTTCGGCCCCGGTGCCAACCCCATGCACGGCCGGGATGAGAAAGGCGCCCTGGCTTCCTTGACCTCGGTGGCCAAGCTGCCCTTCAGCCACGCCAAGGACGGGATCTCCTACACCTTCTCCATCGTGCCGAAGGCGCTGGGCAAGGATGGTGAAGGCCAGCAACGCAACCTGGCGGCGCTGATGGACGGTTACTTCCATCACGAGGCCGGACGCGAGGGCGGCCAGCACCTCAACGTCAACGTGATGAACCGGGAGATGCTGCTCGACGCCATCGAGCACCCGGACAAGTACCCCCAGCTGACCATCAGGGTGTCGGGCTACGCGGTGCGCTTCAACGCCCTGACCCCCGAGCAGCAACGGGATGTGATCACCCGGACCTTTACCGAGTCGATGTAGGGGGCTGGAAGCCGGACTTTTCGTCACAAGTCCGGCTGTCTGATGTGACGCAGAGAAGAGGCAACAGGGCCACCTCCGCCGACACGCTGTGAATACCTCCCTGTACGCTCGCACCTGCCATCCCTGGCAGGTGACGGTCGGCGGAGGCCATCCCTGTTGCCTCTTTCCAGCCCCGACGCCGTCTGAGGGTAATGCCAGCAGGCGGCTCCGCCCACCGCATCTATCCTTGTTATTTGTCTTGGGGAGGAACCATGGCCATTAGCGGACGAATCCATTCCACCGAAAGCTGCGCCACCGTCGACGGTCCCGGCATCCGCTTCCTGGTGTTTATGCAGGGCTGCCTGATGCGCTGCCTGTACTGCCACAACCGGGATACCTGGGACACCGACACCGGCCACGAGGTGACGGTGGCCGAGCTGATGCCGGAGCTGCTGAGCTACCGGCCCTTTATGCAGGCTTCCGGCGGCGGCATTACCGTTTCCGGCGGCGAACCCCTGCTGCAGCTGCCCTTCGTCACCGAATTGTTCGAGGCCTGCCAGGCCCAGGGCCTGCACACCTGCCTGGACACCAACGGCTTCGTGCATCATCACGACGCCGCCCTCGACCGGCTGCTCGACAACACCGATCTGGTGCTGCTCGATCTCAAGCATATCCGCGACGAACAGCATATCCCGCTGACCCAGGTCAGCAACCGCTTCGCCCTGGCGCTGGCCAGGCACCTGGCCGAACGGGGCCAGGCCATGTGGATCCGCCACGTGGTGGTGCCGGGCTGGAGCGACGACGAGGCCGACATCGACGCCCTCGGCCGCTTTATCGCCGGCCTGGGCCCGGCGGTGGAAAAGGTGGAGCTGCTGCCCTACCACAACCTGGGCAGCCACAAATGGGCCAGCTTCGGCCAGGCCTATCCGCTGGCCGGGCTCACCCCGCCGAGCACCGACAAGATGGCGGCATTGAAAGCCATCATGGAACGCCATCACCCGACCGTCTCCATCTGACAACCCGGTGTGTGCAAATGCTCCCGAATGGCATAGAGTAGACGACTCAGTTACCATCGCAACTTTCGATGGCCATCACCACCGCCCCCGCCGGGCGGGCTGTCTTTCTCTATCGGGGTGTCAACTATGTTGCCGGAACGGCGAGGCGATCTCTTTATCCTGGCGGCCACCCTGCTGGCCTCCGCCGGCTGGCTGTTTTCCAAGGAGGCGATTCAGGGGTTGCCGGCCGCCGGCTTCGTCGGCTGGCGTTTCCTGCTCGCCGCCCTGCTGCTGCTGCCGTTCTGCTGGCGCCAACTGCGCGACATTCCGCGGGCCAACCTGCTCAGGGCCGCCGCCGTGGGCACCGTCATGGGCCTGAACCTGCTGTGCTGGATCCAGGCGGTGTCCCACAGCGCCGGCATCGGCGAAGGGGCCTTTATCATGAGCCTGTCGATGCTGATGGTGCCGCTGCTGGCCTGGGTGCTGTTCAAGGAGCGCCCCACCCGCGCCTTCTGGACCGCCCTGCCCATCGCCGTGGCCGGCCTGTTCCTGCTCACCATGGGCAGCGGGCTCAGCCTGTCCCTCGGCCAGCTGCTGTTCCTGCTGGCGTCGCTGTCGATGGCGCTCTACTTCAACCTCAACAGCCGCTTCGCCCGGCGCATTCCGCCGGTGGCGCTCACCTGTATCCAGTTGGCGGTGACCGGGGTGATCAACCTGCTCTATTCCGCCCTGTTCGAACACTGGCCGGACAGCGTGCCTTCCCATATCTGGGGCTGGTTTGTCGCCAGCGTGCTGCTGGCCACCTCGCTGCGCTTCGCCTGCCAGACCACGGGACAGAAACTGAGCAACGTGGCCAACGCCGCCATCATCATGATGCTGGAGCCGGTGTGGACGGTGCTGATCAGCGTGTTCTGGTACCACGAACCCATGCCGCCGCAGAAGATCCTCGGCTGCCTGCTGATCCTGCTGGCCCTGCTCAGCTACCGCAGCCGCAACCTGCTGGCCTGGTACCGGACCCGGATCCGCTAACGGGCCGGCCGGTGCAGCCAGCCGAACAGCGAGACCGCCGCCAGTACCAGGGCGCCGGCGGCCACCCCGGCCAGGCCGTTGAGCAGGCCGGGCACCAGCCAGGCCAGCACGGCACCGATGCCGGGCACCCCGGCGATAAGGTCGGCCCAGTGGTGCACAAAGTTCTCGGCGAACGGCAGGCCGTGCAACAGAATGCCGCCGCCCACCAGGAACATGGCGGCGGTGCCCACCACCGACAGCAACTTCATCAGGTAGGGACAGGCGGCGAGTAGAAACAGTCCCAGCCGGCGCCAGGGCGCGCCCTGGCGGCTCAGGTAGAGGCCGGCGTCGTCCAGCTTGACGATGGCGGCCACCAGGCCATAGACCCCCACCGTCATCAGCAGGCCGATACCGGCCAGCACCGCCAGCCGCATGCCGAAACCCGCCCCGGCCACGGTGCCCAGGGTGATGACGATAATCTCGGCGGACAGGATGAAATCGGTACGGATCGCCGCCTTTATCTTGTCGCGCTCGAATGCCACCAGATCCACCGGCTCGGGCGGCTGGCGGGCGTGGCCGTCCGGCTCCCGCCCCAGGCCGTGCAGCAGTTTTTCCGCCCCCTCGAAGCAGAGGAAGGCGCCGCCCAGCATCAGCAGCGGCAGAATGGCCCAGGGCGCCAGGGTGCTGATCAACAGCGCCGCCGGCACCAGGATCAGCTTGTTGTACAGCGAGCCCCTGGCCACCGCCCAGACCACCGGCAGCTCCCGGTCGGCGCTGACCCCGGAAACCTGCTGGGCGTTCAGCGCCAGATCGTCGCCCAGTACGCCGGCGGTCTTCTTGGCCGCCACCTTGGTCATCAGGGACACGTCATCCAGTACGCTGGCGATATCGTCGAGCAGGGTGAGCAAACTGGCTCCGGCCATGGGGCTGTCCTCGGATCAGGCTTTGGGGCTGAGCGGCTGGTCGGCGAATTCGATGCCCAACCAGCCGGTTTTGATGAAATTGCGGATGTTCTGATGATCCCCGCCCTCCGGGTGCCCGAGCACATCCTCCCGGTAAAAGGCGCCGAAGCAGGCCAGGGTTTCCTCCTCGGTAAAGCCCTGCAGCCGGGCAAAGGCAAACAGCTTGCAGGAGCCGTTGTTCTGCCCCGCCGGATTGTCCTGCTCGCCGTTGGTGAAGGCGGCGGGCGTAAAGTCGTACAGGCTGTCGATCAGGGCGATCACCTCGCCGAACTCGATGTGCTCGGGTTGCTGTGCCAGTTGTGTCTGCAATTGTTCCAGGTTCATGTGCGTTCTCGCTATCAGGATGAGGGGTCGCCGGCCAGACAACGGCGGATGAAGCGGGAGATATCCGCGATTTCCGCCGGACACAGGCCGTGCTCCATGGGGTAACTGTGGTATTCCGGCAACAGGCCGAACTGCTCCAGCCGGTGGCAGGCCTGCAGGCCGAGCTGTTCGGGCACCACCGGATCCCGGCTGCCGTGCAGCACCTGCACCGGCAGTTGCCGGTTGGACTCGTGGAGATCGATGGAGTCGGCGGTGGCAAAATAGGTGGACATGGCGATAAGGCCCGCCAGGGGCCGGTCGAAGCTCAGCGCCGCCTGGTAGGCCACGGCGCCGCCCTGGGAAAAGCCCGCCAGCAGGATGCGACGGCTGTCGACGCCCCGCGCCAGCTCCTGGCCGATCAGCTCCTGCACGGCGGCGGCGGCGGCCCCGAGCTGCACCTCGTCCACCTTGCGCTCGATCTGCATCGACAGGATGTCGTACCAGGCCGGCATCACCAGGCCGCCGTTCACCGTGACCGGGATGGCGGGCGCATGGGGAAAGATGAAACGGATCTGCAGCGCCGGCGGCAGCCGCAGCTCGGGCACGATGGGAACGAAGTCATGGCCGTCGGCGCCCAGGCCGTGCAGCCAGATGATGCTGGCGTCCGGCCGGGGGCCGGTGTCTCGGGTGATAAAAGGCAAACTGTTCATGTCAGGCTCCGTGTTCGGCCAGGGGATAGAGCAGGATCTCGACCAGTATCCGGGGCTGGTCGCCGGGCTCGAGCTCCAGGGTTTCGCCGGGCGCCAGCACCCATAGCCGGGGCGCGGGGCCATGCAGGTACAACAGCCGCCCCGGCCCGGGCTCGCCGTGGTAACCCCGGCCGGCGGCCAGGGCATGGACGATCGGCTCGGCCCGACCCCAGGTACGGGCCGTCATCAGGTTGAAGTCCAGGCATTCGCCGCCGAGCAGGCGGCAGTCCACCGCCTGCTCGCCCGCAAACCGGAACGGCACGAAGGGCTCGGCCAGCCGCCGCCGGCTGCCATCGTCCAGCCCAAGTTCGAAGCCCTCGCCCTCCACCAGCATCAGCACCCGGTCGATGCCGGGAAAAAACGAAAAGGGCCCGCTCTGCCCGACCCTGGCCATGGACAGGCGCAGTGCGAAGTCCTCGCCCGGCCCGCCATTCAGGCGATACAGCTCGCGGGTCATCCCGCCGCCATTCTTCCAGGGCATGTCGATAAAATCATCCGGCCCCAATATCGTCGCCATCAGCGTCTCCTCCCGTTCATGACGGCGCCATCTGCAGCCGGTCGCGCCCGTTGCGCTTGGCCTGGATCAGGGCGCTGTCGGCTCGCTGGATGGTGCCGTCGATCCCTTCATCCGGCCGCCACTGCACCAACCCGATGCTGGCGGTCAGGGCAATGGCCTCGTCGATGTCCGCCAGGCTGATCTCGCGCACCGCCGTCATCACCCGTTCGGCCATCTGCCTGGCCTGGGCCAGGGGTGTGGCCGGCAGCAGGATCAGGAACTCTTCGCCACCCCAGCGGGCACAGAGATCATAGCGGCGCAGCTGGCGTTCTATCGCCCCGGCCATGCGACACAGCACCTGATCCCCCGCGTCGTGGCCGAAGGCGTCGTTGATGCGCTTGAAATGATCCACGTCCAGCATGGCCAGGCTGAACACCTCGCCGGTGCGCCGCTGGCGTTCCTGCTCTTCCTGCAGGCGCGCCATCAGCAGCCGGCGGTTGGCCAGCCCGGTCAGCGGATCCCGCAGCGCCGCTTGGCGGAGCCGTTCGTTGAGCTCGAGCAGGTTTTGCTGGTAACGGTCCGAGATCCGGGTGATCTTTTCCAGCCGGCGCAACTGCTTGTCGTACTGCTGCAGCAGCTCCTGGGTATGGGAGCGCGCCACGTCGTGACTGCAGTCGGAGATGCGCAGCAACCGTTCCAGCCGCGCACGCTGCTCCCGATCCCGCGCCAGCAGTACCTCCAGCGCCGGCAGCAGGGGATTGTCCCGGTGCTCCGGGGCGCACAGCAGCGATTCCAGCCAGGCGACGGGATCCTCCCCGGCGGACGGGCGGCCCGGTTCAGTCATGGGGTACTATCGCAAAGGGGAAGGTGCAGTCCTCCCGGAACTCTTCGGCCAGTTCCACCACCCGCTCGTTGTCCGGATCGTAATACCACTGCACCATGACCTCGCCCCCCCTGGCAAAGGCCGCCTCCAGCAGGTCGAAGATATCCATCATCGCCTTGACGCTGCTGGTGTTCATGTAGATGAGGTGCAGTTCCAGCCGCAGCGGTGTGTCCGACTGCTGCAGGAACTGTTCGACCCACTCGATGACGTCAGTAAAAAACTCGAAGGAGTTCTCCGGGTAGGAGTCTCCCCGCATGCACACCACCCCACTGCCGGCATCGCAGCGGATCTCCGGGGTGGACTGGGTGGCTGCCACGTTCAATGAATTCATAGCTAGCTCCGACATGTCGCTCATATCACCGCCAACAAACTGAAAAAACCCCGGCCGGTCCCGGTTTCCACCAGCTTGGCGACCATCGGACGGGACGATTTTCTGGCCACGTCCAGCAACCCCAGGCCGGCGCCCGAGGCAACGTCGTCGCCGCGCGGCCGACGCAGCTGGGTCTTGTAGGCCGCCTTGAGCCCGGCCTTGTCCATGGTCGCCAGCTGGTCGATGCGCCGGCACAGCGCCTGGCCGTCGGCCAGTTCGACCTGGTTGCCCGCCAGCACCAGGTAGTGTCCCTCCGGGTCGCGGGCCACCACCACCGTCGCCGAGCCCTCGCTGTCGCCGTAGCCCAGGCGGGAGGCGTAATGGCGGATGTTCTGGGTCAGCTCGATATAGACCCCGAACACGTCCATCGCCGCCGACGGCTGGGCCTTCTCCGCCTGCAGGTAATTCTTGAGGGCGTTGCCAATCTCTTCGATCAGGCTGCGGGAGATAGGGCCGTTAAAACAAAGCAATATCTGGTTGCGGTTAAATTGCTCCCTTATCGAGAGCAGATCAATGGGTTGCATCAGAAAATCCTTATTCAACACGAGTCTGTCCTGAAGGCCAGCAGGGTCATATCGTCCCGCTGCGGATGGCCGCCCCGATAGTGGTCGAGCGCCCGCTTCAGCGCCTCGGCCTGCTCGGCCAGCGGCAGCTGGGCGTGGGTACGCAACAGCTCCCGGAACTGGCTGCTGCCCAGGCCGAATCCCTTGCTGCCACCTGCCTGATCCAGGTAGCCATCGGTGGCCAGATAATAGATATGCCCGGGCCTCAGCGCCAGCGGCACATCCTCGAAACGGACCTCCCGCCGGTCCAGCAGGGTACGCCGGCTGCCCTTGACCTCGGCAACCTGCCCGCCATCGCTGTGGTACAGCGACATCTTGGCGCCGGCGAACACCAGTTGCCGCTCCGCCGGCGCCACATAGGCCAGGCCCACGTCCATGTTGGTGGCCAGGCCCCGGGGCAGATCGCAGTCCTGCAGCATGCCGCGCAGGGTGGTGTCGGTCAGTTGCAGGATGGCGGCGGGCGAGGCGATGCCTCGCTCGCGGATGGCATGATCCAGCGCCGCCCGGGCCAGCATGGTCATCAGGGCCCCGGGCACCCCATGGCCGGCGCAGTCCACCACCCCGACCAGGAACCGCTCCCGCTCGCCGGGGTGGAAGAGGTAGAAATCGCCGCCCACCACGTCGCGCGGGTGCCAGAGCACGAAATGATGCTCGCCCAGTACCTTGGTCAGTTGCTGGTCGGGCAGGATGGCGCGCTGGATCAGGCTGGCGTAGTCGATGGAATCGTTGATCTGCTGGTGGGCCTGGCGCATCTTGCGGTTGGCCTCTTCCAGCTCGCGGGTGCGGGTGCGCACCTTGTGTTCCAGCTCTTCGGTGTGGCTGCGCACCTTGTCCGCCATCACCCCGAAGGCTTCGCTCAGATCGCCGATCTCGTCCCCCGACGGCGCCGGCAGCGAAACATCGTAACGCCCCTGGGCGATGGCGGTGGCCGAACCCTGCAGCCGGCGCAGCGGCCTGAGCATGATCCTGTCCACCGCGTAGACCAGCGCCAGCAGCAACACCGCCATCATGATGGCGAAGGCCGCCAGGGCGTTGTTGACGAAACCGGCCTCCAACACCTGGGCCGCGTTCATGTCCACCGCCGTCACCACATACCAGCCGAGTTCAGGAATGAAGCTCACCGCCAGCAGCTGGCGCCGTCCGTCCAGGGTGAACCAGCCGGTACCGACCGACTCGGGAGCCGAGGCGGCCTCCCGCAGCAGTTGAGCCAGGCGATCCCCCTCTTCCGGTGAGCCGAGCAGATCGGGCAGGTGGCGCTGGTCGCCACGGATGCCGGCAGCCGAGCCCAGGGCGATGAGATCAGGGTCCGGATGGGCCTGGAAGGCGCCCTGCCCGTCGATGATCATCGGCGTCACCCCCAGCTCATCGGTGGCGATGAAATCCTGGATGAAGCGGGTCAGATCGATGCCGGTGCCGGCCAGGCCGAGGGGGATGCCCTCCTCTTCCACCAGCACGTTCAGCCACACCCGGGTGGTGCCGAGCCGGGTATCGCGGTTGACGTTGATATTGAGCTTGTCGCCGCTGGCCAGGATATTGAAGAACCACCGATCGTCGGGGCTGTCGGGGTCGAGCCGGTACCGGGGCTCGCCGGTGAAGGGCGCACCCGCCTCCCGGTAGTAGTAGTCGCGGCTGCCGGCGCTGATCAGGAAATAGGAGTGGCTGCTGAAATCACCGGCGAAACCGTCGGCCTCCCGGAGCAGCAGGGCCTTCTTGTCGGCGTCCGCCTCTTCCCGCAGCCACTGGCGGGTCAGCACCGAGTCGGCGAAACGCCGGGCCAGGGCCAGATCCCGCGACAGCGGCACCAGTATGTTCTGCCGGTTCAGCTGGGTGAAATTGCGGGCATAGGCCAGGCCGAAGTGTTCCTGCACCGAGGCCAGCATCCGCCAGCCGACGCCGCCGGCCGGGATAAAGGCCAGCAGGCAGGCCAGCAACAACGCGAGCACGGACTTTGCCCTGAGTCCCCTACCCCAGACGGCCATAGGCTCTCCTGTTACCTTGATTCGCTATTCCTTTAGTGGTGGCCGCTATTGTTGACCCATACGGAGCAAAACTCAATCGGCACTCGATAAAAAGCCCGCTCGGGAGCGGGCCTCGTCATCGCGGCCTGGCCGTCAGTCGGTGATGTACTCCACCACTTCCAGGCCGAAGCCGGAGAGGGCGTGGTAGCGCTTGGGCGAGCTCAGCAGCTTCATCTTGCCCACGCCCATGGCACGCAGTATCTGGGAGCCCACCCCCACCCGGCGGGAGGTACCCTGCCACTTGGCGCCCTCGGAGCGCTCGCCCCGGTCCACCGCCTCGAAGGTGCGCACCAGGGACAGCAGGTGATCCGGGGTTTCCTCCTTGCCGAGGATCACCAGCACACCGCCCTCTTCGGCGATGCGGGCCATGGACTTGGTCAGCGGCCAGGTACGCGCCGCATGGCGGTCGGTCATCAGCACGTCGGTCAGCACATCGTGGATATGCACCCGCACCAGGGTCGGCTGCTCGGCGCTGATCTCGCCTTTTTTCAGGGCGAAGTGCACCTGGTTGTCGATGGTGTCGCGAAAGGTCACCAGCTCGAATTCACCGTATTCGGTCGGCAGCTTGCAACGGGCCACCTGTTCGATGGTGGTTTCGTTCTGATTGCGGTATTCGATCAGATCGGCGATGGTGCCGAGCTTGACGCCATGCTGCTCGGCGAATTTTTCCAGGTCCGGGCGCCGGGCCATGGTGCCGTCCTCGTTCAGGATCTCGACGATCACCGAGGACGGCTCCAGTCCCGCCAGCCGGGCCAGGTCGCAGCCGGCCTCGGTATGGCCGGCGCGGGTCAGCACGCCGCCGTTCTGCGCCTTGAGCGGGAAGATATGCCCCGGCTGCACCAGGTCCGCCGCCTTGGCGTCCCTGGCTACCGCCGCCTGCACGGTGCGGGCCCGGTCGGCGGCGGAGATGCCGGTGGTCACCCCTTCCGCCGCCTCGATGGAGACGGTGAAGGCGGTGGAGAACTGCTCGGTGTTGCGGCTGACCATCAGCGGCAGGTCGAGCTGGCGGCAGCGGTTTTCGGTCAGGGTCAGGCAGATCAGGCCACGACCGTACTTGGCCATGAAGTTGATGTCTTCCGGGCGCACCAGCTCGGCGGCCATGATCAGATCGCCTTCGTTCTCCCGGTCTTCGTCATCCATCAGGATGACCATCTTGCCCTGCCGGATATCGTCGATAATTTCCTGGGTACTGCTTAAGGCCATGGTATTCTCCCTTGTTATTTCACGAATCCGCTGGCGGCCAGGGTCGCCAGGGTCAGTCCGCTGGGCGGTGATGCCGGCGAGCCGGTCAGCAGTCGTTCCAGATAGCGGGCGATAATGTCGACCTCCAGGTTGACGCTGCGGCCCACCTGCCAGTCATCGAGTGTGGTTTCCTGTAATGTATGGGGTACCAGGGTCAATTTAAAGCCCGCCCCGTCCACCGCGTTCACCGTCAGGCTGATGCCGTCCACCGTGATCGAGCCCTTCTCCGCGATATAGCGGGCCAGCCCGGCCGGCGCCTCGACCCACAGCTCCAGGCTGTTGCC
The DNA here is from genome assembly GCF_003012775.1 of Zobellella endophytica. Lineage (GTDB taxonomy): Bacteria > Pseudomonadota > Gammaproteobacteria > Enterobacterales > Aeromonadaceae > Oceanimonas > Oceanimonas endophytica. Next base: position 108,255 of record NZ_PXYG01000005.1, on the reverse strand, counting down.
GAGCAGGGTGCGGCGCACCACCTTGCCCACCCCGTCCACATGGCCGGAAACGATGTGGCCACCCAGCCGGCTGGTGGGCAGCAGCGCCTTCTCCAGGTTGACTCGCTGGCCCGCCTGGTAATCGGCGAAGCCGGTGCGGGCGATGGTTTCGCCGGACACGTCGGCGCAGTAGTAGTCCTTGCCCAGTTCGGTCACCGTCAGGCAGACGCCGTTGGTGGCGATGGAGTCGCCCAATTTGACATCGGACAGATCCAGCCCGGGGCAATGGATCCTGATCACCGACTCCTTGCCCTTGCGGCTGATCGCCGCAAGCCTGCCGGTGGCTTCCACAATACCGGTAAACATCAGTCTTTTACCTTTACAACGAGTTTGATATCGGCGCCCACCCGGCGGCAGTCCCGCCATTCCAGGATGGGCACTTGGGTCATGGCGGTCAGTTCCGGCAGTTCGAACAGGCCGCGGGCGATGTTGCCCATCAACCTGGGGGCCTGGTAGAGCACCAGTTCGTCCACCAGTCCCTGGCCGAGCAGGGCGCCGCTCAGCCGCGCTCCCGCCTCCACCCACAGCCGGTTCAGCTGGCGCCGGCCCAGTTCATCCAGCAGCAGCGGCAGATCGAGCTTGCCGTTCCCGGCGCGCGGCAGCACACACTCTTCCACCCAGGGGCCGAAACCGCCGGTCATCTGGCCGCGCAGCAGCAGCACCGGGCCGGGCACGGAAAAAAGCCTCAACCCCGGGTGCAGCCGGTTACGGGTATCGACCACGATGCGCAGCGGCTGGCGCAGCGCGGCCTCGGGATAGTGCTCCCGCACCGAGGCGGGCAGCTCCGGCCAGCGCACGTTGAGGGTGGCGTCGTCGGCCAGCACGGTGTCGGACCCGGACAGCAGGGCACAGCTCAAGGCCCGCTGGCGCTGCACGTCCTGCCTGGCCTCGGGGCCGGTGATCCACTTGCTCTCGCCGTTGGCGAGCGCGGTGCGCCCGTCCAGGCTGGCGGCCAGCTTGACGGTCACGAAGGGACGGCCGGTGCGCATGCGGTGCAGAAAACCGACGTTGACCGCCTCCGCCGCCTCGTTCATCAGGCCGGCTTCGGCCTGGATGCCCGCCTCCTGCAGCATGGCCAGTCCTCGCCCGGCGACCCGGGGATTGGGATCCACCATGGCCGCCACCACCCGGGCCACACCGCCGTCGATCAGTCCCTGGGCGCAGGGCGGGGTGCGACCGTGATGGGAGCAAGGCTCCAGGGTGACGTAGGCGGTGGCGCCCCGGGCGCGGAGGCCGGCCTGGCGCAGGGCGAACACTTCCGCGTGGGGTTCGCCGGCCTTCTGATGATACCCCTCGCCGACCACTTCGTTTTGCCTGACGAGCACGCAGCCCACGGCCGGGTTGGGGGAGGTGGTAAAATGCCCGCGCCGGGCCAGCTCAAGCGCCCTGGCCATCCAGGACGCATCTTCTTTGGTGAACACTTATTGCTCCAGACGGGCTATTTCCTCGCCGAATTGGCGCAGATCCTCGAAACAGCGGTAAACGGAGGCGAAGCGGATATAGGCGACCTTGTCGAGCTGCTTGAGCTCTTCCATCACCAGGTTGCCGATAAGCTCGGACTTGACTTCCCGCTCGCCGGTGGCGCGCAGCTGGGACTTGATGCGGCTGATGGCCTGCTCGATGGCCTCGGTGCTGACCGGACGCTTTTCCAGTGCGCGCTGCATGCCGGCTTCCAGCTTGTCTTCGTTGAAGGGCTCGCGGATGCCGGTGGTTTTGATCACCCGCGGCATCACCAGCTCGGCGGTCTCGAAGGTGGTAAACCGCTCCCGGCAGAGATTGCATTCCCGCCGCCGGCGCACCTGCAGGCCGTCCCCCACCAGGCGGGAGTCGATGACCTTGGTTTCGGTTGCGTTACAGAAGGGGCAGTGCATGGTGCCTCCGCGGGGCCGGCGATGGCCCTAGTGTAAAGAAGCGAACTGGAGATTGCCAGAGGAGCGGGGATCCGGGATTGGGGACTCGGGACCGCCTCCAATCCCCAGTCCCTCATCCCGGCCCTAACAAAACGGGGTCCGCAGACCCCGTTTGATATTGCCGTCAACGGCGATCAGGCATAGACCGGGAAGCGGCGGCAGATGTCCAGCACCTGCTCCTTCACCCGGGCACTGGTAGCGTCGTCGTTGATGTTGTCGAGCACATCGCAGATCCAGCCGGCCAACTGCCGCACTTCGGCTTCCTTGAAGCCGCGGCGGGTCACCGCCGGGGTACCGATACGGATGCCGGAGGTGACGAAGGGAGAACGCGGATCGTTGGGCACGGCGTTCTTGTTCACGGTGATGAAGGCGCGGCCCAGGGCGGCATCGGCTTCCTTACCGGTGATGTCCTTGTCGATCAGGTCGAGCAGGAACAGGTGGTTGTGGGTACCGCCGGAGACTACCTTGTAGCCGCGCTTCTGGAACTCATCGGCCATGGCCTGGGCGTTCTTCACCACCTGGCCCTGGTATTCCTTGAACTCGGGCTCCATCGCTTCCTTGAAGGCCACCGCCTTGGCGGCGATGATATGCATCAGCGGGCCGCCCTGACCACCGGGGAAGACCGCGGAGTTCAGCTTTTTCTCCAGATCTTCGTCGCCGAAAGCGGACAGGATCAGGCCACCACGGGGACCGGCCAGGGTCTTGTGGGTGGTGGTGGTCACCACGTGGGCGTGGGGCAGCGGGTTGGGGTATTGACCCGCGGCGATCAGGCCCGCCACGTGGGCCATGTCGACCATGAACCAGGCACCGACCTTGTCCGCGATCTCGCGCATGCGCGCCCAGTCGACCAGGCCGGAGAAGGCGGAGAAACCACCGATGATCATCTTCGGCTTGTGCTCGACCGCCAGGCGCTCCATCTCCTCGTAATCGAGCACGCCGGCGTCGTTGATGCCGTAGGGGACGATGTTGTACATCTTGCCGGAGAAGTTGGCGGGAGAACCGTGAGTCAGGTGGCCGCCGTGGGCCAGGTTCATGCCCATGACGGTATCGCCGGGCTTGACCAGGGCCATGAAGACGGCGGCGTTGGCCTGGGAGCCGGAGTGCGGCTGAACGTTGGCATAAGTCGCGCCGAACAGGGCCTTGGCGCGCTCGATGGCCAGCTCTTCGGCGATGTCGACATACTCACAGCCGCCATAGAAGCGCTTGCCCGGATAGCCTTCGGCGTACTTGTTGGTGAGCTGGGAGCCCTGCGCCTGCATCACCCGCGGGCTGGTGTAGTTCTCGGAAGCAATCAGTTCGATATGCTCTTCCTGGCGCACGGTTTCATCACTGATGGCCTGCCACAGCTGGGGATCATAATCGGCGATATTCATGTCACGCTTTAACATCCGTTTCTCCTGACTCATGCGGTTTTCACTGTAAGGCTAGAGTTTACCCGCAAGGGAGGGCCCGGCCTAGCCCCGCGGCGCCGGTTATCAACACTTTTTTATCTTTATGTTGAAAAGTTCACAAAAAGTTGAATGTTGCATAACAAGTTGCTGATGGGCTCCTTACCAGCCGATACGGGGTAGATATAGCCATTAAACCAGATAGAATGGGCATTTTAGCCGTTCACCCGCGTCCGGCCATGCCGCCGGGACCGGATCCGGTACCCAAACAAATGTTGAGGGGATTATGCAAGACTTCAAAGTGACCTCCCACCGCCGGGCCGAACTCTACCACTGGTTCACCGCCCTCTTCGCCGCTCCCCTGAGCCAGAGCGAGATCAAGGAATTCGACAGCGACGACATGCATGCCTTCCTGGACAGCCTGGCGACCCTGGATCCCCTGAAAGACACGGCCGAAGCCTTCCGGCACCAAGCGGGACGGGTACAGCGGCTGAAACATCCCCACGCGGAGCTGCTGGCCCAGTACGGCCGGCTGTTCGGCCAGCCCTCGTTGCTGGATACCTCGGCCCTGGCCCAGCCGGAAGACGAGGCGCTGGTACTGATGTCGGTGCTGCTGCAACGCCACGGCACCCGGCTGGAAGACGACGATCCGCTCAATGCCTGCAACCAGCTGGACATGATGGCCACCCTGGCCCTGGCCGCCGCCGAAGCCGGCGACGAGTCCGTCCGCCAGGCGCTGCTGGACAACCAGCGCGAACTGGCCAACAACCTGCTGATCAGCTGGTTGCCCGCCTTCGCGGACGCCTGCCGCCAGCAGGACGAGTTCGGCTTCTATGCCGCCGCCGCCGGGCTGTTGCAGGCCATGTTCAGCATGGATCTGCATTACCTCAATAATGTGGCGGAATAATGCGTTACGATAAAAACAAGAAGGCCGAGGCCTCGCCGCAAACCCGGGACGAGGCCGAGCGCATCGCCCGTGCCACCCAGCGCCCCGGGCAGACCAAGGAGCAAACCCGGCTGATCGCCCAGGGCATTCAGAAAGGCATCGAGGAATACAAGAAGCAGCAGAAGGCCCGCGCCCGCGCCGCCGACAAGGCCAGAAAACAGCCGCCGCGCCAGCACGAGCAGGGGCCCGGGAAAGACGCCGACACCGGCTCGCCCGAGTCGTCACCGGCCGGGTCCCGCCTGCCCTGGTGGCTGCTGGGCCTGAGTTGGGCCGGCTTTGTCCTCTACTGGTGGCTGCACCGGCCATAACGAGACAGGAGCGAGGGATGACTATCGGCTTACCCGAACACCGCCATACCACCGAGGGCCGGGAGCGGCGCATCGGGGTGGAACTGGAGCTGACCGGCCTGCCCCTGCCGCGCCTGGCCGAGCTGGTGGCCGAGCTGTTCGGCGGCAGCCTGCACCCGCGTTCGGAATACGAGATAGAGATCGCGACCCGGCTCGGCACCTTCCGGGCCGAGCTGGATTTCGACTACCTCAAGCGCCTGGCCCGGGCCCAGGCCGACCAGCCACCGGGCGAGCTGGAACAGGCCGCCACCGAGTTGCTCGGCAGCCTGGCCCTGCAACTGGCGCCGCTGGAACTGGTCAGCCCGCCGCTGCCGCTGAGCGAGCTGGGCGAGCTCGACCAATTGTTCCGCCGACTGCAGGCCTGCGGCGCCAAAGGCACCCGCCACGCCCTGCATTACGCCTTCGGCTTGCACCTCAATCCCGAACTGCCGGACACCGGCGCCCCCACCCTGCTGCGCTACTTCAGGGCCTACCTGTGCCTGCACGACTGGCTGGCGCAGCGGGAAGACATCGTGGCGGCCCGCAAGCTCTCGCCCTATATCCGCAGCGTCAGCCAGGACTATTGCCGCCGGGTGATAAGCCCGGAATACCGGCCCGATCTCGCCGGCTTCACCGACGACTACCTGGCCGCCAACCCCAGCCGCAACAGGGCCATGGATTTGCTGCCGATGCTGGCCTGGCACGATGAGGCCAGGGTGCAGCGCCAGGTGCATGACGGCAAGGTCAACAAGCGGCCCACCCTGCATTACCGGCTGCCCAACTCCGACATCGACAATCCGGCCTGGTCGCTGCACCATGCCTGGGACGGCTGGCTGCAGGTGGAGTCCCTGGCCAACGACGAAGCCCGGCTGGCGCAGCTGTGCCGGGCCTATGCCGAGCATCTGGATCAGCTCACCCCGGACTTTATCGATCCCTGGAAACTCAAGGTCTTGCCATGGCTCCGCTGATCGGCGTCACCGGCCCCGACAGCCGCCTGCCCCTGGCCTGGTGGGCCAGCCGCTTCGCCATCCACCTGGCCGGCGGCCGGGCGGTCCGGCTGACCCCCGCCACCTTCAAATACCACAAGCGGGATCAGCTGCAGGGACTGATCATCGGTGGCGGCGACGATATCGACACCGGCCTGTACGGCATGGACACCGGCAGGGCGCCGGCGGATCCGGCCCGGGATGCCTTCGAAATCGAGTTGATCGAGCATGCCCTCGACACCCGGCTGCCGCTGCTCGGCATCTGTCGCGGCGCCCAGTTGATCAACGTGGTGCTGGGCGGCTCCCTGCACCCGGATATCCGCCCGTTGCGCCGGCATACCTCCAACCGCCGCACCCCCCTGCCACGCAAGACCGCCGTCGGTTGCGGCCAGGGCCGGCTGGACACCATCATTCGCCAGTCGCGCTGGCGCATCAACAGCCTGCACCACCAGGCGGTGGACAAGCTGGGGACGGGCCTGACGGTCGCGGCCCGGGATCTGGACAACTTCGTGCAGGCCATCGAGGCCACCGGCGACCACTATGTGCTGGGGGTGCAGTGGCACCCGGAATACCTGCCCTACCTCCACCACCAACGCGAGATCTTTCGAACCCTGGTGCGGCTGGCCCGCCAGGCCAGGCCGGAGCGACTCTATGCTTGATTACCTGATCGTCTTCGCCAGCAGCCTGCTCGCCGCCACCATCGCCCCCTTCTATTCCGAGGTGGTGCTGGCGGCGGTGCTCACCCGCCAGCCCGACGCCGCCGTGCTGTTGTGGGCCCTGGCCAGCGTCGGCAATACCCTGGGCTCGGTGGTCAACTGGTGGCTTGGCAAGTACCTGCTGCACTACCGGCACAAGCGCTGGTTTCCGGTGAACGACAACCAGCTGGATCGGGCCCAGCGCTGGTTCCAGCGGTTCGGGGTCTGGTCGCTGCTGCTGGCCTGGGCGCCGGTGGGCGGCGATGCGCTGACCTTTATCGCCGGCATCATGAAGGTGCGGCTGGCGCTGTTCGTGGTCCTGGTGTTCACCGGCAAGGCCTGCCGCTACCTGATCGTGATCTACTTCGCCGAGCAGTTGCTGCTGTAATACGACCAAAGTCGGCTGGCAACGCCGCTGGCGGCGGCGATACTCGGTCATACTTGGGCAAGGAGGCCGCCGATGCAGGATCAGTTCAATTTCGACCACCCGCCGTTCAACACCCTGAGCCCCGAGCAGCGCCAGGATGTGCTCGATCAGACCGATATCGCCTATTTCAGGCGGGGCGAGACCATCCTCAGGCCCGGTCAGCTGGTCGATGCACTCTACATCATCCTCAAGGGGGTGGTGGAAGAGCGCCACGCCGAGCGCAACGAAATCTACGCCCAGTACACCACCGACGATCTGTTCGACATCCGCGGCCAGTTCGACGGCGAATGCCGGCACGGCTACGTGGCGCTGGAGGAAACCCTGTGCTTCGTGCTGCCGACCCAGGCCTTCCTCACCCTGATGACCGACAACCCCGACTTCGCCGCCTGGTTCCAGCAGGATCTGCAGGGCCGCCAGCAGGTCGCCGGGCCGCAGAAGAACCTGTCGGAGTTCATCCTCACCCGCATCGACAACGGCAACATCCAGCCGGCCATGGTGATCGACGGCCAGACCTCTCTCTACCAGGCCACCCTGCTGCTCAAGAGCCACCACCTGGAATCGCTCATCGTCACCCACGATGGCAGCTTCGGTATGCTCACCGGCACCGATTTGCTCTACGGCGCCGTGCTGGAGGAAAGGCCCGGCACCGAGCCGGTGCACCGGCTCGCCAGTTTCAACCTGATTTCGGTGCAGAAGGGCGACTTCCTGTTCAACGCCCTGATGCTGATGATCCGCCACCGGATAGAGCGGGTGGCGGTCAAGGAGCAGGAGCAACTGGTGGGCATCCTGGAGATGACCCAACTGCTCAGCCAGTTCTCCACCCATTCCCACGTGCTGGGGCTGCGCATCCTGCGGGCCGAGACCATCGACGAGCTGGCCGAGGCCGCCGCTACCCTGACCATGCTGGTGGAAAACCTGCACAACAACGGGGTGCGCCTGCCCTTCATCATGAAACTGCTGGCCAGCCTCAACGAACAACTGATGCGCAAGGCCTTCGAATTCGCCTTTCCGGCCCGCTACCACCAGCGGCTGGCGCTGATGGTGCTGGGCAGCGAGGGCCGGGGCGAGCAGATCCTGAAGACCGACCAGGACAACGCCCTGGTGCTGGAAGAGGGGCTGACGGAAACCGAGATCCGCCCCTACGCCGCCCAGTTCAGCCGCCATCTGGAGCGGCTCGGCTATCCGCCCTGCCCGGGCAAGGTGATGGTCAACAACCCGGAGTGGGCCCGCGACATCGGCGCCTGGCAGCGGCAGATCGAACAGTGGGTGCACCAGAACAGTCCGCACAGCCATATGCAGCTGGCCATTCTCAGCGAGCCGCACTTTATCGCCGGCCGCGAGTCCCTGGTGCGCCAGTTGCAGCGGCAGCTGCTGGAGGCGGTGCAGGGCCGGGAGCTGCTGCTGAGCGAATTCGCCGCCCAGGCATTGCGCTTCCACACACCGCTGACGTTTTTCGGCGACATCAAGCACTCGGAGCAGGGGCTGGACATCAAGCGCGGCGGCATCTTTCCCATCGTGCAGGGGGTGCGCGCCCTGGCCCTGGAGCAGGGACTCACCGACACCGGCACCCTGGAGCGAGTCCGCCTGCTGACCGAGCGGCACATCTTCGAGCCGGACTTTGCCGACAACCTGAGCGCCGCCCTCATCCTGTTCTGGCAGTTGCGGCTGGAGCGGCAGCTGGCCCGGGGCGGCGACGGCCTGAACCAGCGCATCGATCCGGCGGCCCTGCCCCGCCATCACCGGGATCTGCTGCGCCATGCCCTGCACGTGGTGAAGAAGTTCAAGCAACGGCTGGAAATCCATTTCCAGATCAGGATCCTCTGATGCTGCCCTTCAAGCGCCTGTGGCTGGCCCGCAAGTTCGCCGACAGTCCCTGGCGGCACCTGTTCGAGCCCTACCGGGGGGACGAGCTGATCGCCATCGACACCGAAACCACCGGCCTGGATCCCCGCCAGGCGGACGTGCTCAGCATCGCCGCCGTGCCCATCAGGGGCAACCGCGTGCTCACCAGCCAGCGGCTGGAGCTGACCCTGGCCGCCAGCCCCAAGCTCACCGGCGACAGCATCCGCATCCACGGCCTGCGCCACCAGGATCTGCAGCAGGGCCTGTCGCCGGACAAGGCCCTGCCACAACTGCTGGGCTTTATCCAGAACCGGCCCCTGCTCGGCTACCATGTGCTGTTCGATATCGCCATCCTGAGTCGCCTGACCAGGGAGCACCTCGGCTTCGAGCTGCCCAATCGCCATGTCGAGCTGGCCCACCTCTACCGCCGGCGCCAACTGATGCAGCACCCGGAACTCGAGCCCGACCTGGGCTTCGAACACATGGCCCAAGAGCTCGGCGTACCGCTGCTGGCCCGCCACAGCGCCTTCGGCGATGCCCTGACCACGGCGCTGATGTTCCTGACGCTGCGCCAGAGGGGCGCGGCCTGATCCCGAGGGACTCCGGGCTGGATTGTCGACAACAAGGCCGTATACTGGGGTAAACAAAGCATCAACAAATCACTGCCAGCTTGTGATGAAGGTGTTGCACTGCTAGCCGAAAGTCTAATTGAGCCAGGCGACCATCTGCGTCACCTTGTTAACCAATGGTTATTGCACCAAGGAGCGGAATAATGAGTGAAGTAAAGGTTCATCCGGTTAAGGCCCATATCGCCCAGAACGCCCTGCTGGACGACACCGGTTACCAGGCCATGTATCGCCAGTCCATCGACAATCCCGATGCATTCTGGGGCGAACAAGGCAAGCAAATAGACTGGATCAAGCCCTACACCAAGGTCAAGAACACTTCCTACGACCCCGGCCATATCAGCATCAAGTGGTTCGAAGACGGCACCCTCAACCTGTCCGCCAACTGCATCGACCGCCACCTGGCCACCCGGGCCGACGAAACGGCCATCATCTGGGAAGGCGACAGCCCCGACGAGGACAAGAAGGTCAGCTACCGCGAGCTGCACGAACAGGTGTGCCGCTTCGCCAACGTACTGAAAGCCCAGGGCGTGGCCAAGGGTGACGTGGTCGGCATTTACATGCCGATGGTGGTGGAAGCCGCCGTGGCCATGCTGGCCTGCGCCCGCATCGGCGCCGTGCACTCGGTGGTGTTCGGCGGTTTCTCCCCCGACGCCCTGGCCAGCCGCATCATCGACTCCAGGACCAAGGTAGTGATCACCGCCGACGAAGGTCTGCGTGGCGGTCGCCGGGTGGCGCTCAAGGCCAATGTCGATGCGGCCCTCGCCAACCCCAGGGTGGACAGCGTCGAGAAGGTGATCGTCTATCGCCGCACTGGCGGCGATATCGCCTGGCACGAGCAGCGGGATCTCTGGTGGCATGAAGCCGCCGCCAGCGCCAGTGCCGACTGCCCGCCGGCGGAGATGAACGCCGAAGATCCGTTGTTCATCCTCTATACCTCCGGCTCCACCGGCACCCCCAAGGGTGTGCTGCACACCACCGGCGGCTACCTGGTGTACGCGGCCATGACCTTCAAGTACGTGTTTGATTACCACGACGGCGACATCTACTGGTGCACCGCCGACGTGGGCTGGATCACCGGCCACAGCTACCTGCTCTACGGTCCCCTGGCCAACGGCGCCACCACCCTGCTGTTCGAGGGCGTACCCAACTACCCCAAGACCAACCGCATGGCGCAAATCGTCGACAAGCACCAGGTCAACATCCTCTACACCGCCCCCACCGCCATCCGCGCCTTCATGGCCAAGGGCGATGAAGCGGTGGAAGGCACCAGCCGTTCCAGCCTGCGCATCATGGGATCGGTGGGCGAGCCCATCAACCCGGAGGCCTGGGAGTGGTACTACCGGGTGATCGGCGACGAACGTTGCCCCATCGTCGACACCTGGTGGCAGACCGAGACCGGCGGCATCCTGATCACCCCGCTGCCCGGCGCCACCGATCTCAAGCCCGGCTCCGCCACCCGTCCCTTCTTCGGGGTACAGCCGGCGCTGGTGGATGGCGAAGGCAAGGTGCTGGAAGGGGCCACCGACGGCAACCTGGTGATCCTGGATTCCTGGCCGGGGCAGATGCGCACCGTGTTCGGCGATCACGACCGTTTCGAACAGACCTACTTCTCCACCTTCCCCGGTACCTACTTCACCGGTGACGGCGCCCGTCGCGACGAGGACGGCTACTACTGGATCACCGGCCGGGTGGACGACGTGCTCAACGTGTCCGGCCACCGCATGGGTACCGCCGAAATAGAATCGGCGCTGGTGGCTCACCCCAAGATCGCCGAGGCCGCCGTGGTCGGCGTGCCCCACGAGATCAAGGGCCAGGGCATCTACGCCTACGTCACCCTCAACGCCGGCGAAGTGCCCTCCGCCGAGCTGCACAAGGAGGTGAAGGACTGGGTGCGCAAGGAAATCGGCCCCATCGCCACCCCGGACGTGATCCACTGGGCCGAAGGCCTGCCCAAGACCCGCTCCGGCAAGATCATGCGCCGCATCCTGCGCAAGATCGCCACCGGCGAAACCGACTCCCTGGGCGATACCTCCACCCTGGCGGATCCGGCGGTGGTCGACCGGCTGATCGAAGAACGCAGCCGAGTCGCCTGAGCCGAGACTTCCCAATCCACGCCGCCTTCGGGCGGCGTTGTTGTTTCTGTGTTGACCAACGGACAAAAGCTGACCAAAAACGCCTGCCTTCCCCCGCTCTCCTGCACTTTATCAGGTGATTAGACCAGTAAATTGCTGCCAATTTTCACGAAATCACTATAATTGGGCGCACTGAGCCAAATGGCGCGATTTTGTTTGCCCAACAGGGCCAAAACCGGCTAGGCTCCATGTTGCCCGATGTGTACACCGCAAGATTGACGAGGATTGCTGCATAATGGCCGAGAAACACCGAATTCTGCTGCTCAACGGACCCAACCTCAACCTGCTGGGCCAGCGTGAACCGGGCATCTACGGCCAGGACAGTCTGAACGATATCGTCTGCCGGCTGACCACCCAGGCTGCCGCCCGCGATATCGCGCTCAGCCATCTGCAATCCAACGCGGAACATCTGTTGATCGATGCCATCCACCAGGCCGGTGGCCGGCAGGATTTCATTATTATCAATCCCGCCGCCTTTACCCACACCAGTGTGGCCATTCGCGACGCCCTCCTGGGGGTGAAGATCCCCTTCATCGAGGTGCATCTGTCGAATGTGCACGCCCGCGAGCCCTTCCGGCACCATTCCTACCTGTCCGACAAGGCGGTGGGGGTGATCTGCGGCCTGGGCGCCGATGGCTATGAATTTGCCCTTGAAGCGGCGGCCCGTTACCTGGCCCGTCGTTAATCCAGCACAGCACCAACATAAAAAGAGAACGCTCATGGATATTCGTAAAATCAAGAAACTGATCGAACTGGTTGAAGAGTCCGGCATCGCCGAGCTGGAAATTTCCGAAGGGGAAGAGTCCGTTCGCATCAGCCGTTACGGTGCCCCGGCACCGGCCATGGCCGTACCCCAGTATCATATGCAGGCCGCCCCGGCCCCGGTCGCCGCTCCTGCCGGTAATCCCGGTAATCCCGGCAGCGCCGCCCCGGCCGAGGTCGCCGCCCCGGAAATGAGCGGCCACGTGATGCGCTCCCCGATGGTCGGTACCTTCTACCGCGCCTCCAGCCCGGGAGCCAAGAACTTCGCCGAAGAGGGCCAGAGCGTCAAGGCCGGCGACACCCTGTGCATCGTTGAAGCCATGAAGATGATGAACCAGATCGAAGCCGACAAGTCCGGCGTGATCAAGGCCATTCTGGTCGACAACGGCCAGCCGGTCGAATTTGACGAGCCCCTGTTCATCATCGAATAAGGAATTCCCATGCTGGATAAAGTAGTCATCGCCAACCGCGGTGAAATCGCACTTAGGATCCTGCGCGCCTGCAAGGAGCTGGGGATCAAGACGGTGGCGGTGCATTCCACCGCGGACCGTGAACTCAAGCATGTGCTGCTGGCCGACGAGTCCATCTGTATCGGTGGCAATCAGGCCAGCCAGTCATACCTGAATGTTCCCTCCATCATCGCCGCCGCCGAAGTGACCGACGCCGTGGCCATTCACCCGGGTTACGGCTTTCTGGCGGAAAACGCCGACTTCGCCGACCAGGTGGAAAAGTCCGGCTTTATCTTTATCGGCCCGCGCGCCGCGACTATCCGCCTGATGGGTGACAAGGTATCCGCCATCGAAGCCATGAAGAAGGCGGGCGTGCCCTGTGTACCCGGCTCCGACGGCCCCATCGGCGGTGATGCCAAGAAGAACGCCACCATCGCCAAGCGCATCGGCTATCCGGTGATCATCAAGGCCGCCGGCGGCGGCGGCGGTCGCGGCATGCGGGTGGTGCGCGCCGAAAGCGAGCTGGAAAAAGCCATCGCCATGACCAAGGCCGAGGCCGGTGCCGCCTTCGGCAACGACATGGTGTACATGGAAAAGTACCTGGAGAACCCGCGCCATATCGAGATCCAGGTGCTGGCCGACGGCCAGGGCAGCGCCATCCACCTGGGCGAGCGCGACTGCTCCATGCAGCGCCGTCACCAGAAGGTGGTGGAAGAGGCCCCGGCCCCGGGCATTACCGCCGAGATGCGCAAGTTCATCGGCGAGCGCTGCTGCCGGGCCTGCGTGGACATCGGCTACCGCGGTGCCGGTACCTTCGAGTTCCTGTACGAGAACGGCGAGTTCTATTTCATCGAGATGAACACCCGTATCCAGGTAGAGCACCCGGTGACCGAGATGATCACCAGCGTGGATCTGATCAAGGAGCAGTTGCGCATCGCCGCCGGCCAGCCCCTGTCGATCACCCAGGAGCAGGTGGTGATCCGCGGCCATGCTATCGAGTGCCGGATCAATGCCGAAGACCCGAAAAGTTTTATCCCGAGCCCGGGTGAAATCACGCGCTTCCACTCACCGGGTGGCCTGGGCGTACGCTGGGATTCACACATCTATGCCGGCTACAAGGTACCGCCCTATTACGACTCCATGATCGGCAAGCTGATCTGCTACGGCGAAAATCGCGATATCGCCATCGCCCGCATGAAGCATGCCCTCAACGAGCTGGTGATCGAAGGTATCAAGACCAATATCCCGCTGCACAAAGAGATCATGAGCGATGAAAACTTCCGCAACGGCGGAACCAACATCCACTATCTCGAAAAGAAGCTGGGTCTGTAAGCCAAGAAGCCTTAAGGCTCTCGCCGACGGCGCCGCAAGGCGCCGTTGTTGTTTTCCGTAGGTCGAATTTATTTGACCGCGTCAGGCATGGCCCAGCCCGCAGCCATCTTCGGTCCAATAAATTGGACCTTACAGACTCCCTGCGCCCGGCTGCCTTTTCCTGGCTCTTCCTTTCCCGCTAGAATATCCAGCCGAAGCCCACCCGAAAGAGTCATATCATGAAGATTCATCGCATCAATCCGACCCGACGCTGGTCCGACATTACCGTGTTCAACGGCATCGCCCATTTCGTCGAGGTGCCGGAAGGCGACCTCGGCGCCGATATCCGGGGGCAGACCGCCCAGGTACTGGCCCAGGCGGAACTGGCCCTGGCCAAAATCAACAGCGACAAGTCCCGCTTGCTGTCGGTGACCATCTACCTCACCGACTTCGCCAACCTGGCCGCCTTCAACGAAGTGTGGGACGCCTGGTTCGCCGAAGGCACCGCCCCCAGCCGCGCCTGTGTCAAGGCGGAACTGGCCAACCCCGGCTACCTGGTAGAAATCGCCTTCGTCGCCGCGGCGGGAGAAGGCTTTCTCGACTGAGACTCCGGCCAGATGACAGCAGCGGCCGCGAACAAAGTGCGGCCGCCCCCTCTTGTTGATCCCGCAAACACCGGGCTGCTATCCTTCGCCCCCTGCAAAGGGGACCCCAAATGACCAAACTCGTCCATATCGCCCGCCGGGAAGCGGTGCTCAGCGTGGCGCTGGCCTTGCTGTACCTGGCCGGCTGGGCCGCCACCGCCTACCTGGTGCCGCCCGGACTCACCCTGGCCGGCTGGCCGCTGTGGTTTGTGCTGAGCTGCCTGTTCAATCCGCTGCTGTTCGTGCTGCTGTGCATCCTGATGGTACGTCGCGGGTTCCAGCCCGTCGAGCTGGGAGAACACCATGAACCCTGAGTTGCTGATCCCGCTGGTCATTTATCTCGCCGCCATGCTGGGCCTGGGATTCTGGCTCGGCCGTCGTCCGCTGGAAGGCAGCTTCGTGCAGGACTACTTCCTGGGCAACAGATCCATGGGCGGCTTCGTACTGGCCATGACCATGGTGGCGACCTATGCCTCCGCCTCCTCCTTTATCGGCGGGCCGGGCGCCGCCTACCGGCTGGGCCTGGGCTGGGTACTGCTGGCGATGATCCAGGTGCCGACGGTCTGGCTCACCCTGGGGGTATTGGGCAAGCAGTTCGCCCATATTGCCCGCCGGGTCGATGCCCTGACCATCAACGATATGCTGTTCGCCCGCTACCGGAGCCCGCTGGTGGTGGTGCTGGCGGGGTTGGGCCTGCTCGCCGCCTTCGTCGCCACCATGGTGGTGCAGTTTATCGGCGGCGCCCGGCTGCTGGAAACCGTGACCGGGCTGCCCTACGAGGGCGGCCTGATGCTGTTCGCCAGCTCGGTGCTGCTCTACACCCTGTTCGGCGGTTTTCGCGCCGTGGTGATCACCGATGCGGTCCAGGGGGTGCTGATGCTGCTCGGCACCCTGGTGCTGCTGGCCGGGGTGCTGCACGCCGGGGGCGGCGCGGCGGCCATGTTCACAGAGCTGGCGGCCATCGATCCGGGCCTGGTCCGACCCCAGGGACCGGACGGGTTTCTGACCATGAGCTTGATGCTGTCGTTCTGGGTACTGGTGTGTTTCGGGGTGATCGGCCTGCCCCATTCGGCGGTGCGTTGCCTGGCCTACAAGGACAGTGCGGCCATGCACAAGGGCATCATCATCGGCACCCTGGTGGGCGCCGTACTGATGTTCGGTATGCATTTCGCCGGAGCCCTGGGCCGGGTGCTGGTGCCCGAGCTGACCGTGCCCGACAAGGTCATGCCCACCCTGATGCTGGCGGTGCTGCCGCCGCTGGTGGCCGGGCTCTTCCTCGCCGGTCCCATGGCCGCCATCATGTCGACCATCGACTCCCAGCTGATCCAGGCGTCGGCCACCCTGGTAAAGGATCTCTACCTCAACTATCTGTGCCGTACCCCGCCCAGGCCCATCGCCATCAAGCGCGCCAGCCGGCTGGTGACCCTGGCGCTGGGCCTGGCCGTACTGTGGGCTGCCCTGAGGCCGCCGGAGATGATCATCTGGCTCAACCTGATGGCGTTCGGGGCGCTGCAGGCCATCTTCTTCTGGCCGCTGGTGCTGGGGCTGTACTGGTGGCGCGGCAACGCCATCGGGGCACTGGCCTCGATGGTCACCGGTGCCCTGAGCTATGGCCTGCTGCTGCATTTCGGCATCAAGCCCCTGGGGCTGCACGCCATAGTGCCGAGCCTGACCCTTTCCGGCCTGGCCTATGTACTGGGTTCATTGCTGAGCCCGCCGCCGCCGTCCGGGGTGCGCGAGCTGTTCGGAAACGCCTGAAAAAAACACCCCGACCGCATCAGCGGCCGGGGCAGAATCCAACCCGATTCTCAAGGTAAGGTCTGCCTGCCGACAGGACAGCAGGCCACACCGATGGTAGAATCGCCCCTTTACAGCATCATGAAGCCACGCCATGCCCTGGATACAAATTCGCATTAACGCCACCGAAAAGACCGCCGACAAGGTCAGCAACATGCTGATGGGACGCGGCGCCCAGGCCGTCACCTACATGGACGCCGAAGACAAGCCGGTGTTCGAGCCCCTGCCCGGTGAAACCCTGCTGTGGGACGATACCGTGGTGATCGGCCTGTTCGATGCCGAGACCGACCCGGCCCCGGTGATCGACTTTATGCGCAAGTTCTATCGCAAGGATCTGGTGTACAAGGTCGAGCAGCTGGAAGACAAGGACTGGGTACGCGAGTGGATGGACAGCTTCCACCCCATGCTGTTCGGCCGGCGGCTGTGGATCTGCCCGAGCTGGCGCGAGGTGCCGGACTCCTCCGCAGTCAACGTCATGCTGGATCCGGGCCTGGCCTTCGGCACCGGCACCCACCCCACCACCGCCCTGTGCCTGGAGTGGCTGGACGGCCAGGATCTCAAGGGCAAGACGGTGATCGACTTCGGCTGCGGCTCCGGCATACTGGCGCTGGCGGCGCTCAAGCTCGGCGCCAAAGAGGTGATCGGCATCGACATCGATCCCCAGGCGCTGCAGGCCAGCCGGGACAACGCCGAGCGCAACGGCGTGGCCGAGCGGCTGCGCGTCTACCTGCCCCAGGATCAACCCGAAGGGCTGCAGGCCGACGTGGTGGTGGCCAATATCCTGGCGGGGCCGCTCAAGGAGCTGTCGCCGCTGATCAGCTCGCTGGTCCGGCCCGGCGGCCAGCTGGCCCTCTCCGGCATATTGGAAACCCAGGCCGAAGGCCTGAACCAGGTGTACCAGCAGTGGTTCGCCATGGAGACACCGGTATTCCGGGAAGAGTGGGCCCGGCTCGGCGGCAGCAAGCGCTGAGTCAACGCCCATTCCCCGCCGGCATCCTTGTTTAATAATGGTCCCCCCGCGAAGGCGGGAGTCTAAAGCGTGTCGAATGAAACCCAAAGCAGTTTGACACCGTTCGGTCTCTTGCGGATGCCCGCCTTGGCGGATGCTGGCCATGGCCAATCAGCTATCCACCAGCCGCCGCTCCCGCCACCCCAAGGTCCAGTGCCATCCCCCCAGCACCGCCGCCTGGGCCCAGAGGGCGCTCCAGTAGGGCAGCACCTGGGCGAAGTCCGCCCCCATCTGGTTCAACCTGAGCATGCCCTTGATGCCCTGGGTGCTGGGCACCAGTTGGGCCAGCGCATCGAGCCAGGGCGGCAGCGCCTCCACCGGCCAGATAAAACCGGCCACGAACACCAGCGGCAAGGAGCTCAGCAGCACCAGCAGGGTGACCCGCTCCCGCCGCCGGGCCAGCCGGCCGAGCAAACAGCCGAGCAGGGCGGTGGCGATAAAGAAGGGCAGCAGAAACAGCAGTAGTTCCAGCGGCCGGCCCTGACGCGGCACCTGGTAGTGTTCGAAAGGCCAGCCGAAATAATAGAGGCTGAACAACAGATAAATAACGGTCAGCAGCCCCACCCGAGCCGCCAGGTCTCCTTTCCGCCCCCCGGGCACGCTGAGCAGGCCGGCACCGATCAGCAGGGTCTGATGCAGGATCAGCAGGAACACCGCCGGTATAACATAGCCCAGATAGCCCTGGCCCGGATTGAACAAGGGTCTGGCCTGCAGCAGGAAGGGACTATGCCGCTCGGCCGCGGCCGTCAGCGGCAGGCCGTTGGCGGAGAGACGAGAGACTTTTATCTCGGCGCCCAGGGTGGCGCTCGCCCCCACCAGGCCCTCGACCAGGGCGCCGTAGATCAGGAAGTAGCCGTTGTTGGCGGCGATGCCCACCGTCACCGGCCGGCCCAACAACAGATCCCGATGAAAGCCGTCGGGGATCAGCAAGATACCGAAGGCCCTCTCGCCAACCAGCCAGGTCCGGGCCTCGGCCAGGGTCGCCGCCTGGCCTGCCAGCCTGACCCTGGGGCTGGCATCGGCCATAAAGGCCAGCCGGCGCGAAGCCTGGGTGACGTCTTCATCCACCAGCACCAGCGGCACCTGGCTCACCTGCTGGCGCAGATAGGGGGTGGGATAAAGAAAGGAATAGAAGAGCACGCCGCCGAACACCGTCAGCAGCACCGTCTTGTCGGCCCCCAGCCGGGCCAGCTCCGCCCTTATCGCCAGCCACAAAGTCATGCCGGCCTCCGGGCGAGTTTAAACCGGATCAGCCCCAGCAGCGCCAGGTAGCACAGCAAGGGCCAGAGCCGCCCCAAAACCGCACCCCAGCCTTCGCCGTAATAAAGCTGGCCGGTCTGCAATTCCACATAGTGGCTGGCGGGCAGCAGCAGACGCCAGAACTGGGCGAAGCCGCTCATGTCGGTGGCGGGAAAGCTGACCCCGAGAAAGGCGAAGGAAGGCGCGGTCAGCGCCGCCGCCAGACTCAGCCCCCGGGTGGGGTCGAAGCTCAGCACATAGAGGGCGAAACCGAGCAGGCTACCGGCGCCGCTCATGGCGGCCAGCCCCAGCAGTAGCGGCAGCAGGCCGCCCTGCAACGGCCAGCCCCAGAGCCCGAACATCAGCGCCAGCATCAGGGTGCCGTAGAGCAGACCATAGCCGGTATAGCTCAACCACAGCCATCCCAGCCCGGGGCCGTCCACCCCAGGGCCGTTTCCGGCTTGCCGGTATCGACGGTCCAGGCCCAGCAGGGCGGCGGCCACCACCAGGATCTGCAACAGGGCGGGCAGGGCCGCGCTCAACAGGAAGCGGCGGTAATCGCTGTTGCTGTTATAGAGCGCCGTGAGCTGGGGCCGGATCGGCTGGGCCTGGCCCAGGGCCGAAGCGGCCACCGGGCGCACCGCCAGCGCCTGCAGGGTGCCGAGCTCGGCGTTGAGCTGGCCGCTCAGTTGGGTCAGAGCGCTGTTCACCTGCTTGCCCACCAGCATGAACTGGCCGTTGTATACCGCCTCCAGTTTGGGCTGGCGCTGCCGCCACACCTCCACCTCGAAGCCGGGCGGCACCAGCACCACCCCATAGATGCTGCCGGCGCGCAGGGCGCGGTAGGCTTTTTGCTCATCGGGATAAGGGATCGGTGACAGGGTCGGGCTCGCCGCCAGATAGCGGCCCAGGGTGCGGGACAGGCTGGAGCCGTCCTTGTCCACCAGCGCCACCGGCAGGCCCCGGGCCTGGCCCTGGCCGAACAGGGCGCCCAGCAGCAGGAAGAGGACGAGGGGGCCGAACAGCAACAGGGCCCGCTGCCAGGGATCCCGCCATAACGCCTGCCATTCCCGCAGCATCAGAGTTCGACCACCAGGCTCATGCCGGCACGCAGCCCCGCGATGGGCGCCCTGGGCCTGGCTTCCAGCTCGAAGCTGCGCAGATCGAAGCCCTGGCCCGCATCGGTGGCGCGCCAGGTGGCGAAGTCGCCCATCACCCCGATATGGCTGACCACGAAGGGAAAGCGCTCATCCAGCGCAGGAATGTAAACTTCGATCTCCTCGCCCATGGGCAGCCGGGACAGCAGGTCTTCCCGCACATGGAACAGGGCCCAGGCGTCATCCATGTCGGTCAGCATCACCACCGGAAAGCCCTGGGGTGCCAGCTCGCCCGCCTGCAGCAGCACCTTGGTGACCTCGCCCCGGTGCGGGCTCGGCACCCGGGTTTCCCCGGTGTAGGCGCTCACTTCGGCAACGGCGCCCTCGGCCCATGCCAACTGGCTTCGGGCGGTACGGATCTGCTCCTCCCGCGCGCCCTCCTCCGTCATCTCGAACTGCTGGTAGGCGGCGCTGGCGGCCAGCCGGGCCGACTGCCAGCGGGTATGGGCCTCGTCCCGCTGCTGCAGCGGCACCACCCCCTCGTCGTACAGGCTCTGGATACGCAGGTAGGTCTTGTGGTGGAGCTGCTCCGCCGCCCGCGCCTGCTGCCACTGATCCCGGGCCGCCTGTACCTGCTGGCGGCGGGCGCCGCGCTCGGCCTCGTCGGCCTGGGCCCGGGCCGCGTCCCGCCCCGCCTCGGCCTGCATCAGCCGGGCCTCCAGCTCGGGGCTGGCCAGGGTAAAGACCGGCTCGCCCCGCTCCAGGCGATCGCCCTTGCGCACCAGTATGCTGTCGATACGGCCGCCGATCTTGCTCGACACCTGATACTGCTGGGCTTCCAGCTGGCCCTGGATACGCAGCGGTGCCGGCTGGTAGGCCAGATAGAAATGCCACGCCAGCCAGAGAACCAGGCCGGCTACCATGACCAAAAGAGCGATCTTTGCTTTATTCATCGATTACCTTGCACGGCGGCTTGCTGTTGATATTGAGTAAACGTATCGGGCTGCCCGGAAACCGCCAGCAGCCGGGCCAGGGACACCACGTACTGATAGGCGGAGGCCTGCTGCTGGGTGCGGGCTCCGGCCAGCCGTACCTCGGCATCGGTCACTTCCAGGCTGGTGGACAGCCCCTGAGTGAAAGCGTGCTGGCGCAGGCGCAGGTTTTCTTCGGCCAGAACCAGGGTGGTGGCCAGCGCCCGGTACTGCTCTTGCGCCTGCCGGGCCTGGCGCCAGATCTGCTCCACCAGCAGGCCCAGATCCTGTCGGGTCTGGGCGACGAGGTGGCGCACCTGCAGCTCGGCGCTGCGGGCCGCCTGCACCAGGCTGCCACGGCCGTTCCTGTCCATCAGCGACACCTTGACCCCCAGGCCCACCACCCAGTCAGGGCTTATCTGGGCGCTAATGGAGTCCCGCTCGTGCAACGAATAGTTGCCGAAGGCGAACACCTCCGGGTAGTAACGCCCCTGCTCGGCCCGGATGGCGCCGTCCGCCTGCTCCAGCTTGGCCGCCAGCACCCTGATCGCCGGATGGCTGGCTTCCATTTTCAGCATGAACTCATCAAGCGCGGCCAGTCCCGAGCCCACGAACAGCGGGTTGGCCGGGGAGGCGCCCGGATCGCCGACCAGATCACGCAACGCCAGTTCGGCCAGCTCCAGGTTGCGACGGGCGTTGTCGGCCTTGACCCGGGCATTCTGGTAGGCGGCCTGCGCCGACAGCCGCTCGATACGGGCCACCTGCCCCCGTTGCTCCAGCTTGAACGCATGTTCATGATGGCGAGCCAGGCTGTCACGGCTCTGCTCCCGGGTGGCCAGCAGCTCCCGCGCCAGCACCACGGTGAAGTAGCGCTCGGCCAGGGTTTCGAACAAGGCCTGCTCTCTCAGCCGCAGCTGCGCTTGCGCCTCGTCCAGCTGAGCGGCGCGGATATCCTGGGCGGCGGTGATGCGGCCGCCGGTAAACAGCGGCCACAGGGCAGTGACCGAAGCCCGCACCAGGTTCTGCTCCACCAGCGGCAGGGTCAGTCCCGAAATGCCTTGGGCGACCTGCTGGATAATGGCATCGAGGCCGTGCTCCCCGGTCGTCACCCGGCCGAGGTTGAGATCCGAGCCTTTCAGCTCGATTTCACGCTCGAGATGAACATAGCTGGCCCCCAGATCCAGCTGTGGCAGAAACAACGCCCGCGCCGCCTGCCGCCGGGCCTCGGCCTGGTCCACGTTAGCCCGTTCGGCGGCCAACCCCTGATGCCGGGCCTGCAACTGACGCCAGGCGGCCTCGAAGGACAAAGGGGTGGCGTATGAGGCCGACGCCAGCATCCAGAACCAAAGCAACAGGCCGAATCGGATAAAAAACATAACAAGAACAGTCAGCTAGAAGAGAGAAAAGCAATACTAGCCCAATTGTGTCCAACTGATAAGAGGTCGGGCCAGAAAGCCCCGCAGAGACGGCTTTTTGCACAAAAGGCGACGCGGGCGGCTTGACTTATAAAAAATTGCACGCCGGTTAATTTGTGACCTTTTCAGCCCCCTAAAAAATGCGTAAGATACGCGACCCTGAGCCGAGACAGCCGTATTCTCATGGAAATTGGTCCTTACAACTTGTCCGCGCCGCTGCTGGTGGCGCCGATGGCCGGCGTGACCGACAGACCCTTCCGCGCCCTGTGCCTGCGCATGGGCGCCGGAATGGCGGTGTCGGAAATGATGTCGTCCAACCCCAGGGTGTGGCGATCCGACAAGTCCCGTCGGCGTATGGATCATGAAGGGGAAACGGGTATCCGGTCCGTCCAGATTGCCGGGGCCGATCCGGAATTGATGGCCGATGCCGCCCGGTACAACGTGGACCAGGGCGCGCAGATCATCGACATCAACATGGGCTGCCCGGCAAAGAAGGTAAACAAGAAGATGGTAGGTTCCGCCCTGCTGCAGTTCCCGGAGCTGGTGGAGTCCATCGTCAGCGCCGTGGTAAAGGCAGTGTCGGTGCCGGTCACCCTGAAGATTCGTACCGGCTGGGATCCGGAACACCGCAACGGCGTGCAGATTGCCCGCATCGCCGAAGACTGCGGTATCCGGGCCCTGGCCGTGCATGGCCGTACCCGCGCCTGCATGTACAGGGGTGAAGCGGAATACGACACCATCAGGGCAGTAAAACAAGCCGTCTCTATCCCCGTTATCGCTAACGGGGATATCGACAGCCCGGAAAAGGCGCGTTTTGTACTGGATTACACCGGCGCCGATGCCATCATGATTGGCCGGGCTGCCCAGGGACGGCCGTGGATTTTCAGAGAAATCCGCCACTATCTTGCGCAGGGCACCACTCCCGCACCGCTTCCCAAGGACCAGGAGCGGGCCATGATCCGGGAACATGTTGCCGCACTGCACGAGTTTTACGGTGAGGTAATGGGCGTACGGATCGCCCGGAAACATGTGGGTTGGTACTTGCAAGAGAGTGACGCGGGCCGTGACTTTCGCAGTGATTTCAACGCTCTTGAGGCGGCCGGGCCACAGCTCGACGCCCTGGAGCAGTATTTCGCGAATATAGCTTAACGAACAAAAGAAGAGCAGACTGAATATGTTCGAACAAACTCCGACTTCCGATGCACTGGTTACTACGACTAAATCTCCGACTTCCGAGCAGCCGACCCAGCGCCCGCTGCGCAACTCGGTGGATCAGGCCCTGCGCAATTACCTGGCCCAGCTCAACGGCCAGGAAGTAACCGAGCTGTATGAGTTGGTCCTCGCCGAAGTCGAAGCGCCCATGCTGGACGTGATCATGCAATACACCCGCGGTAACCAGACCCGCGCCGCCAACATGATGGGTATCAACCGCGGCACCCTGCGCAAGAAGCTGAAGAAATACGGCATGAACTGATAGCTTGACTATAAGTTATTGATAGCAAAGGCGCTTCACCTAACCGGTGAGCGCCTTTTCTGCTTTGTGTGATACCTCTGAAGCCCGGCCAACTGGTGGACGAGATACGGTACCGGCGTCATCTCGGCACAGTGGCGGGGTATTCTCTCAGCCACCCGGCGCAATGATGCGTTCAGCCACATAGGCTGTGGCAGCGGCCTCGGCTTGAGCCAGGGTAAGCCCGTAGGCCACCAGCTCCCGCCCCATCACCTTCACCGTGCCGGCCAGGCCGGTATCCGGACCCGTCAGCACCAGGCGATGGGTCAGTTCCTGCTCGTCGGTGGCCCGGCCCCAGTCCCGGGCAAGCACCAGATTGTGATTGTGTCTCATGGTAGCCACCTCGGCTGGCACTGACGGGATTGTCTGGACGGGATGTCGCCCCGTTGGGGGCTGGGAATTATCTCCATCGGCTCCAGTGCGGTCTGGTTGCCGGGTTTCCTATGCTTCATCGCGTGGCCCTCTCCATTTGGCAGGAAAAGTGTAGCAGATAGTCCGGAACAGCCCCATTTTGGGGTTATTTTTTCCTGGTTTATTGCAGTTTACCGGACTCAGCCGTATTCGATGCGGTAACGCCCCGCCGGCGTGGCCGTTACTCGGCGCCACCGGTGTCGCGGCGCAGCCATTTGTTGGCGGCCAGGGCAAAGTCGTGCTCGGGCCCGGCTTCGGCCAGCAGGAAGGCGATGTCCTGCGCCGACCAGTGCAGGCCGGCCAATATCTCCACCGCCTTGGGCGCGTCCCGCTCCAGCCCCCGGCGGATCAGGGTATGGGGCCGCTCCGTCGCGGGAAAATGGCCCTCGGGATCGGCCAGCCATTTCAGCCGCTCGCTCATCATCCGGCTTTCCGGCGCCCAGGCGGCGATCACCACCGGCAATTGCTCGTCGATGACGGTTTGCACCAGGTGACGGTAAGCCTCGCCGGAGCCGGATAGCAGCTCGTATTCATCCAGTCGGTAACGGGCCAGGGCCTGCTCGGTCATGGCCATGATGCCGTGGCCGGGCATCATGCCCACCACCCGGTTGTGGCCGTAGCCGGAGCCGGCCAGCTCGGCAATGCGGTCGATGCCGGCATTGGCGGGTACCACCAGCCCCAGCGTCAGCACGGGGCCGTTTGGCCCCAGATCGTGTAGTTTGTCGAAAAAGCGTTCGGCATGGCCCCGGCTGCCCTCGGGCAACCAGGTCACCAGACTGGCATCGGCTTCGTTCCGGGCCAACTGCGACCAGATCTGACCCGGGCTGACCAGCTCTACTGTTACCGCATAACCGGCCCGTTCGAGTTCCACCTTGGCCACGGCGGTGGTAGCCCGGGCAAGATCCCAGTCGCCGCCGAGCAGGCGGATATGCTGCTGAGGCGTCGGTTTGCAGGCGCCGAGCAGTGTAACCAGTAGCAGCAGTCCCCATTTTTTCATCGTTCTCGTCCTCAGGTATGGCGTCGGGCAGCATGCCAAAAAACCGTGGCCGGGTCATGAATAACGGCACAATTTTTTGTCCCGCCAGGCTTTTTTTTATCCGATTTATGCTAACGTGCGCCAGCCCGTCGCTGCCCCCGGTCACCCAGGGACTCGAACAGGTAAACCCTTTACTATCAATACCTTATTTGGATTTTCAGATGCGTCTGTTAACCCTGCTCAAAGCAGCACTGCTCAGCCTTACCCTGACGGCCTGTGTCGCCCCCATGCTGGCCATGGGTCCCGGACAATTGATGT
Source organism: Zobellella endophytica (assembly GCF_003012775.1). GTDB lineage: Bacteria > Pseudomonadota > Gammaproteobacteria > Enterobacterales > Aeromonadaceae > Oceanimonas > Oceanimonas endophytica. The sequence continues at coordinate 83,026 of NZ_PXYG01000005.1, read as the reverse complement.
GGGCCCTGCTCAAGCCCATGGTAGGGCTGGATCCCAATAGCACCAACCTGTTCGAGCAACCGGTGATCAAGACTCGGATGACCAGCCTGCTCGGCCCCAACTACGACACCACGGTCAATCTGCTGCGCACCGCCACCGAACTGCAGCAGGAAGGCCCCATGTTCTACCTGATGTCCCGTTACAGCCCGCTGGAAAACACCGACAAGGCCGGCTTGGTATGGAACTCGGAAACCAACCAGATGGCGGCCCTGCTGAGCACCGACGAGCAGACCAGGGTGTTCAGCGAATCCCACACCGGCCGGGCGGCGGTGTGGCCCCAGGCCATGCAGGGCTGGCTGACCGGGAAGAGCTCGCCGGCCCAGGCCGCCGGCACGGCCTTGCTGGGCGGCGCAACCGCCGTGGTGCCGGGGCAGGCCGCCGCCGGTGCGCCCCAGCCCGCCGCCGTAGCGCAGGAGACGGACACCGGCCAGTTGCAGAGCGAGCTGGCAGCCGCCCAGGCCCGCTTGCAGGAGGCGGAAGCCAAGCTGCAAGTCCTGGAGGCGGCGCAACAACCCGCGCCGGAAGCGGTCGCCCGGCCCGAGCCGGAAGCCGGCGCCGGAGAACTGAGCCGGGAGCAGGCCGAAGCGGCGATGGAAGCACTGCTGAATCAATAATCCGCACCCCATCCCCGGGGTGCGGCACCTGCTCGCCCTCTTTTGTTGCTATGCCGGCCTGTCGGACACCGCCGGCGCTTCCCCGGCGTCGGTGTCGCCGGACTTCAGGCTGTCGTCGTGTTCTTCCATCTTCCACGGCAGTATACCCGGAGAGATGTGCAGGAAGTGCAGGTACTTTTCGAACTGGTCGAGGATGTCACTGATGATGTCCTGCTGATCGTAGCCGTAGACGTCATAGGACTGACCTCCCCGGCGCAGGAACACCTCGGCCCGATAGTAGTGATCGTCGCCGTCCAGATCCCGCTCGGTTTCCGGGAAGGCGAAGTCGGGCATGGCGTAGCCACGCAGCCGGATTTCGTAGACAAACTCCAGCTTGCCTTCCTGGAACACCTCGAACCGGGCCCGGCAGTTGTGCTCGTCAAAAACCACTTCCGCCACCCAGCCCTGCTGCTCCAGCTCCTGATCCACCCGCTGCATCGCCTGATAGGCGGTGGTGCGGATGAAGGTCTCCACCGTCTCCCGCGGCGGAAAGTCCACCAGGTTGGCCAGTCGCTTCTTCCAGAAGCCGGGTCCGGCCTTGGCGCCCTGGCGCTGCTGCATATGCTGCTGCAGGCTGACCTCATGGTGGCCCTCGATGATCAGCGCCCGCCACATGCCGATGGCGGCGATCAGCATGATCACCGCAAATGGCAGCGCACTGACGATGGAAGCGGTCTGCAGGGCGCCCAGGCCGCCGGCCAGCAACAGGGCGGCGGCCACTATGCCCTCGGTCGAGGCCCAGAACACCCGCTGCCAGACCGGCGTATGCTGGGCACCGCCGGAGGCCAGGGAGTCGATCACCAGAGAGCCGGAGTCGGACGAAGTCACGAAGAAGGTGATGATCAGCACGACTGTAACGAAGGACACGATAGAGGTCAGCGGCAGCCGCTCGAACAGTTTGAACAGGGCGATGGCGTGATCCGCCTGTACTTCGTCGATCAGGGCAGTGTAGCCTTGCACCATGATCAGGTGCAGGGCGGTGTCACCGAACACCGAAAACCACAGGAAGGTGAAGATGGTCGGCACCACCATGACCCCCACCACGAACTGGCGGATGGTGCGGCCCCGGCTGATCTTGGCGATGAACAGGCCGACGAAGGGCGCCCAGGCGATGGTCCAGCCGAAGATGAACAGGGTCCAGTTGCCGATCCAGTCGCTGGCGGTGTAGGCCTGCAGGTTGAAGGTCCGCTCCACGATGTTGCTCAGGTAGCTGCCGGTGTTCTGCATGAAGGTGTTGAGGATGAAGATGGTCGGCCCCACCGCGAACACGAACAGCACCAGCGCAATGGCCAACACCATGTTGAGGATGGACAGCCGCTTCACCCCCTTGTCCATGCCCGCCACCACCGACAGTATGGCCAGGGCGGTAATGGCGACGATGGCGATGATCTGCACCGTGGTGTTAACCGGAATGTCCGGCCACAGGTAGTTGAGGCCGGCGTTGATCTGGGCCACCGACAGTCCCAGGGTGGTGGCGATGCCGAACAGGGTGCCGAGGATGGCAAAGATGTCCACCACGTGGCCCATGGAGCCGTGGATCTTCTCGCCGATGAGCGGATAGAGGGTGGAGCGCATCGACAGCGGCAGGCCGTGGCGGAAAGCGAAATAGGCCAGCGCCAGCCCCACCAGGCCGTAGATGGCCCAGATGTGGAAGCCCCAGTGGAAGAAGGCGATCTGCATCGCCTGCCTGGCCGCATCCACCGTCAGCGCCGGCCCTTCCGGCGGTGCGGCATAGTGCAGCACCGGCTCGGCCACCCCGAAGAACAGCAATGCGATGCCGTAACCGGCGGAAAACAGCATGGCAAACCAGGCCGGAAAGCTGTACTCCGGTTCGGCATGATCCGGCCCCAGCTTGATGTTACCCCAGCGGCTGAAAGCAATGGAGACAATGAACACCAGGAAAATGGCCACCGACAGCATGTAGAACCAGCCGAAGCTTCGGGTGATATAGGCCAGGGTGGTGGAGAAGATATCCCCGGCCAACTCCGGATTGCTGATGGTCCCGATCACCATCAGAGCGATGACGATCACCGCCGGAATGAATACCGGTATCAGCACGGTGGATGAAAGGGGCGATTTTTCCGAGGTCATGGTGCAGTGCCTCCCGTTTTGCGGCTTCGGATAGCGGAGAACTGGATCTTATCGAATCCAGTTTAACGCAAAATCATGACCGCACGGGGACGGGGAGTCGGGCAGCTAAAAAATCACCGTCGGCGGCCGCCCCTCGACGAGGGCGGCCGGGTTAGGCGACCCGGCTCAACCGAGGTTGCCCAGGTTGACGTACTTGGTTTCCAGGAACTCCTCCAGCCCCAGTTGGCCGCCCTCCCGACCCAGGCCCGACTCCTTGACCCCACCGAAGGGCGACATCTCGTTGGAGATGATGCCTTCGTTCACCCCCACCATGCCCGACTCCAGCGCTTCCGATACCCGGAATACCCGCTGGATATTGCCGGTGTAAAAGTAGGCCGCCAGGCCGAAGGGGGTGGCGTTGGCGCGGCGCACCGCCTCCTCCTCGTCGCGGAAGCGGAAGCAGGCGGCCACCGGGCCGAAGGTTTCCTCCTGGGCCAGCATCATCTGCTCATTGGCCTCGGCGATCACCGTCGGCTGATAAAAGGTGCCGCCAAGCTCATGGCGGGCACCGCCGCACACCAGCCGGCCGCCCTTGTCCAGCGCGTCCGCCACATGGCGTTCAACCTTGTCCAGCGCCGCCGGATTGATCAGCGGCCCCTGCTGGGCACCGGGGGTCAGCCCGGACGCCACCTTCATCGCCTGGGCCGCCTCGGCCAGCCGGGTCACGAAGGCATCGTAGATGCCGTCCTGCACCAGGAAACGGTTGACGCAGACACAGGTCTGGCCGGTATTGCGGAACTTGGACGCCATGGCGCCGGCGATGGCGGCGTCCAGATCAGCGTCATCGAACACGATAAAGGGCGCGTTGCCGCCCAGCTCCAGCGACAGCTTCTTCACCGTGTCCGCCGCCTTGCCCATCAGCAGCTTGCCCACCCGGGTGGAGCCGGTAAAGGACAGCTTGCGCACCACGGGGCTCGCCATCATCGCATCGCCGATAGCCGGGGCGTCGCCGGACACCAGGTTGAGCACCCCGGGCGGCACCCCGGCCTGCTCCGCCAGCACCGCCAGGGCATTGGCGCACAACGGCGTTTCTTCCGAGCTCTTGACCACGGCGGTACAGCCGGCGGCCAGGGCCGGCCCCACCTTGCGGGTGATCATGGCGAAGGGAAAGTTCCAGGGGGTAATGGCGGCGATCACCCCCACCGGCTCCTTGGTCACCCACAGCCGGTTCTCCCGCTTGGGACTGGGGATGGTGTCGCCGTAGGCCCGCTTGGCCTCTTCCCCGAACCACTCCAGGAAACTGGCGGCGTAGACCACCTCTCCCCTGGCCTCGGCCAGGGGCTTGCCCTGCTCCAGCACCATCAGCTCGGCCAGTTCGTCCTGATGGGCCATCATCAACTCGAACCAGCGCCGCAATATGACGCCCCGCGCCTTGGCGGTGGTCTTGCGCCAGTCCACCAGGGCGCGCCCGGCGGCGGCAATGGCCTCGTCGGTCTGGGCCGCGCCGCAACGGGCCACCCGGGCGATGACCTCGCCGCTGGCCGGATTGCGGACGTCGTAATCGGCATCGGTGCGGCGCCAGTGGCCGTCGCAATACCAGCCGGTCTGCCACAGTGGGTTCGAACTGTCCATCTCGCCTCTCCTCAATCTGGTTGCTGCAGGTACCCCTGCGCGTCGACATTCACGTTATCGATTACCGAGTATAGGTGCAAGCGGAGCGGGACTCTGGAGCCAGAACCCCGCTCCGGTCGGAGCCAGAATACAAAAAGGCCGGAACGGGTCCGGCCTTTGCAATCAAGGGATGGAGAGTAAGGCGTCAGCTGCGTTCCACCTGGACGTCGGCAACCACTTCATCGCCAACCAACCCGGACTTGGCCTTCTTGTCCTTGACCCAGTGGTCGGCGTTCTTGATGCCCAGCCTGGTGGGGTCGAAGGTCGGGTCCAAACCCTGGGCCTTCTGCGCCTCATAGTCTTTCAGGGCCACCAGCGCCGGCTTCTGCAGCAGCAGGATGGCGACGATGTTCAGCCAGGCCATCAGGCCCACCCCGATATCGCCCAGACCCCAGGCCAGTTCGGCGGTCTTGACGGAACCGTATACCACGGAGGCCATCAGCGCGACCTTGAGCACAAAGGTCAGCCAAGGACGGTGCACTTTGCGGTTGATGTAGGCCACGTTGGTTTCGGCGATATAGTAGTAGGCCAGGATGGTGGTGAAGGCGAAGAAGAACAGCGCCACCGCCACGAAGATGCTGCCGAAGCCGGGCATCACGGATTCGACCGCCGCCTGGGTATAACCCGGACCGGCGGATACGCCCGGCAGTTGCTCGACGAGGGTTTCACCCGCCTTGCCCATGACGTTGTAGGCACCGGTGATGATCACCATGAAGGCGGTGGCGGTACAGACGAACAGGGTATCGATATACACGGAGAAGCCCTGCACCAGACCCTGCTTGGCCGGGTGGGACACCTCGGCGGCAGCGGCTGCGTGGGGGCCGGTGCCCTGGCCGGCTTCGTTGGAGTAGATGCCGCGCTTCACGCCCCATTCGATGGCCAGACCCAGGATGGCGCCGAAACCGGCTTTCAGGCCGAAGGCACTGCCGACGATCAGGCTGATCACATCCGGCAGCATGCCGATGTTCATGATGATGATCACGAACGCCACCAGGATGTAGCCCAGCGCCATGAAGGGCACCACTATCTGGGTGAAGTGCGCGATACGCTTGACCCCACCGAAGATGATCAGGCCCAGCAGCACCACCACGGCGGCGGCGGACACGGAGGTGGGAATGCCGAAGGCGTTTTCAATACCGGAGGCGATACTGTTGGCCTGAACGCCGGGCAACAGCAGGCCGCAGCCAATGATGGTGGCGAAGGCGAAGATCCATGCATACCACTTCATGCCCAGGCCTTTCTCGATGTAGTAGGCGGGGCCGCCACGATACAGTCCGTTGTCGTCTTTTTCCTTGTAGATCTGCGCCAGGGTGGATTCCACGAAGGCGGTACCCGCCCCCAGGAAGGCCACGACCCACATCCAGAATACGGCGCCGGGGCCACCGAAGGTGATGGCGGTGGCCACACCGGCGATGTTACCGGTACCGACCCGGCCGGACAGCGACAGCGCCAGCGCCTGGAAGGAAGAAATACCGGCGGGGGAAGACTCGCCCTTGAACATCAGGCGCACCATTTCCTTGACGTGCCGAATTTGCAGGAAGCGGGTGCGCAGGGAGAAGTAAAGACCCACGCCCAGACACAAATAGATCAGGGGCAGGCTCCAGATATAACCGTTAATCGCGTTAACCAAATCACTCATAGTAACGTCCTTTGTTCTGATTTCGGATGACACTGCCGTCGCAGCACATCGTCCTGTAAAGGGGCTTTTTATTAACGATCAAACCAGGTTCGATCGGTAAGTGCAGGGAAAATTACTCTGCTATCCGGCCCAGCACAAGTGGGACTATCGATTAGAATTTCTTATCACCAGTCCTTCCTAATGTTAACAACTGGGCAACACCCCCCCGCAAGGGGAGTTCCCTGCTTATACCCCGGTCCGAAATAGAAGCGCAACTGATTGTTTTTAAAAACATAAAACAAAAACAACCCATTTACAGCCCCGCTTCAATCGACACCACATCAATTTACACAAAGTCAAAACTGTCCCGGTTTCGACACCGGTACAATTTTCAATTATGCCGTCTGCATCACATTTTCATTTACTAAAAAGTGAACAACGACAAGAGTAATTAACAATACCCGAGCGAAAGCCCCTGCTTTTCATGGCGAATATACGGGCATAATCAGTATAAAATATGGCCAAGCCAGTCTTGCTCGCCGTTCCCGCCGGCGAAACCGGTCCGGGGCACACAAATTAACAAAAATAGTTAAAAGGCTCTAAACGGAAAGCGCGAACAGCCGCGCCCCGGCGGCAAGCGGTTTACAGATTGAACAGCCCGACCTGATGCGCCCAGCGCGACCCCAGGCCGGACAGAAATACAGGGCCGAACCGGGCCTGTGGAGCCTGGCTGAACCAGGCCCAGGACTGGTTGCCGTAGTCGAAGTGCCACCACTCGCTGGGCAGATTGGTAAAGCCGGCCCGGCCCATCACGCTGTGCAGCAGGCGACGATTTTCGATGATATCCGCTTCCCGCGCGCCGGGTTTGACCACCGCCTCGAAGGCGGCGCTGTAGGACCAGGGACTGATGTCGTCGAACTCGGTGCCCATGTCCAGCAGCCGGCCCTCGCTGTCGCACAAGGCCACATCGACGGAGCCACCGGTCAGGTGCGGGCTGGGCGCGGCCGGATCCGCGCTGGGCGGTGCCACGAACCGGCGGGCCCGCGCCAGCAGCTCGGCCTGGTCGGCCGCGGGATAATGCTCGCGCAGGGCGCCGGTGAGGGTATCGAACAGGTACTGCTGCACCGCCAGCGGGCGCCAGCCGTCCAGTACCACCAGCTCCACCCCCGCGGGCAACAACCGGGACGCCTGCTGCAACCGGGTCAGCACCGGGCGGCGCACGTAGCATTCCGCCAGGGCGCCGGGCACTCCCAGATGAAAATAGGCCGGGTAAACCCGCAACGGCGAGGGCACCAGCCCCAGGGGAACCAGCGGGTCATCCGTTTCGCAGATGGGCAGGGCCTGCAGCCGGCTCCAGTCCGGCTCGGGATTGGAAACGATCGCCTGAGAGAGAAAATTCATGGTCACACTGCCTGACACGCCATATGGGAAGATGGCCCAGCGTCGCCAATCGCGCCTTGGTTTGCAAGCAAAAGCCGGGGGCTCAGGGCTCACGTCCGGCGGCGGCCGACTCCCTGGCCTGGTAATACTGCATTAGCCAGGCGCCGCCCATGCTCAGCAGCACGATGCGGACGATATGGTGAAAGATGACCCAGGACGGCTCTTCCCCGGTGACCAACGCCAGGTAGATCATCGCCTCCAGCCCGCCCGGGGCATAAGCCAGCCAGACCTGGAACACCGACATCTCCAGATACCAACCCACCAGCGCAGCCCACAACAGGGAGATCAGGGCGCTGCTGATGCAGATCACCGCGCCGATTACCAACAGACCCAGCAAGGCCCGCAGCGGCACCGGCCGAATACGGCAGCCCAGCAGGGCCCCCAGCAAGACCATGGACGCCGGCAGCAGCCAGCCCGCCAGCACCGCGTCCTGCGGCTGCACGGCGGCAAAAAGGGCGCCGCCGATCACCCCGCCCAGCAGCGGGCTGACCGGCAGGCGTAACCGCCGCAGCCCGCGTCCCAGCCCCCAGGACAGGCCCAGCAGCAGCAGGCTGAGACCATGGCCCAGCACCTGCGCGGTCGGCATAGGCAACTGCTCGATCCAGCCCAGCCACAACACCAGGGTGACGCCGCTTATCAGCAGCATCACCCGTACCGTCTGCGACAGCACCACCCGCAGCGGGTTGTCGAGCTCCGACGCCAGGGCCGCCATCACCGACAGCGCGCCGGGCGACGCCGCCAGCATCGCCTCCTGGCGCGACCAGCCGAGCCGGCGCAACAATCCCTGTACCAGCGGCAACTGGGTGGCCAGGCACAACATCAGGCCGGACAGGCTCACCAGCAGCGACATCCCCGAAGGCAGCTCGGTGCTGAAGCGCAGGCCCACGCTCACACCCAGCACCAGTTGGACCGCTTCGAGGCTGTGAGGAGGAACCCGGGTCCGGACACCGGACACCGAGGACAGGGTCACCAGCGCCATGGCGCCGATCAGCCAGTCGGAAGGAAACGCCAGCAGGTGGGCGGCACCGCCGCCGAGGGCGGCAAACAACAGGGTCAGACAAATAGCGCGCATCGGGCATCCCGGGCCGGCCACCTCCTGTGTGCGGCGTGACTGAGCCGCCGTCGGCCAGTCATCCTGCCCGGCCGGCGGCGGAGGTGAAACAGGAAGGTCGATTATTTCCCTTTCCCCGGCAAAGCTCAAGCCGTTACCGCGGACACCGCCCGGCGGGAGCCACGGCCGGCCTTAAACGACGTGGTGGCCTGGCGTCGCGGGGCCGGCCACCATGCCGTCACGGGGCTTTAATCGTTGATAAAGGACTTGTCGAGCTGCTTGAAGGCCAGGTTCAGGGTCTCGCCCAGCTCGTAATAGCAGGGCCGGGACACCGGCTCCTTCACCTTGACCCCGGCGGCGGCGATCTTCTCGTGCAGTTGCCGGTACCAGTTGCTCAGTGACGGCGGCAGCCGGGTATCGGCCCGCTTGCCGAGCCAGTAGTACCCCTGCAGCGGCAGGCTGGCGAGGAACAGCGCCGAGGCCACCACGCTCGGCCAGTAACGCGGATCGCCAAACTGAAACTGCAGCAACAGGCTGAGCGTCACCAGCACCGGCATCGTCTTCACGCCGAAGCGGGTGGCCGCCATGATCCTGTGTTCCGGAAACAGGGTCGCCAGTTGCCGCTCCCGCGGCCAGATGGCCAGATATTCCTTGCCCCGGTGCAAAGTACGGTTAAACAGGCTCATAAGTCCTCCCGGTCGGTGTCGCGCATTTCTGTTGGTAAATTACAAATCATCAACCCAAGTCAAAAAAGCATGCTAATTTTCTGTTATTTTATGACAAAAAAAAGGTATGATCCCGCCCTAAATTTACCCGGTCAGACCCGGTAATGTCAGGGATGGCTCCGGCTCGGCCTCCGTACGGAAAAGAGCCCTACTTTAAGGATAGAGTTAAAGTGATATTAATTGCCCGCAATCGCATTGCCGGCAACAGATTTTCGTAACCCCTGACGAAAAGGTTCTCTCATGACTAGCAAGCTGGTACTCGTCCTCAACTGCGGCAGTTCGTCGCTCAAGTTCGCCATCCTCGACGCCGAAAGCGGCAGTGAAAAGCTGTCCGGCCTGGCCGAATGCTTTTATCTGCCCGAAGCCCGCATCAAGTGGAAGCTCGACAGTGAAAAAGGCAATGCCGAGCTCGGCGCCGGTGCCGCCCACCAGCAAGCACTCGATTTTATCGTACAAAACCTGCTGAGCCCGAACCCGGAACTGATGGCCAACCTGACCGCCATCGGCCACCGGGTGGTGCACGGCGGCGAACAGTTCACCCGTTCGGCGCTGATCGACGAGGCGGTGATCAAGGGCATCGAAGACTGCGCCAGCCTGGCGCCGCTGCACAACCCGGCCCACCTGGTGGGCATCGCTTCGGCCCGCAAGTCCTTCCCCGCCCTGCCCCAGGTGGCGGTGTTTGACACCGCCTTCCACCAGACCATGCCCGAGCAGGCCTACCTGTACGCCATTCCCTACCGGCTGTACCGGGAACACGGCATCCGCCGCTACGGCATGCACGGCACCAGCCACTACTTTATCGCCCAGGAAGCCGCCAGGGTGCTGAACAAGCCGGTGGCCGAGCTGAACATCATCAGTTGCCACCTGGGCAACGGCGCCTCGGTCTGCGCCATCAAAAACGGCGAGTCGGTGGACACCTCCATGGGCCTGACCCCGCTCGAGGGCCTGGTGATGGGTACCCGCAGCGGCGACCTCGATCCGGCCATCATCTTCCACCTGCACGACGTGCTGGGCTACAGCACCGACCGCATCAATACCCTGCTGACCAAGGAATCCGGCCTGCTGGGGCTGACCGAGCAAAGCAGCGACTGCCGCTTCGCGGAAGACAACTACCATAGCTTGCCGGAAGCCAGGCGAGCACTGGACATCTTCTGCTACCGCCTGGCCAAGTACATCGCCGGCTACGGCTGCGCCCTCGACGGCCGCCTGGACGCCATCGTCTTTACCGGCGGCATCGGCGAAAACTCCGCCCTGGTGCGGGAGCTGACCCTATCCCGCCTGGCCCTGTTCGGCATCGCGCTGGACCCGGACGCCAACCTGGCCGCCCGCTTCGGCAAGGCCGGACGCATCACTGCCGACGGCAGTCTGCCGGTCTGGGTGCTGCCTACCAACGAAGAATGGGTCATCGCCCAGGATGCCCTGGCACTCAGCCGTCAACAGTAAGGGGGAAGATATGGCCAGAACCATCATGCTCATACCCGTCAGCAGCGGTGTCGGCGCCACCTCGGTGAGCCTCGGCATGGTGCGCGCCATGGAGCGCAACGGGGTCAACATCAGCTTCTTCAAGCCGGTATCCCAGCCGCGTACCCGGCGTAAGGGCCAGGATCACTCCAGCGCGGTGATCGCCAACGGCTCCAACATCACGCCGCCGGAGCCCTTCGCCCTGAGCTACGCCGAGAGCATGATCTCCGGCGGCAACCTGGACGTGCTGCTGGAAGAGATCGTCGCCCGCTATGAAAAGCACGTGAAGGACAGCGGCGCCGAGGTGGTGGTGGTGGAGGGGCTGATCCCCACCGACAAGCAGCCCTTCGCCAACCGCATCAACTACGACGTGGCCAAGGCGCTGGACGCCGACATGGTGTTTATCACCCAACCCGGCAGCGATTCCAGCCAGCAGTTGAAAGAGCGGCTGGAACTGGCCTGCGCCAACTTCGGCGGGGTCGCCAACAAACGTATCGTCGGCTGCATCATCAACAAGGTGGGCGCACCGGTCGACGAGCAGGGCAATACCCGGCCCGACCTCACCGAGATGTTCAATCCCCACAACAAGGGCGAGCACCTTTCCCCCAACCTGGAGGTGCTGCAGGTATTCGGCAAGACGCCGCTGCGCATCCTCGGCTGCATCCCCTGGAATACCCAGCTGGTGGCGCCGCGGGCGGTGGATCTGGCCCGCCACCTGAGCGCCAACGTCATCCATGAGGGAGAACTCAACAGCCGCCGGCTGCAGAGCGTGACCTTCTGTGCCCGGGCCATTCACAACATGGTGGAGCACTTCCGCCCGGGCAGCCTGCTGGTGGCTTCCGGCGACCGCTCCGACGTTATCGTCTCCGTCTGCCTGGCGGCGATGAACGGGGTCAAGATAGGCGCGCTGCTGCTCACCGGCAGCTACCATCCCGAGCCGCAGATCATGGCCCTGTGCCAGCGCGCCATCGAGACCGGGCTGCCGATCCTGATGGTCAACACCAACACCTGGCAGACCGCGGTCAGCCTGCAACACTTCAACCTGGAGATCCCGGTGGACGATCTGGGCCGGATCGAGCTGGTGCAGGACTACATGGCCGGCCATATCGACAAACACTGGATCGAGTCGCTCAGCGCCAGGTCAGCCCGCAGCCGCCGCCTGAGCCCGCCGGCATTCCGCTACCAGCTCACCGAGCTGGCCCGCCGCGCCGCCAAGCGCATCGTGCTGCCGGAAGGCGAGGAGCCACGCACCATCAAGGCCGCCGCCATCTGCGCCGAGCGGGGCATCGCCCGGCCGGTGCTGCTCGGCAATCCAGATGAAATCATGCGGGTCGCCGCCCAACAGGGGGTGGTGCTGGACGAAAAGGTCGAGATCGTGGATCCGGTGCAGGTACGCAACAACTACGTGGAGCGCCTGGTGGAGCTGCGCAAGTCCAAGGGCATCACCGAGGTGGTGGCCCAGGAGCAGCTCGAGGACAACGTGGTGCTGGGCACCATGATGCTGGAGCGGGACGAGGTGGACGGCCTGGTGTCCGGCGCCATCCACACCACCGCCAACACCATACGGCCGCCGCTGCAGATCATCAAGACCGCCCCGGGCAGCTCACTGGTGTCCTCGGTGTTCTTCATGCTGCTGCCGGATCAGGTGTTGGTGTACGGCGACTGCGCCATCAACCCGGATCCCACCGCCGAGCAACTGGCCGAGATCGCCATCCAGTCCGCCGCCTCGGCCCAGGCCTTCGGCATCGATCCGCGGGTGGCGATGATCTCCTATTCTACCGGCACCTCCGGCACCGGCGCCGACGTGGACAAGGTGCGCGAGGCCACCAAAATCGCCAAGGAGAAACGCCCGGATCTGGTGATCGACGGCCCGCTGCAATACGACGCCGCCATCATGGAAAACGTGGCCAAGTCCAAGGCCCCCAACTCGCCGGTGGCGGGCAAGGCCACGGTGTTCATCTTCCCGGATCTGAACACCGGCAACACCACCTACAAGGCAGTGCAGCGCTCCGCCGAGCTGGTGTCCATCGGCCCCATGCTGCAGGGCATGCGCAAGCCGGTGAACGACCTGTCCCGGGGCGCGCTGGTGGACGATATCGTCTACACCATCGCCCTCACCGCCATCCAGGCCAGCCAGCAGACCGCCAAGGGCTGACCCGGCCCCGCGCCCGCCGCCCGCCAGGGCGGCGGGCGCGGGTCGGCAACACCGTCTGTTATCTTCGCAAGCGTCGGCCAGAGGGAGCGGCCCCGGCACAAAAATAAAAACCTTTTCCTTATCGTGAAAACTGCTACCTTAACCCTTTTCACACAAGGAGAAGAACCATGTCCGCAGTGACTTTCCAGGGCAACCCCGTGGCCGTATCCGGCCAGTTTCCCCAACCCGGCCAGGCCGCCGCCGAATTTACCCTGACCGGCGCCGATCTGACCGATATCCGCCTGGCCGACTTCCAGGGCCAGAAACTGCTGCTCAACATCTTCCCCAGCATCGATACCGGCGTGTGCGCCACCAGCGTGCGCAAGTTCAATGAAAAAGTCGCCGCCCTGGCCAACACCAAGGTGCTGTGCGTGTCCATGGACCTGCCCTTCGCCGCCAGCCGCTTCTGCGCCGCCGAAGGCATCGAAAACGTGCAGGTGGCCTCCGCCTTCCGTCATCCGGAGTTTCTGGGCGCCTACGGCGTGGCCCTGAGCGACGGCGCGCTGCGCGGTCTGTCGGCCCGTGCCGTGGTGTGCATCGATGAACAGGGCCAGGTGGTGTATGGCGAGCGGGTGGCCGAGCTGACCAACGAGCCGGACTACGACGCGGCCATCGCGGCGCTGTCCTGATCCTGCCGGATCCCTACTCGATCTGTTTTTTGTTTTAATATCAAGAAACTAGCGTAATACTGCAGGGTAATCTACAGACTTACTCACAGTTAATGTGGATAACCCTGCCCTCCTCCCTGTGTTCTGCCCAGCCCAGGCACCTACCGGATACCGCAGATCCGCCGCAGTCTGTTATTCTGAACAAGTATCTGTTGGCGAACACATTTCAGTCCGGAGAGGAGGGGCTCATGAAGATACTGCTTACCGGGGGAACCGGCTTTATCGGTCGCCGTTTAATGAGCCACCTGCGCACTCATCATCAGGTCAGCGTGCTGAGCCGCTCTCCCACCAAGGTATATCAGCGTCTGGGGCACGATATCGAGGCCCTGCTGTCCCTGGATGAACTCGACAACCTCGATCAGTTCGATGCCGTCATCAATCTCGCCGGCGAGCCCATTGCCGACAAGCGCTGGAGTCCGGCTCAGAAGGAACGCATCTGCCAGAGCCGCTGGCAGCTGACCGCACAGCTGGTCGACAAGCTCAAGGCCGGAAGCGCGCCGCCGAAGGTGATGATCAGCGGCTCGGCGGTCGGCTTCTATGGTCGCCAGGGCGATACCCTGGTGGATGAAGACTCCCGCCCCCATCCCGAGTTCAGCCACGAGGTCTGTGCCCGCTGGGAACAGCAGGCACTGGCGGCCCAGAGCGAGCAGACCCGAGTCTGCCTGATCCGCCTCGGGATGGTGCTCGGCGCCGAGGGCGGTGCCCTGAAAAAAATGGTGCCCGGCTACCGATTCGGCCTGGGCGGCCCCATCGGCTCGGGCAAGCAATATATGTCCTGGATCCATATCGAGGATGTGGTTAACCTGATCCTGTTTCTGCTGGAGCATGAAGAATGCCATGGCGCCTTCAACGCCACCGCCCCGGAACCGGTCACCAACGAGCAGTTCAGCCGCTGCCTGGCCCAGGTGCTGGGAAAGCCGCACTTTGCCCGCATTCCCGCCTGGTCGATGAAGCTGCTGTTCGGTGAAATGGCCCAGTTGCTGCTGAACGGCCAGCGGGTGATGCCGGTGCGACTGCAGCAGGCCGGATTCCACTTCCGTTATCCCAGCCTCGACAAGGCGTTGAAGGAAACCCTCAGTGCCATGCTGAAAACCTGACCCAACCCATCATCGAAGGACCGAAGATGCCCGAGCGCCTGAATCGACAGCGCCACCTCGCCAGGATCACCGCCATACTGGTATTTCTACTCAGCCTGCTGGCCAGCCTCGGGCTGCTGTGGCTGCACGCCGGCCAGCAGGTCGAGCAACGCAAGCTCGCGGCCGTCGACATGGCCCGCTTTCATATCAACAGCCTACAGGTCCAGCTTGAGCGAAACCTGTCTTCGGCCTACGCGCTGGCGGCGTTGATCAAGCAAGGCCGGGGCGACATCGCCAATTTCGATGAAGTGGCCGGCCAGTTGCTGCCCTTTTATCCCCAGGTACAGGCGCTGGCGCTGTCCCCCGGGGGCATCATCACCCGGACCTATCCCCTGGCCGGCAACGACGGCGCCCTCGGCCTGAACCAGCTCACCCATCCCCTCCAGCGAGACGAGGCCATCCTGGCCCGGGATGCCCGGCAGCTGACCATTACCGGGCCGGTGGCGCTGGCCCAGGGCGGTGTGGGCCTGATCGGCCGACTGCCGGTATTCATGACCGAGCAGGCGGATTCGTTCTGGGGCTTCGTCAGCGTGGTGCTGCCCCTGTCCGATCTGCTGGCGCGGGCCGAGCTGCGGCGCCTGGAAGAGCGGGGTTATGCCTTCGAACTGTGGCGCGACCGGCCTACCGCCGGGCATACGGGCCCGTCCCGCCAGCGCATCGCCGGCTCTTCCCTCGCGCTGTCCGGCGACGCCATCACCGAAACCCTGATCCTGCCCAACGGCAGCTGGCAACTCAGCCTGTCGTTGCCCGGCGGCTGGCACGACCTGGCGCGCCTGTCGCTGCTGGGCCTGGCCGCGCTGCTGTTCAGCGCCATGCTCGCCATGCTGGTGCAGTTGCTGGCCCGGACCCGGCGGCAGGCGCGCCAGCTCGCGCTGGAAGTACAACAGCAGACCCGGGACATCACCGAGGCCCGGCATCAGCTCGAAGCCACCCTCGCCGCCCTGCCGGATCAACTGCTCGAGCTCGACGGCAACGGCGACTGTCTGCAGCTGTATGCCCGGGGCGATGGCATCAGCGCCGCCGATGCCGGGCTGGTCGGCCGCAATGTCCGGGAGGTGCTGGAGCCGACTTCCGCCGGGGTGGTGCTGACCGCCCTGGAGGAAGCTGCACGGCATGGCTGCTCCCGCGGCCACCAGTTCCGTCGCCGGCTCCCCGGCGGCGATGCCTGGTTCGAGCTGTCGGTCTCCCGTCGCAAGACCGCCGCCGGGGCGACGGAGCACTTCGTACTGCTGTCCCGCGACATCAGCGAGCGCCGGCGGGCCGAGCTGGAGGCACAGTCCCTGCTGGAACGTTACCGTTCGCTGATCACCGCCTCCAATACCGGCGCCTGGGAATACGATCAGCAGAGCGGTGAGCTGAACTGCAGCCAGGAGTATTTCTCCATGCTGGGGCTCGACAAGGACGATTTTGAACGCCGCCATGGCCGCCGGCTCTCCCGGGCCTGGCAGCAACTGCTGCATCCGGAAGATCGGGAGCGGGCGCAGCACGCCTTCAGCCACTACCTGGCCCAGCAGCGGGGTGGCCTGTACGAAAACCAGTTCCGCATGCGCCACGTCGACGGCAGTTGGGTCTGGATACTGTCGCGGGGACGCACTCTGCAGGACGGGGATGGCCAGCCGACCTCGCTGACCTTGGGCACCCATATCGACATCACCCAGCAGGTGCGGGACAAGGAGCGGATCCATTTTCTCGCCCATTTCGACGCCCTCACCGGCCTGCCCAACCGCAGCCTGCTGATCGACCGGACCGAGCAGGCCATCCACCTGTCCCGGCGGGAGCAGAAGCCCCTGGCGCTGCTGTTTCTGGATCTGGACAGATTCAAGACCATCAACGACTCCCTGGGCCACAAGATAGGCGACCAGTTGTTGAACCAGGTGGCGGAGCGGCTGCGCCGGATCTGCCGGGCCGAGGACACCATCTCCCGCTTCGGCGGCGACGAATTTATCCTGGTGCTGCCGCTGACCGACGCCGCAGGCGCGGCCCACTTCGCCCAGCGGCTGCTGCCGGCCATGGCCGAGCCCTATGCCATTCAGCAACACGATATCCGGCTGTCGGTGTCCCTGGGGATCGCCCTCCACCCCCACGACGGCCGCCACTTCCATGAGCTCTACCACCACGCCGATATCGCCATGTATCAGGCCAAGGAGGCCGGCCGCAATGGCTACCGCTTCTTCACCGCCGAAATGCACAACGGCTACACCCGCATGCTGGCGCTGGAAAACGGCCTGCGCCAAGCGATAGACAGGCAGCAACTGAGCCTGGTGTATCAACCCCAGTACAGCCTGGGCGAGCACCGGCTGCTCGGGTTCGAGGCGCTGCTGCGCTGGCGACATCCCGAGTTGGGCCCGGTGTCGCCGGCGGAATTTATCCCCATCGCGGAAAAGAACGGCTTTATCGTCAGCCTCGGCGACTGGGTGCTGGACACGGCGCTGCGCCAGTTGGCCGACTGGCGGGCACAGGCGCTGCCGCCGGTGACCCTGGGCATCAACATCTCGGCGGCCCAGCTTCGCCAGCATCCGCTGTGCGACCGGGTACGCCTGCTGCTGCAGGAAACCGGGGTACCCGCCGAAGCGCTCGAGCTGGAGCTGACCGAAAGCGTGATGCTGGACCATCCGCAGCGGGCGCTGGCGATCATGGACCAGTTGCACGAACTGGGCGTGAAACTGGCGCTGGACGACTTCGGCACCGGCTATTCCTCGCTCAGCTACCTGAAGCGCTTCCGGCTGGCCCGGCTGAAGATCGATCAGAGCTTTGTCCGCGATCTGCTGCTCGATGACGAGGACAGGGCCATCGTCGGCGCCATCATCAGCCTGGCGCGCAACCTGGGACTCGGCACCATCGCCGAAGGGGTGGAAAGTCCGGAACAGGCGCAGATGTTGCACCACATGGGCTGTGAGCAGGCCCAGGGCTATCACCTGGGCCGGCCCATGGCGGCCGAGCAGGCGACCTTGCTGCTGCAGGCCGCCGTGGTGTGTGAAGACTAACCCAGCCCCTGGGACAGTTGTCGCAGGCGCAGCGCCAGCGGCCCGCGGACGATGCCGCCGGCGCGGCCGGTGAGTAGCAGCAGCGCGGCGCCCAGCAGCGGCAGGCTGAACCAGACACCCGGATGGGGCTGCCAGGGCAGGTCCAGCCACCAGGGCAGCAATACCGCCACGCACAGCTCGACCGCCAGCGCCGCCGCCAGCCCCGAGGCCAGCCCCGCCGCCAGCCACTCCCAGCGCAGGGAGGCGGCAATCAGCCGCTCCCCGGCCCCCAGGGTGCGCAACAGCACCAGCTCGCGGCGGCGCCCTTCCAGGGTCGCCTCCACCTGGGCCAGCAGCACCAGCAGGCTGGCTCCGGTCACCAGCGCCATGATCACCAGCAGCGCCTGGCTCACCCGGGCCAGCACCTGGCGCAACTGATCGAGCAACGCCTCCACATCGAACACCGTGATGGTGGGAAAGGCGCGGATCAGCTCCACCTCGAAGGCCCGCTGCGCCGGCGGCAGGTAAAAACTGGCCAGCCAGGCCGCCGGGTACTCCGCCAGCACGTCGGGACTGAAGATCAGGTAGAAGTTGGGCTTCATGCTGTCCCAGTCCACCTGCCGGATGGTGCGCACCTCGGCCGACACCGGCTGTCCGGCCAGATCCAGGGTCAGCCGGTCGCCCAGCGACAGCGCCAGCCGCTCGGCCAGCTCCGCTTCCACCGACACCCCCCCCGCCGCGGCCGACCAGCGGCCGGCCAGGAGCCGGTTGCCCTCGGGCAGGGTGGCGCTGTAGGTCAGGTTCAGCTCCCGCCCCAGGCCGCCGCCGCGCTCGCTGTTGATCTCCTGCACCGGGATGCCGTTGACTTCGGCCAGCCGGCCACGGACGATGGGATAGAACTGCGAGCTGTCGAATCCGGCCTGCTGCAGCCGCTGCTGCACCGGCGCCAGCTCGTGAGCGGCGATATTGATCAGGAAACGGTTGGGCGTATCCGGCGGCAGCCGGGCCAGGAAACCCTCCACCAGTTCACCCCGCACCACCCAAAGCAGGGTGCCCAGGAACAGCGCCAGCGCCACCCCGCCGAACTGCACCAGGGTGGCCAGCCGGACCCGCTGCAGGCGGTTGACCGCCAGCCGGAAGGCGATGCCGCCGCCCACCCGCCGCGCCAGGCTCAGCAGCAGCCAGCACAGGCCACCGAGCAAGGCGCCCAGCGCCACCAGCCCCAGCAGCAGGCCCAGCGCCAGCCCCAGCCGGCCGGCGAACAGCCAGCTCAGGCCGAAGGTCCCCGCCAGCAGGATGGCCGCACTCCACCAGGGCGAGACGCGGGCCTCGCTTTCGTTGCGCAGTACCCGCAGCGGCGGCACCCGCAGCAGGCGATACATCGGCACCACCGACAGCATCAGGGTGGTGAGCAGCGCCAGCCCCGCCGCCACCGCGAAGGGCAGGAGCGAGGGCGGCGGCAGGGGAATGTCCAGGGCGTCGCCCAGGCTCAGCAGGATCAGCTTGTGCAGGCCATAACCCGCCAGCCCCCCCAGGGTGGAGCCCAGTACCAGCAGCCCCAGCAACAGCCGGCTGAGCCAGCCGAACAGCTGGCGGCGGCCGGCACCGAGGGTCTTCAGCAGGGCGATCCTGTCCTGCTCCCGGCGGGAGAAATAGCCGAGGGCGATGGCCATGGCCAGGATGCCGAGCAACACCCCGGTGAGTGAGGCCAGCCGGAAGAACTGCTCGGCCCGGGTGATGGAGCGGGCCACCGGAGTGTCCGCATCGTCCGGGCCGCGCCAGCGCTGGCCCTGCTGCAGTTGCGGCAGCAGCCAGTCGGCGTAGCCTTGCAGGCTCGCCTCTTCGCCCCGGAACAGATAGCGGTAACGGGCCCGGCTGCCCTCCATGAAGATGCCGGTGGCGGCCACGTCATCCAGGTGGATCAGCGCGCGCGGCGCCAGCAGGAAGGGCGAAAAGCCCTCGTCGGGCTCCTTGACCAGTTCCCCCGCCACCCGGAGTTCGAGGTTGCCGAGCTCGAGCCGGTCCCCCGGCTGCAGTCGCAGCAGCGCCAGCAGCCGGGCCGACAGCCAGATGCTGCCCGGCGCGACCCGGCCGGCCGGGCTCAGCTGCAGCTCGCCGTAAAAGGGAAAGGCCGCATCCACCGCCCGCACGCTGGCCAGCTGCAGCTCGTCATTGGCAAACAGCACGCTGCTGAACGACTGGGTGCGGGAGACCGCCAGCCCGCGCCGCGCCGCCTCGGCCAGCCAGGCCTCCTGGGCCGGGCGGCTGCCGGTGAGGATGCGGTCGGCGGCGATATAATCCCGCCCGGACACCTTGAGCGCGTTGTTGAGCCGGTCGGCCACCAGGGTCACGCTGAGAATGCTGGCCACGCACAGCGCCAGCGCCAGCATGAACAGCCGCAACGGCCCCCGGCTGGCCTCCCGCCAGACAAGCCCCCAGCTAAGACTGCCCATGCTGTTCCTCCAGACGACCGGCGGTCATCAGCAGACGCCGTTCACAGCGGCCGGCCAGCGCCTCGTCGTGGGTGACGATCAGCAGGGTGGTACCGTGTTCGCGGTTGAGGCGGAACAGCAGCTCGATGATCTGGCCACCGGTGTGATGATCCAGGTTGCCGGTCGGCTCGTCGGCCAGCAGCAGGCTCGGCTCGGTCATGAAGGCCCGGGCGATGGCGACCCGCTGCTGCTCGCCGCCGGACAGCTGGGTCGGGAAGTGGCGGACCCGATCCTTGAGGCCGACCTGCTCCAGCAGCTGCAGGGCCCGCTCCCGGTTGCCGCGGCGCCCCTGCAGGTCGGCGGGCAGCATGACGTTTTCCAGGGCGGTCAGGGTGGGCAGCAGCAGGAAGGACTGAAACACGAAGCCGATGTATTCGGCACGCAGCCGGGCCCGCTGCTCTTCGTCCAGCGCCCCCAGCGGGCGGCCGCCGATTTCGATCTCGCCGTCGCTGGCGATATCGAGCCCGGCGAGCAGGCCGAGCAGGGTGGACTTGCCGGAGCCGGAGGCGCCCACCAGGGCCACGCTCTCGCCGGGCTTGACTTCCAATGTGATCCCCTGAAGGATGGTCAATTGTTCGGCACCGAGGCTGACCCTGTGATCCAGCCCGGACACCCTGATGATCGGAGAAGTTGTCATGCTACGTACCCTTCTGGTGATACTGCTGCTGGTGTCATCCGCTAGCCATGCTAACACCGTCCTTATTCTCGGTGACAGCCTGAGTGCCGGCTACCGGATGAACGCCGAGCAGGCCTGGCCACGCCTGCTCGCCGAACAATGGCGCCAGGAAGGCCGCCGGGTCGAGGTGGTCAATGCCAGCGTCAGCGGCGACACCACCCAGGGCGGCCTGCAGCGGCTGCCGCCGTTGCTGGAGCGCCATCAGCCCAGCCTGGTGGTGCTGGAGCTGGGTGGCAACGACGGTTTGCGCGGGCTGCCGCCGCCGCTGATCAAGCGCAACCTCAAGGCCCTTATCAAGCTGGCGGACCAGGCCGGAGCCCGGGTGGTGCTGACCGAGATCAGGCTGCCGCCCAATTATGGCCGCCGCTACCTGGAGCAGTTCGAGGGCGTGTTCAGCAGCCTGGCCAGGCAACATGAACTCCCCCTGCTGCCCTTCTTCGTGACCCCGCTGATCGGCGAAAACGGCATGATGATGGACGACGGCATCCACCCCAGCGTACGGGCCCAGCCGCTGATCGCCCGCCAGGTGCATGAGTTCCTGACCCCCTACCTGGAAGACTAGCCGATTGAAAAGGCGATGGTTTTGCTGATCTCGCCGAAGCTGAGACCGCTTTGCCGCCGCCACTCGCTGAAGGCCGCCTGGGCCTGCTGCATGCCCCTTTTGCTGCCGAGTCCGGCGTCGACCACCCGCTGGTTGAGCAGGTAACCGCCGACGTCCGGGCTGAAAATAAAGGTGTCCGCCCCCAGCCGGCGCAGGGCGTAGGCGGTGATATTGCCGCCCAGCAACTGGCCGTGCCGCTTGATCTCCAGCCAGAGGCCGATCCTGTCGTCCTCCGGCCAGCGGGCCACGAAAGCGCCGAAGCCTCCGTGGGGCTCACCCAACTCCAATACCATACGGGCATTGACCGGCACGGCGGCGATTTTCTTCGCATGGCGCACGATACCGGCATCGTTGTTGAGGCGGGCCAGGTGCTGTTCATCGAGCAACAGCATCTTGTACGGATCGAAGCCGAAGAAGGCCCGCTCGAACGCCGGCCACTTGTCGCGGATCACCTGCCACACGAAACCGGACTGGAACAGGCTCATGGTGAAGGAAGACAGCCAGCGATCATCGGGGATGGCCGCCAGCTCGGCCGGGCCAAGCCGGGGGGTGGCAATGAGCTGCCTGAGCGCCGCCTCCCCCCCCTTGCGTTCACAGGCGCGCCGATAGATTTGCTCGAAGTGCTCCATGCTATAAGTCTCGTTTGAGTTTTATTCATTGTGCGGTGAGCTCGGGGGAAAAACCAGCGCAATCAACATCGGGCGGATACACGAAAAAGCCGCTGCATTTCTGCAGCGGCTTTTTTGTTTGGTGGAGCTAGGCGGGATCGAACCGCCGACCTCTTGCATGCCATGCAAGCGCTCTCCCAGCTGAGCTATAGCCCCGAATTCGGGTAAGATTGTTTTGGTGGAGCTAGGCGGGATCGAACCGCCGACCTCTTGCATGCCATGCAAGCGCTCTCCCAGCTGAGCTATAGCCCCAAAACAATGCTGTTTTACTGGTGTTTTTCCTGCCGCCTGGTGGAGCTAGGCGGAATCGAACGGGACAACCTTTGTCGCCGACCTCATTCATTCCACTATAACCACCGACCAAATTTGGTGGAGCTAGGCGGGATCGAACCGCCGACCTCTTGCATGCCATGCAAGCGCTCTCCCAGCTGAGCTATAGCCCCATTTGGCAGGATTGACTTAAGTGGTGGAGCCAGGCGGAATCGAACGGGGCAACCTTTGTTGCCGACCTCTCTTTTCCACTTTCTACCTACCAAGAAAACTTGGTGGAGCTAGGCGGGATCGAACCGCCGACCTCTTGCATGCCATGCAAGCGCTCTCCCAGCTGAGCTATAGCCCCGCTTAAGTCGCTCGGGGAACTTGTCCCTGCGAGCGAGGCGCATAATAGGCAGGGGGCTATTTGGTGTCAACTACAAAATATAAAAAGCCGCTCAACCAGTCATTTTTTGAACGATGGGAAGCTGGAAGCATAATAATAATAAAAAACGGCGCCGCATCTAGCGGCGCCGGTCTGTCTCTTCCTGCGTTTAAGACGGTGGTTACCCCTGGGCCCGTTCGGCGACAAAGGCCAGGGCCATGTCGATGCGTGCCAGCACCTTTTCCTTGCCGAGCAACGCCATCACGCCGTCGATGGCCGGCGACTGGCCCTGCCCGGTCACCGCCACCCGCAGCGGCATGCCCACCTTGCCCATGCCCAGCTCGAGTTCGGCCGCGGTGGCGTTGATCACCTCGTGGATGGCGCCGGTCTGCCAGTCGGTCAGCGCCGCCAGCTTGGTGCGGGCCAGGGTCAGCGGCTCGGCCGCGACCGGGCGCAGGTGCTTTTTGGCCGCCCCTTCCTCGAAGGTCTCGACGTCCTCGAACAGGTAACGGCTCTGGGCCGCCAGCTCTTTCAGGGTCTGGCAGCGCTCGGCATAGAGGCCGACTACCTCGGCCAGGGCCGGCCCCTTGTCGAAATCGATGCCCTGATCCCGCATGTGCCATTCCAGGTGCCCCGCCACCTCCCCGGCCGGCAGGGTCTTGATGTAGTGCTGGTTGAGCCACAACAGCTTGTCGGTATTGAAGGCGGAGGCCGACTTGCTGATGGCGTCGAGGGAGAACAGGGCAATCATTTCCTCCCGCGAGAAAATTTCCTGATCGCCGTTCGACCAGCCCAGCCGCACCAGGTAGTTGAGCAGCGCCTGGGGCAGGTAGCCGTCGTCCCGGTACTGCATCACGCTGACGGCGCCGTGACGCTTGGACAGCTTGGCACCGTCGTCGCCCAGGATCATGGACACATGGGCAAACTCCGGTACCGGCGCGCCCAGGGCATGGTAGATGTTGATCTGGCGCGGCGTGTTATTGATATGGTCCTCGCCGCGCACCACGTGGGTGATCTCCATGTCCCAGTCGTCCACCACCACGCAGAAGTTGTAGGTGGGGGCACCGTCGGTACGGCGAATGATCAGGTCATCCATTTCCCGATTGGCGATCTCGATATGGCCGCGGACATGATCGTCGAAGACGATCGAGCCTTCGCCGGGATTTTTAAAACGGATCACGCAGGGCGCGTCGGCGGGGTGGTCATGCCCGCCATGGCGGCAGGTGCCGTCATAGCGGGGTTTTTCCCCCTTGGCCATCTGCTGTTCACGCAGGGCTTCCAGCCGTTCCTTGGAGCAGTAACACCGGTAGGCCTTGCCCTCGGCCAGCAACTGGTCGATCAACTGGTTGTAACGGTCAAAACGCCGGGTCTGGTAATAGGGGCCTTCGTCCCAGTCCAGGCCCAGCCAGTTCATCCCTTCCAGGATGGCGTCGATGGCGGCCTGAGTGGAGCGTTCCAGATCGGTATCTTCGATACGCAGGACGAATTCGCCCCGGTGGTGCCGGGCATAAAGCCAGGAATACAAAGCCGTGCGCGCACCGCCGACGTGAAGAAAGCCGGTGGGACTGGGGGCAAACCGCGTTTTAACTGTCATTCTTTCTGCCTTAGCTGGTGAGATAAGCTCGAACGAGCTCGTCGGAAACAAAAGTAGCGGCTATTTTAGCACCCGCCATCATCGGGTTAAACGCTTTGTCGCCGGCGGTCCGGCACACCCCGCTCCCGCCCCGGACAAAAGCCGTCGGCCCGCGTGAAAGGGGGCCATACGCCGCTTGTCGAGAGTACCCCGCAGTCGCTACACTATCGCCTGCGAGGGCCTTATCCATGACCAGACGAAAAGCAGTCACACAACGTAGCAAGCCGGCGTCTTTCGGTACCCGGTTCAACCAATCAACACTGCCGCTTCGCCAGGCGCTGGGGCGCGGCCTGCAGCAGCTTCCCCGTTTTCCCAGGACACATCGGCTGGCCTTGCTGGTGCTGGTTCCGCTCTGGCTGCTCCTGCTGGCCTGGCAACCGGCGCCGTCGACGCCGGCGGTGCCGGTTACCGGCAGCCTGGCGGTGCCGCTCGGCAGTGCCCAAGTCAGGACCATAGAAGTGCCGGACGGGGGCAGGCGCATCGATCACACCCTGGCCCAGGGCGAAACCCTGGCGGCGCTGTTCCGCCAGTGGCAACTACCGGGGCAGGATCTGATCGCCCTGGTGCAGGCCGAACCTTCCTACAAGCCGCTCAGCAACCTGCGCGCCGGCCAGGACCTGACCCTGGTCCTGGCCGCCGACGGCCGGCTGCATTACCTGGAGATCCGGGACAACGGCCTGGTGCTGAACGGCTTTCGCCGCCTGGGGCAGGAGTTCACCGCGGTGACCACGCCCTGAGGCTGAAACGAGGGGCGGGCAGCCGCCCCCTGTTCATGCCCGCCGGCTCATCGCCGCCAACCATGCTCCGCCAACAGCGCCAGCAATCCGTCTTCGTCCATCACCGCCACCCCGAGCTCCTGGGCCTTGACCAGCTTGGAGCCGGCCGCCTCCCCCGCCACCACCCAGTCGGTTTTGGCGGATACCGAGCCCGCCACCTTAGCCCCCAGGGCCTGCAATGCCGCCTTGGCGTCGTTGCGCGACAGCTGGCTCAGGGTGCCGGTGAGCACGAAGGTCTGCCCCGCCAGCGGCTGGGCCTCCTTGGCCACCGCCTCGATGGCCGGCCAGTCCAGGCCGCAACCGCCCTGCTCGCGCGGGGCCACCAGCGCCTGCACCACCTGCTGATTATGCGGCTGGCGGAAGAAGTAGTAGATGTGCTTGGCCACTATCTCCCCCACGTCCGGCACCGCCAGCAGGGTGTCCACCTCCGCCTGCATCACCGCCTCCAGAGTCAGGAAATGCTGCGCCAGGTTATTGGCGGTGGCCTCCCCCACCTCCCGGATGCCCAGGGCGTACAAAAAGCGCGGCAGGGTGGTATGGCGGGCCTTGTCCAGCGCCGCCAACAGGTTGCTCGCCGATTTCTCGCCCATGCGATCCAGGCCGGCCAGGGTGGCCTGGTCCAGGTGGAACAGCTCCGCCGGGGTCTTGACCTTTTCCTGCTCCACCAGCTGTTCCACCAGCTTGGTCCCCAGCCCTTCGATGTCCAGGGCCTTGCGGGAAGCGAAGTGCCGGATCGCCTCCTTGCGCTGGGCGGCGCAGAACAAGCCGCCGGTACAGCGGGCCACCGCCTCGCCCTCGATGCGTTCTATCTCGGCGTCACAGACCGGGCAATGGTCGGGAAAGGTGATGCGTTGCGCCTCCGCCGGACGCCGCTCCAGCACCACTCCCACCACCTGCGGGATCACGTCCCCGGCCCGGCGTACGATCACCGTATCGCCCACCATGACCCCCAGCCGGGCGATCTCGTCGGCGTTGTGCAGGGTGGCATTGGACACCACCACCCCCGCCACCGGCACCGGCTCCAGCTTGGCTACCGGGGTGATGGCGCCGGTGCGACCGACCTGGAACTCCACGTGCAGCAGCCGGGTCAGTTGCTCCTGGGCCGGAAACTTGTGGGCGGTGGCCCAGCGCGGGGCCCGGGCCACGAAACCCAGCTGCTGCTGCAGCGCCAGTTCGTCGACCTTGTAGACCACGCCGTCAATTTCATAGGGCAGTTGCTCCCGCCGGGCCAGGATATCGTCATGATACGCCTGGCAGCCGCTGCGGCCCTGCATCCGCCGGATTTCGGGACACACCGGCAGGCCCCAGCCCTTGAGTTGCTGCAGGATGTCGAAGTGGCAATCCCCTGGCGGCCCGCCTTCCACCAGGCCCACGCCGTAGCAATAGAACGCCAGCGGCCGCCTGGCGGTGATGCGCGAGTCCAGCTGGCGCAGGCTGCCGGCGGCGGCATTGCGCGGGTTGGCGAAGATCTTGCCCCCCTCGGCCCGGGCCCTTTCATTCATCTCGTCGAAGCCGGCCCGCGGCATGTAGACCTCGCCGCGCACTTCCAGCCGGGCCGGCCAGCCCTGGCCCTTGAGCCTGAGCGGCACCGCCTTGATGGTGCGCACGTTCTCGGTAATGCCCTCGCCGGTGCTGCCGTCGCCCCGGGTGGCGGCCTGTACCAGCCGCCCCTGCTCGTAGACCAGGCTGACCGCCAGGCCGTCGAGCTTGGGCTCGCAGCAAAAGTCCAGCGGTTCGGTGCGCCCCAGCCGGTCCATCAGCCGCTTTTCGAAGGCGGTCAGTTCGTCGTCACTGAACACGTTGTCGAGGGACAGCATGGGCAGGGCGTGGCGCACTTCGGGGAAGGCGGACACCGGCGTCCCGCCCACTTTCCGGGTAGGCGAGTCGGGATCCATCAGCTCGGGGTGGGCCTGCTCCAGCGCCAGCAGTTCCCGCATCAGCCGGTCGTACTCGGCATCGGGCACCGTGGGCGCGTCGGCCACATAGTATTGATAGTTGTAGCTGTCGAGTTGTTCGCGCAGGGCAAGGATACGGGCTTGGGGGTTACTCATGGATGATTTCGCTCAAACAAAAAGTGCGGCCCTCGGCCGCACTTGTACATCAAATAAACAGTTACCGGGCCTGGCTGTCGTAGTCTCTCAGTTGCTCACGACAATGGGCCAGGTAGTCGGGACTGAGCGGCGAGCGCTCGTCGTCGAACAACAGGGCATCCAGATCCTCGGCCAGGTTTTCCGCCGTCTGCACCATCAGGTTGAAATGGTTCTTGGCCATGCCGGGCTTGGGCAGCTGCATGAAAATCGACACCCCCGGGGTGCTGAAACCGACCATGGCATCCGGATCGAAAGTGCCGGGCTTGACCATGTTGATCAGGCTGAACAGGATCTCGCCCTGCCCGGCCGGAGTCTGGTGGCGATGGAAGATATCCATGTCGCCGAAACGGAAACCAGTACCGGTCAGGGCCCGCATCAGGCTGCTGCCTTCCAGTTTCTGGTTGGGGCGGGCCATCAGGTTGATGACATACACATCCTGCCAGGTCTTGGGTACCTGGCGCAGCACCGGGGCCGGCTCGGGCTCCCGAACCGGTTCAACCGCCGTCTCTTCCGGCATTTCGGGTTCGGCCGGGGCACTGGCCACCGGCGCCGCCGGCTCGTCGAACAGGGGATCGATCTCCCCCTGCCGGTACTGCTGCTCCCGTTGCCGGGCGTCGCTGACGGTGGCGGCCTGGGCCGGGACGGCCGGCGCCGGCCCCAGGGCGGGCTCGTCGTCATCCTCATCGTCACTGGCGGAAAAATGCGGCGTGGCCTGCCAGTCATCCTCTTCATCCCGGGCGCGCGCCGCGGGTTTGTGCGAGCCGACCACCCGGACCTTGCCGATGCCATCGTTATCGAAGCTGTCGTCCGCCGGCTCGCTCGCCATTCTGCCCATCGGTTTTTCGCGTAGCGGCTTCTGGCGCCCTTTCTGGCTGGTCCACAGCCCGTGGATCAGCAGGGCGGCAATGGCAACGGCCCCTATGATGATCAAGATAATTCGCAAATCCTGCATTATCGTTTCTCTAATTTTTGCGTTGTTCAGCCATTGGGCCGACACAAGAATGGCGTCATTTTACCCGAACCGGTGGATTACCCCAAGTCACCGTCAAGGGTATGTTTACCATGCCGATTTGACAAGAGTCATCTCCGTCGTCGCCGGCTAAATTATCGGTTTTCCGCGGCCGCTTGCACGCTCCGGCGCCACGATCGCCCGCCCGGTGTGCGGCACCGGGAGCAAACGGCCATAAAATGGGCTTCAGCCGCTGCGACAAGCGGTTACGCGGTGCAGGCCGGCACCGGGGAACGGGCTTGGCATCCATCCGGGGGCTGATTAGAATGGCGCCGACCTTTCATCATGGAGTATTCATGTCCGGCTCTTATCACACCGTCAGTGGCCCCGGTTATTTATTGAAGGGGCTGTCGCTTATCGGCGAGCGCGACCTGCGGCTCTTCGTCCTGATCCCGCTGCTGGTGAATCTGCTGCTGTTCGGCGGCGCCTTCTATTACCTCTTCCTGCAGCTCGAACTGGTGTTTGGCTGGTTTGAACAGCGCATTCCCGCTTACCTGGAATGGCTGAGCTATCTCTTGTGGCCCCTGGCGGTGCTGACCATAGTGGTGGTGTTTTCGCTGATCTTTACCAGCTTCGCCAATATGCTCGCCGCCCCGTTCAACGGCCTGCTGGCGGAACGGGTCGAGCTGAAGCTGACCGGGGCGCCACTGCCCGACAGCGGCTGGCTGGGATTGCTCAAGGACACGCCGCGCATGCTGGGCCGGGAATGGCGCAAACTGGCCTACTATCTGCCCCGGGCGCTGGGCTGCCTGCTGCTGTTCCTAGTGCCGGTCGTCGGCCAGACCCTGGCGCCGCTCATCTGGTTCGCTTTCAGTGCCTGGATGATGGCCATCCAGTACTGCGACTATCCCTTCGACAACCACAAGATCGACTTCACCGTGATGCGCCGGGCCCTGGCCGGGAAACGCCGGCTCACCTGGGGCTTTGGCGCCGGCGTGGCCCTGTGTTCAGGCCTGCCGCTGATCAACCTGCTGATCATGCCGGTCGCCGTGTGCGGCGCCACCGCCCTGTGGGTGGAGCACTATCACCAGCTGCGCACCGGTCCGGTATCCAGATGAACGAAATCGGACCTGGGGTAATAGCCGACGCCGCCCACCCGGAGCTGTTTGGCGGCCCGTTGCAGATCGGCCAGCACCACCCCGGGCATACGCAGATCGACCGCCTGTCCCAGCATGTGGTAGCTTTTTTTCGCCACGCCCTTGCTGCGCTGTTGCAGCATCCGGTTGGTCTCCGGCGCACGGTAGCCGGAGATGATCTGGATCTCGCCTTTCCGGCCCAGCCGGTGCTGCAGCAGAAACAACTGATCGTACAGGGCGCGATCGATGGGAAAGACTTCATTGCGGCGCACATCCCGCATGATCCGGTTAAAAGAGTTCAGCCCCTCGTCCAGGTAATGCCCTTCCTCCCAGAAGCTGGCGGTCACCTGTTCACCGGTACGCAGGTTGTGCAGGTTCAGCTTGCGTACCGGCGCCGACAGGCTGGCCAGGGCCGGCATCGGCAACAGTGCCGCCACCCCCAGCCCGCCCAGGCCCAGTAAAAAATGTCGGCGTTCAAGACCGCGTTCCAGCATGGTTCCTCCTTCGATAACAGCAAGGCGCGCACAAGCGGGAACCGGAAGCGGCGAACAGGACTGGCCTCGGGCGAACAGCCCGAAGCCGGACGGAAAGGAAACCAAAGGCACGCCTTCCCCTGTCGGCATCGCCTCTCGGTCACCGGTATCACACCACATACAACCGGCCAGAACGTAACCAAATCGGCCCGGGCTATCAACAACCTTTTGTTATAAGACGCCGCGATTCCGGGACAGCAGCTGCGTATGAGGCTGGCCGTCGGGAAAGGGACTGGTCAGCGAGCGGTCGAAGCCGTAGATATCATCCCGGAAATGCAGGCGACCGTCGGCTCCCGACCAGCCGGACCAGTACACCATCAGCACCGGCAGCGGCCGGCTGACCTTGAGCCAGCGGGTGCGCTGCGAGGCTTTCAGATCGGCCAGCCGCGACGGGCTCCATTGTTCCCCCAACAGCCACTGGGCCAGTTGCTCGGCCTCTTCCACCCGCACACAGCCGGAACTCAGCGCCCGGCTGTCGCGGCTGAACAGGCCGCGGGAAGGGGTGTCGTGCAGGTAGATGGCGTCGTTGTTGGGCAGGTGGAACTTGTAGGCCCCGAGCGCATTGCGGCTGCCGGGCCGCTGGCGCAGATGGTAGGGGAAGCCCTCCGGCAGCCGGGCAAACCATTCCTCGCCGGGCACGATGCGGCCGTCGCGGTCCAGCACCTCGAATCCCTCCCGATAGATATAGTCGGGATCCTGGTACAGCCGCGGCAGTATGTCCTTGTTGATGATGGAGCGCGGCACGTTCCAAGGCGGGTTCACCACCACATTGGTGATCTCACTGGCCATGATCGGGGTTTTGCGGCTGCCCCGGCCGACGATGACGTCGCTTTCCAGCACCATGGCCTGCTCCTGGTAGAGCCGCAGCCGGTATTCCGGGATATTGACCAGCAGATAGGAAGACGGCAGGGCATCGCCGATCAGGGTGCGCAACATGCTGCGCATCAGCAGCTGCGCCCGGGTCAGGGGGGTGACGTCGAGCCAGGAGTAGGTGTGGCGCCCGACCACTCCGTCCACCATCAGCCCGTGGCGTTGTTGGAACTGGCGCACCGCCTGCTCCAGTTCGGCATCGTAATGGTCCGGCTCCGCCGGTGGGGCGGAGCTGGCCAGATCACCCAGCAGCCGCAGTCGCTCGCGCAGCACCGGCACCACGGCGGCCGACTCGCCCGGGCGCAGGGTGGCCGTGCTCAGCCCGGGCCAGGGTTGCTGCGTCAGTTGCAACAAGCGGTGCAACTGACGCTGCAGTTGGGGGTAATCCTGATAGCCGGGGATCAACCCCTGTACCAGCGCCAGCCGGCCACCGTTTTGTGCCGCCTGCTGCAGCCGCAGCCGATCCACCTCCCGGATGTCCAGCTCGGCCCGCCGGGTTTGCAGGTGCTGCCGCTCGACAAAAGACAGGCTTCCCCAGTGGCGCCAGAAGGCGCCCAGCCCCAGCAACAGCCGATCATCGGCTTCATCGGATGCCCACTCTGCGGACACCGCCTGCTGCCACCACAGGGTCAGCTGCGGATGCACATCGGCCAGCGCCAGCTCCAGCCCCAACTGATGCAGTTGCATCCTTGCCTCCGGCTCCTCCTGCCATGACGAGGCGGAGGCCCCGAAACCAAGACACAGCAGCAACAGCCAAAGCCCGCTGATAGTTCGGCACACCTTCATGTTTTCCTTCCCCGCCCTGAATGCTTGTATCCCGCCCACCTGTCCCATGCCCCATAACGGCCGTCCGAGGCGGCCGCAACCGTCCCCGGGTATTGCATCGGCTTATTTGCCTTGATATCAGACTTGGGCAAAAAGCACCATAGCCGGACGCGGCCATGGCGGGAAAGAAAGGAATATTATTTTATCATTTAATAACATATTGTTATAACAAATCGTCACTTCTCATTCTGCAAAGAACGATTAAGCTGACAGGGTAAATAAATTCTTCTGTGACAGTGAACCTTAGGGATAGCCACAATGAGCAAGATTTTTGAAGACAACTCACTGACCATTGGTCGTACTCCTCTGGTAAAACTGAACCGGGTCAGCAAAGGCCGGGTTTTTGCCAAGGTCGAAAGCCGCAACCCCAGCTTCAGCGTCAAGTGCCGTATCGGCGCCAACATGATCTGGGATGCCGAGAAACGCGGTGAGCTGGTGCCCGGCAAAGAGCTGATCGAGCCGACCAGCGGCAACACCGGTATCGCCCTGGCGTTTGTGGCCGCTTCCCGTGGCTATCCGATTACCCTGACCATGCCTAACACCATGAGCCTGGAACGACGCCAACTGCTGAAGGCGCTGGGCGCCAACCTGGTGCTGACCGAAGGTGCCAAGGGCATGAAAGGCGCCATCGAAAAAGCCATGGAGCTGAAAGAGGCGGCCCCGGAAAAATACGTGCTGTTGCAGCAGTTCAACAACCCGGCCAACCCGGAAATCCACGAGAAAACCACGGGTCCGGAGATCTGGGAAGATACCGACGGCGACATCGATGTCTTCGTCGCCGGCGTGGGCACCGGCGGTACCATTACCGGGGTATCCCGCTACATCAAGCAGACCAAGGGCAAGGCCATTACCTCGGTAGCTGTAGAGCCAGTTGAATCTCCAGTGATCACCCAAGCCATGGCCGGCGAGGAAATCAGGCCGGGTCCGCACAAAATCCAGGGCATCGGCGCCGGCTTTATTCCGGGCAACCTGGACCTGTCCCTGATCGACCGGGTCGAGCGGGTGACCAGCGAAGACGCCATCGAGATGGCCCGCCGCCTGATGAAAGACGAAGGCATCCTGGCCGGCATCAGCTCCGGCGCCGCCGTGGTCGCCGCCAATCGCCTGGCCGAGCTGCCCGAGTTCGCGGACAAGAATATTGTCGTTATTCTGCCAAGCTCCGGTGAACGCTACCTCAGCAGCGCCCTGTTCCAGGGCATCTTTACCGAGCAGGAACTGCAGCCATAACCATTGAAAGGCGCCATTTGGCGCCTTTTTACATTGTCCCTCTCGTTAAATTACCACCACAACGCCCCGCAATATTGACCCCGAACATGTGTTGTGACCACAAAAACGCTATCATGTGCCTCATTGATGCCTTTGCCCGCCCGGGTGAAGTGCCGGCGCCGAGTTTGCCTCTTTATCTCGGGAAAGGCCGTCTGTTATTATCATGCGTTAAATAACTTCAGGAGCTAATACTATGGGTCTGTTCGATAAACTGAAAAAGCTGGTCTCCGACGACACTAACGACACCAGCGGTATCGAAATCTTTGCCCCCCTGTCCGGGGAAATCGTGGCCATCGAAGAGGTGCCGGACGTGGTCTTTGCCGAGAAAATTGTCGGCGACGGTATCGCCATCAAGCCCAGTGGCAACAAGATGGTCGCCCCTTGCGACGGCACTATTGGTAAAATCTTTGAAACCAACCATGCTTTTTCAATCGAATCCGACTCTGGCCTGGAGCTGTTCGTGCACTTCGGTATCGATACCGTCGAGTTGAAAGGCGAAGGTTTTACCCGTATTGCCCAGGAAGGCCAGCAGGTCAAGAAAGGCGACACCATCATCGAATTCGACCTGGCCCTGCTCGAAGCCAAGGCCAAGTCCACCCTGACCCCGGTGGTGATCTCCAACATGGACGAGGTCAAGGAGCTCAGCAAGCAGAGCGGTGCCGTGACCCTGGCCCAAGACGTGGTACTACGCGTCAAGAAATAAGCCGGCCTCACCCCGACAAGGCGCCTTCCGGCGCCTTTTTTGTCGCTGACAGAAGGAAAAAGACGATGCTCAAATGGTTAAAAAAGCTGGCCGGCGGTGGCGTCTCGACGGCAACACCGGGGAGCGAGCCGGTATCCTACCGGGGATTCGATATTTATCCCGAGCCCCGGCAGGAAGGCGGCCAGTTCCGGCTGCAGGGTCGGATAGTGCAGCACAAGGACGGCGAGCAGCGGGAGTATCTGCTGATCCGCTCCGATCTGCTGCCCTCGGCCGAACAGGCTGCCGAACTGATGATCGGCAAGGCGAAGCGGGTGATCGACGAGAACGGCGAGCGGCTGTTCGACTGATGTGGCCGGACTGGCACGCCTGGCGGCGGCGCCTGGCGCACAACGGCGAACGCCGGCTGCTGGTCCTGGCCGGCAGTGAATCCTGGGGGCAAGAGCTGGCCCGGGAGCTGTGGCAACGAGACGCCCTGTGGCTGGGACAGGGGCCGGACGAGTATCAGCCACAACCCGCAGCCAAAATAAGCCGCTATCTGGGACGGTCGTTTCCGGCCCTGGTGTTCAATGCGCACAGCGGCCTGCACCCGGATGCCTTCGGCGCCGTGCTGGGCTGCGTGGCCGCCGGCGGCGTCGTGCTGCTGCTGTGCCCGCCGCTGGCCGACTGGCCCGACTACGCCGATCCGGATCTGCAACGCTACGTGGCCCTGCCCGAGCAGGCCCGGGAGCGTCACAGCCGCTTTATCCAGCGCCTGGTCCGCCTGCTGCAGCAGGATGCCCATACCCTGATCTGGCAGCAAGGCGCCTGTCGCCCCGCGCTGCCGCCGCCCGGCCATCATGCCTGGCACCGGCAACGCGACCGGCGAGGGTGCCTGAATCCGCAGCAACGGCAGGCCCTGGCCATGATTTTGCAGTCCTGCCGCCGCCGGTGTCCGCTGGTGCTGACCGCCGACCGGGGCCGGGGAAAGTCGAGCCTGCTCGGGCTTGCCGGCGCGCGCTTGCTCGATGCCGGCCGACGGGTACTGCTCACCGCCCCCAGCCCGCACGCCGCACACAACGCGCTGGCACAGGGCGGGGGGCGGCTCCACTTTATCGCCCCCGACGCCTTGCTGCAGCAACGGCCGGCCGCCGATCTGCTGCTGGTGGATGAGGCCGCCGCCATTCCCGTGCCCATACTGCAGGCGCTGGCCCGGCATTATTGCTGTGTCTTTGCCACCACCGAACACGGCTACGAGGGCACCGGCCTGGGCTTTCAGCTCAAATTCCAGCCCAGCCTGGATCGGTTGGCGCCGGGCTGGCGGAAGTATCGGCTGACGACACCGGCCCGGTGGAGCCCTCAAGATCCGCTCGAGCCACTGCTGTTTCGCCTGCTGGTCTTGGGCGCGGATCCGCCCCCTCCCCCCCCGAGCGGCCCCTGGCAACTACACCGGCTCAGCCAGCGGCAGCTGGCGGAAGATGAAGTCCTGCTGCATCAGGTATTCGGCCTGCTCACCCTGGCGCATTACCAGACCAGCCCGAGCGATCTGCGCTACCTGCTGGATGCCCCGGGCCTCGAGCTGGTCGTCGCCTGTCGGGCCCGGATCCCGATGGCGGTGGCCCTGGTGGTACGGGAAGGCCGGCTGAGTCCGGAACTGGGTCAGGCCATCTGGCGCGGCCAGCGTCGTCCCCGCGGCCACCTGCTGCCCCAATCCCTGGCCTTTCATGGCGGCCTCGATGGTGCCTGCGTCTTCGGCTACGACCGTATCATGCGCATCGTGGTGCATCCGCATGGCCAGCAGCAGGGGGTCGGCTCCCGCCTGCTGGGCTGGCTGCGGCAGCACTCGACCGCGGACTTTCTGGGCACCAGCTTTGGTGCCAGCGCCGAACTGGTCCGCTTCTGGCAGCGAAACGGCTTCGCCGCCGTCCGCCTCGGCCTGAGCGCCGATGGCGTCAGCGGCCTGCATGCGGCCATGATGCTGCAGCCACTGAGTCCGGATGCCGAGGCCGTGATGCCGGTCTGGCAGGGGCAGTTCAGCGCCAATCTCGACTTCTTCCTGCTCGGGGCCTTGCGCACGCTCCCCCCGCCGCTGCTGCACAGCCTGAAACGCCCCCCCGCCCGCCCCCAGCCGGCTCTCGATGCCGCCATCGTCCGTGACTTCGCCTGGGCCCACCGGGATCTGCCGGCCGACCGGCCGGCCCTGGCCCGCTTTATCCGTTCCCGGTCTTTACCGGAGGGGCTGGATGAACGTCAAAAAGCGCTGGCCGATGCCCTGCTGAACCCGGCTAATTCGGCAGCGCAGCTGGTCGCCGACTTCGGTCTCGCCGGTGGCAAGGATCTGGTCCAACGGCTCCGCCGGTTGCTGCAATGCTTTTTCCCGCCGCCCTGATGTGTTCGGACAGTTGTTATTAAATGCAAAACAAGACTACCCTATAAAAATAAAATCGAGTCGAATCAACCATATTACGCAGGGAGGCTGCCCATGGAACTGCTCACCGAATTACTGTCGTCCATCAACAGTGTGGTCTGGGGGGTGCCCATGCTGGTGGGCATTCTCGGTATTGGCCTCTACCTGCAATTCGGCCTCGGCTTTATGCCCATCCGCAAGCTGGCGACCGGTTTTCGGCTGTTGTTTACCAAAGTGGAACAGGGCAGCGGCGAAATCTCGCCATTCAACGCCCTGATGACCGCGCTTTCCGCCACCATAGGGACGGGGAATATCGCCGGGGTGGCGACCGCCATCTTCTTCGGCGGGCCCGGGGCGCTGTTCTGGATGTGGATGACCGCGCTGGTGGGCATGGCCACCAAGTATTCCGAGGCGGTGTGCGCGGTCAATTTCCGCGAAACCGACAAGCTCGGCAACCACGTCGGCGGCCCCATGTACTACATCAAGAACGGTCTAGGTGCCAAATGGGCCTGGCTGGGGGTCGCCTTCGCCATCTTCGGCGGCATCGCCGGTTTCGGCATCGGCAACACGGTGCAGGCCAACTCGGTGGCCGATGCGCTGCAGGCCTCGTTCGGTATTTCCAGCCTGACCACCGGCGTGGTGTTGATGGTGCTGGTGGGTGCCGTGCTGATCGGCGGTATCCGCTGGATCTCGGAAGTAGCCGGCAAGCTGGTTCCGCTGATGACGGTGTCCTACTTCAGCGCCGGCCTGGTGGTGCTGGCACTGAATATCAGTGCCATCCCGAGCGCCTTTACCCTGATCATCGAACACGCCTTCACCCCCATCGCCGCCCAGGGCGGTTTTGCCGGGGCCGCGGTGTGGGCCGCCATCCGCTTCGGGGTCGCCCGGGGGGTGTTCTCCAACGAGGCCGGCCTGGGCAGCGCCCCCATCGCCCACGCCGCCGCCAAGACCGACAGCCCGGTGCGGCAGGGGCTTATCGCCATGCTGGGCACCTTTATCGATACCATCATCGTCTGCTCCATCACCGGCCTGGCGATTATCGTCACCGGCAGCTGGACCAGCGGCGAGGCCGGGGCTTCGCTGACCACCCTCGCCTTTTCCAGCGCCATCCCCGGCGGTCAGTACATCGTCGCTGTCGCCTTGGCCGTGTTTGCCTTTACCACCATTCTGGGTTGGAGTTTTTACGGCGAGAAATGCGTGCAGTACCTGTTCGGCATCAAGGCCATAGTACCCTTTCGCATCGCCTGGATCCTGGCCTTGCCGGTCGGCGCCACCCAGTCGCTGGAATTCATCTGGCTGCTGGCCGACACCCTCAACGCCATGATGGCCATCCCCAACCTGATTGCCCTGGCCCTACTCAGCCCGGTGGTATTCCGCCTGACCCGGGAATACTTCGCCAAGGGATAATCGTGCTCCTGGCGGCCGCTATGACTCCCGCTACAGCAATACCGGCCGCTGCTGATATACTGCCGCCAGATGTTCACTAGGGGCCAGACCAGATGCACTCGCACCCGTCGTATTCCGCAGACGCCATTAATGCCCTGCGCAAGGATTATCCGCTACTCGACAGCCTGATGGCCTTGCGGCCGCTCAGTTGGTTCAACCCGGAGCGGGCCCCGGCCGAACTCGCCCTGCCCACGGTGGGGCTGACCG
Source organism: Zobellella endophytica (assembly GCF_003012775.1). Classification (GTDB taxonomy): domain Bacteria; phylum Pseudomonadota; class Gammaproteobacteria; order Enterobacterales; family Aeromonadaceae; genus Oceanimonas; species Oceanimonas endophytica. The sequence goes on along the minus strand of NZ_PXYG01000005.1, from coordinate 45,446 downwards.
CCGGTGACGTGGCCGATGCCGGCCAGAGGCTGGCTCGGTTTGCCTCCTACTTTTGTGCCGCGTTCCCGGAGAGCCGCCGGCACGGCGGCATCATCGAGTCGCCCCTGCAGGCGATTCCCGCCATGCAACAGGCCCTGAGTGCCAGCTACGGCCAGGAGCTCAACGGCACCCTGCTGCTGAAAATGGACAACCAGTTGCCGATCTCCGGCTCGATCAAGGCCCGCGGCGGCATCTATGAAGTGCTGCAGCATGCGGAAAAGCTGGCGCTCAAGGCCGGACTGCTGCACCTGGACGATGACTATGCCAAGCTGCACAGCGATGAATTCCGCACGTTTTTCGGCCGCCACTCCATTGCCGTCGGCTCGACCGGCAACCTGGGGCTGTCCATCGGCATCATCAGCGCCCGGCTCGGGTTTAGGGTCAGCGTGCATATGTCGGCAGACGCCCGGGACTGGAAAAAACAGCTGCTGCGCAGCCAGGGGGTGACGGTGGTGGAATACGACAGCGACTATTCGGTGGCGGTGGCGCAAGGGCGACACGAGGCGGAGCAGGATCCCTGCTGTCACTTCGTGGATGACGAAAATTCGGTGCAGCTGTTCCTCGGCTATGCAGTGGCCGGCGAACGGCTCAAGGCCCAGCTGGCGCAACAGCGGATCATCGTGGACCGGGAGCATCCGCTGTTCGTCTACCTGCCCTGCGGGGTCGGCGGCGGCCCCGGTGGCGTGGCCTTCGGCCTCAAGCTGGCCTTCGGCGACGCGGTGCATTGCATTTTTGCCGAGCCGACTCATTCCCCCTGCATGTTGCTCGGCGTGTACACCGGACTGCATGACGCCATTTCGGTACAGGATCTGGGCATCGACAACCGCACCGCCGCCGACGGCCTGGCGGTAGGCCGCGCCTCCGGTTTTGTGGGGCGGGCCATGGCCCCCATGCTGGATGGTTTCTACAGCCTGGCGGACGAAGAAATGCTGTTCCTGCTGGGGTTGCTGGAGAGGGAAGAGGGCATCCGGCTCGAGCCCTCCGCCCTGGCCGGCATGCCGGGCGCGCTGAGGGTGCTGAGCGAAACCGAAGGCTATCGCCAGCGGCTGGGGCTGACCCCGGCGCGCCTGGCCAGGGCCCATCACCTGGTATGGGCCACCGGTGGCGGCATGGTGCCGGCCGAAGAAATGGAGAAATACCTGGCGCTGGCCGATTCAGCCAAACCAGCCACGGTTTAGCCGGTCCTTACATTGCCAGTACTGCTCCGCATAGCGCTGGGCCCGGGCTTCGACCTTGCGTGAGATGGTGAGCAGCCAGCCCTTGCGCAGGTGGCTGCCGCGGCGGTAGCCGCCCCAGCCCTCGTGATAATTGAGGTACTGGCCGTAGCCATCCCACTTGGAAATACCGTTGATTTTGCTGGTTTTATTCATGTACCAGCCCATAAAGTCGATGGCATCGTCAAAGTCGTCCCGATCGGCCCAGCCGTTGCCGCTCTCCCGCCGGTAATCGGCCCAGGTGGCTTTCTTGGCCTGGGCATAGCCGTAGGCATCGGAGGCCCGGCCGTAGGGAATGAACAGGAAATAACGCATCGGCGGCCGGGCATCGTGCCTGAAGCTGCTTTCCTGGTACATCATCGCCATGGTGACGTGCACCGGTGCTCCCCACTTTTCCCGCGCCTTGTTGGCAGACTGGTGCCAGCCGCCGTGCTGTTCGAAGATGGCACAGATGTTTTCCGGATTGCGCGGCGGCGCGGTCGCACAGCCCGCCAGCAGCACCATGGTCAGCCCCAGCCCCACCACCTTGTCCATTGTCCTCATGTCTTCTCGCCACCGATAACGCCCGTCATGGTCTCGAATAGTGCCCGTAACTGGTCCTCTTTTCCAGACGGCACCCGGCAATGCGTTCAAAAGCAATTTTTAATCACGCCATGTGCATAACTATTTTTTGTCACACCTGCGGGTAGGCATTAGAATGATGTCTGGCTAAGCTCATCCACAGAGCATGTTTACGGCAACCAAAGGAAACCTGATGCGCTTTTATTTTCCCATCGTCATTATCGATGAAGACTTCCGTTCCGAGAACACCAGCGGCTCGGGCATCCGTGAGCTGGCGTCCGCCATCGAAAAGGCCGGAATGGATGTGGTGGGCTACACCAGTTATGGTGATCTGACTTCCTTTGCCCAGCAACAGAGTCGTGCCGCCGGTTTCGTGCTGTCCATTGATGACGAAGAGCTCGGCGGCAGCCGGGAGGAAGCCCATTCGGTACTGGAGCAGCTGCGCGGCTTTGTGGAGCAGATCCGCCATCGCAACCCGGATATCCCCATTTATCTTTACGGCGAAACCCGCACCGCCCGGCATATACCCAACGCCATACTGCGCGAGCTGCACGGTTTCATCCACATGCACGAAGACACCCCCGACTTCGTCGCCCGGCATATCATCCGCGAGGCCAAAAGCTACCTGGATTCCCTGGCACCGCCCTTTTTCCGCGCCCTGACCCACTATGCCCAGGACGGTTCCTACTCCTGGCACTGTCCCGGCCATTCCGGCGGCGTCGCCTTCCTGAAATCACCGGTGGGACGCATGTTCCACCAGTTTTTCGGCGAAAACATGCTGCGTGCCGACGTCTGCAACTCGGTGGACGAGCTGGGCCAGCTACTCGACCACACCGGCCCGGTGGCCGCCTCAGAGCGTAACGCCGCCCGCATCTTCAACGCCGATCACCTGTTCTTCGTGACCAACGGTACCTCCACCTCCAATAAAATCGTGTGGAACTCCACCGTGGCCCCCGGCGACATCGTCGTGGTGGATCGCAACTGTCACAAATCCATACTGCACGCCATCATGATGACCGGCGCGGTGCCGGTGTTCCTGATGCCGACCCGCAACCACTACGGCATTATCGGCCCCATCCCCCGCAGTGAATTCGAGCCGGAGCGTATCCGCGAAAAGATGCAGGCCAACCCCTTCTGCCGCGAGATCCTGGCCAAGAACCCGGACGTCAAGCCCCGGGTGCTGACCATTACCCAGTCCACCTACGACGGCATCCTCTATAACGTGGAGGAGATCAAGAGCCTGCTGGACGGGGAGATTGAAACCCTGCATTTCGACGAAGCCTGGCTGCCCCACGCCGCCTTCCACGATTTTTACGGCGACTATCACGCCATCGGCGCCGGCCGGCCACGCTGCAATGACTCCATGGTGTTCGCCACCCAGTCCACCCACAAGCTGCTGGCGGGCCTGTCCCAGGCCTCGCAGATCCTGGTGCAGGACGGCGAACAGAAGCGACTCGACCGCCATGTGTTCAATGAAGCCTATCTGATGCACACGTCCACCAGCCCGCAGTATGCCATCATCGCGTCCTGCGATGTGGCTGCCGCCATGATGGAAGAGCCGGGCGGTACCGCCCTGGTGGAAGAATCGTTGGCGGAAGCCCTGGAATTCCGCCGCGCCATGCGCAAGGTGGATGATGAATACGGCGCCGACTGGTGGTTCAAGGTCTGGGGGCCGGATGATCTCACCGACGACGGCCTGGACGAACGGGATGCCTGGATGCTGCAGGCCGACGCCAGCTGGCACGGCTTTGGCGACATCGAACCCGGCTTCAACCTGCTCGATCCCATCAAGGCGACCATCCTGACGCCGGGCCTGAACATGAAGGGCGATTTTGCCGACAGCGGCATTCCGGCGGTGGTGGTCACCAAGTACCTGGCCGAGCACGGCATCGTCATCGAAAAAACCGGACTCTATTCCTTCTTTATCATGTTCACCATCGGCATCACCAAGGGTCGCTGGAATACCATGGTCACCGAGTTGCAGCAGTTCAAGGACGATTACGACAACAACGTGCCGCTGTGGAAGATACTGCCGGAATTCGTACAGAAACACCCCCACTATGAGCGGGTGGGCCTGCGCGATCTCTGTGATCATATCCATCAGATCTACAAGGAAAACAACGTGGCCAAGCTGACCACCGAGATGTATCTGTCCGATCTGGTGCCGGCCATGAAACCGGCGGACGCCTTCGCCAAGATGGCCCACAAGGAAATCGAGCGGGTACCGCTCGACGAGCTGACCGGCCGCACCACCGCAGTGATGGTCGCACCCTATCCGCCGGGCATTCCGCTGTTGATCCCGGGAGAGGCGTTTAACAACATCATCGTCAACTACCTCAAGTTCGCCCGCGAATTCAACCAATGCTTCCCCGGCTTCGAGACCTACATCCACGGTTTAGTGGCGGAAGAAGAACAGGGAGAAACACGCTACTTCGTGGATTGTGTCGCCAAATAAGACCCGTCGCTCCCGCCATAAACGGGGACGACGCCATGACGACGCAGCCGAAAACAAAAAAGCCATCTTCGGGTGGCTTTTTTGTGCTTGATGGCGGAGCGGAAAACACACTGCGGTTGAAAACGGAGAGGGAAGCCGATGGTGCTGAAGCCCCTCCAGAACACACTTCCACTCGGAAAGAAAAATGCCGCTAACCTTAAGTAAATGGCAATGTCTTTATTCATTTTGTCTTAAATACCACTATAAATAGCTGTTCCGAATAGTAGATCAATAAAGACAGCGGGCAGGTACTACTAAGCAGACCCTCTGCGCCAGGGATAGCGCGGCGGAGCCCCCAGGGATGGGTTTACGGCGTGTCTGTGTGCGGTGCCCGGCCGATGTAGCACCATTAGGATCAGTTATTTACATTCTACTCAATAACAAAGCCCGACGGAAACCACCGGCGGGCAATGTCACAAATGTCAGTAGGCATTGACATGACTTCAGAACTGATACTGGGCGCTCAATTGCAGACGACTGGCGTCACGCTCTTCACCACCGATGGTATTCAGATCGGCATACTGATACTCGGCGCCGACCATCAGCCGTTCGGTAACATCCCAGATGACATTGGCAAATGCATAGTCCATTTTTTCAAACAAACCGTCATAACCACTGTTTTGGGGTAAATCCTGCTCAATTCTTGAATAGCCGATGGAGCTGAACCACTGGGGGGTCCAGTTATGGTTGAGTGATACGCCACCACCCTGAATATCCACCGTTTCCAGGCTGCCATTACGCACATAAACATCGGGCGCATGCTTATGGTTGATATTACCCGGATTGCCCATATAGTTGCCGATACCCGAACCGATGGCATAGCTGCCGTTCAACTTGGTACTGGCTAGCAACGGCAGGCTGAACTGGGCCTGCACCCCATATCCGGTAACTTTATCATCCACTGTATTTGTGGGAATATTATCGTTGGTCGACAGTTCACGCACCACACCGGACAGCGCCAACATACGCTGGTATTCGTAGCGCAGGGTCAGGTCCGGCAGACGACTTTCCTCGCTGGCAATACCTGCATCATTGCGGGCAATTACTGTGTCAGGATCCTCCAGAGCCACCGACAAAGCACCATCCTCCAGCCGATGGGTATAACGGATCTGGCCTTGTCGCTCGTTGGCGTAACCGATGGGATCACCGAGTGCCAGAGTGCGGGTACTCCCCACAAAGCTCATAAAGTTGGTCCAGGTGTGACCGGCCAGAAACCCCGCATACTCACCATAGGCATGGCGCAAATTGAGCTTGCCGTCGGGCAGGAAATGCACCTCGAAAAAGGTGTTCAGATTGCCATAGTCGGTCTGAGTATGGCTGCGGAAATTCAGTCGGCTTTCATAGGCGGTAAAGTCGGTCCGACCATCGGTAGCTGCCGGGTTGAGTAACGCGAAAGGGCTGGTGGCATCACCCAGATCGTAATCGGCATCGTACAGCATATCCAGTTTGACATAGCCACCAAATGCAATATCGGTCTTGGTGCCGGGAATATTGATGGTGGAGCGGTGATTCCAGGGGGGACCTACCCGGCTCGGCTCGCCGGTCACAATGGGTTGACCAGCCTCCACTACCGGCATGGCAGCAACCACGCCTGCATTCAGCATTCCTGTAGCCAATATCACGGACAGTGCCACTTTGCTTTTTTTCATGTTCAACTCACTCCATGGTTGCTATTGATAAAATCAAGTTCCCTTGTTTTCTGAACAGACTATTGATATTCGGTGTGGCAATACTCCAACCAACGCTGGGACGCATTACCACCTTACCGATCAACAACCCGTTCACAATCAGCAAACATTTTTCATCAGGTCGATACATGTCGAATAATGATATTTTGAGATACCACCATATCATTTTTCGTATATCGACGATAAAACTGGTCCGGGAGGAGCCGAAGCAGGGGTTCTTCACCTACTCGGCGAAGAGGTTGAAAATCTGGCTTCGCAGCCAAATGCTGCCGGTATCCTGATGATACCGGCGATGCCAGAACAGGTTGATTTGCACCGAGGGCAATGCTACCGGATGGTGGTGCGCCACCAGGCCCAAGGTATCCATGGTCTGCAGCGCCAGCTTTTCGGTAACGGTGGCGATGAGATCCGTCTCCCGTACTATGTAAGGTGCCGACATGAAGTGAGGCAGCCGAAGCTTGACGATACGGCTGACCCCACTTTGCGCCAGCAGCTTCTCCACCCGGCCATGGCCGGTGCCCTGGGCTTCGATGACGATATGACGGGCTTGGGAAAAAGCTTCCAGATCCAAGGGGCCGCCAGCCAGGGGGTGCTCCTTGCGCATCAGGCACACGTACTGCTGCTCGAACAGCCGCCGTTGGTAAAAGCCCGCTTCAAGCTGGGGCAGCAGCCCGATGGCCAGATCCACGCTCCCGGCCTCCATCTCCTCTTTCAACGAATCGCCGCTATTGCGCACAGTAGTGATGCTGATCCCCGGCGCCACCCTGGCCAGATGCGCCATCAGTTTGGGCAGTAGATACATTTCCCCCAGATCGGTCATGGCGATACGAAAAGCACGCTCACTGCTGAGCGGATCGAAACGCTCGTGGTAGTTGATGGTGTCCTGCAAGGTCGCCAAGGCATAGGCAATCGGCTCGGCGATCAGGTCTGCATAGGGGGTAGGCTTCATGCCCCTGGAGGTGCGCTCGAACAGTTCGTCGTTCAGCGCCTTGCGCAACCGGGCCAATGCATTGCTCACCGCCGGCTGGGACAAGCCAAGTTGCTCGGCGACGACCCCTGTCTTGCGCTCCCGATACATGAGTTGAAACACCAGCAGCAAATTCAGATCGATATCCTGTAACTGTGTCATTACACCTCCTTATAAATATTATGAATAAACTATATTCATGAGATTGACTGGATCAATACCTTGAACACCTTTAGATTTTCAAAACAACAAATAATTAACAAAAATGCGTCGGCTTTCACATGAATGAGCTATATCAGCATTTACACATGTGTGCAGCCATGACCCCACGCCACAACCAGATCCGAGGGAACCATGACCAACTTCGACTCGTTCACCCCACCCACCGTCGAACATCTTTACCAGGGGGCAGCATCAAGCGACTTCCGTGATCATCAGGATCCAGGCCGCCTCGACACCGTGGCTTCACGCCTTGCCGTGGGCACGGCTGCGGATGTTGATCGCGCCGTGCAAAAAGCTCATCAGGCTTTCCAGCACTGGCGGTCCGTACCGGTTGCTGAGCGAGTAGCCGCCCTGATGAAGGCCGCAGAAATTGTACAGTCGAGTGGTGCAGACCTGGCCCCCCTCCTGGTCCGGGAGCACGGTGGTGTTCTGTGGGAGGCCCAGACTGACTTCATGCTCGGCAGCGGTGTGCTGCAGCACACCGCCAGCCTTGCGGAATCCTTTCTCGAGCCCACCACCTACGACGACGAGCAAAGCTTCATCTGCATCGAAAAAGCGCCTCGTGGCGTGGTCGGAGCCATAGTGCCGTGGAATATGCCCGTGGTACTCACCATGATGAAGTTGGCTCCCGCCCTGGCCACCGGTAACACCCTGGTTCTCAAGCCGTCTCCTTTCGCGTCGGCAGCATTGACCCTGCTGCTGCAACGCCTGAGTGATGCACTGCCGGAAGGCGTGCTCAATGTCGTCTTGGGCGACACCGAAGTCGGTGAGGCGCTCACCAGCCATCCTCTGGTTCGCAAGATAGGGTTCACCGGCGGCACGGCAACGGCACGCCACATCATGACCAGTGCCTCAGGCACGTTGAAGAACATGACCCTTGAACTGGGTGGCAATGACCCCGCCATCGTACTGGACGATGCAGACCTGGATAAAACCCTGGACAGAATGCTCCCGGGCATTTTCACCCGCAGTGGCCAGATCTGTTTCGCAGTCAAGCGTATCTATGTGCCGCGCAGCGCCTATAACACCTTCGTCGATGCCCTGTGCGACCGCGTTTCCCAGTACCGCGTCGGGCACGGTCTGAACCCGGAGGCCTCCTTTGGCCCGCTGAACAACAAGGCGCAGTACGATCGGGTGCGGCAGCTCATTGCCGCAGTACAAGACAGCCCCGCCAAGGTGTTCGAGCTCGGCCACAAGCTGGATCCGGCTCAGTGGCATAACGGCTATTATGTGCTTCCCCACGTGGTGCGGGACGCAGGTCATGATGCTCCCATTACCTCCTGCGAACAGTTTGGCCCCGTCATTCCCGTTGTCGCCTATGATTCCGAGGAGCAGGTGCTCGGCTGGGCCAACGACAGCGACTATGGCCTGGGCTCTTCCATCTGGACCCAGGACGCCGAGAGAGGCCTGGCACTGGCTCGTCGCATAGAAGCCGGCAGTACCTTTATCAACTCACATTCTTTCGAATCCCTGGATCTGCGGATGCCGTTTGGCGGAGTCAAGCAGAGCGGCATAGGCCGCGAATTTGGTGCCGCCGGTATGGCGGAGTATGTCGAAGAGCATGCTATCCGGCATCTCAAATAAATGTGGTACGGGCACCCACCAAGGTGCCCGTACCTGTTAATCCATCATGAACACGACAAGAGGTTTCCATGACCACCATTACCGCCGCCGTAGCCCGCCAGCACAAGGCACCGCTGAGTATTGAACAACTGGAACTTGATGACCTGCGTCGCGACGAAGTACGCGTTCGCATGGTTGCCACCGGCATCTGCCATACCGACGCCATTGTCCGTGACGGCGTCTACCCGACGCCGCTTCCGGCAGTGCTGGGTCATGAGGGCGCCGGTATCGTTGAAGAGGTCGGCGCCGATGTGACATCTGTGGTTCCCGGTGATCATGTGGTACTGTCCGCGGCTTATTGCCGTAAGTGCAGCCAGTGCCAGACCGGCCATATGGCATATTGTGAGAATCTTTTTGCCCAGGACTTTGGCGGTTGCCGGGAGGACGGCACTACCGCGCTATCGAAGGGCGACGAGTCCATATCGTCCCATTTTTTCGGACAGTCGTCCTTCGCCACTCGTGCCAATGTCAGCGAGTCCAGCATTATCAAGATAGATCCCAGCGTACCGCTGGAAAAGATGGCACCACTCGGATGTGGCATCCAGACCGGTGCCGGTGCCGTGCTGAATGAACTGCGCCCAACCGCAGGGTCCTCCTTTGCGGTAACCGGAACCGGCGCTGTCGGGATGGCCGCCGTCATGGCCGCCCGCGTCATCGGCTGCACCACCATTATCGCCGTAGACAGGCATGAGTCCCGCCTGAAGCTGGCAAGGGAACTGGGCGCCACTCACACCATCAACACCTCGGAAGTGGATCTCACCGAAGAGTTGCTGCGCATCACCAATGGTGCGGGCGTCAATTCAGTGCTGGACACCACCGGCATTCCCAAGCTGCTGGTGGCTGCCGCTCAGGGACTGTCCATCAGGGGTACTCTGGCGCTGGTAGGTGCCGCCGCACCGGGTACAGAAGCCCCGTTTGAAATCGGGGGCTCCCTGGTCAAAGGCTGGACCTTCAAGACCATCGTTCAGGGCAGCGCCGTTCCCCAGGAGTTCATTCCCCGCCTGGTATCCCTGTGGAAACAAGGCCGCTTCCCGTTTGATCGCCTTATCGAGACCTATTCGCTGGAGCAAATCAACGAAGCCTTTGCCGACTCCGAATCAGGAAAAACCATCAAGCCGGTAGTGGTTTGGTAAGCGGATAAAGGCTTGAACCCTGACGTTTCAAGCCCCTCTGCCAGCAGAACCAAAGCCTGTTGATAGCGGCAGGCTTTTATTTGGCAGCGAATGTCTTCATTACATCCTGCTCCGCGTGTGAGCTGCTTTTCATTGGAAGAATCAAGCCATGATGCCGGCCGGCCTGCCCTTTGAGTCTCGCCCTTTACTGACCACCACCGCTTATGACGAATACGAAAGTATCCTGAATCGGGAGCTCAATGAAAAACGGACGGTGACCCCGACCAGGGTGATCAAGAGTCGGGTAAGACTAACCGGATTCCAGATGTCACGGCTGAAATTTTTTGGTGCCGATGTGGGACAGGAAATACGGGTGCGCTCCACTCCCCTGACCAGTTGGCATGCCATACGGCCACTCAGGGGCGCGGTAGAATGTCATTTCCAGGGATCGCAAGCGACGGTGGGAGAGCTCCTGCTGCTGGCTCCGGGCCATGAAGTGGATCTGACATGGCACCAAAGCACCCAGGCCGTGGTCTTTACCCTGCCTCCGGATATCCTTGCAGATTATGTGAAACAATATCATAACGTCGATATGCCACTCATCGGTCCGAGAGGGTGGCATTGTGGCGCTGAGTGCGCAGGCGTCGGCAGCATGGCCCAACTCCATTCCCTGCTTTCTTTCGAAGTAAACAATAATGACGGCTTGCTGTTCAGTAACACCGGCGCCCAGCAGCTACGCAACCTGTGCTGTGAAAATTTGCTGCAACTGATGCCGATATTGAAGGAACAGCCCATGGCAGGACCGCTACCGGGCGTCGTCAAACGGGCACTGGAATATATCCACGCCCATCTTGAGGCGCCACTGGACATGGCAGCGCTATTGACGGCCTGCGCCACCAGCCGACGAAGTCTGGAGCAGAGCTTCCAGCGCATCCTGCAAACCAGCCCGGCTCGATATCACCGGCTTCGCCGACTGGAAGCATTGCGGACACTACTTCAGCACCACCGACCAGGAGACATTCAGCTGGCCGATCTTGCCTATCGTTGGGGCTTCTCTCAACCCAGTCATTTCACCGCACTCTACAAGCAGACCTTTGGTGAACTGCCCTCGGTCACGCTGGGTCGCTCGGATTAACCCACTTCCATCAGGGAGCAGGAGCGTCAGAAGAGCGACCCGCATGCTCGATCACTTTCAACAGGCGTTGTACCCGCGCCGCCTCGGGATCTATCTCCTGCAAACGACGGGCATAAGGCATGGCCTGCTCCGGCCCCTGATATTGCAGGCTGTATGTGGCCATGGCCCAGAGCAGTTCTTGATGGCGAGGTGACAGCTCGAGCGCCTTGGAAAGAACGGCCAGTGCCTCACCCGGTGCTGTGGGAGCCAGAGATACCGCATAAGCATAGGCAAACCGGGGCTCGCCGGGTGCCAACAAATGGGCTTTTTCGAGGTGCTCCCTGGCTTGCTCCTGCTGTTTCTGGCGTACCTTGGCCAGCCCCATTGCATAATGCAGTGCTGCTGCATCCGGGCGAATGGCCAGCCCTTGTTGCAACCATCTCAAGGCCTCAGTCTCACGCCCAACAGCTCTCAGCATGTCCGACAGGTTCACATAGCTGGCGACATGCCGATCATCGAGCTGTACCGCCTTTCGTAATTGCGCCAGAGCTTCTTCCCGTAATCCCTGTTGCCAACGCAGCAAAGCCAAACGGTTTCGCCCATCGGCCCTGTCCGCATGCAGCTGCAGCTCCTGTTCGTATTCTTTCAGCGCATCCTCGAAAACGCTTCGCACTGCCTCCGGGATTTCGTTTCCGACCAGCAGGCGGGCCGCTTCACTGCGGACCAGGCGACTCTTGTCGGTGAGCAAGGCCAGCAGCTGCGCTTCCCCAAGGGCACCCGGTTTGTCTGCCAGCGTCACCAGAGCGGCATGTCGCACCAGCGGGCTGGCGTCTGCCAATCCGGCTTGCAGAGGAGTGTGTTCGAACGGCACCTCAAGCTCATTCATATAGGCCGCGGCGCTGGCACGTACAATCTCCGGCTGGTCCTGCCCCGTCAGCAGTTTTGCGAGTTCCTTGCCGGCCTCCAGGTGACGACTTCCAACCATGGAAAAAGCCTGGGCAAATTCCTGGTACCCGGGAGTCCGCGCCGGAAATCGTTGCTCGATATGCTGCTGAGCCCATTCGGCAGAGCGATCATCATGGCAGTTGTTACAGGCGTTGGGAGTCCCATGATTCAGGGTGCGGTCCGGCCTTGGAATACGTAAGCTATGGTCCCGGCGCGGGTCGTTCACCATGTAGGTCGTGGCCGGCATATGGCAATTGACACATTGAGCCCCCGCCGTATTGACCGGATGGAAATGGTGCTCGGGGGTGTCATATTCGGTAGCCGTATGACAACGGACACAGAGATCGTTGCCCTGAGCCTTGAGCTGCTGAGTATGGGGGTCATGACAACTGCTGCAGCTAACACCTTCGGCATGCATCCGGCTCTGGGCAAAGGATCCCCAGGTAAACACCTCTTCCCGTTGCTGACCATCAATATGATAGAAGGGCTCAATCAGGGGCTCGGGCCGATAATAATCCAGCCAGTCCTGGCCAGGATAATAACCTTCGGCCAGTTGGCTGCGGAAGGAGTGACAGCGAGCACAGGTGGCCACCTCACCATTGGCACTAGTCAATACCTCCTCCTCCTGCCCCAGACCATGCTGCCTCAAGCGAATGGACAGTCCCAGATTTTTGTCGGTGCCCGGCTTTTTCGCCCAATCGACATGCCCGGAGCCTGGACCATGACAGGCCTCGCATCCCACACTCATTTCCGACCAGGTGGTGTTGAAGCTGTCATTGTCACTGTCATAGCCCTTGCGCAGATTTGTCGAGTGGCAGTCCGCACACATGTGATTCCAGTTTTGAGCAGGCCTCGTCCAGTGCAGATCATCTTCGTGGGTAACGGCGTCTTCCGGGTGGAGATGGAACCAGTGCTGGCCTCCTTCGCTCCCGGGTCTGGAGTCCCAGGCAATGGACAACGCCTGCAAGCGCCCTCCTCCTATTGACACCAAATACTGCTGGAGCGGTTCATAGCCAAAGGTGTATTCAATTTCGAATTCCTGGAGCTTGCCATTAGGTCCATCAGTCTCGACGAAATATCGTCCGTCTCTGCGACTGAAACGGCTTGTGACACCGGCGTAGGTAAACGTGGCATCATTAAAATCCCCCAGCACACTGTCTTCATCGGCATGCTGCATGGCCAGAGCATGGTGAGACGACCGCCACGCGGAAAATTCGGCCTGATGACAACTGGCACAAAGCTGGCTGCCCACATAGCGCAATTCGGCCTTGCCCTGGCTGTCAAGGGCCTCATTTCCCATGGCAGCCATGCCCCACAAGAAAGGCAGACAGGCCAGAAGGCGGAAAATTATGAGCATGGGAGTCACTCCTGGGTCGAGCCGGTTCTACCATGCATTTAGCCACTTATCGATCTTATACGATAGCGGTCCTGGCCTGTGCTGGAAAAAATATGCGCATATATCATATTGGCCACGCACACTTGATATCGTCCCTCCTGATCATGGAGTGATACTGCAAGGGACACCATGACCAAAGGAGATGGTTTTATCATGAACTGGAAAAAAGCAAGCTTGGCCGCACTGGCTCTGGGCGCCATGAGTTTTGGCAGTATGGCAGAGGAAAAGAAGCCCAACTTTCTGATCCTCATCGCCGATGACCTTGGGTACAGCGACATCGGGAGCTATGGTGCGGAAATTGCCACCCCCAATCTGGACACCCTGGCGGAGGAAGGCCTGCGTTTTAGCAACTTCCATACGGCACCAACCTGCTCCCCGACAAGATCCATGCTCATGTCCGGCGTAGACAACCACCTGGCCGGCCTCGGGAACATGGCGGAACTGATGCAGGATTTCCAGCGTGGTGAACCGGGCTACGAGGGCTACCTGAATGACAACGTCGCCTCAATAGCCGAGGTACTGAAAGATAATGGCTACCATACCTACACCACCGGCAAGTGGCATCTCGGACGGGGTGAAGAACGTAGCCCGGCAGCCCGCGGGTTCGAACGCTCCTATATCCTGGAGCAGGGCAGTGCCAGCCATTTCGATGACCAGTTCGGGGCCAACAGCTTTGAAGCCAAGGCGATCTACCGGGAAAACGGGAAGGAAGTAAAGCTGCCCGAGGGGTTCTTCTCTTCCGAGTTCTTCACCGACAAGATGCTCGAATACATGGAGACCGACAGAGAGACCGGGCGTCCCTTCCTCGGTATCCTGTCTTATACCGCCCCGCATTGGCCCTTGCACGCCCCCGACGAGTGGCTGGATCGTTATGTCGGACGCTATGACGAGGGTTATGAGGCAATCCGTGCGGAGCGTCTCAAACGCATGCAGGAACTGGGACTGCTGCCCGCCGAGATTGAGGCCAATACGCCCATGGCTGGTGGGCTGCCGGCCTGGGATGAGCTGACCGAGGATCAGCGGAAGATGGAAGCCAGGGCGATGGAAATCTATGCCGCCATGGTGGACAACATGGATCATCATATTGGACGGCTGATTGACTATCTTGACCAGAGAGGAGAACTGGATAATACCTTCATTCTGTTCATCTCGGATAACGGCGCCGATGGCAATACCCCCCTGGATCTTCCTGGAAACAGGGAATGGATAGCGGCCAACTTCGACAATAGCTGGGACAACCTGGGCAAAAAGGGTTCCTATATCGATTATGGTGCCCAGTGGGCCCAGGTTGGCTCTACCCCCTTCCCGTACTTCAAGGGGATGACCTCCCAGGGTGGTATCGCGGTTCCAGCCATTGTTCGCTATCCCGGCGCAGTAACACAACCGGGCAAGATCAGCAGCGAGGTGGCTCATGTGATGGATGTCATGCCTACCCTGCTGGAGCTGGCCGGAGCCGAGCACCCAGGAAACACCTACAAGGGCAAAAAGATTCATCCTATGGAAGGCCTGTCGTTCCTGCCGGCGTTGCGTGACGAAGCCTTGCCCAAACGCGCCATTGGCTGGGAGCTGTTCGGACGCCGCGCCCTGCGCAGCGGTGACTGGAAGCTGGTATGGATGACCAAGCCCTATGGTGCAGGAGAGTGGCAACTGTACAATCTGGCCAAGGACCCAGCCGAAAAGCAGGACCTGTCCAGACAGGAGCCGGAAAAACTGGCGGAGTTGCTGAAGGAATGGGAAGCCTACGTCAAACGCAATAACGTACTGAGTGGCGAGTTCAAGATCCGCTACGCCTTCAACACCTGCCTGTACGACGGTTGCTTCAAGTAACCTAGAAAAGAGACCTCATAATCCACCGATGAAACCCTGGCCACCCTTACAGGGTGGCCAGGGTATATATCCCAGCCATATCCGACGGTGTTTTAAGCACCAGGGCCTTGATTTCTTCCGGCACTTCCTTATTTTCATTCAAATTTTACCTCCCTTCACCGTTCTGGAAAGATGGCCGCAGCCGGTCGAGATGACGGCGACAACTCACACCGGAGCCTGTTACTCCATGGGCCGATATTGATGTTATGGTGTGGCTGAGCACAAAAAGGATGATATGCCCATGTTCAATCCACTATTACCCGACTCTCTCCGCACTATTGTCTATTTCGTCACTGTAGCCAGGGTAGGCAGTTTCACCGCAGCGGCGGATGAACTGGGGGTGTCCAAGTCAGCCCTCGGCAAGAGTATTGCCAAGCTGGAGCAGCGTCTGGCGACCAAGTTGCTGCACCGGACTACCCGTAAGGTCAGCCTGACCACGGAAGGAGAAGCCTACCTGGTCAGTTGTCAGTCGGCACTGAAGACCTTGCAGGAAGCCGAATCAGCACTACTGTCAAAACAGACGCACCCCAGTGGCAAGGTCAGGATCGATTTGCCGGCCGCGTTTGGCCGGCGAGTAGTGATGCCGATACTGTTGGAGATGGCCGCACAATATCCGGACCTGAAGCTGACCATCACTTTTAACGACAAGGTTATCGACCCGCTGGATGCCGGTTTTGATCTGGCGTTCAGGTTCGGTCCGCTGCAGGACAGTGGTGAACTCGTTGCCCGAAAGCTTAACGACCAGCAACAGCTCCTGTGTGCGGCCCCGGAGTATCTGGCACGCCATGGTACGCCGAATACTCTGGAAGAGTTGCAACAGCATCACTGCATCATGGCCTGGCGAGGGGGACGACCACTGTCCTGGTTGCTGAAGTCTGCTTCCGGCAAGGATACCCGCTTTAATCCTGAGGCCTTTCACCAGATCAGCGATGGTGACGCCATGGTCGACGCCTGTGTGGCCGGGGCCGGTATCGTGCAATTTCCGGCGTTGCTGCTGCGGCCCCTGATAGCCGCCGGACAGTTGGTACCGATACTGCCACAACTGGCACCGGAACCGAGCGGATTGCATATGATCTGGCCCGGTAATCGGCATCTGATGCCTAGCGTGCGCTTTATCATTGACGAGTTTGTCCGGTTATCCGATGAAGGCACTTTTTCCTAACGAATAAGGTTAGCTAACTAAATAGCTGTTCCGAATGGTAGATCACTCTCGGCAGCGACCTGACTCCCTAACAGCCCCTTCGCCGTCAACGATGGTTCGGCAGAGCCCGGGGTTCACCGCGTGTAAGCATGCGGTTGGTGTAGCAGCTTTAGGATCCGTTATTTATACCAACCATTGTTGAAATTTATGCAACACTGAGAGTCATTATTCTCCCTTTATCAATATCCAGCTGGGATTTATCATCCTATTCGCTTAGGTACCATCCTGAAACATACAGAAAAAGAGGAATCGTTATGCCAGTCGTTAATATTCAGATGTTTGAAGGCCGAGACAGTGCAAAATCTGCAATTGCCCAAGAGGTGACCGACGCTATTGCCAAGCACGCCGGTGTGGATCCTAACTATATCTATGTCATTTTCAATGATGTAAAGACTGAAAACTGGGCCATTTCCGGTGAGCTTTTTTCTGAAACGCTGAAAAAATCAGGTTAAGCACATCGCGCTCGGCACTTCAGAAAATAGCGGCTATGAAGAATGGACTTCAAGTGGGAAGCAACTGACAGGAGCTCTGCCATAACGGTTCCGAAGCTCCCGCTATCCTAATCACAGCCTTACTTTCCACTTCCGCTTGCCACTGGTACATCAGTAGATGTTCATGGCAGGTGGGAGCGGTAAGCAACATGCCCTCGTAGGTATTTTTTACACCACCTGTTCGACGTTACGACATTGAAACCTGTGATCCGAAACACATAACCGGCCTGTAAAACCATAAGAAAATGCGTTCAATTTCACAGTTTCTACCATATTCTCTTGTGTTAAATAATGTATAGACCGACTATTTCCGCAACAGGATTGTTACTGCTAAGGCAGGCAAAACCTGGCTGTCCATAACACCCATGGGCGGCCAGGTTTTTTTGTTTTCTAGGGGTTAACGTGAAGATAGCCAAAATTCTCAACAACAACGTCGTTGTCGTACAGGATGATCGCCACCAAGAGCAGGTGGTGATGGGACGTGGCCTTGGCTTTCAAAAACGGATTGGTGATCCCCTTGATCAGGACAAAGTAGAGAAGGTGTTCTCCCTTAAGGATCAGGGACTGGTTTCCCAGCTAAGTGAGCTACTCGACCGTATCCCGCTTGAGGTAATGGGGGTGTGCGACAGGATTATTGCGCTTGCGATTCAGCGACTCGGTCCCCTGCAAGACAGTCTCTATATCAGCTTGACCGACCACTGCCACTTCGCCATTGAGAGGATGAAGATCGGTGTTAGTATTCGCAATGCTCTGCTCTGGGAAACCCGTAATCTGTACCCGAGAGAATTTGAAGTGGGTCAAGAAGCCCTGGCGATGATTGCCGAACGGTTAGGTGTAATTTTACCAGAAGATGAAGCAGGTTTTATTGCCCTGCACTTGGTCAACGCCCAACTAAATAGTGAAATGCCTGAGGTTATTCATATTACGCGCGTAATGCAGGAGATACTGAACATCGTCAAATATCAGATGCGGATTGAATATAATGAACAAGCCCTGAGTTACAGTCGATTTATAACTCATCTGAAATTTTTTGCTCAACGTATGCTGTCCTGCAGTGTGCTAACCAGCAGCGACCCAGGCATGTACAGAACCATACAAAAAAATTACACTGCTTCTTGGCGATGTGCAGAGAAAATCAATCAATTTTTATCCATGGAGTATCAGCGTTCGCTTAGTCAGGAAGAATTAATGTTTCTTGCCATTCATATTGAACAAGTGAGAAAGGAATGCCAAGGATAATAAATTCGAGCTATCGATAGTTAAACGGGAATCCCCCGAAAGAATAAAACTGGTCAATAAACTAGGATTGTTACTGCTTCGGCAGGCAAAACCTGATGCGGTTCTCGGCAGCAATGACCCGGGCGCTGCGTCAGGTTTTTTTATATCTTAATATTGGATGAATACGCAGAGGAAAATCTATGAGCCATCAATCACTGGCACAAAAAATAGTGGCCGGAGTCGGAGGCCGCGACAATATCGCCAGCCTGGTACATTGCGCGACCCGATTGCGCTTCAAACTGCATGATAATACCAAAGCTGATGGAGAAGGGCTCAAACAGGAGCCAGGCATCATCATGGTGGTGGAGAGCGGCGGTCAATTTCAAGTGGTGATCGGCAACGAAGTCAATGCCGTTTATCAAGCCGTCAACAAGGCAGCCAGTATTGATGAGCAGACTCCCCAAGTGGATGAGCATAAGGCCGATGGCTCCAAAAGCAGCCTATTCAACCGATTTATCGATACGGTCTCCGGCATCTTTACCCCTCTGCTCGGGATGCTGGCCGCTTCCGGTATACTCAAGGGGTTTCTGGCCCTCGCGCTCGCCCTGCAATGGACCACGACGAGCAGTGGTACCTATCAGCTACTCAATGCCGCCGGTGATGCCCTGTTCTATTTCTTTCCTGTTATTCTGGGTTATACCGCCGGCAAAAAATTTGGTGGCAATCCGTTTATCTCCATGGCCGTTGGTGGTGCCCTTATCCATCCCTCTATCACCTCGCTTTTCCATGCCAGTCAACAAATGGGCGCTGAACCCAGCCTGTTTCTGGGCGTTCCGGTTACTCTCATCAACTATGGCGGTTCCGTGCTGCCGGTTATTTTTGCCGCTTGGGCCTGCAGCCATCTTGAACGCAGATTCAACCAATGGCTGCCTTCAGCCGTGCGCAATTTTTTCAGCCCCTTATTTTGCATCGTACTGGTGGTGCCGCTGACCTTCCTGCTGATTGGTCCGGCCGCGACGGGGGTGGGACGCTGGCTGGCGAATGGCTACCTGGCGGTGTACGAGTTCACTCCCATGCTGGCCGGTGCGGTGATCGGCGCCTTCTGGCAAATCTTTGTGATTTTCGGCCTGCATTGGGGATTTATCCCACTGATAATTAATAACTTTAGCATGTTGGGACAAGACACCATGCTGCCCATGCTGGTCGCTGCTGTCATGGGCCAGGTAGGTGCCGCACTGGGTGTAATGCTGCGTACCCGTGATGCAAAAACCAAAGTAATGGCCGGCTCGGCGGTAACCGCCGGGGTTTTCGGCGTCACCGAACCTGCAGTATACGGCGTTAACCTGCCGACGCGTCGTCCTTTTATTTTCGGCTGTATTGGCGGTGCCCTGGGTGGTGCCCTGATTGGAGTTGGCAATACTACGGCTTATACATTTGGCTTGGCGAGCATCTTCACTTTTACTCAGGTGATCCCATCTACCGGCATTGATGCCAGCGTCTGGAGTCTGGTATTTGGATCCTTGCTGTCCCTTGCATTTGCATTCTCTTTCACCTGGCTGTTTGGCCTGAAAGCCCCCGCCAAACCCAAGACTGAAAACCATAACGCCGGCAATGCAGTAAAGGAAATGACGCCAGCTCCCCAGGGGAGTGCTGCCCTGCTAGCCCCGCAAAGCGGCCGTGTCGTACCTCTGGCGGAGGTCAGCGATCCTACCTTTGCCAGCGGCCTGCTGGGGGCCGGAGTGGCAATCATACCGGAATCGGGTCGGGTCGTGGCCCCCATTCATGGTGAGATAGCTTCACTGTTTCGTACCAATCATGCCATCGGGATCAGTGCCGACAACGGGCTGGACGTGTTAATCCACGTGGGTATCGATACCGTCAAGCTGGATGGCCGGCATTTCGTTCCCCATGTTCGGCTGGGCGACAGGGTTGCTGCTGGAGACCTGTTGCTGGAGTTTGACCGTGAAGCCATTCTGGCTGCCGGCTACGACATCACCACTCCCATGGTGGTGACTCAAGCCAGCGGCGTGCCGATCTCCCTCTCTGTCTACCATGAGCAGATCGAGGAAGGTTCACCACTGTTGACCGTCACCTTTGAAGACAAGGAGTGAAAATGAGCAATATCCTGTTTCCACAAGATTTTCAGTGGGGTGGAGCCATTGCCGCCAACCAGGTTGAAGGAGCTTATCGGCTCTATGGCAAGGGGCTCTCCACCTCCGACGTTCAGCCACAAGGCGTGTTTGGTGATATCGTGAGCCGCGAGCCGGGCGATCACAATATCAAGGATCTGGCGATCGACTTCTACCATCACTACCCGGAAGACATCGCTCTGTTTGCGGAGATGGGGTTCAAATGCCTGCGAACCTCCATCGCCTGGACGCGCATTTTCCCGAATGGGGATGAAACAGAGGCGAATGAAGCCGGGCTGGCCTTTTATGACCGTCTGTTTGACGAAATGCTCAAATATGGTATCAAGCCGCTGGTGACACTATCCCACTACGAAATGCCGCTCTATTTGGTTGAGCACTATGGTGGCTGGGGGGCTCGTCGGGTGATCGGTTTCTTTGAGCATTACGCCCGCATCGTGTTTGAACGTTTTGGCAGTAAGGTCAAACAGTGGCTGACCTTCAACGAAATCAACATGTCCCTGCATGCCCCCTTTACCGGAGTAGGGCTGGCACAAAATAGCAGCAAGGCCGCCATCTACCAGGCAATCCATCATCAGTTGGTGGCCAGTGCCCTGGCCGTCAAAGCTTGCCATGAGCTGGTACCGGGTGGACACATTGGCAATATGCTGCTGGGGGGATTGCAATATCCGCTCACCAGCAAGCCGGAGGACGTGCTCGAAGCCATGCAAATGAACCGCGGCTGGATGTTTTTTGCCGATGTACAGGCCCGTGGCGCCTACCCCAATTATATGCATCGCTACTTTCGCGACCATCAGATAGAACTGGACATAGAACCTGGCGATCTTGAGGCTCTGCAAAACACCGTCGATTTTATCTCGTTCAGCTACTATTTCACCGGTTGTGCCTCGGCAACAGCGCAGGAAAAAAAGCGTGGAAATATTCTTAGCATGGTACCCAACCCGCACTTAAAGGCTTCGGAGTGGGGCTGGCAGATCGATGCCGTCGGCCTGCGGATCCTGCTTAACGAGCTGTGGGATCGCTATCAGAAACCTCTGTTTATCGTTGAAAATGGCCTGGGTGCCAAAGATGTCGTCGAAGCGGACGGCTCGATACGGGACGATTACCGAATCAGCTACCTGAATGCCCATCTGGTCCAGGTTGCCGAAGCGATTAAGGATGGGGTTGAAGTCCTGGGATACACCAGCTGGGGGCCTATTGATCTGATCAGTGCTTCCACCGCCCAGATGAGCAAACGCTATGGCTATATCCATGTAGATCGGGATGACGAAGGGAATGGCACACTGGAGCGTCGGCGAAAAAGGAGCTTTTATTGGTATCAAGAAGTAATCCGTACCAATGGTGACAGCCTAAAAATGGAATAATTATCAAGAAGGGTCATTTTAATGATCTCACTCTATAACTATCTATTTTAAAAAACAAACAATTCATTCCATTCGACGGATATAAGACGGATATAAAAAGCAGAATGTTGTGCCAGGGAGTTCGGATACCTGGCACAACCTAGCAAACAACTGTTTTCAGGGATGCCTCATCTGAAACATTATGGTAGTAGTTTACAGCTCGTCTGGATGCAACACTCTGTCTAGTTATCCAACGTTTGGATTGAATATAAAGAGTCATTAATGTAGTCACAGTTTAACTAAACTGCCCACTACATTAATACAAGCATCACTCTTTCATGAGTGGTTAATTTTTATCAACAGTTACTTGGTGATAGCCATGGAAAAAACATTAATATCGACAATTTTGTTTTCGGCACTGACCTTCCCCTTATTGACTCAAGCTCAGCAAAATTCATGGAATGGCACTGTTCTTGGATTTGAAGCACTAGGTGAAGGCTTACTTGGAGAAATGCTTGGTATTCGTCCAATCCTTACCGAAAATGGTTTCAACTATAATCTTGCTTACCTAAACCAGCTTGCCCACAACCTTGACGGAGGCTACAACACCGATGGTCATGTTGCCTATATTGATCAGACTGCCCTGACATTCACACAAGATTTGGAACGTTGGACCGGAATCCCTGATGCCAAGATTGAGGGGAATATCGTCAACCGTAACCACAACGATCTTTTAACGACAGAGCGTTTGCAGGACACTCGTGTTAACTTCAATGATCTTTCTCAGGAAAGTTGGGGTGGCCAATCAAGCACCCGTCTGGGTTGGCTTACGTTTGCTCGCAGCTTTGATGACCGGCGCCTTAGCTGGCGTATAGGTATGATGAATAAAGTGCAAACATTTGATGGCATACTGCCCTGTGACTTCCAGCTTTTGACACACTGTGGAGGAAAATCAGCATTTTCATTAACTTGGAATAACTGGAATGTGCACACTTGGGGGACATCTTTTGAGTACAAGTTGACACCAGAGTTAACCCTGAAAACGGGTGTACTTGAACAGAATCCTCGAGCCAGCAGTCGCAGTCAGGCATGGAGCTGGTCAACAAAAGGCAGTAAAGGCGTCCTTGTACCACTAGAGCTGGAGTCACGGACCTTTGTCAACGATCTTCCTGGTATATACAATTTTGGCGTACTCTACACCAACGCCAAACAGAAGGATCTATACAAGGGCAAGTCGGGGGGGCCGGGCGCCACAGATCCAGAAGGGTACAAAGAGTATGACAATACCTGGTTCTTCTATGGCGGTTTCAATCAGCAAATCACACAACATAGCGATGATCCCAACCGAGGTATGAGTGCCGCATTCAGCGCTAGCGTCTCGGATCAGCGCAGTAATTACATGCATATTATTGCTGCGGCACAACTCAGGTATAGAGGGCTATTTGATGCAAGACCGAATGACTGGATCGGTTTAGGTGTGTCATATATTGACACCAGTAATCATTACGCACGAAATCAAGACTATAAAAACCAGATCCAGGGTATAATTGATTATAATAATCCTGACTACAGCCCTGTTCCTGGTGATTCAGTCAATGCCGAGATCCATTATCGTTTCCGTCCTGTATCCTGGCTCGAACTGCAGCCTGGCCTGCAATATTGGCATCGCCCCGGTGGTCTGAAGGAGACCCAGGATGCATGGGTCACAGTAATGAAAACAGTTATCACCTTCTAAGTAAAAACCATTCCTGATACTGTTATGTCGATCGGGTATCGCACGCTGACCCGCCGCTCTCCAAAGGCGCCGTCGTATTATCCTCGGCGCCGAGGGCAGCCTGGCGATACCCTCTTGTTATCTCGGCCGAGAAACTATTTTGAACAGCTATTTATCCTTTATAAATAGCACTCATACCCTCTCTATTTAAGGGCGAGCCGGCGGAGCGGAGCTACCTGATGGCAATGTACATCCCCGGTGAATACAGTCGTGATTCACCGAAACCGTAGGCCCCGTGGCCGTAACGCTTGAGGGGCCTCCATCGTCGTGCAGCCTCGCTCTCACGATCGCTCCACGCGCACTCTGGAACATGCCCCTGCTCCGACGACTTGTAATGAACCAGGATGAGATCAGTGATCTCTCACCCTAAAGATATAAGTTTCATGAATACACATAATTCACAGCATTGCCTTTCTAAATATCATCATTGAGGTTACCTTTTGCTCAACAATGAATTAACAAGTTGGCATCACGAGGAGCAATGATGGAAATCCTGGTCAACCCCCTTAACAAAGTCATTACCGCGCCGGCCGGCAGCAACCTGCTCGACGTGCTGCGCGAACATCAGGTGCCGGTGTCTTACAGCTGCCTGTCCGGTCGTTGCGGCACCTGCCGCTGCAAGGTCATCGATGGCCAGGTGCCGGGCCCGGCCGCGGCGGAAGGACGGCTGGCACAAAACGATACCTATGTGCTGGCCTGCCAGAGTACGGTCGAGAGCGACTGCGTGATCGAGGTACCGGAACCGGACGAAGTTGTCACTCACCCGGCCAAGACCCTCAAGGGTACCATCACCGCCTTCGACATCCTGTGTCATGACGTCCGCCGGCTGCGAGTCAAGACCAACAAGCCGCTGGAGTTCTCACCCGGGCAATACGTCCAGCTACAGCTGTGGCCGGAGGCGGTGCGCTCCTACTCCATGGCCGGAGTGCCGGTGGACGACGAACTGGAATTCCATATCCGCATCGTGCCCGACGGCCGGGTCACTCCGCTGCTGGACGAAAAACTGCAGGTGGGCGGCAGCGTCAAGCTCAACGGCCCCCTCGGCGCCTCCTACCTGCGCCGCAAGCATGAAGGTCCCATGCTGTGCATCGCCGGCGGTACCGGCCTGGCGCCCATGCTGTCGGTGGTGCGTGGTGCCCTGGAAAGCGGCATGGCCAACGACATCCATCTGTTTTTCGGTGCCCGGGCCGAGCGGGATGTGTATGGCCTGCACTACCTGGAAGCCCTGGCCAAGGATTTCCCCCAGTTCCATTACCACATCGTACTGAGCAGTACGGAAGAAAGCAGCCCTTATCAGCGAGGCCTGGTCACCGATGCGGTGTTTGAACGCTTCGAGCGGTTGGAGGGATGGCGGGTATACCTGGCCGGCCCCCCTCCCATGGTCGAGGCCGCTACCCTGATGGCTACCCGGCGCGGCGTTCCTTTCGAGCATGTCTATGCGGACGCCTTTTACCCGAGCGGGGTCTGAGTCGCCCCCTCATCGTTAACATTCATTCAATCCGGAGTCACAACATGAGCAAGGAAGAAACCAATCTGTTGAAGCACGTCTGGCAGGAAGACGGCACTCATCGCATCCCTTTCTGGGCCTATACCAGCGACGAGGTGCACCAGCGGGAACTGGAACGACTGTTCTACCGCAATCACTGGTGCTATGTCGGCCTGGAAGCGGAAATTCCCAAGCCGGGCGATTTCAAGCGCACCGTGATCGGCGAACGCTCGGTGATCATGGTGCGGGATCAGGACGGTGGCATCAACGTGGTGGAAAACGTCTGCGCCCACCGCGGCATGAAGTTTTGCCGCGAGAAGCACGGCAACCGCAAGGAATTCGTCTGTCCCTACCACCAGTGGAACTACGACCTCAAAGGCAACCTGCAGGGCGTCCCCTTCCGTCGCGGCGTCAAGCAGGACGGCCAGGTCAAGGGCGGCATGCCCAAGGACTTCAAGCCCGCCGACCACGGCCTGACCCAGCTTAAGGTGGCCCGGCGCGGCGGCGTGGTGTTCGCCAGCTTCGACCACGACATCGAATCGTTCGAGGATTATGTCGGGCCGGAGATGCTGCACTACTTCGATCGTCTGTTCAACGGCCGCCAGCTGAAGGTGCTCGGCTACAACAAGCAGCGCATTCCCGGCAACTGGAAGCTGATGATGGAAAACATCAAGGATCCCTACCATCCGGGCCTGCTTCACACCTGGTTCGTCACCTTCGGCCTGTGGCGCGCCGACAACCGATCCGAGCTGAAGATGGACAAGCATTACCGTCACGCGGCGATGATCTCCACCCGCGGCCAGGGCGGCAAGAACGAAGAGACCACCAGCGTGTCCAGCTTCAAGGAATCGATGCAGCTCAACGACGCCCGCTTCCTCGATGTGGAGGTGGAGCCCTGGTGGCAGGGACCGACCGCGGTGATGATGACCCTGTTCCCCAGCGTCATTATCCAGCAGCAGGTCAACAGCGTGTCCACCCGCCATATCCAGCCCAACGGCCACGGCTCCTTCGACTTTGTCTGGACCCACTTCGGCTTCGAGGACGACAGCACGGAGATGACCCAACGGCGGCTGCGCCAGGCCAACCTGTTCGGGCCGGCCGGCTTTGTGTCGGCAGACGACGGCGAGGTGATTGAATTCTCCCAGGAAGGCTTCGAGCAAAAGCCCTTCCACCGCACCCTGGCCGAACTGGGCGGGCACGAGATCGGCGACACCGATCACATGGTCTCGGAAACCCTGATCCGGGGCATGTACGACTACTGGCGCAAAGTGATGGAGGTGTAAGCGAGATGGACATGCAACTTTACCTGCAAGTGAATCAGTTCTACCAGGACTATGCGGCGGCGGTGGATGCCGAGCAGTGGGAAAACTGGTACGAGATGTTTATTGACGACTGCCTGTACCGGGTGCAGTCGCGCGAAAACTATGATCAGGGGCTGCCGCTGGCGGCGCTGTCCCTCGACAGCAAGGGCATGCTCAAGGATCGCATCTACGGCATTACCGAAACCATCTTCCACGACCCTTACTACCAGCGCCATCTGGTCTCGGCGCCACGCATTCTCACCGTGGACAACGATCTGGTCGAGTCCGAAGCCAGCTACGCGGTGTTCCGCACCAAGAGCGACGGCGTATCCCAGGTGTTCAACGTGGGCCGCTATATCGACCGGCTGCGCCAGACCCCGGACGGATTGAAGCTGGAGTCGCGCATCTGCGTGTTCGACAGCGAAATGATCCTGAACTCCCTGATTTATCCGATTTGAGGTGATGCCATGAACAATGAATGGATCAAGGTGGCCAGCCTGGCCGAGGTGCCGGAAGACGACGTTATCGGGGTGATGGCCCAGGATCGCGAGCTGGCGCTGTACAACCTGGATGGGGAGATCTTCGCCACCGACAACATCTGTACCCACGGCCACGCCCGGTTGAGCGACGGCTTCGTGGAAGACGGTGAGATCGAATGCCCGCTGCACCAGGGCAAGTTCTGCATCAAGAGCGGCAAGGCCATGTGCGAGCCGCTCACCGAAGACATCAGAACCTACCCCACCAAGGTGGAAGGCAACGAGATACTGATATTGATCGGCTAAAGCGAGCCATGGCCAGGGCGTGCCAGACAACCGCCCTGGCCATACTGCATTTCGGCTGTCGATGCCAAGGAAGACACCAATCATTCTGGAGATAATGATGAAAAAGACACTGACCACACTGGCCACCGCCCTGTCCCTGGCCCTACTCAGCCACGGCGCCTCGGCGCAGATGCTGTCGCTGGCCACCCCGCCCCAGGGCTCGGTCTGGAACACCATGAGCACGGCGGTGGCCAACGTGATCCGCGCCAAGGAAAACGTCAACGCCCTGGTACAGCCCTACAGCGGCAACAGGGCCATGATGGACGCGGTCGACCAGGGGCTGGCCGAGTTTGCCATCAACGACGTCAACGACGTGATCATCGCCGCCCGGGGCAGCGATGACTACGACGACCGGCCGCGCAGCAACCTGCGGGTGGCCATGGTGATCAATCCCCAGCCCATCGGCATCTTCGTGCGCCGGGACGCGGGCATCGACACCATTGCCGATCTCGCCGGCAAGCGAGTCGCCAGCGGCTGGAACGCCTTCCCCCTGGGCCGCTCGCACATGGAGGCGATGATGGCCACCGGCGGCGTCAGCTGGGACGACGTGCAGCAGGTACCGGTACCGGATCTGATCCGTGCCGCCGACACCCTGGCCTCGGGCCGGCTGGACGCCACCTTCTTCGCGGTGGGCGGCCCCAAGGTGGCGGAAGTGGACGCCTCCGTCGGCGGCGTCAAGTTCCTGCCGGTGCCCACCGACGAAGCGGCCCAGGAGGCCATGCTCAAGGTGCGCCCCGCCTTCTACATCACCGAGGTCTATCCCGCGCCCCATATCGCCGGCATCGACGAGCCCATCGCCATGGTGACCTGGGACAACGTCCTGGTGGTCGGCAAGCATGTGCCCGACGAGCAGGTGTACAAGACCGTTTCCGCCATCCTGGAAAACAAGGACGAGCTGAGCGCCATCTTCCCCGGCTTTCGCACCATGTCGCTGGACGAGCCGAGCAAGGCCTATCCGGGGCTGGAATACCATCCCGGGGCGGTGCGCTATTTCAAGGAAAAAGGTCTTTGGCATGAATAAGCCCGGCTGAACCGGCTTGGGGAGGGAATGATGAGTACCATGGAACAACAAGGTCATGAAGCCGGCGTGCTGCCGGTGTTACGCGCCCTGCTGGGCTTTCTGATCGCGGCGGCGGCCATCGTCTACGCCGCCGATCTGTTCAGCCGGCTCGGCATCGCCATCTATACCGAACAATATCTGGCGGTGGTGCTGGGCGCCAGCCTGGCGCTGGTGTTCCTCAAGCGGGAGGAGCACCCGCTGAAGCGGCGTATTAACCTGCTGGTGGCGGCCATTGGCCTGGGGGGCGGCCTCTACCTTGCGGTGCAGTACCCCTATCTGGTGGAGCGCCAGCTCGACATGCCGGCCCAGGCGCTGGTGCTGTCGGCGATGTTCTTCGTGCTGGTGCTGGAAGGACTGCGCCGGGTGGTGGGTCTGACCCTGGTGCTGGTGGTGCTGGCCTTCCTCGGCTACGCGCTGATCGGCCACCAACTGTCCGGCCCGCTGCAGACCCGCGCGGTGGGGCTGGACCGGCTGGTGGTCTACCTGGGCATCGATACCAACGGTATGCTGGGGCTGACCCTGGGGGTGGCCGCCACCATTGTCATCGGCTTCGTGCTGTTCGGCCAGCTGCTGTTGAAATCCGGCGGCGCCGACTTCTTCAACGACCTGGCGATGTCGCTGATGGGCCGCTCCCGCGGCGGCTCGGGCAAGATCGCCACCGTCGGCTCCGCTTTGTTCGGATCCATCTCCGGAGTGGTGGTGTCCAATATCGTCGCCACCGGCGTGATCACCATCCGCATGATGAAGCAGGGCGGCTTCCGCCCCCATACCGCCGCGGCCATCGAAACCGTGGCCTCCACCGGCGGCCAGATCATGCCGCCGGTGATGGGGGCCGTGGCCTTCCTGATGGCGGAGTTCCTGCAGATCAGCTACGCCGAGGTGGTGCTGGCGGCGCTGATCCCGGCCATCCTCTACTATGTGGCGCTATTCATCCAGGTGGATCTGGAAGCGGCCAAGGAGCAGATCGCCAAGGTCAGTCCCGAGCTGATCCCGCCCGGCAGGGAAGTCTTCGGCAACGGCTGGGTGTTCATCATTCCCTTCGCCGCCATCATCGGCGCCCTGTTCTTCTACAACATGCGGCCGGAAACCGCTGCCCTGCTCGGCGCCCTGGGCGCGCTTATCGTCGGGGTGGTGCGCGGCTACAAGGGCAAGAAGATGTCGCTGCGCGATGTCTGGGACTCGCTCTGCGAGACCGGCCAGTCGATCGTGGACATCGTGATGATCTCCGCCGCCGCCGGCTTTATCATCGGCATCCTCAACATCACCGGGCTGGGCTTCGGCCTCACCTACTTCCTGGTGCAACTGGGCGAGGGCAACCTGTTCCTGCTGCTGGCCATCTCCGCCGTGGTCTGCATCGTGCTGGGCATGGGCATGCCGACGGTGGGGGTCTACCTGCTGCTGGCGGTGCTGGTGGCGCCCTCGCTGATCCAGGTGGGCATAGAGCCGATTGCCGCGCACCTGTTCATCTTCTACATGGGCATGATGTCGATGATCACCCCGCCCATCGCCATCGGCGCCTTCTTCGCCGCCAGCATCGCCCAGGCGGACCCGATAAAGACCGCCTTTACCGCCATGCGCCTGGGCTGGACCGCCTACATAGTGCCCTTCCTGTTCGTGCTCACGCCGCCGCTGCTGATGATCGGCGGGCCCGGGGAAATCGCCCTGGCGGTAGTCAGCGCCCTGCTCGGGGTCTGGTGCATCTCGGTGGGCTTCGTCGGCTACCTGAACCACAGGCAGGGCATCGCCATGCGCGCGCTGTTCATCGGCTCCGGTGTACTGCTGATATTGCCGGACATGGGTGGCCTGTCCCTGGCCCTGCCCGCCAAGGCGGCTGGCCTGCTGATCATGCTGGTGGTGTTGGGACTCGGCTACTACAGGTCGAAATGCGCCCTGGTAACCAAATAAACGACAGGAACAATATTCATTTTATAATGAAAGATAAGGTCTAAATAAAACATGCCGGAGATACAGGTTCACTGTACCTCCGGCTGTCTTAGATAGCAGAAAATTATTTTATGTATGGGCATCGACATCACAGCCCACAAAATCAAAAAAAATCACCTAACACTGCCACATCCAAGCCCCCCTACAAAACCTTAAAAAATAGACATGAACGCACCTTCTTGTTTTCTTCCCAAACGTTCGATCGCAATAAAACCAAGAAACATAAAAAAGTTTTGATATTAGTTTGTCAAATAAACAGTATTCACCCCATCAATGTAAAAAACATGTTAATACAGGAGCAATTAGTTTACAGTAAGTTTGGGATATGGAGAAAACACCATGGAGGTAAATGCTATGTCTTTCTTTGTAAAAAAAATCAACCTGGTCGCAATATGCATTATTGGACTCACTTCACCAAACATTCATGCTATTGAAGAAGATCAAAATAAAGAAAATATAAAAAATGAAAAAACAGAACTCGTCATCTTGGGATCTTCGGCTGGTCGCACATCATGGGGTGCGCACCCTTTCAGTGGTACTTCTTCGGCCATCGTTGTTGGAGATGACAGATATATCATAGACTTTGGCAGAGGTTGGCATGAGCGATATTATGAAGCTGGGCTAGGAACAGAGAAGTCATCAACAGGCTTTGGAGGCCTAGAAAATATAAAAGCTGCGTTTATAACTCACTTACATGCAGACCATGTTGTTGATTACCCAAGACTTCTTCTGTTCGGATCAACAGAGGGCTTACGAAAAAGAAAAGATCCCATTCAGATTTTCGGACCAGGAAACAGAGGTGGGCTTCCCCCTACCTCAAGCAAAATAGAAGAAGAAGCGGACACGGTTAATCCGGAAAACCCGACGCCTGGCACCATTGAGATGACCCAATACCTCTATAATGCGTTCGCCACCGATTTGAATGACAACATTCATGACAGCGGCATGCCCAACCCCAATAAATACATCTCGGTCAATGAAATAGTTGTTCCGTCAGATGTAAACGCCAGTCAGACCAACCCGTCTCCCAGGATGTCACCGTTTGAAGTATATGAGGATGAAAACATTCGTGTAACAGCAACCCTTGTCAGTCACCCGCCAATGTACCCAAGCTTTGCCTTCAGGGTCGATACGGAAAGCGGCTCTATCGTGTTTTCAGGAGATACCAACCGCAATGAGAACCTGATCGAACTGGCTAAGGATGCTGACATCCTGGTCCATGAAGTTATTAGTGTGGAATGGGCCAACAACCTGTTTCCAGAGCCACGTTCAGCGGCAGAAGAAGCCAAACTGGATCACCTGATAAAATCTCACACCCCGGTCACGGAAGTAGGGGGCATAGCACAAGAAGCCAACGTGAAGCACCTTGTTCTTTCTCACCTGGCTCCCCCCACTTTATCTAAAGAAGAGTGGATTAGCCAAATATCAGGTTTTGATGGAAAGGCTGACATTGGCTCCCCTTTGTTTCGTATAGCATTGCCACTTCAGCATTAAGTCATATCCCCCGGGTAAAACCGGGGGTATACGCCGACCGGTCACCACCGGATTCATTGGTATCCGACGCCACTATATCCGCACAAAAGTCGATTCAGAACAAGCCATGAACATTGGCGAAACAAGAATACAACACAATCATATCGAAATTGATAGGTAATAGTATTTCACCTCTTAGTGATAACATTACATCACCCCCCTAAACAGCTGCTCTTAATAATGGAACACTACCGGCAGCGACTAAAAAGACCCTTCGTGCCAAGGGTCGGTCGAGGTAGCACTGTAAAGATCCGTTATTTACCTTGTTATTACTTCATCATAATATTCCGATATGTAATGAACATAAGCCAGTTTTTCTTTGTAAGAATACGGGCTATAGTTTTTATAGACCGAATAAAAAAGTATTCCACACTATTCAAACAAACATACCACGAACATTTAAAGCCAGCAATTTAAGGGAGGAAACCATGCTAACCCGCAAAGCTTACTCAATGGAGAGTACGTCAATGTAATGGGCCATGTCGGGGAGCCCGACCTTTCCGGCGATGGATGCGGTGTTGATAATTCGGCCAAATTTACGCGGCTGCATGATTTCAAGCTCTGCCTTGCAGCAGAAGAATACGCCACGCGCGTTGATATTCATCACCCGGTCCCATTCGGCCGGCTCCATATCGGCGACCTTGTAGAGACCGAGCACGCCCGCATTATTGACGGCAATATCAAGGGTGCCAAGTTCGGCTGCGGCCTGCTGCACCATGGCCTGTACCTGGTCATAGTCCACGACGTTCACGGCAAGCTCGACCGCCTTGCGACCAAGCGCGCGTATCCCTGACGCGGTCTCGGCAACGGCATCAAGCGAGATATCCGCTACCGCCACGTCTGCCCCGGCGCGGGCCAAACCCAGGGCAATCGCCTGGCCGATGCCACGCCCCGCCCCGGTGACGAGCGCTTTCTTTCCTTTAAGAAGCATGTTAGGACCCTCTCGATTTCAGACTGAAGATTCAAAGCAAGGGGAAAACTCGGTCGCGTATGAATACGACAGCGCCTGAGCGAGAGCTACACAACCTTTACCCCACACGGACACTTCATGGCTCGAAGCGGTGAAATCAGGGTATCGCATCGATATCAGGCAAAGAATAGACGATTCAGGACGTTCAATTGTTCCAGAAACTCTTAAATATCCCGCTCACTTGAGACGTAGGCAACTCACTGTTTTCCCCCTCCCAATCGAGCCACCATAAAGTCCACAAAGGCCTTGATCTTGGGGAGAGGCTGCCGGCTCGACGGCCACAATATACTGAATCGCCGATGGTCATGTACGTACTTGTCCAGCAGTACGACAATACGTCCATCCTTGACGGCGTTCGCGACGACGAAGTCAGGTAGTAATGCTATTCCCAAGCCCGATTGAGCCATCATAAACAAGGAGTCGATCGCATTGGTGACGGCAGACTGCGGAAGCTCGACATTTACCGATTTCCCCTGCACGAAGAGTGGCCAGGGAGCCAGCTTGCCGCTAGTTGGATAGCGGTAACGCAGGCAAGCGTGACTTGCAAGATCGGAGGGACGAGCAGGCACCCCGTGTTTGGATAAATACGAAGGCGCCGCAACAAGCAGGTGCCGATAGCCATCGAGTGTGCGCATCGTCAGTCTGGAGTCCTCCACCTCGCCGATGCGCATGACCGCATCAAATCCTTCATCGATGACGTTGACCAGGCGATCACTGAAGTCCAGCTCCAACTCAATCTCAGGGAACTGTTCCTGGAACGCGACAAAATACGACATCAAATGCATGCCTAGCTGTGGCAGACCGACGCGCAACTTTCCCTGTGGCGCCGCCTTGGCCTGGGTCAGTTCGGCCCTGGCCACATCGAACTCGGCGAGAATACGCTGGCAGCGGTCCAGGAACAAATGGCCTTCGGCGGTCAGCGTAATAGCGCGTGTCGAGCGGTGAAACAGTCGAACGCCCAGTTCCTCCTCCAGGCGGACCACCGCCTTGCCAACGGCGGAGGACGAAATACCAAGCCGACGCCCGGCTTCGGTAAAGCTGCGTGTCTCGGCCGAGTGCACAAACGCCGCCAAGGCCCCGAAGTAATCCATGGTTACGCCCCTTACATAATCATTTTATTCCTTTATGTTTAGAATATTAGCTTATTTTTCTCTAATGAAAAACGACTTATCGTTGCCCTACCCGCGCCGGCGCAAGCCAGTCCTGCTCTCTGGCAGAGCCGGCCCCTCTTACTTTCAGGAGACAACCATGTCGTTCATCCCATCAACGGGCAAGCTCCCGCCGGAGCTTGCCCAGCACCCCGGCTACGCCAGAGTCTTTCGGCCGGGCCATCTGACTTTCGGCTTTATCGCGCCACTGGAAAGCTACCCCGACAGCCCGGGGCCGACACTGGAAAACCATGCCGAGATGGCCATCAAGGTCGACGAGGCCGGTTTTTCAGCCATCTGGTTGCGTGACGTCCCCTTCTTTGATCCCAACTTTGGTGATGTGGGCCAGGTGCTCGACCCCCTGGCCTATGCCGGATACCTGGCCGCGGTCACCCGGCGCATTGCCATTGGCACCGCGGGGATCGTATTGCCACTGCGGGATCCGCTGATCGTGGCCAAGCAGGCGGCGACCGTGGACCAGTTGCTGGGCGGGCGCTTCCTGCTCGGTCTTGCGACCGGCGATCGGCCGGTTGAATACCCGGCCTTTGGCGCCGACTTCGAGAACCGGGCCGAGCGCTTCCGTGACGCCTTGGCCATCATGCGCGCCGCCACCGAGCAGACCTGGCCCGTGCATGACTCCCGCTTCTACGGACGCCTCGGCGGCAACCTGGAACTGTTGCCCAAACCCGCGGCAACGCGGTTGCCCAGTATCGTCATTGGCCATGCGGGCCAGACGCTCGATTGGACGGCGCAACATACCGACGGCATTCTTTCCTATATTGCCGACCCCCGGCGCATTCCCGCCATCATCGAGCAATGGCACGCGGCCTGCGGCCCGGATACCTTCAAGCCATATGGCTATGGCACCCTGTTCGATCTGGACCCTGATCCGAACTTGCCGGTACAGCCCGGCCGCGTCCTGCGCGCGGGGCGCAATGCACTGCGTGAATATTGGCTTCGGCAGCAGGAACAGGGAGTCTCCCATGTCGCGCTGCACTTCAAACCCCAGCGACGCCCCGCCTCGGAGGTCATAGACGAACTCGGGGAATACCTGTTGCCCCTGTTTCCCAGCCTTGCCACGGGAGCCCCATTATGACGCGGCCGCTACATCATATGGACTTCATCTTTCAGACCAAGTTGGGAAGCTACCCGCTGGCCGCGCAATGCGAAATGCTGGCCGAACTGGGTTACCAGGGGCTGACCGTATCGGCGTGGAGCAAAGAGCTGAAGTCGTTGCCTTTGGTCAAGCCGCAATGGGGACTCGATGTAGGAGCCATCTACCTGATCTACCGCGAGGGGCTCGAGTCCTTTGTGACCAACATCTTTGAATCCGTTGAAGGCTGTACCCGCATCGAGCTGGCCCTGCATTCGGGAGACGAGGTCCGGGATGCGGACCGGAGAATGCTCGAGCGCATCCTGCCCATTTGCGAACGCCGCGGCATTGACATTGCGCTCTACCCCCATGTGCGGTACGGCATGCAGACAACGTCAGAGGCGGTTTCGCTGTGTCAGGAATTCGATCACTCACATCTGGGCATCGTCTTCAATGGTTATCACTGGTTTGCGACCCAGGAGCAGCAACTTGAGCAACGGCTCGATGCGGTTTGGTCCTGGTTGCGGCAAGTCAATATCGCCGGCTGCCGGCTGTCCCCGCTGGGCTGGGGCGGCGCCGCAACCATCGAGCCCCTCGATGAAGGCGAGCTGGACAACTTCGTCCTGCTGGGGGCCCTGGAGCGACGAGGCTATAACGGGCGCTATGGTGTTCTGGGTTGGGAGAGCATGGGCGGAGACGTCTATAACAATCTGCAACGCTCACACGATGCGTTCCGCTCCATGGAGCAGCGGCTGGCGGCCCACCCCGACTGGGCCCTGATGACGCCGCTACCCTATTAGTTCGACAAACCGGGAGATGTCATGACTTATCCTGTGCATGCGCTGGATTCCTTCTTCTATAACTCGATGGGCGTCTATGGGTTCCAGTCGCAATGCGAGATGCTCGCCGAGCTCGGCTATAACGGCATCACGGTTTCCGCATGGGGCGGCACACCGCTCACCGACCTGTCCTTGCTGCCCAAGGTCAAGGCCCGGCACGGCCTGGACGTTACCGCCCTTTACCTCGTCCTGCACGAAGGACGCAATGACAGCCGGCTGCGCCACCTTGTGGAATCCGTCGAAGGCGTTGAGCTGATTGAGCTTGCGGTGCAGACCACGCTCAACGGCACCGGGGCCATCTTGCGAACCATCGAATCGTTGCTGCCGATTGCCGAGCGGCGCGGCTTGCGTATCGCCCTCTATCCGCACCTGCGGCATGTGACGCAGACCACATCTCAGGTCGTGCGCCTGTGCGAGCACTTCAGCCACCCCCGCCTGGGCGCGTCCTTCAATGGCTACCATTGGTTTGCCAGTGAAGAAGGCCACCTGGCGGAGCGCCTGACAGCCATTAAACCCTGGCTGATGCAGGTCGTCCTCTCTGGCAGTGCCATGTCTCCGCTGGGTTGGGGCGGCGTGGCAACCATGGAGCCGCCAGACCGGGGCGAGCTCGATAACTTTGCCATCATGGCCGCCCTGCAGCGTCTGGGCTATACCGGCAGCATCGGCCTCCTCGGCTGGGACTATGGCGGGGATATCTACCTCAAGCTACAGCGGAGCCTGAATACCATTCGTGCGATGGATCAGCGCTTGCAGAGACATCCCTCCTGGGCCGAGATGCTGCCCAGGCAGTAATTCGCTCTTCCATTCACAGGCCCTTCGCCGCCAACCCGACTGTGGCGAAAATTGCAAAAGTAATTAAGGAGTCGCTCTTGACCAAACTATCCGTCCTTGATCTGATGATGATTGGCGAAGGCAAAGGCTTTGCCGATACCCTGGCCGATGCCCGCATGCTGGCCCGCCACGTGGAGCAACATGGCTACCGACGTTACTGGATCGCCGAACACCACGACCTGCCAGGCATCGCTTCCTCCGCCACCACACTGCTTATTGAACACCTGGCCGCGGCGACCACCCGCTTGCGCGTCGGGGCCGGCGGTATCATGCTCCCCAACCACTCGCCCCTGATCGTGGCCGAACAGTTCGCCACCCTCGACACCCTGCATCCAGGGCGGATTGACCTGGGAGTTGGGCGCGCGGCGGGCGCGGCAGGGCCAAGCATCCAAGCCTTGCGCGGAGACGCTTCCGAACGGGATTTCGAGCAAGATATTGGCATGCTGGTGGACTATCTGCAGGACAACGGCCAGCAGCCTGTGCGAGGCATACCTGGCGTCCATGACGTTCCCCTCTGGATTCTTGGGTCGAGCATGCAAAGTGCCGATCTGGCTGCCCGGTTGGGCTTGCCTTATGCGTTCGCTTCACACTTCGCGCCCCGCTTTCTGATGAGCGCGGTTGCCCACTACCGTCACCATTTCCAGCCGTCTGCCAACCTGAAGAGGCCTTACGTTATCGCCGGCGTCAATGTCATCGCGGCCGACAGCCCGGCAGAAGCGAATTTCCATGCCAGCTCCCATTTCCATTGGGTCAATTCGCTCTATCAGGGCAGGCCTGGCCCACTACCCAGACCACAGGAGGGCTACTTCCAAGGATTGTCCTACGGCGAGCGGCAAGTCCTGGATCAGGCCATGGCCTGCTCCGTCGTGGGTGACCAGCGGCAGGTCGGTGACTGGCTGCAACGGTTTATCGCCCAGACCCAGGCGGATGAGTTGATCATCGATGCCCGCATCCATGATCCGGTGGCACGTTGCCATTCCTATCAACTTGCCGCAGAGTCCTT
This sequence comes from Zobellella endophytica, assembly GCF_003012775.1. Taxonomy (GTDB): domain Bacteria; phylum Pseudomonadota; class Gammaproteobacteria; order Enterobacterales; family Aeromonadaceae; genus Oceanimonas; species Oceanimonas endophytica. The sequence goes on along the minus strand of NZ_PXYG01000005.1, from coordinate 8,002 downwards.
GCTGTAGTTACCCACTATTGGTCGCCACGGCCAATAAATCGAGCCGTGCCAAAACTAAAAAAAAGCCACTTCACGGAGGAAGTGGCAGGATGAGGCGATAGAACCAACGATTTTTTAATTACATCAGGCTTGGTCGCCACAGGGAAAAACGGTGATAGGGCAATGAACATCAAAGCCCAATGCATCAGTGCTTTTGAAAAATCAGAATCCGGCCGGGTCCATGACCTGGCCCCGTTGTTATTTAGCGATGCGCAGCGCTATGCTGCCCACCCCGGCCACCACGCCGGTGATCTGGTCGCCGGCCACCACCGGGCCCACGCCGTCGGGAGTACCGGTGTAGATCAGATCCCCCGGCTGCAGGTGGTAGAAGCGCGACAGGTGGGCGATGATCTCCGGCACGTTCCAGATAAGCTTGGTCAGATCCGAGTTCTGCCTGACCTCGCCGTTCACGCTCAGGCTGATCTCGCCGCTGTCGACGATGCCGGTCTGCGCCTTGGGCACGATGAGGCCGAGCACCGCGGACTCCTCGAAGTCCTTGCCCAGATCCCAGGGCCGGCCGGTTTCCCGCGCCTTCAGTTGCAGATCCCGGCGGGTCATGTCGAGGCCGGCGGCATAACCGAACACCAGCTCGTTGGCCTCGGCCTCGCTCACCTCGAAACCTTCCTTGCCGATGGCCACCACGAACTCCATTTCATAATGGTAATTGGCGGTTTGCGGCGGATAGGCGATTTCGCTGCCCGAGGGGATCAGCGTGCTCGGGTGCTTGGTGAAATAAAAGGGCTCCTGGGTGTTCTTGTCCACGCTTACCCCCATCTCGGCGGCATGGGCGTGGTAGTTGCGGCCCACGCAGAAGATGCGGTGCACCGGGAACAGTTCGTCGGTGCCGGCCACGGCGGCCAGGGTCGGTGCTTTCGGGGGGAATAACAGTTTTGCAGTCATCTTGTTCAACCTTATCAGTAAATGCCGAGGTAACGATGCAGCGGGGCTTCGTCGGCGGTGATCATAAAGGCCGGCTGGTCGGCCGAGCCGTTGCTCAGGGTAATGTCGCTGTAGCCGGGGGCGGACAGGGTGTCCTTGTCGTTCCAGGCCAGGGGTTCGCCGCCGTCCACGTTCAACTGGCCCGCGCCTTCCACCGCGTGGAACACGCAGGCGGTGGTGCGCTTGGGCAGGGTGACGGTCTCGCCCGGGCGCAGCATCAGGGCGCCGAAGCCGATGCTGGGGAACAGGCTGGCGCCGGTTTCCGGGTTGACGTAGCTCACCTGCAGCAGGCCGTTTTGATAATGCTCGGCCATCTCCACCAGGCAGGAACGGGTCTTGCTCCAGGGGTAGCGCAGCATGGGCGCGTCGGCGGTGCCGCGCTGGAAGTTGAGGTTGGGCACCACGCCGGCGGCGCTGTAGTCGGCGAACGACTTGTCCCGGCTCAGGGTGGTCTGCTGGGGCCGGCCTTCCATCGCCCAGGAGCCTTCGAGCTGGTAGATCAGCGGCAGATCGAGGATATCCAGCCAGACGATGGGGCCGTCGCCTTCGTGCTGGTGCTCGTGCCACTTGCCGGAGGGAGTGAGGATCAGATCGCCCCGCTCCATGCGGCAGGGCTCGCCGTCGACGGTGGTATAGGCGCCCTCGCCCTCGACGATGATGCGCACCGCGTTGGGGGTGTGGCGGTGGTTGGGCGCGGTTTCACCGGGCAGGATCAGCTGCAGCCCCATGTAGATGCTGGGGGTGGCCTGCATGTTGTTGAGGCCGTGGCCCGGGTTGGCCAGCACCAGCACCCGGCGCTCGGCCTTTTCCATCGGGGTCAGCTCGCCGGCCTGCAGCAGCAGCGGGCGCACCACCTCGTAGCCCCAGCGCAGGGTGCGGGTCTTGCGGCTGGGCACCTTGGGCGGCAGCACGGCGCGCATGTTGGGCCACAGCGGCACCAGGTTCTGTTCGGTCAGCTCGTTGCGGTAGCTTTCGGGCAGGTCTTCCAGGGTTCCGAGTTGATGCATCTTCTCTGTCTCCTTGCGGCGCCGGTCGGGCCGGCGCGCGATACGATTAGCGGTGGTCGTCTTTCAGGCAATTGGTCACAGAACTGCAGCCAATCTACCGAGTCAGGCGATAAAGTCCGGCTGGCGAGAAGGGGCCGCCTGCTGGAAGGCCGGCTGCCGCTGGCAATGTTGGTACACCGCCATCACCCGGGGATAGGCGCTCAGATCGCAGCCCATGCGCTCGGCGTTGGCCACCTGGGGCACCAGGCAGCAGTCGGCCAGGGTAGGCGCCTCGCCGAAACAGTAGGAACCATGGCCATGGCGTTCGAGCAGGGCTTCCACCGCAGTGAAGCCTTCGGCTGTCCAGTGGCGGTACCAGTCGTTCTTCTGCTCCTCGCTCACCCCGAGCTTGTTTTTCAGGTAGCCGAGGATGCGCAGGTTGTTCACCGGGTGCATATCGCAGGCGATGGCATTGGCCAGCTCCAGCACCCGGGCCCGGGCCAGCGGCTCGGCGGGCAACAGTCTGGGCTCGGGGTGGGTCTCATCCAGATAGTCGATGATCGCCATCGACTGGCTCAGGCGGTTGCCCTCGTCGTCCAGCAGCAGCGGCACCCCCTTGGACGGGTTCATGGACTGGTAGTCGTCGGCTTTCTGCTCGCCCACCCGGATGTTCACGCCCCGGTAGTCGTAATCCAGGCCCTTCAGGGCCAGGGCGATACGCACCCGGTAAGAAGTGGAGCTATTGAAAAAACTGTAAAGCTGCATGCTTGGTTCTCCTTTACACAACGCGCACGTGCAGTTCACCCAGAACGCCGACGCCACACACCAGCAGCTCGTCCGGCTTCACCGCGCCCACACCTTTGGACGTGCCGGTCATATCACGTCACACTATCCTGACGATGTGAGCGGCCCTCCGTTGGCGCCCTGGGTACTGTCCGGCAATATCACTCTGATAAATGTCTCGCACACGGACCGCGTAACTTCTGCGCAACAGTATTGTCCGTGAACCCCATACCGAATAATGATATTTTGAGATACCATCATGCCTTTTATGGTATAGCTCAATGGACTGGACCCGCCGCCTGCGCCTCAGGCACCTGCACCTGCTGATCAACCTGGCCGACACCGGCAGCCTGAGCGACACCGCCCGCCTCATGCATAGCACCCAGCCGGGGCTGTCGAAGTGGCTGAAGGAGCTGGAAGAAGACATCGGCGCGCCGCTGTTCGAGCGCCATGCCCGCGGCCTCAGGCCCACCGCCATGGGCCAGTTGCTGGTGAGCCACGCCCGGCGCATGGTGACCGAAATGGCCCGGGCCCAACACAACCTGGAAGCCCTGCAGGAAGGCAGCTCCCGCACCGTGGCGGTGGGCACCTCGCCGGCTTCGGCGCCCAGCTTCGTGCCGGCGGCCATCATGGCCTTCATTGCACTACATCCCAGGGCGCGGGTGGAAATACAGGAAAGCACCATGAACTCGCTGCTGGACAAGCTGGAGCTGGGCAAGCTGGACGTGGTGGTGGGCCGGCTCGACAACTACCAGCCCCGCGCCAGCCTGAAGAGCGAAATGCTCTACGAGGAGCCGCTGCGCATCGTGGCCCGCCCCGACCATCCCCTGGCCGGGCGGGCGGGGCTGGACTGGGACGACCTTTACCAGTACGACTGGATAGTCTGGCCCCAGGGCACCCCCATCCGCAGCAAGCTGGACATGGCCCTGACCCTGGCCGGGCGCAAGCCGCCGCCCTACCGGGTGGAGTCGTCCTCCCAGGTGGGCAACCTCTGGCTGCTGCAGCACAGCGACATGCTGTCGGTCAGCTCGGAGCGGGTGGCCCGCCACTTCACCGGCCGCGGCCTGGTGGTGCCGCTCGACATCCGTCTCGACAGCGGCGAAGGCTATGTGGGCATGTGCTGGCGCGACGAAGCACATCCTGATCCCCTCACCCTGGATCTGCTGCAATGCCTGAGAGACAGCACTACCGCGATGGGGCAGTGACATAACATCCGTCATCTTGATGACCCTGTCATTAGCTGAGAAAACCACCGGTATCAAGATGTGTCTTCGGATATCAGACTCTTCGCAGGCTCAACGAGAATGGAAATTAAGCCATTGTTTTTATTGAAAATAAAAACATAAACATAGATTGGGTAAAGCATTTTCCGAATCAGCAGTTGAACCGATCCCAGTACGGAGGATCCCCAAAGTATCCTCCTATGAAATCAACAAAATACCGCACCTTGCTCGCCATCAACTGGCGGTGAGCAAACACCGCATAAAGAGCCATCGGCTCGGGTTCATACTCCGGCAGGATGATTTGCAGCTTTCCTTCCTGGATGGCCTGACCCGAAATGAAGGTCGGTTGCAGGACAATGCCGGCACCGGTAATGGCCGCAGCAACCAGCACGTCACCATTGTTGCTGGTCATGTCGCTATGACGGTGCTGACCACCGCGGTGCAGCCACCGGTTTAACACCTCGCCTCCGCCCTGCTCCATATAGCTGTAGCGCAAGTAACGGTGATTGCTGAGGTCTTCCGGTCGCCGAGGCGTACCGTGCTGCGCCAGATAGCCGGGAGAGGCGCACATCACCAGGCGTATGGGCGCAATTTTTTTAGCGATCAGTGAAGAGCTCTTCAAGCGGCCAATCCGCAGCGCGATATCGAACCCCTCCTCCACAATGTCCACCTTGCGATCGTTCAACTGCAAGTCGATGCCGACGGAGGGATGGGCGTTTTGGAAGTCACTGAGCAGGGGAGCCATGTGCCGGATGGCGAAGGAAACCGGAGCACTGATACGCAGCAAGCCCTGTGCCTGGGTGTGCAGATCGCCGAGCTGACTTTCCATGTCGTCGATGTCGTTGAGCACCTGTTGCGCGCGCTCATGATAGCGTATTCCCGCTTCGGTCAGATGTATCTTGCGGGTAGTGCGGTTGAGCAGACGCAGCCCCAGGTGCTGTTCAAGCTGGGCAACATATTTGCTGACGAGCTGTGGTGACAGCGCCAGTCGGTCCGCGGCACGGGTAAAGGAGCCTTCGGTCACGACGGTGACAAAGGCACGCATCGCATCAATACGATCCATAAACTGCTCCGGTATAGCGATGGGACTGATATTATCAACAAAACATTTCCAATCAATCAACAATTACCATCTTAGTCTTTTTATTTGGCGACAGTATAGTGGACACATCACCTGGGGAGGGGCTTCAGGGACAACTAGCAAAACCATATTTAGAGGTGACTATCATGAACACTCAATCATTAAAAGCGCTGTTTGATTCCAAGGGTGGCTATGCCGCTTTGGTACTGCGGGTTCCGGTCGGGCTGATTCTGGCAGCCCACGGTGCTCAGAAACTCTTCGGCTGGTTCGGCGGCTACGGCCTGGAAGGTACCGGGCAATGGATGGCGAGTATCGGCCTGGCGCCGGGCTACCTGATGGCGCTGCTGGCCGGTAGTGCCGAGTTCTTCGGCGGCCTGGCTTTGGTGGCGGGACTGCTAACGCGGCCGGCGGCACTGGTCAGCGCCTTCACCATGCTGGTGGCCATCTTCAGCGTCCACGTCAGCAACGGACTCTTCATGTCAAACAATGGCTACGAATATGCGTTGAGCCTGTTTGCCGTGACCCTGTCCCTGACAATTCAGGGGGCCGGCAAACTCGCTGTGGATAATGTGATACTGGAACGTGCCGTTGGCAGCAAGAGCGGAAAACCTACTTTAGGCCGATAAATCACTGCGCCTACTACCCTATCACCATCATTATCGAACCGGCACGCCCCCACCCGGGCGTGCCGTTCCAAGAGGAGAAACTGCATCATGCTGGTCAATGGCACCTGGAAAGAGAACTGGCAACCAGTACAAGCGAAAGATGACCAGGGACGATTCATTCGCCAGACATCGTCATTCCGGAACTGGATCACGCCGGATGGTCAACCCGGACCCACCGGGACCGGCGGCTTCAGGGCGGAGAAAGGCCGCTATCGGCTCTATGTTGCCTACATCTGCCCCTGGGCCTCGCGAGCGCTGATGGTTCGGGCCCTGAAAGGGCTGCACGAGGTCATCGATGTCATCGTGGTCAATCCCCGGCTGACCGATCAAGGATGGCAGTTTGGCGGCTTTCCCGGCGCCGACGAGCGCGATCCCAACGGCGCCCGTTATCTTCATGAACTGTATACCCGCGCCGACCCGCACTTCACCGGACGCGCCACCGTGCCGGTACTCTGGGACAAGCAGACCGGGACCATCGTCAACAATGAGTCGGCGGATATAGTGCGGATGCTGAACAGCGCCTTCTCGCACCTCGCCAGCCAGGGACCGGATCTCTATCCGCCGGCCATGGCCGCCGAGATCGATACCCTGAACAACACCATTTACAGGGAACTGAACAACGGCGTCTATCAGGCAGGCTTTGCGTCCAGCCAACAGGCCTACGAGGAAGCTTATGCCAGGGTCTTTACCTGCCTGGATGAACTGGAGTCCCGCCTATCCGATGGACGTGCCTTCCTGTTCGGCGACCGACTGACGGAAACCGATGTGCGCCTGTTCGTGACCCTGGTACGCTTTGATGCGGCTTACCATGGCCTGTTCAAGTGCAATCGCAATACACTGGGTGCCATGCCCGCATTGTCCGCCTACATGCGGAGGATACTGGCTCTCGAGGGTATTGCCGATACAGTGCATCTTGATCATATCAAGGCGGGCTATTATTCGATTAAGGCGCTCAACCCTGGCGGTATTGTGCCGGCAGGCCCCGGCAAGTTCTGAGCTCACTCACTGCCACCCAGGCGGTCAACCCGGATTGGAGAAAGAACGACCATGAACTCGCACATCGATGTTTTGTACATTTCCCACGGCGGCGGACCCATGCCCTTGCTGGGGGATCCCGACCATAGCGAGCTGGTGGACAGCCTCACCGAGCTCGCCGGCACACTGCGCAAACCCTCCGCCATCCTGGTCATCAGTGCCCACTGGGAGGAATCCGTTCCCACCATCACCTCTGGGGCCAATCCGTCACTGATCTACGATTACTACGGCTTTCCGCCGGAGTCCTACGAGATAGTCTACCCCTGCCCCGGCGAGCCGACGCTGGCACGGCACATCCAGCAGGTATTGGAGCGGGCCGGGTTCCCGGCACGGCTCGATTCCCAGCGGGGATTCGATCATGGTCTCTTCGTTCCCCTCAAACTGATGTACCCGCAGGCGGACATTCCCTGTGTGCAGCTGTCATTGGTGAACAACATGGATGCTGATACCCACATCGCCATCGGCCGGGCCTTGCAGGCACTGAGCCACGACAATCTGCTGGTGATCGGCTCCGGCTTTTCGTTCCATAACATGCGGGCCTTCTTTGCCCCCAACACGCCCGAAATCCAGGCCAGCAATCAGGCCTTCGAAGACTGGCTGGAAGAAACCTGCTCGAGTACAAAACTGAGTGAACCGGAACGAGCCCGGCGCCTTGCACAATGGGAACTCGCCCCCCATGCCCGGTTTTGTCATCCGCGGGAAGAGCATCTGCTGCCGCTACATGTGTGCTACGGATTGGCGGAGAAACCCTGCGAGGCCCATATTTCAGCCACCATACTGAAAAAAAAGGCGGGGTTCTTCTACTGGCAGACCATGGGATAGCTGTAGTAACAGCACTATATTTGTATCTGCAGCTTGCTCGAATACCAGAAGTTATCTGCCAACTAAGACATAGAAAAGTATGAGGAGATACTCTGATGAAAATGATTGTAAGAGAAATAGAGGCTGCACCCATTGCATCGGATGTCTCAGGCAGCCGAAAACAAAAAAGCCACCCGAAGGTGGCTTTTTTCTGTTTGATGGCGGAGCGGACGGGACTCGAACCCGCGACCCCCGGCGTGACAGGCCGGTATTCTAACCAACTGAACTACCGCTCCGCAAAAGCCGTATAGTCAGATACTAAATTGGGTGCCTGGCAGTGACCTACTTTCACATGGCAGCTGCCACACTATCATCGGCGCGGTCGCGTTTCACTTCTGAGTTCGGCATGGGGTCAGGTGGGTCCACAACGCTATCGCCGCCAGGCAATAA
>NZ_PXYG01000004.1 GCF_003012775.1 Zobellella endophytica | reverse complement strand
GCCTCCCGTAGGAGTCTGGGCCGTGTCTCAGTCCCAGTGTGGCTGGTCATCCTCTCAGACCAGCTAGAGATCGTCGCCTTGGTGAGCCATTACCTCACCAACCAGCTAATCTCACTTGGGCTCATCCAATCGCGCAAGGCCCGAAGGTCCCCTGCTTTCCCCCGTAGGGCGTATGCGGTATTAGCCGTCGTTTCCAACGGTTATCCCCCTCGACCGGGCAGATACCCAAGCCTTACTCACCCGTCCGCCGCTCGCCGGCAAAAGTAGCAAGCTACTCTCCCGCTGCCGCTCGACTTGCATGTGTTAGGCCTGCCGCCAGCGTTCAATCTGAGCCATGATCAAACTCTTCAATTTAAAGTTCGATACTCAATGAATTGCTGAAGTGTTTGTGCACTTCGACAGTCATTGAAAAACAGTATTTTTTTGTTTCCCAACGCACTGCGAGTGCCCACACAGTTTGCTTGATAGATTGTTAAAGAGCGTTGACCTGGTGTTGGTCAGGGCTGCGTATTCTACGCCGTCCTTTTGATTCGTCAAGCGTTAAAACCGAAGTTTTTACCGCTTGTTGACCGTGGCGTGGTGCGCCGTGTCAGTGGATGCGCATTATAGGCAGCCGCGCTTTTTGCGCAAGGGCTTTTTGGTGAAAAACATCTCTTTCGGACCCATTTGCTTATATCCCAAGCAAAAGCACAGCTTAGGCACAGGGTTATGCACAGCGAAAGTACCGTTTCGGTACCGGTTGCCGGCATTTTGCTCAGTTTCTCTGGTTTCATTACCCAAGATCACATTTATGCGTCTTTTTGGACTGCTCGTTGTTACCGCCAGTCCAATTGAGGCTATGCTGATGATGATGGCACGTCCGCCACCGACCCGGTGTCGGCATGCCGGAGACTCACTCTTCCTTGAGATTAGATTGCCGATGAAGTTATCCCAGTATCCATTATATGTTCAGTCTGCTTTATTCGCCGTTGTGCTGGCCATCGCCGGCTACTTGCTTATCACCCTGCTCAACCCGCCTCTTGAACCGGCACTGATGTTTGCCCTCGGACTTTTGCTCGGTGGCTTTTGTGCTCCTTTGTTGATCCGGCCCGCCAGCCCGGACGAGATCCCGACCACGACCCTGTACGTCGGCAACCTGCCTTATCGTGCCAACGAAGCGTCGGTCCGGGCCTTGTTCGAGACCTTCGGGCAGGTGCTGTCGGTTCGCCTGATGAAAGACAAACAAACCGGAAAACGCCGGGGTTTTGGTTTTGTTGAAATGCCGAAAGACGCCGCCCAGGCGGCGCTGCAGGCGCTGAATGACTCCGAGTTCCAGCAACGCACCCTGAAAGTCCGGGAAGCAAACGAGCGGAAGGAGGAAGACAACGAGGAGAGGCAGGAGCCCTCCTGAGCCTGTGCTCAGGGCGTAAACAGTTCCAGCACTCCGAACCCTTCGTTAACAAAGGCCCCTGCCTGCAGCCGGGCCTTTTCTGTTTCCCGGGTACAGAATGCCAGACCTACCGGCTCCCCCGTTGCCTCGACGTATTCGGCCAGCAAGCTGCTGACCCGGCGCGCAATCGCCGAGCCCGAATCCACCAGTAACGACTCGGGCAGCCATTGCTGGATCTCGTCGGCCAATAATGGAAAGTGGGTGCAGCCCAGGACGACGGTGTCCGGTGCGGATGCCCCTAGCCAGGGGGCCAGCACCCGTCCCAGCAACGTTCGATCGACGGCCAGTCCGGCCAGCTTGTCTTCCGCCATTTTGACCAGTTCGGTAGTGCCCAGCAGGCTCACCTCCAGATCGGCGGCAAAATGCCGGATCAACTGCGCCGTGTAGTCCCGCGACACCGTGCCCGGCGTGGCCAGCAGACCCACCTTGCCATGACCATGGGCCCGGCTATGGGCAGCGGCGGGCTTGATGGCGGGAACCACCCCGACCACCGGCACGGTCAGTTGCTGGCGCAATGCCGGTAATACGTAGGTACTGGCGGTGTTGCAGGCGATCACCGCGATATCGATATGGTGCCGGGCAACAAAGACGTCGAACAGCTCGCTCACCCGGGCCACCAGCCGTTGCTCGCTCAGCTCGCCATAGGGAAAGCAGGCATTGTCGAACAGATACAGGTATTGATGGCCGGGCAAGGCCTTGCGTACTTCCCGGTACACGGATAAACCGCCCATGCCGGAATCGAAGATAAGAATGGTCGCCACTGACTGCCCTCGCTGTGCAAGGCCGCCATGATAACGCCAAAAGCGGGGATGAAAAAGCCGGCACAGTGGCCGGCTCAAGGGGTTAGAAGCGGTAGTCCGCCCCGACATAAAACTCCATGCCAGGAGCATCGTAACCCGCGATCACCTGGTAATCCTTGTCGAACAGATTATTAAGTTTACCGGTCAGACTCAGCTGTTCGGTCAGCCGGTAACGGGCTCCCAGATTCCATACGGTATAGGATGGCAGGGTGACATTGCCCACATCGGGCCGTTCCCCGATATACAGAGCCTGGGCGAACCAGGTCGCATTCAACCAGTCGGCCTCACCTTCCCAGCTGGCCTTGCGCTTGGCGCGACGGAGCAATTGCTGATCATCGTTGTTACGATCCTTGGCGTCGGTATACTCCAGCACCACCCGGTGACGCACCGGCCCGGTGCTGGCCTTCAATGATAGCTCGGCCCCTTCGATCAGCGCATCCGTGTTCTCGGCCGAATTCACCGGCAGGAAAGTACTGGAATCGAACACGATAAGATTGTCGATTTCGTTACGGTAAAGGTTCAGTTCCCAGTTGAGCCAGGCATAATCGCCGACCAGGCCCAGTTCCCAGTTTTCCGACTCTTCCGGCTGCAACTCCAGGTTGCCGCCGAAAGGCGAGTACAGATCGATGAAGTTCGGAGCCCGGTAGGCCGTCCCATAGCTCAGGGTAGCCTTATGGGCATGAGGTAACGCCCACGACAACGCGCTCTGCCAGGTACCATGGGTACCGAACTGTTCATTATCGTCTACCCGGCCGGTCAGCTCGAGCGAAAGCAGAGACCAGGTTTGGAACAGGGACGCATAGACCCCGGTATTGTCTCGGCTCGGAGCCTCAAACGCCATGCCGAACAGGCCGGAGTCATCCAGCAGCCGCTCCCGCTGCCAGTCCAGACCGGCCAGTACGTATCCATTGGCGGAATGCTTGTACTGGACCAGCCAGCCCAGCCTCCCGATGCCGGTTGTAATGGCTTCCGCCGAACCTTCGCCCAGCGTGTCACGCCAGCTCTTCAGTTCGGTCTCACTGTAGCCACCATCGAAGCGGACATTCAGCCGCTTATCGGCATAGCCGATGGCGGCATCCAGCTGATAGGTTTCCCGTTCACTCTCGTTGGCCGAGGTGCCGAAATCGAAGGCCTGGGTGAAGTCATACTCCGACCTGTTTTGCCAGCCCATGGCCGAGGCATCCAGGGTCCAGTGGTCATCGAGGTGGTGAGTCAGCCCCAGCAGACCGTTGAACTGGGTGAAACCGTCGCTGTCCGGCTGCCCCTCTGTCGGCCGGGTGTCGTACCCCCGGGTTTCACGATAGCCACCCATCAACTGCAGATGGGTTTGTTCACCGATCCAGCGGTTCAGGGCCAGATTGCCTTCGTAATAGTCGTTGCTGCCGGCAGTGACCCCGAGGCGGGTCTCATCGGCCTCGGTGGTGGTGATCAGATTGATCACCCCACCGATGGCATTGGCACCGTAGATGGCGGCCCGGGGGCCGCGAATGTACTCGACCCGCTGGATACCGCTGATCGGAAACTCGCTCCAGTCCACGCTACCGGAAACCGACTGGGCGATTGGTCGTCCGTTGATCAGCACCAGAGTGTGGTCCGATTCCGTGCCCCGGGTGAACAGACTGGTTTGCTGACCCAAGCCACCGCTCTGGGTACCAAATTGGATGCCTGGCAGCGAACTCAATAATTCGGCCATGGATTTCGGCTGGCGCCGCTCTATGTCGGCCCTGGTGATCACCTCAACCGGTGCCAGCACCGTGCTTCTCGGCTGTTCAACCCGGTTGTGAATGGTGATATCGGTAGCTTCGGAGGTATTTTGGGCGAAGGCCGCCCATGGCAGCAAAGCGGCTGCCAGCCATTGTTTGGACATCTTGTGCTTCCCTAGAACGCGTAGCATCGGCTGCCAGGCCCTTCCTGGCAGCTTCTTTGGCAGGTTTTCGGGCTTAAAGGCACAGATGCGCGGGCATCTACCTAGGCGACAGCTTCCCACCAGGATATGGCAGTGCTCGGGGCTTTCCCCTCGTCGCTTTCGTTCCTCCTTACCGCTGCGCGCCAGCTCCGGATTCTCACCGGATTCCCGTTTACGCCTGTCGGCACCAAAGCGCGGGCATTATAGGGAATGGGGGCGATGCTGTATACCAAAACAGCCATCGAGAAAGCTGGATGGCTATAGCCAGGAGAGAAAGCAAGGTATCGCCTATAAACTGGACAAATGATCCAGAGTCCTTAGAATCGGCGGCTCGCTGTACAGGAGCCCCATCATGATCCACCTCGATACCACCCACTATTCCCGCCAGTTGGCGGAAAAAGCCGAGCGCCTGCAGGGCCAGTTTGCCGGCTTTGCCCCGCCGCCACTGGAGGTCTTCTCCTCCCGGCCGGAACATTACCGGATGCGGGCCGAGTTTCGGGTGTGGCATCAGGGGGACGATCTTTACTACATCATGTTCGATCAGGCCAGTAAGCAGAAATACCGGGTCGAGCAGTTTCCCGCCGCCTCGCAGCTGATCAACCAGGCCATGCCGCTGTTGCTGGAGGCACTGCGCCCCTCGCCGGTGCTGCGCCGCAAGCTGTTCCAGGTGGATTTTCTGTCGTCCCTCAGCGGTGAGCTGGTGATCAGCCTGCTCTACCACCGCCAGTTGGATGAAGACTGGCACCAGGCGGCGCGGGCATTGCGTACGCAGTTGCGTGAACTGGGCATCATGGCCGACATCATCGGCCGGGCCAAGAAGCAGAAATGGGTGGTCGAGCGCGACTACGTGGTCGAGAAGCTGCAGGTGGCGGGCCGCGAGCTTGTCTACCAGCAGGTGGAAAACAGCTTCACCCAGCCCAACGGCCGGATGAACGAACAGATGCTCGAATGGGCGCTGGACGTGACACAAGGCGCCAGCGGCGACCTGCTTGAGCTGTACTGCGGCAACGGCAATTTCTCCCTGGCCCTGGCGGCCAACTTCCGCCGGGTGCTGGCCACCGAGATCGCCAGTTCCTCGGTCAAGTCGGCCCAGTACAACATCGCCGCCAACGGCATCGACAACGTCACCATACTGCGGATGTCGGCGGAAGAATTCACCCAGGCCATGCGCGGTGTGCGCGAGTTTCGCCGGCTGCAGGGCATCGACCTACAGGGCTACCAGTGCAACACCATACTGGTGGATCCGCCCCGCGCCGGACTGGATCCCGACACCGTCAGGCTGGTGCAAGAATACGACAATATCATCTATATCTCCTGCAATCCCGAGACCCTGCAGCAGAACCTGGACGAACTGGCGCAAAGCCACCGGCTCAGCCGCTTCGCCCTGTTCGACCAGTTCCCCTACACCCACCATATGGAAGCCGGGGTCTACCTGACCCGCAAGCCATAACGCCAAAAGGGGAGCCTAGGCTCCCCTTTTCTTTAGCGGGCCTTTGTTCAGTCCAGCATATAGTCGGCAGGCAGTTCGATGCCGGCCACGCCGGACTCGACCGCCGCCACGGCCACGGCGCGCGCCACGCGCGGCAGCAGGCGCGGATCCATCGGCTTGGGGATCACATAGTGCTTGCCGAATTCCAGGGCTTCCACCCCGGCGGCGGCCAGCACTTCCTGGGGCACCGGCTCCTTGGCCAGGCTGCGGATGGCTTCAACCGCCGCCACCTTCATCGCGTCGTTGATGCGGGAAGCGCGCACGTCCAGGGCACCCCGGAAGATGAAGGGGAAGCACAGCACGTTGTTGACCTGGTTGGGGTAGTCGGAGCGACCGGTCCCCATCACCAGATCCTGGCGCACAGAATGGGCCAGCTCGGGCTTGATTTCCGGATCCGGGTTGGAGCAGGCGAAGATCACCGGGTTTTCCGCCATCATGGCCACGGCTTCCGCCGGCAGCACGTCCGGACCGGACACGCCCACGAATACATCGGCGTCGGTGATTACGTCTTCCAGGGTACGTTTGTCGGTGTTGTTGGCAAACAGTGCCTTGTACTCGTTCAGATCGTCGCGACGGGTGTGGATCACGCCCTTACGGTCCAGCATGTAGATGTTCTCACGCTGGGCGCCACACTTGATCAGCAGCTCCATACAAGCCACGGCGGCGGCGCCAGCCCCCATGCACACGATGCGGGAATCGGCGATGTCCTTGCCCTGTACTTCCAGCGCGTTAAGCATGCCGGCGGCGGTGACGATGGCGGTGCCGTGCTGGTCGTCGTGGAACACCGGCACGTTGCAGCGTTCGATCAGCGCCTTTTCAATCTCGAAGCATTCGGGCGCCTTGATATCTTCCAGGTTGATGCCGCCGAAGGTATCGGCAATGGCCGCTACCGTTTGAATGAATTCCTCGGTGGTGCGGTGCTTGACTTCGATGTCGATGGAGTCGAGGTTGGCGAACCGCTTGAACAGCAGGGCCTTGCCTTCCATCACCGGCTTGGAGGCCAGCGGGCCCAGGTTGCCCAGGCCGAGGATGGCGGTGCCGTTGCTGATCACCGCCACCAGGTTGCCCTTGGCGGTGTACTTGTAGGCGTTCTCGGGATCGGCGGCGATTTCACGCACCGGCTCGGCCACGCCCGGGCTGTAGGCCAGCGCCAGATCCTTGGCGGTTTCTGCCGGTTTGCTGATTTCAACGGAGATCTTGCCCGGTTTGGGGAAGGCATGATAGTCGAGCGCTTGTTGGCGAAAGTCGGTCATTTCTGCGAATACCCTGATGCGATTGGTGACATTTTTACGGTTTAACTGTGAACAAGTTTACCATAATGTTTATACAATGTGATAGTAATCAACTTTTTCGGAATTGCCCAGCCCGGTCGTTCATTTTTTATGCTCCCCGGCAAACTGCCAGGGATGATCCAGCCGTAGCCGCCATGCGTCCCGGACCCGGTACACCCGCCCCCGGACCAGCAGCCGCTGCCCCGGCTGCAGGGCCGACAGCCGGTCCAGTGCCGCCGCCGGCAACCGGCTCCCGGCGTGCAACCGAAGGCGGTGTTCCAGCATCAGCTGCACATCGCCGCCCCGGCGGCGCACCTCGGTGATGCGGCCGGCCAACGCCTGCCATCCGCCAGCGGATGGGGCTGCCGGCAGGGGTCGCTGCCATATCCCACGCCGGGCACGATAGGCGGCCTGTTCGGCCTCGAACAGGCAGGGCCAGTGCCGGTGGTTGGGCGGTATCATCAATAACGGCCCCAGGCCGAGGGACAGCATCTGCTCTGCCAGCAAATGACCCGAGGCCGTGAGCGGGTGGGCCAGCCAGCGGCCATAATCATCACGTCTTTTGATTCCAAAAACCAGTTTCAAACGAATCTCTTCACTTATTTTATTTAACAGCCACCGCCGTGCCTGCTCGGCCCCGGGCTCGACGGCCTTTTTTCGGTGTTTATTGAATTCTGGTGTATCGATACCGATAAAGCGGATCACTCTGCCGTCATCAAGAATGACGGTGTCACCATCTATTACATGGCGAACAGATACCGTTTCGTCCGGTATCAGGCGGGGGCA
Organism: Zobellella endophytica; assembly: GCF_003012775.1. Taxonomy (GTDB): domain Bacteria; phylum Pseudomonadota; class Gammaproteobacteria; order Enterobacterales; family Aeromonadaceae; genus Oceanimonas; species Oceanimonas endophytica. The sequence goes on along the minus strand of NZ_PXYG01000004.1, from coordinate 290,059 downwards.
AGCAGCCCCCGCGAAGAACGGCAGGAAAAGACAACAAAGAAAGATAACGCGCCCTGTTCGCATCCGCTCGTTTCACTCCGGTGCCACTGTCCGCTAACCATGGTCAGGCCGGCCGTAAAGTGCAAACAAAAAAGGCGCCCGAAGGCGCCTTTTTCTCGCAACCGAGGCTGCTTATTTTTTGCTGGCCAGCGCGCCGAAACGCTTGTTGAAGCGATCGACACGGCCGCCGGTGTCAACGATCTTCTGCTTGCCGGTGAAGAAGGGGTGGCAAGCGGAGCAAACGTCCAGGTTCAGATCATGGCCCAGGGTGGAGCGGGTCTTGATCTCGTTACCGCAAGAACATTTGGCAACAATTTCTTTGTATTCCGGGTGGATACCTTGTTTCATGGACAACCTCTGTCGGTAGGCCGTGTCGCTATCTGATCCTGAGCCAGACACCACACGTAGTGATACACGTTTTGTGAAGGGTGCGAATAATATAGGATTGCCTTTTTTCAGGCAAGGGTAAACGGGGGAAAAATCACCAATGTCGATACCGGCCGCGCATGGCTTGCTCAGGGTTGTTCTGCCCGTACCGCTGCGGCGGGAATTTGACTACCTCTGCCCCCTCCCGCTGCCCGCCAGGGGCTGCCGGGTCCGGGTGCCTTTCGGCAGCAGAACCATGGTGGCCCTGGTGCTGGACCACCCGGATCACTCCGGGGTCGAACGCGACAAACTGAAGCCCGTCACCGGCCGACTGGATGAGCACCCCGTCCTGCAGGAACAGGAGCTGCGGCTGCTCGACTGGGCCGCGCAGTACTATCTGCACGCCCCCGGCGAAGTCTATTTTCAGGCCTTGCCCACCCTGCTGCGCAAGGGCGAGGCCGCCAGCTACCGCAGCATAGACTACTGGCACCGGCTGGCGTCCCAGGAAACGGTAGCACTGCGGGCCGTGAAGCAGCGGCAGGCCCTGGCCCTGCTGGAGCCGGGCCCGCTGACCGCCGGCGAGCTGGAGGCCAGGGGCATCGGCACCGCCGTGCTCAGGGCCCTGGCGGACAAGGGACTGCTCGAGAAAAGAGAACAGCTGCCGGCGACCCGCGACTGGCGCCACCAGATCGCCATCGCGCATCAGGACAAGCCCCGGCTGAGCACCGAGCAGGCACTGGCCGTCAGTTGCATCGCCCAGGCCGACGGCTTCAGCCCCTTTCTGCTGGAAGGCATTACCGGATCGGGCAAGACCGAGGTCTACCTGCAGGCGATGGAGCCGGTGCTCGCGGCCGGTCGCCAGGTGCTGGTACTGGTGCCGGAGATCGGCCTCACGCCGCAGACCATCGCCCGCTTCGAGCGGCGCTTTCAGGTTCCGGTCAGCACCCTTCATTCCGGCATGTCCGAGCGGGAGCGGCTGGACGCCTGGTTGTCCTGCCGGGACGGCACCGCCGCCATCGTCATCGGCACCCGCTCGGCGCTGCTGACACCCTTCCGGGAGCTGGGGCTCGTCATCATCGACGAAGAGCACGATGGCTCCTTCAAACAGCAGGACGGGTTTCGCTATCACGCCCGGGATCTGGCGCTGCTGCGGGCCCGGCAGTTGGCCATTCCCATCGTGCTGGGCTCGGCCACCCCCAGTTTCGAGAGCCTGCACAACGCCACCAGTGGCAAATACCGGCTGCTGACCCTAAGTCAACGCCCCGGCAGCGCCACCCTGGCCGAGCACCGGCTGCTGGACAGCAAACACGTGCAGCTGCACGCCGGGCTGTCACCCCAACTGCTCCAGCTGATGGAACAGGAGCTGGCCGGCGGCAACCAGGTGATGCTGTTCCTCAACCGGCGCGGCTATGCCCCGGTGCTGCTCTGCCACGACTGCGGCTGGCTGGCCGACTGCGAACGCTGCGACGCCCACTATACCTGGCACAAGGGCCAGTCCCGGCTGCATTGCCATCACTGCGAGCATCAGCGGCCGGTGCCGCCCCAATGCCCGCACTGCGGCAGCCGGCAGCTGCTGGGCACCGGTCTCGGTACCGAGCAGGTAGAGCAGGCCCTGGCCGGCCTCTTCCCCCAATACGGCATCATCCGTATCGATCGGGACAACACCCGGCGCAAGGGCAGTTTCCAGCAGCACCTGGAAGGGATCCGCACGGGCAGGTATCAGATCCTGCTCGGCACCCAGATGCTGGCCAAGGGTCATCACTTTCCCGACGTCACCCTGGTCGCCATGCTGGATGTGGACGGCGCCCTGTTCGCCAGCGATTTCCGCGCCACCGAGCGCTTTGCCCAGCTGTACATCCAGGTGGCCGGCCGGGCCGGCCGGGCCAGCAAGCCGGGCCGGGTGGTGCTGCAGACCCACCACCCGGACCACGCGCTGCTGCAGGATCTGGCCAATCAGGGCTATCGCCATTTCGCCCTCGGCGCCCTGCAGGAACGACGGCAGGCCGGCTTGCCGCCATTCAGCTTCCAGGCGCTGTTCCGCGCCCAGGCCACCAAGGCCCAGTATTGTCAGGACTTTTTATTGCAGTTGACCCAGCAGCTGATGCCGACCCTGCCCGGGGAAGTGCGCAGCCTGGGGCCTTTCAGTGCCCAGATGGAACGCAAGGCGGGCCAGTACCGCTACCAGCTGCTGCTGCAGGCGGGCAACAGACGCGAACTGGCCAGGGCCTGTCGCCAGGCCCTGGCCATTATCGACACCCTGGCGGCCGCCCGCAGGGTGCGCTGGTCGCTGGATATCGATCCGGTCGAGCTGTGGTAGTCGCTAGTGGCGGCTGCCCGGCTGCGGCTCCCGTTTCAGCATCGACATCAGGAAGGCCAGCGCCCGGCGGCAGCTGTCTTCCGCCATCAGCAACTGGGCCTGCTCGGTGTTGAGTGGCAGCACTTCCAGCCAGCGCTGGGTTACCCAGGCCGCATCCCGCCAGCGCGGGGCCGGGTGCAGCTCGGCCAGTTCGGGATACTCGTCGAAGACTTCCCGCAGCTTGTCGGACAGCACCTGTTCGAAGGGCGACAACTGGCAGGCCTGCCAGTTGTCGAGCAACTCCACCTCGGCGCACAGCAGCCCGTCCCGTTCCCGCTCCAGGGTACGGATGCGGAAGCGTTCCGAAGCCTCGACGGTAATGCCCAGCAGGCCGTCGTCCAGGGTATAGAAGTCGGTGATGTCGACCCGGGTACCCAGCATAAAGAGGTCGCTGCTGCCGTCGTCATCCTGCGTGCCCAGCATGCCGATGCCAAAGCCGCTTCCGCTGCGGCTGGCCTCGCTGACCATTCTTATGTACCTGGGTTCAAAGATGCGCAAGGGCAGTTTGCCACCGGGCATAAGATGGAGGGTCAGCGGTAAGAGTGCCAATTTCATGGCCTGTCCCCCATCGTCGGATAATGGCCATAAAGACCCGCCTTCGTGGTCCGCGCTTTCAATCGAAGCCCGCTCTGGCGCCAAACGGTAGTTTTCTGTCCCCGTTATGAGTAGAATTTGTCCCCCCCAGGTTATCTTCCGACCTTGTCTTAATTTTGGTGAACTGACAATGAAAGAACATATTCAAGCGCTGCTTGAGCAGACGGTCTCAACCCTGAAACAGCAGGGCAAGCTGCCCGCCGAGCTGGCCCCCCGTATCCAGGTAGACCGGACCAAAGACAAGGCCCACGGAGACCTCGCCACCAACCTGGCGTTGCTGCTGGCCAAGCCCGCCGGGCAGAATCCCCGCGCCCTGGCCCAGTTGCTGGTGGACAATCTGCCCGTTTCCGAGCTGGTGGCCAAAACCGAACTGGCGGGCCCGGGCTTTATCAATTTCTTCCTCGACAGCGGCTGGCTGGCCCGGCAGATCGACGCCATGGTGGCCGACGAACGCGCCAACGTGCCCTTGGCCGAACAGCGCCAGACGGTGGTGGTGGACTATTCCGCCCCCAACGTGGCCAAGGAGATGCATGTGGGCCACCTGCGCTCCACCATCATCGGCGATGCCGTGGTGCGTACCCTGGAATTCCTCGGTCACAAGGTGATCCGTGCCAACCATATCGGCGACTGGGGTACCCAGTTCGGCATGCTGATCGCCCATCTGGAAGAGTTGGAAAAACAGAATCCCGAGGTGCTGTCCTCCGGCTTGGCGGATCTGGAGCAGTTCTACCGGGAGTCCAAGCAACAGTACGACGCGGATGCGGACTTCGCCGAGCGCGCCCGCAGCTATGTGGTCCGGCTGCAGGGTGGCGATGACTACTGCCTGAACATGTGGCAGAAGCTGGTGGACATCACCCTGCAGCACAACCAGCAGGTCTACGACCGGCTCAAGGTGTCGCTGAGCCCGGCGGACGTGATGGGCGAGAGCATGTACAACCCCATGCTGGCGGACATCGTGGCCGATCTGCAGCAGCGAGGCCTGGCGGTGGAAGACGACGGCGCCATCGTCGTCTACCTGGACGAGTACAGGAACAAGGACGGCGATCCCATGGGGGTCATCATCCGCAAGAAGGATGGCGGCTACCTCTACACCACCACCGACATCGCCTGCGCCAAGTACCGCTATGAGCGGCTGGGCGCCGACCGGGTGCTCTATTTCATCGACTCCCGCCAGCACCAGCACCTGATGCAGGCCTGGAGCATAGTGCGCAAGGCCGGCTATGTGCCGGAGTCGGTCAGCCTGGAGCATCACGCCTTCGGCATGATGCTGGGCAAGGACGGCCGCCCCTTCAAGACCCGCTCCGGTGGCACCATCAAGCTGGTGGATCTGCTCGAGGAAGCGGAGGAGCGCGCCGCCGCCCTGCTGGCGCAGAAGCAGACCGAGCTCAGCACCGAGGAAAAGGCGCAGGTGGTCAGCCGGGTGGCGATGGGCGCGGTGAAATACGCAGACCTGTCCAAGAGCCGCACCACCGACTACATCTTCGACTGGGACAACATGCTGTCGTTCGAGGGCAACACCGCCCCCTACCTGCAGTATGCCTATACCCGGGTACAGTCCATCTTCCGCAAGGCCGGGGTCACCGCCGCCGGCCTGCAGGGGCAGATCAGCATCCAGGCGCCGGCGGAAGAGGCCCTGGCGCAGAAACTGGTGCAGTTCAACGACACCGTCAAGTCGGTGGCCGACAAGGGCATGCCGCACCTGCTGTGCCTCTACCTGTACGAACTGTCCGGTGCCTTCATGAGCTTCTACGAGGCCTGCCCCATCAACAAGGACGGCGTGTCGGACACCGAGCGGGCCAGCCGGCTGCGCCTGTGCGCCGCTACCGCCAAGGTCTTGCAGCAGGGTCTGTTGCTGCTCGGCATCGACACCATGGAACGGATGTAAGATGGCCAAGGATTACGTGCGCCGCAGCAAGCCGAAACGCAACGGCCGCACCGCCAAAAGCGGCGGCCGGACTCGCGCGCCCGAACCGCGGGTCCCCTGGCTGGCCGTAATCCTGGTACTGGTACTGCTGGCCGGCTTCGGCTACCTGATTTACCTGATCAAGGGTTCAGCGGACTCGCGCACTGTCGAACCGCCGGCCGCCGCCCGGACTCCGCCGCCCGCGGCGCCGGTGAATCCCATCGATCAGAAACCGGTGGAAAAGTGGCGCTACATCGAGCAGCTCGAAAACAAAGAGATCGTCGTCGATGTGCCGGAAACCGCCGCCCAGCGTGCCAAGCCCGAGGATGCCCCGGACAAGCGCTACATCATGCAGTGCGGCTCCTTCCGCTCCGCCGAGCAGGCCGAACAGCTCAAGGCGCGCATCGCCTTCCAGGGACTGGGGTCGGAAGTCCGCCGTTCCGAAGGCAGCAACGGAGTCTGGTACCGCGTCATCATGGGACCCTACCCCAGCCAGCGCGTGGCCGAGCAGGACAAGCACAAGATGAGCCGGCTCAATACCGATTGTGTCGTCAGACAGGGTTGAACTCTCCCGGCTCAGCCCCCATTTCTGTGATCATGACATTTCTGCCAGTCCCGCTGGCTACACCGTCAAGTGAGGTTCACAGTGACAACAATCGTTTCAGTTCGCCGTAACGGCAAAGTGGTCATCGGCGGCGACGGCCAGGTTTCCCTGGGCAATACCGTGATGAAAGGCAATGCCCGCAAGGTACACCGCCTGTTCAACGGCAAGGTGCTGGCCGGATTCGCCGGCGGCACCGCCGATGCCTTTACCCTGCTGGAACGCTTCGAAGCCAAGCTGCAGGCCCACCAGGGCAACCTCGAGCGTGCCGCCGTGGCCCTGGCCAAGGACTGGCGAACCGATCGCATGCTGCGCCGGCTCGAAGCCCTGCTGGCCGTCGCCGACGACAAACACTCCTTTATCATCACCGGCAGCGGCGACGTGGTGCAGCCCGAGCAGGATCTGATCGCCATCGGCTCCGGTGGCGCCTTCGCCCAGTCCGCCGCCCGCGCCCTGCTGGAAAATACCGAGCTGGAAGCCCGCGACATCGTCGAAAAGGCGTTGACCATCGCCGGTGACATCTGCGTCTATACCAACAGCAACCAGACCATCGAAGAGCTCGACTACAGTCACTGATTTTGTCCCGGGGCGGCCAGCCCCCGCGCCCGTACTACAGGAATTGATTATGTCTGAAATGACCCCGAGAGAAATCGTCCACGAGCTGGACCGCCATATCGTCGGCCAGTCCGAGGCCAAGCGCGCCGTGGCCATCGCCCTGCGCAACCGCTGGCGCCGCATGCAGCTCACTCCGGAGCTGCGCCAGGAAGTCACCCCCAAGAACATCCTGATGATAGGTCCGACCGGGGTGGGCAAGACCGAAATTGCCCGCCGCCTGGCCAAGCTGGCCAACGCGCCCTTCATCAAGGTCGAGGCGACCAAATTCACCGAAGTGGGCTATGTCGGCAAGGAAGTAGACACCATCATTCGCGATCTTACCGATATCGCGATGAAGATGACCCGCGAACAGCAGATGGAGAAATTCCGTCATCGGGCCGAAGAGGCGGCCGAAGAACGGGTGCTGGACGCGCTGTTGCCCAACCCGCGCAATACCTGGGGCGAAGAGGAAAAGGCCGACAACAGCAACAGCCGGCAGATCTTCCGCAAGAAGCTGCGCGAAGGCCAGCTTGACGACAAAGAGATTGAAATCAACGTCTCCGCCCCGCAGATGGGGGTCGAAATCATGGCGCCACCCGGCATGGAAGAGATGACCAGCCAGCTGCAAAGCATGTTCCAGAATTTGTCCGGCAATACCAGCAAGCAGCGCAAAATGAAGATCCGGGATGCGCTCAAGCTGCTGGTGGAAGAAGAAGCCGCCAAGCTGCTGAACCCGGAAGAGCTGAAGGAACAGGCCATCGCCGCGGTGGAAAACCAGGGCATCGTGTTTATCGATGAAATCGACAAGATCTGCAAACGTGGCGAAAGTTCGGGCCCGGACGTGTCCCGGGAAGGGGTGCAACGGGATCTGCTGCCGCTGGTGGAAGGTTGTACCGTCAACACCAAGCACGGCATGGTGCGCACCGATCATATGCTGTTTGTTGCCTCCGGCGCCTTCCAGGTGGCCAGGCCATCGGATCTGATCCCCGAGTTGCAGGGCCGGTTGCCAATCCGGGTGGAGCTGAACTCGCTGACCACCGATGATTTCGAGCGCATCCTCACCGAGCCCAGCGCCTCGCTCACCGAGCAGTACAAGGCGCTGCTGGCCACCGAAAACGTCACCGTCGATTTTACCAAGGAAGGCATTCGCCGGCTGGCTGAGGCCGCCTGGCGGGTCAACGAAACCACCGAGAACATCGGTGCCCGCCGCCTGCACACCGTGATGGAGCGGTTGCTCGACGAGCTGTCCTACGAGGCCACCGACAAGTCGGGCGAGACCATAGTGATCGACGAAAACTATGTGGATCGTTACCTCAAGAACCTGGTCGAAGACGAAGATCTGAGCCGTTTTATCCTCTGATCCGGCCAATAACGGGAGCGGTCACATTATTGTGATTGAAAACCGCTCCCGCCTCTTTATACTGAGGTTACCTTGTTTCCAGATGTGGCTGATTCCATGGAATACAATACTTCTGAACTGTGCGATACCTACATTGACATGGTGGACGTGGTCGAGCCCATGTTCTCCAGTTTCGGCGGCCGAAGCTCCTTCGGCGGCACCGTTTCCACCATCAAGTGCTTCGAGGCCAACGGCCTGATCATGGAAGCGGTCAAGGCCAACGGTGTCGGCCGGGTGTTGCTGATCGACGGCGGTGGCTCGTTGCGCCGGGCGCTGATCGACGCCGAGATAGCCGAAGTCGCGGCGGAAAACGGTTGGGAAGGTATCGTCTGCTATGGTTGCGTACGCGAAGTGGACGCCCTGGAAGAGCTGGACATCGGTATTCAGGCGCTGGCCTCCATTCCGGTCGGGGCCGACGACAGCGAGATCGGTGAACAGGATATCCCGGTCAACTTCGGCGGGGTCACCTTTCTACCCGAGGATCACCTCTACGCCGACACCACCGGTATCATCCTTTCTCCCGAGCCGCTGGACATCGAATAAGCCCTGCTCCCCATTTCAGCCCAAGGCCTGTCACGCGACAGGCCTTTTTGTTTTATTACCTACAAATTGATGACGGACAAGATAAACTGGGGAAGAATGGAGTAAAAGTACACCATAAAGCGGAGGCGTTTTATGCAGCAGAGTACCGAGTCTTCTTGTTCTTCCCCCTTCCCGCAGCGGGAGCTCACCCGGATCACCATCAGGATCGGTCAGCTGCTGATGCAGCACGGCGCCGAAAGCGCGCTGATTGAGACCCTGACCCGCCGCGTCGGCCTGGCCCTGGGCGTGGGCAGCGTCGAGGTCAGCCTGGCCAACGATGCGCTTATCGTCACCACCCTGTATCGGGAACACTGTGTGACCACCACCCGCCGCTGCCCCGATCGGGGCATCAACATGCAGATGGTGTCGGAGCTGCAGCGCATCTGCATCATGACCGAAAAGGGGCTGCTCGACGGCCGGGGCGTCCGCCGGCGGCTCGATCGCCTGCAGCCCCTGCATTACCCACGTCCCCTGGTGATCCTGATGGTGGGGCTGTCCTGCGCTTCCTTCGCCCGGCTGGCCGGCGCCGACTGGCCGGTGTTTGCCCTCACCTTCGTCGCTGCCGCCTGCGGCATCGGAGTGCGCCAGGAGCTGGCCTTACGCCATTTCAATCCCCTGCTCAATTTCGCCGTGACCGCCTTCGTCACCACTCTGATTTCCAGCCTGGGGTTGCTGTACCAATGGGGGGAACAGCCCTTTCTGGCGGTGCCTTCCGCGGTGCTGATGCTGGTGCCCGGCTTTCCCCTGATCAATGCCGCCGCCGATATGGTCAAGGGCTACATCAATACCGGCCTGGCCCGCTGGACCCTGGCCACCCTGCTGACCATGGCCACCAGCATCGGCATTATTTCGGCGATGAATCTGCTTGGTGTCCGGGGGTGGTGATGACGCTGATGACAGGGCTGGCCAACGACATGCTGTTTGCCACTGTGCCGGCACTGGGCTTTGCCCTGCTGTTCAATGTACCGTCCAGGGCGCTGAAATATTGCGCCCTGGGGGGAGCGCTCGGCCACGGCAGCCGCTACCTGCTACTGGATGCGGGCATGCCGATCGAGTGGGCCACCTTTTTCGCCGCCACGCTGATCGGCCTGCTGGGCTGGCACTGGGCGCGCCGCTTTCTGGCCCATCCCAAGGTATTTACGGTGGCGGCGGTGGTCCCCATGATACCGGGGGTTTACGCCTACAAGGCGATGATCGCCCTGGTGGAGATCAGCCAGCACGGCTATACCCCGGAGCTGTGGGGCAGCCTGGTGGCCAACGTGATCAAAGCGATGTTTATCGTGGCCGGACTGGCCATCGGGCTGGCGATGCCGGGATTGCTGTTCTACCGGCGGCGTCCCCTGGTGTAAAAAGATAACGCCGGCATGGCCGGCGTTCAGTACTCAGGCGTTTTCTTCTACCTGATCGATCTTGCCCAGCAACACCCGCAGGCGTTCCTGCCAGGCATCGTGTTGCTGCTTCAACTGCTGGTTTTCCTCACCCAGTTTGCCGTTCTGCTCTTTCAACTCTTCCACTTCCATTTGCAGCAAAGAAATGGTGTCAACCGCAGCCTGGATTTTGGACTCCAGTTTTTCCAATACATCAAAAGACATGCACTAACCCCTAATCATCATCAATCGGCCCGCAGGCCCCTCAGCGCCCGAGGATACCCCGGGCAATGTCAGACAACAAGCGGCCCCGGCGATGCACTCGCCATTTACCGCAAATTTATGTCGGGCACGTCAAGAAAAGTCTCAGATATTCTGGCTCATATCCAGCGACGGTTTGTCCGAACCGGGACGCCCCACCACCCTGGCCGGCACCCCGGCCACTGTGGTATGCGGCGGCACCGGCTCCAGCACCACGCTGCCGGCGCCAATTTTGGCGCCTTCGCCCACTTCGATATTGCCCAGGATCTTGGCCCCGGCGCCAATCATCACCCCTTCCCGGATCTTGGGATGGCGATCACCGCCTTCCTTGCCGGTGCCGCCCAGGGTCACGTTCTGCAGAATGGACACGTCGTCCTCGATCACCGCCGTCTCGCCCACCACGATACCGGTGGCGTGATCGAACATGATCCCCTTGCCGATCCTGGCCGCCGGGTGCACATCAACCCCGAACACCACCGAGATCTGGTTCTGCAGATAGGTCGCCAGCGAGCGGCGTCCGTGGCGCCACAGCCAGTTGGAAATCCGGTAGCCCTGCAACGCATGGAATCCCTTCAGGTAAAGCAGGGGCGTAGAAAACAGCTCGACCGCCGGATCCCGCTCCTGCACCGCACAAATATCCATGGCCACCATGTCCAGGATAGCGGGCTCTTCGTCCAGCGCCACCTCGATGACCTCTCGCAGGCTGATCGCCGGCATCACCGAGCTCTCCAGCTTGTTGGCCAGGATAAAACTCAGGGCACACTTCAGGCTGTCATGGTTGAGGATGGTGGAGTAGAAAAAGCTGCCGAGCATCGGCTCTTCGGTAATCATCCGCTGCGCTTCTTGGCGGATACGTGACCAGGTGCTGGATTGAATGCCGTCTTCCATGGATTAAACCTTGTTTTCTAGAAATTGATGTTCACTCATATCCTGAGAATGGGCCTCACGAGGCAGTACCGAAATGGGGTCCATATGAATAATGATGTCGGTATCGGGAAACAGCGACCGCAGTTCCCGCTCTGCTTTATCGGCGATGCGATGGGCCCGTACCAGGGGCAGCTGATCGTCAAGTTCCAGATGCAGCTGAATAAAACGGGTCTGGCCCGACTGCCGGGTACGCAGTTCATGCAAGCCGTGCACCCCTTCCACCGCCAAACAGGTATCAATAATGCGCTTTTGCTCTTCTTCCGGCAACTGCCGGTCCAGCAACATCTGCACCGAGTCATAACCGATTTTCAAGGCGCCCTTGAGAATGTAGCCGCCGAGCAGCACCGCAAAGACGCCATCGGCCCAGTGCCAGCCGTACCAGGCCAGGACGATGGCCAGCAGCACCCCGACATTGAGCAGGATGTCCGAACGATAGTGCAACTGATCGGCGCGGATCGCCACCGAGTGGGTGCGTTTGATCACATAGCTCTGATACAGCACCAGGCCGGCAGTCAGCACCAGTGAAAACAGCATCACCCAGATCCCCATGGCTGCATGGGTGACCTCTTGAGCATTCAGCAGCCGGGAAATGCCGTTGATGACCAGGAAGATCGCCGAGCCGCTGATAAAGGCCGACTGGGCCAGCCCCGCCAGGGATTCGGCCTTGCCGTGGCCGAAGCGGTGTTCCTGATCCGGCGGCACCAGGGCATAACGAATGGCCATCAGGTTGATCAGCGAAGCGCTGATGTCCAGCAGGGAGTCGGTCAGCGAGGCCAGCATACTGGCCGAACCGGTATAGAACCAGGCCAGCAGCTTGCCCAGGATCATCAGGCCGGCCACCACCGCGGCGGCGATGGCGGCGGAGGTGACCAAACGGGAATAAGCAGAGGTGTGCGTCATGGGTGAGCCGGGTCGGAAGCGTTATCCTAGTATACCGCCGCCGCCGTCCGAATGTGACCCCGGGTGTAACTCCCGTGGCCGAGCGTAAAAAAGCCCCGTGCGCACACGGGGCTTTGCAGTACGGCTATGGCACTCCGGCCGTGGGCCATACCGGCTATAAATCACACAGCAGGCATTCCAGTTCCTGCTTGGCATCATCGATCATCTGATACAGTTCGAACGCATCCTGCCGCTGCAGGTTGAGGCTGACTTCTTCTTCGGGAGCGTTGTCGCAGTGCTCGCAGATCACCTGCATGCCCTGCCCGTCCCCCTTGAAATGAACATGTTCGAAGTCACTGGTGAAATGCTGATCGCGCTCGATGATATCGACTTCCAGCAAACCCGTGGGGTTGACCACTATGTGGGCATGAAGTGGTTCCGCCCCCGAAAGGGTATAGCTGCATTGCTTGGCTAACATCTCCGTCTCCTTCTGCCTGTTCAGTCCCACCACCATTGTAGAACAGCGTCGATGAGGTCAATAAATAATCAATGCAAGCTAATTACTATGCCTCAAATAACCACGGCATCTAACCGCAGGGTCAAACGGCCCCGGAAAAACCCTGCTGCCGCCAGGCCTCGTAACTGATAATGGCCACCGCGTTGGACAGGTTCAGGCTGCGGCTGTCCGGCTGCATGGGGATGCGGATACGGTACTCGGGGGCCACCGCCTCCAGCACCGCCATCGGCAGGCCACGGGTTTCGGGTCCGAACAGCAGCACGTCCCCGGGCCGATAGGCCGGTTCGTGGTGATGCCGGCTGCCCTTGGTGGTGCAGGCAAACAGCCGCCGCCCGGCCATGGCCGCCAGAAACTCCACATAGTGGGAGTGCAGTTGGATCCGACCAAAATCGGCGTAATCCAGCCCGGCACGGCGCAGTTTCTTCTCTTCCAGGTCGAAGCCGAGCGGTTCTATCAGGTGCAGGCGACAGCCGTTGTTGCGCACCAGCCGCATGATGTTACCGGTATTGGGGGCGATTTCCGGCTCATAGAGCGCAATTTCAAACATCTTGTTTCTCCGTCATTGCGTGGTCTTCGGCGATAAACCGCTGCCGCCGTTCGAGCCGCCACCAGGCCCAGCCCAGGGTCAGGCCCCGGGCCAGCATAAAGCACAACATGGCCAGCCAGAGGCCATGATTGTCCAGCTCCCGGACCAGCCACCACACCGGAAAAAACACCCCGAAGGTCGACAACAGCATCATGTCGCGCATTTCCCGGCCCCGAGTGGTGCCGATAAAAATGCCGTCCAGGATAAAGCACCAGCAGGCGGCCAGCGGCATCAGCACCAGCCAGGGCAAATAGGCCGCCGCCTGGCTGCGCACCGCCGGGATATCGGTGATCAGGGCGATCAGGCTCTCGCCGCCCAGGGCGAACACCAGGGTGAACAGCACCGCCACCAGGGCGCCCCAGAACAGATTGAGGCCGCAGGCCAGGCGGAAACAGGCCCGGCTACGCTCCCCCACCGCCTTGCCCACCATGGCCTCCACCGCATAGGCGAAGCCGTCTAGGCCGTAGGAAATGAACATCAGGAAGTTCATCAGCACCGCATTGGCCGCCACCACCGCATCCCCCAGGCGGGCGCCCTGGAAGGTCATGAAGGCGAAGGTCAGCTGCAGGCAGAGCGCACGGAGAAAAATATCCCGGTTGAGGCCGAGCAGGCGCCGGAAGGCGGTGCGGTTCAGGGCCCGATCCCAGAAGCCGGTCGCCGGCCTGAGCCCCCGCGCCGCCAGGGTGCGCCACACCAGCCAGGCGCCCAGCAGCATGGCCAGATAATCGGCCAGCACCGAGGCCGCCGCCGCCCCCTTCACTTGCCAGCCCAGACCCAGCACGAACCAGATATCGAGCAGAATATTGACACCGTTGCCCAGGATCAGCAGCCACATGGGCGCCCGGGCGTTCTGGTTGCCGAGCAGCCAGCCCAGCAACACCAGGTTGGTCAGCGCCGCCGGGGCACTCCAGATGCGGATGGCCACATACTGGCGGCCGTAAAGCTGGACTTCGGCGCTGCCGCCGGCCAGCCAGAACGCCAGCTCCAGCAGCGGCCGCTGCAGTACCAGCACCGCCAGCGCCAGCGCCCAGGCCAGCAGCAGGGCTCGCGCCAGCACCTGCAACAGCCGTTCACCGTCGCCGGCGCCGAAGGCCTGGGCGCTGAGCCCGGTGGTCGACATGCGCAGGAAGCCGAGCAGCCAGAAGATCAGGCTGATGATGGTGGCGCCCACCGCCACTCCGCCCAGGTAATAGGCCTGCTCCAGATGGCCGATGACGATGGTGTCCACCAGGCCGAGCAGGGGCACGGTAATGTTGGACAGCACCATGGGCAGGGCCAGGGCAAACACCTGCCGGTGCCTGGCCCCGTTAAAGAAGGATGACCGCATGATGGGCTCTGATTGGAAACAGCAAGATGGGGGTTATCTTTCCCAGTGTTTGAGGATGCGGGCGAAATCCCGGACCAGCTCGTCGCCGTTGACCATGGGCACCTGGCTCTGTTCATCGAAGCCGGGGCGGAAGGAGGCGTGCAGCCGGCCCTCGGGATTGACCAGGGCGATGGAGGCGGAGTGGTCCACCAGATAGTCGCTGGTTTCCCGCTCGTGGATGCCGTAAATCAGCCCCAACTGCTGTACCGCCGGCATCAATGCCTCGTGCCCGGCGGTCACCGCCACGAACTCGGGATGGAAGTAGGCGGTATAGGCCTTGAGCCGCTCGGGGGTGTCCCGCCCCGGATCCACCGAGACGAACACCACCTGTACCCTGTCGCTCAGTTGCTTGAGCTCGGGATAGATACGCGCCAGATCCGCCAGGGTGGTGGGACAGATATCCGGGCAGAAGGTGTAGCCGACGAACACCAGGCTCCAGCTGCCGGCAAAGCGCCGTTCGGTAAAGGCCTCGTCATCGGCATCGCGCAGCACGATGTCCCGCAGCGGCCGGGGCTCGGGATAGACCACCACCGCTTCGGTCAGGCTGTTTTCCCTGTCGTTATACCAGGCGATCCCGCTCAGGGTTCCCGCCACCAGCAACATTGCCGCAAACACCCATATCAGCTTGTTCGTATTAGCCATAGTCTATCCAGTGATCCGCCAGTATCAGCACGAACAGCCACATCAGGTGGCTGATTGAAAAGCGGAAACATTGTAGTGCGGTTTGCGGCCCAGGTCTAAACTTCAGCCGCCAGGCCCACTGGATGAAGCGCAGGTTGAGCGCCATCGCCCCCAGCAGGTAGAGCGGACCCGACATGCCCACCACCCAGGGCAGCAGGCATACCAGGGTCAGCAGCAGAGTATAGAGCAGCACGCAGGTCTTGGTGAACTCGATGCCGTGGGTCACCGGCAGCATGGGAATATCCGCCTTGGCGTAGTCGTCGCGCCGGTGGATGGCCAGCGCCCAGAAATGGGGTGGCGTCCAGGCGAAGATGATCATCACCAGCAGCAGCGCATGGCCGTGGAACTCCCCGGTGATGGCGGTCCAGCCCAGCAGCGGCGGCATGGCGCCGGCCAGGCCGCCGATCACGATGTTCTGCGGCGTGGCCCGTTTCAGCCAGACCGTGTACACCACCGCATAGCCCAGCAGGGACGCCAGGGTCAGCCAGGCGGTCAGCGCATTGACCCACAACAGCAGTATCGCCAGCCCCGTCGCCGACAGCAGAAAGGCGAAGGCCAGCGCCGCCCCGGTGTGCACCCGCCCCTGTGCCACCGGCCGGTGGTAGGTGCGCGCCATCTTGATGTCGATACGCCGATCCAGCACATGGTTGATGGCGGCCGCGCCACCGGCCATCAGCCCGATGCCGGCGGTGGCCGCCACCGCCACCTGCGGCGCGGGCAGGCTGCCGGTGAGCAACATGCCGACCACGGCAGTCAGCAGGATCAGCAACACCACCTTGGGCTTGGTGAGCGCAAAATAGTCCCGCCAGCTCAGTTCCCAGGTTCTGGGCAATAACGCGCTTCTTGCCATCTTTCCTCCCTGTAACGCCACAGGCGTTCACCCGTTCCAGTCAACATCAACAACAGCACCGCCGCTCCGGCGTTGTGGGCCACCGCCACCGCCAGCGGCAGGTGCAGCACCACGTTGGCCATGCCCAGCGCCAACTGCACCATCACCCCCAGCGCCAGCGCCAGACCCCAGCCCCGCATCGGCGGATGGCGCCACAGGCGCCCGGCCAGCCACAACAGCAGCAGGACGGTCACCACGGCCCACAACCGGTGGGCGGCGTGAATGGTCACCCGCTCCTCCTGGCTCAGCACCCCGTACTGGTAAGTCTCGGCCGATACCCCATGGGGATGAAAGGCGCTCCACTGCCACTGGGCCGGCCAGTCGCCCTGGCACACCGGCAGTTCGAGACAGGCCATGGCCGCGTAGTTGGCCGCGGTCCAGCCGCCCAGGGCGATCTGCAGCACCAGGGCACCCAGGGCCACCCGGTAACAGCGGCCCAGGCCGCTAATCCGGGGCGATTCGAGCAAGGGAGGACGCCCCCTGCAGAGCAGTAAAAAGAGCAGCGCCAGTATGGTAAAACCGCCCAGCAGGTGCCCCATCACCACCAAGGGCAGCAGGTTGAGGGTGACCGTCAGCATGCCCAGGGTGGCCTGGCCGGCCACCAGTGCCAGCAGCAGCCAGGCGGGAAAACGGTAGGCCCGGTGCGCCGCCTTCAGCGACCACAGCGCCATCAGCAGTATGGTGACGCCCAGGGTGCCCGCCGCGTAGCGATGCACCATTTCATTGCGCGCCTTCACCGGCTCCAGCGGGTTGTCGGGAAAGCGCTCCGCCGCCAGCCGCTGGGCCTGTTCCGAGTTGGGAATGCCGTGAAAGCCGTAGCAGCCGGGCCAGTCGGGGCAGCCCAGCCCGGCATCGGTCAGCCGGGTATAGGCGCCCAGCACCACCACCACCAGGGTCAGGGCAAAGGCAAAGAGACCGAGTCGATGCATGGCGCCTCCTACCCGGCCCGGGAAAACTTGAGCAGGCGGCGCAGGTCGCCGAGCAGCGCCTTGCCGGTCAGCCGATCCCGCTGCTCGTCGCCGCTCAGCGGATAGCGCATGATCAGCAGGCCCGGTGGATCCGCGATATAGACGAACCCGGCCTCGAGCTCGGCGCTGGCCGGCAGCCGCACCACCGTAACCCGTTCCGAATCCCGCCCCAGGGCGGTGTCGATATTCTCCAGCAGTTGCCCGGCCACGGCGCAGGAGGCGCACTCCGGGACGACCGGCAGCACCAGCCGCCACTGCTCGTCTCCGGCGATATGCCCTTCGACCCACTCTCCCCGGGCCTTGACCCCGGGGGTAAACCAGCCCTGCTGCAGGGTGAGCCAGGCCAGAGCCACCGGCAACAGAAACACCCCCAACAACGCCAATACCGGTTTATGCTTCATGCCGCCTCCGATAAAACACCAATGCCGCCAGCCACACCGCCAGTGCCATGGCAAACCATTGCACCGCATAACCAATATGGCGCTCCGGTCCCATCACCACCGGCACCTCGTCGGTGCCCCCGCCGCCGGCCTTGAGCACGAACGGCAACACCCCTTGCCCCCAGGCGCTGGCCAGCCGTTCCGGATCCAGAGCGGCAATGCGCCGGCGCTGCGGATCCTCCCCCGCCCCCCCGAAAGACAGGGGCGGCAGGTAAGGCCGGACCAGATTGCCGCTCAGCCGGACCAGCCCGTCCGGCAACGCTACCTCCGGCAGCCGGCGCCGATCCGCGTCGGCCGGCCACCAGCCGGTATCCACCGCCAGCAGGCCGTAAGGGGTCTGCAGCGGGCGGATAAGGCGATAGCCCGCCCTGCCCCCTTCAATCTGGTTGTCGAGGAAGAGATCGCCCCCGGCCAGGTAGACCCCGCTCACCTCCAGCCGGTAGCCGAAGGGCGCGCTGATGGACAGGGCTTCCTCCAGCGCCAGGCTGATCCCACTGCGTTGCCGCCATTCCTGCTGCAGCTGACGTTTTTCGTCGGCCCGGGACAACTGCCACACCCCCATGAAGATCATCAGGAGGGTCATCAGCGCCGTCAGTGCCAGCAGCCCCCAACTTTTTCCTATACTCAAGAGCCAGTCTCTCCAGGAAACGAGTAATGCTGCTCAAACTGTTGATTGTGTTGTTGTTGCTGATGATGATCGGCAACCTGCTGCTGGGCCTGAAAGCCATGCTCTCCAACCGGGATCCGCTGCTGATGAGCCGTTACATCGGCCGCCGGCTGCTGTTTGCCGCCATTATCCTGCTGATTCTGATCCTGGCGATGGCCACCGGCCTGCTGGTGCCCAACCCCACCCCATGACAGACTCATACGAACTCACTACAAAATATAGACAAACACGAACAGGCAGAGCCAGACCACGTCCACGAAATGCCAGTACCAGCTGCTGGCCTGAAAGCCGAAATGCTGGGCCGGGGTGAAATGCCCCTTATTGACCCGCAGCCACATGATCAGCAGCATCAGGGTGCCCAGGGTGACGTGGGCCCCGTGAAAACCGGTGAGCAGGAAGAAGGTGTTGCCGTAGATGCCGGAGTCCAGCCGCAGGCCCAGGTCCTGGTAGGCGTGCACGTATTCCCAGGCCTGCAGCGCCAGGAACAGCACCCCCAGCAGCACGGTGCCACCCAGCCACTGCTTCAGCCGGGCCCGCTGCTCCTGCAGCAACGCCAGATGGGCGAGATGGGCGGTCACGGAAGAGGTCAGCAGGATGACGGTGTTGATCAGCGGCAGGCCGAACCAGCCCATGGCGGTGGTTTCCATCCCGCCCGGGGTCAGCAGCAGGGGCCAGCTGGCGTTGAAGTCGGGCCACAGCACCTCATTGGTCATGGCGTTGTTGCCGGCCCCGCCCAGCCAGGGCACGGACAGCACCCGGGCATAGAACAGGGCGCCGAAAAAGGCGCCGAAGAACATCACCTCCGAGAAGATGAACCAGCTCATGCCCTGGCGGAAGGAGCGGTCCATCTGTTCGCTGTACAGCCCGGAATGGGACTCGTCGATCACGTTGCCGAACCAGCCGAACAGCATGAAGGTCATCACCAGGGTGCCGGCGGTAAACACCAGAGGACCGGTGATGCCGGCGATGCCCGCCGCCCACATGCCGGCCCCCGAGGCCAGCAGAAACAAACCGATGGCACCGACTATCGGCCAGGGACTCTGGGCCGGCACATAATACTGTTGGGTCTTGACCGCCATGACTGCCTCCTTGCTAGCTGCGTTTGGCAACCTGCTCGCTGATGTCGTAAAGGGTGTAGGACAGGGTGAACACCTCGATGTCCGCCGGCAGGCCCTGATCCACGTAGAAGCGCATCGGCATCACCGCCTCGGCCCGGGCCGCCATGGGCTGCTCCCGGAAGCAGAAACATTCGGTCTTGCGCAGGTAGCCCGCCGCCACCCCGGGGGACACCGAGGGAATGGCCCGCCATACCCGTTCCTCGGCGTCGTGGCTGGTGACCACGAAGTCCACCTGATGCATTTCGCCCGGATGCACCTGCAGCCGCCGCACCGAGGATTCGAAGTCGCCGTTGAGACCCTTGGCCTTGTAGGTGACGAACTCCACGGTGACCAGCCGGTTTTCGTCCAGGCTCTGCGAGGCCGCCGCCGCGCTGTTTTCGGTCTTGCCGTTGAGGCCGGTGAGGTCGCAGAACACGTCATACAGCGGCACCAGGGCGAAGCCGAAGCCGAACATGGCGACCGCCATCAGGGCAAGCCTGAGTGCTTTTTTACCGTGATCCATTGCCTTCGATCTCCGGAGGGGTGCTGAAGGTGTGGTAGGGCGCCGGCGACGGCACCGTCCACTCCAGGCCGTGCGCTCCTTCCCAGGGACAGGCCGCCGCCTGTTCGCCGCCGCGGATGCACTTCACCAGTACCGCCACGAAGATCAGCTGGGACAGGCCGAAGGCGAAACCACCGATGCTGACCAGGGCGTTGATGTCGGCAAACTGCAGCGAGTAGTCGGGAATGCGCCGGGGCATGCCGCCCAGGCCGAGGAAGTGCATGGGAAAGAACAGGATGTTGACCGAGACCACAGAGCACCAGAAGTGCCATTTGGCCAGCCGTTCGTCAAACATGTGGCCGGTCCATTTCGGCATCCAGTAGTAGGCCGCCGCCATGATCGAGAAGATGGCGCCGGACACCAGCACATAATGGAAATGGGCCACCACGAAATAGGTGTCGTGATACTGGAAGTCGGCCGGAGTGATGGCCAGCATCAGGCCGCTGAAGCCGCCGATGGTGAACAGCACGATAAAGGCCAGGGCAAACAGCATGGGCACCTCGAAACTGATGGAGCCACGCCACATGGTGGCCACCCAGTTGAATACCTTGACCCCGGTAGGCACCGAGATCAGCATGGTGCAGTACATGAAGAACAGCTCCGCGGCCACCGGCATGCCCACGGTAAACATGTGGTGCGCCCACACCAGGAAGCTCAGGCCGGCGATGGAAGCGGTGGCGTACACCATGGAGGCGTAGCCGAACAGCTGCTTGCGGCTGAAGGTGGGCACGATGGCCGAGATGATGCCGAAGCTCGGCAAGATCATGATGTACACCTCGGGGTGACCGAAGAACCAGAAGATGTGCTGGAACAGCACCGGGTCGCCGCCGCCGGCCGCCTCGAAGAAGCTAGTGCCGAAATACTTGTCGGTGAGCACCATGGTCACCGCCCCCGCCAGCACCGGCATCACCGCGATCAGCAGGAAAGCGGTGATCAGCCAGGTCCAGCAGAACAGGGGCAGTTTCATCCAGGTCATGCCCGGCGCCCGCAGGTTCCAGATGGTAACGATGACGTTGATGGCCCCCATGATCGAGCTGATGCCCATGATATGGATGGCGAACACGAACAGGGCGGTGCTGTCCGGGGCATAGGTGGTGGACAGGGGGGCGTAGAAGGTCCAGCCGAAGTTGGGGCCGCCGCCGGGCATGAACAACGAACTCAGCATCAGCAGGAAGGCGAAGGGCAGGATCCAGAAGCTCCAGTTGTTCATCCGCGGCAGCGCCATGTCGGGAGCGCCGATCATCATCGGGATCATCCAGTTGGCCAGGCCGACGAAGGCGGGCATGACAGCACCGAACACCATGATGAGGCCGTGCATGGTGGTCATCTGGTTGAAGAAGTTGGGATCCACCAACTGCAACCCAGGCTGGAACAGCTCGGCGCGGATCACCATGGCCATGCTGCCACCCAGCAGGAACATGGCCAGACTGAACAGCAGGTAGAGGCTGCCGATGTCCTTGTGGTTGGTAGTCAACAGCCACCGCATGATGCCCCTGGCCGGGCCGTGGTGGTGATGGTCGTCCGCCACGCCCAACTGGTCGTCCACGGTCTGAGTACGGTCTAACTGCGTCATCCCTGCCCCCTATTGTTGTCCCTGCCTGGCTTGATGGATGTCCCTGGGCTGCACCAGATCACCGGTGTCGTTGCCCCAGGCGTTGCGCTCGTAGGTGATCACGGCGGCCAGCTCCTTCAGCGCCAGCTGCCGGTCGAAGCTCTGCATGGCGGTGCCCGCCTTGCCGTAGAGCACGATGTCGATATGGGCCGCCCTGTCGTTCAGCACCATGGCGCTGCCCCTGAGTGCGGGGAAGGCGCCGGGTATCCCCTCGCCATTGGCCTGGTGGCAGGCGGCGCAACTGCGCTGATACACCTGCTCGCCCAGCGTCATCATCTCTTCCATGGTCATTTCCATCGCCAGCAATTCCTGCTCGGCGGCCCTGGCCTCGGCCTGCTCCACCTTGACCCGGCTCAGCCAGCCGTCGAATTCCTCGGGGGAGCGGGCGTCCACCACTATCGGCATAAAGCCATGGTCCTTGCCGCACAATTCGGCGCACTGGCCCCGGTACATCCCGGGCTGGTTGATGCGGGTCCAGGCTTCGTTGATAAAACCGGGAATGGCGTCCTTTTTGACCGCGAAGGCAGGCACCCACCAGGAGTGGATGACGTCATCGGAGGTGATCAGGAAGCGGATCTTGCGATCGGTGGGCAACACCAGCGGATTGTCGACCTCCAGCAGGTAGTTGTCGCGCTTGCCCAGGCTGCCGTCGATTTCCTGGGGCAGGGTGGCGAGCAGGCTGAAGAACTCGACGCCTTCATCGAAATAACGGTAATGCCATTTCCACTGGGAGCCGGTAACCTGGATGGTCAGTTCCGACTGGCTGGCGTCCTCCATGGCGATCAGGGTGCGGGTGGCGGGAATAGCCATGGCCACCAGGATCAGGAAGGGAATGATGGTCCAGAGGATCTCCACCTTGGTGCTTTCGTGGAACTGGGCGGCCTTGGCCCCCTTGGACTTGCGGTGATGAAGCAGGGCCCAGAACATGGCCCCGAACACCACCAGACCGATGATCGCGCAGATGATGAGTATGGTCATGTGCAGGCCATACACCTTCTGGCTGATATCGGTGACCCCCTGGGTCATATTGAGACGGCTTTGCGCCCACACGGGCAGCGATGCCACTAGCGACAGCAGCAGAACAATCGGCTTCACACGCACCCCCAAAAATTTTGATCCTTTATTTTGGCGCACTCGCAAGAGAGTCAGTGCTTACTGGGCTACTGCATCCATCGGCCCAGTACACACTAAGTAAAGCATTGATTATGAAAAAGTAAAAAAATGAAAAAAGGAAGCGGGAAGCGGGAAGCGGGAAGCGGGAAGCGGGAAGCGGGAAGCGGGAAGCGGGAAGCGGGAAGCGGGAAGCGTACGCTAGGTCCCCACTCCCCGGAAAGCAAGTAGCTTAAAAGTCGGTATTGCGGATCACGCCCACCGCCAGGCCTTCGATAATCAACTCCTGCTGGCGCAGATCGACCTCGATGGGCGACAGCTCCTCGTTTTCGGGCAACAGGCTGACCCGGCTGCCCTGGCGCTGGAAGCGCTTGACCGTGACTTCGTCGTCGAGCCGGGCCACCACCACCTGGCCGTTGCGGGCCTCCTGGGTCTTGTGCACCGCCAGCAGGTCGCCGTCCATAATGCCGATATTCTTCATGCTCATCCCCTTGACCCGCAGCAGGAAATCCGCCGGCGGATGAAACAGGGCCGGGTCGAGCCGGTAATGGCTTTCGATGTGCTGCTGGGCCAGGATCGGTTCGCCAGCGGCCACCCGGCCGATCAGCGGCAAGCCGTCCTGCTCTTCCGGCTCCTCTTCCTGGGTCAGTCGAATGCCGCGGGAGGTACCGGGCATCATGGTAATGACCCCTTTCTTAGCCAGCGCCTTCAGGTGCTCCTCGGCGGCGTTGGCGG
Organism: Zobellella endophytica; assembly: GCF_003012775.1. Classification (GTDB taxonomy): domain Bacteria; phylum Pseudomonadota; class Gammaproteobacteria; order Enterobacterales; family Aeromonadaceae; genus Oceanimonas; species Oceanimonas endophytica. Next base: position 266,961 of record NZ_PXYG01000004.1, on the reverse strand, counting down.
ACTTGAACCCCAAGGACTGGGCAATTTCGGCGCGCGTGGGTGGCATCCCCGTCTGCTGGATATGCTCTTTGATGATATCCAGCACCTGGGACTGGCGGGGAGTAAGGAGTTTCATAGTCTGACCTGTTTTTTTATACAGCTAACTGTCAGTATATCCAGTAAATCCGGCGGAGCAAGGACTAAATCCCGCCGGCAGCAGCGAAGACACGGAGGCCCTGCGTCCTGATACCGCACAGGCTCGCACTCATGAAAACCCCGCCGTCATGAGCGCGATCCGGTGCCGTCCGCCATCATCCCCACAGGGCGAGCACCAGGCCGGCAAAAACCACCATGCCCGCGTAGTTGTTGTTTAAAAAGGCCTGGAAACAGGCCGTCCGCTCCCGATCCCGGATCAGCCGCTGCTGATACACAAACAGCGCGGCGGCGGCCAGCACACCCCAGTAAAAGGCCGCGCCCAGGGCGAACACCTGGCCGGCCCATACCAGCAGCAACAGGGTCAGCAGTTGCAGCAGGCCGATGATCAGCTTGTCGTGGCGCCCGAACAGGATGGCGGTGGACTTGACCCCGATCTTCAGATCGTCGTCCCGGTCGACCATGGCATACATGGTGTCGTAGGCCACGGTCCAGGTCAGTTTGGCGGCGAACAGCAGCCAGAGCCCGGCCGGCAGACTGTTGCCCTGGGCGGCGAAGGCCATGGGAATGGCCCAGGAAAAGGCGATGCCCAGGAACAGCTGAGGCAGATGGGTGTAGCGCTTCATGAAGGGATAGAGCGCCGCCCAGCCCAGGCCGGCGAAGGCCAGCTGGATGGTGAGGGCGTTGGTGGTCAGCACCAGCAGGAAGGAAATGCCCACCAGCAGGGCGAAAAAACCCAGCGCCTGGCGTTCGGTCAGCTCGCCGGCGGGCAGCGGCCGGGCCCGGGTGCGCTTGACGTGGCCGTCGATGTGGCGGTCCGCATAGTCGTTGATCACGCAGCCGGCGGAGCGCATGGAAAACACCCCGGCGGTGAAGACCAGCAGCAGCCAGGGTGAGGGCACCCCGTCGGCGGCGATCCACAGGGCCCACAGGGTGGGCCACAGCAGCAGCAGGCTGCCGATGGGCTTGTCGAGCCGCGCCAGCGCCATATAGGCGCGCCAGCGCGGGCGGGCGGGAGAAGTCATGGTCATCATCCTGATTGCTCCTGATAGGCCTGTGCCGCCGGCAGATACAACTCGGTCACCAGCACCCGGGCCCGGCCGGTGGCCAGCATGGAACGCCGGCCCCAAAGGGAGCGTCCGCCCGTCGCCGTACCGGAGAGTCCGGCGACGGCCTCCCCCTGGGCCGAGTCGAGCACGGCAAATTCGAAGGAGCTGCGCACCAGATCCGGCGCATCGAACATCAGCTCCCCTAGCGCACGCTGCCCCAGCCCGGTCAGGGCGGGCAGGGCGGCGCGGGTGGCGGGAGAATACAGCGAGCTGGCGTAGACCCAGGGTCGCTCGTCGCAGTAGAGCAGCACTTCCCGGCAAAAGGCCCGGTCGCAGTCCAGCAACGCGGCCTGGGAGGGGCCCAGCGCACACAGCGACACCTCGGACAGCAAGGCCACCCGAAAATGCCGACAATGGCGGCGCAGCCGCTCGGTCAGCGAGCCGGGATCCTGCAGCCAGTCACACAACAGCGGGGGCCGGGCCGGCAAGGCGGCTCCCCAGCCCCAGTCATGATCGGCGGATTGAATCACGATTTATTCCTAAAATGGCAAACACCCATAACACAGGCGGTACTGTTACTTTAAAACACACTTATTCACTTGACCGGGCCGGTATTTGTTTAAACAATGCGCCCTCGATCACAAAGGCTGGAGACACTATTCATGTTACGGTTTGTTGCGCTGTGCATCTGCCTGGCCACGGCGGGCCAGCTCAGCGCCCAGCAAGCACCGCCGGCGCCCGAAGGGCCCTTATACTACACCATGACGCCGGACATTATTACCAACTACCAGAATTCCGGCCAGACCCTTGGCTATATCCGGGTGTCCGTCGATCTGATGCTGGAACGCACCGACCAGATGCCGCTGGTGGAGCAGCACATGCCGCTGCTGCGCGATGCCCTGAACGGCCTGCTGGCGGAAAAAAACCAGCAGGAAATCCGCTCCTTGCCGGTACGCAGCGAATTGGCGGCGGAAGGACAGCGGCGGCTCAACGACCTGCTGCTGCAGGAAACCGGCCAGGCGCCGATCCGCCGGCTGCTGTTCACCAACTTCCTCTATCAGTAACGCCGCCGCCCGTTATCGAGCAGAGCCTGCAGCAGGCCGATCAAGAGCCCGCCGAGGTGGGCCAGGTTGGCCACCGGCCCCAGCACCCCGGCAAAGCCCAGCACCAGCCACACCACCATGACCACCGCCATGCCGTCCGGCAGGCCGATGCCCCGGAGCGGGTTGAGCCGGCCGCTGAGCCAGACGTAGGCCAGTAGCGCGTAAACCACCCCGGAGAGGCCGCCGAAACGGGGGCCGCTGGCCCAGAACTGCATCAGGTTGGGCAGCACCGCCGCCACCAGCAACAGGGTCAACAGCTTGCCGTGGCCCAGCCGCCGTTCCACCATGCCGCCCAGATACCACCACCAGAACAGGTTGAACACCAGGTGCATCAGGGAGAAATGCAGCAGCGCCGGGGTAAAGGCGCGCCAGAATTCCGCGCCCGCCAGCTGTTCCCAGCGGGGCGGAAAGGACAGCAGCCCGAACATCGGCAGCCCCAGCCAGCTCAGGCCGTACACCGCCAGGCAGGCCACCAGCACCGCCATGTTCACCGGTCCGGTCTGGCGCAGCAGATCGCTCAGCCAGCCCGGCTCCTGGCGACCGTGGGCGAAGCGCACATGGGTGTCGCCCTGGCGCCAGGAGGCGTCCTGGTAGCGGGGATGCAGCGGCTCGGCCAGGAAGCGTTTCACCTCCTGCTGTGCTTCCTGGTAGCGGGATTCGTTGACCAGCCAGATGCTGACATTGTTGTCGTCATCCAGGGTCAGTTCGCACTTGAGCCCGATATCCGCCAGGTAATCCACGAAAGCCTGGGCCCGGCGCGGATCCTTGAGCACCAGCAACAGCTTCATTACCCTTCGACCACGGCCTGGGTACGGCGCCAGGCCTCGAAGCCGCCGTCCAGGCTGTAGACCTCCTCGAAGCCCTGGTGGATCAGATACTGGGCGGCGCCCTGGCTGCTGATGCCGTGGTAGCACATCACGATCACCGGGGTGTCGAAGTCGACCTCGTTGGTGAACCGTACCAGGCTGTCGCCGGTGAGATGAAAGGCGCCCTCGGCATGAGCCAGGGCAAAGGACTGGGGATCGCGGATATCCACCAGCCAGGCGCGGCCTTCGGCCAGCATGGTGTCGGCCTCGGCCACCGAAATATGGGCAAACTGCTCCATCACTCACTCCTCGCATGAATTTAGGGCAGTTTACCCAATCCGGGCGGCCTTGGCATCATCCGCCCAGATAGGCGTGGCGAACCTGCTCGTTGCTCAGCAGGGCGGCGCCGCTGTCGGCCAGCACCACCCGGCCGTTTTCCAGCACATAGCCCCGGTCCGCCAGCTTCAGCGCCTGGTTGGCGTTTTGCTCCACCAGGAAGATGGTCATGCCCTTTTCATCCCGCAGCCGGGCGATGGTCTCGAAGATCTGGGCGATGATGATCGGCGCCAGCCCGAGCGAGGGCTCGTCGAGCAGCAGCAGCCGGGGCTTGCTCATCAGCGCCCGGCCGATGGCCAGCATCTGCTGCTCGCCGCCGGACATGGTGCCGGCCCGCTGGTGTATGCGCTCCTTGAGGCGGGGGAACATCTGGTACACCTCGTCCAGCAGGCCCTGGTGCTCGGCCTTGTCCACGAAGAAGGCGCCCATGTGCAGGTTTTCCTCCACCGTCAGCCGGGAGAAGATGCGCCGTCCCTCGGGCACGATGGCAATGTCCTGCCGCATAATGGCGGCGGTATCGAGGTCGCTCAGCTCCCGGCCCTCGTACAGCACCCGGCCCCGGGTCGGCTTGGGGTCGCCGCAGATGGTCATCATCAGGGTGGTCTTGCCGGCGCCGTTGGCGCCGATCAGGGTCACTATCTCGCCCCGCTTGATCTCGACGGTCACGTTTTCCAGCGCCTGGATCTTGCCGTAGCTGGCGCTCACATTCTCAACTTGCAGCATGCTCAGGCTTCTCCCAGGTAGGCTTTGATCACGTCGGGGTGGTGGCGCACCTGCTCCGGGGTGCCCTCGGCCAGGGGCCGCCCCTGGTTGACCACGTAGATATGATCGGAGATACCCATCACCAGCTTCATGTCGTGCTCGATCAGCAGGATGCTGATCCCCTCATTGTCGCGCAGATCGCAGATCAGCCGATCCAGCTCATGGGTCTCAAAGGGATTGAGCCCCGCCGCCGGCTCGTCCAGCATCAGCAGCCGGGGCCGGGCCGCCATGCAGCGGGCGATCTCCAGCCGGCGCTGCTGGCCGTAGGCCAGGTTGCCGGCGGTGCGGTTGGCGAACTCGGTCAGCCGCACCTTCTCCAGCCAGTAGTGGGCCCGCTCCAGCCCTTCCCGCTCCGAGCGGCGAAAGGCCGGGGTCTTGAGCAGGCCGGCCAGGAAGCCGGTGTTCAGGTGGAAGTGCTGGGCCACCAGCAGGTTTTCCAGCACCGTCATTTCCTTGAACAGGCGCACATGCTGGAAGGTGCGCACCATGCCGAGGCGGGCGATTTTGTGGCCGGGCATGCCCTGAATCTCCTGGCCGCCGAACTTGACGCTGCCGCCGCTCGGCCGGTAGAAACCGGACAGGCAGTTGAACACCGTGGTCTTGCCGGCGCCGTTGGGGCCGATCACCGAGACTATCTGCCGCTCCTGCATGCTCAGCGCCACCTGGTCCACGGCCACCAGGCCGCCGAAACGCATGGTCAGGCCGGATACGCTCAACAAGGCACTCATGATTTCAGCTCCATGTGCGGTCGGTGCATCGGCAGCAGCCCCTGGGGCCGCCAGATCATCATCAACACCATCAGCAGGCCGAACAGCAGCATGCGGTATTCGTTAAACTCCCGGGTCAGTTCCGGCAGTATGGTCATGACGATGGCCGCCAGCACCACCCCGATCTGCGAACCCATGCCGCCCAGCACCACGATGGCGAGGATGATGGCCGACTCGATGAACACGAAAGACTCGGGACTGATGAAGCCTTGGCGCGCGGCGAAGAAGCTGCCGGCGAAACCGGCGAAGGCGGCGCCGATGGTGAAGGCACTCAGCTTGATCAGGGTCGGATTGAGGCCGAGGGAGCGGCAGGCGATCTCGTCCTCGCGCAGCGCTTCCCAGGCCCGGCCCAGGGGCATGCGCAACAGCCGGTTGATGATGAAGATGGTGAACACCACCAGCACCAGCGCCAGCAGGTAGAGGAAGATCACCTTGTACCCGGAGTGGTAGGCGATATCGAAGAACTGGTGGAAGGTATTATCCCCCCGCCGCTCGAATTCCAGCCCGAACAGGGTCGGCTTGGGAATGCCGGCGATGCCGTTGGGGCCACCGGTCACTTCCGTCATGTTATTGAGCAGGATGCGGATGATCTCGCCGAAGCCCAGGGTGACGATGGCCAGGTAGTCGCCGCGCAGGCGCAGCACCGGAAAGCCGAGCAGGAAGCCGAACAGCGCCGCCATGCCGCCGGCGATCGGCAGGCAGGCCCAGAAGTCCAGCCCCAGGTAGGCGTTGAGCAGGGCGTAGGAATAGGCACCCACCGCATAGAAGGCGACATAGCCGAGATCGAGCAGGCCGGCCAGGCCCACCACCACGTTCAGCCCCAGCCCCAGCATCACGTAGATCAGGGTCAGGGTGGCCAGGTCGACCGCCCCGCGGGAGCCGACGAAGGGCCAGATGATAAGCGCGCCCAGCACCAGCACGGTGACGATACGGTACAACCCGGGCCGCTCTTCCGGCGCCGGCAGGGCGAAGCTGCCCTTGCGGTCGGACAGGTAGCGAAAGGGCTTGCGCAACTGGGTCTGGAACAGCTGGGCCAGAAACACCAGGGCGGCGCCCAGGACCAGCCATTCCCAGGTGGCGTCCAGGCGGTTGCTGACCACCAGCCGGGTACCGGCGGTTTCCAGCCTAAAGCCGAGCAGCCAGCCGGCCAGCAGCAGGAACAGGGCGGCGGCGATGAGGGCAGGTTTGAGCTTGTTCATACCTTTTCCACCTCCGGTTTGCCCAGGATACCGGTGGGCATGAACAACAGCACCGCGATCAGCAGCCCGAAGGACACCACATCCTTGTACTCGGTGCTGAAGTAGGCGCCGGTCATGGCTTCGGTCACACCCAGCAGCAGGCCGCCGAGCACAGCGCCGGGGATGCTGCCGATGCCGCCGAGCACCGCGGCGGTAAAGGCCTTGAGCCCGGCGATGAAACCGATGTAGGGGTTGATGACGCCGTAATAGGCGCCCAGCAGCACCCCGGCTACCGCCGCCAGGGCGGCACCGATCACGAAGGTGAGGGCGATGACGGTGTTGCTGTTGATGCCGAGCAGGTTGGCCATTTTCAGATCTTCGGCGCAGGCGCGACAGGCGCGGCCCATGCGCGAACGGGAGATGAACAGCGACAGCAGGGTCATGGCGACGAAGGTCACCAGGAAGATAATCAGCTGCATGTAGGACAGGGACGCCTGGAAGCTGCCCTCGCCGAAAGTCCAGCCGCCGGGGATCAGGCTGGGCATGGCGATATCGCGCGAGCCCTGGGACAGGCGCATCATGTTCTGCAGGAAGATGGACATGCCGATGGCGGAGATCAGCGCAATCAGCCGCTTGCTGCCCCGTAACGGCCGGTAGGCTACCCGTTCGATGGAATAGCCGTAGACGCTGGTCAGGGTGATGCTCACCAGGAAGGCCGAGGTCAGCAGCAGGAAGCTGCTGTCGATGCCCGCCATCATCAGGCCGGTCATCACCATGAAGGCGGCGTAGGCACCGATCATGTACACCTCGCCGTGGGCGAAGTTGATCATGCCGATGATGCCGTACACCATGGTGTAGCCGATGGCGATCAGGGCGTAGGTACTGCCGATGGTCAGGCCATTGAGCAGTTGCTGGACAAAATAAAGCACGGGCTCGGACATACAACCTTTCCTTGTCGTAAGAGCGGTCGGGACAAATAGCCTTTATATCAAAGCGGGGCCGCCGGGCCCCGCTCGCTTCAGAAGGGGCAGCCTCCCCTTACAACTGGCTCGAGGAGCCGTCCTTGTGCCATTCGAACACCCCGAATTCGAAGCCGACCAGGTCGCCCTTCTCGTCCCAGGACAGCGGCCCCATCACGGTGTTCACCGGCTCGGCGCGCAGCGCCTCGGCCACCGCTTCCGGCTCGGTCCCGGCCCGCTTGATGCCCTCGGCAATGGCTTCCACCGCCGCGTAGGTGGTCCACACGAAGGGACCGGAGGGATCCTCACCCTTGGCCTGAATGGCTTCCACCACGGCGGCGTTGGCCGGATCCAGGTCGTACTTCTTGGGCAGGGTCACCAGCAGCCCCTCGGAGGCCTCACCGGCGATGGAGGTGATGTCCTTGTGGCCCACGCCTTCCGGGCCCATGAAGCGGGCCGTGAAGCCTTTCTCGGCGGATTGCCGCAGGATCAGCCCCAGTTCCGGGTGATAGCCGCCGTAATAGACGAAGTCTACCTGCTCCCGCTGCAGCTTGGCGATCAGCGCGGAGAAATCCTTGTCGCCGGAGGTCACCCCTTCGTAGGCCACCACCTCGACGCCGGCCTGCTGCAGCGCATCGCGCACGCTGGAGGCCAGGCCCTCGCCGTATTGCTTCTTGTCGTGGATCACCGCGATCCGCTCGGGCTTGACCTGTTCCATGATATAGCGGGCGGCAGTGGGTCCCTGGTCGCTGTCGAGACCGATGGTTCGCATCACGAACTCCAGATCGCGCTCGGTGATGGTGGGGTTGGTGGACGCCGGGGTCACCATCAGTATGCCTTCGTCGTCGTACACGTCGGAGGCCGGCAGGGTACTGTCGGAACACAGGTGGCCCACCACGAACTGGATACCGTCGTTGACGATGCGGTTGGCCACCGCCACCGCCTGCTTGGGATCGCAGGCATCGTCGTATTCCACCGCCTCCAGGCTGTATTCGCCCAGGGCGCCGGACTGGTTGAGCATCTCGACCGCCATGCGGCCACCGGTAAACTGCATGTCACCGTATTGCGCCACGGCGCCGGTAACCGGCCCGGCAATGGCCACTTTCACCGTTTCCGCCGAGGCGGAAAAGGCCGCCCCGTAACCCAGGGCGGCGAACACCGCCACCGCTACCGCCTTTTTATTCCATGTGCCCATGTAAATTCCCTCTGTCCAGTTATAGAGCCCACCGGAGATGATCCGGTCTGCTCTTTTTTCTAACCCTAGTCCGGCATTTGCACAAGAGAAAAATGCTCCAGATGGGGCTTGTAACAAGATAAAAACAAAGATTCTGAAGCCGGATCCCATCTCCGCCACCGGCCATCAACGGCGTGGCAGCACCGCACGGTTCATGCCGCTGCCGATGACATTTTATGCGCACAAAGTAAGCACCCGGCAGATTAGTTTTGTTAATATGCGGTTTTTCCAGCGCGAGGTTTCAGCATGGCGACAATCAAAGATGTGGCGGCGCAGGCAGGTGTCTCCATCTCCACCGTATCACACGTGCTCAATCGAACCCGCAAGGTCAGCGAGGCCGCCCGGAGTCGGGTGGAGCAGGCGGTGCGCGAGCTCAATTATGCGCCCAACTCGGTGGCGCGCAGCCTCAAGGTCAACAATACCCGGACCATCGGCATGCTGGTGACCACCAACGCCCACCCCTTTTTCGCCGAAGTGGTGCAGGCGGTGGAAGAACTCTGCTTCGAGCTGGGCTACAGCCTGATGTTATGCAATACCGAGAACAAGCCCGAACGGCAGTTGATGCACCTGCGCATGCTGCTCGAGAAACGGGTCGACGGCCTGCTGGTGATCTGTACCGATACCCCGCCGTCGCTCACCGAACTGCTGCAGCAGCATGCCCAGATCCCCCTGGTGATGCTGGACTGGAGCCGGGATAATGCCTTCGCGGACATCATCCATGACAACGCACAAATTGGCGGCTATCTGGCGGGGAAATACCTGGTTGAGCAGGGACACAAAGACGTTGCCTGTATCACCGGCCATCTGCACAAGGGCACCAGCCAGCTGCGCCTCGGCGGCTTTGTCAAGGCGCTGGAAGAAGCCGGCCTGAGCCTGCCACCTGCCCAAGTGGTCGAAGGGGATTTTGAAAGCGAAAGCGGTTACAGAGCCATGCAGCAGCTGCTGCGGCAAGGGTTCGGCTGCACCGCCGTTTTCGCCTTCTGCGACACCATGGCGTTCGGCGCCATCTGCGCCATCACCCAGGCCGGGCTCAGGGTGCCGCAGGATATCTCGGTGATCGGCTACGATGACGTCAATATGGCGCGCTTTACCAGCCCGCCGCTGACCACCATCTCCCACCCCAAGCGCACCCTGGGCCGCTGGGCCCTGGAGCTGCTGCTGAAGCGGATCAGGGAGAAGGACCACCAGCCCGAACAGCTGGAGCTCCAGCCCCGGCTGGTGGTGCGGGAATCAGTCTGCCCGCCCGGGAGCAGGGATGAGAGGCTGGAAGCCTGACTCTTGGTCACAAGTCCGGCTGCCTGATTTAATGTAGAGAAGGGGCAACAGAGCCACCTCCGCCGACACGCTGTAAATACGTCCCTGTACACTCGCACATGCCATCCCTGGCATGTGACGGTCGGCGGAGGCGATCCCTGTTGCCCTTTCAAGCCCCGATGCCGTCTGATAGTTGTGCCAGCAGGCGACTGCGGGGCGGCTTACCGCCAGTCCAGTATCACCTTGCCGGACTGGCCCGAGCGCATCACGTCGAAGCCCTGCTGGAAGTCGTCCACCTTGAAGTGGTGGGTGATGATGGGCGTCAGATCCAGGCCGGACTGGATCAGGCTGGCCATCTTGTACCAGGTTTCGAACATCTCCCGGCCGTAAATCCCCTTGAGCACCAGGCCCTTGAAGATCACCTGGTTCCAGTCGATGGCCATGTCGGAGGGCGGGATGCCCAGCATGGCCACCTTGCCGCCGTGGTTCAGCTTGGCCAGCATGTCGCGGAAGGCCGCCGGCACCCCGGACATTTCCAGGCCCACGTCGAAGCCCTCGGTCATGCCCAGCTCGGCCATGATGTCGTCCAGCGACGCCTTGGCCACGTTGACCGCCCGGGTCACCCCCATCTTGCGGGCCAGCGCGAGCCGGTACTCGTTGACGTCGGTAATCACCACATGGCGGGCCCCCACGTGGCGGGCCACGGCGGCGGCCATGATGCCGATGGGGCCGGCGCCGGTGATCAGCACGTCTTCGCCCACCAGATCGAAGGACAGGGCGGTGTGCACCGCGTTGCCGAAGGGATCGAAGATGGACGCCAGATCGTCGGAGATCTCGTCCGGCAGCTTGAAGGCATTGAAGGCCGGGATCACCAGGTATTCGGCGAAGGCGCCCTCCCGGTTCACCCCCACCCCGACCGTGTTGCGGCACAGGTGGGTACGGCCGGCGCGGCAGTTGCGGCAGTGGCCGCAGGTGATGTGGCCCTCGCCGGAGACCCGGTCGCCGACGTCAAAACCACGCACTTCCTGGCCGATGGCCACCACCTCGCCCACGTATTCGTGACCCACCACCATGGGCACAGGGATGGTCTTCCGGGCCCAGTCGTCCCAGTTGTAGATATGGATATCGGTGCCGCAGATGGCGGTCTTGCGGATCTTGATCAGCAGATCGTTGTGACCCAGCTCGGGCTCGGCCACCTCCGTCATCCAGATGCCGGGTTCCGCTTTCAGTTTTGCCAGTGCTTTCATCGTCATACTCCCCTCAGATCACGCCCAGCTCGCGGCCGACCTCGGTAAAGGCGGCGATGGCCCTATCCAGTTGCTCGCGGCTGTGGGCCGCCGACATCTGGGTGCGGATGCGGGCCTGGCCCTTGGGCACCACCGGGAAGGAGAAGCCGATGACGTAGATGCCCCGTTCCAGCAGCTGATCGGCCATGTTGGCCGCCAGGGCGGCGTCGCCCAGCATCACCGGGATGATGGCGTGATCCTTGCCTGCCAGGGTAAAACCGGCGGCGGTCATCTGCTCCCGGAAATAATCGCTGTTTTCCCGCACTTTTCGCCGCAGATCATCGCCGTTTTTCAGCATTTCCAGCACCTTGATCGAGGCGGCGACGATGGCCGGCGCCACCGAGTTGGAGAACAGGTAGGGACGGGAGCGCTGGCGCAGCCAGTCGATCATCTCCTTCTTGCCGGAGGTATAACCGCCGGAAGCGCCGCCCAGGGCCTTGCCCAGGGTGCCGGTGACGATGTCGACCCGGCCCATCACCTCGCAATACTCGGGGGTGCCCCGGCCCTGCTCACCGACAAAGCCCACCGCGTGGGAGTCGTCCACCATCACCAGGGCGTCGTACTTGTCCGCCAGGTCGCAGATGGCCTTGAGGTTGGCGATGACGCCGTCCATGGAAAAGACGCCGTCGGTGGCGATCAGCTTGAAACGGGCGCCGTCGGCGCTGGCCTGCTGCAGACAGGCTTCCAGCTCGGCCATATCGTTGTTGGCATAGCGGTAGCGCCTGGCCTTGCACAACCGCACCCCGTCGATGATGGAGGCGTGGTTGAGGGCATCGGAAATGATGGCGTCTTCCTGCCCCAGCAAGGTTTCGAACAGGCCGGCGTTGGCATCGAAGCAAGAGGTGTAGAGGATGGTGTCCTCCATGCCGAGGAAGGCGGACAGCTCCGCCTCCAGCCGCTTGTGCAGATCCTGGGTGCCGCAGATAAAGCGCACCGAGGCCATGCCGAAGCCGTGGCTGTCCAGCCCCTGCTGGGCCGCCTTGATCAGCTCGGGATGATTGGCGAGCCCCAGGTAGTTGTTGGCGCAGAAGTTAATCACCTCGCGATGACCGACCTCGATGGCCGCGCTCTGGGGCGAGGTGATCACCCGCTCCTGCTTGTAGAGCCCTTCCGCTTTGGTTTGAACCAACTGCTCGGTTAGATGAGCATAAAATGCCGACGACATACTGAACTCCCGTTATCCATCTGGCTGACTGGGTTTATTTCAGGTCATTTTACTAGCGTTAATCTTATTTAACACAATATATTCTGCTCTATATGGCTATTTGTGAAAGGGATCACTGGGTGCACGGGCCAGAGCCTGATAATGCTCCGACAAGGTGGCCAGCTCGGCCCCCTTCTCCGGGTGGAAATAGGGCTTGAGCAGCAGCAGCACCCGGGCCACCCCTTCGTAGAGCACCGCCTGCCCGATACGGGGATTCAGTGATTGCGCCGACTGATAGCTGACCCAGAACGACACCACCATCTTCAGGGTCTGTGCCAGGGGTTCCACTTCGTGGTCGGGAATGGTCAGCACCTGCTGCGCGTTCAGCTCCCGCAACAGGGCCTGAAGGTTGGTCGCCAGCTCGCGCTGTACCGCCAGGTACTTCTTGTGCAGCTCCGGATCCCGCTGGAGGATGTCGTTGAGATTGGCGTAGAAAAAACGGAATTCCCACATCACGTAGAAGATGGCATCCAGGTAATGGAACCACACCGCCGGGCTGGCACTGGCCGGGCCGGTGATCGGCGTGAAGCTTTTATGCAGATGCTCGGCATATTGCACAAAAATGCAGTGAATAATGTCGTTCTTGTTGCGAAAGTGATAGTAAAGATTGCCCGGGCTGATACCCAGATGGGCGGCGATATGATTGGTAGTGACGTTCGCCTCGCCCTGCTCGTTAAACAGCTGCAAGGCGGCGGCGACGATACGATCCTTAGTCTTCATCGACGATACCACATGGGATGAACATAACCTGAATAGTAACACAGCCCTGCGGGTTAGTTTTCCCCGGCCGAACCATGGTAAACTTTCGGCCCAATTCACTTCGTTTTGCCGGACAGGTTCCGGCCAGCAAGAGGCAGCAAGCGATGATCATTGTGACTGGCGGCGCCGGCTTTATCGGCAGTAATCTGGTGAAAACCCTGAATGGCCAGGGGCGCACCGACGTGGTGGTGATCGATGACCTGACCGACGGCACCAAGTTCGTGAACCTGGTCGACCTGACCATTGCCGACTACCTGGACAAGGACGAGTTCCTCCATCGCATCGTGTCCGGCGACGAATTCGAGGAATGGGGCGGCATCGAGGTCATCTTCCACGAAGGCGCCTGCTCCGCCACCACCGAGTGGGACGGCAAGTTCATGATGGAGAACAACTACGAGTACTCCAAGGATCTGCTGCACTACTGCCTGGAGCGGGACATTCCCTTTATCTACGCCTCCTCCGCCGCCACCTACGGCGGGCGCAACGACAACTTTATCGAAGAGCCGCAATACGAACAGCCGCTCAACGTCTACGGCTACTCCAAACAGTTGTTCGACCAGTACGTGCGCCGGCTGATGCCGGAGATCGGCTCCCAGGTCGTCGGCCTCAAGTATTTCAACGTGTACGGCCCGCGGGAGCAGCACAAGGGCGGTATGTCGAGCGTGGCCTTCCACCTCAACACCCAGTTGCACAAAGGCGAGAACCCCAAGCTGTTCGAAGGCTGCGACGGCTTCCCCGATGGCGGCCAGATGCGCGACTTCATCTACGTGGACGATGTGTGCAAGGTCAACCTCTGGTTCTGGCAGAATCCGCAGGTCTCCGGCATTTTCAACTGCGGTACCGGCCGTGCCGAGCCCTTCCGGAACGTGGCCGAGGCGGTGATCAAGCACCACGGCAAGGGCCGGGTGGAATACATCCCCTTCCCCGATCAGCTGAAGGGCCGTTACCAGAGCTTTACCCAGGCCGATCTCACCCGGCTGCGCGCCGCCGGTTACCCCCACGAGTTCAAAACCGTGGCCGAAGGGGTGGCGGAATACATGGCCTGGCTGAACAAATAACGCCCGGGCCGCTCATGAATATACTGATGGCGTTGTCCCAGCTGGAAGTAACCGGGGCCGAGGTTTATGCCACCACCCTCGGCGACGAACTGAGCCGGCGCGGCCACCGGATGTTTTATGTATCCGACACCCTCACCAAGCCGCACCAGGGCCAGTACTTCCGGCTGCGCTTCAACAAGCGCAGCATCCCCCGCCGCTTCTGGCATGTAGGCTACCTGATTTATCTCATCAAAAAGCACCGCATCCAGCTGGTGCATGCCCACAGCCGCGCCTCCAGCTGGAGCTGCCATGTGGCCTGCAGGCTGACCGGCACGCCCATGATCACCTCGGTGCACGGTCGCCAGCCGGTGCACGCCTCCCGCAAGAAATTCCACGCCCTGGGCGACCGCGCCCTGGCGGTGTGCGAGGCGGTACGGGACCATCTGATCAGCGCCCTTGGCGTCGATCCCGGATTGATCGCCATCGGCCGCAACGGCATCGACATCCATCATTACCAGCCCGTGCCGGCACCGCTGAATGAACGGCCAGTTATCAGCATCGTCGGCCGGCTCACCGGCCCCAAGGGGGAACTCTGCTACCGGCTGCTGGAGGAATGCCTGGATGCCGACCGGTATCGGGTGCAGGTGGCGTCCGGTTCAACGCTTCCCGAACGCTTCCTGCGCTTCAAGGGCAAGGTCGACTTCCTTGGCTATGTGCAGGACGTGCCGGCACTGATGGCCCGGTCCGATCTGGTGATCGGTGCCGGCCGGGTGGCCATGGAATCACTCCTGATGGGCAGGCCCACCTTCGCCATCGGTGAAGCCAGCGCCCCGGGGCTGGTGATGCCCGACAATATCGATACCGCCATGGCCAGCAACTTCGGCGATATCGGGCCCAAGGACCTGGATATCGACTTTGCCGCCCTGCCCGAGCAGATAGCAACGGCGCTGGCGTGCAGGGGCACGGCTCCCGAGGTCATGAACCGGGTCCGGAGCAGCTACGAGCTCGCCACCGTGGCCGACGAGCTGGAGCAGCACTACCAGAGCGTGTACGTACACCGGCGGCGGCGGGAAGTACCCATCATCATGTATCACCGCTTTATCCGCGACGACGGCGAAAAGGGCGTCCACGGCACCTATCTGCACGTTAACATGCTGGAAAAGCACTTCAAAATGCTCAGCCGTCTGGGCTACCAGACCCTCACCTTTGCCGATCTGGCCAACAAGGGCCTGGCCAGCCGGCTGGAGCCGGGCACGAAGTACATCATCATCACGGTGGACGACGGTTACCGGGACAACTACGAACTGCTCTTCCCGTTATTGAAAAAGTACGGTTTCAAGGCGGTGATCTACCTGGTCACCGGCGAGCGCTTCAACCGCTGGGACGTGGAGCAGCCCGATAACCCGGAAAAGCGGGTCGAACTGATGACACCGGAGCAGATCAAGGAAATGGCCGCCTCCGGCTTGGTGGAATTTGGTGGCCATACCCTGACCCACCCGCATCTCGATACCCTGAGCAGGGAAGAGCAGCGGCTGGAAATCGCCGACAACAAGGCGCAACTGGAACAGCTCCTGGGCCTTCCCCTTGCCTCCTTCGCCTACCCCTTCGGCAGCCATAACGAAGACAGCAAACAACTGGCCAGGGAGCTGGGCTACCCCTTCGCCGTGGCCACCAACAGCGGTCCCCTGGCCATGCATGAGGATCCCTACCAGATCCGCCGCATCGCCATCTTTCCCAGAACCGATGCGTTCGGATTGTGGCGGAAGATCAAAGGGAACTACGTATTTAAGAAATTCGGATAGTGCATCATCATTATGAACATATTCCTAGTCACGTCTCCATTCCAATACATCTGTGCCAACGAAGCTCGGGTTTCTTATCAAACGACCAATAACGTATTGATACTGGAGGTGAACGACTCCAAAGTGGGAATATCCCAGCTGACTGACCTTGTCAATACATCTGACTGGGAACATATCATTTATGTTTCCAGCAAGAGTAGAACCATTACCACCCCCCGATTAATAAAAAAAATAATCAGGTTATCTGATGGCGGCACATTCGAACATTTCTTCTTTGCCGAATACAATGGTTGGCGTACCAACCTGATAAAGAGAAACATTAATTTCTTAAAGCATGTTTATTTTGATGATGGTACCGCGACACTTTTTGAGTATGACGATCATATCAAGCATAAAAAAACATACCATAGGCCGCGGGCATTGCAGGATTTTTTAGTCAGGGCGCAGGGATGTAAAAAAATAGGAAGACTGGAGTACAATACATCTCTTGAAATGTTCAGCATATTTAATATTACCGAACCCGTCTGCGACATAAAAAAAAATACACTCGCAGAATTGAGAAAAGCAATCCACGCCGAGCAATGTTATGACTCAAGCGCCCCCATCGGCATTATTGGTCAAGGAGCTGTTGGAGAGAAAGGTCACATATCGGTTTCCGATTATATAGAAAAAATAGAGGCTGTTACCCATAGTCAAGATACCGTTATTTATTTCCCTCACCGCTCGGAATCTGCGGAAGTAACTAATCGAATAAAATCATTTAAAAACATTATTTATCACCATTCAGAAAAACCACTTGAATTTGAAATAGCAGATAAAAAAATTAAACTTTCACACCTTTATGGCATAGCGTCAACAGCCCTCTATACCATGTCTATTATCTATAAAGAAATACCCATTTCCACTTTTGACATAAACAGTTCAAAAGAGACAAGGACATCAAGGATCTCTGAATACTTGCGGAATCATTTTAACTAGACTGGGGAGCAACGAATGGTTGCCCCTATCTCACCCTATGTTCGGCAATAGCACTGGCGAAAAAGAAATCAAATTCATCATCTATATCAACAGAAGACCATTTATCCATTATATAAGCGCAGGACGGCACACTGTATATTTCAGCAAGATTTCCTACCAGGTTTCTCTTGAAAAAATAGATAGCACCATTCAGCCGATAGTAAACTTCAAGATCCTGTGTTCGCTTGTTATTATTATCCCTGATGAAACCAAGCATGCTATGGTCCGGACCCAGTTTATTACAGAGCTGAAAGGGATGCTCAAGCTCACAGACAGACACTACCGCATCGACTTCCTTCTCAACAAACGTCTGCCAAGCTTCCCTTATATGGCTGGATCGCCTCAATGGTGAAGTGGGCTGAAGCAACGCAACAACCGACACGATCTCATGTGTATACTGTTCTACATAATCAACCAGGTGTGTGATCACATCATTACTGGTAGCCACATCTGTTGCCAGATGCTCTGGCCGCAAGAAAGGCACCTCGGCTCCAGCCTCCCTGGCTATTTGTGCAATCTGCTCACAATCGGTGCTGACATAAACATGCTCAAATAGCTCGCTGTCCAATGCAGCTTCTATACTCCAGACGATCAGCGGCTTGCCCGCCAACAACTTGATATTCTTTCCAGGCAGACGTTTACTGCCTCCTCGAGCCGGAATAACTGCAATTTTCATTGAAACAATCCTTTAACGTCCAGTTGTGCTTTATGGAAATCATCCATTCGTCCTATGTCGAGCCAATATTCATGGATAGGAAACATCAACACATCCTTACCATCTTCCAGCTGTTTTTCCAAGAGGCTCGGCATATCGATTCGGTGTTGAGAGGGCACAGCCCTGTATAGTTCCGGATCTACAACGTAAATTCCCGCATTGACAAAAAATCGTTGCACCGGTTTCTCTTCCATATGCGTGATCCTGTGGCCATCACCACTAACGACACCGTAGGGTATTTGGTAATCATATTCACGCACGCACATGGTAGCAATAGCATCATGCTGGTTATGGAACTCCAACAATCGTTCGAAGTCAACAGTTGTCAAGACATCACCGTTAATCATAATCAGTGGCAATTCGGGTATGTTCTCGGGCAGTAGTCCCAATGCACCACCGGTACCCAGAGGGACTTCTTCATGTACATAGGTGATATTGACTCCCCACAGGGCACCATCACCAAAATATGCTTCTATCTGCTCTGGCATATAGTGGGTAGAAATATAAAAGTTGGAAAATCCGGAGCGGATAAAGGTCAACAGTAATATTTCAAGAATGGGCCGTTCGCCCACCTTCAACATGGGCTTGGGGCAATGGTCGGTAAGAGGCCTCAAGCGAGTCCCAAATCCGCCAGCCATGATAAAAACAGGATTATTATAATTTGATGGCTTTAGCGCCTCTTCCAGGCTTTCCAGACTTTCCAAGCGTCCATCTTGATCAATGAGAGGAACTGAAAGGATACTGTATCGCTGCATTAGCGCCACCAGCTCCTTTTTTCCGGTTCCGGCCGCAGCCGTAATCGGATTAGGGTTCATCACTTGTTCAACCGAACTCTCCAGGGTGGCATTATTCAACAGGGCACGACGAATGTCGCCATCGGTAATCAATCCGAGCAGATGATGCTGGCCATCAACCACCACCGCCACCCTCAGGGCTTCGCTGTTAATAATCGTCAAGGCATCACGGATAGTATGTTCAGGTGAGAGCAACACCTTTTTCCAGTCTTTCATTATGCTTATTCCTCAATACTGGAACGGTTTTATGACGGGCCTGGGAGCATAAACGATGTGGCCGGCCGGTAAGTGGCGATTCAGCATGGCTCCGGCGGCAACGACGGCTTCGGCCCCAATGGATACTCCCTGGATGATACTGGCGCCGGTACCAATATGCACGCCGTCTCCGGTAGTCACCTGACCACTCAATACCGCACCAGGAGCAACATGGTTATGGGCACCGATGTGGCAATCATGCTCCACCACGGCACCACTGTTGATGATGGTGTTATCGCCAATAACGGCACCGGCATTCACGATGGCGCCCGGCATGATCTGCACGCCCTCTCCCAGAGTCACGCTACTGCTGATGATGGCGGATGGGGCAATCACGGATGCAAAACGATAGCCCTGCTGCCGAAAACTCGCAAAGAGCCTTTTGCGCAATATCTTGCCGGGGATCATCCCCACGCCGTTCACCAAACGAATACGGTCGGCCGAATACAAGAAAACCTCGTCATCCCTGGTCAGCACGGGAATGCCGGACAGCCCCGGTCGACCAGCGACCGAGTCCGGGCTCACCAGGGCAATGATGTCACGATTCGCCTGCCGAAGTATTTCGGCCAGCACCGCAGCCTGTCCGCCGCCACCGAGGAGGATGAGCGGCTCAGTCAAGGATCACCTCACCTTCGGCATAGTCCCGTTGCGCCGGCAGCCCGAGCAGTGTCCAGTAACGATAGGGGCTGCTCCCGGTTCCGGGTCGTTTCACTTCCAGGTTGTCTCGGCTGAAATGCTCCCCGGCACGAATGGCGCAAGCGGCCACCAGACTTTTTCTGGCCACGGCCTTGTTCTTGATTTCCGAAGGGCGTGGGCCTTTTACCCCATCTCCCAATGCGACGTCCACCTGACGGATGGCGGTCACCATGGCGGCCAGCTCCGCAGGCTCGAGAGAGGCCAGGTGGTCCGGCCCTTCCATTGTCCTGTCGAGGGTAAAATGTTTTTCAATCAACACGGCTCCGCGCGCCGCGGCCGCTATCGGTATCGTAATGCCCGCACTGTGATCGGAATATCCGGCCGCCAGACCAAAGGCCCGGGCCAGTGTATCCATGGCCTTGAGATTGATATCTTCCATCGGAGCCGGATATTCGGTTGTACAGTGCAACAGTGTCACTTTTTCTTGCAATGCCTGTTGCCCCGCCTCCGAGTAGTAAGCAGCCTGAAATGCTCCCTCTCCAGGCAGGGCGTCCGAGGCCGTCGTCAGGCCAAAGGCAATGACACCCAACACCGCTTCTACCTCGGCCAGGGTGGCCATCCCGGTTGAAACGATCAGATCACAGCCGGTACGGGCATGGGCCAGTACCAGTGGAGCATTGGTAATCTCGCCCGAAGGGATTTTCAACGTTTTAAGCCCGAGATCTGCCACCAGAAACTGCAGACTGTCTTCATCGAACGCGGTTGACAGGAATTCAATCCCCAGCGCCCGGCAATGTGCGGCCAGCCGGTGATGCATATCATGACTCAACTCCAGCCGGCTCAACATCGCCAGCTGTGATTCCTCTTTACCGGTGTTCTGAACCTGGTACTCGGCCTGGCGGGCAGTTGCCGTGACCAACTTGTTAGCTTTGAAAGTCTGAAATTTCACTACATCGGCGCCGGCGCGATGCGCCGCATTTACCAGTTCGAAAGCCAGTGCGGGATCACCATTATGATTGACGCCGGCTTCGGCAATAATACGAGTCATGACAAACTTCCACGTTGGATATCGTAAAAAGTTTTGATGGTTGCACCACCAAACAGTTTCAGCCTGGCAAGAATCTGGGAGCCGGCGTCCCCTTGACCGTAAGGATTGGTGATCGACTCCTCCGCCTCGAGGTAGCGGCCCGATATGGCGGAAGACATCGCCAGCCGGATAGCCTCCACCCGGGGCGGGCAGTGAATTACGCTGTTGGCCGCCATTCGACCCTGCTGCCGCTGGCCAATATTGACCGTGGGGATGCCAAATGAAGGCACTTCGATGATGCCACTCGAGGAATTGCCAATGACGGCTGAGGCATGACTGACCGCGCTGAGATAACGGCGCTGACCAAGGGAAGGAATTGCCAGTACTCGCGTCGGATTGGCTTTCGCATACTCCTCAAGCAACGGAATAATTTTTCGGCCACCATCGTCGGCGTTCGGATAGGTCAGAATCACCTGATGTTCGGGAAAAGAATCCAGGGCATTCAGCACAGCACCGAAACTGGCTGTTGCCGGTTCATTCGCCAGGGTGACCGGGTGATAGGTCACCAGGAAATATGGCTGTTGCAACGGAAAGGCAAGGGAGTCGGCCAGTTCGGCCACCGTCATCATAGGAGTGCGTTTAAGATGGTCGAGGCCGATGGCGCCGACATTGAATACCCGCTCGGGAGCTTCACCCAGCTGTATCACCCTCTGCCGATAAGATTCCGTTGCCGTAAAGTGGAGGTGGCTGAGCTTGGTAATGGCATGGCGAAAGGCGTCATCATAAGCACCTTCGGTGATTTCGCCACCATGCAGATGCACAACGGGGATACGCAAAATCATGGCTGTTTGTGCCGCGGCCAGCGCTTCAAACCGATCCCCGAGAATCACCAGCATGTCCGGTGACAGTCGGGCCAGCGCATCGGTGAATCCGAGCACTCCCAAACCGACACTTTTTGCAACACCGACCGGGCTGTCCGATGAAAGCAGAATTTCGATTTTTTCGTCAATATGGAAGCCATCCTGCTCTATCTGCCGATACGTCAGGCCGAACTCGGGAGAGAGGTGGGTACCCGAAACCAGCAACTGCAGTGTGAAATCAGGATCCTGCTGTATATCTTTCATCAACCAATACAACAAACCGTATTCAGCCCTGGTGCCGGTAAACAACGCTATTTTTTTAGCCACGGCCCTCACTCCAGCACCACGGGACTGCTGGGCAGGTTGAGCAGATGCCCTTCAAGCCACTCGGAAACCTTGAGCTCGTCACGCAAACAGTCGGCGTACATCGGCAGACGATGCATCAGGGTCCATACCGGGCGAGTCATCACCCCGGCCTGGTTGGTCTCTTCCAGCAGGACATCACGAGTAGTGGTGTCGGGACAAATGATCGCATTAAGCCAGTAGTTGGATTGCCCGTAGGACGGCTCCTGCACAAATGTCAGCTCGGAGCCGGCAAAAAAACCGGCGTAATGTGTTGCCAGCGCCCGTTTTTGGGACAGAAATCGTGGTAACACTTCCATCTGGGCACACCCCAGGGCGGCATTCAGGTTGGGAAGCCGATAATTGAAACCCGGCTCATCGTGATAAAACGCGTAGGGATGCGCCACCTTGGCCGTAGTGGTGACATGCTTCGCATGTTCGCCGCTTTTCTGATCGCGACACAGGACCATGCCCCCACCTCCGGTCGTGATCACCTTGTTACCATTGAAGCTCAAAGCGCCGAACTCGCCAATGGTGCCGGTATGCTTCCCTTTGTAAAAAGAGCCCAGGCTTTCGGCTGCGTCTTCGACGAGAACCAAATGCCACATTCGGCATACCGCCATCAGCTCATCCAGTTCACTCGGATGCCCGAAAGTATGCATGGGAACAACGGCTTTTATTGACTGCCGGCTCGATTTATGGATGCAACGACCATCATTATCCAGCGCGGCGTGCTCATCCAGCCAGTTGGCCAAGGCGACAGGGCACAGACCCAGACTCTGACGAGAAACATCAATAAAAACCGGTCTGGAACCCATATGATACAGCGCGTTGCAGGTTGCAACAAAGGTCAGCGCCTGGGTAATGACCAGATCACCCGCCCTAACGCCTGCCATATACAACGCGGTATGTAAGGCGGCGGTCCCATTTACCGTGGCGACCGCTTTGGCCGAGCCGGTAAAAGCCTCGATGTGCGTTTCAAACTCGGTCACATAGCGGCCGACACTGGATACAAAGGTACTATCAATGGTGTCGGTCACATATGCTTTTTCATTGCCAACAAACGTCGGTGCATGAAGAGGAATAAATTCCGATGTCTGATAAAGATCACGGATAAATCGGATCAGCTGTTGACTCATCAGGTTTCTCACATTTTACCATCAAGGTACTTTCCGGTTTCTTTATGCCCGAACCCCGGAATCATATCGTGGAACAAGGAGACAATTTCCATTTTCTCCCATTTCTTCCGACTTTTCATTTCATTAATGGATGAGCTAAAACGTTCTATTTTTTCAGCATCAAAAATTGGCTGATTCTTGACAATACCCAGGTTGGTAAAACGATCCATATCCAGTGTTTCATGCTCGGTGAAAAACTCTTCAAAGTCTTTTTCACCCGTAGTATCACTGATAGTAAACAGGCAGGGCCACTGCCCTTGTTTGGGAAGGGTTTTGACCAATTCGCGGGCTTCATCCTCACTTTGACAAAGGTAAGGCTCTAAGCCACGCTCACGCAGATACTTGACTGCAATATCTGCAAAGGTAATGAGATGTAATGCTTCACTCAACTTAGGAAAGAAAATGTCACGATTCTCCCCCAGCAGACAGGACATCAGACACAACTCCCCGGACTCCTGAGGTGTGACAAAATAACGTTTTATGTCATTAGGCGCAACAATAGGCTGGTTCTTTTGAAGGCGTTGATTAAAGCTGAATAATAAAGATCCGTCGGAGAATGCGACATTGGCAAAACGAGCGGTGGATATGGGAATGTGCTCGCTACGCCGCATCAGATACATTTCCATGATACGCTTTGATGCTCCCATCATATTGACAGGGTTGGCCGCCTTGTCGGTTGAGACACAGAAATATTTCTTGCAACCCTTGTCAATCGACTGCTGGATGGTTTTATCTGTATTAAAGATATTCGTTTCAATCATTCGCATCAGCGTATAAGGATCTTTTTCGCTACGGACATGTTTGAGTGCTGACAAGTTCAGGACATAATCATATCGACCATCTGCTTCGATAAAAGCATCATACTCTATAGAACCGATATCGAGCGCAAACGTCTGGAAATCACCATCAATATAACCAAACTCACTTCGAATGTCCCGTACCAGTTCAGCAAGATTATTTTCACTAATATCTACCACATGCAATTTTTTAGGATGACGTTTGAATATTTCTTTTGTCACGGCCTGCCCTATGGAACCGGCTCCACCTAGTACAAGAAAACTGCTTTCACTAACCAGATCATGTAACATTCCGGCATATTCATTAATATCTTCTGCAAAGAGAGGGGATTTCCGACCAATAAGATGAAGCATATCACACCATAAAATCAACGCGCTGAATATCTCACAATTATAGCATTAAAAAAAACACGTATAAAGCAGCCATACAATATCCAATCAACAGCAAAACTAAAAAAAACACTGGCATTATCACTGCTTCATCGATTACTGTTCTCTTGCTGCCTTCTCTTTATCTGGTTACAGCCGAATACTACTGAGTTATCCGGTATGTTTTTTGTTACCACCGCATTGGCTCCAACAAGACAATTTTCACCCACGGTGATCCCGCCTATTATCTTTGCCCCGGCCCCAACCATTGTATTTCTTTTTATTTTCGGCATGGCGTTACCGTCCATAAAATCAGAGCCAATAGTAACATGCTGATATATATAGCAACCCTCTTCAATCGTCGCTTTAGAACCGATCACAATCCCTAACGGATGAACGAAGGAAACCGATTCGTGAATGTTAGCCGACTGACTGATATCACATCCATATACGTAGTATATTCGCCGCTGAAATAACTTCCTAAGAAACCTGCCCCTGCTGGCAAACTTTCGCATCAGCGCAATTTCTATAGAAAATTTTCTGGAGGGTTTATTGGTTAGTAGCAACTCAACGAATTTATACAATCACGCTCTCCCAGTTAAACTGTTCACAACCGAAACGACAACAATATGTTCGATGTGCATGATGACAACGAGACGCCAGCCAGAGCTGAACTGATCATAAAATACTATGTATAATACCTCCCACACTCAATACAAGATGTGCTCAGTGATGAAAATTCTAGTCATAGGCCCCTCCTGGGTCGGGGACATGGTGATGTCCCAGAGCCTGTATATCACCCTGAAGCGGCTGCATCCGCGGGCGGAGCTGCACGTGATGGCGCCGGCCTGGTGCTGCGCCCTGCTGGAACGGATGCCGGAAGTGGACAGGGCCATAGTGATGCCCCTGGGCCACGGCGACTTCCGGCTCGCCGAGCGCTATCGTCTCGGCCGGGAGCTGGCGAAAGAAGGGTATGACTGGGCCATCGTCCAGCCCAACTCGCTCAAGTCGGCCCTGATCCCGCTGTTTGCCGGCATCAAGAGGCGCACCGGCTGGAAGGGTGAGTCCCGTTATGGTCTGCTGAACGACCTGCGCAGCAACAAGACCGATTTCCCGCTGATGGTAGAGCGCTATGTCTCCCTGGCCTATCCCGGGGTGCAGATGAAGGATAACCACTGCCTCCCCGAACTGCCCTGGCCGGCGTTGCGGGTCGACCCGAACAACCAGCAGCAGGCCCTGACCGAGCTGGCGCTCACCACTGACAGACCCATTCTGAGCCTGTGCCCGGGAGCCGAGTTCGGCCCGGCCAAGCGCTGGCCGGAGCAATATTATGCCGAGGTCGCCAGACACCAGATCGAACAGGGAGCTCAGGTATGGATTTTCGGCTCGGCCAAGGATATTCCGGTAGCCGAGGCGATAAAACATTATTTACCGGCAAAAATGCAGCAATATTGCCATATCCTGGCGGGCAGAACCTCGCTGCACCAGGCGATCGATCTGATGGCGCTCAGCGCCGCCGTGGTGTCCAACGATTCGGGACTGATGCATATCGCCGCCGCCCTGCAACGCCCGCTGGTCGGGATCTACGGGTCGACCTCCCCCCAGTACACACCGCCCCTGGCGGAGCGGGTAGCGGTAGTGCATACCGACATCGAGTGCCGCCCCTGCTTCAAGCGGGAGTGTCCGCTGGTTCACCTGAAATGCCTGAAAGAACTGCCCGCCGAACAGGTTCTGTCGGCAATCGCCAGGCTGAGCGACCCCAGCCTTATCCCGACCCGCCGGTAACCTCATGCCATACCGACTGCTCTACAACCTGTTGATCCACCTGTTCGGTCCCCTGTTGCTGGGGCTGTTGTACTGGCCCAGACGGGGCAAACCCGGTTTTGGTACCCGCTGGCCGGAACACCTGGGCCTGGTGGCGCCGTCGCCCCCGGCTTGCGCCCCGTTATGGCTGCATGCGGTGAGCGTGGGCGAAGTGGTGGCCGCCACCCCCCTGCTCAAGGCGCTGAAGGCCGCCCATCCCGAGCTTCCCATCGTGGTGAGCACCACCACCAGAACCGGCGCCGAGCAGGTAGCCAGACTGGGCGACCTGGTCGAGCATCGCTACGCGCCGCTGGACTTTCCCTGGGCGGTGGGCCTATTTCTGCGCCGCATCCGGCCCCGGGCGCTGCTGATCATGGAAACCGAACTCTGGCCCAATCTGCTGCACGCCTGCGGCCAGCGCCGGCTGCCGGTGCTGGTACTCAATGCCCGGCTGTCGGCCCGCTCGGCCGCAAGATACCGGCGCTTTCATGGCATCTTCAGGCTGTTGTCGGCCAACATCAGCCATATCGCCTGCCAGCACCGGGATGACGCCGAACATTTTTCCGCCCTGGGTGTGCCCCGGGAGCGGCTCAGCATCACCGGCTCGGTGAAGTTCGATATCGAGTACGGGGAGAATATCATCGAGCAGGGCCGGCAACTGCGCGCGCAACTGGGCACGCAGCGGCCGGTGTGGATTGCCGCCTCCACCCATGAAGGCGAAGACGAGCAGCTACTCGCCGCCCATCGCCAGTTGCTGCAACAGCATCCCGATGCCCTGCTGATCCTGGTGCCGCGTCATCCCCAGCGTTTCGAGCAGGTGGCGGAGCTGGTGGCACGGCAGGATTTCAGCCTGGGTCGCCGCACCGAAGGCAGCCCCGGGCCGCAAAACCAGGTCTACCTGGGCGATACCATGGGCGAGCTGCCCATCATGCTGGCGGCGGCCGATATCGCCTTTGTCGGCGGCAGCCTGATCGAACGGGGCGGCCACAACCTGCTGGAGCCCGCGGCCTTGGGCAAGCCGGTGCTGAGCGGGCCGTCCACCTTCAACTTCGGCGATATTGCCCGGCAACTGCTCGCGACCGGTGGTGCGCACCAGGTGCGGGATGCAGATGAGCTGACCGAGGAGCTGCGCCGGCTGCTGGCCTCGCCCGCCCTCGCCGGCGCCATGGGGCAGCGGGCACAGGCGGTGGTGGCCGCCAACAGGGGGGCCCTGGCCAACACCCTGCGCCGCATCGAGACTCAGCTCGACCTGTAGCCGCTCAGCAGCGCCTGCCAGTCCTGCTCACTCCAGTTAAAGTCGGGATGCAGGCGCTGCTCCTTGCGGAACGAACGCAGCAGCCGATCCATGTTCTCCCGGGACCAGCTGCCCGGCTGGCGGAAGTGGCACTTGTCGAAGTCGATCAGCCAGCTCTTGCCGCTGTCGTCCAGCAATACGTTGTGGCTGTTCAGATCCGCATGATAGAGGCCGGCATCGTGAAACTGGCGGATGGTCCGGCCGACGGCCTGCCACTGCCCCTTGTCCAGCGCCGTATCCTGGAGGATCGCCACCAGATCGCGGGCGTTGTTGATGCGGGTAAGGATGATGTCGGCCCGGTACACCAGATTGGAACGCACCATGCGCGCGGCGCAGGGCCGGGGCACCGGCAGCCCCCGGCGATGCAGCTTGGCCAGCACGGTAAACTCCGCCATGGCCCGGCTCTTGGACTCGGCCACGTGCAGGAAGGTGTCTTCCATCACCCGGCCGATCATGCCGCCCCGGTAGTAGTGGCGCAGCACCTTGTGGCCCACCTCGTCCTCCACGAACCAGGTGGTGTTGCGCCCGACCGCCTTGCCGCGAATGGCATTCTGCTCACGCCAGTAGTCAATCTCAAAAAAATCCCGGTTGAAATCCCCAAAGCACTCCTGGTCGTACCAGATAATCTCAGAGCCGTGCTCAATTCGTTCCATTACCATCCCCCCAGCGAAAACACAGATTTTACATGGCCCGAAAGCCTTTGCATAATGCCGGACTCAGTTTAACGAGAGTTCACCTATGGCACTGTTCACCACGGCTCCCGAGTCCCTCTGCGTATTGCGCTTGTCTGCCATCGGCGACTGTTGCCATGCGGTCGCGCTGGTACAGGCCATCCAGCGCCAGTGGCCCCGGACCCGCATCACCTGGGTCACCGGCACGGTCGAAGCCAAGCTGCTGCGGCTGCTGCCCGGGGTGGAAGTGATCACCTTCGACAAGAAGGCGGGCTGGCGCGGCTACCTGGCCATCTGGCGGGCACTGCGGGGGCGGCGGTTCGATGCCCTGCTGCATATGCAGGCGGCCTTGCGGGCCAGCCTGGTGAGCCTCGGCATCAGGGCGAATCACCGGCTGGGCTTCGAGCGGGAACGGGCCAAGGACGGCCAGTGGCTGTTCACCAATCGCAAGGTGGCCGCCACCGGCGATCACGTGGTGGAGGGCTTTATGGGCTTCGGCCTGGCGCTGGGGCTCGGGGAGGCCAGCCCCAGCTGGGATTTCCCGGTACCGGCCGACGCCATGGCATGGGCCGCCCCCTACCGAAGCGGCCGGCCGCTGCTGCTGATCTGCCCGGCCGCCAGCAAGGCCTACAAGAACTGGACCGCCGCCGGCTACGCCGCCTTGGCCGATCATGCCCATGCCCGCGGCATGAGGGTGGCGCTGATCGGCAGCCCGGCCAGGATAGAACAGGAACTGGCAGCGAACGTCTGCCAATTGAGCGAAAATATCGATGAAAACCTGGTCGGCCAGACCAGCCTGCCGCAGTTGCTGGCCCTCATCAAGATCGCCGCCCTGGTGGTGGCCCCGGACACCGGCCCCACCCACATGGCGACCCTGGTCGGCACCCCGGTCATCGGCCTCTACGCCCACCACAACCCCCGGCGCACCGGCCCCTACTGGTGCCGGGACTATGTGGTCAGCGTCTACGACGAGGCGCTGCTGGCGGAAACCGGTAAAACCGCCGACCGGCTGCCCTGGCGCACCCGGGTCAGGGATCCCCATGCCATGCAACGCATCACCCCGGACAGCGTCCTCGCCCAGTTCGACCGCATCACCCGGGATTTCAACCTGTTACAGGAGCCCTTATGAGCCAGCGCCCTACCCTCGCCGCCGTCCTGATCGTCAAGAACGAGGCGGACAATCTGGTCGATTGCCTGGCCACCCTGGACTGGGTGGATGAAATCGTGGTGCTGGACTCCGGCAGTACCGACCGTACCCGGGAAGTGGCCGAAGCCGCCGGCGTGCGTTTCTTCGAAAACACCGACTGGCCCGGCTTCGGCCGCCAGCGGCAGCTCGCCCAAGGCCATGTGCGCTCCGACTGGGTGCTGTGGGTAGACGCGGACGAGCGGGTCACCCCCGAACTCAGGGCCAGCATAGAGGCGGTGCTGGCCCGCCCCACCGACGACACCATCTATGCCATTTCCCGCCTGTCCTGGGTGTTCGGCCGTTTTATCCGTCACTGCGGCTGGTACCCGGATCGGGTGCTGCGGCTCTACCCCAGGGCGTTGACCGGCTACAACGACGCCCTGGTGCACGAAAAGGTCGAGCTACCGCCCGGCAGCCGTATCGCCCGGCTGGACGGCGATTTGCTGCATTACACCTACCAGGATCTGCAGCACTACCTGGTGAAGTCGGCGGGCTATGCCGCCGCCTGGGCGGAGCAGCGGGAACAAAGGGGAAAGCAAGGCTCGCTGGCCCAGGGCCTGCTGCACGGGGTGGGCTGCTTCCTCAAGATGTATCTGCTGAAGGCGGGCTTTCTGGACGGCCGGCAGGGGCTGTTGCTCTCCCTGCTGTCGGCCCACTCCACTTTCGTGAAGTACGCCGACCTGTGGATCAGGACAAGTACCCGCGGGCCCAGAGAGTAGCCGCCTCCACCACGGCGCCGATGTCCACCCGGCTCATGTCCTCGACCTGTTCGCCGTCCTCGCCGGGGGGATGAAACGCCAGGTGCCGCCCCTCGCTGTTGAGCGGCCGCCAGCGCAACGGGGTGGCCGAGCGGCGCAACGGGAAAAACCCCACCGTGGGCACGTCCAGGGCGGCGGCGATATGCAGGGGGCCGGTGCTGCCGGCCACGAACAGGCTGCCGCAGGCCAGCAGCCGGCAGAAGTCCGGCAGCGCCAGGCCATGAGCCACCACGGCGCCGCTTTCCGCCTCTGCCGCCACCTGCTCCGCCAGTGCCTGCTCACCGGGCCCGGCGGTCAGCACCGGCTGCACCCCGGGGAACTGGTCGCACAGGCCGCGGATCAACTGCCCGTACTGGCCCGCCAAGAGATTGTTGGCCGAGCCACCGCTGCCCGCATGCACCAGCAGCCAGGGCCGGTCGGCGGCGATACCCAGCGCCGCCGCCTGCTGCGCCCGGAAGCCGGCCAGGGCGGCAGCCTCGAAGCGCAGGTAGGGCGGCCGGGGCTCCACCACCGCGATCCCATTATGGCGAAGCAGGGCCCGGGCCAGATCCAGGTTGTATTCGTATTCCGGCTTGGCCGACTGCGAGCGGCGCTGGGTCACCCGGTGGTTGTAGAAGATCTGGGCCAGCTTGGTCGCCGGCGCCCAGCGCTGGCGGATACCGGCCTGCCACATCAGTTTGGCGTTGCGAAAATTGGAAAACAGGCAGACAACCGCGTCGAACCGGCCGGCCTGCAGCTGGTCCAGCAGGGCCCGTTGCGCGGCCGGCGGGGCCTGCTTGCCCGGATCCAGCATGATATGGTCGATATCCGGGCATAACTCGGCCAGTTCGCGGGTGTACCCCGGCACCAAGGCGGTGATTTCACCGCCGAGCGATGCCTTGAGCATGGCAAACGCCGGCCAGGCCAGCATAAAATCACCAATCTTGTCGTTGCGAACCACCAGTACCCGCTTCATCTCGCTCTCCCGCTTGCCGTCATGCTGCGCTATTCTACCCCAAACTCTTTACTTCCGTTTTGTTAATAAGGACATAGCATGAGCATCAGGGTTATTTATCCCGGCACCTTCGATCCCATCACCAATGGTCACCTGGATCTGATCGAGCGGGCGTCCAGGCTGTTCAACGAGGTGATCGTGGGGGTGGCGTTCAGCCCGAGCAAGCGGCCCATGTTCTCCCTCGACGAGCGGGTCGCGCTGGTGCAGGAAGTGACGGCATCCCTCGGCAACGTGACCGTGGTCGGCTTTTCCGGCCTGCTGGTGGATTTTGCCAGGACGCACCAGGCCAACGTGCTGATCCGCGGCCTGCGCGCCGTGTCCGATTTCGAATACGAGTTTCAGTTGGCCAACATGAACCGCCGGCTGATGCCGGAGCTGGAAAGCGTGTTCCTCACCCCGGCGGAGGAAAACTCCTTCATCTCTTCCACCCTGGTGAAGGAAGTGGCCATCCACGGTGGCGATATCGCCCAGTTCGTGCCGCCGGCGGTGGCCGAGGCGGTGGCGCAGAAGCTGAGCTGATCCTCAGCGCTGGCACAGGGGGCAGAACACGGTGCTGCGGCCGTTCATACGCAGCTCCCGCAGCAGGCCGCCGCAACTCGTGCAAGGCTGGCCGGTGCGGCCGTATACCTGCAGTTCCTGCACGAAATAGCCGGGCTTGCCGTCGCTGCCGGTAAAATCCTTCAGGGTGGTACCGCCCTGGCCGATGGCCCGCGCCAGTACCGCTTTGATCTCCCCGGCCAGTTTCAGGTAACGCTCCCGGCCGATATTGCCCGCCTCCCGCCCGGGGTGGATACCGGCGGCGAACAACGACTCGTTGGCGTAGATATTGCCCACCCCCACCACCACCTGGTTATCCATGATGAACTGCTTGATGGCGGTCTTGCGGCCCCGGCTGCGCCGGTACAGGTAGTCGCCGTCGAAGGCGTCGGTGAGCGGCTCCGGCCCCAGCCTGGCCAGCAGTGGGTGCTGCTCCGCCGGCGCCCGGGTCCACAGCAGGCAGCCGAAGCGGCGCGGATCGTTGAGCCGCAGCAGCTTGCCGTTGGCCAGCTCGATGTCCACGTGATCGTGCTTGCCCGCCGGTGTGCCGTGGGGCAGCACCTTGAGGTTGCCGGACATGCCCAGGTGTAGGATGGCGGTGCCCCAGTCGGTCTCCAGCAGCAGGTACTTGGCCCGGCGACGAACGCCGGTGATGGTGAGGCCGGCCAGCTCCTGGATGTCCGCCGGTACCGGCCAGCGCAGGCTGGGATTGCGCACCACCACCCGCATCACCGACTCGCCCAGAACAAAGGGGGTGATGCCCAAACGGCTGACTTCGACTTCTGGTAACTCCGGCATCTCGCTCTCCTGTTGCGCTGAGGCGGCAGTATAGCCAAGGTGGCGGCTATAAAAAAACCCGGCCGGGGCCGGGTTTTTTGCGAGGGCGCAATCTTACTTGATTTTGCCTTCTTTGTAGATCACATGCTGGCGGATAACGGGATCGAATTTTTTGATCTCCATTTTCTCGGGCATGTTGCGCTTGTTCTTGGTCGTGGTGTAGAAGTGACCAGTACCAGCGCTGGAGTTCAGGCGGATCTTCTCGCGAATACCTTTAGCCATGGGTTATCTCCTTAGACCTTTTCGCCACGGGCACGCAGGTCAGCCAGGACACTGTCGATACCTTTTTTGTCAATAATACGCATACCCTTGGTGGTGATGCGCAGTTTTACAAAACGCTTCTCGCTCTCAACCCAGAAACGGTGAGTCTGCAGGTTGGGCAGGAAGCGACGCTTGGTGGCGTTGTTCGCGTGAGAGCGGTTGTTACCAACAGCTGGCCGCTTACCAGTTACTTGGCATACTTTAGACATGTCAGTCTTCTCCAAAACTTACTTTTGCTCGAGCAATCAATCACCCCGTTGGCCGTCTATCGGGGCAAAATAAGGCGGCAATTTATACAGCATACTGAGCTCGAGATCAACAAAAAGCCAAGCGCCCGGCACTAAAGCCAGCCACGCTCGGCAAAAGATACGGTTTCACCATCACCAACCACCAGATGATCCAACACCCGGATATCCAGCAGCCCCAGAGCAGCTTGAATACGTTCGGTGATCATGCGATCCGCCCGGCTGGGCTCGGCCACTCCGGATGGATGATTATGCACCAAAATCACCGCCGCGGCACCCAGTTTGAGCGCCTGGGCCACGATTTCCCGCGGGTAGACCGCCGCCGCGTCCAGGGTGCCGAAAAACAGCTCGTGAAACCGGATCACCCGGTGCTGGTTGTCGAGCAACAGCAGGGCAAAGACTTCCCGGTCCTGATCCCGCAGTTGCGCCTGCAGGTACTGGCGGGTCAGCTCCGGGCTGGTGAGCGCATGCTCGCGCATCAGCTTTTCATCCAGGAAGCGGCGCATCAGCTCCAGGCTGGCCTGCAGCTGCACGTATTTGGCCAGCCCGAGACCCGGGCCCTCGCAAAACTGCTGCTGGTCCGCCAGCAGCAAC
Organism: Zobellella endophytica; assembly: GCF_003012775.1. Classification (GTDB taxonomy): domain Bacteria; phylum Pseudomonadota; class Gammaproteobacteria; order Enterobacterales; family Aeromonadaceae; genus Oceanimonas; species Oceanimonas endophytica. Next base: position 234,123 of record NZ_PXYG01000004.1, on the reverse strand, counting down.
TGGCGCAGGGAGCCGAACTGGCTCAGCAGGGTACGTGCCAGGGTCACCGCGTCCATGCCCCGGCTGCCGGTGCGCAGAAAAATCGCCAGCAGCTCGGCGTCCGACAGGCTGGCCGGCCCGCGGCACAGCAGTTTCTCCCGGGGCCGCTCCCCCTCCGGCCAGTCCTTGATGCTCATCCCGCTTCTCCCCCGACACCACCGTTAAAGCCTAGTCCAGCCGGCGGCCATGGCCGCACCCTTCACCCTTTTGTGGTAATCTGGTCCGCCTGTCAGCCTGTGGAACACAGCCATGTCATTAACGGGAAAACGCATTCTTATTGGGATCACCGGTGGTATCGCGGCCTATAAAAGTGCCGATCTGGTCCGCCGGCTGAAAGAACAGGGCGCCGCGGTGCGGGTGGTGATGACCGACTCCGCCAAGGCCTTTATCACCCCGCTCACCCTGCAGGCGGTATCGGGCGAACCGGTATCGGATACCCTGCTGGATCCGGCAGCGGAGGCCGGCATGGGCCATATCGAGCTGGCCAGGTGGGCCGACCTGGTGCTGATTGCCCCGGCCAGCGCCAACACCCTGGCCCGGCTCGCCGCCGGCCTGGCCGACGATCTGCTGACCACCCTCTGCCTGGCCACTCCGGCCCCGGTTGCCCTGGCCCCGGCCATGAACCAGCAGATGTACCTCAATGCCGCCACCCAGGCTAACCTGACGACCCTGGCCGGCCGAAAAATCCCCATCTGGGGCCCGGCCCAGGGCAGCCAGGCCTGCGGCGATGTCGGCCCGGGCCGCATGCTGGAGCCGCTGGAGCTGGTGGCGCTCATCGAGCAGCATCTTGCGCCCAAAATGCAGCCATTGGCGGGGATCAAACTGATGCTCACCGCCGGCCCCACCCGCGAGCCGCTGGATCCGGTGCGTTTCCTCTCCAATCACAGCTCCGGCAAGATGGGCTTCGCCCTGGCGGCGGCGGCGGCGGCGCTCGGGGCCGAAGTCACCCTGGTGAGCGGCCCGGTGGCCCTGGCCACTCCTGCCGGCGTGACCCGCATCGATGTGGAAAGCGCCCGCCAGATGCACCAGGCGGTCATGCGCCATATCGGCAGCCAGCATATTTTCGTGGCCTGTGCGGCGGTGGCCGACTACGCCCCCAGGACGGTGGCCGAGCAGAAAATCAAGAAGACCGACAGCGACACCCTGGTCATCGAACTGACCAAAAACCCCGATATCGTGGCCGAAGTGGCGGCCTTGCCGGGCAAGCCCTTTACCGTGGGATTTGCGGCCGAAACCCGGGATGTGGAAAAATACGCCCGGGACAAGCTCAGCCGCAAGGGGCTGGACATGATCGCTGCCAACGACGTGTCCCTGGCCGGGCAAGGCTTCAACAGCGACGACAACGCCCTCACCGTGTTCTGGCCCGCCGGTCGGGCCGAGCTGCCGCTGGCTGGCAAAACCGAGCTGGCCCGGCACCTTATGACCTTAATTGCAGAAAAATATAATGAAACCCATTGAACTGAAAATTCTCGACCCCCGCGTGGGCACCGACTTCCCGCTCCCCGCCTACGCCACCCCCGGCTCCGCCGGCCTCGATCTGCGCGCCTGCCTGGACGAAGCCCTGGAGCTGGCTCCGGGTGACACCAGACTGATCCCCACCGGCATTGCCATCCACATCCAGGATCCCGGGCTGTGCGCCACCATATTGCCCCGCTCCGGCCTGGGCCATAAGCACGGCATCGTGCTGGGCAATCTGATTGGCCTGATTGACTCTGACTACCAGGGTCAGTTAATGGTATCCTGCTGGAACCGGGGAAGGGACCATTTCACCGTGCAGCCGGGGGAGCGGATTGCCCAGCTGGTGATTTTGCCCGTGGTTCAGGCCCAGTTTACCCTGGTGGATGAATTTGACGCCAGCGAGCGGGGAGAGGGCGGTTTCGGCTCTTCCGGTCGTCACTAACACAGTCGAGCACGCCTATGGCCAATACCCAGAACAAGAAAAACCGTCGTGAACAAATCCTGCAGGCCCTGGCCCACATGCTGGAAACCAGCCCGGGGCAACGGATCACCACCGCCAAGCTGGCGGCGGCCGTCGGCGTGTCGGAGGCGGCCCTGTACCGCCATTTTCCGAGCAAGGCGCGGATGTTCGAAGGGTTGATCGATTTTATCGAGGAGACGCTGTTTTCCCGGATCAATCTTATTCTTCAGGATGAAAAGGACAGCGCCCTGCGCCTGCGTTACATACTGCAACTGGTGCTGGGGTTTTGCGAACGCAACCCGGGCATCACCCGCCTGCTCAACGGCGATGCCCTGCAGGGCGAGCACGAACGCCTGCTGCTGCGCATCAATCAATTGTTCGACCGGCTGGAAACCCAGCTCAAGCAGGTGATGCGTGAACGCCGCCTCTACGAAGGCGAAGGCTATGCCGAAGACGAGATCGTGCTTGCCAACCTGCTGCTGGCCTATGCCGAAGGCCGCATCAACCAGTACGTTCGCAGCCAGTTCAAGCTCAAACCCACCCACAATTTCGACAGCCACTGGCAACTGCTGCACCAGCAGCTGGTCGCCGTATAGTTGTCAACCGACTCCCGCCTGCCCTTGTCGGGAGTGTTCGCCGGCAAGCAGGGCCCGCCCTGCCCTTGCCAATACCGATAACGACCAAAAGGCACGAGTAAATGGAAACAGACATCATCAGCACCAATTTCCTGGAAGAGGCCCAGAGCTGGATTGTGAACAACCAGGGGCTGATCATCGAATACGCGGTAAACATCGCCGCCGCCCTGCTGACCCTGATCATCGGCTTTATTGCCGTGGGCATGCTGACCGGCGGCCTGAACAAGGTGATGCGGGCCCGCAAGATCGACAACACCATCTCCGACTTCGTCACCAGCCTGATCAAGTACGGCCTGCTCGCCTTCGTGATCATCGCTGCCATGAGCCGGGTCGGGGTGCAGACCGCCTCCTTCGTGGCCATCGTCGGTGCCGCCGGTCTGGCCGTCGGCCTGGCGCTGCAGGGCTCCCTGTCCAACTTCGCCGCCGGCGTGCTGCTGATCGGCTTCCGCTTCTTCAAGGCCGGTGACTACGTGGAGGCGGGCGGTACCGCCGGTACCGTGCACTCGGTGCAGATCTTCACCACCATACTGTTGACCCCGGACAACCGCATGATAGTGGTGCCCAACTCCAAGATCCTCAACGACAACATCATCAACTATTCCAGGGAAAAAACCCGTCGTATCGATCTGGTGATCGGCGTTTCCTACAGCGCCGACCTGAAAAGGACCAAGGACGTGCTGACCCGGGTTATCGAACAAGATCCCCGCATCCTCAAGGAGCCCGCCTGCACCATAGCGGTAAACAATCTGGGCGCTTCCTCGGTGGATTTCGTGGTGCGCCCCTGGGTGCAGGCTGCGGACTACTGGAGCACCCGCTTCGATCTGCTGGAAAAGATCAAGAACGAGCTGGACGCCAACGACATCGGCATCCCCTTCCCGCAGATGGATGTGCACCTGCACCAGCAGGAGTCCCGGCGGTTAAAGGAGGAAGTGGTCTGATCCCGCCGTCATCAGCCACAAAAAAGCCGCTTTCAGCGGCTTTTTTATTAGATTCCGTACTGCTCCCGGTAGGCCCTGACCCGCTCCAGGTGCTCGGCCAGCTCCGGCTGCTCACTCAGGTAATCGATCAGATCCGCCAGGGTGATGATGGCGGTCACCCGGGCCTGGTAGTCCCGCTCCACCTCCTGGATGGCCGACAGCTCGCCCTTGCCTTTCTCCTGCCGGTCCAGCGCGATCAGCACCCCGGCCAGGGTGGCGCCGTTGGCCTGGATGATGTCCATCGACTCCCGGATGGCGGTGCCGGCGGTGATCACGTCGTCCACCAGCATGATGCGTCCCGCCAGCTCGCTGCCCACCAGGTTGCCGCCCTCGCCGTGATCCTTGGCCTCCTTGCGGTTGAAGCAGTAGGGCACGTCCAGGTCATGCACCTCGGCCAGTTGCACCGCGGTGGCGCTGGCGATGGGGATGCCCTTGTAGGCGGGACCGAACAGCACGTCGAACGCCACCCCCGAATCAACCAGGGCGACGGCGTAGAAGCGGCCGAGCCGGGCCAGGTCGCGGCCGCTGTTGAACAGGCCGGCATTGAAGAAATAGGGGCTCTTGCGCCCGGATTTGAGGGTAAATTCGCCGAACTTGAGCACGGACTTGCTCATGGCGAACTCGATAAACTCACGCTGGTAGGCTTTCATTCTGCTCTCCGCAATATGGGTTGTTTACAGAGGGTCGGCTTATCGGGCCTGCCCTCTGCCTGACATCAGTGTCGTAAAGACCCGCGGCTTAACCGGCAATCGCCCGGCGCTGGTGCTCCACCAGCTCGTCGATACTCTGTCGGGCCAGGGCCAGCATCGCCAGCAGCTCTTCATGGCTGAAGGGCTCGCCTTCCGCCGTGCCCTGCACCTCTATCATTTTTCCCTCGGCGGTCATCACCACGTTCATGTCGGTTTCCGCCGCCGCGTCCTCGGTGTATTCCAGATCCGTCACCGCCAGCCCGTCGACGATGCCCACCGACACGGCCGCCACCAGGGTCTTGAGCGGGTTGGCGGCGATCACGCCCTTTTCCCGCATCCATTGCAGGGCGTTGGCCAGGGCCACGCAGGCGCCGGTGATGGCGGCGGTACGGGTGCCGCCGTCGGCCTGGATCACGTCGCAGTCCACAGTGATGGTGTGCTCGCCCAGGGCCTTGAGATCCACCGCCGCCCGCAGGGAGCGGGCGATCAGCCGCTGGATTTCCATGGTGCGGCCGCCCTGCTTGCCCTTGGCCGCCTCCCGCTGCATCCGGCTGTGGGTGGAGCGGGGCAACATGCCGTATTCCGCCGTCACCCAGCCCTGGCCCTTGCCTTTCAGGAAACGGGGCACCCCGGTTTCCACGGTGGCGGTGCACAGCACCTTGGTGTGGCCGAATTCCACCAGCACAGAGCCTTCCGCGTGACGGGTATAATTGGTGGTGATGGTGACCGGCCGGATTTCATCGGCCGCGCGTCCGCGAGCTCGTGTTGACATGGCATTCTCCAAGTGGGGTTAAAACCGCATCGCCCGATGGGCGAAGTGGCGCCATTATAGAGAAACTGGACGGCCATTGCATGCGGGCAACCATTGGCGCCGACCCGAGCCTGTGTCACACTCGGTGTATGAAGGTCCACATACTACAGAGAATCGCATGATCCACAGCATGACCGCCTACGCCCGGCAGGAATTCAAGCAAGACTGGGGCACCGCCGTGTGGGAAATCCGCTCGGTCAACCAGCGCTACCTAGAAACCTACACCCGTCTGCCCGAACAGTTCCGCGGCCTGGAGCCCATGGTGCGGGAGAAACTGCGCGCCCGGCTGCAACGGGGCAAGGTGGAATGCGGCCTGCGCTTCGAATCCAACCTGGCCAACCAGGGCCAGTTGCAGATAAACAAGGCCCTGGCCGAGCAGTTGATCGAAGGCGCCACTTGGGTGATGGAGAAGGCCGGCCACGGCAGCATGAACCCGGTGGACATACTGCGCTGGCCGGGGGTGATGGAAGCCCAGGCCCAGGACATGGACACCCTCAGTAACGCCCTGATCGCCTGCCTTGACCAGGTCATCGACGACTTCCTCGCCGCCCGCGCCAGCGAAGGCGACAAGCTGAAAGCACTGATCGAACAGCGGCTTGACGGCATAGAGCAGGAAGTGGCCAAGGTAAAAACCCATATGCCCGACGTGCTGGCCTGGCAACGCCAGCGCCTGCAGGAACGCTTCGAAGAAGCCAAGCTGGAGCTGGATCCGCAGCGGCTGGAGCAGGAAATGGTACTGCTGGCGCAGAAGGTGGACGTGGCCGAAGAGCTGGACCGCCTGGTCACCCACATCGGCGAGACCCGCAAGATCCTCAAGAAAGGCGGCGCCTGCGGCCGGCGGCTGGACTTTATGATGCAGGAGTTCAACCGCGAGTCCAACACCCTGGGCTCCAAGTCGATCAACGCCGACATCACCGCCTCGGCGGTAGAGCTGAAGGTGCTTATCGAGCAGATGCGGGAGCAGATCCAGAATATCGAGTAATATTTCGCCTCGTTATCTGCTCAATCCGGCCCTTGTGTTACAAGGGCTTTTTGTTTCCGGTGAAACTCAAGGAGCGGTGGTTCGCTTCAATATGGCGGAAACTGGCACCTGTGAGTAACCCGGGTGTCACATTGGTTTGGTAACAAGCCTTTTTACGGCAGAGATTACCGTAAAAAGACGAAAGTCGAGCCTGAAACCAGCCGGGCAGCTGTCGGTTGGCCTGCCGGGCCGCGTTCAGCTGCTGCCCACCATTTTCCCGGGTCTGCCATATTCCCAGTTTATTGATGGGAGCAACCGTCGTTGGCGCAGCACTTCGTCAATGGTGGTGGGTAGCCGTTCAGCGGACGACGCCGGCGCCTTGGAACAATGAGAACATGGCCGACATTCAGGGTCGGCTCCCGGGCCCGGCATGCTAGAATAACCCGGTCTTTAACGCCATCAATCATCACAGGAGCCCCCGTGAAGGCCCATATACTGCTGACCAGCCGGTTGATCAAGCTGTTCGCCAACATCACCAAGGTGCTGTGCTACGGCTTCCATGCCCTCTTCCCCGACCAGCGCTTTACCCTGCCGGAACGCTCCGGTGCCCTGCTGAAGGGCAAGAACAGGCCGATACCGCGCATCATCTGGCAGACCAACTTCACCAACAGGGTGACCCTACCGGTCTACCTCAACTACCTGTTCAACCGGCTGATCTCGCCCACCTTCGAGTATCGCTTCATGATCACCGAAGCGCGGGCCGACTTTATCAGGGCCCATTACCCGGACGAGATTTTCGAGCAGTATTCCAGGCTGCAGATCGGGGCCGCCCAGGCCGATTTCTGGCGGCTGCTGGTGCTGCAAAAACACGGTGGCGTCTACCTGGACATCGACGCCCACGCGGTGTGGCCACTCGGTTTTATCATCAGGCCGGAGCATCAGGAGCTGTACATCATCCGCAAGGGTGACGAACTGACCAATTACTTTATCGCCAGCCGGCCGGACAATCCCAACCTGGCCAGGCTGATCGCCCGGGTGCTGCAAAACATTCGGGAAAACACCATCGAAGGGGTCTACAACCTGACCGGGCCGGGGGTATTCAACCAGGTACTGGATCACCGTCGGGTGCCCACCACCTTCTATCGCTACACCTGCAGCCAGGGCAGTTTCACCAACGAGTATTTCCAGTACATCGACAAGCCCCAGGGTAAGTGGACCAAGGAGCAGCACAAGGTGAGCGTGGTCCGCCAGGAGCCCCCGCAACAGTAACCCCCCGCTCCGGTCGTCCGGAGCGGCTTATTCCAGCCCGACCCAAAGAGTGCTGAATCCGCTGCCCGGGTAACGGGCCCTGACCGGCTCTCGTCCGGGTGACAGGGACCACCCGTCGCTCGCCTGCAGCAGCGCTGCCAGCACCAGCCGCAGTTCCAGCCTGGCCAGGGGAGCGCCCGGACAGACGTGGATACCGGCGCCATAAAGCAGGTTGTCCGCCGGATCCCGATCCAGGCGGAACTCGTCCGGATCGCCGAACACCGCCTCATCCCGGTTGGCCGACGCCCAAAGGATGGAAATCCGCTCGCCCGCCACCAGCGTTCGGCCGCCCACCTCGACTTCCCTGGTGGTGACGCGGCGGTTGCTGATCAGGGGCGCATGAATGCGCAGGATCTCGTCGATGGCGGCGGGCAGCAGCGAGGCATCCTGGCGCAATTGCCGCTGCACCTCGCCATGCTCGGCCAGATAGTGGATCAGGATGCCGATGCTGGCGGTGATGGTGCCGAGCTCACCCACCGTCCAGTTGCGCAGCAGGCTGACCAGTTCCTCGTCGGCCAGCGGCCGCCCCGATATCCGTTCCCGCAGCAGGACGGTGGTCAGATCGTCCGGGGCCTCGGCGCCCAGTGCTCTGCGCTCCGCCAGCAAGGTGGGGATATAACCGTCGAACTCGATCGCCACCGCCGCCAGTCGGGCCCGGTCACCGGCCAGGGTCGCCCGCTGGTGGTTCAGGGTCCACTGACGCAGCGGCTCGTGCAGCGAGGCCGGCCAGCCGAGAAAGGCGCATTGTACCTGCAGCGAGAACGGCTGGGCCAGGCCTGCTACCATCTCGCACTCCCCCCTGGGCAGGGCCGCGACCAGACGACGGGCCAGTGCCCGGCAGGCCGGCTCGAAGGCCGCCATGCGGTTTTCATCGAAATAAGGCTCGATCAGCCGCCGGTACCGGCCATGCTCCGGCGGATCCATGCCGTTCGGCACGGACAGATGGCAGGATACAGCATTGCTGAAACCGTGGTGATCCTCGAGGATGCGACGCACCTCCCGGTGGCCGAACACCGACCATTGCAGATAGTCGCTGTAGGCAACAGGACATCGCCGGCGCAACTCATCATAGGCGGCGATCTGATCCTGCAGTACGGCTTCGGCCCTGGGATCCCAGTCGCTTTGGGGTTTATCGGCCATTGTGGCTCCTTCTTTTCACCACCGGCGGTGGCGTGCCGGTATCAAGCGCCAGACAGGCTGCCATTGCTGCATAAAGCCCCGGGTTCGCCCTTGATCGGGATCACGGATAAGGTGCATTTAAAATATCACGGCCCCTCATGCCCGCCATTCGCCATGATATTTTCAACATTTCCCGCTATTTATTGGTGTACGACACAATATCTTCAACATTTCCTGCTATTTATCGGTGAAGGGCTCGCCGACGCTGGCAAAGGGACTCAAAACGGCATTAAGCTGATTCCATCCCAGTCTCGCCGGAGCACGACGCCCTTACCCGAATCGTCACCACACGCACTAAAAAAACTAACAACCAATAACGTAGAGCACCGCCGGCAACGAACGCATGCCGGCACATCTTAGGGAGAAGAATATGAACCGCTGGCATCGCCTCGGCATGCGCGCCCGTCTGTTTATCGCCACGGCCCTGCTGCTGGCCGTTCTCGTCCTGCTGGTGGTGATACTGCAATCCACCCTCAACGGCCGGGATCGGCTGTCCCGGCTGCAGCACGACGAACTGCCCACCGCGCTCTCGGCCATCGCGGCCCAGGTTCAGGCCAGGCTGAATACCGTCATCGCCGGCTCCGAAGCCCTGGCCAAGAGCCCCTTTATCCTGGACTGGATTGCCGCCGGCGCCCCGGCGGATCAGCTGCCGCAGATACAGGCGGCCCTGGCCCAGGTGCAGGACTCGCTGCAGGCCACGGCGGTGTTCATGGCCACCAATGACGGCCGGGAGGTGCGCTACCACCACTACGAAGACGGCAAGCTCGACTGGCGACGGATGTCCGCCGACAATCCCGACGACGCCTGGTACTTCAGCTACCTGAATGGTGGCCGGCCCTTCGAGCTGAACCTGGACACCAACGCCTTCAGCGACGAGCAATTGCTGATGTTCGTCAACTTCCGCAGCAGCCGTACCAACCCGGCGGATCAGCCGCTGAACGTGGCCGGCGGCGCCATGAACATGAGCCAGCTCGGCGCCCTGATCCGGGAGTTTCGCATCGGGGCCGGGGGTAAGGTAATGCTGGTGCAGCCTTCCGGCCTGGTCGATATCCACCCGGACATGAACCAGGCCGGAAGGCTCGACCTGGGCAGCCAGCCCGAGCTGGCCGGGCTGCTGTCCGGCAAAAGCGAGCAGGGCCGTATCCTCCGCCTGGACTGGCGGGGGGAAGAAAAATTCATCGGCGCCATCTGGATGCCCGCCTTGCAACGCTTCCTGGTGGCCGAAGTGCCCACCGCCGACATCCTGGGTGAAATCCGCCACAACCAGCTGACCACCCTGGGTATCGCCGGCCTGCTGCTGGGCCTCGGGCTGGTGTTGCTCTACCCCATGGCCGGCGCCCTGATCGCCCCCCTGGCCTCGTTGCGCCGCCAGATCAGCGACACCGCCGACAGCCTGGACCTGCGGGTACACTTCGAAACCCGGGATCAGGCCGAAATCGGCCACCTGTGCCGGCAACTGAACCTGCTGATGGACAAGCTGCGCCAAACCCTGAGCGAAGTCCGTCATGTCAGCGACGAAACCGAAGTGGTGGTGGAGCAGTTGCACGGCGGGGCCCGGGAAGCGAGTGACTCCTTCCACCTGCAGCAGTCGGCGCTGGAGCAGATCACCCGGGTCATGCACGGCATCACCACCCAGGTGGCCGACATCGCCACCAACGCCGGCGAAGCCGGCCGTTACTCGGAAGAAGGCAGCGCCGTGCTGGACGCGGCGGAGCGGCAGTTGGAGCAGAGCTACGGTGCCATCGGTCGCCTGGAGCAGGACATGCTGGATGCCAAGGCGCGGATGGAGTCCCTGCGCCGCCACAGCGACGACATACTGCACGTGCTGGAGGTGATCCGCAGCATCTCGGATCAGACCAACCTGCTGGCGCTCAACGCCGCCATCGAGGCGGCACGGGCCGGCGAGCACGGCCGCGGCTTCGCCGTGGTCGCCGACGAGGTGCGCCAGTTGGCCCAGCGCACCCAGAGCTCCACCACCGAAATCCAGAACATGATCGACAACCTGCGCAACGCCAGCACCCAGGTGGCCGAGCAGATGGACATCAGCGCCGGCAGCAGCCAGCACGGCCTGGCCAGCCTGACCAGCACCCGGGAGCAGTTGCGACAGATGAGCCGGCGCCTGGAGGAAGTGTTCGCCATCAACAGCAGCATGAGCACCGGCACCCGGGCCCAGCAGGACGCCATCGGCCAGATCCACGAGGGGCTGCAGCACCTGGCCGAACAGGGCGCCCGGGCCAGCACCATGGCCCAGCAGGCCGCCAGCGCCAGCCAGCACCTGAGCCAGCAGGTCGGCCGGCTGCGGGACAAGGTAATGGTGTTCCAGTGCTGAGCCGACCGGTGGTCCCGGTTTTTCACGCATAACTATTCGGTTTTTACGAGGCTTTGGGCAGGTAAAAACTGATAGAGCCGAAGCAGCCACCTGATCATAATGAAATTTGCGTGGAGGGCACTTCCGCAGCAAGCTATAGTTACTTTTGATTGGCCGTTGTGTTTGCAACGGCCATTTTTTTATCCGCCGGCTTCTGGTAAGCTTTGCCGCCCCTGGTTCCAGCCGCCATGCTCGGCGCTGGCAGACAACCTCGAACGGGCTCGACACTATGGCGCACAGCGGTACCTTATTTATCATTTCCTCTCCCAGCGGCGCGGGCAAGTCCAGCCTGATCCGGGCCCTGCTCGAACGCCCCAGTGCCGACGGCAAGCTGCAGGTTTCGGTCTCCCATACCACCCGCGACAAACGCCCCGGTGAAGAGGATGGCGTGCACTACCACTTTGTCGACAAGGCGCAGTTCGAGCGGCTTATCGAGCGGGGCGCCTTCTACGAGTGGGCCGAGGTGTTCGGCAATTATTACGGTACCTCCCGCGAATGGATTGACCAGTTGCTGGTGCAGGGCATCGACGTACTGCTGGACATCGACTGGCAGGGCGCCCGCCAGATCCGCAAACAGTCGCCCAGCGCCAAGTCCATCTTCATCCTGCCGCCCAGCCGGGAAGAGCTGGAGCGCCGGCTGCACGCCCGCCAGCAGGACAGTGCCGAGGTGATCAAAAACCGCATGGCCAAGGCGGTGTCGGAAATGTCCCATTACGATGAATACGACTACCTGCTGGTCAACGACACCTTCGAGCATGCGCTGAACCAGCTCAGCGCCATTATCGAGGCCGAGCGCGCCAATACCGGCAAGCAGGCGGTACGTTACCAGGACTTGCTTTCCCGGCTACTGGCGGAATAAGCTAAGATCCATTAGAATTTTGCACCTTTTTTAATCATTGGAGTCCATCATGGCACGCGTTACTGTTGAAGATGCTGTAGAACAGGTTGGTAACCGCTTCGATCTGGTCCTGGTTGCCGCCCGTCGCGCCCGCCAACTGGCCACCCAGGGTAAAGAACCGCTGGTCGATGAAGAAAACGACAAGCCCACCGTGGTCGCCCTGCGCGAAATCGAGGAAGGCTTGGTCAACCATGCGGTCATGGACGTCCAGGATCGCCAGGAGCAGCAGGAGCTGGAAGCCGCCGAGCTGGCCGCCGTGGCCGCCATCGCCGAAGGCCGCAGCTAACTCCGGTTTTGCCCTCCGGCCCGCGCCGGCGGGCCCGTTCCCGGCCTGAACGGGCCTCACCTCTGAATTATGTGCAAACGGCGTTGACTGTCGGGGTACCACTTGTATCTATTTGAATCACTCAAGGAACTTTCCTCCGGATATCTGCCGGCCGAGCAGGTAGAGCAGCTGAAAGCGGCCTATATCGTGGCCCGGGACGCGCACCAGGGACAGACCCGCTCCAGCGGCGAACCCTATATCACCCATCCGGTGGCGGTGTCCCGCATTCTGGGCGAGATGCACCTGGATCACGAAACCCTGATGGCCGCCCTGCTGCACGACGTGATTGAAGATACCCCGGTCACCAAGGAGATGCTCGAACAGCAGTTCGGCAAGCCGGTGGCGGACCTGGTGGAAGGGGTGTCCAAGCTCGACAAGCTCAAGTTCCGCGATCGCAAGGAAGCCCAGACCGAAAACTTCCGCAAGATGGTACTGGCCATGACCCAGGACATCAGGGTTATCCTGATCAAGCTGGCCGACCGCACCCATAATATGCGCACCCTGGGCGCCCTGCGCCCGGACAAGCGCCGCCGCATCGCCCGGGAAACCCTCGAGATCTACGCCCCCATCGCCAACCGGCTCGGTATCCACAGCATCAAGAACGAGCTGGAAGAGCTGGGCCTGGAGGCGCTCTACCCCATGCGCACCCGGGTATTGCGCGAGTCGGTGCGCCGGGCCCGGGGAAACCGGCGAGAGATCATCCAGTCCATCCTGGAAGAGATCAAGGGCCGGCTGGACGACGCCCGTATCGAAGCCCTGGTCAAGGGCCGGGAAAAGAACCTGTTCTCCATCTACAAGAAGATGGTGAAGAAAGAGCTGCAGTTTCACGAAGTGATGGATATCTACGCCTTCCGGGTGATCGTCAGGGACATCGACACCTGCTACCGGGTGCTGGGCCAGATGCACACCCTGTACAAGCCCCGCCCCGGCAGGTTCAAGGACTATATCGCCATTCCCAAGACCAACGGCTACCAGTCGCTGCACACCTCCCTGGTGGGGCCGCACGGGGTGCCGGTGGAAGTGCAGATCCGTACCGAATACATGGATCAGATGGCCGACAAGGGGGTGGCGGCCCACTGGGCCTACAAGCAGGACGGCGAAAGCTCCGGCACCACCGCCCAGGTGCGCGCCCAGCGCTGGATGCAGAGCCTGCTCGAGCTGCAGCAGAGTGCCGGCTCCTCCTTCGAGTTCATCGAAGGGGTCAAAACCGATCTCTTCCCCGACGAAATCTACGTGTTCACCCCGGAAGGCCGCATCCTGGAGCTGCCCTCCGGCGCCACCCCGGTCGACTTCGCCTATGCGGTGCACACCGATATCGGCCACGCCTGCGTCGGCGCCCGGGTCGACCGGCAGCCGTTCCCGCTCAGCCAGCCGCTGCACTCGGGCCAGACGGTGGAGATCATCACCGCCCCCAGCGCCCGGCCCAACGTGGCCTGGCTCAACTTCGTGGTCACCTCCCGCGCCCGCACCAAGATCCGCCAGTTCCTCAAGAACCTGCGCACCGAAGAGTCGGTGCTGCTGGGCAAGCGGCTGCTCAACCACGCGCTGGGCGCCAAGAACCTGGAAGACATTCCGGCCGAACGCATCGCACAGGTGCTGAAGGACACCAAGCACGGCTCCATCAACAACCTGCTGGCCGACATCGGCCTCGGCAACGCCATGAGCGTGGTGGTGGCGCGCCGGCTGCTGGGCAAGCTGGACGAGATCCCCGCCGAGCGCAACAAGACGGCGAAGAAGATGCCGATCCGCGGCGCCGACGACATGCTGCTCAACTTCGCCAACTGCTGTCGTCCCATCCCCGGCGATCCCATCGTGGCCCACATCAGCCCGGGCAAGGGGCTGGTGGTGCACCTGGAGTCGTGCAAGAACATCCGCGGCTACAGCAAGGAACCGGACAAGTACCTGCCGGTGCAGTGGGACATGGAGCAGGATTTCGACTTCGAATTCAAGACCGAGATCGGCATCGAGATCATCAACCATCAGGGGGCCCTGGCGGAGCTGGCCAACGTGATCGCCGCCACCGGCGCCAATATCCACAGCATCAGCACCGAGGAGAAAGACGGCCGGGTCTATGTGGTGGAGTTGTTGATCACCACCAAGAGCCGTATCCACCTGGCCAATATCATGCGCAAGATCCGGGTCACCCCCAACGTGCTCAAGGTGTACCGGCAGCGCAAATAGGTCCGGGTGTTGATCAAATAACGACATTTCATCTCCCGGGCTTTAGCGGTAAACTGCTCCGCAATTTGTTGCGCCCGGTTTACCACCACGGAGCCCGTTATGCTCGGTCGCCTGCTTTTGCTCGGGGTCTGCCTGCTTATGAATACCGCCATCGCCTCGCCCTTGCGCCTGACCACCGAAGCCGAACTGAACACCCTCGGTCCGGCGGGACTGGAGGTATTCTGGCGGCAACAGGCGACGGAAGGCACCTTTAGCGGCAGCGGCGATCTTTCGTTGCCCTTCGCCAAGCTCAGTTCCGCCGACCACGACAAGGCGGTGATCCTGGTCAACGGCCGCACCGAAAGCTATCTCAAGTACCGGGAGCTGGCGCGGGATCTGTTCAACAACGGCTATGACGTCTATCTCTACGATCACCGGGGCCAAGGCCTGGCGCCGCGACTGCTGGACGACCCACTGCTCGGCTATGTCGCCGATTTCGACGATTATGTACAGGATCTGGAGCGGTTCGTGCAACAACAGGTGCTGCCGGATCGGCCCGGACAGCTCTACCTGCTGGCCCACTCCATGGGCGGCACCGTCTCCGCCCTGTGGCTGAGCGAGACCCGGGTCAGGCTGCAGGCGGCGGTGCTTTCCTCTCCCATGATGGGCATCTATCTCGGCCCCCTGCCCCGCTGGTTCGCCAGGGGCCTGGTCCGGGTGCTGCAGACCGGCTGCCACTGGCTGGGCTACCAGCACTGCTACGCCCCCGGCCAGGGCGGCGGCTACCAGGAGCCCGAGTTCGCCGATAACGATCTGACCCACAGCCCGCTGCGCTACCGGCTGTTCCGCCAGCTCTACCGGCAACGGCCCGAACTGCAGCTGGGCGGGGTCAGCCTGCACTGGCTGGCGCAGAGCTTCAGCGCCGCCGACCGGGCCATCGCCCGCGCCCATCGCATCACCACACCCCTGCTGGTGCTACAGGCCGGCGCCGACGTGGTGGTCGACAATGGGGCGCAGCAGGCGTTCTGCCAGGCCCTCGGCCACTGTGAAGGGGGCGGCCCCCTGGTGATTGCCGGGGCCGCGCACGAACTCTTTATCGAACAGGATGACTACCGCCAGCAGGCACTGGGACCGGCCCTGGCGTTCTTCGACCAGCATCCGTAAGCCGGGCACCGCCGTGCCCCCAACCGCCAACAGGACTGCCCTATGTACAACGTAATAGTGTCCGATCTCGACGGCACCCTGCTCAACCGCCATCACCAGGTTTCCGACTACACCCGGGAGGTGCTGCACCAGTTGGTGGCCCGGGACATCGAATTCATCGTCGCCACCGGCCGCCACTACGTGGACGTGCGCTCCATCCGCGACAAGCTGGGGCTGAACGTCAGCCTGATCACCAGCAACGGCGCCATGGTGCACAATCCGGACGACAAGCTGATCTATAACCAGACCATCCCCGCTGAGATGGTGGAGGATCTGGTCGGCCGCTTCCGCCTGCCCGGGGTGCACCTCAACATGTACCGGGGCGAACACTGGCTGGTGGAGGAAGACATGCCGGGCATGCTCGACTTCAGCCCCGACAGCGACTTCCGTTACCAACTCACCGATCTGCGCGCCACCGCCAAGCAGGGGGTGGAAAAAGTGTTCTACGCCGGCGATCACCAGCAACTGCTGCAGGTGGAGGAAATGCTGCTGGCCCACTTCGGCGACCGGCTCAACGTCACCTTTTCCCTGCCCCAGTGCCTGGAGGTGATGCACGGCGAGGTCAACAAGGGCTCGGCGGTGGCCTCGCTGATGGGCCTCAAGGGCGTGCCCCTGCAACGGGTGATCGCCTTCGGCGACGGCATGAACGACTACGAGATGCTGTCCGGCGTCGGTCGGGGCGTGGTTATGGCCAACGCCCATTCCCGGCTGCGGGACGCCCTGCCCCACCATGAGCGCGCCCTGAGCGCCGACGAGGACGGCGTGGCCCGTTACCTGGCCGGGGTGTTCGGGCTCTGACTCAGGCCATCGCCAATATCGCCTGCCACTGCTCCGGGGTGACCGGCATCACCGACAGCCGGCTGCCCTTCTGCACCAGCGGCATCCCGGCCAGGGCCGGGTTGGCCTTCAGCGCCGCCAGCGGCAGCAGCGGCAGGCGGCGCTCGAAGGCCAGTTCCACCGCGTACCAGGTAGGCTGGTCCGGATTGGATTTGGCGTCGAAATAGGTGCTGCCGGGATCGAAGGCGAAAGGGTCGGGAAAGCCGGCCCGCACCACCCGGCCGATGCCGGCGATGCCCACCTGCTTGCAGCTGGAATGGTAGATAAACACTTCGTCACCTTCCTGCACCTGGTCACGCAGGAAGTTGCGCGCCTGATAGTTGCGCACCCCTTCCCAGATGGTATTGGCCCGGGCCAGATCGTCGATGGAAAAGGTGTCGGGCTCGGTCTTGAACAACCAGTAGGCCATGGTGCTCCCTCGTCATTTATTTGCGCCGCCCGCTGGCGGCCATTATCGGTCTATGGCAACCTTGTGGGTTGAAAATAGTGGCCTTTCACGGAGAAATACGCAATGCACAAACCGCTGTGGCTCGGCCTGGCACTGCTCCTTACCGCCTGTGGCGGCACGCCCCCTCCGCCCGCACCCGAGCCGCCCCCGGTGGCAGAAGCCGAGCCCGAGCCGCAACCCTTTGAAAACGGGGTGATCAGCGTACCGGTCAGCCCGGTGCAAGAGCTTCCCGGCACCTGGTGATCATGGACAACTACATCGGCATCATGTCCGGCACCAGCCTGGACGGCATCGACGCCGTGTTGGTCGAGACCGACGGCGAACGGATCCGGCTGCTTGAGCGCACCACCGCCCCCTTCGAACCCGGGCTGCGCGACCGGCTGCTGGCCCTGGCCGGCGGCGGCGCCGTCAGCGCCCGGCAATGGGGCGAGCTCGATGCCGAACTGGGCCGGGCCTATGCCGGTGTGGTGCTGCAGCTGCTGGCAGGATCCGGCCGGCAGGCCGCCGACATCCGCGCCATCGGCTGCCACGGCCAGACCGTCTGGCACCAGCCCGACGGCCCCCTGCCCTTCTCCCTGCAACTGGGCGACGGCAACCGGCTGGCGGCCGAAACCGGCATCACCACCGTCAACGACTTTCGCCGCAAGGACATGGCCTTGGGTGGCCAGGGCGCGCCCCTGGTGCCCGCCTTCCACCGGCAGGTGCTGGGCGGCACGGACCGGGTGCGGCTGGTGGTGAACATCGGCGGCATCGCCAACATCACGGTGCTGGCGCCCGATACGCCGGTGCTGGGCTACGATGTCGGCCCCGGCAACATGCTGATGGATCTCTGGTGCCGGCGCCACACCGGTCAGCCTTTCGACCGGGGCGCCGCTCTCGCCCGCCGCGGCCGGGTGTCGCCCGCCCTGCTGGCGCGGCTGCTGGCCGAACCCTGGCTGGCCCTGCCCGCCCCCAAGAGCACCGGGCGGGAGCTGTTCAACGAAAGCTGGCTGGACCACCGGCTCGCCGGCGACGAGGCGGTGGCCGACGTGCAGGCCACCCTGGCCGAGTTCACCGCCACCGCCATCGCCCGCGAGGCGCAACAGTGGCCGGCGGGCGAGCTGCTGGTGTGCGGCGGCGGCGGCCACAACCCCCTGCTGCTGGAACGCCTCGCCGCCCAGTTGCCCGGCTGGCGGGTGGACACCACCAACGCCGCCGGGGTGGACATGGACGCCATGGAAGCCATGGCCTTCGCCTGGCTGGCCCACCAGACCCTGCACGGCCTGGCCGGCAACCTGCCGGCGGTGACCGGCGCCCGCCGACCCGCCATACTGGGCGCCATCCACCCGCCCGGCTGAACCCGAAGGTATCCCCATGCAACACCACGACCTGCTCAACGATTTGGCCCGGCTGGCCTCGGAAGGCCGCAACCCGGACACCCTGGATATCGATCTGAAAAGCACCCTCGACATCGTCACCACCATCAACTCCCAGGACCAGCGGGTGCCGGAGGCGGTGGCCCGGGTGCTGCCCGAGATCGCCGCCGCCGTGGATCTCGCCGTCGCGGCCTTGCGCCGGGGCGGCCGCCTGGTCTACCTGGGCGCCGGCACCAGCGGCCGGCTGGGGGTGCTGGATGCGTCCGAATGCCCTCCCACCTTCAGCGTGCCGGCCGGCATGGTGGTGGGGCTTATCGCCGGCGGCGAGGCGGCCATGTTCCGCGCCCAGGAGGGGGTGGAAGACGACGCCGCCCGGGGCGAGCAGGATCTGCGGGACATCGATCTCTCCGATAAAGACGTGGTGGTGGGCATCGCCGCCAGCGGCCGCACCCCCTATGTGCTCGGCGGCCTGCGCTACGCCCGCGCCCTGGGCGCCGGCACCGTGGCGCTGGCGTGCAATCCGGGCTCCCTCATCGGCCGGGAGGCGGCCATCGCCATCGAGCCCGAGGTCGGGCCCGAGGTGATCACCGGTTCCACCCGGCTCAAGTCCGGCACCGCCCAGAAGCTGGTGCTCAACATGCTGAGCACCGCCAGCATGATCCGCCTGGGCAAGGTGTACCAGAACCTGATGGTGGACCTGAACGCCAGCAATGAGAAGCTCGAGGCCAGGGCCATCCGCATCGTGATGCAGGCCACCGGCACGGACGAAAGCACCGCCGCCCGGGCGCTGGACGATGCCGACCGGGAGGTCAAGCTGGCGATACTGATGCTGCTGTCGGGGCTGGGCAAGACCGAGGCCCGGGCCCGGCTGCAACGGGGCCAGGGCGTACTGCGCCGGGCGCTGGAGGATTAGGGCTCACCGGAGGACGACTCGTCGTCTTGGGCCAGCCTGGCGCGCAGCTTCTCTTCCCGGCGGCGATACCAGTGGGCCTTGAACGCCGTCCACCAGTCGTGGGACAGCTCGCCGCCGTAGGCCTCCAGCAGGGCGATTACCCGATCCAGGGTCAGCACGGCGGCGTCGTAGTCGATATCCAGCCAGTGCTTGCGCACCACCACCTTGACCACGCCCGGCTCGGTGCCGAACACTTCCGCCAGCTGCTCTATCTGCAGCTGGTTCATATGGTCGAGTTTAAGGTGCCGTCGGACCAGGGCGCGTTCGTCCTGGGCCGGTGAGGTCGGTGATGTCATGGCCTGCTCCTGTGCTCTGCTCTTATTCTAGTCGTTCCGCTCCTGACCGAGTTAAGAGTAAAGGACCGCCAAAAGCAAGCCTTGCCGCCACCGGCCAGGGCCAGCGACAACCGTTGCAAAGCCCGGCCCGCTGCGCCACCATAATGCGGAATTCATTTCCAAAAAATGAGAGGGACAGATGGACGCCACCGTCACACTCAAGGCCATGGCCGGCCAGCCGGCCATGGCCCTGCCCGCCATCGGCCAGGGCACCTGGTACATGGGCGAAGGACTGGCCCCGCGGCAGGACGAGGTCCGGGCCCTGCAACAGGGGCTGGAGCTGGGGCTGCGGCTTATCGACACCGCCGAGATGTACGCCGACGGCGGCGCCGAGGAAGTGGTGGGCCAGGCACTGAAGGGCCGCCGGGAGCAGGCTTTCCTGGTGTCCAAGGTCTACCCCTGGAACGCCGGCCGGCAGAGCGCGATCCAGGCCTGCGAGCGCAGCCTCAAACGCCTGGGCACCGATTACCTGGATCTCTACCTGCTGCACTGGCCGGGCAGCGTGCCCCTGGACGAAACCCTCGAGGCCTTCGAGCGGCTGCAAGCGCAGGGCAAGATCCGGCGCTTCGGGGTGTCCAACTTCGATATCGACGAGATGCAGGAACTGGCGTCCCTGCCCGGCGGCGAGCGCTGCGCGGTCAACCAGGTGCTCTACCACCTGGGCTCCCGGGGCATAGAGCATTCGCTGCTGCCCTGGCAGCGCCAGCAGGGGCTGCCCACCATGGCCTACTGCCCCCTGGCCCAGGGCGGCCGGCTGCGCCGGGAACTGCTCGGCCACCCGGAGCTGCAGGCCATCGCCGCCGAGCTCGGCGCCACCCCGGCCCAGGTGCTGCTGGCCTGGGCCATCCGCCCGATAAACGGCCTGCGCGACGTCATCGCCATCCCCAAGGCGGTGCAGCCCGAGCATGTGCAACAGAACGCCGGGGCGCTGCACCTGCGGCTGGGCGACGACGTCCTGGCCCGGCTGGACGCCGCCTTCCCGCCGCCCCGGCGCAAGGAACCGCTGGATATCGTGTAACGCTACACCAGCAGCAGGAAGGGGAAGACGATCACCGCCAGCAACACCAGGATGATCACCGAGATATAGGGCAATACCGAGCCGAACGACCTGTTCAGCGGCAAGCCGCCGATGGTGCCGGCGATCAGCAGGCACAGGCCGTAGGGCGGCGTGATCAGGCCGATGGACAGGGTGATGATGATGATGATCCCCATCTGTACCGGATCCACGCCCAGCAGCAGGGCGGTCGGATAGACCACCGGCACGAACAGCACCATGGCCGGTATCGCATCCATGAAGGTGCCGATGAACAGGAAGAACAGCACCACCACCAACATGAACAGGTACCTGTTGCCGCCCAGTCCGGCGAAGAACTCCGCCACCAGGCTGTTGATCCGGTAATAACCGAGGAACTCGCCCAGGGCCGAGGCGGCCGCCAGGGCGAACAGCGACAGGCAGCTCAGCTTGAGGGTGTCGATAAAGATCTCCGGCAGATCGCTCAGCCTGATGGTCTTGTAGTAGAAGGCGCTGATCAGGTAGGCGTACACCGCCGAGAACGCCGCCGCCTCGGTGGGGGTATAGATGCCCCCGACGATGCCGCCGATGATGATCAGCGGGGTGATCATCGCCGGAATGGCGTCCTTCAGCAGCGCCATGAATTCGCCGCGCGATACCTTGTCCGCCACCGGCAGCCCGTCCTTCCTGGCGAAGTAGCTGATCATCGCCATCATGCCGAAGCCGATCAGCAGCCCGGGGAGCAGGCCGCCGATAAACAGCTGGCCGACGGAGGTATTGGTCAGGCCGCCGTAGATCACCATGGTGATGCTGGGCGGTATGATGCTGCCGATGGTGGACGAGGCCGCCGTCACCCCCACCGACATCTCCGGGCTGTAACCCTTCTTGGTCATGCTGGGGATCAGGATCTTGCCCACCCCGGCGGTGTCGGCGGTGGACGAGCCGCTGACCCCGGCGAACATCATCGACACCATCACGTTGGCATGGGCCAGGCCGCCCGGCTTGCGCCCGACCAGGGCGATGGAAAAGTCGATCAGCTTGCGTGAGATCCTGCCGCTGTTCATCAGGTTGGCGGTCAGGATGAACAAGGGGACCGCCAGCAGCACATAGGAGTTCAGCCCGTAGAACATCTTCATCGGGATCATGGTATTGGGAATACCGCCGATGCTGGCCACCCCGGCCAGGGCGGCGATGCCGATGGCGAAGGCAATCGGAATGCCGAGAATAATCAAGGCGACGAACAGCACCACTATCAGTCCTAGCTCCATGCCGGCTTCTCCCTTTTGATGCAGACCCGGATCTCCTTCAACATGCCCTCGAGCAGATAAATCGAAGAAGTCGCAAATGTAATCGGCAGTACCAGCCAGACATAACCCTGCTGCAACGACGGCAGGGTGATCCACTTGGAATGCCAGAAGGTGTCGGTGATTTCCACGCTGTAAAAGGCGCACAACACGCAGAACACCAGCATGACCGACTGTTCGAACAGCACCAGCGCCAGGCGGGCCCGGCCGCTCAGTTTCAGCGCCAGGGCGTTGAAGCTGAAGTGCTTTTTCTCCCGGACCATGACGGCGGCGCCGGAGAATATCGCCCAGATAAAGGCGTTGACCGCCACTTCCTCGGTCCACAGCACCGAGATGTTCAGGTAGCGCGCCAGTACCTGCAGCAGGGTGGCGGCCACGAAGATGACCAGCGCCAGGGTCCCGATCGCGAGCTGGAGCCTGGCCAGCCAGGTGATAAATCGTTCCATCGTCACTCCCCGTTGTATGGGGCTGCACCCGGGGTGCAGCCGATCCTTTGAAGTTTCACGCCCGGGCGGCCGTTACCGGGCCTGCCGGATCTGCTCGACCAGCTCGCTCATGCCGTGCTGCTCGGCCCATTGCTGCTGGATTCGCTGCGCCAGCTCCATGAACGGCTGGCGGTCCGGGGTGTTGACGATGGCGCCGCCCTCGATGGCCTGTTGCTTGTACTGGCTCTCCTCGGTGTAGATGGCCTGGCGCTCGGCCCGGGTCGCCTGGTGCACCGCCGCCATAAAGCGCTCGCGCTGCTCGTCGCCCAGCTTTTCCCAGGTGGCGTTGCGCAGCAGCAGCAGCCGGGTGGTGTAATCGTGGCCGGTTTCCGAGATGTACTTGCCGTTGGCGGTCTTGTGATGCTCCATCGGCACCAGGTAGGGGTAGGCGTTCTCGGAGGCATCGACCACGTTGCTGGACAGGGCCTGATACAGCTCGGCCCAGGCCACGGAGGTGGGCACCGCCCCGGCGTCGAGCCAGAACTGGGACACCACCCCGGCGGTCTGGGTACGGATCTTCATCTGTTTCAGGTCGTCCAGGCTGTTGACCGGCTGCTTGCCATACCAGTGGCGCACCCCGGCCGACCAGTAGCCGACGACGCGGTATTTTTCGCCCGACTCGGCGAAGATGAGATCCGCCATCCTGTCGCCGACCTCGCCGTCGACCACCGCTTCCCAGTGCTCGTAGTCGTCGAACAGGTACAGCAGGGAGAAGAGGTCCACCTCATCGATGCCGGCGGAAGTCATGAAGCCCGGCGACACCAGCACCAGATCGGCGCCGCCCAGCACCAGTTTTTCCATCAGTTCGTTTTCGTTGGTACCGATGGTGCCCGCATGCACCTCCACGCTGAACTCCCCACCCTGCTCGGCCACCTCTTTCAGCTTCAACATCCCTGTCTGGTAGGGGCTGGAGATGTTGGTCTGGTTGTGCGCGGCGATGATGCTGATGGCGCCGGAGTCCGCCTCCTGCTCGCCACACCCCGCCAATGCCGCCGCTACCAATAACGCCAATACCTTTTTCATTCCGTCCTCCAAAATCCTGAGTCATGTTCCGTGTGCAAGGCACCGCCCTTGGGCACGGAAGAATAATGGAACCGGTTCCTAAAAAAGGAAACGGACTCGCGCCCATTTTGTGACGGCACCCGGCAGATCGGAAAATAGTGCGTGACGGGGATCATGGATTTACAGGAAAAGCCGACAGAAAAACCGTTCGCCGGCGGCTTTTTGCCCACGCCAGCTTCGGTTCCCCGCCGCTACATGGTGGTGGAGCCGCGGATCACCAGTTCGGCAGGATACAAACGGGCCTCATGGGCGCCGGTGTCGCCCTCGATCCGCCGGAGCAGCAGGGCACAGGCGGTTTCGCCGATCAACTGGTTGGGCTGGCGCACCGAGGTAATGCCGGCGCCGGGCAGCTCGGCCCAGTCCAGATCGTCGACACTGAGCAGGCCGATCTGGGCGCCCCAGTCGATGCGCAGCCGTTTCAGCGCCTTGGCGGTGATCATGGTGACCACCCCGTTGGCGGTAACGATGGCCTTCTTCAGCCCCCGGTTGGCCGCCACAAAATCCGCAATGGCGTGGTCAACCTGTTGTTCTTCCTTGGTAAATTCGAAATGGCTGCAGCTCATGCCGGGCTCCTCTCCCACAAACTCCCGCAGCGCCCGCAACCGCTCGCTGCGGGTATCGATGGCCAGCGACTGGGTCAGGAAGAGGATGGACTCGTACCCCTGCTCGATCAGGTGGGCGGCGGCGATGCTCATCGCCTGGCGGTTGTCCAGGCCCACCACGTCACAGTCGAAGCCGGCGCTCTTGCGATCGACGAAGACGAAGGGACAATCGATGTCGGCAAAGGCCTGCAGCGACTCGTCGGACATGCCCACGGAATTGATGATCACCCCATCGACCCGATGGCTGCTCAACAGGGCGAGATAGCGGTTCTGCTGCTCGGGCTCATTGTTGGTGTTGCACACCATCAGCATGTAGCCGGCCTCGTTGCAGATCTTTTCGACTCCCCGCAGCACGCCGATGGAGTAGGGATTGGTGATGTCCGCCAGCACCAGGCCAATCAGCCTGGAACGCCCGGCCTTGAGCGCCCGGGCGGACTGGCTGGGCCGGTAATCCAGCGCCTTGATCGCCGCGCCGATGCGACTGCGCAGATCTTCCGACAGCAGCTGCAGCTCGCCATTGAGGTAGCGGGACACGCTGGTCTTGCCGACCCCGGCCTGCCTGGCCACGTCGGATATGGTTGCATGACCTTGTTTTTTAATGTTTTTTTTCAAATCAATTCCATCCTGTTCGGGCGCGACAACCATGGTGGTGGAGGCCTGGCGCCGTGCTTGCCCCCCCGGTTTCGGCAGTCCCCGCCGTGACCCCGTCATATTATGCTTTTTTTCTGCGCCGTTTCACAAAATTGGGCCAAGCGACTTTAACACGTTATGGAACCGGTCCCATAATCATTCCCCGTCGACCGGCTGACCGGCCGGACGCGAACTTCAACCTCACAAGCGAGAGGATGCCATGACATCGGTACAGAATCTGGATGTGGTGACCATCGGCGAAGCCATGGCCATGTTCACGGCCCAGCAGCGCGGCGCCCTGGCGGATGCCAGCAGCTACATCCGCCGCCTGGCGGGGGCCGAGCTGAACGTGGCCATCGGCCTGGCCCGGCTCGGCTTCGGCGTGGGCTACGTCACCAAGGTCGGGGCCGACGCCTTCGGCGAGTACATTCGTCGCGAGATCGCCGGGGAAGGGATCAATACCGACAGGGTGATCACGGATCCACGCTTTCCCAGCGGCTTCCAGCTGAAGGCCAGAACGGACGACGGCAGCGATCCCCGGGTGGAGTATTTTCGCCGGGGCTCGGCGGCCAGCACCCTGTCAACCGGCGACTACGACGCCGATTTTTTTACCGCCGGCCGGCACCTGCACCTGAGCGGGGTGGCGGCGGCGGTGTCCGACAGCCTGCGCGCCCTTTGCCATGCCGCACTCGACGGCATGAAGCAGGCCGGACGAACAGTGTCGTTCGACACCAATCTGCGCCCGAGCCTGTGGCCGGACGCACAGACCATGGTGGCCGAAGTGAACGCCCTGGCCTGCAAGGCCGACTGGGTGCTGCCGGGCATAGAGGAAGGCGAAATTCTCACCGGGCAGCGGGAGCCCGCGCGCATCGCCGACTTTTACCTGGCACGCGGGGTTGGCGTCGTGATGATCAAGCTGGGCCCCGCGGGTGCCTACTACAAGACCGCTCGCGGCGAGCAGGGTATGGCGGCGCCCTTCCCGGTGGCCAAGGTGGTCGACACCGTCGGTGCCGGCGACAGCTTCGCCGTGGGCGTGATCTCCGCCCTACTGGAAGGCTTGCCCCTCGCCCGGGCAGCTCGGCGGGGCAACCTGCTGGGCTCGCTGGCAGTCCAGGTGGCCGGCGACAGCGAAGGCCTGCCCGACCGTTCCACCCTCGACCGGCTGCTCGCCGACAAGGAAAGCGCATGAAACCGAAAATCGTGTTGTACAAAGCCCTTCCCGAGGCGGAGCTGGCCCGCTTGCGGGACCGGTTCGAGGTCAGCGCCTTCGACGGCATCGGCCCCCACAACAGGGCCGACTTTATGGCGGCCCTTACCGAGGCGGAGGGGCTGATCGGCGCCAGCGCCCCGGTCACCACTGAAATGCTGGCGCAGGCGCCCCGGCTGCGGGCGGTGTCCACCATTTCGGTGGGCATCGATCAGTTCGATCTCGCCACCCTCAACCGACGCCGCATCGCCCTGATGCACACCCCCTCGGTGCTGACCGAAACCACGGCGGACACCCTCTTCGCCCTGGTCATCGCCACCGCCCGACGGGTGGTGGAGCTGTCGAACCTGGTGCGTGACGGCTGCTGGCAGGGCAGCATAGGGCCCGAGCATTTCGGCGTGGACGTGCACGGCAAGACCATGGGCATCATCGGCATGGGCCGCATCGGCTACGCCCTGGCGAAGCGCGCCCACCTCGGCTTCGACATGAAGATCAACTACTACAACCGCAGCCCGCACCAACAGGCGGAAGCGCAGCTGAGCGCCACCCGGATGCCGCTGGACGCCCTGCTGGCCGAGGCCGACTTCGTCTGTCTGGTGCTGCCACTCACGCCCGGGACCGAGCGTTTCATCGGCCGGGAGCAGTTCGCGCTGATGAAGCCCGACGCCATCTTTATCAACGGCTCGCGCGGCAAGGTGGTCGACGAACCGGCGCTGATCCAGGCCCTGCAGGAGCGCCGCATCCGCGCCGCCGGCCTGGATGTGTTCGAGGTAGAGCCGCTGCCGGGCAGCTCGCCCCTGTGCCGGCTGGACAACGCCGTGCTGCTGCCGCACATCGGCTCCGCCACCCACGAAACCCGGCTGGCCATGGTGCGCTGCGCCGTCGACAACCTGATCGCCGCCCTCGACGGGGATCTCGGCCGCAACTGCGCCAATGCGGCGGCCGTGTTCCCTCCACAGGGCTGACAGCCGGAGACCTTATTTCGTCCGACAACGGCACCGATACCACTTTTATCCCGGATACGGCTGCCGTATCCGATTACAGGGATCACCACATGCAAGCAGAGGTTATCGTCGTTACTTCCGCCTACGGTCACGACAAAGTTCGTGCCCTGGGCGGCCAGGCGGCATTGCTGCCGATCATCGCCGCCAGCGGCGCGGACGGCGTGGAAATACGCCGAGAACTGCTCAACCGGGACGAATCGCTCCCCGGCCTGGCGGAGCAGATCCGCGCATGCCACCTGAGCTGTGTCTATTCCTCTCCCACGCCCCTGTTCGACCCCACCGGCACGCCGGATCTGCACGGGCTGACGGAACGGCTGGACGAGGCCACCCAGCTGGGCGCCCGGCTGCTCAAGCTGCCCCTCGGCCATGCTCCGGACAACCCCGGGCTGGCCGGGCTCACGGCCCTGCTCCGCACCGGCGACATCCGGCTGTTAATTGAAAACGACCAGACCCCGGAGGGTGGTACCCCGGCCCCCCTGCTCCGTTTCTTCCAAGCGGTACAGCAGCAAGGCGCCCCCATCGGCATGACCTTCGACATGGCCAACTGGCACTGGCTGGGGGAGGACAACGCCAGGGCCGCCGCGCAGTTGGCGTCTTTTGTCGAATATATCCACGTCAAGGCCAGCCGGGAGCGCGACGGCAAGGTGCATGCCGTGTCCCTCGACGAGGCGCCGGATACCTGGGCCCCGCTGATACCCCTGTTGCCGACGACAGTGCCGCGCGGCATCGAGTCGCCGCTGCTGGGGGACGATCTGGCTGCAGTTACCCGCGGCTATGTGAACCGACTGCGCATCCCGGCCGCCTGAGTTGCGTAATCACCCATCACTAAAAACAGAACGGCAACCAAAACAACCGAACAGGAAGTCAGCCATGCATCATACCCTTGAACACGTCACCGCGCGGATCCTGGCCCGCAGCCGCGCCAGCCGGGCCGCCTACCTGCAGCGTATGGAACACCAAGCCGCACAGGGCAAGGCCAGGGCCGGCCTGGCCTGCGGCAACCTGGCCCATGTGGTGGCCGCCGCCTGCTCGGCGCAGAAAAAACGGCTGCTGGACATGACCCGGGCCAACCTGGCCATCGTTACCGCCTACAACGACATGCTGAGCGCACATCAGCCCTACGATGCCTACCCCGCCGCCATCAAGGCGGCGCTCGCCGAGCACGGCCACAGCGCTCAGGTGGCCGGCGGCGTGCCGGCCATGTGCGATGGCATCACTCAGGGCCAGCCGGGCATGGAGCTATCCCTGTTTTCACGGGATCTGATCGCCCAGGCCACCGCCGTGTCGCTCAGCCACAACGCCTTCGACGCCACCCTGCTGCTCGGCATCTGCGACAAAATCGCCCCCGGCCAACTGATCGGCGCGCTCAGCTTCGGCCAGCTGCCCACCGCCTTTATCCCCGCCGGCCCAATGCCCACCGGCATCGGCAACGAGGAGAAGGTCCGCGTCCGCCAGCAATATGCCGCCGGCCAGGTCGGGCGCGAGGCACTGCAGGAAATGGAAAACCGGGCCTACCACGCCCCCGGCACCTGCACCTTCTACGGCACCGCCAACAGCAACCAGCTGGTCTTTGAAGCCATGGGGCTGATGCTGCCGGGATCCGCCTTCGTCGCGCCGGAAAGCCCGCTGCGCCACGCGCTGACCATGGAGGCGGCGCTGCGCCTGGCGGCCCAGGCGACGGGGGTGGCGAGCCGCCCTCTGTATCGGGTGCTGGACGAAAAGGCGGTGGTCAACGGAGTGGTGGCGCTGCTCGCCTCCGGCGGCAGCAGCAACCACACCCTGCACCTGGTGGCCATTGCCCGGGCAGCGGGCTGGGTACTGAACTGGGACGACTTCAGTGAACTCTCGGCAGTGGTACCCCTGCTGGCGCGGATCTATCCCAACGGACCGGCCGATATCAATGCCTTCCAGGAGGCGGGCGGCGTGCCGCTGCTGCTGCGCCTGTTGGCCGAACGGGGGCTGCTGCACACCGACGCCTTGCCGGTCTACGGCGACTACCGGGACTACCTCAGCGCCCCCACCCTGGATGCGGACGGCCGCCTGCACTGGCGCCCCTGCGCCGACACCCGGGATCCGGCGGTGATCGCCCCCCGCGGCCAGGCCTTCAGCGCCAGCGGCGGGCTCAGGGTGCTCGACGGCGACCTGGGCCGCGCCATCATCAAGGTCAGTGCCGTGGCGCCGGAACATCGCCTGATCCAGGCGCCGGCCCGGATATTCGACAGCCAGCAGGCGGTGGTCGAGGCCTACCGGGCGGGCGAACTGCACCAGGATGGGGTGATAGTGGTGCGCTTCAACGGCCCGGCGGCCAACGGCATGCCCGAGCTGCACCAGCTGATGCCACTGCTTGGCAACCTGCAGCAGGCCGGCCACCGGGTGGCGCTGGTCACCGACGGCCGCCTGTCCGGCGCCTCGGGCAAGATACCCGCAGCCCTGCACCTGACCCCGGAGGCAGCCCGGGGCGGCCCCCTGGCGCGGCTGTGCGACGGGGATCTGATCACCCTGGACGCGGAGCGCGGCACCCTGGCGGTGGACGCCCCTCTCCGGGAGCGCCTACCCGCCACCCCGGACCTGAGCGACAACGACGCCGGCTGTGGCCGGGAGCTGTTCGCTCCCCTGCGGGCGCTGGTGTCCGACGCGGAGCACGGCGCCAGCCTGTTTTCACCCCCGGCGCCGGCAAGGCCGGCCACACAGCAAGAGGAAACCCCAAGATGACATGGCAACTCCAACCCGACGCGGTCTTCGCCGCTTCCCCCCTGATGCCGGTGATGGTCGTCGACCGGCCCGAGCAGGCGGTGCCCCTGGCCCGCGCCCTGCTGGCCGGCGGTATCGGCGTGTTCGAGGTCACCCTGCGCACCGAGGCGGCGCTGGCCGCCATTGCCGCCATCGCCGAGGCCCTGCCCGAGGCGCTGGTGGGGGCCGGCACCGTGCTGACCCCCGATCAATACGATGCCGCCGTGGCCGCCGGCGCCCGTTTCGTGATCTCGCCGGGCTGCACTCCCCGCCTGCTGCAGCACGCCGCCCGGGGCAGCGCCCCCCTGATCCCCGGGGTCAGTACTCCCTCGGAGATCATGCAGGCACTCGAGCTCGGCTACAGCCGGCTCAAGTTCTTTCCCGCCGAAGCCAACGGCGGGGCGGCGGCGCTCAAGGCCATGTCCGCCCCCCTGCCCCAGGTGCGCTTCTGCCCCACCGGCGGCATCAACCCGGACAACCTGGCCGGCTACGCCGCCCTGAACTGCGTGGCCACGGTGGGCGGCAGTTGGATGCTGCCCGCCGACGCCATCGCGGCCGGCGATTGGGAACGGGTGACCCGCCTCAGCCGGGAGGCGCTCACCCTGCTCGGGGAGCTGCACCGCCAGGCTGGCTAAGGCACTATGTAGCCGGCAGGCAACCCCGCCGTGTGCAGCTGTGCACCTTGCCGGCGGGCCGCCCGCGCCCCAGGCATCGTCGCCACCTGGACTTAACACGACATGGTTCTCTCACCTTCCCATTTAACCATTTGAAAACAGATGGTTATCATTATTTGTGGTTGCCATCCCGCCCCTTCCGGCCCTATGGTGGAAGGGGTAGCGGCTGGCGGAGCCGACCACGGGAGGGAGCACCATCATGCAGACACCGGCACCACGCTGGCACCGGCTGACCACGGAGCAAACCGCCTCGGCGCTGGACACCGACAGCGGCCGCGGCCTGAGCGACCAAGCCGCCCGGCAACGGCTGGCCGAGCACGGCGAGAATCGCCTGGCCGAAACGGCGCCCCGTCCCCCCTGGCTCAGGTTCCTGGATCAGTTCAAGGCCGTACTGGTGCTGGTGCTGCTGTTCGCCGCCGGGCTGGCCTGGGCCATCGGCGATCTGAAGGATGCGGTGGTCATCCTGCTGGTGGTGCTGTTCAACGCCGCCCTCGGCTTTTACCAGGAGCACCGGGCGGAACGCACCCTGGCCGCGCTCAAGGGCATGCTGGTGCCCAGGGCCAGGGTCAGGCGCAACGGCCAGGTGCAGGAGCTGGCCGCCGCCGAGCTGGTGCCCGGCGACCTGGTGCTGCTGGAGGCGGGCGACCAGGTGCCGGCCGACGGCCGGGTGCTGGCCGCCCACGCCCTGGAGGTGCAGGAGGCGGCGCTGACCGGGGAGTCCCAGCCGGTCGGCAAGCTTGCCCCGCCGCTGACGGAGGACGAGCTGCCCCTGGGCGAACGCTGCAACATGCTGTACATGAACACCACCGTCACCCGGGGCCGGGGCGAAATGCTGGTGGTGGCCACCGGCATGAATACCGAAATGGGCGGCATAGCGACGCTGATCGCCCAGGCCCCGGAAGGGGAAACCCCGCTGCAACGGCAGCTGGACCGGCTGGGCAAGCGGCTGGCGGCCATCGCCGGGGTGGTGGTGGTGGCCATCTTCGCCATGACCCTGCTGCGCGGCACGCCCTGGGCCGAAGCGGCGATGACCTCGGTCGCCCTGGCGGTGGCCGCCGTGCCCGAAGGCCTGCCCGCCGTGGTCACCGTGACCCTGGCCATCGGCATGTGGCGCATGGCGCGCAAGAAGGCCATCCTGAAGAAACTGGCGGCGGTGGAAACCCTCGGCGCCACCACGGTGATCTGCACCGACAAGACCGGTACCCTCACCCTCAACCAGATGACCGCCCGGGCCGGCTGGCACGCGGGCCACCGCTTCAGCGCCAGCGGCCAGGGCTATGGCAGCGACGGCCGGATCCACAGCGAGGGCGGCCCCGGGCCGGCAGACATGCTGCCGCCCATGGCGCTGTGCACCGAGTCGCGGGTGCGCGACGGCAAGCTCATCGGCGATCCGACCGAGGGCGCCCTCTATGTGCTGGCCCAGAAGGGCGGCCTGGATCCCCAGCGGGAGCAGGAGCGCGCGCCGCGCCTCGCCGAGATCCCCTTCGACTCGGCCCACAAGTTCATGGCCACCTTCCACCACCGGGGCGACCGGGTGCTGATGTACATCAAGGGGGCGCCGGACATCCTGCTCGGCCACGCCGGCCACTGGCAGCACGGCGACGGCCCCCGCCCGCTGGACGATGCCGCCGCCCGCGCCATCACCCGGGAAAACGACCACCTCGCCGGCCAGGCGCTGCGGGTGCTGGCCGTGGCCCAGCGGGAGATCCCGGCCCGCGATTTCGACCCGGGCGAGGATCTCTGGCGCTGGGTCGGCGACTGGACCTTTCTGGGGCTGGTGGGGCTGATGGATCCACCGCGCCCCGAGGCGGCCGAGGCCATCGCCCACTGCCGGGCCGCGGGCATCCAGGTGAAGATGATCACCGGCGACCACAAGACCACGGCGGCGGCCATCGCCCGAGAGCTGGGGCTGCGGGGCGGGGTGCTGTCCGGTGCCGAGCTGGAGCGCATGGACGACGCCGAGCTGGCCCGCCGCATCGACGATATCACGGTATTCGCCCGGGTCTCGCCCCAGCACAAGGTCAAGATCGTCCGGGCGTTGCGGGCCGACGGCCACGTCACCGCCATGACCGGCGACGGGGTCAACGACGCCCCCGCCCTCAAGGCGGCGGACATCGGCGTCGCCATGGGCATCACCGGCACCGCCGTGACCCGGGAGGCGGCGACCCTGGTGCTGACCGACGACAACTTCGCCACCATAGTGCAGGCGGTGGAGGAAGGCCGCACCATCTACGACAACATCGTCAAGTTCGTGCGCTTCCAGCTGTCCACCAACATCGCCGCCATCCTCACCGTGCTCAGCGCCACCCTGCTGGGCCTGCCGATGCCCTTTACCGCCATCCAACTGCTGTGGATCAACATCATCATGGACGGCCCGCCCGCCATGACCCTGGGGGTGGAGCCGCCCCGGCCCGGCCTGATGCGGGAGCCGCCGCGCCCGCCCGGGGCGCAGATCCTGTCCGGCCGGCGCCTGGGCCGGCTGGCGCTGTACGGCCTGACCATGACGACGGGCACCCTGGCGATGTTCGCCTACGGCCTGGCGCAGGACGCGCCGGAGCGGGCCGGCACCCTGGCCTTCACCACCTTCGTGCTGTACCAGTTCTTCAACGTGTTCAACGCCCGGGCGGAGCAGGGCTCGGCCTTCAACCGCCATTTCCTGGCCAACGGCAAGCTGTGGCTGGCGCTGGCGGCCGTGCTGCTGCTGCAGCTGCTGGTGGTGCACTGGCCGCCGCTGCAGCAGGTGTTCGCCACCGTCGCCCTCGGCCCGGGCGACTGGCTGCGCTGCGCCCTGGTGGCGTCCAGCGTGCTGTTGCTGGACGAGGCGGCCAAGCTGAGTCTGCGGCTCTGGGCCCGCCACCGTTCTTCCACCGCCGGCTGAGCCGAGACGCCGAGGAGGCCGTATGGAATTCGTTCTGTTAATCGCCCTGATCCTGTGCAACGGCCTCTTCGCCATGGCGGAGATCGCCCTGGTCACCGCCCGCAAGAGCCGGCTGCAACGGCTGGCCGACGAGGGCGACCGGGCGGCGGCGGTGGCGGTACGCCTCGGCCGGGAGCCGACCCGGTTTCTGTCCACCGTGCAGATCGGCATCACCGCCATCGGCCTGCTCAACGGCATAGTGGGGGAAGCGGCCCTGGCCGGTCCCCTCGCCGGGCTGTTGCGGGAGGCCGGCCTGAGCCCGGGCGCCAGCGCCATCGCGGCCACCGTGATGGTGGTGGCCGGCATCACCTATGTCTCCATCGTCGTCGGCGAACTGGTGCCCAAGCGGCTCGCCCAGTTCAATGCCGAGGGCATCGCCCGGCGCGTGGCCCGGCCCGTGTCCTGGCTGGCGCAGCTGTCGCGCCCCTTCGTCTGGCTGCTGTCCGTCTCCACCGACGGCCTGCTGCGGCTGCTCGGCCAGCAGGCGCCGGGCGGCAGCCACCTGACCGAGGAAGACATCGACGCCATGCTGGTGGAAGGCTCCCTCAGCGGGGTGATCGAACCCTATGAACACGACATGGTGCGCAAGATTTTCCGCCTCGACGACCGACGGATCATCTCGCTGATGACGCCACGCAGCGACATCGTCTTCCTGGACATCGACCATCCCCGGGAGCTGATGCTGGCGCGGGTCAACGACGCCGAACATTCCTGCTTCCCGGTGTGCCGGGGCGGCATCCAGGAGGTGCTGGGCGTGGTCACCGCCAAGCAGTTGCTGCGCCAGCAGCTCAGTACCTCGCCGCCGGCGCTGGGCGAGCTGCTGCAACCCGCGGTATTCGTGCCCGAATCCCAGACCGGCATGCAGCTGCTGGCGCAGTTCCGCCGCTCCGGCATCCGCATGGTATTCGTGGTGGATGAATACGGCGACGTCCTGGGGCTGGTGACCCAGCAGGATCTGCTGGAAGCCCTGGCGGGGGAATTTCACTCGCCGGAGCCCGGGGAGTTCTGGGCCGTGCAACGGGACGACGGCTCCTGGCTGCTGGACGGCCTGCTTCCCGTGCACGAGCTGCAGGACCGGCTCGGCCTGAAGCGGCTGCCGGGAGACGGACACGGCCGCTACCACACCCTGGGCGGCATGCTGCTGTGGCTGTGGGGGCGCATTCCCGGCACCGGCGAGCACCTGGACTGGGAGGGCTGGCGGCTGGAAGTGGTGGATCTCGACGGCAACCGCATCGACAAGGTGCTGGCCAGCCCGCTGGCCGACGCCGGCGGGCAGGCGCCGGCCGGCGACGAGACGCCCTGAGCCGGGCGGCGCGGGCGTTATTTGCTGCGGGTGATCTTGTCCAGGTAGCCCATGGCGAAGGCCGACAGCACGAAGGTGATATGGATCAGCAGGTACCACTTGATCTTGTCGTTGGGGATATTCTCGGTGTTCATGAAAATTTTCAGCAGGTGGATGGAGGAGATCGCCACTATGGAGGCCGCCACCTTGTTTTTCAGCGAGCCGGCGTCGAGCTTGCCCAGCCAGCCCAGCTTGTCGTCGCTCTCTTCCACGTCCAGCCGGGACACGAAGTTTTCGTAGCCGGAGAACATCACCATCACGATCAGGCCGCCCACCAGGGCGATGTCGATCAGCGACAGGGTGACCAGGATCAGATCCACTTCCTTCATCGCCAGGATATTGGGCAGGATATGCAGGATTTCCTGGAAGAACTTGATGCCCAGCGCCACCAGCACCAGGCTCAGCCCCAGGTAGATCGGCGCCATGATCCAGCGCGACGAATACATCAGTTTTTCAAACAGTCTTTCCATTGTTCTTTTTTCTCTCAAAAACGACCGGTTGTGCCGGAGCGGGGCGGAAGATGCTGTAGCTTACCACCGCAGCCTCCCAGCACGACGCCGGATGCCGCCTTCCCGGCATGACGGGGGCACATAACAACGATTCCTCCCCCGGTAACGCACTACCCGGGGAGGAATCGTCATTATTATTGATGAAAAACCATGACTCTACTACCGGTACCCTTGCCCGGCGCATCACCCGCTCAGGCGGTGCTCCCTCCCCTCAAGGGTCCCTGGTAAGGGGCAGCGCCGGCCTTCCGCTTTCGCTCGACGAATGTCTGCAGATAGTGCTGGTATTCGTTCAGCACGTCATGCACCACCTGCAGCCGGGTGTAACCGTTGAGGTTCTGCCCTGCCCCGTTTTCGGTCAGGAACACGTCGAGCCGCAGATAATAGTCGTCATCCGCGGGCAGGAAACTCGGCGGCGGCACCCGCCGCGGGCGGATGCCGTAGACAAAGCTGGGCGCCCCCTCGAAGTCAACCTGCAAGACCGGGCAACGCAGTGAGGAATCCTTTACCTCCTGTTCGATAATGTGGGCCGGATGGCCGCGGCTCGTCAGTTCTTCGGCCAGCTCGGCCAGGGCCGGTCGAATGGCGTGGCGCAGCGTGGCTTCCGCACCGCTCAGGGTCAGGCCATCCAGGGTTCGATCCAGCCGCTCGCGCCAGTCGCTGGCGACCACCTGCTGGCGGGCTTCGGCCTTGCCGGTTTCGAGCTTCAGCGAACGATACATGGCGAACATGGTCAGGAAGATCACCACCGAAAACGGCAAGGCGGTGATCACCACGGCGCTCTGCAGGGTACGCAGTCCTCCGGCGATCAGCAGGGCAAGGGTAATCAGGCCGATGAGCGCCGCCCAGAATATCCGCAGCCGGGCGGGCGCGTCGTGGTTCACGTCGCGCAGCACATAGGTGAAGTTGGACAACACCAGGGCGCCGGAGTCGGCCGAGGTGACGAAGAAGACGATGCTCAACAGCAGCACCAGGCTGGCGGTAAGGCCGACCCAGGGCAGTTGCTCGAGGAAGGTATAGATGGTGGCCGGCGGTGTGTTCAGGGCCTGCTCCCCCAACTCGACCAGCCCCTGCTCGACCATGTCGATGCCGCTGTTGCCGAATACGGACATCATCACCATCACGAAGATCAGCGGGATGAACAGGGCACCGGCGACGAATTCACGGATGGTGCGACCACGGGAGATGCGCGCCAGGAACAGACCGACGAAGGGCGCCCAGGCGATCCACCAGCCCCAGAAGAACACCGTCCAGCCGCTGAACCAGCCCTGGGCCTCGGGCGTGTAGGCGTAAGTATCGAAGCTCTTGCCGACCAGGGCGGCCATGTAGTCGCCAGTGTTCATCACCAGGGCATTGAGCAGCTTGAGGGTATCGCCCTGGATCAGCACGAACAGCACCAGGCCGGCGACCAGCAGCAGGTTGAGCTCCGACAGCCGGCGAATGCCCCGCCCGACGCCGCTGACCACCGACAGGGTCGCCAGGGTCACCACCAGCACGATCAGCATGATCTGGGCGGGCAGCCCTTCCGGTATGCCGAACAGGTAGGTCAGGCCATAGTTCATCTGCATCACGCCGATGCCGAGCGCGGTGGCGATACCGAACACCGTGGCCAGCACGGCGGTGATGTCCACGGCATCGCCGATGGGACCATAGATGCGCTTGCCCAGCAACGGGTAGAGGGTCGAGCGAATCGCCAGCGGCAATTGATGGCGATAACTGAAATAGGCCAGGGCCATGCCCATCAGCACGTAGAGCCCCCATCCCGATATGCCCCAGTGCATGAAGGTCTGCACTATGGCCCGGCGCTGGGCCTCGGGGCTTCCTCCCTCGCCGAGCGGCGGATTCAGGTAGTGGGTCAGCGGCTCGGAAATCACGAAGAACAGGATGGCGCCGCCGAGTCCGGCGGCGAACAGCATGGCCGACCATGACAGCAGCGAGAACTCCGGTCGTGAGTCATCGGGGCCGAGGCGGATCTTGCCGAAGCGCGAGACCCCGATCATCACCACGAACACCAGATAGGCGGCGACCGCCAGCATGTAGTACCAGCCGAAGGTGCTCCCTATCCAGTCCAGCCCGGCATTGAAGAACGCCGTGGCGTGATCG
Source organism: Zobellella endophytica (assembly GCF_003012775.1). Taxonomy (GTDB): domain Bacteria; phylum Pseudomonadota; class Gammaproteobacteria; order Enterobacterales; family Aeromonadaceae; genus Oceanimonas; species Oceanimonas endophytica. The sequence goes on along the minus strand of NZ_PXYG01000004.1, from coordinate 197,147 downwards.
GTGAAGGCGATCGCATAGATCAGAAAGACCAGAATGCCGGCCACCGAACCGTGGAAAACGCGCCGATTCAGGCCGTTACTCTGCTCATGTTCAACTGTTTTGTATAGCATGGGAAATCCCTCTCAGATTCCTATCGTCACCGGTCTGTCGCGGCAATCATCGCCGTCGACAAGATGGGCCCGTTGTAAACGGGCCATGACGTCGGGTTTGGTCCAAACCAAGTACAGTTTCCCACCCCGGCCATGGCAACGTCTGGCCTGGTGCCGGAGCAGATGAATACCGCTCAAGTCGATAAAGTTGATGCCCGCCGCCAGGATCACCAGATTCGGTTGGTCACAACGCTCGAGTCGTTGGGCAACCGAGTCACAGGCGCCGAAAAACAGCGAACCGTCGATCCGGACGACATCACAGCATGGCTCCTCCAGGGCCTGCTGAATCTCCAGGGGGGCGGCTGACAGCATGCATTCCACCACCGGCGGCCGGGTGGTACGACGCAGGTAGAGTACCAACGAGGCCAGCACGCCGAAGTAAATGGCAAACTCCAGCGCCAGCAACAGGGTGCTGAAAAAGGTGATCGACAGCACCGCCGTTTCCGAGCGGCTGGTCTGCAGCGCTTCGCGGATCCCCTTGCGGTCGACCAGCCTCGCGGCCACCAGCAGCAACAGGCCGGCCATGGCCGGCATCGGCACATGATGCAGCAGGGGTGCGGCCAGCAGCATGATGGGCACCAGGAACAGCGCGGCCAGCACCGCCGCCAGTGGCGAGCCGGCCCCGGCGCTGGCATTGAGCCCCGAACGGGTGAACGATCCCGAGGAGACATAACCGGAAAAAAAGGCACCACCTATGTTGGACAGCCCCTGCCCGATAAACTCCTGGTTGCTGTTCAGCCGCTCGCCCGAACGCAGAGCGAAAGCCCGCGCGATCGCCGTGGCCTCGACCAGCCCCAGCAACCCCAGGGCGATGGCGCCGGGAACCAGTGACCGTAGCGAATCGGGTGAAAAATCCGGCATCGAGAGCGGCGGCAGCCCCGCCGGTACCGCGGCGATACGCGGGATCAGGGCGTGCTGTGGGTCGAGCCAGGCGGCCAACAGCGAGGCGGCCAGCAGTACCAGCAGCATGCCCGGCCAGCGCGGCAGCCAACGCTGGAATGCCAGGCAGGCCGCGACCGTGAAGCCGGCGATCAGCACGGCGTCTAACCGAACATCGCCCAAGCGTGGCCAGAGGTCGAGAACACCGACGTGCTCCTCGAACACCAGCCCCAACGCATGGGGAAGCTGGCTGATGGCGATGATCAGGGCGGCACCGGCGGTGAAGCCCATCACCACCGAATGCGAGACGAGATTGACCAGCGCCCCCAGCCGCGCCAGGCCCAGCAGCAACTGGAAGACCCCGGCGAGAAAGGTCAGCGTCAGCGCCAGGATGATGAAGTCGCCGCTGCCCGCCCCGGCAAAGGGTTTCAGGGTCGCGAACAGGGCAATCGACAGTGCCGCCGTCGGCCCGCTGATCATTTGCCGCGAGGAGCCGAACAAGGCGGCCAGCACGGCCGGGACCATGGCGGTGTAAAGGCCGTACTCCGGCGGCAGCCCGGCCAGCAAGGCATAGGCCACCCCCTGGGGCACGACCAGCACGGCACCGGTCAGGCCGGCGATGGCATCACCGCGCAGCGAGCGCGAGTTCTGCTGCGGCAGCCAGCCGAGAAACGGCAACCAGCGCTGCAGCCTGGCCGGTGGCCGGCGGGTGTCGGTCGGCGACGTCATCATGACCGGTCGGTGGACACGACCGGGAAGCGCGCACGTCGCTCCAGATCGTCCAGATCGATGGTGTTGCGCATGTACTGGATGCTGGCATCGAACACCGGCTGGTGATCCCAGGCCGTGACCTTGCCCTTCATCAGGGCACGAGCGACCAGCTTGCGGCGCCGCTGGCTGGCAATGACATCATGGTACAGCCGCCCATAGTCCCAGCGGCGGGTAACCTCGTTGCGGAACTCCTGGCACAGCCCCTGGTGGGCGGGATCCGCGGCCAGATTGTTGAGCTCCAGCGGATCGGCCTCGAGATCGAACAACTGGTCGGGATCCGGGGCGGTGTGGACAAACTTGTAGCGCCCGCGGCGGATCATCAGCAAGGGGGCGATGGCGCCTTCGCCGAGGTATTCGCCGATCACCTCGTCGTGGCCGCCGTTGCCGGTCAGGTGCGGCAGCAGGCTGCGACCGTCGACGGGGACGGCGTAGTCCGGTGCGACACCGTCGCGGGCGAGCTCGGCAAAAGTGGGCAGCAGATCCATGGTCGACACCGACTCGGCAACGCGCCGCGGGGCGAAGCGACCGGGGGCGTGGACCAGCATCGGCACCCGGGCCGAGTCCTCGAACCAGCTCATCTTGTACCAGAGGCCGCGCTCGCCGAGCATGTCGCCGTGGTCGCCGGAGAAGACGATGATGGTATCCTCCTCCAGGCCGCATTCCTTCAGCGTGGCCAGTACCTCACCGATGCGATCGTCCACGTAGCTGATGGCGCCGTAATAGGCATGGCGCGCGTTGCGGATCTGCTCGTCACCGAGGGTCTCCTCATTGAGCTGATAGACATGGCGCAGCCGCTCTGAGTGGGGATCCGACTGCTTCCGTGAATAAGGCACCCGGGGCATGTCGATGTCGTCGTGGTTGTAGCGATCCCAGTATTGCTGCGGGATGGTGTAGGGATCGTGCGGGTGGGTCAGCGAGACCGTCAGGCAGAAGGGGCGCCGCTCGCCGTTGCGTACGTAGTCGTAGAGAAAGCGCCTGGCGCGAAAGGTGACCTCGTCGTCGAAGTCGAGCTGGTTGGAGCGTACGCAGGGGCCGGCCTGGGTGACCGAGGACATGTTGTGGTAGTAGCTCGGCCGCTCGTCGAAGTTCTCCCAGTCGACCACCCAGCCGTAATCCGCCGGGTAGATGTCGGTGGTCAGGCGCTCTTCGAAACCATGCAACTGATCCGGGCCGCAGAAGTGCATCTTGCCGGAGAGGGCGGTGGTGTAGCCGGCATCGCGCAGGTAGTGGGCGAAGGTCGGGGTATCGGCCGCAAAATCGGCGGCGTTGTCGTAGCCGCCGATACGCGACGGCAGTTGGCCGGACATCAGGGTGAAGCGCGACGGCGCGCACAGCGGGCTGTTGCAGTAGGCCGAGTCGAAGACCACCCCTTCGGCTGCCAGGCGCGACAGGTGTGGCGTCTTGACCAGGGGGTGGCCGTAAATGGGCAGGGCCGAGGCCGTCATCTGGTCGGCCATCAGGAACAGGATGTTGGGTTGCTTGGCGGTCACGCAGGGATCCTCCCGGGGTAGTTACGACGATAGGTGTCGGGTCCTGCCGTCAGTCTCCCTCCAGCTTCCGGGGTCTGTAAACTCGTTGATTTTTTATACTTCTCATTAGCCAGACTAATGTCGCATCGAGGTAAGACAGGGTCGCCCATCGGGCGATAAGCTGCTATTACTGCTTGTACACTCGAAAGTCACCAGAAGGCCATTAGCCGGGTTAATACCGAAGCCGGGCCTGTCCGCCGCTGGCCCTCTGCGTGCCTATTCATGGAGCGATCAGGATGGTGACCTTACTGGGCGGGGTGGTGTCGCCCAACAGCCTGCGCGTCTTCGAGACGGCGGCTCGACATTTGAGCTTTACCCTGGCGGCCAGGGAGCTGCGCTCGACCCAGTCGGCGGTCAGCCAGCATATCCGCACCCTGGAAGAACAGCTGGGCCTGCCCCTGTTCGAGCGCATTTATCGCGGCGTCCGGCTGACCGAGGCGGGGCAAGCCCTGTTTCTCAGCGTTCAGGACGGGTTCGCCACCATAGAGCGGACCCTGACGGCGCTGCTGCACCAGAACCAGCATCCCAGGGTCAATATCCTCACCGATTTCTCGTTCGCGGCGTACTGGCTGATGCCCCGGCTGCCGTCGTTCCGCCGGCAGTATCCCCATATCGATGTGCGCATCATGACCAGCCAGGGGCCACCCGACTGGCAGGACAGGGAGGTCGATGTCGCCATCGTATTTTGCGACGAGCGGGCCCTGACGTCGGTCCCGCTGTTGTTTCCCGAAGAGGTCTTTCCGGTCTGCAGCCCCGGCTTCCTGCAACAGCATGGTCCCCTGGACGAGCTCGAAAGGCTCTCGCAGATACCCCTGCTGGCGCTGGACACCCAGGGACAAAGCTGGCTGGACTGGGCCGAGTATTTCCGGCTGCTCGGTGGCACCGGCTACCTCGGCACCCCCGAACTGACGTTCAACAACTACACCCTGCTGATCCAGGCGGCCATCGCCGGACAGGGGGTCGGCATGGGGTGGAAGGGTCTGGTCGACCACCTGATCGAGGGCGGCATGCTGGTTGGGCTGGAGTCACTGAGCCTGCGGACGCGGCGGGGCTACGGCCTGATCGACGTCCGGCCCGAGGTGACCGGCGAGGCCAAGCGCATGCTGCTGGAGTGGATACTGTCTTGCCGTGCCCAGGAACAAGCGTCGCCGCCTGTCTGAACGCCAGCCGTCAAGGCGGTTGGCCGCCAGCGCCTCATGTGTACTGACAATAAAGTCTGTACACTAATGACCAAAGCGACAATAAAGTTTGTACACTAACTCATAAGCCACTGAAATTTAAATAGATATTTCAGTGGCTTAGCTGAAACCTACTATGATTCTATCAAGTCAGGTAGCAATGAAGCAGGATCACACTCCAGCGTCAGAGCAAGCTGATACAGCTTTTCCACGGTAATGTTAACCTCTCCCCTCTCAATCAGACCCATATAGCTCCCGCCTGCACCACACATCAGAGCAAAGCGGTCCTGTGACAACCCTTTGGCCTTTCTCTGCTCACGGATCTTTGCCCCCAGCGCTCTCGCCAGTTCTTGCATACTTTGGAGAGCTGGAATGCTATCAAACACTAATGAAAGACTTACCCTGCATAAAAGAGAAAATTGAAATAAAATACAGAAAAACCCAAGAAGAGAACTTAAAGCTAGTGGGAATGCTTTGTGCAACAAACAAGTTTATAGGGAAGTTAAGTGTACTACACAAAAAATTTAAGAGTGACATTACACTAAAAATAAACCTGCTTTGGATTGGCTTTCAAATTAAAACACTCGACTGGTCACAAAGCAGGAATGTAATTATAAAAAATAAAATAGCACAATAGCCAACCACCCTTAACCACCAGTTTTTATTGAGCGAGCTGCAGAGATCAATTTTCCCTTCATTATCAACTTATAATTAGATATACTACCATATATCTCTTCTATATTTTTAACATTGTCAATACTTCTATAAACAAAATTTTCTCCTTTAAGAACACCCAACCTCTCATAAGCGAAGTGGACTTTAGCCTCCAAAGAATTCACATAATCATCACACATATTATCTCTTTTTACCTTATATTTATGCACCGCCTTCACATGAACATTCAATGGACAGCCAATGTAATCAAACATATTCTCTTGAACACATGAAGAACAGTCTCTAACCTTAGATTTCATTAGCTCATGAAAAACACCAAAAAAATTAAACTCAAGAGCGGTAAAGTTTTCAGCCATATATCTATCAGGAAAATCCGAACTGTAATATTTATTTGAAAAAACAAGATTCAAATTTTTAAGTATGTAAGCCCTTTGACTAAATGACGTTAAGGTATCACTATCACTTTTAGATAAAGCTCCATAGGTAACAGGTGAGTTAAAGCCATCTGGGTAGTAAGCCTGCGAGCGAAAGAAATAAGAAGCAAGCTCTCTTTTTGCGCATGGGGAAAGTGAAAAACTCATACTAGGAGAACTATAAAGAAGAGAACCCACTTCTGACTCACCAGAAAAACATTCAATGGATGCTAAGCTAGACCAATCTGCACTTAAAATATGCCTGACACACTTTAACGTTTTTCTTAAATTCAAGCCCACGGGAAGTTCATTGATCTCACAACCGTGAATATCACACTTGGAAGAATTATACCAGGACGACTTAAAACAAGAGAACCCGACTTCACTTATTTGTCTATTAATACATTCCTTGCAATACTTAATATTATAGAAAGGGCCACCTCGATCCTCTTTCTTCTTACTAAAAAAAAGTTCAACCCCGGCTATTGACCAACCAAACCTATCGGACACAAAATCAAATTTTTCACCAACGCAAAAAAGTTCATCATAAAGTCTAATTAAATGACGGAAGCCCAAGCCTTCATAAAATCGATAGTGATCATTATCTATAATTCTATGACATCTCCAGCGACCATTAAAAAACAACAAGCGGAAGTCACTCTCACCCATCATAGATAAAGTTCTGAATATATAGCTTTGTAGCAACTCACCATCTTGTGGCTGAGTCAATCCATTAATTATCATTAGTAAAAAGTGCCGCTTTATCGTCAAGTTTTGTTTTTATATTCTCCCATTTGGGCATCACCTGGCCCATCAGTCGGTAAAAACGCTCGCTATGATTGTGCTCGGCCAGGTGGCAAAGCTCATGCAGAATCACGTAATCAACGCATTCACGCGGGGCCTTAACCAGGTGCGGGTTAAGGGTAATTCTGCCCTGAGGCGAGCAACTGCCCCACTGGGTCTGCATGGTGAGAATACGCAGGGGCGGGCGCTCCGCTACCCACAGCGCCTGGGGCAACAGGGCATCGAGCCGGCGGTTAAACACTTCCCTGGCCCGGGTCTTGTACCAGGCGTTCAGCACGGCTTTTACCCTGTCAGGCTCAGAAGCTCGCACCGAGGCCTCCAGGCGGCCCCGCAGCAGCTTTACGCCCTGAGGCTGGTCAGCGTCGACCACCACCTTCAGCAGGTGCTGTTTGCCCAGATAGTAATGGCTTTCACCACTGATATAACGGCGCGGCGTTATGTGCTCCTGCTGCTGGCGAAAGTCCCGCAGTTGCTCATGAATCCACCGGGCACGTTGCTTCACCGCCGCCGTCACGGCGTCATCATGAGTGCCTTCCGGTGCCGAGACCACCACCCGGCAATCCGGGTGTACCTTAATGAGTACCTTGTCACTGCCTTGCCGCCGTTTCACCCGCTCAAAGGTAATGCGCTCGTCACCGTACCAGAAACCAAGGGTGCGGCCCTGTTCATGAATGGGCACATTCATACTCAGCTCAGCCCCACCCGGGTGATCTGCACCACCATTTCCACCATATTGCGGGCCTGATCCATGCCGCCGCCCACCGCCTTGCACTCCTTAAACAGGCGCGGCAACAGCTGCTTGCGGATCTCCGCCTCAATATTTTGCGGATTGATGGAGTGCTCGGCCACGGCAGCGGTGACGATGTCATCCAGCTCAAAGGCAAGCGTTACCCACTTGTTCTGCACCTGGTCATCCGTCATGGCAAAGACGGCGGGCAGCGTCTTTTTGAACACGCCGAAATAGGCCTGGGCATGGCGGTTGCCGGCAAAGGCATCGGGTAGCTCATCCAGCCGGCGATCCTGCACCTGCTGTTCAAACTCCTGGAACAGCAGATATTGTTTCAGCGGGTGGTCAAAGAGCTTTTCTGCCTCGATAATGGCCTGACGCAGCAACCATGAAAACGCCTCCTGAGCATAAGGATCATCCCTCAGCTCTTGCTCAATCATCCGGGTCACCCGGGTTTTGATGATGTCGGTCTCGTTACGGGTTTTCTCTTCGGTCCAGTCCTGAGGCTGCTGTTGCTTGCCCATTTTGCCCACTTCATAGGCACCCTCGGGCTCTTTAACGTCCACGCCCACCACATGCTTGTCGAGCAACTTTTTCACCTGCTCGGCGTATTCGTCAAAGTCGATGCGCTCGCCTGCATCCTGCTGTACCAGTTGGCGCAGACTGGTGAACTGCTTGACCGTTTCCTTGTAGAGGCGGCGGTCATCTTCGGTAAAGCTTTTGTCTTCAAAAAAGGTGGCTGATTGCAGTGCAACCTTAAGGCAGCTGGCAAAGGCCGAGAGCGCGGCATAGAAGTCTTCACGCACCTTGAGGTGCACATCCACCAGCTCGCCGTCCCGCTCCTGCATATTGGGCACCAGCACCCGGCGCAACTGCTCAATATCGTTTTTGTTTTTCACGCCATCAAAAATGGCCCACAGCTGTTTATAAAGCTGGGGCAGCCGCTTGTATTCCGTGCTCATGGACTGATACAAACCATCAATGTCGTTAATGTCGTAACCGCCCTGAGTGCGGGATGCCAGGTCCTGATATTTGGCAATGGTGGTGTCCAATTCCGCCAGGATGCCGCGATAGTCGATAAGCAAACCAAACTTCTTTTTCGGGTGCAGCCGGTTCACCCGGGCAATGGCCTGGATCAGGTTGTGCTGCTTCAGCGGCTTGTCGATATAAAGTACGGTATTTTTGGGCTCGTCAAAACCGGTGAGCAGCTTGTCTACCACAATCAGCAGTTTGAGCTTGTCGTCCTTGTCGAACCGCTCCACCACATCCTTGGTGTAGGCCTGTTCGTCCTGGCTGCCCACGTTGTCCTTCCACCACTGGGCCACTTCCGGCATGGCCGACTCATCCACGGCAGTGTTGCCTTCCCGGGTGTCGGGCGGGCTCATCACCACCGCTGACTCAAACAGCCCGGCTTCATCCAGATACTTTTTATACTTGATGGCCGAGGCCTTGCTGTCGCAGGCCAGTTGGCCCTTCAGGCCTTCGTCGATGTTTTTGACAAAGTGATTGGCAATATCCAGTGCAATTAGCCGAATACGGTCATCGGCACCGTATACCTGGCCTTTTTTACCGAACTTGCGCTTGAGATCGGCCTTCTGCTGCTCGCTCAGGCCTTCGGTAATGCGATCAAACCAGCTGTCGATGGCCCGCTCGTTCACATCCAGGTCAGGAATACGCTCTTCATAGAGCAGCGGTGTTACCGTTTCGTCTTCCACCGCTCGCTGCATGGTGTAGGCATGCACAATGGGGCCGAACTTGTTGGTGGTTTTGTCATCCTGCAGCAGCGGAGTGCCGGTAAAGGCCACAAAGGCCGCCCTGGGCAGCGCCTGCCGCATTTTGATGTGGTTTTCGCCGCCCTGGCTGCGGTGCCCTTCGTCAATCAGCACAATGATATTGGGGCTGTCATTGTGGCATTCCGGACGCTTGGTGGCGCTGTTGAACTTTTGAATAAGAGAAAAGATGATGCGCTCTGTGCCCTGACCAATCTGCTCGGCCAGACGCTTGCCCGAGGTCGCCATGGCGTCGGCCTTGTCCTTTTTACCTTCCAGCTCTCCGCTCATCATAAAAGTTCTGCTCAGCTGGCTTTCCAGATCCACCCTGTCGGTAACCACCAGCAGCCGGCATTGTTTCAGCGCCTCGTGCAATATCAGCGCCCGACTTAAAAACACCATGGTGAACGACTTGCCGGAGCCGGTGGTATGCCAGACAACACCGCCTTCCCGGCCACCATCGGCCCGCTGGGTCTGAATGCGGTCAATCAGCCGCTTGATGCCAAACACCTGCTGATAGCGGGCCACAATTTTGCCGGCTTTTTTATCAAACAGAATGAAGTAACGGATCATCTCCAGCAGGCGATTCGGGCTCAGCAGGCTGATCAGTAATTTATCCTGCCCGGTAATGGCCAGCTCGCCACCGGCAATCAGGCTCTGATACCAGTCCAGATCCTTTGCCGGACGATGACTGAACAGCGTTTGTAGCTGAGTGGCAGACAAGGCACGGTTCTTTAAAGCCTGCATGGCTGCATCGGTAATGTCTTCTTCCCGCCAGGCGGCCCAGAACTTTTTCGGTGTGCCGCAGGTGCCATAACGACCTTCGTTGCCGTTAATCGACAGCAACAGCTGGCTGTAGGAAAATAACAGGGGAATTTCATCGGGCCGCTGATTACGCAGGCTTTGGGAAATGCCTTCCTCCACGGTAGGGCCTTTGTTGCCATGGCCATCGGGCCGTTTGGCTTCAATCACTACCAGCGGAATGCCGTTCACAAAGCACACCAGATCGGGACGGCGCTTGTCTTGAAACGAAGAGCCTACGCCACCGGCACGGGTAACGGTGAACTCTTCGGTAAACACAAAGCTATTGTTGGCCGGGTTGTGCCAGTCAATCAGCGGTATGGTGGGGCTGACCTTTTTGCCATCCACAAACTCGGTGACGGCAATGCCGTACAGCAGATGGTTATAGAGCCTTTCATTGGCGGTAAGCAGGCCTTCGTTCAGCGCCGGGCTGCATACCTCGGCCACCAGATTATCAATGGCCTTGGCCGACAGCGTCCGCTTGGTTCCTGCAAGGGTATAGGTGCGTTTGGCCAGTTCCGCCCTCAGCAGGCCGTGCAGCACCACCTCATCGGCCTTGCCACCCCGGGCCGCCAGCGCCTGCTCCGGGTTAAGGAACGACCACCCCAGATTGGCAAGCAGTGCCATGGCCGGCAGCTTGGCGCTATATTCTTCCTGAAATTTGAATGTGTGCTTTGTCATTATTAACTCTTTCTGCTTGTTGGTGCCCAACAACATCCAACTTTACCGATTTATCAAATTTTACTCTCAGGTAAAACTCCAAGCTGCAACATCAGCCTTTTAAACGAAGAAAACAAATCATCCAGTGATTTAATGTAATCAAAATAGTTACTTAACAACTTGGATGCTACTTCATCGTCGTGATTTGACCCTCTCAAGAATAAAGATACCCCCATTTCACACTCTAAATCCATGACGAATTTTTTTATTAACGACTTCGACATTACTCTTTCAGGCTTGAATACGCCATCATCCTTCCAAGATCGAACAACATCAATAAAGTTAAGGTTATCAAATTCTGGTCTATTATTTTTCTGACCATTAAATTTAACCTCTATCTCTTTATTTAGAGAACTACTCATATCGTGAATATCACGCTCCAACTGCCTCATCCAATTATCTGTAAAAATAGAGACGCATTCAGTTCTAACATCAGGAATCAATGAACACAAGTAATCTTTAAGGATAATATTGTTTGAAAATAACACCGACTCTATACAGTAACCATCATGACTATAAGGAGTACAGCCTTTATTTCCTAACATCTCCTTAAGTCTTTTATCAATATCATTTGTAGAAAAGTCGCGATCGAAAACAACATGCCACTTTTTACCTTTAAGAAGTGACATCAGAGTTCTTCGGTTATATTCAATTTTTTGTGTTATATTGTCTTTCCCACGTAATGAAAGAAAAACAGAGTGTGAAGTACATCCAACCGGCTGAAATGTTTGCTTTAACTTTGAGTTAAGTTTTTTGATATACTCTGCATCATCTTCACCTTCAACAAATACTACATGTGTTGCATGATTCAACCGTTCAAGCGACATAATCACGCCACCTAAGGATTTTTTTATTATGTCAAAACCACTCGGGTTAATTGCTTCTAACTGACCGCTAATCTTCGATTCATCACTCAGGAAGAAAACTTCTCCATCTTCAGAGTTAGTGACAAACTGGTCATTATGACTAATCACAAAGAATTGATTATGATCAATCCCTCTTAGATGACTAAGCAGGCTTTGTTGTAACTTAGTATGGATGTGAGAATCAGGTTCATCTACTAATAATAACTTGAGAGGGGCATCAATAAACTCAATTGTCGATAGTATTTCGACAATTTGCAAAAAGCCACTCCCTTGCAAGTGGAGATCATAATACTTTGACCCATCGATTGAAACACCAAGCCGAATAAACTCATCCTTATCTTTCCTTGCAGGGCTAGGTATATCAAACTTTACTTTTTTATCAAGTATTTCAGAGATACTCCCTTCCAAATCAGAAATAGACCTTCTTTTGGATATTATTTTATTCCTCAGAACTTCGTGCGAAGAACCTTTTTGAATTTTCCTTTTTATTTGTGCTTCATTGTAATACGGTTCATACTGATGAACACCAGCTACAGGCCTTGTTTGGTAGATGAAAATCGCTTCATCTAAAAATTTTCCATCTCCACAGAAGGATGTAGCAAAGTTACTAAATTGCTTTTCTTCTATAGGTTGCACTCGAAAGAACGCATTCTCAATTGATGTTGGGCATGTTACTTTAAAACCGAGATCCCAAAATTCATCATCACCCTCTTCATTCTTTAACGTGAGCGTTATTTCAGAGCACTTACCTAACTCAGCGTCTTTGGGGTCATAGAAAAGGTCTTCATCACTGGTGATACGTAAAAAGTCTAGATCTTGGTAATTAACATATCTATTAGTTGACTTCTTGACCTTATAAAACCCTTTTCTGGAGGCGAGTATATATGTTTTGTAACATTTCTCCCAAAGGTGTATAGCTTCAAAAACAGTAGATTTACCCGCACTATTCTCTCCAATGACAATATTAAAATCTGGATTGGGAGTAATGCATATACTCTTAAATGCTTTGAAATTTCTTAGTTTTATTTTGCTAATTCTAAGTTTCATCTTTATCCCATCAAACCAAAACTCGACGTTTACCCGTCAACAACTGCTGCATCAGCGCCTTTTTCTCCTGCCTGAGTGCATCCAGCTTTTGTTGTAGAGTATCTATTTCTCTATCGGCGATGGACAGCACGGCAGAGATTTTTTTTTGTTCTTCAATATCCAGAGGGACTTTAAATTCTTTTTCCTTCAACTCTCGCATATGCCTGCTGTAGCCAAGGTTCGGAATGTCAGTATTCAGCAAGGTGTAATACCCAAATTTATTAAAAATATTTGGTTGCGTGTCGAGAACTTGAGTGCCATCTGCTCCAGGGCAGAAGATAAAGTCAATCCATTTTAGGCATCTGGTATGATCTCCAAAAACAATCACGGGTATGTCTGAATAGACTTCGTCATTCCCACAGTAACCAGCTATCATTTTTTGACCCTGATCGACAATAGGAACAGAGCCGGACTCTAAATATTCATTAGATTTAACCTGAGCGGATTTTTTGTTGACAACTTTGAACGCATCTTGAAAGGTGAAATATTTCCACTCCCCACTAAACCTCACTCCATCCTTATTCAGCAGACGCTGTTTGCCGGTCAGCAGTTGCTGCATCAGGGCCTTTTTCTGCTGGCGGCTGTTGGCCAGCAATTGCTCCGTAGTGGTGATCGCCTTGTCCCATATGGACAGAATTTTAGCGATTTTCTTTTGTTCAGGAGGTGGTGGAACTGGAACTTTGTATGCCTTTAAACTTTTCAAACTTATGGCTGGCTGCGCAGTTTCAGTTTTAATCTCTGAGAGACCGTCTCTCTCATAGTTGAAATATAGTATAAAACTAAAAAATTCAGTGTCGTTATCATCAAAAGATAATTTTAGGCAGTTTCCCGCAATAATGGCTTCGGGATGATCATGAGGGATGATTGCACATCGTCCAGCTTGCGCTCCGATCTTTGCCATCAGAATATCACCACCTTTAGCGGCACTTCTTTTTTGTTCGTCGAATAGTTTCTGGTCTACATAGACATACTTATCTGCTGAGAACTTTCCAGATGTAACAAATCCACTTTGCAAAACAGGAACACCTTCCGACTTGTAATGCTCTGACTTCAGATTGCTACCAAATGGGCCATCAACCATTGCATATTTCTTTCTGGAAACTACATCCTCTAACCGCTTGTAGCTCCAATCAGCTGGGAGTTTCATTGCAAGCCCCCTTGTGATCGGTAGTCGAGCTCCTTCAGATATTTATTCATCTCGCCTTCCAGCTCACTGAGCTGGGCCTTCAGCTGTTCACGCTCGGCGCGCACCGCCAGCAGATCGATCTCTTCCTCTTCCTCAAAGGTGTCGACATAGCGGGGAATATTGAGGTTGTAATCGTTCTCGCGGATCTCTTCCAGGCTGGCGAGGTAGGCGTATTTGTCCAGGTTATCGCCGTTCTGATAGGTGGCGACGATCTTCTGAATGTTCTCTTCAGACAGCTGGTTCTGGTTCTTGCCGGCCTTGAACTCACGGCTGGCGTCGATGAACAGCACTTTGTCGTCCACTTTCTGCTTTTTGAATAGCAGAATGGCGGCGGGAATACCCGTGCCGTAAAACAGCTTTTCCGGCAGGCCGATCACGGCGTCCAGCAGGTTTTCTTCAATCAGCTGCTTGCGGATCTTGCCCTCGCTGGAGCCACGGAACAGCACACCATGAGGCACCACCACACCCATACGGCCAGAGCCGGGCTTGAGGGTTTCTATCATGTGCAGAATAAAGGCGTAGTCACCCTTGGTTTTGGGCGGCACACCGCGGCGAAAGCGGCTGAACTTATCGTGTTCGGCCTCGTCGTGACCCCATTTGTCCAGGCTGAATGGCGGGTTGGCGGTGACCACATCGAACAGCATGAGATCGCCGTTTTTGTCCAGCAGCTTGGGGTTGCGAATGGTGTCACCCCACTCGATTTTGTGGTTGTCTTCGCCGTGCAGAAACATGTTCATTTTGGCCAGTGACCAGGTGGAGCCAATGGCTTCCTGCCCATACAGGGCATAGTGGCGGCTGTTATGATTGGCCTCGATTTTACGACCACACTTCATCAGCAGCGAGCCGGAGCCACAGGCCGGGTCGCAGATGGTGTCGCCGGGCTGCGGGTCGAGCAGGGCGGCGATTAAATCACTCACCTCGGGCGGGGTATAGAACTCGCCCGCCTTCTGGCCGCCGCTGGCGGCAAAGTTCTTGATGAGATATTCATAGGCGTTGCCGATCACGTCCAGGCCGCCCACCCGGCTGGGTTTGAGGTTCAGCTCGGGCTTGGCAAAGTCTTCCAGCAGGTGGCGCAGAATGCTGTTCTTCTGCTTTTCTTCGCCCAGCCGGTCGGTGTTAAAGGAGATATCCTGAAACACGCTCTTGCCGGCGTCTTTCAGCTTGGTGCCGTTGGCTTCCTCAATGGCGTGCAGAGCCTGATCAATGCGCTCGCCGTTGCCGGGCTCGTGACGGCGTTCCCACAGGGCGTTGAAGCTGGCGTCGCGGGGCAGCACAAAGCGCTCGTTTTTCATCATCTCTTCAATGAGTTCCGGCTCGTCGCCATACTCAGCCTTGTAGCCGTCGTAGTGATCCTGCCATACATCCGAGATGTACTTGAGGAACAGCATGGTCAGGATGAAATCCTTGTAGGTGTCGGCGCTGATAGTGCCACGGAAGGTATCGCAGGCGTTCCACAACGCCTTGTTGATTTGATCCTGATTGATTTTATCGTTCATACATTTTTCTCCTGAAGCAGTTGCTGAAACATGCCTTGCAGCATGTCTTCTCGATTTTTTAACAAGGCTTGGGTCAGCTGTTGTTCCTGCTCCCAAAGCTGGTTTAAGCGAAGAATTTTCTGTTGAGTAACCAGAGAGGGCATCTCCAGTTTTATTTCTCTCGCCACCTTGGTGCTCAACATCACAAGGTTGGTGCCCTGGCTACCTGCCCCTTCTGACAGCCAATATTGCATTGCCGGACGATTGAGCGACCAGCACAAAAACTCAGGTAGCACTCCCTCTTTCGGGGTGATGACCAGAAACTGGCTACTCACGACAGTGGGCAGCGAGGCAGCGTCATCAGGCACCAGGCAAGAGGCACGAAAGTACCCTCCCTTGGTGCCTCTGGACGGCAATAACACAGCTCCGGGAGCCACAAACGCCTTATCCTTGCCTTCCCAGCGAATCAGCGGCAGCTGATGGACTGGTATCAGAGACGAGCTCGTAGCTTCCCACATGGCCCTTACATCCTTGATCTGGGCCACATGGGCCGTACCTTCGCTTACGGATACCTCTTCAATTTTTTCCCGAAAGGTAAATCCGGTTCGAATATCAGCAATATCCTCAAGTGCCGTGAGATTAGTGGTTTGTGACATGACTCGATCCTTTCTTCATCGGAGTACGCAGCATGCATCCAGCACTTCGGCCCGTCTGAGTATCAGGTAAGAAGATCGCTTCTCCCCAGCCAACACGCAGAGCCTCCTGCTCAAACCAGCTTTTAACTATGCTCGTGACTTTCTTTTGGTTCTTGCGATGGTGCTTATTAAAAAGTGCTAAAACCCGCTCTATGGCGCAGAAGAAAGCGTCATCACTGGTCTTCATCTTGCCAGGCACTGGGAAAACAGATCTCTCACGCTTTGCACGCTGCTCAGCCCCTACAGTGTTGCTATGCTTCAGAACACCAGCCTCTGTGGGCTTTATGGATCGGATCAGATGGATACGCTTCACCACTCTGATGTCTTGCAGGTCTGCGTTTGTTTGATATGCTTGCTTCATTCAAATCTCCTCTGTGACTACCTCACGTTTAGCTTTGAATGCAGCGACAGGCTGCCACCTGTCGCTACCTCATGAACCCAACCCAAAAAAAATACAGTAGGAACGCTACGAATCAGGTCGATGTATGTATACTGGTTCATAGGGAGCCGATCTGTCAACTTTTATTTTGCAGTAGCTGAATTACAGACTTAAATCCTAGCCTGTCCTGCGACAAACAAGGCGGTCAGAAGGAGAAGGGGTCAGGCATAGCGCCCGGCGGGCTTTACAGGCTCGGGAAGTACAGCCTGTAGCCAGAGGCGATCATTGAGGTACAACCAGAAGAAAGCGGCGTTGCACCGGCTTTTGTAGTCTTTTCTGTGTGCTTCGGGGTGAGCGTTGCGATACTTGATGATCTGCACTCTACAACGCCGGCGCATGGACTCCCAATGGCACAGCTTGCGTCGTTCCACCAAGCCGGGGGTACTGGAAATCACCTGCTCCACCGAGCCAATCCCAATTCCGCAACGCTTCGAGATCGCGCTTCTGTGCACACCTGCTTGGGCAAAGCGCAGAATGCGCTGCTTGCACTCCTCGGTAAGCGTTCTGGGCCTGGTCGTGATCGGGATATCATGGAGTTGGGCCAGCCGCTTCAGGTAGCAGCGGCTTTTGCCGGTGATACGAGACACTTCAGCCATTGAGCGATTTTCTTTTAGCAACCTCAGGCACTTGCGCTCAACGTTTGAGGATGTGCGGGGCTTATCTCGTTTGTTACCGGCAGAAATGCTTGCCGAAGGTAAGGCGTAGTCGAGCATGTCTTGCGGCTGACGATAAAGCCAGCTGGAGAAAAGCAGATGCCGAAATGGGTGACGATTACTCTCTGGATCCAGTAACTGAGAGACATAACGATAGTCCTGAGCATGGCGGGGAAGTAGCGTATCGGCAGCAGCGCGATATTCCTCTGCAGCAGCTATAAACGCCTTGATGACTCCTTCACGCCGCACGCTGCCATGCTTTGTGATAAATCCCAGCTCCGCCAACCTTAATCTGTATGCCGAGGCCACATTCAACTGGCAGCTTTCGCAAGTGATCAGCTGTAACAGCTCGTAAGCAAAGTGCGCAACTCTCGTCTCCAAAGGCTCTGCCGAAATGTACCTATCGGTATATTCAGGCAGGCACCCTGCCATCACTCGCTGCCTTCGTACCAGAGGCATTCTGCGCAGCAACACAGGGTGAAACGGGCAGGCTGTTATTCCCGGGACTTGATGACTCCTGTGCCAATAGGCCACCCCCAGCTGCTGTAACTCATTACCAGCACAGAGCGGGCACCATTTCAGGCACAGTGTCTCTCCAGAGCCAAAGGAAGCAAGCTGACTGTATCTGACCGCCTTTGCCCCTTCGCAGGCCAGCATCATGCGCCTTAGCTGAGCGGCATACCTGGGCATAAACAGGCAAAACAGCGGGGCCAGCGTCTGTTCATTAACAATATCGTCTTTATTCTCACCAATCAGAGTAGCAAGCTGCTCAATACCTGCTGGCAGGAAAGGGTGTACCGAGGCTCTCTTGCTTCCAAAAGCCTTTTCCGAAAAATCACCTATGTGCATACCGAACATTGTCACGTATCGTATCAAGCGGCTAAGCAGGAGTTCATCCGGGAAAGGCTTTGGCACCCTCATTACACCACCACAGCTAGGCAAATTTCTCTAATGGGTCTTCACAGAGTATGTTCTTGGCCCTCAACAGCTCCAGGGGATCATCCTGAGTCGCAGCTCGTTGAATCAAATCCATATCGCCAATAAGAGGGTAGAGATCTTCTGTGTTCTGCAACTGATTAATTTTAGAAGAGAATTCAGGATGGTGCGGCCTGGTGAGGTCTCCTGGTATGGTTTGCAGATTTCCTGAGTGAACCAATGACATCCTTTCATCAGAAGGTGATTTCTCTAAAACGGGACTAGATTCTTTCTTCTTTCGTTTAAGAAGAGAAATGGAACGCTCCCTTTTCATCTCATCTGTAATGTCTTTTGAAGCCCTTATGGCAATACTTGATGCATGCCTAAGCACTTCTGGAGTGTTCCTTTCATCTTCAGCGCCAATAATATATCGCTGAGCTTCACGAAAGATCCTGACAGCTAAATCTATGTTGCCTACTGATAAATCATAAAGTGTATCATTCAATTCTTGGGAAAGCGGAGTTTTAACATTAGTCCATTGTAGATCCCATAACTCTTCGACAAAAACACCCCAAACCTCATCATTTTCCATCAGTTCAAAGTCAAAATAGCCATTACTCTCGGCCCTTCTTGCCGTCTTAAGTGTTTTGCTTAGCAACTTATTGAAAGGAGGATTCGCACAGAAAATAATTGGAATACCCAAGTTATTCACCAGATTATGGATAAAACCGAGAAGCCTATCAGCCCCCCCTGTTTTAGCCAGGTTAAGATTTTGCATTTCATCTATAACAAGAATTCCAAGAAAGCTGGATTTGATACGTGCTTCAATCTGCTCTATCAAAGAAGGAATTGTTCTTTCTTTTGCTGTGGGTTCCAAACCCATTTTGATGTCCAGCTCGGTGAGAATCTTGTGGCACAAAGCCCTAATACTGGAATCCTCAGGGCAGTCTACTTTAATCCACACTACCTGACGAAGAGGGATAGACATACCATTGTAACGAGTGTGTGTGATGGTATCAGGAAAGTGACAGAGGATTTGCTCCAGCATGCAGGTTTTTCCTACACCACTTTCTCCAATTATAGTTATACCACAACCCTTCGCTTGAAAATAACCAGTTCCAGGTTCAACTTTCGTACGCTCACCAACAGGGTAATGCAAATAATTCATTGTCGTAGGTGACAAAGGGTTTTTGGCTGAATAACCCTCCTTGATAGCAATTTCAATTGCCCTAAAACAATCAAAATATATTGGTAGTGGCTGCCTCAGAGCCTTCAACCTGGTGAGATACTCCACTCTGTGAGACGGTTCCAGCTTCATTTCATCTGAAGAGTACGGCGGGTAGTAGCTCAGCACGTCAACCAAATCATCATCACACAACTTGACTGGTAATGCTTCAATCAATGGATTACCGCAATGTTCAGGAAGTATAGCTCTATTATATTTCGCTTCTTCATGCCTCATTTATCAGAATCCTTTTTCCGCTTAAGTATAGATATTACTTTCTCTTTACGTTCTTCTGAAATACGAGAAACTGAATTATCAGCGGATGTCACATAATCATCGTAATCGATTTTCTCTTCAACTCTGGCATTACTTACATACTCCCTTCTTCTGTCTTTCATCCCTTTAATCTTGTCACTCTTTTTACTTAGCTTAGGCAGCTCTTGTACTTCTTGCTTTGCGGCCTCAACTATTGATTTTCTTCTAGCATGAGCTTCAACAGTTCGAGTTGATACTTGAGGCCTGACTCCCTCAAGCTTTTTCCAGTCTTTAAAGTACAAGATATCAGCTTTATGTCGTTCCTCAAAAATGGATGATCTCTGCATCAATCTGCATCGTGTAAAGCCCTCTAACGGCTGTAGTCGGACAAAAATAAATGAAGAGTTATCACTATCAATCAGTGCTTCCATTTTTGAGCGGCCGTAATTCCTTGCAATAGTTTTCCAGTCTTCAAACTCAGGTCTATCACACTCGTAGTACATATCATCATTGAGCCTGATGCCTTTACTTGTCATCGAGACATATTCAACAGGTAACAATCTTGCCCTTATCTCCGCTTCATTAGCTTTATTCAAAGAATGCAAATGCTTTTTGAAGTGAACATTCCAGTAGTTTAGCGGGGTAGGACGAAGCTGAGATTCAATCAGTAAAGTAGTTTGAGCCGCAAGTGCATCAAGAGTTTTACTGTTTTGTATGAGCACATCTTCAATAATCATCTGAGTCACTTCTTTCAGAGTAAGCGCTGCATCCATTCGTGGGTCTTTATCACCTCGAATATATTTTATCCCTCTGGTCGTACCCATCAGCTCGTGGATTAGGCTTTCATTAAGAATATGAAACCTATGCTCTACTACTCCTTTTTTTTCAGCTCTATATGGTGGCGCAAAGCTCAAGTGACCAATCAATGGAACAGCACGTTCCTCGGCATCTTTACATATAAACTCGCCACGATCACATAACAGACGCTGTGGTATATGCCGACAGGGCCAGTCTTCTTCTTTAATATCAATACCATAACGTGCACAAAAATCTTTCTTTGAAGAAAAGCTATTAACTAAAACCTGACGACCAGCCCTCCATGAAGCATATTCCATTGAAACATGAAGGCCTACAATCATACGACTAACTTTATCAATAACATAATATAATGTGGGTCGCCCAATAACATGATTCCTATTAAATTCTGATACAATATGAACATCAAGAACTGTGGCATCCAGTTCGAAGTAACTTCCGGGAACTTCAGCGTGATCTATAGTGGAGCCTCGAAGGCCGCGTTTATTTCTATCAAAGTCGCCACTACTTGTGCTTTTTTTAATAAATTCTGATTGAGGAATAAGCTTTTTCACCCAGTATCTAAATGATCTCAAGCTCGGCACTAATGGAGATCTTGCATCTTTCTCTGCTTGTAGTATTTCGTTAGCGTAGAATTCATTCAGCATTTTATTATAAACATGGCTTATAGCCATTGAACGCCCCTTCAAAGCATACTTTTTAATAGCCTTAAGAAACTTTTTCTTGTCTTCTTCAGAGGCATTTTTTCCTGATGCTGCCGACATACCGGGAGTTGATAACTGTATAGGTGCACCACGCTTTTTTAGCCCTGCCAAACGAGGCTCCCCTGGGCCACCAGAGTTCTTATATGCTGGCAACAAACCATTCACATCCTGACCATATCGCCAGTATTGGTTAAGTATGCGATAAAGTTTTTGAACGTAAGTTCCTTTTCTCCTAGCATGGGCTGGTATTATTTTACAACGTTGACTAACCGCCACTTCGAATAAAAAATAAGGTTCATTCACTAACTCCTCAATTAATTCGAACTGATCATCCCGCCTTTTTATATGTTCGCTCGGTATATCACCTTCACTTGACAGAAGATAAAAGGGGAGAGTAAAAGAAGATGGCTTAATATCCTTTCTTTCAATCCCATCCAGGAACTCTTCAAGACTTACAGCAACCGGTTTTTGCAAACTAAGATTTTCTGCCAAGTCAAATAGTATCAACAAGCCATCTTCTTTATAACTTGCCAGCAAGCGATAAAGGCCATTACTTAGCCCATCAAAATTATTCACATCCCAGACACCGTTTATCTCAACCTGCATATATTCTTTCTCCTGCACGTTTATTGATGCCAGTAACATGAAGTATTCCCGTATCTGCTATGGGATTATTTAAATCTATCAGCACCATCTTCTTGGCAATAAGTGTTTTTAATAGAGTCAATGCATCATCATGCTCTACAGCCAAATTATCAATGAAGGTATTACACAGAGATTCTACAAACGTCAGCCCCACTGTAATGAAATCAAGAGCTAAAACAAGGAGCTCATAATCAAATATCCTACCTTGCCTGACAGGAGATGTTGCCCACTGAATATTTCTTGACTGTATTTTATTCCTATCTGTTGTGGTGAAAATGTGGAAAGGCACACCCTGCAACTCCCACCAAACCCTTTCTATATCAAGTTTTTCAGCAGTGCGCTTATCATCGAACTTATCTTCAGGTTTTACGCTTACTGCTTCGTACCATATTTTAATGCCATCGGTACGAGTTAACAGGAAGTCTGTAGTCATAACATTAGGAGTTTTCGTACTTGGAATGGTTGGATGTTTCAAACCCAAAGCACAGGAAATTCTTATTGATAGATCTAACGGTAGAAGAGGGAACTGATCTCTAATATCAATTACAGAATCAGAAAATTCAGCCAAATAGAAAAAACAGCTCTCATTTTCAGAAAGGGATGTATAACACCTATTTATCTTTAAACCATTTATTTTCCCACTATTTCCTGGTGAATTAACATCCTCTACCCTCAGCCATGGTTTGTAGCTTTCCCCTTGCCCCAACCCATAACTATTTTTGAGTGCTCGTTTAAAGTCTTCCGTGGTTTGTAACTTTCTTCGGCCAGCCAAGTGCTTAGCTCCGTTATGTCATCTTGGAGCTAAGTATAGAACAGTGTACAAACTTTATTGTCATAAAATGGGCTTGTGTACAAACTTTTTGTCTAGTGTACAAACTTTATTGTCAATGCACACCTCACACCACCTGACCGGCGCACCAACCGGAGCTCCAGGCCCACTGGAAGTTGTAGCCGCCCAGCCAGCCGGTGACGTCCATCACCTCGCCCACGAAATAGAGGTTGGGTACCCTGTTGGCCATCATGGTCTTGGAGGAGAGTTCGTGGGTGTCCACCCCGCCCAGGGTCACCTCGGCGGTGCGGTAGCCCTCGGTGCCGCCGGGCTGCAGCGACCAGGCCGCCAGCCTTTCCTCTATCGCCGCCAGCTCCCTCGGGGTGTATTGCTTGAGCGGCTTGTTCACCAGCCCTTCCCGCGCCAGCAGCGCCTCCACCAGCCGTTTGGGCAGTTGGCGGCCGAGCCAGGTCTTCAGTTCCTGGTTGGGGCTGTCCGCCACTCCCTCGGCCAGCCGGCCAGCGGGCAGCAGCTCGAAGCGCACCCGCTCGCCGGGCTGCCAGTAGGAGGAGATCTGCAGCACCGCCGGGCCGGACAGGCCCCGGTGGGTGAACAGCAGGCTTTCGGCGAAGCGGGTGCCGTCCTCGCTCTCGGCCACCACCGGCAGGCTCACCCCGGCCAGGGGCTCCAGGCTTTGTTTGTCTTCCGGCTGCAGGGTAAAGGGCACCAGGCCGGCCCGGGTGGGCAGCACCCGCAAGCCGAACTGCTCCGCCAGCTTGTAGCCGAAGGGGGAGGCGCCGATCTTCGGCATGGACAGGCCGCCGGTGGCCACCACCAGGGAATGGCAGCTGTAGGCTTCGTTGTGGGTGGCCACCATAAAGCCCTCGCCCAGCCGGTCCACCTCCAGCACCTCGGCCCGCAGGCGGATGCTGACCCCGGCCTGATCGCACTCCTTCACCAGCATATCGACGATGTTCTGTGCCGAATCGTCACAAAACAGCTGGCCCAGGGTCTTCTCATGATAGTCGATGCCGTGCTTGTCCACCAGGGCGATAAAGTCCCACTGGGTATAGCGGGCCAGGGCCGACTTGACGAAATGGGGGTTGGCGCAGAGGAACGCCTTGGGCTCCACCTGGTAGTTGGTGAAGTTGCAACGGCCACCGCCGGACATCAGTATCTTGCGGCCGATACGCTTGCCGTGATCCAGTACCAGCACCCGCCGCCCCCGCCTGCCCGCCTCAGCGGCACACATCAGGCCGGCGGCGCCGGCGCCGATCACGATTACATCCCAGGCCTGCATGGGCTTCCCCTCTCGTCGACACAAAGGCGCTATTCTAGCGCCCCGGTCCCGCCCCCGCTATCACGGCGCCGGGCTCGGCGCTATAATCCGCCCCCATGAGCGACCTGGCCGATCTTTTCGACACCCTGAGCACCCTGCTGCAGCGCACCCGCGGCGACTGGCAGCGCTATCCCTTTGCCTGCCATTCCCTGCCCTGGCCGGAACTCGCCCCCCTGCTCGAAGAACTGGACGAGGCCCGGCTGGAGGCGCTGGAGGCCGACCCGGCCGCCGCCCTGGCCTGCCTGGCCGAGTGGCGCCCGGACGCCGTCGCCCTCAACCGGCCGCGGCTCCCGGCGTTGGCGCGGGCCGCCGACTATGCCACGCCGCGCTGGAGCAACGGCATCCCCGGGCGGAAATGGGCGCAAATCAAGGATTTTGCCGCCAATATCACCGGCGTTTATCCCATCCTGGAGTGGTGCGCCGGCAAGGGCCACCTCGGCCGGTTGCTGGCCCAGCAGTCCGCGCGGCCGGTCACCAGCCTGGAATGGAATCCGGATCTGTGCCGTCAGGGTGAACAGTTGGCCGCCCGGCTCGGGCTCGAACACCGCTTTGTCTGCGCCGATGCCCTGGCCGAAACCGCCGCCGGGCTCTTCACTGCCGAACAGCAGGCCCTGGCCCTGCACGCCTGCGGCGAGCTGCACCTGCGCTTTTTGCGCCATGCGGCCGCCGCCGGCACCCGGGCGCTGGCGCTCTCTCCCTGCTGCTACCACCTGATCGAGGGCAACCGCTACCGGCCGCTGTCCGCCGCCGGCCAGGCCCGGGATCTCGGGCTGGACCGCCAGGATCTGCGGCTGCCGCTGCAGCAGCAGGTGACCGGCGGCGAACGGGTGCACCGGCTGCGCCGCATCGAGCTGAGCTGGCGGCTGGCCTTCGACGAGCTGCAACGGGCGCTGAGGGAACAAAATGAATATCTGCCGCTGCCCTCCTTCCCCAAGCAACTGCTGAGCGGCGATTTCGCCGACTTCGCCCGCTGGGCCTGCGGGCAGAAGGGGCTCCCCGCCCCCGCCACCCTCGACGGCGCCTACTGGCTGGCCCGGGCCGAGCCGCGCCGGCTGATGGTCCAGCGCATCGAGCTGGTGCGCCACCTCTACCGCTACCCGCTGGAGCTGTGGCTGCTGCTGGATCGGGCCCTGTTCCTCGCAGAGCAGGGCTACCGGGTGCGCCTCGGCACCTTTACCGCCCTCGACAACACACCACGGCGCTATTTGATCCAGGCCAGCCGTAGCTGAAATACCCGGCCGGCGGCATTGTGCTCAGGACCGATCCTGACCTATGCTGCTGGCAATCAGGGGCTGCCAGAATTCCTGCCCAGCTCACGGTTTAACGGCTAATGGATTGATAGAGTTAGGAAAAAAGGAGAGGTGCCATGACAGAGCCTTATCAGTACAAACATATACTGGCGGCGGTCGACATGACCGAGAAGAACCGCAAGGTAATCGCCAAGGCGGTGGACCGCGCCCGGGCCAACCAGGCCAAGCTGTCGGTGATCCACGTGGACGTCGATCTGAAAGACCTCTACACCGAGATGATCGACATCGATATCGACAATATCCAGGACCAGGTGGTGGCCGACGCCAAGCAGCGGCTGGAAGAATACCTGGCGGATATCGACTACCCCATCGAGAAAAAACTGGTGATCTGCGGCGATCTCACGCTGAAAGTGAGTGAAGCGGTGGAGCAGAACCAGGTCGACCTGCTGGTGTGCGGCCATGAGCAGAGCTTCTGGAGCCTGCTCACCTCCTCCGCCCGCCAGTTGATGAACACCGTCCCCTGCGACATGCTGGTGGTGCCCCTGCCCAAGGGCTGATGCTCAGGGCGACCGGCACAGGCGGTCGCCCACCTCGTCCAGCAACTGCCGAAACCACACCAGCGCCGGATCGAATTCGGTGAGCGGATGCTGCGCCAGCACGTAGGTACTGAGCAGGGGCTCGCTCAGCGCGTGTTGCCGCAACGGATAGTAACGGCAGAAATCCCGGGCGATCAGCTCCGGCACCACCGCCAGGTAGCGACCGGTGGCCAGCAGCTTGGGCAGTGCCTCGAAGCTCGGCACCCAGACCCCGATATGCCGCTCCCTGCCCTTTTGTTTCAGCCAGTTGTTCACCAGGATCTGGTTGTGCCCCCAGGTCGAGGTAGACACATGGCTCCAGGACACCAGCTCGGCGGGCGTCAGCCGCGCCGGCAGGCCGCTGTCCCGCGCCGCCAGGCACACCATGGGATTGTCGAACCAGGGCGCGAACAGCAGCCGGGGGGAGAGGTGGCCGGCGCCGGCAAAGCCGACCACCAGATCCAGGCCGCCCCGGGACAGGGTTTCCTCGTAGTCGGAATGCACCAGCTCGCTCACCGCCAGCCGGCAGCCCGGCGCCCGCCGGTGCAGCAGCTCCACCAGCTCGGGCACGGCGCCGTGCTCGATGGACGAGGGCACCGCCATGCGAAAGGTGCGCGTCGAACTGGCGGGGTCGAACACCGCCGACTGGCGCACCCCCTGCTCCAGCAGGGCCAGGGCCTGGCGCACCGGGGCCGCCAGCGCCAGGGCCCGGCCGGTGGGGCGCATCTCCTTGCGCGCCATCACGAACAGCGGATCCCCCAGCGCCTGGCGCAGCCTGGCCAGGGCGTGGCTGACGGTGGACTGGGACAGGTTGAGCCGCTCCGCCGCCCGGGTCACGTTGCGGCACTGCATCAACACATCGAACACCCGCAGCAGGTTGAGATCCAGTCGCTGGTAGAGGTTATCCATCGATATTAACCATACATGAATGATGATAATTCATTTCCAGCATACATAATCAACCCATAGAATTCACCTCGTTGACGAGTTAACCGTCGGCGTGGTGAAGCTGTATTGCCCGTCGGGCCGGCATGCAACATTCAGGACATGGTGGCATCATGGGGGGTACTGCCTGTCTCTCCGTCCCGGCAAAGCTGTTCGAGGTGACTTTGCCGGGGTGGAGAAAAGCGGAATGTTCGACGCCGGCGACACGGGTGACCACGCTGACAACCTATTGACGGGGTCAGGTCTCTGGACTCATGGGTTCTGCGAGTGGTGTTAAACCACGTTATTACGGGACGTCATTCTCTCCTTTATGACAAACCTGATGTTGGTCCCGGGCCGGTGCATTGCACCGGCTTTTTTTATGGCCGGCGCCGCTGGCCAAGGGCCGCACTTTGCGCCATCATGGCCGCCCGCGTTTACCAATGGCGAAGTTTCATCCCATGTCCTATCTGGTTTTTGTCACCCTGTTGTGGGCCTTTTCCTTCAGCCTGATCGGCGTCTACCTGGCCGGGGCCGTCGACAGTTATTTCTCGGTACTGAGCCGCGTCGCCCTGGCCGCCCTGCTGTTCCTGCCGCTGATGTCCTGGCGCCAGCCGCCCCGGCTGGTGCTGGGGCTGATGGGCTGCGGCGCGGTGCAGCTCGGCATCATGTACCTGTTCTACTACCAGTCGTTCCTGCTGCTGACGGTGCCGGAGGTGCTGATCTTCACCGTGCTCACCCCCATCTACGTCACCCTGATCTACGATCTGCTGCACCGGCGCTTCAACCCCGGCTACCTGCTCACCGCCGCCCTGGCGGTGCTCGGCGCCCTGGTGATCCGCTTCGACGGCCTCACCGATTCCTACCTGCTGGGCTTCGCGGTGGTACAGGGTGCCAACCTCTGCTTCGCCCTGGGCCAGGTGGGCTACAAGGTGCTGATGGAACGCTATCCGCGGCATCCGCCCCAGCGCCAATTGTTCGGCTATTTCTACCTGGGCGCCCTGCTGGTGGCGGTGCCGGCCTGGCTTTTACTCGGCGGCGACCGCTACCCCGCCACCGGCCTGCAGTGGGGCATACTGCTGTGGCTGGGCCTGGGTGCCTCCGGCCTGGGCTATTTCCTGTGGAACAAGGGCGCCACCCGGGTCAATGCCGGGGCGCTGGCGATCATGAACAACGCCCTGGTGCCCGCCGGCCTGCTGGTCAACCTGCTGATCTGGAACCGGGACGCCGACCTGCCGCGGCTCGCCGCGGGCGGACTCATACTGTTCGCTTCGCTCTGGCTCAACGAGGCCTGGCTCAAGACCCCGGCCGCCGCCCGGGCCTGATGGCGGCGGGCTCACAAAATCACAATTTAGCCGGTGCCGGCCATGGCAATCCGCACCGGCCTCCTTACACTGGGTCATAGGAAACAGTGCCCAGGAGAGAACCATGTTTAATGCCTTACTATTAGAAGAATCCGGCAAAAACACCCAAGCCTGCCTGCAACGGCTCAACGAGCACCAGCTCACTACCGGCGACGTGCTGGTGAAGGTCGACTACTCCACCCTCAATTACAAGGATGCCCTGGCCATCACCGGCAAGGGCAAGATAGTGCGCCAGTGGCCCATGGTGCCCGGCATCGACTACGCCGGCACCGTGCTGGCCTCGGATCACCCGGACTACCGCATCGGCGACGAGGTGCTGCTCACCGGCTGGGGCGTGGGCGAACAGTACTGGGGCGGCCTGGCGGAGAAGGCCAGCGCCAGGGGCGACTGGCTGATCCCCCTGCCGCCGGGCATGAGCGCCAAGCGGGCCATGGCCATCGGCACCGCCGGTTTCACCGCCATGCTGGCCCTGATGGCGCTGGAGCACGCCGGGGTGAAACCGGAGCAGGGCCCGGTGCTGGTTACCGGCGCCACCGGCGGCGTGGGCTCGGTGGCGGTGCGGCTGCTGGCCGGCGCCGGCTTCGAGGTTCATGCCGCCACCGGCCGGCCCGAGCACGGTGACTGGCTGAAGTCCCTGGGCGCCGCCGCCATCGTCTCCCGTGCCGAGCTGGAAGCCGAGCCGGCGCCGCTGGAATCCCAGCGCTGGGCCGGCGCCGTGGACAGCGTGGGCGGCCGCACCCTGGCCAAGATCCTGAGCCAGACCAAAATGGACGGTGCCGTGGCCGCCTGCGGCCTGGCCGGCGGCGTGGGCCTGCACACCACGGTCATGCCCTTTATCCTGCGCGGCGTGCAGCTGCTCGGCATCAACTCGGTCTATATGCCGAAGGCCAAGCGCATCGGCGCCTGGCAACGGCTGCAGGAAAGCCTGCCGCTGGACTTCGAAGACCAGGCCCAGGTGCTGACCCTGGAGCAGAGCATAGAAGCGGCCCGGGATCTGCTGGCCGGCAAGCTCAGGGGGCGGGTGGTGATCCAGCCCTGAGGCATGTGCACGCCATTGATATGGTCATGCCTGCGCGGGCATGACCATCCCGTACTCGTCCTTGCCAAAATATGTTATAAGATAACAAAATCATTTTCCCGGACCGATTTATGAGCACTCCCGTCACCACCCACCTCGTCATGGGCTTTCTCGGCAGCGGCAAGACCACCCTGCTGCGCCACCTGCTGGCCCACAAGCCGGAACAGGAGCGCTGGGCCATCCTGGTCAACGAGTTCGGCGAGGTGGGCATCGACGGCGCCCTGCTCTCGGATCAGGGCGCCACCATCAAGGAAGTGCCCGGCGGCTGCCTGTGCTGCGTGTCCGGCCTACCGTTCCAGATCGGGCTCAACGCCCTGTTGCACAAGGCCAGGCCCGACCGCCTGCTGATCGAGCCCAGCGGCCTGGGCCATCCCGGGCGCATCCTCGACACCCTCACCGCCGAGCACTACCGGGAGACACTGCGATTGGGCTCCGCCTTCTGCCTGGTGGACCCGCGCCAGTGGGCCGATCCGCGCTACCGCGAGCACGATACCTTCCAGGATCAGCTGGCCCTGGCGGACGTCGTCGTCGCCAACAAGACCGATCTGTGCAACGAGGCCGCGCTCGAGGCCCTGCGCCGGGGCATGGACGGCTACCGGCCGCCCAAGCAGGCACTGGTGGAAGTCAGCCAGGGGCGGCTGGATCCCGCCTGGCTGCGGGGCAGCCACGACCCGGAGCGCCGGGTCGCCCATCCCCAGGCCCACGCCGGCAACGCCGCCCGGCCGCTGGTCGCCAACCAGGGCCCCCGGCTCAGCCGCGGCCAGCCCTGGCGCCGTTACAGCAACCACGGCGAGGATCACTTTTCCATCGGCTGGCGTTTCCTCGACGAGGTGGAGTTCAGCCTGGCGGAGGTGCAGGCGTTCTGCCAGGCGCTGGACGTCACCCGGCTGAAGGCGGTGCTGCGGGTCGAGGACGGCTGGCGCGCCTTCAACAAGGTCGACGGCCGGCTCAGCGTCTATCGCATCGCCCCCCAGCAGGAAGGCCGGCTGGAGCTGATCCATCACCGCCCGCTGCCCGCCCACCCGCTGCATGAACAACTGATGAAATCGGTAACGTCGCTGCCGTCGTCATAAAACTGTCACCAAATTGTCTTAGTCTCCCGGGCACAAGGATGCGTTGGGGTCTGATTGATGAAAGTGTCACTGTTTTCGTTGTTGTCGTCGTTGTTGCTGATCCTACTGGCCCTGGTACTGGCCGGCGCCTTCTACCTGGGGGATCTGCGCCTGCAACAAGGAGAGCAGACCCGGGCCGGGCTGGAGCAGCTGCGCCGGGACGCCAATATCTCCCTCTACCGCACCATTTCCGCCTATCTGGCCAGGGGCGACACCAGCCTGATGACCGAGGCCGAGCACCAGTTGCAAGCCATGGAGAGCGCCCTCGGCCAATACCCTGGCGCCGAGCCGGCACGGCAGGCGGTGGCGAACCTCCATCAGCAGCTGACCCACGACTTCCGCGAGGCGGGCAAGCTGTCCGGCAACAGCCAGCACCTGTTGCAACACGCCGAGCAGGAGCTGGCCGACCAGCTCAGGGCCCTGGCCCGCTACGCCGACAGCCCCCACAGCCTGGCGCCCCGCTACCAGGCGATCACCGCCGAAATGCTGGCTTCCCTGCCGCGCCTTATCCACCTGCGCCAAGGCTATATCGACAGCGGCAATCCGCAGCTGAAGGAATCCCTCGACTTCCAGCTCGACGCGCTGAACCAGCTGGCCGGGCGGCTCCAGGCCCTGCCGCTGCTGGGCATCTACCAGGAGCAGGAAGTGGACGAGTTCGCCCTGCGCAAGCCCAAGCCGGTGGAGGCCGGCGACGCCCCCAAACGGGAAGTGCTGAGCCTGCTCAACCGCTACCCCAAGGAGCTGGCCAACACCCAGGACACCCTGGCCCTGCGCGGCCAGGCCTCGACGGCGCTGAACGCCAGCCTGACCGAGATAGAACACCAGCTGGATCAGCTGGTGGCACGGCAGGAAGCCAGCCGGCTGCAGGAATACCGGCAGCTGGCCCTGCTGCTGCTGGCCCTGTGCGCCGCCCTGCTGCTGTTCGCCCTGCTCAGCTACCTGTTCCAGCGCATCCTGGTGGTCAACCGCCTGCGCCTGCTGCGCAACGCTTTCCGCCAGCTGCTGCAGGACGGCCAGCTGGCCACCCTGCCGGTGACCCATCCCAACAGCGAACTGGGCCAGATCGCCACCAGCTTCAACGGCCTGATCGATCGCCTGCAGCAACAGCAGCACAGCCGGGCCGAACAGCTGCAGCACGTCTCGGGAGCCCTGGAGCAGATGATCGAGGAGGTGCTGGATATCCAGCGCCATACCCACACCACCGACCAGACCATGGGCGGCAGCGTCCATATGGTCAACGAACTCAACCACCTGGCCCAGCAGATGCGCCAGGCCACCGACGACATCGCACTCACCGCCCGCGACAACCTGCAGGCCATGAGCGTCAGCCGGGAAAAGGTCGAACAGCTGGTGCTCACCGCCGAGCAAAGCCAGCAGGCCGCCGTGACCGGCCAGCAGGCCCTGGCCAGCCTGGCCAGTTCGGTCGGCGACGCCTCCGCCATCATCGGGGTGATCCAGCAGATCGCCGAGCAGACCAACCTGCTGGCGCTCAACGCCGCCATCGAGGCGGCCCGGGCCGGTGAGCACGGCCGGGGTTTCGCGGTGGTGGCCGACGAGGTGCGCAAGCTGTCCGGCAACACCCAGGGCTCGCTCACCGAAATCGGCGGCATCATGGAGCGGCTGCGCCTGGCCAGCGACGAGCTCGACCAGACCATCAGCAAGATGATGCAGGCCGCCGAAGCCCAGCACGATCAGGCGCAGACCCTGATGGAGGTGACCGAGCAGGTGCGCACCACCTCCCAGGCCACCACGGCGGTGGCGGAGCAGGGCGCCGGCCATGCCGACAGCCAGGCCGCCGAGCTGGGCCGCTTCATGGGGCTGATGGACGAGCTCAAGCTGCAGTCCACCCAGGTCTCGGAACGGGCCGGCCAGGTGGTGGCGCGCATCCGCAGCCAGGCCGGCACCATTACCGACATGCTGCAACAGGCCTGAGCCGCCGCGGGCGGCTACAGCTGGTCGATGGGGATCTTCAGGTACACCTTGCCCTGTTCGTCCGCCGGCGGCATCGACCCGGCGCGGATATTGACCTGGATGGCGGGAATGATCAGCCGCGGCAGCTCCAGGGTGGCGTCCCGCTCGCTGCGCATCTTCACGAACTCCGCCTCCCCGACGCCGCCGCGCAGGTGGATGTTGTAGCACTTCTGTTCGGCCACCGTGGTCAGGCAGCGGTGCTCGCGTCCGCCCTTGGGGTAGTCGTGGCACACGTAGAGGGCGGTCGACTCCGGCAGGGCCAGCAGCCGGTGGATGGAGCGATACAGCCGGGCGGCGCTGCCGCCGGGAAAGTCGCAGCGGGCGGTGCCCACGTCCGGCATGAACAGGGTATCGCCGACGAAAGCCGCCTGTTCGTTGATGATGTACGCCAGATCCGCCGGCGTATGGCCGGGAATGTGCATCACCCTGAATCCCAGCTCACCCGCCTCGAAACCGTCACCGTCACCGAACAGGTGGTCGAACTGGCTGCCGTCGGGCTGGAAGGCGTCTTCCAGATCAAAGACCTGTTTGAAAATACGCTGTACCTCGCGGATATGCTCGCCGATGCCGATCCTACCGCCCAGCCGCTCGCGGATGAAGGGCGCCGCCGACAGGTGGTCCGCATGGGCGTGGGTTTCCAGTATCCAGTGCAGGGTCAGCCCCTGCTCCCGGATAAAGTCCACCAGCTGTTGGACGGTATCGGTGCGGGTACGGCCCGACTTGTAGTCGAAATCCAGCACCGGATCGATCACCACGGCGGCGCCACCCGGCCGGTCGTAGACCACATAACTGAAGGTGCTGCTGTCACTGTCGAGAAATGCTTTGACAAGCGGGGGGGGCTGCTCGGCCATGGTGCCATCCTCCTGATACGGGACACCACATTAAATTAGTATACACTAATTTAGCGTGGTAGCCGTGACTGACTCCC
Source organism: Zobellella endophytica (assembly GCF_003012775.1). GTDB lineage: Bacteria > Pseudomonadota > Gammaproteobacteria > Enterobacterales > Aeromonadaceae > Oceanimonas > Oceanimonas endophytica. The sequence continues at coordinate 164,462 of NZ_PXYG01000004.1, read as the reverse complement.
TTAGGATAGTCGGCGGACGGCGGCCATGGCGCGGGACTAGAGCGCCGCCTTGATATACAGATCGAAGCGGTTGTTCTTGGTGGCGATACTGGTGGCCGGCCTGACCTCGTTCAGAAAACCCGCGTAGTCGGGCCGCTTCACCACCACCCGGGCCCGGGCCAGGTCCAGCGCCCGGGGCAGCAGGGCATCGGCGTCCTCATCCGGCCCCACCAGCGAGTGGAATACCCGCATCTCCTTCTTCACCAGTGCCGACTTCTTCTTGTGGGGGAACATGGGATCCAGGTAGACCACGTCCGGCTCCTCGCCGATGTCCGCCAAGGTCAGGCCGAAGGGCAGCAGCCGCAGCCGTTCGGCGACCCAGCCACCGATCTCCGGATCCAGGGCCGCCCGGCGCAGGCCGTCGGCGAGCAGGGCGTGTACCACCGGGTGGCGCTCGCACAGGGTCACCACACAACCCAGGGAAGCCAGCACGAAGGCGTCCCGCCCCAGGCCGGCGGTGCCGTCCACCACGCTCGGGTTGTGGCCGTGCTTGAGCCCCACCGCCCGGGCGATGCTCTGGCCCCGGCCGCCGCCGAACTTGCGCCGGTGCGCCACCGCTCCCGCCACGAAATCCACGTGGATGGCGCCGAGCCGGGGTTCGTCCAGCTTGCAGAGCTCCAGCCGGCCCGCGGTGAACACCAGGGCGAAAGGCGCCGGGGCCGTGACCCCGGCCATCTGGCGCCGCACCTGCGCCGCCTCCCCGGCCAGGCCGGGATCGTCAAGATCGATCCGAATCGGGTACCGAATGTCCGTCATAGGACTCCAAAAAAGGTAACAGTTCACGCATGGCCATGGGTTTGGCGATCAGGTAGCCCTGCAGGTAGTGACAGGGCTGGGCGGCAAGGTAGGCTGCCTGGGCGGCGGTTTCCATGCCCTCCACCACCACTTTCATCCCCAGATCGCCGATAATGCGCAATATGCCTTCCAGCAGCAGGCCATCGCGCCGGTTGCCGGGCAGGTGGTCGATAAAGCTCTTGTCGATTTTAACAAAATCGATGGGAAAGGCGCGCAGGTAATTCAGCGCCGAGTAGCCGGTGCCGAAGTCGTCGATGGCGATGCGGCAGCCGGCCTGGCGCAGGGCGTTGATCCGCTCCAGGTGCTGCTCGTTGCCCTGCATGAACAGGGACTCGGTGATCTCGAAGATGAGGTGCCGGGGCGACAGGCCGTGCTGCTGGATCACCGACAGCCATTCGCCGCCGTCCAGCCCCAGGCTCTGGAACTCCAGGCTGGAGCGGTTCACCGCCATCTCCAGCGCATAGCCCGCCTGGTGCAGCCGGCGCAGATCGGCGCAGGCCCGGTTCAGCACCCAGTCGCCCAGGGCCTGCACCATGCCGCATTCTTCCGCCACCGGCACGAACTCCGCCGGGGAGATGAAGCCCAGCCCGGGGTGCTGCCAGCGCACCAGCGCCTCCAGCTTGGTGACACCGCCGGTCGCGCTGTCCACGATGGGCTGGTAGTGCAGGCTGAGTCCGCCCTGCTTGACGGCTTCCACCAGTTCGTGCTGCAGCCGCAGCCGCCGGGTCTGGAAGCGGTTGAGCTGGCTGTCGTACAGGGCCAGCGGCTGTTTTTTCTGCTTGGCGCCGAACAGCGCCTGCTCGGTGTGCTGCAGCAGGCTTTCCGCGTCCTCTTCCTCGGCGCCGGGCCACAGGGCCCCGCCGAGGGTGGCATCCACATAGAGGTGCTGGCTGGCCAGATGCAGCGGCCGGTTGAGCGCCCCCAGCAGGTGCTTGCCGAAGATGCGCGCCTGGCGGTGCTGCACTATGCCCGGCACCAGCACCGCAAACTCGTCGCTGCCGATACGCGCCAGGAAATCCCCGCCGCGCAGCCGGCTCTGCAGGCGCAGGGCCACCTCCCGCAGCACCTGATCGCCCACCCGATGGTTCATGGCGTTGTTGAACAGCCGGAAATTGTTGAGATCCAGAATCATCAGCGCGAAGGGCTCGCCGCCCTGGCAGCACTGGATCAGCCGGCGGTGAAAGCTGGCCCGGTTGGCCAGCCCGGTCAGGCCGTCTTCCTCCGCCGGCAGGGCCGGCTGCGCCACCGGCTTGCTGTCGCTGATATCGCTGAACACCGCCAGATACTGACAGATCCGGCCCTGGCGCATCAGGGTGGTGATCTTGAGCAGCTCCGGGAAGACCTGACCGTTCTTGCGCCGGTTCCACACCTCGCCCTGCCAGCTGCCGTGATCGCGCAGCGACTCGTTCATCAGCTGATAGAAGGCCCTGGAGTGCATGCCCGACTTCAGCAGCGAGGGGAAGCGGCCGATCACCTCTTCCCGGGAATAGCCGGTGATCCGTTCGAAGGCCGGGTTGACCCCGGTGATCCGGCCGTCGGCATCGCATACCATCAGGCCCTCCGGGCGGAACAGCTCCAGGCTCTGGCTCAACCGCTGGGCCCATTCGTCCCGCCCCGATTGCTCCAGGTTTTCCAGCAGGGCCACGAGGTGATCGGGCCGGCCCTGGTCGTCGGCCACCAGGGTCATGTGCACCCGCCCCCACAGCGCGCGGCCGTCCTTGTGCAGGTAACGTTTCTCCAGCGTGGCCATGCCCTGCCCGGGCTCCTGGCACAACCGCCGATACAGGCGCAGGGTCTCGGGCCAGTCGGCGGCATGGGTGATCTCGCTGATCGGGCGCCCCTGCAGCACCTCGGGCCGGTAACCCAGCGCCCGCGTCACCGGCTCGTTGCACCAGAGGATGACGCCGGCGGGGCTGAGCTTGAACAACGGCAACGGCAGATGGTTGAGCAGGCCGAGCGAGGCGGTGGCGGCCATGGCCCTGTCCTGCTGGCTGAACATGGCCCGGAACAGGTTGAGCCAGGCCGTGGGGGGCTGCGGCTGGCCCTTGTGCTGCCAGACGAACAGCAAGGCATAGCCGGGGTAGCTGGGGGCGAGCGACAGAAAATAGCCGGCCGCCATGTGCAGCGCCCGGCAATGACGGCCGGGCAGCGGTCCCTGAGGCCGGTTCAGGCTGACCAGGCTGACATTGGACGACGCCGCGCCCGCAGCCAGCACCGGCTGCCAGCTGTCTCCCTGCGTGCGACACAACAAGGCGCCGTCTGCCACCTTCTGTTCAACCAGCTGATCCAGACACCACAGGTTGAACCATGAGGATACCTTGCTTTCCATCTTGTCGACTATTATCCCGGAACCCGTGCTTTATGGCTGGTGTATACCCCATCTCCCCCGCAGATGACCAGCCGGGGACAAGAAAAAGGTGGCCGAGGCCACCTTTTTATCCCCGATTCAGGCGGCGATGCCCGAGTGGCGCAACAGGGCGTCGATGTTCGGCTCCCGGCCGCGGAACTGCCTGAACAGCTCCATCGGCTCCTTGGAACCGCCCTGCTCCAGCACCGCGTGCAGGAAGTCGCGGCCCACCTTGGCCGAAAACACCCCCTCTTCCTCGAAGCGGGAGAAGGCGTCGCTGGACAGCACCTCGGCCCACTTATAGCTGTAGTAGCCCGCCGCGTAGCCGCCGGCGAAGATGTGGGAGAAGCTGTGCTGGAAGCGGTTGAACTCGGGCGGCGGCAGCACCGACACCGTGCTGCGCACCTGGTTCAGTATTTCCTGCACCCGCCCGGGCTGGGCGCCGTCCTTGGCCATGTGCAGGCGGAAGTCGAACAGGGCGAACTCCAGCTGGCGCAGCATCATCAGCGCCGAGTGGAAGTTGCGCGCCGCCAGCATCCGCTCCAGCATGTCCGCCGGCAGCGGTTCGCCGCTCTGGTAGTGGCCGGAGATAAAGGCCAGCGCCTCGGGCTGCCAGCACCAGTTTTCCAGGAACTGGCTGGGCAGCTCCACCGCGTCCCAGGCCACGCCGTTGATGCCGGCCACCCCGGCCACGTCCACCTTGGTCAGCATATGGTGGATGCCGTGGCCGAACTCGTGGAACAGGGTCAGCACCTCGTTGTGGGTGAACAGGGCAGGCTGATCGCCTACCGGACCGTTGAAGTTGCAGGTGAGGTAGGCCACCGGCTTCTGCAGGCTGCCGTCCTCCCGGTAGCGGCGGCCGATGCAGTCGTCCATCCAGGCGCCGCCGCGCTTGTTGGCGCGGGCGTACAGATCCAGGTAGAAGCTGCCGCGCAGCTCGCCGGTTTCGTCGTAGATGTCGAAGAAGCGCACGTCCGGGTGCCATACTTCCACCCCGAAGCGTTCCTTGACCTTGATGCCGAACAGCCGCTTCACGGTCTCGAACAGGCCGTGCACCACCCGGTGCTCGGGGAAGTAGGGGCGCAGCTCTTCGTCGGAAATGGTGTATTTGTGCTGTTTGAGCTTTTCGCCGTAGTAGCTGATGTCCCAGGCGTTGAGCCGCTCCACCCCGTGCTGTTCGCGGGCAAAAGCGGTGAGCTCGGCCAGCTCGGCCTCGCCCTGGGGACGGGAGCGGCTGGCCAGCTGGTCGAGGAAATCCAGCACCTGCTGCTCGCTTTGGGCCATCTTGGTGGCCAGGGACACCCGGGCATAGCTGTCGTAACCCAGCAGCTCGGCCAGCTCCTGCTTGAGCGCCAGGATTTCCTCGATCACCGTGCTGTTGTCGAATTCGCCGGCGTTGGGGCCCTGATCCGAGGCCCGGGTGCAATAGGCCCGGTACAGCTCCTCGCGCAGGGCGGCGTCGTCGGCGTACATCATTACCGGCAGGTAGGAGGGAATGTCGAGGGTGAATACCCAGCCGTCCAGCTCCCGGGCTTTGGCCTGGGCCTCGGCCGCCGCCAGGGCGGACTCGGGCAGGCCGGCCAGTTGTGCCTTGTCGGTGATGTGCCTGAACCAGGCCTGGGTGGCGTCCAGCACCCGGTTGGAGAAGGTGGATCCAAGCTCCGACAGCCGGGCCTGGATGGCCCCGAAGCGCTGCTTCTGCTCCGCCTCCAGGGCGATACCCGACAGCCGGAAGTCGCGCAGGGTGTTGTCCACCTCCTTCTGCTGGGCCAGGCTCAGCTTCTTGAAATCGTCCCGATCCGCCAGGCTCCGGTAGGCGTCGAACAGCCCCTCATGCTGGCCCATCCAGGTGTGGTACTCGGACAGCAGCGGCAGGCAGGACTCATAGGCCTGGCGCAGCGCCTCGCTGTTCATCACCCCGTTCAGGTGGCCGATGGGCGACCAGATACGGCTCAGGTGATCGTTCACTTCCTCCAGCGGAGCTACCAGATTATCCCAGGTGAACTCCTCGTGGCGCGCCAGCACCGTTTCCACCCGCTTCTTGCAATCCGCAATGGCATGCTCCACCGCCGGCTTGATGTGTTCCGGCTTGATCTGGCTGAACGGCGGCAGGCCGTCCATGGTAAGTAGCGGATTCGTCATATCCTGTACCTCTTTCTTGTTTTGGCCGTCGCCTTGCCCGCAGGCAACCGAGGGAATACCCCTAACATGGTGATAGCCGCGTCAATGTTCAAGCCTTTCGTGCATTTGTCTGCCGATCGACCGCGGAAACGGCGATTTGTTGACCGCCTGCTCGGGCAAAACTTGGTGTACAATCGGCCCATCGCTTTACTCGAACCCCACTCATCCACGGAGCAGACATATGGCACAACACTTCGACTATATCGCCATCGGTGGCGGCAGCGGCGGCATCGCCTCCGCCAACCGGGCCGCCATGTACGGCAAAAAAGTAGCGCTGATTGAAGCCAAGGATCTGGGCGGCACCTGCGTCAACGTGGGCTGCGTACCGAAGAAAGTGATGTGGCACGGTGCCCAGGTCGCCGAGGCAATCAAACTCTACGCCGCCGATTACGGCTTCGACGTGGATCTCAAGGGCCACGACTGGGCCCGGCTGGTGGCAAGCCGCCAGGCCTATATCGGCCGCATCCACCAGTCCTACGACCGGGTGCTGGGCAATAACAAGGTGACCGTGATCAAGGGCTTCGCCCGCTTCAAGGACGCCAACACCGTCGAGGTGAACGGCGAGCACTACAGCGCCGACCATATCCTGATCGCCACCGGCGGCGAGCCCATCGTTCCCCATATTCCCGGTGCCGAGCACGGCATCGACTCCAACGGCTTCTTCGAACTGACCGAGCAGCCCAGGCGGGTGGCGGTGGCCGGCGCCGGCTACATCGCGGTGGAGCTGGCCGGGGTGCTGAACGCGCTCGGCTCCGAGACCCATCTGCTGGTGCGCAAGCAGGCGCCGCTGCGCAGCTTCGACCCCCTGCTCACCGACACCCTGGTGGAGGTGATGGCCACCGAAGGCCCGCGACTGCACACCCATTCCGTGCCCAGGAGCGTGGAAAAACAGGCCGACGGCAGCCTGACCCTGCACCTGGAGAACGGCGAGTCGCTCACCGTGGACTGCCTGATCTGGGCCATCGGCCGCCGCCCGCTGACCCGGGGCCTGAACCTGGAGGCCGCCGGCGTGTCGGTGGACCAGCACGGTTACATCAAGGTGGACGAGTACCAGAACACCACGGCCCCGGGCGTGTACGCGGTGGGCGACAACATCGGCTACGTGGAGCTGACCCCGGTGGCGGTGAAGGCCGGACGCCAGCTGTCCGAGCGGCTGTTCAACAACAAGCCCGATGCCAGGATGGACTATGACCTGATCCCGACCGTGGTGTTCAGCCATCCGCCCATCGGCACCCTGGGGATGACCGAGCCCCAGGCCCGGGACCACTACGGCGACGACAACATCAAGGTATACACCTCTTCGTTCACCGCCATGTACACCGCCGTGACCCGGCACCGCCAGCCCTGCAAGATGAAGCTGGTGTGCGCCGGTGACAACGAAAAAATCGTCGGCATCCACGGTATCGGCTTCGGCATGGACGAAATCCTGCAAGGCTTCGCGGTGGCGGTGAAAATGGGTGCCACCAAGGCCGACTTCGACGCCTGCGTGGCCATCCACCCGACCGGCGCCGAAGAATTCGTCACCATGAGATAATCTATTGATATAAAAAGTAAAAAGCCGGGAAAACGCCCGGCTTTTTTTGTTTGGTTTAAACCATGAAACCCATCATCTCTTCCGTTACTCGATAAAGGTCGGACAAAGGGATCGGCTCCGGCGCCACCTGTCGGTGCCGTCTGCAGGCAAGTCAGTGTTCCAATCTGCAACCTTCGCTGCATATAATGCGAAAGCTTCATATGAGTTTTTACCTAAATGCTGGCGAGCCAACGTCAATCACAGGGAAAAGGAGAGGCAAGGTCGCCCGCAGGGCAAGATCATGAAAAACCCTTATGGGACAAGGCTTTTGGCGGGTTGAAAATTTAAACACTAACAACCACGTTGTACAGCGGAGCGCACATTTTATGAAGAAATATCTCGATGGGGAAGGATCGCTTTGACGATCAATATCAGCTGTGATCCTATGCTGTCTTTTCAACGACAGATGATCGCCATGAACGGACTCGGCCTCTTGCAGCACCTCTCCATCATCAGTGACCCGCGCCAGCAATGGAAGGTGGAGCACAAGCTCCCGGACATCCTCTTTCTCACCATCGTGGCGGTGATTGGCGGCGCCGAAGGGTGGGAGGAAATCGAGGATTTCGGCGTCGATCATCTCGACTGGCTGCGCCAGTACGGCGACGTCGAGAACGGCGTGCCGGTGCACGATACCATCGCCCGGGTGATGGGCATGCTCTCGGCCAGGCAGCTGCAAAAGAGCTTTGCCGCCTGGATGAAAGAGTGCCATGACGCGACCGAAGGCGAAGTGGTCGCCATCGACGGCAAAACCCTGCGAGGCAGCTACGACAAGGGCCGGCGGCAAGGCGCCATCCACATGGTATCGGCGTTCAGCGCCGCCAATCAGGTGGTGCTGGGCCAGGTTAAAACCGATGATAAATCGAATGAGATCACCGCCATTCCCGAACTGTTGGAGCTGCTGAGCATTCGTGGCTGCCTGGTGACCATCGATGTCATGGGCTGCCAGCGGGCCATCGCCCAGAAGGTGATCAACAAGGGCGCGGACTACCTGCTGGCGGTGAAAGGCAACCAGCCCAAGCTGGAAGAGGCCTTCAATCATTACTTCCGGATGGAGATGTTTCAGCATCCCGATAGTGACAGCTACAGCACGCAGGAAAGTGGCCATGGCCGCCAGGAAACCCGGATGAGCCTGGCGGTGGACGACTTGTCCATCCTGGGGGACCTGGTGTTTGACTGGCCGGAGCTGAAAACCTTGGGGATAGTGGCGGCGATACGGGAAGTGGGCGGTCAACCGGCCAAGGACATCAAGGTACGCTACTACATCAGCTCGGCGAAGCTGTCGGCCAAGGAGCTGCTGGAAGCCAGCCGCTCCCACTGGTCGATAGAATCCCAGCTGCACTGGCAACTCGATGCAGGCATGCGGGAAGACGACTGTCGCATTCGGCGAGAGCAGGCCGGCGAAAACATGGCCACCATCCGGCATATCGCCTTCAATGCGTTGAAGGAAGACACCAGCTTCAAGGCCGGCATGAAACGCAAACAAAAGCGGGCAAGCCGAAACAACGCCTACCTGTCGCAAGTCTTGGCAGGACTGGGGGTTTCATAATCTTGCCCTGAAATACAGGGTCATTTCTCACTCGCCGGCGTTTACCGCCCAGGAGGTGGCCGAGGCCGCCCATGTACCGGGCCGGGTGATAGCCAAGGTGGTGATTATGACGCTGGACGGCCAGATGGCAATGATAGTGGTGCCCGCCCCCAAGATGCTCCATTCCGACAGCCTGGCCCGGTCCCTGTCGGCGCAGGAGGTGACCTTTCTGCATGAACACGACTTTCGCGAGAAGTTTCCCGACTGCGAAGTCGGCGCCCTGCCCCCCTTTGGCAACCTGTATGAAATGCCGGTGTATATAGACACCGAACTCGCACGCCAGGAAGAGATCGTCTTCAGTGCCGGAGTTACCGTGAACTGTTCAGCTTGCCCATGAAAGACTACCTGAGACTGGTCCAGCCTCGGGAGATTGAGGGCTAGCCCAGGCGTGCCGCACCTAACAAAAAGGCCGAGCATGTGCTCGGCCTTTTTGTTGGGGTTTCCCACCGGCGGTTCCCTACGGATGGATGAGGCAGCTCTGGTGCCTCTTTACGCACCCCAAACAAGCCTACTGCTCAGTGGTGGTGGCCACCCTCGCCGTGGGCGTGGCCGTGGGCGATCTCTTCCTCGCTGGCGGAACGCACCGCCACCACCTCCAGTTCGAAGGTCAGGGTGCGGCCGGCCAGGGGATGGTTGAGATCCACCTCGGCCATGAACTTGCCGACTTTCAGTATGGTCACCTGGCGGTGGCCCTGGTCGGTGTGCACCACCGCGGTCATGCCCGGCCGCCAGCGGCTGGCGCCGGAGAGGTGCTTGACCGGCACCCGCTGGGTCAGGCCGTCCTTGCGCTCGCCGTAGGTTTCGGCGGCCGGCAGGGTCACACTGAACCGTTCGCCGGTTTCCTTGCCGGCCAGGGCCTTTTCCACCCCCGGCATCATGTTGCGGTGGCCGTGCAGGTAGGCCAGGGGCGACTGGCCGGCGTTGCTTTCCAGCACCTCGCCATTCTCGCCCTTCAAGATGTAGTTGAACTGCACTACGGTGTTGTCGGCAACTTGCATCTTTATCCTCGTCTGAAAAAAGGAACACCGATGGTCGTGCGGGCGCAACGGCAGCCCTAAGTCCTTCGATACCCCATGTAGTAGGCTTAAGACAGGGCGCGGCCATCTGACCACACCCGGAGAAGGGAGGATAATATCATGAAGAAGCAACCAAGATGGAACGGCCTGCTGCTTGGCATCGCCCTGCCGGCACTGGCCCTGGCCGCCGACATCCCGGACCAGGGCCCCGAGCAACACCTGCTTTACCCGCCCGAGCAGATCGCATGGCAGCCCGGTCCGGCCTCGGTGCCCGCCGGGGCCCAGTTCGCGGTGCTGGAAGGCAACCCGACCGAAGCCGGGATCTTCACCATGCGCCTCAAGCTGCCCGACGGCTACCTGATCCCGCTGCACTGGCACCCCGGCGTGGAAAGGGTCACGGTGCTCAGCGGCATCGTCTACCTGGGCATGGATGACAGCCACGCCAAGGAAAACGCACAGCGCCTTGCGGCCGGCAGCTACACCGCCATGCCCCCGGGCATGCGCCACTACGCCCTGGCCGAGGGCGAGACGGTGGTCCAACTGACCTCAGTCGGCCCCTGGCAACTGAACTATGTCAATCCGGCCGATGATCCGCGCCGCTAAGACTCGCTTGCGGGCCCGGCAGCGGAGGTTCCGGGCCCGTCCCCTGCCGGCGGTGCTGGACTAGCATCATTTCTGTTGCAACGAGTCCCGTTCGATAACATAGAATACTTGTTCCACATACACCGGGGATATCGAATGCCATTTCACCATGCCAGGCTGCGCCGTTTTTCCCTGCGCTTGGGCGCGGCCCTGCTCGCCGGCCTGCTGCCCGTGCGGCTGGGCCTGGGGATCGTCCACTGGCAGCTCCAGAGCGGACTCTACCGGGACACCCAAGACCAGTTGGAGCACGCCCGGCGGAGGCTGGATCAGACCCTGGACCACGCCCGCCGCGCCGCCGACGCCGTGGCGGAGCATGCCGGCCAGCCCTGTGAACTGGTGGAGCAGCGGCTGCGCGAGCAGGTCGCGGCGGTGCCGGACGTCCGCACCGTGAATTTGGCCCGGGGCCGCGATATCGACTGCACCTCCCTCTACGGCGCCTACCAGGCCGACTCGCGGACCGAGGACTTCACAGAGGGGCAATTGCGCCTGATGTCCGGCAACCGGGTGACCCCCTTATCGCCTATCGCCAAACGGCCGGGGAATACAGCGTACTGGTGGGGATAGACGGTTACTACCTGCGCAATATCCTCGACATGCCGGGCGCCGGCGCCCCTGTCCGCCTGATCGTGGGCTCGCGCTGGATGGGGCCGGATGGCCGGGTCCGGGATGGCTTGCCGGAGCAGGAAGGACAAGGCCTGTCTCTCCCTTCCACACACTACGCCTACCGGCTCGATACCCACCTTTCCGGCCAGAGCGACTGGCACCATGCCTGGGCCTATTCCAGTGGCAGCCTGCTCCTGCTTCCCCTGTTCGGCCTGGGGGCCGGCTCCGGCCTGTTCTGGCTGCTGGGCCGCGTCACCTCCCCCGCCCAGGAACTGGCACGGGCGCTGCGGCAGCAGGAGTTCGTGCCTTTACTGCAACTCGTGGTCGACGGACAGGAGCAGCGTTGCACCGGCTGTGAAGTGCTGATGCGCTGGCAACTCCAGCCTGGCCTACCTGCAGCAGTTCCGGGTGGATTACCTCAAGATAGACCGCAGCTTCGTGGGCAGGATCGGGGTCGACGCCCTCTCCAGCCACCTGGTCGACAACGTGATCGACCTGGCCACCCGGCTCGAACTCCAGATGGTGGCGGAAGGCGTGGAAACCAGGCCCAGGTGGATTACCTGGCGGCACGGCGGGTGCACTACCTGCAGGGCTATTTCTTCGGCCGCCCCCTGCCCCTGGAGGTATTTTCCCGCACCCTGCCGGCCGGCGATGCCGGCATCGATACCGCAGTGCGGGAGGTGGTGGTGTCTAAGGACCCGCGGCCGGGCAGGCACACTGCCGTTAAATTGAGCCCCCCCGGGGATTGGGATACACTGCCCTGAACCCCAGCCAGCCGAGAGCCAGTGCCGCATGTCAAAACCGCAGGATGATGTCCGCATTATCAAAAAATATCCCAACCGTCGCCTGTACGACAGCCATACCAGCAGCCACGTCACCCTGGCCGATATCCGCCGGCTGGTGCAGGAAGAAGAGCCCTTCCAGGTGGTGGATGCCAAAACCGGCGAAGATCTGACCCGCAGCATCCTGCTGCAGATCATCCAGGAGGCGGAAAGCGACGGCGATCCCATCTTCTCCAGCGATATGCTGAAAAACATCATCCGCTTCTACGGCCCCTTCCAGGGGGTGCTCGGCAGCTACCTGGAGGAAAGCATCCAGTCGGTGCTCGATATCCAGAGCCAGGCCGGCATGCAGTCTTCCAAAGCATGGACCGAATTCATGCGCGGCCAGGTGCCCATGATGCAGGAGCTGATGCGCCAGTACGTGGAGCAGTCGCGCAACCTCTACCTCAACACCCAGAACATGTTCGGCCTGTTCAGCGCCTTCCCGGACCAGGGCAAAGGCAAGGACAAGGAGCAAAAAAAAGACGATAAGGAGTGACCCCTATCGTCTCAAACGAGATAACAACTTGTTGTTATTTATCGTTATCAGCTGGCCTTGGTCGCACCGCGAGTGGTTTTGGCGGCGGGGGCTGAGCTGGTTACCGCGGCGGCGGCGGTGTTGATGCTTTTTTCCGCGGCTTCGGCGGCCTGCTTGGCGGCTTTTTCGGAGTTTTCCGCGGCCTGCTTCACCGCCTTGTCGGCGATGTCAGCGGCTTCTTTCACCACTTTCTGGGCACTTTCATAGGCTTCGTTGGCGTTGCTGACCGCAGATTTCAGGGCGGTAACCGCCGGCTCGGCCACGGCCGGCGCGCTGCTGGCAACCTGCTCGACCCACTCGTCTACCTGCTTGCTGCCGGCGGCGATCTGCTGCTCGCCGAACTTGCTCACTTCTTCCTGGGCTTCGGTGGCCAGGGCAACCAGTTCACGGTTGAAGGCCAGCTGACGGTCCAGCAGGCTGCTGGGGCTGAAGAAGGCGGTTTGCAGCTCGAAGAAGGCCTTGGGATCGCGAACCGCCAGCAGCTTGCTGCCGTAGTCGAACTGGGTCGCACTCAGCTCGGTAAGGGCCTTGTATTGCAACTGCCCCAGCTTTTCTACGCTGGCAAACAGGCTGCTGCTCAGGTTCTGTACCAGGGCCAGGTTGGCTTGTTGGGCGTTTTGCAGCTTTTCAAAATCGAATAATGACATAGTTAGCGTCTCCTGAAGAATGGGAAGGCCTTGAGCCCTGCACGCCAACATGGGAATCCATCGTCACACAACTTGTTGTTGTTTCGGCGCGCATGGTCAATATTGCACCGCACAAAACGCATTTACAAGATCTTTTTTGTGCAGCGCAAAAAAGCTGAGTGTTCGGGGCGGCCCGTACTTGGTTGAGCGCAAGCCGCCACGTCCATGGATAACAGAGCAGTATTAAGCCCGCATGACAGGAGCATTGGTGACGGGGCGATACGGCCTGCCGGGAAAAGCTGGCCGCCTTCCCCCGGCGCCGGCTTTTCCTTATACCCCGCCGCCACCCGATAATAATGGCAGTGCACAACAACCGCCGTCGCCAAGGGCCGGCAGAGCGGAGCCGCCGTTTGATCAATAAAATTGAATACAAAAACAAAAACATTTATGTGTAAAAAAGTGTACAGGTAATGTTATTGTTAACCCTCGCGGCCTCTCTTCTCTGGCCCGGCCACCACGCAACATTAAATAAAAATAGATTCCATAAAACAGAAATAAAAACCACGACCAACAAGATTGCTGTAAATGAAATATAAAATACCTAAAAAACATACAGTTAAATAGAAAAACAACCCCTCATCACCTCAATCTGAAAACCTAGAAAATTCCACATCATAAAAATCATTTCCAAAATATGTTGATCGTCACATTTTTTTTCGTATCATCAGGCTATGGGTTGCGCAGTTGTTAACCGCCCTCACCAGGCGGAACCGCACACCGAACACCATGGATAATCAACAACGGTGCCGAGAGCACCTCAGATGAATGGATACCGACTATGGCTAAAATGAAAGCAATCGAAGCAGCAGCCAAAATCCTGGAGCTGGAAGGTGTTACCAAAGCCTTTGGCGTTCCCGGCGCCGCCATCAACCCCTTCTACGCCGCGCTGCGTGGCCTGGGCTCCATCAGCCATGTGCTGGCCCGTCACGTAGAGGGGGCCTCCCACATGGCCGAAGGCTATACCCGCGCCAACCCGGGCAACATCGGGGTTTGTATCGGTACCTCCGGCCCCGCCGGCACCGACATGATCACCGGCCTGTACTCGGCCTCCGCCGACTCCATTCCGATCCTGTGCATCACCGGCCAGGCGCCCCGTGCCCGCATGCACAAGGAAGACTTCCAGGCCGTGGACATCGAGTCCATCGCCAAGCCGGTCGCCAAGTGGGCGGTGACCGTGATGGAGCCGGCCCAGGTACCCGGTACCTTCCAGCAGGCGTTCCACATCATGCGCTCCGGCCGTCCCGGCCCAGTGCTGATCGACCTGCCGTTCGACGTACAGATGGCCGAGATCGAGTTCGATCCTGAAGCCTATCAGCCGATGACACCCTACAAGCCGGCCGCCACCCGCATCCAGGTTGAAAAAGCCCTGACCATGCTCAACGAAGCCGACAAGCCGCTGCTGGTTTCCGGTGGTGGCGTGATCAACGCCAACGCCGATGCGCTGCTGACCGAGTTTGCCGAGCTGGTGGCCGTACCGGTGATCCCGACCCTGATGGGCTGGGGTACCATTCCGGACGACCACGAGCTGATGGCCGGCATGTGCGGCCTGCAGACCTCACACCGCTACGGTAACGCCAACCTGCTGGCCTCCGACTTCGTACTGGGTATCGGTAACCGCTGGGCCAACCGCCATACCGGTTCCGTCGACGTCTACACCAAGGGCCGCAAGTTCGTGCACGTGGACATCGAACCGACCCAGATCGGCCGGGTGTTCGGCCCGGATCTCGGCATCGTATCCGACGCCGGCGAAGCGCTGAAGCTGTTCGTGGAAGTGGCCAAGGAATGGAAAGCCGCCGGCAAGCTGAAGGATCGCAGCGCCTGGGTCTCCGAGTGCCAGGAGCGCAAGCGCACCCTGCAGCGCAAGACCCACTTCGACAACGTACCGGTCAAGCCGCAGCGCGTATACGAAGAGATGAACAAGGTCTTCGGCCGCGACACCACCTATGTATCCACCATCGGTCTGTCGCAAATCGCCGCCGCCCAGTTCCTGCACGTGTACAAGGCGCGCAACTGGATCAACTGCGGCCAGGCCGGCCCCCTGGGCTGGACCATCCCGGCCGCCCTGGGCGTGTGCGCCGCCGAGCCGGGTCGCCAGGTGGTTGCGCTTTCCGGTGACTACGACTTCCAGTTCATGATCGAAGAACTGGCGGTGGGCGCCCAGTTCAAGCTGCCCTACATCCACGTGCTGGTGAACAACTCCTACCTGGGCCTGATCCGCCAGTCCCAGCGCGGTTTCGACATGGACTTCTGCGTACAGCTGTCGTTCGAGAACATCAACGCGCCGGAGCTGGGCGAGTACGGTGTGGATCACAAGGCCGTGGTCGAAGGCCTGGGCTGTAAGGCCATCCGGGTGTTCAAGCCGGAAGAGATCGCCCCCGCCTTCGAACAGGCCAAGGCGCTGATGGCCGAGCACCAGGTGCCGGTGGTGGTGGAAGTGATCCTGGAGCGGGTGACCAACATCGCCATGGGCGTGGAAATCGACGCCATCAACGAGTTCGAAGAGCTGGCCGAGAAGGGTGCCGACGCCCCCACCGCCATCTCCCTGCTCGATTGACAGTAACGCGGCCCGGCCTCCAGGTCGGGCCCATACTGAATATGCCCCCAACTGAACATAAGGACATCGCAATGCCGAAATTAGCCGCCAACCTGTCGATGCTGTTTACCGAGGTCGACTTCCTGGACCGCTTCGAGGCCGCCGCCAAGGCCGGCTTCAAGGGCGTGGAATACCTGTTCCCCTATGACTTCCCGGCCGAGGACATCAAGGCCAGGCTGGACCAGAACGGCCTGGAGCAGGTGCTATTCAATCTGCCGGCCGGCGATTGGGCCGCGGGCAGCCGCGGCATTGCCGTCGATCCGAGCCGGGTTGAGGAGTTCAAGGCCGGCGTGGACCAGGCCATCGCCTACGCCAGGGTGCTGGGCAACAAGCAGGTCAACTGCCTGGCCGGTATTCCGCCCGCCGGGGTGTCCGCCGAGCAGGCCGAGGCCACCTTCGTCGCCAATCTGAAGTACGCCGCCGAGAAACTGAAGGAAGCCGGCATCAAGCTGATCGCCGAGGCGATCAACACCCGCGACATCCCTGGTTTCTTCCTGAACAACAGCAAGCAGGCGCTGGCGATCATCGAGCGGGTCGGTTCCGACAACCTGGCGTTCCAGTACGACATCTACCATATGCAGATCATGGAAGGGGACATCATCCCGACCATCGAGAAAAACCTGAGCATCATCAACCACATCCAGCTGGCCGACAACCCGGGTCGTCACGAGCCGGGCACCGGCGAGCTGAACTACCACAACATCTTCGCCTTCCTGGACAAGGTGGGCTACCAGGGTTGGGTCGGCGCCGAGTACAAGCCGGCCACCACCACCGAAGCGGGCCTGGGCTGGCTGAAGACCCACGGCGTTGCCTGAATCCCTGAACTGATCGCTCCCGGCGCCGGCCATCCGGCGCCCCCAGCCAAGAGGAAACGAACATGAAAATAGGTTTTATCGGTACCGGCATCATGGGCAAGCCCATGGCCCAGAACCTGCAAAAAGCGGGTCACACCCTGTATTTCTCCGAGCACTACAAGCCGGCCCCGGCCGACCTGCTGGGTGACAACGGCATCGCCCTGGCCAGCCCCAAGGCGGTGGCCGAAGCGGCAGAAGTGATCATCACCATGGTGCCCGATACTCCCCAGGTGGAAGAGACCCTGTTCGGCAAGGACGGCGTGGCCGACGGCCTGTCCGCCGGCAAGGTGGTGGTGGACATGTCCTCCATCTCCCCCATGGCCACCAAGGCGTTCGCCAAGCGCATCAACGAAACCGGTGCCCAGTACCTGGACGCGCCGGTGTCCGGTGGTGAAGTGGGTGCCATCAACGCCACCCTGACCATCATGGTCGGCGGCGAAGAGGCCACCTTCGAGCGCATCAAGCCGCTGTTCGACACCATGGGCAAGAACATCACCCTGGTGGGCGGCAACGGCGACGGCCAGACCTGCAAGGTGGCCAACCAGATCATCGTGGCGCTGAACATCGAAGCGGTGGCCGAAGCCCTGGTGTTCGCCTCCAAGGCCGGCGCCAACCCGGCCAAGGTACGCGAGGCGCTGATGGGCGGTTTCGCCTCTTCCAAGATCCTGGAAGTGCACGGCGAGCGCATGGTGAAAGGCACCTTCAACCCGGGCTTCCGCATCGCCCTGCACCAGAAGGACCTGAACCTGGCCCTGAGCGGTGCCCGCGAGCTGGGCGTGGCCCTGCCCAACACCGCCAGTGCCCAGGAACTGTTCAACACCTGTACCGCCCTGGGCGGCGACGGCTGGGATCACTCCGGCATGGTCAAGGCGCTGGAGCACCTCGCCAACCATAATATCCGGGGCGAGTAACCCTTTTTACCGGTCCGCGGCTTTTTGGCTTCGGTCGCGGGCCGGTCAAAACCGGGGCAGGCACCGGCAACAGCAGACTTTCACTCAGGGGGCTTTGTGTTAGATCTTCATTGCCGGTTGTGCTGCCCCACCCTCTTCATCAGCGTAAGATAGAGACAGCCGTTTTTTCAGGAGTATTTGCACATGGATATCCATCCTCAGGAGTTGTTACAGCAGTTATTCGACAGCGCCGTGGCCGCCGCCCTGCCCAAGGGCAACCTGGCCGAATACCTGCCCAAGGATACTCGTCAAAAAGCCGTTGTCATCGGGGCCGGCAAGGCCGCCGCCTCCATGGCCGCCGAGCTGGACGCCATCTGGGAAGGCGAGCTTTCCGGCGTGGTGGTGACCCGCTATGACCACGGCGCGCCCTGCCAGCGCATCGACATCATCGAAGCCGCCCACCCGGTGCCGGACGACGCCGGCGAGCGGGTCGGCCGCCGCATCCTGGAACTGGTGTCCGGCCTCGGCGAGGACGACCTGGTGATCTGCCTGCTGTCCGGCGGCGGCTCCTCGCTGCTGAGCCTGCCGGCCCCGGGCCTGACCCTGTCCGACAAGCAGGCCATCAACAAGGCCCTGCTCCGGTCGGGGGCGGCCATCGACGAGATGAACTGCGTGCGCAAGCACCTGTCCGCCATCAAGGGCGGCCGCCTGGCCGCCGCCGCCTACCCGGCCCGGCTGATCGCCCTCGGCATCTCCGACGTGCCCGGCGACGAGCCCACCGTGATCGCCTCCGGCCCGACGGTGGCGGATCCCACCACCTCGGCCCAGGCGCTGGCCATCCTCGACCACTACGGCATCGAGGTGGGCGTCCATGTGCGCGACTGGCTGAACAGCCCCGAGTCCGAGACCGTCAAGCCGGGTGACGAGCGCCTGAGCCGGGCCGAGTTCCACATGATCGCCACTCCCCAGGATGCGCTGGACGCCGCCGCCGACGTGGCCATGTCCCACGACATCACCCCCCTGGTACTGGGTGACTGCATCGAAGGTGAATCGCGGGAGGTGGCCAAGGTGCACGCCGCCATCGCCAAGCAGATAGTCAAGTGCGGCCAGCCGATCTCCGCGCCCTGCGTGATCCTCTCCGGCGGCGAAACCACGGTCACCATCAGGGGCCAGGGCCGCGGCGGGCGCAACAGCGAATTCATGCTCAGCCTGTTCAACGAGCTGAAGGGGCTGAAGGGCGTCTACGCCCTGGCCGCCGACACCGACGGCATCGACGGGGTGGAGGACAACGCCGGCGCCTATATTACGCCCGAGCTGTACCAGCAGGCCGAGGCGGCCGGGCTCAAGGCGGAAGACTACCTGGCCGACAACGACAGCTACGGCTTCTTTTCCCGGCTGAACACCCTGGTGGAAACCGGCCCCACCCGCACCAACGTCAACGACTTCCGGGCCATTCTGGTGCTGCCGGAATAACCCGCCCCCGATAATAACCATAACGATAACAACAAGGTTCACCGGCCCCCGGGCCGGTGACCATGACTCCTACCCAAAAAACGAGACTCGACCATGACCTTAACCATTAGCGCTCAACCGCTGACGGCCGCCGCCTTTGCGCCGTTCGGCGATGTGATTGAATCCGAAAACCAGCACCAGTTTTATATCAACGACGGCAAAGCCCTGCGCTACCACGATATCGCCCGGGTCGGGATAGCGGGCAGTGAGGCCCATGTGGGCATCAGCCTGGTGGACGTGTCACCCTGGAGCCTGCCGCTGGCGGTGACCCTGATGGAGAAGCATCCCAAAGGCTCCCAGGCCTTTATCCCGCTTGATGACCAGCCTTTCCTGATCCTGGTGGCGCCGTGTGGCACCACGCCCGCCCCCGGGGACATCCGCGCCTTTGTGTCCAACGGCCGGCAGGGGATCAATTACCACGCGGATACCTGGCACCACCCCATCGTTTCCCTCCAGGACCAGCAGCGCTTCATCATTGTCGACCGCATCGGCAAGGACGACAATTGCGACCTGCACCATCTGGAGCCCGGCCAGCTCGAGGTGGTGCTCGGCTGAGCGGCGTGCTCCGGCACAGACAACGGCCTCCGCCACCGGCGGGGGCCTTTTTATTCTTCCCGACCGCCAACCGCAACGCCGATCAACCCCTCAGCGGGGACCACCACCGGTCCGCTCCCCACGCCAGTCCGCCTGGACACAGCCTGTTATCCCGTTTCTCGCCCATCCACCAGCCCCCTTGTCCATCCACCAGGCCACCACCGCCCTACAAAGATGAATGACACCGCCATGCCACAGCGCAGCCCATCGCCGGCTTTATATCTTCACATGAAATCAACTAGTCTTTTATGAGATTTAAATTTTAAAAATCATGAAAAATGGTAATAAAGATGGAATCGATCAAAATAATGCACAATAACAAAAAGAATTAGAAACAATATACAAAACAGTGACAACACAAAGTTAATACACATAAAAATACAAAACAAAAATAAATACAAAACAATACAATTAACTATATTAAAATCATTGACATACATAAACTTACACTTAAAAACAGAAGGATAGAGATCGATACGAATGGCCAGAAGGTGCCGGAAATAATAGCAAGTTGACCATTAAGTCAAAATAAATTAAATATTTCCATTAGACGGAAATAACTTCCAAAAAATGTTGATCCCATGTTAATAAAGGTTTATTAATATCGACAAGGTCAGCCATTAATACAAAACCGCTCTCGTTTTATGTGCAAAACGGGGACGACGACCTGTTAAAAAACTACGCCGCTCAGCGTAAATGGACTTAACTCAATTGATGTAATGAAGGGAGAGGTCATGGAGCCCATGTCTAAAGCCAATCAGTTTTCCGCCGATACCGTGGAAAAGAAAAAGAAGTCGTTCGAGATGCCGCATATCTACGTCATCCTGTTCGTATTCAGCGCCATCGCCGCCGTACTCACCTACATAGTGCCCGCCGGCCAGTATGACCGGGTGCCCGGTCCCAACGGCCGCACCACCATAGATCCCAACTCCTACCAGGTGATCGAATCCAACCCGGTCGGCCCGGTCGACTTTATGCTGGCCATTCCCAAGGGGCTGATGGACGCCGGCGCCGTGGTGTTCTTCACCTTTATCATCGGCGGCATGTTCATGGTGCTGCGCCGTACCGGCATCATCGAAATCGGGGTCGACAAGCTGACCCGCCGCTTCGCCAACAACAGCATCGTCATCATCCCGGTGCTGATGACCACCTTCGCGGTGATCGCCACCCTGATCGGCACCCAGGAGCTGGCGCTGGTGTATGTGCCGGTGATACTGCCGCTGATGATCGCCCTGCGCTTCGACTCGGTCACCGCCGCCGCCGTGGCCCTGTGCGCCACCACCGCCGGCTTTACCGCCGGGGTACTCAACCCCATAAACACCGGCCTGGGCCAGCAACTGGCCGACCTGCCGCTCTATTCCGGCCTGCTGCTGCGGGTGCTGGCCTTCGCCGCCATCCTGCTGGCCGGCATCTTCTACGTCACCCGTTACGCGCTCAAGGTGCGCGACAATCCGGCCCTGAGCCTGATGGACGGCGACGCCAAGGAAGCAGACAAGCGTCACCGCTACCAGCACGGCAACGACGAAGGCATGCTGACCGCCACCCCGCGCCAGAAATGGGCCGCCTTCGCCACCTTCGCCTTCTTCGCCACCCTGGTGTGGGGCGTGCTGACCCAGGGCTGGTTCATGATGGAAATGGCCGGGCTGTTCGTGATCATGGGCGTGGTGGTCGGCCTGATCGCCGGCCTCAAGACCGAGGAAATCTGCGAAGGCTTCAACGAAGGCTTCCGCGACGTGCTGGTGGGCGCCATGATCTGCGGCATCGCCCGCGCCGTGGCGGTGGTACTGGAAGAAGGCCAGATCATGGACACCCTGGTGTACGGCCTGGGCAACCTGGTGGGCGGCTTCCCGGCCATCTTCTCCGCCATCGGCATGTTCTTCGCCCAGCTCGGCTTCAACTTCGTGATCCCCTCGGGCAGCGGCCAGGCCCTGGTGACCATGCCGATCATGGCGCCGCTATCCGACCTGGTGGGAGTCACCCGCCAGACCGCGGTGCTGGCCTACCAGTTGGGCGACGGCCTGGGCAACATCCTCTACCCCACCTCCGGCTACTTTATGGCCACCCTGGCCCTGGCCGGCGTCACCTGGAACAAGTGGGTCAAGTTCTTCCTGCCCCTGTTCGCCACCTGGATCGCCATCGCCATGGGTTTCCTGATTTTCGCCCAGATCACCCAATGGGTGGGCTAAAGCCCCACCGGTTAATACCAGCCATGCAAAGGGCCTCCTGCCGGAGGCCCTTTTTCTTGTCTCTTACCGAGCCTAAGAATCTGTTTACGATCTTCGCGAAGCTTTTTTGTTACGACCAAGCCGAAGAGGCAACAGGGAGGGTTTACGGCGTGTCGGCGGCGCCGTGCGCTTTGGCCGAGTACGACAGATCGTAAACGGCTTCCGAGAAAGAGCCAGCCGGCCATTTATCCGGATCCGGCTCACAATCTGGCCAAGCCAAAGAAAAGACGGCTACACTTTTTGCTCGAAGCGCCACCACCTTTCCTCTATAATCACGCGCTTTGAAATTTCCCGGCCACCAACCGGGTTGTTGACAGGCTCTAAGGGGGTATGACTGAGGTGATCAAGACACCGTACTATCTCATCGACAAAAGCAAACTGCTGCGCAACATGGAAAAAATTGCCTATGTGCGCGAACACTCCGGCGCCAAGGCGCTGCTGGCCCTGAAATGCTTCGCCACCTGGTCGGTGTTCGACCTGATGAGCCAGTACATGGACGGCACCACCTCTTCCTCCCTCAACGAAGTCAAGCTCGGCAAGCTCAAGTTCGGCGGTGAAACCCACGCCTACAGCGTGGCCTATGCCGATGACGAAATAGAGGAAGTGCTGGCCCACTCCGACAAGATCATCTTCAACTCCATCGGTCAGCTCGAGCGCTTCGACGCCGCTTCCGCCGGCCAGGTGCGCGGCCTGCGTCTCAACCCGGGCGTGTCCAGCTCCGAGTTCCTGATCGCCGACCCCTCCCGCCCCTTCAGCCGCCTGGGCGAATGGGACGCGGCCAAGGTCGAACAGGTGCTCGACCGCATCTCCGGCTTTATGATCCACAACAACTGCGAGAACAGCGACTTTGCCCTGTTCGACCAGATGCTGGGCCAGATCGAGGAGAAGTTCGGCCCCCTGCTGGCGCAACCCCGGATAAGCTGGGTCAGCCTGGGCGGCGGCATCCACTTCACCGGCGAAGGCTATCCGCTCGACCGGTTCTGCGCCCGGCTCAAGGCCTTTGCCGAGCGCTACGGGGTGCAGCTCTACCTGGAGCCCGGCGAGGCGGCCATCACCCTCAGCACGTCGCTCGAGGTGACGGTGCTCGACACCCTCTACAACGGCAAGCAGCTGGCGATCGTGGACAGCTCCATCGAGGCGCACATGCTCGACCTGCTGATCTACCGCCAGCCCGCCAAGATGGATCCCTGCGACGGCCCCCATCAGTACATGGTGTGCGGCAAGTCCTGCCTGGCCGGGGACATCTTCGGCGAGTTCAGGTTCGACCACGAGTTGAAGGTAGGCGACCGGCTGTCGTTCATCGATGCCGCCGGTTATACAATGGTAAAGAAAAACTGGTTCAATGGTGTGAGCATGCCCGCCATTGCCGTGCGTCAGCTCGACGGCAGCGTGGAGCTGGTGCGTGAATTCGGTTTCGACGATTTTGTAAACAGCCTCTCCTGAGGCATGGAGTAACCACAACAAAGCCTTTCAAGGAGGCGGTTAGAGGAAAAAAATGAAGAAAAACGTTCTGATTATTGGTGCCGGAGGTGTCGCCCAGGTGGTCGCGCACAAGTGTGCGCAGCATAACGACGTGCTGGGGAACATCCATATCGCTTCGCGTACTGTCGAGAAATGCCAGAAAATCGTCGACAGCGTGCGGGAAAAGGGCAGCCTTAAGGTTGCCGGTGAATTGCAAGCCCATGCCCTGGATGCGCTCGACATCGCAGCCACCAAGGCATTGATTGACAAAACACAGTCGCAACTGGTGATCAATGTCGGATCGGCTTTCGTCAATATGTCGGTGCTGCAGGCCTGTATCGAGACCGGCGCCGCCTACCTCGACACCGCCATCCACGAAGATCCGGCCAAGATCTGCGAAAATCCGCCCTGGTACGCCAACTACGAGTGGAAGCGCAAGGCCATCTGTGCCGACAAGGGCATCACCGCCATACTGGGCGTGGGCTTCGATCCGGGTGTGGTCAACGCCTATGCCGCCGTGGCGGTGAACGAGTATTTCGACAGCGTCGACTCCATCGACATCATCGACATCAACGCCGGCAGCCACGGCCGCTATTTCGCCACCAACTTCGATCCCGAAATCAACTTCCGCGAGTTCACCGGCCGGGTCTGGTCCTGGCAGAACAGCGAGTGGGTGCAGAACCGGATGTTCGAGGTGAAACGCACCGACGATCTGCCGGTGGTGGGCAGCCAGACCAGCTACATGACCGGCCACGACGAAGTACACTCCCTGTCCCAGAACCTGGGCGTGCCCAACGTGCGCTTCTGGATGGGCTTCGGCGAGCACTATATCAATGTGTTCACCATCCTCAAGAACCTGGGCCTGCTGTCCGAGCAGCCGGTGAAAACCGCCGAGGGCCTGGAAGTGGTGCCGCTCAAGGTGGTCAAGGCCGTATTGCCGGATCCCTCCTCCCTGGCGCCCACCTACAGCGGCAAGACCTGCATCGGTGACCAGGTGAAGGGCAAGAAGGACGGCCAGGACAAGGAAGTGTTCATCTACAACGTGGCCGACCACGCCGAGGCCTACGCCGAAGTGGGCAGCCAGGGCATTTCCTACACCGCCGGCGTGCCGCCGGTGGCCGCCGCCCTGCTGATCGCCTCCGGCGAGTGGGACGTGAAGCACATGGCCAACGTGGAAGAGCTGGATCCCAAGCCCTTCATCAACCTGCTCAACGAAATGGGTCTGCCGACCCGGATCAAGGACGAGCAGGGTGACCGCCCGCTGAGCTTTTAAGCGCCGCGCACAAAAAAAGGCCAGTCTGCAGACTGGCCTTTTTGTTTGCGCTCCCCCAAGGGTAGGGTCCGACTTCAGTCGACCAAATCACGGCGCCGTAGTCGGGGTGGTCCATTGAAATGGACCCTACGGTAGACCCGGTGAACCCGGCGCTCCACCCATAGTTCATCTCTCTTCAATATATAATGGTCGAATTTATTCGATCGCAGCCGGGTCAGCGCTCCGCGGTCGATGGGCGCCCCTGCACCCTCCGGCCGTCGGCTTCCGGCTTCCGGCCGGTTTCCGGCGCCCGGCCGCCGATGGCCCTGGTCACTTCCCGGGCCGCGTCCATCACCAGGGCGCTGAGCATGGGAATGCGTTCCCACTTGACCCGCACCGCCGGCCCGGAGATGGAGATGGCGGCCACAGCCTCGCCGTATTCGTTGTAGATATTGGCGGCGATGCAGCGCAGGCCCTCGAACTGCTCCTCGTCGTCCAGGGAGTAACCCTGCTGACTGATCTTGTTCAGCTCCTGCTCGAACTGGCTGGGCGTGGTGATGGTGTGATCGGTGAAGGAGGCCATGCCGGTCTTGCGGATGATCTCCAGGGCATCCTTACGCGGCATCACCGACAGCAGCGCCTTGCCCACGCCGGACGCGTGCAGCGGTGAACGGCTGCCGAGCGAGACCACCATGCGCATGGTCTGGGGCGACTCCACCTGGCCCACATAGACCACGCTGTTCTTCTCCAGTATCGCCAGGTTGGAGGTTTCGCCGGTTTCCGCCACCAGCCGCTTCATGAAAGGCCGGGCCTGGGCGATAAAGTCGCGCTTCTTGAGATAGGCGTTGCCGATGGAGAAGGCGTTGACGCCGATGCTCCACAGCCCCTGGGCCTCGTCCACGTCCACAAACTCATGGCTGCGCAGGCTGTTGAGCAGACGGTGGGCGGTGGAGGGCGCCAGCCCCAGGCTGCCGGCCACTTCGGTCAGCGACATGCCCATGCTGGAGGCGGCCAGCCGCTCCAGCAGCAACAGGGCGCGGGACAGGGATTGCACCTGGATGGCACTGCTTTGCTTGGTGGTTTTCGGTTTTTTGTTCTTTATTTCTTCAGCCATGGGAAACCCGTGCGATACAGAAACCTGGCGCTATTGTAGGGTGAATTCGCCGCCAAGTCGCGCCGATGACCCGGTTATGGCGGCAGGATCACGCCCGTCCCTGTGTTTTTTCCGCACTGCAACAAGAACATGGCCATCCAAACGTCTCGATTGCCAAATAGGACGGCTCTGCTATATTGCCGTCATCAGTGACAAGGAGCATGCCATGCACCCGGACAGCAAACTGCCCGATCTGGGCACCACCATTTTCACCCGGATGAGCGCCCTGGCAACCGAGCACGGCGCCATCAACCTGTCCCAGGGCTTTCCCGATTTCGACGGCCCGGCCTTGCTGAAGGAACGGTTGAACCACCATGTGGCGAGCGGCGCCAACCAGTACGCCCCCATGGCCGGCACCCCGGCCCTGCGCCGGGCCATCGCCGCCAAGACCCGGCTGCAGCACGGTCTGGAGCCCGATCCTGAGCAGGAGATCACCATTACCGCCGGTGCCACCGAGGCGCTCTACGCCGCCATCACCGCCCTGGTGCGCCCCGGCGACGAGGTGGTGTGCTTCGATCCCAGCTACGACAGCTACGCCCCGGCGGTGACCCTGGCCGGCGGCCGCCTGGTGCGGCTGCCACTCGGCCCGCCCGAATTCCGGCCCGACTGGGCGCAGTTCCGGGCGAGCCTAAGCCCGCGCACCCGGCTGGTGATCGTCAACACCCCCCACAACCCCACCGCCACCGTCTGGCAGGCGGACGACTTCAACCAGCTGTGGCAGGCCATCGCCGATCACCCCGTCTTCGTGCTGAGCGACGAGGTCTACGAGCACATCTGCTTTACTCCCGCCGGCCACGGCAGCGTGCTGCACCACCCCAGGCTGCGGGAGCGGGCCATCGCCGTTTCCTCCTTCGGCAAGACCTATCACATGACCGGCTGGAAGGTCGGCTACGCCATAGCGCCACCGGCCCTCACCGAGGAGCTGCGCAAGGTACACCAGTACCTGACCTTTTCGGTCAACACCCCGGCCCAACTGGCCCTGGCCGATATGCTCGAGGCCCATCCCGAGCACTGGCGGCAGTTGCCGGACTTCTACCGGGCCAAGCGGGACCGCTTCGCCCGGGCGCTGGCGGGCAGCCGTTTCAAGGTGCTGCCGAGCCTCGGCACCTACTTCCTGCTGGTGGACTACGGCGCCGTCAGCGAGCTGGACGACGTGGCCTTCGCCCGCTGGCTGACCGAGCACGCCGGGGTGGCCGCCATTCCGCTGTCGGTGTTCTGCGCCGGCCCCTTCCCCCACCAGTTGGTTCGGCTATGCTTTGCTAAGCAAGATGCCACCCTGGACGAAGCGGGAGCCCGCCTATGCCGACTCTGAACCTCAGCCTGCTGCAACAGCCCCTGCACTGGCACGACGGCCCAGCCAACCTGGCCCATTTCGACGAACTGCTGGCCGGGCTGCACGGCCAGGATCTGATCCTGCTGCCGGAGATGTTCACCACCGGCTTCGCCATGGACGCCCCCCGCCATGCCCTGCCGGAAGAAGAGGTGATCGACTGGCTGCACGATCACGCCCAGCGGCTGCAGGCCATGATCGGCGGCAGCCTAGCCCTGGACACCGGGCAGGGGGCGGTCAACCGCTTCCTGCTGGTGGATCCCCACCGCCGAGTGCACCGCTACGACAAGCGCCACCTGTTCCGCATGGCCGGCGAGCACGAGCTCTACCGGCCGGGCAAGGACCGGGTAATAGTGGAATGGAAGGGGTTTCGGATACTGCCGCAAGTCTGCTACGACCTGCGCTTTCCGGTGTGGTCGCGCAACCGCAACGACTACGATCTGGCACTCTATGTGGCCAACTGGCCGGCGCCCCGGGCCCGGCACTGGGCCGCCCTGCTCACCGCCCGCGCCATCGAGAACCAGGCCTTCGTGGCCGGCTGCAACCGGGTCGGCCAGGATCCCAACGGCCTGAGCTACAGCGGCAACAGCCTGATCCTGGATCCCCAGGGCGAGGTGCTGGACAAGGCCGGCGACCACCAGGCCGCCGTGCTGCAGGCCGGCCTCAGCCTGGCCGAGTTGCGGGACTACCGGGAGCGCTTCCCCGCCTGGATGGACGCGGACGATTTCCGCCTCGCATAGCCCGGTTAATGCCGGGTGCGGATCCGTCGCACCGTCCCGCTCTTGCCGCAGATCACCATGGTCTCGGTGGTCAGCCGGCCGTCATCGTAGCGCTGCACCCCGCGCAGCAGATCGCCCTTGGTAATGCCGGTGGCCAAGAAGGCGATGTCATCGGAGCGCACCATGTCGCCGAGCCGCAGGGCCGCCCCCGCCGTGACCCCCATCTCCCGGCAACGGCGCGCTTCCAGCTCGCTGGCGGCCTGGTTCTCCGGGCTCTCGCCCTTGGCCTCGCGGCGCAGCAGCAGGCGGCCGTTCATGTCTCCACCCAGGGCGCGGGCCACGGCGGCGGAGATCACCCCCTCGGGCGCCCCACCGATGCAGTACATCATGTCGATGCCGGTGTCCGGCAGGCAGGCCAGCACCGAGGCGGCCACGTCGCCGTCGGGGAAGGCGAACACCCGGACCCCGAGCCGGTGCAGTTCGGCAATCACCGCGTCGTGGCGGGGCTTGGCCAGGGTGACCACCGTCAGCTCGGCCAGCGGCTTGTTCAGGGCGGTGGCCACCGCCCGTACGTTGTCGGCGATGGGCCTGTCGATATCGATGACCCCGCGCGCCGCCGCGCCCACCACCAGCTTCTCCATGTACATGTCGGGCGCCGAGAGAAAGCTGTCCCGCGCCCCCGCCGCCAGCACCACCAGGGCGTTGGCCTGGCCCATGGCGGTCATCCGGGTCCCTTCTATCGGGTCCACCGCGATGTCGACCGCCGGGCCGCCCCGGCCCAGCCGCTCGCCGATATAGAGCATGGGCGCCTCGTCGATCTCGCCTTCACCGATCACGATGCGCCCGTCGATCGGGCTCTGGCCGAGCAGTTCGCGCATGGCCACCACGGCGGCGTTGTCGGCGGCGTTCTTGTTGCCCCGCCCCAGCCAGGCATGGCCGGCCAGCGCCGCGGCCTCGGTGACCGTCGTCAGTCGATAGAGTAAATCCTGTTCCATAAAAGCCTCCCAGCCCGGACCCCGGCATCCACGATGCCCATCGGTAAAATCATCTACCCCGCTAGCCTAGCGCCGCGACTAAACAAATGTCAACAAACAAAACAAATGAACAAAATATTAAGACCTAGCCACTCCTATATTGGCTCCTGACACCATGGAAAAATATGGATACACAGATCAAATAATCGCATACATCGTCATTTTTGCTGATAAATGCGGAAATTTAACCACCAAAAGCAGAGTGGTCATTAGTTAACTATCAACACTTATGTTAACAATTAAGACCCGGGTCGCTTCTGTTGACCTGGCCGCTGAGGTAGAATGGCCGCCGGATCAACAGGGGAGACACATGGTGGATCGGCAGGAAAGCGCAGAAATCGCATTAATGACGGAAATCGCGACGCTGTATTACGTGGAAGGGGAAACCCAGGAAGCCATCGCCCAGCGCCTGGATATGTCCCGCATCAAGGTCGGCCGCATCATCAAGCGGGCCCACGCGGTGGGCATCGTCGACGTGCGGGTCCGGCACCACCCCTCGGTCAGCGCCGAAATCGAAACGGCGCTGATCGAACGTTTCGGCATCAAGCGGGCCCTGATCGCCCTGGATCATACCGACCCCGAACGGCAACGCTCGGAAGTGGCCTCCCTGGTGGCCGATCACCTCACCCGCAACCTGAGTGACGGCAGCGTGGTGGCGGTGGGCATGGGCCGCAACGTGGGCGCCGTGGCCGACAACGTCTTTACCGACGACAGCCACAAGTGCTCTTTCGTCTGTGCCATCGGCGGCTCGCTCAAGGCCGGCGAGTACATGAACCCCGACCATATCTGCCGGCGCCTGGCCGCCAAGTTCGGCGGCGACAGCGAAACCCTCTACGCCCCCGCCCTGGTGCAGCACCCCGAGCTGCGCCAGCAACTGCTGGAAAACAGCACGGTACGCCAGACCCTGGACCGGGCCCGCCGCGCCGACATGGCGCTGATCGGGGTGGGCGACATGAGCGAAGACAGCAACATGGTACGCATGGGCTGGTTCTCGCCCCAGGAAATCGCCGAAGCCCGGCTGCTGGGCACGGTGGGCGACATGATGGGCTACGACTTTATCGACATCCACGGCCAGACCTCCCAGACCAAGATGCAGGGCCGGGTGATCGGCCTGACCATCGGCGATCTGGCGCGCATCCCGGACGTGATCGCCATCGCCAGCGAGCAGACCAAGGCCGCCGGCATCCTCGGCGCCCTGCGCACCGGGGTTATCGACACCCTGGCCACCAGCTCCTCCAACGCCCTCACCGTGCTGAGCCTGGACGACGCCACCCGCAAGAAAGGCTGAGCCCTGCCCGTGAAAAAGGAAAGGACCGCCTGGCGGTCCTTTGGTCAGCGTCGGCGGGTTGCCATCAATAGATGTGCATGCCGCCGTTCACGTCGAGGGTGGCGCCGGTGATGTAGTCGGACAGATCCGAGGCCAGGAACAGGAAGGCCTTGGACACGTCTTCCGCCGCACCCAGGCGGTTGAGGGGAATGGTGGTCAGGATCTTTTCCTTCATCTCGGGGGTCAGCTTGCCGCCGGTGATGTCGGTCAGGATCAGGCCGGGGGTCACCGAGTTGATGCGGATGTTGTGCACCCCGAACTCCCGGGCCATGGCCTTGCCCAGGCCCAGCATGCCGGCCTTGGCGGCGCTATAGTGCGGGCCGCCGAAGATGCCGCCGCCGCGCTGGGCCGACACCGAGGAGGTGTTGATGATGGCGCCGCCGTTCTGGCTCACCATCTGCGGCAACACCGCCTGGGACATGTACAGCATGCCGCGCAGGCTGACGTCGGTGACCTGCTCGTAGTTCTCCGGGGTGATCTCCAGGGTCTTCAGCGGCTGGGTGATGCCGGCGTTGTTGACCAGCACGTCGATGCGGCCGAACTTCTCCAGCACGGCGGCGACCGCCTTATCGCAGGACGCCTTGTCGGTGACGTCGCAGGCCACGCCGAAGGCGCGCTCGCCGACGGCCTTCGCCGCTTCCTCGCTCTGGGCCTGGTTCAGATCCAGGATGGCCACATAGGCGCCGTGCTGATGGAACAGCTCGGCGGTATTGCGGCCGATGCCGCGGGGGCTGGCGGCACCGGTAATGACACACACTTTATTTTCCAGCAACATGGTCTGTCTCCTTTAAGACA
Source organism: Zobellella endophytica (assembly GCF_003012775.1). Classification (GTDB taxonomy): domain Bacteria; phylum Pseudomonadota; class Gammaproteobacteria; order Enterobacterales; family Aeromonadaceae; genus Oceanimonas; species Oceanimonas endophytica. The sequence continues at coordinate 133,897 of NZ_PXYG01000004.1, read as the reverse complement.
TCGTCAAGAAAAGTCAGGGATTTCAGCAACTCGTTTTCAATTTCCGCCAGCGGCAACAGCGTGGCCTTCTTGTAGGGTTTGGCGTCGTTATTGCGCAACAGCCGGAACGGCAGCTCCAGGCTGAATGACAATTCGGGAAAAGCGGCCTCGATGGCCGGCAGCAACCGGATGAAATCGATCTGGCCTTCGCCCAGGGCGCAGAAATGGTATTTTTCATCGCGGTAATAGGCGTCCTTGATATGCAGGTGCTCGCAGAACGGCAGCGCCTGCAGGGTATCGGCCACCGGATCCAGCCCGGGGCGGTGGGAAATGATGTTGCCCACGTCGTAATTGATGCTGAACACGTCCCGCTCCAGCCGCGCCAGCAGGGCGGGGATGTCGGCGGCGCTGTTCAGGATGTTGTCGACCCGGTCGCCGGGATTCTCCAGGCAGACCCGCAGGCCGTGCTGGCGGGCGATGGCCGCCATGTCCGGCGCCAGCGCGAAGAAGCGCTCGGCGGTGGCCAGGGTGGCGGCATTGGTGACGAAGCGGGAGGCGCCGAGCTCGGCGGCGAAGCGGGCCCGCACCTCGAACTGGGCCAGCGCGTCCTCGTCCCCCAGGTTGATATGGCCGGAGAAGGTGGGGCAGCGCTGCCCCAAGGAGTTCATCAGGGCCACCAGCTCACGGGCATAATCCCGGCTCAGATCGGCGTCGGTAAACTCGTTGACGTAGCCCTTGATAAAGGCCAGCTCCACGTTTTTGATGCCGCACCGCTGCATCGACTGCAGGATGTCGGGCATGGGGTAGCCGTCGTAAGCACCGGTGCTTACGGAAATATCTCGTCCCATTGAATGCTTCCTTTATGCTTGGCGATTGCCGTTAATCAGGTCGTAGCTCTGGATCACCTGGCTGTCGTCCGCCTGGCCCAGGCCGCGGCCGGCGGTGGCGAGGAACATCTGGTGCGCCGCCGCCGCCAGCGGCAGCGCCGCCCGGCTGTCGCTGCCCGAGGCCAGCACTATCCCTAAGTCCTTCACGAAAATGTCGATGGCGCTGGTCACCTCCGGATCGTCCCGCAGCATGCGCGGCCCCCTGTCCTTCAGCATCCAGCTGGATGCCGCCGAGCCGCTCATGATCTCGAGCAACACCTGCAGATCCACCCCGGCCTTGCGCGCCAGGGAAAAGGCCTCGGCCACCGCCGCGATGTGCACGCCGCACAACAGCTGGTTGACGGTCTTGACCACGGCGCCCTGGCCCGGCTCCTCGCCCACGTGGAACACCTTGTCGCCCATGGCCCGCAACACGGGAGCGATCCGTTCGAATATCGCCGCCGGCGCCGCCGTCATGATCGACAGGGTGCCGGCCCGGGCACCGACCACGCCGCCGGACACCGGGGCATCCACCAGCTGGCGGCCCGCCCTACGTACCCGTTCCGCCAGCCGGGTCACCACCGCCGACGGACAGGTGGCCATCAATACCACCACGGCCTCGTCGGCCAGGGCCTCGAGGGCGCCGTCCTCGAACAGCACCTGTTCGGCCTGGGCCGCATTGACCACCATCAGCACCAGGGCGTCGGCGCCGGCCGCCGCGTCCCGGGCCGAGTCGCAGGCCCGGCCGCCGGCCTGGCGCAGCGCCGCCAGCGCCTGTGGGTTCATGTCGAAACCGGCCACCGGAAAGCGTGCCGCCAGCAGGTTACTGGCCATGGGCAGGCCCATGGCGCCCAGCCCGATAAAGGCTACCTGATTCATGTATTGCTCCTTGCCGCGTCGTCCGGCGGTGTTAATAAATGGTGAAGGCCGGCACATAGGAGATCAGCAGCAGCACCGTGATCGCCACCAGGTAGAAGGGCCACAACTCCCGCACGATGCGGCCGATCTTCTCCTTGGAGATAGCCGCGGCCACGAACAGGGTGGTGCCGATGGGCGGGGTGAACAGGCCGATGCTCAGGTTCACCGCGATCATGATGCCGAGCTGGATGGGATCCATGCCGATGCTGTTGCCCACCGCGACCAGGGTGGGGCCGAGCAGCAGTATGGCCGCCGGCAGATCCAGGAACATGCCGATGCACAACAGCAGGATGTTCATGGCCAGGATGATCATCCAGGGGCTGGAGAAGGCCTGCTGGGCGTAGCTGGCGATCTGGTTGGGCACCTGCTCGGTGATCAGCACATGGCCGACCAGGTTGGAGGCGACGATCACCAGCATCACGATGCCGGTGGTCAGGGCGGTGCCCACCAGGGCGCCGATCACCCGCTTGACGGTCAGGTCCCGGTAGATGCACAGGCTGACCACCAGGGCGTAGGCCACGGCGATGACACTCACCTCGGTGGGGGTGGCGATGCCGGCGCGCAGCAGCACCACGATAAACAGCGGCATGGCCAGGGCCGGGGCGGCGAACAGCAGCGCCTTGAGCAGCCCGCGTACCGAGAAACTCTCTTTCAGCAGCGGGAAGCCGCGGAAGCGCCCGGAGAAATAGCACACCATCATCATACCGCCAGCCAGCATCACCCCCGGCAGTATGCCGGCCACGAACAGCGAGGCGATGGAACTGTTGGACACCAGGGCGTAGAGGATCAGCGGGATGGAAGGCGGGATCAGCCCGGCGATCACCGACGACGAGGCGGTCACCGCGGCGCTGAAGGCGCCCGGATAGCCTTCCCGCTTCTGCCAGGGGATCAGCATGGAGCCTAGGGCCGAGGCTTCGGCCACCGCCGAGCCGGACACCCCGCCGAACACGGTGGAGCCCACCACCGTCACCTGGCCCAGGCCGCCGTGAAAGCGCCCCACCAGGTAGGCGGCAAAGTCCACCAGCTTCTTGCCCAGGGTGCCGGACATCATCAGGCTGCCGGACAGGATGAAGAAGGGAATGGCCAGCATGGGAAAGCTCTGGGTGGGCTGGAACAGCTTCAGCACCGCGATCACCGCGGGCGCATCGCCGACGAACAGCACCGCCGCCCCGGCGCTGATGATCAGCGCATAACCGACCGGAAACGCCAGCAGCATCAGCAGCGCAAACAGCACAATCATTAACGACGTCATTCTGCCACCTCGGATTTGGTCATACGGTTATCGAAGGCCGAGGGATCGGCCAGCCACCACAGGATATTGGTCAGGGCGGTCAGGGCGATGGCGCCGAAGCCGTATACCAGCGCCATGTAGGCGTAGCTGGACGAGATCCCGGAGATGGGGAATAACTGCTTGCCGGCAATACGTACCACCTCCACACCGATATAAGAGAGATAACTAAAGGTCACCACCACCACCAGCTGCATCACCAGCATCAGCACCCGGGTCACCGGAATGTTGAGCAGCCCGAGGACGGCATTGACCGCCACATGCTGGCCGCGCTGGGCGGCGGCGACGATGGCCCCCATCACCAGCCAGGGAAAGAGCAGATTCGGCATTTCCGCCGGCCAGCCCAGGCTCTGGGTGGTGAGGTAACGCACCACCACGTCCGCCCCCAGGAACAGGAACAGCGAGATGATGGCCGCCATGAAGATACCGATGGCGGTATATTCGGTGGCCTTGTCCAGTCCACACAATAATCGGATACCGGTACTACTGCATGATGGTTGATACACGAGTTTTCCCTGTACGTTCATTTTCCGCCTCCTTGTTGAGAGGGTTGCAAGTCCCCATTTTTCCATCCACCCGGCGAGCCAGGAGCCATGGAAAGAAAGGGACTCAGGAAACCAGGCAGGTCAAGGCGGGGAGCGACTCCCCGCCCCCTGCTTACTGCTGGGCCGCCTCGGCGACCATCAGCTCCACCAGTTCCGGATACTCTTTTTTCCACTTGTCGTAGACCGCCTGGGTGGCCTCGGCGAAGACCTTGTGGTCCACGCTGTTGAACTGCACCCCGGCCGCCTCCATTTCCGCCCGCAGCTGGGATTCCTGCTCGACGAAGGTATTGCGGTTGAACTCGCCGGCTTCCATCGCCGCTTCCTTGACTGCCTTCTGGTCGGCCTCGGACAGGCCGTCCCAGACGATCTTGCTGGCCAGGAAGGGCGTGGCCTCGTATTTGTGGCCGGTCAGGGAGATGTACTTCTGCACCTCATAGAGTTTGGAGGAATGGATATTGGCCAGCGGGTTTTCCTGGCCGTCCACCACCCCCTGCTGCAGCGCGATGTACAGCTCGGAGAACGCCATCGGCGTCGGGTTGGCGCCCAGGGTCTGGAAGATGTCCACGGTCATGGTATCGGGCGGCGTTCTCAGCTTGACGCCGGCCAGATCCTCGGGCTTGGTGATGGGCCGCACGTTGTTGCTGACATGGCGGATACCGTTGTCCCAGAACGACAACACCACCAGGCCTTCGCGTTCGGCCAGGGCACCCAGCTCCTCGCCCACGGGGCCGTCCAGTACCCGCCAGGCTTCCTGCTGGCTGGAGAACAGGAACGGCAGGCCCACCAGGCCGAACTCGGGGATCACGCTGGAGGTGGTACCCTGGGAGTTAGCGCTGAAGGCGATGGCGCCCAGGCGCATGGAGGTGATGGCTTCGCTGTCTTCACCGAACTGGGCGTTGCCACCGACTTCGACCTTGATGCGGCCGTCGGTTTTCTCTTCCACCAGCTTGGCGAACAACAGGGAGGCGTCGGCCTTGGGATTGCCGTCCGCGGCGTTGTGGGCCACCCGCAGGGTTTGCTGGGCCCACACCGGGGCGGAGGCGAGCGTGATAGCCAGTGCGGCGGTAGTCAGTACCTTTTTCATATCACAATCCTTACTTTCGGTGAGTTAATGTCCATATTTCACATAATGGCCCGGAATACCGGGGCATCCCGGGCCCCATGTCGGTTGCCGGCTCAAAGCCACTGTCGGGTCTGAGCCACGATGCGATTCACGGAAATGCCGTATTTGTCGTGCAGGGTGGGCAGGGCGCCCGCGTCCAGGAACTGGTCCGGCAGGGCAATTTGGCGGAACGCCGGGGTCACGCCCGCCCGCAGCAGGGTGCCGGCCACAGCCTCGCCCAGGCCACCGATCACCGAGTGGTTTTCCGCCACCACCACCAGCCGTCCGGGCCTGGCCGCCTCCCGCAGTATGGTGGCTTCGTCCAGGGGCTTGATGGTCGGCACGTGCAGCACCGCCGCGTCCACGCTGTCCTGCTGCAGCCGCTTGGCGGCCTCCAAGGCGCGCATGGTCATGAAGCCGGAGGAGATGAACAGCACCTCGCGGCCGTCGCGCAGCAGCTTGGCCTTGCCCAGTTCGAACTGGTAGTCGTATTCGTCCAGCACCAGCGGCACGTTGCCGCGCGGCAGGCGCATGTACACCGGCCCCTGGTGCTCGGCGATGGCCGGCACCGCCTGCTCCACGTCCAGGGCGTCGCAGGGATCCACTATGGTCAGGTTGGGCATGGCGCGGAAGATGGCCACGTCGTCCGTGGCCTGGTGGCTGGGGCCATAGCCGGTGGTCAGCCCCGGCAGGGCACTGACGATCTTGACGTTCAGGTTCTCTTCGGCGATGGCCATGCAGATGAAGTCGTAGGCCCGGCGCGAGGCGAACACCGCGTAGGTGGTGGCGAACGGCAGGGCGCCTTCCCGCGCCAGGCCGGCGGCGGCGCTCATCAGCAGCTGCTCGGCCATGCCCATCTGGTAGAAGCGCTCCGGATAGCGCTGGGCGAAAATATGCAGGTCCGTGTATTTGGCCAGGTCGGCGGTCAGGCCGACGATGTCCGGGTTGCTCTCGGCCAGCCGGCTCAGGGCGTGGCCGAAGGGGGCCGGAACCGTCTTTTGTCCTTCCTCGGCGATGGAGGCGATCATGGCCGAGGTTTTCAGGCGAACTTTACTCATGTCAGTGTCCTTGTTATCCATTCACGGCAGATAAAACGTCGTTAGCGAGCCTGGAAACCGGCATCCAGCGCCGCCAGGGCCAGCTCCCATTCCGCCGGCTCCACCCGGATGAAGTGGGTTTTTTCCCGCTGCTCGAGGAAGGGCACACCCTGCCCCATGCGGGTGTCGCAGATGATGACCCGCGGCCCCTTGACCTCACTGTGGCGGGCCCGGTCGAAGGCCTGGCTGACCGCCGCGATGTCGTTGCCGTTGACCCGCTGCACCTGCCAGCCGAAGGCCTGCCATTTGTCGGCCAGGGGTTCGAAGTTCAGGATCTGGGTCGAGGGGCCGTCCGCCTGCTGGTTGTTGACGTCGACGATGGCGATCAGGTTGTCCAGCTGCCAGTGGCCGGCGGACATGGCCGCCTCCCAGGTGGAGCCTTCGTTCAGCTCGCCGTCGGACAGCAGGTTGTAGATGAACGCATCGGAGCCTTTTCTTTTCAGCCCCAGCGCCATGCCCACGGCGATGCCGAGGCCCTGGCCCAGGGAGCCGCCGGTGATCTCCATGCCCGGGGTATAGGAAGCCATGCCCGACATGGGCAGCCGGCTTTCATCGGAGCCGTAGGTTTCCAGCTCGTCTTCCGGCACGATTCCGGCCTCGATCAGGGCCGCATAGAGGGCGATGGCGTAGTGGCCGATGGACAGCAGGAAGCGATCCCGTCCTTCCCATTCGGGATCGTCCGGCCGGTAGCTGAGCGCCTGGAAGTAGGAGACCGCCAGCACGTCGGCGATGCCCAGGGCCTGGCCCACATAGCCCTGGCCCTGGACTTCCCCCATGCGCAGGGCGAAACGGCGAATATGGTAGGCTCGTTGTTCCAAGCTGATACCGGCATGTTCCTGTTGCATAAATAACCTCTTGTGTTCGGGCAAACAATTAAGCCAAACCCCGGCAAGCCGCCATGGCGCGGCGGCTCACTCCGCCGAGGTAAACCAGTTGATCCTTTCCTTCGACTCTTGGTCCCACACCCGGAAGTGGGTATCCATGGCCTGCTTGGCCGCTTCCGGATCCCGCTTGCGCAGGGCTTCAATCACCGCCACATGGCTGCCGTTGGTTTTCTCCATCGAGCTCTGCGACTGGCGCACCAGCACCCGCCGGCGGTGCACCACTTCCTTCAGTACCGACGCCAGGCCCTGGATGATCAGGATGATGACCGGGTTCTGGGTCATGTAGGCCAGGTGGCGGTGAAAGTCGTAGTCCGCCGCCAGGCTCTCGTTGACGTTGCTGTTGTCGTTCATCACCGCCAGCAGCCCTTCCAGCTTGACGATGTCGGCCTCGGTGGCCTTGCTGGCCGCGCTGTAGGCGATTTCCCGCTCCAGCATTTCGCGGGCGCCTTCGAGCGCGTCCACCGAGATGTAGCCGAGCCGCAGGGCGATATCGAAGTAGATCTGTACGAAGGCCGGCTGGGGCATCTGCAGGAAGGTGCCGCTGCCGCGGGTGCGCCGGATGAAGCCCAGGTTTTCCAGGGTAGCCAGCTGCTCCCTAACCATTGATCTCTGAACACCCAATTGTTCAGCCAGTTTTCGCTCAGGAGGCAGCCGCATCCGACCCTGATCATCGGTTTCTGCCGTGGCCAGCACCTCTTTCAGGCGTTTGAATGTGTCCATTTTGCTATCTCCCATACTGGCCAACCTCATTGGTAGTACCAATCCATGAGTAAAATGTAACAAAAGAATCACAGGTAGACAAATTTTCACGGAAAAAATAAATCAATAAAAATCAAATATATATAAAATATATGTTAATTAGTTATATTTTTAGTGATCTGGATCGCACTAAAATTGATCGCCTTGGTAGTACCAAATTAGGGCTTTTGTCAGCGACAACGAGGAAGAAAGGAAGGATGACAGGCAACAACCCAACATTGGTTCACAATCACAAACTAAAGATCAACCGTGCGCCGACGAGGGAGTACGCGCATGTCCGGATGGCGACCGTGGGCCACGCGCAGGAAATGGATGTGCCGCCGGCAGCAAGGCCGGCGGTGGATGACTCAGCGAATAACGAAAGGATCGGGCACGTCTTCCGCCGTCGATAACCACACCGACTTGGTCCTGAGGTATTCGCGCAACGCATCCTGGCCACTTTCCTTGCCCAGGCCGCTCTGCTTGAAGCCGCCGAAAGGAGTGAGGTAGCTCATGGTGCGGTAGGTATTGACCCAGACCGTGCCCGCCTCCAGCCGGTCCGGCAGGCTCAGGGCCCGGCGCAGGTCCTCGGTCCAGAGACCGGCAGCCAGGCCGTAGGGGCTGTCGTTGGCGATGGCCACCGCCTCCTCTTCATCCTCGAACGGAATGATCGACAGCACAGGGCCGAACACCTCCTCCCGGGCGATACGCATGCGGTTGTTCACTCCGGCGAAGATGGTGGGCTCCACGAACCAGCCCTGGCCGAGCTCCGGCGCGCCGGGCCGTCCGCCGCCCAGCAGGCACTCGGCCCCCTCCGCCCTGGCGATGTCGATGTAGCCGAGGATCTTCTCCAGCTGCGGCAGGTTGGTGACCGGCCCCACCTGGGTGTCCGGGCTCATGGGATCACCGAGCCGGGCCTTGCGGGCGAAAGCCAGCAGCTGGTCGACGAACTCGTCGTGGATGGCGCGCTGCACCAGCAGCCGGGAGCCGGCGACGCAGGTCTGGCCGCTGGCGGCGAAAATACCCGAGATCACGCCCTTGACCGCATTCTCCTGGCGGGCATCGGCAAAGACGATATTGGGCGACTTGCCGCCCAGCTCCATGGTGACCCGTTTCATGCCCCGGGCCGCCGCCTGGTAAATCTGCCGGCCGGTCTGATCCGACCCGGTAAAGGCCACCTTGGCGACTTGCGGATGTTCCACCAAAGGCGCTCCCACTTCGGCGCCGAAACCGGTGACCACGTTCAGCACCCCGGGGGGAAAGCCGACCCGCTCGACGATGCGCACGAATTCCAGCAGGGAAGCGCTGGTGTATTCCGATGGCTTGAATACCACCGTATTGCCCGCCGCCAGGGCCGGCGCCAGCTTCCAGCTGGCCAGCAGCAGCGGCGAGTTCCAGGGGATGATGGCCGCCACCACCCCCACCGGCTCATGCCGGGTGTAATTGAAATGACCGGCCTTGTCGGTGGGGATCACCGCCCCCTCGATCTTGTCGGCCAGGCCGCCATAGTAGTAGTACCACTGGCGCAGGTAACGGGTCTGGGCGCGCATTTCGGCATAGAGCTTGCCATTGTCACGTACCTCTATGCCGGCCAGAAAGTCGGCCTGGTCGGCCAGCGCATCCCCCAGCCGGCGCAGCAGCTCCCCCCGGGCACTGGCGGTGAGCCCGCGCCAGGCCGGATCCCGCAGGGCCCTGGCCGCGGCGGCAACCGCGCAGTCCACGTCCGCCCCGTTACCCCTGGGGAGCCGCGCCCAGGGCTGGCCGGTATAGGGATTGAATGACTCAAACCACTCGCCGGACAGGGACTCGACCCAGCGTCCGTCGATATACATCCGATATTGCTGCATGGATCACTCCTATATGAACAATGTGTTGGCGCCACCCAAAGACGGCGTCGTCAAGGGCCCTCGCCTGCGGCTCAGGCTGGCTGCCAATGACGCTTTCGAAGGCGGTCCGGGGGCAGGAAAACACCCGCCAGGAGACGGGATCGAGGTGTTTCAGCGGAAGTGTGCTTCGCCAGCGGTCAATCCGTTTGGGATGAGAGGATGACTTAGTCGCTTGAGCATAGTGAGTGGTGAGGGGAATCAAGTGGTTCCCCTCTGTCAGCATAGTTCTCAGTCTCGAGACAGACGGGAACGATCCAGCATCACCGCCAGTACGATGATGGCTCCTTTCACCACCTGCTGATAGAAGGACGAAACCCCCATCAGGTCGAGGCCATTGTTCAAAACACCAATGATCAGAGCACCAAACAATGTTCCCACTACGGTACCTACACCGCCGGCAAGGCTGGTGCCACCAATCACGACAGCGGCGATAGCATCAAGTTCATAGGCAACACCAGCCTGGGGCAAGGCTGCCGAGGTCCGGGCCGACAGTAACAGGCCGGCAAGTCCACAGAGCAAACCTGAAATGGCGTAGACACTGAACAGGACCCAACGCACCCGAATGCCCGAGGTTCTGGCCGCTTTGGGGTTACCGCCTACTGCATAAATGTACCTGCCGTAGGTGGTAAACTTCAGGATTGCCCAACAGATAAGGAAAACGCTCAGAAACAGCACAACCGGCATCGGTATGCCCAGCAATTCGCCCTGGCCGATAAACCGGAAACTGGTATTCAAATTGGAAATGGGCATCCCGTCGTTGTAGATGTAAGTCAGACCCCGGGCCATACTCAACATCCCCAAGGTCATCACGAAGGGAGGAATGGCAAAGCGTGCAATCATCAGCCCGTTGATCGACCCCAGGGCAAGCCCCACACCCAGGCCCAGGATGACGGGAATGAAAACTGATGTGTTCCCTGCCCCGGTCGCAAAACTCGCTGCCACCATGGCGGCACAAGCCACCATGGAACCAACCGACAGATCGATTCCCCTGGTCAGAATAACGAAGGTCATTCCCAACGCCAGAATACCATTGATAGAAGTCTGGCGAAGTACGTTAATGATATTGTTCGTTGTCAGAAAATAAGGACTAATCATGGCCAGTGCTGCACACAGCACAAAAAAGGCGATGATGATGCCATATTTCGAAACAAAACTTCCCAATGATGCCAGGGTCTGATGACCACCTTTTGCAGGTGCAGGAGTGCCTGATACTTTCGCGTCCATAAACATTACCACTCTTCCTTTAATTAAGATGCCAACTTAGCCAAGTTTTCCTGTGTCAGTCCGTCACCCTTCAGTTCACCGGTCATCTTGCCACGTCTGAATACGATCACTCGGTCGCACATTCCCAGTACCTCTGGTATTTCCGATGACACCATAATGATGGCCTTCCCATCTCGGGCGAATTCCGACATAAAGTGATATATTTCTCGCTTGGCTCCCACATCCACTCCCCGGGTCGGCTCGTCAAGCAACAGTATGCAGGGCTCCGTTTTCATCCACTTGGCCAGAACCACTTTCTGCTGATTGCCACCGCTCATATGTTTCACGGCCAGTTCCCTAGATGCGGCCTTAACGCTGAACTGAGTGACCAACCGATCTACAGATGCGACTTCCTTGGTTCGCTGGACTACCCCCAAGCGGGAAACACTATGGAGTGAAGCCAAAGAAATGTTGTCTTTAACAGACCCCTCCAGGACCAGGCCGCTGCCCTTGCGATCCTCTGTGACGAGAGCCATACCAGCCTGCATCGCAGCCTTGGGCGAAACCGGAACGAATGGAGTTCCTTTTACCGAGGCATAACCTTCATCAAGCTCAAAGGTACCAAAGAGCGTCTCGAGGAACTCGCTCCGACCTGCACCCATCAGCCCGAAAATACCCAAGATTTCTCCGTCATACAGCCTCAGGCTGATATCCTCGAATACCGGCTTTCTGGTAAACCCATTGACCTCTAGCAATATATTTTCATTGGGCGTATTAAACTTGGTAAACTCTTCCTCCAGCTCTGCCCCAAGTATATTATTAATCAATGTTCGGCGATCTATCTCCGTCATTTCCCCCGATTCAATAAACTGCCCGTCACGAAATATCGTGTATTCATCCGCGATTTGATAAAGCTCATTCATCCGGTGAGACACATAAATAATACTCGTACCTCTTGTCTGAAGACGGCGAATAGAGGAGAACAACAGCTCTGCTTCCTTTTCGCCAATCGCGGAAGTCGGCTCGTCCATGATGATTATTTTAGAGTTGTACGATATAGCTTTGGCGATTTCAACCAGTTGTATCTGGGCTAGACTGAGTTTGCTCATCAGGGTTCGAGGTGATATATCAAAATGCAAGTCCTGCAGCAACTGCTCGGCATCACCAAACATTTTTCTGTAGTTGACAATGAACCCGGATATTTTCGGTTCTCGCCCAAGATACAGATTTTCAGCTACTGTCATGCCAGGTACCGGCTCCAGTTCCTGACTGATGATGGAGATACCTGCGTCCAGCGCATCGGACGGGCCAGAGAAATGAACGGGTTTCCCCTCGATATAAATATCGCCAGCATCACGCTGCAACAACCCCATCAGTATATTCAGAAAAGTAGATTTTCCGGCACCATTACCACCACATAGGGCATGAACACTACCCCTCCTCAATTTCAGGCTTCCATTCCTCAGCGCAGGCACACCAGAAAAAGACTTTTTTATGGATTTTGCTTCGAGTAGATATTCTTCATTCATGATGTACCTCCTAGTCAACCAATCCATTACGCGCCATTACCGATGATTCCACAACCCGTAGCATGAATTATGGTCAGTGATTATCCTCGCCTCCTTCATGGAATAAATCATCTGGTCATTACTTCATCACTGGATGGTATAACCACCATCGATAATCATATTGGCTCCTGTTACCATACCGGCCATATCGCTTGCCAGATACACTGCCGATGCGGCAATTTCTTCGGGAACAGCAAACCGTCTGACGGGTATTTTTTGTTTCATGATCTCACCTACTTCGCCTTCCCAGGCTTTTTTCCCTAGCTCTGTCAATACCACAGTCGGAGAAATAGCATTCACAGTAATGCCGTACTGTGACCACTCCAATGCCAGCACTTGAGTCAGCGATATGACCCCCGCCTTGCTTACACAATAGGCAAGGTGTTTATCCAAGGCGATCACTCCCGCTTGGGAAGCAAGGTTGATAATACGGCCATATTTCTGGGATAGCATTACATTTCCAACCGCCTGACAAAGCATAAACACACTCTTCAGGTTTACATCTAGCGTTCTGTCCCACTCTTTTTCCTGGTAATGCTCGGCAGACTCCAGAGAGACGATACCTGCACTATTCACGAGAATATCAATTCGGCCAAATTTTTCGATGACCAGCTCAATTGCCTTGTTGATCTCGTCTCTTTTCGTGACGTCCAAGCGAACGGAAAAAACATTCTCCTGCCCCATGCTTTCGGCAATCTCATGAACTTTTTCGCTAATATCAAACAGAACAACCCTGGCACCCTTTGCTATATATGCCTCAACAATGGACTGTCCTATGCCGGCAGCGGCACCCGTCACAATGGCAACTTTATCTTTGAGGGAAAAACTATAATCGGCAATGGATGAACTCATAACCCTACTCCTATAAGGATATCTCAACAGGTAAATAGGTCCAGGCAGATTACATAGTCTGCCTGGCCATTCATCACCTCTTGCTCAGCAACTCATCTACGTTATCGGGGGTAACAGGTGTCCAGGGAACGTTATAGTGATTACTCTTCCCCTCATTCCATTCCATTTCGCCGGCATAAAGCTCCCAAATGGATGACATTGGCTTATACTCCGCACCTTTTGCTCTTGCCAAGGCAACATCGATGGCACCTTGCGCCTGTGCTTCCGCATCCTGCAGAACGGAAACCATGGTTCCGGACTTCACCGCGTTAAGAGCGTCGGTCACACCGTCCACACCAGCTACCGCAAAGTCTTCCACCTTGAGTCCGGCAGCCGTGATCGCTTCAATCGCGCCCAACGCCATTTCGTCATTTTGTGCAATGATTCCATCAATTTCACCTTGGTGAGCGGTCAACCAGTTTTCCATCAGGGACAGAGCTTCGGCACGTGACCAGTTGGCCGTACGTTGCTCCAGCACGGTAACATCCGGGTTTTTATCTAGCACATTCTTGATACCGGCCCCACGATCAACTTGGGCTGACTGCCCTATGGGCCCGTCCAGGATCACCACATTTCCTTTATTGCCGATCTTTGAAAGAACAGCCTCGGCCACCATTTCACCGGCTTTGACGTCATCCGAGCCCACAAAGGAAGCCAGCATATCGGTGTTACAACGGGTATTCGAGCCAATGACCGGGATATTGGCCGCGCTAGCTTTGGCAACGGAGCTGATGCAGGCATCGGCATCGATGGGAACGAAGATGATGGCGTCAAACTGGCGCGTAATCATGGTGTCAAACTGGTTATCCTGTACCAAGGCGTCATAACGACCATCAAATACGGTAACCTCTGCGACACCGGATTTAACGGCTGGATGCTGTTGTGCTGCATTGCTCCAGAGCTGCATGAATTCTCCTTGTAGCCCGTATACAGCCGCGCCGATGCGCACCGGCTCCTGAGCCAGGGTCGCCGCACTGAACAGAGTGGCCGCTGCCGCCGCAAATACCGTTTTCAGATTCAAGCTCTTTTCCATATCGCTCACCGTCCTTCCATATAAATCAATATCTTAGATGTTTACCTCACAGTCCTGCCGCATCAACGCAACAAGTCGCTTCCTTCACCCAGAGAGTCACCATGCCGAGCAGTTAAACACGCCATGACCTTCCGTAGTTCTAGAAAAATCTAATACCTGTCATTTGAAACATCAATGAACCTTTGCTCCATCCGTGACGCCGATCATATTTTTAACAAACCGCTCGTAGAGGAGCATCCCTTTACCCAACAAGAGCACAAACGGAGATGATTCCGCTATCTAATTGATGTTTATGATTAATTTTTTCTCTTATGACGCCTCTAATACATCGGATCGGATAAGCCACAGGACATCTCAACCAGAACAATAGAACACAGCCAACACAAAAGTATTCACAACAGCATCTTGTTGGCTTAGACTGAAACCATCAAATGAAACACTAAGTGAACAATTGAACAGGCATCACCGGGGGCTTACCATGATCACCAAGAAGATTGCTATCGGCTGCGACGATGCGGCGGTGGAGATGAAAAATACGCTCAGGCAGTACCTGATCGGGCAGGGCTTCGAGGTCACCGACTTCGGGGTGGAAGCCGGGGTCAGCGTGCATTACCCTGACATCGCCTACCAGCTGGCCACCTCGGTCAGGAGTGGCGCCCAGGAGCTGGGCATACTGTGCTGCGGCACCGGTATCGGCATGGCCATCACCGCCAACAAGGTCAGCGGTATCCGCGCCGCCCAGGCCCACGACACCTATTCGGCCCAGCGGGCGCGCAAGAGCAACGACGCCCAGATCATCACCCTGGGCGCCCGGGTGGTGGGCATCGAGCTGGCCAAGGAAATCGTGCACGCCTTCGTCACCTCGGATTTCGAGGCGGCCCGCTCCGGCCCCAAGGTGGAGCGCATCCGTTACTATGAAAACCTCGACAAACAGTAACGGGCTCACGGCTCGCACAGAAGATGGATTACGGGCATCGGGGATTCGCATATAGTCCCTCATGACTCAGAGACCGATTAAGCAAGGAATGACAGGAGTGTTCTAATGCAGCGCATCATCAACGATCCGGATCTGGTAGTGGAAGAATCGGTACTGGGCTACGTCAAGGCCCACCCCCGGCTGCTGGCCCATACCGACAACCCGCGGGTGCTGAAGTACCCGGGCAGGGTGGCCGACAACAAGGTGGGGGTGATCACCGGCGGCGGCTCCGGCCACGAGCCGGCCTTCCTCGGCTACGTGGGCAAAAACCTGCTGGACGCGGTGGCCGTCGGTGAAATCTTTTCCTCCCCCACCGCCATCAGCTTTCTCGATGCCGCCAAGGCCGCCGACCGGGGCGCCGGGGTGGCCTGCCTGTACGGCAACTACGCCGGCGACAACATGAACGTCAAGATGGCCACCAAGATGGCCGAAAAGCAGGGCATCACCATCAGGACGGTGGTGGCCAACGACGACGTGGCCTCGGCCCCCGCCACCGAACTCGGCAAGCGCCGGGGCGTGGCCGGCGAGATCCTGATGTGGAAAATTGGCGGTGCCGCCGCCGCCCGCGGCTACGATCTGGACGGGGTGATCCGGGTGGCCCAGCGCACCATCGACCAGACCCGCAGCATCGGCGTGGGCCTGTCTTCCTGCGTGATCCCCGCGGCCGGCAAGCCCAACTTCCATATCGAGGCGGGCACCATGGAAGTGGGAATCGGCCACCACGGCGAGCCGGGTATCAACGTGACCGCGCTGGCCCCCGCCAACGAGATGGCACGCATCATGGTGGACACCGTGGTGCCCGACCTGCCCTTCGGCGCCGGCGACGAGGTGGCGGTGCTGATCTCCGGCCTCGGCGCCACCCCCAACAACGAGCTGCACATCCTCTATTCGGCGGTGGACGAACTGCTGCAGGAAAAGGGGATTCGGGTGCACCGCAGCTACGTGGGCAACTATTTTACCTCGCTGGAAATGTTCGGTGCCACCCTGACGGTACTGAAGCTGGACGACGAACTGAAACAACTGCTGGACCTGCCGGCCACATCCATTGGCCTGACCCAGGTGGAGGAAGACTGATGAGCACATTCAACAATTTGCACGGCAAGCAGTGCGTGCTGGAGATCTGCGACAAGATTATCGACAACAAGGCCTACCTGAGCGAGGTGGACGGCCTGATCGGCGACGGCGACCACGGCATCAACATGGCCAAGGGCTTCAACCTGTGCAAGAACGATCTGCAGGCGCTGGACACCGTCACCCTGGATCAGAGCTTCTCCATCCTGGCGAACATCCTGATGGGCTCCATCGGCGGTTCCATGGGCCCGCTCTACGGCAGCATTTTCTTCGGCATGGCCTCGGCCATCGAGGGCCGGGACAGTATCGATGCGGAGCAGTTCGACGTCATGCTGCGCGAAGGACTGGCCAGCGTGCAGGAGATCAGCAGTGCCCAGGTGGGCGACAAGTGCCTGATGGATGCCCTGGTGCCGGCGGTCGATGCCTTTTCCGCCGCCCTCGCCGCCGGAGACGGCTTCGCGGATTGTCTGGAAAAAATGGCGGCCGCCGCCCAGGCCGGCAGTGAGTCCACCCAGGATCTGGTGGCCAGGATCGGCCGCGCCAGCCGGCTGGGCGAACGTTCCCGCGGCGTGCTGGATGCCGGCTCCGTGTCCTGCGCCATGATCCTGGGCACCCTGGCGGGCGCGGTGACCAAGCGTCTGGACTGAGCTTCCCCCCCCCTTGATGACAAAAGGGCCGGCATCTTGCCGGCCCTTTTCCGTTTAGCCGGCCTCGGCCAGCAGTTCGCGACGGTATTGGACGATGTCCTCGATGGTCAGCACCGGCATGTCGTGCCGCTTGCCGAAGGCCACGATTTCCGGCAACCGGGCCATGGAGCCGTCCTCGTTGGTCAGCTCGCACAACACCCCGGCGGGCCTGAGCCCCGCCAGTTTCATCAGATCCACGGTGCCTTCGGTGTGGCCGCGCCGGCTCAATACCCCGCCAGGCTGGGCCTTGAGGGGGAAGATATGGCCGGGGCGGGCCAGATCCGCCGCCCGGGCGCCGTCGGCGATGGCGACCTTGACCGTGGTCACCCGGTCGGCGGCGGATACACCTGTGCTCACCCCTTCCTTGGCCTCGATACTGACGGTGAAGGCGGTCTGGTTCTTGCTGGAGTTATCGACCACCATCGGCGGCAATTCCAGCCGGCGGGCCAGCTCGTCGGTGATGCACAGGCAGACGATGCCGCTGCATTCACGGATCATCAGCGCCATCTGCGCAGAAGTCAGGCTCTCGGCCGCATAGATGAGATCGCCTTCGTTTTCCCGGTCTTCATCGTCGACCACCAGCACGCCCAGCCCGGCTTGCAGGGCGAGCAGGGCGCGTTCCACCCGTTCGATGGGGGTACCGAATTCGGCCAAAAGAGAAGGACTTTGAACAGACTGATTCATGGTAAAAGCTCCTGTTGCTACCAGAATCAGGGCATGGGAACGGAGGCCCTCCCCTGGGGAAAGCCTTTCAGGATACCGGCAAAACGACGATGCGACACCGCCGCCCAGGGGCAACGGAGGCCGGCTCCCTTATCCTCTTCCATCCGGACTATCACCGTCGGCTCTGGCGTCTCACCAGATCTGCTGACCCCGGCCACAGGCCGGGCGCTCGCGGGCTCGCTGCAACAACCTGGGGCTGCACAACATACCGCCGGTGGGGACTTTCACCCCGCCCTGAGAATAAGTTAATCAATAAGGTTTACCGCCAAGCGGCCGGGCTATTGTACGCCGACCGGGCAACTTTTCAAATGTTAAGCGAGGTATCAGAGGAACAGGTCGAAAAAGTCAGGGGAAACGACGGCCGCCGGAAATTTGGAAAGGAAAAAAACAAAAAATCCGACGCAAACGTCGGATTCAATGGTGGTCGGCGTTGCAGGATTCGAACCTGCGAAAATCCTCTGGTCCCGCTCATATTAAAAACACGGATGCGCTGCCAAGCTGCGCTAAACACCAGAAACGAAAAAACCGACCATCGGTCGGTACAATAATGGTCGGCGTTGCAGGATTCGAACCTGCGACCCTCTGGTCCCAAACCAGATGCGCTACCAAGCTGCGCTAAACGCCGATAAACTCTCTAAGTTGTGCTTTAGTGTCGGGGCGCGACCCTCTGGTCCGCTTATTCCCAACGACCGGAGATGCGCTACCAAGCTGCGCTAAACGCCGTTTTATTCATTATGAAGCAGTGGTGCGAAGGGGGGGACTTGAACCCCCACGTCCATAGGACACTAACACCTGAAGCTAGCGCGTCTACCAATTCCGCCACCCTCGCATTGTTTACTGCTTCCAGGCCGAGGCCTGAAACTGGGGTGACCGACGGGGCTCGAACCCGCGACAACCGGAATCACAATCCGGGACTCTACCAACTGAGCTACGGTCACCACATTTTGTCCATTACCAGATGGCGCGCCCGACAGGATTCGAACCTGTGACCTCTGCCTCCGGAGGGCAGCGCTCTATCCAGCTGAGCTACGGGCGCTCTATATTTGGACGCTGCGAATACTAAGGTGACCCCCCGACCTTGTCCAGCACTTTTTTACAATAACCCATCAGCTGCCGCTTTTGTCATCAGTGTGCTGCTTTTTTTGGCTAAACTTGCCGTAAGCCAAGGTGCCCTCATTGACTTGCCACGGGAAAGGCCTACAATTCCCCGCTAGTGAATGAACGTTCATTCAGAAGCAGTACACCACCAGAGCAAGCCAAGAGAATGTCGGATAAACGTGAACGCATATTGAACGCAGCCGAAACCCTGATCGCCCACTATGGCTTTCAGGGCATGTCGATGCAACTGGTGGCCAAACATGCCGACGTCGCGACGGGCACCATCTATCGCTACTTCCAGGATAAGGAAAGCCTGCTGCGTTGTGTTCACGAAGAGCGCATGCAGGAAGTGTCCCTGGCCATCTGCAAAGAGGTCGATCTCGACAGACCCGGCTATCCGCAGTTCCGCCAGCTGTGGCTGAACTGTATCCATTATCTGATGAACAATCCGGATTGTCTGCTGTACCGGGTGCAATACGAGGCCTCTCCCCTGTTCGACCGGGAGGAGGAAAAACAGATGGACGAGCACTACTTCAAGCCCATCTTCGAGTTTTTCGAGCGCGGCCGGCAGCAAGGCATTTTCCGGGATATCCCCGCCGAACTGCTGGGTTTTCTGGCGCTGGAAAACCTGATGCTGTTGTCGCAAAAGCACACCAAAGGCTGTATCGAGCTCGATGAAACGCTGTATGAGCAGCTGATCGATGCCGCCTGGAACGCCATTCTAAAACGATAATAATGTCGCGGGAGTAACCCTGATGAAAAAGTGGACCCTGTCCATGCTGCTGCTTGTGATCCTGATCTTCGGCAGTGTAATTGGCTTCAACCTGTTCAAGCAAAAAATGATGGCCCAGTACTTCGCCAACATGCCGGTACCCAGCGTTCCGGTGACCCTGGCCGAGCTGCAACCCCGGGACTGGACGCCACGCATCGCCGCCATCGGCTTTATCGAGCCGATCCAGGGCATCAACGTCAGCAATGAATCTGCCGGCATCGTCCGCACCATCCACTTCGAATCCGGCCAGCAGGTGACGGCCGGCGACATCCTGGTGGAGCTGGATGCAGACGTGGAAAAAGCCAACCTGCGCAGCGCCGAGGGCCGGCGGCCCTCGGTGCAGGCCAACCTGGAACGGATGCGTCAGCTCTATGGCCGGGGCTCGGTGTCCAAGGGCCAGCTGGACGAAGCCGAAGCCAACTATCGCGAGCTGCAGGGGCAGATAGACTCGCTCCAGGCCACCATAGAGCGGCGCACCATCCGCGCCCCCTTCGACGGCATCATGGGCATCCGCAACGCCTTCCTCGGCCAGTACCTGAACGCCGGCGCGGACATCGCCCGGCTGGAAGACATCAGCCATTTCAGCATCCGCTTCACCATCCCCCAGACCCGGCTGGCCGACATTGCGGTGGGCCAGGCGCTGAATATCTTCGTGGACGCCTACCCGGACACCCCCTTCGAAGGGGAAATCACCGCCATCGAGCCGCAGGTGAATCCCGACTCGGGCGTGGTGCAGGTGCAGGCCAGCATTCCCAACCAGGACGGCAAGCTGCGCTCGGGCATGTTCGCCAAGCTCGACGTCAGGCTGCCGACCCTGAGCGAGCAGATGCTGGTGCCCCAGCATGCCATCAACTTCACCCTCTACGGCCAGACCGTCTACGTGGTGGAGGAAGAGCAGGCCGACAACGGCGAAACCGTGCTGGTCGCCCGGCAACGGGTGGTGGAAGTCGCCGAACGGGAGGCCGAGTTCGCCCGGGTGGTGAAGGGGCTGGAACCCGGCGAGCAAATCGTGACCTCCGGCCAGGTGCGGCTGTCGAACGGCAGCCGGGTCACGCCGGTGGAGAGCGACGCCCTGGATACGCCTGAATCGACCCCCATGCTGTAAGCGGAGAACCCGATGCGCTTTACCGATATCTTTATCAAGCGGCCGGTACTGGCCGTGTCGATCAGCCTGCTGATCGTGCTGCTGGGGTTGCAGGCCCTGCAGAAGATGCAGGTGCGGGAATATCCGGAGATGACCAACACCGTCATCACCGTGTCCACCGGCTATTACGGCGCCAGCGCCGACCTGGTGCAGGGCTTTATCACCCAGCCGCTGGAGCAGGCCATCGCCCAGGCCGACAACATCGACTTCATGAGCTCCACCAGCAGCATGGGCAGCTCCCAGATCACGGTGCAGATGAAGCTGAACACCGACTCCAACGCGGCCCTGTCGGACATACTGGCACGGGTCAACTCGGTGCGCTCGCAGCTGCCGCGGGAGGCGGAAGACCCCAGCCTGGAGATGACCACCGGGGCCTCCACCTCCATCATGTACATCTCCTTCAGCAGCGAACAGCTGAACTCCTCCGAGATCAACGACTACCTGGAGCGGGTGGTGCGGCCCCAATTCTACTCGGTGGACGGGGTGGCCAAGCTCAACCTGTTCGGCGGCTCCAAGTTCGCCCTGCGCATCTGGCTGGATCCGCTGCGCATGGCCGCCTACCAGCTCACCGCCGGCGAGATACTGTCGGTGCTGCAGGCCAACAACTACCAGGCCGCCGCCGGCCAGGCCACCGGCCACTTCATGCTCTACAACAGCGACATCAACTCCCAGGTCAGCAGCACCGAGGCGCTGGAGTCGCTGGTGATCGCCACCCGCAGCGACGCTGTGGTACGGCTGCGCGACGTGGCCCAGGTGTCGCTGGAAAAGAGCCATGATGTGGTGCGCGCCCTGGCCGACGGCGAGTCGGCGGTGATCATCGGGGTGGATCCCACCCCCTCCGCCAACCCGCTGGACGTGGCCGCCAACGTGCGCGAGATGCTGCCGGGCCTCGAACGCAACATGCCCGACACCATCAAGATGAAGCTGTTGTACGACGCCACCGACGCCATCAACGAGTCGATCTTTGAAGTGGTCAAGACCATCCTCGAAGCCTCGCTGATCGTGCTGGTGGTGATCACCCTGTTCCTCGGCTCACTGAGGGCGGTGCTGATCCCCATCATCACCATTCCCCTGTCGCTGGTGGGCGTGGCGATACTGATGAACCTGTTCGGCTTCAGTATCAACCTGATGACGCTCTTGGCCATGGTGCTGGCCATCGGCCTGGTGGTGGACGACGCCATCGTGGTGGTGGAAAACGTCGACCGCCATATCAAGGCCGGCGAAGACCCTTACCGGGCCGCCATTCTCGGCACCCGGGAGATCGCCCTGCCGGTGATCACCATGACCATCACCCTGGCGGCGGTGTACGCCCCCATCGCGCTGATGAGTGGCATCACCGGCTCGCTGTTCAAGGAGTTCGCCCTGACCCTGGCCGGTGCGGTGTTCATCTCGGGCGTGGTGGCGCTGACCCTGTCGCCGATGATGTGCTCCCGGCTGCTCAAGGCCCACGTCAATCCCAACCGCTTCGAACGGGGGGTGGAAGACACCCTGGAGCGGCTGACCGATGCCTATGCGCGCATGCTGGACGCGGTGCTGGGCAAACGCCCGGTGGTGATCGCCTTCGCGGTGCTGGTGTTCGGCTCGCTGCCAGTGCTGTTCAGCTTCATCCCCAGCGAGCTGGCGCCCAACGAAGACCGCGGCGCCTTCCTGATGATGGCCAAGGCCCCCAACAGCGCCAACCTCGACTACATCGAGAACAACATGCGCAAGGCGGTGGCGGTGCTGAACCGGGACGATGCCCTGGCCACCTCGCTCACCATTACCGGCGTACCCAATGCCAACCAGGGCCTGGCGGTAGCGGTGCTCAAGCCCTGGAGCCAGCGTGATTCCCAGAAGGCGGTGATCGAGCGGCTGACCCCGCCGTTACAGGCCATTCCGGCGGTGGCCATCAGCGCCTTCGAGTTCCCCGAGCTGCCCGGCGCCTCCAGCGGCCTGCCGATACAGTACGTGCTGACCACCCCCAACAACTTCGAGAGCTTGTACGAAGTGGCGGCGGACGTGCTGCAGAAGGTCAGCAGCAACCCGCTGTTCATCTACAGCGAGCTGGATCTGGCGTTCGACGCCGGCACCATGAAGATAGATGTGAACCGGGACAAGGCCGGCGCCTACGGGGTGACCATGCAGGACATCGCCATCACCCTGTCCACCATGATGAGCGACGCCTACGTCAACCGGGTGGATCTGGACGGCCGCAGCTACGAGGTGATCCCCCAGGTCACGCGGGAAAACCGGCTCAATCCGGACTCGGTCAACAACTACTATGTGCGCGCCCACAACGGCGACATGGTGCCGCTCAGCAACCTGCTGACCATCACCATGGAAGCCCAGCCGCGCGCCCTGCCCCACTACAACCAGCTGAACTCGGCCACCATCGGCGCCGTGCTCACCCCGGGGGTGTCGATGGGCGATGCCATCAACTTCCTGGAGCAGGAGGTCACCGCCCAGTTGCCCACCGGCTACAACCACGACTACCTGGGCGCCGCCCGCCAGTTCGTGACCGAGGGCAACGCCCTGTACATGACCTTCCTGCTGGCGCTGTTCATCATCTTCCTGGTGCTGGCGTCCCAGTTCGAGAGCGTGCGCGATCCCCTGGTGATCATGGTGTCGGTGCCGCTGGCCATTTCCGGCGCCCTGATCGCCCTGGCCTGGGGCCTGGCCACCATGAACATCTATACCCAGGTGGGGCTGATCACCCTGGTGGGCATCATCACCAAGCACGGCATCCTGATGTGCGAGGTGGCCAAAGAAGAACAGCTGCATCGGGGCCGCGGCCGCACCGAGGCCATCCGGGTGGCCGCCCGCATCCGCCTGCGCGCCATCCTGATGACCACCGCCGCCATGGTCGCGGGCCTGATCCCCCTGCTGTTCGCGGTGGGCGCCGGCGCCTACTCCCGTTTCGGCATGGGCATCGTCATCGTCTCCGGCCTGAGCATCGGCACCCTGTTCACCCTGTTCGTGCTGCCGGTGATCTACACCTTCCTCGCCTCCCGCCACCAGCCGCTGCCGGAGTTCGACGAAGCGCTGGCACCCAAGGCGCACGGCATGCACTGAGCCGACAGTGAAGCAAGAAAAAGGGCTGCATTGTGCAGCCCTTTCCTTTTTTCCGGCCGCCGTCACATAGTAAGCTGACCTTTTCGGACGGGGGGAAGCACCATGCTGCTATGGATACTGCTGCTGGGGGCGGGGCTGCTGGTCACCTCGCTGTTGCTCAACCAGGGCCGGGCCCAGGGGGAGCTGGAAGAGCGGATACGGGGGCTGGAGGCAGACAACCGGCAGTTGCACGAGCGGATAAACACCCTGGAGGAGCTGGTGCTGGAGCGGGAAAAACGCCGCCCTTTCGAGGACATGGCCAAAGATCCCGACCGCTACTGAAAACGCCGCCTCTTCTCCTGCCCCGGCTTATTGCCTACACTGGAGGCCTCTGTCTCCCACGGGCCCGATAACAAGATGAAAGATCAGAAAAAAGCCTACCTGTACGGACTGGGGGCCGTGGCCTGCTGGTCCACGGTGGCCACCGCCTTTAAGCTCTCCCTCGGCTACTTTTCCCCGGCCCAGCTGCTGCTGGTGGCCACCGCTACGTCGCTGTTGCTGCTGCTCGGCCTGTTGGCGGCGCAGGGCAAGCTGAGGTACCTGGGCCGCTATCTGCGCGACCGGCCCGGCTACTACCTGCTGCTGGGGCTGCTCAACCCGGCGCTCTATTATCTTGTCCTGTTCCAGGCCTACGACCGGCTGCCGGCCCAGCAGGCCCAGACCCTCAACTATACCTGGGCCATCACCCTCACCCTGCTGGCGGTGCCCTTCCTCGGCCAGAAAATCCGCGGCCAGGACTGGCTCGCCATCGTGCTCGGCTACCTGGGCGCCATGGTCATCGCCACCCGGGGCGACGTATTCGGCCTGAACTTCGAGGATCCCCTGGGAGTGGCCCTGGCGCTGGTGTCCACCCTGATCTGGGCCGGTTACTGGATCCTCAACACCCGCAACCAGGGCGATGCGCTGGTAGCGCTCACCCTGAGCTTCCTGCTCGCCCTGCCCTTCATCGTGCTGGCCACCGCCCTGTGGTCGGATTTTGCCCTCACCGCCTGGCAGGGCTGGGTCGGCGCCATCTACGTGGGCCTGTTCGAGATGGGCTTCGCCTTCGTGATGTGGCTGCTGGCCATGAAACACGCGGAAAACACCGCCCGCATCTCCAACCTGATCTTTATCTCCCCCTTCGCCTCCCTGCTGCTGCTGTGCTTCCTGGTGGGCGAGGCCATCTACCCGGCCACCGTGGTGGGGCTGGTGATGATAGTGGCCGCGCTGCTGATCCAGCAGCTCCGGCTCGGGCCCCGGTTTGCCAAGGCTTCCGGGGCGGAGTAGAGTGACCGAATCACAGACCCGATACGATGTCAGATGAACCGGACGCCCTGCAAAATCCTGCCCCTGCCGGTAGTCGACATACTCCGCGCCCGCCTCCTCGAGGGCGAATTCGGTGCCGGCGCCGCCCTGTTGCAACAGCCTATCGAATCGGCGGGTCGCCCCATCAAGCAATTACTCACTTCGCGTTAAGGAATCGCCATGACTTATGCCACTCGCCTCGCCGCCGTCCGGGACAGCATGAACCAACAGGGCCTGGACGCCTTTATCGTGCCCCACGACGATGAACACCTGGGGGAATACATTCCGCCCCATGCCGAGCGGCTGGACTGGATCAGCGGCTTCAACGGTTCCGCCGGCGCCGCCGTGGTGCTGGCCGACAGGGCGGCCATCTTCGTGGACGGCCGCTACACGGTACAGGTGCGCCACCAGTGCGATCCGGCGCTGTTCGAGTTCCGCCATCTGGTCAACGAGCCCTTCCTCGACTGGATAGCGGTGGAGCTGCAGGCCGGCAGCCGGGTCGGCTTCGACCCCCGGTTGCACAGCCAGAGCTGGCACCGGGCGGCGGTGGCCAGACTGGCGGCGAAAAACATCAGCCTGGTGCCGCTGGCACAGAACCTGATCGACCTGCACTGGCACGACAGACCCGCCCCGGAGCACCGGCCGGCGCTGCTGCTCAGCCAGGAATACAGCGGCCAGCACAGCGAGGCCAAGCGCCACCGCATCGCCGAAACCCTGGCCGCCGCCGGCGTCGACGCCCAGCTGCTGACCCAGGCCGAGCCTATCAACTGGCTGCTCAACATCCGCGGCCGCGACATCCCCTGCCTGCCGGCGGTGCTGAGCTTCGCCCTGCTGCACCGGGACGGCGCCGTGCAGCTGTTCGCCGATCCCGCCAAGTTCGAGGATCTGGATCTGGCCGCCCACTGTGGCAAAAACGTCAGCCTGGCACCGATGGACGGGCTGGAACAGGCCCTGCTCGCCCTTGGCAAGCAGGGAGCCCGGGTGCAGCTCGACCCGGCCACCGCCAACGCCTGGAGCGCCCTGGTGCTGGAGCAGGCCGGCGCCGAGCTGGTGTTCGCCGACGACCCCTGCATGCTGCCCAAGGCCTGCAAGAACCCGGTGGAAGTGCACGGCAGCCGTGCCGCCCACCTGCGCGACGCCGTGGCGGTATGCCGCTTCCTGGCCTGGCTGGACCGCCGGCTGGCTGAGCCCAACCCGGAACGGGAAGACGAAGGCACCCTGGCCGACAAACTGGAGGCCTTTCGCACCGAGCAGCCCGAATTCGTGGAGCCGAGTTTCGGCACCATCTCCGCCCTGGGCCCCAACGCCGCCATGTGCCACTACCGGCACAGCAACGGCACTCCGCGCCGGCTGGGGCAGGACGCCATCTACCTGGTGGACTCGGGCGGCCAGTATCTGGACGGCACCACCGACATCACCCGCACCGTGGCGGTGGGCGAGCCCGACGCCGAGATCGCTAAGCTGTTTACCCTGGTGCTGCGCGGCCATATCGACCTGGCCTGCGCCCGCTTCCCCGCCGGCACCGGCGGCCTGCAGCTGGACGCCCTGGCGCGCCTGCCCCTGTGGCAGCAGGGCTACAACTTCGACCACGGCACCGGCCACGGCGTGGGCCATTTCCTCAGCGTGCACGAGGGCCCGCAACGCATTTCGCCCAAGGGCAGCATGGTGCCGCTCACCACCGGCATGATCGTCTCCAACGAGCCCGGCTACTACCGGGAAGACGCCTTCGGCATCCGCTGCGAAAACCTGGAAGTGGTGCAACCCGCCGACACCGACGGCGACATCCCGGTGTTCGAGTTCGAAAACCTCACCTGGGTGCCCTTCGATCGGCGGCTGATCGATACGGCCTGGTTCGAGCCCAAGCATGTGCAATGGCTGAACGACTACCACGCCCGGGTGTGGGAGCAGGTCAGCCCGCGGCTCGCCGGGGACGACCTGGCCTGGCTGGAACAGGCCACCCGGCCCCTTTGAGGGACTCGGGAATAGGGACTCGGGAGTGGGGTAGCCGCGCTAATCCCCAGTCCCTGATCCCCAGTCCCCGCAGTAATTTGCCGCCTTTCCCCTAAATTCGGTAAACTGCCCCGAATCTTGTCGTTTGAGTATGGTCTTACTCGGCAACCTTATTAACCAGGTTTACCTATGCAACTAGCCAACTACTACCGAACCCTGCTGCAGCGACTGCCGACCCTGGCGGTGAATGCCGACCGGGTGCAGGTGCTGCACTCCGCCCGGGCCTTCAAGCAGCGGCTGCTGGAGCTGATCGCCGCCGCCCGGACCCGCATCTGCATAGTGGCGCTCTACCTGCAGGACGACGAGGCCGGCCGGGAGGTGCTCACCGCCCTCTACGAGGCCAAACAGGCCAATCCCGTGCTGGACGTACGCCTCTATGTGGACTTTCACCGGGCCCAGCGGGGGCTGATCGGCCATCAGGGGCAGGGCGGCAACCACCTGATGTACCAGGAATTCGCCACCCGTTACCCGCATCCCATCGCCATTCACGGGGTTCCGGTCAAGGGCCGGGAAATCCTCGGGGTACTACACCTCAAGGGCTTTATCTTCGACGATACCCTGCTCTACTCCGGCGCCAGCCTCAACGACATCTACCTGCACCAGCAGGACAGGTACCGCTTCGACCGCTACCACCAGCTCACCTGCCCGCAGTTGGCGGACACCATGGCCGACTATATCGACCGGCTCTTTGCCGACAATCCGGCGGTGCCGTCGCTGAACAACCCGGAGGTGCCCCGAGCCCGCCAGTTGCGCCAGCAGATCCGCCAGTTCAAGCAGCAGATGCGCCGGGCGCATTACCAGTTCGAGGACCTGCCCCGCCAGCCGGGCCAGGTCGCCGTTACTCCCCTGGCCGGCCTCGGCAAGCTCGGCAACCGGCTCAACCGCACCATCCGCCACCTGCTGCGCGGCACCCGGGAAAAGCTCTTTATCTGCACCCCCTACTTCAACCTGCCCAAGCCGCTGGCCAAGGACATCCGCGGCCTGCTCAAGAAAGGGATTGAAGTCACCCTGGTGATCGGCGACAAGACCGCCAACGACTTCTATATTCCGCCGGAAGAATCGTTCCGCACCATCGGCGGCCTGCCCTACCTGTACGAAACCAACCTGCGCCGCTTCGCCCGCGCTAACCAGACCTTCATCTACCAGGGCAAGCTCAACATCATGCTCTGGCGCCACGAACGCAATTCCTACCACCTCAAGGGGCTGTTCGTGGACGACGATCTGGCGATGATCACCGGCAACAACCTCAACCCCCGCGCCTGGGGACTGGATCTGGAAAACGGCCTGCTGCTGCAGGATCCGGAACTATTGCTGCATGCCCGGTTCGAGGCGGAAAAGGCCAATATCCTCGAACATTGCACCCGCCTGAAGCATTTTTCGGAAATCGAAGAGCTCGGCGACTACCCGGAGCCGGTGCAGAAGCTGCTGAAACGGGTGGCCCGCACCCGCGCCAATGTGCTGCTGAAGCGGCTGCTGTAAGAACCGGGATTCGGGATTCGGGATTCGGGATTCGGGATTCGGGATTCGGGATTCGGGATTCGGGATTCGGGATTCGGGATTCGGGATTCGGGATTCGGGATTCGGGATTCGGGATTCGGGATTGAAGACCAGAACCAGGAACCAGACAACCCCCAGTCCCCAGTCCCCAGTCCCCAGTCCCCAGTCCCCAGTCCCCAGTCCCCAGTCCCCAGTCCCATTTTAATCCCGCCTCTGCTATCCTCTGTAAATATTTACAGTGTAAGGCCGCTATGAATCTGGACAAGATGTCCCTCAGCCTGCTCAAGGGGGTGGGCGATAAAATGCTGGAAAAACTGCACCGCCTGGGCCTGGATACGGTGCAGGACCTGCTGTTTCACCTGCCCCTGCGCTACGAAGATCGCACCCGTCTCTACCCCATCGCCGGCCTGATGCCGGGCATGCACGTCTCGGTGGTGGGCGAGATCGTCGACAACCACATCAGCTACGGCCGCAAACGCATGCTGATCTGCCGCCTGCGCGACGACAGCGGCACCCTCACCCTGCGCTTCTTCAACTTCGCCGCTGCCCAGAAGAACAGCCTAACCGCCGGCACCCGGCTGCGCGCCTTCGGCGAAGTCCGTCCCGGCCACCACGGCCTGGAGATCATCCACCCGGAATACAGCCTGCTGCAGGGGGAACAACCGGTCAGCGCCGAGGCCAGCCTGACCCCGGTGTACGGCACCACCGAAGGGTTGCGCCAAATCAGCCTGCGCCAGCTCAGCGACCAGGCGCTGGCCCTGCTCGAACAGCAGCCGCTGCAGGAATGGCTGCCCGACGGCCTCTACGACCGTCAGCTGGGGCTGAACGAGGCGGTACGCCTGCTGCACCGGCCACCGCCCGAGGTGTCCCAGCAACAACTCGAGCAGGGCGAGCATCCGGCCCAGCGCCGGCTGGTAATGGAAGAGCTGCTGGCCCACAACCTGTCGGTGCTCAAGGTGCGTGAGCAGAGCCAGGCCCACCATGCCCGCCCGCTGCCCTGTCCGCAGCCACTGCTCGACCGCTTCCTCGACCAGTTGCCGTTCGCCCCCACGGTTGCCCAGCGCCGGGTGGTGGCGGAAATCGGCGCCGATCTGCAGAAAACCGTGCCCATGATGCGGCTGGTGCAAGGGGACGTGGGCTCGGGCAAGACCCTGGTGGCGGCGCTGGCGGCGCTGCAGGTGATCGGCAACCAGGGCCAGGTGGCGCTGATGGCACCCACCGAACTGCTGGCCGAGCAGCACGCCAACAACTTCGCCGCCTGGCTGGCCCCGCTCGGCATCCAGGTGGGCTGGCTGGCGGGCAAGGTCAAGGGCAAGGCCCGGGCCGAGCAGCTGGAAAAGCTGGCCGGCGGCGAGCTGGCCATGGTGGTGGGCACCCACGCGCTGTTCCAGGAGCAGGTGCAGTTCAACGCCCTGGAACTGGTGATCATCGACGAACAGCACCGCTTCGGGGTGCACCAGCGCCTGGCCCTGCGCGAGAAGGGCAGCCAGGGCGACTATTACCCGCACCAGTTGATCATGACCGCCACCCCCATCCCCCGCACCCTGGCGATGACCGCCTACGCGGATCTGGACACCTCCATCATCGACGAGCTGCCGCCGGGCCGTACCCCGGTCACTACCGTGGCCATTCCCGACGGCCGCCGCGACGAGGTGATGGCCCGGGTGCGCCAGGTGTGCCGGGAGCAGGGCCGCCAGGCCTACTGGGTCTGTACCCTGATCGACGAGTCGGAAGTGCTGGAATGCCAGGCGGCGGAAGACACCGCCAGCGAGCTGACCGCCCAGTTGCCGGAGCTGAAGGTGGGGCTGGTGCACGGCCGGATGAAGGCAGCGGAGAAACAGGCGGTGATGGCCGCCTTCAAGGACGGCGATATCGACCTGCTGGTGGCCACCACCGTGATAGAGGTGGGGGTCGACGTGCCCAACGCCTCGCTGATGATCATCGAAAACCCCGAACGACTCGGCCTGGCCCAGCTGCACCAGCTGCGCGGCCGGGTCGGCCGGGGTGCCACCGCCTCCCACTGCGTGCTGCTTTACCACGCCCCCCTCACCAAGACCGCCGGCCAGCGGCTGGGGGTGCTGCGCGACACCAACGACGGCTTCGTCATCGCCCAGAAGGACCTGGAAATCCGCGGTCCGGGCGAGCTGCTCGGCACCCGCCAGACCGGCCTGGCCGATCTCCGGATTGCCGATCTGGTGCGCGATCAGGCGCTGCTGCCGGAAGTACAACGGCTGGCCCGCTACCTGGCCGACCACCACCCCGAAGTGGTGGACCCGCTGATCCGCCGCTGGCTCGGGCTGCGCGACCACTACGGCAAGGTGTGAGCCCGGGTGTTCCCGCCCAAGGCCAAGCTATGTATGATACAAGCCTCGGATTTTAAAGGGATGTTGCATGAAAAAGCTGGCCAGATATCTACTGGTGTTATTGCTGGTGCTGGTCGCCGGCGGCTGGCTGCTGCTCAGCCTGTTTGATGCCAACCAGCTGAAAAAGCCGGTGCTGGGCTGGCTCAACGAACACACCGAGCTGGATCTCGCCATCGGCAAGCTGGAATTCAACCCGCTGCATCCCTACACCCTGCTGGCGGAAGACGTGCGCCTGGGTGACTGGTTCCGGGCCCGCCAGCTGTACCTGGAGCTCGAGCAACTCTCGCCCCTGGCCGGGCAGACCCGGGTCGCCGTGCTGGATATCATCGACGGTTACCTGCACCTCGACCGGAATGCCGAACTGGCGCTGCCGGACAACCTGGCCAATATCACCGTGGCCGAACTCAATACCAAGAACCTCACCCTCGCCTGGGACGGCTGGGAAGCCCAGGGCGCCAGCCTGACCCTGCGCGACTGGCAGCCCCGTCAGGACGGCGACTGGCAGTGGTGGTCCGACCTGCGCCTCGACGGCCAGGTGCGCCAGCTGTCCCACCCCTGGCTCGAAATGTCCCAGATCAGCCTGGAGGGCCGCCTCAGCCAGCGACAACTGGTGCTGGAGCGGGTGCAGAGCCGATTGTTCGGCGGCCTGTTCGACAGCGGCCTGACCCTGGATCTGCCGGCGCGGGAACTGGTGCTGAACGCCCCCCGCTTTAGTCACAACCGGCTGCAGTTTGACCGCGCGCCCGCCCTGGCCGAGGGCTGGACCCTGCTGCTCAACCGCGCCCGCCTGGAAGATCTGAGCCTGACCAGCCCCTGGCTCACCGCCAACGGCATCGACGGCAACTTCCGCTATGTGGAATGGCAGGGCCAGGGGCTGCCCGAGGCCCGGGGCGAGTGGCAGGCGGAAGAGGCGGTCATGGACTGGCTGCGGCTCGACGCGCACCAGGCCCAACTGACCGGCAGCCGGGAGCGGCTGGGGCTCGCCCTCAGGGGCAAGGCCTACCAGGGCAGCATCGAAACCGAACTGAGCTGGTACCCGCAACAGGGCCGGCTGGATATCGACAACCTGCAGCTGCTGGGCAACAAGCTGGAATGGCTACCCGACATGAACTGGCCGGTGCCGGATGTCCGCATTCACAAGCTCAACCTGGGCCAGGGCGAGCTGCTGTCCCTGGATCCGGCGCTGCCCCTGTCGCTGCTCGGTGGCCAGTTGTTTGTCGCCGACCTGGCCTGGTCCGCCGATCAGTGGCGCCCGCTCAGCGATCAGGCCCGGCTGGAGGGTCGCTGGAGCGAGCTGGCCTACGACAGCCTGATCGCCCGCCAGGGCCAGTTCAGCGCCCGCCTGAACGACACCCTGCTGCTGCTGGACGAACTGGACAGCGAGGCGCTGGAAGGCCGGGTCCGCCTCAGCGGCAGCCTGGGACTCTATCCGCCCCATCAGGGCCGGTTACAGCTCGAGGGAGAAGCGCTGGAATTGCGCCGGCTCAGCAACTGGCTGAGGGTGGAGCGCGGCTTTTCCGGCACCCTGGATATCCGCGCCGGGCTCGCCGGCGAGCCGTGGCAACCGGCCAGCTGGGCAGGCAGCCTGGCGCTCAGCGGTCGAGATCTGTTCATCGAGCGGCTGGCACTGGATGACTGGCTGAAAAACCGGCTGCGGGAAGAGTACCCCCAGCCCAAACAGGTCGACCCCGCCCTGGCGGCCCTCGATCTGGACGGGGCCGACGCCTTTCTCTACCGGGCCGAACTGCAGGGCCCGGTGGCCGGGGGAGCATGGCGGCTGGACGGCAGCGCGGTACAAAGCGTGCGCCACCTGCTGGCGATGCGTGGCACCCTGGATTTCGCCGGAGGCTGGGAACTGGAGCTGGGGGCGATCAACGATCAGGGCTGCCGGGAGCTCGCCGTCCGTCTGACGGACAGCTGGCGGGCGCCCCGATTACGGCTGCACCAGCCGGCCCTGGCCGAGCCCTGCCAGCCCTGGTACCAGGGGCCCGTGCCCTATCCCGCCGCTGGCCTGCCCGGCCGGCTGGCCGAGGCGGTACGCAACCTGCCACGGGAGCCGTAAAAGAAGGGCCCATTTCAATGGGCCATCCCAACACCGATGCTATGTTTTGGTCGACTGAAGTCGACCCTATATGGTGGCCCGGCTTTAGTGCGGCAGTATCACATAGCGGCCGGTAAAGGTGGCGGCCTTGGCGTCCCCGCTGTAGAGGGTGACATTGAGCTCCACCTTGACCCTTTCCCCTTCCTTCAGCGGCAGCAGCTGCTCGCGCAGCCGGCCCTGCACCTCGGCGGTGGGCTCGTCCCACACCGGGGTCAGGTACTTGATCTCGCCGCTGCCCTGCACGATGTCGCCGGTTACCCCGTATTCCTGCATCTGCAGCCAGATCAGACCCCAGCCGGTGAGCACGCACTGGCTGTAAATGCTGCCGGCGAACATCGACTCGTGCAGGTTGAGGTTGGCGGTCAGGTTGGCCCGGGTCTTGAATTTGGTGCCGGTGTACTGGGTGATCTTGATACCCATCTTCTCGCTGATGGGGATGCGCCTGTGCCACTGGCGCTGCAGCTCGTCGCACAGCTCGGGGCAGTGACGGATCTGGTGGATGGGGGTCAGCGCCTTGATCATCTGCCGGTGCGGTATCTTGCCGAAGCTGATCGGACCCTCGCCCACCACGGTAAAGCCGCAGCGGCTGTAAAACGCCACCGCCTCTTCCCGGGCATTCATCACCAGCCGGCGCACGCCCTGCTGGCGGGCCACCTGCTCCAGCGCCTGCACCATGCGCGAGCCCATGCCCTTGTCGCGGCATTCCGGCACCACCGCCATAAAGCGGATCTGGGCCTCGTCGCCGCTCACGTAGAGCCGCCCCACGGCCACCAGCTTGCCGTCTTTATCCACCATCATCCGATGGTGGGCATATTCGTCGAATTCGTCCCGCTCCGAGCCCCGGGGCTGCTGCCAGGGCTTGCGCAGCAGCTGCCAGCGCAGCAGGTAGTAGGCTTCGAGTTCCGCTTCCGTTTGCGGGGTGACCACACGATACATGGTCTGCTCCTGTTATGATTATTTATGAACATCCTGCCGCCAGACGCGGCGGAGAACCATGTGGCGGGTCAAGATACGGTACGGCGCGGGTCACACCTGCAGCCAGAAGGTCACAGGGCCGTCGTTGGTCAGGGCCACCTGCATGTCGGCGGCAAAGCGCCCGCTCTCGGTGGTGATGCCCTGATCCCGGGCCGCCATCACGAAGTAATCATACCAGCGTTCGGCATCGGCCGGGACAGCCCCGCGGGAAAAACTCGGCCGCAGGCCGCTGTTGGTGTCTGCCGCCAGGGTGAACTGGGACACCACCAGCAGGCTACCGCCGGCCTGGCGCAGGTTGAGGTTCATCTTGCCATCATCATCGGCGAACACCCGGTAGCCCAGCACCTTGTTCAGCAGCTTGTCGGCCCTGGCCTGGTCGTCGTCCCGCTCCACCCCCAGCAGCACCAGCAGGCCGGGGCCGATGGCGCCCACCCGCTCGCCGGCCACGGTCACCGCAGCGTCGGTAACTCTCTGGATCAGGGCTATCATGCCGGTGCTATCTCCTTTGCCATCTGTTCGGTCGCTTTGATCAGGGCGTCTATGATACCCGGTTCGAAGGCCGAATGTCCGGCGCCCGGCACGATTTGCAACCGGAGCGCCGGCCACTGGGCGGCGAGGTCACAGGCCGCGGCGGGCTTGCAGATGGCATCGTAGCGGCCATGCACCAGCACCGCCGGCAGGTGGCGGATGTTATCCAGTTGGCGGATGATGTAATTTTCATCGATAAAACAATTATTTACAAAATAGTGGCACTCGATGCGGGCCAAGGCCAGGGCGCTGTGGGCTTCACCGTAATGGGCCTCGGCGTCGAGCCGGGGCAGCAGGGTGGCGATGCGTCCCTCCCAGATGGCCCAGGCCCGGGCGGCGTTCAGCCGGGCCAGCTCGTTGGCGCTGGTCAGCAGCCGGTAGTAGCGGCTCAGCAGGTGATGGGCATCGCCCTCCAGCGGCGCGAGAAAGTCCCGGTAATAATCGGGAAACAGCTGGGCCGCCCCTCCTTCCGGCTGGTACAGCCAGTGCAGATCCTCCGCCCGTCCCAGGAACAGGCCGCGCAATACCAGCCCCAGCACCCGCCCCGGGTGGGCGATGGCATAGCACAGGGCCAGGGTCGCGCCCCAGGAGCCGCCGAACACCAGCCAGCGCTCCACCCCCAGGGCCTCGCGGATCAGCTCCATGTCGGCGATCAGCGCCTGGGTATGGTTTTCGGCCAGTTCCGCGTGGGGCTCCGACTGACCGGCCCCGCGCTGGTCGAACAGGATGATGCGGTAGACCTCGGGGTTGAAGAAGCGCCGGTGCTCGGGCCCGGTGCCGGCACCGGGCCCGCCGTGCACCAGCACCACCGGAATGCCCAGCGGGTTGCCGCTTTGTTCTACATAGAGCCGGTGTCGGTCGGACACCTGCAGCCATTGCTGCCGGTTGGCGGCGATGGTCGGAAACAGGGTGCGCATCAGGACTGGTCCTCTGCCGGGTCGGATGGGTCTGCCTTAAAGCTTAGCCCGTGACTGTGTTCATAGTCGCCCAGGCTGGCGGTGAGCTCCGCCCCCAGCAGCGCCACCAGCCAGCTCAGGTATACCCAGACGAACAGGATGGGCACCGTGGCCAGGGCGCCGTAGATGGCTTCATAGGATGGAAACTGGGTGATGTAAAAGGCAAAACCGCGTTTGGCCAGCTCGAACAGCAGGGCCGCCACCAGGGCGCCGCAGATGGCGTGGCTGAAGCGCACCCGGGTATTGGGCACCACCATGTAAAACACCACGAACATCAGCGTCGACAGGATAAAGGGCAGCAGGCTCAGCAGCAGGGCGCCGACGCCGAAGAAGCTGTCCCCCTGGAAGATGCGCATGGAGGTGACATAAGAGCTCATCGCCAGGCTGGCCCCGGCCAGGATGGGGCCCAGGGTCAGGATCATCCAGTAGGTGGAAAAGGCCACCGACCAGCGCCGTTTCTGGCTGACCCGCCAGATATGGTTGAAGTTCTGATCGATGGCCGAGATCAGCAGCATGGCGGTCACCGCCAGCGCCGCCACCCCCACCGCCGTCATTCTGGAGGCGTTGTCGACAAAGCCCTGGATATGCTGCTGCACCACGTCGCCGGCGGCCGGCACGAAGTTGGTGAACACGAAGTGCTGAATGGTATCGCGGATGTCGGCAAACATCGGAAAGGCCGACATCATGGCGAACACCACGGCGATCATCGGCACCAGTGACAACAAGGTGATGTAGGCCAGGTAGCCGGCGGTCACCGTCAACCGATCCTGCTGCGCCCGCTTCAATACGAAACGGCCGAAGTCCAGGCCATGGTCACGGATAAAGTTCAGGCGATGCGCAATGCGCGCGAGAACCTTGCTCATAGGGGATCCTGCTTCGCTCAAGTGAAACGTTATTGTGGCAAATCAGGCGGGGGCAGTGCCAGTCGGATATGTCAGGGCTGTACTGGAGGAGAAGGCCGGGTCAACAAAAAGGGCGCCGAAGCGCCCTTTCGTCATGGCATCAAGGCTTATGCCCGGCCGGCGCGCTTGCGCTCGTTTTCGGTCAGCAGGCGCTTGCGGATGCGGATGTGGTTGGGGGTCACTTCCACCAGCTCGTCGTCGTCGATAAACTCCAGGGCCTGCTCCAGGGTCATCTTGATCGGCGGCACCAGGGTCAGCGCCTCATCGGTGCCGGCGGCACGGATGTTGGTCAGCTGCTTGCCCTTGAGGCAGTTGACGGTCAGGTCGTTGGAACGGTTGTGAATACCGATCACCATGCCTTCGTACACCTCGGTGGCGTGCTCGATAAAGAGACGGCCGCGCTCCTGCAGGTTGAACAGGGCGTAGGCCAGGGCCTTGCCCTTGCCGTTGGAGATCAACACGCCGTTATTGCGCTGGCCGATGTTGCCACCCTTGTGCGGACCGTAATGATCGAAGCTGTGGTACATCAGGCCGGAACCGGAGGTCAGGGTCATGAACTCGGTCTGGAAGCCGATCAGGCCACGCGCCGGGATCATGAAGTCGATGCGTACCCGGCCCTTGCCGTCCGGTACCATGTCCCTCATCTCGGCCTTGCGCTCGCCCAGTTTCTCCATCACCGAACCCTGGCTGCCTTCTTCCACGTCCACGGTCAGGTTCTCGAAGGGCTCCATCTTGACGCCGTCTTCTTCCTTCAGGATCACCTCGGGGCGGGACACCGCCAGCTCGAAGCCTTCCCGACGCATGTTTTCGATCAGGATGCCCAGGTGCAGCTCACCCCGGCCGGACACGCGGAACTTGTCGGGATCGCCGGTTTCTTCCACCCGCAGCGCCACGTTGTGCACCAGCTCCTGGGTCAGTCGTTCGAGAATGTTGCGGGACGTCACGTACTTGCCGTCCTGGCCGGCGAAGGGCGAGGTGTTGACCTGGAAGGTCATGGTCACGGTGGGCTCGTCCACCGACAACGGCGGCAGGGCCTCGACCGCGCCCGCGGCGCAGACGGTATCGGAGATTTTGAGCTCGCCCAGGCCGGTGATGGCCACGATATCGCCGGCGTTGCCCTCGGTCACTTCGTGGCGCTTGAGGCCCAGGTAACCCATGACCTGGCCGATCTTGCCGTTGCGGGTCTTGCCGTCGGCACCCACCACGGTGACCTGCTGGTTGACCCTGACGGTGCCGCGCTTGATGCGGCCGATGCCGATCACGCCCACGTAGGAGGAGTAGTCGAGCTGGGAGATCTGCATCTGCAGCGGCCCTTCCAGATCCGCATCCGGCGCCGCTACCTGATCCACTATGGTCTGGAACAGGGCGGTCATGTCCTCGGCCGGGGTATCGGCATCGAGGGAGGCCCAACCGTTCAGACCGGAGGCATAAACGACCTGGAAATCGAGCTGCTCATCGGTGGCGCCCAGGTTGTCGAACAGGTCAAACACCTGATCCATCACCCAGTCGGCACGGGCGCCGGGCTTGTCCACCTTGTTGATCACCACGATCGGCTTCAGGCCCTGGGCGAACGCCTTCTGGGTCACGAAGCGGGTCTGCGGCATGGGCCCTTCCTGGGC
Source organism: Zobellella endophytica (assembly GCF_003012775.1). Taxonomy (GTDB): domain Bacteria; phylum Pseudomonadota; class Gammaproteobacteria; order Enterobacterales; family Aeromonadaceae; genus Oceanimonas; species Oceanimonas endophytica. The sequence goes on along the minus strand of NZ_PXYG01000004.1, from coordinate 96,104 downwards.
GTCCACCAGCAGCAGCACCGAGTCCACCATCGACATTACCCGCTCTACCTCACCACCGAAGTCGGCGTGTCCGGGGGTGTCGACGATGTTGATGCGGTATTCCTGACCTTCGGGAGAAGTCCAGCGAATGGCGGTGTTCTTGGCAAGAATGGTAATGCCGCGCTCCCGCTCCAGATCGTTGGAATCCATGACCCGCTCTTCGGCTTCACCACGGGTTTCCAGTGTGCCGGACTGCTGCAACAGCTTGTCCACCAGGGTGGTCTTGCCATGGTCAACGTGGGCGATGATGGCGATATTACGTAAATTTTCTAACATTCCTGCCTCAAAAATACCGGGGTGGGTAAAAAATGGTCGGTCATTTTACTCGGCCACCCCGGATCTGCCTAGCACAATCGAAAATTACTGCCGGCGGCTTCCAAAGCGACCCGGGATGCACCATGATGATCTGCGCCGGTGCCGGGATGCACCAAAAAGATCCATAGATGCACCAACATTGTGCATATTGCCTCGAATTGGCGCTAATGCACCAAGGTAAAACACAAGTGTGACAAGCATTTGGCAACCTGGCACAGTTCTCGCTTTATATTTTGGCAACTGATGAATTTGTTCATCAGACCCTAGGATAATTAATTTTGGAGGTCGACACCGATGTCAGCAGAAAACGTACTGGCCATGATCAAGGAACACGATGTCAAATTCGTCGATATGCGTTTTACCGATACCAAAGGTAAAGAGCAGCACGTTACCTTGCCGGTCAACCAGATCAATGAAGATTTCTTCGAAGATGGCAAAATGTTCGATGGCTCCTCCATCGGCGGCTGGAAGACCATCAACGAATCCGACATGGTGCTGATGCCCGATCCTTCTACCGCGGTGATGGACCCCTTCACCGAAGACGCCACCCTGAACATCCGTTGCGACGTGCTCGAGCCGTCCACCATGCAGGGCTACGACCGTGACCCGCGCTCCATCGCCCGTCGCGCCGAGGAATACCTGGTGTCCACCGGCATCGCCGACACCGTGCTGATCGGTCCCGAGCCCGAATTCTTCATGTTCGATGACGTGCGCTTCCACACCGACATGTCCGGCAGCTTCTTCAAGATCGATGACGTAGAAGCCAAGTGGAACTCCGGCCGCGACTACGAAGAAGGTAACAAGGCCCACCGTCCGGGCGTGAAGGGCGGCTACTTCCCGGTTGCCCCGGTCGATTCCGCCCACGACATCCGTTCCGCCATGTGTCTGATCATGGAAGAGATGGGCCTGGTGGTTGAAGCTCACCACCACGAGGTGGCCACCGCTGGTCAGAACGAAATTGCTTGCAAATTCAATACCCTGACCCTGAAAGCCGATGAAATCCAGATCTACAAGTACGTGGTTCACAACGTCGCCCACGCCTTCAACAAGACCGCGACCTTCATGCCCAAGCCGCTGGTCGGCGACAACGGCTCCGGTATGCACGTGCACCAGTCCCTGGCCAAGAACGGTGAAAACCTGTTCGCCGGCGACCTGTACGGTGGCCTGTCCGAGCTGGCCCTGTACTACATCGGCGGTATCATCAAGCACGCCCGAGCCCTGAACGCCATCACCAACCCGTCCACCAACTCCTACAAGCGTCTGGTGCCCGGTTTCGAAGCCCCGGTCATGCTGGCCTACTCCGCCCGTAACCGTTCCGCTTCCATCCGCATCCCGCTGGTCGGTTCACCCAAGGCCCGCCGCATCGAGACCCGCTTCCCGGATCCGGCCGCCAACCCCTACCTGGCCTTCTCAGCCCTGCTGATGGCCGGTCTGGACGGTATCCAGAACAAGATCCACCCGGGCGATGCCATGGACAAGGACCTGTACGATCTGCCGGCCGAAGAAGCCGCCGAGATCCCGACCGTGGCCGTGTCCCTGGACAACGCCCTGGATTGCCTGGACAAGGATCGCGAGTTCCTGACCCGTGGCGGCGTGTTCAGCGACGATTTCATCGACGCTTACATCAAGCTCAAGCGTAAAGAAACCGAAATCATCAACATGGCGACTCACCCGCTGGAATTCGATCTGTACTACTCCGTCTAAGCTTGAAGCGATAAGCTAGAAGCCAGAAGTGAAAAGGCCCGGGAAACCGGGCCTTTTTTGTTTTTACTTCCAGCTTCAAGCTTTCCGCTTACGGCTCATAGAACCTGGTGGCGGGTGGCGGGAAACAGGTTCAACAGCTTGTGCACCAGATAGATGCAGCACAGGGTCAGCAGTATCGCCACCGTCATCGAACTCAGCCGGTAGAGGGCGCTGAACACCAGATCGTGCTCCGGGGTCACATACTGGCCGAACAGTATGCCCACCGTGGTCAGGCCGGCGAAGCCCACCCCGGGCAACCCCTCCTTCGCATGCAGCCGGGCGAACAGCATCACGCAGATCCAGAACGCCAGGGTCAGCAGCAGCAGGTTGTGGTAGTGGCTGTAGAGCAGCAGCTGGAACAACAGCCCCAGGGCACAGCCGAGCAAGGTGCCGATGCAGCGCTGCCGCCCGGACTGCACCGCGCCGGCGAAGCTCATGGGAAACAGCACCAGCACCGTCGCCACCTGGGCCGACAGCGAATCCACCAGATCCACCGTCTGGAACACCACGAAGCTGCCGGTCGCCACCAGGGCGCCCAGCAGGGCCTGGTGGCGGATGAGGTTGGCGCTCTTTTCCGGCAGGGCCCTGGCCCGGGGCGGCTCCCGGTTGGGCAGCAGGGCATAGGCCACATAGGCCAGCGCCACCGACAGCACCGAGGCCATGATGTTGCTCATCGCCATGTCCGCCAGATCGAACTGCCGGTAGCTGGCGAAGTGCAGCATGATGCTCAGGCTGACGCAGCCCGAGGCGCCGAACAGCATCAGCGGTCCCCTGGCCATCAGGAAGAAACGCCCCAGGAAGAGGCAGAACACCACCACCGTATAGGCCGGCGGCCAGTGGCCGAGCAGGCCCGGCAGCAGCATGATCTCCAGCGAGGTCAGCAGCGCGGAGCCGACGAACTGCAGCACCACGAAGCGGTTCAGCACCGGCACCATGCCCAGCAGCAGCATGGGGTAGACGGTGAAGAAGACGCCGAAATTCCAGTTCATCATTTTGGCCACCAGCATCCCGGCGCTGCTGCCGAGGGCGATGCGCAGGCACAGCCGAAGCCGGTCTTGGCTCAGTTCCATGGCGCGCCTCAGTACAGGTAGCGCAGCTGGCTGACCAGCCAGGCCTGGGTGGCCGCCAGGCCGTGCAGCAGCGGATTAGCGGAAGGATACAGCTGCACCGTGGCGCGGGCCCCGGTGGCCAGCGGCGGCCATTCTTCATCCAGGGTGATGTGGGTGCGCAGGCGCTGGGCATCCCGCACCCAGCGATCGGAATTCACCGGCTGGGCCAACTGGCCGTCGGCGGCCTGCTGGCCTTCCCGCACCCCCACGTCGATGCTGGTGATGTGGCCGGCAAAGACCCGGCCCGGCAGCGCATCGAACACGATGTCCACCGCCGTGCCGGCCTGCACGTGGCGCAGGCTCTTTTCCCGCAGATCCGCCGTCACCCAGGCCTGATCGGAAATCAGCGCCAGCAGCGCCTGGCCGGCGGCCGCATAGTTGCCCTGTTGCAGCTGCAGGTTGCCCACCCGCCCGTCCGCGGCGGCATGGATGCGGGTGCGGGACAGCGCGAGCGCGGCCTGCTCCCGCGCCGTCCCGGCCCGTTCCACCTCGATCCCGGCCGCCCGCAGCGACTGCTCGGCCTCCTGCCGGCGCGCATCGGCCGCCAGCCGGGCCACCCCGGCCGACTCGGCCTCGACCCGAGCCTGTTCCAGCCGTTGTTGGGACATATGTCCATTTTGGTGCAAGCGGACGATGCGCCCGGCTTCCCGCTGCAGCTCGTCCGCATTGAGCCCGGCCTGGCGGGCGGCGGCCACGGCTTCGGCCAAGGCCGCCTCGGCCTGCTTCTGCGCCGTGCGCGCCTGACGCAAGCCGAGTTCGGCCTGCTGCAGGGCCAGCCGGTAGTCGCTGTCATCCAGCTCGAACAGCAACTGGCCACGACTGACATGCTGGTTGTTTTCCACGTGGATGCGACTGACCAGGGCGGACACCTGCGCCGCCACCGGCACCACGTGCCGCTGGATACGGGCCTCCGGGGTCATCGGCATGTAGCTGTCGGCAATCACAAAGTAGGCAAATAGCAGGATAAAAGCGCACAGGGCCCGGCGGACCCAGCGGGTGAAACTTTGTTCGGGTGTCATTTGTACCTCAGCAAGCTGTTATTCTTTAGGCCCGCTCATTCCTTGCAGGTTATCGTGAATCTGTTCCATGACCTGGCAAAACACGCCGAGCTGCTCCTCACTCAGGCCGGCCAGGATCTGGCGACGGGAGTCGTCCAGGATCAGTTCCATCTGTGCCAACAAGGGCCGGGCCGCCGCCGTCAGATGGACCCGCTTGGCCCGCCGGTCCTCACTGCAGGGCCGGCGCTCGATCAGTCCCTGCCGCTCCAGCCCGTCCAGGGTGCGGACCATGGAGGGATTCTCCACCCCCACGCTGCGCGCCAGTTGATGCTGCAACACCCCGTCTTCCTGTTTGAGGTGAGACAGAGTGATCCACCGGCTCTGGGTCAGTCCCAGCGGCTTGAGTCGTTCGTCGTTGACCGCGCGCCACTGCCGTACCAGGCTGGCCAGCGCCATCCCCAAGGTTTTCATGGCTACCTCCCAATTAGTTAGCATGCTAATTATGCTCTTGCTAACAATATCCGGCAAGTTATTTTCCCGGCCCTGTGCCTTTCACTATGCTTTAAAGGGGTGCGTCATTCGGACGGGAACCATGCGCTATCATTACTGGCTGCTGCTGGCGACATTACCGGTGGCCGCCGACACGCTTTATCAGTGGCAGGACGAGACCGGCACCGTCCATTATTCCGATCGTCCCGCCCCGCCCGACCCGGCGGCGCTCCCCACCCGTTCCGCGTCCCTCGTCCCCTCTCCCGGGCCAGTGCCGGCCCGGCCTCCGGCACCGTTGTTCGGTTACCGGCTCCGCCTGCCGCCGCCCTCGTCCTCCCCGGGCATGCCGGGACTGCTCGTTTTCAGTGCAGAGCTGGAGCCGCGGCCGGCCAGTTTCCGCTTGCAGCTCTGGCTGGATGGCCAGCCGGTGGCGCAAGCCGAAAATAACACCCAAATGACACTTAATCGCCCGCCGCCGGGCGATTATCACGCCGTGGTGAAACTGCTGGGTAAAGACGGCAAGCTTCTTGCAGAGTCTAAGGCGATAACCTTTTCTCTACACCGCACCCAGGCGGAGCAGGCCGCGCACAGCGCACCATAAGGCGGCAGAGCCCACCCGGGAGGTGGTAGAATAAGTGCACCATAGTGGTGCAAATGCCATAAAGGGGGCAAACGGTGTTGGAATCCCAGATCACCACCAAGGCGATCATCGACAATCTGCTCACCGCCGTACTGGTGGTGGACGGCAACCTGCTGGTACATTTCGCCAATACCGCCGCCGAGCAGTTGCTCACCCTGAGCAAGCGCCGGCTGCAGGAAGCCCAGCTCGATCAGATAGTGGAGGATATTTCACTGGATACCCGGCGTATCCAGCGCTGCATCGAGTCCGAGCAGGGCTTTACCGACAGCGAGGTGCAACTGGTGATCGACGGCGCACCGCGCTGGGTCGATGTCAGCGTCACGCCTTTTATCCTGGAGGGAAAAACCCGGGCGCTGATCGAGCTGCGGCTTATCGATCAGCAAAAGAAAATCAGCCAGGAGCTGCAACAACGGGCCCAGCAGCAAGCCGCCCGCGAGCTGGTGCGCGGCCTGGCCCACGAGATCAAGAATCCGCTCGGCGGCCTGCGCGGTGCGGCGCAGCTGCTGGAGCGGGAGCTGGCCCAGGAAGACCTCAAGGAGTTTACCCAACTGATCATCGCCCAGGCGGACCGGCTGCGCAACCTGGTGGACCGGCTGCTCGGCCCGCAGCGCCCCGGCCTGCGCCAGGTTACCAACCTGCACTCGGTGCTGGAGCAGGTGCGCCAGCTGGTGGCGATGGAAATCCCCCAGGACATCAAGCTGAGCCGCGACTACGACCCCAGCATCCCGGATTTCGAGATGGATCCGGAGCAGCTGCAGCAGGCCTTCCTCAACATAGTGCGCAACGCCGCCGAGGCGCTGGGCGACAGGGGTCATATCCAGATCCGGACCCGCACCGCCTTTCAGGTAATGCTGCAGGGCCGCCGTTACCGGCTGGCGGCCGAGATCCGCATCATCGACGACGGCCCCGGCATCCCCGAGCAGCTGCGCGACACCCTGTTCTACCCCATGGTGACCGGCCGGGAAGGCGGCACCGGCCTGGGCCTCTCCATCGCCCAGGACCTGATCCATCAACACAAGGGGCGCATCGAGAGCCAAAGCCGCCCCGGGCGTACCGAATTTATTATCTATCTGCCGTTACGACGATAGGAGAAGTTTATGGCTGAACTGGTATGGATAGTCGATGACGACAGCTCTATCCGCTGGGTATTGGAGCGGGCACTGGGCCAGGCGGGCTTCCGCTGCCACAGTTTTGCCGACGGAGAAAGCGTGCTGGCGGCGCTGCCCCAGGGCAAGCCGAGCGTGGTGGTATCCGATATCCGCATGGGCGGCATGGATGGCCTGACCCTGCTCAACGCCATCCACAAGCAGGCCCCGCAACTGCCGATCATCATCATGACCGCCCACTCGGATCTGGACAGCGCGGTCAGCGCCTACCAGCACGGCGCCTTCGAGTACCTGCCCAAGCCGTTCGATATCGACGACGCCGTGGCCCTGGTGCAGCGGGCCGTGGCCCACATCAAGGAGAGCAGGAGCAAGGGCCGCAGCCTGGCGCCCGAGTCCCTCAACACCCCCGAGATCATCGGCGAGGCCCAGGCGATGCAGGAGGTGTTCCGCGCCATCGGCCGGCTGGCCCGTTCCTCCATCTCAGTGCTGATCAACGGCCAGAGCGGCACCGGCAAGGAGCTGGTGGCCCACGCCCTGCACAAGCACAGCCCCCGCGCCCGGAATCCCTTTATCGCGCTGAACATGGCGGCCATCCCCAAGGATCTGATCGAATCGGAACTGTTCGGCCACGAGAAGGGCGCCTTCACCGGCGCCAACAGCGTGCGCCAGGGCCGCTTCGAACAGGCCGACGGCGGCACCCTCTTCCTCGACGAGATCGGCGACATGCCGCTGGATATCCAGACCCGGCTGCTGCGGGTGCTGGCCGACGGCCAGTTCTACCGGGTGGGCGGCCACCAGCCGATCAAGGTGGACGTGCGCATCATCGCCGCCACCCACCAGGATCTGGAGAAGAAGGTGGAGGATGGCGACTTCCGCGAGGATCTGTTCCACCGGCTCAACGTGATCCGCATCCATATGCCGGCGCTGAAAGACCGCCGCGAGGACGTGCCCAAGCTGGCCCGCCACTTCCTGGCCCGGGCCGCCAAGGAGCTGGCGGTGGAGGCCAAGAGCCTGCACCCGGACACCCAGGTGTATCTGCAGTCCCTGTCCTGGCCCGGCAACGTGCGCCAGCTGGAAAACGTCTGCCGCTGGCTGACGGTGATGGCCTCGGGCCAGGAAGTGCTGATCGCCGACCTGCCGCCGGAGCTGATGCAGAAGGAGCGGGAAAAGGAAAAGGACGGCGGCAGCCAGGACTGGCGCCAGGCGCTGAAGGACTGGGCCCAGCAATCCCTGGCCAAGGGCAAGCAGGATCTGCTGGCCGACGCCCAGCCCGAGTTCGAACGCATCCTGCTCGACTGCGCCCTCACCCACACCCAGGGCCACAAGCAGGAGGCGGCCCGGCTGCTGGGCTGGGGCCGCAATACCTTGACCCGGAAGTTAAAAGAGTTGCATGGTGACGACAGCCTGGTAGAGGATTAGCATTCAGTTAATCCCCGTTAACCCTTGCCGATGGCCGCCCTTCGGGCATCGGCAAGGGTCCAGACCAGATAAAGGAAGACACCATGATAGATCCCAGCCTGCCCCTGCTCGACCTGCACCGCCACCTGGACGGCAACATCAGGCCCGCCACTATTCTCGATCTGGGCCAGGCCTTCAACATGGTGCTGCCCGCCACCACCCTGGAAGGGCTACGCCCCCATGTGCAGGTGCTGGACAACGCCCCGGACCTGGTGTCCTTCCTCGCCAAGCTGGACTGGGGCGTCAAGGTGCTGGGCGACTACGACGCCTGCCGCCGGGTCGCCTACGAGAACGTCGAGGATCTGCAGACCGCCGGCATCGATTATGCCGAGCTGCGCTTCAGCCCCGGCTACATGGCCATGAGCCATAACCTGGATCCCCAGGGGGTGGTGGAAGCGGTGATCGACGGGGTGGCCGCTGGCCAGCGCGACTTCGGCATTCCGGTGAAACTGATCGGCATCATGAGCCGCACCTTCGGCCAGGCCGCCTGCGAGCGGGAGCTGGCCGCCTGCCTGGCCCACCAGGACAAACTGGTGGCGATGGATCTGGCCGGTGACGAGCTGGGCTTTCCCGGCGAACTGTTCAACGACCACTTCAAACGGGTGCGGGACGCCGGCCTGCACATCACGGTGCATGCCGGCGAGGCGGCCGGCAGCGACAGCATCTGGCAGGCCATTCGCCAGCTCGGCGCCGAGCGTATCGGTCACGGCGTCAAGGCGGTGGAGGACGAACGCCTGCTCGACTACCTGGCCGAACGCCGCATCGGCATCGAATCCTGCCTCACCTCCAACCTGCAGACCAGCACGGTGGCGGATATCGCCGCCCATCCCATCCACCGCTTCCTGGCAAAAGGCGTGCTCGCCTGCCTCAACACCGACGATCCGGCGGTGGAAGGTATAGAGCTGCGCCACGAATACACCGATGCCGCGGCCCGCGCCGGCCTCAGTGCCGCCCAGACCCGCCAGTGCCAGGAAAACGCCCTGCAGATGGCCTTTATCAGCCCCGCGGAAAGGGCCGCCCTGCTCACCGCCAGCGCCGAGCGGGAGTGACAACCGCAGAGTAAAGGCCCAGTTAGCCGACGCTGCGGACCGCAACGGCCTTGCCCGTCGGGCAAGGCCTTTCATCTTACTGCCACAGCACCAGGACGCCCGACACCAGGGCGAACACCAGCACGAACTGGCGCAGGAAACGGGCGTTGATGGTGCGGTGCACCAACTGGCTCAGGATCAGCCCCGCCGCCAGCGCCGGCAACATCCAGCCCACCGGCAGCAGCAGTTCGGCCTGCAGCCGGCCGTCGAGCGCCAGCACCAGCAGCGAGACCAGCTCGCCGATCAAAAAACACAGGGCCACCGAGGCGCGCAGGGTCGCCACCGGCATATGCTGGTACACCAGGGCCAGGGGCGGCCCGCCGATGCCGGTGGCGGTTTCGGTGATGCCGGTGATCACCCCGGTGGACACGAAGGCCTTGCGCCCTGGTGCAAAGGCCGGCGCCAGCCAGCTGACCAGCACCGCCGCTATGGTGGACACCCCGATCAGGATGTTGAGCTGGTTTACAGGCAGCACCACCAACACCCAGAGCCCGCCGAAGGTGCCCAGCACCCGGCCCAGGGATATCCACTTGGTGCCCCGCAAGTCGATGGCGTGGCGCTCCCGCCAGGCGATCAGGGCATTGAGCGGCAACATCAGCACCAGCAGGCTGATCGGCAGCAACGCCGGCGCCAACAACCCCAGCACCGGTGCCACCACCAGGGCGAAGCCCATGCCGGTGGCACCCTGGACAAAGGCGCCCGCCGCCACCGCCAGGGCGATCCAGGCGAAAACATCCGGGCTCATGACGCGCGTCCGCCGGGGCCCGGGCGTGCCGCCTCCCACTGCCGCCGATGCTGGCCCGAGTCGGGATGGATTTTCTGGATCGGCGCCCGCGCCACCACCGCCTTGGCGTGCTCGTCCACCTCCCGCATCAGGGCCTGGGCGTCCCAGTCCAGCGGCCAGCCCTGCCACAGCCGCAGGCGGCCGGCCACGAACACCCCCAGGATCTGATCCCGGTTGGCCAGCCGCACCAGCTCCCAGCACAGATCCCAGGACGGCAGCAGCTCGGGCACCTCCAGGTCCACCAGCAGGAAGTCGGCCGCCCGGCCGGGCGCGATCTCGCCGGTGTTCAGCCCCAGCACCCTGGCCCCGCCGCGGGTGCCCTGCTCCAGCCAGGGCCAGCCGCCGCCGCAGGAGGAGTCCCCCACCGCCAGGCCGAAGGCGAAACGCTGGGCCGCCTCGGCGTAATCCAGCAGCCGGAAACCGTCGCTGCGGGTGCCGTCGGTACCCAGGCCGAGGCGGATCCCCAGGCTGTGCATCAGCTGGGCCTGGGCCACGGCGTTGCCTTTCCAGGCGCTGGCCACCGGGTTGTAGCTGACCGCGCTGTCGGAGTCGCGCAGCATCATCAGCTCGTCGGGGGTGAGCAGGGTGGCGTGGGCGAGCAGCGCCTGGGGCCCCAGGGCCCCGGCCCGGTGCAGGTGCTCCACCGGACGCAGGCCGCGCTGCTCCAGGGAGCGCTCCACCGCCACCAGGTGTTCGTTGACGTGGGTCTGGAACAGGATGCCGGCCTCGGCGCAGAGCGCCGACACCCGGTGCAGCATGGCATCGGTGGCGATCTCCGGGATGGGCACGGCCAGCGAGGGGGTCACCAGCGGCTGGCCCTGCCAGCCGGCGATATGTTGCTCGGCCCGCGCCAGTATGGGCCCGGGCGCCAGCTCCTCGCTGCCGCGCTTGTCGTTGCACACCAGCCCCAGCACGCAACGCAGTCCCGCCTCGGTGGTGGCGCGGGCGATAGCGTCCAGCCCCTCGCTGGCCCGGGTACCGGCGTCGCAGACGGTGGTGAAGCCGCCGCGCAGGGCCTCCAGCGCCGCCAGCTTGGCGGTCAGGTAGAGGATGTCCGGGCTCAGGCCGGATTCCATGGGCACCCACACCCGGCGGAAGATCTCCGACGGCTCGCCGAACACCAGCGCCTTGCCGAAGGCCTGGGTCAGGTGGTGGTGGGTATCGACGAAGCCGGGCATGATCAGCTTGCCGGGCAGGGCGGTCACCGCCAGCTCCGGGTGGGCCGCCTGCAGCTCGGCCAGGGGACCGACGGCGCCGAAGCGCTCGCCGTCCAGCAGGATGGCGTGCTCCCGCACCGGGCCGTCCGCCAGCAGCAGCCAGTCGGGCGCCAGCAGGCAGCGTTGTTCGAACTGGGAGGGATTGAGTTGCGTCTTCATGATGGTCCTTTTATTGGCTGGGGCAGGCCGCGGGGCCTGCCCGGGTAGATCAGCGGCTCTGCAGCCGGGAGTGGTCTTCGGCCGCGGCGACCGGCGCCGGCCCCTTGCCCAGGTAGTGGAACAGGGCATTCATCAGGGCGGCGGTGATGGCGCCCATGGCGACACCGTTGCCCAGCAGGGAGGCCAGCCCGGAGGGGAACTGGCTGTAGACGCCGGGCACCAGTATCGGGAACAGGCCCACCGCCAGCGCCACCGACACCACATACATGTTGGCGTGCTGGCGCAGATCGACCCGCCGCAGCATGTCGATGCCCATGGTGCCGACGATGGCGAACACCACCAGGCCGGTACCGCCGACCACCGCCTCGGGCACGCCGTGGATCACCCGCGCCAGGGGCGCGAGCAGGGCGAACAGGATCAGCATCAGGCCGGAGACCAGGGTGACGTAGCGGGAGCGGATGCCGGTGGCCCGCACCACGCCGATGTTCTCGCCGCTGGTAATGATCAGCGAGGTGCCGAACAGGCCGCCGAGCAGGGACACGGCGGCGTCGCCGCGGATGGTCTTGGCCACGTCGTTCTCCGGGTCCAGCTTCTTGTCCACCACCTCGCCGATGGCGATGGTCTGGCCGGTGGCCTCCACCATGGAGATGATGCAGAAGATCATCAGCGGCAGCGAGGCCAGCAGATCGAACTTGGGCATGCCGAAGGGCAGCAGCGACGGCAGGCTGAACAGAGGAAACAACGACAGGTGCTCGACATGGAAGGCGCCGAACAGCACCGCCATCAGGGTGCCGCCCAGCAGGCCCAGCAGGATCGCCAGCTGGCCCATCATGCCGCTCAGCACCCGGGCGAACAACACGGTGAAGCCGATGGTGGCGAAGGCCAGCAGCAGGTTGAGCGGGGCGGCGAAGCCCTCGGTGCCGGGCTTGCCGACGATCAGGAAGCCCGAGATCTTCACCAGGTTGATGGCCACCAGCAACAGCATGGTGCCCACCACCACCGAGGGGAAGAAGCGCAAAAACTTCTTGAACACGGGCAACACCAGGAAATAGAACAGCGCCGTCAGGATCACCGCCCCCGAGGCGGTGGCCACGTCGGTCTGCTGGGCGATGAGGATGAACAGCACTATGGGCGCGCCGCCCGGCAGCATGATGAACGGCAGCCGGGCGCCGAAGCCGCGCCAGCCGATGGACTGCAGCAGGGTGCCGATACCGCAGATGATGAAGGTGGCGCTCAGCAGGTTGATGGTCAGCTCCGGGGGAAAATCCAGCGCCGTGGCCATCAGGAACACCGAGGCGATGGGCGAGGCCGCCATCACCAATACATGCTGCAATCCGAACGCCAGCAGCGTCTTCAGGGGCAGCTTTTCGTCGACCGGGGCGGTGACGTCCTTGTGTACTTCCGACATGATATTCTCCTTGCATCCATATGCCGCCGGCAGCGGGTACCGGCGGCTCCTTGTGCCCACCACCAAAATCGATTTGGGTGATGAGATAAAAACAACCCGTCGCCATCATGTCCGGTGCGGGTTCCCCATCTCTCGCCAGTGTTTCCAGAGATGAATCGATTTGGTCGCTTAACCGACAAACCCAAATCGATTTGGTTAAAAGTTATTTCAGGTTCCGTTCCCTGTCAAGCCGGTTTTTTCACCAGACCGGTCGAGACGGGGCCGGTACCCGAATCGATTTGGTCCCGGCCGGGGCCGGAGGTATACTCGACGGCATACGCGATAAGCCCCCAGAGGCCCCATGAGTTCAGCCAAACACGGCGGCCCGCGCCGCCTCACCATCGCCGATGTCGCCGAGGCGGCGGGCGTGTCCCGCACCACCGTCTCCCACGCCCTCAACGACCGGGGGCAGGTGGATCCCCAGACCCGGGCCCGGGTCAAGGACGTGGCCCGCCTGCTGGGCTACAGCCCCAACCTGCGGGCCCAGCGCCTGCGCACCGGCCGTACCAACTCCATCGCCCTGCTCTCCTCCATGCCTTTCGCGGTGGCCGGCGGAGCCTCCCGCCTGGGCTTTATGATGGAAATCGCCGCCACCGCGGCGGAGGCGGCGCTGAAGCAGGGCCTGGCCCTGGTGCTGGTGCCGCCGCTGGCGGAAGCCAGGGGGCTGCTGGACGAGCTGGACGTGGACGGCGCCATCATCATCGAGCCGGTGGCCCAGGATCCCCAGGTCACCCAGCTGCGGCGGCGCGGCATCACGGTGGTGTCCATCGGCCGCCAGCCGGAGGCGGATCCCCCCCTGCCCTATGTGGACCTGCAAGCCGGGGCCACCGGCCGGCTGTTGCTGGAACACCTGGCGGCCCAGGGGGCCCGCCACATCGCCCTGCTGATCGGCCAGCAGCGGCGCCACTCCTACGTGGACGTGGAGCAGGCCTACCGCGACTTCACCACCGCCCGCGGCCTGCCCTGCCTGATCGCCAAGGCCGAGGAAGCCGGCGGCGAAGAGGCCGGCGCCGAGGCCTGCCGCCGGCTGCTGGCCGAGCACCCGTCGCTGGACGCCATCTGCGCCCCGGTGGATGCCTTCGCCGTGGGCGCCATCCGGGCGCTGCGGCAGGCCGGCCGCCGGGTGCCGGAAGAGGTGAAGGTGGTGACCCGCTACGATGGCCTGCGGGCGCAGAAATGCCAGCCGCCGCTGACCGCGGTCAACCTGCACCTGGAAGAAGTGTCGGCCCGGGCCATTTCCCTGCTGCTGGCGCACATCAACGGCAAGGAAGCCCCGGATATCGTCCGTGGCCCCACTCCCGAGCTGATCGTCAGGGCCTCTTCCGATAATGCTTGAGCCGTCGACGGGCCTCGCCGCTCAGATCACCCGGGAGAACTGCTGCATCCGGACCTGGCGGCGCAGGTGCACGTCCCGGTTCAGGGCGTAGCCCACCGTCTGGGCGTGGCCCAGTTGGTCGAACCGAGCGTAGTTGAACACCGACAGCCGGGCCGGCCTCATGGCCGCCAGCGCCGAGCGGGAATAAGCTTACCGTCTTCGCCGAGCGGCAACCTGAAATCGGGGGCGGCATGAAATGCCGTGGGAGGTTCGCCTCACACGAGCCGCATTACCACCTGCGTGAGGAAGAGACGCCTTGGGATCCGGCCTGACTTATCCGACCAGCCCTTCGGTCACACAATAACGGATCAGTTCGGCATTGTTGGCCATATTCATTTTCTTCATCAGGCGGGTCTTGTGGGTGCTGACCGTCTTGTGACTGATCACCAGCCGGGAGGCGATATCCTTCAGGCTGTGCCCCTTGACCAACAGTTCCAGCACTTGCTGCTCCCGGCCGGTGAGCCGTTCGTGGAGAATCGGTGACAGGCCGGCGCTCATATCGAAGACGACACGCTCCGCCAGTTCGGGAGCGATAAAGTGCCCCCCGTCGGCCAGGCGGTGGATCGCCGCCAGCAGCGTGTCCGGATCGCAGTCCTTGGTAAGGTAGCCGGATGCGCCCGCCTTCAGGGTACGCCGGACGATCTGCGGTTCATTGTGCATGCTGAGCACCAGGATCGGCAACGACGGATACCGGGTGCGAATACAATTAATCAGTTCCTCGCCGCTCAGGCCCGGCATGGATACGTCCAGCAGCAGCAGATCGAAATGCCCGCGCCACAACAATTCCAGCACCTGGCCGCCGTCGGTCGCCTCACCGGCCACCGTCAGCCCGCCGGCCTCGGCAAACAGCTGTTTCAGTCCCTCTCGGACCAGGGTATGGTCCTCCGCCATCAACAATCGAATCATCCTGGTTCTCTCGCTCTCGTTATCGGTGCTTATCTGTCGCAAAGGCGCTCCATCGCCCTGGGGCATTCGGGGTCGCCCCCATCATGCCTCAGGGCGCTTCCCGTCGCCAAGGTGCTCCGGCCAACCGTCCTTAAATACGGTTCCGAAATGCGAGGCGGATCAATTCGGCGTCGCTGTCGACCTCCAGCTTTTGCATCAGCCGGGCCTTGTGACTGCTGACCGTCTTGTGGCTGATCACAAGCTTGGCCGCAATATCGCGTAAACAGTGGCCCTCGACCAGCAGTCGCAGCACCTGACGCTCACGTCTGCTGAGCCGCTCAAACTGCAACGCCGCCAGCTCCGACTGCGCCTCAAAGGCAACCCGTTCAGCCAGATCCTGGCCGATGAAGCGTCCACCAACCGCCACCTTGCGCACCGCCGTCAGCAGCACCTCCGGCTCGCTGTCCTTGGTCAGGTAGCCGGCGGCCCCGGCCTTCAGCTTGCGCCGTACCACCCGGGGATCGTCGTACATGCTGAGCACCAGAATCGGCAACTCCGGCAGGCGGCGGTGCACCCGCCGCATCAGCTCCTCACCGCTCAGGCCCGGCATCGATATATCGAGCAGCAACAGGTCGAACCCGCCGGGGCGCAACAGTTCCAGCACCCGGTCGCCGCTGCTCGCCTCGCCGGCCACGACGATGTCTCGGGTACCGGAAAACAGCCGTTTCAGGCTCTCCCGAACCAGGGCATGGTCATCGGCTATCAGCAACCGGATCACGGCGTTATCTCCGGCCGGCGAAACAGCGGCATCTCCAGTTGCAGCAGGGTTCCCCGCCGGGGCAGGCTGGAGACCACCAGTTCCCCCCCCAGCATCAGCGCGCGTTCCCGCATGCCGATAAGCCCATAGCCTGTCCTGCCGGCGGGATCGAAGCCGACACCGTCATCCCTGACGGTCAGGCAGCAGACGTCCGCCACCCGATGTAAGCCGAGCTCGACCGTTTTGGCGCCGGCATGGCGCGCCACATTGGTCAGCGACTCCTGGGCCACCCGGAAGACCCCGATCGAACGCTCCTCGTCCAGCACGATCCCGTCGTCGACATCCAGCCCGCAACGGATGCCGGTGTTCCGGCTGAACTCGTCCGCCAGCCACTCCAGCGCCGAGGAGATCCCCATGTCGAGGGCCGCCGGCCGCAACTCGGTGGCGATGGAGCGCACCGCGCCTATGGTGCGGTCGACCAAGCGCTTCATCTCCCCGATGCGCCTGGACAATTCGGGGTGGAGCCCTCCGAACTGGCGGCACACCAGATTCAGGTTCAGACGCAGCGCGGTCAACAGCTGCCCCAACTCGTCATGGACTTCCCTCGCGATGCGCTTGCGTTCGGCTTCCAATTCCGCCTCGCGGCGGGCACCCAGCTCCCGCAACTGGGCGCGGGATTCGCGCAGTTGCCGGCCACTCTCCTTCAGGCAGGTGATATCCCGCCCGATAGCCAATACGCTCATGACGCACCCCTCGCCGTCACATTCGGGAACGAAGCGAATCAGATGCCATTGCCGGCGGGACTCGAAATGGAATTCCTGCTCGAACGGCAAACCACTGGCCACGGTCTCCCGGATACAGGCAGCGAAGCGGTCGAATGCGGGTGCATTTGCCAGCACCTCGGCCGACGCTTTGCCCGCCACGTCTTCCAGCGAGACGCCCAGCCAACGGCACAGCGAAGGGTTGAGATAGAGGATATGGCAGCTGTTGGCGTAACGTCCGATAAAATCGGGCGAGTTTTCTACCAGGGTGCGCCACTGGATCTCGGCTTCCTTGAGTGCCGAGATGTCGCGGCCTACGGCGAGGACAGAGGCGAGCTTTCCATCCGGATCGAATTCCGGCACGAAGCTGAGGTCGAAGAACCTCAGTCGGTCATCCGCCGCAAGCACCCGGAGCTGCGCCCGTGCCTCGAGGCCGCTGTCCAGCACCTGCTGCAGGGGGCGCCGGTAGCTGTCGCCCTCCGCCAGGTTCTTGCCGATAAGGCTGTCCGCCGGCACCCCCAGCAGGCGCTCTACCGCCGGGTTCACATAGAGCCGCCTCCCCCGGCGATCGTAGCGCACCACCACGTCCGGCGAATGCTCGACCAGGGCGCGGAACTCCTGCTCCCGTTCATGCTGCAGCCGCTCCGCCCGCTTGCGTTCGGTGATGTCGCGGGTGATGCCGACGATACGATGGATCCGACCCCCGGCATCGCGCACCGGGATCAGCGTGGAATGAAAGAACAGCCGCCCAGCCGGCAGCTCGAGCTCCACCTCCTCGTCGACGACGGCGCCGGCGGTCACGCAGCGCCGGTACTTGGCGTTGACCTTGGTCGCCTCTTCTGGCGACACCGTTTCCTCGACGGTCTTGCCGATCAGTTCATCCCGCGACATGCCCACGGCCCGCTCGAAGGCGGGGTTGATCGCCAAGTTGCGAAATCGGCCGCCCTCGGTCACCTCGAGCAGGAAGAGCGCATCCAGCGAATTGTCGAAGATATCGCGGTAGCGCTGCTCGCTCTCCAGTTGGGCCTGCTCCAGCAATGCGCGCTCGGTAATATCCCGCGCCAGCGCCAGGCTGTACCGTTCCCCCTCGTGCTCCAGGAACACGCAGCTCACCTCCACCGGCACCAGGCGCCCATCCCGGGTTCGGTGCCAGGTTTGTACGGTATCGGTCAGCTGTCCCAGTTGAAGCTGACGTCGCCAGGCCTCCTCCAGCCACCGCATCGAGCAATTCGGATCTATATCGGGTACCGTCATGGCGAGCAGTTCGCCGCGGTCGTATCCCAGCACCCGGCAGGCCGCGCCGTTGACATCCCGGATACGGCCCCGGGCATCGATCAGGTACACCGCCTCCTGGATATGGTCGAGGGCGATATCGGCCAGCATCAGGGCGGAGGCATCCTGGATCTGCGACAGGAAACCGAGCAACCGGCCACGGCCGTCGCGCAGCGGGGTGGTGATCGCCGTCACAGACACCACTTCGCCATCACGGTGCAGGTAGCGCAGCAGCCGCTTGATGGCGCCGCCATCCCCGCCTATCCGGGCGCACTCATCGACAAAGCTCGCCCGATCATCGGGGTGCAGCAGCGCGGTCATATCACGCCCCGCCAGCTCGGCGGCGCCATAACCCACCAGCCCGGCGAAGGCGGTGTTGCACTCGCCCACCCGGCATTCGTTGCCAAACACCACCATGCCCATCGGTGATTGTTCGAATATCGCCTGATACATCCCCGGCCTCCCCGCCACGGCGGCTCGACCAGCCCCCCTTGGCGCAATGCGAGAACACCAGCGCGGCCGACGCCCGACAGGTACCGAAGCAAATCGATCCCGCAAGGTGCTCTGACCGATCCTTCTCCCTTGCCTGGCCGGGGTCAAGCTCTATCCTCCCGTTGCCGGATCCCGGACAAACCGAGGATTTCCCCCGGGATCTCGTCAAGGGAGACCACCCGCTCCGCCGCCGCCAGCCTGATCGCCTCCTTCGGCATACCGAACACCACGCAACGGGCCTCGTCCTGGGCCAGGGTCCGGGCACCGGCGTCCCGCATCCCCTTGAGGCCATGGGCGACGATGGCGACCACCTTACCGGTCATGCCCAGGCCATCGTTCGGCCGGCCCGATCCGAGGGGCTGGCCGGGCCCGGCCTCCAACTGCCGGAGATTGGCCTGTGCCGCCTTGTTCGCCTGGACTAGATCGTCGGTACCGTTGCGCAGATAGTCCCTGAGCCCCAACTTCGACTTGGTCACGACGCTGGCCGCGCCGGCGGCAAGCGCCTGCAGCGTGACTTCGGCCCCTTTTTCGGTCAGGGTCGAACAGGTCACCACCGCCGTCGGCCGCTCGGCCATCAGCTGTTTCAGGAAGGTCATGCCGTCCATGCACGGCATCTCCACATCCAGCACCATGACATCGGGCCAGGCCTGCTTCATCTTCGCCATGGCGAACACCGGGTCCGCCGTGCTCCCCAACAGTTCGATGCCGGCATCCCGCTCCAGTCGTTCGGCCAGCGCCATCCGCACCACGGCGGAATCGTCGACGATCAGTACCTTGATTCGCGACATCGGGTCTTATCTCCTGGTTGTTGCCGGAGCGGGGCCTGAACTGCCTGAGCCAGACCTGCCCGTTTCCGGTATCGAATATCAGTTCGCGATGGCCGGCGCCGCCGAGGTGCTCGGCCACGCAGCTCAGGCCATGGTGGCGCAGCCGCTTGGCGAGGCGGCCGCTGACTAGCGGCATCTTGTTCGGCGTCAGGTGGATGCCGGCCCGGCGGTAAAGCCAATCCCTGAACTGGGCGAACTCCCGTTCGCTGATAGGCTCCGCTTGCATCAAAACTCCACCAAAATTCCCGGCAGCGGTTGCTGCCTGTGCTGTTTGTACCAGGACACCAGTTGTTCCTCCGACAGCGGCTTGGCGAACAGATAACCCTGGGCCAGGTGACAGCCTATCTGCCGCAGATAGGCCGCCTGCCCGGAGGTCTCCACCCCTTCGGCCACCAGCAGGATTGCAGGCTGCGGGCGAGGCTGACGATCCCCCGGACCAGCTTTTCGCTGCTCTCGTCCCGGCCGATACCCTGGACGAAGGAACGGTCGATTTTGAGGATGTCGATCGGAAAGCGCGCCAGGTAGTTGAGCGCCGAATAGCCGGTGCCGAAATCGTCGATGGCCAGCTTCAGGCCGAGGTCGCGCAACTGCCCGAGCGTCGCACGGGTTTCGTCGCGATCCTCTAGCAGCAGGTTCTCGGTGATCTCCAGTTCGAGCCACTCCGGCCGGCAGCCGGTCTCGACCAGTATGGCCCCGACTTCTCCGGCCAGGTCGTGCTCCAGGAACTGGCGCACGGAAAGGTTGACGGCCACGGTGAAATCCGTCCAGCCGCCACGGCTCCAGCGCACCGCGGCCTCGCAGGCGGTACGCAGCACCCAGCCACCGATCTCGACGATGATGCCCGTCTCCTCGGCAATGCCGATGAAGCGATCCGGCGTCAACAGGCCCAGCGACGGGTGGCGCCAGCGCAGCAGCGCTTCGTAACCGGTGATCCGCTCGCGCAGCAGGTCGACCTTGGGCTGGTAATAGAGCTCGAGTTCCCCGCGCTCCAACACCTTGCGCAGCTCCGCCTCGAGCGACATCCGTTCGGTCAGGCCGATGGTCAGCCCGCGCTCGTAGAAACCGTAGCCGTTGCGGCCATTGTCCTTGACGTGGTGCATCGCGGAATCGGCATACTTGATCAGGTCGTCGGCCGACAGGCTGTCGTCGGGATAGAGCGCGATGCCGATGCTGGCCGAAACGACCAACTCGCGGCCCATCAACAGGTAAGGTTCCTCGAACAGTTCGAGCACCGCGCGGGCCCAACCGTTCAGCACCTCCCGGCCATCGAGGCCCGGCAGCAGAATGGCAAACTCATCCCCCCCCATACGGGCGACGAAACCGCTGTCAACAAGGTATTCCGACAAACGCCCCGCCGTTTCTTGCAACAGGGTGTCGCCGGCGACATGGCCGAGGCTGTCGTTGATCACCTTGAAGCGATCGAGGTCCAGGAGCAGCAGGCCGACCCAGCCCTCACGGGTGTCGGCCTGGGCGAGGGTCTGCCGCAGCCGGGTATAAAACTGCTCCCGGTTCGGCAATCCGCTGAGGGTGTCGTAATAGGCCAGACGATGGATATGGTGCCGATACCGGGCAGCCTCGGTGATATCGTGCCCCACCGAGAGCACGCTGACCACCTCGCCATCTTCGTCGAACTCGGGCGTGAGCCTGATCAGGGTACAGTGCTCCGAGCCCTTGCTGTCCTGCCAGCGCAATTCGTATTCGTCCGGTTCCCCCTGGGCGAGCACCGCCTGCATCGCGCCCTGATACGCCGCCATCGCCGGGCCACCGGGATACTCCAGCGGTGTCTTGTCCAGCAGCTCGGCCAAAGGTACCCCGGCTGAGCGAATGAATTCAGCATTGGCAAAAACACGCCGGCACTGCCGGTCGTAGCGGGCAATGGTGTAATGCGAACTCTCCACCGCCGCCCGGTATATCCGCTCATGCTTGTCCAGTTGCTCCTGCAACCGGCGCACATCGGTAATGTCGCGCCCGTGCAACAGCACCCGCCGGTGGCCGGTGGCCGACGCGGCGAGCGGCGTCAGGCTAACCTCCAAATAGCGCCGTCCCTGCGGCAACGCCAGTGTTGTTCGGTAGCTCCACGCTTCGCCGGACGCCAGGCAACGGGCCAGGCTGCCGAAAAACCAGTCTTGCCGGGACGGCGGCAACAGTTGCTGTAGGCCACGACCGAGCGCACGCTCCCGCGTCAGTCCCACGATGCGGGTGGCGGCGCCGTTCAGGGCGATCAACCGCATCTCCCGGACCGAGGGGCCTTCGATCAGGCCGAGCGGGTCGGGCAGCCGTTCGAACGCCTCCGAGAGGAGCCGCTCCCCGGAAGAGGATACCAGTAACATATGCCGTTCAATCTCGTCCATCATGATGTCCTCTCCTGATTCCAGCGTTCGCGCCATACTGAGCGAGGGGGGTGGCGAGTTATCCAGGAGTGCAAGACAGCTTCAGGGAAGGAAGAGAGTGGCGGACTCCCCGGAAGCCACCGTGCGGAACCCTGCGGAGAAGCTGGTTCGCTACGGTGCAGCGCCAACCAACCGCCGGGGAACCGCCAGTCTACTGTCGCAAAAACCATGACCCGCTGCTATCGGACATTGGCTCAATTTGAACTAAGGAAATCCCTACAACCACCCGGCCCATACCGGTTTTTTCTTGTCTTTCTCTCATATCCCCGGAGTTTATCCTGCAGGTTTCCCTTTACGTAGCGCGAGCCGGCAGGCGGCGGAGAGCCTGAAAGCCCGGCACGGTTTTCCCCGCCAGCCCATGCCAGCTAAAGCGGCGGCGGCAATCCCCCGCACTCGAAGCGGCAAGCATTTATGCGCGTTCATTGAAACGGCCCATGGCTCAGCCCTGCTTGACGACCCGGTACAATCGCTGTTATGCGCTCGGCATATCGATTGAGGAAAACATCCTCTGTCACCTCGATGGCCAGATCGTGCCAGCCAAGGCCAAACTCGCGGATAGCCGAGGCGAGCATGTCGAACACGCTCTCGTTGTTCAGCAGTGCCTCCGGCAAATTGGTGGCGACGGGCCCGGGCAAGAGTCCCGCCACTTTCCATGCCGAGAGGTCGCGCCAACCAACAGGGTCATAATAATGGCGGCACAGAGATAGTGCCGGCCGCTAGAGCGAATATATCCTTCGGCCGAAGAACAAGTTTTTGGTGAAAACGTCGATATTTCAGGCATACTGCGCCGCTCTTCGGAATAAACTTTTGAGTATACAGGCTTGCCCTGTTTCTCATCCGCCGGCATCCATAAACGCCTCCTGCCGAGCCGTCTTTGACAAAGGCGGCCCGAGCTACGGATGGACGGCAGAGTGTGCCCCAACCTCCGTGTTGAAGGATGGACACTGATTCGCCCTGATGAACAAGCCGAACCGCGACGGCGAAACGAGAGCAATCATTTTTTCCCCTGCCCGGGTTCTTCTTGTACGTGAAAACCGGTTTCGGCGACGGGGCGCTTCGACCGCACCACCGCCTTGATGCCATCGATCAGTTCCCCGGCCTTATCATGCAGGGAGCGCCCGAGTCCCGGTTCAGGCCTGGAGAGCACGCTGACGGCACCGGCGAACACCGCCTGGAGCACCATTTCGGCGCCCTTGCCGAGGTGCGGGGAGAAGAGGAGCACGGGAGTCGGGCGCACCGCCATCAGCTCTTCCAGGAAGGCAATGTCATCCAGGCCTAGTGCCGCCATATACAACAGGATCACATCCGGCCACTCGCGCGCCATGCTCGCCAAGGCGAGCGCCGATTCGGTTCCGGCCACCTCGAGCCCCCCATCCTCCGACAACAAGGCGGCAAGCGCCAACCTCGCCGCGGCGGAGTCATCCACAATCAGGACCTTGATTCTGCTCATCATTCCTTTACCTCGCAGTGGTTACCGGCCGGGGACTCCGTAACCCGGGCCACCCGCGGTAGACAAAGGAAGGGGAAACCGCCGTTCCATCGCGGTGCCGGAGCCCCATCGTCGGAAAAAACACCCGTGTTCTACTATCGCAAAAACCCTTTCCCGTCGCTATCGGACACCGGACCAATCCGGACTAAGGAAATTCCTACAACGTAACCGTTCACCAGCCCCCTCTTGACATGAAAAAAGTGATGATCATCCCGTGATCCGCTTTTTCCGGTTGAACGATCCTGGGCAGCCTTCACGATGAGCGCATGAAAAAGAAAAAACTGTTTACCCATGAGCCGCCGCCGGTGGCCAACCTGACCGAAGCCAATGTCCTGATCCGGGAGTTATGGGAAAAACTGCGCGAGTACGAAGATCGGCTCGCGACCAGTTCCCGTCATTCGTCTCGCTCGCCGTCGTCGGATACCCCAGAGGCCAAAGCCGAGCGAAAAAAGCTCAAACGCCTGGTGGTGGAAATACGATTGGCGCTCAACCAGGTCACCCAGGACACAAACGCGCGCTGAGCCCGCTTAAGCCGACCGATGTTCAGGTCGCCTGCCTGCCGGAGCCAATTTGTGCCGAATGCGGCGATGAGGTGATGCCTTATGACGCCCCCAGCCAGCGCCGCCAGGTCTTTGAATTGCCGGTTGTCCCCTTGGATATCACCGAATATCAGCTGTTTCATGGCCGTTGCCAAGGCTGCCGGCAGGTCACCAAAGGGGCCTTGCCCGACACCGCGCCATCAGGTCAGATGGGGCCGCGTTTGCTCAGCCATATCGTCGTGTTAAGCGGGCAATATCACCTCAGCGTGCGTAAAATACAGCGCCTGTTGCAAGACCAATATGGGGAAACCTTCTCCATCGGGGCCATTTCCGAGGCCCAAGGAAAAGTCAGCGCCATGCTCACGCCGGTACATCAGGCCTTGCATCAGCATCTACGATAAGCTGAGCGGGTTCATGTTGATGAAACCACCCATCAACGTAATCGAGAACCGGGTACCCGCTGGGTCTGGCTGGTCGCCAATGACGAGGCGGTATTTCAGCAGAGGCGGTATTTCAGCAGAGCCGCTATTCCCGTAACCAGGACTCGGCCAAATACCTGTTGGGAGAACACTTCTCCGGGGTGGTCATCTCGGATCAATGTGCCAGTTATCATTGGCTGGAGCAGGATAAGCATCAGCTCTGTTGGGCGCATATCGACCCTAACTTACAGAAAATGGCCGACTATAGCGGCCAGGGGCTGACCGGCTTCCTTGGTGGCAGACTGGTATTGTTATGCAAATCGGTGTTCCGAACCCGGCACCGTTATGAGCTCGGCTTGCTTGAAAGAGAGATTTATCAGCGGCGCATGCAGCGGCTTCGACGAAGTATGCGGTATTGGTTGGAAAAAGGAACGCGGACCCTGTTCACGTTATGCCGGACGCGGTGCCTATATCCTCAAATATGAACCCGGACTGTGGGTGTTCCCTGCAGGATGACCAGATCCCGCAGACCAATAACGAGGCGGAACGTTGTCTGCGCGGCAGCGTGATCCTGCGAAAAATCTGCTACGGAACCAGCTCGGATCGGGGAGACAAGTTCCGCTCCCGGGTGCTGTCGGTGGTGGAAACCTGCAAGAAACGGCGGTTATCCCCCTCGATGTGATCAGTGAGATAGTCAATGCGGTGCTCGGCAAACAGCCTTACCCAGACGCATTTGGTCTGGCATCCTGATAGTCAATATCCCTCTGGTGAACGCTTACACTTGGGTTACCAGCGCAGTCGCTGGTCTACCGAGCTCTTTGCTATTGAAATCAATCGATTGTTGGGTCTCAGCATCGCGGCTTCCACACTCCGCCGTTGGCTGCCTCGTGAGGGGATTGTCTGGCGTAGCGTCGCCCACACACTGCGGATCAAGGACCCGGACTACCACAGCAAAGTCGCGCAGATCAGGGCAGCGCTGGCGGGCAGCAGCCAAGATAACCCGGTGCTTTACGCCGATGAAGTCGACATCGACCTGAACCCAAGCTGGGGGCGGACTGGATGCCACGAGGCCAGCAGAAGAAAGTGGTGACACCGGGGAAAAACGAAAAGCATTATCTGGCTGGCGCGTTGCACTCGGCCACCGGACAAGTGACCTATGTCTCTGGCCATAAAAGAATTCTTCCCTGTTCATCGCCCTGCTGGAAGCCTTGCGGCGGCGCTATCGCCGGGCTCGGCAGATCACTCTGATCCTGGGTAACTACGTGATCCACAAGAGCCGCCAGGTCCAGGCCTGGCTGGCGAAGAACCCCAAGTTCATCTTGCTCTTCCAGCCGGTTTACTCACCTTGGAGCAACAAGATAGAGCTGCTCTGGCACAAGCTGCACGAGACGGTGACCCGTAACCACCAATGCCGTAGCATCTGGTCTCTTCTCCAACGGGTCAGGCACTTCATGGATACGGTTTCGCCCTTTCCCGGAAGTGGCTACGGAACAGCCAGAATGTAGCACTATTACATAGACAGGATCTTAAGCGGTAACATCATGAAATAGATAGAAAAAAGGCTTCAGTTGTGATCTGATGTTAGTCGCCAAACAAAACATAAGAACCCAACAAAGCCGATGTCTATTATCCATCTAAAACAGCGACTAACGCAATTCCTGAATCCCGTTACCTTGAACCTGCAGGCCAAGCACTGCCAATTCATGCAGCGGATCCGCGACATTCAGCCCTTGCAACTGGTTACTTGCTTGGTCGCCGCCTTCAGCCAGGGCAACACCGCTTCCATCGCAGAGCTGCTGCGCCAGTTTAACGGGATGCAGCTCTGTGAAGCTGACTTTGTCGCCTATAAACCGTTCCACAATCAGTTGAGGAAGTCCGGCTTTGCCTCCTTCATGGCGTTGTTGACGCGGCAGGCCATGCCACTGTTGATTAAACAGTACCAGGGGAAGATACCCAGCAAGTTTCAACGATTTTAGCGCATTTTGCTGCATGATGGCTCTTCGTTTGCCATCCATGACAAGCTGAAAGATGAATTTCCCGGCCGTTTTCATACGGTATCGCCGGCCGCCGTTGAATGTCATGTCACCATGTCGTTGCTCGAGCAGGCGCCGGTGAACATGACCATTGCGGCCGATACTATCTCGGAGCATGATTTTCGACCTGCAGCGAACGAGCTGCGCGGACAGCTGCTTCTCGCTGATGCCGGTTACCTGGATCAGAGCTATTACCACGAGATTGAGCGCCACGGCGGATGTTATCTGGTTAAGGGCAAGCTGACCCTGAACCCGACCATCGAGGAAGCACGTAATGGGCAGGGGCGTTTGCTGCCCAAGTTGGCCGGGAAAAAGCTCAAGGCCGTCACACGCCGTAACAACCGCTCTGATGTGCTGGACATGATCGTCCGCTCGGGCAAATTCCGGTATCGGGTTATCCGCCGCTGGTTTGCGCAGGAGCAGCGCTTCGTGCTTTGGCTGACCAACCTGCCGCGTGACGAGTTCAGCACCATCGATATCATGCTGCTGTACCGTAGCCGCTGGCAGATAGAGCTG
The DNA here is from genome assembly GCF_003012775.1 of Zobellella endophytica. Lineage (GTDB taxonomy): Bacteria > Pseudomonadota > Gammaproteobacteria > Enterobacterales > Aeromonadaceae > Oceanimonas > Oceanimonas endophytica. The sequence goes on along the minus strand of NZ_PXYG01000004.1, from coordinate 69,757 downwards.
CTGCTCAAAGAGCTGAAATCCCACACCAACCTGCGAAAATTCAACACCGAGCAAAAAGCGATCGTCGAAGGGCTGATCTGGGCCAGCCTGCTGACCTTGCTCCTGAAACGGCTCATCGTGAACTCGGCTGCACCGGGGTTATCGCTGTTCAAAGCGGCCAAAAATGCGGATGTGTGGTTCTGTCCGGTCATGACAGCGATAAGCCAACGGGCGATGAAGGAAATAGAGTATCACCTGGACTGGGCCTGCCAGTTCTTACGACGAAACGCCCAACCATCTCAACAGAGTAAATCCAGGCAGGGCAATAGGTTACATGACATCTATGAACGTTTTAATGCTTAAGAACCTGGCTATGAGCACTATTAGGATCAGTTATTTAACGCAAGGTTCAGGAAGAAGATCAGCAACGCATCCAACACAACGAGATCTATAATGCTACGCCATAGCACCCTCGCCAAAGACAACTCCATGTGGGATTCATCGTAATAGGTAACCACCGCACCGACATCGTTAAAACTGTCATATTCCTCAAACACCAGCGACTGCTCCAATTGAAATAGCGTTTCATATTCAGAAATAGACCCGGGCACAACCTCTTCGGCAACACTATTTGTTCAGAGGGAAGATAAAGAAATAAAACAGGATTGCCTACCACATCCTTCACTTTAATGGCCCGAATATCCGGCAACTTTAGCTCTGCGGCAATCGCCAGCTTGGCCGCCTGCAGGTCAAAATCCCATATAGCCTTAGGCAAGCTTCGACTCATACGAGCATTCGCGCTGTCAATCGATGCCAAGAGTGATTTGTTCAGTCTTTCCCTTGCCGACTCGTAGTCGACATAGCTGGATATCCCTAAAATAAGGGATACCGTCATGAAAATTTGAACAACAAAAATTACCCTGGCACTTTTCAACATCCCTTTCCCCACTGTTATTAAACCCGGCCCAACGACGCCTCAGACGTTGCTGAAATATCTCACCAGGCTATTCAGCTCTTTGCTCAAACTCTCCAACTGGCCGCTCGCCACTGAAATTTCCGCACTCGCGCTGGCCGACGCCTCGGCCGAGGCTCGCACCGTCGACACTCGTTCGTTGCTCTCCGCGGTGACCGCGGCCTGTTCTTCGGTAGTGGTCGCGATAAGCTCGCTCATCAGTTGGATATTGGATACCTGCCGGGTGATGACGTCCAACGCCGCTCCCGTCTCGCGAACCGCGGCCACGGATGCCTGGGTGTGCTCTACGCTTGCCTGCATGGTGGCCGTACTTTCGTCGGCAATGCCCTGAAGTTCTGAAATCAACTGCTCTATTTCATTCGACGACCGCTGGGTCCGTTGGGCCAAATTACGAACTTCATCCGCCACCACGGCAAATCCCCGGCCGGCGTCCCCCGCCCGAGCGGCCTCGATAGCGGCATTAAGCGCCAACAGGTTGGTCTGATCCGTGACTTCCTTAATCACGTTAAGGATACTACCGATGCGCCCGCATTCTTGCTGCAGGCGCCCCATGAAATCCGCAGAGCTCACAATTTCCGAGGAGAGAGATTCAATCTGTGTGATGGCCCGTCGTGACAGAGCCTGTGCATTGAGGACCTCTCCGGCGGTGTTTTTGGCGGCCGTTGCGATTTCCTCGGCGTTACGGGCCACGTCTTGCACCGTAGCGGCAATCTCGCCCATCGCCGAGGCAATCAAATATGTTTCACTCTTCTGGTCGTTGATTTGCCCCTGAGTCACGTCGGTAATGGTGGTTAACTGAGAAGCGGAGGCAGTGAGTTCATGGGACGCCAACCCCATCTGAGAAACCACGTTACGCAGGCTGGAGTTCATTGTGTCGAGAGAAGAGAGTAATGTGCCCAGTTCGTCCCTGCGATTCTCGCCTTGTTGCTCCAAGACAAGATCACCATTGGCTATTCGCTGGGCGATTCGAACCGCCTGTTTCAATGGCAGGACAATCTGCCGACTGATGACGACAGTCACTATTCCTCCCATTACCAATGTAACCAGGGTAATAATGATGAGCAGATAAAACACCTTGCTGGCCAGCTCGGCGGCTCGCTCTTCCTCGGAAATATACAATTCGTTGCTTTTGTCCAGTAGTTCCGAGAGCAACTCATTGGCGGCGAGCAGCTCGGATCTTGTATGCGTGGACGCCCTCATCTTCAAGTAATTATCCAGATCATTTTTCAAATCTTTCAGGACAGCAATATCCTGAGGCGGCCACAGACCGGCTTCAGCGTCGATCAGTAACTGGTCGATGGCACCCTGGAGATTTTTATGTCGCTGATTGTGCTCCTCTGCCTGATGGGAATCACTATCCAGCGCGTACTGGTAATTGGCCTCACGGGTAAAGACTATCTCGTCGAATAGATTGCCGATCTGAGAGATACGTTTTAACGTCACATCGTTATTGTGTAACCCGTAAAGCCCGAACATAGACAGCAAGAGGACGAAGAAAAACAGTATCCCGAAACCGATGCAGAGCTTCAGGATAATGCTCAGGTTTTTAATAGTTGGCATATGCTTCCATATTTAAACGGATACTCCGAACAGCTGGGCATAAGGGCAGTAGCCGCTGAACAGAGCCTCCATCAACAGTTTACAGAGCACCGCCAAAACAGCCCGATGCCCGGTTTACATGCGAAGAGGCTACCCGATCAGAAAATCTTCCATTCTCTTCTCCCCACCCTCCATGGCTCTTCGGATAACGCTGGGCGTCCGACCCTGCCCGGACCAGGTTTTGTATTCTCCGTTTTCGTCTCGGTATTCATACTTGGCGGGCCGTTTTTCACGAACGCCGGTGGATTGCCTGCCAGGTTTGGTGACCTTGACGATGTCCCTGACGTCGATGCCGTCGGCTTCCAGTTGGCTGAGCAATGCTCTCAGCTTTCGCTCACGCTCTTCCGTGGCCACACGTTCCAAGGCCTCGGCTCCGCGCCGTTCCTCTACAACCGCCATCAACTTGGCCAGCCCCTCTTCCAGTTGCTCCGCGGTCAGTTCATGGGTAGCGGCGCGCAGGCTACGAATGTTGAACAATGTTTTCAGGAATTCGGCCATCGGCTTTACCTATAGCAATTATTTATATATCCATGAAAAAATTAAAACTCATAATAACCGGGACAAATACCCAAAGAATGAAAAATTACGAGGCATCAAGGATATTATCCCTTCAATAGCGCCGACCAAAAAATAGGAGCATTCGCCTCCTCTAATGATCGACGATTATTATTGCGAAAACCGCCCCATCCCTCAATCAGGCGAGGCCCATTTTTGAGTAAGGAAATCCTTACTATAGCAGGAGGATACCAACTTTAGTCCCATCAGCTCTGTGGTATTGAAATGAAGCGCCCTACTCCATGGAGGCAAGGCAGAATAACCAAGGTATGAGACTTTAATCTGGATATCAGCGGCCACGAACAGCGGATCATTGCGAGAATGGCGAGATACCTCAATAAGGGAAACCTTATTTAAGGGTAAGGAATACCCTATGACGAAAGGTCCCCTACGGGAAGGTAAGCAAAAGGCCGGAGCGGGCGGCAACCCCGGTCCGGTAAACTCCCTCCTGCGTCGGAGTCGCCCCTCGCGCTCAGATCACCCGGGAGAACTGCTGCATCCGGGCCTGGCGGCGCAGGTGCACGTCGAAACACATGCAGATGTTGCGGATCAGCAGCCGGCCCTTGGGCGCCACCCGGATGGCGCCGGCGCCCAGCGCCACCAGGCCGTCGTCGACGAAGGTCTGCAACAGCGCGATATCCTCGGCGAAGTAGTCGGCGAAGCGGATGCCGTATGCCCGCTCCAGGGGCGCGACCTCCAGCTCGAAGTTGCAGATCAGGGTCTTGATCAGATCCCGGCGCAACCGGTCGTCCTCGTTCAGGGCATAGCCCACCGTCTGGGCGTGGCCCAGTTGGTCGAGCCGGCCGTAGTAGCGCTTGAGATCCTTGTGGTTCTGGGAATAGGCGTCGCCGATCATGCTGATGGCGGACACCCCCAGCCCCAGCAGGTCGCAATCGCCCTGGGTGGTATAACCCTGGAAGTTGCGGTGCAGCTCGCCCCGGCGCTGGGCCACCGCCAGGCTGTCGTCCGGCAGGGCAAAGTGATCCATGCCGATGAACTGGTAGCCCTGGCCGGTGAGGTAACCGATGGTGTCCTGCAGCATGGCCAGCTTCTGGGCGGGTTGGGGCATGTCCGCCTCGTTCAGCTTGCGCTGGGCGGCGAAGCGGCTGGGCAGGTGGGCGTAGTTGAACACCGACAGCCGGGCCGGCCTCATGGCCGCCACCTGCTCCAGGGTATGGCGGAAGCTGGCCGGGGTCTGCAGCGGCAGACCATAGATCAGGTCCAGGTTGGTGGACTCGAAACCGAGTTCGGCCGCGTGTTTGACCAGCGCCTTGATGAAGTCGTTGTCCTGCTCCCGGTTCACCACCTTCTGCACCGCCTTGTCGAAGTCCTGCACCCCCAGGCTGATGCGGTTGAAACCTTCCTCCTTCAGCACTTCCAGCACCGACAGCGCGATTTCCCGCGGGTCAATCTCGATGCTGAACTCGCCCCGTTCGGCGAAGCGGAAATGGCGGCGCAGCAGGCCGTTGAGCCGGCGGATCTGCGGTTCGGTGAGGAAGGTGGGGGTGCCGCCGCCCCAGTGCAGCTGGGTCACGGTGCGGCCGGCGAACAGCGGCGCCAGGCGCTCGACCTCCCGCTCCAGGTAGTCCAGGTAGACGTCGGCCTTGCCCTGGTGGCGGGTGATCACCTTGTTGCAGCCGCAGTAGTAACACAGCTTGTGGCAGAAGGGCACGTGCACGTAGAGCGACAGGGGTCGCTCGGGATAGCGCCCGGCGGCGGCCTCGAACTCGGCCATGCCGAAGGATTCGTTGAACTCCAGGGCCGTGGGGTAGGACGTGTACCTGGGCCCCGAATAGTTGTATTTCTCGATGAGGGACTGATCCCACTCGATGCTTGCTGACATTGCCTCCTCCCCGGGTCAGCGACCGGGCAGTTCCAGGCTGGCCAGCCGCTCGACCTCAATTTTTATCCGAGCTTCAAGCTCGTGTTCGAAACCGGCGCGCTGCAGATCCAGACGCATGATTTCGTTGCGCTTGTATTGCTTGCGCGCCTCGTGGGTCGGCATCTCCTTGACCTTGTCATAGAGATCGTAGAGGCCCGGGTAGTCCTGGGCAAAATCCCTCGGCCGGCTGAACTGCAGGGTGTTGAGCAGATTGGTCAGGCGAATGGCCCCTTCCGACAGGTTGCACTGATCGTCGCGCACCGCCATGGCGATGGTACGGATGCTGTCGAGGATACGCGTATTGCGCCGAATGATGGCCTGTTCGCGCCGTTGCGTCTGCTGCTTCAGCCGGGCCAGCAGGATACCCGCGTACACCGCCAGACCCACTATGATGAGGCCGCCCAGCAGGGCGGCCATCAGCCAGGGTGAGATCATGACTTATCTTCCTTCTCCTGGTATTGCGCAGGATCAAGATCCGCGTCCATAAAGCGGGTCCAGAGGTCATCGCCCTCTTCCGGCGCCTCGTCCTCTTCCTCCAGCAGGCCGAGCTGCTCCAGCAACTGCTGGTGACGGGCCAGGGTCTGATCGAGCCAGGCGGCGTCGTCCTTGTCCAGCTTGTCGCCGGCGTCGACTCGGTCCAGCAGGGCGTTGAGCCGCTCGTCGTTCTCCAGCCGCTCCAGTTCCTGCTCCGGGGTCAGGGCCTCGGGCTTGGCCACCCTGACCCTGGCGACCGGTGCCGCCCTGGTCTCGTCCTTGATCAGCGCCACCGGTTTTTTGGAGCCCAGACGCGGATCCTTCTGCACCTTGGCGGCACCGCCGCCGGACTCGCCGCCCGGGTTATGACGAGAGCCGGGAGCCAGTCCCTTGCGCCTGGCCTTGCGCTTGCGCTCCCTGCTCTGCTCGGCATTTTCCCGACTTTCCTTGCGGGTCCCGAGTTGACCCGGCGTGCGGGTCTTTTTAATACGTGTCATACAGACTCCGGTTTTTGCAGAAGTATCACATCGGCACCGATGAATTCGATGCCGAGCCCGTCCCGGGTCGCCAGCCAGAGGAAGGTGTCCCGGCTGAAAAAGCTGACATGGGTGGGATCCTGTTTGTAGTGCCAGTGGGCAAAGGCCGCCTGGTCGCGGGCCAGCTTGGTCATCAGCCCCAGCCAGCCGCCGGGCCTGAGCATGGCCAGCAACTGCCGCCATTCCCGTCCCGGCTGGTAAAAGTGTTCTATCGCCTCGCTGCAGGTCACGAAGTCGTATTGCCGCCGCAACCGTTCGGGATGATCCGCATAATAAGGATCATAGGTGGTGGTGGCAAAACCCGCCTCGGTGAGCATGGCGGCCAGGGCCGGCCCCGGCCCGCAGCCGAAATCCAGCCCGGTGCTTGCGGGCGCCAGCCGCGCCGTCAGCGGCTCGGCCAGTCGGCTCAGGAAACGCCGGTAACCCGGATCGTCCACCTGGTTGCGGTGCGTGTCGTACACCGTCTTCTCCGCCGCCGCGCCCAGCCGTTCGGCGGGCGGCACGAAAATCAGGCTGCACCGGCGGCAACGGAGATAGCATCGCCGTCGATCCTGCCAGAACAGGGGCGTCTCGGTATGGTGACAGAGGGGACAGGGAACGTCTTGCGACTGCACGGACATGGCAAACCAGGAAAGCCGGGGGGCGCAGGCCCCCCTTTGAATTAACGCAGACCTACTACGTATTGAGACAGGACTTCGATGTCCGCGTCGGTCAGCTTGGTGGCGATGTCGCGCATCATGCCGTTGGGATCGTTTTCGCGCGCACCGCTGCGGAACGCTTCCAGCTGGGCCTTGATATAGGCCGGGTGCTGGCCGGACAGGCGCGGGAACTTGGCCGACTCCAGGCCTTCGCCACGGGGACCGTGACAGGCGATACAGGCGGTGATACCACGCTCGATGTCGCCGCCCTGGTACAGGGCGGCGCCCTGCTCGATCACCGCTTCCGATACCGCGACGGGGGTGACCGCTTCGCTGGCATAATAGGCGGCCAGATCGGCCATGTCCTGCTCGGACAGGGGCATTACCATGCCGGCCATGATAGCATTGGCGCGGCCGGTACCACCAGCGGCGGCCGCCTTGAACTCAAGCAGCTGTTTTTCGATGTAGGAGGCGTGCTGGCCTGCCAGTTTAGGGTACATATCGGTCGGACTGTTGCCATCATTACCATGACAAGCGACACAGGTGGCGGCCTTGGCTTTGCCGGTTTCGGCATCGCCCTGAGCCTGCGCTGCACCGACAACTCCGAGCATTAAGGCTAGCGTGAAAACAATTTTTTTCATGACGTTCCGACTTCTCGTTGTAAGAGCTTCCAGATCACATACCAGAGGCGGCATGTTACAATGCGACTTAAAAAACGGCACCATTTTACACGATTTTGCGAGAAAGTAAGCAAGGCGGGTTCAGAACCTCGGGGATTTCACATTGGATAACAAGCAGATAAATTTCAACGCAGCCCGCTTTATCACCAGCGCGCCCAACATCAAACATATGCCGGAAGACACCGGCGTGGAAATCGCGTTCGCGGGACGGTCCAATGCCGGTAAATCGTCCGCCTTGAACACCATTACCCAGCAGAAAAGCCTGGCCCGGACCAGTAAAACCCCGGGCCGCACCCAGCTGATCAACGTGTTCGAGCTGAGCGAAGGCAAGCGGCTGATCGACCTGCCCGGCTACGGCTACGCCAAGGTACCGGAAGAGATGAAGCTGAAATGGCAGGCGGCCCTCTCCGAATACCTGCAGCAGCGCGACAGCCTCAAGGGCCTGGTGGTGCTGATGGATATCCGCCATCCGCTGAAGGACATCGACCAGCAACTGCTGCAGTGGGCCTGTGACTGCGAGCTGCCGGTGCTGGCGCTGCTGACCAAGTGCGACAAGCTGAAATCCGGCGCCCGCAAGGCGGAAGTGCTCAGGGTACGTGAAGCCGTGGCCATCTTCGGCGGCAATATCCGGGTCGAGGCCTTCAGCTCGCTCAAGGGCACGGGCCTCGACCAGGCCAGGGCCATCCTCAGCGAATGGCTGCTGCAGGACGAGGTGGCGGCCGAGCCCGCCACCGATGAAGGTGAACAAGCCTGATGCGCCTCGATCGTTTCCTGTGCGAGAGCACCGGCCTGACCCGCTCCCTGGCCAAGAAGGCCCTGCACCGGGGCGAGGTCACGGTGGATGGCATCATTGTCAAAAAGGGTGATCTGCACGTCCGGGAGCAGGAGGTGCGCCTGGAAGGGCGTCTGCTGAGTCTTCATCCGTCCCGCTACATCCTGCTGCACAAACCCAAGGGCTACATCAGCGCCACCCAGGATGAAGACCATCCCTGCGTGCTGCAGCTGTTGCCGCCGGAACTGTGCCGCGACCTACAGTGCGCCGGCCGACTGGATGTGGACACCACCGGCCTGCTGCTGCTCACCGACGACGGCCAATGGTCCCACCGCCTGCGTTCGCCGAAGAAGGCCTGCGGCAAGGTTTACCGGGTGGATCTGACCGAGCCCCTGGCCGAAGGCACCGCCGCCCGCTTCAAGGAAGGGGTCATGCTGCACGGCGAGCCCAAACCCACCCAGCCCGCCACCCTGGACGTGCTCAGCCCCACCCGGGTACTGCTGACCATCCAGGAAGGCAAATACCACCAGGTGAAACGCATGTTCGCCGCCGTGGGCAACAAGGTGGTGGGCCTGCACCGGCTGCAAATCGGCGCCATTCGCCTGGACGACAACCTGGCGGAAGGCGAATGGCGCCACCTTACCGAAGAAGAAATCGCCTCGGTGTGAAGCGCGGAGCGGGAAACCGCCCTTGCGACCTTATGGGTATGGCGTCATCCCCGTCCGGACAATAGACTGAGCCCGACCGGCGCTACAGATATGGCGAGCCCGAATGAAGGTACTGATCCTTGAACACCATCTCCCCACGGCGGAGTTGCTGGAAACCGTGATCATGGGGCTGGCACCGGACATTGGGGTGCACATGAGTCGCAGCATCGAAGACGCTATCCGTGTCTGGCACCGCCACCTCCCTTCCCTGGTGATCAGCGAATGGAGCCTGCCCGACGGCTCGGCCCTGGCCCTGGTCCGCCATATCCGGGCCAGGGACAAAACCACTCCCATCATCATGCTCAGTGCGCGCACCGATAAGGAAACGGTACTCACCGCCGCCCGGTACGGCATCAGCGGCTTTATCGCCAAACCCTTCGATGTGGCCCTGCTACACCAGCGGCTACAGCCCTTGCTGAGGACGGATACCGCTCCCGACCGCCCCGCTCCTCCTCCCCTCGACCGCTATCTGGCCGAGACGGCCGAACGCGCCATACAACTGCCCACGGACATCGAGCAGCAGGCAGTGCTGGCCCTGATGGAGCGCCGCCAGGAGCTGTCTCCGGCCGAACTGGCCCGGCACTGGCGCGGCTTGGCCGCACTCTCGGCCAGGCTGCTGGATATCGCCAACAGCGCCTCTCTGGGCCGGGCCGGCAAACCCATCTGCAAGCTGGAAGAAGCCATCGCCGCCATGGGCGTGGAGATGGCGCTCAACCAGGCCTTCGCCCTGTCCCTGGACATTTCCCGCTCCCTCGCCGATCCCCGCCTGGGCGAGCGGGCACGCTACCATCTGCAGCAGGCCGAGCAGGTGGCCGCCATCGCCCGAGGCATGGCGCTCAGCCTGGGGCTGGAAGGCGTCGCCTTCTACACGGCGGGGCTGCTGAGCCGGGTGGGCGAACTGGGCGTGCTGCGCGCCTTGCAGGATTTTATCCGACAGGGCGGCTCGATATCGGAGCCACAGATAGACGACAGCCTGAGCCGCTGGGCCGCCGGCTATGGCAACCGGCTCAAGATACAGTGGCGCCTGCCATTACACCTGCGCGAACTGATCGGCGCCGTGCATCAACTCAAGAGCAGCAGCGCCGACCGGGGGCCACTACTCATGTACCTGGCGGCCATGACGGTGGCAGGGCAACAGCAGCAGGACGAGGCCCTGCGCCTGATGCGGCGAGTCGGACTGGATGCCGACAGGTGGCAGCGCCCCAAGGCGCTCCCGCCGACCGACGACTGCTGACCTCAATCCTCTTCCCGCTTGCGCGAGGAGCTGCCGAGCTGGTGGGTCTTGAGATCGTAGCGTTCCTTAATCACATCCTTCACCGTACCCTCCCACAGCTTGATGCCCACGAAGTAACCGGCCCGGGCCAGCACATGGGCCGCCACCGGCGCCGTCATGATCACGAACACCACCACCGCCAGGGCCCGCACCACCACGCTCGCCTCCTGGAAATATACCGCAAAACCGCAGGCCATCAGGCCGGCACCCAGGGCACCGGCCTTGCTGGTGGCGTGCATCCGGGTCAGCAGGTCCGGCATGCGGATGATGCCCAGCCCCGCCAGCAGCATCAGGAAGGAGCCGAGCAGCATGAACAGGCTGGTAATGATTTCAGTCATCATCGCGCTGGCCTCCCCGTTCCAAGTAACGGGCGAAGCCCACCGCCGCCATAAAGGATGTCAGCGCCAGCACGATGGCCACGTCGATAAACTGCGGGGTATCGTAGGCCACGCTGTAGAGCACGATAAAACCGACGGTCATGGAGGCGATCACCTCCAGCGCCACCACCCGATCCGGCAGGGTCGGGCCGAGCAGCAGCCGGGCCGTCGCCAGCACCAGCCCCAGGCTCAGGAACACGAAAGACAAGGTAAGGGCAAGGTCGAACATAGGCTTATCCCAGCAAATCGATAACACGGGCCTCGAGGGCCTTGAACTCCGCCAGTTGGCGGGACTCGTCATCCAGGTACATCAGGTGCACATAGAGCACCTTGCGGTCGCTCGACACGTCCAGCGCCAGGGATCCCGGGGTGGCGGTGATCAGGTTGGCGAACATGGTGATGGCGCCGTCATCCTTCACATCCAGCGGAATGGCGATCACCCCCGGCCGCATCAGGTGGGTGGGGGTGAGCACGTCGTAGGCGACCCGGGCGTTGGCCTTGATCAGATCCCAGATGAAGAACAGCACGAAGCTGACTATCTTGGGCAGCTTGCCCAGATAGCGGGCGAACATCGGCTTGTCCCGCCCCACGTAGGCCAGCACCAGGTAGCTCAGCACCATGCCGATAAAGAGGTTGCTGATGGTATAGGTGCCGGACAGGATGACCCAGGCCAGGGCCAGCAGCATGTTCCAACCAAAGGCTCTCATGGGCGTCCTCCCAGTACGGCGTCAATATACAGCTCCGGCGACAGCAGCTGCGCCGCCGTGTCCATCGCCAGCTGCACGAACCACTCGGCACCGAAGCCTATCCCCAGGGTGATCAGGGCCAGGCTCAGCACCGGCAGATAGAGCAGGTAGCGGTGCGGATCCGAGCCGCCGCGCAGGGGCTTGGCATCCTCCGGCAGCTCCTTCCAGAAGGCCTCGGCCCAGATCTTGATCATCGAATACAGGGTCAGCAGGCCCACGATCAGGGCGATGGCCACCATAAACCAGGATTCCGCCAGCACGCCCGCCTTGATCACCGTGTATTTGGCGAAAAAGCCCGACAGCGGCGGCAGCCCCGCCAGCGACATGGCCGGGATCAGGAACAGCAGCGCCAGCCAGGGCGCCGAACGGTACAGGCCGCCCAGCCGGGACAGGTCGTAGCTGCCGTGGTAGCGGTACATGACGCCGCTGATCAGGAACAGGTTGGTCTTCACGATGATGTGGTGAAAGATGTAGAAGACGCCGCCGGCGATGGCCAGGGGCGTGAACAGCGCCAGCCCCACCAGCATGTAGCCTATCTGGCTGACGATATGGAAGGAAAGGATGCGGCGCACCTCGAACTGGGCCGCCGCCCCCAGCACCCCGGTGAGCATGGTGAAGATGCCCATCCACATCAGCACCCCGTGATGGGTGAAGCTCACATCCTGCACGAAGATCAGGCTGAACACCCGGTACAGGGCATAGACTCCCACCTTGGTGAGCAGGCCGGCGAACACCGCCGAAATCGCCACCGGTGGGGTATGGTAGGAGGCGGGAAGCCAGAAAAACAGCGGAAAGGCCGCCGCCTTGATGCCGAAGGCGATCAGGAACAGCATGGCGATCACCGTGACCAACCCGGGCTGGTCGCCGTTGCCCAGCTTCTCGGCCAGGTCCGCCATGTTGAGGGTGCCGGCGTAGCCGTACAGCAGGCCGACGGCGGTGAGGAACAGCGCCGAGGAAATCAGGTTGAGGGTAACGTACTTCAGCGCCCCTTCCATCTGGGAACGCTCTCCGCCCAGGATCAGCAGGCCGAAGGAGGCCACCAGCATGATCTCGAACCACACATAGAGGTTGAAGATATCGCCGGTGAGGAAGGCGCCCACCACCCCGGACAGCATCAGATGCAGCAGCGGGTAGTAGCCGAAGGCCTCGTGGTTACGGCTCATGGTGGCGAGCGAATACACCGCCACCGCCAGGCCGATGACCCCGGTCACCACCACCATGATGGCACTGAGCAGGTCCGCCACCAGGGTGATGCCGTAGGGGGCGGACCAGTTGCCCACGTAGGTGACCAGTATGCCCCGGCTCTGTACCTGCGCCAGCAGATAGAGGCCGGCCAGCAGCAGGCCGGCACCGGAAAACACCGATATCCAGCGCTGCACCAGCCGCCAGCGCCAGCAGGTGAGGGTCAGGGCCCCGGCCAGCATGGGGATCAGAATGGGAATGATGACTTCTGCGTTCACAAATCTGTGCTCTTCATCTCGTTCATATCATCGGCGCCGATCACTTCGTAGGCCCGGTGGATCAACACCACGGCGAAGGCCAGCACCCCGAAGCTGATGACGATGGCGGTCAGGATCAGCGCCTGGGGCAGCGGATCGGCAATGGCGCCAACCGGCTGATAAAGCCCTTCCGGGATCAGCGGGGGGGCGCCGCGCACCAGGCCGCCGCCGGTAAAGATCAGCAGGTTGGCGGCGTTGGACAGTATCATCAGGCCGATCACCAGCTTGACGATGCTGCGCCGCAGCATCATAAACAGGGCGGTGGCGTAGAGGCCGCCGATCACGAAGGCGAACAGGTTTTCCATTTATTCCTCCACTTTGGCCAGCGACAGCATGATGGTGGACACTACCCCGATCACCACCAGATAGACGCCGATATCGAAAAACAGCGGGGTGCTCAGCTTGAGTTCGCCGATGCCCGGCACCGACAGGGTCCACCACTGGCTGGACAGAAAAGGCTGGCCGTGCAGCACCATGCCCACGGCGCCGCTGGCCAGCGCCAGCAGTAGCCCCGCGCCCATCAGCAACTGGGTTTCCACCCCCATCAGTTTCTTGGCGCTGCTGGCGTCGAAGGCGAACAGGTGCAGGGCGAAGGCGCTGGACGCCACCAGCCCGGCGATAAAGCCGCCGCCCGGCTCGTTGTGCCCGCGCAGCAGCAGGAACACCGAAAACAGCAGCAGCAGCGGCACCAGGAAACGGGTGGCGGTCTGCAGGATCAGGGACGAATCGGATCTCATTTCTGGTCCTCCCAGCGGAAGCGGATCATGGCGTTGACCCCGATGGCCGCCAGGGCCAGCACGAAGATCTCACCCAGGGTATCCAGCGCCCGATAATCGACCAGGATGACGTTGACGATATTGCGGCCGTGGGCCACCGCGTAGCTGTTCGCCACCAGGTAATCGGTAATGCCCTCGCCCAGGGACGACTGGTTGACGGTCAGCACCATCATGGTCACCAGTATGCCGAAGGCACCGGCCACCAGCGCATCGCGCCAGCGCACCATGGGGCTCGACAGATCCTGGAAACCGGGCAGGCGGAACAGCACCAGCACCAGCAGGATCACGGTCAGGGTTTCAATCAACACCTGAGTGATGGCCAGATCCGGCGCGCTGAAAAACACGTAGATCAACGCCATGGCGAAGCCCAGCACCCCCACCGCCGCCACCGCGCCCAGCCGTAGGTGGGTGGCGCTGGCATACACCACCGCCACCAGCATCAGCAGGCTGATCACCACCTCGTAGAAGCGTACCCCCTCGAACGACAGCCGGTAGATAAAGGCATCGTGGGCCCAGAAGGCGTAGGCCAGCAGGGCTATGGTGGTGAGCAGTATGGTCAGGATGTAATTGGTCATGTAGCCGTTCTGCAGCACCCGGGTCTGGCCGCGCGCCAGCACCACCAGGCCGTCCATCATTTTTTCGTAGCCCCGCTCCGGACCATAGGCCAGGGGCCGGATGGCCGCCGCCAGCGGCCGGTAGGCCAGATCCCAGTAACGATAAAGCACCGCGCCGGCCACCAGCGCCAGGGCGCTGAGCAGCAGCGGCAGATTGAAGCCATGCCACAGCGCCAGATCGAGCCCGCCCGCCGGGACACCACCGACGGCGGTGACCGCCGCCTGCAGCAGCGGCTCGGCCAGCCCGGGCAGCAGGCCCAGCAGCAGGCCGAGGCTGGCCAGCACGGTAAAGCCCAGCCGCATCGCCGGGGGGGCCTCATGGGGCTTTTTCGGGGTGGGCTTCAGGGCCCCGAAGAAAGGTTTCACCGCCACCAGGGCACTGGCGGCGACGATGCAGATGGCGGTGATCACCGCCAATCCCGCCAGCAGGCCGGACAGGGCGCCGGCCCCCAGGGTCGCCTCGAGCATCAGCTCCTTGGCGATAAAGCCGAACAGCGGCGGCACCCCCGCCAGCGCCAGGGCCGCAACCCAGACAAAGAACGCGGTCTGCGGCATGGGGCCACGCAGGCCGCCCAGCTCGCGCACGTCCTTGGTGCCGGTTTCGTGATCCAGGGTGCCGGCGGCCATAAAGAGCGCCCCCTTGTACAGGGCGTGGGCCAGCAGGAACACCATGGCCGCCTGCAGCGCGTAGGGGGTGCCGATGCCGATCAGCATGGTCAGGGTGCCCAGGGCCATCACGGTGGAAAACGCCAGGATGCGCTTGAGATCGGTGCTGCACACCGCCATCACCGCCCCCACCGTCATGGTGACGGCGCCGAACAGCGACAGGGTCAGCATCCAGGCCTCGCTGCCGGCCATCGCCGGTTGCAGCCGGGCCATCAGGTAGACCCCGGCCTTGACCATGGTGGCCGAGTGCAGGTAGGCGCTGACCGGGGTCGGCGCCGCCATGGCGTTGGGCAGCCAGAAATGGAAGGGGGTCTGGGCCGACTTGGTAAAGGTGCCCGCCAGGATCAGGATCATCATGCCGAGGAACAGCGGGTGCGCCTGCAACGACCCGCCCCGGTCCAGCAGTTCGTTCAGCTCGAAGCTGCCGCCGATATAGCCCAGCAGGATCAGCCCCGTCATCAGCGCCAGGCCGCCGCCCACGGTGACGATAAGCCCCTGCAGCGCCGCCTTGCGCGCCTTCTCCTGCTCGTGGTTGAAGCCGATCAGCAGGTAGGAGGTGATGCTGGTCAGCTCCCAGAACACGAACAGAGAGATCAGGTTGTTGGACAGCACCAGGCCGAGCATGGAAGCCATAAAGGCCAGCAGGTACATCAGCAGCTTGTGGATGTCCTTATGGCCCTCGAGGTAACTGCCGGCGTAGATCAGGATAAAGGTGCCGATGCCGCTGATCAGCAGGGCGAACATCAGGCTCAGGCCGTCGACCAGGAAATTGAGGCTGATATCGAGGCTGGGGATCCAGTCATAACCGATCAGCACCGGCTGGCCGCCGGTGACCGCCGGCCAGAAACTCAGGAAATACCCGAACAGCGTCGCCGGCAACAAGGCCAGGCACCAGCCGATCTTCGACCCCAGCAGGGGCGAGAGACGGGGCACCAGCGCGGCCAGAATAAAACCTGCTAAAACAGCAACGAGCATAGGCAAAAAGCCTCCTTTCAATGCCTATTCAGGCGACAGGATCAGCTGTAAAGAGGGGAGAAACGGCACGGTACGCAGACTATAGTAAGGAAGTAATTAGATTAACTATCAAGCAGTTAATTAATTATTTTTGAGTTGTTATGGAGCACGATACTACAAGCCCCCCCTGCAAAACGCAAGCGAAGGCGGGCCCGGAAAGAGCCCCCGCAACCCCGCCTAGCGGCGGAAGAAGTGATCCACCGGCCCCCTGCCACCGCCGATGCGCAGCGTACTGCCGGCCAGGATGGCCCTGTCGATGTAGTGCTTGGCGCTGGCCACCGCCAGCTCCAGCGACAGGCCCTGGGCCAGGTAACAGGCCAGGGCGGCGGACAGGGTGCAGCCGGTGCCATGGGTGTTGGCGGTGACCACCCGCGGCGCATCGAAACAGCGCACCTCGTCCGCGGTGATCAGCCAGTCGGGGCTGCGGGCCTCCCGCTGCCAAAAACCCCCCTTGAGCAGCACCGCCCGGCAGCCGAGGCCGGACAGGGCGGCCAGCAGGGGCTCCACTTCCCCCGGGCCGGCGGGGATGTCGCGGCCGGTCAGGCGGGCCGCCTCGGGCAGGTTGGGAGTGATCACGTCGGCCAGAGGCAGCAGCTCTTCGCGCAGGGCGGCCACCGCCTCCTCGGCCAGCAGCATGTCACCGTTGGCGCTCACCATCACCGGATCCATCACCAGGTGGGCCGGCCGATAACGGCGCAACGCCTCGGCCACGGTGCGGATGGTCGCGCCGTCGCCGAGCATGCCGACCTTCACCGCCGCCACCGGCAGATCGCCGAATACCGCCTCCAACTGGGCGCGGATCATCGGCTGGGGCACCGGATGCACGGCGCTGACGCCACGGGTGTTCTGGGCGGTGAGGGCGGTGATCACCGAGCAGGCATAGCCGCCGGTGGCGGAAATGGCCTTGATGTCGGCCTGAATGCCGGCGCCGCCGCCGCTGTCGGAGCCGGCGATGGTCAGAATAACGGCCTTGTGGTTGTGCATGTCCTTATGGTCCTCCCCTGGCGCGGAGTGACCGGCCGGCTGGCGCCCGCCCGTTAGTTTCCTACGCCAGCATTGACTGGATCAGGTTCGCGGGTCCGGCGATGCCGTCTCAGCCCTGGGGCTCCCCGACTAACTCTGGCCCGATGATAACGGCGCCACCGGGCAAAAGCCAGCACGGCGCCGACAGCAGGAACGGCGATTTATAACGTAATTAAGCAACATTAAATATGTGTATTACTCGTCGTTCGGGAAGGGCTTACGGGAGCATGGGCAGGGGCTGCCCCCGACGAAAGGAAGCTATCGCCGGATGGCGGACAAAAAAATGCCCCCGGGAAACCCCAGGGGCGGCCTAGCCAGCCATATTCAATTACGTGAAATAAAAGGTTGTAAGACATAACGCCTTACCTCTGTACCCTACGCCGCAAACTGTACAGCAGCTGACCAGATAAAAAAAGCAGTTTACGTAATATATTTTCAATTTTGTTAGTGAACTACCGCTTTAGTGAGCCTGATCCCAGTTGTCCCCCACCCCGGCCTCCACCAGCAGCGGCACGTCCAGGGTCGCCGCCTGCTCCATCAGGGTCCGGATCTGCTCCTTGTAGGCGTCCACCTTGTCCTCGCGGATCTCGAACACCAGTTCATCGTGCACCTGCATCAGCATGCGCACCTCGCCTTCCGGCAGCCCGGCCAGCCAGGCGTCCACCCGGATCATCGCCTGCTTGATGATGTCGGCGGCGGTGCCCTGCATGGGAGCGTTGATGGCGGCACGCTCGGCGCCCTTGCGCCGGGCACCGTTCTTGGCGTTGATCTCGGGCAGGTACAGCCGGCGACCGAACAGGGTGGACACATAGCCCCGCTCGGCGGCCTGGGTACGGGTCTCCTCCATATAGCGCAGCACCCCCGGGTAGCGCTCGAAGTAGATGTCCATATAGGCCTGGGACTCGGCCCGGGGAATGCCCAGCTGGCGCGACAGTCCGAAGGCGCTCATGCCGTAGATCAGGCCGAAGTTGATGGCCTTGGCCCGGCGTCGCTGCTCGCCGGTCACCTGCTCCACCGCCACCCCGAACACCTCGGCGGCGGTGGCCTTGTGGATATCCAGCCCCCTGGCGAAGGCGTCGAGCAGGCCCTGGTCCCGGGACAGGTGCGCCATGATGCGCAGCTCGATCTGGGAATAGTCCGCCGCCACCAGCCGGTAGCCGGGCTCGGCCACGAAGGCCTGGCGGATGCGCCGCCCTTCCGGGGTGCGGATGGGGATGTTCTGCAGGTTGGGATCGGAGGACGACAGCCGGCCGGTGGCGGCGTTGGCCTGGTGGTAGGAAGTATGGATGCGGCCGCTGTGCTCGTTGACCATCAGCGGCAGCTTGTCGGTATAGGTGGACTTGAGCTTGCTCAGGACCCGGTGCTCCATCAGCAGTTTGGGCAGCGGGTAGTCCAGCGCCAGCTCCTGCAGCACCTCCTCGGCGGTGGACGGCGCCCCCTTGGGGGTCTTCTTCAGTACCGGCAGCTCGAGCTTGTTGAACAGGATCTCGCCCAGCTGCTTGGTGGAGCTCAGGTTGAAGGGCTCGCCGGCAAGCGTATGGGCCTCCTGCTCCAGCTCCTTGAGCCGCTTGGCGATCTCGTCGCTCTGGATGGCCAGCAGCTGGCTGTCGATGCGCACCCCGGTGTATTCCATGCGCGCCAGTATCGGCACCAGCGGCATCTCGATGGTCTCGAACACCCGCTGCAGCTCCGGCTCGGCCGCCAGTTTCGGCGCCAGATGGTGGTGCAGCCGCAGGGTGATGTCGGCGTCTTCCGCCGCGTAGGGCCCCGCCTGCTCCAGCGGGATCTGGTTGAAGGTGAGCTGCCTGGCGCCCTTGCCGGCGATGGATTCGAAGGAAATGGTGTCCTGATTGAGGAAAAAGGCCGCCATGCTGTCCATGTCGTGCCGGGTCTGCACCGAGTTGAGCACATAGGATTCGAGCATGGTGTCGAGCAGGGCGCCCTTCATCTGGATGCCGTGGTTTTTCAGCACATTGGCGTCATACTTGAGGTTCTGGCCCAGCTTGACCTTTTGCTCGTCCTCCAGCAGCGGCTTGAGCGCCCCCAGCACCGCCTCCTCGCTCAATTGCGCCGGCGCGTCCAGGTAGTCGTGGCCGAAGGGCACATAGGCGGCCCGTCCCGGCTCCACCGCGAAGGACACCCCTACCACCCGGGCATCCCGGTAGTTGAGGCTGGTGGTCTCGGTATCGAAGGCGAAATAGGGCGCCCCCTGCAGCCGTTCGATCCAGGCTTCCAGTTGCTCCTGCTCCAGCACCAGCTGGTAGTCGGTCTCCGGGGCCGGCGTGGCCGGTTCGGCGGCGGCCGCCTTCCCCTCGCCCCGCTCCAGTTCTTCCAGCAGGCTCCTGAACTCGTATTCCCGGTAGAGGGTCGCCAGGGCGTCCCGGTCCGGCTCGCCCGGTTGCAGCTCGGCGGGACCGAACTCCAGCGCCACGTCGGTCTTGATGGTGGCCAGCTCCCGGGACAACTGCACCATCTCCCGGTGCTCGAGAAACTTGGCGGCGAAGGTCTTGGCGCCGCGGAAGCCCAACCCGGCGATCCGCTCCGGATCGGCAGCGACATCCTTGATGGAGCCCAGCCCCTGCAGCAGCGCCAGGGCCGTCTTCTCTCCCACCCCCGGCATGCCGGGAATGTTGTCCACCTTGTCGCCCACCAGGGCCAGCAGATCCACGATCCGTTCCGGCGGCACCCCGAACTTCTCGATCACCCCTTCCCGATCCATGAAGCTGTTCTTCATGGTATCCATCAGCAGCACATGATCCGACACCAGTTGGGCCATGTCCTTGTCGCCGGTGCTGATCACCACGTCCAGCCGCTGCTCGGTAGCCTGGCGCGCCAGGGTGCCGATGACGTCGTCCGCCTCCACCCCGTCCTCGATCAGCAGCGGCAGGCCCATGGCGCGGATGATGGCATGGATGGGCTCCACCTGGCTGCGCAGATCGTCGGGCATGGGCGGCCGGTTCGCCTTGTAGTCGGCGTACATGTCGTTACGGAAGGTCTTGCCCTTGGCGTCGAACACCACCGCCACCCGGGACTCGGGAAACTGCTTGTGCAGGCTGCGCAACATATTGGTCACCACCCGGATGGCGCCGGTGGGACGACCGTCGCTGGTGCGCAGATCGGCCTGCTGGGAGGCGAAATAGGCACGGTACAGATAGGAGGATCCATCGACCAGGATCAGGGGTTTGGCAGGAATGGCAACCATGGTGTCTTTCTCGTTGGTACGTTGGCCGCTAGAATGCCACAGCAGGGCCAGGGACACCACGGCGGAGCCCGGCGGAGCTGTGGATAACTCTGTGAAAAGGGGATCGTGACCGGATCTTGATGAAATAAAATAAAATATATTTATCAGTGACTTATAATTTACATAAGGATCTTGATAACTGATCTTGGGATGTGGAAAGTCGGCAGCAAAGAAGATCTGCGCAATTGTTGACCGGAATTAATGCTAGCACAGTTCCGGGGGAGCACCCGGGGCTGGATCACAATTTTGAAAGCCGACAAAAGGAGAGCCATATGAAAAAAGTTGCCGTTATCTTGAGCGGCTGCGGCGTCTATGACGGCGCGGAAATCCACGAAGCCGTGCTGTGCCTGCTGCACCTGTCCCGCCACGGCGCCGGCTACCAGTGCTTCGCTCCCGACAAGCTCCAGCATCATGTGGTGAACCACCTCACCGGCGAAGAGCAGGCCGGCGGCCGCAACGTGCTGGAGGAAGCCGCCCGCATCGCCCGGGGCCAGATCAGGCCACTTCATGAGCTGAATGCCGCCGACTTCGACGCCCTGCTGCTGCCCGGCGGCTTCGGCGCCGCCAAGAACCTGTGCGACTTCGCCTCCAAGGGGGCCGACACCAGGGTGGATCCGCAAGTGCTGGCCGCCTGCAAGGCCTTCGCCGCTGCCCGCAAGCCCGCCGGTTACTGCTGCATCGCCCCGGTGCTGATCCCCCACGCCTATCCGGCCGGGGTCAAGGGCACCATCGGCACGGATGCGGGTGTGGCCGACGCCTTCACCGCCATGGGCGGCGAGCATATCGGTTGCGCCGTGACCGACGTGGTGGAAGACAGCCACTACAAGGTGATCTCCACCCCCGCCTACATGCTGGCCGAGAACATCGCCGAGGCGGATACCGGTATCGGCAAGCTGGTGAAGCGGCTGCTGGAAATGTAAGAACCTGTGTACGAGCGTCGCGAGCGATGGCCAGGCTAGGCGAAAATCGGCGAGAAAGCGGAGTGTACAAGTAGTACATGAGCATTTTGAGCCGTTTTTCAACGACGTATGGCCGAGCACAGCAGCTCGTAAACTGGTGCTAAAAAAAGGGCCGGCATAAAAGCCGGCCTGAAAACTCTGGAAGCAATGTGAGCAATGTCGTGCCTTCGCAAGTTGTCTTCACCTACACCTAGAAGAAGTGGAAGTCATTCCCGGAAAGCAAGTTAACGATAATCGTTATCATTTATAATTGCAAACAAATTTCTCGCTTTTCTCCAATAAAAAACGGGCTCCGGTGGCCACCACCGGAACCCGTCCTCGCCGCGCCGCCATCAGTAGCCGGTCTGTACCCGTGGTGCGGGCTCGCCCACAAACTTGCGGCTCAGGTATTTGAGCAGCAGGCCGTAGGCGGGCACGAACAGCGCCAGGCTGAACACCAGCTTGAAGGTGTAATCCACCCAGGCGATTTCCACCCAGTGTTCCGCCATGAAGGGATCCGGCGAGCGGTAGAAGGCCAGGCTGAAGAACGCCAGGGTATCCACCAGGTTGCCGAAGATGGTGGAACAGGTCGGCGCCACCCACCATGCCTTGATCTGGCGCAGCCGGTTGAACACCGACACATCCATGATCTGGCCCAGCACATAGGCCATAAAGCTGGCCAGGGCGATGCGGGCCACGAACAGGTTGAACTCGGACAGGGCCGCCAGCCCCTGGTAACGGGCTTCGAAGAACAGCACCGACAGCACGTAGGAAGTGGCCAGCGCCGGCAACATCACGTAGAAAATGATACGCCGGGCCATGCCGGCACCGAAGATACGCACCGTCAGATCGGTGGCCAGGTAGATAAAGGGAAAGCTGAGCGCCCCCCAGGTGGTGTGGAAGCCGAACAGGGTGAAGGGCAACTGCACCAGGTAGTTGCTGGCGGCGATGATGGCGACATGAAACAGCGACAGCCGGATCAGCGCCGTGCGGTATTGAGCGGGAGAAATCACGATGTTTTCACCTTTTTGTTCAATGGGGTAAGGGAACCCATCCCGGTGCGGTCTGGACAGGCCGCAGTATAAGGCCGCGCCGTCAATTGACAACCGCCTTGTTTTTGAGCACCGGAATGCGAAGCGGCACCATTTTAGCCGTTCTTCGGGAATTTGTCTTCACTTAAAGATAAAAGCAGCCCTAACGGGAAAGGCCCCGGTTCCACTGTGCCGTCAGCCAGTCGGATGCGTCCCGATCCTGCTCGCCCAGCGGCTGCAGCCAGGCGGCGTCCGCATAGTGCTGGAAGCACAGCAGCAGCCGACTGCCCTCGAAGGCCACCAGCCACTGGTGGTAGTCGGCGCCCTCCTCCCGCTCGACAAGCTCGAGCTCCAGCTCCCGCACCAGGGCCTCGGCCCAGGCGGGAAAGTTTTCCATGGTCAGGATAATGTCGGTAGTCAGTGTCTTCATCGTCAGGAACTGCAGGAAATACAGAGTTGTCCGGCCCATTCGGGGGCCGGGGCGGCGTAATCATCGAATTCGGGCTGTTCGTCGAAGGGCCGCGCCAGCACCATCAGCAGCCGGTCCGCCTCGCTCATGTCGCCCTGCTCGGCCCGCTCTATGGCCTGCTGGGCCAGGTGGTTGCGCAGCACGTACTTGGGGTTGACCGCGTTCATCTGCGCCGCCCGATCCGGCTGGCACTTACCGTCCCGCGCCAGCCGGGCCTGGTAGCGGGCGAACCAGTCGTCCCAGGCGCCGGCGTCGCTCAGCAGGGCGAGCAGCGATTCGGGCACTGTCCCGTCGGGCGCCAGCTGCGCCAGCCGGCGGAACCAGCAGCTGTAATCGACCCGCTGTGCCGCCATCAGGTTGAACATGTCGCGGAACAGCGCCGGATCCTCGTCCTCCCAGGCATCCAGCCCCAGTTTCTGTCGCATCAGTTCGGAATAGGTCGACATCAGCCGGTGTTCGTACTTGCCCAGGGCCTGCTGCAATGACTCCAGCTCGATCACCCCGGACAACGCCTGGGCCAGCCGCTGCAGGTTCCACATGCCTACCGCCGGCTGCTGATCGTAGGCATAGCGGCCGCCGTGATCCGAATGGTTGCAGATATGGCCCGGATCGTAGGCATCGAGAAAGCCGTAGGGGCCATAGTCCAGGGTCAGGCCCAGCATCGACATGTTGTCGGTGTTCATCACTCCGTGACAGAAACCCACCGTCTGCCATTCGGCGATCAGGATGGCGGTGGCTTCCACCACCCGCTCGAACAGGGCGGCATAGCCGGCCTGGTCCTTGCCGAGCTCCGGCCACTGGGTCTCGATCAGGTAGTCGAGCAGGGCGGGGATGCGCTGCGGCTCGCCGCTGTAGTAGAAATATTCGAAATGGCCGAAGCGCAGGTGGCTCTGGGCGGCGCGCAGCACGGAGGCGCCCGGCTCCACCTGCTCCCGGAACACCGGCTCCTCACTGCCCACCAGGCACAGCACCCGGGTAGTGGGGATGCCCAGGTGGTGCATGGCCTCGGACGCCAGGTATTCGCGCAGGGAGGAACGCAACACCGCCCGGCCGTCGCCGAAGCGGGAATAGGGGGTCTTGCCGGCACCCTTGAGATGCAGATCCCAGCGCTGCCCGTCGGGGGCCACCACCTCGCCCAGCAGCAGGGCGCGGCCGTCGCCCAGCCGTGGACTGAAACCGCCGAACTGATGGCCGGCGTAAACCTGGGCGAAGGGCTCCATCTCCGGCAACAGCCGGGTGCCGGCGGTGATGTCCAGCCACTGCCGCTCACTCAATGGCATGCCCAGCTCCTCGGCCAGGGTGCGATTCAGCAACAACAGCCGGGGCGACTGCAGCGGCGTCGGCTCGACCCGAGTGCCGGCCCAATCAAAAGTTGCATATAGATTGTTTAATATCACATTTTCATCCTGTTGCCGTCGACCGTGTTTTCTTTTTCACCATGGCTTACTTTATACTGCCTCGGCTCAGTAAATGGCTGATCCCGACGCCGTACCTTCGGGCGCGGTGGCCAAGTGCCGATAAGCAGACCATGACACGCCGGAGATGCCGTGTCGAGCCCGCGCCGAGAGGCCGGCGGGGTCTGCCTGCGGAAACAGTCGTTTAAGGAAGCTCGGAAGCAACTTGTCTATATATAATAACGGAGTTCAACGATGAAAAAATTGATGACAGCCGCCGCCCTGATGGCGTTGATCAGTGCTCCCGCCTTTGCCGCCGGCGATGCGGAAGCGGGCAAGGCGAAATCCGCCGTTTGTGCCGCCTGTCACGGCGCCGAAGGGATTTCCGCCATGGATATCTACCCCAACCTGGCCGGCCAGAAAGCCGCCTACACCGCCAAGCAGCTGAAAGCCTTCCGCGACGGCGAGCGTAATGATCCCATCATGGCCCCCATGGCCAAGCCGCTGTCCGACCAGGACATCGAGGATCTGGCCGCCTACTTCGCCAGCCTGTAATGCCCGCACAGGGTCCGCTGATGGTGGGCCCTACTCCTGCCGGCGCAGCAGCGCCAGGAAGGCCGCGCCGAACCGCTCCAGCTTGCGCATGCCCACCCCGTTGATGCCCAGCAGCTCCGACTCGGTTTTCGGCCGGTAGCGGGCCAGCTCGGTGAGGGTGGCGTCGCTGAACACCACGTAGGGCGGCACGTCCGCCTCCTCCGCCAGCTGCTTGCGCAACTGCCTCAGCTCCTTGAACAGCGCCCTGTCCTCGGCCCGGCTCAAGACCGCCTCGCCCTTGTCCTTCTGCTTCACCCGTACCAGCCGGGGCTCCGCCAGCTCCAGCCGCACCTCGCCACGCAGCACCGGCCGGGCCGCCTCGGTCAGCTGCAGCACCATGTTGCGGGTGATGTTCTGGGTGAGCAGGCCGGAGTGGATCAACTGGCGGATCACGCTGACCCAGTGCTCCTGGCTCTTGTCCTTGCCGATGCCGTAAGTGGACAGCTTGTCGTGGCCGTGCTCGCGGATGCGCTGGGTGGCGGCGCCGCGTAGCACCTCCACCACGTACATGACCCCGAAATGCTGGCCCACCCGGTAGACGCAGGACAGCGCCTTCTGGGCATCCTCGGTACCGTCGTAGCGCTTGGGCGGATCCAGGCAGATGTCGCAGTTGCCGCAGGGCTCGCGCTGGTACTCGCCGAAGTAGTTGAGCAGCACCTGGCGCCGGCAGGTGAGCGACTCGGCGAAGGCGGCCATGACGTTGAGCTTGTACAGCTCCACCTGCAGCTGCTGTTCGTTGTCGCTGTTCTCCAGCAGCCGCCGCACCCGGCCCACATCACCCGGATCGTACAGCAGCAGCGCCTCCGCCGGCAGGCCATCGCGCCCGCCCCGGCCGGTTTCCTGATAGTAGGACTCGATGTTCTTGGGAATGTCGTAGTGCACCACGTAGCGCACGTTGGGCTTGTCGATGCCCATGCCGAAGGCAACGGTGGCCACCACTATGTCCAGATCGTCGCGGATAAACCGCTCCTGCACCGACTGGCGCAGCTCCAGCGGCAGTCCGGCGTGGTAGCTGGCGGCCCTGTGGCCGCGGGACAGCAGCCGCTCGGCCACTTCCTCCACCCGCTTGCGGCTGGAGCAGTAGACGATGCCGCACTGCCCCGGCTGCTCGGCCACGTAGCGCAACAGCTGGTCGATGCCCTTGAACTTCTCCACCAGGGTGTAGCGGATATTGGGCCGGTCGAAGCTGGCGATATGGATCAGCGGATCGGTCAGGCTCAGCCGGCTCAGCATGTCCTGGCGGGTGGCCTCATCGGCGGTGGCGGTGAGCGCCATCACCGGGATCCGGGGGAACCACTGCTTGAGCCGGCCCAGCGCCGCGTACTCGGGCCGGAAATCGTGGCCCCACTGGGAGATGCAGTGGGCCTCGTCGATGGCGAACAGCCCCAGCTCCAGCTCCCCCAGCCGCTCCATGAATTCGTGCTGCAGCAACCGTTCCGGCGACACATAGACCAGCTTGATCTCGCCCCGGCGCAGGCCGGCGAAGTGGCGCAGCATCTCTTCCCGGCTGAGCGCGCTGTTGATATAGACCGCGGCGACCCCGTTGGCGACCAGGGTGTCCACCTGATCCTTCATCAGCGAGATCAGCGGCGACACCACCACCGTCAGGCCCGGGCGCAACAGGGCGGGGATCTGATAGCAGATCGACTTGCCGCCGCCGGTGGGCTTGATCACCAGGGCGTCGCGCCCGGCTACCACCTCCTCGATGATTTCCTGCTGGCCGTCGCGGAAGGACTGGTAGCCGAATACCTGCTGCAATACCGCCAGCGGGCTGTCGGGAATGGCGATGGCATCGGTCGGTTCGGGCGAGGCAGTCATGGGGATCCGTTCTCTTCAAGGGAAGGGGCATTGTAAAGCAGGGGGCGACAACAATAAACCGGGCCCGGCGTCGCGGCAGGCACCGGCACGGGTCCGGGCCGGCTATTTAGTTACATTTGCTACTGGTAAGCCCCCCGGGATTGTGGCTAAACTGGCTTTCTGCCCTCTCACCAGATTTCTGACCATGGAAAAAGACCAAGCCGCCCAAGGCGCCCTGTACGCCCTGGGTGCCTATTTCCTGTGGGGTATCGCCCCCATCTATTTCAAGCAGCTGACGGCGGTGCCGGCCTTCGAGATCCTGACCCACAGGGTGATCTGGTCTTTCCTGCTGCTGCTGGCACTGATCAGCGCCCTCGGCTATTGGCCCCGGGTCAGGGCCCTGCTGCGCGAGCCGCGCCAGTTGCTGATGCTGCTGTTGTCGTCGGTCACCATCGGCCTCAACTGGCTGGTGTTCATCTGGGCGGTCAACAACGACCATATGCTGGATGCCAGCCTGGGCTACTACATCAACCCGCTGTTCAACATCGTGCTGGCCATGCTGTTCCTGGGCGAGCGCTTCCGCCCCATGCAGTGGCTGGCGGTGGGGCTGGCCGGCCTGGGCGTCGTCATCCAGATACTGGTGTTCGGCAGCCTGCCCTGGGTGGCGCTGGTGCTGGCGTTGTCTTTCGGCTGCTACGGCCTGATCCGCAAGAAAGTCCCGGTCGACCCCTTTACCGGCCTGATGCTGGAAACCCTGGTGCTGCTGCCCGCCGCCGCCCTCTACCTGTGGGGCTTTGCCGACACCGCCACCAGCCACCTGGGCGACAACCCGCTCAGCCTGAACCTCTGGCTGATCTCTGCCGGCATCGTCACCACGGCGCCGCTGCTGCTGTTCGCCGGCGCCGCCAGGCGCCTGCGG
This sequence comes from Zobellella endophytica, assembly GCF_003012775.1. GTDB lineage: Bacteria > Pseudomonadota > Gammaproteobacteria > Enterobacterales > Aeromonadaceae > Oceanimonas > Oceanimonas endophytica. The sequence continues at coordinate 42,591 of NZ_PXYG01000004.1, read as the reverse complement.
CTGTCCACCCTCGGCTTCTTCCAGTACCTGGGCCCCAGCCTGATGTTCCTGCTGGCGGTGCTGCTCTACGACGAGCCCTTCACCCGGGACAAGGTGATCACCTTCGCCCTGATCTGGACCGCGCTGGTGATCTACACCCTCGATGGCCTGCGTCAGCGGCGGCGCAATGTTTTACAAAACAGCGGCGGCCCGGAGCCGCTAAAATAACCGGATGAGCGACGTCAAATACTGGAAATACCCGGGTCTGAGCGGCCTGGAGCTGTGCCTGGCGGATCATGTGGCCTTCCGCTACGGCCGCCATGTCCACCTCGACTACCATCTCGGCCTGGTCGAGCAGGGGGCGCAGAACTTCATCCACCAGGGCAGCTCGGCGCCGCTGGCGCCGGGCCAGCTGTCGCTGCTCAACCCGGACATCGCCCACGACGGCAGCTGCTTCGGCGATCTGGGCTTTCGGGTACGGGTGTTTTCCCTCGCCCCGGAGCTGATGGCCGCGCTGGCGCAAGAGCTGGAGCAGGCCCCGCCCTTTTTCGGCCGGCCCCTGCTGCACCAACCCCAACTCTACCGACAGAGCCTCGGGTTGCATCGGCAGCTGGAGCAAGGGACGCTGGCCCCGGAGGAAGCCGAGAGCCAACTGCTGGCCCTGCTGTCCGGCTTCTTCCCCTATCGTGACCAACGGCCGCTGGAGGCCGCCACCCTCGGCCGCCTGCGCGACCGGCTGCTGGCCGAACTGGACCAGCCCCACCCTCTGGAACAACTCGCCGCCGACGCCGGCCTCTCGCGCTTCCAGTTTTTGCGCCGGTTCAAGGCGGCCGTGGGCATAACGCCCCACGCCTACCTCCGGCGGCTGCGGCTGGAGGCCGCCAAGAAACACCTGGCCCGGGGCCGCGCCGTCGCCGACACCGCCCTGGCGGTAGGCTTTTTCGATCAGGCCCACTTCCACCGCGCCTTCGTGGCCGCCTATCGCATCACCCCCGCCCGCTTCCGCGCTCAGATGCAATAAGTTACAAGCCGGCGGCCCGCCGGCACCCTAGGCTGTGAGCATCCCCCTCACCGGAGCCGCACATGGATACATCCCTTCTTCTCACCATAGGATTCATTCACCTGGTGGCGCTGGCCAGCCCGGGGCCGGACCTGGCGCTGATGCTGCGCTTCTCGGCCCGGCGCCGGGCCGCCTTGGGCGCGGCCATCGGCATCGCCGCCGGCATACTGGTGCACAGCCTGCTCAGCCTCACCGGCATCAGCCTGCTGATCCAGGGCCACCCGCTGCTGTTTACCCTGGTCCGGCTGCTCGGCGCCGCCTACCTGGGCTGGCTGGGCTGGGGCGCACTCAGGGCGGCGCTGGCCCCCGCCCCGGACGCGCTCGGTGCCACCGCTGTAACCGGGCTGCCGGACAAGGGATTCTGGATCGGGTTCAACACCAATCTGCTCAACCCCAAGGCGCTGGTGTTCTTTGTGGGCCTGCTCGCCGCCCTGGTCGGGCCCGAGGTGAGCTGGCTGACCCGCGGCCTGCTGGTGCTGGAGCTGTTCCTGCTCAGCCTGCTGTGGTTCCTGGCCCTGGCTTGGTGGCTGTCGTCGCCCCGGGTGCAGACCCGGCTGCTGGCCTGGAGTCGGCCGATCAATGCCCTCTGCGGCCTGCTGTTCTGCGGCGTGGCCGGCTCCATCCTGTGGTTGGTGGCGGGGGAATTGACGAGGATATGACAGGGGCCGGCCCCTGAAAGGCTCAGTGCGCGCAGACTTCGGCGAAGTTGAGCTGCCAGCCCTGCTCGGTCAGCACCAGCTTGCCCTTGGCCTGCATGATGGGCAGCAGTTCGTCCAGGCTCAGATCCTGGTGGGAGCAGGTACAGAAACGGGCCGCCTTGCCGAAGCGTTCGGCCACAAAGGCGTGGATATGGGTGGCGGGCACCGGCCTGGCGTGGGCCAGCAGGGTGTGCAGCAAGTCATGGGCATGGGTCATCTCGGTCTCCGGATTGAACAAACGGCGCTGTTGTACCATTGCCGCCTGCTCCCGATGCTGATCGATATCAAACTCAGAGCGCTTCCAGCCTGGCGTAGGCGGTGACCAGCCACTTGGCGCCGCCGTCGTCGAAGTTGACCTGCACCCGGCTCTGGCCGCCGGCACCCTCGAAGTTGAGCACTATGCCTTCGCCAAACTTGGGGTGCAGCACCCGCTGGCCCAGGCGGAAACCGGTCTGGTCGAAGGTCTCCTGCACCCGGTCCTGGCTGAAGCGGCCGTTGGGCAGGGCCCGGGTGACTTTCGCCTTGAGCCGGATCTCCTCCAGGCAGTCGGTGGGCAGCTCCTTGATGAAACGGCTGGGTCGGTGGAACATCTCCCGGCCGTAGAGGCGGCGACTCTCCGCATGGCTGATATAGAGCTTGTGCATGGCCCGGGTCATGCCCACGTAGGCCAGCCGGCGCTCCTCCTCCAGCCGCCGGCTCTCTTCCGCCGACAGCTGGCTGGGGAACATGCCCTCTTCCACCCCCACCATGAACACCAGCGGGAACTCCAGGCCCTTGGCCGAGTGCAGCGTCATCAGCTGTACCGCGTCGTCGAACTGATCCGCCTGACCCTCGCCCGCCTCCAGTGCGGCATGGGACAGAAAGGCCGACAGCGGCGACATCTCGTCCTCCTCCGCCGGGCTGAACTGGCGGGTGGCGCTGACCAGCTCCTCCAGGTTCTCCACCCGGGACTGAGCCTTTTCGCCCTTTTCCGCCAGGTACATGGCCTTGAGCCCGGACAGCTCGATCACCCGGTCGGTCTGCAGGTGCAGCGGCAACTCCCGGGTGTCGTCCTCCAGCTGGTTGATCAGCGCCAGGAAACGGCTCACCGCCGAGGCCGCCCGGCCGGTGAGGATTTTTTCCTCCACCAGCGCCCAGGCCGACTGCCACAGGGTCAGCTGGCGGTCCCGGGCCGCGTCGCGAATCAGCCCCAGGGTGCGCTCGCCGATACCGCGGGTGGGGGTGTTGACGATGCGCTCGAACGACGCCTCGTCGCCCCGGTTGTTGATAAGGCGCAGGTAGCCGAGGGCGTCCTTGATCTCCTGCCGCTCGAAGAAGCGCAGGCCGCCGTAGATGCGGTAAGGCAGGCGCTCCTGGATCAGCGCCTCTTCCAGCACCCGGGACTGGGCGTTGTTGCGGTAGAGGATGGCGCTTTCGCTCAGGGCCCCGTCCTGCTGGCGCCACTGCTTGATGCGCTCCACCACGAAGCGGGCCTCGTCCACCTCGTTGAAGGCGCTGTACACGGCGATGGGCTCACCCTCGGCACCCTCGGTCCACAGCTCCTTGCCCATGCGCTCGGCGTTGTTGGCGATAAGGCGGTTGGCGGCCTTGAGGATGGTGCCGGTGGAGCGATAGTTCTGCTCCAGGCGGACGGTCTCGGCGCCGGGGAAGTCGGCCAGGAAGCGGGCGATGTTCTCCACCCGGGCTCCGCGCCAGCCGTAGATGGACTGATCGTCGTCGCCCACTATCATCACCCGGGCCCGCTCGCCGGCCAGCATCCGCAGCCAGGCGTACTGGATGCTGTTGGTGTCCTGGAACTCATCCACCAGGATATGGCGGAATCGGTCCTGATAATGCTGCAGTATGTGCGGCTTGTTGAGCCACAGCTCGTGGGCGCGCAGCAACAGCTCGGCGAAGTCGACCAGCCCGGCCCGGTCGCAGGTGTCCTGGTAGACCTGGTAGATCTGGCGGTAGGTTTTCTGCAGCGGGTCGTTGATCACCTGGATATCGCCCGGGCGCAGGCCCTCGTCCTTGCGGGCGTTGATAAAGCCGGCGGCCTGGCGCGGCGGCCATTGTTTCTCGTCCAGGTTCAGGCTCTTGAGGATGCGGCGCAACAGCCGTAGTTGGTCGTCCGAGTCGAGGATCTGGAAATCCTGGGGCAGGTTAGCGTCCAGGTGGTGGGCGCGCAGCAGCCGGTGGGCCAGGCCGTGGAAGGTGCCGAGCCAGAGCCCGAACAGGCGCCCGCCCAGCAGTTGCTCCACCCGGCCGCGCATCTCGGCGGCCGCCTTGTTGGTGAAGGTCACCGCCAGTATGGCGGAGGCCGGCACCTGCTCTACCTGCATCAGCCAGGCGATGCGATGCACCAGCACCCGGGTCTTGCCGCTGCCGGCCCCGGCCAGCACCAGCATGTTCTGGGAAGGGGCGGCCACCGCCTCTCTTTGCTTGTCGTTCATGCCGTCAAGCAGGCTGGATACATCCATCACATCTCCTGGGAATATTTACAGTATGTCGGCGATTATAACAGCTCCAGCAGCTGCTCCAACCGCTCCAGGGTCACCTGGGGCAGACAATGCAGATCCGCTTCGCTGCGACCGTTGTCGTTGAGCCACACCGCCTGGCAGCCACTGCGCACGGCGCCGGCCACGTCGGTGTTGATATGGTCGCCGACATGCAGGATCTCGGACGGCGCCACCCCCAGCCGTTCGGCCAGAGCCAGGAACATGTCCGGCGCCGGCTTCATCCGGCCATCGGGCCCGGCCCGGAGCACCGTCTCGAAATAGGGTGCCAGCTCGGTGCGCTCCAGCGGCAGGTTGCCGTTGGTGATCACCGCCAGCCGGTGGCGCAGGCCCAGGGTAGAGAGCACCCTGTGGGTCACCTCGGGCACCTGGATGCGGCCACGCTCGGCCAGAAAGCCCAGGTAATACTCCTCGGCGAGCATTGCGGCCCGCGCCTCGGCCACCCCCTGGCGGCGCAGGCCCTCGGTGAGCACCGCCCGCCGGCAGGCGCTGACATCGTGGGCCAGTTCGGGCCGCTCCTGCAGCAGTTGTCGCTTGACTGCCGCCAGTGATTCCTTGCCGAGCAGGGTGGACTCGGGGTGATCCTGCTTGAGGGCGTCGAGCAGCCAGGTTTCCGCCGCCGCCATCACCGGTACGTTGTCGTACAGGGTGTCGTCCAGATCGAAGCTGAGTACCTTGACGGGGCCGAGTCGTTTGTAAAAGCGCATCCTGGGTTCCGGGTAAAGGGAGATGGGGGATGGGGGATTCTAACCAAAAAACCGGTGCCAGGTCTTGGAGATTAGGGCGGCTATTCCTCTTCCTTGCGCCGTTTGGCCCTGGGGTGGGCCTGGTCGTAGGCGTTGGCCAGGTGCTGGAAGTCGAGGTGGGTGTAGATCTGGGTGGTGGCGAGATCGGCATGGCCCAGCAGCTCCTGCACCGCGCGCAGATCGCCGCTCGATTCCAGCATATGGGTGGCGAAGGAGTGGCGCAGCTTGTGGGGATGGATATGGCTCGACAGCGCCTGTTTGCTGCCCCATTGAGCCAGGCGCAGCTGCACGCTGCGATGGGAAATGCGCCTGCGCTGCTGGCTGACGAACAGCGCAGGCTCATCCGGCCCGGCCAGTTCGCCCCGCACCGACAGCCATTTCCCCAGCCACTCCAGCGCCATCCGCCCCACCGGCAGGATACGCTCCTTGTTGCCCTTGCCGATCACCCGCAGCTGGCGCTCGGCAAACTGCACATCGCCCAGGTCGAGACTGACCAGCTCGGCCAGGCGCAGGCCGGAGGAATACATCAGCTCCATGATGGCCCGATCCCGCACCGCCAGCGGCTCGGACTCGCCGATGTTCATCAATTGGTGCAGCTCGTCCACGTCCAGGTTCTTGGGCAGGGGCCGGCCCTGCTTGGGGGCACTGACCCCCTTGGCCGGATTGGCGGCGAGCTGGCCCTGGAGGATCAGCCAGTCGCAGAAGCTGCGCAGGGCGCTGAGCTTGGCGGCGATGGAGCGGGGCGACAGACCCTGCTTGTGCAGGCGGGTGGCCAGGCCGCGCACATGGGCCACGGTCAGCTCCCGCCATCGGGTCAGGCGCAGCTCGGCCAGTTGCCCGGCCATGGCATGCAGGTGACGGCCGTAGCCGTCGCGAGTGTGGGCGCTCAGTTGGCGCTCCACCCGCAGGTATTCGATAAAGTCGGCGATGACCAAGGCCAGTTTCGGCGCGGCCGGCTCAGGCTTCGCCATCGGCCACCAGCCGGGGCAGCAGCAGGGCGAGGAAGTCGGCGAGCTGGCGGATGATCAGGGTATCCATGCCCAGCCGGTAGTGGCCGCTGTCGGCGCTGCCGAAGGCCAGCAGCCCCATTTCCCCTTGCCGCCCCAGGCGGATCAGGGCGCAGGAATTGACCAGGGCATCCCCGAACAGTCGCAGCTTCTCGTCTTTGCCGAGCCGGCCCAGGTACACGTCCTGGCCCGCCATCCGCTCCCGGTACAGCCGCTCCAGTTGTTCGCCATCCAGCGCCTGCGCCGACGGATGCCGGCGGGCGTCCGGTACCAGCCGCACCGCCGACACCCGCAACTGCTCCTGCAGGGTGCGGCGCATGCACCGCTCCAGCTCACCCAGGCGGGTACATTCGAACAGCCGGGGAAACAGGTCCAGATAGACCCGGAAGATGCGCTCGTTCTCCCCGGCCACCGTCATCAGCTGGGTGATCTCCTCTTCCAGCGCATGAATGCGCTGGCGCTGACGCTCCAGCTTGGCCTCCACCAGCGACACGCTGCCCCGTTGTTCGTGGGGCAGCCGCAGTTGCTCCAGCAGCCCCCGCTGGCGCACAAAGAAATCCGGTTGCGCCGCCAGATACTCGGCAATCCGGGTATCGTCCAGGCTGATTTCCGCCCGTTGGGTTCTGTCGGTCATAGGTTAATCTGTCCGTCGAAGACGTGTTCCGCCGGGCCGGTCATGTACACCGGCTTGCCCGGCCCCTTCCAGGCAATGGTGAGGGTGCCGCCGGGCAGGTGTACCTGCACCCGGTCGGCCAGTTTGCCCCAGCTCATGCCCATCACCGCCGCCGCGCAGGCGCCGGTGCCGCAGGCCAGGGTCTCGCCGGCGCCGCGCTCATGCACCCGCAGCTTGATCTCCCGGGCGTTGAGGAGCTGCATAAAGCCGACGTTGACCCGGGCCGGGAAGCGCTCGTGGTTCTCCAGCTCGGGGCCCAGGGTAGCCACCAGCTCGGTGTCGATGTCGTCCACTTCCAGCACGCAATGGGGATTGCCCATGGACACGGCGCCGCACAGTACCGTCTGCTCTTCGGCCCGGATCAGGTAGGTCTTTTCCGCCTTCTGCGCCTTGAACGGAATATTGGCCGGCTCGAACTCGGGCACCCCCATGTTGACGGTGACCTGGTTGTCCTTTTCGAGCTGCAGCACTATGTTGCCCTTCTGGGTGCTGACGTTGATCCTGTCCTTGTTGGTCAGCCCCTTGAGCCGCACAAAACGGGCGAAACAGCGGGCGCCGTTGCCGCACTGCTCCACCTCGGAGCCGTCGGCGTTGAAGATGCGGTAGTGGAAGTCGAGCTCGGGATCATAGGGCGGTTCCACCAACAGCAGTTGATCGAAGCCGATCCCGAAGTGACGGTCGGCGAGCTGCCTTATCACCTCGGGATTGAAAAATACCTTCTGGGTAACGCCGTCGACCACCATAAAGTCGTTGCCGAGCCCATGCATTTTGGAAAAGTGGATCACGCTAACCCCTCAGGCGCCGGGCAGCAGGCTTTCGCCCCGCCACAGCTCGGTCAGTTGTTCCCGCTCGCGCACCACAAAGGCCTGATCCCCGTCTACCATGATCTCGGCGGCGCGGGGGCGGCTGTTGTAGTTGGAGGCCATCACAAAACCATAGGCGCCGGCGGAGCGCACCGCCAGCAGATCCCCCTCGGTAATCGACAGTGTACGGTCCTTGCCGATAAAGTCGCCGGTTTCGCACACCGGACCCACCACGTCGTAGACGGCGGCGTCACGCTGCAGGGTGGAATCGACCGGAATGATGGCCTGCCAGGCGCTGTACAGCGCCGGGCGGATCAGATCGTTCATGGCGGCGTCGACGATGGCGAAATTCCTGGCCTCACCCGGCTTGAGGTGCTCCACCCGGGTCAGCAGCACGCCGGCGTTGGCGGCAATGGCCCGGCCCGGCTCGAACACCAGGGTCAGGTTGCGGTCCTGCAGGCGGGCCTTGAGCTGCTCGGCGTAGCGGCTGGGCTCGGGCGGTGCCTCCTGGTCGTAGCGCACCCCCAGGCCGCCGCCCACGTCCAGGTGATGGATATGGATGCCGTCCTCGGCCAGGCCGTCGATCAGCACCAGCAGCTTGTCCACCGCCTCGAGGAAGGGCGCCAGCTCGGTGAGCTGGGAGCCGATATGGCAGTCGACGCCGTTGACCTCGAGGTGAGGCAGGGCCGCCGCCTGGCGATAGATGTCCCGGGCCTGCTCGATGGGAATGCCGAACTTGTTTTCCTTGAGGCCGGTGGAGATATAGGGATGGGTACCGGCGTCGATATCCGGGTTGACCCGGATGGACACCGGCGCCTTGAGACCCATCTCGCCCGCCACCCGGTTGATGCGCTCCAGTTCCGCCACCGACTCGACGTTGAAACAGAAAATCTGCTGCTCCAGGGCGAAGCGGATTTCGTCGACCCGCTTGCCGACCCCGGAAAACACCACCTTGCGCGGATCGCCGCCGGCGGCGATCACCCGGCTCAATTCCCCCTTGGAGACGATATCGAAGCCCGAGCCCAGCCGCGCCAGCACGTTCAGCACCGCCAGGTTGGAGTTGGCCTTGACCGCATAACAGATCAGGTGGTCGACCTCACCGGCCGCCTGATCGAAGGCTTTCCAGTGACGCTCCAGGGTGGCGCGGGAGTATATATAAAGAGGGGTGCCGTGCTGCTCGGCTAAACGAGTAAGATCGCAGGCTTCGCCATAGAGGCGGCCATCGTCCTGATAATTAAAGTAATCCAAGGTAGTTTCCTTTACGACTGCTCAACCCGGGGCTGCTCCTGCTGCGCTTCGGGCAGGGTCAGTGGCCCCTTGAGGCCACAACCCGCCAGGCTCAGGGCCAGGGCAACCAGCGCGGTCAGCTTGAATTTGTTCATCGTATGACTGTGAATATGGTTCCAGGCTCTTATAATCGCATTCAGATTCTCAAAAGCAATAGGAAGCGGACGATGAAAGACAGTGAATTCCATGCCTTGGCGGACGCCATTTACCAGCATATCGAAGAGTGTATCGACCGGAGCGGAATCGATATCGACTGCGAGACCATCGGCGGCGTGATGACCCTGACCTTCGAAAACGGCGTCAAGTTCGTGATCAACCGCCAGGAGCCGCTGCACCAGATCTGGCTGGCCACCCGGGAAAACGGCCACCACTTCGCCCTGCAGGGGGACAAGTGGATCGACAACCGCCAGGGGCACGAACTGCTGAGCTGGCTCAGCCTGCAGGCCCGGCGCCAGGGTGGCGTCGAACTCCCCCTCTGACGCTTGTACAGACAACAATCGGGTCCGGCGAGTCCGGGCCTGTTGCTTTTTCAAGCAACCAGAGCGTGCAAAAATCAACCGGGAATGGGATAATCCGCCCCTGATGCCGGATAGACAAACCCACCCGAGTCTAACTTCGATTTGTTACCTACCCGGGCACCCCTCCATCACCGGCCCGGCAAACTGAAACTAAGTTACCGGATCGGCTTCCTTCGAACACCCTCCCCTGCTTTTTTTTGGCGACACTAAAAAAACTTTGTCGCCATTATGATACATACCGATAAAAAGATTCATTCAGACCTTTGTGACGATACCAACGGCCTTGCCGACGCCCCCGGAAACCACCAACAATGGATTGCAAAATAGTTACTTAGTGCAAAAATACGGCGTCTCCTCCCAACTTCCATCACGCCAGATTGATGATTTTTCACCCGGTCCTTTTTGAAGCTCAAGCCCCGTCACAACAGTACCATGCGAGTACTCACTACCAATAGTGTCTGCATATAACGTCACTTTTTCAGGATAAATCCTGCTTGAACCCCCTCAGGGGCGATGGTACCTTCTCGCTCACTTTTTGATCATAAGGCGATCAGAAAGCGCCCATGGGAAAGTAAACAACGGGAGGGGTACAACCAGACGTAATGGTTTGCCCCTGTATCTGGAGAGCCCCGAGGGGCACGGTCAGCCTGGGTAGTGGATATGCATAACCACCCGGGATACGGCCGATAACATTGACAAGTGGAATGAAGCCATTATGAACACACTCACTTCATTGATTCAAAATGAGACTTTTATGGAACTGCTGCGCATGGGTATCGTCTATGTGCATCTGTTGGCCTGCTGTGTCGCCGTCGGCCTGGTGCTGACCAGCGATATTTCCATGGCAAAGAAAATGCTGAAACATGGCGCGGCCGCCACCTTCGACAAACCACACTTCAACAGCCTGCAGAAGGTGGTTTCCCTGTCGCTGGCCATCCTCTGGCTCACCGGCATCAGCATTATCGGACTGGACGTATCGGGCGCGGGCCTGGAATACTTCAACAACCCTAAATTGCAGGCCAAGATCATCATAGTGTCGCTGCTGACCCTGAACGGCATACTGCTGCATAACACCGTGATGCCGCTGATGCTCAAGGCCGGCGCCATGCTCCGGATGACGCCCAATGCCCAGATGCTGGCCGTGACCAGCGGCACTTTCTCCGCCGTGTCCTGGTTCTATGCCGCCATGCTGGGGATTGCCCGCCCGCTGTCCTGGAAATACTCCCTGACCGAGGTGATGGCCTTCTACCCGCTGCTGATTGTCGCAGGTATTACCGGCATGCTGGCGCTGATCAGCGTGGCACGCCGCCGGGACAACGGCCAGTATTCACTGTTCGCCAACCGCCAGTACGCCTGAAACGGCGCCTGAACCAAGCCCCCAAAAATGCCCCGAAACGATTCGGGGCATTTTTTATTTGGCACATATAAAAAGGCCACCCGGAACACCGGGTGGCCTTGCCTTATTCAGCCACTGCAGGCTTCGGTATTACCCTGCTCAGGCAGCCAGGATAAAGTCCGCTTCCACCACTGCCGTTACCCCCACCAGAGTGATGCTGCTGCCACCGATGGTAACGATGGCATCCACACCGCCGTCGGTAATCACGACCTGGCTGGCGAAGTTGGCGCTGGTGACGCCCAGGGCGGAGATATCCATCAGGTCCTGACCGGAGGTAAAGTCCTGAATGGTATCCAGACCGAAGTTGGCCTGGGAGAAGGCGAAGGTGTCGTTGCCGGCGGCACCGATAAGCAGGTCGTTACCGGTCCCCCCATCCAACACATCGTCCCCCTCCTGACCATTCAGGGTGTCGTTCCCCGCCGCACCATAGAGTGCGTCGTTACCCAGCCCCCCCACCAACAGGTCGTCCCCGCCCTGGCCGGTCATGAAGTCGCTACCATCACCACCATAGAGGTTGTCGTTGCCCTGGCCACCATAGAGCATGTCATCTCCGGCGTTGCCTGCCATAAGGTCGTTACCATGGCCCCCATAGAGACTGTCATTGCCCAGGCCCCCTTGTAGCTGGTCATCCCCGGCGTTACCGGCGAGAAAATCGTTGCCGACCCCACCGAAGAGGACATCGTTGCCACCCTGGCCATAGAGCAGGTCGTCTCCGGCGTTGCCGCCAAGGGTGTCGTTGTTGCCACCGCCGTAGAGGGTATCGTTACCCGCACCACCGGCAAGCTGATCGTCCCCGCCATGACCATTCAGCAGGTCGTCGCCATCATCCCCGTAGAGGGTATCGGTGCCCGCCCCCCCCAGCAGCACATCGTTGCCTCCCTGGCCATGCAACGAATCATTCCCGTTGGCGCCCGACAGCCAGTCATCACCTCCTGAACCGAGCAGTTGATCGTCGCCCGCGAAACCCCGGGCAATGTCATTGCCGAGCGTCAGCGACACAATATCGCCGAGGGCCGAACCCGAGTAGAGATCCCCCACCACTCCGGTCGGTACCGATGCCACTGTTTCCAGGAAGCCGACATCGTCACTAAAAGACACCACCACCCGCAACTGCTGACCGACCTGATCCTGGGTCGGCGTAAAGGTCGCCCCGACCGCCCCCGCTATATTGACAAAGGTCAGGCCACTGCCCACCTGCCACTGATAGCTGAAGGTCGAGTTGTTGGTGCCATTCAGATCGACGAGCGAGCCGAGACCGGCGGTCAGCTCCTGCCCCTCGGTGGGGGTGGTATCGTTGACCTCGGGGGTGCCCGATGCCAGCAGGTTGCCGCTGACCAGATCCATGGTGACATCGCTGAACTGCAGCCGCTCGATATTGCGCAGCAAGTCGCTGCCATCCAGCAGGGTGCCGCGGGCGTGCGTCACCGTCCAGCTGAGGTCGGCCGGGTTTTCCACGATATCGTAGCTGGCCATCACGTCCGAATAGACGGCGGTATCGATATCCCCGACCTGGCCGCCATTCAGGATTTCCCGCACTATGCTGAGCTGACCGGGGTTGATCTCGCCGGAGAACATGCGGGATTCGATATCCTTGAGGCTCTCGATGGAGGTCAGGCCATCCACGCCGCTGACCGCGATACGCACGTTGAGCCAGGCGTCGCCGTCGATAATATCGTTGGCGCCCTTGCCGGTGATGATATCGCTGCCACCGCCACCCATGATGATATTACCGGCGTTTTCGCCACTGTTGAAAATCACCGCATCCGGGTCGTTGGTAGGATTGGCGTTGGCCCTGATGCCGAGGATGTCGATCAGGCCATCGATACGATCCACCCCGGCCTGGGTTAGCTCATGGCCGACCATGGTCAGTTCGGCATCCAGCTCAGCCCCTTCGGGATCAACCATGCCCCGATCATCGCCGATCAGCACATCGTCATGGATCCATCCGGATACCCCCTCCACCCGATCGAAGCGGTTGCGCAGGATATCCTCGAAATCCGTTTCGAACACCCGCAGTCGCAAGTCGGAGTCGGCGGCAAGGGGATTGTTCTTGTGGGTAATCCAGTCGAAGCCGAGCATGCCTTCGTTACGGCTGATACCGGTGTTCTGCACCATGATATCGTCGCCGGACTCGCCGTCGAAGTCGGTATCGTTACCGCCACCGAGCATGACGTCGTGGCCGATGATGGAACTGTTGAAGAACAGTTCGGAGTTTTCCCCGGCGAGGGTATCGAAGCGCGGGCCGCCCTCCAGCCAGTCGTCCCCCTCATTACCGAGGATAAAGCTGGGGCCGTCACCGGCATAGATAAAGTCATCACCGGTACCGCCGAAGATTTCCTTGCTGTCGGGACCGCCGATAATATAGTCGGTACCGCCACCACCGAAGATCAAGTCCAGGTCACCGGGGCCGGTATGGATCACGTCGTTGCCGTCGTCGCCGTGGATGACGTCGTTGTCGCCGGAGTCGGTGATGATATCATCGCCGGCACCACCATGGATGGTATCCACCCCATAGCCGCCTTCGAGCCGGTCGTTGCCGCCGTCGCCCCAGAGGGTATCGTCACCCTTGCCGCCGATCAGGGTATCCATCTCTTCAGTACCACCGAGCACTACGTGGTCGGCACCGGTATAGTGCAGGTAGTCCCAGTCGCCGTCATTGTCGATATCCCGCCGCACCACAAAGGGGCTGAGGGCATTGAGGATGGGATCATCCTGAGTCGGATCCGGACCTATCTGCAGGGCTTCGTTCATTTCCAGGATATGGCTGACCGACTGGAAGATGGCGCCGGGCAGGTGGGATGAACCGGGGCTGCCCAGGTCGGTGTTGGCCATAATCAGCTTGGCGAAGGAGTTGTTTTCCAGCTCGTTCAGCAGGTTCAGGCCCTGGGTCCGGCTCAGGTAGTAGAAGCGATCCCCTTCCTGCAGGTTTTCCAGCTGCACCTCGAACACGAAGTTGAAGGTAGGGCCAAGGAAGCCGCCGAACGGCATATTCTCCTCGGCCAGGCCGCCAACCCAGAAGTCCACATCGTTCAGGCCGGTTTCCATTCCGGCCCAGCTGCCGGTGCTGTTAAGGTAATCCACCCTGTCACCAGGCGCACCATCTCCCCCCATCACCAACAGGGTAGCGGCATCCCGCTTGCCTGCCAGCGTGGTCTCCGCGGTGATGGAGCCATGGGTACCGTAGGCAGCGATAAAGTTGATAATGGACGCCGGGTTCTTGATGTTCTGGGCAAAATCCACCCAGCTGTCGTAGGGGCGCAGCTGGCTGTCGCCGGAGGCTTCAAAGAACTGGGCCCGGGCATGGTTAAGCGAGGGCACGCCCACATCCCGGCCCCGGGCGATATTGATGGTCGCCAGATCCAGCGGCAAGCCCAGCAGATTGTTGCGCAGGGCACTGGTCACGAACTCATCGATCTCGTTGCCGGTCTGCCGGGTCATGCCGCGAATAATGGCGCCGGCGGCGGCGTCCGCATCCACCCCACTATTATTGAACTCGATGGGATTGAGGAAAGCCTGGATCAACCCGATGGGATCCTCGGTCATGTCCATATTTACCCGATCGATGGTATCGGTCAGCATGGAGTGGCCGAAGCGGTACACCACATGGGCAAACTCGGCGACGATGGCCGGATCGATATCCGCGTTATTGGAGAAGAAGAAGGGGTCTATCGCCGGCTGTATGGTGCGGGCGAATTCTTCGAACACCAAGTGCTGGTATTCCATTTCGGTAACGAAGCGCGCCGCCTGGAACAGATACTCCCCGTTCCATACGCCCGGAGACAATTGCCACTGGGCGATATAGTCCGCATCGCCGCTGGCCAGTATCAGATCCTGCACATGTTCCACCAGGCGGTTGTGCTCGGAGTGGAACACATGGTGTACCGTGGTCAGGCCGATATTTTCGTTGCCGCGGCCGTCGCCGGTAATAAAGTGAGCTTCCAGCAGGGCGGCATCGTAGGCGGTCGGATCGGGCACGCCATCCACCAGCACCGGTACCGCCGCATGAGCGATATCATCCAGGAAGGCATGGCCGGTGCGCAACGCGCCTTCGGTGCTGACGCCACCCTCGGTTCCTTCCAGCAGACTGCCGTCCGCCATCACCAGCTGGGCATAGCCGTTGGCACCGGGAATAAACTTGCCGTAAAGGTCGGTGGCCAGCAGCGGCACATTGAGCACATCTGCATCGGTCAGTGCAATACCCAACATATCCAGGGCCTGGGCCTTGACCTCGGCCCAGTTGGCCAGGCCGCCGGTGGCGCCGTCCAGCAGGTGACCGGTGGACACCGGATTACCGGCACCGTCCAGCTCGTATTCCCGCAGAAACACCTGGTGGGAAGCGTGGGAGGTATAGGTCTGGTTCTGGTCGACAAAAGGGGTGGTCTGGTTGACCTGGGTACGGATTTCTTCCCCGTTGGGGCCGATAAAGACCTCGTTGGTGGCCCGGGTCAGGATCATAAAGTTGGTGGGACTGCCTTCCACAAACAAGGGATCGTCGGGTTGCAGCGGAATAAAGACGCTGCCGTTGTCACCTTTGTTGATCAAGTCCAGACCATGGTCGAAAAACTGGCCAAAGAAGGTCATCCAGGAGTTAAAAGGCGCGGTCAGGCCCTCATCCGGCGCCTGGTTGGGAATAAAGAAGTCGCCATTGTTCGCAATACCTGATCCAAAGTCGACCGTGCTGTCGGCCGCCGCCGCCGCCGCCGGATTGTCCTGTGATTGATCGACGATCAGGTTACTGATGGTTCTGGGCTGGGAGTCCACTACCCCGGCGCCGGTATTGTCGAGGTAGGAGGTGCCCATTTCCCCATCGCGGAATTCCGGATCCAGCAGTTGGGGCATGGGCTGATCGGCGGAGCCGAAATGCTCGGAGCCGGGCAGGAAGTTATTAAAAGAACCGTCGACGGTGCGTACACCCCAGGGCAGCAAGGGCTCGGGGATCATGTCCGCCAGGTTTTCCCCGGCCGCATGCCGCTCGGAGATATGGATCTGTTGCAATATAAAGTCCAGATCGTTTTGAGTTAACTTAACCATGATAGCCACTCCATTTGGCTTGGCTTCACCCGGAGATGATTAAATAATCCCCCTCCGGAGAGAAACCATTTTTCCAATAACCAGGTGCCGCCATCTTTATTCGATAACAGCGCCAGGCAGATAGCAGAGATAAAATATTACCCGTACCTATTACCCACCCGCTCTTTACTTAAAAAGTAAAGAGCTCCTGCTTGGCAATTAACTATTACCAATTATTGAAAGGAACAGGATGAATAAGCTCACCGCGCCTGAAAATACAGGAAACGGCAAGAATGGCGGGGGATCATGCCCCCGGAACAGATATTTCCGATGAACGGCTTGAGCTTCCATGGCTTCCCTCCATGGCACATATCAATGCTGGCTCAAGTGAGACTGACAGCGAAATTCCCTTTCTCGCCAGCGTGACTTATCAATAACCGAGCGGTGGCCGCCTGGTGCAACAACCCTGGCCGGGCGCAGATCCGCTCTCCTTCCCTGGAGAGCCCGGCCACACCATCCCTGGGGGTCCTGCTGCCCGAACTGGCATCCAATTGGCTCCCGATTCGTTATTTAAATCCATATCCTTTTGTATATTAAAGGCTTATCCGACTATTAATGTTGCAATCCATATACTCTATTTAGTCGGTATTCGCCCATCCACCTGGCGCACTTGAGTTAATTAGTGGTGCATGGACACCGGACCGTCAAGGAAACCAATAGAAATTCACTTATCTTTTTTCTTGTAAAAAATCCATCCGACTTTTGGTTATTAAACTAGCCTGTAATTACGGGGAAATTGAAAGCTGGCCCAGGACGGACTGGCTTTGCGCTTAACCATTTTATAACCCATTGAAAAAACAAAAATGGGATTCAATCAAAGCTGGGTTGACCGCCATCGGGCGGCAACACGAGGGCCATAGTCATGAAACGGATTTCGACTTCAGGTTCCGAATTGGCACAGGTGCTGTTTCGCTTGCGTCGGACCTTTATCTCACTGGCTGCGTTTAGCGGTGTCGTCAACCTGCTGATGCTCACGCCGGCGGTCTACATGCTGCAAATCTACGACCGAGCTCTGGTCAGCAGCAACGTCAACACCCTGCTGATGCTTTCCCTGCTGGTCATCGGGCTCTACCTGTTGCTGGGTCTGCTGGAAATGGTTCGCTCCAGCGTGATGATTCGCGTCGGCAACCGCCTGGATACCAGCATCAACAAACGCATCTTCAGCGCCGCCTTCGAGCGCAACCTCAGGCGTTCCGGTGGATCCCCCTCCCAGGCACTGCAGGATCTGTCCCAGGTGCGCCAGTTCCTTACCGGCAACGGGTTGTTCGCCTTTTTCGACGCCCCCTGGACCCCGCTGTTCATCTTTATCGCCTACCTGATCCACCCCCTGCTCGGGCTGGTGTCGCTGGTCGGCTCGCTGATCCTGCTGAGCCTCGCCTGGCTGACGGAGAAAGTAACGCAATCGCCCCTGGCCGAAGCCAACCAGGCTTCGGTGCTGTCCGGCAACTTTGCCAACAACAACCTGCGCAACACCGAGGTGATCGAGGCCATGGGCATGCTGCCGGCCATTCGTAACCGCTGGTTCGGCCACCACCTGCGCACCCTGGAGATGCAGTCCCTGGCTTCCGACCGGGCCGCCTATATCAACGGCGCCGGGCGCTTCGTGCGGGTGACCCTGCAGTCCACGGTGCTGGGGGTCGGCGCCTGGCTGGCGATCCGGGGCGAAATCACCCCGGGCATGATGATCGCCTGCTCCATCCTCTCGGGCCGTGCGCTGGCGCCGGTGGAGCTGGCCATCTCCACCTGGAAGCAGCTGCTCGGCGCCCGCTCCTCCTGGCATCGTCTCACCGAGCTGCTGGAAGACTTTCCTGCCCGCTCTTCCCTGATGAGCCTGCCTAAACCCACCGGCAAGCTGAGCGCGGAAGGCCTGATCGCCACCATTCCGGGTACCAACCAGACCATACTGCGGGGCATCAACTTCAGCCTGCAGCCGGGCGAGGTCCTCGGCATCATCGGTCCTTCCGCCTCGGGGAAATCCACCCTGGCCCGCCTGCTGGTGGGGATCTGGCCCTCCCAGTACGGCACGGTGCGCCTCGATGATGCCGATGTGTTCCAGTGGAACAAGGAGGAACTCGGCCCCTGGCTGGGTTACCTGCCCCAGGATGTGGAGCTGTTCGAGGGCACCATCGCCGAGAACATCGCCCGCTTCGGCGACATCGACAGCGAGGCCATCGTCACCGCCGCCAAACGCGCCGGGGTACACGAAATGATCCTCCATTTTTCCCGGGGTTACGATACGGTGCTGGGCATGGATGGCTCCCCGCTCTCCGGCGGCCAGAAACAACGCATCGCCCTGGCGAGGGCCATGTATGGCGAGCCGGCGCTGATCGTGCTCGACGAGCCCAACTCCAACCTCGACGACATCGGCGAAGCCGCCCTGATCAAGGCCATTGCCGATATCAAGCGCCACCACACCACCCTGATCCTCATCACTCACCGTCCCAGCATACTGGCCGCGGTAGACAAGGTGCTGATGCTGAACGATGGCAACATGCAGGTGCTCGGCACCCGGGACGACGTTTTCGCCACCCTGCGCAAGGCCAACGTGGTATCGGCCAGTGCCGCCCCCCTGGCCTCGGTTAAAACAGCGGAGTAAATGATCATGGCAACGAATCAATATTACCTTCCCGCCGTCAAGGATCCGGCCGAGGTGCTGGACGTGGACGTCAAACGCCCGGTCAGATACGGCCTGCTGCTGATCCTCCTCGGCTTCGGCGGCTTCCTGGGCTGGTCCGGCCTGGCGCCGCTGGATGCCGGTATCGTCTCCAGCGCCACGGTCAACGTGACCAATAACCGCAAGACCATACAGCACCTGACCGGCGGCTATGTCGACGCCATCCTGGTGCGGGAAGGACAGCGGGTGACGCGGGGCCAGGAGCTATTGCGGCTGGACGCCACCCAGGCCACCGCGGAGCAGGGCGTAGTCAGCACCCAGTACATTATCGCCAGAACGGTCGAGGACCGGCTGCAGGCGGAACGCGACGGGCTGGATGACGTGTACTTCGACCCGGCGCTGCTGCAGCGATTTGCCGGCGATCCCCGGCTCGAGTCGGCCACCACCTTGCAGCGGCAGTTGTTCTTCACCCGGCGCAACGCCCTGAACGGCGAGATGAACATCCTCAATGAAAAGCTGAGCGGCGCGGAGGAGCGGGTAAAGGGGCTGGAGCAGATCCTGAGCATCCGCCAGGGCCAGCTCAGTAACTACCGGCAGGAACTGTCCGGGGTGCGGACCCTGGCGGCGGAAGGCTATGTGCCCCGCAACCGCCTGCTGGAGCTGGAACGCAGCGCCGCCGAAATCAACAGCAGCAGGGCGGAGAACCTGACCGAAATGGGCAGAACCCGCTCCGAAATAGCGGAACTCAAGCTGCAGATGCTGCAACTGAAGCAGAAATACCATCAGGAAGTAGAATCCCGCCTGACCGATCAGCAGAAAGAAACCGCCTCGCTGTTCGACCGGCTGCGGGCGCTGGATTATCAGGTGAACCACACCGTGATCCGCTCCCCCATCGATGGTTTCGTGCTCGGGCTCAACGTCTCTACCGTGGGCGGCGTTATCCAGTCCGGGGAGCAAATTATGGACATAGTGCCGGAAAACGAACCGCTGCAGGTCGACGCCATGATCCCCGTGCAGGGCATCGACCGGCTGGAGCCCGGCCTGCCCGTCGATATCGCCTTCCCGGCCTTCAACCACGCCCAGACCCCGAACATCCCCGGCCAGGTGATCACGGTGTCGGCCGACCGGCTGATGGACAAGGACAGCGGCCAGCCCTATTATCTAGCTGAAGTCGAGGTGCTGCCGGAGGGCATGGAGTTACTGGGCAGCAACCGGATCAGGGCCGGCATGCCCGCCACCGTGACCATCAAGACCGGTGAACGCAGCCTGCTGAGTTACCTGATGAAACCCCTGCTGGACAGGGTCGATAAAGCATTCAAGGAGCAATAATATGCGAGGGATAGCGTGCCTGATTGCCATGGGAAGTATTGCGGCAGCACCGGTGAAAGCCCTGGACCTGGAACAGGCCTGGACGCTGCTGCAACAGCAAGGACCTCGTTACCAGGCCGCTATCCATGAACGAAACGCCGGCGAGGAGCACAGGGCCATCGGCCGGGCCGGACTGCTCCCCAGCGTCAGCCTCTCCGCCTACCACAACGAAAACCGCGGCACCCTGAAGCAACCCGATGTCAGCGGACAACTGGTCTCTTCCGATCTCGACTACTCATCCCAGGCCGCCACTCTGCAACTGCGCCAGCCGTTGTTCAACAAGCAGAAAATGGCCGAATTCCGCCAGGGGGATCACCGGGCCGAACAGAGCGGGGCGGTGTTTGACGCCCGTCATCAGGAAGCGGCGGTACAGCTGGCCGAACGCTATTTCGATGTGTTGCTGGCCCACGAAACCATCGGCCTGGCCGAAGCCAAGCTCAACGCCTTCCAGCAGCAGCATGACGAGGCACAGCGTCGTTTCGAACTGGGTGACGGCACCGTGATCGATGTAGACCAGGCCATCGCCCGTCAGGACCTGGCCGAAGCCGAATTGATCGAAGCCCAGGATCGCATGATGGTCGCCCAGCAGCTGTTACAGGAGCTGCTGGGCGAGCCCCTGCAGCAGCTCGCCATCCTCAACGACGACTTTCACACCTCGGGGCTGCAGTCCGATGCCCTCGACGTCTGGCTCGACAAAGTGCTGTCGGCCAACCCGGTGATCCTCAGCCGGCGGCTCGAATCGGCGGTGGCCAACGAAGAAATCAACCTGGCCCGGAGCGGTCACTGGCCAACCCTCGATCTGGTGATGGGCTACACCGCCAACGAGAGTGACAGCGTCACCAGCCGTGAACAGCGTCAGGAATACGGCTGGCTCGGGGTCGAGTTCCGGATGCAGCTGTATTCCGGCGGTTTGAGCAGTGCCCAGGTGCGCCAGGCCGCCGCCGGCTACGAGCAGTCCTACCACACACTGCGGGCCACCCAGGAAGAGATGAGGACCATCGCCACCCGGGAGTTTCGCCGGGTACAGAGCAATGAAGCCCGGCTGAAGGCGCTGGAAAAGGCGGTGCTGTCCAGCGAACGGGCGGTACTGTCATCCCGCCGGGGCTTTATGTCCGGCACCAGCACCAACCTGGATATTCTCAATGCCGAAGAACAGGTATTTATCGCCAAACGGGATCTGCTGGAAGCCAAGGTCGGCTATCTGTTATCCCGCCTCCGGCTGAATGCGGTCGCCGGCGAAGTGGGTGTGGACGATATCCGTCAGCTCAATGCCTATCTGGGTCCGGTCACTTCAGTACGCTCCTGAGCCCAGCTACTTGCCCATGCAGGCCCGGTCTTCCTTGAAGGTGCGGTAGGGCAGCACCCGGAACTGGCCTGCCTCGGCCACTATCTCGTAATACTGCGGCAGGTTGAAGTTGGCAAAATGACTCTGCCCGGTGACATGCTCGTGATGCGAGGTATAAAAGCGGTTGATGCTCTGCACCAGTTCGTCCTTGCTGCCGGACACCTGACGATAGACTTCGGTACGGTTGGCCTCATCAAGAATATAGAGGTTGTAGCCGTCGCCGCTGTCTTCAAAGAAAAACTGCATCAGGCCTTCACTGGCATAGGCATCCACGATATCCGGTATGGACTTGTCTTCCCGCTGATCCAGGCGCAGGGCATGGCGGTGCTGTTTCTGGCTGGACAGCTGGCGGTAAAAATCGACCGCATTTTCCATCTTCTGCACGCTGACTCCGCGCCGTTCGAAGAAGATGCCGTATTTTTCCGCGCCCAGCAGCAGGGTCTTGATGGTGCTTCCCTGCTGGCGCGCCAGCCGCAGGCCGATACACTCCTTCACCAGTTGCTCGAACCGGGTACGGATCAGGCTGCGAAAATGCAGGCTGTAACAGAACACATCCAGACTTTCCGGGGCATTGGCGTCCTGATGCATCTTGCCGAGCACCGTGGTGAGCGCGTCCACCACGGCGGAGGGGCCGCCAAAGTTCAGGGTGCGGATCTCGTCCCAGGAGTTGCGATAGATCAGATCCACCGACCCCACCAGGTTCTCCAGCCGATGGCCGAAGCTGAAAGGATCGCTGGTTTTGGCACTGAATTCGATGGGCCTGTCCTGCCAGCGGGCGGTGGGATCCTGCTCCAGGTTGAGGTAAATCCCGAGGTTGCGCACCTCGCAGGGCCGGCTCAGGGCCAGGTTGGTAGGGGCCGGCATCCGCACCGGGAACACCCGTGCCAGATCCCGGTAAAACTCCTGCACATGCTGCCTGTTCAGGTCCGTATTCTGGTTGAACAGGTGCAGGCGGGTGTCGTTTACCAGCAGCCCGTTGAAGTGGGCCCAGGCCACCAGCTTGCTGGCATAGCCGCTGTATTCCAGCGAGCTGCGCCCGATGATATCGGTGGGGGACAGGGCGTACTTGTACAGATACCAGCCGGCCTTGTTGACCCGGCCTTCCGGCACCTGCACCAGGCTGATGTCCGGCTCGCTCAGATCGGGCGCGATTTTCAGGTTGATCAGTTGCACCTTGCCCGGCAGGTTCTCGAACGCCGCGTACAGTTTGCGCGACAGTATGCCGATATCTTCCGGGTTGATCGACTCGCTGATATTGTTGCGCCGGGCAAACTGGATCAGGTTGCGATAGCTCTGCATCAGCGCCTCGAGCAGCTCGCCGTAGGCGGCCTTGACCTCCTCCACCTTCCAGTGAGCCCGGTCATCGAGCCGGGCCAGCTTGGCGTCCGGCCAGCCCCAGGCCGCCACCAGCCGGTTGATCAGCCGTCGCCGCCAGGCGTACTGATCGTCGTTGCCGTGGGTGCGGTGCAGCCCTTCCGACACTTTCAGGTAGAAACAGCGCCGCACCAGATCGAGCCGCTTGTCGTCACCGATGGACTTGAGATAACCGGTCACCTTTTCCAGCATCAGCATGTAGTGATCCTGGTATTCATCCAGCACCTCGGATGACTGGAAATGTCCCTTGAGGTGGCGGCACAGCAGCTGGGTATCCGGATACTCATGGGAATAGGCTTCCATCAGTACCGTCTTCAGCACCGCCTTGTAGGGCGAGTCGATGCCCTTGTACAGCTGCCACAGGGCCGAGCCGAAGTACTCCTCCGCCGGAATGCGGGCAAAACCGCCCAGATCCAGCCATTCGTCGGTATTGAGGGTGCCGTTGGCGAACTGCTCGGCCACGAACTGATCGTACTTGGGCCCGAGTTTGCCCGGCGCGAACATCCACACCAGCCGTTTGCCGGCGATGCGCAGGTTGCTGCGGTAGAATTCGTCCAGCAACAACAGGTGCTGGGCGCTGCCGCAGCTCTCGCCTTGCACCCATTGCTGGTTGTCGGTGCGGAATTTGTTGTCCGGGATCAGGAACAGGTTAAGCTCCACATGGCGCTGCTCTGCCCACTTGGAGATCAGCATGCATTTCTGTTGCAGCAGTTCCACCCGCTCGGGGGCCATCTGGTGGGAATAGCAGACCCAGACGTCCAGATCCGAATGGCGGCACTGGCCGATGGAGGAGGTGCTGCCCATGGAATAGAGCCCGAAGATTTCCCGGCGTTCGTTGTGCAGGCCTTGATGGCCGTTGGCCGCCTGACACAGTTCGTCGATAAACTCCTGTTGCCGCACATTGGGCCGGAAGTGGCAGACACCCACAGGCACATCACCGGGCAGATAACCCGGCAACAGGGGGTGGTGGTAATGCAACAGCACCGGCAGCAACTGGAACACCTGCTGTCCGTAACGGCTCATCACCGCCAGGGCGCGAGCCTGTTTTTGCTGATTAAACTGGTCACACCGCTCGACGAGCCGATGAAAATTCGCGTGCAAGGGTACAGGCCTTCGTTGGACCGACACAGACCCGGAACAGGTCAAAAGTGTGATCATGGTAACAATTAGCCAGTAAATGAACAATATGTTCCACGATACATTTTCGCAACATGTTGACTACTTTGCTTTCTTCCCTGAAATACGCCGGCGGGGATGATAATATCGACGTATTAATGGACAAACGAAGAGATTCAAATGGCAAATCGCATCATCCGAATCGCCACCCGCAAGAGCCTGCTGGCCCTGTGGCAGGCCCATTATGTCAAAGACCGGCTGGAACAGCTGCATCCGCAGATTACCGTGGAGCTGGTCCCCATGACCACCCAGGGTGATGTGCTGCTCGACACCCCGTTATCCAAGATCGGTGGCAAGGGCCTGTTCATCAAGGAGCTGGAGCAGGCGATGCTGGACGGCCGCGCCGACATTGCCGTGCACTCGATGAAGGACGTGCCGGTGGAATTTCCCGACGGCCTGGGCCTGACCGTGATCTGCGAGCGGGAAGATCCGCGCGATGCCTTCGTGTCCAACCGGTACCAGCGGCTCGACCAACTGCCGGCCGGCGCCGTGGTCGGCACCGCCAGCCTGCGCCGGGAATGCCAGATCCGCGCCCGCCGCCCGGACCTGGTGGTAAAAACC
This sequence comes from Zobellella endophytica, assembly GCF_003012775.1. GTDB lineage: Bacteria > Pseudomonadota > Gammaproteobacteria > Enterobacterales > Aeromonadaceae > Oceanimonas > Oceanimonas endophytica. The sequence continues at coordinate 18,421 of NZ_PXYG01000004.1, read as the reverse complement.
CTGCGCGGCAACGTGCAGACCCGGCTGCGCAAGCTGGATGACGGCGAATACGACGCCATCATCCTCGCCGCCGCCGGCCTCAAACGGCTGGAGCTGGAAGCACGCATCGCCTGCCTGCTCAGCCCGGAAGAGAGCCTGCCCGCCAACGGCCAGGGCGCCGTGGGCATCGAATGCCGGCTGGACGACCCCGAGCTACAGGCCTTGCTGGCCCCGCTCGATCACCATCCCACCCGGCTGCGGGTGCAGGCGGAGCGGGCCATGAACCAGGGCCTGCAGGGTGGCTGCCAGGTTCCTATCGGATCTTATGCCGAACTGGAAGGAGACAAGATCTGGCTGCGGGGCCTGGTCGGCAAGCCCGACGGCAGCCAGATGATCTTCGACGAGATCACCGGCTTTGCCAGCCAGGGCGAGGCCCTGGGCGCCGAACTGGCCAAACGGCTGCTGGCCCGGGGGGCCGACAAGATACTGGCCGAGATCTACCAGTCATGATCCCGCTGGTGGTGCGCCCCGAGCCCCAGGCACAGGGCCTGTGCCAGGCCTTGCAGCAGGCGGGCCATCAGCCGGTAGCCACCCCCCTGCTCAGCTTTGCCGAGGGCGCCGGTCTGGCCGGACTCCCCGCCCTGTTTGGCTCCTTGTCCCCCCGGGATTATGTGATAGCGGTCAGTGTACCGGCGGTGAATTTCGCCGATAATGCCCTGAACAAGCAGGGCTTGCCCTGGCCCGACGCCAGTTACGTCGCGGTGGGCTCGGCCACCGGCAAGGCCTTCTCCGCGATCGGCCTGACCGGCGTCGCCGTGCCCGAAGACTCCCGCTCCGAGGGTGTCATCTCCCTGCCGGAACTCCGGCAACTGCACGGCCGCCGGGTGGTGATACTGCGCGGCGATGGCGGCCGGGATCTGATTGCGCCAACCCTGGCTCAACGAGGGGCCCGGGTGATGTATTGCGAAGTATATCGCCGCTGCTATCATCCCGATCCGGACGGCATGCTGGTGAAAAGTTGGCAGAGCCGGGATGTGGACAGTATTATCGTCACCAGCGGCGGGCTGCTGAATCATCTTGTTCAACTGACCGCCGCCAGTGCAAAGGACTGGCTGCTAAGCCGTTTATTGATTGTGCCCAGCATACGGGTAGCCGATGAAGCCCGCAGGCTGGGGTTCACTCAGGTCATTAATGCAGAAGGTGCATCCAACCAGGCGCTGATTGCCGCCCTGGATGAGAGGAAAAGGAATGACAGACAATAATCAAGATAAGCAAGAGAAGCCCGTGACCAGCAGTGCTGACGCCACACCGGACACCGCCCCCGAGGCGGCATCGCAGCCCACTCCCGCCCCCGCCGACGAGAAAAAGTCGTCATCTTCCGCCAAGGCGCTGGCCATCGTGGCCATTATCCTCGCCATTCTGCTGACCGGTGGCCTGTACTGGCACGGCCACAACCAGGCGGTGGCCCAGGCCGGGCAACTGGACCGGTTGCAGGCCGAATTGCAGCAACAACAAGATGTGCTGCAGGCCACCAGGGCCGAACAGGACGCCAGGCTGGCCACGCTTGCCGGCAACCAGGACAGCGTCACCGAACAGCTCGACGGCCTGTCGCGTAAGGTGCTGGATCTGGACAACAAACGCCCCAATGACTGGATGCTGGCGGAAGCCGAATACCTGGTGCGCATGGCCGGCCGCAAGATGTGGCTGGAACAGGACGTGGTGGCCGCCGCCATGATGCTGGCCAACGCCGACGAACGTCTGGCCGCCCTCAACGATCCCGGCCTGGTGCCCATTCGCCGGGCGCTGGCGGAAGACATCGCCAGCATAAAATCGGTACAGAAGGTCGATCGGGAAGGCCTGGTGATCAAGCTCAACAGCGTCAACGAACAGGTCGACAAACTCCAGTTGGCCGGGGTGATCATGGCCCGGGCCGAAGAGCCGGACTTCACCCTGTCCGAATCGGTCGGCGACTGGAAAGAAAACCTGAAGAAAAGCTGGGCCAGCTTTACCGACGACTTCGTCACCGTACGCCGCCGCGACGGCAACGTGGAAGCCCTGCTGTCGCCCCAGCAGCACTGGTACCTGGGCGAAAATCTCAAGGGCAAGCTGTTGCAGGCCCAACTGGCGGTCTATCGCGAGCAGCAGGAGGTATACGACAGCTCTCTGGCCCAAGCCAGGCAATGGCTGCAGGACTACTTCGCCGACGACAGCGTGCGCCAGTTCATGCTGGAGCAGATCGACCAGCTCAGCGGCCAGCAGATCGATGTGGACTACCCCGAGCAATTCACCGCTCAGGAGCGTCTGCAACAATTGCTGGATGATCGGCTGCAACGCCTGCTGACCGGCCTGTAAGGGGGAGACCATGATACGTCTTGCGATTATCGTCGCCATACTGGTGGCCGGCCTGGTAATAGGGCCGGATCTCACCGGCCGCCAGGGTTATGTGCTGGTGGCCGCCGGCAGTTACACCATCGAAACCACGGTCACCATCTTCCTGGTGGCGGCAGTGCTGTTCTACCTGTTGCTGCTGTTTATCGAATGGCTGCTGGGCCGCCTCTTCGGCCTCAGCCACCGCACACGTGGCTGGTTCATGGGCCGCCGTCGCCGCAAGGCGCTGAGCTACACCCAGAGCGGCATGCAGGCGCTGGTGGCGGAAGACTACGCCACCGCCGAGAAAATGCTGCTCAAGGGCACCAAGGGCAACGATCTGGCGCTGCTCAACTACCTCAACGCCGCCACCGCCGCCCAGGCCCAGGGCCTTGAAGAGAAGCGTGACGACTACCTGCGCCAAGCCCATGAGCAGAGCCCCGGTGCCGGCCTGGCGGTGGGCATCACCCAGGCCCGGCTGCAATACCAGCAGGGCCAGTTTGAACAGGCCCTGGCGGGAGTCCGACTGTTGGAAAAGGAGTACGGCGCCCAGCCGGCCATCCTCAAGCTGCAGAAAGACGTCTACCTGGTCACCGGTGAATGGCAGCCACTGCTGGCCACCCTGGATGCGCTGGCCGACAAGGGCCTGCTCGACACCGATGAAAAACAGGTGCTGCAGCAACAGGCCTATGCGGGCTGGTTTGACGATACCGCCAAAACCGGCGGCAGCGATGGCCTGATCACCCTGTGGCAAGGGCTGGCACGCAAGGAGAAATATCAGGCAGATATCCTGGCCCCCCTGTGCGAGCGACTGATCGGACTCAAGGCGCACAAGGAAGCCCAGCAGCTGTTGCTGGAAGGGCTGGACAAGAAAACCGACCCGCGCCTGCTGACCTGCCTGACCCGGCTGCAACTCGGCGACTATCACCCGCTGCTCAGCGCTCTGGAGAAAAAATCGAAGAAGGAAAGCCTGCCCGAGCTGCACTCCGCCCTGGGCCAGCTGTACCTGAAGGACAACAAGCCCGAGCAGGCCGAAGAGCAGCTGCATAAGGCGGTGTCGCTCAAGCCCTGTGCCCGGGACTATGTGCTGCTGGCCAGCCTGGCGGAAAAACGCAAGGATCTGGCCAAGGCCAATGACTACTACCGCCATAGCCTGGCGCTGTGAGCCGGCCACCGGCCTGAATCAGAAAGGGAACCTTAAGGTTCCCTTTCTGATTGGTGACAAAGTCGTCTGTTCCACTGGAATGAGTCGGCCAAAGGCCCAACTCCGCCGACACGCTTCAAAAACCGACACTTGCCGTTTCAGCCTGCTGCGAACATTCACCGGATGTTCGGTCAGGCTGAAACGACTCGTCAAGGCGAGGCAAGCTCGCCCCTGTGACGCTCGGCACATGCCCTCCCTGGCATGTGACGGTCGGCGGAGCCGTTCCCTTTGTCCTCCTACATTGGCATAGGTGTTGCCTGTTTAAGTAAGCCCGAAGCTTTGTCAGTAGTCTGAAAGGGAGCCATCTCGGCTCCCTTTTTATCACTGTTTATACAATTTGATCAGGGTGGCGGGATCCCGCTCCAGGTAGCCCTGGCTGCCGTGCTGGCGCATCAGCTGGGCGGCCAGCCCCGACATGGGAGTGGCGCTGCCGGCACGCTGGCTCTGGGACGTTGCCATGTCCAGATCCTTGAGCAAGGTACGCACATGCCACTTGGGATCCGGGTCCGACTCCGCCGCCATCAGGGGGCCGGTGAGCTGCATGGGTTTGGAGTCGGCAAAGCCGCCGGCCAGGGCCTCGGGGATCCTGTCCGCCGCCACCCCGCAGGCCTTGGCCAGGGCCATCATCTCCGCCAGCACCATCAGGTTGCAGCCCACGATCATCTGGTTGCACACCTTGGTGACCTGACCGGCGCCTACCGGCCCCATATGGGTAATACGCTGGGACAAGGGGGCGAGTACCGGGCGAATCCGCTCTATGTCCGCCGTCTCACCACCGCACATGATGGCCAGGGTGCCGGCCTCGGCCCCGGCCACGCCGCCGGATACCGGCGAATCCACCCAGCCCATGCCGCAGGCGGCCTGTAGCCGGGTGGCAAAATCCCTGGTCGCCTCCGGATCCGAACTGGAAAAGTCCACCAGCAGTTGCCCGGCCCGGCCGTGGCCGGCCACGCCGCCAGCGCCGAACACCACCTCTTCCACCACCGCGGTGTTGGCCAGGCACAAGAGCACCAGATCCACCTGCTCCACCAGCTCAGCGATGCTGGCCGCCTCAAGAGCGCCAGCCGCTTTCACCGCCACCAACTTGTCCGGGCTGCGGTTCCATACCCGCACCTCGAAGCCCGCCTGCAGCAGCCGTTGCGTCATGGGCTGGCCCATCAGTCCGATCCCGATAAATCCCAGTTTCATGCCTTCTCCCTGTCGTGAATGCGTTTGTTTCCCTGATAACAGATCCCTTGGCGCAATGCCAGGCACAGCCAGCAACTCAGCACGAAGGGCATGGTCAGCATCGGCAGCCCCAGCTTCAACATCAGGCCGCTGATCAGCCCGGCGGCGACAATGCCGGCCAGGATCCAGCCCGGCGCCAGCCGGTGCCAGTACAGGCCGATGGCGACCAGCACCCCGTTGTAGCCGGCCAGGCCGAAGGTGATGACATCGCTGCTGACGCCCAGGCCCCAGGCGGCCAGGCTGGCCAGCACCCCGCCGATCACCGCCCAGCACAGCAGCCCGGCCCCCGCCAGCGAGAGCGCGGCACAGATCAGCAGGGCCGACAGGCTGTCGGGCAGGAACACCACCTGCCCCACCGCCGACAACGCAAACTGGTGGCCCTCGGGCACCTCGATCAACCGGGTCCCCTCGAGATACAGCCAGGGTAGCACCAACAAATTGAAAGGCAGCGTATACCAGGGAATGCCGGCCAGCCGGCGCAGCCCGGCGTAGATGGCGGCGCTCAGGGCGCCCCCCAACAGTGCCAGCGCCAGCCAGACCGGTCCAGGCGGCGCAAACAGGCCGATGGCCAGCCCCACCAGGGCGGCGTTGAAGCCGAACAGGCCGTCCCGCCAGGCCGCCGGCTCCCAGCGTCGCCAGCGGGCCAGCAGGGTAGCGGCGGCCACCGCCAGCGCCATGGCCAGTGCCATCCAGGGAGAGACCCAGGCCACCGCCAGCAGCATCAGCAGGCCGGCCAGGAGGTGATTCACAAAATAGATCTGGCTGATACCGGCCAGCATCGCAGACAACAGCGCCATCGAGGACACTCCTGCACAAGGAAAGGGAACGGCGAGAATTAGAGCAGGAGGACCGACATTGATCAATACATTGTTGTGAACAATGTTGCGGGTGGGTTAAGCCGCCTTTCATAAGAAGACCATAGATGGAAGCGAAAGCTTTAGGTTGTCTCAAGCAGACAACACTGATGTCAGAGCAGGCGGACAAAGGGAACGGCTCCGCCGACCGTCACATGCCATGGACGGCATGTGCCGAGCGATACAGGGATGTACTTGAAGCGTGTCGGCGGAGCTGGCCCTTTGGCCGACTCATACCCGTGAAACAGGCGCCTTTAGTCATCAAGTAGAGGGCCCCCATCGGGAGCCCTCGGTTTAATGCGCCAGAAAGAACTGGTAGGCGGGATCCTGGGTCACGTCGTACCAGGTGTAGCCGAGTTCCGCCAGGTGGCTCTCGAACGAGGCCAGATCCGCGTCGGGCAGTTCGAAGGCACAGAGCACCCGGCCGTATTCGGCGCCGTGGTTGCGGTAGTGGAACAGACTGATGTTCCAGTGAGTGCCCAGGGTGCGCAGAAAGCGCATCAGCGCCCCCGGCTGCTCCGGAAACTTGAAGCTGTACAAGCGCTCCTGCAACGGCTTGGGCGGCCGGCCGCCAACCATGTAACGCACATGGGACTTGGCCAGATCGTTGTCGGTCATGTTGGCTACCGGATACCCGGCCTGCTCCAGCTCCGCCATGATCTGCACCAGCTCCCGATCACCGTCGGACAGCCGCACCGACACCAGCAGCGCCGCCTTGTCTTCCGAGGAATAACGGTAGTTGAACTCGGTCACCATGCGGTTGCCCAGCACCTCGCAGAACTCCAGGAAGGCGCCCTTGCGCTCCGGTATGGTCACCGCCAGCACCCCTTCCCGCTTCTCGCCCAGCTCGCAGCGCTCGGACACGTAGCGCAGGGAATGGAAGTTGACGTTGGCCCCGCTGAGGATGGCCGCCATGCGGGCGTGGGCATAGTCCCCGGCCTGGCTGTATTTCTTCAGCCCGGCCAGCGACAGCGCCCCCGACGGCTCGGCGATGGCCCTGGTGTCCTCGAAGATGTCCTTGAGCGCGGCGCAGATCTCGTCCGAGGTCACGGTCACCACCCCGTCCAGGTATTCCCGGCACAGGCGGAAGGTTTCGGTGCCCATGCGCTTCACCGCCACACCATCGGCAAACATGCTGACCCGGTCGAGGGTGACGATCTCCCCGGCCTTGAGTGCCGCCTTGAGACAGGCAGAGCCCTCGGCCTCGACCCCGATCACCTTGACCTGGGGCAGCAGCTGCTTGATGTATACCGCCACCCCGGCGGCCAGGCCGCCGCCGCCCACCGGCACGAATACATGGGTCAGGCGGGTGTCCTGCTCCAGCAGCTCGCGGCCGATGGTGCCCTGGCCGGCGATCACGTCTTCGTCGTCGAAGGGCGGGATCAGGGTCAGGCCCCGGGCCTGGGCCAGTTCCTGGCAATGGGCATAAGCCTCGTCGAAGTTGTTGCCATGCAACACCACCAGGCCGCCAAAACGGCGTACCGACTCCACCTTGATGTCGGGAGTCACCACCGGCATCACTATGGTGGCATCGATGCCCAGCTTGGCGGCGGACAGGGCCACTCCCTGGGCATGATTGCCGGCGGAGGCGGCGATGACACCCTTCTGCTGCTGCTCGGGGCTGAGCTGGGCAATCTTGTTGTAGGCACCGCGCAGCTTGAACGAATGCACCGGCTGCATGTCTTCCCGTTTGAGCGACACCGGGTGCCCCAACCGCTCGGAAATTTTCTTGAGCGGCGACAGCGGCGTCACCCGCGCCGCCTCGTACACCGGTGACAGCAGGATCCGGCGCAGGTACTCGGTGGCCGAGCGCAGGGCGGCGGCGTCTTTCACTGCCGGTTGAGCCATCACCTCAACCTCCCAGCTTGCTGCGATCGCGTACCGCGCCCTTGTCGGCGCTGGTGGCCAGGGAGGCATAGGCTCGCAGGGCGAAGGACACTTCCCGCTCGCGGTTGACCGGGAGCCAGCCCTGCTCGTCCATGGCGGCACGGCGGGCGGCCAGCTCGGCTTCCGGCACATCCAGCGCTATCTTGCGGCCGGGGATGTCGATATCGATAATATCGCCGTTCTGCACCAGGCCGATGGTGCCACCGTTGGCCGCCTCGGGCGATACGTGACCGATGGACAGGCCGGAGGTACCGCCGGAAAAACGACCGTCGGTGATCAGCGCACATTTGGTACCCAGGCCCATGGACTTGAGGTAGGTAGTGGGATAAAGCATTTCCTGCATGCCCGGGCCACCCTTGGGACCTTCGTAGCGGATCACCACCACCTCGCCGGCCTTGACCTCGCCACCGAGAATGCCGGCCACGGCGGTGTCCTGGCTCTCGTAGACTCGAGCCGGACCGCGGAAGAGGAGATTGTCGTCGGCCACGCCGGCGGTCTTGACGATGCAGCCGTCCACCGCCAGGTTGCCGGCCAGCACCGCCAGGCCCCCTTCCAGGCTGTAGGCGTGCTCGATGCTGCGGATACAGCCCTCGGCGCGGTCGTCGTCCAGGGTCGGCCAACGACAGTCCTGGCTGAAAGCCCTGGTGGTACGGATACCCGCCGGGCCGGCACGGAACATGGTCTTCACCGCGTCATCGGGGGTAACCATGATGTCGTAACGGGCCAGTTGCTCGGCCAGGGTCATGCCCAGCACGGTGTTGACCTCGGTCTTCAGCAGGCCGGCCCGGGCCAGCTCGGCCAGTATGCCCATGACGCCGCCGGCCCGGTGCACGTCTTCCATATGGTATTTCTGGGTGGACGGCGCCACCTTGCACAACTGGGGTACCCGGCGCGACAGCTGGTCGATGTCGTCCATGGTGAAGTCCACGTCCGCTTCCTGGGCCGCAGCCAGCAGGTGCAATACGGTATTGGTGGATCCACCCATGGCGATATCCAGCACCATGGCGTTCTCGAACGCCGCCTTGGTGGCGATGTTACGCGGCAGCACGGCGGCATCGTCCCCTTCGTAGTAACGCTTGGTCAGTTCGACGATACGATGGCCGGCAGTCTTGAACAACTGCTCCCGATCCGCGTGGGTGGCCAGCAGGGAGCCGTTGCCGGGCTGGGACAGGCCCAGGGCTTCGGTTAGGCAGTTCATGGAGTTGGCGGTGAACATGCCGGAGCAGGAGCCGCAGGTGGGGCAGGCGCTGCGTTCGACCTGCTCGCTCTGGGCGTCGGACACGGTGGGATCGGCGCCCTGGATCATGGCATCCACCAGATCCAGCTTGATGATCTGGTCGGACAGCTTGGTCTTGCCCGCTTCCATCGGGCCGCCGGAGACGAAGATCACCGGGATGTTGATGCGCAGGGCGGCCATCAGCATGCCGGGGGTGATCTTGTCGCAGTTGGAGATGCACACCATGGCATCGGCACAGTGGGCGTTGACCATGTATTCCACCGAATCGGCGATCAGCTCCCGGCTGGGCAGGCTGTAAAGCATGCCGCCGTGGCCCATGGCGATGCCGTCATCCACCGCTATGGTGTTGAATTCCTTGGCGACCCCGCCGGCGGCCTCAATTTCCCGGGCCACCAGCTGGCCCATATCCTTGAGGTGCACGTGGCCGGGCACGAACTGGGTGAAGGAGTTGACCACGGCGATGATCGGCTTGCCGAAGTCTTCTTCGGTCATGCCGGTGGCGCGCCACAGGGCGCGGGCGCCGGCCATGTTGCGACCGTGGGTGGTGGTGGCTGAACGATACCTTGGCATTGCTTTACTCCTGAAATAAGGTGGGAACATCAGGGGCGCCCGTCGCGCCCCTTCTCCGTATGCGATTAATCTTTTACCGGGGTGAGCCAGCCCCACTTGTCCCGGGTGGTGCCGTCGAACAGGCCGAAGAAGGCCTTTTGCAGTTCGGCGGTGATGGGGCCACGCTTGCCCTCGCCCAGGCTGATGCCGTCCACGCTGCGTACCGGGGTCACTTCGGCGGCGGTGCCGGTCATGAACATCTCGTCGGCCAGGTACAGGGCTTCTCGGGAAATGGCCTCCTCGCGCACCTCGTAGCCGGCCTCCCGCGCCAGGGTCATCAGGGTGTCGCGGGTGATACCAGGCAGGATACAGGCGGTAACCGGCGGGGTATAGAGTACGCCCTTCTTGATCAGGAACAGGTTTTCGCCGGCGCCTTCGCTCAGGTGGCCGTGCACGTCCAGGGAGATGCCCTCGGTGTAGCCATGGCGCTTGGCCTCACCGGAAATCAGCTGGGAAGACAGATAGTTGCCGCCCGCCTTGGCGCCGGTGGGCATGGTATTGGGCGCCAGCCGGTTCCAGGAGGTCACGCACACGTCCACTCCGTTTTCCAGCCCTTCCTCGCCCAGATAGGCGCCCCAGGGAATGGCGGCGATGATCACCTCGCAGGGCACATCCTTGGGTGCATTCAGGCCCATGCCGACGTTGCCGATAAACACCAGCGGCCGCAGGTAGGCGCTGTCCAGCCCGTTTTTGGCCACCGCCTCGCGGCAGGCATCCATCAGCTCGGCCTTGGTGTAGGAAATCGGCATCCGGTAGATCTTGGCGGAATCGAACAACCGCTGAACATGCTCTTCCAGGCGGAAAATCACCGGCCCCTGGGGCGTGTTGTAGGCCCGGATCCCCTCGAACACCGAGGAGCCGTAATGCAGGGCATGGGTCATCACATGCACCTGGGCCTTGTCCCAGGGCACCATATCTCCATTGAACCAGATGTAGTTAGCGGTCGACATTATTATTTTCCTCAAGCCGTTTTTCTGAGCTGTTGTTCCAGCACCTGCGCCTCGACACGGGTGACGTCCATCAGTTTTTCAAGCTGGCGGCTCAAAAGCTGGATGGGCCTTTCGCTACTGACAGTAACTCTAATGTTAACGCTTTGACAATCGGCCGAGGTGGACATTTCCATGTCATCCACCCGGAAACCCCGGTGACGGGTGATACGGAGTACCCGTTCGAGCACTTCCGGGCGAAATTGGGTTTCGATGTGCAAATTGTGCTGGTTCATGCTTTTTTCTCCATCATCTGATCGTTGGCGACGCCCGGCGGCACCAAGGGCCAGACGTTTTCTTCCTCTGAAATACGGACGTGCAATAAGTAGGCGGTGTCGGTGGCCAGCATGCGCCGGATGGCGGGCTCGACCTCCTCCTTGCGGGTGATGGTTTCACCGGGGATATCGAAGGCCGCGGCCATGGCCACAAAATCCGGGTTGTCGGTCAGTATGGTTTCGCTGTAGCGGCCGTCGAAGAACAGCTCCTGCCACTGGCGCACCATGCCGAGTCGCTGGTTGTCGAGCAGCACCATCTTCACCGGCAGTTGGGCTCGCTTGAGGGTACCCAGCTCCTGCACGTTCATCATGAAGGAGCCGTCGCCGGACACCAGCACCGAGGTGTGCTCCGGTCGGGCCAGCTTGGCGCCGATGGCGGCGGGCAGGCCGAAGCCCATGGTGCCCAGGCCGGCGCTGCTCAGGTGATTGCGCGGGCTGGTGAAACGCATGTGCTGGGCCACCCACATCTGGTGCTGGCCCACGTCGCAGCTGACCATGGCGTTGTCGTCCAGGGCCTCGCTCAGCTGTTTGAGCATCAGTGGCGCGTAGATGGCCTCGCCCGGGTGGTCGTAGCGCCAGCCGTGCTCGACCTTCAGCCGCCTGCACTGCTCACGCCAGCCGGCGATATCCGGCTCACCGTCGGCCAGGCGCGGTAATACGGCTTTCAAATCGTCACTGATGGCCACATGGGCATGGCGCACCTTGCCGAATTCGGCGGCGTCCTTGTCCAGGTGGATCACCTTGGCGTCGACGGCAAAGGCGTCCAGCTTGCCGGTGACCCTGTCGTCGAAACGGGCACCGACCACAATCAGCAGATCACTCTGCTGAACGGCCAGGTTGGCGGCTTTTGTACCGTGCATGCCGAGCATGCCCAAAAACAGTTCATCGTCCGGATCCAGGGTGCCGATACCCTTGAGGGTGGTGACCGCCGGCAGGCGGCAGGCACGGGCAAAAGCACGTAATTCTGCCTCGGCACCGGCCATGCCGACACCGCCGCCCACGTACAGAACCGGTTGGCGGGCTTCGGCCAGCAGGGCCCTGGCCTGCTCCAGCGCCTCCTGATCCAGGGCATGGGTTTCGGATTCAAAGGGAGCCGTTCGTTTAGGTTCAACCAGCGCCACCTGGATATTCTTGGGCACATCAATCAATACGGGTCCAGGCCGGCCAGAACGGGCGACTTCGAAAGCTTCGGCGATGATGGCGCCAAGATCCTCGGCATTTTCTACCAAATAAGAGTGTTTGGTGCAGGACAGGGACATGCCCAGCACATCGACTTCCTGGAAGGCATCGGTGCCGATCGCCGCCATCGGTACCTGGCCGGTGATCGCCACCAGCGGGATAGAGTCGAGCATGGCATCGGCCAGGCCGGTGATCAGGTTGGTGGCCCCGGGGCCGGAGGTAGCCATGCACACCCCCACCTGACCACTGGCTCTGGCGTAGCCCACCGCCGCCAGGGCGGCCGCCTGTTCGTGGCGACACAGCAGATGCTCAACCCCGCCATCGTACAAGGCATCATACAGCGGCATGATGGCTCCGCCCGGATAACCGAAGATCTGGGTAACCCCTTGTTGTTTTAATGCCTTAACGATGTACTGAGCGCCATTCATCTGATTGTGTCCCTGTCCTGCTGCAAAAGCCGGTTAAAAAAAAACCCCCGAGTCGGTCGCTCGGGGGTTTTGCGTTGTTGTCTGCCGGTTGTTTTACGTTTCGTCAGACCACAGTACCCCGAGCGGCGATTTAGTAATCACCACTAGGACCACGATAATGCTGACGAAACGTACAAACAAATTCATATACCGACCGTAAAAATAGGTGTGCACGCCGGACTGTCCGGCTCGACCGGCATATAGAACTAGCATAATGACCAATACTAGACAAGACTTTATTGTTCACAAAACGAAATGAAGGCCCGTAGTGGCTCGAAAAAAACCAGAGTAAAAAACCAATAAAATCGTTTTTAATAAAATAAAGTGTCAGGGGGACCGGGATGTCACTCGCCGTTGTTTTTGCCCGCGCCAGCCTGGGGGTCAATGCCCCGCTGGTCACCGTGGAAGCCCATCTGGCCAATGGCCTGCCGGCGTTCAATGTCGTCGGCCTGCCGGAAACCACCGTTAAGGAAGCCCGGGACCGGGTACGCAGTGCCCTGCTCAACTCGGGGTTTGAATTCCCGGCCAAACGCATTACCGTCAACTTGGCTCCCGCCGATCTGCCCAAGGAAGGCGGCCGCTTCGATCTGCCTATCGCCATCGCCATTCTCGCCGCCTCGGAGCAGATACCGGCCGGCCAGCTCACTCAGCTGGAGTTTCTGGGCGAGCTGGCGCTCACCGGCGAATTGCGGGCGGTCAGAGGCGCCCTGCCGGCGGTACTCGCCGCCCGGGACAGCCAGCGCCAGTTGATACTGCCCGACGATAATGCCGGCGAAGCCGGTGTCATCGTCCCCTGCCCCGCACGGCTGGCGCCGCACTTGCTGGCCATTACCGCCTGGCTACAGCAACAGGGCGAGCTGGTCGCGCCCACGCCGGTCCCGGCCGCGATGGAAACGGCATCCGCCGATCTCAGCGACGTCATCGGCCAGGAGAGTGGCAAGCGCGCCCTGGAAATTGCCGCCGCCGGCGAACACAACCTGTTGCTGCTCGGCCCGCCGGGGACGGGCAAAAGCATGCTGGCCGGACGCCTGCCCGGCTTGCTGCCACCCATGTCGGAGGAGGAAGCGCTGGAAGCGGCGGCGGTGCGTTCGATCAGTGGTATCGGCCTGGATCCCAAGGCCTGGCGCCAGCGCGCCTTCCGCCAACCGCACCATTCCGCCTCGGCGGTCGCCCTGGTGGGCGGTGGCAGCTACCCCAAGCCGGGCGAAATCTCCCTGGCGCACCACGGTGTGCTCTTCCTCGACGAGATGACCGAGTTCGAACGGCGGGTACTGGATGCCCTGCGGGAACCACTCGAAACCGGCAACGTCAGCATTTCCCGGGCGGCACACAGAGTCACCTTTCCCGCCCGCTTCCAGCTGATCGGGGCCATGAATCCGAGCCCCTGCGGCCATTATGGGGATGGCCAGAGCCGCAGTTCCTCCGAACAGATATTGCGCTACCTGAGCAAGGTGTCGGGCCCCTTCCTGGATCGGTTCGACCTGTCGGTCGAGATCCCCCTGTTGCCGCCCGGCGAACTCAGCCAGCCCCGCCCGCCCGGCGAAAGCTCGGCCACGGTACGCCATCGGGTACTGGCCGCCCGGGCCAAACAGCTGGACAGGGCCGGAAAAACCAATGCCCGGCTCAGCGTCCCCGAAATGGAGCGCCTCTGTCCGCTCAAGGCGGAGGATGCTGTATTTCTGGAGCAGGCGCTGCACAACATGAGACTGTCGATTCGCGCCTGGCACAAGCTGATCCGGGTGGCGCGTACCATCGCCGATCTGGATGATCAGGAGGTGATCGGCAGGGCGCACCTGATCGAAGCACTTGGCTATCGCGCCATGGATAAATTGCTGCGCCAGCTGCAGAGCTGAAGCGGATGGCTGTCGCGCCGCCTTCAACACCGAATAAAAGAGCTGCTATACCTTAATAGGTGGCAGGCATAGATAAGGAAATCATATGAAAAGTGCTAAGGAGTTTGCTGCGTGGCTGCACGAGCGGTTTAAAGAGGCCAAACCCGGTGTTTATCTGACCAGGGACGATATCGCGACGCTCTCGGAAAGGCAGCGGTTCAATCATGAGTTTATTTCGGACATTCACTACGAGCTGGCCCTGCAGGGCATGGGGTTCGTAACCGATACCCACAGGGAGAAGTTCTACCTGTTCCATCTGCCCACCGAGCATTGGCAGGAACACGAAGCGCGCAACCAGGCCCATAGATCCAATATTCGCACCCTGGCGCCGGGCAAGCGCAATACTCCCTGACGACACTAAGGCCGGCAGGCCGAAGAGGAAGCCGGCCCACCTTCACCGGCGCGTCAGTCGGCCGCCAGCAGATACTCCACCACCCGGTAGAAACGCTCTTCCGAGCCAATTTCGCCCATGTTCAGCTCGTATTTCCCCTTCACCACTATGGTCGGCGTGCCCCGCACATTGAAGCTCTCGGTCGCCTTGTCGTATTGGGCCACCATGCCATTGAGCGCGAAACTGTTGATCACGCCGTCGAAGGCACTGGCCTCAACCCCATTGGCGACAAAAATAGCCTTGATTTCCTCCATCGAGCCGGGCGTTTTCTTCTGGCGATGGATTTGATCGAAGATGGCGGGTGTGAGTTGATCTTCCACTTCGAGCAGCACGGCAGCACCGTAGGCTCGCTGCAATATGGGCCCCAGCTCACGGCCCAGAAACGGCACCGGTACTTTGTTGATTTGCGCTTCGGGCACCCGCTCTTCCAGCTTGCTCATCAGGGGCTGAAAGCTGTAGCAGTGGGGACAGATATAAGAGAAAAACTCGGTGACCTCGGGTTTGCTGCTCGCCGTTTCCTTCACAACGGTGTATTCAACCCCTTCCTTGAACTCGGGCGCGGCGCTGGCCAAGGGAGCCAGTAACAGGGTAAACAAGGCAAAGATGAACGTTTTCATAAAGATTCCCAATCAGTAAAGGCTGCTTCAAGTTAAATAATCAGTTCCAGGACGTCAAGGACAACGGCGGGGCATCCAAACTGAGCTGCTGTTCGGCCAGTACCTTCAGTTGCTGCTGCCAGTAATCCTCGGTGTTGAACCAGGGAAAGTTGGCCGGAAAGGCGGGATCGGACCAACGGGCCGCCAGCCAGGCCATATAGTGCACCATTCGCATGGCTCTGAGCGGCTCAATCAGGGCCAGCTCGGCCGCATCGAACTCTCGCACCAACTCATAACCGGCCAGCAGGGTATCGAGCTGAACCAATTGCTCCTGACGGCTGCCGCTGAGCATCATCCACAGATCCTGCACCGCCGGACCGCGCCGGCAATCGTCGAAGTCCAGCAGCCAGGGGCCGTCGCGCCACAGGATATTGCTGCTGTGACAATCACAGTGGAGGGTAAGCTGCCGTTTCGGACGATAGAGGCGCACGGCCTGATCGATGACCTGGCGCAGCAGAGGAAAAAACGCCTGGCTGGTGGTCGGCTGGATGGTGGCCTGCCGTTTGAGGGTCTGATAAGACTGCTCCAGATAATCCTGGGTAGACAGCAGAGGACGGTGGCGCAGCACAAAGCGCTCACCAACCTGGTGCAGCCGGGCCAGCTGTTCCCCCAGCGCCTCCAACTGATCGAGATTATCGGCCTCGAACTGTCGCCCCGCCACCGCCGGCCAAACGGCGAACAGAATGCCATGGTACTCAAACAGGCTGGCACCCTGGCGGCGCAGCGGCGTCGCGACCCTGACTCCGGCGGCGTCCGACTCGGTCAGGAAATCATGCTCTTCCTGGATCTGTTCCCGGCTCCAACGCTGAGGCCGGTAAAACTTGGCGACCAGGGTCCCCTCGTCTTCACTTTTAAAGCGATAAACCCGGTTTTCATAACTGTTCAACGCCATCAGTCCTGAATCGGCATAGATTTCTACGCTGGCCAGGGCATCGGCAATGAAATCGGGAGTAAGCTGGTGATAGTTCATATGACTCCAGATAGAAGAAGGCCACGGAATATTGACCGTGGCCCGCAGGATCAGCGTGCAGAGCCGAAAAATTTACTTTCGTTACGCGCGCCGGACTTTCTTTCATCCGGCGCGGCGCCGGCCCGGGTCACGACAAAGGTAATGTCCTGTACCGGCGACGACAACAGGTAGGGATCCGCCGACAGACTGATGGGCAGGGTGAACACCTCCCCACCGCTGACGGTAACCTCGGTCGGACCAATCCATTCGAGCTCGTCGACACCGTCCACCTTCAGCTGATAGGTCTCCGCCTCCAGAGTTTTATTGATGATTTTCAGGGTATAGGTATTTTCTACCAGGCCCTCGGCGGTTTCACGATAAAGCTGATTGCGATCCCGGATCACCTCGACCCCCAGCGGCATGATGTTGGCCGCCATATAAACGAAGGCCGCCAGCATGATCACCATGACCACACCGTAACCGATCAGCTTCGGCCGTGCCACATGAGTTTCTTTGTGGCGCAGCTTGTGCTCGGTCGTGTAGCTGATCAGCCCATTCTCGTACCCCATGCGCTCCATGGTCTGATCACAGGCATCCACGCAGGCACCGCAGTTGATGCATTCGTATTGCAGACCATCCCGTATATCGATACCCGCCGGGCAGACCTGCACGCACATGTCGCAATCAATGCAATCCCCCAGCCCCAGCTCTTTCGGATCTTTCTTGCGCGGGCGCGGGCCGCGCTGTTCCCCGCGCTCGACGTCGTAACTGACGGTATAGGTGTCCTTATCGAACATGGCCGACTGGAAACGAGAATAAGGGCACATATGAGTACACATTATTGTCCGCATCCAGCCCGCGTTGCCATAAGTACAGAAGGCGAAGAACAATACCCAGAATACAGGCCAGAAGCTGGCGGAAAAGGTCAGTAGGCCCAGGCCCAACTCCACTGCCGGTACGAAATAGGCAATAAAGGTGAAGCCGGTGAACAGGGAAACCGCCAGCCAGGCTGCATGTTTGGCGGATTTACGCCACAGCTTATTGAAATTCCAAGAAGATTTATCCAGCTGCCGACGTTTGTTGGCACTGCCCTCGAATTTCTCCTCGAACCAGATAAACAGGAAAGTCCATACCGTTTGCGGGCACAGGTAGCCACACCAGACTCTTCCCAGGAAGGTGGTAATAAAAAAGAGACCAAAGGCCGCCACCACAAACAGCAGGGCCAGCAAGGTCAAGTCCTGGGGCCAGATGGTAGAGCCAAAGATATGGAAACGCTGCTGTTCAACATCCAGCAGTATTGCCTGCCGGTTGTTCCAGGTCAGCCAGGGGCCGACCACGAAGAGCAGCATGAAAAACCAGCCCATCAGCTTGCGCAGCCGCTGCCACTGACCTTTCTGCGCCCGTACATAGATATGGCCATCATCCGTCGGCCGATGGGAGCGTACGGCTCCGGTGACGTTTTTAACGTCAATCTGATTGTTTTTATCGTTCATTATGCTCACATATCTGCTTTGAATGACTGCTGCCGAATTATCTGCCAGACAAGATGTAACCTCTTGTTAACTTGCAGATAAAATACGAGTTATGGGGCATTTTGCGGCAAAAACCGATTCAAAAAGGTGATCTTTGTCACTCTTTATTGAGCCCATGGCACGCTCTCTCATTATCGAGAGCCATGAGAAGAACATCAGGTTCACCAAACGCCATGACAGCGAGCGACTGACCGGTAGGTTCCGGCAGCCGTGGCAGTATACGAAAAAATATCAGCTCTGAAACGAAAAAGCCCCGCTGTTTCAGCGGGGCTTGGGGATAGGTGTTTGACTGTGACCTACTTTCACATGGCAGCTGCCACACTATCATCGGCGCGGTCGCGTTTCACTTCTGAGTTCGGCATGGGATCAGGTGGTTCCACAACGCTATGGCAGTCAAACAAAACTTGCTACATCTAACTGTAATATGGTGCTGATACCCGGATTTGAACTGGGGACCTCACCCTTACCAAGGGTGCGCTCTACCAACTGAGCTATATCAGCAAATTTGGGTGCCTGGCAGTGACCTACTTTCACATGGCAGCTGCCACACTATCATCGGCGCGGTCGCGTTTCACTTCTGAGTTCGGCATGGGGTCAGGTGGGTCCACAACGCTATCGCCGCCAGGCAATAAACTGATGATTGCCGGTCTCTCGACCAACAATCGCTGGAAAACTGATGTTTGCTGTCGTTGTAGTCGCCTTGACCGCAAGGTCTCACACTTCTTGGGTG
>NZ_PXYG01000003.1 GCF_003012775.1 Zobellella endophytica | reverse complement strand
GGGTCGTTAGCTCAGTTGGTAGAGCAGTTGACTTTTAATCAATTGGTCGCAGGTTCGAATCCTGCACGACCCACCATATTCCCGGACGCTTAGCTCAGCCGGGAGAGCACCTCCCTTACAAGGAGGGGGTCACTGGTTCGATCCCAGTAGCGTCCACCATCTTTATCATCCGTCCAGATACGGGTCGTTAGCTCAGTTGGTAGAGCAGTTGACTTTTAATCAATTGGTCGCAGGTTCGAATCCTGCACGACCCACCATTTTCCCTCCGCTGTTATCTCCCTGTAAATACCGTATTTTTGTGACTGTTTTATTGCCGTCTATTTGGGTTAAGGCGCGGTCGGCGTTATAATGCCCCGCTATTGTAGCTATCTGGATGGAGCAATTGGGACCCGGTCATGACTGAAGCTGTCGATATTATCGAGTTTGACTACCCCTTTCCCGCCAAGCCGGCCCCGCTGAGCGCGGACCAGCAGCAGGCGCTGAAAGACGAGATCAAGGCATTACTGCACGCCCGTAACGCGGTGCTGGTAGCCCATTACTACACGGATCCGGAAATCCAGGCCCTGGCGGAAGAAACCGGTGGCTGCGTGTCCGATTCGCTGGAGATGGCACGCTTCGGTAAGCATCACGATGCCGATACCCTTATCGTGGCCGGAGTTCGTTTCATGGGCGAAACCGCCAAGATCCTGAGCCCGGAAAAAACCGTGCTGATGCCGACGCTGGAAGCGGAATGCTCCCTCGACCTGGGTTGCCCGATTGAGGAGTTCACCGCCTTCTGCGATGCCCATCCGGATCACACAGTCGTGGTCTACGCCAATACCTCGGCGGCGGTCAAAGCCCGCGCCGACTGGGTGGTGACCTCCAGCATCGCGCTCGAGATCGTCGAACACCTTGACAGCGAAGGCCACAAGATCATCTGGGCCCCGGACCGGCACCTGGGAGCCTACATCGAGAAACAGACCGGTGCTTCCATGCTGCGCTGGCAGGGCGCCTGCATCGTGCACGACGAGTTTCGCGCCAAGGCGCTGAAAGAGCTGAAGGCGCAAAATCCGGATGCGGCGGTGCTGGTCCACCCGGAATCGCCGGCCTCGGTGATCGAGCTGGCAGACGCGGTGGGCTCCACCAGCCAGTTGATCACGGCGGCCCGGACCCTGCCCCAGCAGAAGCTGATCGTGGCCACCGACAAGGGCATCTTCTACAAGATGCAGCAGGCCTGCCCCGACAAGGAAATGGTGGAAGCCCCCACCGGCGGCAACGGCGCTACCTGCCGCAGCTGCGCCCACTGTCCCTGGATGGCGATGAACGGCCTGGTGGCGATCCGCGACGCCCTGCGCGACGGCGGCGCCAGCCATGAAATCCAGGTGGATGAGGTGACCCGGGTAAAGGCGATGCTCCCGCTCGAGCGAATGCTGAGCTTTGCCGAACAGCTGAAGCTCAAGGTCAAGGGCAACGCCTGATCCGCTGCGCTGGCGGCCAGAAAAAATAAAAAGCCGGAAGCCATGCTTCCGGCTTTTTTTATCTGACGATCTTACTGGGCCAGCTCGATACGCTCGACGTCCAGCTCGGTTTCGTTCCAGTCCTTGTCGAGTTCGCCCCAGAGGGTCAGGCGGGTTTCCGGGGTGGCTTCGATGCCACGCCAGTCCTCGTTGTCGATTTCCACCGTCATGGTGCCGCTGTCATCCTGAAAGCGGTATTTTTCATCGCCGAGGGACTCGGTGATCAGCCCGGTCAGCCGGACCTGGCTGTCGTCACCCAGCTCCAGAGCCTGAGCCACGGTGACCTGCTCGGTGCGATCCGGACCCTTGAAACCGCCATGCTGGTCGGCGAAGGCGGTACCGGTGAAGGCGGTCAGGGCGATGGCGGCGGCGGTGATGGTCTTTTTCATGTTGTTGCTCCCGTGTGGTTGATGGCTGTTATCTTAGCCGGCAAAGCTTAACTTAACCTTAAGACGGCAGCCGCAACTGGACCCGGAGTCCGGGGCGGCCATCTCCCCGCGCCAGAAAGTACAACAGGCCCCGGTGGGCCTGGGCAATTTGCTGGCAGATGGCCAGCCCCAGCCCCAGTCCCTGGCTCTTGCTGTCCAGGCGGGTACTGCCCCCGGCCATCCGTTGCCGCAGCCCGGCGTCGATGCCGGGGCCGTCGTCGATGACTTCCAGCAGCGACCATCCGTGCTCTTCACGGAGCATCACCTCGATACGGGTGCCGGCGGGGCAATGGCGCAGGGCATTGCCGAGCAGGTTTTCCAGCAGGATGGTGAGCAAGGTGGGCTCGCCCCTGACCTGGAGCGGAACCAGGGTCGCGTCCAGCCGGCAGCCGGCCAGCTCGGCGCGAGCGCGAAAACGTGCCAGCACCGGCGTGAACAGCGGCTCCAGCTCGAGCGGGCTGAACCGGTGCTGCCATCGGCCCTGATCCAGCCGGGCCAGGGTCAGCAGTTGTTCGATCACCCGGGCGATGCGGTCGATTTCCGCCTTGACCGCCGGCAGATCCGGCTCGCCGGAGGCGAGTTCCAGCTTGAGGGTGGTGAGCGGGGTTCTGAGCTCGTGGGCCACGTCGCTGGCGAAGCGCCGCTCCCGGCCCAGCACCTCGTTGACGTCGCCGATCAACTGGTTGAGGCTGTGGCCCAGGGTGACGATCTCCCGGGCCGGGCCGCGGATCTCGAGCGGGGTCAGCGCATCGGCCGAACGGGTTTCCAGCTGCCTGACCAGCCGGGACAGTGGCCACAGCATCAGTCCCATCAGCGCGGCCAGCAGCAGCAGGTTGATGCCGCTGCCGATCAGTGCCGGGGTGATGATGTCCTCCACTATGTCTTCCTGCAGCTCGCGATGCAAATCGTCGCGGCGCAGCAACTGCACCACGATATGCGCCTGTTGCTGCTGATGGCCGAACCAGTGGTGGCCGTCAAACTCCAGCGTCAGGGCCTCGTCGCCGAGCGAGGCGGGGAGCTCGTCGTAGCCCAGGTTGCTGAGCACGGCCCGGCGCTGCAGATCGATCACATTGACCAGCAGGGTTTCCTCGTCATCGGCTTCAAAAGTGTCTCGCAACAGCCGTTCCAGCCGGGCATCGGACACCTCGCCCTGGCCGGCGGCCAGCACTCGGGCCAGCATGCGGCCCTGTTTTTCCAGATCCTCGTCGATCAGCTCGCGGAACTCCGCCTCGGCGATACGGTAGGTGCTGATGATCCCCAGGCCGGTGCTGAGCAGGGTGCTGACGGCCAGCAGCAGGGCCAGGTGGGTCAGGCGGAAGCTCATAGGGCCACCAGCCGGTAACCCTGGCCGCGTATGGTCAGGATACGATCCTTGCCCAGTTGCCGGCGCAGGGCGTGGATATGGACTTCCAGGGTATTGGAGTCGGCCCCGTTGCCCATGCCGTAGAGCTGCTGGGTCAGGCGCTCCCGGCTGACGGTCTGGCCCCTGGCCATGGCCAGCACCCGGAGCAGTTGCTGCTCCTTGGGCGGTAGGGTCAGCGGCCGGTCATGCAGCATAAACTGCTGGCTGTCCGGATAAAAGCTGAGCGCGCCCAGGTGGATCACCGGGCTGGCCTGTCCGGCCTGGCGGCGTAGCAGCACGCGGATCCGCGCCAGCAGCTCGTCGGGCTCGAAGGGCTTGACCAGGTAGTCGTCGGCGCCGGTATCCAGCCCCTGGACCCGGTCATCCAGCTGATCCCGGGCCGAGAGGATCAGCACCGGCAGCTCATGGCCCTGGCTGCGCAGCTGTTGCAGCCAGCCCAGGCCATCGCCGTCGGGCAGGCCGAGATCGAGCAGGATCAGCTCGATTTCGGCGGCGGCGAAGTGGGCCCTGGCCGCCGCCAGCTGGCGTACCCATTCCACCCGGTAGTGGGCTTTCAGCAGTTTGACCAGGGCGTTGCCGAGCGCGAGATCGTCTTCAACCAGCAGCAGGTACATGGTGCTCAGCTCCGGCCGGGGGCATCGAGGTGGCAGCGAAATCCCAGCCGCTGGCTGCCGCCGGGCGCCAGCGCGGGCGCCCGGAGCAGGGCTGTTTCGATGCAGACGAAGCCGGCGGGGGCGCTGATGTCGGCCGGCAGTTCATGTTCGCCCGGGTTCCACAGCACCAAGCTGTCATGCCGCTCATGCTGGAGCTGCAGCAGGCGGTCGTCACAGTGCAGCTGGGTGAGCGGTTGCGGGCGGGTATAGATACGATCGAAGGGGGCCCTGGGCCGTTCATCTTGGTCTCCGGCCACTCCGGTGCCGCCGAGGCTGTCGTGATAGTCCGGCCCCAGTCCTTCGATGCGGCAGCGATCAACATGGGGAACGGCAAAGTAACTGTGCAGGGCCGCCTGCAGGGGCAGGGGAGCGGGGCCGAGGTTGGTGGTGCACAGGCTGACCTCGAGCGCCGCACCGATCCGCAGCTCGAGCTCCAGGCGGGCCTGCTCATGGTGCAGGCTGAGCCGGAGCCGGGTGCCGTCATCCGTTTCCTGCACCGATGCCAGTTGCCACTGGCCGAGCCGGGCCACCCCATGTTGGGGCAGGCCGGGCGTCCCCTTGCCGAACCAGGGCC
This sequence comes from Zobellella endophytica, assembly GCF_003012775.1. Lineage (GTDB taxonomy): Bacteria > Pseudomonadota > Gammaproteobacteria > Enterobacterales > Aeromonadaceae > Oceanimonas > Oceanimonas endophytica. Next base: position 314,538 of record NZ_PXYG01000003.1, on the reverse strand, counting down.
AGCAGATGGGAATGCCGCCACGGATGGCCTTGCTGCCGTCGAGGACGGCGGTATCGCTCAACCACAACACCGGCGCCTGGCCATGGGGCCGGTATTGCAGCAGCTGGCCGCCGAACAGGCTGAGCAGGGCGCTGGCATGGGCGTTGTCGACCCGGACAAAGGTCAGGCCGGCGTCGTTGCGTAACAGCCGGCTGTGTGCCGACAGGGATTCTAATGGCGTAAGCGACGAGGACATAAAGGGATTCCGTGGCGGTAAACAGAAAAAGCGGCCCGGGGGCCGCTTTTCATATTAACGGGTTATATCCCCAAATGTTACTTGGAGATATGGGCGATCAGGTCCAGCACCTTGTTGGAGTAGCCGATCTCGTTGTCGTACCAGGACACCAGCTTGACGAAGTTGTCGTTCAGGGCGATACCGGCCTTGGCGTCGAACACGGAAGTGCACACTTCGCCGACGAAGTCGTTGGAGACCACTTCGTCTTCGGTGTAGGCCAGGATGCCTTTCAGCTCGCCTTCGGCGGCGGCCTTGATGGCGGCGCAGATATCGGCGTAGGAAGCGGATTTCTCCAGGCGCACGGTCAGGTCAACCACGGACACGTCCGGCGTCGGTACGCGGAACGCCATGCCGGTCAGCTTGCCGTTCAGCTCGGGAATGACCTTGCCCACGGCCTTGGCGGCACCGGTGGAAGACGGAATGATGTTCTGGCTGGCGCCGCGGCCGCCGCGCCAGTCCTTGGCGGAGGGGCCGTCAACGGTTTTCTGGGTGGCGGTGGTGGCATGCACCGTGGTCATCAGGCCTTCCACGATACCGAACTTGTCGTTGATGACCTTGGCCAGCGGGGCCAGGCAGTTGGTGGTGCAGGAGGCGTTGGACACGACGTCCTGGCCGGCATAGGCGGCGTGGTTGACGCCCATCACGAACATGGGGGTATCGTCCTTGGACGGACCGGTCAGTACCACTTTCTTGGCACCGGCCTGGATGTGCTTGCGCGCGGTGTCGTCGGTCAGGAAGAGACCGGTGGCTTCGGCTACTACATCCACGCCCGCTTCATCCCATTTCAGGGCGGCGGGATCGCGCTCGGCGGTCACGCGGATGGCCTTGCCGTTGACGATCAACTGACCGCCTTCCACTGCCACGGTGCCCTTGAAACGGCCGTGGGTGGAATCGTACTTCAGCATATAGGCCATGTATTCCGGATCCAGCAGATCGTTGATAGCAACCACTTCGATGTCGTTGCGCTCGCACGCGGCGCGAAAAACGAAACGACCGATACGACCGAAACCGTTGATACCTACTTTGATAGTCATAAGTTCACCTGACTCTTAAGTTATGAAAAATTACGTTATGAAAAAATCTATTGGTTGTAAAATTACAAAAAAAAAAGAGTACGTCAACCTAAAACCACGGCGAATTTGTGCCGCGTCATGATTTAGTGAAATTTTATTTCGTTTTTGTCGGTATATTTCGACGGTCGGCGCCGGGCCCCGACCGGGCTGGGGATGTGGGTCGCATGAGCATCGGCTGACGGCGGTACCTGATCCAGTATAGAAGTGAATCGGTGCTTCTATCGTTGGATATAACTCCCGTTTTTCAGTCTTGTTACCAGATTGTCTGCCTGTTGCTGCATCTGGCGCTGCTGCTCGGGGGAAAAGCGCACGTAGGAGTCCATGCGCTCCCAGTCGACGCCGCGCTGCTCGGTCAACTGGGCCAGTACCCTGGTCCAGATCCAGGCGTCTTCATAGCGCCGTTCGCCGATCTGCAGGTTGATCAGGTTGGCGATGATGGCGGTGTCGATGTCCTGCCTGGCCTGGTAGAGGCCCAGCGCCCGGTGCAACGCCTGTTCGGCGGCTTTCTTGTCTCTGGGGGCCAGCAGCTCGGCCAGGGCTTTCAGCAGCTCGGGCTGCTGCATGGCCGGGCTGTCAGCCTGGGCGATAAAGCGGGAGCGGGCCTGGCGGTCGCCATGATGCCGCCAGTGCCACAGCTGCAGATAGGGGGAGTCAGAAGCGCGGGTCTGCTGCTCCAGCGCGGCCAGTTCTTCCCGCACCAGCACGATGGCTTCCACCTTGTCGTTCTTTCTTTCCTGGCGGTCTGTGTATTCGATGTCGAGCAGGGGGTCCAGGCAATCATGATAGGTTTCCAGCTCCGTCATCAGGACGTAACGATTCGCATCGCTCGGGGCTTCCTGCTGCTGGTAGCGAGCCCGGATCAGGTTGCTGCGTTCGAACCGGCACCAGCCGTCCTCGTGCAGGTTGGCGCATAGCCGGGGGTAGCTTTCACAGATAGCCCTAATGCGATCCCGCTCACAGCCTGTCAAGAAAACCGCGGTCGCAACAATAATAAGCGTCAATTTTGTATTCATTCGAAGCCCTCACAGCCTGGCCTTGGTCTGGTAATCATACCCCCTATCCACTAAAATGGGCGCGCTTAAAAAAGCAAAGTGCGGCATGATTTTCCTGCCCGCCCCAATACTAATGACGGTTACGTGAAATAAAAGGATCTGGTCGATGACCCACGAGAGTTACCTGTCCGCCTGGCAGCAGAGCCAGGAGCTGGCGGAGTCCATGCAACCCCTTATCGGCAAGCTGTACCGCAACCAGGGAATCGAAACCTGTGTCTACGGTCGCCCGCTGCTGAATGCGTCCACCATCGATATCCTCAAGGCTCACCGGGTGGTACGCCGCCACGAAGGTCAGGTGTTGCCGGTGGCGCAGAGCTACCCCGTGCTCAAGGCCATCAGCGAGCTGCAACTGGCACCGGCCAGCATCGATCTGGGCAAGCTGGCGGTACGCTACTGGAAAACCCACCAGGATGAATCCGGCCTGGCCGATTTCCTGCGGAGCGAGCTGGCACCGGCCCTGGCCGCCGGCCCGCAGCACCAGACCACCGATGTGGTGCTGTACGGCTTTGGCCGTATCGGCCGCCTACTGGCCCGACTGCTTATCGAGCGCGCCGGCAACAGCAACGGCCTGCGCCTGCGAGGCATCGTGGTGCGCGGCTCCGCGGACGACCTGGAAAAGCGGGCCAGCCTGCTGCGTCGCGATTCCGTGCATGGTCCTTTTAACGGCTCCATCGAAGTGGACGCCGAAAACAACGCCATCATCGCCAATGGCACCTACATCCAGGTGATTTACGCCAACAGCCCGGAAGATATCGATTACACCCAGTACGGCATCGATAATGCGCTGGTGGTCGACAACACCGGCAAATGGCGTGATGAAGCCGGCCTGGGCCTGCACCTCAAGGCCAGGGGGGCCGCCAAGGTGCTGCTGACCGCGCCGGGCAAGGGCGACATCAAGAACATCGTGTTCGGGGTCAACGACCACATGATCCTGCCGGAAGATCGGATCATGTCCGCCGCGTCCTGTACCACCAACGCCATTACCCCGGTACTGAAGGCGGTGCACGATGTCTACGGCGTGAAGAATGGTCACGTGGAAACCGTGCATTCCTATACCAACGACCAGAATCTGATCGACAACTACCACAAAGGCGATCGTCGTGGTCGCAGTGCCGCCCTGAACATGGTACTGACCAGCACCGGTGCCGCTTCTGCGGTGGCCAAGGCGCTGCCCGAGCTGAAAGGCAAGCTGACCGGCAACTCCATCCGGGTGCCGACACCCAACGTGTCGATGGCGGTAATCAACCTGAACCTGGACAAGGCCACCACGGTTGAAGAGCTGAACGATTATCTGCGCCAGGTCGCCCTGGATTCGCCGCTGCATAATCAAATCGACTTCAGCACCAGCAGCGAGCTGGTGTCCACCGACATGGTCGGCTCCCGTTTCGCCGGGATCGTCGATTCGCTGGCCACCATCGTCGACGGCGATCGCGCCGTGCTCTATGTATGGTACGACAACGAGTTCGGCTACAGCTGCCAGGTCGTGCGCGTGATGCAGAAGATGGCCGGCATCGAACTGATGGATCTGCCGGCTCGCGGCTGAGCGCCGGGGGGTTATCAAGGGGTGGCAGCGGCTGCCCCTTTTGTGTTTGTGGTGGTACAGTAAGGCCGCCAATACAGGAGGAAATGCCATGTCATCATTTCAGCAGGCCATCGCCAACATGCCGAAGGAGGTCTACGAGCGGCTGAAAACCGCGGTGGAGCTGGGCAAGTGGCCCGACGGGGCGGCCTTGACCCCGGAGCAGAAGGAAACCACCATGCAGGCGGTGCTGGCCTGGCAGGCGATGCACAACGACAACCGCGAGCACATGACCATCGGCAAGGGCGGTGAACTGGTGATGAAGAGCAAGTCCGAGCTGCGCCGCCAGTTCCGTGACGAAGCCGAGATCGCCCGCCAGAAGCTGAACTGAGTCCCACTCCCTTCCCTACCCCGCAAACCCGAGCCTGGCTCGGGTTTTTTGTGTGCCCTGTTCGGCGGCGGAGATATTTTTATTGTACAACCTTGATCATCTTGTATAACTAAGGCTATGGTATAGCCATGGTTGTACAAGGTGGTGATATATGTACAAGTTTGATCCGGCCGTCATCCGTATCGGCATCAGCAGCTGCCTGCTGGGACAGCGGGTCCGCTTCGACGGCGGCCATAAAAGATCCGATTTCTGCAGCGAACTACTGGCGAAATTCGTGGAGTTTGTACCCTTGTGCCCGGAGATGGCGATCGGCCTGGGCGCCCCGCGGCCGAGCATCCGCCTGCTCAACCGCGACGGCATCATCCTGGCCCAGAGCGCCGGCGGCGAGGATCTGACCGCGCCGCTGCGCGACTATGGCCGGCAGATGGCGGCCCGGCTCGAGGGGCTGAGCGGCTATATCCTCTGTGCCAAATCACCCAGCTGTGGCATGGAGCGGGTGCGGGTGTACCACCAGAGCGGCAAGGGCAACGCCAAGGAAGGCACCGGCATCTATGCCGCCGAGCTGATGCGGGCGTTGCCGCTGCTGCCGTTCGAGGAAGATGGCCGGCTCAATGACCCCGTATTGCGCGAAAATTTCGTGACCCGGGTCTATGCCCTGCATGACTGGCAGACGCTGGTGCGGCGGGGCATCACCCCCTCCCGGTTGATCGCCTTTCACAGCCGTTACAAATACCTGCTGATGGCGCACCATGGCGACAGCTACCAGGCGCTGGGGCGGCTGTTGTCCGACTTGTCCCGGGAGGTGGAGCCAAAGGCGCAGATCTACATCCGCGGGCTGATGCAGGCGCTGTCCCGACGGGTTGGCCGCAGCGGCCACACCAATGTGCTGCAGCACCTGCAGGGGTACTTCAAGCGCCAGCTCAGCGCCCGCCAGCGCCAGGAGCTGACCCGCACCATCCATCAGTACCGGGAGGGCATACTGCCGCTGCTGGCGCCCATTACCCTGTTTCGTCACTACCTGGAAGAACATCCCAACGACTACCTGCGCCGGCAGGTCTATCTCAACCCTCACCCGGAGGCATTGCGGCTGCGCTATGGCATCTGAACCCAAGTACCCCATTCGGGACGTTGCCAGGCTGACCGGCATCAACCCGGTTACCCTGCGCGCCTGGCAGCGCCGCTACGGCCTGCTGAAACCGGCCCGCACCGACAAGGGCCACCGGCTCTATTCCGAGGAGGATATCGCCCTGATCCGCCAGATCCTGCACTGGCTGGAGCAGGGCGTCAGCATCGGCCAGGTCAAGGGGCTGCTGGCCAATCCGGCGCCGGTGGTGGAGGGTTCCAACTGGGAGCAGGCGAGGGCGCGGCTGCTGGACGCGGCCCAGGCGCTCAATCTGGGCCGGCTGGAGGCCGAGTTGCTGGAGCTGGCCAGCCTTTATCCGGCGGAGCTGCTGCTGCGCCGGGTGATCGAACCCTGGCTGACGGAGCTGGTCCGGCTGGCGCGGCCGGATCGCCAGCTGATCGAGCAGAGCGCCAGGGCCTTGCTGTCCCGGCTCTGTGTCCAGTTGCTCAGCATCAAGACCGGCCCCCGCATCGCCCTGGCCCGGGTGGGGCAGGTCGGCGAGCTGCAGGCGGTGCTGACCCAGTTCGAGCTGCAGGGGCTGGAATGCCGCAGCCTCGATCTGGGGCTACTGGAACCGGCCCAGCTGCCGCTGGCGGCGGAGCGCCTGAAATGCGAGGCCCTGGTGGTGTTGCTGGGGGCGGGACTGACCCAGAGCTGGTTCAACGAGGCGGATCATCACTGGCCCGAGGTCTGCTTTTTTATCGGCGAGCTGGGTGTGATTTACCAGCGTCAGGGCTGGCTCAACCGACCCTTTGCGGTCACGGTCAGCGAGATTGCGAGGGGGCATGATGCGTCATTTGGTCTGGTTCAGAACTGATCTGCGGGTGGCCGACAACCCGGCCTTGTATGAAGCCATGGCCGGCGGTGCCCGGGTAGCGGCCATCTACATCGACTGCCCCGGCCAGTGGCGGCGGCACGGCAATGCCCCCATCCAGCGCGATTTCATCGCCCGTCACCTGTCGGCCCTGAGCGAGCGGCTGGCCCTGCTGGGGGTATCCCTGACGGTGCTCGAGGCCGACACCTTCGCCGAGGTGCCGGCGCTGCTGGCACAATGGGTGGCGCAACAGGGCATCGACGCGCTTTATGCCAACCGGGAAATCGGCATCAACGAACGCCGCCGCGACCGGGCGGTGCAGCAGGCGCTGGCCATTCCCTGTCGGGTATTCAACGGCGATTGCGTGGTCGACCATGGCAGCCTGACCACCCGCGGCGGCGACATGTTCAAGGTCTTCACTCCCTTTTCCAGGGCCTGGCTGGCCAGGGTGCGCGGCAGCGGCTACCGGCTGTTGCCCGTGCCTGCCGCCCAGGGAGCTCCGGTACCGGCCGGCACCACCATGCTGGAGGGCGAACGCCGGTGCAGCGCCGCCTGGCCGGCGGGGGAGGCGGCGGCCGGGCAACGGCTGGCGGCGTTCTGCGCGGCCCGCCTGGACGATTACGGCGAGCGGCGGGATTACCCGGCCGAGGCGGCCACCAGCAGCCTGTCGCCTTACCTGGCGTTGGGGGTACTGTCTCCCAACCAGTGCCTGGCGGCGATGGAAGCCGAACTGGGCCAGTTGCCGTTCAGCCGCGGCGAACGGGGCTTCAGCTGGCTGAACGAGCTGATATGGCGCGAGTTCTACCGCCACCTGCTGGTGGTGTTTCCGCGCTTGTCCATGCACCGGGCCTTCAAGCCGGAAACCGAGGCCCTGCAATGGAGCCGGGATGACGAACTGTTCCGGGCCTGGTGCGAGGGCAGGACCGGTTATCCGATCATCGATGCGGCCATGCGTTGCCTGCACCAGAGCGGGTGGATGCACAACCGGCTGCGGATGCTGGTGGCCAGCTTCCTGACCAAGGATCTGCATATCGACTGGCGCCGGGGCGAGGCCTGGTTCATGTCCCGGCTGATCGACGGCGAGCTGGCGGCCAACAACGGCGGCTGGCAGTGGGCGGCGGGCACCGGCGCCGACGCCGCCCCCTATTTCCGGGTGTTCAACCCCACCACCCAGAGCGAGCGGTTCGATCCGGACGGCGACTTTCTGCGCCGCTGGCTGCCGGAGCTGGCGGCGGTGCCCGCCGGTGCCATCCACGCCCCCCACGACTGGCTGGACAGGCATTGCCCGGGGCACGGCTATCCCCCGCCGGTGGTGGATCATGCCCGGGCCCGGCGGCATGCCATCGCCATGTTCGATGCCCTGAAAGACCGGGAGGCGGTATGAGCCCGGCACTGGCGGCCTTTTGCCGGCTGTACCAGGGGCTGTCGCCCGCCGGGCTCCAGGCTTTGCGCGAGGTCTATGCGCCCGATGTGCATTTTTGCGATCCGGCCCATGAGCTGCGGGGTGTTTCGGCCCTGCAGGCCTACTTCGAGGGGCTCTTTGCCCATGTCAGCCAGTGCCGCTTCGACATTGCCCAGGCGATGGAGCAGGACGGGGAAGCCTTTATCCGCTGGCAGATGCACCTTGTCCATCCCCGGCTGAACGGCGGAGCCGGGATCACGGTGCCCGGCGTCAGCCACCTGCGCTTTGACGGGCAGGTGTACTACCACCGGGACTACTTCGACCTCGGCAACCTGCTCTACGAACAACTGCCCGTGCTGGGCGGCGTGATCCGGGCCCTCAAACGGAGATTAAGTGCATGAAGCGAGTACTGATCACCGGCGCCAGCTCCGGCATCGGCCTGCGGCTGGCCCTGGATTACGCCGCCGACGGCTGGCAGGTGGTGGCCTGCGGACGCAACCGGGACAAGCTCGGACAGGCGCTGGCGGGCACCGGCTGCGAACTGTGCCTGTTCGACGTCCGGGACCGGGAACAGGCGCGGCAGGCCCTGGGCGAGCTGGCACCGCTGGATCTGGTGATCCTCAACGCCGGCAGCTGCGAGTATGTCGACGATGCCGCCGCCTTCGACGCGGCGCTGTTCGCCCGGGTGATCGACGCCAACCTGATCGGCGCCGCCAACTGCCTGGCTCCGCTGCTCCCGCGGATGAGCGCCGGCAGCCGGCTGGCCCTGGTCAGCTCCTCGGTCACCCTGTTGCCGCTCACCCGGGCCGAGGCCTACGGCGCCTCCAAGGCCGGGCTGGACTATCTGGCGCGAAGCCTGGCCATCGATCTGGCGCCGCGCCGCATCGCGGTCAGCCTGATCCGTCCCGGTTTCGTCGACACCCCGCTGACCCGGAAAAACGACTTTCCCATGCCCGGCCGGGTGCCGGTGGCCGAGGCCAGTCTGGCCATCCGCCGCGGCCTGGCGCGCGGCCGGGCCGAGATCGGCTTTCCCTCCGGCTTTATCTGGGTATTGCGCCTGCTGTCCTGGTTGCCCCGAGGGCTCTGGGCACGGCTGGCACCCACCGCGACAAGGAAACAGTCATGAGCAGAATAGCGGTGATCGGCAGTGGCATTTCCGGACTGACCTGCGCCTGGCTGTTGAGCCGGGAACACGAGGTCAGCCTGTTCGAAGCCAGCGACCGTCTCGGTGGCCACACCGCGACCGTGGATGTCACCCTGGACGGACGCCAGCACGCGGTGGATACCGGCTTTATCGTGTTCAACGACAGGACCTACCCCAGGTTCCAGGCCCTGCTGGCGCGTATCGGGGTGCGGGCCCGGCCCACCGAGATGAGCTTCAGCGTGCAGCAGGCGCAGAGCGGGCTGGAATACAACGGCCATACCCTGGTCACCCTTTTCGCCCAGCGGCGCAACCTGCTGAGTCCGCGTTTTTACGGTTTCCTGGCCGAGATAGTGCGCTTCAACCTGCTGTGCAAGCGGGTGCTGAAGGCCGGGCGGCTGAACGACCACGATACCCTGGGCCGGTTTTTGCGGCAGCACGGGTTTTCCGACTTCTTCGCCGGCCATTATGTGCTGCCGATGGTGGCGGCGATCTGGTCGTCGTCCCTGGCCGGCAGCCGCGACTTTCCGCTGGCGTTCTTCCTGCGTTTTTTCAACCATCATGGCCTGCTCAACCTGGTGGACCGGCCCCAGTGGTACGTGGTGGAGGGCGGCTCGCGCAGCTATATCCCGGCGCTGACCGCGCCGGTGCGGGATATCCGCCTGAACCGCCCGGTTGTCGGCATCGAGCGGGGCGGGCGCGGGGTGCGGGTGGACAGCCGGGCCGGGGCGGAATACTTCGACGAGGTGATCCTGGCCTGCCATTCGGATCAGGCGCTGCGCCTGCTGCGTGACGCCAGCGACGCCGAGCGCCAGGTGCTGGGCGGACTCGCCTACCGCGACAACGAGGTGGTGCTGCACACCGACCGTCGCCTGCTACCGAAGGAACCCCGGGCCTGGGCCAGCTGGAACTACTGGCTGGACGGGAACGAGGAGGCGCCGCCGGCGGTGACCTACAACATGAACATACTGCAGGGGCTGGAAACGGCAGCGCCCCTGTGCGTAACCCTGAACCGCGGCGAGGCCATCGATCCGGCCCGGGTGCTGCGCCGTTTCCACTACGCCCATCCGGTGTACAACCGGGATGCGATCACCGCCCAGGGGCGGCGGGAGGAGATCTGCGGCCGGCGCCATACCCATTTCTGCGGCGCCTACTGGTACAACGGTTTCCACGAGGACGGGGTGCGCAGCGCCCTCGATGTCTGTGCCCGGTTCGGGGTGGGCCTGTGAGCCTCAACAGCGCCATCTATACCGGCCAGGTGCGCCACCGGCGCTACGCCCCCCGCCGTCACCGGTTCAGCTACGGTCTTTACATGCTGGCGCTGGATCTGGACGAACTGGCGCCGCTCGCCCGGGAGAGCCGGCTGTTTGCCTGCGAGCGCTTCGCGCCGCTCAGCTTTTACCGCCGGGACTATCCGGGGGATCCGGCACAGCCGCTGAAGGCGGCGATCCTGGCCGAGGTGGCGCGGCTGGGCGGCAACGGCACCGGGCTCGACCGGGTGGTGATGCTCGGCCAGGTGCGTTGTTTCGGGCTCTATTTCAGCCCGGTGAATTTCTTTTTCTGCTACCGGGGCGGGCAGGCCCGCTACCTGCTGGCCGAGGTGCACAACACCCCTTGGAACGAACGCCACTGTTATCTGGTGGATCTGACGGCGAATGAGCCCACCGACAAGGTCTTTCATGTTTCCCCCTTCATGGGGCTGGACATGCAGTACCACTGGTGCATCCAGCCGCCCGGCCGGCGGGTACTGATCCATATCGAGAACCGCAACCCGGCGCTGTTGTTCGATGCCACCGTCGCGCTGCGGCGACGTCCGTTCGCGGCCGCGGCCCTGCAGGCGGCGCTGCTGCAGTGGCCGATGATGACGCTGACCATACTGCGCGGCATCTACTGGCAGGCGGTGCGGCTGTGGCTGAAACGCGTTCCCTATCATTCACATCCCTGAAGGAGGCCAAGATGGACACGACCCTGAGCATGGCAGAACCCCGCCGCCTGGAGCGCTGGGCCCGCTGCCTGGCCTTTTCCCTGCTGTCCGGGCTGAAGGAGGCGGGCCTGACGGTACTGGAAGGCACGGAGCGGTTCGAATTCGGTGAACGGGATGCCGAGCTGCAGGCCAGTATCCGGGTGTTCGAACCGCGCTTTTATCGGCAACTGATGACCGGGGGCAGCATAGGGGCGGCCGAGTCCTGGGTGGAGGGCGGTTGGCACAGCACTGATCTGACCTCGGTGATCCGGCTGTTCGCCCGCAATATCGAGGTGCTCGACCGGCTGGAACGCCGGCTGGGCTGGCTGACCCTCCCCTGGCACAGGTTGAGGCACCGCGGCAACCGCAACTCCAGGGCGGGCAGCCGGGCCAATATCGCCGCCCATTACGATCTGGGCAACGAGATGTACGCGCTGTTCCTGGATCCTCTGATGCAGTATTCCTCGGCGGTATTTCCGACCCCGGATGCCAGCCTGGAGCAGGCCCAGCAGCACAAGCTCAGGCTGATCTGCGAACGGCTGGAGCTGAGTGCCGACGATCACCTGCTGGAGATCGGCACCGGCTGGGGCGGCCTGGCCTGTTTTGCCGCCAAACATTATGGCTGCCGGGTCACCACCACCACCCTGTCCCGGGCCCAGCTGGAGCATGCGCGCCAGCGGGTCGAGCGGGAGGGGCTGGGCGAGCGGGTTACCCTGCTGCTGGAGGACTACCGCGACCTGCGCGGCCGCTTCGACAAGCTGGTGTCGGTGGAGATGATAGAGGCGGTGGGCCACGAGTACCTGCCGGTCTATTTCCAGTCCCTGAACCGGCTGCTCAGGCCCCGGGGGCGGATGCTGATCCAGGCCATCACCATCGCCGATCAGCGTTATGACCAGTACCGCAAGGGGGTGGATTTTATCCAGCGCTACATCTTCCCCGGCGGCTGCCTGCCGTCGGTGAGCGAGATGTGCCGGCACCTGAAAGAGCAGACCGACATGACCCTGACCCGGCTGCACGACCATGGCCTGCATTATGCCGAGACCCTGAGGATCTGGGCCGAGCGCTTCCACCGGGTCGAACCCACGCTGAGGGCCCTGGGTTACGGCCAGGATTTCCACCGGCTGTGGGCCTTTTACTTCGCCTACTGCGAAGGCGGTTTTCGCGAGGGCACCATCGGCCTGGTGCATTTCGAGGCGGCCAAGCCGGGAGCCAGGGCATGTCCCGATGGCAATGGACTCAGCTGCTAGCCTTCGAGGGCTTCTGGCTGCTGGCGGTGGCCGGGCAGAACCGCTGGGCCTGGCTGACGGCGCTGTTGCTGGCGGCGCACTTTTGGTTCAGCCCCAGCCGTGGTGCCGACGTGCGGGCGCTCTGGCTGGCGGTGCCGGGCCTGCTGACCGACGCGGCGCTGGCCTGGGCCGGGGTCTTTGTCTTCGGGCACTGGCCCCTGTGGCTGGCGTTGTTGTGGGCCGGCTTCGTGCTGACCCTGGGGCACAGTCTCGTCTGGCTGCGTCGGTTTTCGCCCTCGCTGATGGCGTTCACCGGGGCCCTGGCCGGGACCTCATCCTACCTCGCCGGCTGGCGCCTGGGCGCGGTGCAACTGCCGCTCGGCTGCTGGGTCAGCGCCGCCATTCTGGTGCCGGTCTGGGCGACGCTGCTGCCGCTGCTGGTAGGGCTGGATCGGCGTTTAAGGAGGGAATGACGATGAAGAAATGGCTGTCGATACTCTTTTTTCTGGCGGTGCCCGTCTGGGCCAGCCCGATGGCGGACCTGACCCTGGTGGGTGAAGGCGGGATGCGCTGGCTGTTCTGGGATCTTTACCATGCCCGGCTGTACAGTGACGACGGCCGCTACCGGCCCGGTGTTTTCCCCCAGGCCCTGGCCCTGCGTTATCAGCGGGACATTGAGCAGGCCGAGCTGTTGCGGGCGACCGTCGAGGAGTGGCGGCGGCTGGGGGTGGACTGGCGGCCCGAATGGCACCGGCAGCTGCGCCGCCTCTGGCCTTCGGTACGTAAGCAGGACGAACTGGTGCTGCGGGTGGAGGCGTCCGGGATCAGCCGCTTCTATTTCAACCGGCAACTGCTGGGCGAGATCGCCGACCCCGCTTTCGGCCCCGCCTTCCTGGCCATCTGGCTGTCGCCCGACAGCCGCGATCCGGCCCTCACCCGTCAACTGAAGGGGAACTGATATGCGTCCGTTGCTGTTGGGCCTGAGCCTGTTGCTGATGTCGTGCGGCAGCACCATCGATGATTATGGAAACACCGGGCCGGCCTTCGAGCTGGACCGCTTCTTCAACGGTGAACTGGTCGCCTATGGCCTGGTACAGGACAGATCGGGCAAGGTGCTGCGCCGGTTCAGGGTGGACATGGTCGGTCGCTGGAAAGGCAACAAGGGGGTGCTGGAGGAGGATTTTCGCTATGACGACGGTGAAACCCAGCGTCGGGTCTGGTATCTGGAGAAGGGGCCCGACGGCCACTACAGCGGCACCGCCGCCGACGTGCTCGAGCCGGCCGCCGGCCGGGCCCGGGGCTTTGCCCTCAACTGGCGCTATACCCTGGCGGTGCCGGTCGACGGCGAGATATGGGCACTCCACTTCAACGACTGGATGTACCTGCTCGACGAGGACCGGCTGATCAACAGAGCCGAGATGAGCAAGTGGGGCTTTCGGGTCGGCGAGGTCACCCTGTGGATCGAACGCAAGGGGTAGGCCCGCCGGCGTGCTCAGAATTCGGGGCTCGAGATCTCGTCCAGCGTCAGGGAGAAACTGGGGGCGAACACCGCCAGGAAATAGCGGATTTCCTCGTTCATGCGCTGCTCCAGCATGGCGATGAGCCGTTTCCTGGCCGGGGCGAATTCCCGGTTGCCGGCGGTGAGTTCTTCCTCGCACTTCAGGTAGGCGCAGAGGATGTCCGCCGCTTTCACCAGTTGCCCGTAGTCGTCGTCCGGATGACCGCTGAGCAGGGGAGCGTAGGCCGGTTGCAATTCGGCGGGCAGCATCTTCAGCAGCGTCGCCTCCGCATTTTTCTCGATGTCCTTGTAGGCCCGGGCGATGTCCTCGTTGAAGTATTTCACCGGCGTGGGCAGGTCACCGGTCAGCACCTCGCTGGCGTCATGATAGAGGGCCCGCATGGCCGCCTGGGCCGGATCCAGGCGGCCGTTGAAGCAGGTATTCCTGATCACCGCCAGGGCATGGGCCACCATGGCCACCTGCAGGCTGTGCTCGGCCACGTTTTCCCGTTCGATATTGCGCATCAGCGGCCAGCGCTGGATCAGTTTCATGCGGGCCATATGGGCGAAGAAGTGGCTGCGACTCATGGGCTTGCCTGTTTTGTTGGGGAGCGATGTCGTTATAATGGCATCAACCGACCCTGATGGAGAAGAGAATGGACAAGCAAACCCAAACCGAGCTGGAAGCGGCCGCCTTTCGCACCCTGCTGGCGCACCTGGACAAGCGCAAGGACGTACAGAATATCGATTTGATGAACCTCGCCGGTTTCTGTCGCAACTGCCTGAGCAAGTGGTACCTGGCCGCCGCCGAGGAGCGCGGGCTGGAGATGGACTACGACCAGGCCCGGGAGCGGGTGTACGGCATGCCCTACGAGGAATGGAAGGCGAAATACCAGCAGGAAGCCACGGCCGAGCAGAAGGCGGCGTTTGAGCGAAGCCACAAGCACGACTGAATAAAAACGGGAAGCCCTGGCTTCCCGTTTGCAGATCAATGCCTTGGCTCCAGCGGTTCATCGGCCATACTGATGCGGTGGGCAAAGGGCCGGCTCTGCCGACCATGAAATGCCAGGGATGGCATTTCGAGCCCACATGGATGTGTTCACGGCGTGTCGGCGGAGTTGGCTCTTTGGCCGAGGTTTGGAGGCGTTATTTAAACACCACCGTCTTGTTGCCGTAGACGAAGACCTTTTCCTCCAGTACCAGGTTGAGCGCCCGGCTCAGCACCGACTTTTCCACGTCCCGCCCGGCCTTGGCCATGTCCTGGGCGGAGAAGGTATGGTTCACGTGGCTGACGTCCTGCTCGATGATCGGGCCCTCGTCCAGGTCGTCGGTCACGAAGTGAGCGGTGGCGCCGATCATCTTCACGCCGCGCTCATAGGCCTGCCGGTAGGGGCTGGCGCCGACGAAGGCGGGCAGGAAGGAGTGGTGGATGTTGATGATGCGCTGGCGATAGCGGGCCACGAATTCGGGGCTCAGGATGCGCATGTACTTGGCCAGCACCACGTAGTCGGGCTGGTAGCGGTCGATGATCTCCGCCAGCCGCTGCTCGTGCTCGGCCCGGTTCAGCCCTTCGTGGGACACGGTGTGGTAGGGGATGTCGAACTTTTCGGTCAGCGAGCCCAGCACATCGTAGTTGCCGACCACGGCGGCGATGTCGATGTTCATGGCCCCGGCGTAGTTCTTCATCAGGATATCGCCCAGGCAGTGGGCTTCCTTGGTCACCAGTATCACCACCCGCTTGCTGCCGGCCGGCACCAGCCGGCGCTGGCTGCCCTGGGGCAGGGCGTCGTCCAGATCGGCGAGCAGGGTATGGTCGTTGAAGATGCCCTCCAGCTCGGTGCGCATGAAGAAGTGGCCGTTGTCGTAGTCCACAAACTCGTCGTTACGGATGATGTTGAGCTGATGCTTGTAACAGATATTGGTGATCTTGGAGATCAGTCCCTTGGCGTCGGGACAATGGGTAAGCAGTATTTTTCGTTCCATTATGGGTGATCTGTCTGAGTTGATTGGAATCGGTCGAGTCAGCGCCTGGCGCAGCACTGTTTGTATTTTTTGCCGCTGTCGCAGGGGCAGGGTTGGTTGGCCCCGCTCTTGGGCGGGTTGAACTGGCCTGAATGGTACACCCAAGGGCCTTCATGGCGAACGAAGCGGGAGCGTTCGTGCAGCAGTACCACCCGCCCGTCTTCTTTGTAGCGGACCTTGAACTCCACCTCGCCTTCCTTGTCGGCTGCTGTGCCCCGGGCAAAGACGATGGTCAGCCCCAGCCAGTCGGTCTCCAGGCCGGAGCGGGCCAGGGTGGCGGCATCCAGTTCGCCCAGGGTATCCGGATGCCAGCTTTGCACCAGGTAATCCCCCAGGCCCAGCCGGTAGGCGCTATAGCGGGAGCGCATCAGCGCCAGGGGCGTGGGAGCGGGGAGCCGTCCCTGCAGGTAGGGTTCACAGCATTGGGCAAAGGGTTGCTGGCTATGGCAATAGCAAGGCATCAGGGGTCCGGAGTTAAAAGGAAAACAGTATGCCATGGTCCCGGCGGGATGCGAAAAAGAAAAAACGGCTCCGCAGAGCCGTTTGGGATACAGTCGAAAAGCGGTCTTATTCGATGATTTCGACCTGGATGGTGGCCTGGGCCTTGGCATCCACGCGACGATCGCGCTGACGCTCGGCTTCGGTCACGCCTTCAGCCAGTTCGCTGCCGTACCAGGCAGTCTGGATGTTCTGGGCGGCGACGCCACGCTGAACCAGGTAGTCCTTGGCGGCCATGGCGCGACGCTCGGACAGGCGACGGTTGTACTCGGCGCTGCCCAGGCGGTCGGCATAACCGGCCAGTTCAACCTGATAGTCCGGGTTTTCCTGGGCGAAGCGGGCAACTTCATCCAGGGTGGCGCGGGACTCGGCGGACAGATCGGACTTGTCGAAGGCGAAGTAGATGGAGCCGTCGGCGGTCACGGTACGGGTTTCGTAGGTCACTTCGGGCTCAGGCTGGGGAGCTACCGGTGCCACCGGAGCGGGGGCGGCGCCACCACGGTTCGGGTGCAGCACCAGTTCCAGCATGAAGTTGTTTACGTCGCTTTCATAACCGTTGTTGGACAGGTCGCCCAGATCTTCGATACGGCGGTAGCGGGCCTGTACGTCGACCAGGTCGGAGGCGCGGTAGGTCAGACCCAGGCCGGCCATCGGAGAAAGGCCTTCGTCGTTAACGCCGCGCATGGCTTTCCAGCCCAGGGCACCGGCTTCACCGAACACGGAAAACTGTTCGTTCAGCGGCAGGCGGCCGATGGCGGACAGGTTCAGGGCGTGAGCACGGGTGGCGCCGCCGTCAAACAGGGTGTAACCGAACTCGGCACCGAAGTTTTCGTTGAAGTTGTAACCGGTGAAGGCATTAACGGAAAGCGGGTTTTCTTTTACGGCCGGCAGGGTGTCGTTGATGTCTTCGAAGTTGGATACACCAACACCGCCGCCCAGGTACCAGTCGTTGGCCTGAACACCGGCGGAAACACCGGCGGTAGCCAGCGCGATTGCAATCAGAGAAGGAGCCACTGTCTTTTTCATTTTGTCTTCCTCATTTTATGAGAACTCGGCGGTGCCGAAATAAATGTACCACCGGCGTCTTTCTGCCGGTGCAGTGCGGGAAGTCCTTAATATTTTAGTTGTTCAGGGACTGTCCAGTTGGACTCCAGTATCCCGTTCAGTGTACCCGCACGACACCAAGATTAGCCGTTTTTACGGGTAGCGACAAGCAGTGGCCTGGGGGGATGGGCTAGAATTGTCGCAGCTTTTGCATTTCGGGGATGCATTTTAACACGACGTTAAAGTTTCATAAGAGTCTTTCCTTAGGTGTTTTTTATTTATTTTTGTCAAAATTTGACCAGTTCATAACGAGTCTCTCTACTGGTGTTAAACTGATAGACAAGGTCATGCCAGTTGTTATCGGAACCCTCGATAGGAGTAGCAAGGTTATGAATCCTGACACCAGTCTGGTCGGAAAAAAAATCCGACAAATCCGTGAGGCGATGGGACTCAGCCGCCCCAAATTTGCTGAGCTGCTCCAGGTGCCTCCGACCACCCTGAAAAACTACGAGCTGGGCTACCGGGAGGTGGGTGGTGCCTTTCTGGTCGCGCTGGCCCAGCATCCGGAACTGCACAAGTTCACGCTCTGGCTGCTGTCGGACAGGACCCTGGAGGAGGCCGGCCAGGTCAGCCCGGGGTCGGAGTCCTGACGCCAGGGATTTTGTCCGGGCCGGCTGATTTCGGGCCCGGCTTTGTGCTAGAAAGAACGAACACGTCCATGGTCTTTCAATGAGGTTATTGCTGTGCGTTCCATTTTTGTGCTCTTGGCCTGTAGTTTCTTGTTTGCCTGCAGTCAGTCGCCGACCGGGCGCAGCCAGGTACTGCTGTTTTCGGAAGCCGATATGCAAAAGCTAGGGGAAAGCTCCTTTACCCAGATAAAGGAACAGGAAAAAATTAGCACCAGCAGGGCGGATACGGCCTATGTACAGTGCATCGCCAACCAGCTGGTGGCGGAAGTGCCCGCCAGCTACGGCCAGAGCCGGTGGGAGGTGGTGGTGTTCGACTCGCCCCAGGTCAATGCCTTCGCCCTGCCCGGTGGCAAGGTCGGGGTTTACAGCGGCCTGCTCAAGGTGGCGAAAAATCAGGATCAGGTGGCGGCGGTGGTCGGCCATGAAATCGCCCACGTACTGGCGCGCCACAGCAATGAGCGAGTATCCCGTACCCAACTGACCAACATGGGGCTGAGCGCCGCCGATCTGGCACTGGGGCAATCGGGGCTGCGTCAGCCGGCCATGGCGGCCCTGGGGCTGGGCGTGCAGGTCGGTTATCTGTTGCCTTATGGCCGCGAGCAGGAAGCCGAGGCGGACCGGCTGGGCCTGGAAATGATGGCGCGGGCCGGCTTCAATCCGGAGCAGTCCATCGATCTGTGGCGTAATATGTCGGCGGCGGCGTCCGGCCGGCAACCGCCTGAACTGCTCTCGACCCACCCCTCCCATGGCACCCGTATTCAGGAGCTGAATGCCGCCATGCCGAGTGCCAGCGCCCTTTATCAACAGGCTCGGACCCAGGGCAAGACGCCCACCTGTCGTCGCTAAGGGTAACCATGTATTACGGTTTTGATATCGGCGGAAGCAAGATTGCTTTCGCCGTTTTTGACGATGAGTTCAATGAGCGTGAACGCTCCCTGCATCCGACGCCGGCCCGGGATTACCCCGCCTTTCTGACCTTGCTGCTGACGCTGGTGCGGCAGGCGGACGCCCGCTGGGGCGGAGCGGGGACGGTCGGGCTCGGTTTCCCGGGCGTTCTGGATGTCCGGGGACGGATCCTGGCCCCCAATGTGCCGGCCATCGATGGCCGCGATCTGCTCGGCGATCTGCGGCCGCAGTTGGACCGGCCGCTTTGTGCGGACAATGACGCCAACTGTTTTCTGCTGTCGGAATACCATCGGGGGGCAGTTGCCGGCGCCGGCCTGGCCCTGGGGCTGACCCTGGGCACCGGGGTGGGGGGGGGCTTGATCCATGACGGCCGCCTGATCAACAGCCGCCGTGGCGGCTGTGGCGAATTCGGCCATGGCGGCATCAACGCGTCCCTGCTTCGGCGCTATCCGGAGCTGCCCCTGTATGAGTGCGGCTGCGGCCTGCCGGGGTGCCTGGAAACCTATGTCTCCGGCACCGGCCTGAGCCGGCTTTACCGGCACTGCGGGGGACAGGAGCGGGATGGCAAGGGGGTGATCGCCGCCTGGCAGCAGGGGGAGGCGCAGGCGGGGCACTGCATGTCGCTTTACCTGGACATACTGGCTGCGGGGGTGGGGGCCATGATGACCCAGCTCGATCCGGATGCGGTGGTGCTGGGGGGCGGACTCAGCGAGTATCCCTGGCTGTATCGGGAACTGGGTACGCGCCTGCCCGAATATCTGATGGCCGGAGTCAGCGCGGCACCGGTGATCGCGCCGGTATTCGGCGGGGCCGGGGGGGTGCGCGGCGCTGCATTATTGGCCAGGCACGCGTCCTTGCCATTTAGCTGACCGGCTTATTTTGTTAGCATGACTTTTTTGTACCCAAACAGAGGGAATGTCATGTCGTCATATGAGACAGTAGAGCAGCAGGCCAGCTACGGTATCGGCCGCCAAATCGGTGACCAACTGGCCCAGCAATCATTTGAAGGGCTGGAGATATCTGCCGTGCAGCAGGGCCTGGCCGACGCCCTCAACGGGGTTGACTTCGCCGTGTCCCGCGAAGACATCAACGGTGCCTTTCAGGTGATCACCCAGCGTATGCAGGAGCAGCAGGCGGCCCAGTCTTCCCAGGCCAGGGAAGAAGAAGCGGCCTTCTTCGCCGCCAACGGCGAGCGTGCCGAAGTCGAGCAAACCGAATCCGGCCTGCAGTACGAAGTCCTGGCCCAGGGGGACGGCGCCAAGCCCGCCGCCACCGACACTGTGCGCGTGCACTACCACGGCACCTTTACCGATGGCTCCGTGTTCGACAGCTCGGTGCTGCGTGGCGAGCCGGCCCAGTTCCCGGTCAACGGCGTGATCAAGGGATGGGTGGAAGCCCTGCAACTGATGCCGGTCGGCTCCAAGTGGAAGCTGTACGTACCCCATCACCTGGCCTACGGCGAACAGGGTGCCGGTTCCATCCCGCCCTGCTCAACCCTGGTGTTCGAAGTGGAACTGCTCGAGATCGCCTGAGTCTGAAAAAACCGGCAGCCGCCGGTTTTTTTATGTCCATCCTTTGGGCAACGGAGAATTTGCAAGCCGGCGCTTATCTGGCAAACTTCGGGTCTATTCTTGGCAATCGTATCAATAAGGAAAGAACAGCATGACAAATCCGGTTCGCATCGCCGTCGCCGGCTGTAATGGACGCATGGGCAAGGTACTGGTGGAGTCCGTGACCAATACCGACGGCGTCGTCCTGACCGCCGCCATCGAGCATGCCGGCTCCAGTGTACTGGGCGTGGATGCGGGCGAGCTGGCCAATGTGGGACGCCTGGGGGTGACGGTGAGTGCCAGTCTGGCGGCGGTGATCGACCAGGTCGACGTCATTATCGATTTCACCCGCCCGGAAGCCACCCTGGCCAATATCGCCCTGGCCAAGGCCCACGGCAAGCGGCTGGTGATCGGCACTACCGGTTTTGATGAGGTGCAGAAGGCGGAGATCCACGCCGCCGTCGCCGACACCGCCATGGTGATGGCGTCCAACTACAGCGTCGGCGTGAACCTGGTGTTCAAGCTGCTGGAGCAGGCGGCCCGGGTGATGGGGGATTACACCGATATCGAAATCGTCGAAGCCCACCACCGTTTCAAGGTGGATGCGCCTTCCGGCACCGCGCTCAGCATGGGCGAGGTGATCGCCGATACCCTGGGACGTGATCTCAAGCAATGCGCCGTTTATGGTCGCGAAGGCATCACCGGCGAACGGGATCGCAACACCATCGGCTTCGCCACGGTGCGGGCCGGCGATATCGTGGGTGAACACACCGCCATGTTCGTGGACATCGGCGAAAGGGTGGAGATCACCCACAAGGCATCCAACCGCCTGACCTTCGCCAATGGCGCCGTACGGGCCGCGGCCTGGATTGCCGCCCAGCAGCCGGGTCTTTACGACATGCAGGATGTCTTGAATTTAAAATAATTCATCGTTATGCAGCCGTGCAGGCCGGTCGGACATGAGCTGCCTGGCCTGCGAGCGCTTTTTCAGGATGGTTTTTTCTTGTGTTTAATTTTTATATTATTGTTTTTTAACGTTTATTTTTTGTTTTTTGCAAATAGGATGATAATTTTCAAGTAAAGCAATTCAATGCCTATTTTTATATGGTTGCTAAAATAATTTTTATTAATTATCTATTTTTTTTGATTTTAAATTCATTTCTGGCCAAGTGTTCCATGCGTCGGCGTGTTTTCGTCAAAAAAATTTGTCGAAAACGCCGCTTTTATATAAAATACGCAGAATTTGCCCAGTATTAGCCGAGATGCAGTAAAATTTTTTTGTCTGCAGCTCGGGACAGCCAGGTAAATTGTTGATTTATAAGAATTAACTTGGAGGTTGTCTTGACTCACTCAGCGCTGCTCGTATTGGAAGACGGTTCGGTCTTCCGCGGTACAGCCATCGGTGCCGACGGTTGTTCCGTAGGTGAAGTGGTATTCAATACGTCGATGACGGGATACCAGGAAATCCTCACCGACCCGTCCTATTCCCGCCAGATCGTTACGCTTACTTATCCTCATATAGGCAATACCGGCACTAATGCTGAAGACGAAGAGTCCGATCAAGTCCATGCCCAGGGCCTGATCATCCGCGATCTCCCGATCATCGCCTCTAACTTCCGCAACCAGCGCTCGCTGTCCGATTACCTCAAAGCCCATAACATAGTGGGTATTGCCGATATCGATACCCGCAAGCTGACCCGCATCCTGCGCGAGAAGGGCGCCCAGGCCGGTTGCATCCTGGCCGGCAAGGATCTGGATGAAGCCAAGGCCCTGGCCGAAGCCCGTGCCTTCCCCGGCCTGAAAGGCATGGATCTGGCCAAGGAAGTAACCACCCGCGAAGCCTACCCTTGGCGTGAGGGCAGTTGGACCCTGGGCCAGGGCCACAGCAAGCCCGCCGAAAGTGAGTTGCCCTACCATGTGGTGGCCTACGACTACGGCGTCAAGCGCAACATACTGCGCATGCTGGTCGACCGCGGCTGCCGCCTGACCGTGGTACCGGCCCAGACCCCGGCCGTCGAGGTGCTGGCGATGAAGCCGGACGGTATTTTCCTGTCCAACGGCCCCGGCGATCCCGAGCCCTGCGACTATGCCATCAGCGCCATCCAAAGCTTCCTCGAGACCGACACGCCGGTGTTCGGCATCTGCCTCGGCCATCAGCTGCTTGGCCTGGCCAGCGGTGCCAACACCGTCAAGATGAAGTTCGGCCACCACGGCGCCAACCACCCGGTCAAGGATCTGGACAAGGGCGTGGTGATGATCACCAGTCAGAATCACGGCTTTGCGGTAGACGAAGCCACCCTGCCGGCCAATGTGCGGGTGACCCACAAGTCGCTGTTCGACGGCTCCCTGCAGGGGATTCATCGTACCGACAAGCCGGCCTTCAGCTTCCAGGGCCACCCCGAAGCGAGCCCGGGTCCGCACGAAGCCGCCGACCTGTTCGACCACTTTATCGATTTGATTAAGCAGTACCGCGCGTAATTAGGAGTAGGGAAGAGTCATGCCAAAACGTACAGACATACAGAGCATTCTGATCCTGGGCGCTGGCCCCATCGTGATCGGCCAGGCCTGTGAATTCGACTACTCCGGCGCCCAGGCTTGCAAGGCCCTGCGGGAAGAAGGCTACCGCGTCATCCTGGTCAACTCCAACCCGGCCACCATCATGACCGATCCGGAGATGGCCGACGCCACCTATATCGAACCCATTCACTGGGAAGTGGTGCGTCGCATCATCGAGAAAGAGCGCCCCGATGCGGTGCTGCCCACCATGGGCGGCCAGACCGCCCTCAACTGCGCCCTGGAGCTGGAAAAGCACGGGGTGCTGGCCGAGTTCGGGGTGGAGATGATCGGCGCCACCGCCGACGCCATCGACAAGGCGGAAGACCGCTATCGCTTCGACCAAGCGATGAAGAGCATCGGCCTGGAGTGTCCCCGCGCCGGCATCGCCCACAACATGGACGAAGCCTACGGGGTGCTGGACCAGGTGGGTTTCCCCTGCATCATCCGCCCCTCCTTTACCATGGGCGGTACCGGCGGCGGCATCGCCTACAACCGGGAAGAATTCGAGGAAATCTGTACCCGCGGCCTGGATCTGTCGCCCACCAGCGAACTGCTGATCGATGAGTCCCTGATTGGCTGGAAAGAGTACGAGATGGAAGTGGTGCGGGATCGCAACGACAACTGCATCATCGTCTGCGCCATCGAGAACTTCGACGCCATGGGCGTGCACACCGGTGACTCCATTACCGTTGCGCCAGCCCAGACCCTGACCGACAAGGAATACCAGCTGATGCGCAACGCCTCCATGGCGGTGCTGCGCGAAATCGGCGTGGAAACCGGCGGGTCCAACGTCCAGTTCGGCATCGATCCCAAGACCGGGCGTATGGTCATCATCGAGATGAACCCGCGGGTGTCCCGTTCTTCCGCCCTGGCCTCCAAGGCGACCGGCTTCCCCATCGCCAAGGTGGCGGCCAAGCTGGCCATCGGTTACACCCTGGACGAGCTGCAGAACGACATTACCGGCGGCCTGACCCCGGCCTCGTTCGAGCCGGCCATCGACTACGTGGTCACCAAGGTGCCGCGTTTCAACTTCGAGAAGTTCGCCGGCGCCAACGACCGCCTGACCACCCAGATGAAATCGGTGGGCGAGGTGATGGCCATCGGCCGCAACTTCCAGGAGTCGGTGCAGAAGGCGCTGCGCGGCTTGGAAACCGGCATGCACGGTTTCGATCCCATCGTCGACCTGAACGATCCCGAGAGCCTGGCACGCATCCGCCATGAACTGCAGGAGCCCGGTGCCGAGCGTATCTGGTACATCGCCGATGCCTTCCGGGCCGGCATGAGCGTGGACGGGGTGTTCAAGCTGACCAACGTCGACCGCTGGTTCCTGGTGCAGATCGAAGAGCTGGTCCAGATGGAAGAGCAGGTGAAGGAAGCGGGCATGGCCGGGCTGAGCCCCGAGCTGCTGCGTGCGCTCAAGCGCAAGGGCTTTGCCGATGCGCGCCTGGGCAAGCTGCTGGGCGTGGCCGAAGGCGAGGTGCGCAAGCTGCGTCACCGCCATGAGATCTTCCCGGTGTACAAACGGGTGGATACCTGCGCCGCCGAGTTTGCCACCAACACCGCCTACATGTACTCCAGCTACGACGAGGAGTGCGAGGCCAACCCCACCGACAAGGACAAAATCATCGTGCTGGGTGGCGGCCCCAACCGTATCGGCCAGGGCATCGAGTTCGACTATTGCTGTGTGCATGCCTCGCTCGCCCTGCGTGAGGACGGGTTCGAGACCATCATGGTCAACTGCAACCCGGAAACCGTGTCGACCGACTACGACACTTCCGACCGTCTGTACTTCGAGCCGGTGACCCTGGAAGACGTGCTGGAGATCGTGCGGGTCGAGCAGCCCAAGGGCGTGATCGTCCAGTACGGCGGCCAGACTCCGCTGAAACTGGCTCGGGCCCTGGAAGCGGCCGGGGTGCCCATTATCGGCACCAGCCCGGACGCCATCGACCGGGCCGAGGACCGGGAGCGGTTCCAGCAGGCGGTGGAGCGTCTCGGCCTCAAGCAGCCCCAGAATGCCACCGTGACCGCCATGGAGCAGGCGGTGTCCCTGGCCGAGAAAATCGGCTACCCGCTGGTGGTGCGGCCCTCCTACGTGCTGGGCGGCCGGGCCATGGAAATCGTCTACGACGAGCAGGATCTGCGCCGCTACTTCAACGAGGCGGTGAGCGTGTCCAACGAGTCGCCGGTGCTGCTGGATCGCTTCCTGGACGACGCCACCGAGGTGGATATCGACGCCATCTGCGACGGCAAGGACGTGGTCATCGGCGGCATCATGGAGCACATCGAGCAGGCCGGCGTGCACTCCGGCGACTCCGGCTGCTCCCTGCCGCCCTACACCCTGAGCAAGGCCATCCAGGACGAGATGCGCGAGCAGGTGCGCAAGCTGGCGCTGGAGCTGGGCGTGGTCGGCCTGATGAACGTACAGTTCGCGGTTAAGGGTAGCGACATTTACCTCATCGAGGTGAACCCGCGCGCCGCTCGTACCGTGCCCTTCGTGTCCAAGGCCACCGGCGTGGCCCTGGCCAAGGTGGCGGCCCGGGTGATGGCCGGCAAGTCCCTGGCCGAGCAGGGCGTGACCAAGGAAATCATCCCGCCTTATTACTCGGTCAAGGAAGTGGTGCTGCCGTTCAACAAGTTCCCGGGCGTGGACCCGCTGCTGGGGCCGGAAATGCGCTCCACCGGCGAGGTGATGGGCGTGGGCGAGACCTTCGCCGAGGCCTTCGGCAAGGCCCACCTGGGCGCCGGCAAGGCAGTGCCGAAGGAAGGCCGAGCCCTGCTGTCGGTGCGCCACAGCGACAAGCAGCGGGTGGTCGACCTGGCCGCCAGCCTGGTGGAGGCCGGCTACCAGCTGGACGCCACCCACGGCACCGCCGTGGTACTGGGCGAGGCCAACATCAACCCGCGGCTGGTGAACAAGGTGCACGAAGGCCGTCCGCATATTCTGGATCGCATCAAGAACAACGAGTACAGCTACATCGTGAACACCGCCGAGGGCCGCCAGGCTATCGAGGATTCCCGCCAGCTGCGCCGCGGTGCCCTGAGCCAGAAAGTGTCCTACACCACCACCCTGAACGGGGCCTTCGCCACCGTGATGGCCATGGCGCACGACGCCACCGCTTCGGTGATTTCGGTGCAGGAAATGCACGAGCGGGTCGCCAACGGCAAATAAGCCGGTTGTTCCCGTCATCGGAAATGGAAAAAGGCGCCTGCGGGCGCCTTTTTTCGGTTGTATAAAATTTATTCAAAAATATTGGCGATAGTGTTTGACGCCACCCGGCGACTCCCGTAGAGTGCACCTCAGCAAGATTCTCAAGTTAGCGCGGCCTTTGTATATTGTTGGTTCCTTACGGTTCATCAGTCACCAAGCTTCCCTTATTTGATTTTTGTTGCGTTTTCGAGCATGGCTCATCATCTAAATAAAGGTAAGAAAAAATGGCTAACGGCACCGTAAAATGGTTCAACGAAGCAAAAGGTTTTGGTTTTATTACTCCCGCTGACGGCAGCAAGGATTTGTTTGCCCATTTCTCCGAAATCGTCGGCAGTGGTTTCAAGACCCTGGCCGAAGGTCAGCAGGTATCCTACACCCCGTCTCAGGGTGCCAAGGGCCCGCAGGCATCACAAATCCAGGTACTCTAATCCTCTAAGGATACTGGAGTTCTGCAAAAACCCGCTTCGGCGGGTTTTTTTGTACCCGTAACCGGGAAAGAGAGGCCTGTTGCTGGTGCGGATGGTTATTGACAGACTGAATCATAGTATATCGATGATGCCAGCTTCCAGCTTCCAGCTTCCAGCTTATAGCCGGCTTTCCATCCAGGATTCCAGGATCAGCTGGGCCGAGACCGCGTCCACCGCGTCTTTGCCCAGGGCCTTGTAGCCGCCGGCCTCGAACAACCGGGCGCGGGCGTCGGTGGTGGTGAGCCGTTCGTCCTGCAGCTCGACGGCCAGGCCGAAGCGGCCGTGCAGCCGGTTGGCGAATTTGCGCGCGCGCTGGCTGATGTCCTGCTCGGTGCCGTCCATATTGAGCGGCAGCCCCACCACCAGCAGTGCCGGCTGCCATCCCTTCAGCAGCTTTTCCACCTGTTCCCAGTTGGGCACGCCATCGCTGGCCTTGAGCGCCATCAGGGGGCGGGCCGAGCCAGTGATCTCCTGGCCCACCGCCACGCCGATGCTCTTCAGCCCATAGTCGAAACCGAGCAGGGTCCGGCTCATGCGTGGCCTACCTGGGAGGAGAGCTGGTGCGAATCTACCCCCAGCCGGCCGATGGCCTGGTGCCAGCGCTGGGCGAGGGGGGTGTCGAAGATCAAGTCCGCGTCGGCGGGAATGGTCAGCCAGCTGTTTTCCACCAGTTCCTGCTCCAGTTGACCTGGGGTCCAGCCGGCGTAGCCCAGGGCTACCAGGTATTTGTCCGGCGCCTGCTCGGTACCCAGCACTTCCAGCACGTCGCGGGAGGTGGTGATCATCAGGTCGTCCGCCAGTTGCTGGCTGGAGTTGAAGCCTTCCACCGGGCTGTGCAGAACGAAGCCCCTGTCGGCGGCAACCGGGCCTCCCTGCAGCACCGGCCGGTCGAGCTCCGGGCTGTCTTCCGGCTCCAGCTCGAGCTGGTGCAGCAGCTCATGCACTTTCATATCGATGGGAATATTGATCACCAGCCCCATGGCGCCGTCGTCGTTGTGTTCGCAGATATAGGTGACGGAGCCGGCAAAGAAGGGATCCTTGAGGCTGGGCATGGCGATAAGAAAATGATGTTGCAGTGAGTCCATGGCGTCTCTGTGTTGGTGTTGAGCAAGGCGGCCGGAACAGGCCGGCCGCACGCATTAACGATGCCTTAGTGTCAGGATAGCCGCTTTTCGATGGCATCCATCAGCATGCCGGCAATATTCACCGGAAAGGCGGCCTCGATTTCGCGCACACAGGTCGGACTGGTGACGTTCACCTCGGTGAGTTTATCACCGATGATATCGAGCCCGACGAAGATCAGCCCCTTGGCCTTGAGCACCGGGCCCAGGGCCGTGGCGATGCGCCGGTCGCTGTCGCTCAGGGGACGCGCCTCGCCCCGGCCGCCGGCGGCCAGGTTGCCACGGGTTTCGCCGCCCTGGGGTATGCGCGCCAGGCAATAGGGCACCGGTTCGCCATCCACCACCAGCACCCGCTTGTCGCCGTCCTTGATGGCCGGCAGATAGGTTTGCACCATGCAATAGCGGCTGCCGTGTTCGGTCAGGGTTTCGATAATGACCCCCAGGTTGGGATCGTCTTCCTTCACCCGGAAGATGGAGGCGCCGCCCATGCCGTCGAGCGGTTTCATGATGATGTCTTTGTGCTCGGCATGGAAAGCGCGGATATCACTGGCCTTGCGGCTGACCAGGGTAGTCGGGGTGTGCTCGGCAAACCAGGCGGTGTAGAGCTTCTCGTTGGCGTCACGCAGGCTCTGGGGCTTGTTGACGATCAGGGTACCTTCTTCCTCGGCCCGCTCCAGCAGGTAGGTAGCATAGATATATTCGGTGTCGAAGGGCGGATCCTTGCGCATCAGTATCACGTCGAGGCTGCTCAGCGGGCGACGTTCGGACTCGGCCAGGGTGAACCAGCCGTTGGCGTCTTCCTTGACCGAAAGCCGGGCCATCTGGCCGAAGGCTTCGCCCCCGAGCAGGCTGAGATCGCTCATTTCCATGTACCACAGCTCGTAGCCCCGGCGCTGGGCCTCCAGCAGCATGGCGAAGCTGGTATCTTTCTTGATGTTGATGGACTGGATGGGGTCCATCACGATTCCCAATTTGATGGTCATGCAAGATCTCCAAAGCGGCATTGCAGGGCGGTGATGGCGGTCAGGGCCGCGGTTTCGGTTCTCAGTACCCGGGGGCCGAGTAGTATATCGACGAATCCCGAGGCGGCGGCGAGGGCGATTTCATCATCCGACAGGCCGCCTTCGGGGCCTACCAGCAGCCTAACGCCAGCGTCCGGCGGCGGCAAGGTGCCGACGCTGAAATGGGCGCGCGGATGCAGGTTGAGCTTGAGTTCCCGGCTTTCCTCCGCCAGCCAGTGCGAAAGATCCATGGCCGGGCGGATCTCGGGGATGCGGTTGCGGCCGCACTGCTCACAGGCGGCGATGGCGATCTTCTGCCATTGCTGCAATTTTTTCTCCAGTCGCTCGCCGCCGAGCTTGACCCCGCAGCGGCTGGAAAACAGCGGGGTGATCAGGTTCACCCCCAGTTCCACCGATTTCTGGATGGTAAACTCCATCTTCTCCCCCCGACTGACGACCTGACCCAGGTGAAAATGCAGCGGCGACTCGACCTCGGTGGCCCTGAACGCCCCCAGTCGTACCTGTACCGACTTTTTGTCCACTGCGGTGATCTCGGCGTCGTACTGGCCGCCGCTGCCGTCAAACAGCACCAGCGCCTGGCCGGGCTGCATGCGCAGCACCCGGCCCACGTGGTTGGCGCCGTCTTCCGACAGGGCGAGGGTTGCGCCCGGACTCAGCGGCCGGGGCTCATGGATTCGGGGTATACGCATAGTGTTCGCACTGCTCCTTCACAAAGGGGTTGCGGTTGCCCTGTACCTCATTGATGCGATAATCCCGCTCGCATTCCCAGTCGGAGGGCGGGTGCATGCGGTTCCAGGATTCATACAGCTGTAGCTGCTGCCGAGCGATGTGCAGACGATACTCTTGCTGCATGTACAGATAGGTGCGGGCGATGGCGCCACGGCTTTCCGCCGGCGGCTGGGCCCGGCGGCCCTTGAAATCGACCAGCATCTGGCACCGGCCATACTGGCTTGGGGTACCGTTCCACTCGGAAAAGCGGTAATTGGAACGATCGCCGTTTACTTCCCCTACTGCCGGCACCAGGTTGTGCAGATCGCCTTCCATCTGCCTGAACAGCGCGTCGTCGCGGGTGCAGTTCTTGCGCCCGCCGTTTTGCCAGCACTGGCGCTGGTGGCCGAATTCCCAGGCCGGCACTATGTGCTCCCACTCGATGCGGCTGGCCCGTTGCTGCTGCTTGCGCACCCGGTAGCCGCAACTGCCGAGCTCCGGCACCAGTTTTTTGCCTTGCCGGGTGATGTGGCAGCCACAGTAGAAGCTGAGCGGGTAGTCCTGGTAAATCTCGGGAGCCACCCGCTTGGCCTGGCTGAACGACAAAGCGTCGGCATAAGCCAGCCAGGAGCTGAAGCCCAATAGTAAAATCAGATAGCGCACGACTCGTTATTGTTTGGTGATGTTATCGCGGGGCAAGCTTACCATTCGGGGCGGGGCGGGGGAAAGAGCGATGACCGGGAGCCGGGAACAGTCCCGAGCCCCCGATTCCGGCGTGGCTCACACCAGTTTCAGCATGGCCTCGGCGGAAGACAGCTCGAACTGGCCCGGGGCCTCCACCTGCAGGGCGGTCACCACCCCGTCTTCGGCCACCAGGGCGAAGCGCTGGGCGCGCAGGCCGCCGAAGTCGCCGGTGTCCTTGGCGAGTCCCAGCGCCCGGGTAAAGTGGCCGGCGCCGTCGGCCAGCATGGTGATGGCCCCGGCGTTCTGGGCCTGTTGCCAGGCGCGCATCACGAAGGTGTCGTTGACCGACAGGCAGAACAAATCGACGCCCTTGCTCTTGAACTGGTCGGCCAGCACCACGAAACCGGGCAGGTGGGCCTGGGAACAGGTGGGGGTGAAGGCGCCGGGCACGGCGAAAATCACCACCTTCTTGCCGCCGAACAGCTCGGCACTGGTGGCGGTGTGTTTGCCGCCGTCGGTAATAAAGGTGAATTCCTGCTCGGGCAGGCGATCGCCAGTCTTGATCATCGGATTTTCCTCATGGTGGGTGGGGCTAACGACAACAGTTTACCGCAATGTATGCACAGGTACTGCTGCTTGCCGCGCTGGATGCGGTTATGGCGACGTAGGCTCAGCCGGTGCAGGCGACAGCCGCAGCCATAGCTGAAGGTGGGCGCGACCCTGGTGGTATCCAGCCGGTGGCGGGTGTGGGGTTCGAGGCCGAAGATCTCGCGCATCACCCCCCGCCATTCGGAGCCATGGGGCCTGACCTTGCCGTGGCAGTGGAATACCACCAGGTGGGCCACTTCATGGGGCACTATCTCTGTGAGAAAGTCGGCAACATTGTCGGCCAGCAGCACCGGGTTGAAGCGCAGCTCCCCGCGCTCCAGCCAGGCGGAGCCGGCGATGCGGCCGCGCTGATCGAAGCGTACTAGGGGCGCGGGAAAGTCCCGCCCCAGCCGTTGCCCGGCCAGGGCCAGGCACTGCTCGACTCTGTCCCGCACCTGCTGGCACAGGGCGTCACCGGGTTGGTTCATGGCGGTGGGAGAGGACATAGTGGGTAATCAGTCGGCCCTAGGAATACCAGACAGCACCGATGCTGGAAAGGCGGCCAAAGGGAGCCGCTCCACCGGCCGTCGCATGCCATGGATGGCATGTGCGAGCGTACAGGGAGATATTCACCGCGTGTCGGGGGAGTGGGCCCTTTGGCCGACGTTATCAATATCAACAGCCGCCGCTCTTTATAAACAAAGGGGAAGCGCGCGCTTCCCCTCCGGTGGTTACTTGAGGCCGGCCGCGTCGCGCAGCAGCGCCGCCTTGTCGGTGGCTTCCCAGGGGAATTCCTCCCGGCCGAAGTGGCCGTAGGCGGCGGTAGACTGATAGATGGGCTTGTTCAGGTCGAGCATCTCGATCAGGCCGTAGGGGCGCAGGTCGAAGTGCTCTCGTACCAGGGCATCGATCAGTTCTTCCGCCACCTTGCCGGTACCGAAGGTCTCCACGCTGATGGAGGTCGGCTCGGCCACGCCGATGGCGTAGGACACCTGGATCTCGCAGCGGTCGGCCAGGCCGGCGGCGACGATGTTCTTGGCCACGTAGCGGGCGGCGTAGGCGGCGGAGCGGTCCACCTTGGACGGATCCTTGCCGGAGAAGGCGCCGCCGCCGTGGCGGGCCATGCCGCCGTAGGTGTCGACGATGATCTTGCGTCCGGTCAGGCCGCAGTCACCCATGGGGCCGCCGATGATGAACTGACCGGTCGGGTTGATAAAGTATTTGGTTTTGCTGGTCAGCCATTCCGCCGGCAGTACCGGCTTGATGATGTGCTCCATCACCGCTTCGCGCAGGGTGGGCTGATCGATGTCCGGGCTGTGCTGGGTCGAGAGCACCACCGCATCGATGGCCACCGGCTTGCCGTCTTCGTACACGAAGGTCACCTGGGACTTGGCGTCCGGGCGCAGCCAGGACAGCTCCTTGGCCTTGCGCACATGGGCCTGACGTTTGACCAGGCGATGGGCATAGGTGATAGGGGCGGGCATCAGCACTTCGGTCTCGTTGGAGGCGTAGCCGAACATCAGGCCCTGATCGCCGGCGCCCTGTTCCTTTGGATCCTGGCGATCCACGCCCATGGCGATGTCCGGCGACTGCTTGCCGATGGCGTTGAGCACGGCACAACTGTCGCCGTCGAAGCCCATTTCGGAGCTGGTGTAGCCGATGTCGCGCACCGTGTTACGGGCCAGCTCTTCGATATCGACCCAGGCGCTGGTGGAGATCTCGCCGCCCACAATGACCATACCGGTTTTGACATAGGTCTCGCAGGCCACGCGGGCCCTGGGATCCTGCTTGAGGATGGCGTCGAGCACGGCGTCGGAGATCTGGTCGGCAATTTTGTCCGGATGACCTTCGGATACGGACTCGGAGGTAAACAGTCTGGCCATTATGCTTCGGTTTCCTAACTTGAAATGGATTCTGTCTCTGTGCAATACCGGCCAGGTTCGGCGGTATTAACATCTGGATGGCTATTCTAGAGAGCGTCAGGGGGGAATACCAGTAAAAAGTGGTGCCGGTGCGCGAAAGCGGGGCGGCGGGCAGGGCGGCGTCATCGGCTGACCTTACATTTGTTTTTGTTGTGTTCATTTGTTATGGTCAGATTAAATTTGCGCAGCCCCCCCAGTCTTTGGGACAATGCGCCGTCGTTTAACCCTACATGTAGAAACGTTTCAGGAGATGTCGATGCCTTCTCGTCAAGTGCTGGCTAATGCCGTTCGTGCATTAAGTATGGATGCGGTACAGAAAGCCAATTCCGGTCACCCCGGAGCCCCCATGGGCATGGCGGATATCGCCGAAGTGTTGTGGCGTGATTATTTGAAGCACAACCCCACCAACCCCAACTGGGCCGACCGCGACCGTTTCATCCTGTCCAATGGCCACGGCTCCATGCTGCTGTACTCCCTGCTGCACCTGACCGGCTACGATCTGTCCATCGACGATCTCAAGCAATTCCGCCAACTGCATTCCAAGACCCCGGGCCACCCGGAGTACGGCTACGCCCCGGGTGTGGAAACCACCACCGGCCCCCTCGGCCAGGGCATCACCAACGCCGTGGGCATGGCCATCGCCGAAAAGGCCCTGGCCGCCCAGTTCAACCGCCCCGGCCATGAGGTGGTGGATCACCATACCTACACCTTCCTGGG
Organism: Zobellella endophytica; assembly: GCF_003012775.1. Lineage (GTDB taxonomy): Bacteria > Pseudomonadota > Gammaproteobacteria > Enterobacterales > Aeromonadaceae > Oceanimonas > Oceanimonas endophytica. The sequence goes on along the minus strand of NZ_PXYG01000003.1, from coordinate 281,360 downwards.
CGACGGCTGCCTGATGGAAGGCATCTCCCACGAGGCCTGCTCCCTGGCGGGCACCCTGGGATTGGGCAAGCTCATCGCTTTCTGGGATGACAACGGCATCTCCATCGACGGTCACGTGGAAGGCTGGTTCAGCGACGACACGCCCAAACGTTTCGAAGCCTACGGCTGGCAGGTGATCGCCGGTGTCGACGGCCACGACAGCGCCGCCGTGGCCGCCGCCATCGACGCCGCCCGCGCCGACACGACCCGCCCGACACTTATCTGCTGCAAGACGGTGATCGGCTTCGGCTCGCCCAACAAGGCCGGCAGCCACGACTGCCACGGCGCCCCCCTGGGTGACGCCGAAATCGCCGCCACCCGCGAGCAGCTGGGCTGGAGCCACGCGCCCTTCGAGATCCCCGCCGATATCTATGGCGAGTGGGACGCCAAGGCCCGGGGCGCTGCCGCCGAGGCCGACTGGAACGAAAAACTGGCCGCCTACACCGCCGCCCACCCGGCGCTGGCCGCCGAATTCAAGCGTCGCGTCAGCGGTGAGCTGCCCGCCGACTGGGCCGCGCAGAGCGCCGATTTCATCAAGACCCTGCAGGCCAACCCGGCCAAGATCGCCACCCGCAAGGCGTCCCAGAACGCCCTGGATGCCTTTGGTGCCATCCTGCCCGAACTGCTCGGCGGCAGCGCCGACCTGGCCCCCTCCAACCTGACCATCCACAAGGGCTCCAGGTCGATCAGCGCGGAAGACGCCTCCGGCAACTACCTGCACTACGGGGTGCGCGAGTTCGGCATGAGCGCCATCATGAACGGCATCGCCCTGCACGGCGGCTTCGTGCCCTACGGCGGCACCTTCCTGATGTTCGTGGAATACGCCCGCAACGCGGTGCGCATGGCGGCCCTGATGAAGCAGCGCTCCATCTTCGTCTACACCCACGACAGCATCGGCCTGGGCGAAGACGGCCCCACCCACCAGCCGGTGGAGCAGATAGCTTCCCTGCGCCTGACTCCCAACATGAGCACCTGGCGCCCCTGCGACCAGGTTGAGTCCGCGGTGGCCTGGAAACACGCCATCGAGCGCAAGGACGGCCCGACCGCCCTCATCTTCTCCCGCCAGAACCTGGGACAGATGGAGCGTACCGAGTCCCAGCTGGCCGACGTGGCCAAGGGCGGTTACGTGCTGAAGGACTGCGCCGGCACCCCCGAGCTCATCATCATCGCCACCGGCTCCGAAGTGGAGCTGGCGATGGCCGCCTGCGAGCAACTGAGCGCCGACGGCCGCGCGGTACGGGTGGTGTCCCTGCCCAGCACCGACCTGTTCGATGCCCAGTCCGCCGACTACAAGGAAAGCGTACTGCCTGCCGCCGTCACCAAACGCCTGGCGGTGGAAGCCGGCATCGCCGACTACTGGTACAAGTACGTGGGCTTCGGTGGCGACATCATCGGCATGCACAGCTTCGGCGAGTCGGCACCGGCCGGCGATCTGTTCAAGCTGTTCGGCTTCCATGTCGACAACGTGGTGGAAAAGGCCAAGGCCCTGCTGGCCTAAGCTTTTCCCCATCCTGTAAAAAAACCGGCTGCTTGCAGCCGGTTTTTTTTGTGCGCCCGGCACGGGCGCGCAGCGCCTTGACGGGGGCTGTTCCGGTGCGCGTGGTGGCGGCCGGATGGCTTGGAGGTGCAAGTCCTCTGTGAGCCCGGTAAGGGGAAACACTAGAGCGCCATATAGTTTAAACATCAAGCGGTCAGGCGTGTGCTATCTGCCACTCTCGTCGGCGGCCAACGACATTTGCAGATTGGCACCTGACTGGTGGAGCGCAGGCGGCCCGCCTGCTTTCCCGCGTAGCGGGAACCCTCGGACGGGCCTGCCACACTACAGGGTTAAAGAGGCTCGCGGCAGAACAGGCATCGCGGGTTGGGCTGTGGCGTCGCCCACCTCGGGCCACCCTCATGCGGGCGGGCCGCCCGCGCCCCAAGAATCATCCCTGTTGTGCCAGCCAGGCCATCAGTTGCGGCTCCGGCATGGGCCGGGCGGCCAGGTAGCCCTGATAGGCCAGGCAGTTCAGCTCGCTCAGGCTGGCCAGCTGTTGCTCGGTCTCGACCCCTTCCGCCACCACCGCCAGTTTGAGTATCACGGCCAGTTCCAGCAGGCAGGCGATGATCGCCTTGTCCTGGGGGCGCGTGTCGATATGCTGGATAAAGGAACGGTCCAGCTTCAGTTCGTCGACCGGCAGCTCGCGCAGGTAGGCGAACGAAGAGTAGCCGGTGCCGAAGTCGTCGATCGACAGGTACACGCCCAGGGCCTTGATCTGCGACATCCGGGTGCGGCTTTCCTGCAGGTTTTCCAGAATGACGCCTTCGGTGACCTCCAGCGTCAGCCTGTTCCTGCAGGCCGGATACTGTTGCAACAGCGCCGAAAGCCTGGCCACAAAATCCGGGCTGTGAAAGTGGCGGGCACTGATATTGACCGATACCCGGCCGGGCAGCGCCTGGCCGGCCGGCCATTGCTGGATACGGCGGCAGCTCTGTTGCAGCACCCAGTCACCAATATCGCAGATCAGCGAGGTTTCCTCGGCCACCGGAATAAAGTGCCCCGGCGGTATCGGGCTTCCGCCGGGGGGATGCCAGCGCAGCAGCACTTCCACCCCCAGCAGTTGGGCGTCACTGACCCGCAGCTGAGGCTGGAAATAAAGCGTCAGCTCCTCGTTCTTCAGTGCCTGCTGCAGGGCATTGGACAACCGCAGCCGCTCCTGGACTTCCTCCGCCATTTCCTGGCTGAAGAACACGTGGCTGCCGGGGGCGATACGCTTGGCCATGTGGTTGGCGGTGTCGGCCTGGCGCATGTACTCCTCCTGGCCCAGGCCGGCGACCGGGAACAGGCTGACCCCCAGGCTGGCACTCAGGTGCAGGCGCAGCTTGTCGAGCTGGAACGGCAGCAGGAACAGCTCGCGCAGGGCATTGGCCAGCTGTTCGGCCCGGGTTTTGGCGGCGCTGTAGCCGTGGCCCAGGTTGGGGCACAGCAGCACGAACTCGTCGCTGGCGATGCGGGCCAGGCTGCTGCCCTCCTGCTGGGCGGCAAAGGCCTTGAGCCGCTCGGCCACCTGGGTCAGCAGTGCGTCGCCGGTGGCGTAGCCGAGGGAATCGTTGATGTTCTTGAAGTCGTCGAGATCCAGCAGCAGCAGGGCGCCGCGGCTCGACTCATGCTCGGCCAGGGCCACCGTATGCTGGATGTGCTCCACCATGAAGCGGCGGTTGTGCAGCCCGGTCAGATCGTCGAAGTAAGCCATCTGCTCGATGCGCTGTTTGTCGGCCTTCTGGCCCGAGATGTCTTCCACGCAGCAGACGTAGTGCACCATGCCCAGCCCGTCGCGGACTTCGGTGATGCGGATGCTGACCGCAAGCTCCTGGCCGTCGGCGCGACGCAGCCGCTGCTCTCCCTGCCAGCGGTGTTTCTGGGCCATGATCTGGATGATGGCATCCACATCGGCGGTGTGCGGGTCTTCGGCCCGGAAACTCAGCGCCGACTTGCCGGTGAGATCGTCGCTGTGATAGCCGCTCATGCTGGCGAAGGCCTGGTTGACCTGCTGGATATGCAGCCGGTTGTCGGTGATAAAGAGCCCTTCCTGGGTTTCAAAGGCGGCGGCGGCCACCATCAGCGCTTCCTGATCCCGGCGGCGCAGCAGTTCGGCGCGCACCCGGGGTTCAAGCTGTTCGAGCAGCGACTGGATGGCGGCGGACTCCGCCAGCGGTTGCCTGAACAGCAGCGCCAGTATGCCCATGGGGCGCTGTGTTTCGTCGCGTAGCGACAGCCCCACGTAGGCCTGCAGGCCTTTTTCCCGCAGCAGGCTATCCTGCGGAAACAGTTCGGCCACCTGTCCCGGATAGACGCAGAGCCGGCTGTCGCCCCGGTGACTGAAGGCGCAGGGGGTGCCGGCCAGGTGGTAGCTGAACGGGGGCTGCAGCCGGCCGTCTTCATAGCAGGACAGTACCCGGACCTGGTCGATCCGCCGCTGCTGCAACCCCACCAGCGCCATGTCGGCCCCGCACAACTGGGCCAGCTGCAGCATCAGCTGATTGAAGAAATCCTGGCCGGTATGCTGGCACAGCAGCGGCATCAGCGCGGCGATGTCGGGCCCGGCCGGGGACGCGGCGGGCGGGGTGGCCGGAGCGCCGAGCAGGGTCGCCAGCCGGCCGGCGATGGCGGACACGAACTGCATGTCCGCCGGTTTGACCGGGGGCCGCGGATGGCTGTATTCCAGGCTGAGCAGTCCCGCCAGGCCCTGTTGCGGTGGCAGCGGCACATCCAGCCGGTGCTGGATGCCGTCGCGGGCCAGGTAGTCGAAGGCGCCGAGCAGGGGCTGCTGGGCGCAATGGCTGTAGCTCAGGCCGCCACGTTGCAGCAGGGTGCGCAGGTAGCGGCGCTCGGCCCGCACCGGGCTCAGGGTGAACGGCAGCCCCTGGCTGTAAAGGGGACGCAGCAACTCTTCCGCTTCGTAATGGCGCCAGAGGATCACCCGGTCCGCCTGCAGCTGGTGGATCAGGGTGTCCATCAGCACCGGCAACTGGCTGGGCCGGGTGTCGTCCTGCCGGGCCCAGTCCTGCTGCAGCCGCCATTCCATTAGCCCCAGCCGGTCATCGTGCTGGACCCGGCTCATGTCGGCACTGAGCAACCAGTGCCCCTGCTCGGCAGGAGCCAGGTGGCATTGCCAGCGGTGGCCTTCTATGGTGAGCCCCAGGCTGGCGGAGCGCCCGGCGGCGCACAGCTGTTCCAGCTGCCGGCGATCGGCGGCGTCGAGCTGGCTGAGCAGGGAGCGGGTGGCGTCGGGCAGGAGGATATCGGCAACAGGCAGCGGCGTCAGTGGATGAAGACGAAATTGGGGGTCCAGCCTGAAGAAACACAAAGAATGCCGGACCCTGTTTAGCGCAGGCAACTGCATGATGCTATCTGTCCTTGTATAAGCGCGCTTGCCGAATGGCGAACATATTGACGGCTGCCGGGGCCATTGTAAACAAGGCCGGGGGTATTGCCGCCGGCTCTTTATATTAGGTATTGCTGAATAATAGAATGGATGTATTATTAGCACATGCTAATTTTAAATGGGGTAGCCCGATGACCATCGTGAACTTTACACCCTGGACGGCCTTGCTGGGCGGTGTGCTGATCGGCGGGGCCGCCCTGCTGCTGCTGATCGTCGGCGGCCGCATCGCCGGCATCAGCGGTATCGTCGCCGGCATTGGCGGCCTGCCCGACAAGGGCTGGCGTCTCGCCTTCGTCGCCGGCCTGGTACTGGTGCCCTTTGTCCTGTTCGGTAGCGGCCTGGCCGAGGCGCCCTCGCTCGATGCCTTCTCCTGGCCGCGCCTGCTCCTGGCCGGCCTGCTGGTGGGCATCGGCACCCGGCTGGGCAATGGTTGCACCAGCGGCCATGGCATCTGCGGCATGGGGCGCTTGTCTCTCCGCTCCATGGTGGCGACCCTGGTGTTTATCGCCGCCGGCATCGCCACCGTCGGCCTGCTCGGTATGGGAGTGTCATGATGTTGATATTGATTGCATTGGCGTCCGGCGCCCTGTTCGGGCTGGGGCTGGTGGTGTCCGGCATGGTGGATCCGGTGAAGGTGCTGGGCTTTCTCAATCTGCTCGGGAACTGGGATCCCAGCCTGCTGCTGGTGATGGGCGGTGCCCTGGCGGTGTTCGGTCCCGGGTATTTTATCTGGCGTCGGGGCCACAGCCGCTGTGTGCTGGGTAGCGAACTGCCCCGGGTGCCGGCACCGACGATCGATACCCGGCTGGTGCTGGGGGCGCTGTTGTTCGGCATCGGCTGGGGCCTGGCGGGACTCTGCCCCGGGCCGGCCATTAGTCTGGCGGGCAGCCTGCAATGGCAGGCCGGGCTTTTTATCGCTGCCATGGTGGCCGGCTTCTGGCTGGTGGGACGCCTGACGGCGGCGGGAAGCACGGCAGCTGGAAGCGGGAAGACGTAAGCTTGAAGCCGATCGCGCCGTCGGTGGATGCCGTGAATGCATCAACCAAATAAAAAGGCTGCGCACCCTTGGCAAGGGGTCCGCAGCCCTTATCATTTGCTTCCAGCTTCCAGCTTCCAGCTTCCAGCTTCCAGCTTCCAGCTTCCAGCTTCCAGCTTCCAGCTTCCAGCTTACGCCTGGTTCAGATAATCCAGCACCACCTGGTGGTGGTCCTTGGTCTTGAACTTGTCGAACACCTTGGCCACCTTGCCCTGTTCATCGAGCAGGAAGCTGATGCGGTGAATGCCGTCATATTCCTTGCCCATGAACTTTTTCGGGCCCCAGACACCGAAGGCGTCGGCCACCGCGTGATCTTCGTCGGACAGCAGGGGAAAATTCAAGCCGTCCTTTTCCTCGAATTTCTTGAGCCGGGCCACCGGATCCGGGCTGATGCCGAGCACCACCACGCCGAGGGCGTCCAGCTCGGCCCGGCTGTCGCGCAGGCCGCAGGCCTGGACCTTGCAGCCCGGGGTCATGGCCTTGGGGTAAAAATAGACCAGGACTTTCTTGCCACCGAAGTCGTTCAGACTGACGGCCTCGCCGTTCTGATCACAAAGGGTAAAGGCCGGGGCCTGGTTGCCTGCTTTCAGATAGGTCATCTGCGGTTTCCTATTGGTTATTTGCGTTTGAGGCGAAAGCGGTGGCGTTCGCATTCCAGCTCGTGGCACAACCGGCCGAAGGTGGCCTGTGCCGCGTCGTCGGCCAGCTGCTCGGGCAGGTTGAGCTGGAAATGGGCCTGGAACAGGCCCGACTCGTCACCGGTCAGGGTCTGGCTCTGCATGGCCTGGATGTCCCAGCCCTGATCGCTGAAGAACTGGGTGCAGCGGTTGACGATGCCCGGCCGGTCGGTCAGCACCATGTCCACATCGGCGCTGAGGGCGTAGCTCGGCTGCACCAGCACCTGGGTGCGCTTCATCATGGTGATCAGCGCCTGGCTCTGGCCGAACAGCGGCAGGGTGGTTTCGAGACGGGTGATCTGGTTCCAGCTTCCGGAGAGCAACAGAATAAAGGTGAATTCGTTGCCGAAGATGCCGAGCCGGCTGTCGACGATGTTGCAACCACAGTCGGTGACATGGCGTGCCACCTCATTCACGATGCCGGCTCTGTTTTCGCCTATGGCAGTCACCACGAGATGATGGGTCATCTGGCTGTCCGAAAAGGTCGGTGTTAAGAGGGAGGCCATGGTAGCACAAATTGATGGTGGCTCCAGCGCCTCTCTTGTATTCCGCAAGGGCCGCCACTACCATAGCGAACACTTGATACCAAACGGAATTTGCCATGTTCAGCGGCAGCATAGTGGCGTTAATCACGCCGATGACGGCGGCGGGGGAAGTCGACTTCACCAGCCTGCGGCGGCTGGTCGACTACCATGTGGCCAGCGGCACCGATGCCATTGCCGCCATGGGCACCACCGGCGAATCGCCGACCCTGTCCACCGCCGAACACCTCGAGGTGGTGCGGGCGGTGGTCGAGTATACCGACGGCCGGGTGCCGGTGATCGGCGGTTGCGGCTCCAACAATACCCGCCAGGCCATCCGCCTGAGCCGGGCGATGGAGCAGATGGGGGTGACCGCGGGCCTTTCGGTGACACCCTACTACAACAAGCCGTCCCAGGCGGCGTTGATGGCCCACTACACCGCGATTACCGAAGCCAGCGCGCTGCCGCAAATCCTCTATAACGTGCCTGGGCGCACCGGCTGCGACCTGTTGCCGGAAACCGTCGGCCGGCTGGCGGAACTTGTGCCGGTGGTCGGTATCAAAGAGGCCAGCGGGCGTCTCGAACGGGTCAGCCAATTGAAAGCGTGCTGCGGTGAGGATTTCCTGCTGTTCAGCGGCGATGATGAGCTGGCGCTTGATTTTGTGCGCCTCGGTGGCCATGGTGTGGTGTCGGTCACCGCCAATGCCGCCGCCGCCGGGATGGCGGCGCTGTTTGCGGCGGCCCTGGCCGGCGACTGGCCGCAGGCGGAGGTCATCAACCGGCGATTGCTGCCGCTGCACCGCGAACTGTTCTGTGATACCAACCCCATACCGGTGAAATGGGCCTGTGCCGAGCTCGGGCTCATCGAGTCACCAATGCCGCGTTTGCCCCTGATCCCCCTGAGTGCTTCGGGGCAGCAGCGGGTAAGGGCGGCGTTACTACAAGCGGAGTTAATAGGGCGTGGATAAAACCTTGAATTCAAAGAAAATGGTAATAGGGCTGCTGGCCCTGGGCGTACTGGCGGGTTGCAGCAACCCGGAAACCCGCACCCAAGCCAACCGGGGCTTCGACTATGAGGATGCCAGCCTGCGTTCGACGCCGCTGCTGATCCCGGCCGGGCTGGAAGCGCCGGCGTTCAATAACGAGTTTGTGGTGCCGATGCTGTCCGACAGCGCCCAGCGCGGGGTCACCGGCAAGGCGCTGGATATCCGCCCGCCCACCCAGGTGCTGCCGCTGGTGCGCGGCTCCGAAGTGATGGAAGACGCCTCCGGCCTGTGGTTTTACCAGCAACGGCTGGAGCAGCCGCTGGAGCAGGAGCTGAGCCAGGCGCTGGAAAGCTTTTTCAGTAACCAGGACGCGGAGTTCCGCCGCGACGACCAGGGCTGGCAGAGCAATGGCCGGCCCATCGGCAATGCCGGCCAGCAATTCCGCTGGCAGCTGGTGCCGGACGCGGTGCGCCGGGCGGTGGCGGTGCAGGTGAGCGCCCTGGGCCGGGAAGGGGCGCTGGCCCAGGATCAGCAACGGGCCGAGGCGTCGATGCTGAATGCCTTCTCGCTGTCTTACCAGCGGGAGCTCGGCCGGCAGCAGAGCCTGCTGGATCGCAGCCCGATCAAGCTGGAGCTGGACGCTCCCCAGGGCCGCCTGCTGGCGGCCGAGGGGTATGACCGCACCTGGAAACGGCTGGCGACCCTGCTGCCGCAGCTCGGCTTCGAGCTGACCAATCGCCAGCAGGCGCTGGGTTACCTGGATGTGACGTTCGACGGCCTCAGTGCCGGTAACTGGCGTGAGCTGGGCCTACCGGCGATGGCGATCCCGGAAGAGGAATACCGTATCCAGCTGGGCGATCTGGGCAACCAGACCAGCATTACCCTGAGCGACAAGGACAAGGCCCCGGTTTCCGGCGAGGTGCTGAGCGATTTCGCCACCACCCTGGGCCAGGCCTTCGAGCGGACCGATCTGATCCGCTGAGGCGGACGTTCGGCTTGCTGACAACGTCCATTACCTGCTTTTTGTCAGGCAGTTCCCTTTGTCGCCGCTGTTTAACCCAGGTCATCTCCGCGAAGGCGGAGATCCATGGCCTATTGCTCCGGACTCCCGCCAGCGCGGGCGTGACCACCGAGAAAGGCAAAGGTTTGTCAGCAGTCGGAAGGGCCGGTCGGCCCTTTTTTATGGCCGCTCTCCGGAACAAGAGGACGCCCCGTGGCGCTCGTTTATAATGCCTCCATGAACGCCATCGAACAGGGTTTTATCCTGACCCGCCACAGCCGGGATCGCCGGGACGGCACCGAGATCGTCTACTGGCTCTGCACCCCGCAGGGACCGGTACGGTTGCTGTTGTCCGGCGAGCGTCCATTGCTGATGGTGCCGGTGCGCGAAGGCGAGCCCTGCCGCGAGGGGCTCGCCCGGGCCGGCATCGCCTGCGAGTGGGCCGAGCCCGGCCTGCAGAGCTTCGACCACCAGTCGGTGGCGGTGCTTTACTTTCCGACCATAGCGGCGCACCGGGCGGCGGCACAGTGGCTGGGTGCCCAGGGCGTCACCGTGCTGGAAGACGATCTGCGGTTGCATGAGCGTTTTCTGATCAGCCGCTTCATCCGCGGCGCCGTGGAGTTTGTCGGGCAGGGCCGGCAGCAGGCCGGCTACCGCCAGTTTACCCGGGTCCGGCTCAGGCCCGGCCACTGGCAGCCCCGCTTCCGCGTGCTGTCGCTCGATATCGAATGCTCGGCCCGGGGCGAACTCTATTCCATCGGCCTCTACGGAGAGCGGCTGGCGCGGGTGCTGATGATCGGCCAGCCCGAGCCGGCCGATACCGACATCCGCTGGCTGGAGGACGAGGTGGCCCTGCTCAGGGCGCTGGAGCAGGAGCTCGGCGACCACGATCCGGATCTGCTTATCGGCTGGAATCTGGTCGGCTTCGACTTGAAGCTGATCCTGCAGCGGGCGGCGCTGCATGGTCTGCAGCTGCGACTGGGACGGGGCGGTGAGGGCGCTTTCCTGCGTGAGCAGAGCCAGACCGGGCAGGTGTTCGTCACCCTGCCCGGGCGGGTGGCCATCGACGGCATCGACGCGCTCAAGACCGCCTGTTACCAGTTCGACAGCTTCAGCCTGGAGCATGTGGCCCAGGCGCTGTTGGGCCGGGGCAAGCAGACCGAGGACGTGGCCAACCGGCTGGCGGCCATCCAGCGCGACTTTTGCCACAACAAGCCGAAACTCGCCGCCTACAACCTGGAAGATTGCCGGCTGGTGTGGGACATCTTCGAGCACACCCGGCTGCTCGACTTCCTGCGCCTGCGCAGCCAGCTCACCGGCCTGGAGCTGGACCGGGTGGGCGGCTCGGTGGCGGCCTTCACCCAGGTCTACCTGCCCCACCTGCACCGGGCCGGTTTCGTGGCGCCCAACCTGCCCGCCGGCGGCGGCCTGGCCAGCCCCGGCGGCTATGTGATGGACTCGCGCCCGGGGTTGTACCGCCACGTGCTGGTGCTGGACTTCAAGAGCCTGTATCCCTCCATCATCCGCACCTTCAAGATAGATCCCCTCGGCCTGGTGCTGGGCCTGCAGGAAGAGGACGCCATCCCCGGCTTTCGCGGCGGTCGCTTCTCCCGCCGCCACCATTTCCTGCCGGACATCATCGAAGGGTTGTGGCGGGAGCGGGATCAGGCCAAGCGGGAGCGGGACGGCCCCCGCTCCCAGGCCATCAAGATCCTGATGAACTCCTTCTACGGGGTGCTGGGCTCGGGGGGCTGCCGCTTCTACGATACCCGGCTGGCGTCGTCCATCACCCTGCGCGGCCACGAGATCATGCAGCAGAGCGCCCGCTGGATAGAAGGCGAGGGCCATGAGGTGATCTACGGCGACACCGACTCGGTGTTCGTGCTGCTGGAAGGGGAGCACGACGAGGCCTCGGCCAGCCGGGAGGGACGGCGGCTGGCGGCGCGGGTCAACGACGGCTGGCGGGAGCAACTGGCCGGGGAGCTGCAACTCGAGAGCTTCCTCGAACTGCAGTTCGAGAGCTATTTCGCCCGCTTTCTGATGCCCACCATCCGCGGCCGGGAGCAGGGTTCGAAGAAGCGCTACGCTGGCTTGCGACTCAGAAACGGTGAAGGCGAACTGGTGTTCAAGGGCATGGAAACGGTGCGCTCCGACTGGACGCCCCTGGCCCAGCAGTTCCAGACCGAACTGTACCGGCTGGTGTTCGCGGACCGGGATCCCAGCGACTTCATCCGTCAGACCCTGGCCCGGACCCTGGCCGGCGAGCGGGACGCGGATCTGGTCTATCGCAAGCGGTTACGCCGGCCCCTGGCCCAGTATGTTAAATCACAACCACCCCAGGTGCGGGCGGCGCGGCTGGCCGATGAGCACAACGCCCGGCGGGGCTTGCCGTTGCGCTACCAGCACAAGGGGGTGATCCGCTACCTGATCACGGTCAACGGTCCTGAGCCGGAGGAGTATCGACGGTCGGCCATCGACTATCAGCACTATATCGACCGCCAGCTGAAGCCGGTGGCCGACGCCATCTTGCCCTTTGCGGGCCTGAGTTTCGATGCCTTGAGCGGAAAGCAACTGGGGTTGTTTTAACGAGCCAGTGAACATGGAGTGGGACTGGATAATCCCCGGCCTCTATTTCTTGTTCTTGTCTGTATCCTTGTCATCGGGATGGTAGCTGCCCGGGGGCACACCCCAGTCGTCGTCCTTCTTGCGTTCTTCTTCCTCGTCGTCCCAGTCGCGCAGTTTCATCTTGTCGCGATTTTTCTTCACGACTTTTTCAATCTGCTTGGTGTCCTTGAGGGCGCTGACGAAAATGCCGACCAGAAACAGCAGGGGCAGGGCAATCCAGAGCCAGATGCTCATGGTTCAATCCTCGGTAATGTTGCGGATATAACGGGCGAAAATCTCGTCCAGTAACTTAAGGATATGCGTTTTTCCGGCCACCGGCCGGGCTTTGATGGCCTCGGCCACCAGGGCCGGGGTCAGGGCTGCGGCGCAGGCCCCGGCGAGGGGCCGGTAGCTCAGGTGCCAGGGCTCCACCGCCACGCCGCCGGTGTCCCGGCGAAAGGGGCGGAAAAAACCGAAGTGGGCCATGTTGGCGTCCAGCCACCGACTGAGCGGGTAGAAATAGCCGCCCTCGTCATATTCCCAGGGCTCCAGCCGCAGCGTGCCACCGACGGGCAACAGGGCGGGATCGTAGACATCCAGATCCGTGCCCCAGTGATGTCGGCTGGTGCCGGGCAGGGCGCTCCAGTGCAGTATGGCACGGATGCGTTCCGGCTCGGCCAGGGCCAGGGCGTCCAGCGGCTGGCTGTCCGCATCCAGCAGCGGGCGGCTGCCCTCGAATTTGCCGTTCCAGATAAGCATCTGCCGCTCGAAACCGCGAAAGCTCGAGGCCGGTGCCAGGGTAAAACCCGCCCCGGCGGCGGCCGCCTGCAGGGCGGCGAAGGCCGCCGCCGCTTCTGGCTGCAGCCGGTGACCCGGCTCGGCCAGGGCCACCAGATGCTCCTCGGTCAGGCCGAGCAGAGCCTCGGGGGTCATGCCAGCAGGCGCTCCAGTATGCCCTGATACATGTCGGTGAGTTGCTCCAGATCGGCTATTTTCACGCACTCGTTGAGCTTGTGGATGGTGGCGTTGACCGGGCCGAGCTCGATCACCTGGGCGCCGGTCTGGGCGATGAAACGGCCGTCGGAGGTGCCGCCGGTGGTGAGCAGCGCCGGCGCCTGGTGGCGCACCGCCTGCACCGCCGCCACCGTGGCCGCCAGCAGATCGCCCTGGTCGGTGAGGAAGGGCTTGCCGTTGAGCAGCCAACTGATGTCGTAGTCCAGGCCGTGGGCGTCGAGCACGCTGTGCACCTTGGCCTGGATCTTGGCCTGGTCCAGCTCGGTGCTGAAACGGAAGTTGAACTGCACCTGCATCTCGCCGGGGATCACGTTGGAGGCGCCGGTGCCGGCTTGGATGTTGGCGATCTGGAAGCTGGTGGGCGGGAAGAACTCGTTGCCCCTGTCCCAGACGGTGTTGGCCAGTTCCGCCAGGGCTGGGGCGGCCTTGTGCACCGGGTTGTCGGCCAGGTGCGGATAGGCCACGTGGCCCTGCACGCCCTTGACGGTGAGAGAGCCGGTGAGCGAGCCACGGCGGCCGTTCTTGACCACGTCGCCCACCTCGCTGGTGGAGGAAGGCTCGCCCACCAGGCACCAGGTGATCTTCTCGTTGCGCGCTTCCAGGGTGTCCACCACCCGGGTGGTGCCGTTGATGAAGGGGCCTTCCTCGTCGCTGGTGATCAGGAAGGCGATGGAGCCCTGGTGATCCGGGTGTTCGGCGATAAAGCGTTCGGTGGCCACCACCATGGCGGCGAGCGAGCCCTTCATGTCGGCCGCGCCCCGGCCGTGCAGGTAGCCGTCGATCTCGGTGGCCTCGAAGGGCGGGGTGTGCCACTTGTCGAGCGGACCGGGCGGTACCACGTCGGTGTGGCCGGCGAAGCAGAACAGCGGGCCTGCGCTGCCCCGGCGGGCCCACAGGTTGGTGGTGTCCTCGAATACCATGGTTTCGAGTTTAAAGCCCAGGGCTTTGAGGCGTGCGCCCATCAGTTCCTGGCAGCCTTCGTCTTCGGGAGTGACCGAAGGGCGGTTGATCAGATCCCTGGTCAGGGCCAGCACGGCGGAGTCAGTCATTGTTATCCTTTATTACTTGTTGAATAAGCGCGAGTAGAGCTCGGCATTAAAGCCCAGGTGCAGCTGGCCATCGAGCTCCAGCAGGGGGCGTTTGATCATGGCCGGGGAGGACAACAGCCGGGCGGCGGCGGTATCCGGCCCCAGGCTGGCCTTGTCGGCGTCCGACAGGGCCCGGTAAGTGGTGCCGCGCTTGTTGACCAGCTGTTCCCAGCCGAGAACCGCGAGCCAGCGGGCGAGTTCGACCGGGTCCAGGCCGTCGGCCCTGTGGTCGACGAAGCGGTAATCGATGGCGTGCTGTTCCAGCCACTTGCGAGCTTTCTTGACGGTATCGCAGTTCTTGATGCCGTAGAGGGTGATGGTCATGAGCGTGTCCTGTGATTGTATGGCCGGGATTTTGGCACTTAAGCCCCGGGCCTGCAACCGGCCGGCCGCCCCGCTCATCCGCCAAAATTAAGCCAGGTCAAGGATTTCCCTCTCAGACCAAAATACACTGGCGCATCATCCGGGCTTTGGGTAGTGTTAGCGTTTTTAAAATTCCCGTCGCAGCCGCAAACAAGGCCCGCCCTCAGGCGCGCGTCCGGCGTTACCCGTGGCACTTTATTCAGTTCGCCGTTCAACAATAAAGAAAAAGGGGAAAGGGTTGGAACTCAAGGAATACTGGAGCGATAGCTATCACTCCCGCGATTTTAAACTCACCCGCATCGGTTTTGTCGCCATTCGTTTTCGCTGGCTGGTCGCCCTGTTGATCATCGGCATCGCCGGCTGGGTGGCGGTCGACTGGTGGGTGCTGGATCCGGCGCACTTCAAGCTATTGTGGAAAGTCAGATTGATTACCGGCGTCATGCTGACCCCGCTGTTGCCGCTCAGCTACCTGTGCAAGCTCAATCGTCGCTGGATGATACTGTCCATCTATTCCCTGCTGGGCATACTGCTGACCTTCAACCTGGTCAGCCTGTGGAGCTTTCGCGACGGCGCCGAGATCCCGGTCGGCTTTATCGCCTTTCCCTATTTCCTGCTGGCATTGCTGGGCGTATTGCCGTTGCCGGTGCGCTCCGGCCTGCGGGTGGCGGCCGTCATTACCCTGGCCACCCTGGCCACCGATTACTGGCTGGATTCGCGCAGCCTGAGCAACGGCGATCTGATCGACCGGGTCTGGCTGCTGCTCAGCTTCAGCTTGGCGATGATCTGGGTGCAGGCCGGCCAGCTGCGCATGTTGCTCGACCTGTACCGGGAGTCGACCCGGGATCCCCTGACCCGGCTGATGAACCGCCGGCTGTTTGTGCGCCAGCTCGAGGACGTGCGCCACCACAGCGGGGTGGACCGGCCCTATACCCTGATCCTGATGGACCTGGATCGCTTCAAGCGTATCAACGACGATCACGGCCACCTGATGGGCGACGAGGTGCTGGTGAGCGTGGCCAACACCATCATGGACATCTTCGGACCGGAGGCGGTGGTGGCCCGCTACGGCGGCGAGGAATTCATGGTGCTGCTGCCTCATACCGGCCTGGAGCAGGGCCAGCGTCAGGCGGAAACCCTGCGGTTGGCGGTGGAGTCCCAGCCGGTGGAAAGCCCACTGGGGGAGGGGGAAGTGACGGTCACCATCAGTGCCGGGGTAGTGGAGGGCGACCATACCAGCGAACTGCAGGCGTTGCTGCGCCAGGCCGACGAGGCCCTGTACACGGCCAAGAGCCACGGCCGCAACTGCGTGGTGGCGCAGAGATAACCGGTGCGCTCCGCCGGTGGTGGTTTGGGACCGGGGCTTGGCTTATACTGCGGCAAGCCCCCTCAACCCTAACCATAAATCCCCCCTCAGGGACTAAAACAAAGCGAGATGTCTTATGCCGAAAGAGCATCAGGAAAAACGTGCCCTCTATGTGCCTTATGCCGGCCCCGCCCTGCTCGAAACTCCCCTGCTGAACAAAGGTAGCGCCTTCAACAAGGCCGAGCGGATCGCGTTCAACCTGGACGGATTACTGCCCCATAATATAGAAACCATCGAAGAGCAGGTATCCCGCGCCTATAAACAATACACCGCCTTCCAGAACGACCTCGACAAACACATCTACCTGCGCAATATCCAGGACACCAACGAAACCCTGTTCTACCGGCTGGTGGAAGATCATCTGAGCACCATGATGCCGATCATCTACACCCCGACCGTGGGCCAGGCCTGCGAAGAGTTTTCCAACATCTATCGCCGGGCCCGGGGCCTGTTCATCTCCTACCCGGACCGGGACCGTATCGACGATATCCTGCAAAACGCCACCAAGCGCAACGTCAAAGTCATCGTGGTGACCGACGGCGAGCGTATCCTCGGCCTGGGCGACCAGGGCATCGGCGGCATGGGCATTCCTATCGGCAAGCTGTCGCTCTATACCGCCTGTGGCGGCATCTCGCCGGCCTACACCCTGCCGGTGGTGCTGGACGCGGGCACCAACAATCCCCAATTGCTGAAGGATCCCATGTACATGGGCTGGCGCAATCCGCGGGTCACCGGCGAGGAGTACGAGCAGTTCGTCGATGCCTTCATCAAGGCGGTGAAGCGCCGCTGGCCCAACGTGCTGCTGCAGTTCGAGGACTTCGCCCAGAAGAATGCCATGCCGCTGCTCAACCGCTACAAGGACGAGCTGTGCTGCTTCAACGACGACATCCAGGGCACCGCCGCGGTGACCCTGGGCTCGCTGATCGCCGCCTGTGAAGCCAGCGGCAGCAAGCTGTCCGAGAAGAAGGTCGCTTTCCTCGGCTCCGGCTCCGCCGGCTGCGGCATCGCCGAGCAGATAGTGGCGCAGATGAAGGCCGAGGGCCTGAGCGATGCCAAGGCCCGAGAGCGGGTATTCATGGTGGACCGCTTCGGCCTTATCACCGACAACATGCCCAACCTGGTCGACTTCCAGCGCCCGCTGGCCCAGTCGCTGGAGAGCATCAAGGACTGGCAGGTGTCGGGCGAGAACATCTCCCTGCTGGAAGTGATGCAGAACGCCAGGCCCGACATCCTGATCGGCGTGTCCGGCCAGCCGGGGCTGTTCACCGAAGAGGTGATCAAGACCATGCACGCCCACTGCCCGCGGCCCATCATCTTCCCGCTGTCCAATCCCACCTCCCGGGTCGAAGCCACCCCGGAAGACATCATCAATTGGACCGATGGCCAGGCCCTGGTGGCCACCGGCAGTCCCTTTGCGCCGGTGGAGTACAAGGGCAAGCTGTATGAAATCGCCCAGTGCAACAACTCCTACATCTTCCCCGGCATCGGCCTCGGCGTGCTGGCCTGTGGCGCCAAACGGGTAACCGATGCCATGTTGATGTCCTCCAGCCGGGCGCTGGCGGCCTGCTCGCCCCTGGCCCAAGACGGTGAAGGCGCCCTGCTGCCGCCGCTTGGCGAAATCCAGCAGGTAAGCAAGCAGATCGCCAAGATGGTGGCCAAGACCGCCCAGTTGCAGGGCCAGGCGCTGCAGATCTCCGATGCGGCGCTGGATGAGGCGATAGAAGCCAATTTCTGGCAGCCGGAATACCGCAAGTACCGCCGGGTTTCCTTCTAAGGTAGCGCGGGTTCGGTGACACAAGGCATGCTTCGGCATGCCTTGTTATTTTCCTACATGAATTCCTGA
Organism: Zobellella endophytica; assembly: GCF_003012775.1. Taxonomy (GTDB): domain Bacteria; phylum Pseudomonadota; class Gammaproteobacteria; order Enterobacterales; family Aeromonadaceae; genus Oceanimonas; species Oceanimonas endophytica. The sequence goes on along the minus strand of NZ_PXYG01000003.1, from coordinate 263,901 downwards.
TTAATCGTCTAATTTTCTCTTTCCCTGTGATTATGTAATTAAATTACGTTTCTGGGTGAAATGCTGATCCGGATCAATACCCACTAAAGGGTATCTCTTACACTGGTATCAAATCTTTGGTTAAGCCCCCGAGGCTCAGGTTTTAGCCAAGGTTTTTTATTTTCGAGTGAGGAGTATCCCTATGGTCGTTTCAACCCTGCAAGAGCTGGACACCCTGGTGGCCCGCGTCAAGGCCGCCCAACACCGCTACGCCGGCTTCAGCCAGGAACAGGTGGACAAAATCTTCCGCGCCGCGGCCCTGGCCGCCAACCATGCCCGTATTCCGCTGGCCCAGCAGGCGGTGGCCGAGACCGGCATGGGCCTGGTGGAAGACAAGGTGATCAAGAACCATTTCGCCTCCGAGTACATCTACAACAAGTACAAGGACGAGCGCACCTGCGGCGTGCTGGAGGAAGACAGCGACTTCGGCACCATTACCATCGCCGAGCCGGTGGGTCTGATCTGCGGCATCGTGCCCACCACCAACCCGACTTCCACCGCCATCTTCAAGGCGCTGATCGCGCTCAAGACCCGTAACGGCATCATCTTTTCGCCCCATCCCCGGGCCAAGGGCGCCACCTGCGAGGCCGCCCGCCTGGTACTGCAGGCGGCGGTCGAGGCGGGGGCACCGCGCGATATTATCGGCTGGGTAGACAGCCCCTCGGTGGCGTTGTCCAACCACCTGATGCAGCATCCGGACATCAACCTGATCCTGGCCACCGGCGGTCCCGGCATGGTGAAGGCGGCCTATTCCTCCGGCAAGCCGGCCATCGGCGTGGGGGCGGGCAATACCCCGGTGGTGATCGACGAGTCCGCCGACATCAAGCGGGCGGTGGCGTCCATTGTGATGTCCAAGACCTTCGACAACGGCGTGGTCTGTGCCTCCGAGCAGGCGGTGATCGTGCTGGACGAGGTCTATGACCAGGTCAAGGCCCGCTTCCAGAGCCACGGTGGCTATGTGCTGCCGAGTGCCGACGCCGACAAGGTGCGGGCGGTGATCTTGAAGAACGGTGCCCTTAACGCCGATATCGTCGGCCAGCCGGCCCAGGCCATCGCGGCCATGGCGGGGGTCGCGGTGCCGGCCGATACCCGTATCCTGATCGGTGAAGGGCTGGCCATCGGCCACGATGAGCCCTTCGCCCACGAGAAGCTGTCACCGACGCTGGGCATGTTCCGCGCCCGCGATTTCGCCCAGGCCCTGGACATGGCGGAGCAGATGGTGATCCTGGGCGGCATCGGCCATACCTCCACCCTCTATACCGATCAGGATCTCAACGCCGAGCGTATTCGCCTGTTCGGTGACCGTATGAAGACCGCCCGCATCCTGGTCAATACCCCGGCTTCCCACGGTGGCATCGGCGATCTGTACAACTTCAAGCTGGCCCCGTCCCTGACCCTGGGCTGCGGCTCCTGGGGCGGCAACTCCATCTCGGAGAACGTGGGACCCAAACACCTGATCAACCGTAAAGTCGTGGCCAAGAGGGCGGAAAACATGCTGTGGCACAAGCTTCCCAAGTCCATCTATTTCCGCCGGGGCTGCCTGGCCGAGGCATTGACCGATCTGAGTGGCAAACGCCGGGCCATGGTGGTGACCGACGCCTTCCTGTTCAACAACGGTTACGCCGACAAAGTCGGTCGCCAACTCAAGGCCCAGGGCATGGAAGTGGAAGTCTTTCATGAAGTGGAAGCGGATCCGACCCTGACCACGGTACGCAAGGGTGCCGAGCGCATGCTGCACTTCCAGCCCGACGTCATCGTCGCCCTGGGCGGTGGTTCCCCGATGGATGCGGCCAAGATCATGTGGGTGATGTACGAGCATCCCGACACCCACTTCGAAGAGCTGTCCATGCGCTTCATGGATATCCGCAAGCGCATCTACCGCTTCCCGAAAATGGGCGCCAAGGCCGCCATGGTGTGCATCCCCACCACCTCGGGCACCGGCTCGGAAGTGACCCCCTTCGCGGTGGTCACCGACGACCAGACCGGCATCAAGTACCCGCTGGCGGACTACGAACTGACTCCGGACATGGCCGTCATCGATGCGGATCTAGTGATGAACCTGCCCAAGTCCCTGACCGCCTTCGGCGGCCTGGACGCGGTCACCCATGCCCTGGAAGCCTATGTGTCGGTGCTGGCCAACGAGTATGCCGATGGCCAGGCGCTGCAGGCCCTGACCCTGCTGAAGAATTACCTGCCGGCGGCCTATCACAAGGGAGCCCAGGATCCGCAGGCGCGGGAAAAGGTGCACAACGGCGCCACCCTGGCCGGCGTGGCCTTCGCCCAGTCCTTCCTCGGGGTTTGCCACTCCATGGCCCACAAGCTTGGCGCCGAGTTCCACCTGCCCCATGGCCTGGCCAACGCCCTGCTGATCAGCAACGTCATTCGCTACAACGCCAATGACAACCCGACCAAGCAGACCGCCTTCAGCCAGTACGACCGGCCCCAGGCCAAGTGCCGCTACGGCGAGGTGGCGGTGCACCTGGGCCTGGCATCACCTGCCGACGGCGGCAGTGCCAAGGTGGAGAAACTGGTGGCCTGGCTGGACAGCCTGAAGGCCGAGCTGGGAGTTCCGGCTTCCATCCGCGACGCCGGGGTCAACGAGGCCGACTTCCTGGCCAAGCTTGACGAGCTGGCCATCGCCGCCTTCGACGATCAGTGCACCGGCGCCAACCCGCGCTACCCGCTGATCACCGAGCTCAGGCAACTGCTGCACGACAGCTTCTACGGCCTGGCCTACCAGGAAGGGGTGGAACACGAGCCGAAAGCCGGGAAGAACAATGTGAAAAAACTGAAGGCCAAAGCCGGCTGAGTACGGCCATGGACCCGAATTTCCAACGCCGGCGCACGCCGGCGTTTTGTCGTGGTTCGCTCCGGTAAGGTGGGCGGTGCGGGTCATAACGGCCTTGCTTATACTATTAACATGGCGATCGGAACTGGTGGGAGGTGCACGGCCATCCTCACCGAATGGGGAGGCAGTCATGAAACGGTATTACTATCTCAGCGACGACCTGGATGATCTGGAGGCCGTCGAACAGGAACTGGAGGAGGGCGGCGTGACCCAGCCGCAGATCCATGTTCTCAGCGAGCAGGATGGCGAGGTGGAGCGGCACCGGCTGCATGAGGTGGAGCCGGTACTGAAGCAGGACGTGGTGCATTCCACCGAACTGGGTGCCCTCATCGGGGTAGTGGCCGCGGCGCTGGTGCTGCTGGTCAGTTACTTCTCCGGTATGACGACCAGCGTCGGCTGGACGCCCTTCGTGTTTCTGGCGATAGTGGCGCTGGGCTTTTGCACCTGGGAAGGCGGCATGTTCGGCATCCAGCAACCCCACCGGGCGTTTCGCAAGTACCGGGGCGAGCTGAATGCGGGGCGACATCTGTTCTTCGTCGACGTCGAGCCGGCCCAGGAGGCGGTACTGGCCCGGGTGGTGGGAGCCCATCCCCGGCTGGAGGCGGCCGGAACCGGCGCGTCAACCCCGCGCTGGGTCATCCGGTTGCAGAACAAGTGGAAAGCCTTTATCCATACCATGCCCTGATCGGCGCCGGCCATCGGATGGACGCTGGGCCGGTTCGGTGGTAAAAACCGGCCTGACGGGGTTGAAAAGCGCTATTTATGCCTCATATTGCCCAACAGTCGCCGACTGCCGCTCGACGCTGGTTTTTTGCCTCGCTATAATGCCGCGTCTTTTTACCATGAAGGCCATGGGCCTTCGCCAGGATTCAAGGAGCAGCTGGGCTGCTTCCCATACATCACAGGGTCAGCACAAAGGTGCTGAAGAAAATTGAGGTATAAGAATGCAAGTTTCTGTAGAGACGACCCAAGGCCTGGAGCGCCGTCTGACCATTACCGTACCGGCTGAGAAAGTGGACGGCGAAGTGAACAGCCGCCTGCGTCAGCTGGCCAAGACCCGTCGTATCGACGGTTTCCGTCCTGGTAAGGCCCCGCTGTCCATCGTCAAGAAAATGTTCGGTTCCTCCGTGGAAGCCGACGTGGCCGGCGAGCTGATGCAGCGCAACTTCTTCGAAGCCGTGATCGCCGAGAAACTGAACCCGGCCGGCATGCCGACCATGCAGCCGGCGCCGATCAAGGCCGGCGAAGACTTTACCTTTATCGCCACCTTCGAAGTCTACCCGGAAGTGGCAGTCAAGGGGCTGGACGCGGTATCCGTCGAGAAACCTCAAGCCGAGGTGACCGACGCCGATCTGGACAAGATGATCGACACCCTACGCAAGCAGCACGCCGACTGGGTGAGCGTCGAGCGCGAAGCCGCCGACGGCGACCGGGTGACCATGAACTTCGTGGGCTCCGTGGACGGTGAAGAGTTCGAAGGCGGCGCTGCCGAAGACTTCGTGCTGGTACTGGGCTCCGGCCGCATGATCCCCGGCTTCGAAGACGGCCTGCTGGGCAAGAAAGTCGGTGACGACTTCACCCTGGAAGTGACCTTCCCCGAGGAATACCACGCCGAAAACCTGAAAGGCAAACCGGCCCAGTTCGCCGTGGCCGTGACCAAGGTCGAAGCCCAGCAACTGCCCGAGCTGACCGAAGAATTCGTGCAGCGCTTCGGCATCGCCGACGGCTCCGTCGACGGCCTGAAAGCCGAAGTGCGCAAGAACATGGAGCGCGAACTGGCCCAGGCACTGAAAGCTTCCGTGAAAGAACAGGTGATCGACGGTCTATTGGAGCAGAACCCGGTGGACGTGCCCAAGTCCCTGATCGACGGCGAAATCGACACCCTGCGGCAGCAGGCGCTGCAGCGTTTCGGCGGCATGGATCCGAAGAACGCCCCGCAACTGCCGGCCGAGCTATTCCAGGAACAGGCCGAGCGCCGGGTGCGCGTGGGTCTGCTGCTGGGCGAAGTGATCAAGACCAACGAGATCAAGGCTGACGATGCCAAGGTGCAGGAAATCATCGCCTCCATGGCGTCCGCCTACGAAGACCCGACCGAAGTGGTCGCCTACTACAACGAAAACCAGCAGCTGCTGGAAAGCGTGCGTAACCTGGCCATCGAAGATCAGGCCATCGAGTTCGTGCTGGCCCAGGCCAAGGTGACCGACAAGCAGGTCAGCTTTGACGACCTGATGAACAAGCCGGGCGTTGGCGCTTAAGAACATTTGACTTAAGCATTAAGCTCTTGCGTATAATGGCCCCAGTGTGAGTGCACTTGGGCCATTTTGTTTTGGGGACAATATCTTATGTCAAACAACCATAATCCGATGATGGACGGGCCCCTGGCTGCCCTGATCCCCATGGTGGTAGAGCAGACCGCCAAGGGCGAACGTTCCTACGATATTTATTCCCGTCTGCTGAAAGAGCGGGTGATTTTCCTGACCGGCCAGGTCGAAGACCACATGGCCAACCTGATCTGTGCCCAGTTGCTGTTCCTGGAATCGGAAAACCCGGAAAAGGATATCTATCTGTACATCAACTCGCCGGGCGGATCGGTCACGGCGGGCATGTCGATTTATGATACCATGCAGTTCATCAAGCCGAACGTGAGCACGGTGTGCATGGGCCAGGCCTGCTCCATGGGGGCCTTCCTGCTGGCCGGCGGCGCGACGGGCAAGCGGTTCGCCCTGCCCAACAGCAGGGTGATGATCCACCAGCCCCTGGGCGGCTTCCAGGGGCAGGCGTCGGACATCCAGATCCACGCCAAGGAAATTCTGTATATCAAAGAAAAGCTCAATCGCCTGCTGGCGGAGCACACCGGTCAGGATCTGTCGATCATCGAGCGTGATACCGACCGCGACAACTTCATGTCGGCGGACCAGGCCAAAGAATACGGCCTGGTGGACGAGGTGTTCCACAAGCGCGGTTGAGCAAAGCGGGGTGGGGTGCTGTACACTCATTAGTGAGAGTTGCAAGCGCTCCGCAGCCTGTACGCATAAGAGGTGACTGAATGACAGATAAACGCAGGGGCGAAGGGGATGGCGGCAAGCTGCTGTACTGTTCTTTTTGCGGTAAAAGCCAACATGAAGTGCGTAAGCTCATCGCAGGCCCTTCCGTCTATATTTGTGACGAGTGTGTCGAGCTGTGCGAAGACATCATCCGGGAAGAGATCAAGGATATTTCACCCAAGCGTGAAGGCAGTGCCCTGCCGACGCCCCATGAGATCCGCGCTCACCTGGATGACTATGTCATCGGTCAGGACCACGCCAAGAAAGTGCTGGCGGTGGCGGTGTACAACCACTACAAGCGGCTGCGCAACGCCGGCTCTACCGACGGCGTCGAGCTCGGCAAGTCCAACATCCTGCTGATCGGTCCCACCGGCTCGGGCAAGACCCTGCTGGCCGAAACCCTGGCCCGGCTGCTGGATGTGCCCTTCACCATGGCCGACGCCACCACCCTGACCGAAGCCGGTTACGTGGGCGAGGACGTGGAGAACATCATCCAGAAGCTGCTGCAGAAGTGCGACTACGACGTGGAGAAGGCCCAGCGCGGCATCGTCTACATCGATGAAATCGACAAGATTTCCCGTAAGTCCGACAACCCCTCCATCACCCGGGACGTGTCCGGTGAAGGGGTACAGCAGGCCTTGCTGAAACTGATCGAGGGCACCGTGGCCTCGGTACCGCCCCAGGGCGGGCGCAAGCATCCCCAGCAGGAGTTCCTGCAGGTGGATACCTCCAAGATCCTGTTTATCTGCGGCGGCGCCTTCGCCGGCCTGGACAAGGTGATCGAGCAGCGCATGGACAAGGGCACCGGCATCGGTTTCGGCGCCGAGGTGAAAACCAAGAGCAACAAGGCCACCCTGAGCGAGATCTTTACCCGGGTCGAGCCCGAGGACCTGGTCAAATACGGCCTGATCCCCGAGTTCATCGGTCGCCTGCCGGTGGTGGCCACGCTCACCGAGCTGGATGAAGACGCCCTGGTGCAGATCCTGTCCGAGCCCAAGAACGCGCTCACCAAGCAGTATGCGGCGCTGTTCTCGCTCGAGGACGTGGAACTGGAGTTCCGTGACGACGCCCTGCGCGCCATTGCCCGCAAGGCGATGGAGCGCAAGACCGGCGCGCGCGGCCTGCGTTCCATCGTGGAAGGCGTGCTGCTCAACACCATGTACGATCTGCCCTCGGTGGACGACGTGGCCAAGGTGGTGATCGACGAAACCGTGATCAAGGGCGAGTCCGACCCCATTCTCATCTACCAGAAAGGGGAAGCCCAGGCCGCTTCCGGCGACTGAGGCGGGCTATTTTTGAACAGTCAAAAGGGGCTTTAGGCCCCTTTTTCTGTTTTTCCGCCCGCGGCGATTGAATCTTGCGATCCCGCCCCCATATACTGCCCAAGCGCTAATAAATTGCATTCAAGCCGAGAGGACACTATGACCCTAGAGCGTTCCGAACGCATCGAAACCCCCGTCCTGCCTCTCCGTGACGTGGTTGTGTATCCCCATATGGTGATCCCGCTGTTCGTGGGACGGGAAAAGTCCATCCGCTGCCTGGAAGCGGCCATGGAGCAGGACAAGAAGGTGCTGCTGATCGCGCAGAAAGATGCCTCGACCGATGATCCTGGGGCCGATGACCTCTACCAGGTCGGCACCGTGGCCAACGTGCTGCAGCTGCTCAAGCTGCCCGACGGCACCGTCAAGGTGCTGGTGGAAGGGGGCCAGCGGGCCCGGCTGGAGCAGTTGCGCGAGCACGACGGCTACTTCGTGGCCGAGGCCCAGTACCTGGCCACCGAGCCGCTGGACGAGCGCGAGCAGGAAGTGCTGGTGCGTTCGGCCATCACCCAGTTTGAAGGCTACATCAAGCTCAACAAGAAGATCCCGCCCGAGGTGCTGACCTCCCTGTCCGCCATTGAGGACGCGGCGCGCCTGGCCGACACCATGGCGGCCCACATGCCGCTCAAGCTGGAAGACAAGCAGAAGGTGCTGGAAATCGCCCAGGTGGGCGAGCGCCTGGAGTACCTGATGGCGATGATGGAGTCGGAGATCGATCTGCTGCAGGTCGAGCGCCGCATCCGCGCCCGGGTCAAGAAGCAGATGGAAAAGAGCCAGCGCGAGTACTATCTCAACGAACAGATGAAGGCCATCCAGAAAGAGCTGGGTGAGCTGGACGACGTGCCCGACGAATTCGAAGCGCTGCAACAGAAAATCGAAGAGGCCGGCATGACCGACGAAGCCCGGCAGAAAACCGAGGCGGAGCTGGCCAAGCTGAAGATGATGTCGCCGATGTCGGCGGAAGCCACGGTGGTGCGCGGCTATATCGACTGGATGATCTCGGTGCCCTGGAAGAAGCGCTCCAAGGTGAAGAAAGACCTGGCCAAGGCCGAGGAAACCCTGGACGCCGATCACTACGGCCTGGAAAAGGTCAAGGAACGCATCATCGAATACCTGGCGGTGCAGAGCCGGATCAACAAGCTGAAAGGTCCCATCCTGTGCCTGGTGGGCCCGCCCGGGGTGGGCAAGACCTCCCTCGGTCAGTCCATCGCCAGGGCCACCGGCCGCAAGTATGTGCGTATGGCGCTCGGCGGGGTACGGGACGAGGCGGAAATCCGCGGCCACCGCCGTACCTATATCGGCTCCATGCCCGGCAAGCTGATCCAGAAAATGGCCAAGGTCGGGGTGCGCAACCCGCTGTTCCTGCTGGACGAAATCGACAAGATGTCCTCCGACATGCGTGGCGATCCGGCCTCGGCCCTGCTGGAGGTGCTGGATCCGGAGCAGAACCACAGCTTCAACGACCATTACTTGGAGGTGGACTACGATCTGTCCGACGTGATGTTCGTGGCTACCTCCAACTCCATGCACATTCCGGGTCCGCTGCTCGACCGGATGGAGGTGATCCGGCTGTCCGGCTACACCGAGGACGAGAAGCTCAACATCGCCAAGCGCCACCTGCTGTCCAAACAGATCAGCCGCAACGGCCTGAAGGAAAATGAAGTGGTGGTGGAAGACTCGGCCATCATCGGCATTATCCGCTACTACACCCGGGAAGCCGGGGTGCGCAGCCTGGAGCGGGAAATCTCCAAGCTGTGCCGCAAGGCGGTGAAGGAGATACTGCTTAACAAGGATCTCAAGCAGGTGGTGATCAACCAGGACAACTTGAAGAACTACCTGGGCGTGCACCGCTTCGACTACGGCAAGGCGGAAGATCACAACCAGGTGGGGCAGGTGACCGGCCTGGCCTGGACCGAGGTGGGCGGCGACCTGCTGACCATCGAAGTGGCCAACGTGGCCGGCAAGGGCAAGCTCACCTATACCGGCTCGCTCGGCGACGTGATGCAGGAATCCATCCAGGCGGCGATGACGGTGGTGCGCTCCCGGGCGGAAAAATGGCGCATCAACGCTGACTTTCACGAGAAGCGCGACATCCATGTGCACGTGCCGGAAGGCGCCACCCCCAAGGACGGCCCCAGTGCCGGTATCGCCATGTGCACCGCCCTGGTGTCCAGCCTGACCGGTAACCCGGTGCGGGCCGACGTGGCCATGACCGGCGAGATCACCCTGCGCGGCGAAGTACTGCCTATCGGTGGCCTCAAGGAGAAGCTGCTGGCGGCCCACCGCGGCGGCATCAAGCGGGTGCTGATCCCCAAGGAGAACGAGCGGGATCTGGAAGAAATTCCGGCCAACGTGAAGCAGGATCTGGAGATCCATCCGGTGCGCTGGATAGAGGAAGTGCTGGAGCTGGCGCTGGAACAGCCGCCGGAAGGCTTTTCTGTCGCATCGGCTTAGGCTTTTTGCGCCCAAGTCACGGTTTCAGGCTTGTCAGCGGCCATGACTCGCAGTAGCCTTGGGTGGATTTCATCTGACCCGGGGCGCGGCGGGGAATATGCCGCCTCCGATACGAGACAAACGGCCGGGCCAGAACCCGGCTTTCAACCAAATAACGATATCAGGTTAGGGTTGCGTCATCAGACCAACGCAAAAATAACGACAAGGGGAATGACTGTGAATAAATCTCAACTGATCGATAAAATCGCCGACGGCGCCGACATCACCAAAGCCGCCGCCGGCCGTGCTCTGGACGCCTTCGTGGATGCGATCTCCGATTCTCTGAAAGAAGGCGAGTCCGTGTCTCTGGTGGGCTTCGGTACCTTCGAGGTGCGCGAGCGTGCCGCCCGCACCGGCCGCAACCCGCAAACCGGCGCCGCCATCGAGATCGCCGCCGCCAAGACCCCGGCGTTCAAGGCCGGCAAAGCGCTGAAAGACGCCGTCAACTAAGCGACCCCTTACTTGGACTTCGGGTCCAGCAGGTCATGATCCGAACAGGGCGCATCTCGAGGTGCGCTTTTTTTTCGGATAAGGCGGCACGACCGTCTATCGGGAGCAACGACACTTTATGTTTTTTGACAAGCTAAGAGCGGGAGCCCAAAGCACCGTCTCCAAAGTCATCCTCGTACTGATTATCTTATCCTTCGCCCTGGCCGGGGTGGGCAGCTATGTCTCCCGGCCGGCGCAGGAAGTGGCGGCCGTGGTCAACGGCGACGAGATCAGCGCCCAGGCGCTGGAAAACGCCTACCGCAACGAGCGGGCCCGGTTGGAAAACCAGCTGGGCACCCAGTTCAGCCAGTTGCTGGGGGATCCCCAGTATGTGGCGCAGATCCGTCGCTCCGTGCTGGAGCAGATGGTGGAGCAGCGGCTGCTCGATCAGAAGGTGCAGGAACTGGGCCTGCGCGCCAGCGATGAGCAGGTGCGCAACGCCATCCGCGCCCTGCCGGAGTTCCAGCAGGACGGCCGGTTCGACAACGACCGCTACCTGCAACTGCTGGCCCGTAGCGGCCTCAGCGCCGAGCAACTGCGTGACAGCGTGCGCCAGGACATCAGCCGGCAACTGCTGCTCAATGCCCTGGTGGGATCCAGCTTCACCCTGGAAGCGGAAGCCGGCTGGCTGGATCGGCTGAGCCGCCAGCAGCGGGACGCCGAGCTGGTGCGCCTGCCCCTGGCCGATTTCATCGCCCGGGTCGAGCCGAGCAGCGACGATGCCCAGGCCTACTATCAGCAGCATCCCGAGCGCTTCCAGCGCCCCGAGCAGGTGAAGATCAACTACCTGCTGCTGGATGCGGGCGCCCTCTCCGGCGACGAGATCGACGAGCAGGCGATTGAGGCCTATTACCAGGCTAACCAGGCGAGCTACAGCCAGCCCGAGCAGCGCAAGCTGGCTCATATCATGGTCAACAAGGGGGACGAGGCGAGGCAGAAAATCCAGGCCATTGCCGATCGCCTGGCCGCCGGCGAGTCGTTCGCCGCGTTGGCGGAGAGTGAATCGGACGATGTGTTCTCCGGCGGCAACGGCGGCGAGCTGGAGTGGATGGAGCAGGGCACCATGGATCCGGCCTTCGACTCCGCGGCCTTCGCCCTGGACGAAGTGGGCGAGGTGTCCGAGGTGGTGGAGAGCGAATTCGGCCTGCACCTGATCACCTTGCTGGACGTCCGGCCCGGGCAGACCCGGCCGCTGGCCGAGGTGCGTGACGCCATCGCCGAGCGCCTGGCCCGGGAGCAGGCCGCCAACGCCTTCTACGAGCAGGAACAGCGCCTGGCCGAGCTGGCTTTCGAGTTTCCCGACTCGCTGGACATGGCGGCCCAGGAGCTGGGGCTGGAGATCCAGTCCACCGATTACTTCTCCGCCGTAGAGGCGCCGGCCGCCATCAATGATCCGCGCCTGCTGTCCGAGGCCTTCTCCGAGCGCCTGCGGGAGCAGGGCATGAACTCGGATCTGATTGAACTGGGGGACAACAAGGCCGCCGTCATCCATGTGATCGAGCACAGGCCCGCCGCGGTGCGCGATTTTGCCGAGGTCGAGGAGCTGGCGCTGGAGCTGGCCGCCGCCGCCAGGGCCGAGACGCTGGCGGCCGAGTCCGCCCAGGCGCTGCAGCAGGCCTGGAGCGAGGGCGAGCAGGGGCAGTGGCTGTCTGAGCAGGCGCTGAGCGTGGAAACGCTGAACGGCGTTTCCCGCGAAACCCGCGAGCTTGAGCCCGAGCTGCTCAATGCCCTGTTCGCCATGGCCAGCCCCGGCGAGCAGCCGAGCCTGCGCATCGTGCCCTTGGCCAATGGCGATCAGGCGGTGCTGAAGCTGAACCGGGTGTCCACCCCGGCCGAGCCGTCCGAGCAACTGGCCCAGATCCGCGAAGGCCAGAGCGGCATTCAGGGACAGCGGGAATACCAGAGCCTGATCCAGGCGCTGAAGGCCGCCGCCGATATCGAGTACCGCAACCTGCCCACCCTGGCCGAGGAGTTCTGACAATCAAGGCGCTTCGGCGCCTTTTATCTTGTTTTTGAGAGATTCCCGCCAGACAAACGGTCTTTATGTTGCCAATATGTACTTGATTTGATACTAAAGTGTGCCCCGGTTGGCGAGCGGTTTTATCCGCCTGCATCTTCCGCTATGATGCCGACTTCGGGAACGTGTTTTACGCTACGCAGGCTACAGCAGTCGGAGAACATCTTTTGATTAACGTATTCCTGGTTGATGACCATGAGTTAGTGCGCACAGGGATCCGACGCATACTAGAAGACGTCAAGGGAATGAAGGTGGTGGGGGAGGCCAAGAGCGGCGAAGAGGCCGTGCAATGGTGCCGGGAACACCACCCCGACGTCATCCTGATGGATATGAACATGCCGGGTATCGGCGGCCTGGAAGCCACCCGCAAGATCTTGCGCTTCAACCCGGATGTGAAGATCATCGTGTTAACCATCCACACCGAAAACCCCTTTCCGACCAAGGTGATGCAGGCGGGGGCCGCCGGCTACCTGACCAAGGGCGCCGGGCCGGAAGAAATGATCAACGCCATTCGCCTGGTCAACAGCGGCCAGCGTTACATCTCGCCGGAAATCGCCCAGCGCATGGCGCTGAGCCAGTTTTCCAACGAGGAAAACCCGTTCAAGCAACTGTCCGAGCGGGAGCTGCAGATCATGCTGATGATCACCAAGGGGCAGCGGGTGACCGACATTTCCGAGCAGCTCAACCTGAGCCCGAAAACGGTCAACAGCTATCGCTACCGGTTGTTCAGCAAGCTCAACATCAACGGCGACGTCGAGCTGACCCACCTGGCGATCCGCTACGGCATGCTGGACGCGGAAAAAATCTAAGGGTCCATGAACCCCTCCTTCGATGCCAAAGCCTTTCTCAAGGTGGTGACCGAGCAACCCGGCGTGTATCTGATGCATGACGCCGCCGGGGAGGTGATCTACGTGGGCAAGGCGAAAAACCTGAAGAAGCGGCTGTCTTCCTATTTCCGCGGCAACGTCAGCGGCGAGAAGACCCGCGCCCTGGTGCGCCAGATTGCCGATGTGCAGGTGACGGTGACCCACACCGAAACCGAGGCGCTGATCCTCGAGCACAACCTGATCAAACAGCACCTGCCGCGCTACAACGTGCTGCTGCGGGACGACAAGTCCTACCCCTACATCATCATCACCGATCACCGTCATCCCCGCATCGGCATCCACCGCGGGCCGCGCAAGCACAAGGGCGAATACTTCGGCCCCTATCCCAGCGGGGTGGCGGTGCGCGACAGCCTGCACCTGATGCAGAAGCTGTTTCCGGTGCGCCAGTGCGAGGACGGGGTTTACGCCAACCGCTCCCGGCCCTGTCTGATGTACCAGCTCAAGCGCTGTGCCGGCCCCTGCGTGGCCGGCCTGGTCAGCGACGAGGAATACGCCCACCAGGTGCAGCTGGCCCGGCTGTTCCTGCAGGGCAAGAACCAGCAGGTGCTGACCGATCTGGCGGACAGCATGGAGCAGGCCAGCCAGGCGCTGCGCTTCGAGGAGGCGGCGCGCTTTCGCGACCAGTTGCAGGCGTTGCGCCGGATGCAGGAGCAGCAGTTCGTCAGCGGCAAGGTGCTGGACGACCTGGACGTGATCGGCCTGGCCGCCGAGCGCAGCCTGGCCTGCGTGCAGGTGCTGTTCATCCGCCAGGGCAAGGTGCTGGGCAGCCGCAGCTATTTCCCCAGGATGCCGCCGGACACGGATCCGGAAGAGATTCTGCAGAGCTTCGTGCTGCAGTTTTACCTGTCCGGTATCGGCGGCCGGGAAGCCCCCGCCGAAATCCTGCTCGACCGCAGCCTGCCCGATGAGGAAGTGCTGAGCGATACCCTGAGCCAGCATTACCAGCGGCGGGTGAAGCTGCGCAGCCGGCTGCGTGCCGAGCGGGCCCGCTTTATCAAGCTGGCGCAAACCAACGCCCAGAGCGCCCTGGCCAGCCGGCTGGCCCACAAGAGCACCCAGCGCCAGCGGCTCAAGCAGCTGGAAGAAGTACTGGCGGTCACCGACATCGGCCGCATGGAATGTTTCGACATCTCCCATACCATGGGGGAAAAGACGGTGGCCTCCTGCGTGGTGTTCAACCAGGACGGGCCGCTGAAAAGCGAATACCGCCGCTTCAACATCGGCGGCATCACCCCCGGCGACGACTACGCCGCCATGGAGCAGGCGCTGAGTCGGCGTTTCCGCCAGGCCGATGTGGACAAGCTGCCCGACCTGCTGTTTATCGACGGCGGCCTGGGCCAACTGGCCCGGGCGGAAGAGGTGGTGGCCCGGGAACTGGCGGACAGCCCGTGCAAGCCGCTGCTTGTTGGCGTGGCCAAGGGCGTGACCCGCAAGCCGGGGCTGGAGACGCTCGTCATGGGCGGCAGCCACCAAGAGCGGCATTTGCCCGCCGACCTGCCGGCGCTGCACCTGATCCAGCACATCCGCGACGAATCCCACCGTTTCGCCATTACCGGGCACCGGGCCCAGCGGGGCAAGGTACGCACCACCAGCACCCTGGAGTCGATTCCCGGGGTGGGAGCCAAGCGCCGCCAGGCGTTGTTGAAATACCTGGGTGGCCTGCAGGAGGTGCAACGGGCCAGCGTGGACGAACTGGCCAAGGTGCCGGGGATCAGCGAAGCGCTGGCAGAAAAAATACATGATGCGTTGCATCACTGAGATTCATCATGCACCATGTAACAGCATCATCCTATGGCTTGAATAACAATGATAAACGTCCCTAATTCCCTGACTTTTTTCCGACTCCTGCTGATCCCGGTTTTTATCGTTCTGTTCTATCTGCCGTTCGACTGGGCCTATTTCTGGGCGGCGGCGGTATTCACCCTGGCGGCGGTGACCGACTGGTTCGACGGCTTCCTGGCCCGTCAGCTCGAGCAGAGCACGCCCTTCGGCGCCTTTCTCGATCCGGTGGCCGACAAGGTGATGGTGGCCAGCGCCCTGGTTCTGATAGTGGAAGACTACAGCAGCCCGCTGGTGACCATTCCCGCCATGTTCATGATCGGGCGGGAGATCATCATCTCGGCCCTACGCGAATGGATGGCGGAGATCGGTCAGCGCGCGCGGGTGGCGGTGAGCTGGATAGGCAAGTGGAAGACCACCATCCAGATGCTGGCGCTGATCGGCCTTATCTGGCAGCAGAGCATCTACATGATCTGGGCCAGCTACCTGCTGCTGTACGTGGCCACCGGCCTGACCCTGGCCTCGGCCTACGACTACCTGAAAGCCGCCTGGGGCGACTTGACCGGGGCACGCTGACCGGCAGCCCGGCCCGATTGCCAAAATGGGGCCTTGCGCATAAAAAGTGTGCGAACGAATCGAAAAATCCAGATTAAAGTTGACTGGCAGGCCCCGGTCATTAGAATGCTCAGCATCTAAATGACCTCTTTCGGCGCGTTAGCAAAGCGGTTATGCAGCGGATTGCAAATCCGTTTAGAGCGGTTCGACTCCGCTACGCGCCTCCAAATTTCCTCAGTACGTCTACGCCCGGATGGTGAAATCGGTAGACACAAGGGATTTAAAATCCCTCGCTGGTAACAGCGTGCCGGTTCAAGTCCGGCTCCGGGCACCATCAAGCATACGGCTTTCCTGGTTAACGAGCACTAACACGAAATGCGTTGGGGGATTCCCGAGGAATATTGGTGGGGAATACTTTCAACCCTTTTCAGGTGTTTTAGTCGATTCCAACATCGCAAGTGGTATCACCTCAGCCGGCGATACAGCTGTCCAGTTCCTGATACAAGGCTTGCAGTGCCCGGTAGACCTTGTCGGCGTCGGCGCCGGAGGGGGGCAGGGGTTGGAAATCGTGGCCGCCGAGGCCCCAGTCGCTTTCCCGGGCCAGCTGCAGATGGTTGAAGCCGTAGGTAATGCCGTTGTGGTGGGCCAGCGCGGCCAGCCGGAATCTGATCCGGTAATGGGTGGGCAGCACGGCGTATTGCATTTCCTCCAGCGCGATCTCGCCCCGGGCCTTCAGCAGATCCTCCCCGGTGTATTCGATGATGTCCTCCTTTTCCGCCGGCGGTGTGAGCAGCTCACCGGCGCATTGCCGGGCGCGGACCCGGTCAAAGCGTGAATCGGAGATGAACGCCACGCTGCTCAGGGCGGGCGGACTTTCCCGGGTAACGGCGACGCCGGGCGTGCGGGCCGACACCCGCTTGGTGTCACCGCCGTAATAGGGCAGTTCCAGGCCGGCACAGCCGCTCAGGAGCAGCGCCGGGGCCAACAGCAGCATGGCAGGCTTGAACATCGTCTTTCCGGGGTTGAGACGTCAAACCGTTATTGTCGGCGCCAGGGCGGGTTTGGGCAATCGGCGCCGGGCCGGATCGGGTTTTGCTGCGCCCAAAACTGACCCGTGCCGGCCGGATAGCAATACTTCCCTCACTCTTGCCGCCATCAATTATTTTCCCGTTGCCGGATTCCAACCGGCCCCGCCCCGGGCTATCATTTCCTTATCGGTTTTCCATCAGACTTGTTATCGCTTATGCGCCTTTTAAATGGATTTTCTGCTTCAGCCCTGCTTTTGGCCGCTTTAGTGAATCCCGCTCCGGCTGCCGCCGACCTCTATCACGGCAGCATCGACAATGTGCTGGCTGCCTATGGCCCCCTGGCGGAAATACGCATGAAGCCCCATTTTATGCGGGCCGAGATGGAGTACCCGCCGCAGGAAATCGTGCTGCTGGCCACCAAGGAAGAAAAAGCGCTGGAGCTGTGGGCCCGCAACGACGGCGACTTCAAATTTATTCGCAGCTATCCCATCCGCAAGGCCAGCGGTGGCCCCGGGCCCAAGTTGCGCGAAGGCGACAAGCAGGTGCCGGAAGGCATCTACCGCATTACCCACCTCAACCCCAACAGCCAGTTTCATCTGTCGATGCGGCTGAATTACCCCAATTCCTACGATTTGATGCGGGCCGCCAAAGAAGGCCGTTCCAATCCGGGCGGAGATATCTACATCCACGGCAAGGCACAGTCGACCGGGTGCCTGGCGGTCGGCGATATCGCCATCGAAGAGCTGTTCGTGCTGGTGAATACCATCGGCACCGAACGGGCCTCGGTGGTCATCGCCCCGCACGATCCGCGCAAAAAGCCGCTGGACGGTTTCGCCTCCCATCTGCCGCTGTGGGCGGTGGAGCTGTACGCCGACATCTCCCGCGAATTCGCCAAGTATCCCCGCAGCGACATCTAGTCAATCTTATGGGGCCCGGCGGCCCCGTATCCGCCGCCAATGTCGTCTTTTCCCCGTTTTTTGCTCTTATCTTCACAGAACCGTTAAAAACCTGCCTTGTTGCTGCGGATGATATTGTGGTTACTACTTAAATGGTACCTAATGGCGTCAATCGGGACGCTATCACCACAGGGGAAAGCATGTTTGCGGGCAAGATCAAGAAACGGGTACTAGAGCTGGAGCTGCAACTGGCCGCCCAGGTGGCGGACTATGAAACGCGCCTGTTGGCCAAGGAAAGCAGGATAACGGCGCTCAAAGCCGAGCTCGACGAGCTGAAATCAAGCCATCAGCTGGCCCATCAGCTGGTGCAGGTGGTGCTGCAGGGCGCCGACATGCTGTCCGCCATCCGCGAGGGCATGGTGTCCAATGCCGAGTCCCTGCTGGGCGAGCGGGAGAAGCTGACCGAGATGGAAGGCGTCTTTGCCCACACCTACCAGGCGACCGATGTGCTCCAGCAGCGCGCCGTGGCGATCAACACCGAGGTCGGGCACAGCGCCGAGAGCGCGGCGGTGCTCACCGACACCGCCGGCAGGATCAGCAACTTCGTCTCGGTGATCCAGGAAATCTCGGAGCAGACCAACCTGCTGGCACTCAACGCCGCCATCGAGGCGGCCCGGGCCGGCGAGCAGGGCCGGGGCTTCGCGGTGGTGGCCGACGAGGTACGTACCTTGGCGGGCAAGGCCCACGAGGCCAGCGGCAATATCAACAAGCTGGTGCAGCAGGTGCTGGAGCAGAGCAGGGCCATCAACACCATGGTCAGCCAGTCGCTGGAGAGCACGGATGACATCTCCGCCTCCGCCCAGCAGATCGACGAAGTCACCCGCGAGGTGCTGACCCACGCCGAGGGCATGCGGCTGGTGATCCAGCGCAACGCCGCCACCGCCTTCCTGGAGGCGGTGAAACTGGATCATGCGGTGTGGAAAACCGATATCTACCAGCGCATCGAGCAGCGCCAGTTCGGTCAGGGCGTGAGCACCCATACCGAGTGTCGGCTGGGCAAATGGTATTACGAGGGGCGCGGTGCCAGGCTGTACAGCCACCTGCCGGCGTTCAAGAGCCTGGAGGCCAGCCACAAGCGGGTACACGGCGAGGGGACCAGGGCCTTGCAGGCCTTTGCCGCCGGCAATCGGCAACAGGGGCTGGCGTGCCTGGAGGCGATGGAGCAGGCCAGCATGGAGGTGACCCGGGTCCTGTCGTCCCTGGAGCGGGAAGTGCTGGCTTAATTGCCCTTCAGCGCCTTGAGCCGGGCATAGAGGGTGGTGCGGCTCACCTTGAGGCGGCGGGCGGCGGCGCTGACGTTGCCGCCGCACTCGTCCAGGGTCTGCACTATCAATCTGTCGGCGAGGGATTTTAAATCCCCCGTGGCCGGGCCGGCCTTGGCATTCTCCTCGAAATTCGGCAACTCGGGCAACTGGGCCGGAGTGATAGGGCCGCCGTCGGCCAGCACCGCCGCTACTTCCAGCACCTGTTTCAGCTGGCGGACATTGCCCGGCCAGTGGTAGGCGCCGAGCAGATTCAGCGCGGTCTCGTCCAACGCTACCTCTTCCTCCAGCTCCGCCAGCAGGGTGTGCACCAGCCGCACGAAGTCGTCATGGCTATAGTCCCGCAGCGGCGGCAGGCACAGTGAAAAGCCGTTCATCCGAAAGTACAGATCCTGGCGAAAGCCGCCGTCCGTCACCATGGCGGCCAGGTTCCGGTGGCTGGCCGCCACCAGTTGAAAGTCCACCGGCTCGGGGGCATGGCTGCCGAGCGGGGTCACCGCCTTTTCCTGCAATACCCGCAGCAGCCGGGTCTGGGCCGCCAGCGGCAGCTCGCCGATCTCGTCCAGGAACAGGATGCCGCCCTGGGCGGCGCGGATATAGCCGGGGCGGCCCTGACGGCTGCCGCCGGTGAAGGCGCCGGGCAGGTAGCCGAACAGCTCGGCTTCGAGCAGCTCGGCGGGCAGGGCACCGCAGTTCACCGCCACCAGCGGACCCTGGGCCCGGCCGCTCTGCCGGTGCAGGCGGCGTACCAGGTGATCCTTGCCGGTGCCGGTTTCGCCCTGGATCAGCAGCGGAATGCAGCGGGCCATCAGCTTGAGGGCGGTGCTCTCCAGGCCCGAGCTCGCCTCAGGCGCGGGGCGGGAAGCCGGGCGTCGCCCGGGCTGGCGGCTCAGCAGGGCCAACCCCGAGCCCACCGGAGTGAGCTCGCCCTGGCGCAGATCGCTCAGCATGGCGGGAAGGTCCAACTCCGGCAGCCAGTGGCGGGCGCTGCGGTTGGCGCCCAGCAGCTGGCCGTCTTCCCGCAGGGCGATGATGCCGGACCAGGGCTGCTGCAGGCTGCCTGCATCGGGTGCCAGGCTCAGGATCCAGTGGGTGTCGTCGTGGTTCATCACCAGGGCGTTTTCCACCGACAGGGCCATCAGCCGGGCGGTCAGCATCATGTCCTGGCCGTGTTCCCCGGCCTCGCTGGAGATGTCGATCACCCCCAGCAGCTCGCCGCTCGGCGACAGCACCGGGCTGGCGCTGCAGCTGATACCCTGGTTGGCGGCCAGAAAATGCTGATTGCCCAGGATGCAGATTTCTTTCTGTTCACTCAGGGCGGTGCCGATGGCGTTGGTGCCCATGCTCTGCTCGTGCCAGCTGGCGCCGCTGGCCAGGGCCATCTTCTGGGCCTTGCTGCCGAAGTGGGGATCACCGCTGGTAAAGAGGATGGTGCCCTCGGCATCGGCGAAGATCAACCGACAGTGGCGGCCCTGCTGCAGTTGTTCGAACAGCGGCAGGCTGTGGCGGAGGTAGCGCAGCAGCAACTCGTGTTGTTGCTGTTTCTGGTTCAGGGCCGAGGGCGGCAGGCAGCGGGGATCGGAGCGACCGGCCTGGAGCAGGCCGTAGTCGCGGCTTCGTTGCCATGAACGTTCGAGTAAAGCCAGATCCTGGGGCTGAGTAAGCACTGTGCTGATGGTCATGGTCCCTGCCTGTTAAGAAACTGAACACCTGTACTGAACACCCTGTCCAGACCCTGGACAAAGCGCCTTGCCAACCGGGGAGCGGACTCCCTTAGGTTAGTCTTTAGAAGGCCCAATTGTAACGACTTTTTAACCTTGTTTGCTTGATCTGCAACAACTGGCACCGACCTTGCACCTACCTGTTTGCAAACGCCGACTGGCGTCAACGTCAACCGAGATTACCCGCAAGGAGAGCCGTGATGATTTATCAGCAACCAGGACAAGCCGGAGCCGTGGTCAACTTCAAGGCCCGCTACCAGAACTTTATCGGCGGTCAATGGCGCGAGCCGGTGAGCGGCCGCTACATGGAAAACGTCTCGCCGGTGAACGGTGCCGTGTTCTGCGAGGTGCCCCGCTCCGATGCCCAGGACATCGATCTGGCGGTGCAGGCGGCCCAGCAGGCCTTCGCGACCTGGAGCAAAACCGCCGTGGCGGAGCGGGCCAACATCATGCTGCGCATCGCCGATCGCATCGAGCAGAACCGCGAGCTGCTGGCGGTGGCGGAAACCTGGGACAACGGCAAGGCGGTGCGCGAGACCCTGGCCGCCGACATCCCGCTGGTGGTGGATCACTTCCGCTACTTCGCCGGCGCCATCCGTGCCCAGGAAGGCACCGCCGCCGAGCTGGACGCCAGCACCGCCTCCTATCACTTCCACGAGCCGGTGGGCGTGGTGGGGCAGATCATCCCCTGGAACTTCCCGCTGCTGATGGCGGCCTGGAAACTGGCGCCGGTGCTGGCCTCGGGCTGCTGTACCGTGTTGAAGCCCGCCGAGCAGACCCCGGCTTCCATCCTGGTGATGATGGAGCTGATTGGCGACCTGCTGCCCCCGGGCGTGATCAACGTGGTCAACGGCCTGGGCCGGGAAGCGGGCGAGGCCATACTGCGCCACCCGGGCATCGCCAAACTGGCCTTTACCGGCTCCACCCCGGTCGGCATCCATATTCTCAAGGCGGCGGCCGAGCGGCTGATCCCCTCCACCGTGGAGCTGGGCGGCAAGTCGCCCAACATCTTCTTCGAAGACGTGATGCGCTACGAGCCGGAGTTCGTCGACAAGTGCATCGAGGGCATGCTGCTCACCTTCTTCAACCAGGGCGAGGTTTGCACCTGTCCGTCCCGGGCCCTGGTGCAGGACAGCATCTTCGACGACTTCATGGAGCGGGTGCTGGTGCGCGGCCGCCAGATCAAGCAGGGCAACCCGCTGGATACCGAGACCCAGGTCGGGGCCCAGGCGTCCCAGGAACAGTTCGAGAAGATCCTGAGCTACATGCAGATCGGCCGGGACGAAGGTGCGCGCATGCTGCTCGGTGGCCAGGCCAACCGCATCAGCGGCCTGGAAAACGGCTTCTATATCCAGCCCACCATCTTCCAGGGCGACAACAAGATGCGGGTGTTCCAGGAAGAGATCTTCGGCCCGGCGGTGGGAGTGACCCGCTTCAAGGACGAGGCCGAAGCCCTGGCCATTGCCAACGACACCGAGTTCGGCCTGGGCGCCGGGGTCTGGACCCGGGATGTGAACCGCGCCTACCGCATGGCCAGGGGTATCCAGGCCGGACGCATCTGGATGAACTGCTACCACGCCTATCCGGCCCACGCCGCCTTCGGCGGCTACAAGAAGTCCGGCATCGGCCGCGAAACCCACAAGATGATGCTGGATCACTACCAGCTGACCAAGAACCTGCTGGTGAGCTACGACAGCAACCCGCTCGGTTTCTTCTGATAACAGGTACTGCCGCGGTAATGCAGAACAGTCAAGAGGGGCAGGCTGTTGCCTAAGCCAACCGTCGATGGCAGGGATGCCATCGTCGAGCATACAGGGATGTACTTGCTGCGTGTTGGCGTGGCGATAGCCTGGCCCGAGCATTAGCAGTGCCGGTGCCCATTTAAAGAGCACGGTTTTTATCCGGTCGCAGGGGAGAGGCGGCCACATACTTAACCTGAAACAACGTAGGGAAGCATCATGACTACAGCTACTTTCTATATGCCGTCCGTCAACCTTATCGGCGCCGGCGCGGTAGAGCAGGCGGTAACCAAACTGAGCCAGTCCGGATTCTGTCACGCCCTGATCGTCACCGACAAACCGCTGGTGGAGCTGGGCTATGCCGGCCAGTTGCAGCAGGCCCTGGCGGCCCAGGATATCCAGGCCAGCATCTTCGACCAGGTACAGGCCAACCCCACCACCGGCAACGTGGAGGCGGGGCTTGAACTGCTGCGGCAACAGGGCTGCGACTCGGTGATCTCCCTCGGCGGCGGCTCGCCCCACGACTGCGCCAAGGCCATCGCCCTGGTGGCCAGCAACGGCGGCGACATCCGCGACTACGAGGGAGTGGACAAGTCCGCCAAGCCCCAGCTGCCGCTGGTGGCCATCAACACCACCGCCGGCACCGCCTCGGAAATCACCCGCTTCTGCATCATCACCGACGAGCATACCCACATCAAGATGGCCATCGTCGACAAGCACGTCACCCCCATCATGTCGGTCAACGATCCCGAACTGATGAAGAAGATGCCCAAATCGCTGACCGCGGCCACCGGCATGGATGCCCTCACCCACGCGGTGGAAGCCTATGTGTCCACCGCCGCCAACCCCATCACCGACGCCTGTGCACTGAAGGCGGTGACCCTGATCAGCCAAAACCTGGCCCGGGCGGTGGCGGACGGCAGCGACATGGCGGCCCGCAACCAGATGGCCTACGCCCAGTTGCTGGCGGGCATGGCCTTCAACAACGCCTCCCTGGGCTATGTGCACGCTATGGCGCACCAGTTGGGTGGCTTCTACGACCTGCCCCACGGGGTCTGCAATGCCATACTGCTGCCCCATGTGCAGCGCTTCAACCGCCGCGCCGCCGCCACCCGGCTGAAGGACATCGCCGCCGCCCTGGGCCAGGACGTGGATTATTTAACCGATGAGGAAGGTGCCGACCGCGCCATCCAGGCCATCGTGGCCCTGGCGGAGCAGGTGGGCATTCCCGCCGGCCTGGCCGGCCTCGGGGTGAAGGAGGAAGACTTCCCGGTGCTGGCCGGCAATGCCATGAAGGACGCCTGCGGCCTGACCAACCCGGTGCAGCCCAGCCATGAGGAAGTGGTCGCCATCTTCCGCGCCGCCTACTAAGGCGCTCCCGGGCGGGGCCTTCGTGCAGACGGAGGCTCCGCCCATTTTTCTACCGCTTGGTGCCCTCCAGACTGTCTGGTGGCAAAAGCGGGGGGGCGACCGGACTTAATATCATAAAACAACGGCACCCGCGGGTGCCGTTTGGTGTTCAATGCCCCAGTATCTGGCTGAGGAACAGCTGGGTCCGTTCCGACTGGGGGTGGTGGAAGAAGTTTTCCGGATCGTTCTCCTCGATAATCTGGCCCGCGTCCATAAAGATCACCCGGTCCGCCACGGTGCGGGCGAAGCCCATCTCGTGGGTGACGCACATCATGGTCATGCCTTCTTCCGCCAGCTCGATCATCACGTCCAGCACTTCCTTGATCATCTCCGGATCCAGCGCCGAGGTGGGCTCGTCGAACAGCATGATCTCCGGGTTCATGCACAGGCTGCGGGCGATGGCCACCCGCTGCTGCTGGCCGCCGGAGAGCTGGCCGGGATACTTTTTGGCCTGCTCCTGGATCTTGACCCGGGTCAGCAGCTTCATGGCGATTTCCTCCGCCTGACGGCGCGGCGTCTTGCGCACCCAGATCAGCGCCAGGGTGCAGTTTTCCAGCACCGTCAGGTGCGGGAACAGGTTGAAGTGCTGGAACACCATGCCCACTTCCCGGCGGATGGTCTCGATGTTCTTGACGTCGTTGGTGAGCGGGGTGCCGCGCACTATGATATCGCCCTGCTGATGTTCCTCCAGCCGGTTGATGCAGCGGATCAGGGTCGATTTGCCCGAGCCCGAAGGCCCGCAGATCACGATGCGCTCGCCCTTGGTCACGGTGAGGTTGATGTCGCGCAGCACATGAAAGTCACCGTACCACTTGTTGACCTGGTGCATGGCGACCATGGCCTCTCTGCTTTGTTGTTCCATCCATTTTCTCCTGATAAGCGGCCGCCAGGGTTAACGTTTCTTGTGCCCGGTATACAACTTGTGTTCCAGATACTGGCTGTATTTCGACATGCCGAAGCAGAACACCCAGAACACCAGGCCGGCAAAGACATAACCCTCGGTGGAATAGCCCAGCCAGTTGGGATCCGACAGCCCCGCCTGGACGATGGCCAGCAGGTCGAACAGGCCGATGATCAGCACCAGGCTGGTGTCCTTGAACAGGGCGATAAAGGTGTTGACGATGCCCGGTATCATCAGCTTCATGGCCTGGGGCAGCACGATCAGCCCCATCATTTTCCAGTAGCCGAGTCCCAGTGCTTCGGCCGCCTCGTACTGGCCCTTGGGGATGGCCTGCAGGCCGCCGCGCACCACCTCGGCGATATAGGCGGACTGGAAGAAGATGATGCCGATCATGGCCCTGAGCAGCTTGTCGAGGGTCAGCTCCTGGGGCACGAACAGCGGCAGCATCACCGACGACATGAACAGCACGGTGATCAGCGGCACCCCGCGCCAGAACTCGATGAACACCACCGACAGGCTGCGCACTATCGGCATGTGGGAGCGCCGGCCCAGGGCCAGCAGGGTGCCGATGGGCAGGGCGGCGGTAATGCCCACCACCGCCAGGATCAGGGTCAGGGTGAGGCCACCCCACTGGTGGGTGGGAACCAGGGT
This sequence comes from Zobellella endophytica, assembly GCF_003012775.1. Lineage (GTDB taxonomy): Bacteria > Pseudomonadota > Gammaproteobacteria > Enterobacterales > Aeromonadaceae > Oceanimonas > Oceanimonas endophytica. The sequence goes on along the minus strand of NZ_PXYG01000003.1, from coordinate 238,763 downwards.
CAGCCCGAACCAGCCGCCGTACAGCAGCGCATAGGCGACAAAGGGGAACAGCAGCACCGTAAAGGCGGCCAGCCACATCTTGCCCGGGAGCTTCGGCAGCGCCAGCCACAGCAGTTGCGCCACGAACAGCGCGAAGGTGAGGTTGATGCGCCAGAGTTCATCGCCCGGGTAGAAACCGTAGGTAAACTGCTGCAGCCGGTTGGTGACGAACACCCAGCAGGCGCCACCGCTGACGCAGGCGCTGCGGTCGTCGCCGAGCCAGTCGGCGTTGACCAGCGCCCAGTCGAGCAGCGGCACCAGCAGCAGGTACAGGGCATAGGCCCCAACCAGGGTCACCAGGGTATTGACCGGGCCGGAGAACAGGTTGGCCCGCAGCCAGCCGAGCAGGCCGCTGCTGGCGACCGGCGCGTCCCGCGCCGGGATCAGGGTATCTTTGTGCATCCTATCTCTCCACCAGGGCCATGCGGCTGTTGAACCAGTTCATAAACCAGGACACCGACAAGCTGATGGTCAGGTACACCAGCATGGTGATGGCGATCACCTCGATGGCCTGACCGGTCTGGTTGAGGGTGGTGCCGGCGAACACAGAGACCAGATCCGGATAGCCGATGGCGGTGGCCAGGGACGAGTTCTTGGTCAGATTGAGATACTGGCTGGTCAGCGGTGGAATGATCACCCGCATCGCCTGGGGGATCACCACCAGCCGCAGGGTCAGGCTGTCCTTGATGCCCAGGGCGTGGGCGGCCTCGGTCTGGCCGTGGGACACAGCCTGGATACCCGAACGCACGATTTCGGCGATAAAGGCGGCGGTATAGATGCTGAGCGACAGCCACAGCGCCAGGAATTCCGGAATGATGGTCATGCCGCCGCGGAAGTTGAAGCCGCGCAGCTCCGGGTAGTTCCACTCCAGCGGGGTGCCGAGCAGCACAAAGGTCAGCCCCGGCAGGCCGACCAGCAGCGCCAGCGATATCCACCAGGCGGGCAGCCGCTTGCCGGTGGCTTCCTGCCGGCGGCGGTTTAAGCGCAACAGCCATACCGACAGCGTCAGGGCCAGGGCCAGGGCCAGCCAGATAAAGTGGAAACCGGCTCCGGGCACGGGCTCGGGCAGGTAGAGGCCGCGCACATTGAGAAAGAAGGTGTCGTTGACATTGAGGCTGTCCCGGGGGCCGGGCAGGGTGCGCAACACCGCGAAGTACCAGAAGAACATCTGCAGCAGCAACGGCAGGTTACGGAATATCTCCACATAGGCGGAGGCCAGCTTTCTGATCAGCCAGTTGGGGGAAAGCCGGGCCACGCCGATGATAAAACCCAGTATGGTGGCGAAGACAATCCCCATGAATGACACCAGCAGGGTGTTGAGCAGGCCCACCACGAAGGTGCGGCCATAGGTGTCGGTCTCGCTGTAGGAAATCAGCGACTGGGCGATGGCGAAACCGGACGGATCGTCGAGGAAGCCGAAGCCGGTGGTGATGCCCCGGGTGGCCAGGTTGTTCAGGGTGTTATCGACGATAAACCAGACGCACCAGCCCACCACGGCCAGCAGGATCAGCTGAAATACCAGGGCCCGTTTGGCGGGATCCCGCCAGAATCGCACCTTGGGTGCTTGCTTGTCAGGGGGTGAGGACATAGGTCGCCATCCTTGCAATCAACCTAATGAAGAGGGGCTGCGACCAGCGCAGCCCCGGAGCACATCAACGAACGGGCGGAGCGTACTGCAGGCCGCCTTCGGTCCAGAGTGCGTTGAGGCCGCGGTCGATCTTGAGGGCCGAGCCCTGGCCGACGTTGGTCTCGAAGATTTCACCGTAGTTGCCGACCTGCTTGATGATGCGGTAGGCCCAGTCTTTTTCGAGGCCCATGCCCTGGCCGAAGTCCGCATCCTGGCCCAGCAGGCGGCGGATATCCGGGTTGTCGCTGGCCAGCATCTCATCCACGTTGGCCTTGGTCACCCCCAGCTCTTCGGCGTTGACCATGGCGAAGTGCACCCACTTGACCACGTTGAACCACTGATCGTCACCCTGGCGCACCGCCGGGCCCAAGGGCTCCTTGGAGATCACCTCGGGCAGGGCGACGGCATCGTCCGGGTTGGACAGCTTGATGCGCAGGGCGTAGAGCTGGGACAGATCCGAGGTCAGCACGTCACAGCGGCCGGCTTCCAGGCCCTGGGCGGTCTGATCGGAGGTGTCGAATACCACGGCGCTGTAGCTGATGCCGTTCTTGCGGAAGTAGTCGGCCACGTTCAGCTCGGTGGTGGTGCCGGACTGGATGCAGATGGCGGCGCCGTCCAGCTCCTTGGCGCTGGACACGCCGAGGTTCTTGTTGATCAGGAACCCCTGGCCGTCATAGTAGTTGACGCCGGTAAAGTTGACGCCCAGATCGGTGTCGCGGCTGGACGTCCAGGTGGTGTTGCGGGAGAGCACGTCGATTTCGCCGGACTGCAGGGCGGTGAGGCGTTCCTTGGCATTGAGCGGAATGTACTGCACCTTGTCCGGATCGTTGAACACCGCCGCCGAAATGCCCCGGCACAGATCCACATCCAGCCCTTTCCATACCCCCTGGTCGTCCGGGTTGGAGAAGCCGGGCAGGCCACTGTTGACGCCGCATTTGAGCACCCCTCTTTCCTTGACCGAATCCAGGGTGGCGGCTTGCGCCTGGGACAGCCCCAGGGCCAGGGTTACTGCTGCAAAAAGTGCTGTTTTTCCTTTGCCTGTCATATGTCACTTCCTCTTGAATTACTCGGGCAGGTAGCGTTATCCGTACCGGAAAGGCATAAAATATCCGATGCCTCATAGAGTATTAGCACAAAGAGAACATGATTTTGTTATGAAAAGGTAAAATTTAGACGAAGATCCAGTAAAATCCGACATGGTTGACGGATTCACTATTTTATTGGTCAATAAATAGTCATTTATTGTGGTTTGTTATCCGATCCCGGCCGAATATTGTGTTTTCCCGGGGCAGGAATGGGGTTCTCTTGGGGCTTAACAGGCAATGGCTGCGGGGCTGCTGCTTGGCCAGGTGCTTGGCCTCACTGGCCAGGGCGGCCACATCATGGTGGCACTGGCAGCGCTGCGGGTCCGGGTGGACCACGCCGATGGCGATGCCGAGCAGGGGGTAGAACTGCTGCTCTCCGCGGCGCGAGTGCGCGATAATGCCCCGCCGCCGCCGATCTTCCGCCGTATAGAATCCCGGCAGTTCCTGGTGGAAGCGCCGGATGATGGTGTCGCACAGCCGTCGCCAGTCGCAGTCGGCGCCGAACACCGCCACGAAATCGTCGCCCCCCACATGGCCGAGAAACTGGCCGGCGCCGACGATGATTTCCTGCAGCAGCCGGGCCACCCACTGGATCACCTTGTCGCCCTGGGCGTAGCCGTAGACGTCGTTGTAGGGCTTGAAGTGATTCAGGTCGAAGTAGGCCACATGGAAGTCGCGCTGCTGCTGCAGTGCCTCGTCGATCTCCCGGTAGATGGGCACGTTGCCCGGTAGCAGGGTCAGCGGGTTGGCGTAGCGGGCGTGCAGCAGGCGCTGCTCGGTGATGTTGCGCAGCAGACCGCGTACCGAGGCCAGGCCGTAGTAGCGGCCCTGGCGGGTGACGATAAAATGCTGCAGGGCCGAGGCGTCGTCGTCATCGGTGATCATGCTGCTGGCCTGCTCGAGGGCGGTTTGCCAGTCCACCACCACCGGCCGGGTCTCCATAGCGTGGCGCACGTCCTTGTTGGCGTACAGGGCCCGGCCGTAGGAGCCGGAAAACAGCTCCATGATTTTTTCCCGCCGCAGTATGCCCACCGGCACGTCCTGGTCCAGCACCGGCAGGGAGAGCAGCCGGCTGTCGGCCAGCAGGGTGTCGAACACGTCGTGGATCTTTTCCCCGATGTCCACCGTTACCCCGGGGCGGGCCAGCATGGCCACGGTTTCCTTGTGCCGGCTCAGGGTACGGTGGCCATGAAGTGCATCGGTGTTGTCCGGCCGGTGCAGGGGGCGGGCATCCGGCCGGCCCAGGTAGTAGCCCTGGCAGTAGTGGATGCCCATGCTGTGCAGCTGTTGCAGCTCTTCCCGGCTTTCGATGCCTTCGGCGATCACCCTGGACTGCATGCCGCGGGCCAGGGTGATGATGCTCTGCACGAATTCCCGCTTGATCGGATCCTGGTGGATGTGCTGGATGAAATAGCGGTCGATCTTCACGTAATCCGGCCTGACCTCGGACCACAGCTTGAGGCCGGAGTAACCGGCGCCGAGATCGTCGATGGCGATCAGAAAGCCCAGCTCCCGGTAGCGGTCGACGGCGGCCTTGAGCCCTTCCGGATCCTGGATGGGATACTGCTCCGACAGCTCGATCACGATGCGCTCCGCCGGTATGCCCAGTTCCCGGATCAGGCGTTGGGTGCAGCCCCTGGGATGTTGCTTGTCGAGCAGCACATTGGGATTGACGTTGATGAACAGGTAGCCGTCCATCTGCTGCCGGCAATAGGCCTGGATGGCGGCCTCGCGGCAGGCCAGGTCGAGCTCGGACAAGAGCCCGGTCAGCTTGGCTTCGCCGAACAGCGCCGTGGGGTATTCGAGCGGGTGGCCGGCAGGGCCGCGGATCAGCGCTTCATGGCCTAGAACTCGCCCCTGGCGGGTATCCACTATGGGCTGGAACAGGGGCCGCAGTCTGTGCTGGGCTATCAGGGAAGCGAGGGAATCGCTCAAGCAGGTCAACACCGTCATGGGGCACCATATACCGCAATAATGGACGGCAGTGTATGGCAGTAATATGAAGCCCAGATGACAAAAGGGTGCTGTTCAGCTCCCTCTGGGCATTGTCTTTAAGGCGGAGTATCGGCGGTCCGCCCGTGTGATGGGACAAACTCATGCATCCGGTTGCCTGATCTTGCGAGGAGAAGAGGCAACAGGGCCACCTCCGCCGACACGCCATAAACCCATCCATGGGGGCTCGGAAATGCCATCCCTGGCATGTCACGGTCGGCGGAGGCGCTCCCTTTTGCCTCTCCCTGACCGCTGAGCTGGGTGATGGTAATACCCAAAAGCGCTGCCTTAGCGTAAAGGAGGACAAAGGGTGCTGCTCTTGGCCGACCTTTTGTTTCAGGGATGAAACAGAGAGCGTACATGGAGGTATTCATCGCGTGTCGGCGGAGTAGTGCCCTTTGTCTGACGATTCACACCTCATCAAAAGACAGCGGAAACGGGTGATTAACTAAATAGGCAGGCTTACAGCCGCCAGTGCAGGCTCGCCCAGCCCCGCTCGGCGGCCAGCCGGGTCAGGTGGTCGCCGCCGTTGATCACGCATGGCCTGTCCACGTATTCCAGCAGCGGCAGATCGTTGAGCGAGTCGCTGTAGCCGTAGGTCAGTTCGGGGGAAAATTGCCGCTCGGCCAGCCACTCCTGCAGCCGGGTGATCTTGCCTTCCTGGTAGCTGTATACCCCGCGGGTGCGGCCGTTGTAGATACCGTCACAGCATTCGAGCCGGATACCGAGGGCGTGGTTCACGCCCAAAGAATGGGCGATGGGCCTGACCAGGTGTTCGCCGGTGGCGGAGATGATCAGCAGCTCGTGGCCCAGGCGCCGGTGCCAGGCCAGCCGGTCCTGGGCCTCGGGGTAGACGATGGGCGCGATGTCCTGCTCGATGAATTCCTCCACCAGCGGGGCCAGATCCGCCGGCTGCCAGTGGCGAATGGGGGACAGGGTCAGCGCCATATAGGCGTCCATGTCCATCCGGCCCTGGTAGTAGGCGCTCATCAGGGCGCGTTCCTGCTCCAGTATGGCCGCCGGGGCCAGCTTGTGCCGCACCAGGAATTCCAGCCACAGGCTGGCGGAATCGCCGGCAATCAGGGTCTCGTCCAGGTCGAAAATCGCCAGGGTCATCAGGCCACCTCGTTCAGTTCTGTGGTGTCGAACAACAACTCCACCCGGCTGCCTGCCGGCAACAGGGCACGGGCGCCGCGGTTGAGCCGGTCCACCATGAGTTCGCCACCCGCCGTCTGTACCCGGTAGCGGACCACGTTGCCGAGCAACTGGTGCTGCGCTATCCGTGCCGGTATCGGGGCCGTCATGGTCGGGCCGTAGTCCCGCCCGGGTTCACGCAGGTAGATGGACTCGGGGCGGATGGCCAGTTTGCCGCCGATTTCGAGTCCGAGCAAGGCCCTGGCCTGATCGGGCGACAGCAGGTTGTAGCTGCCCATAAAGCCGGCCACGAAATCGCTGGCCGGGCGGGTGTAGACCGCCTCGGCGGTGTCGGCCTGCACGATGCTGCCCTGGTTCATCACGAAGATGCGATCCGACAGGGTCAGCGCCTCTTCCTGATCGTGGGTCACGAACAGGGTGGTGAGCCCGAGCTGCTGCTGGATGGCGCGGATCTGCTCGCGCAGCCGCTTGCGGATGGGGGCGTCGAGGGCGGAGAGCGGCTCGTCCAGCAGCAGGATGCGCGGGCGCACCACCAGCGCCCGGGCCAGGGCCACCCGCTGGCGCTGGCCGCCGGACAGCCGGGCCGGATGGTGGTGCTCGCGCCCGGTCAGGCCCACCAGCTCCACCGCCTCCGCCACCCGGCGGGCGATCTCGCCCCTGTCCAGTTTTTGCAGCGTCAAGCCGAAGGCGATATTGCCGGCCACCGTCAGGTTGGGGAAGAGGGCGTAGCTCTGGAACACCATGCCGATGCCCCGCCGCTGGGGTTTGAGCCAGGTGATGTCTTCCCCCGCCACCCGGATTTGGCCGGTATCCGGGGGCACCAGCCCCGCCAGGCTGCGCAGCAGGGTGGACTTGCCGCAGCCCGAGGGGCCGAGCAGGGTGATGAGTTCCCCCTGGCGGACGTCGAAACTGATATCGCTGAACACGGGGGTGTCGCCGAAGGACTTGGCGAGGTGGGCAACTTCCAGGTAAAACATCAGGCTCTCCGGGATTGCAGGCGCAGGGCCAGCCAGGTGGCGGCGCCGATAAACAGGAAATAGGACATCACCATGGCGCTGGTAAAGTGGCCGCTGTTGGTGCGTTGGCTGTACAGGTAGACCTGCAGGGTCTCGAAGCGGGTGCCCACCAGCAGGTTGGCGAACACAAACTCCCCGAACAAAAAGGAAAAGGCGAGGAACAGGGCACTGAGCAGGCCGTTCCTGATGTTGGGCAGCACCACCTGCAAGAAGGCGCGGGCGGTACCGGCACCCAGCAGGTGGGCGGCGTCCATCAGGTCTGGCAGGTTCACCGCCTCCAGGTTGTTGGCCAGCGCCCGGTACATAAAGGGCAGGCCGAGGGTGAAATAGCTGAACACCAGTATCCAGGGGGTGCCCACCAGCGGCAGGGGGCCGCCGGCGTAGAGTTGCAGCAGGCCCACCGAGGACACTACCGCCGGCACCGCGAAGGGCAGCAGGATCAGCAGGTTCATCAGCCCCTTGAGCCGCGGGAAGTAGTAGAACACCACGAACAGGGTGGGCAGGATAAGCAGAAGGCTCAGCGCCAGGGCGGCGGCGCAGACCAGCAGGGAGCGGCCGAAGGCGGCGAGGAAGCGGCCGTCGGACCAGAGCGTCTGGTACCAGTCCAGGGTGAAGCCCCGGGGCAGGATCTGCGCCCCCCACTGGGCGGAGAGGGAATACACCAGGGTGATGAGGATGGGGGTGGCGAGCAGCGCCACCAGGATCCAGAGCGTCAGCCGGGCGGGCAGGGGAGCCTTATTCATAACGACTCCGGGCGATCAGCCATTGGTTGACGGCGGTCACCAGTAACAGCAGCCCCATCAGCAACAGCGACAGGGCCGCCGCCAGTTGCGGCTCGAGGAAGATGTCCCCCGCCACCAGGCCGGCTATCTGGATGGTGACCAGGTTGTAGTTGCTGGTCATCAGCGCATAGGTGCTGGCGTAGGCGCCGAGGGCGTTGGCCAGCAGTATGATGAAGGTGCCGAGCAGGGCCGGGCTCAGCACCGGTAGCGCCACCCGCAGCCAGTAGTGCAGCGGGCCGGCCCCGAGCAGGGCGGCGGCCTCGCGCCAGTCGGCCTTGATGGCGTCGAAGGCCGGGTAGAGCAGCAGCACCGCCAGCGGGATCTGGAAGTAGGTGTAGAGCAGGATAAGCCCGGCCCGGGAGTAGAGGTGGAATCCCTCGAACAGGCCCAGTTCCTGCAGCAGCAGGGTGGCGGCGCCGTTCATGCCCAGCAACACGATAAAAGCGAACGCCAGCGGCACGCCGGAGAAGTTGCTGGCCATGGTGGTGAAGGCCACCACGGCGTCCTGCAGCCGGCCCGGCACCTGGCGCAGTGCCGCGGTGCCCGCCAGGGCGATGGCCAGCCCCAGCAGGCTGGACCAGAGCGCCAGATCCAGGCTGTTGGCGAAGGACTGGCGGTAGTAGGGGGAGCCCAGGATCTGGCCGAAGTTGGCCAGGCTCCAGCCGCCGCCGGCCTGGAAGCTGTGGATCAACACCCAGGCCATGGGGGCGAGCTGGAACAGGCCGAATACCAGGGCGAAGGGCAGCCCCAGGGCGAGCGGCAGCAAGCGGCGCCAGGAAGCGGGTTTGGCCGACGAGACGGTCGGCGGAGCCGTTCCCTTTGTCCGCTCATCGAGATCGGAGCTGGCTGTCGCTGTGCCGCCGTCGGTATTTTGTAATTTGCCGGAAATAGCTTGTTGATTCATTTCAATAACTCTCCGCAGACCGGCTTGTCGTGCGCAAGGCCCAGCAGGCTGGCGAGGGTGCCGCACAGCTCGAGCTGGCGGGGGCGGGCGTGGCGGTCGTGGCTGAAGGCGGCGCCCAGCACGAACAGCGGCACCTCCCGCTCCTCGGGCAGGGTGCCGCTGTGGCTCTGGTCCCGGTTCATGCCGTGGTCGCTGGTCACCAGCACCTGGTAGCCCTGCTCCAGCCAGGTCGGCAGGTAATCCGCCAGCCAGAGATCGAGGCGGCGGGCGCTGTTGCGATACTGGGCGGAGTCCAGGCCGTGCCGGTGGCCGGCGTCGTCCACGTTCATCGGGTGGATCAGCAGAAAGTGCGGATCGAAGCGCCGGCGCAGCCATTCCGCGTCCAGCAGCAGGTGGCAGTCCGGGTAGTCGTCCCGGTGGTAGAAAACCCCGTACTGGATGGCCAGGTGTTCGTCCTGGGTGAAGCGGTCCCGCACCGCCTGGTAGGGCGCGCGGTTGTACAGCTCGCTCACCCAGTGGTAGGCCGCCGCCGCCGTGGTTAGCCCGGCGGCGCGGGCCAGGGTGAAGATGCTTTGCTCGCGGCTCGGGCGCACCACCTGGTTGTGTACCACACCGTGATCCACCGGCCGGGTGCCGGTGAGGATGGTTTCGTACAGGGGGCGGGACACTGCCGGCAGCTCGCACTGCAGCTTGTAGCCGGTGGCCCGCCCGGCTTCGCTCATGGCCAGCAGGTAGCCCAGGCTGTCCCGGGCTACCTCATGGGCCAGACCGTCGATCAGGACCAGTATGACCTTGTTCATGCTCAGCCTTTCTGGTGCAGCAGCACGTCGGACTGCCACAGCCGGGACAGGGTGCGGGTGGTCTGCTCCCAGGCGTCGAAGTTTTCGATGGGGCGGGCCTTGGCGTACATGTCGTTGGGCAGCAGCTTGGCCTGCACGTCTTCGGGCAGCGCCACATTGGTGCGGATGGGGCGGGCATAGCCCCGGGCCAGGTTGATTTGGCCGGCGTCGCTCAGTATGTATTCCCGCGCCAGCTTGGCGGCGTTGGGGTGCTTGGCGTACTTGTTGATGATGGTGGCGTAGCCGGAGATCAGCGAGCCGTCGCTCGGGATCACCACGGTGAAGCGGGCGCGGTCAATTTGGTCACGATAGTTGAGGGCGTTGAAGTCCCACATCACCGCCAGCTCGATCTCGCCCTTTTCCAGGTTGGCGATGTTCAAGTCCACCGGCGACAGCCGGCCCTGTCTGGCCAGCTCGGCGAACAGGCTCAGGGCCGGCTCGAGGTTGGACTCGTCCCCGCCCAGGGCGAAAGCGGCGGCCAGCACGGCGCTGTTGGCCTGGGCGGCGATGCCCACATCGCCCAGGGCCACCTTGTAGTCGCCCTGGCGCAGCTCGGCCCAGGAGACGGGGGGCCTGGTCACCAGCTCGTTGTTGACGATAAAGGCGATGGTGCCGGTATAGCCCAGCATCCAGTGGCCGTCCTCGTCCTTGGCCCAGTCCGGGATCTCGCTCCAGGTGCTGGGCTTGTAGGGTTGGGTCACCCCCTGCTGCACCGCGATGGGGCCGAAGGCGGCGCCCACGTCGCCGATGTCGGCGGTGGCGTCGTCCTTCTCGGCGGCGAACTTGGCGATCTCCTGGGCCGAGCTCATGTCGGTGTCCTGGTGGCGGATGCCGTATTGTTCGGTCAGGTCCCGCCAGGTGTCCTTCCAGTTGGCCCAGGAGTCGGGCATGCCCACGCTGTTGAGCCGGCCCTCGTCCCGGGCCTTGGCTTCCAGTTCACTGATATCGGCGGCCTGGGCGGTGGTGCCCAGGGCCAGGGTAAGCAGACTTGCGGTAAACAGATGTTTCATGAGTTGCAATCCTCTGGACTAGGTCAGGTTCGAGGCTCATGCTAGGAGGCCTGTGTGACAGAACGGCGACGGTTTGGTGGCAGTTTGATGCCGTTTTGATGATATCGTGACCGTTTCCCTGTCATCGGGCTGTCATGGCGGCGGCCGATACTGACGCTCTTGTCTGCTGGACTAGGCCATCGTCATGGAGCCGCTTCCCAAAACCCAGATTGCCCATATCACCGAGACCCTGCGCCGGCAGGTGGTGGCCGGTACCCTCCCGCCCGGGGCCAAGCTGCCCGCCGAGCGGGAGCTGGCCGTGTTGTTCGATACCACCCGCATCACCCTCAAGGACGCGCTGTCCATGCTGGAGGCCGAGGGGCTCATCTACCGGGAGGAGCGGCGCGGCTGGTTCGTGTCGCGACCACGCCTGGTCTACAATCCGGCCAGCCGCTCCCACTTCCACGCCCTGGTGGAGGCCCAGCGGCGCCGGGCCGAGACCCGGGTGCTGGGCGCCGAGCCAGTGGTCGCGCCCTCGGAGCTGGTGGCCGAGCTGGAGCTGGCGCCGCTCAGCCCGCTGTTTTGCATCCGCCGGGCGCGGCGCATCGACGACCGGACCGTGCTTTATGTGACCCACTTCCTGCGCCCACATCTGTTTCCGGGCATAGAGCGCCAGGATCTGAGCCAGTCCCTGACCGAGCTCTACCGGCGCGAATACGGGCTGGAGTACGGCCGCTCCCGATTCGACATCTGCCCCACCGCGGCCCGGGGCGAGGCGGCCCGGGTGCTCAACCTGGCCCCGGGCAGCCCGGTGCTGGCGGTGACCCGTATCAACTACGATCAGTTCGGCCGACCGATCGATTGCGACCGGGAGATCTGGCGCCACGACGCGGTGCGCATCCGTATCGACAGCGCCGCGCCTTCGTCGTCCCTGGACGTGCCGCTGCGCTCGGCGGGATAGCCCCGGGCGGGATAGCCGCTCCGGTGCCGGAGGGCTTGAAAGAGGGAACAGGGATTGCCTCTGCTCCGCGATCACCGCACACTGTCTTACTCGTGACTCATCGGCTAGCCGGAGCATACCGTTTGATCCCCTTGAAGACAGAGGCCTTTGCCGCCTTGCGCCGGACCCTGGACCGTTACCACCCGCTCGGTGACCAGAGCTGGGCGGCGTTGCAGACCGCCTGTAGCTACCGGGAGCTGCGCCGGCATGAGCTGCTGTGCCGGGCCGGCGAAACGCCCACTTACTTCTCCTTCGTTCACCGGGGGCTGTTCCGGGCCTTCGTGCTCGACGAGAAAGGCAACGAGTACAACAAGGCCTTCTTCGAGGAAGGACGCTTTCCCGGAGCCATGACCGCCCTGCTGCGCGGTGAGCCGTCGCGGGTGACCTTGGAGGCGCTGGAAGCGGCGGTGGTCATCGACATTTCGTTCGCGAGTTTCCGCCGTCTGCTGCACCTGCACCACGATCTCGCCCTGTTCCAGATCCACTACCTGGAGCATCACTGGCTGCTGGACAAGGACGCCCGCGAGATAGAGCTGGTGCAGGAGGAAGCGGCCGAACGCTACCTGCGCTTTCTGCGCGACTTTCCGGCCCTGGCCGGGCGCCTGCCCCTGTACCATATCGCCTCCCACCTGGGCATCACGCCCACCCAGCTCAGCCGCATCCGCAAAAAAATCGAGGGCACTCAACCTATGTAAAGGAAGCCGGCTCCGGCTCCCCCTATGCTGGCGGACATCGGGCGGCCATGGGGGTTCGCCTGCCTGTCGGGAGGAAGTCGAATGAACATTATCAGCGCCCTGCAATGGCGTTATTCGGTCAAGCGGTTCGCACCGGAGCCGGTGGCACCGGCGCTTTTGCACCAGCTGCTGGAGGCGACCGGCCTCAGTGCCTCGGCCTTTGGCCTGCAGCCCTACCGGCTGTTGCTGGTGGAGTCGCCGGCCCTGCGCCGGCGGCTGCTGGCCCACTCCATGGGGCAGCACAAGGTGGTGGAGGCGCCGCACCTGCTGGTGCTGGCCGCCGATGTGGGGCCGGATGAGCGGCTGGTGTCCCGCTACCTGGCGCGGCTGGCCGAGGTGCGCGGGGCCGACGCCGCCGCGCTGTCGGCCATGTCCGATCACTACCTGAGTTTCCTGGCCGCCCAGTCTCCGGGGGCGCGGCGGGAATGGGCCCACCAGCAGGCCTATATCGCCCTCGGTACCCTGCTCGCCGGCGCCGCCCTGCTGGGCATCGACAGCTGTCCCATGACCGGCATAAATCCGGCCGGCTATGACCGGGAACTGGGGCTGGCGGAGCAGGGGCTGGCCACCACCGCCATCTGTACCCTGGGTTATCGCCACCCCGAGGACGCGCAGGCCGGGCTGGCGAAGGTGCGCCTGGCCTACGACGAACTGGTGCGGCGGTACTGACCATGAGCCTGTTGCCCGTACTGGCCCTGCTGGCGGGCGCCGCCATCGCGGTGCAGGCCGGTCTCAATGCCCAGCTCGGGGTCCAGCTGCGCCATGTGCTGCTGGGCACCACCATCGCCTTCGGTGTGGCGGCCGGGGTATCCCTGCTGGCCAGCCTGGTCCTGCCGCGAAGCTGGCCGGGCCCGGATACCCTGCAGGCGGTGCCGGGCCACCTCTGGTTCGGCGGCGCCCTGAGCGCCTTGGGGGTGGGGCTGTTCTATTTTCTGATCCCGCGCATGGGCGTCGGGCCCATGATGTCCTTCGCCCTGACCGGCCAGTTGGCGGTGGCGCTGATCGTCAGTCACTACGGCTGGTTCGAGCTGCCGGTGCGGCCGCTCACCCCGCTGAAGCTGCTCGGGGCGGTGGCGCTGGTGGCGGGGGTCATCCTGATAAACCGGGAGTAAAGCATGAATGACACGCAGTTGGACAAGGCCAATATCGACAACCTGACCGCCCTGTGGCGGGCCATGGGTTCCGAGCCCGCCGGCATGGCCGGCCTGCAGGCCAGCCGGGGCTGGCCGCACCGTTTCTGGTTCGACTGGGACCATCAGCCGCTGTGCGAGGGGCATGAACTGGCCCGGCTGCCGCCGAGGGCCATGGTGCCGGTCTGGACCGCCGGCTCGGTGCTGGAGAGGGCGCTGATAAGCCAGGGCTTCGACCTGGCGCTGGAGCAGAGGGCCATGCACCTGCGCATGGACGGCGAGGGGCGCCGGCCGGAAGGCGGCTTGCGGCTGAGCCGGGTACTGACGCCCGCCCAGGCGGAGCAGTGGGCGGTGCTGTGCGGCCGGGCCTTCGGCTACGAGGTGGCGGCGGCAACCGTCCGTCGCCTGCTCGGGGCGGGCGGGGCCTGCCTGCTGCTGGCAAGCAGGGAGGACAGACCGGTGGCCACGGCGCTGCTGTACCACTCCGGGGAGGTGATGGGCATGCACCAGGTGGGGGTGGTGCCGGAGCTCCGGGGCCAGGGCATCGCCCATGAGCTGATGCTGCAACTGATGGCCCTGGCCCGGGAGCAGGGGGCCCGTTATCTGACCCTGCAGGCCTCCGTCGCCGGGGAGGGGCTCTATCGGCGGCTGGGCTTCGCCCCCCGCTTTTCGATCAGCAGCTACCGGCGCGGCTGAGCCGGTGCGGCCGTTGGCAGCAGCTCGGCCAGGGGCTGGCGGCTGCGGAACAGGTTGCTGCCGCCGCCTTCCCGGCTCAGGTAGATAAAGCCGTCCTCGCCCAGGGTGATGCCTTCGAACTGGCCACCCTCGCTCAGTTGCCAGCGCCGTCCTTGCGCTTCTTCGACCCGGCCGTCCCGCACCGGGTAGAGCCACAGAAAGGCGCGTCGGTCCAGCCAGTGGCGGCTGTAGCCGAGCAGCAGCAGGGTCTGGCTGGCGGCGTCGTAATCGGCACCGGTCACCAGCATGGCGGTGGCCAGTCGCTGCTGCTCGATGAGCGGCGCCTTGCCGCCCTCTGCCGGCAGCTTATAGAGGGCGCTGTCTTCATCCAGCCAGCGCTTGGTCAGCAGCCACAGCTCGCCGTCCACCCAGGCCAGGGCCTCGGCGTCGAAGTTGTGCTGGTGGCGGGGTGGCCGGAAGTTGCCCTGCTCGGCGTAGGCCACCGGCAGGCGTTGGCGCAGTTGCAGCGTGCCTGCCGCCAGCTGCAGCCGGTATACCGCCAGATCCCGGCGCTGGCCGCCGTTGTTGCCGGTATCCGCCAGGTAGATGTCGTCGCCGTGCACGGCGATGTCTTCCCAGTCGCGATTGCCTGCGGGCACCGGCCAGCTCCGGACGGATTTGCCTGCGGCGCTCAGGGCGAACAGGGTGGCCGGCTTGCCGCTGTCGTTATGGCTGAGCAGGCCGCCCCGCCAGGCGGCCAGGCCGGAGCTTTCCGACAGGAGGGAGGGAAAGTCGGCCAGGGGCTCGAGTGCCAGCCGCTCGCCCCGGGCGGCGGCGCAGCCGGCCAGGCACAGGGCAAGCAGGGCGAGGGAAAGCAGGCGCATCGGTTTTTTCCTTGTCATTCAACGAGCTGCAGTTATAGCGGTTTTGCCGGCCGAGGCACAGGAAAATCCGCCTGGGTCGGTTTCCGGCCCTTTGGCGTCGCCGCAGCCCATGGCCGGGCGGAGCCGGTTGGTTAGCATGATGACTGCGGCAGTCTCGCGGGGACGGACAGCAGTATCTGCTGGTGTAGTAGCGCTCAACCGGTGGTCGGCACTGCTTTTATTTTTAACGCCAGCTCAATCTTTGTGTACAAAGCTGATAAGCTGCCGACCGATCCGATAATAACGATGAAGCAGGGGGAAACCAGAGTGACCAAGGGTGTTGCGCTGTCGGTATTTTCGTCGGTGATGTTCGCGCTACTGTATTACTATGCCAGCCTGCTGTGGCCGCTCGACGGCGAGCAGATCTTCGGCTGGCGCATGTTGCTGACGCTGCCCTGCATGGGCCTCTTCCTGCTGCTCGGCGGCGACTGGCGGCTGGTGACCGGCCTGCTCGGCCAGCTGAGGCGGCGGCCGCTGCTGTGGTTCGGACTGCCGCTGTCGTCCGCCCTGGTGGGGGTACAGCTGTGGCTGTTTATGTGGGCCCCGCTCAACGGCCGGGGACTGCCGGTGTCGCTCGGCTATTTCATGATGCCGCTGGCGCTGGTGCTGATCGGCCGTTTCGTCTACCGGGAGCGGCCGAGCCGGTTGCAGTGGCTGGCGGTAGCCTGCGCCGCCACCGGCGTGGCCAACGAGCTGTGGCGTGCCGGAGGTATTTCCTGGGAAACCCTGGTGGTGGCCATCGGTTATCCTTGCTATTTTGTCTGGCGCCGCTGGCTGGGCAACGACAACCTGGGCGGGCTCTGGCTCGACATGGCGTTGCTGCTGCCCCTGGCCTGCGGCTTCCTGTTCGCCGCCGGGGCACCCCTGGCGCCTTTCGCCGAGCGCGCCGCCCTGCCCTGGCTGGTGCTGGGGCTGGGGCTCATCAGTGCCCTGGCGCTGATCTCCTATATCCTGGCCAGCCGGCGCCTGCCCCTGGTGCTGTTCGGCCTGCTCGGCTATGTGGAGCCAGTGCTGCTGGTGTTGGTGTCCCTGCTGCTGGGCGAGACCATAGCCCCCGACGAATGGGCCACCTATATCGCCATCTGGACGGCGGTGGGGCTGCTGCTGCTGGAAGGCATCAAACGGCTGTGGTCCTTCAAACGTTATCCTTTTGATTGAGATGGAAGCACTGAGACAACGCATCGAGCGTCAGGTGATGGGGGTGACCGGGCTGGCGCTGGGTGACATCGACTACGAGCATCCCAGGAATGATCCCGGCCTGTTCGGCCCGGATTCGGTGATCTGGCGGGTGCACGGCGACTTTACCGCCATGCTGTGTGGCGGTATCGGTGCCCTGATGCTGCAGATGCTTCATCCGCTGGCGCTGGCCGGGGTCTGGGATCATTCCCGTTTCCGGGAGGACATGCCGGGTCGGCTGCGCCGCACCAGCCAGTTTATCGCCGCCACCACCTTCGCCCCCCGGGCCGACGCCGAACGGCTGATCGAACGGGTAAAGGGCATCCATCGCCGGGTGACGGGGGTAGCGGCGGACGGCAGGCCCTATGCGGCGGACGACCCGGGCCTGCTCACCTGGGTGCACGTGGCGGAAGTGAGCTGCTTTATGGCGGCCCACCTGCGCTACTGCAATCCCGGCCTGAACCTGGCCGGGCAGGACCGCTACTTCGCCGAGGCCGCGCGGGTGGCCGAGGCATTGGGAGCGCAAGGCGTGCCCAAAACCCGGCATCATGTCGACCAGTACCTACAGCGGATGCGTCCCGAGCTGGTGTTTGACCAGCGCACCGCCGAGATCTTCCGGCTGCTGCTGGCGGCGCCGGCGCCCAGTCTTCCGGCCCGGCCCCTGGTGGGACTGATGATGAAGGCGGGCATGGATCTGCTGCCGCCCTGGGCGCTGGCGATGAGCGGCTGGCAATTGGGTGGGTTCGAGCGCCACGGTGTGCGCCTCGGCGTGCACGCGCTCGCCCGGGTGCTGCGCTGGGCGGTGCAAAACGGCGCCTCTCACCGGGCGTGGCGGCGGGTGGGCTGCTAGGCCCACATCACGCACAGGGCCGCCACCACGATAAGCAGCAGACCCCAGTGATCCTGGCGGGCCAGCTTCTCCCGGAAGTACCAGGCCGAGATCATCAGGGTGAACAGCACCTCTATCTGGCCCAGGGTCTTGACCAGGGCCACGCTTTCCAGGCTCATGGCGCTGAACCAGCCGATGGATCCCAGGCAACTGCTGAGGCTGATCAGCAAGGTCAGCCCCGGCCGGCGCCAGAGGGCGGTGAGGCCGGCGGGATCCTTGATCCCCAGCCAGAGCAGCAGCACCAGGGTCTGCAGGGAAATCACCAGCAGCAGCACCCAGGCGGCGCCGAAGGGAAAGGGCAGGCCCAGCACCAGGCTGGCTTCCCGCACCCAGAGGGAAGTGAGGGCGAAGGCCAGGCCGCTGCCCAGACCCATCAGCAGGGTGGCCGGCGGGACGGGGCTGCCCACGGCCCGGCGCAGGCCGCTCAACAGCCACACCGCCAGGCCGCCGACAAGCACCCCCAGCCAGCCCAGGGACGTGAGCGGGGCGCTGAAAAAGAACACCCCCAGGGCCGCCGCCAGTATTGCCTCGCTCTTGGCCAGCCCCACCCCCACCGCGTAGTTGCGCAGCTGGAACAGCCGCACCATCAGGGCGGTGGCCAGGATCTGGCTAAAGGCCGCCGCGACGATGTAGGCGGCGAAAAGGAAGCTGATATCGGGCAGCGGCTGCTGGGGCTGCCAGCGGTAGAGTAGCCACAGATAGAGGGCGGCGATGGGCCCGGCCAGCACGAAGCGCGCCAGGGTCACGGCGGTGGCGCCGGTCTCCTGGCTCAGCTGCTTCTGGAAGGCGTTGCGCCAGGCCTGCATCAGTGCGGCAAACAGGGTAAAGGGGATCCAAAGCATCGAACAGCTTCCTGGTCAAAAGGGGCCCCGCCGTGTGGCGGGCAAGGAGAAAAACGGTATCGAGCCGGCTTCCATCCGGTCGCGCCCTGGGCCCCCGCCTTCGCCGGGGAGCCAACGCCAAACCGCTTGGGTCTGTTAACGGCGCCGCCGCGCTCAGCCCTTGCGGGCCTGCTGCTCCTGCTTGCGGGCCAGTTTTTCCGCCCGGTGCCGCTTGGCGGCCTCGACCGCGTCGCTGCCGATATGGGCCTCGCCCCGTGCATTCGCCAGTTGCAGCTGGTGCTCGCGCTCGGCATAACGGCGGCGCTGCTCCGGGGTTTGCCGGTCGTGGCAACGGGGGCAGCTGACGCCGTGCTGGTAGTGGGGACTCTGCAGGTCTTCATGGGACAGCGGTGCCCGGCAGGCGGAGCACAGCTGGTAATGGCCCGGCTGCAACTGGTGATCCACCGTCACCCTGTTGTCGAACACGAAGCATTCGCCCTGCCACAGGGAGTCTTCTTCGGGCACTTGTTCCAGGTACTTGAGGATGCCACCGTGCAGGTGATAGACCTCGTCGAAGCCCTGCTCCTTGAGGTAGGCGGTGCTC
The DNA here is from genome assembly GCF_003012775.1 of Zobellella endophytica. Taxonomy (GTDB): domain Bacteria; phylum Pseudomonadota; class Gammaproteobacteria; order Enterobacterales; family Aeromonadaceae; genus Oceanimonas; species Oceanimonas endophytica. The sequence goes on along the minus strand of NZ_PXYG01000003.1, from coordinate 220,383 downwards.
TTCTCGCAGCGGATGCCGCCGGTGCAGAACATGGCCACCTTCTTGTGCTTGGCCGGGTCCAGGTTGTTTTTCACGTAGTCGGGAAACTCGCGAAAGCTCTCGGTATGGGGATTGACGGCCCCCCTGAAGGTGCCGATATCCACCTCGTAGTCGTTGCGGGTATCGATCAACACCACCTCCGGGTCGGAAATCAGCGCGTTCCAGTCTTGAGGCTCCACATAGGTGCCGACCACCCGCTTGGGATCGATGCCCTCGACCCCCAGCGTCACGATTTCCCTCTTCAGTTTGACCTTGGTGCGGTAGAAGGGCTGCTCCTCGCTCAGGGATTCCTTGTAGTCGATGCCGGCAAAACGGTCGTCGGCGGCGAACCAGGCCTTGAGCCGGTCGATGGCGGCGCGGGAGCCGGCCACGGTGCCGTTGATGCCCTCGGACGCCAGCAGCAGGGTGCCACGGATCTGCCCGGCTTCCATCAGGGCAAGCAACGGCCCGCGCAGCGCCTCGTGGCGTTCCAGGGTAACGAATTTATAGAGGGCACAAACAACAAACTGAGACATGGTTTCCTCCAGCGCCGGCCGCGCGCTGTATCAATCTAGTATCCGCCCCAGGCTCGGCGTGAGCATGGCGCAACAGGGCGCGGATCATAGCAAATTTAGCCGGTGCTCTGCACCCATGGACTGGTGGCCGTATGCGGTGCTTTGTACCCATGGCATGTGACGGTCGGCGGAGGCCATCCCTGTTGTCTCTTTTCAAGCCCCGACGCCGTCTGAGGAGGGTGCCAGCAGGCGGCATCGGGACAAAGGGCACTGCTCAGCCGACCTTCTGTTTCAGGGATGAAACAGAGAGCGTACAGGGAGGTATTCATAGCGTGTCGGCGGAGCAGTGCCCTTTGACCGAGTCAATGATGTCTCCGGCCAAGGGAGAACCAGAGCCTGAGTTTTAAAATCGTATATATGGTGTTCTAGCCTTTCTTGTCCTGCCGCTCGATGGGCACGAAGGTATGGAACAGGGTCCAGTAACAGTAGAGGGTGACGCCGGTGATGATGAGGCCCCACAGGGTCTGGCCATTGAGCCATTCCCAGCCGGCCCAGCCGGCGCAGAACAGGGTGACGACGATGCGCCGCCACAGCGGCTGGAAAAACAGCAGATCCTTTTCTTTCATGGCGGAGGCTCCCCGGTTCACAATCAGGGGCAGTTAATCATGGTTCGATCCCGATGTCGAATATATGTTTCATTTTTGTGATCATTGAAAGGAGGTGCCGATGAACCTGCGGCAAGACATCCCCGCCATGCTGCCCGAGGAGCTGATCCAGGCCCTGGCCGGCAACGCCTGGGTGCGTATCGAGCGCATCGTGTCCCGCGGCCACCATTCCCCGGAAGGCTTCTGGTACGATCAGGCCGAGCACGAGTTCGTGCTGCTGGTGCAGGGCGCGGCGGAGCTGGAGCTGGCCGCGCCCGACGAGCGGCTGAGGCTCGAGCCCGGCGACTGCCTGACCATCGCCGCCCACCGCCGGCACCGGGTCAACTGGACCCACCCGGAGCAGGATACCATCTGGCTGGCGGTGTTCTTTGCGCAATGACGGCCACCTGCGCTCTGGTGGATAAACTGACCGAACTGGTCATTGTCGATCACCATGCTGTGCACAAGGTCAAAGTTTCCACATGAAACTGTGGTCTGGTGCCGGAGATGACTTAGTATGTTGCAGCTGAGATGACCATTACCGCCGTCCGCACAATGGAATTTACGACAACGAGAGCATCAGGATGAACCTCTACCGCACCATAGAAAAGACCTTCTGGTATACCCTTACCCGCAAGATAGTGGGCAATGTCATTGCCCTGCTGTTGCCCCCGCTGCTGCTGGTCGCCCTTTCCCTGTTCCATCTCTCCCAACTGGCGAACGAAGTGCGCGGGTTGGAGGATGCCGCCGGGGCGGCGCAGATCCTGCAGCAGTTCCGCTGGCTGTTGCTGGGAGGGGCCCTGCTGACCCTGGCCGTAGGCATCTTTATCGTGTTCTTTATGCGCGAGATTTTTGTCCGGCCGATCAGGGACATCACCGCGGCGCTGCAGGCGGTGAAAGACAAGAACGGCGATATCTCGGCGACCCTGCCCGATTACACCTTCGATGAAATCTCCACCATGGCCAGGAGCTACAACGACTTCTCCGGCAAGCTGAAGGCGATGATCAGCGAAGCCCGGACGAATTCGATCAGCGTCGCCGTCAATGCCACCCGCCTGCGGCAGATGATAGGACATGCCGGCCATTCCTCCGCCGACCAGGAGCAGATCGCCCAGCAGATCTTCGAGTCCAGCCGGCAGGCGACCCTGGCGGTGGAGGAGATCGCCGCCAATACCGTGGACATCAGCCAGCAGACCAGCCACAACCTGACCGAGGTACGCCAGTCGAGCGAGGAACTGCAGCTGGCGGTGGACAAGATCAAGGCCGTGGAGCAATTGACCCGGGAGTTCGGCAAGACGGTCCATACCTTGAGCCAGAACTCCCGCAATATCCAGAACATACTGGGGCTGGTGCAGGATTTTTCCGAGCAGACCAACCTGCTGGCCCTGAACGCCAGCATCGAAGCGGCCCGCGCCGGCGAGGCCGGCAGGGGCTTTGCGGTGGTGGCGGACGAAGTGCGCAACCTGGCCCGCAAGGTCGGGGAGGCGACCCAGGAAATTCACCACAATATCGGCGAGATGACCAGCCTGGTGCAGAGCACCCGCGAGGGGGCCGAGACCATCGGCCAGCATATTCTGGAAACGGACCGGTTCATGAGCCGCAACCGGGATCAGTTCGGCACCATGGTGGCGGACTTCGAGCAGATGAGCCAGCAGTTGACCACCATTTCCGCCGCCCTGGACGAGCTCTCCTACACCAATAAGGAATCACACCAGCATGTGGAGTCCATCGCCGGGCTCTCCGTCACCATGAAGGACAACATGACCCGGTCCCGGGATTTTTCTTCGTCGCTGGAAAGCGCCACCGACGCCACCCTGGAGCTGCTGTCGCAGTTTATCGTGGGACAGGGGGATTTCGAGCGCATCACCCGGCTGGGCACCCAATGGGCGCAAGAGGTGGGCACCCTGCTGGGGCGGCTCCAGGACGAGGGTGTCAACCTGTTCGACCAGAACTACCGGCCGGTCAATCCGGGCCAGGTGCCGGCCCAGTTCATGACCGGGTACGTGACGGCGGTGGAAGGCGAGCTGCAGCCGCTCTACGACCGCTTTATCAAGGAACATCCGGAGTTTATCTACGTGGTGGGGGTGGACACCAAGGGCTATATCCCGGTACATCACGGCAAGGACTCCCAGCCCCTGAGCGGTGATCCGGAGCGGGACAATATCCACTGCCGCCATCGCCGGCTCTACAACCAGAGCCGCCAGGAGCGGCGGCGCTGCAACCACCAGAAGCCCTTCCTGCTGCAGAGCTATATCCGCAACACCGGCGAGGTGATCAACGATCTGTCCATTCCGCTCTACGTCAAGGGCCAGCACTGGGGCTCGCTGATCCTGGGCTTCGACGCCGGTCACCTGCTGGCGGACAAGGCGGCCTGAAAGAAGGGCAGACCGCTTGATAACAAAGTCGTCTGCTCTACAGGCATGAATCGACCAAAGGGCCAACTCCGCCGACTCGCCGTAAGGACATGACACTCGCTGTTTCAGCCTGCTGCGAACATTCACTGGATGTTCGGTCAGGCTGAAACCGCTCGTCACGGCGAGCAAGCTCGCCCCCTGGGGGCCCCGCCGCGCCATCCCTGGCGCGGCGGAGCCGTTCCCTTTGTCCGCTTGAACTGGCATGGGAGTTGTCTGTTCAAGCCAGCCCTAAGCTTTGTCAGCAGTCTGGCAGGGCCGTCCGGCCCTGTCCTTGACTCAGCGCAGTTGCTTGAGCAGCGACTCGCTGGCGTAGCCGTCGGCCACCTGGCCGCGGGACTGCTGAAAGGCGCGGATGGCGCCGATGGTATTGGGGCCGATCACCCCGTCCGCCCCCTTGGTGTCAAAGCCGCGGGCGGTGAGCCGGCGCTGCAGCTCTTCCTTCTCGGCCCGGCTCAGGGCCCGCTCGTGCCGGGGCCAGGGGGTGCGGAACTCGCCGCCGCCGGCCAGCTTGTCGCCCAGGTGGCCCACCGCCATGGCGTAGGAGGTGGCGTTGTTGTAGCGGCGGATCACCCGGAAGTTGTGGTAGACGGCGAAGGCCGGACCGCGGGCGCCGGCGGGCACCAGAATGGCGGCCTCGCCGTGATCCGGCAGCGGCCGGCCGTCGAGGGTGGTCACGCCCCGCTCCCGCCAGTAGGCTACGGGCCGGCGGTTGTCCTGATCCGCAACGCCATAGTCGAAGCCGGCCGGCAGTGTCACCTCCAGCCCCCAGGGAGCGCCCTGCTGCCAGCCGAAACGGGCCAGGTAGTGGGCGGCGGAGGCCAGGGCATCGGTGGGATCCTCGCCCCAGATGTCCCGCTTGCCGTCGCCGGTGAAGTCCTGGGCGTATTGCAGGTAGCTGGTGGGCATGAACTGGGTGTGGCCCATGGCGCCGGCCCAGGAGCCGCGCATCCGCTCGGGGCTGGTGTCGCCCGACTGCAGTATCCTGAGCGCGGCGATCAGCTGCTCTTCGGCAAAGCCGCGGCGACGGCCCTCGAAGGCCAGGGTGGCCAGGCCTTCGATGATGCCGGTGTTGCCCCGGAAGGAGCCGTAGTTGGTTTCCATGCCCCAGATGGCCATGATGACCTTGGCATCCACCCCATAGCGCTCCTCGATGGCCTTGAGGGTGGGGGCCAGCTCCTGCCATTTCTGGCGACCGTTGCCGACGCGGGTGGCGGAGGTGGCGGTGTCCAGGTATTCCCAGATCTGCCTGGTGAACTCGGCCTGGCGGCCGTCCAGGCGCATGACTTCCTGGTTCAGCCTGACGTCGCGAAAGGCGGCGTCGAACACCGCCGGCCGGATGCCGGCGGCCAGGGCCCGGCCGCGAAAATCCTGCCGCCAGGCGGCGAAGCTCTGCTGCTCGGCGGCGCTGACCTGGGGAGCGGCCGGAGTGGATTGAGGTGACTGGGCCGGCGCGGCCGGCTGGGAGGTTTCGGCCTGGCCGGCGCAGCCGCTGAGCACGGCGCCGATCACCAGGGCACTGAGGTAACGTGGTTTCAAGTTCTTATCCCGTTCGTTGGCTTGACTGCCCGCAGCATATCCCAAGCCGGGAAAAATTAAAGGGCTTTGCGGTCGGCGCTTCCATCCCGCGCTCTTTGGCGACAGCGGGACTAAGCTTGCAGGTGATACCGGCTTCGATGACAGGGAGAAAGGAGCGATGAAACAGAACATCCTGGTGGTAGTGACCAGCGTGGAAAAATATCCCAACCTGAACCGGGCCACCGGCCTGTGGCTGGGGGAGGCGGTGCATTTCGTCAACAAGATGGAGGAGGCCGGCTACCGGGTCGACTATGTCAGCCCCCAGGGGGGCTATACCCCCATCGATCCCCACAGCCTGGCCATGGCCGACGAGCTGGACTGGCAGTGGTACCGGAACAAGGCCTTTATGAACCGGCTAGGGGCGACCCTCAGTCCGGCCGAGGTCGATCCGGATGACTATGTTGTTATTTATTTCGCCGGCGGCCATGGCGTGATCTGGGATTTTCCCGACAACGAGGCGCTGCAACTGATCAGCCAGCGCATCTACGAGAGCGGTGGCATCGTCTCCTCCGTCTGCCACGGCGCCGCCGGCCTGTTCAATATCCGGCTGGCCGACGGCAGCCTGCTGATCGAGGGCAAGGAAGTGACCGGCTTTTCCAACGAAGAAGAGAAGCTGGCCGAGCTGGATCAGTTCGTGCCTTTCCTCACCGAGGACGAACTGGTCAGGCGCGGTGCCATTTACCAAAAGGCGGAAGCGCCCTGGCTGCCTTTTGCCGTCAATGATCAGCGGCTGATCACCGGGCAGAATCCAGCCTCCGGCGGGCCGGTCGCCGAGCTGGTACTGCTGGAACTGGAAGGATAACCCCGGCGTTATCCGGCCGCCGCCGCCAGCAGCTCGCGCACTTCCCGGTCGTCGGTCTGGCCGAAGTCGAGATAGAACTGGCCGACCGAGCAGAACTGGTCGCTTGTCCGCAGGGCGATGAAGTCGTCCACCAGGGCGTGGATGCGGGCGGCGGCCTCGGTCGAGCAGACCGGCACCGCCACCGCCAGGTACGCCGGCTTTTTGCTTTTTACCGCCCGTACCGCCGCCTCCATGGTGGCGCCGGTGGCCAGGCCGTCGTCCACCAGCAGCACGGTGGCGTCGGTCAGCACAAGCGGCGGCGCCTCGCCCCGATAGGCGGCTTCCCGGCGCTCGAGCTCCGCCCGTTCCCGGCGGAGCACCCGGTCTATCTGGGCCTGACGGATGCCACCGGCACCGAGGATCTCCGGATTCCATACCAGGATGTCGCCGGAGGCGATGGCGCCCATGGCCAGCTCTTCGTGATGGGGGTGACCGAGCTTGCGCACCAGCAGCACGTCGAGCGGGGCACCCAGGGCGCGAGCCACTTCATAAGCCACCGGCACCCCGCCCCGGGGCAGGCCCAGCACCAGCAGGCGGGGATGGTCGCGAAGCGGTTGCACCAGCCCGGCCAGGGCCTGGCCGGCGGCGCGGCGATGCTGAAAAGGTGACACTGTCGTCATGTCCATGAGTGCAATAACCGGTTTAAGTGTAGAGCACGGCGGGTCTGCTTTCGGCCGCCGTATATATCCGGCTTCTATGAGCGTTAGCGTACAGAAACCAGACCGGATGTGGGACATGATGGGATTGACGATTGACGGGGCTATTGGATTGACGGTGTTGGCGATATCCGGTGTGCATCCTCATTACGCAGGAGAATTGTCATGAACATGATCAAGGGGCTTGGTTCGGTACTCGGTTTGACCGGGGTGCTGATACTGGGCGGCTGTGAAACCCAGCGTAACCAGCCTATGCAGTCCAACCAGCCGTATCAGTCTTCGGGATACGGGACGACCGGCCAGCCCACCGTGTATTCGGGGTATGGCGTAGTGCAGTCGATAGAACTGATGCAGCAAGACAGTACCGGCAGCAGCATCGGCCTGGGAACCATTGCCGGTGCCGTGGTCGGGGGTGTCACCGGCAGTCAGATCGGCTCCGGGCGTGGCAGTATAGCGGCGACCGTGATTGGCGCGGCAGGGGGGGCTTACATCGGCCACGAACTGGAAAACCGACAGTCCCTGGGGCCGGAGATCTACCGGTTCTCCATTCGTATGGATAACGGCTCATATCAATCGCTGATGCTGGAGGGAAATCCCGGTTTCAGAGTCGGTGACAGGGTCAGGATCAACAATGGCGTCATGCAGCGGTATTAACGATGGCGCAAGCGCGCCGCCCGTTCCGCCGGCCTGTCATCGGCGGGTTCGCTGAAATGCTATTTGAAAAGAGGTTATCTCATGAACACAATACGGAGTGTCACGTTAACCGCTGTATTTTCGGCAGTGCTGCTCGGTCTGTCCGGTTGTAGCGGCATGTCGGATCAGGGGCGGAATACCGCCATCGGTGCCGGTGCCGGTGCCCTGGGCGGTGCCGTGCTTACCGGTGGCAGCACCACCGGTACCCTGGGGGGGGCCGTGGTCGGCGGCATCATCGGTCATGAAGTCGGCGGATCCAAATAAGGATCACCCCTCAGGTGAGGGACCTTGCCGCCTCGTCGGTTATCGAACGTCCCACACCTGTCGGCGCACGCGGTGGGTTAACCCAGGGCACATGCAATAAAATCAGGCCGCCGGGCAGATAGCCCGGTCGGCCTTTGTTGTCATTGGTGTTTTGCCGGGGCGTATGACGCGGCCCGTGGTCACGATAAGCACAGGGATATTGTTGACCCATGTTCACCACCCTGGCTACCATCGGCTTCGTGTCGGCCTGCTGTCCTTGAGCCAGGCCGTCGGCGTTGGCCTGGGCGACAACTATGCCCTGACGCTCTCGGCCTTCCATACCTGTTTGTCGATGGAAGCAACCCTCGACGGCCTGACCCTGGCGGCGCGCGGTGGGGTCATCATGGCGATCGCTGCCTGTTTTACTTGCAGTGGCTGGCCGGCAAGGACAAAATCGGCCGCACCGATATCAACCGAGGAGACGCTGTGAAGTGCCCATCCTGTGAGAACATCATTCGTCCCGCCCAGGTCACCGAGCGTGAAAGTCACGGGCTCAACGTGCATTTCCACTGTCCCCACTGCCGGGCTCGGCTGGCGGTGAACGGCCGCGCCACCCGCGCCAAGCTGATGGGCTTCGTGCTGCTGCTGTCCGGCTCCGGGGTCATGCTGTGGGGACCGGAGCGCTCCTGGGTGTTCGGCCTCATGGTCTGTGTCGCCGGCGGCGTGCTGGCGATCAGCGCCCGGCGCAAGGAACAGCAACTGCGGTGGTTGGACAAGCCCGGCGGGGCGGATCAGAATTAATCCATCCGTTGTCGGTACAGACTGGACATCCAGCCGGAGTCGTTATGTATCTGATCAGAGCTTATCAAGAGACCGATCTCAGCAGCCTCGAACTGATCTACCACGATGCGGTGATGGGGCAGGGCCGCCGGGGCTACAGCGATGAACAGGTCTCGGCATGGGCGTCTTTTCCCTATCTTTATGCCGACGAGTTCAGGACCCTGGTCGGCAGCGGCTATACCCGGATCATGGCGTTGCAGCATATCCCGGTGGCCTTCGCCACCCTCTACCCCGACAACCACCTGGCTTTGCTCTATGTGCTGGCCGAGCACGCCGGCCGGGGGTTGGCCGGCCGGCTGTGCGGCGATATCGAGCAGGAGGCGGCGCGGCGCGGGGTGCGCTGTCTGCGCACCGACGCCAGCGTGCTCAGCAGGCCGGTGTTCGAGCAGCGCGGCTTCCGGCTGGTGAGCCAGCAGGAGGTGGAACGGAGCGGCCAGTCCTTTACCCGCTTCGTGATGGAGAAACCGCTGGCGCCGCCATCGTCCTGAGCCACTGGCACTGGGGCGCCGTTTGCCGCAGAATAGCGCCTCGTCGCCGCCATCCGGCGACGCCGTTTTCTTTTCGGGGTAGGGAGAGCATCCGTGGCCAAGCCAAAAGACACCTATTATCTGACCGCCCATTGCCCGGGCAGCCTGGGCACCGTGGACGTGGTAACCCGCTACCTGCGCGAACAGGGCTGTTATGTGGTGGAAATGCAGACCTTCGACGACGTGGTGAGCGAGCATTTCTTTATCCGGGCCGAGTTCCGGCCGCCCCGGGGGCAGGCCTTCGACGAGGATGCCTTCCGCCTGGGCTTCGAGCCCCGGGCCGGGCAGTTCGGCATGCAGTGGGAGCTGACCGCCAGCCGTTACCGGCCCAACGTGGTGATCATGGTGTCGAAATTCGATCACTGCCTCAACGACCTGCTCTATCGCTACCGCACCGGCCAGCTGGCCATCGAGATCCCGGCCATTATCTCCAACCATCCGGACCTGCAACGGCTGGCCGACTGGCACCATATTCCCTATTACCACCTGCCGGTCGGCAACGACAACAGGGTCGGGCAGGAGGCCCAGGTGCTGGGTATCGTCAACGAATGCGAGGCGGACCTGGTGGTGCTGGCGCGCTACATGCAGGTGCTGAGTCCGGCCATGTGCGACGCCCTGAACGGCAGGGCCATCAATATCCATCATTCCCTGCTGCCCGGGTTCAAGGGCGCCAAGCCCTATCACCAGGCCTACCACAAGGGGGTCAAGCTGGTGGGGGCCACCGCCCACTACATCAACAACGATCTGGATGAAGGCCCCATCATCACCCAGGGGGTGGAGGTGGTGGATCACAGCCACTACCCGGAGCAGCTGATCGCCAAGGGGCGGGATATCGAATGCATCACCCTGGCGCGGGCGGTGCAATACCATATCGAACGACGGGTGTTCCTGCACAACGGCAAGACGGTGGTGTTCACCAGTTGAGTTCTGCGGCAGGTACAGCAGTCGTAGGGTCGAATTTATTCGACCGAACCACGGCGCCGATGGTGGGTGGTCCACTGAAGTGGACCCTACGGCAGGCCCCGGTGCATCCTGTAGGGTCGATTTCACTCGACCGGCCACGCAGCACCAAAGAGCACGATATTTCTCAATAAACGGAGCTTATCCATCAATGAATAAAAGCATAGTGGCCGGGATGCTGGCGCTGGCCCTGGCGGGTTGTGCCAGCCAGCAGCCGGAGCAGCCCTTCACCCTGACCGTGGCCCATATCAACGACACCCATTCCCACTTCGATGCCACCGATGCCCGGCTGGAACTCGGCAACCAGGCCCTGTTTACCCGCCTGGGCGGGCATCCCCGCCTGCAGAGCCATGCCGAGTCCCTGCGCCGGCAGGCCGAGGCCGCGGATCAGCCGCTGCTGTTCGTGCACGGTGGCGATGCCTGGCAGGGCACCGGTTATTTCAAGCTCAACCAGGGCGCTATGAACGCGGACATCCTGAGCCGGATGCGGCTGGATGCCATGGCGCTCGGCAACCACGAATTCGACCTCGACAACGAGCGGCTGGCCGCCTTTATCGGCGGCGTCGATTTTCCGGTGCTGGCCGCCAACCTGGATGCCAGCCGGGATCCGCACCTGAGCGGGCTGGAGAACCTCAGGCCCTATGTGCTTTATGAATTTGACGGCCACGACAAGGAACGGCTGGAGAGCATGGACGACGCCGGCGATGATCCGGTGGTGGCGGTGATCGGCCTGGTGCTGGAGGACATGGCCGAAATCTCGCCCAACCTGGGCGAACTGATCTTCGAACGGGAAGTGTTGGCGGCCCAGCGTACCGTCCGGGCGCTGCGCGAACAGGAGGTGAAACACATCGTCGCCATCACCCACCTGGGGCTGGAGCGGGATCAGCGCCTGGCGAAAGAGGTCAATGGTATCGATCTGATCGTCGGCGGCCATTCCCACAGCCTGCTCGGCAACTTCAGCAACCTGGGGTGGGATCAAAATGAGCCCTATGCCCAGGTGTTCACCAACCAGGACGGTCGCGGCAAGACCTGCGTGGTGCAGGCCGGCCAGTATGCCCAGGCCATGGGGCGGGTGAGCGTGACCTTTACCCCCGACGGCCGGGTGAGCCAGTGCGACGGCGGCAACACCCTGCTGTCGGACCACGCCTTCTTCCGCGACATCCGCCGCGCCGAGCAGCACCGCCTGGCCGGCCAGGACGCAGCGCGGGTCGCCGCCTTTATCGAGGCCCAGCCCAATATCGCCCTGGTGGAGGAAGACCCGGCACTGCGCGCCCATATCGACGAGCAGTACAAGCCGGCGCTGGACCGGGCCTACGGCGAGGTGATCGGCCATGTGCCGGTTGAGCTCAAGCATGTGCGCCTGCCCGGCGCCGACGGCCAGGGCTCCCGGGTGGCGCCCCTGGTGGCGGCCAGCCAGCTGTACTGGGCCAATACCCCGGCGGTGCAGGCGGTCACCGGCCGGCGGGCCGATTTCGCCCTGGTGGGCGCCGGCGGGGTGCGCAACAGCCTGGAACCGGGCGAGCTGAAGGAAGGCCACGTCAGCCTGGAGCTGTTGCCCTTCGCCAACGCCATGAGCATCGTCTCGCTCACCGGTCGTCAGGTAGCGGGCCTGTTGCTGGAAGCCATCAACGGCACCCTGCCCGAGGGGGCCCACACCGGCAAGTTCCCCTACAGCGCCGGCCTGCGTTACGAGTTCAGCGAAACCAGCAAGGGGCGGGGCTACCTCAGCCGCATCGAGCACCTGGCCGACGGCCGCTGGCAGAAACTGGACCCGCAAGCCGGCTACCAGGTGGTGATGACCAGCTACAACGCCTCCGGCAACGACGGCTGGAACACCCTCTACACCGCCCAGCAGGTGCTGACCGACCGCCTGGATCTGGCGTTCGTCGACGGTCGGCTGACGGCCTTCCCGGTGGCCCGGCTGAGCAAGGCCAGCGGCGGCGGCACCCAGGTGCACTACATCAACCAGCCGCTGGAGTGCAACGCCGAGGGCGTGCGCTGCAACACCGACGCCCAGGCCTTTATCGACTACGTGCGCGACCAGCGCCCGGTGCTCACCGAGCTGACCCCGGCCACGGTGACCCTGAACCGGCTGTAAGCCAGGGAGGGGTCCGCCAGGGCCCCTCACGCCGGCAAGCCGGCCTAAGTTCCCTTCACTTGATGGCCAGGGCCATCGTCCGTTTTTTCGCCGGGTCTTTTCCCGTTGGCCGCTGGTGCGGGCGCGTCAGGAAATGTGAGCCGGGCCCGATATAGGGGCAGCACAAGTTCCCGTACTTGGCTTATCATCGACGGCTGATGTTCTTCTTTGGGGGTGAGCGGAATGGGCGGTAAGCAGAGATCCTTGGGCCTGATCCTGATCCTGAGCCTGGTGTGGTGTTGCGGGCTATGGCTGTCACAGCCGGTCCGGGCGGCCGAGCCGGACGAACAGGCTCTGGTGCTGTCCCAGCAGCTACCCGAATTGCGCCGGGCCCTGAACGAAGGACAGGCGCAACTGGCCGGCCAGGTGGAGGCCATCGATGATGCGCCGGCGCAGGCCTGGTTGCAGGCGGGGCTGGCGGCGCAGGCGACCAAGCAGCTGGAAGGCGAAAACCTGGCTGAGGCGGCGCGCCAGCTGTGGCAGCAGGTGCTGGACAACGAGCGGAGTGCCGAGGCCCGGCTCAGCGGGGCGCTGGAGCGGGCGGAGCTGGCCCACAGCGCAGACGAACGGCTGGACCAGGCCCGCCGGCAGCTCGACGAACTGGCCGGGCTGCTCACCGGCGAGGGCCGGAGTCAGTCGCTGACCCAGGTCGAGGACGACATCGCCGAGCTCAAGGCCCGCCAGAGCCTGCTGCTGAGCGAAGTGGAGCAGAAGCAACAGGCCCTGGCCCGGCTGGAGGAAGAGCAGCGTGGCCAGCAGCAGGCGCTGGAAACGCTGCGGCGCCAGGCCCCGGAGGAGGCGGCGCCGGCGGTGCAAGCGGAGAGCACCCCGGAACTGGCCGAGGCCAGGGAGGCGCTGCAGTCTTCGGTGCAGCGCCGGACCGACGCCCGCCAGCTGGCCGCCGAGCTGGACGGCCAGACCATACCGGTGCGCCAGGCGCTGCTGCAGCTGGAGATCCGGGCCCTGGCGCTGGCCAACCAGTTGCTCAACCTGCATATTCAGCAGCGGGAAGGCGAGTTCAACCGGCGGTCGTCGGAAGAGCTGCGGGCGCTCAGCGTCGAACTGCACCGGCTGGCCGAGCGGGAGCCGGAGGCGCAAACGCGGTTCGCCGCCGAGCTGGAGACGTTGCGCGGCCATATCGACGGGGTGGCGACGGCCTATGAACAGCTGCGGCTGATGCAGCAGCGGCGCGACGACTACGGTGAGCGGGAAACCCGCCTGACCCAGACCCTGGAGAGTATCCGCGAGCGGCTGGATATCGGTGGCCTGACCGAGGCGCTGGGAGTGCAGTTTCTCGACGAAAAACGGCGGCTCAATGAATACAAGGAGCCCCGCTTCTCGCTGCAGGTGCTGGAGCGGGATCTGGCCCAGTCCCGGCTGCGCAGCATCTCGTTGCGGGATCAACTGCGCGAGCTCGCCGGCCAGCCGAGGCCGCCGAGCGACGATCCGGCCCAGGGCGAGCTGCACCGGATCAAAACCCAGATCCTGACGCTGCAGCTGCAGGCCGAAGAGCAGCTTAGCGAACAGCTGCGCCAGAACGAGGTGCGGCTGCGGGAGTTGAACCGGCTGGTGGCCGAGCTGGATCAGACCCTGAGCGAGAGCCTGCTGTGGTGGCCGAGCCACGCGACGATCGGCGCAGGCTGGCTGAAGCAGGTGCCGGACGCGACCCTGAGCCTGCTCAGCCCGGGCAACTGGCTGCCGCTGCTGAAGCTGCTGCTGCTGGTGCTCGTCGCCAGCCCGTTCAACACCGCCCTGGCCTTGTTGACCACGGTGCTGCTGGTGTTCTGGGGGCGCAATACCCGGGAGCAACTGACGCTGCTCGCCGAGCAGAGCTCGCACCGCTATACCGACAATATCGGCCTGACCTTCAAGGCCATCGGCTGGAGCCTGCTGCGGGTACTGCCGGTGCCCTTGCTGCTGCTGCTCGCCGCCTCGCAGCTGGCGACGCTGGCCGATGCGGAGCCGGTGGCGGAGGTGCTGGCCGGGGCCCTGGGCAACATCGCCCTGTGGTGGCTGGCCGGACACCTGTTCCTGCTGTTCGTGCGCGAGCACGGGCCCGGCAACGCCCACTTCAACTGGCATCCCCTGCTGCTGGCGCGGCTGGGCACCATCCTGTCCTGGTTCCTGCCGGCGCAATTGTTGCTGCTCCTGGGGCTGGCGCTGAGCTTCAGCCATCCGGACGAAGCGGTGTACGACGTGTTCGGACGGCTGATCCTGTTGCTGATCACCGGGCTCAACGGCCTGGCGACCTGGCGGTTGCTGGCTCCCGGCAGCCGTCACGAGACCGCCTTTGTCAGCGACGGCAAGCGGCGTTTCATCCGGATCGGCATGAGCCTGCTGTTCGCGATCCTGGGCCTGTTGATCCTCGGTGGCTACCTGATCACCGTGGCCGAGCTGCTGCCGCGCTTTGTCGACAGCCTGGTGGTGCTGAGCCTGGTCTGGCTGGCCTACAGCCTGGCGGCGCGGGCGCTGATCCTGAGCGAAACCCACCTGCTGCTGCGGCGCAAGCGCGAGCAGCGCGCCAAGACGGCGGAAGAGGGCAACAGCATGGGCGAGGGCAATGTCGAGCTGCCGGACCCGCACCTCAGCCTGGAGGACATCAACCAGCAGACCCGCACCCTGCTGCGCACCGCCACCCTGACCCTGCTGGCGGTGGCCCTGTTCTGGGTGTGGGCCGAGGTGCTGCCGGCGCTGACCTGGCTGGACGGGGTGACGCTCTGGTCGCGCACCATCACGGTGGGGGAAAGCGAGGTGCTGAGCGCGGTCAGCCTGCAGGACTTCCTGCTGGCCATCTTCCTCGGCACCGTCTACCTGCTCGCCGCGCGCAACCTGCCCGGCCTGGTGGAGATACTGCTGGCCCGCAGCAGCCTGATGGACGCGGCCCACAGCTACACGGTGACTACCCTGTTGCGCTACGCCCTGGCGGTGATGGCGGTGATCACCGTGTTCTCCCTGCTCGGCCTGCGCTGGAGCGAGCTGCAGTGGATGGTGGCGGCCCTGACCCTGGGCCTGGGCTTCGGCCTGCAGGAGGTGGTGGCCAACTTCGTATCCGGCATCATCATGCTGTTCGAACGGCCGGTGCGGGTGGGAGACACCATCACCATCGGCGAGTTCAGCGGCACCGTGGCGCGTATCCGCACCCGGGCCACCACCATCATCGACTGGGACAACCGGGAGATAGTGGTGCCCAACAAGGCCTTCATCACTGAACGGCTGATCAACTGGACCCTGTCCGACAACGTGACCCGCATCGTGATCAAGGTGGGGGTGAGCTACGATGCCGACGTGGACCAGGCCAAGGCGCTGCTCGAGCAGATAGCAGAGGCGCACCCGCTGACCCTGGAGGAGCCGCCGCCCTCGGTGTTTTTCACCCTGTTCGGGGCCAGCACCCTGGATTTCGAGCTGCGCGCCTACGTGGACAAGATGAACGATCGCATGGTTACCACCAGCGAGCTGAACTTCGCCATCCTCAAGGCGTTCCGCCAGGCCGGCATCGAGATCGCCTTCCCGCAGATGGATTTGCATATCCGCCATCTGCCGCGGGAGGCGCCCGCCGCCGGCAGGGACGCGGCGGAGTAACCAAGGCCGGGTCAGGTGGCCGGCTGTGCCGGGGGACCGCAGCGGTGGTAGGGAGAGGCGGCGGCCACGGTGCTCAGGCTCGGCCCTGGCTCGACGTTCCCCGGATCCTCGACTTCCAGTCGTCCGGGCTGTTCGCCGGCGTTGAAGCGAAAATGCAGGGCATGGTGGTCGGCCACCTGAGGTGACAGCCAGACTTCGATGCCCTCATAGCGGACACCGCCGGCGCAGCTCAGGCAGACCTCCACCGCCTCGAACCGACTCCGTTGGTCGCCGCTGACCAGGTAGAGGCCGCCGTCGTCCAGGCTGACCAGGGGGCGGGCCAGGCAGTCGCCGCCCGGGCCATAGCTGCCATACAGGTTGGTGGGCAGGGCGTCCGGGGTGAGTGGAAACGACAGCACGGGCAGGGGCAGCCACAGCACGGCGGCCAGCATCGGGAGCGGTTTCATGGTGATATCTCCGGGTGGAAACATGGCTTGAAGTATATATGCCGGCGGAAGGCAGGCCGGCCCAAATGTCGTCATCTGTCAGGGGTTGACGCTGAATGAGTCCCTTCTATCCGGGACTTTTCCGTGGTGCCCGGATCCGCTCGACTTCAATTTCCGACTGCTTTAATCTGCGAACTTTTATTATGTTGCGACCTGTTAAAATGGGCGCGGCTATCTAAACTCTTATGAGTCCCTCATGATGAAGAGGTATCACCATGCTTCCGACAAAGTCGTTATTCGGGGACGGGCTCCGCTCTCTGTGTCTGCTGTTCGCCCTGTGCCATGGCGCCGTGGCGGCGGCAGAGCCCCTGCCGGCGGCCCAGGGCCCCGTACTGCTCAGCCTGACCGGCAATGTCGCTACCACCAATGCCGGCGAACGGGCTGATTTTGACATGGCGATGCTGCAACAACTGCCCCAGCACGAACTCACCACTGAAACCCCCTGGACCGAAGGCGCGCACCGCTATAGCGGGGTGCTGCTGCGGGATCTGCTGGCCCGGGTGGGCGCCAGCGGCGAACGGATCAGGGCCTTGGCGCTCAACCAGTATCATGTGGATATCGACTGGGCGACGGCCGCGGGCTTGCCGGTGCTGCTGGCCACCCACCAGGACGGCGAAGCGATGAAAATCCGTGACAAGGGCCCGGTGTGGATACTATTGCCTTTGTCGGACATGCCGGCCCTCAATACCAAGCAGCACCATGAGATGATGATTTGGCAACTCAGAACCCTGGACATCCGCTGACCGTGACCAAACTCAAGCTGCTCCTGCTGACCGGCATCGCCCTGCTGTTCGGTTTCAGTTCGCTCTACAGCTATCACCGGGATCTGGAGGTGGTACGCTATGTGTCGGCCACCATCAAGGCTATCGGCTGGGCCAGTTCCGAGCTGGAAACCGAGACGCTGAAATTCGACCATGCCCTGAGCGAGCTGGTTGCCGGCACCAGTGACGAAGCCAACCTCCAGTTGCGCTTCGAACTGTTGTGGAGCCGCGTCGACATCCTGCTGCAGGGGGAGGAGAACCAGCCGCTGCGGGAGCAGCCCGGCATGCTGCCCCTGCTGCAGCGTTTCCGGACGCAACTGGAGCGGTGGGAGCAGCCGGTCTACGGGCTGACCGCCGCCGACCGGGCCGGCATACTGGCATTACAGCAGGAGGTGGCCGCCTACCGGACCCTGACCCGGGAAATCAATGTGGAAAGCTTCTCCGGCGCCAATGTCTGGCAGCAGCTCAATATCATTCAGGACATCCGCCTGCGTTCCATGCTCTACCTGGCCGGCCTGTTCTCTAGCGGCGGCCTGATGCTGTGGATGCTGGTGCGGGAAAACCGGCGCAACCGCCACCTGGCCTATCACGACATGCTGACCGGCCTGCCCAACCGCATGTTCTTCTACCAGCTGATGGGCGATGCGATGGCCGCCGCCCAGAAGGAGCGGCATCGGATAGCGGTGCATATGGTGGACTTGAACGAGTTCAAGGCGATCAACGACAGCCTGGGGCACGAGGTGGGGGATCGGCTGCTGCGGATGGTGGCCGCGCGTCTGCGCCAGACTATCGGCGATCACGGTCAGGTAGCCCGGCTGGGCGGCGATGAATTCGTGGTGATCCAGCGGCTGGCGGAGGTGGTGGAGGCGGAGCAGATGGCGCAGCGGCTGTGGCGGTCGCTGTCGCGGGAAATCCGGCTCAACGACGGCTGCCTGTCACCCATGGCCTGTATCGGCACCAGCCTGTACCCGGATCACGGCACCACCATGCCCGAGCTGCTGAGCCATGCGGATACCGCCATGTATTACGCCAAGAACCAGAGCCAGGGTGCGGTACAGCTGTTCGAGCCGGGCATGAATGAGCAGCGGCTGCGCAGCCAGAAGATGGCGGTGGCGTTGCAGGCGGCCATCGAAAAAGACGAACTGGTGCTGCACTACCAGCCCATTTTCCACTTGGGCACCGGCCGTATCGAGTCCCTCGAGGCGTTGCTGCGCTGGCAATCGCCGGAATTCGGCCGGGTCTGTCCGCTGGAGCTTATCGCGGTGGCCGAACATCACGGCCTGGCGCGCGCGCTCAACGAGTGGGTGCTGTACCGGGCCTGCCGGCAGTTGCGCCAGTGGCAGCTGGCGGGCTTCGGCTGGCTCAAGATCAACGTCAATATCAGCCCCAGCATCTTTATGCGCGGCGAACTGGCGGAAGCGGTAGGTAAAGCGCTGCTGGTGACCGGGGTCGGCGCCGATGCCCTGGTGCTGGAGATCACCGAGGACACCAGCCTGTGGGATACCGCCGGCTCCATCGATACCCTGCATGAGCTGCGCCGGCTGGGGGTAGAGATTGCGCTGGACGATTTCGGCACCGGTTATTCTTCCTTCAGCCACCTGCGCCAGCTGCCGGTGAACAAGCTCAAGATCGACAAGTCCTTCGTCGCCGATCTGTCGACAGACGGCAGGGCGGTCAGCCTGGTCAAGACCATTATCGATCTGGCCCGCAGCCTGGAGATGTCGGTGACCGCCGAAGGCATAGAGCAGGCCGAGCAGCAGCAACGGCTGCAACAGCTGGGCTGCGAGCTGGGACAGGGCTACCTGTTGGCGAGGCCCATGCCGGCCGAGGAAGTGGCCGACTGGCTGGTAAACGACTGCCCGCCCTATTCCGAATCCGTTTGAGCGCGGGGCCGCCCTGCACTCCTGTTGTAGGGTCCATTTCAATGGACCTTCCAACAGCGGTGCCATATCCGGTCGAATAAATTCGACCCTACGGATTCCGCTGTCCATTTTAATGGACCATTCCACCACCGGTGTCGCGGTTTGGTCGACTACGGCTGCCTCACACCTCACGAACAATACGACCTTGGTCGGAATGTGCGCAGGATCGTCCTTTCGAAATTTGTCGACACTTTTTGTTTCGTAACGTGAAAAAACTGCTATTTTTTCGTTATGTAAAATTTAAATGTCGACAACATTATGCCCGTGCTTAGTGAAGATCTGACCCCCCGCCTGGTGGAAGCCGTGATTGGCGGCGAACTGACTCCCGGCACCAAGCTGTCCGAGCCCGAACTGGCCCGCCGCTTCGAGGTGGGCCGGGGCTCGGTGCGCGAGTCTCTGCTGCGGCTGGAAGGCCTGGGGCTGGTGGAGCGGCTGCCGCGCCAGGGCGCCCGGGTGGTGCAGCTCACCGCCGAGGGGCTGACCGAGTTGTTTGCGGTACGAGAGGCGCTCGAAGGCATGGCCTGCCGCCTGGCTGCCGCTGCCATTACCCGGGAAGAGGCCGAGGCACTTACCCGGCTGCTGGACGAGCACCAGAAGTTTGTCGACAGCCAGGAAGTCTACCTGCGCCAGCAGGGGGAGGAGGACTTCCACTACCTGCTGTTCAAGGCCAGCCACAACCAGATGCTGGTCAAGCTGTTGTGCGATGAGCTGTACCAACTGCTGCGCATGTACCGCCATCGCCTTTCCTATCGTCACTCCGACCCCCGGCTCGCCCTGCGGGAACATCGCCAGATCCTGGACGCCGTGCTCCAGGGCGACGGCGAGTTGGCCGAGCTGTTGATGCGTCGCCACGTGGCCCGCAGCCGCAACCACCTGTTGGCCCAATTCAATGAGGAAATGCAATGAAGCACAGTTTGTTCGAGGCCATAGCGGCATCCCGGCCCCTGGCCATCGTCGGCGCCGTCAACGCCTACAGCGCCATGCAGGCCGAGCAGGCAGGGCACCAGGCCCTGTATCTCTCGGGTGCCGGGGTGGCCAACGCCTCCTTCGGCCTGCCGGATCTGGGCATCACCAGCCTCAACGACGTGCTGGAAGACGCCCGTCGCATCACCGCCGCCAGCCCCTTGCCGCTGCTGGTGGACGTGGACACCGGTTTCGGCGGCGCCTTCAACATCGCCCGTACCGTCCGGGAGATGGAGCGGGCCGGGGTGGCCGCCATCCATATCGAGGATCAGGTGGCCCAGAAGCGCTGCGGCCACCGGCCCAACAAGGCCATCGTCTCCCGGGCGGAGATGGTGGACAGGATCAAGGCGGCGGTGGACGCCCGGGTTGACAGCCGCTTCGCCATCATGGCCCGCACCGATGCCCTGGCGGTGGAGGGCATGGACAGCGCCGTGGAGCGGGCCCTGGCCTGCGTGGAGGCGGGCGCCGACCTGATCTTCCCCGAGGCGATGGAGAGCCTGGAGCAGTACCACACCTTCTGCGACGCCGTGGGCGTGCCGGTGCTGGCCAATATCACCGAGTTCGGCCAGACCCCCCTGTTCAGCCAGCAGGAGCTGGCCGGCGCCGGGGTGGCCATGGTGCTTTACCCCTTGTCGGCCTTCCGCGCCATGAGCCGGGCCGCCGACACCGTTTACCGCCATATCCTGAACGACGGCCACCAGCGGGAGGCGGTGGCGCTGATGCAGACCCGGGAGCAGCTGTACCGGACCCTGGGTTACCACGACTATGAAGCCAAACTGGATGCACTGTTTGCACAAGGAGGACACCATGACTAACACCGAAGGACTGCGCGGCCAAAGTGCCGGCCAGACCGCCCTCTGCACCGTGGGCAAGACCGGCTCCGGCCTGACCTACCGGGGCTATGACATCGAGGATCTGGCCGCCAAGGCCCAGTTCGAGGAAGTGGCCTTCCTGTTGCTGAAGGGCTACCTGCCCAACCAGGGGGAACTGCCTGCCTTCAAGGCCCGGCTGCGCGCCAATCGCGGCCTGCCGGCGGCGCTGCGCACCGTGCTTGAGCAGATCCCGGCCTCGGCCCACCCCATGGACGTGCTGCGCACCGGCTGTTCCATGCTCGGCAACCTGGAAACCGAACACAAATTCAGCGAGCAGCAGGAGGCGGCGGAACGGTTGCTGGCACTGCTGCCCTCGATGATCTGCTACTGGTACCGCTATGCCCACGACGGCGTGCGCATCGACACCGCGCTCGACGACGACAGCCTCGGCGGCCACTTCCTGCACATGCTGCGCGGCCATGTCCCGCCGGAGCTGGACGTCAAGGTGATGCACTGCTCGCTGATTTTGTATGCGGAGCACGAGTTCAATGCCTCCACCTTCGCCGCCCGGGTGTGCGCCTCCACCCTCACCGATCTGCACTCGGCGGTGACCGCCGCCATCGGCACCCTGCGCGGCCCCCTGCACGGCGGCGCCAACGAGGCGGCCATGGCGATGATCGAGCAGTGGAGCGGTCCGGACGAGGCCGAGCGCGAGCTGCTGGCCATGCTGGCGCGCAAGGACAAGGTGATGGGCTTCGGCCACGCCGTGTACAAGGAAAAGGATCCACGCAACGCCATCATCAAGCCCTGGGCCAAGCAGCTGGGCCAGGCGGTGGGCGACCGGGTGCTCTATCCGGTGTCCGAGCGGGTGGAGGAGGTGATGTGGCGGGAGAAGAAACTGTTCGCCAACGCCGACTTCTACCACGCCAGCGCCTATCACTTCATGGGCATCCCCACCCGGCTGTTCACCCCCATCTTCGTGCTGAGCCGGGTCACCGGCTGGACCGCCCATATCATGGAGCAGCGCGCCCATAACCGCATCATCCGCCCCAACGCCGACTACGTGGGCCCGGGCCACCAGCAGTGGGTGCCGATAGCGCAGCGCTGAGCGGAAGCTCGAAGCTTGAGGCTGGAAGCCGGAAACCTCAAGCCTCAAGCCGGCCGTAGGGTCGACTTCAGTCGACCAACCCATTCATACGATGTCGACAAAGAGACAAGGAACACCAAGATGAGCGCCAATTTCGACCTGAACCAAAGACCCGATCCCGATCAACTGCTGGTCACCATCGCCGACTATGTGGCCAATACCGAAATCGCCTCCGCCGAGGCCTACAACACCGCCCGCAACTGCCTGATCGATACCCTGGGCTGCGGCCTGCTGGCGCTACGCTTTCCCGAGTGCACCAAGCACCTGGGGCCAACAGTGCCCGGCACCACAGTGCAACACGGCGCCCGGGTGCCCGGCACCTCCCACGAGCTGGATCCGGTGACCGCCGCCTTCAACATCGGCTGTATCATCCGCTGGCTCGACTTCAACGACACCTGGCTCGCCGCCGAGTGGGGCCATCCCTCCGACAACCTGGGCGGTATCCTGGCCACCGCCGACTACCTGAGCCGGGTGGCGGTGGCCCAGGGCAAGGCGCCGCTCACCATGCGTGAGGTGCTCACCGCCATGATCAAGGCCCACGAGATCCAGGGCGTGCTGGCGCTGGAAAACAGCTTCAACCGGGTAGGGCTGGATCACGTGCTGTTGGTGCGGGTGGCCTCTACCGCCGTGGTCACCAGGATGCTCGGCGGCAGCCGGGAGCAGATCATCGATGCCCTGTCCCAGGCCTGGGCCGACGGCTGCGCCCTGCGCACCTATCGCCACGCCCCTAACGCCGGCTCGCGCAAGTCCTGGGCGGCCGGGGACGCCACCGCCCGGGCGGTGCGGCTGGCCATGATCACCATGAAGGGCGAGATGGGCCTGCCCTCGGTGCTGACCGCGCCCAAGTGGGGCTATTACGACGTGCTGTTCAAGGGCGAGAGCTTCAAGGTCAGGCAGCCTTTCGGCAGTTATGTGATGGAAAACGTGCTGTTCAAGATCAGCTTCCCCGCCGAGTTCCACGCCCAGACCGCGGTGGAGTGCGCGGTGCGCCTGCACGACCAGGTGAAGGACCGCATCGGTGAGATCGACCGCATTGTGGTGACCACCCACGAGTCCGCCATCCGCATCATCTCCAAGGTAGGGGAGCTGGCCAACCCGGCGGACCGGGATCACTGCCTGCAGTACATGATAGCGGTGCCCTTGCTGTACGGCGACCTGGTGGCCGAGCACTACGAGGACGACTTCCACCGGGAGGACAGCCGCATCGATACCCTGCGCGACAAGATGGAGATAGTGGAAGAGCCGCGCTACAGCGCCGAGTACCTGGAGGCCGACAAAAGATCCATCGCCAACGCCATCCAGGTGTTCTTCAAGGACGGCACCCACACCGACAGGGTAGAGGTGGAATACCCCATCGGCCACCGCCGCCGCCGGGCCGAGGGCATCCCGGTGCTGGAGCGCAAGTTCCTGCGCAACCTGCAGACCCGCTTCCCCCAGGGGCGCTGCCGGCAGATCATGGATCTCTGCCTGGATCAGCAACGGCTGGAGGCCACCCCGGTGCAGGAGTTTATGGCGCTGTTTGTGATCAACTAAAAGGGGCGGCTGACCGGGGGCAGCCTACGGGATCCGCCGGGTGCGCCGTAGGGGGTGTTGTAGGGTCCACTTCAGTGGACCTCCCACCCACGGCGCCGGGTTTGCTCGACTGAAATCGACCCTACTCAGCCGTAGGGCCCATTTCAATGGGCCATTGGGGCGCGGGCGGCCCGCCTGCGCTCTACCCTTATCTTTTCGTTACCGCATTCCCGCGCCCGGCGTGGGAATGTCAGCCGTGCCCGTTCATTCCCCGCCATCCCAAAAGCCCTCCAAAACCCGCTGTGTCTTCAGACACCTTCAGCCGGAGAGAACCATCCACTCACTTACGCAAGCTCAACCTCAGCGGGTTGATCCAGCATGACTTTCCGCTGGTTAAACAGGTCAAACAGTGTATTCACCTCACCAACATGGGCCTGATCCGCACTCATGCCCAGCTGAAGCCTGACGACCCGTCTTTTCCCCTTCGTCAGGTCAACAGGTAACAAATCACCACGTTCCATTTTCCCGGCAATACTGCGCATCGGTAACCAGCCGAACCCCAGCCCCTGCTCGACAGACTCCAACGCCGCCGTCAGGCTGCTGACCGTCAGCCGCTGGTGTGATCCCAGCCAGCCGCTATCAAGGTTCTGGTTGCCTGAATCACGGATCACCACCTGGCGGTAACGTTTCAGTTCCGGTTGAAACACCTGTGTTTCGGTTGCCAGCGGAAATGAAGGGGCGCACACGCAAAGCAGTTCGATCTCGACCAAGGGTTCCAGCACGGTTTCTTTGGGGAGGCGGCTGGCAATCGCCAGCGACACGCTGCCAGACTCCATCAACTGTCCGGCCCCGGACAGTGCGGTTTCGAATACCCGTATCGAAACCGTTGGATAGGCCTGATAAAAGCGTTCAAAAACGTCCCGGATAAAATCAAACGGCAGCAGCACATCCACTGCCACATTGATTTCTGTCATCAGCGTCCCCTGATATGTCGAGGCCAGCGCTTCAATCTGGGTGGCATTATTATGTAAACTTTGTGCCCGAGGCAACAGACTGTGACCAAGGTCCGTCAAGGTGGATTTTCGGCCTTCGACAATAAACAAGGAATGCCCCAGCAACGATTCCATTTTCTTGATGCTGTGGCACAGGGCGGACTGGCTTTTATTCAATTTCTGAGCCGCCTTCATCGCGCTGCCCTGCTCTGCTATTGCAATAAAAGCCCGCCACATTTCTAAGGTTACACGCGCTGACATGAGTGATATCCCTTTAACCAACCAACTCTCAATATGTTTCTTTTTTATTCGATGACCATTCATGGACCATTGACTTAAAGCCAAGTTATATTGCAACGTAATGATGATCAACACAATGAATAAAAATTAAAGTGCGAACCTGAACCATGCAGCCACGGTATCAGACATCGTTCATACATGGGAAGATAGACCTTATGGAAAGGAAAAAGCATGAGTATTCAGTATCACCTTGACCAAGGTGGCTGTGCCCACAAAACGAGAGCACACTCTAAAAACGAAGTCGATGGCCGATAACACGCGGGAGGAAAACCTGGCAGAGTCAGCGTAGCTCGCGGCGCTGATGAGCAAGCTCAACACCGCCTCAATGCCGGTGAACACTGTGATTCGGGGGAGGAATACGGTGGCGCGTGGGACTGACAGCCTGCAGTGACATTGTGATTGCGTCCGGGAATACCTCCTTCTGTCGCTGGGGAAAGTCAAGAAGGGTTGGCCGCTTTTTTGACAAGCGGCCGCCATCCTGGGTCGGTGAGGATTACTGGCTGATTCTCTTGGCCAGCCTGGCCACATGCTGGCCTTGGAATTGTGCCATTGACAGCTCCTTGGACGAAGGCTGACGTGAGCCGTCACCGCCTGCGATGCACGCCGCCCCCAGCGGAGAGCCACCTTTTACTTCCGATAGGTCGGTCAGTTCGGATGCGGAGTAAGGCAGGCCAACCACCACCATGCCATGGTGAAACAGCGTCGTATGGAATGACTGCAAGGTGGTTTCATTGCCGCCGCCGGTGCCCGTTGAGGTAAACACGCTGCCGACTTTACCGATCAGCTTCTGCTCAAACCACAGACCACCGGTTTGGTCGAGGAAGTTGCGCATCTGGGCGGCCATGTTGCCGAAGCGGGTCGGCGTACCAAAAATAATGGCATCGTAGTTTGCCAGCTCATTGGGCTCGGCAATGGGTGCCAGCTGATCCAGTTGAATACCGGATTTCTTCGCAATCTCTTCCGGCACCAGCTCGGGGACGCGCTTAATGTCGACCTGGACATCACCGACGCTCTTTGCCCCTTCCGCCACCGCGTGCGCCATTGTTTCAACATGGCCATAACTTGAATAATATAGAACCAGTACTTTTGTCGTCATGGTGTTATCTCACTTTAATATAATTAAAAACTTGCAATGCGTTTCATGTTTTATCTTTACTGCCTGTCTTATTTCAGAAACAGTTGCTCAATGCGTTCGTTCGTCAGCGTGTCAGACACCACATGCTCGCCGTTGATAATCAGGCTTGGAATGCTGCGCAGGTTAAAGTCTCTGGCTCGCTTGAGGTCGGCTTCTACCGCCTGGCGGACTTCATCGCTATCCAGGACTTTGGCAAAGGCTTCAGTATCCAGGCCGATATTTCCCGCTGCGGCGATGATGACGTCACGATCGCCTATGTTATCGTTCACTTTCAGGTGCAGGCGCTGGATTTCATCGAAGTAATCCCAGTGGCTGTCTGAATGCCCCAGCAACTCTGCCGCCTTGGCGCCCAGCGCTGCCAAATAACCGCTCGGGTAAGAGAATGGCTGAGCACGCATGCCTTCAATATTAAAGCGAGTGGGATCATCCGCCTTTTGCTGGCAGGCGACCCAGTGATTCAGGATTTCCGATTTGGCAGCAGCCAGAGAACCAAAGCGCTGAACCATTTCTTCATCATTTCGCTGCAGTACAAAGCAGCGCTGTTTCACTTCGACATCGGCCCGTTCAACCAGCTTGCGCAACCTCGGGCTCAGGACATAACACCAACCACAGACCGCATCGTGAAAAAATTCAATTGTTACTTTAGACATGGCTTTCGTTTCCTTTGGGTTGTCTTGCTAACTGTTTTTTAAAGCCTGGCCAGGCATGGCTCGCTGTTCGTTAAGCTCGGAACCGATATTAGGGGGGGCGGCCTGATAAAAAAATTGAAAAGAGTGGTGCATTGATATCGAATTAATTCAAGTTTTTCGTAAGCGGCTGTTTTTATTGCATTAAATTGGTTTCATTACGGTGATGAGAACGAGCAATGGTTTAAAAAAATAAAGTATTGACTCCGAAAAGGAAACAGACGGTATCTGAAGGATGAACGCTGGTACTCGGCCTCTGTCGCAACTTCCGCATACAGGAGCGGGCTCGCTGCCCGGGCTCTTTCACACCGCGAATCGCCGGCCCACTGTGCACCATGCCTTTCAGGTCACCACAGGGGTCATCCGGATTCAATTCGGGCGAACAGGACGGAAGCCCGGCCGGATCGCAATGGCAGAGCCGAAGGGGCGCATGGACTCCCGCCTTCGCGAGCGTGACGGAAGAGAAGTGGAGGTGGCGGGGGAGCCGGGGCTCCCCCGCCGATCCGTCCGGCACCGGTCGTCCTCGCGCCGCCATAGCGTGACAAGGATCACAAATATAGATCGATAACGAACTGTTAGATTTATTGTTAACGATTTATTGGTTAATTTGTTTACGTAAATATAACTTCATTGTTCACATTTAACCCATGCCGGCAACATCGCCGGCATGGCAGTCACACAGGGAGAGGCCAATGGCGGTACATGAAATGAACAACCCCGAGCTGATGCCGTCCACCGACAAGGACAGGGACATCAACATCTGGGACTTCACCATGCTCTGGGCGGGCATGACCATCAACATGGGTGCCTTCACCATGGGCGCCCAGCTCTATCCGGGCCTGTCGCCCTGGACCATTATCGGCGCCATCCTGGCCGCCTACGCCATCGTCACCAGCATCCTGATCCTGGCCGGCGACATCGGCATCCGCTACGGCATTCCCTTCACCGTCTATATCCGCTCTTGCTTCGGCTACAAGGGCGCCAAGATCCCCGCCGCCTTCCGCGCCATTCCCGCCTGCTTCTGGTTCGGCTTTCAGACCTGGGTGGCGGCGGTCGCCATCGGCAAGGTGCTGGAGATGTGGGTCGGCTATACCAACACTACCATTCTGATCCTGATCTTCGGGGTGCTGCAGGTGGTGAACGCCGTCTACGGCATGAAGGCCATGGCCAAGTTCGACTGGGTGGCGATCCCGGCGCTGACCATCCTCATCGGCCTGGTCACCTTCTGGCTGCTGCAGACCAACGACGCCACCATCGGCGACGTGCTGGCCGCGCCCTCGCTGGACAACGGCTCCTTCTGGTTCGCGGTGATGGCCATCGCCGGCATCTGGATCACCATGGGCCTGAACAGCCCGGATCTCACCCGCAAGCTGGAGCGTTCGCGCGATCACTCCAGCAACAATTTCTTTATCCGCAACCGCAAGCCCTTTATCGCCCAGATCACCGGCCTTATCGTGATCGGCTCCGGCATCCTGATGGTGGGCATGATAGGCGGCATCCTCACCGGCACCTGGGATCCCATCGAGATAGTGCTCAACTCCATGAGTTCACCCATCGTGCTGATCCTGAGCATGCTGACCATCGCCTTCGCCCAGTGGTCCACCAATACCGCCGCCAACCTGATGCCCTCGGCCTATATCCTGATGAACGTCTTCCCCCGGCTCAACTTCGCCCAGGGCGTGGCCATCTCCGGTGCCATCGGCCTGCTGATGATGCCCTGGGTGTTCGCCGACAACCTGCTGTGGTTCAGCGTGATCACCTCCGGCCTGCTGGGACCGGTGGCGGGCATCATGCTGGCCGATTTCTACCTGCTGCGCCGCGGCCGGCTGAATGTTAACGATTTCTACGACCCCAAGGGTCCCTTTGTCTACCAGAACAACTACAACCTGCGGGCCTTCCTGGTGTACGGGGTGTCTTTCCTGGCCAGCGTTGTCTTTATGGATCTGGCCTTCTTCGTCGGCCTGACGGTGAGCGTGGCGGGTTACACCCTGCTGATGAAACCCATCGCCAAACCCGCCGGCGAGGTGGTGCTGCAAACCGAGTCCTGAGTGTATTAAAGCGTTAATCGTGCCTTGGCCCCCTCGCGGGGCCTTTTTTGTTGGTACGGGCTCGGGTTGCACCAATATGGATCTTGTGCACGGCATCATGCACCATTTTGGTGGAAAGGACTCAGTCAAGCGGGATAGCGGCGCCATTAATTCTTCAATATTGAATTTAAATTATTGAATTTATTATTATTTAAATAATTGGCACGAATTCTGTTAAGGCTTGTGTACAGAATCTTCGACCCTGATGTGTCCATATGACCCAGACTCCGGCACAAGCCCTGCAAGCCAGCTCCGGTTACGGCCAAAAGCGTAGCTGGCCGGCGCACCTGCGCCTGCGGCTGGAAGCCGATCCTGCTCCTGCGGGGGGCAAGACCCGGCTCAAGGGGCTGGACTTCGCCGGCCCCCTGCGCATCCAGCGGCCCTTCTATCCGGAAGGGGGCACCTGTCATCTTTACCTGTTGCATCCGCCCGGCGGCCTGGTGTCCGGCGACCGGCTGGCCATCGAGGTGACCGCCGAGCCCGGCGGGCAGGCGCTGCTGACCACCCCCTCGGCGGGCAAGATCTACGGCCGCGACAGCGCCGGTGTGGCCCAGGGCCAGCAGGTGCTGCTGCGCGCGGGCGAGGGCGCCGAACTGGAGTGGCTGCCCCAGGAGACCATCGTTTACCGGGGCGCCAACGGCGTGCTCGACACCAAAATCGAGCTGGCCGAAGGCGCCCGCTTTATCGGCTGGGATCTGGTCTGCCTGGGCCGCCCAGCCGGCGAGCAGTGGTTCGATCAGGGCCACCTGACCCAGCGCCTGCAACTGCACCGGGCCGGCCGCCTGCTGTTCAACGAACGCCTCTGCCTCGAGGGCGGCGACTGGTTACACCGGGACCAGGTGGGGCTGAACGGCGGCTGCGTGTTCGGCACCCTGATGGCGGCGGGGCCGGGGCTGGATGAGGCTTTGATCACCGCCCTACGCGAGGTCCTGCCGAGCCCCGATTTCACCGTGACCGAACGCCTGGGTGTGCTGCTGGTGCGCTACCTGGGCACTGATATGAATGCCTGCCGCGATGGCATGTGGCGGGCCTGGGGGCTGCTCCGCCCCGCCGTACTCGGCCGGCCCGCCGTTATTCCCCGCATCTGGCTCACCTAGGAGAGACATCAAGATGGAACTCAGTCCAAGAGAAAAGGACAAGCTGCTGTTGTTTACCGCCGCCCTGCTGGCCGAGCGCCGGCTGGTGCGCGGGCTCAGGCTCAACTACCCGGAGGCGGTGGCCTACCTGTCGGCGGCGGTGATGGAAGGCGCCCGCGACGGCCGCACCGTGGCCGAGCTGATGGGCGAGGGCCGGACCTGGCTCGGCCGCGACCAGGTGATGGAAGGCGTTGCCGAGCTGGTGCAGGAAGTGCAGGTGGAAGCCACCTTTCCCGACGGCACCAAGCTGGTGACCTTGCATCAACCCATTCAATAAGGAGGCGCCATGATACCGGGCGAATACCAGCTGGCCGGGGGCGACATCGCCCTCAATGAAGGCCGGCAGCGGCGCACCCTGAGCGTGGCCAACACCGGCGACAGGCCCATCCAGGTGGGCTCCCACTACCATTTTGCCGAGGTGAATCCGGCGCTCGTTCTGGATCGGGCCCAGGCGCTCGGCTTTCGCCTCGATATCGCCGCCGGCACCGCGGTGCGCTTCGAGCCGGGCCAGAGCCGCACCGTGACCCTGGTGGCCCTGGGCGGCAAGCGGGAAGTCTACGGTTTTCGGGGCGAGGTGATGGGCCCCATCGACCAGCAAGGAGCGCAAGATGAGCAAAATTAGCCGGCAGGCCTATGCGGACATGTTCGGCCCCACCCTGGGCGACCGGGTGCGGCTGGCCGACACCGAACTGTGGATAGAGGTGGAGCAGGACTACACCCGCTACGGCGAGGAAGTGAAGTTCGGCGGCGGTAAGGTGATCCGCGACGGCATGGGCCAGAGCCAGGCGGTACGCGCCGACAGCGTGGACACGGTGATTACCAACGCCCTCATCCTGGATCACTGGGGCATCGTCAAGGCCGATGTGGCGCTGAAGGACGGCCGCATCCACGCCATCGGCAAGGCCGGCAACCCGGATATTCAGGACAGGGTCACCATTAACGTGGCGCCCGGCACCGAGGTGATCGCCGGCGAGGGGCTGATCCTCACCGCCGGCGGGGTGGACGCCCATATCCACTTTATCTGCCCCCAGCAGGTGGAGGAGGCGATCTGCTCCGGCATCACCACCATGCTCGGTGGCGGCACCGGCCCCGCCACCGGCAGCAAGGCCACCACCTGTACCCCCGGCGCCTGGCACATCGCCCGCATGTTGCAGGCCACCGACCAGATGCCGATGAACTTCGGCTTTCTCGGCAAGGGCAACGCCAGCCGGCCCGAAGCCCTGCGCGAGCAGCTGGAAGCCGGCGCCATGGGGCTCAAGCTGCACGAGGACTGGGGCACTACCCCGGCGGCCATCGACTGCTGCCTGTCGGTGGCGGAGGAATACGACGTGCAGATCGCCATCCACACCGACACCCTCAACGAGTCGGGCTTCGTGGAGGACACCCTGGCCGCCTTCAAGGGCCGTACCATCCATACCTACCACACCGAGGGCGCCGGCGGCGGTCATGCGCCGGACATCCTCACTGCCTGCAGCTTGCCCAATGTGCTGCCCTCGTCCACCAACCCGACCCGGCCCTATACGGTCAACACCGTGGACGAGCACCTGGACATGCTGATGGTGTGCCACCACCTGGATCCCAACATCCCGGAAGACGTGGCCTTCGCCGACTCGCGTATCCGCAAGGAGACCATAGCGGCGGAAGACATCCTCCAGGATCTGGGGGTGATCTCGATGATCTCCTCCGACAGCCAGGCCATGGGCCGGGTGGGGGAGGTGGTGTGCCGCACCTGGCAGACCGCCCACAAGATGAAGGTGCAACGCGGCCTGCTGCCGGAAGACCGGGCGCTTGGCGCCGACAACTTCCGCGCCAAGCGCTACATCGCCAAGTACACCATCAATCCGGCCATCACCCACGGCATCGGCCACGAGGTGGGCTCGGTGGAGGTGGGCAAGCTGGCCGACCTGGTGTTGTGGAGCCCGGCCTTCTTCGGCATCAAGCCGGCGCTGATCATCAAGGGCGGCAGCATCGCCTACGCCCCCATGGGGGATGCCAACGCCTCCATCCCCACGCCCCAGCCGGTGCACTACAGGCCCATGTTCGGCGCCCAGGGGCGGGCGGCGGCGGCCAGCAGCCTGACCTTCGTCAGCCAGGCGGCGCTGGCGCGGGATCTGGCCAAGGATCTTGGACTCACGCGCAAGCTCGCGGCCTGCCGCAATACCCGCAGCATCACCAAGTCAGACCTCATCCACAACGGCGCCACCCCGGCGCTGACCGTGGATGCCCAGACTTACGAGGTGCGCTGCGACGGCGAACTGCTGCACTGCGAGCCGGCCACTGTGCTGCCCCTGGCCCAGCTGTATTCGTTGTTTTAACCGGTCTGCAGGCGATATGGGAGCCCGCCGTTTGGGGCGCGGGCGGCCCGCCTGCGCTCCACCAGCAAGGCTCGACTTGTAGGGTTGACTTGTAGGGTCGAATTTATTCGACCGAACCCGGCGCCGGTGTTGGAAAGGTCCATTGAAATGGACCCTACGGCAAAGCCGCCATCTGCGGTAGGTGGCCGATTAAAATCTGCCCTACGGAAACAACCACTTATACAGAGGAAACGTATGCTGAGAATTACCCAAAACCTGGGCCAGACGGATGAACCGGCACAGGATACCCTGACCCTGCCCTTCGAGCTGCGCCGGAAGGGGCGTTTTCGCGCCGTCAGCGACGCCGGCACCGAGGTGGGGCTCTTCCTCGAGCGCGGCCAGGTGCTGGCCCAGGGCGACAGGCTCAAGAGCGAGTGCGGCCGGCTGTTCGAGGTGGCGGCGAGCCCCGAGCCCATGGTCACCGCCCACGCCGCCGACTGGCCGGGTTTCGCCCGCGCCTGCTATCACCTGGGCAACCGCCACGTCACCCTGGAAATCGGCCCGCTCTGGCTACGCTTTCCACCGGATCATGTGCTGGAGCACCTGGCCGAGCACCTGGGCCTGTGGCTGGAGCACGGCGAGGCGCCCTTCAGCCCCGAGTCCGGCGCCTACCAGGGCCTGGGCGGGCACCACCACCATGATGATCACGGGCACCACCATGACCACTGAGGTGGGGGAACTGCTCGGGCTGCTGCACCTGGCCAGCCCGGCGTTGCCCATCGGCGGCTTCGCCTATTCCGCCGGCCTGGAGTCAGCCATCGATCTGGGCTGGGTGAGCGACGAAGACGGCCTGGAGCTGTGGCTGGCCGGCGCCCTGCAGGGGTTGGCGCACCTGGACCTGCCGGTGCTGCTGCGCCTGTACCGGGCCCTGGAGCGGAATGATCACGAGGCGCTGGCGCACTGGAACGACGTGGTGCGCGCCAGCCGTGAAACCCGTGAACTGTTGTTCGAGGACGAGCAGCAGGCCCGGGCCCTGGTGCGGCTGCTGAAGGGGCAGGGCACCGAGGTGGCGATGCTGCCCGCGCCGCCGGCATTGATGAGCGCCTGGGCACTGGCCGCCCGCAGCTGGGGGCTGAGCGCCGAGGGCGCGGCCCTGGGCTTTGCCTGGAGCTGGCTCGAAAACCAGCTCACCGTGGCCAGTAAAACGCTGCCGCTCGGCCAGACCGCCGCCCAGCGGTTGTTGCTGGCACTCAAGCCGGCATTGGCCGGGGCGCTGGCCCTGGCCGGTGAACTGCACGACGACCAACTGGGGCTGAGCCTGCCCGGCCAGGTGCAGGCCAGCGCCCTGCACGAAACCCAATATTCCCGTTTATTCCGGAGTTGAACCATGAGTACACAATGTTTGCGCGTAGGTGTGGGCGGGCCGGTCGGCTCGGGCAAGACGGCGCTGCTGCGCCAGCTGTGTCTGGCCCTGCGGGATCACTACGATCTGGCGGTGGTCACCAACGACATCTATACCAAGGAGGATGCCGAGTTCCTGCTGCGCCATCAGGCGCTGGCCGAGGATCGCATCATGGGGGTGGAAACCGGCGGCTGCCCGCAC
The DNA here is from genome assembly GCF_003012775.1 of Zobellella endophytica. GTDB lineage: Bacteria > Pseudomonadota > Gammaproteobacteria > Enterobacterales > Aeromonadaceae > Oceanimonas > Oceanimonas endophytica. The sequence continues at coordinate 186,906 of NZ_PXYG01000003.1, read as the reverse complement.
ACCGCCATCCGCGAGGACGCCTCCATGAACCTGGCGGCCATCGACACCCTGCAGGAGCGCCATCCCGGGCTCGAGCTGGTGCTGGTGGAAAGCGGCGGCGACAACCTCTCCGCCACCTTCAGCCCCGAGCTGTCGGATCTCACCCTCTATGTGATCGACGTCTGCGCCGGCGACAAGATCCCCCGCAAGGGCGGCCCCGGCATCACCAAGTCCGACTTGCTGATCATCAACAAGACCGATCTGGCGCCCATGGTCAACGCCTCCCTGGAGGTGATGGACCGCGACGCCAGACGCATGCGCGGCGAGCGCCCCTTCGTCTTCACCAACCTGATGCGCGGCGACGGCCTGGGCGACATCATCCAGTTTATCCAGCAACAGGGCATGCTGCGCCCGCTGCCCGCCGACGTTGCCATAACAACCATAAAGGAAGGAGCATAACCATGAACAGAGCACTGATAGTACTGATGACCCTGGTCCCCACCGCCGCCTTCGCCCACCCGGGCCACGGCGACCACGGCCTGGTGTCCGGCTTTACCCATCCGCTGTTCGGTTGGGATCACCTGCTGGCCATGGTGGCGGTGGGCATGCTGGCGGTGCTGGGCCGGGAGCAGAAAGCCTGGCAATTGCCGCTGGCCTTCGTGGCGGCCATGGTGGCGGGGGCCCTCCTCGGCATCGGCGGGGTCGGTATTACCGGGGTGGAAACGGGCATTCTCGCCTCACTGATGGTGCTGGGCGGCATGTTGGCCGCCGGCGTCACCGGTTTTACCGGACTGGCCCTGGGGCTGTGCGCCCTGTTCGGCCTGTTCCACGGCAACGCCCACGGCCTGGAGCTGCCGGCCCACGGCTCGGCGCTGGGCTATTTCGCCGGCTTCGTGGCCGCCACCGCCCTGCTGCACGCCGCAGGTTGGCTGGCCGCCGGCAAAGTCCACGCCACCGCGGTGCGCATCGCCGGTGCCGCCATGGCCGGCGCCGGCCTGCTCGCCGCGATATAACCTTGGTCGAATAAATTCGACCCTACGGATACGTAGGGTCGATTTCAATCGACCATGCCAACAACGGCACCGGGACTCGGGCCGCCCTGTCCCGCCGGTCAGCTGGCCGGTCCTCTCATTGCCAAAGGCCCCTTTTGAGTCGATAATTTCCTATTCCAACAACCTGTTCAGAGCAACCCCCATGCTTGAAAAATACTTTCATTTAAAGGAACTGAATACCGACGTGCGCCGCGAGGTGCTGGCCGGGATCACCACCTTCCTCACCATGGCCTACATCATCTTCGTCAACCCGGCCATCCTGGCCGATGCGGGCATGGACCGGGGCGCCGTGTTCGTGGCCACCTGCCTGGCCGCCGCCATCGGCTGCTTTATCATGGGGCTCTGGGCCAACTACCCCATCGCCCTGGCTCCGGGCATGGGGCTCAACGCCTTTTTCACCTATACGGTGGTGCTCACCGAAGGTTACAGCTGGCAGGCCGCTCTGGGGGCGGTGTTTTTCTCCGGCTGTATCTTCGTGCTGCTCAGCCTGCTCAAGGTGCGGGAGTGGATCATCAACTCCATTCCGGGGCCGCTCAAGATCGGCATCGCCGCCGGTATCGGCCTGTTCCTGGCGCTGATCGGGCTGAAAAACGCCGGTATTATCGTCGATCACCCGGCCACCCTGGTGTCTCTCGGCGATGTCACCAGCCTGCCGGTGGGCCTGGCGGTGATGGGGTTCTTCCTGATCATCGGCATGGCGGCACGCGGCATGCGTGGCGCCGTGATGATCGGCATCCTGGTGATCACCGGGCTCGGCATCGCCTTCGGTGACGTGCAGTATGCGGGCATCATGTCCGCCCCGCCGTCCATCCTGCCGACCTTTATGCAGCTGGATATCGCCGGTGCCTTCAACCTGGCCATGCTGTCGGTGATCTTCGCCTTCCTGTTCGTGGACCTGTTCGACACCTCAGGTACCCTGATCGCGGTGGCCCAGCGCGCCAAACTGCTGGACGAACAGGGCCGGCTGCCGCGCCTGGGCCGGGCCCTGCTGGCCGACAGTACCGCCTCCATCACCGGCTCCATGCTGGGCACTTCCACCACCACTTCCTATGTGGAAAGCGCCGCCGGGGTGGCGGTGGGCGGCCGCAGCGGCCTGACCTCCGTGGTGACCGGCCTGATGTTCATCCTGGCACTGCTGTTCTCGCCCCTGGCGGGCATGGTGCCGGCCTACGCCACCGCCGGTGCCCTGGTGTACGTGGCGGTGCTGATGATGGGGCAGCTCAGCCACCTGCACTGGGACGATATCACCGAAGCGGTACCCGCCGTGGTGGTGGTGGCCATGATGCCCTTCACCTTCTCCATCGCCCACGGCATCGCGCTGGGCTTTATCAGTTTCGTCGGCGTCAAGCTGCTGGCCGGACGGGCCGCCGAGATCAGCACCACCGTCTGGGTGCTGGCGGTGCTCTTCGTGGTGAAGTTTGCGGTAGGGCTGTAACCCGTGCCGGGTTCGGTCGAATAAATTCGACCCTACAACTCCCATAGCTCAAGCTCAAGATCACAACAAAAAAAGCCCCGGAAATCCGGGGCTTTTTGCGTGATGGCCTGAGCCGTATCAGGGCTGCTCTTCCACCGCGGCCGGGGTGCTGGCCGGGCGGTATTTCAGCAGGAAGGCGACGGTGAAGGACAGGGCCACGCCCAGGCCGATCAGGGTAGCCGGCTGCATCCCCAGGCCGAAGCCGATATCCGCATGGGCCAGGTAGGTGAAGGTGACCGCCGTCATAAAGATGGCGGGCAGGGTGCACACCCAGTGCAGCTTGCCTTCCTTGGCCAGGTAGGCGGCGGCGGCCCACAGCATGATCATGGCGGTGGTCTGGTTGGCCCAGCCGAAGTAGCGCCAGATCACGCCGAACTCGGCCTGGGTGATCAGGTAGCCCACCACGAACATGGGCAGGGCGATCAGCAGCCGCTTGGGCAGGGACTGCTGGGGCAGCTTGAGGAAGTCGGCGATGATCAGGCGGGCGCTGCGAAAGGCGGTGTCGCCCGAGGTGATCGGCAGTATCACCACGCCCAGTATCGCCAGCACGCCGCCCACCACACCGAGCAGGCTGGTGGAAACCTGGTGCACCACGGCGGCGGGGCCGCCGCTGGCCAGCACCGCGTTCAGCGCCTCCGGGCTTTCATAGAAGGAGATGCCGAGGCTGCACCAGATAAGCGCTATCACCCCTTCGCCGATCATGGCGCCGGTGAAGATAAAGCGGCCGGAGCGCTCGTTTTGCATGCAGCGGGCCATCAGCGGGGACTGGGTGGCGTGAAAGCCGGACACGGCGCCGCAGGCGATGGTGATAAACAGCAGCGGCCACAGGGGCAGCCCGTCCGGATGCAGGTTGCTGAAGTCGAGCCCGCCCGAGTGGAAGCCGTTGCCGCTGGCGAACTGGCCCAGCAGCAGGCCCACCGACATAAACACCAGCAGGGCGCCGAAGATGGGATAGAGGCGGCCGATGATTTTGTCGATAGGCACCAGGGTGGCGATGATGTAATAGGCGAAGATGGCGGCCACCCAGGCGGCGACCGTGGTGCCGGAGAGATCGCCCAGCAGCTTGGCCGGGCCGAGCACGAACACCACGCCCACCAGCAACAGCAGCAACACGGCGAAGATATTCATAAAGTGCTTGGCGAAGCTGCCCAGTTGCTGGCCGACCACGGTCGGCACCGAGGCGCCCCTGGCCCTGACCGACAGCATGCCGGAAAAGTAGTCGTGCACGGCGCCGGCGAAGATGCAGCCGAATACGATCCAGAGCATGGCCACGGGGCCGTAGAGGGCGCCCAGTATGGGGCCGAAGATGGGGCCCAGGCCGGCGATGTTCAGCAACTGCACCAGGTAGACCTTCTTGTCCGACATGGGCACATAGTCGACCCCGTCGGCCATGGTGACCGCCGGGGTATCCAGCTCGGGCCGGGGCCCGAACAGGCGCTCGATGAACTTTCCGTAGGTGAAGTAACCGGCAATCAAGAGGCCGATACAAAGTAAAAGCCACGTCATAACACTGCTCCTTGTCTGTGAACGGGTTGTTAACGTTATGCAGTGTAAGGAGCCGGCCGGTAAAATCCCGGCCTTATTGGGTGAGCGGTCATATGGCCCGCCGAGCGGCGAGGCCCCCTTCCGGAGCCGGGCCGAAAGGTGAGCGCTATCACGTTGCGGTGAAGCCGAAATGGTCCTTGAGAAACTTCAGGTAACGGCGGCTGACCGGCAGGGCGTGGCCATGGCGGGTCTTGAGCTCGGCGGCGTGGTTGTCCAGCAGGACTATCTCGCGGATTGCCTCGCCGCGGACCAGGTACTGGCGGTGAATACGCAGCAGGGGGCTGCGCGATTCCAGCGCCTTGAGGGTGAGCTGGGCATGGTAGGTGGCCTCGGCGGTCACCAGGTGGACGCCGCCGAGATCCGAATAGGCGTATTCCACCTCGTCGATGGGCACCAGGCGGATGCGCTGCTGCTGGTAGCAGGGCACCATCCGCAGGGGCGGGGTCACCGCCGCCAGATCCTGGGGCGCCAGCGCCTGTGACAGCCGGGCCAGGGTCTTGTGCAGCCGGGCCGGGGCCACGGGCTTGAGCAGGTAGTCGAAGGCGTTGTCCTCGAAGGCCTGCACCGCGTAGTCGTCGAAGGCGGTAACGAACACCACCCGGGGCAGGCGGGCGGGATCGAGCAGGGCCAGCAGCTCCAGCCCGCTGACCTTGGGCATCTGGATGTCGAGGAAAACCACATCGGGTCGCAGCCGGTTGAGCAGGGCCAGCGCCTCCAGGGCGTTGCCGGCCTCCGCCAGCACGGTGACGTTTTCGGCGCGCAGCAGCTCGGCCAGCTCGGCGCGGGCATAGGGTTCGTCGTCGACGACAAGGGCACTGATCATGGGTGGTCCTCCGTAACGGGCAGTGACACCGTGACCCGGGTCCACTGTTCCGGCTCGCATTCTATCTGCACCCCGTACTGGTCGCCATAGAGGGACTTGACCCGCTTGTCGACCAGGCCGAGGCCGAGCCCGTCCGACCGGGCGGCGGGCTGGTAGTTGCCGGCGTTATCGGTGATCCGAAGCCGTATCTGTTCGCCCTCCCGTCGTGCCTCCACCCTGATATCGCCCTGCTCCAGCAGGGTGGAGGTGCCGTGTTTGATGGCGTTCTCGATGATCGGCTGCAGGGTGAAGGTGGGCAGCCGCTGCCCCAGCAGGGCCTCGGGCACGTCGAAGCCGACCCTGAGCCGGTCGCTGAAGCGGGCCTGCTCTATCGCCAGGTAAGCCTGCACGTGTTCCAGCTCTTCCTTCAGGGTGGTGCGCTCGCCGGAGCGCTTGAGGTTCTTGCGGAAAAAATGGGACAGGTGCAGCAGCAGGGCCCGGGCCTTGTCCGGATCCAGCCGGATGATGGCGCCGATGGTGTTGAGCGCGTTGAACAGGAAGTGGGGGTTGACCTGGGCGTGGACCAGTTTCAGCTCGGCCTGGGTCAGCAACTGCTGCTGGCGCTCCAGCTGGCCGCTGAGGATCTGGTGGGCCATCAGCTCGGCAATGCCTTCGCCCAGGGTGCGGTTGATCTTGAGGAACAGCCGTTTCTTGGGCTCGTAGAGCTTGATGGTACCGAGGATGCCGTTGCAGCCCTTGATGGGGATCACCAGCACCGAGCCCAGCTTGCAGTCGGCGGCGAGGGAACAGGCATAGGGCACCTGGTAGCCGTCGGCGAACTTCACCTGTTGATCCGCTATCGCCTCCAGGGTCAGGGCCGAGGAGATGGGGGTGCCCGGCCGGTGGTGCTCGTGGCCCAGGCCGGTGAAGGCCAGGATCTTTTCCCGGTCGGTAATGGCCACGGCGGCGACCCCGATCTCCTGGTGCAGGATGCGGCAGATCTGCTCGGCGGACTCCCGGCCGAAGCCCCTGGCCATGATGCCCACGGTGCGGCGGGCGATGGCCAGGGCCCTGGCCGAATAGGCGCTGGAGAATTTTTCATGCATGGTCTTCTGGTCGCGGATCATGCTGATAAAGAGCGCGGCGCCGGTGGCGTTGGCGAGCAGCATGGGCAGGGCGATCACCTGCACCAGGGCCCAGGCCTGCTCGAAGGGGCGGGCGACCAGTAGTATGGTGCCCATCTGCAGGGCCTCCGCCGCCAGGGTGGTGAAGAAGGCGATGCGGGGGGAGAAGAGGGCGGTGACATCGCCCTTCCTCACTAGCCGGTAATGCACCAGGCCGCCCAGCAGCCCTTCCAGGGTGGTGGAGATGGCGCAGGCCAGGTCGGTAAAGCCGCCCATGGAGTAGCGATGCAGGCCGCCGGTCAGGCCGACCAGAAAACCGATCACGGGCCCGCCCAGCAGGCCGCCGAGCACGGCCCCCACCGCCCGGGTGTTGGCGATGGCGTCCTGCACCGCCAGGCCGAAGTAGCTGCCCATGATGCAGAAGCCGGAAAAAACAAAATAAATCAGCAGCTTGTGCTGAAACCGCATGGCGTCGTTGGCCACGGGCCTGAACAGGGGGGACTTGGAAAACAGATAGGCGATCACCAGAAAGACGCTCATCTGCTGCAGCAGGGAGAGGATTAACAACATCCGCAAGGCTCCTCGGGCTCGCTCCGCCTGACCTCGGTGGCCGGCATGGTTCAGGGAACCATTGTCGGCCCTGAGCGGCGGCAAGTAAATGTGGGGTAGCGCTTGAGCGGTAGGATCGTCAAGGGTCGACTTCAGTCGACCAAACCCCGGCGCCGATGGTGGAAAGGTCCATTGAAATGGACCCTACGGCAAAGCCGTCGCCTGCGGTAGGGTCGTCGTAGGGTCGACTTCAGTCGACCAAACCCCGGCGCCGATGTTGTAAAGGTCCATTGAAATGGACCCTACAACAAAGCCGGTGGAACCCGGCACTCAACCAGCCGGCTAAAACTCGGCGTTGCGCGGGGTGCGGGGGAAGGGGATCACGTCGCGCACGTTGGCCATGCCGGTCACGTAGGCCACCAGGCGCTCGAAGCCGAGGCCAAAGCCGGAGTGGGGCACGGTGCCGTAGCGGCGCAGGTCCCGGTACCACCAGTAGTCTTCCTTGTTCAGGCCCATCTCTTCCATGCGCTTGTCCAGCACCTCCAGCACCTCTTCCCGCTGGGAGCCGCCGATGATCTCGCCGATACCGGGAGCCAGCACGTCCATCGCCGCCACGGTTTCGCCGTCCGGGTTCAGCTTCATGTAGAAGGCCTTGATATGCCGCGGGTAATTCTTCACCACCACCGGCGCCTGGAAGTGCTCCTCGGCCAGGTAGCGCTCGTGCTCGGAGGAAAGATCGATGCCCCATTCCACCGGGAATTCGAAGGTGCGACCGCTTTCCTGCAGGATGCGCACCGCGTCGGTGTAATCCACCTGGGCGAAGTCCTTCTCCACGAAATCCTGCAGCCGGCTGACTACCTCCTTGTTGACCCGCTCGGCGAAGAAGCTCATGTCGTCCATGCGCTCCTCGAGTACGGCCTTGAACACATACTTCAGCATGTCTTCGGCCAGGGCGGCGATGTCGTTCAGATCGGCGAAGGCCAGCTCCGGCTCAATCATCCAGAACTCGGCCAGGTGGCGGCTGGTGTTGGAGTTTTCGGCGCGGAAGGTAGGACCGAAGGTGTAGATCTTGCTGAGCGCGCAGGCGTAGGTTTCGCCGTTGAGCTGGCCGGACACGGTGAGGAAGGCTTCCTTGCCGAAGAAGTCTTCGCCGAAGTCCACCTGGCCCTTGTCGGTGCGCGGCAGGTTATGCAGATCCAGGGTGGATACCCGGAACATCTCGCCGGCGCCCTCGGTGTCGGCGGCGGTGATGATGGGGCTGGCCACCCAGATGTAGCCGCGCTCGTGGAAGAAGCGGTGAATGGCCTGGGACAGGCAGTTGCGCACCCGGGCCACGGCGCCGATCAGGTTGGTACGCGGGCGCAGGTGGGCGTATTCGCGCAGGTATTCGATGGAGTGGCGCTTGGCGGCCATGGGATAGGTGTCGGGATCGTCCACCCAGCCCACTACCTTGACCTCGGTGGCCTGCAGCTCGAAAGCCTGACCCTGGCCCTGGGACTCGGCCACGGTGCCGGTCACTTCCACGGAGCAGCCGGTAGTCAGACGCACCACTTCGGACTGATAATTCGCCACGTTATTGGGCACCACGGCCTGCACCGGATGGAAGCTGCTGCCGTCGTGTACCGCCAAAAACGAAATGCCCGCCTTGGAGTCACGGCGAGTACGAATCCACCCCTTAACGGTCAGGGTGGTACCAACGGGATATTTGCCCGCCAGCACATCTGCAACGGATGCGTGGGTCATCTTGAATCGCTCTCCAGCTTTAAACTAAATCGGCGCCCGGCCGATAGACTATATATAAGGGGGCTAATGTTACCCTTGTAGCCTCAGGACTCAAGCAAAAGATGTGCGTGGAGGTAGCCTATGGTACAGCGACGCATAGACTGGCTGGGTCGGCTGCTGGCCGGCATGACCCTGGGGGGCTGGGTGCTCTACGTCCTGCTGCTGGTGCTGTTTCATTACGGCCGCCCCGAGCAGGAATTCGGCTACCTGAAATACCTGGAAGTCGACGTCAGAACCACTTGGCTGAGCCTGCCGACCTACTGGTTTCATGTGGGCATTTGGGGCGCCCTGGGGCTGGCGGTGACCGCCTTTACCCTGGTACACCTCAAGGGCCGCCGTCACAGCCAGTTTCTCAAGGTGTACCTGGTGATGCTGGCCTCGGCCGCCATCCTTACCCTGTTGCTGTTTTATTTTTACCCCTCCTGAACCCCATCGGCCTCAGTGCTGGTGGTCGCCATGGCCGTCACTATGACCTCCACCATCGCCCTGGTGATGGGCGCTGTGATCCATGGGGGCCGGTGCGGGCTCGGCCGGCATCAGCCGTTCGGTTTCCTCCTCGATATAGGCCAGCAGGGCATGGACATGGCTGTCATTCAGGCGCAGGTTCGGCATCGACACCCGGTTATACTGTTCGTACAGGGCCAGGGCGAGGGGATCCTTTTCTTCCAGCATGCGGTCGGGCTCCTTGATCCAGCGGACCAGCCAGGCGGGATCCCGGTTGCGGGTGACGCCCAGCAGATCCGGACCAATGCCGCGCATGCCCGCATGCTCGTTGTCGCCCAGGGTATGGCAGGAGGAGCAGCGGGTGCGAAACAGTTGTTCACCGGTGGAGGGGGCTCGCAGCTCGGGGGCTTCCTCGTAGCTGTTGTCCATCGCCACCGCCTGCTTCCAGTTATGCAGGCTGTTGCCCAGCCGATCCGCCAGTATGTAGGGGTTCTCGAACGGCGATGCCTTCATCCAGCGGCCGGTACTCTGGTTGCCGACGATCATGGTGATGGTGTGGTTGTTATCGGGACTGTCGTCGACTCCTTCGATAAAGAGGCCGAGCTTCTGGCGCAACCGATCGATATCCTGTTCGGCGCCGGTCAGGAACTGCCAGCCGGGCCCGACCCGGAACCGTTCGGCATACTGCCTGAGCACCTCGGGGGTATCGGTTTGCGGATCTATGGTGATCGAATAGAAGAAGATGTCCCGGCCGACCCTGTCTCCGAGCAGGTCCTGCACTTGCTTCAGGCGGGCGGTCTCCAGCGGGCAGGAGTCGGTGCAACTGGTGAAGATGAAGTTGATTGCCACCACCTTGTCCTTGAGCAGATCGTCAAAGAAGCGGACCTCCTCGCCATGCTGGTTGACCAGCAGTGTATTGGGGAAATAGTCGGCTCCCCAGGGGCTGGCGGTCGTCCCCTGGACAAATAATAGGCAAAACAGGCCCAGCAGGGCCCCTTTGCACCATGAATAAGGATTTCGTTCCATCTTTCGTTCTCCCTGGTGTTAGCGGTCTACGAAGGAGGCCACCGGGGTGATCCCGGCGGATCGTCGGAGCTCATCGCTCCGGCGGTTGTTGTTGCGGTTGCGGTCGTCGTCCCGGTCGCGGCGTTCGTCCCGGGTATTGCGGTTGCGGTCGTCGTCCCGGTCGCGGCGTTCGTCCCGGGTATTGCGGTTGCGGTCGTCGTCCCGGTCGCGGCGTTCGTCCCGGGCGTTGCGGTTGCGGTCGTCGTCCCGGTCGCGGCGTTCGTCCCGGGCGTTGCGGTTGCGGTCGTCATCCCGGCTGTCACCGACATCGGCGAGATCGTCTCCACTGTTGCCGTCATCGTTGTCGGCCAGTCCGTCACCGGTGTTGCCGTCGCCGTTGTCGGCCAGTCCGTCACCGGTGTTGCCGTCGCCGTTGTCGGCCAGTCCGCCATCGGTGTTGCCGTCGCCGTTGTCGGCCAGTCCGTCATCGGTGTTGCCGTTGTCGCCAAGCCCATCATCATTATCGACAATATCGTCAATACTGCCGCCATCATCCCGGCTTTCATCGTCGTCGTCCCGGAAGCCGGTACGGGCGGTGGGCAGGGCCACCGAGTTCACATAACGTACCCCGTCCCAACTGGGCAGGGGGGTGGGCATCAGCTGGAACTGTCCCGGCTGTTCCAGATCCCAGCGCAGCAGCATGGCGGTGTCCTCATGCTGGGTGTTGTGGCAGTGCTCCATATAGGTGCCGGCAAACTCCCGGAAGCGGAAGGCGATTTCGACCACTTCGGAGGCTTCATCCTCGCGCCCGATACGGAATACGTCCTTGCGTGCCCACTTTTCCCATTCCGGCGGGGCCTTGCCGTCGCGGCTCAGGATCACCCCTTCCTCGAAGTGCACATGCACCGGGTGGCTCCAGCCACCGCCGCTGTTGTCGAGCCGCCATACCTCCAGGGTGGTGTCGCCGCTGAAGCCGGCGTCGGTCGGGCCGGTGTCCAACTGGGGCGCCGCCGAGATGCGCCGGGGGTCCATGGCGTAGCCGAAACCGTCGTCGGTCTGTATGGTCCAGGGGTTTTCGTCGGTGCCGTCGGAGCGGCTGAATTCGAAGGTACGCTTGCGCGCCTGCCGCAGTTTGGCCTGCATCTCCGGATCGTCCCGGTCGATGGTGAGCGGGATCATCTTCTTGCCGCCCGGCTCGTACTCCGCCGGGTTCATGCTCAGATCCTGGCCGGCGTAAGGCTTGACATTAAACTGCAGGAACTTGCCTACCACGGGGTCGCCATCCCGCCAGCGTAGGCCCTTGTCGGTTTGCCGAGTGACCGCCTTGTATTCCTCGGACAGCACCTCGTCCAGTGGGATGGCTTCCTCCGGGTTGCGGCCGTCGTCGTGCTCCATCAGGTTGACGAAGTAGATCCTGTCGCCCGGCTGGATGCCGTGCTTGGAGAAGTCGATGATGATGTCGTAGCGCTCGGCGATACCCTGTTCCGGCATGATGCCGTGGTGATCGTCCAGGTCGCCGTCGCCGTCCAGATCCCGGCTGCCGTCGAAGGGGATAGCATGCTCCATGATGTTGCCGTCATTGGCGATCAGGTGGAAGGGCACCCGGTCGTAGGAGACGCCCGAGCCGTCCGGGCCGGGAAATTCGCCGCCGCCGCCGGAGATCTCCCGCACTACCGCAATCTTGAAGTAGCGGGACACCGAGCCGTTGAGGAGGCGGAACCGGTAGCTGCGGGCGCGCACGTCCAGGTAGGGTTTGTACAGCCAGTTGACCAGCATCTGGTCGCCGAGGAAGCCGTCGGTATTGAAGGGGTTGAACCACAGCTGGCCGCTCGGATCCCAGGCCTTGTCGGCGATGATCAGGTTGACGTCGTAGTCGCGGTTGCCCCAGGAATAGGCGGTGCCGCTGGGAAAGCGCAGGTTGACTCCGTCCTCGAACCCCTCGTTGCCCCGGTCGAGGGCGCTGTAGTAGTTCATCATGGCGGCGTTGCCCTTGTAGACGTTCTGGGCGGTGAAGTCGAGCATATGATCGTGGAACCAGTGAGTGCTCATGGTCTCCCGCCAGTCGCCGCGGATGCGGATACTGCCGTTGTCGCAGTTTTTGAGGCCGGGATTGGTGTCGTTGACCCACAGGGTTTCGCCGGGCTCGCAGGGAAAAGCGGCGCGGGGATCCTCGGCGGTGGTGTTGATGCTGTCGTAGCCGGCCAGCTGCATCGGCCAGCGGTAATCGTAGAACTGGCCGGGAAAGAAGAAGGCGTTGGCGTAGCCGTCGCTCTCCGCCGGCACATGGCCGTTGTGCTCATGGGTGGTGATGGTGTGCAGGCCGAAGCCCCGGTTGGCCGCCGGATCGATGGGCAGGGCGTTATAATGGCGCATCAGTATCGGCTGGCCATGGCGGGCCATAAGCAGCTTGGGCGGCAGGGTGCCGTCGAAGGTCCAGAGCGACTTGTGGTCCTGCACCGGCATCTTGGGGTGGAAACGCACGGCGAGCCCCCTGCTGCTGCCATTGTGGTAATAGAGGCCGCCGGGGCCGAATTCTCCGTTGGTGTAACCATGGGTCTGTTTGCTGTCTAGGATCCCGCTGTTGACCCGGGAGCCGGCCTGCACCGTCTTGAAGCCCACCTGGGGATAGAATTCGTTCCAGCGTTGGTGTGACCAGCCTTTGCCGGGGGGGCGGCCTTCGGCGGGGGCGCCGACCAGGCTGCGGTTGAGGAAGTGCTCGATGTGCGCCTTCCAGGGGTTACGGTCCAGCACATTGGCAAACTGGGTGGGAAACGGATGGAACCCCGGTTGTTGCAGGAAAGCATCCAGGGCGCTGCCGGCCGGGCTGCTGCGGGCCAGGTACAGGGGATCCTGCTCCGGCGCCGGACCCGTGCTGGGCTGCGGAAAGCGGATGTTGCCTGCGGGCACCGTCGGATCCACCTTTTCCATGCCAAAGGCTTCGAAGCGCAGCATGTGCTGGGTGAAGGGCCTGGCGCCGTAGAGCGGGCTGGCCGGTCCCTCGGAGGGATAATCGAAGGAGGGCTGATCGTCGGGCTGCAGCACGTTTTCGGCGAGCGGTGTGGTCCTGTCGCCGAAAACGTTATCGGGCATTTCCAATGCTCCTTTGTAGGCCGCCGGCAGAGTCAGCAGCTCCGCCAGCGCGGCCCTGTTGTCGGCCGGTGGATCGACGAAGGCGGACGGGTCGGTGGCCGGTGGCGGGCCGACGTCGTCGACCGGGGCGGCGCTCGCCAGGCCCAGGGTCAGCAGCACTGCCGTGGCGATGCCGGTGTATCGGAGTCCTTGTGCCGGGGTTGTGCTGCTGTTCATTCTTGTCACCCTCCGCCGGGCATGCCGTCCCTGGCATGCCACGCCTTTCGCCTCTCGATGCGCCCGGGACGGGCGCCGCAACCGCTTACCTCGGCGCCGGCCGTGCCCGGACGCCGTGGCTTTTCTCCCTGTTGGTCATTGTCTGATCCTGTCGACACCGCAAACGGCCACCGACATTGGGATCCCCAGCAAGGAGCGCGCCAGTCTTTGACGCTTCGGCACGCTGGTATAGCAGTGGGGCGCCGAGGGGTGAAACCGGGCAGCCGTGGATGTGGATTAAGGGGATGGCGAGGGGCATTTTCCCCGCTTGTGGGGACATAGCCCCACAAACGGGGGCAGTGTCATACCCCATCGGGGACGGCGGGCTGCCGGACCGGGAGATGACTGGCGGTTCCGAACGAATCGGTGTATATCTGAAGCTGTCCACTTTCATTCACGCCGGTTCGGCACGCTGCTTGTGGCCCGGCGTTAGGTTCAGCGAGGCTATCCGGTGTCCGACAAGCTGTCTGGTTTCCTGGCGGGGGGGCTGTTGCTGGCCACCTTGCTGATCCCCGCTTTTTCCTGGTTGCTCCCCCTGCTCAGTTACGATACCCAGCGGCTGGGGCAACTACTGCTGCTGGCGCTGCTGGTGGTGTTCCTGATCGCCGCCCGAGCCCCCCTGCTGGCCGGATACCGGCTGCTGGCGTGGTTTCTGTTTTGGGGCCTGGCGTCGGCTGGCATCAACGGTTTGGTGCTGGACCAACTGGTAGAGGTCAGCCTCTTTGCGCTGCTGCTGCTGGCAGTGTACATCACCGCTACCCTGATCGATCGGTACCCGGCGGCGCTGGCACTGTGGGTCAAGCCATGCTGGTTGTTGTCGGCGCTGGCCTATGTGCTGATCGCCCTCGTCTATCTGATCGTCCTGTACCGGCTACAGGGCGGGGTGAGCGGCCATGAGCCGATGCACGGTTTTATCAATCCCCGTTTTTTCAACCAGTACCAGGGCTGGCTGCTGCCCGTGCTCACCGGCCTGCTGTTCCTGCCTCGCCCGACCTGGCTGTCGGCGCCGACCTGGTGGGGCCTGCTGTTGCTGAGCCTCGGCATGCACTGGGCCCTGATCTGGCAGACCCAGGGACGGGGCCTGCTGCTGGGGCGGCCGGGGCGGCGCTTCGCCCTGGCCACCCTGGGAGTGGCGGTGCTGGGGGCCATCCTGGCCTGGCTGCTGTTCGATGCCCCCGGACTCGATCCCGAACGCAGCCGCCTGCTGTCCGCCGGACTGTCCAGCCGCGAGCAGCTCTGGGCCCGGGCAATCGAGCAGATCTCGCATCACCCCTGGTTCGGTGTCGGACCGATGCAGCTCGCCGCGGATACCGTGGCTGGCCCTCGTCACCCGCATAGCGCCCCCTTGCAACTGGCGGCAGAGTGGGGGTTGCCCGCCCTGGGGATGGTGCTGGTGCTCCTGGTTTGGGCGGCGGTACGCTGGCTGCGACTGGCCCGGACCGTGGTGCTGGGGAGGGTGAGCAGCCGGGTCGAGCCGGTCTGGTTTGTGATGCTGACCGCCGCCATGGCCACGGCGGCGCTGCAGTCGCTGCTGAGCGGTGTGATCGTGATGCCGGTCAGCCAATTGATGCTGGTGCTGGTGCTGGGGATGGCGTTTGGACTGTACCGCTCATACCGGCCGGGGCCGTCGCTGTCGGCACGGAGTACGGCGGCCGTGAAGCTGTTGGCGGTGCTGGCCCTGATGGTGCTGGCGGCTTATGTGACGGAGAGCCGGGAGCATGTCGAACACACCTATGAAAGGGGTCGTGGGCAGCAAGGGCAGGGGGAGACACTCAGGCTGGCGCCGCGTTTCTGGAGCGACGGTCGGTTGTCTGCGCAGCCCGTGGCAACGCTGGCCCGGGAATAGACGAAAAAACGCCAGTCGCAGACTGGCGTAAAAGGCCCGCCGGCCATGCCCGGGCACCGGCGGGTAGAACGGGGCATGGCCCCGGTGTCGTTATTCCTTCGCCTGCACCAGGGTCAGGATGTCGTAGCTGGCCACCAGCTGGTCGCGCTGGTTCTTGACCTTGATGTCCCACACCACCACGCCCTGGGGCAGATCGTCCGGGGTGCGCCTGGGCTTGCGGGTTTTCTGCTTGCAGGTCAGCTCCACCTGTATGGTGTCGCCTATCTTCACCGGCTCGATAAAGCGCAGCCCTTCCATGCCGTAGTTGGCGATCACCGGGCCCGGTGCCGCGTCCACGAACAGGCCGGCGGCGGCGGACACCACAAAGTAGCCGTGGGCCACCCGCTCGCCGAACAGGGATTCGGCGGCGGCAATCTTGTCCATATGGGCATAGAAGTGATCCCCGCTCAGGCAGCCGAAGTTGACGATGTCGGCCTCGGTCACGGTGCGGCGGGCGGTCAGCAGGCGCTCGCCCACGGCCAGCTCCTCGAAGTATTTGCGGAAGGGGTGCACCCTGTCTTCCACCACGGGGGCGCCGGTGGTCCAGCTGTGGCTCAGTTGGGTCATGGCGCCGGGGGAAGATTGCACCGCGGTGCGCTGCATATAGTGTTTCACCGCGCGCAGGCCGCCCATCTCCTCGCCGCCGCCGGCCCGGCCGGGGCCGCCGTGCACCAGGTGGGGCAGGGGCGAGCCGTGGCCGGTGCTCTCCTCGGCGCTGACGGGATCGAGCAGGTGCAGCCGGCCATGCCAGGCGCCCAGTTGCGCCACCAGGGCGGAAATGTCCTGACCGGCGTTGAACACCAGGGATGCGACCAGGCTGCCTTCGCCCAGGGCCACCAGTTCCAGCAACTCGGCTTCGTCGTCGTAGGGCAGCAGGGTGCACACCGGGCCGAAGGCCTCGGTCTGGTGCACCAGCGGGCTTTCCTTGGGCTGGTCGCACCGCAGCAGGGTGGGCGGGTAGAAGGCGCCGGCTTCGGGGGCCTCGGCGTCCACCGCAAAGGGCTGCTGGTGGCCGCCGCACAGGATGCGGGCCTGGCTCGCCAGCTGCTCCACCTTGTCGCGCACGTCCGCCAGCTGGCGCTGGCTGGCCAGGGGACCCATGGTCACCCCTTCCCGGGCCGGATCGCCCAGCACCACCTTGCCGAGTTTGGCAAGCAGGGCGTCCTGAACCTGGGGCAGCAGGGCCCGGGGCACAAAGGCGCGGCGGATGGCGGTGCACTTCTGGCCGGCCTTGGTGGTCATCTCCCGCACCACCTCGCGCACGAACAGGGCCTGGGTGGCGGCGTCGGCGCCCTCCACCAGGATGGCGCTGTTGACCGAGTCCGCCTCCATGGTGAAGGGGATGGAGCAGCGGTTGAAACGGGGGGTGGCGCGCAGCTGCTGGCCGGTGTGGGCCGAGCCGGTAAAGGTGACCACGTCCTGGGGGCCCAACTGGTCGAACAGATCGTTGACCCCGCCGCAGAGGATCTGCAGGGCGCCCTCGGGCAGCAGGCCGGACGCCAGCGCGCATTTCACCACCGCCTGGGTGAGCTGGGCGCCGTCGGTGGCCGGCTTGACGATGGCCGGCATGCCCGCCAGCAGGGTGGGGGCCAGCTTTTCTAGCATGCCCCACACCGGGAAGTTGAAGGCGTTGATGTGCACCGCCACTCCCGGCTTGGGGGTCAGCATGTGGCGGGCGCCGAAGCCGCCCCGGCGCGACAGGGGGATCCAGTCGTCTTCCAGCAGGATGCGTTCGTCGCTCAGTTCGCGCCGCACCAGGCTGGAATAGGTGAACAGGGTGGCGAAGCCGCCTTCTATGTCGATCCAGCCGTCCTTGCGGGTGGCGCCGGTGGCGGCGGACAGGGCGTAGAATTCCTCCTTGCGCTCCGCCAGGTGGCTGGCCAGGGCCTTCAGCATATGGGCCCGCTGATGGAAGCTCATGGCCGCCAGCGCCTGGCCGCCCTGTTTGGCCCAGGCCACCATGGCGGCCATGTCCAGCCCCTGGCTGGTCACCTCATACAGCGGGGCGCCGGTGACCGCGTGGCGCACCAGGCGTCCTTCGCCTTCTCCCGCCAGCCAGCGGCCGGCCACATAGCTCTGCAGTTTTTCCATCACTCCTCCCTCGGATACGACACCAAAAAATCACGATCAACATAAATTGTGTTACATAATTTGTTGCTGTTGTGGCTACTTGTCAACGATGTTTTATGGATTTTATACGGCAATCCCAGATCATTGTGTTTTTATTTCCTTATATATCAAGGTGTTGATGTAACTATAAAATGATTCATTAAAAAATATATTGTAATATTTTATGTGTCATATTAAGTTTTCATCATGTTTTTGAAATGTTGCACACCCTGGTGCAGGAGGTTGAGTGATGGAAAACGCCGAACAGCTCGCACGGTTTGAACAGGCCGTACGCGACGAAGTGAACATAGAGCCCAAGGACTGGATGCCGGAGGCCTACCGCCAAACCCTGATCCGCCAGATTGGCCAGCACGGCCATTCCGAAGTGGTGGGCATGCTGCCGGAAGGCAACTGGATCACCCGGGCACCCAGCCTGCGCCGCAAGGCGGTGCTGCTGGCCAAGGTGCAGGACGAGGCGGGCCACGCCCTTTACCTGTACAGCGCCGCCGAAACCCTGGGCGCGGACAGGGACGAGATGATGGAAAAGCTGAATGATGGCCGGATGAAGTACTCCTCCATCTTCAACTACCCCACCCTGGGCTGGGCCGACGTGCCGGCCATCGGCTGGCTGGTGGACGGCGCCGCCATCGTCAACCAGGTGGCCCTGTGCCGTACCTCCTACGGGCCCTACGCCCGGGCCATGGTGCGCATCTGCAAGGAAGAGAGCTTCCACCAGCGCCAGGGCTTCGAGGCCATGATGGCCCTGGCCAACGGCAGCGAGGAGCAGAAGCGGATGGCCCAGGACGCGGTAAACCGCTTCTGGTGGCCGGCGCTGATGATGTTCGGCCCCTCCGACGCCGACTCGCCCCATTCCGCCCAGAGCCTGGCCTGGAAGATCAAGCGCTTCGGCAACGACGAGCTGCGCCAGAAATTCGTGGACAACACCGTGCCCCAGGTGCACGCCCTGGGCCTGACGGTGCCGGACCCGGATCTGCGCTGGAACGAAGCAACCGGCCACTACGAGTTTGGCGAGATCGACTGGGACGAGTTCTACGCCGTGATTGCCGGCCAGGGGCCCTGCAACCACGAGCGTCTGGCCGTCCGCCGCAAGGCCTGGGAAGAGGGCCGCTGGGTACGCGAAGCGGCCAGCGCCTATGCCGCCCGCCGCCCGCACGCGGCCTGATGAACAAGCAAGGAGAGCAAGCCATGAACAAGCAATGGTCGTTGTACGAAGTCTTTATCCGCAGCAAGCAGGGCCTGCACCACCGTCACGTGGGCAGCCTGCGCGCCGCCGACGATGAAATGGCCCTGGAGCACGCCCGGGACGCCTACACCCGCCGCAAGGAAGGGGTGAGTATCTGGGTGGTGAAGTCCGAGCTCATCACCGCCAGCCAGCCCGAGGAGAAGGGCGCCTTCTTCGAGCCGGCGGAGGACAAGGTGTATCGCCACCCGACCTTCTACCGGATCCCCGACGGCATCGAGCACATGTAGGAGGCGGTATGGACAAGGCACACAAAGACGCGCTTTTTACTTATCTGTTGCGCCTGGGCGACAACCAGCTGGTGCTGTCGCACCGGCTGTCCCAGTGGTGCGGCCACGCCCCCGAGCTGGAGCTGGACATCGCCCTGGCCAACATCGGCCTGGATATCCTGGGCCAGGCCCGCACCCTGCTGACCATGGCGGGCGAGCTGGAAGGCCAGGGGCGGGACGAAGACCGGCTCGCCTTTTTCCGGGACGAGCGGGAGTTCTGCAACCTGCTGCTGTGCGAGCAGCCCAACGGCGATTTCGCCCGGACCCTGATGCGCCAGTGGTGGCTTGATAACTACCACCAGTTGCTGTTCACCGCCCTCACCGGCTCGGGTTACGCGCCGCTGGCGGCCTTCGCCGCCAAGTCGCTGAAGGAGGTGAACTATCACCTGCGCTTTTCAAACGGCTGGATCCAGCGGCTCGGCCTCGGCACCGAGGAAAGCCACAGCCGCACCCAGGCCGCCCTGGACGAGCTGTGGCGCTTCACCGGCGAGCTGTTCGCCACCGACGAGGTGGAAGCGATGCTGGTGGCGGCGGGCATCCTGCCCGGGCTGGACGAGCTGGCCGGCCAGTGGCGGGCGCGCATCGAGGCAGGCTGCCGCCAGGCCGAGCTGACCCAGCCCTCCCAGGCGCCCTATCGCCAGGGTGGCCGCCAGGGCCGGCACACCGAACACCTGGGGTTCCTGCTGGCGGAGATGCAGTCGCTGCCGCGGGCCCATCCGAACGTGAGCTGGTAAGGAGAAGCAAGGTGCAAATCGCCGATCATCGCATTCCCCGCTGCTGGGAGCTGCTGAAAACCGTGTCCGACCCGGAGATCCCGGTGCTGTCGGTGACCGATCTCGGGATGATCCGCGGGGTGGTGCTGGCCGAGGACGGCGCCCTGGTGGTGCGTTTTACCCCCACCTACAGCGGCTGCCCGGCCACCGACATGCTGGAGGCCGACATACTGGCGGCCCTCGGCCGGGATGGGCTGCGTCCGGCCCGGGTGGAGCTGGACCTGTCCGAGGCCTGGACCACCGACTGGATGAGCGCCGAGGGCAAGCACAAGCTGCGCCGGTACGGCATAGCGCCGCCCCAGGGGCCGGCCTGCGGCCAGCACCTTATTCCCGAAGACGGGGTGCCCTGCCCGCAATGCGGCAGCCACCATACCCGGCTGGTGAGCGAGTTCGGCTCCACCGCCTGCAAGGCCCAGTACCAGTGTCGCGACTGCCTGGAGCCGTTCGATTACTTCAAGTGCATCTAGCCAAGCCGCACAGGGAGCAGAGTATGAATCAGTTTTATTCGCTACGGGTCAAGTCCGTACAGGAGCAGACCCAGGACGCCATCGCCATCGCCTTCGAGCTGGAGGGCGACAACAAGGAGCGGTTCCGCTTCAGGCCGGGCCAGCACCTCACCCTGCGTTACCAGGACCAGGGGGAAGAGCTGCGCCGCTGCTACTCCATCTGCAGCCGCCAGGACGAGGAGGAACTCACCATCGCCGTCAAGCGGGTGCCCGGGGGCCGTTTTTCCAACTGGGTGAACGACAACCTCAAGGCGGGAGATGCGCTGGAGGTAATGCCGCCCCAGGGCCTCTTCTTCCAGCATGCGGAAAAGCAGGGCGGCGAAAGCTACCTGGGCTTTGCCGCCGGCAGCGGCATCACGCCCCTGCTGTCCATCGTCAAGGCGGTGCTGGGCGAGCGGCCCGACAGCCGTTTCACCCTGGTGTACGGCAACCGCAGTTGGCGCCAGACCATGTTCGCCGAGGCGCTGGCGGATCTGAAGGACCGCTATCCGAGCCGCTTCCAGCTGATCTGCGTGTTCAGCCGGGAGCAGGGCGAGAGCGACATCCTCAACGGCCGGCTCGACGCCGCCCGTATCCAGTCCCTGTTTGCCAGCCAGCTGCTGGCCGACCGCTACGACCACTGCTTCGCCTGTGGTCCCGAGGAGATGATGCAGGCGGTGGAGCAGGTGCTGCCCGACCACGGCCTCGCCCGGGAGCGCATCCATACCGAGCGCTTCAACTCGGGCGTGCCGCGCGCCATCAGCGCCGAGCAGCGCGCCGCCCGCAGCCAGGGCGACGTCAGCCTGCTGCTGGACGGCCGCGAGTTCCGGCTGGAGGTGAGCGCCGAGGACGACAGCATCCTCGACGCCGCCCTGCGCGCCGGGGCCGATCTGCCCTACGCCTGCAAGGGCGGGGTCTGCGCCACCTGCAAATGCCGGGTGCTGGAAGGCGAGGTGGACATGGCCCTCAACTACAGCCTGGAGCAGGACGAGGTGGCCAGGGGCTATGTGCTGAGCTGCCAGGCCCGGCCCCGGAGCGGTGCGGTGCGCATCAGCTTCGACGACTGAACCTGGGAGGAGGAGAGGATGACGGAGCGGGATATTCTGAGCCGGCGGGGGGACGACGGGGTCTTGACCCTCAGCCTCAACCGGCCCGAGCGGCGCAACGCGCTGCGCAACCAGAGCCTGCGCGAGCTGGGCGATGCCCTGGCCGGGGCCGCCAGTGACGAGCGGGTGCGCGCCGTGGTGCTGCGCGGCGAGGGCCGCGGCTTTGCCGCCGGGGCCGACCTGGAAGAGATGCGCCACCTGGACGCGGTGGCCCTGCAGCAGGACGAACGGCCGGCCCTGTGGGCGTGCATCGAGGCCTTTCCCAAGCCGCTGATCGCGGCGGTGAACGGCTTCGCCCTGGGCGCCGGGCTGGAGCTGGTGCTGCACTGCGACCTGGTGGTGGCGGGCGAGGGCGCCCTGCTCGGACTGCCCGAAATCACCCTCGGCATCATGCCCGGCGCCGGCGGCACCCAGCGGCTGACCCGCCAGCTCGGACAGCAGACCGCCATGCGCATGGTGCTCACCGGCGAGCCCATCAGCGCCGAGCGCGGCCATGAGCTCGGCCTGGTGAGCCGGGTCTGTCCGCCGGGCCTGACCGACGAATACGCCCACCAGCTGGCCCGGCGCATCGCCGCCCAGGCGCCGCTGGCGGTACGGGCCGCCAAGGCCGCCGTGCGGGCCTGCCAGGAAACCAGCCTGAGCCAGGGCCTGCGCCAGGAGCGCCAGGCCTTTGTCTGGCTGGCCGCCACCGACGATCGCAACGAAGGCATCAACGCCTTTCTGGAAAAACGCGCACCGCACTACCGGGGGAAATAATGGAATACCAGCATATCGAATGTTACAGGGAAGGCGCCGTGGGCGTGCTCGCGCTCAACCGTCCGGCCCAGCTCAACAGCTTCAATGAACGCATGCACCAGGAAGTGGCCGAGGTGCTGAAAGCCTGGGAGCAGGACGCCGAGATCCGCGCCATCCTGCTCACCGGCCGTGGCCGGGGCTTTTGCGCCGGCCAGGATCTGGGCGATCGGGCCGTGGCCCCGGGCGGCGAGGCGCCGGATCTGGGCCTGTCCATCGAGCGTTACTACAACCCGCTGATCCGCCGCCTGACCAGCCTGCCCAAGCCGGTGGTGTGCGCGGTGAACGGCGTGGCCGCCGGCGCCGGCGCCAACATCGCCCTGGCCTGCGACATCGTGCTGGCGGCGCGGAGCGCCTCCTTTATCCAGGCGTTTTGCCGGCTGGGCCTGGTGCCAGACTCCGGCGGCACCTGGCTGCTGCCCCGGCTGGTGGGCCGCGCCCGGGCCTTGGGCCTGGCCCTGCTGGGCGACAAACTCGGCGCCGAGCAGGCGCTGGACATGGGCCTTGTCTGGCGGGTGGTGGACGACGAGCAACTGGGCAGCGAGGCCATGCAACTGGCCCAGCACCTGGCCCGCCAGCCCACCTACGGCCTGGGGCTGATCAAGAAGGCCATCCACCAGGCGGAGAGCAACAGCTTGGAGCAGCAACTGGAGCTGGAGCGGGATCTGCAGCGCCTGGCCGGCCGCAGTGAAGACTACCGGGAAGGGGTGGACGCTTTTCTCAACAAGCGGTCGCCGAACTTCAAGGGGTGCTGAGATGAGCCGCAACGCAATTCAACGAGTGGCGGTGATCGGCGCCGGCACCATGGGCCTGGGCATCGCCCAGGTGGCGGCCCAGGCCGGACACAGCGTGCAATTGTACGATGTCGACCCGGCCCGTACCCGCGCCGCCCTGGCGGAGCTGGCCGAACGGCTGGCCCTGCGGGTGGCCCGGGGCAGGCTCGCCGAGGATGACAGGACCGCCCTGCTGGCGCGGCTGGTGCCCGCCGAGTGCCTGGCCGAGCTGGCCGAGGCTGAGCTGGTGATCGAGGCCGTGGTCGAGCGGCTGGAGGTCAAGCAGCAGCTGTTCCGGGAGCTGGAAGCCATCTGCGGCGAGCAGACGATGTTCGCCTCCAACACCTCGTCCATTTCCATCACCGCCATCGGCGCCGCCCTGGCACGGCCCGAACGGCTGGCCGGGCTGCACTTTTTCAACCCGGCGCCGGTGATGAAGCTGGTGGAGGTGATCTCCGGCCTGGCCACGGCGGCGCCGGTGCGCGACACCCTGCTCGCCCTGGCCCGGGACTGGGGCAAGGTGGCGGTCCATGCCCGCTCCACCCCCGGTTTTATCGTCAACCGCATCGCCCGGCCCTATTACGGAGAGACCCTGCGCGCCCTGCAGGAAGGGGTGGCTGAGCCCGGGGTGCTGGACGCCCTGATGCGCAGCGCCGGCGGCTTTCCCATGGGAGCCTGCGAGCTGACCGACCTGATCGGCCAGGATGTGAATTTTGCAGTGAGTACCAGCGTCTACCGGGCCTTCTTCGACGAGCCCCGCTACCGGCCTTCGCTGGTGCAACAGGCGCTGGTGGACGCCGGCCGCCTGGGGCGCAAGTCCGGCCAGGGCTTCTACCGCTACCAGGGCGGCCAGCCGGAGGTGCAGGAACTGCCCAGCCCCGCCGGCCGGGCGCCGGAGCGGGTGGTGGTGCGCGGCGACTGGTCCGGGCTCAAGGGGGTCGAGGCCCTGCTGGCCCGTTATCCAGGCACTATTGAGCGCGAGGGCGGCGCGCCCGCCCTGCTGATCGACGGGGTCTGCGTCGAGCCGACCAACGGCCAGAGCGCCGCCCTGCGCCACCCGGGCCGGGCCGCCATGGCCCTGGACTGGGCCGAGGACTACGAGCGGGCCCAGTACCTAGCGCTGGGGGTGTCGGCCTGCTGCACACCGGAGCAGGTGGCCGCCGTGACCGGCTTTTTCCAGGCCCTGGGCAAGCAGGTGCTGTTGCTCTCGGATCACCCGGGGCTGCTGGTGCTGCGCACCCTGGCCACCCTGGTCAACGAGGCCGCCGAGGCCTGTTTGCACGGGGTGGCCAGCCCGGAAGACATCGATCTGGCCATGCGTTATGGCGTGAATTACCCCAAGGGGCCGGTGGCCTGGGGGGCGGAAATCGGCTACCGCCGGTTGCTGGCTCTGCTCGAACGACTGCACGCCCTGTACGGCGAGGACAAATATCGCCCGTCGCTCACCTTGCGGCACTGGGCGGCCAGGGAGGAAGCCCATGACTGAACGAATGGAAGAGGATCTGGCCCGGCGCTGCGCCGAGGCCATGTTTGCCAACGACGCCTGCAGCCAGCACCTGGGCCTGGAACTCGAGAGCGTGGCTGCCGGCGCCGCGGTGATGACCATGCGGGTGCAGCCGTGGATGCTCAACGGCCACGGCAGCATTCAGGGCGGCATACTGTTTACCTTCGCCGACGCGGCCTTCGCCTTCGCCTGCAACGGTTACAACCGGGTGACCATAGGGCAGGGTTGCAGCATCGATTACCTCAAGCCTGCCTTCGCCGGCGAGTTTTTGCGGGCCAGGGCCGAGGAGCGGCACCGGGGCGGGCGCACCGGCACCTACGACGTGCAGCTGGAGAATGAAGCGGGGGAGGTGCTGGCGTTGTTCCGGGGCCGCTCCTACCAGGTAAAGGGAACCATTTTAAAGGAAGAACACCATGACTGATGCCTATCTGTGCGACATGGCGCGGACCCCAGTGGGCCGCTACGGCGGCGCCCTGAGCGGGGTCCGCGCCGACGATCTGGCCGCCGTTCCCCTGCGCCGGCTGATGGAAAACCACCCCCAACTGCCCTGGGAGCGGGTGGACGAGGTGATACTGGGCTGCGCCAACCAGGCCGGCGAGGACAACCGCAACGTGGCGCGCATGGCGGCCCTGCTGGCGGGGCTGCCCGTCACGGTGCCGGGCACCACCGTCAACCGGCTGTGCGGCTCCGGCCTGGACGCCCTCGGCTTCGGCGCCCGCAGCATCAAGGCCGGCGAGGCCCACCTGGTGCTGGCCGGCGGGGTCGAGTCCATGTCCCGGGCGCCCTTCGTGATGGGCAAGGCCGGGAGTGCCTTTTCCCGCCAGGCGGAGCTCTTCGACACCACCATCGGCTGGCGTTTTGTCAATCCGCTGATGAAAAGCCAGTACGGCAGCGATGCCATGCCGGAAACCGCCGAAAATGTGGCCGAACGCTATGGCATCAGCCGTCACGATCAGGATACATTTGCGCTACAAAGCCAGCGGCGCACCGAGCAGGCCCGCCAGAGCGGCATGCTGGCCCGGGGCATGGTGCCGGTGCTGGTGCCGGGGCGCCGGGGCCAGGTCACCGAGGTGAGCGCCGACGAGCATCCCAGGCCCGAGACCACAATGGCGGATCTTTCCCGGCTGCCGACCCCCTTCCGGGCGAACGGCACCGTGACCGCCGGCAATGCCTCGGGGGTGAACGACGGTGCCGCCTGCGCCCTGCTGGCCAGTGGCCAGGCGGTGCGCCAGTACGGTCTTACCCCCCAGGCCCGCATCCTGGCCATGGCCAGCGCCGGGGTGGAGCCCCGCTACATGGGCATGGGGCCGGTGCCGGCGGTGCGCGCCGTGCTGGAAAAGGCCGGTCTTAATCTTGAGCAGATGGACGTGATCGAACTGAACGAGGCCTTCGCCGCCCAGGCCCTGGCGGTGCTGCGCGAACTGGGGCTGCCGGACGATGCCGCCCACGTCAACCCCAACGGTGGCGCCATCGCCCTCGGCCATCCGCTCGGCATGAGCGGGGTGCGCCTGGTAATGGCGGCGGTGAATGAACTGAAACGCACCGGCGGTCGTTACGGCCTGTGCACCATGTGCGTGGGTGTGGGTCAGGGCGTGGCCCTGATCGTCGAGAACCTCGCGTAACCAGCCAAAGGGAGGAGGCAACAAATGAGCAAACTGGACCATATTGAAACCGCATCCGTCGACGAACTGCGTTCGCTGCAACTGGAGCGGCTGCAAAAGACCCTGCACCACGCCTATGAAAACGTGCCCATGTACCGGCGCAAGTTCGACGAGGCCGGGGTGCATCCCTCCGACTGCAAGACCCTGGAGGATCTGAACAAGTTTCCCTTCACCACCAAGCAGGATCTGCGCGACAACTATCCCTTCGGCCTGTTCGCGGTGCCGATGGAGAAGATAGTGCGGCTGCACGCCTCGTCCGGCACCACCGGCAAGCCGACGGTGGTGGGCTATACCCAGCACGACATCGACGTCTGGGCCGACGTGGTGGCCCGCTCCCTGCGCGCCGCCGGCCTTAGCAGTAGGGACAAGATCCACGTGGCCTACGGCTATGGCCTGTTCACCGGCGGCATGGGCGCCCACTACGGCGCCGAGCGCCTGGGCGCCACCGTCATCCCCATGTCCGGCGGCCAGACCGAGAAGCAGGCCCAGCTGATCCAGGACTTCCAGCCCGACGCCATCATGGTCACGCCCTCCTACTGCCTCAACATCATCGATGAGCTGGAGCGGCAGATGGGCGGCAGCGCCAGCGCCTGCTCGCTGCGGGTGGGGGTGTTCGGCGCCGAGCCCTGGACCAACGGCATGAGAGCCGAAATCGAGCAGCGCCTCGGCATCGACGCCCTCGACATCTACGGCCTGTCGGAGGTAATGGGGCCGGGGGTGGCCATGGAGTGCCTGGAGTCCAAGGACGGCCCCACCATCTGGGAAGATCACTTCTACCCGGAGATCATCAACTCGGAAAACGGCGCCGTGCTGGCCGACGGCGAGCTGGGCGAACTGGTGTTCACCACCATCACCAAGGAAGGGCTGCCGGTGATCCGCTACCGCACCCGGGATCTGACCCGCTTGCTGCCCGGCAGCGCCCGCACCATGCGCCGCATGGACAAGATCACCGGCCGCAGCGACGACATGCTGATCATCCGCGGGGTGAACGTGTTCCCGTCCCAGGTGGAAGAGCAGATCCTCAAGTTCCCCCAGCTGACCCCCCACTACCAGCTGGAGGTGAGCCGCCACGGCCACCTGGACTCGCTGATGGTCAAGGTTGAGCTGCGCCACGACTGCGCCAGCGCCGATCTGCATTCGCTCGGCCACCAGCTCAGGCACCGTATCAAGGCGATGATCGGCATCTCCACCCAGATAGACATAGTGGGCGAGGGCCAGTTGCCCCGTTCCGAGGGCAAGGCGGCCCGGGTGCTGGATCTGCGCAACAGCGCCTGCGCCTGAGCGCCGGACCTGATACACAAAAGTGGCGGCAACGCCACTTTTGTGCTTGATGTCCGCCATTTAAACGGGGTGTAATGGGCTCATCCCGGCCTTTGGCCGCCTTTTCACACCTGACTCATACCTCAGATTGGACACCATGGATTCCCGACTCAGCCACTTTATCCAGCAGGCCCTCGACTACGAAACCGTGAGCGGCACCTCCCTCATCATGACCATCTTCGGCGACAGCCTCGCCCATCGCGGCGGCGGCATCAGCCTGGCCAGCCTGATCGAGCTGGTGGCCGGCTTCGGCTTCGGCGAGCGCTTCGTGCGCACCTCCGTCTTCCGCCTGGCCAAGCACCACTGGCTCAGCTCGGAGCGTATCGGCCGGCTCAGCTTCTACCGGGTGACCGACAGCAGCGTCCACCGCTTCCGCCAGGCCGAGGCCCGCATCTACGGCATCGGCCAGCGGGACTGGGACGGCCAGTGGGATCTGGTGCTGCTGAGTTCGGTGGAGCTGGAGGCCAAGGCCCAACTGCGCAAGGAGCTGGAATGGCTGGGCTGCGCCGGCATCGCCCCCAACCTGATGGCCTACCCGGGGCTGGACCAGGGCAAGCTGCGCCAGTTGCTGCTGGATCTGGACATGGCCGAGCAGGTGGTGGTGTTCCGGGCCCGGACGCCGGACTTGTCGCTGGGGGTGGCACCGCCCCTGCCGCGGATGGTGAGCGTCAACTGGCCGCTGGAGGACATCAGCCAGCGCTATCACGAGTTTCTGACGCTGTATCGCCCCCTGCTGCCGCTGCTGGAAGATGGCGCCGGGCTGGATCCGGCCCAGGCCTTCCAGCTGCGCACCCTGCTTATCTACCACTACCGGCGGGTGCTGCTGAAGGATCCCAACCTGCCCATCGGCCTGCTGCCGGCGAATTGGCCCGGCGCCGCCGCCCAGACCCTGTGCGCCAATATCTACAACCTGCTCTACCGGGCGGCGGACGAACACCTCTGGGCCACCGGCCGCACCGCCGAAGGGCCGCTGCCGCCGGCCGGCCCCGCCTTCTACCGCCGCTTCGGCGGTTTGAGGCAATAGCCGGGAAGGATCGCCGTAGGGCCCATTTCAATTGACCATCCATCCCCGGCGTGGTGGTTTGGTCGACTGAAGTCGACCCTACAGGGCCGGCTTGTAGGTCGACTTCAGTCGACCAGACCCGGCGCCGTGGGTAGGCGGCCGATTGAAACCGGCCCTACACCGGCTCCCCATACCAAAGGAGATCATCGATGAATTGCTATGAAATAGACGGCCTGGTGCCGGTGGTGGAAGAGGGCGCCTATGTGCACCCCACCGCCGTGCTGATCGGCGACGTCATCGTGGAACGGGGCGCCTATATCGGCCCCCTGGCCTCGCTGCGGGGCGACTTTGGCCGCATCCAGGTGCAACAAAACGCCAATGTGCAGGACAACTGCGTGATGCACGGCTTTCCCGACGCCGACACCCAGGTTTGCCCCTGGGGCCACGTGGGCCACGGCGCCATCCTCCACGGCTGCGTGGTGGGGGAGAATGCCCTGGTGGGCATGAACGCCGTGGTGATGGACGGGGCCGAGGTGGGCGAAAACAGCATAGTGGCGGCCCACGCCTTTGTGAAGGCCGAGATGCGGATCCCGGCCAATGTGCTGGTGGCCGGTACCCCGGCCCGGGTGATGCGCGAGCTGCGCCAGGAGGAGCTCGAATGGAAGCGCCAGGGCACCCAGACCTATATCGATCTGGTCGGGCGCTGCCTGCACAGCCTGCGCCCGGCCACCCCGCTCAAGGCGGTGGAGCCGGATCGCCCCCGCCTGTTCCAGCACGCCGACTACCTGCCCAAATACAAGGCCTAGCAGCGGAGGGGAGGATAGTACCGCCGGCGCGGAACGCTCCTCCCCCTTGGCTGCGGCTTGGCAGGCACGGTGCCCTCACTAGAGCCGCTCGGCGGCGAAGGTGTCGCAGCGTTCCGGCCGGCCCGATTCAAAGCCCTGCTTGAACCAACGCACCCGCTGCTCCGAACTGCCGTGGGTAAAGCTGTCCGGGGTGACCTGGCCCCGGCTCTGCCGTTGCAGGCGGTCATCACCGATGGCCGCGGCGGCGGTCAGCGCTTCCTCCAGATCGCCGGGCTCCAGCAACCGGCGCTCGCTGTTGGCATAAAATCCCCAGACCCCGGCGAAGCAGTCCGCCTGCAGCTCCTGGCGCACCGACAGCCGGTTGGCTTCCACCGCCGGCAACTGGCGCCGGGCCTCGTGTACCCGACGTGAAATCCCCAGCAGGTTCTGCACATGGTGCCCCACCTCGTGGGCTATCACATAGGCCTGGGCGAAATCCCCCGGCGCCCCGTGACGGTGCCTGAGATCCTGGTAGAACGAGAGGTCGATATAGACCCTGTTGTCGCCGGGGCAGTAAAAGGGCCCCATGGCCGCCTGGGCGAACCCGCAGGCGGATTGCACCTGGCCGCTGAATAGCACCAGGGTCGGATCCCGATAATGGCTGCCCATACGTTCGAACAATGGCTGCCAGGTGTCTTCGGTATCGGCCAGCACCACAGAGACAAACTCTGCCAGTTGCTGCTCTTCGGCGGACAGGGCACGCGGCTGGCTGACCGTGGTCGGCTGACCGCTCAGCAGCGGTAGCAGGTCGATGCCAAGCAGGCGGGCGCCGACAAAGATCCCGGCGCCGGCCACCAGCACCACCCGGCCCAGTTTGGTGCGCAGCAGCCAGGGCAGCAGGCGCAACAGCAGCCCCAGCAGGGCGGGGGCGCCGGCCGAGGCCCCCCGCCTGTCTTCCACATTGGAGCTGCGACGTCGATGTTCCCAGCGCATGGATCCTTCCTTGCAGTACCTTGCGGTAAGTAAAACCATAAGATCGGCGCAGAGCCGGGGGAATGCAAGCCGAAAGGCCGGACTGTCCGGATGTTTGGGTATGGGGGGGCCGATCGGCGCCGGTGCGAAGGCGTGTCGGCGATCTGCGGGGTCCGCCGTGGCGGGCCCCGGGATGAGGTTGTGGCGCTCAGCGGTACAGCAGCTCCGGCAGCCAGAGGGTGAGGGCCGGCAGCAGGATCAGCAGCCCCAGGCGGAGGATATCGGCACACCAGAAGGGGGTGACGCCCCTGAACACGGTGCTGCTGTTCACGTCCTTGAGCATGCCGCTCAGCACGAAGACGTTCATGCCCACCGGTGGGGTGATCAGGCTGATCTCGGTGGCCACCACCACGATGATGCCGAACCAGATGGGGTCCAGCCCCAGGCTGTGGATCACCGGGAAGAACACCGGCACCGTCAGCAGCATCATCGACATGCTTTCGAACACGGCGCCCAGCACCAGGTAGATGGCGATGATCATCAGCAGCACTGTCATCGGCGACACCGAGAAGCCGGTGATCAGCTCCACCAGGTGTTCGGGCAGGCCGGCGCGGTTGACGAAGTTGGAGAAGATAAGGGCGCCGATCACCACGAAGAACAGCATGGCCGAGGTGCGGGCGGTCTCTGTCAGCACTTCCTTCAGCTCGGCAAGGCCCAGGCTGCGGCGCTTGAGGGCGATGCCCAGGGCGCCGGCGGCGCCGATGCCGGCGGCCTCGGTGGGGGTGAAGATGCCGAGGTAGATGCCGCCCATCACCAGGGCGAACAGGCCGAGGATGCCGCCCACGCCCTTGAAGGCGCGCCACTTCTCGGCCCGGCTCATGGCGTCGCCGGGGGGGCCGGCCTCGGGGTTGCGCCACACCACGTAACGCACCGCGCCCAGGTAAAGCAGTATGCCGAGCAGGCCGGGCACGAAGCCGGCGGCGAACAGATCGCGGATGCTCTGCTCGGTGAGCACGCCGTAGATGATCAGCGCCACGCTCGGCGGAATGAGGATGCCCAGGGTGCCGCCGGCGGCGATGGCGGCGGTGGCCAGGCTGTCGGCGTAGCCGTATTTGCGCATCGGCGGTATCGCCACCCGCGACATGGTGGCGGCGGTGGCCAGGCTGGAGCCGCAGATGGCGGAGAAGCCGCCGCAGGCGGTGATGGCGGCCATGGCCATGCCGCCCTTGCGGTGGCCGATCAGCGCATGGGAGGCCTGGAACAGCTCGCCGGACAGGCCGGAGCGGCTGACCAGGTTGCCCATCAGGATGAACAGCGGGATCACGCTCAGGCCGTAGTCCTGGGCGGTGTCCAGCAGCCGGCGGGCGCTGATGGACAGAGCGGCGGTGAAGTTGAAGTCCGAGAGGGCGGCGTAGCCGACGACTCCCACCGCGGCCATGGCGAAGGCGATGGGCACGCGCAGGAAGATAAGGGTCAGCAGCACGCCGAATCCAAGCAGTGATTCCATCATAGGGCCGGCGCCTCCTGCGCGGGTTCATGTTGTGCCAGGGTCTGCTCGGCGGGCTCGCCGAGCAGGGTCAGCACCAAAAAGGTCAGGGCGGTCAGCCAAAGGCTGGCGGCGATCAGGTACATGGCCCAGGCGCTGGGAATGGCCAGGTATTCGGTGACCGAGTTGTAGCGGGCGGCGCGCTCGGCCAGCTTCCATACCGTCATCGCCATCCAGGCGACGCCCGCCGTCATGAACAGGTGGCACAGCCGGTCGCGCAGCCGGCGGACCAGCCGGGGCAGATAGGGCTCGGCCAGATCCACCGCCACGTGCTCCCGGTGCCAGGTGATGGTGGGCAGCACCAGGAAGATGGCGGCGGCGAGCATGATTTCAATCAGCTCCGAGGCGCCCACCACCGGCCGGTTGAACAGGTAGCGGCCGAGCACGTCGACGGTGGTGAGCAGCATCATCAGCAGCAGCATCAGGGCGGCCAGCAGGTTGAGCAGCCGCTTGAGGGCGGCCGCGCCGCCACACCAGAGCCGGGCTGCGGTGCGAGTCATGGTGTTCATCCCTGGTTACCGTCCATTTGAGCCTGGTATTCCCGGGCAATGCGGCGGAATTCGGCCAGGGCCCGCTTCGCGTCGACCCGGCGGTCGGCCACCTCGTCCAGCCAGCCGTGCTCGATGCCGCGGGTCAGCTCGGCAAACAGCTGCACGTCCTGCTCGCTGGCGGGGGTGATGGTGTTGCCGTATTCGATGGCGTCCTGCTCCGCCTCCTGGTCGCCCTGCACCCAGGCGCGGGCGGCCATGGCCGAGAGCCGCTCGCCGGACACCGCCATGACGGCTTCCCTGTCCTGCTCCGACAGCCGGTCGAGGAAGTCCTGACCGATAAAGATGCCGAAGCTGCCCAGGTACATGCCGTGGGGCATCTTCAGGGTATAGGGGGCCACTTCCTTGAAGCGCATGGTGCGCTTGGTGTTCATGGGATTGAACACCCCGTCCACCACCCCCTGGGTCAGCATTTCGTAGACCTTGGTGGTGGGGGCGGCCACGCCGATGATGCCGAGCTGCTCGCCGATGGTGTTCTGCACCCCGCCGCCGACGCGGATCTTCTTGTTGCTGAGTTCGCTAAGGCTGGTGATCGGTTCGCGCATGTGGATCTCGCCCGGGCCGTGAGTGAAGAGGCCGGCCACCACCACGTCGCCGTGCTCGTTGGCCTGGGCCAGGTATTTCTGGTGTACCCGCCAGTGGGCGACGGAGGCGGCCTCGGCGCCGGCACCCAGGTTGGGCAACTCGGCGATGCTGGTCAGCTTGAAACGACCGGGAAAATAACCGTGATACGTCCATGATGCATCAACGGCACCATCCTGAACCAAATCGATCATGCTCTGGGGCTGGCCCAGATCGTGCTCCAGCTTGATCCTGACCCTTCCTTCGGTCGCTTCCTCGATCCACCGGCCCCAGGTGGGCAGCACCACCGTGTTCATCTCGCTGGTGGGCGACAGCCAGGTGGCAACCCGCATGGTGGTTTCGGTGGCGGTGGCCTGGCCATGCCAGAGCCCGGCGGCGGCGAACAGAGATATCCATATACGTTTCATAACACTCCCCTTTGCATGAACGGAACATTGCCATAACAAACATGATACACACTACACTATTTTATTTTTAAAAGTGAAGTATTTTGTTTCTGTTTTTTTAACCTTGGTGTAACAGGTGCGAGGGTGGGAGGCAGGCAGATAAAAAAGGTGCCGGCCGAGGCCGACACCGAAAACAGCAGGCAAGGGAAAGGGTCAGAAGCGGTACATCACCATGCCCTGCAGGCGGGTGGCGTCGCCGTCCCGGCCGTCGTGCAGGCCGCGGCGGTGGTGGCTCACTTCCACCCCGTAGCTGACCGGGCCGACGGGTGACCAGATGTAGTTGAGGTGAATGGCCTCGAAGGTATCGGTGCTGCCGCCGCCGAAGCCGGCGGCGCCCGCGTTCACGGCATCGTCCAGACTGGCCCGGGCGATGCCGTAGCCCAGGGTGGCGGCGCCGGGGCCGGCCTTGACGGTGATGCCGGCGGTGCCGCCGCTGGCCTCGATGGTTTCCACCGCACCGCTGGCCGGATCCAGGTAACCCGGGCCCGCCGGGCTGCCTTCCAGGTAGCCGCCGATGCCGTCGCCATGGGTGAGGGAGCCGCGCAGGGTGACGCCGTCGGTGAGCTGGTAGGCCGCCTCCAGGTTCAGGCCCCAGCCCAGGGCGTTTTCATCGCTGTCGCTCGCCTGGCGGTAATACTCGATCTCGCGCAGCAGCGCCGAGGCGCCGTAGCTGAGAGCGCCGGACGTGCCCTGATAGCGCAGGGTGAGATCGGGTAGGGTGTTCTTGGCGGAGTCGGGCGCGGCCACGGCCAGGTTCTTGCCCAGGTTGCCGGGATCTTCCAGGGCGACGGAAAAGCCGCCCAGGGTATAGCGCAACTGGGCCTGGCGGCCGGCGTTGCCCTGGCCCGGCTGGGGGGTGAAGTCGATGGTCGGGCTCATGCCGAGCAAGCCGCCGAAGTTGCTCCAGGTCTGGCCGGCGGTGATGCCGTTCCACTCGCCGTAGGCGTGGCGCAGGCGGAAATTGCCGCCGCCGTTGCCGAAGAAGTCGCCCTCCAGGGTGGTTTTGACTTCGCCCATCCGGGTGGGGGTGGCAGTGCTCACTCCCAGCCGGCTCTGGAAGGCGTGCAGCGTGGTGTGTCCGTCCGGGCCGGGCTCGCCGTCGAGCCGGATATTACCCCGGTTGACGGTGTTACCCAGATCGGCGTCCAGATCGTAGATCAGATCCAGCTTGGCGTAGCCGTACACATTGGCCTTGGTATCGCCCACCTGCACTTCGAAGGCGGCGGTAGGGCCGGCCACCAGCAGGGCCAGCAGGGAGAGGGGGAAGACGCGCGATTTCTTGCTTGGGTAAGTCATGTCATCAAGTCCTTTTATTAACAGAAGTCCACCCTGAGATGTCTCAGGCGTGCGCTCGAGGAGATCGATGTGCAAAGGGATCCCTCACGCGCTCTGCCGAGGCAGAGGCGCGTGCCGTTCAGGGCGATGATGGGGGCTGCGCTCCTGGAGCAGGAGCCCGATATCGGGGGCCAGAGCCATGAAAGCGATACATTAATCTTTATGTGTCGCTTTTATATATTGCTAAGTTTATGGTGAGGCGAAACCGACATCGACAGGGCCACCCCCGGGCAGGTAAGGGATCATGTCTTTGTTTTATCTACTCCATTATCGTGGGTGCTTCAGCCCGTACCCGGGGCCAGGGCCGTATAACCCGATACGAAATATGCCACATACATCGAGAAAGTGAAGTATTTTGTTTCACTTTTTTAACCGATGTGTAACCTTTTTGTGTCGCTTTTTCGCGTTATTCGTCTTCAGGCTCGAGGCCGTGCACAACAACGGTGGGGCGCGGGCGACCCGCCCGCATTAGGGGGGCACAGAGGTGGGCGAGGGTCCACTTCAGTGGACCGTTCCGACAACGGTGCCGTGGCCTGGTCGACTGAAGTCGACCCTTGGCGGGCTGTGGTTTGTCGTAGGGTCGATTTCAATCGACCTTTTCAGCCACGGCGCCCTGCCGGGCCTGGCGCAGGCATTCCAGCAGATCCAGGGTGGTGGGGTCGGGGTGTTCTTCGTCGCGCCAGCACATGCCCACATAGCCTTCGCCGCTGTCGAGGTGGATGTCGAGCGGCACCACCAGGCCGCGGCCGGTGAAGTGGCGGGCCACCCGCTCCGAGCTGACCGACAGCATGTCGCTGTGCTGCAGCAGCCAGAGGTTGCCCACCTGGGAGGACGACTCCACCCGGTAGGGCGGCGGTTTGCGCCCGGCCAGGGTCAGGGCCATGTCCAGCTTGCTGCGGATGGGGGTGCCCTGGGGCCAGACTATCCAGTCGTACTGATAAAGGTCGTCCCAGCCCAGCCCCGCCCGCCCGGCCAGGGGATGGTCGGGCCGGGCCACGATGCGCAGCGGCTCCTCGTAGAGCATTTCGCTCTTCAGGCTGGCGCGGGGCTGGTAGTTGTCGAGCCGGCCCACCACCACGTCCAGCTTGCCCAGCACCAGCTTGTCCAGCAGCGAGTTCATGGTGCTTTCCTGTATTTCCACCCGCGCCCTGGGGTGCAGTGCGATGAAGGCCATGATGGCCGCCGGCACGAAGCTGGGCGCCGAGGCCGGCGAGGTGCCCACCGCCACGGTGCGGGAGCTGCCTTCCTGCAGAGCTTCCAGGTTGTGCTGGGCCCGGGCCATTTCGGTCACCATGCGCCGGGCATGGCCCACCAGCAACTGGCCCATGGCGGTGGGCCTGAGGCCGCGGGCATGGCGCTCGAACAGCGGCGCGCCGATGTCTTCTTCCAGCTCCTTCAGCCACTTCGACAGCCCCGGCTGGGTGCTATGCATGAGGCGGGCGGTATCGCTCAGGCTGCCGGTGTCGGCCAGGTTGATCAGCAGGTGCAGGTGCCTGAGGCGCAGGCGGCGGGTCCAGTCCATCGAGATATACCATAAAGTGTATGACGGTATCTCAAAATATCATTATTCGGTATGGGGTTCACGGATAATACTGTTGCTCAGAAGTTACGAGGCCGTGAGCGAGACATTGGAATAATGCTATCGCCGGGCAGTACCCAGGGCGCCGACGCAGGGCCGCTCAATCAGTCAGGAGAGTGTCACGTGAGTTATGTCGTAGAACCCCAAGCCGTCACCAGCATCCCCGTCGTCGGCGGCGAGCAGCAGTTTCCGGTGCGCCGCGTCTATTGCGTCGGCCGCAACTACGCCGCCCATGCCCGGGAGATGGGCTTCGACCCGGATCGGGAGCCGCCCTTCTTCTTCTGCAAGC
The DNA here is from genome assembly GCF_003012775.1 of Zobellella endophytica. Classification (GTDB taxonomy): domain Bacteria; phylum Pseudomonadota; class Gammaproteobacteria; order Enterobacterales; family Aeromonadaceae; genus Oceanimonas; species Oceanimonas endophytica. The sequence goes on along the minus strand of NZ_PXYG01000003.1, from coordinate 150,782 downwards.
CCGCCGACGCCGTGGTGCCGGTGGCGGAAGGCGACACCCTGGCACTGCCCTACCCGAGTGAAACCGGCAACTACCATTATGAAATCGAGCTGGTGGTGGCCATCGGCAAGGGCGGCAGCAACATCCCCCTGGAACAGGCCAACGACCATGTATGGGGCTACGCCGTGGGCCTGGACATGACCCGCCGGGATCTGCAGATGAAGATGCGCGAGATGGGCCGCCCCTGGGAAATCGGCAAGGCGTTCGATGCCTCGGCGCCGGTGGGCCCGCTCCATCCGGCCAGCCAGATCGGCCATCCCGGCCAGGCCGCGATCTGGCTGCAGGTGGACGGCGAAGATCGCCAGCGCAGCGACATCGACAAGCTGATCTGGTCGGTGCCCGAGACCATCAGCTACCTGTCCCGCTTTTTCGAGCTGCAGCCGGGCGATCTGATCATGACCGGCACCCCGGAAGGGGTGGGCGCGGTGCACCGGGGCGAGCTGATGGTCGGCGGCGTCGAGGGCCTGGGCGAACTGCACGTGCGCGTGCTGTAAGGGGGAAAATCATGCAGCTTTACAGTTTTTTCAACAGTTCCACCTCCTACCGGGTGCGCATCGCCCTGGCCCTGAAGGGCCTAGACTACGACTACAAAGGAATAAACATCCGGGTGGGCGAGCAGAAGACCGACGACTACCAGGCGGTGAACCCGTCCAGGGGAGTGCCGCTGCTGGTGGACGACGAGGGCAACCGCCTGAGCCAGTCGCTGGCGATCATCGACTATCTGGACGAGACTCATCCCGAGCCTAAACTGTTGCCGGCCGAGCCGCTGGCCCGGGCCCGGGTGCTGGAGCTGGCCAATGCCATCGCCTGCGACATCCACCCGGTGAACAACCTGCGCATCCTCGGCTACCTGAAAAACGAACTGAAGGTGAGCGAAGAGCAGAAGAACGACTGGTACCGCCACTGGATAGCCGAGGGCTTCGGCGCGGTGGAGGCCCTGCTCGAACGTTATGGCCATGGCCCCTACTGCTTCGGCGAGGCGCCCACCCTGGCCGACTGCTGCCTGGTGCCCCAGGTGGCCAACGCCGAGCGCATGGGCTGCGACCTGAGCGCCTATCCCCGGATGATGGCGGTATACCAACATTGCCAGCGGCAGCCGGCCTTCCAGCAGGCGGTCCCCTCCCGCCAGCCGGACTTCATCGCCTGAGCCGGGCGGCAGACAGATTGAAAGGAGAACAGAGATGGACAAGCAACAGACAGCGCAAAAAGTGATCGTGGTCGGTGGCGGTATCGGCGGCCTGGCCGCGGCACTGGCCCTGGTGCGCCGGGGCTTTCGGGTACAGGTGCTGGAGCAGGCGCCGGAGATCGGTGAAATCGGCGCCGGCATCCAGCTCGGGCCCAACGCCTTCCACGCCTTCGACGCCCTCGGCATCGGCGACAAGGCGCGCGGCCGCTCGGTGTTCACCGATTTCATGGTGATGCACGACGCCATCGACGAATACCAGGTAGGCAAGATAGAAACCGGCGAGGCCTTCCGCCAGCGCTTCGGCAACCCCTATGCGGTGATCCACCGGGCGGACGTGCACCTGTCGCTGTTCGAAGGCGCCCAGGAAACCGGCCGGGTGGAATTCAAGACCGACACCCAGATCCAGCGGGTGGAGCAGGATGAAAACGGCGTGGCCGTCCATGACCAGCACGGCAACGTCTACAAGGGTATCGCCCTGATTGGCGCCGACGGCGTCAAGTCGGTGGTGCGCGCCACCTATGTCAATGATCCGGCCCGGGTCACCGGCCATGTGGTGTACCGCGCCGTGGTCGACAAGGACGACTTCCCGGAAGAGTTGCGCTGGAACGCCGCCAGCCTGTGGGCCGGCCCCAACTGCCACCTGGTGCACTATCCGCTGCGCGGCGGCGAGCAGTACAACGTGGTGGTGACCTTCCACAGCCGTGAGCAGGAAGAATGGGGCGTGACCGAAGGCAGCAAGGAAGAGGTGCAGAGCTACTTCCAGGGCATCTGCCCCAGGGCGCGCCAGCTGATCGACCTGCCCAAGAGCTGGAAGCGCTGGGCCACCGCCGACCGGGAGCCCATCGAGCAGTGGACCTACGGCCGGGTCACCCTGCTGGGCGATGCCGCCCACCCCACCACCCAGTACATGGCCCAGGGCGCCTGCATGGCGATCGAGGATGCCGTGACCCTGGGCGAGGCGCTGCGGGTGCACGACAACGACTGGGACAAGGCGCTGGATCTGTACCAGCGCTCCCGGGTCGCCCGCACCGCCCGTATCGTGCTGTCCAGCCGGGAGATGGGGCGCATCTATCATGCCAAGGGCGTGGAGCGGCTGGTGCGCAACGAGCTGTGGCAAGGCCGCAGCCAGGAACGCTTCTACGACGCCATCGAATGGCTGTACGGCTGGAACGTGACCAACTGCCTGAAAGACGACCACCGCTAATCGTATCGCGCGCCGGCCCGGCCGGCGCCGCAAGGAGACAGAGAAGATGCATCAACTCGGAACCCTGGAAGAGCTGCCCGAAAGCTACCGCCACGAGCTGACCGAACAGAACCTGGTGCCGCTGTGGCCCAACATGCGCGCCGTGCTGCCGCCCAAGGTGCCCAGCCGCAAGACCCGCACCCTGCGCTGGGGCTACGAGGTGGTGCGCCCGCTGCTGCTGCAGGCCGGCGAGCTGACCCCGATGGAAAAGGCCGAGCGCCGGGTGCTGGTGCTGGCCAACCCGGGCCACGGCCTCAACAACATGCAGGCCACCCCCAGCATCTACATGGGGCTGCAGCTGATCCTGCCCGGTGAAACCGCGCCCAACCACCGCCACACCCCCAACGCGGTGCGCATCATCGTCGAGGGCGAGGGCGCCTACACCACCGTCGATGGCGAGCCCTGCCGCATGGAGCGGGGTGATCTGATCCTCACCCCCTCCGGCAAGTGGCACGAGCACCAGCACGAAGGGGACGGCCCCATCGTCTGGCTGGACATCCTCGACCTGCCGCTGATCTACCAGCTGGAAGGCTCCTGGGCGATGGAAGGCCAGCCCCAGCAGACCACCCTGAGCCGGGACAAGTCGTTCGCCGACTACAGCGCCGCCGGCGTGGTGCCCAACCTCAACTTCCAGCGCGGCACCGCCGACGCGCCCATGCTGCGCTACCCCTGGAGCAAGACCCGTTCCTGCCTGGTGGAGATGGCCGAGCATTATCAAAACGGCCTGCTGCAGGTGAGCTACGTCAACCCGGAAACCGGCGCCAGCCTGTTCCCCAGCATCGGCTTCGGCGCCCTGATGCTGCGCCCGGGCGAGAGCGTCACCCTGTCCAGGCGCACCACCGCCTGCGTGTTCCACGCGGTGGAAGGCGCGGGCCAGCTGAGCGTGGACGGCGGCGAGCCCCTGGCCTGGAACGACAAGGACACCCTGTCCGCCCCCGGCTACAGCGACATTACCCTGAGCAACGGCTCGGCCGATAAGCCGGCCTTTATGATCACCGCCGACGAAGCCCCGCTGCATCGTTACCTCGGCATCTATTAATGGAAGGCGACCCTATGACCCAGCAACTGTTATTCCCTGCTAAAGAGCAGACCTTCGCCGCCGTGGCCGGTACCGAGGCGCTGTTCCCGGTGCACCGCATCTTCTGCGTGGGCCGCAACTACCACGCCCACGCCGCCGAAATGGGGGTGAGCGTCGACAAGAGCAGCCAGGAGCCCTTTTACTTCACCAAGCACCCGAGCAGCCTGATCCCCTCGGGCAGCGAAATCGCCTATCCGCCGCAAACCGCCAATTACCATTATGAAATGGAGTTCGTGGTGGCCATCGGCAAGGAAGGCTTCGAAGTGAGCGAGGCCGAGGCCAACGAGCTGGTGTTCGGCTATGCCGCCGGCCTCGACATGACCCGCCGGGATCTGCAGCTGAAGGCGCGGGAAACCGGCCGGCCCTGGGATCTGGGCAAGGACTTCGAGGAGTCCGCGGTGCTCGGCCCCATCGTGCCCAAGGCGCAGACCGGCATAGTGAACAGCGGCGAGATCAGCCTGAGCGTGAACGGCGAGGTCAGGCAGCACTCGGATCTGACCAAGCTTATCTGGAACGTACCGGAGATCATCGCCCACCTGTCGCGCTTCTACCACCTGCAGCCGGGGGATCTGATCTACACCGGCACCCCCGACGGCGTGGGCCCGGTGGTGGCCGGCGACCGGATCACCGGCGTGGTGGCCGGGGTGGGCGGCGTAGAGCTGCGCATCGCCCAATAACGACGGGGCCGGCTCATGGGCCCGGCCCCGTTGTGGATGAAAACGGATTTTAGGCCAGCACGGCCGCAATGGTGGGGGATTTCCCCCATGGTTTACGGATTACAGGGAGCTCGACTCGTCATGGTAACTTTGAAAAAACTCTTCGCGGTGACCGCCATCGCCTCGGCACTGACCTTCAGCTTCTCCGCCAGCGCGGAGCGGATGCGGCTGGGGCACGTGACCCCGCCCAGCCATATCTGGAACCAGGTGGCCGAGCGCTTCAACGACAACCTGAAGGAAGCCTCGGGCGGCAAGCATTCCATCATGATCTTCCCGCTGTCCAAGCTGGGCGGCGACGATCAGATGATCGATCTGCTGCAGTCCGGCGGCATGCAGCTGGCCATCCTGACCGCGGGCAGCCTGTCCAACCGGGCCGAGAACATGAACGCCTGGTTCCTGCCCTATATCTTCGAGGACGTGACCGACGCCGCCGAGGCCAGCAAGCACCCCGCCGCCCAGGAGATGCTGGAGAACCTCAAGCAGCACAAGCTGGTGGGGCTGGGCTACACCTTCGCCGGCATGCGCCACGTCATTTCTTCCAAACCCATGACCTCGGCAGACGATTTCAAGAACAAGAAGATCCGCTCCTTCCCCAACAAGCTGTTCAACGACTGGTGGAACCAGCTGGGCGCGGCGCCCACCGCCCTGGCCATCAGCGACGTGTCCTCGGCCCTGACCACCAACCTGCTGGATGCGGTGGACGTGGATCTGGACATAGTGGTCGGCCTCAAGATGTACCAGCAGGCGCCCTACCTGACCCTGACCAACCACATGGCCTTCCCCGGCGTGGTGGTGGCCTCCGAGGTCTGGTGGAACCGGCTGTCGGAAGAGGATCGCACCCTGGTGCTGAACGCCTTCAAGGAGGCCGAGGAATGGGGCTTCCGGAAACAGGCGGAGGCCGAAATTTCCAACCTGGCACTGCTTGAAAAGGAAGGGGTGACCATCAACGAATTCGATGAAGCCCAGTTGCAGGAGGCCGCCGCCGCCGTGGTGGAAAGCTATACCGCGGCCAGCGCCGGCATCGATGCCTTCTATCAGCAACAGCGTCAGCAGTGACATCAATCGAGCAGGGCCCGGGCCCTGCTACCGAGGTTATTATGTTCAAGATCATCAGAAAGCTGGATGGACTGCTGGGTAAGGTGGAATACGGGCTGTTGATTGTATTGACGGTGCTGCTGACCTTTATCCTGGCAACCCAGGTCGTGCTCAGGTATTTCTTCAACAGCCCCCTGTTCTGGGCGGAAGAAGTCTCGGTGCAGATACTCATCTCCGCCACCTTTATCGGCGTCAGCTATTTGCTGTTTTCCAGCAAACTGGTCCGGGTGGACTTTATTCTGGAAAATCTGAATGCATCCTGCCGGCTCTGGCTGGAAAAACTGCTGCAGCTGGTGTCGCTGCTGACCTTGCTGGTGCTGTGCTATTACGCCACCGACTGGATACTGCGCCCGGAAATCAAGGCGGACGTGTCGCCCACCACCCAGTTACCCAGGTGGTACAACTACGCGGTGCTGGTGGTGTCCTTCTACTGCATGGCCTGGCATCAATTCGTCAAAATCATCGGCCCGGCCAGTTCGGTTCACAGCGAGGCGGCATTATGATGACCTCCGTTACCTTCTTCGTCACCCTGCTGATCGGGCTGCCCATCTTCATCACCCTGCTGCTCGGTACCCTGGTGTTCCTGTGGCAAACCGATCTCACCGTGCTGATGAGCTCGCTGCCGATCCAGCTCTACGGCTCCCTCAACCAGAACGGCCTGCTGGCCATTCCGCTGTTCATGCTGGTGGGCGAGCTGATGAACAAGGGCGGGCTCACCTCCCGGCTGATGAACGCCGCCGACGTGTTCGTGGGCGGCTTCAAGGGCGGACTGGCCTACGTGAACCTGCTGACCAACGCCATGGCCGCCTCCATCCTCGGCTCGGCCACCGCCCAGATCGCGGTGATGAGCCGGCTGATGGTGCCGACCATGGTGGAAAAGGGCTACAAGAAGGAATTCTCCGCCGCCGTGACCATGGCCGGCGGCCTGCTGGGGCCCATCATTCCGCCCTCGATGCTGATGATCATCTACGGGGTGGTGGCCTACCAGCCGATCTCCGCCCTGTTTATCGCCGGCATACTGCCGGGGCTGTTGATCATCGCCGGCTTCGCCCTGGTGATCTTCCTCACCGGCCTGTTCGCCGGCCTGCCCTCGGGCGAGCACCTCAAGCACAAGAACATCCGCCAGGAGCTGGTGAGCGGCCTGTTGCCAGGCACCATTCCGCTGGTGGTGATCGTCTGCATCATCTCCGGGGTGATGACGCCCACCGAGGCCGGTGCCATCGCCTCCATCCTGGCCTTTATCATCGGCGCCGTGGTTTACAGGAGCATCAGCCTGAAGGAGCTGCCGGCTATTTTCGCCTCGGTGGCGCTCAACACCGCCACCATCACCGGCCTTATCGCCACCGCCTCGGTGTTCGGTTGGGCGCTGTCGTTCGAGGCGGTGCCGGACATGCTGGTGGCATGGATCAGCGGCATCACCACCTCGCCGCTGCTGTTCCTGATGCTGGTCTATGTACTGGTGATCCTGCTCGGCATGTTCCTCGAGAGCATCAGCGTGATGATAGTGATAGTGCCGATCATACTGCCGGCGGCCATTTCCTTCGGCATCGATCCCATCCATTTCGGGGTGATCATCAGCCTGGCGACCCTGATCGGCCTGGTCACGCCGCCGGTGGGGCCGGGGCTCTATATCGCCATGACCTCGGCCAACCTGCCGATGGGCGCCCTGTTCAAGGCAATGCTCCCCTTCCTGGCCTCCATGCTGATCTGCATGCTGATCATCGCGGTGTTCCCGGCCATTTCCCTGTGGCTGCCGAGCCTGATGTAGTTCGAACGACATTAAAAAGTGGTTAAGACACCGATTTGCCCTTTCACCCCAGGTGAAAGGGCTTTTTTTGGGGGGGCGCGGGCGACCCGCCCGCATAGGGGGTACGCCTGTGGTTAAGGCATGGCTTGCCAGGCCGCAGGTTCCCGCTGCGCTCCTGTTGTAGGGTCGACTTCAGTCGACCAAACCACGGCGCCGTGGGTGGGAGGTCCATTGAAATGGACCCTACAAGTTAGAAATACCGGCGAGCCGCCTGCGCTCCGGGGGTTGGCGTTCGCCGTTAAGGTCGCAGAGTGGCGCTGTTTGGGGCGCGGGCGGCCCGCCCGCATGGGGGGTACGCCTGTGGTTAAGGCATGGCTTGCCAGGCCGCATAAGGGGGCACCGAAGTGGGCGAGGGTCCACTTCGGTGGATCGTTCCGACAACGGTGCCGTGGTTCGGTCGACTGAAGTCGACCCTACGGGAACCACCCCAATCACGGCGGCTACTGCCCGGCGATCACCTTCATGGCACCGGTCAGCCGGCTGAGCTCGTCGGGTTTTATGATGTAGGGCGGCATCACGTAGAGCAGCTTGCCGAAGGGGCGGATCCACACGCCCAGCTCCACCAGTCGCTTCTGCACCTCGGCGACCGCGAGCGGCGCTTTCATCTCGATCACGCCGATGCCGCCCAGCACCCGCACATCCGCCACCCGGGGCAGATCCCGGGCCGGTGCCAGCTCGCGCTTGAGCTGGGCTTCGATGGCCTGGATGCGTTGCTGCCAGGGGGAGGCGAGCAGCAGCTCCAGGCTTGCCAGGGCTACGGCGCAGGCCAGGGGATTGGCCATAAAGGTGGGGCCGTGCATCAGTACCCCGGCCGGGCCGTTGCAGATGGTGTCGGCCACCGCTTGCGTGGTGATGGTGGCGGCCATGGTCATGTAGCCGCCGGTGAGCGCCTTGCCGATGCACATGATGTCCGGCGTGATGCCGGCCCACTCGCAGGCGAACAGCTTGCCGGTGCGGCCGAAGCCGGTGGCGATTTCATCCGCGATCAGCAGCACCTCGTAACGGTCGCACAGCGCGCGCGCGCCTTTGAGGTAGTCCGGATGGTAGAAGCGCATGCCGCCGGCGCCCTGCACCACGGGCTCCAGGATAAGCGCCGCCAGCTCCCGGTGGTGCTCGGCCAGCACCGCTTCCAGCGCCTGCAGATCGGCCGGGTCGAGCTCGCCGTCGAAGGGGCTCTGGGGCGTGGGCACGAAAATATGCTCCGGCAAAAAGCCCTTGTACAGGCTGTGCATGCCGCCGTTGGGATCGCACACGCTCATGGCGCCGAAGGTGTCGCCGTGGTAGCCGCGGCTGAGCGCGGCAAAGCGGGTTTTGGGCGTGCCCCGGCCGTGCCAGTACTGGATGGCCATTTTCAGCGCCACCTCCACCGACACCGAGCCCGAGTCCGCCAGGAAGAAGCGATCCAGCCCCGCCGGCAGCACCTGGCCCAGCGCCCGGCATAACGCGATGGCGGGATCGTGGGTGAGGCCGCCGAACATCACGTGGGACATCTTCGCCAGCTGCCCGGTGGCGGCGGCGTTCAGCTCCGGCACATTATAGCCGTGCAGGCAGGCCCACCAGGACGACATGCCGTCTATCAGCTTGCGGCCGTCCGCCAGCTCCAGGTAAACGCCGCTGGCGCGCTCGACCCGGTAGCAGGGCAGGGGCTGGGTGAGGGAAGTATAGGGGTGCCAGAGGTGGTGCAGATCGAATTCTTGATTGGTCATAAATTAATCAAATGTAAACCATTGATGTTACTGATGGTTGACAGGCTAGCATCCGTCCTTACACTAGCCAAGCAAAACACCTCTTGAATTTAAGGATATAGGGCAACCATGAGCCGCCAGAACTGGACCCGCGAGCAGGTGCTCGCCTTGTTTGAACGCCCCTTCTTCGATCTGCTGTTTGAAGCCCAGCAGGTGCACAGAGCCAACTTCGACCACAACGAGGTGCAGGTGAGCACCCTGCTCTCCATCAAGACCGGCGCCTGCCCGGAAGACTGCAAATACTGCCCCCAGAGCGCCCGTTACAGCACAGGGCTGGAAACCGAGCGGCTGATGGAAGTGGAAAAGGTGCTGGAGCGGGCGCGGGAGGCCAAGGCCAACGGCTCCAGCCGTTTCTGCATGGGGGCCGCCTGGCGCAACCCCAAGGAGCGGGACATGCCCTACCTGCTGAAGATGGTGCAGGAGGTGAAATCGCTGGGGATGGAAACCTGCATGACCCTGGGGATGCTGGATGCCTCCCAGGCCGACCGCCTGGCCGAGGCGGGGCTCGACTACTACAACCACAACCTGGACACCAGCCCCGAGTTTTACGGCGATATCATCACCACCCGCACCTATGCCGACCGGCTCAACACCCTGGAGAACGTGCGCGGCGCCGGCATGAAGGTGTGCTCCGGCGGCATCGTCGGCCTGGGTGAAAGCCCGGAAGACCGCGCCGGCCTGCTGCTGGCCCTGGCCAACCTGCCGCGCCAGCCCGAAAGCGTGCCCATCAACATGCTGGTGAAGGTAAAGGGCACCCCGCTCGAAAACCAGGAAGACCTGGACGACTTCGACTTTATCCGCACCATCGCCGTGGCCCGCATCCTGATGCCCCAGAGCCATGTGCGCCTGTCCGCCGGGCGGGAGAAGATGAACGACCAGATGCAGGCCCTGTGCTTTATGGCCGGCGCCAACTCCATCTTCTACGGCTGCAAGCTGCTCACCACCCCCAACCCGGACGAAAACAGCGACATGCAGCTGTTCAAGCGCCTGGGGCTGCGCCCGAGCGGCGTGAGCCAGAAACCGGACGAGATGACCGAAATCGAACTGCACGAGCAACTGGCCGCCCAGAACGCGCCCAAGCCTCTGTATTACGAAGCGTAAAACACAGCTGTAGGGCCCTGTTCGGTCGAATTTATTCGACCGAACAGGGCGCCGCCGGTGGGGTGGTCGATTGAAATCGACCCTGTGACGGGCCCCGTAGGGTCGAATTTATTCGACCGAACAGGGCGCCGCCGGTGGGGTGGTCGATTGAAATCGACCCTGTGACGGGCCCGTAGGGTCGAATTTATTCGACCGAACAGGACGCCGCTGGTGGGGTGGTCGATTGAAATCGACCCTGTGACGGGCCCGTAGGGTCGAATTTATTCGACCGAACCACGGTGCCGCCGGTGGGGTGGTCGATTGAAATCGACCCTGTGACGGGCCCGTAGGGTCGAATTTATTCGACCGAACAGGGCGCCGCCGGTGGGGTGGTCGATTGAAATCGACCCTACGGCTTACCGCTTTTCATCATCCCGGAATAATGGAAACTGCTATGCCCTTTCACTTAAGCCTGGCCGGCCGCGAAGCGGCGGGGTTGAAACGCAGCCTGCCCCTTATCGATAAGGTGGAAGGCCGGCTGCTGTGGTCCGCCGGCCGCGCCTACCTCAACTTTGCCGGCAACGACTACCTGGGCCTGAGCCAGGCGCCGGAGCTGCGCCTGGCCGCCGACCGGGCGGCGCGGGAATTCGGCGCGGGCGCCGTGGCCTCGCCGCTGGTGGTGGGGCACCAGGCGGTGCACCGGGCGCTGGAGGCGGCGCTGTGCGACTGGCTGGGGCTGGAGGCGGTGCTGCTGTTCAGCTCCGGTTTTTCCGCCAACCAGGCGGTGATCAAAGCCCTGCTCGGCAAGGAGCACCTGCTGTGGCAGGACCGGCTCAACCACGCCTCCCTGCAGGAGGCGGGCCTGCTCAGCCCGGCGCGCATGCTGCGCTTTGCCCATAACGACATGGTCGCGCTGGAGGCCCGGCTCAAGCCCAGCGCTGGTTTGATCGTGTCCGAAGGCGTGTTCAGCATGGACGGCGATCTGGGCGACTGGCCGGGGCTTTCGCGCCTGGCCGGGCAGAGCGGCAACTGGCTGATGATAGACGATGCCCACGGCCTGGGCGTACTCGGCCGGGAGGGCAGGGGCACCCTGGATGCGCTGGGGGTGGCGCCGGAGCAGGTGCGGATCTTCATGGGCACCTTCGGCAAGGCGCTGGGGGTGGGCGGGGCCTTCGTCGGCGGCAGCCGCGAGCTGGTGGACTACCTGCACAACCATGGCCGCAGCTATGTGTACAGCACCCACCTGCCGCCGCCCCAGGCCGCCGCCGTGCTGGCCGCCGTCCGCCTGGCGCGCCGGGCCGACGACCGGCGCGAACACCTGAACCAACTGGTGCGGCAGTTCCGCGCCGGGGTAGCGGAACTACCGTTCGAACTGCTGCCCTCTGCTACCGCCATCCAGCCGCTGGTGATCGGCGACGAGGCCGACACCCTGGCCTTGGCGGCGCGGCTGAAGGAGCGCGGCCTCTGGGTCGGCGCCATCCGCCCGCCCACCGTACCCAAAGGTTCGGCCCGGCTGCGCATTACCCTGAGCGCCGCCCATACCCAGGAGGACATCCGGACCCTGATCAAGATCCTGGCCGAGGCCGCCGAGGGAGTGAGCCCATGATGGAGCTTATCGACAAGCAAAAGGTGGCCGAGGCCTTCGGCCGCGCCGCCCACAGCTACGAGCGGCACAACGAGCTGCAACGGCGGAGCGGCGAGGCGCTGCTCGAACGGCTGCCGGCCCGCGCCGGCACCGGACTGGATCTGGGCTGCGGCAGCGGCTGGTTCCTGCCCGCGCTCAAGCACCGGGCCGGGCGGCTGCTGGCGCTGGACCTGTCGCCGGCCATGTTGCAACAGGCGGCGGCCAAGGCCGAGGTGGAGCCCATCTGCGCCGACATGGACCGGCCGCCACTGCCCGAGCACAGCCTGGACTTTATCTTCGCCAACCTCTGCCTGCAGTGGAGCGCCGATCCCGCCGCCTGGCTCGCCCAGTGGAGCGGCCGGCTGAGATCCGGCGGGGTGATGGTGTTTTCCACCCTGCTGGCGGGCAGCCTGCACGAGCTGGAGGCCGCCTGGCGGCAGGTGGACGACCACACCCATATCAACCGCTTTATCGAGCCGGAGCGACTCGAGTCTCACCTGGCCGCCACCGGCCGGCGCTGGCGGCTGGAGCGGGCCGACATCCACCTGGCCTATCCCGAACTCAGGGGGCTGCTGCTGGATCTCAAGGGCATCGGCGCCAACCGGGTCAACGGCGACCGCCGCCCGGGCCTGCTCGGCAAAGATGCCTGGCAGCGACTCAATCTGACCTATCCTAAGAACAATCAGGGCCACTGTGTGGCCAGCTACCGACTGGCGTATGGAGTGATTTATGGCTAAGGCGTTTTTCGTGACCGGCACCGACACCGAAGTGGGCAAAACCTTTATTACCCGCGCCCTGATGCGCGCCGCCAAGGAGGCGGGCCGCAAGGTGCTGGGCTACAAGCCCGTGGCCTCGGGTTGCGAGCTGGTTGGCGGCGAGCTGAAAAACAGCGACGCCCTGGCCCTGCAGGCCGAGTCGTCCATCGACTTGCCCTATGCCATGATCAACCCCTACGCCTTCGCCCCGGCCATCGCCCCCCATATCGCCGCGCGGGAGGCCAATGAACCCATCAGCCTCGCTCATATAGGCGAGGGCCTGGCCCGGCTGAAGGAAACCGCCGCCGACTGGATTTTCGTGGAAGGGGCGGGGGGCTGGCGGCTGCCGCTGGACGAACGGCACCTGCTCTCGGACTGGGTGAAGAAGGAGCACCTGCCGGTGATCCTGGTGGTGGGCGCCCGGCTGGGCTGCATCAACCACGCCCTGCTCACCCTGGAGGCCATCCGCCACGACGGCCTGGTGGTGGCCGGCTGGGTGCTGAACCGGGTAGATCCCCATATGAGCCACTACCATGAAAATGCCGAAACCCTTAAACAATTGATTTCCGCGCCCTTTCTCGGGGAGATGCCGAGGCTGACCGAAGACGAAGCCGACAGCGCCCAGGGCTTTATCGATCTGGCCCTGCTGCTGAAATAATTCATCGTCGTCATCTTGAAATTCGCGTTTGCGGACATATTATGTCTGCAGACTCTCTGAAGTAAGGAAAGGTTATGAAACGCGTTTTGCTGTTTATTGCCACCAACCTGGCCGTGGTACTGGTACTGGGCGTGGTGCTCAATATCGTATTTTCGATGTTGGGCATCGATCGCAGCAGCGTCGGCGGCCTGTTGGTGTTCTGTGCCGTGTTCGGTTTTGGTGGCTCGACCATCTCGCTGCTTATTTCCAAATGGATGGCCAAGCGTGCCTACAACGTACAGGTGATCGACCAGCCGCGCAACGAAATGGAGCACTGGCTGATGACCACGGTGGCCCGCCAGGCCCAGCAGGCCGGCATCGGCATGCCGGAGGTGGGGATTTACGACTCGCCGGACATGAACGCCTTCGCCACCGGCCCCAGCCGCAACAACGCCCTGGTGGCGGTGAGCTCCGGCCTGATGTACAGCATGAGCCGGGACGAGGCCGAGGCGGTGCTGGCCCATGAGGTGAGCCACGTGGCCAACGGCGACATGGTTACCCTCACGCTTATTCAAGGCGTGGTGAACACCTTCGTGATGTTCTTCGCCCGCATCGTGGCCAACATCATCAGCAGCTTCCTGAGCCGCGGCGACGAGGAAGGCGGCGGCCTGGGCGGCCTGGCCTACTTCGGCGTGGTGATGGTGCTGGAGCTGGTGTTCGGTATCCTGGCCTCCATCATCGTCATGTGGTTCAGCCGCCAGCGCGAATACCGCGCCGACGAAGGCGGTGCCCGCCTGGCCGGCAAAGAGAAGATGATTGCCGCCCTCGAGCGCCTGCGCCGGGGCCCGGAAGTAGAGCTGGAAGGCTCGCTCGCCGCCTTCGGCATCAACGGCAAGCGCCACAGCGAGCTGTTCATGAGCCACCCGCCGCTGGAAAAACGCATCCAGAGCCTGCGCGAACTGCGTTAACCCCTTTGTAGTTTGGTCTCTGTTTACCCCGGCCTGGCCGGGGTTTTTTTTATGTTCCAACCGGCGGTGAGCGATGGGGGGAAATCGGGGGGAGGACCTTGGGGCGCGGGCGGCCAGCCCGCATGAGGGTGGCACCGAGGTGGGCGAAGGCACAACCCAACCCGCGATGCCTGTTCTACCTCGGGCCTTTTAAACCTGTGGTGTCATATGTCAATCTGAACCGTTTTGGCCCCTTGAAATGGACGCAGTGGAAATAGGGATACATGAAGCAAGAGGCATTGTCGCCGGCGCTTTAGCCGCCGGACAAAGGCTGCCGGATCGGGGGAGACGTCCTATCCCCGCTGCCGGGCGGTGGAAAGGATAGACTGAATTAAATGGCCGCCGCCGGCGGTAGCCGGGCGGCCATCGCCTAAACTTGGGTCTGCGTGATGTTTCCACGGAGGGAGTGCGGCAGATGGAATTAATTTCACCGATCTACCTGGTTGGCTTGTTCCTGGCGTGCGCTTTTGTGCCTTTGCTGTTGCTGGTTGCGCTTATCCAGTACATCAAGAAAAAACAGGCCAGCCACAGTGTGACCCCACTGACGTCCGATCTGTTGCGTCCCCCCGGTTTTTCCCTGCAGCAACGGCTCGACGATATCCAGTGGGATCTGATGGAATGTTTGTCGATTATCCCACTGATCATGACAGCCGGCCCCATGATATTGCTGCTGCAGACACTGGCGAAAGGCCGCTATCCCACCTTGGTGGAGGGCCTGCTCATGGCCGGTGTACTGCTGCTCTTTGTGAGCTACTATGTTCGCAAGGCGGTCAGGCTGGTCAAAACACGGACAGCACTCAGGCTGGGTCATGCCTGTGAGCGTGCCGTGGGCCAGGAGCTGGAGCCGCTTATCCGCCCGAATGATCGGCCTTATCGGGTATTCCATGACATTCCTTTCGACGGCTTCAATATCGACCACCTGGTGGTCAACCCCAGCGGCGTTTTTGTGGTTGAAACCAAGGGTCGCTCCAAGCCGCTCAACAAGGGCAACAAGCAATTCAAGGTTAGAATTGAAGGCGACGCCCTCCATTTTCCCCATCGCATCGAGCGGGAGCCGTTGCTACAGACCCGACGCAACGTCCAGGCCGTGCGCAAGTGGCTGTGCGAGGCCACCGGCTTCGAGGTGCCGGTGGCGGGCGTGCTGATACTGCCCGGCTGGTTTCTGGAGCGCAAACAGCGCATGGCCGATCCTTATGTGATGAACGCCACCGAACTGGCCAGGCAATTGCCTTCCCTGCATGCGGGCGTGCTGGAACTCGGCCAGGTACAGGCCATTGCCCACCAGGTTGCTCAAAGGGTGAGGGATGTGGACCGGGAGCGGGCGGACAGGGCCGTATCCCGCCCGGTAGGAAGCCATTGAACGGAGACCGGATCAGACTTGGACGGCACGGTACTGTTGCCGCCGTTTCAGCTGGCAGTTTGGCGCCGCCATGCCGTTTGCAGCTTTGCCCAACAGCCGCTTTTTGTTGACAGGGATCAAACGCCCGTAACTTCGACTAATTAGGGATTGATATCGGGTCTATGCTCTGCCTTTAATGGCAAAAAACAAAAAGCACGGATGCCATGATAAAAACCGAACCCCACCGCCGTTACTGGCTGATAGAGCTGGTTGCCTATTGGGAAGGCCGGCTTACCGCCAACCATTTGCAGCAGTTCTTCGGCCTGAGCCGTCAGCAGGCCAGCAAGGACATCAACCTGTATCTGCAGGATTATCCCGAGCACCTTTATTACAGCTCCTCCCGCAAGGGCCATTTGCCCACCCCAACCTTCAAGCCCGGTTTTATTTCCGGCGACGTGGCCGAATACCTGAACTGGATGACCGGCCAGCGCGCCCACGCCATGCCCGTTGAGCCCGGCTACCGGCTGGAGCACGCCATTCTGGCGCCACCACCGCGCAACGTCGCCCCCGGGGTGATACGCCCCTTGATCCAGGCCCTGCGCCAGAACCACCGGCTGGAAGTGGACTACGGCGCCGTCAGCAAGCCGGACCGGGATGGCCGCATCATAGTGCCGATCCGCTTCGTCAACACCGGCCGGCGCTGGCACCTGCGCGCCTGGTGCGAAAAAGCCCAGGGCTACCGGGATTTTGTACTGAGCCGCTTCCACGGCGAGCCGGCGCCGGAAGGCCCACAACGCTCCCCTCTGCCCGACGATACCGCCTGGGACACCACCCTCACCCTGATACTCAAACCCGACCCCCGCCTAAGCCCCGAGCAGCAAGCCGCCCTGGCCTACGACTACGACATGACAAACGGTGAACTGCACCTGCCCACCCGCGCCGCCCTGGCCCACTACCTGCTCAACGAAATGCAGGTAAGTGTAAAAATGCTCGACGGCAACCCCGCCGCCCAGCAACTGATACTGGCCAACCATGATGAGGTGAAGGCATGGTTGTTTTGACGAGAGCAAGAAATGTAATTCGAGCCGGGTTGACGAACCTGTCAACTGAGTTGTCGTGTATGGATGTACAGTGTTGTCCCGTCGGTAAAACGTCAGCATTAATGGTTGATGTCGCGAGACAGATTGGAGTGGTTGAGGAGACGGATACATGAAGAAAGATGACTTTATTGCACACAAGAGAAAATCTGATGGAGAGCGCCAACTTCTGCATACCCATCTCTCTGAGGTTGGGGAAATCGCCAGCTCTTTTGCCAGAAAAATCGGTGCCGAAAATGCAGGCAGATTGATCGGTTTGGTACACGATTTTGGCAAGTATAGCCAAGAGTTTCAAACCTATATAAAGTCCGCTACTGGCGAGATCAATCCAGACGAGGATGACTACGTCGATGCCAAGGGCATGAAGGGTAAGGTTGATCATTCTACCGCTGGTGCTCAACTTGTCTGGCAACGTCTAAACCGTATTGGGAAGGCAGCAGGACAGGGTGAATTGTGTGGCCAGATACTGGCGCTTTGCATCGTTTCGCATCATAGTGGCTTGATTGACTGTTTTAGTATGGATGACAGAGCAGTCTTTACTGAGCGTATGCGTAAACCCGACGAAAAAGTACACATTGAGGAGTGCCTGCTGGCGGCAGACCAGGCAATTCTTGATGCGATTGAGCAACTTGCGAACGTAGAGTTGGTAAAAGAGCTGTTCGGTCAACTACGCCAGTTCGTCGATTTCGAAAAATTATCGACGTGTGATTACTTCAATTTGGGCTTTTTCACCCGCTTTCTGTTCAGTTGCCTGATCGACGCGGATAGGCTCAACAGTGCCGAATTTGAGGATCCTGCCAGGCTGGAAGAACGACTGAAGAATGCGACCCCTATACCTTGGAGGATAGCCATAGAGCGTTTGGAGGGTCACTTGGCGAGCCTGGTGCCACGTAATTATGTGGATGAACTGCGCCGGGAAATTTCTGATAACTGCAAGAACAACGCAGACAAGGCGCAGGGGCTTTACACCCTGACGGTGCCCACGGGGGGCGGTAAAACCTATGCCAGCCTGCGTTACGCCCTGCATCATGCCAGCCATCATGGCTTGGATCGCATTATCTACGTGATCCCCTATACCTCAATTATTGAGCAGAACGCCAAGGTTATACGGGAGGTGGTAGAGAAGGAAGAGGACGTCAGGCCCTGGGTGCTGGAACATCACTCTAATCTGGAGCCGGAGCAGCAAACCTGGCAAAGCAAGCTGGTATCGGAGAACTGGGACGCACCCATAGTACTGACTACCATGGTGCAATTGTTGGAAGCCTTGTTCAGCGGTGGAACAAAAGGCGTAAGACGACTGCATCAACTTGCCAACAGTATCCTTATTTTTGATGAAATTCAGACATTGCCGGTCAACTGCGTGCATATCTTCTGTAATGCCATGAATTTTCTCACGCAGAGGTGCAACACCACTGCGGTGTTGTGTACGGCGACCCAGCCCCTTTTGAACGAGTTAAAAAGCCCGGATAAAGGCCAGTTGACTATTCCAAATATAAATGAATTGGCTGGAGATTTTGACCGGCATTTTATCGAACTCAGACGGGTGGATGTGCATAACCAGATAAAACCAGGAGGCTGGAGTGCCCAGGAAATCAGCGATCTGGCGGTAGGGCAGTTCCGGGAGCTAGGCAGTTGTCTGGTTATCGTCAATACCAAGGCATGGGCGCAGGAGCTCTTTCAGCGCTGTGCAGAGCAAGTGGGTAAGTCTCAACTGTTCCACCTCAGTACCAATCAATGCCCCGCCCATCGAACAATGTTGCTGGAAGAAATCAGAACACGCCTGGATCAAGGGCTGCCGGTACTTTGTATCTCAACCCAACTGATTGAAGCCGGGGTCGATGTAGATTTTTCATCCGTCATACGCTTTCTGGCCGGTTTGGATTCCATTGCCCAGGCCGCCGGGCGTTGCAATCGCAACGGCAAGCTGAAAGACGAAAAAGGGAACCTTATCAAAGGCCAAGTCTTTGTAGTGAATCCGGACAAGGAAAGTACGGGGATGTTAAAGGATATTGAGATAGGAAAAGATAAAGCGGAGCGCGTGCTGTCGGAAAGCCACGAGGATGTGTTGTCACCAGACGCTATCAAACAGTATTTCCGCTACTATTTCTTTGACCGGGCCGACGATATGACCTATCGGCTGGAGGGTAACAAAAGTCATCGTGATGACAATTTGCTGAATCTCCTGAGTGATAACCCCAGATGTACTGAATTTTTTCTAGATAGAAAACCTGGGGAGATGACAAAACTTCCTCTATTACGACAAGCTTTTATGGAAGCTGGCAGACAGTTCAAAGCCATTGACGCGCCAACCCAGGCCGTGATCGTCCAATACGGCAAAGGTCGAGAATTGGTAGCCGAGCTTTGCTCGGCAGCCAAGGAGTTCAATGCTCATCGCTATTACCAGCTATTGCGTCAAGCCCAGAAATTTAGTGTCAATGTGTTTCCCAACGTATGGGAAAAATTACAAGGGCAGAAAGCCGTGCATGAAGTTCAGCCTGGGCATGGTATCTATTTCTTGGACGAAGAGTATTACAACGAGAGTTTTGGCCTTGGCACCGAGCCTGTCGGCACGATGTCGGCTCTGATTGCATAGGGAGGATAAGGTGAAAAACAGTATCAGTTTCAAGCTATGGGGGCGGTATGCCTTGTTTACCGATCCCATAACCAAGATAGGTGGGGAGAAATGTTCCTACCATGTGCCCACCTATGAGGCAATCAAGGGTGTGCTCAAATCCATCTACTGGAAGCCCACTATTGTCTGGCATGTGGACAAGGTGCGTGTGATTAAACCGATCCGTACCCAGACCAAGGGAACCAAGCCGCTGGTCTGGGGCGGTGGAAACAGCTTGGCCATCTACACCTTCCTGCATGAGGTGGAGTATCAGGTGCAGGCTCACTTTGAATGGAATATGCACAGGTCGGAGCTGACCGAGGACCGCATTGACGGCAAGCATTTTGCCATTGCCAAACGGATGCTGGAAAAAGGTGGTCGGCAGGACATTTTTCTCGGTGTGAGGGATTGCCAGGGCTATGTGGAATCCTGTGAATTTGGCGAGGGGCCGGGGGCCTATGACGATATTGATGAGCTGTCTTTTGGCCTGATGTTCCATGGTTTCGATTACCCAGACGAAACCGGCAGCGATGAGCTACATAGCCGTTTTTGGCACGCCACCATGAAAGCAGGCATATTGGAATTCCCGACTCCAGAGCAATGTGGTATTCGCCGTTTTGTGCGCCAGATGGAAGCCAAGGATTTCAGCTTAGGCAATAACCTGCTGGGCGTAGAGGAAGAGGAGGCGTCGCTATGAGCTGGATGGCGAAACTCTATGATACCTATGAGCAGGCGATGAAGCTGGATCTGCCCGATGACAAGCGGCTGATGCCGATCAGTCACACATTGCAAAATGCTCACATCAATATTCAAATCGATGGGGATGGAAATTTTCTTGGTGCCAAGGTACTGGAAAAGACCCAGATCGTTTTGCCGGCCACGGAAAGCTCAGCAGGACGAAGTAGCGGTGAGGCGCCGCATCCATTGGCGGATAAACTACAGTATGTGGCCGCTGACTATGCCAAGTTCGGGGGCCAAAAAAAACACTATTTCGAGGGATATGAAGCACAGCTCAAGCGTTGGTGTGAGTCTCACCATAGCCACCTCAAAATACAAGCTGTACTGAACTATGTCGCAAAAGGGCTAGTTATCAAGGATCTGGTAGATGCCAAGGTTTGCTATCTGGATACCGATAATCGACTTCTGACCTCCTGGCCGTTTAAGGTCACAGAAGAAAATCCTCTGCCTTTGCTCTTCAAGGTATTGCCCAAGGAGAGTGGCGAACTGGATCAGGGTAACGCAATGATCTGCTGGACTGTTATAACCGAAGGCGATCTGGTTCCCGAAACCTGGAAGGATGAATCGGTGCAACAGTCATGGATAGCCTTTGATGCCGAAACATCCGGCAAGGAGTCGCTTTGTTATGCCTCAGGGCAAGCGCAACCTACGGCGTCCAACCATCCGGCCAAACTCAGGCACACCGGCGATAAAGCCAAGCTGGTATCAGCCAACGACACCTCTGGATTCACTTTCCGAGGCCGTTTTATTGCTAGTGAGCAGGTAGCCAATATCGGCTTTGAAGTTACACAAAAGGCCCATAATGCGTTGCGTTGGTTGATTTTCAATCAGGCCAGCAGAAATGGCGATCAGGTGGTAGTTTCCTGGGCGGTATCGGGCAAGCCTGTTCCTGCCCCCTTGGTGCCCACCTGGGATCTGGATAATTTCGATGAGATTCCGGATGACAGCCACGATGCGCTATCCATCGAAACCGATCTTACAACCGATCTGGGCCAAAGTTTTTCCAAGGCTCTAAGCCGTTATATGGCTGGATACTTCGATGGTCGTATCGCTAACCTCAAAGAACATGAAAGTATCGTTATTATGGGTCTCGACTCGGCTACGCCGGGACGTATGGCGATCACCTACTACCGCGACTTTATGGCCAAAGAATATGTAAAAACTATTGAGAAGTGGCATTTGCATCTGGCTTGGCCACAACGTGTCAGTAGAGATATTAAAAGGGACGAAAAGAAATCAAAGAGGGTATCTTATTGGGTAGTTAGCACCCCTTCGCCTTTGAAGATTCTGAGAGCTGCTTACGGAAACATTGTGGAAAGCAATAAGGAGCTAAGAAAGAGCTTAAATGAAAGGCTCTTGCCATGTATCTCTGAGATGCGCCCTTTGCCAAAGGATATTGTTGATTTGGCTGTTCGGCGAGCTGGAAACAGGAATGTTAAACGGCTGAGTGAGCAGTTTTCAAACCCCAGCAGTGAATTAAACGCATGGTTGAGCGATTTAAGTGTTGCGTGTTCATTGTATCGAGGATTTTATCATCCAGAACGTCAACCCGACTCAAGTAAAAGGAGAGAATATGCTATGTCGTTAGATACCAAACATGCCTCACGGGATTACCTGTTTGGACGACTACTGGCGGTGGCCGAGCGGATTGAGGAAATGGCGATGGTTGCTGCCAGCGAGCCAAGTCGCTCAACTCATGCCAGCCGCTTGATGCAACGATTTTCCGATCGGCCGGCATCCACCTGGTTGAATATCCGCAATGCCTTGGTGCCATACCAACAGCGCTTGCGCACCAAGTTGCCGCCCTTGGAAGCCGCTTACAACAGGTTGCTGGACGATATTTGTGATGTTTTCAATCGGGATGATTTTTCTTCGGATAAGCGGTTGAGCGGGGAGTATCTATTGGGATTCCACTGCCAGCGCAAGTGGCTGAGGGAACATAAGTTGGAAAAGGGGTTGTGGGTAAGCAAGTCCTCAGAAGAAACAGAGTTGACCGTTAATGAAGGAGATGAGTAATGAGTTCACTGAGTAATAAAATTGATTTCGCCGTGATTTTTTCTGTGAAGAATGCCAATCCCAACGGCGATCCATTGAATGGTAACAGACCTCGCACTGACTATGATGGCTACGGCGAGGTTTCTGATGTTTGTCTAAAGCGAAAAATACGAAACAGATTACTTAATGATGGAATTTCAATATTTGTTCAGTCCGATGACAATAATGTCGATGGATTGCCATCCTTAAGAGTCAGGGCAGAGTCAGAAAAATATGGTCTGGGGAGTGAAGCATTTACCTTTAAAAAGCCTAAAAAAAGTGACAAACCTGACGTCAAGGCGAAGATAAAGAAAGAAAATGCTCTGAAAGAGGTTGAAACGGCTAAAAGAGCCTCTGAAAAATGGTTTGATGTGAGAGCATTTGGGCAACTGTTCGCTTTTACTGGAGGGGATGAGGCAGAGGGAGTGTCAATCCCTATTAGAGGACCTGTCACAATTCAGCCTGCCTTTAGTGTAGAGACTATTAGTGTAACTAGTTCACAGATCACAAAGAGCGTCAGCGGTGAAGGTGACGGTGGTAAACGGGGTTCGGACACTATGGGCATGAAACATAGGGTGGATAGTGCCACTTATGTTGCCTTTGGTGCCATGTCTCCGCAACTGGCCGAGCGTACTGGCTTTAGCGATGAAGACGCACAAGCCATCAAACATATATTACCAAGACTGTTTGAAGGGGACGCTTCCTCGGCCAGGCCAGAAGGCAGTATGGCGGTTGAGAAAGTGATCTGGTGGCAACATAACTCGAAATCGGGTCAGTACTCTTCAGCAAAAGTACACAACAGCCTAAGGAAGCATATTGAGCAACACAGAAGCAATGGTATGGAAATGCTCTTCGATGCATCCTCGCTACGGGATAGCATAAAAACAGCGCTACCCGATCTTGACGTTGAAATAATCGATGGATTTTGATGGCTCTCGATGACGCAATAGCCATCTCCGCCCTCCAACACTACGCATACTGCCCTCGGCAGTATGCGTTAATCCATGTGGAGCAGGTTTGGGCGGAGAACCGTTTCACGGCGGAAGGTCGTGTGCTACACGAGCGCGTTGATTCGGGTATGGCGGAGCAACGTCGACATATCCGTTATGAACGCGGTGTGATGCTGCGTTCGGATCGCTACCGTCTGGTTGGCAAGATGGATCTGCTGGAGATCGAAGGTGGAAAAGAGCCGGCGTATCGCCCGGTGGAATACAAACGTGGCAAGCCCAAGGTGCAGGACTGGGATCGAATCCAGCTTTGTGCTCAGGCAATGTGTATAGAAGAGATGCGTGATGTGGTGATCGGGGAGGGGGCGATCTGGTACTGGGAAGTGCGCCGCCGTGAACTGGTGCCGATAGACGACCGGCTCCGGGAGATCACCATCTTTACTATTGAGCAGGCCCATGCACTCTTGGCCGAGGGGCGAACGCCGCCGCCAATCGATGACAAAAAGCGCTGCCGTGCCTGCTCCCTGTTCAACCTGTGCGAACCGGATCGCTTTCGCAAGGATGGGTCTGCCCGCTATATCAGGGAGTTATTCAAGACATGAAGAAGCTGCTCAATACGCTGTATGTAACGAGGCAGGAGAGTTACCTGCATAAAGAGCGTGAAACCATTGTGATCAAAAATGGCGGCGAGAAACTGGCGCAGTTTCCGTCATTATCCCTGGGCAACATCCTCTGTTTCGGGCAGATTTCCGTGTCGCCGTTTTTGATGGGATACTGCGCGGAACAGGGTATTGGCATGGCTTTTTATACGGAATACGGCCGTTTTCTGGCGCGGGTTCAGGGCAAGGAAACCGGCAATGTATTGTTGCGTAGAGCTCAGTACCGCTGGGCAGATCTGTCCGAGCAGTACAATGGTATCGCCCGGCTGATGGTGGCGGCAAAAATCGCCAACAGCCGTGCGGTTCTGCTGCGGGATCTGCGCAATCACGGTGACAATCCATTACTGAAGCAGGCTGTGAATAATCTCGCGCGGTGCCTGGCGCGCGTTCGCCATGCGAAAGAGCTGGACGAAACCCGCGGTATTGAAGGCGAAGCCGCCAATTACTATTTCTCGGTGTTTAACGAGTTGTTACGTGGTTCAGGTTTTACCTTTAACGGACGGATACGCCGACCACCGACTGATCCGGTGAATGCGTTGCTGTCCTTCGTGTATTCGTTGATCACGCAAGAGTGCGTGGCGGCGTTGCAAGGCGTGGGGCTCGATCCTTATGTCGGTTTTTTGCACCGGGATCGCCCAGGTCGGACAAGTCTTGCCCTGGATTTGTTGGAGGAGTTCCGCGCACCCTGGGCGGATCGTTTCGTGTTGACGATGATCAACCGTCGTCAGGTCCAGCTCACCGATTTCATTACCGAAGCGAGTGGTGCGGTTCGCCTGCAAGACGAGGCGCGCAAGAAATTACTGGTTGCCTATCAGGAACGCAAGCAAGTGGAGGTGATGCATCCCTACTTGCAGGAACAGGTACCCATCGGATTATTGCCGCATTGCCAAGCGATGTTACTGGCACGGCATATCCGGGGGGATACGGAATACTACACGCCTTATCTGGTGAAATGACATGCTGGTACTGATCACCTACGATGTGAGTGTTATCACGGCGGCGGGACGGCGGCGCTTGCGCAATATCGCCAAAGTTTGCCTGGATCACGGTGTACGAGTGCAGAACTCTGTTTTTGAATGCGAGGTGTCTCCGGATCAGTTTGTTTATCTCAAAACCAAGCTGTTGGATATTTTCGATCCTGAAGAAGACAGCTTGCGCTTCTATTTTCTTGGCAAAAAGGGCCACCAAAAGGTGGAACATGTTGGTGCCAAGCCAACTGCTGACCCACTTAGGGATCCCTTGATCCTGTAATCGCTAACCTTCGGTTCTCAGAAAAATGCAGGGCGGTTAGCGCCTAAGATAAGTACATGATATTAAAACCATTTCAAAACAGTCGTTGATGTCGGCCACGCTGATGATTATGGATATCAAGGCGGTTAGCGCCTATGGCGTATTTTGCCTTTGTTCTTTAACAAGTTAGACTAAAGCAGTCGCGCCCCACGCGGGCGCGTGGATTGAAACGCCCAGCCCGGTGAAGAAACCGCCTTTATCGACAGTCGCGCCCCACGCGGGCGCGTGGATTGAAACGGGTCGATGGTGAAGTAGATGTCCGCCACCCCGGGTCGCGCCCCACGCGGGCGCGTGGATTGAAACCGGCTCTATGGCGACCCGGGCAAGCAGACGCTGTGTCGCGCCCCACGCGGGCGCGTGGATTGAAACCATGTCCCTTGCCCACACTGCGGCGAACTGCAGCGTCGCGCCCCACGCGGGCGCGTGGATTGAAACGGCCTGGCGGGCCTGCTCCTGTTGGCGGAACTGGTCGCGCCCCACGCGGGCGCGTGGATTGAAACGAAGGCTTCGCCGTGCTGCAGGACGCCTTTGTCGTCGCGCCCCACGCGGGCGCGTGGATTGAAACATTACTGGTCCTGTTGGTGCCTCAAAAACGTCGAGTCGCGCCCCACGCGGGCGCGTGGATTGAAACTTTTGTCATCGAGAGCAGTCATACCAGGCTCAATGTCGCGCCCCACGCGGGCGCGTGGATTGAAACGGTTAAATCCTAGTTATTGGGGCCTGTTATGACTGTCGCGCCCCACGCGGGCGCGTGGATTGAAACTTCATTAGTGCTTTGATCAGCTCTTTTGAGTACAGTCGCGCCCCACGCGGGCGCGTGGATTGAAACCTCGATATTGTAGGCCGGTTGTCCGGCCTCGTGCGTCGCGCCCCACGCGGGCGCGTGGATTGAAACTTTTTGCCACCGCCTAACTCTTGATCGCGTCCTGTCGCGCCCCACGCGGGCGCGTGGATTGAAACTACTACGACAATTTCTTCTCCGATGCGGAGAGGCGTCGCGCCCCACGCGGGCGCGTGGATTGAAACCAGGTGCCGGACTTGGGCACGCTGTCGATGCCGTGTCGCGCCCCACGCGGGCGCGTGGATTGAAACATTGTTAACCAGTCGTAAAACATGCGGATTCCTGGTCGCGCCCCACGCGGGCGCGTGGATTGAAACAAATTACCCTCCTGAGCAACGCCCCCATACTGGGTCGCGCCCCACGCGGGCGCGTGGATTGAAACAGCATCAGGGGGGCGTAGAGGGGTACGTTCTTTGTCGCGCCCCACGCGGGCGCGTGGATTGAAACGTGCCCACCTCGGCCAAACTGTCCCGCATCGTTGTCGCGCCCCACGCGGGCGCGTGGATTGAAACGCCACTCCAGGCCGATAGTCACGAAGGACACGGCGTCGCGCCCCACGCGGGCGCGTGGATTGAAACAAAAGGTTTGGCATGACGGTCGCCGAATCGACCCGTCGCGCCCCACGCGGGCGCGTGGATTGAAACGGAGCCCTGAACGTCAGCAGCATTGCTATCGCCGGTCGCGCCCCACGCGGGCGCGTGGATTGAAACTGAGAACGTTCCCCGGCCGGGTCAGTAGAATGGTGTCGCGCCCCACGCGGGCGCGTGGATTGAAACTGATCATGATGCTAATCTGTATCTCCGTCTGACGTCGCGCCCCACGCGGGCGCGTGGATTGAAACTGCAATTGCCACTGGTTATGCATTCCGCTGGGTCTGTCGCGCCCCACGCGGGCGCGTGGATTGAAACAAATGCCACGCGCGCTGATGACGAGTAGGGGCTAGTCGCGCCCCACGCGGGCGCGTGGATTGAAACTCAAGTGCTTGATGATTTATTGCCCTATATCTCCGTCGCGCCCCACGCGGGCGCGTGGATTGAAACAAATGCCACGCGCGCTGATGACGAGTAGGGGCTGTCGCGCCCCACGCGGGCGCGTGGATTGAAACAGATAAGCCGGCTTAAACCGGGTCATTGAGCTGCGTCGCGCCCCACGCGGGCGCGTGGATTGAAACTGCATTAACTGCATAATAAAATTCATCAGTGGGTCGTCGCGCCCCACGCGGGCGCGTGGATTGAAACGTCGCCCTTTACAGCTTACGTATCAGGCCCCGGTGTCGCGCCCCACGCGGGCGCGTGGATTGAAACATCGCCTCGCTCAGGTTCTTGACCGTTTGCGGCACGTCGCGCCCCACGCGGGCGCGTGGATTGAAACCGTAACGGAGCGCCGACCGTTTTATCGTTACAAACGTCGCGCCCCACGCGGGCGCGTGGATTGAAACTGGCCGGAGGAAGACGACTGGAGGGCTCAGTTCCGTCGCGCCCCACGCGGGCGCGTGGATTGAAACTATTCGTGGCTCTGTACTGCGCGTTAGCGGCAACGTCGCGCCCCACGCGGGCGCGTGGATTGAAACGTATAACCCGGTGCCTGCTTTTAATAAGACACAGTCGCGCCCCACGCGGGCGCGTGGATTGAAACGACCGTTTCTTGCCCGGTACTCGAACCAAGACGGGGGTCGCGCCCCACGCGGGCGCGTGGATTGAAACTGAAAGGGGCCGGTTGTCCGGCCTCGTGCTGATGTCGCGCCCCACGCGGGCGCGTGGATTGAAACGTATTCGAAGTTGTTCTCCGGTCGTTCGGCATGTCGCGCCCCACGCGGGCGCGTGGATTGAAACGACGCCAAGCAGATTAACGAGGACCTGGCCTCGGGGTCGCGCCCCACGCGGGCGCGTGGATTGAAACGATATACGTGGTCAGCATGCCCGGGAGCGCCTGGGTCGCGCCCCACGCGGGCGCGTGGATTGAAACTGAACCGGGCCCCGAAAGAGCAAGCCGTAGTTCCGTCGCGCCCCACGCGGGCGCGTGGATTGAAACTGAAATCAAGGATTACCTGGACACCAACTACCGCGTCGCGCCCCACGCGGGCGCGTGGATTGAAACCCACTTCTGGGGGTCGTGCTCCGGGAGATTTCGGTCGCGCCCCACGCGGGCGCGTGGATTGAAACAACTCATTGCGCACATGGTCTGGCTGTTTGGAATGTCGCGCCCCACGCGGGCGCGTGGATTGAAACCTCCAGAATCAAGGCGACGCTGCGGCGGCCAACGTCGCGCCCCACGCGGGCGCGTGGATTGAAACCGTGGTGAGCACCCAAATCTCGTCATGGAAGCATGTCGCGCCCCACGCGGGCGCGTGGATTGAAACGAAGCGCACGACACCCTTAAGCGTACAGTAAGTAGTCGCGCCCCACGCGGGCGCGTGGATTGAAACCTGAACTCCCGCTGGACCTCGACATCGTCAGCCAGTCGCGCCCCACGCGGGCGCGTGGATTGAAACAGTGCATTGCGGGGGTCGTTCCGGGAAAGCACTGTCGCGCCCCACGCGGGCGCGTGGATTGAAACACCACGTCCGTCACGCTGAAGATCCGGGCGCTGCAGTCGCGCCCCACGCGGGCGCGTGGATTGAAACGACGATAGCATGGCTGGCCGGTACGTCCGGGTGAGTCGCGCCCCACGCGGGCGCGTGGATTGAAACATCGTCCCGGCAAAACCCGAGGCCAGGTCCTCGTGTCGCGCCCCACGCGGGCGCGTGGATTGAAACCTCGCGTCGACGACGTTGACCTCGATCTTCACCGTCGCGCCCCACGCGGGCGCGTGGATTGAAACAGGCACTGCTCTACCGCCTCGGCGGCGGTGACCAGTCGCGCCCCACGCGGGCGCGTGGATTGAAACATCATTGATCCGAGCGATAAGACCGGCGCTCGGAAGTCGCGCCCCACGCGGGCGCGTGGATTGAAACCAATGCCACGCGCGCTGATGACGAGTCGGGGCTAGTCGCGCCCCACGCGGGCGCGTGGATTGAAACGCGTAGCCCTGGTTGGGGCTGGTCGCATTGTGGGCGTCGCGCCCCACGCGGGCGCGTGGATTGAAACATCCTCAACGTCAGCCGTAAACTGAACAGCTTGGTCGCGCCCCACGCGGGCGCGTGGATTGAAACACCTCGATGGCGAAGTTGGCGGCGCTGACGTTGGTCGCGCCCCACGCGGGCGCGTGGATTGAAACCTCCAGAATCAAGGCGACGCTGCGGCGGCCAACGGTCGCGCCCCACGCGGGCGCGTGGATTGAAACGACTTCGCCCCGGAATGGGCGTCCCCTGTCGAGCAGTCGCGCCCCACGCGGGCGCGTGGATTGAAACGAGAGCTGGCGCCGAATGCGGCACTACGACCTGCGTCGCGCCCCACGCGGGCGCGTGGATTGAAACCAAAATCTGGCCCGCCCCGAGCGATACCTTGAGGTCGCGCCCCACGCGGGCGCGTGGATTGAAACAGCTTTCCGCCAGCCTGCGCAACTGCTCGCTGGGTCGCGCCCCACGCGGGCGCGTGGATTGAAACGTGGCTAGCCACCCGATCGCGGGTTTCGGCCGCCGTCGCGCCCCACGCGGGCGCGTGGATTGAAACATCAGCATATTCGCAAGCTGGTCGGACGCCATATGTCGCGCCCCACGCGGGCGCGTGGATTGAAACCTATATCGCGGGCTTGTCTACGCTCCGTTATCGTCGCGCCCCACGCGGGCGCGTGGATTGAAACCCAGGACATGCCCGGTAGGGCATACAGACCATCGGTCGCGCCCCACGCGGGCGCGTGGATTGAAACCATTTTTTTCCGTGTCCCATTATGCTTATCCATGTCGCGCCCCACGCGGGCGCGTGGATTGAAACTCCCCTGCTAGCTTTTGGATAATGGCGCTCCATGGTCGCGCCCCACGCGGGCGCGTGGATTGAAACCGTTGTTCACGTCTGCTAGGTATGCGGTGGAGAAAGTCGCGCCCCACGCGGGCGCGTGGATTGAAACACGGCTGTCTGGTTGCTCACGCTGATGCTATCTCGTCGCGCCCCACGCGGGCGCGTGGATTGAAACATCTGGATCTAAAGAATTATGGGCCACCGTTTCCGTCGCGCCCCACGCGGGCGCGTGGATTGAAACTATCGAGTTGTTTGCTCCTGATTTTTGCGGGGAGGTCGCGCCCCACGCGGGCGCGTGGATTGAAACCTCAAAAATCTGGCGAACAAAACGAAATAGAACGTCGCGCCCCACGCGGGCGCGTGGATTGAAACGTGGCTCAGGGTAACGTAGCTGCCGTTGACCACAGGTCGCGCCCCACGCGGGCGCGTGGATTGAAACCTGCCGTATCAGTCGGGGTGGATCAAAGACAACGTCGCGCCCCACGCGGGCGCGTGGATTGAAACCTGGCCCGCCTGGATGATCGGCTTGAGCAGGGCAAGTCGCGCCCCACGCGGGCGCGTGGATTGAAACAATTTGGGAATGCGGCGCATGTAAGTGGGCTGGCGTCGCGCCCCACGCGGGCGCGTGGATTGAAACTACGGCTTTCGGGTGGTGGAGCCGCACCACGACGTCGCGCCCCACGCGGGCGCGTGGATTGAAACTGCGGATAGCTCGACGCAAGCAGCGAGCAAGGAAGTCGCGCCCCACGCGGGCGCGTGGATTGAAACATATTCAGCGGCTGATTACTTACTGTACGCTTAAGGTCGCGCCCCACGCGGGCGCGTGGATTGAAACAATGGTGATTGCGAATCCCTGACGCTGGATGAAGGTCGCGCCCCACGCGGGCGCGTGGATTGAAACGCCAGATTGAAGACGTGCTGTACGAAGAGCGCCGTCGCGCCCCACGCGGGCGCGTGGATTGAAACGACATCTGCCACCCCATCGTCGAACGGGTCGGCGGTCGCGCCCCACGCGGGCGCGTGGATTGAAACAACGAGCAGGGCGTGGCCACCACCACCGTGGTGAGTCGCGCCCCACGCGGGCGCGTGGATTGAAACGGCACTCATGCGGGGATCACCCGGTAGCGGACAAGTCGCGCCCCACGCGGGCGCGTGGATTGAAACATCCAGCAACATCACCACGCTGCCGCGCGGCACGTCGCGCCCCACGCGGGCGCGTGGATTGAAACAGCAACAACACAGCAGAAGAGCCACAACAGCTGTTGTCGCGCCCCACGCGGGCGCGTGGATTGAAACAGCCTGCGTTCGGCTGATGACGGCCTGGACGTGGTCGCGCCCCACGCGGGCGCGTGGATTGAAACGGGTCGGTGGTGAAGCGGATGTCCGCCACCCCGGGTCGCGCCCCACGCGGGCGCGTGGATTGAAACGCCATGACTGAGGCTGGCTCGCAGCAGGGGATGGTCGCGCCCCACGCGGGCGCGTGGATTGAAACATTTTGGCTGAGATCAACAGGTTGGAGGATGCCTGTCGCGCCCCACGCGGGCGCGTGGATTGAAACTCCAGGTTGGCGGCCAGCTGGGCGTACTCGTAATGTCGCGCCCCACGCGGGCGCGTGGATTGAAACTCCTACCCCTGTGCCGCGAGGTGCCGGTGGCTGGGTCGCGCCCCACGCGGGCGCGTGGATTGAAACCCCTATGCACGGCCGCACTGGTGTTTTAACCACGTCGCGCCCCACGCGGGCGCGTGGATTGAAACACGCTGGCGGCCACGGCGGTGAGGCCGCCGCCCAAGTCGCGCCCCACGCGGGCGCGTGGATTGAAACGTTGAGCTCGGGCACGTGCATAAAGCGGTTTTCGTCGCGCCCCACGCGGGCGCGTGGATTGAAACGCGACCCGGGCTCCAGCCGTTTCTACCTGTCGATGGTCGCGCCCCACGCGGGCGCGTGGATTGAAACCTGCGCGGCCAGCAGCATGTCGCGGAACTGCTCCAGTCGCGCCCCACGCGGGCGCGTGGATTGAAACGGACCCGTGATGCGATCCAGCAGCGGATTGCCAAGTCGCGCCCCACGCGGGCGCGTGGATTGAAACTTCCCAGTTGCGGCGGACGCGGGTGGCTTCCACGGTCGCGCCCCACGCGGGCGCGTGGATTGAAACAAATGACCCCCCTCCTATATATAGGCAGCATCAGGTCGCGCCCCACGCGGGCGCGTGGATTGAAACGCCCTGGGTGTCCCACGTGCATCGTCGAACCGATGTCGCGCCCCACGCGGGCGCGTGGATTGAAACGGCCAGCCAGCGCCGGGCCTGGCGGGCCTGATGTGTCGCGCCCCACGCGGGCGCGTGGATTGAAACATGGCAGGGCTGCTCAATGCGGATGATGGGGCGGTCGCGCCCCACGCGGGCGCGTGGATTGAAACATAAGGAGCAACGACCATGTTCGGACAACAACAAGTCGCGCCCCACGCGGGCGCGTGGATTGAAACGTGGAGTCGGTGGAGTAGTGCCGTGGTGCCCTGCGTCGCGCCCCACGCGGGCGCGTGGATTGAAACACTGGCCTTGTCCGCCCGTTCGCTGGGTACGGGGGTCGCGCCCCACGCGGGCGCGTGGATTGAAACCGGCGTGGGGCGCGGGGGCCAGCAGTTGCTCGGGGGTCGCGCCCCACGCGGGCGCGTGGATTGAAACCAGTTGATCGCGGTCTCGGCGGTGTATGTGGCAAGTCGCGCCCCACGCGGGCGCGTGGATTGAAACGACTCCGAAGAGGTGCTGCTCGACAAGCTCCCCGGTCGCGCCCCACGCGGGCGCGTGGATTGAAACTATGAGGCCATGTTTTCCTGTCGTCGTTCATCGGTCGAGCCCCACGCGGGCGCGTGGATTGAAACTACCAGCCACCGGCCGACGATATTGCCGTTGGTGTCGCGCCCCACGCGGGCGCGTGGATTGAAACAGGTTGAGGATGTCCTCATCGGCTTTCTGGCGGGTCGCGCCCCACGCGGGCGCGTGGATTGAAACTGGGGCAGTGGGAGCAGAGCCGGGGCGAGCGGCGTCGCGCCCCACGCGGGCGCGTGGATTGAAACCTGGTGGATGCGGATATCGCCCCGGCCGCCGCCCGTCGCGCCCCACGCGGGCGCGTGGATTGAAACCAACCACGTTTACGAACAAGGCGAAACCAATTAAGTCGCGCCCCACGCGGGCGCGTGGATTGAAACATCTCGTCCGTCGTCTCGAACTCGGTGCCGCTGGGTCGCGCCCCACGCGGGCGCGTGGATTGAAACTGGCAAGGTGTACGTGATCAGCCGACGGAACCCCGTCGCGCCCCACGCGGGCGCGTGGATTGAAACTGAACCGGAAGGAGATAAAAACATGAAACTGAATGTCGCGCCCCACGCGGGCGCGTGGATTGAAACCAATTATTAGTACCGTTTTTCGCATGATTTTTAGTCGCGCCCCACGCGGGCGCGTGGATTGAAACCGTCGGCCTTGCACGTGATTATCTGGCGGCTGGTGTCGCGCCCCACGCGGGCGCGTGGATTGAAACGTCTTTTTGTTACTCATTATGCAGACGGCGATAAGTCGCGCCCCACGCGGGCGCGTGGATTGAAACATTACCCTTGATTGGCACTCTCGTGATGATGTCGTCGCGCCCCACGCGGGCGCGTGGATTGAAACGAGGCGTAATCCGGCAGCTCGAGCTCTACGCCAAGTCGCGCCCCACGCGGGCGCGTGGATTGAAACCTGCTCCACCCGCTGCTGCTGTGGGGCTGCGCGGTCGCGCCCCACGCGGGCGCGTGGATTGAAACAAAACTGAATAACCTGAGTAAGCAGAATGTCGGCTGTCGCGCCCCACGCGGGCGCGTGGATTGAAACCGATCATGGCACTGCCGCCTTGCCACTGGGCGTTGTCGCGCCCCACGCGGGCGCGTGGATTGAAACAACGCATACGAGCAAAGCACATCCCAGGGGCGCCGTCGCGCCCCACGCGGGCGCGTGGATTGAAACGTGGTGCAGCAGGCCGGCCAGGCCCTGCGCGAACGTCGCGCCCCACGCGGGCGCGTGGATTGAAACCGCTACGGCAAGGGGCGGGTCAACCGCAAGCTGCGGTCGCGCCCCACGCGGGCGCGTGGATTGAAACGCTTTCGGCCACGCCCTGGCTGAGGTCGTCGAAGTCGCGCCCCACGCGGGCGCGTGGATTGAAACATTACTAGCGTCTCCCTGGTTTCGTTTGTTAATTGTCGCGCCCCACGCGGGCGCGTGGATTGAAACTTTGCGAATGGGCCGCCCCAGTTTGCGATTTTTTGTCGCGCCCCACGCGGGCGCGTGGATTGAAACATAATCCTGACCAACGGCAAAACCATCGATATTGTCGCGCCCCACGCGGGCGCGTGGATTGAAACGCAACACGCAGATCTAAAGCATAATGAGAGGCATGTCGCGCCCCACGCGGGCG
This sequence comes from Zobellella endophytica, assembly GCF_003012775.1. Lineage (GTDB taxonomy): Bacteria > Pseudomonadota > Gammaproteobacteria > Enterobacterales > Aeromonadaceae > Oceanimonas > Oceanimonas endophytica. The sequence goes on along the minus strand of NZ_PXYG01000003.1, from coordinate 116,875 downwards.
CGTGGATTGAAACGTGGTGCAGCAGGCCGGCCAGGCCCTGCGCGAACCGTCGCGCCCCACGCGGGCGCGTGGATTGAAACGGCGACAGCTGCCGGCTGGTGCTGGACGACACCAGTCGCGCCCCACGCGGGCGCGTGGATTGAAACATGGCCTTATCAGACGCGAAACTCAGGAAAATCGTCGCGCCCCACGCGGGCGCGTGGATTGAAACTACCCAAAATGTGACGGTGTCATCTGTTTTACAGTCGCGCCCCACGCGGGCGCGTGGATTGAAACGCAACAAGGCGTGCCGCCCCGCATTTCTGGCCTTTGTCGCGCCCCACGCGGGCGCGTGGATTGAAACTGCACTTCATCCGCCAGAATGGTGGCCACGGTGGGCGTCGCGCCCCACGCGGGCGCGTGGATTGAAACGTTGCTCACCGTTTGCAGCATCTCGCCCAGCATGTCGCGCCCCACGCGGGCGCGTGGATTGAAACTACGGCATCGGGGGTGATCGGCATGGTTAGACCTGTCGCGCCCCACGCGGGCGCGTGGATTGAAACAGCCCCATGGCCTTGGGGAACTCGGCGTAAAACGTCGCGCCCCACGCGGGCGCGTGGATTGAAACGTATCCGATGCGTGAATACATGTCGCGGGTATGGTCGCGCCCCACGCGGGCGCGTGGATTGAAACATATAACTCAATTTGGAGGTTTGTGTGGAAGCTAAGTCGCGCCCCACGCGGGCGCGTGGATTGAAACAGCTGCTGCAGCAGGTCGGTATCCAGTAGCGGTATCGTCGCGCCCCACGCGGGCGCGTGGATTGAAACACGGAAAGGTCAGCGGCGGATCAGCCCGGTTTATGTCGCGCCCCACGCGGGCGCGTGGATTGAAACGACACCACAATGTCTGCCGAAGAAGCCATCGCCAGTCGCGCCCCACGCGGGCGCATGGATTGAAACACCTCAACACCCGGGAAGTTGCCCTGCTGCTCCACGTCGCGCCCCACGCGGGCGCGTGGATTGAAACCAATATCAGCGTAGTGTGGTGCTGAACCTCTACAGTCGCGCCCCACGCGGGCGCGTGGATTGAAACCCACGAGCATCTTCAACAGCGTTCGCGTATTTTGTCGCGCCTCACGCGGGCGCGTGGATTGAAACAGCCAGTACCGCCAGCATCGCAGTGGTCTGCTCGTGTCGCGCCCCACGCGGGCGCGTGGATTGAAACATCAGAACCCCCACTTTGCAGTGAGCGCGTTGTGTCGCGCCCCACGCGGGCGCGTGGATTGAAACTTGAGCCAGGCGACGCGCTCGATGCCGCACTGCGTCGCGCCCCACGCGGGCGCGTGGATTGAAACTGGATGCTTTCGGCGGCAGTCAGCATGTGATTTTGTCGCGCCCCACGCGGGCGCGTGGATTGAAACGTTGTAGCGGGCGATGATGGCGCCGGTGATGGTGGTCGCGCCCCACGCGGGCGCGTGGATTGAAACTTGAGGTTGTGGTACACGTGCGGGTGGAACGCAAGTCGCGCCCCACGCGGGCGCGTGGATTGAAACGTTGGTAGTGGGGTTGAGATAGAAATCCCGGCGGGTCGCGCCCCACGCGGGCGCGTGGATTGAAACTGCTCCAAGTCTTGCAAGGCCAGACAAAATCCAACGTCGCGCCCCACGCGGGCGCGTGGATTGAAACATTTTTTTGCGCATATGCCGCCCCCCGCAGGCGCGGGGATAAACCGTCATGGTTATCGAAGCCTGGCTTAACCAGTCACCTGCTTCCTCTAAGTGAGACTTCAGCTCTCTTAGCAGCTGCAAGGATATACTCGACAATCGGGCGGCTTACTGTTTCCCCAATTCCAGTGTTTCGACATTTTCAGGGGTGATGAGCTGGTAGGGGATCATGATGCTTTGCTCCACGCTTTCTCCCCGGGCCAGTTTGACCGCGGTGGTTACCGACTCACGGCCCTGGCCGGCGGCGTCCTGGAACACGGTCACATCGAGCAGCCCCTTGTCCATAAAGGCCAGGGCATCGGGGGTGGCGTCGATGCCGCCGACGATCACGTCTTTTTTGCCGGATTGTTGCAGGGCCATGATGGCGCCAATGGCCATTTCATCGTTGTTGGATACCACGGCGTCGATGTCCAGGCCGGAGAGCAGCCAGTTGGAGGTAATGTCCACGCCTTCGTTGCGGTAAAAATTACCGGTCTGTTTGTCGAGAATGCGAATGCCGGGATATTTGGCCACCACTTCTTCCACCCCTTTGGTTCTCTCGCGGGTGGCCTCGTTGGAAAGCACGCCGAGCAATATCACGATATTGCCTTCGCCTCCCATTTTTTCGGCGATGTATTCCATTTGCATCAGGCCGGCCAGTCTGGAATCGGAGCCCACGAAGGCCGTGTTGGCGGGTAGCTCGCTTTCCGGCTTGTTAACCACAAATACCAGCGGAATGCCGGCTTCCTGCGCCCGTTTCACCAGCGGCTGTACGGCCTGGGTATCGACCGGAATGGTGATGATGGCGTCCACGCCCTGGTCGACAAAGTTTTCGATGTGCTGCACCTGTTGGGCCACGTCGCCCTTGGCGTCCTCAAAGTGGGCGCTGACCCCGTCCATCTCCTGTATTTGCTGCTGCATGGCCTGGCGCACCAGGGTCAGGTAGTTATGGTTGAAGTAGGCCACCGAGACCCCGAGCTTGAGCTCTTCGGCCATGGAGGAAAAAGGCAGGGTTGAGGCCAGGGCCGACGCCAGTATGACTTTTTTGAGCCGCATAATGATTCCTTTCCTTGGTTTGTTTACATTCGGATAGTGGACGTTATTTTTGAAATTTTATTTTCATTTTAAATGTTTATGAAATTAATGAATCACTTGCTCTGCTGCAACCAGATTGCAACAACAACGGTCGTTTTTTTGATGCGGCTCTTGTTTTTTCCCCGCTTTAGCGATTCGGAGCATAGTGAGCTACGCTCAATATGTAAGTCATGGCTGAGGAGGAGATATGCGTAAAGTTGTTTCTGCCCTGTTGGCCGGGGTGTTGGCCCTGGCGAGCGGTGCGGCACTGGCAAGCAGCTGTCCCGCTCATATGGCAGCGATAGACGCCAAGCTTGCGGAAAATCCCATGCTGTCGGCGGAGGATGCGGCGAAAGTGGCCGAACTGCGCGCCGAAGGTGAAGCCAAGCACAACGCGGGTGAGCATGCGGAGTCTATGCGTTTGCTGGCCGAGGCAGAGCAAATACTGGGTATTTAAGATCACTGGATTAAGTGAAAGCCCCGCCGGCGTGTTGGCCCGCGGGGCTTTTTTCGTTGCCTGGCCCGGAGCGCGGGCATGAAGAGGAGCAGGGGATGATCGAGTGGCCGGCCATTATCGAGTTTGCCGATGGCCACGGCTTTGCCTGGCTGGCGGGGGCGCAGGACTTGCCGGAGCAGCATCCGCATCAGCACGACCGGCTGATCGACAGCCGGGGGCGGGTACACCTTTTGTCGCAGGCGGCCGGCGGCACCCTGTACTGGCGGCGGCAGCAGCGGTTACTATCGCTGCCCGAGCTGAATGACGGGCTCAGGGCCTATGCCGCCCGGTTGGGCATTTGCTGCATCGGCAAGCTGGTGGTGCGCACCCCGGCCGAGGCGGTGGCCCTGGTCGCCTGGCTGGAGCAACAGTAAAAAAAGTGAGGTAGTGGTGATAACACAACAATACGCGCGCTGGCTGTGGTGGTTGCCGGTGCTGCTGCTGGTGCAGGCCTGCTCCAGCGATCCCGGGCCGGCCACGTCGCCGGCCTCGTCCGGTTACAGTGCCGAGGGCAAGGCGTCGTTCTATGGCAGCCGCCATCATGGCCGCAAAACCGCCAGCGGCGAGCGGTTCGACAAGAACGCCCTTACCGCCGCCCACAAGACCCTGCCGTTCGGCAGCCGGGTGCGGGTGGTGAACCTGCGCAACCGGCAGTCGGTGGTGGTGCGCATCAACGACCGCGGCCCCTATGCCAGGGGGCGGATCATCGACCTGTCCGAGCAGGCGGCGCGGCAGCTCAACATGATCCGCGATGGGGTGGTGCCGGTGCGGCTGGAGCTGCTGGAATAAGGCTCAGTTGCAGGTAGCGGACCGGGGCCGGCCAGTCCCGGGCCCGGGCGGGCACTCCGCCGCCGCCGCTCAGCAGGCGGGCGGCGCCTATCCAGCCCGCGTGGCCCACCGCCAGCACCGGCGTCGCCGGCAGGGCGTGCAGCCAGCCGGCCACCCGGGCGAACAGCGCCGTCAGGCTCTCTCCGTCGCCGGGGGCATAACCGGCAAAGTCGGCGCACCAGGCGTCGATGTCCCGTTTCGCTATCTGCCGCCAGGGGCGCCCGTCCCAGCCGCCAAAATCGACCTCCACCAGGCCGGAGTCCACCCGGCAGTGCCAGCCGCGCCTGGCCAGTATCCTGCCAACTCCCAGCGAACGTTGCAGCGGGCTGACCCGGATCTCCCGGGGCAGCCGGTGGCGCCGGGCGAAGCGCTGGATGCGATTGGCCAGCCGGCGCAGCTTGCGCGGATCCACCCCCAGATCGGTGCGCCCCAGGCACAGGCCGGCGGCGCCGAGGGGGCGGGGATGGCGCCAGATATAGAGCGTCACAGCGGCAGCTGGGCGGCGATGCCCGCGTAGCAGGCCAGCTCGCACAGTTGCTGGGTGGCGCCGAGGCCGTCGCCGGTATAACCGCCGAGCCGGCGTTTCAGCAGGCGGCGCATATGGTCGGTCACCAGCAGCCCCAGGCCCAGCGGCAGCAGCCACTGCAGCGGCGAGAACTGCGGCAGCCAGTAGCAGGCCAGCAGCAGCGGCAGCAGCAGCCACAGGGCGCCGATCAGGCCCTGGCCCGGGGTCAGTTGCTGGGCCATGGGCTTGGCCTTGGCGTGGTCGAGGTCGCCGCCGTAGGGCAGCAGGGCAATCAGGCTGATACAGGCCAGCCGCGAGCCGCCGTGGCCGATGATCAGCGCCGCCACCGCCAGCCCGGCCGGCATGCTCGCCAGCAGGCTCACTTTCAGCAGCAGCGCCAGCACCAGCCCCAGGGTGCCGAAGGTGCCCAGGCGCGAGTCTTTCATGATGGTCAGCGCGCTTTCCCGGGTGAGCCCGCCGCCCAGGCCGTCGCAGGTATCGGCCAGGCCGTCTTCATGAAAGGCGCCGGTGAGCCGGATGCCGAAGGCGGTGCTGACCACCGCCGCCACCAGCGGGGTGAACCACAGGCTGGCGAGCCAGTACAGGGCGGCGCACAGTCCCCCCACCAGCAGCCCCACTGCCGGAAAGTAGCGGCTGCTCTGGTGCAGCCAGTCCGGCTGGTAGTGCGTCAGGGCCGGCACCGGCAGCCGGGTCAGAAACTGGATGGCCACCAGCAGCAGGCGCAGTTCGTGGTACAGCATGGCTTAGCCCCGCGCGCCGATGCCGGCGTCGGCGAAGCTGGCCATCTCGTCGAGAAAGGCGCAGGCCGACTGCAGCAGCGGGTAGGCCAGGGCAGCGCCGCTGCCTTCGCCCAGGCGCAGGTCCAGGGCCAGCAGCGGCTCGGCCTCCAGCAGGCGCAGCAGGTGGCCGTGGCCGGGCTCGGCGGAGCGGTGGGCAAATACCGCGAACCGGCGCACCCCGGGGGCCAGGCGCTCGGCCACCAGCAGCGCGACTCCGGCGATAAAGCCGTCCATCAGCAGGACGCGGCGCTGGCTGGCGGCCATGATCAGCGCCCCCGCCATCATGGCGATTTCCAGCCCGCCCAGGGCGGCGAGGGCGTCGAAGGGCGATTGCGCCCCGGCATGGCGGGCCAGCACCTGCGCCAGCACCCGGCGCTTGCGGGCCAGGGCCGGGTCGTCCAGCCCGGTGCCGCGGCCGGTGCAGTCTTCGATGGGCAAGTCGCCCAGCCGGGCCAGCAGCAGGCTGGCGGCCGAGGTGTTGCCGATGCCCATCTCGCCGACGATCAGCAGGTTGCCGGCCATGTCCCGGGCCAGCTCCATGCCCCGGCGGAGGGCGGCGTGGCATTCGGCGTCGGTCATGGCGGCCTGGTGCAGGGTGTCCCGGGTGCCGCGCCGGATCTTGCAGTCGAGCAGATCCGGGTGGGGGGCAAAGTCCGCATCCACGCCCGCGTCCACCACCTTTAGCGCCAACTGGTGCTGGCGGGCGAACACGTTGATGGCCGCGCCGCCCTGCAGGAAGTTGTGCACCATCTGGGCGGTAACCACGCTGGGGTAGGCCGACACCCCGTGCCGGTTCAGGCCGTGATCGGCGGCGAACACCCGGATTTGCGGCGCCACCAGGCGGGGTGTCGGGCTGTCCTGGATCAGGCCCAGTTGCAGGGCCAGGAATTCCAGCCGCCCCAGGGCGCCCCTGGGCTTGGTCTTGTTGTCGATGGCCTGCTGCAGGGCGAGCCGCAGGGCGGGGTTGGCCGGCACGGGAATTGCGGGCACTATGAACGGATGAGGCATGGGAGTTCGGATCCGGAAAAACTGGACTCATATGCTAGCAGAAGTGGCGGGGAACCGGGATCCGCTTTGCGGGCCCTATTTCAATCAGCGAGTGTGGACGACCGATGGATTCTATTTCTCAATTGGCGCTGGGGGCGGCGGTGGGCGTGGCCGTGATGGGGCGGCGCGCCGGCACGGGCAAGGCGGTGCTGGCCGGGGCGGTGTTCGGCACCCTGCCGGATCTGGACGTGTTTATCGATTACGGCGATCCGGTCAGCAACATGACCTTTCACCGGGGCTGGAGCCATTCGCTGTTTTACCTGACGCTGCTGTCGCCGGTGTTCGCCTGGCTGCTGAGCCGGCTGCCGGGGCAGGCGCCCTGGCGGGGCCGCTGGACCCTGACCCTGTGGCTGGTGCTGATCACCCATGTGCTGCTGGACAACATGACGGTCTACGGCACCCAGCTGGGCCTGCCCTTTACCGACTTTCCCTTCGGCTTCGGCAGCATCTTCATCATCGATCCGCTCTACACTTTGCCGCTGCTGGCGGGGCTGGCCGGTGCCCTGCTCCGGCGCGGGGCGAAGGGTCTGGGCTGGAACCGGCTCGGCCTGTGGCTGAGCACCCTCTACCTGGGCTGGACCCTGGTGGCCCAGTGGCAGGTGTCGCACCGGGTGGACCAGAGCCTGGCCGAGCAGGGTGTCCAGGTCGAGCGGCGCCTGGTCACCCCCACGGCCTTCAACACCCTGCTGTGGCGCATCCTGGTGATCACCCCCTCGGGGTACCTGGAGGGCTTCTATTCCCTGCTCGACGGCGAGCGGGCGCCGGTCTTTACCCGTTATGAGCGGGGAGAGGAGCTGTACCGGCAGCTGCAGGACAACTGGTACGTGGCCCGCATCGCCTGGTTCAGCCGGGGCTTTTTCAAGATGAGCGAGCGCGGCGGCGAGATCTCGATCACCGATCTGCGCATGGGCCAGGAACCGGGCTACAGCTTCAATTTCGTGGTGGCCGAACGCCGTCCGGCCGCTGCCACCGGCGGCGAGCCGGCGCCGGTGGCGCTGGAACGACCCCGGCAGTTCAGCGAGCGGCTGGATGTACAGCTGGGGCTGGGCTGGCTGTGGCGCCGGGCCCTGGGCGAGCCGCTGGCCGCACCGGGCAACCATCTGCTGGTGGCGCCGGTCAATCCGGCGGAAGGAGCGGGGTAAAGCCGGCCGCCGGGCTTTGGCGGCCGGTGGGCATCAGACTTCCGGTTGCGGCTCCGCGGCCGGTGCCGGATCCGGCGCTCCGGCCAGCTGCTGCCGGCAGCGGCTCTGGGCACCGGGTTGCAGGTAGGGGCGCAGTATCGGCTCCATGCCCTTCAGCACCTGGACCGGCAGGGCGGAGGTAAAGCGGAACTGGTCCGACTCCTGGCCCGGCACGTAGGCGGTGAGGGTGCCGAAGTGGTTGTCGCCCAGGAAGAACACGAAGGTGGCGGTACGGTTGCGGGCCTGGGATTTGATCACCTGGCCGTAGCGGGTCACGGTTTCGATGCGGTTGTCGCCGGTGCCGGTCTTGCCGCCCAGCACCAGCGGGGTGCCGTCCGCCAGGCTGAAGCTGCCCTGCAGCCGGCGGGCGGTACCGCCGTCTACCACCTGTGACAGGGCGTCGCGCAGGGCCGCCGCCACTTCCCTGGCCATCACCCGCTGGGCCTGGTTGGGGTTGCGGGCCAGGCGTGTTTCGTAGGGGGTGGCGGCGGCGAAATGCAGGCTGTCGATGCGCACCGTGGGCAGGCGCACCCCGTCGTTGAGGATAATGCCGACCAGCTCCGCCAGGGCGGCGGGCTTGTCGCCCGAACTGCCGATGGCGGTGGCCAGCGACGGCACCAGGTGATCGAAGGGAAAGCCCAGCCGCTGCCAGCGCTGGTGGATGTCGGAGAAGGCCTCCACCTCCAGCATGATGCGCAGCCGGCTGTCGCGGGCGCTGCGATGGCGGGTCTTGAACAGCCAGCCGTATACTTCCTGGCGTTCTTCCCGGCTGGCGGCGGCGGCATCGGTAAAGCCGGCCTGCGGCTGTTGCTGCAGGTAGCCGAGCAACCACAACTCGAGCGGATGCACCCGGGCGATGTAGCCCTGATCCGGCAGGTTGTAGGCGCCGGGGCCGTAGCCGTGGTAGAGCTCGCCCAGGCGTTTTTCGGTCAGCCGCTCGTGGGGCAGTCGGTCCTGCAGGAAGGCGGTGAACTCCTCCAGGCTGGCTGCGGGCATCAGGTAGCGGTGCACCGCCGCCAGCCGCGTCGGGGTGGCGCGCAAGCCATCGAAAAAGGTGTCCAGCCGCTCTTCGGGGGTCTTGCCCTGGTACTTGCGCCAGAAGCGCAGCAAAAATACCTGTCCTTCCCGGTCCGCGAAACGGCTCAGGTATTCCTGGCGGCGGGGATCCTTGTCGTCTTCCAGCAGTTGGGTGCGGTTTTCACTCTGGTAGATGCTGTAGCGCACCAGGTCCCGCAGCAGGCGGACGAAGGGCAGGTTGATGGACTCGCGCAGGGCCTCGATCAGGGTGGGGTTGCGGCCGTTGTCTTCCTTGCGGAAGTTGCTGAAGGTGTGCATGCCGCCGCCGGTGAAGAAGCGCTCGCCGGGGCTGGCGGAATAGCGCCGCTCCAGGGCGGCGGCCAGCATGGTGGGCAGGGTGCGGTCGGTGTTGCGGATCAGGTAGTCGATGGCCCAGCGGCTGAGGAAGTCGAGTCGGTCGGGGGTGAGCCGGCGCAGGGCCTCCTGGGATTCGCCCGCGTAGCGCCGGTGCAGCTCGGCGACCACCTCCAGGTAGGTGGCCAGCACCCTGAGCTTGGCGGTGGAGCCCAGTTCCAGCTTGCTGCCTTCGTTGATGTCGAACGGCTGGTTGGTGTTGTCGGTCTGTACCCGCACGTCGAAGCTGTCGCCGCCCCGCTCGAACAGGGTGAAGCTGTAGCGCACCTCGGCGGTTTTCTCCGGTGACAGCAGCCGCTCGCCGTACAGCCCCACTTCCCGGGCGAACTCCGGATCCGCCAGCCGGTGCAGATAGTCGCTCACCTGTTGCTGCAGCTCGGCATTGAGGGTGGTGGTGGCGGAAAAGTCCAGCCGGTCCAGCTCGTAGAACGACACGCCGAGCAGGCTGGCGAGCCGGCCGCGGGTGACCTGCAGGGTCTTGTTGCTTTCGATGAACTGAGTGGCCGGGTCCTCGCGGAAGTTGCGGAACTCGAGCCGCTGTGCCAGGGCCGCGTCGCGCAGGGCAGGGCTGATGATGCCCGCCTGGGCCTGCAGCCGCAGGTAGCTGTCGCTGAGCGCGGCGAGATCCTCCCGGCCGCGAAACAGGTAGTAGGAGGGGCGGCGCTGGGCGATCATCAGCGCCATCACCTGGCGCAGGGCCTGCCCCTGCTCGGCCAGGGGCGTGTCCTTGTTCTGGGTCGGGTCCAGCAACTGGTTGACCCGCTCCAGCTCGGCGCCGAACCAGATCCACAGGCCGTCGCCCAGGCCGTGCACCTCGCCGTGGCCGGGGGCGGCGGCCAGGGGCACCGAGTTGAGGTAGGAGAGGGCCACGGCCTTGCGGGCCTCCAGGGTTTCCGGGCCGTGCCGGTAGGCACGCACGCTGGCGGAGATCATCTGGCGCAGCTTTTCGGCGGCGGAGTGGGTCAGGCCGCCGGGCGAGTGGCGGTATTTTTCTATCTGGGTCGCCAGGGTGCTGCCGCCGGCCGAGTCCTCCTGCACGTCCAGCACCTTGCCCAGCTGCGACATGGCGGCCTTGGCGAAACGGGGCCAGTCCACCGCCGGGTTGGCCAGTGGCTGTTCGGTATTGAGCAGCTCCCGGTTTTCGATAAACAGCAGGGTGCTAAGCACCAGCGGCGGTATGCCGGCAAAGCTCTCATAGTGCCGCTGCGGATAGTGGTAGTCGTAGACCGGCTCGGCCCGGCAATCGCCGATAAACAGGCCGGCCTGGGTCTTTTCCGGGTAGGGGGTGAAAAAGCCGCGGCCGGTGTATTCGAGCAGGGCGGGGGAAAACTGCGCCTGCTGCTCGATCATGAAATGGCTCTGCTGCAGCCGGCCCAGCAGCTCGGGCAGGCGGGTATAGCCCAGGCGCTGATCGAAGGGGCCGTGGCTGGGGTAGCGCACCGCGGCGCTGGCGCCGGATTCCAGGGAAAAGGTGAGGGTCTCGGCGTAACGGGAAATCTCCCGGGACTGCAGCCAGGAGGTGCGCATCTCGAAGGCGATCAGCACGCCGGAGGCCGTCAGCAGCAGCAGGAACAACAACCACAACAGCAGGCGCCAGCGGGATCGGCGCCGGACAGGCTTGGGTAAGGGCATCGACGTCGACTCCTGTTCCTGGAGGCTCAATTGAGGATGCTCGGTGTGCTGTATTGCTCCCATACAGGTCCCCTCAGCGCCACTGTAGGTGTAGGGCTTCTTATATAGAAAGCGTAGCTTGGCGGCGGCCCCGGAGGGGCGGCGGCCCGAAAAATTATTTACCGGTGCGCCGCCGATTGACGCAATCGGCTCCCCATTCGGTCACAGCTCGGCCAGCGCCACCTGCCGGGCCTGCTGCTGCAGCCGGTACATGGCCCGGTAACGCCCCTCGGGCAGCGCCATCAGCTCACGGTGGCTGCCGGCTTCCACCAGTTCGCCGTGGTTCAGCACCAGGATGCGATCGGCGCCGCTGATGGTGGACAGCCGGTGCGCCACCACCACCATGGTCACCTTGCCGTGCAGGGCCTTCAGCGCCTGCTGCACCACCTGTTCGGTTTCGCTGTCCACGTTGGCGGTGGCTTCGTCCAGCAGCAGTATCCGGGGCGAGGCGGCCAGCGCCCGGGCGATCACCAGCTGCTGGCGCTGGCCGGTGGACAGCCGGGTGCCGCGCTCGCCCAGGCGGGTGTCGAAGCCCTGCTCCAGGCCGTCTATCACCCCCAGCAGGTGGGCCTGGGCCGCGGCCCGCGCTATCTGCTCCCGGGGCAGCCCCCGGCCCATGTCGATGTTGTCGTGGATACTGCCGGCGAGGATGAAGGGCTCCTGGGGGATCAGGCCGATGCCCTGGCGCAGGGCGTCCTTGCTGTAGTCGGCGAGCGGCCGGTCGTCGAGGCGGATCTCGCCTCCGCCCGGCGGGTAGAAGCTGAGCAGCAGGTTGAGCAGGGTGCTCTTGCCGCTGCCGGTGTGGCCCACCACGCCGTAAAAGGCCCCGGCGGGAATAGCGAGATCGAGCCCCCTGAACACCGGCTTGTCGGGCCGGTAGGCGAAATCGACCCGCTCGAAGTGCACCGCGCCCCGGGGGATCTGGCCGAGCTCCCGGCCGTAGTGCTGCACCGGCTGGTGCATCAGCTGATACACCCGGTCGCCGGCGACCATGGCCTGCTGGTAGAGGTTGAAGCGCTGGGTGATCTCGGCCAGCGGCTCGGTAAAGCGGCCCATGAAGTTGAGGAAGGCGTAGAGCACGCCCACTTCCGCCACGCCGTTGACCACCTGCCAGCCGAACACCTGAAGGATGCCGAGCAGCACCAGCACGCTCAGCAAATCGATGGCCGGGCGCAGCAGGGCGGCGCCGATCTTGATGGTGCGCATACGGGCGGCGTAATAGCGCAGGTTGAGCCGTTCGAAGCGCTCGGTCGCGGCCTGCTGGCGGCCGCAGGCCTGCAGCACCGCCATGCCGGCGATGGACTCGCTGATGTCGCTGTTGATCTCGGAGCGCAGCTGGCGGCTGTCGGCCACCGCCCGGCCGCTCAGCTTCTGGTACAGGTAGATCACCCCGACCACGGTGGGGATCAGCAGCAGCGCCACCAGCATCAGCTGGACGTCGAGCAGCGCCATGGCGATGACGATGCCCACCAGCAGCACCACGTTGGTCAGCACCACCGACAGGAACTGCACATAGAGATCCTTGATCGCCTCGGTGTCGTTGGTCACCCGGCTCACCAAGCGGCCGGTCATGGCCCGGTCGAAGAAGGCCATCGGCAGCTGCTGCACATGGGCGAACACCTTCTGGCGGATATCCAGCACCGCCGCCAGCGCCATGTCGGTAAAGCGCAGGGTCTGCTGGTAGCGCAGCCAGGCGGCGGCCACCTGGGCCAGCACGTAGGTCGCCGCCAGCCCGGCCACCGGCCAGGGCGCCAGCCGGTCCGCCAGCAGGTAGTCGTCGATGAACACCTTGGCCAGCAGCGGGCCGGCCACGTCGGCGGCGGTGGCCAGCAGCAACAGCAACAATGCCTTTACCAGCAGGCGCTTGTCCCTATAAACGTAATCGAGCAGCAGGCCGAAGGTGCCCCGGCCCTGCACGGGGGCGTGATCAGGCGTCATCCAGCACCGCCTCCAGTTGTTGATAAGTCCACATCCGGCTGTACCAGCCGTCCCGGGTGATCAGTTCATCGTGGCGGCCGGCCTGCTGCCGCCGGCCGTGGTGCAGCACCAGGATCTGGTGGGCGTGCTCCAGCGCCGACAGCCGGTGGCTGACGATGATGCAGCTCTGGCCACGGCGGGCGCGCAGCTGGCGCAGTATTTGTTGCTCGGTGTGCACGTCCACCGCCGACAGGGCGTCGTCCAGCACCAGCACCGGTGCCTGGCTGAGCAGGGCGCGGGCGATGGCCAGCCGCTGGCGCTGGCCGCCGGAGAGGGTCATGCCCCGCTCGCCCACGGGGGTGTCGTAGCCCTGGGGCAGGGCGAGGATGTCGTCGTGCACGCAGGCCTGGCGGGCCGCGTCCATGACTTCCTCCCGGCTCGCCTGCGGCCGGCTGAGGGCGATATTGTCGGCGATGCCGGCACTGAACAGAAAGGCGTCCTGGGGCACATAGGCGAACTGGCGGCGCAGCTCGGCCAGCCGGCACTGCTCGAGGGGAACGCCGCCCAGGGTGATGCGCCCCGGCTCGGTTTCCCAGTAGCGCATCAGCAGTTGCAGCAGGGTGCTCTTGCCGGAGCCGGTGGGGCCGGCCAGGCCCAGCACCTCGCCGGGGGCCAGCGCCAGGCTGAGCCGGTGCAGGGCCGGCTCCCGGGTATCCGGATAGCTGAAGCTCAGCTCGTTCACCCGGATATGGGCGTCCGCCGGCACGGCCCGGCCCTGGTCGGGCACGCTGTCGGGCACCGCCAGTAGGGCGTCCACCCGGGACAGGGCCGCGCTGCCGCGCTCGACGATGTTCAGCAGCCAGCCGAAGGCGAACATCGGCCAGATCAGCTGGGACAAATAAAGGGTGAAGCTGGTGAGCTGGCCGATGCTCAGCTGCTGGTGCCAGATAAGCCAGGCGCCGAAGCCCAGGGTCAGCAGCAGGGCGGCGGACATGGACAGGAACACCACCGGCTCGTACAGCGCCTCGGCCCGGGCCACCCGGTAGTTGCGCTCGGCGGCGGATTTGGCGATGGCGCCGAACTGGCGGCTTTCGATCTCTTCCCGGCCCATGGACTTGACCAACCGTACCCCGGCAATGGCCTCCTGGGCCTTGTCGTTGAGCACCGAAAACTGCTCCAGCGCGGCCCTGAAATGATGGTGAATGCGGTTGGAGATGCGGTAGAAGGCCAGCCCCATCAGCGGAAAGGGCAGCAGCGCCACCAGCGCCAGCCGCCAGTCGATCACCCCGAACAGGATGATCAGCACCAGCAGCAGGGTCAGCAGGCCGTCGAAACCGGACAGTACCCCTTCCCCGGCGGCGACCTCGATGGCGTCGATGTCGTTGGTGGCGCGGGCCATCAGATCGCCGGTATTGTAGCGGCTGTAGAAGGCCTGGCCCTGGCGGGTCAGCAGCTCGAAGAAGCGGCGGCGCAGCAGGTTGCCCAGCCGGTAGGAGGTGCCGAACAGGATCCAGCGCCAGCCGAAGCGCAGCACATAGACGGCGATGCCCAGCAGCAGGATCAGCCCCAGCAGCCGGCCGTCGGCCTCGCCGCTGTCGGCCGCCACCAGCTCGTCCACCGCCTGGCCGATGAGGTAGGGGATGCTCATGTTCATCACCGCCACCGTCGCCAGCATCAGCAGCGCCAGGCTGTAGGTGCGCCAGTGGGCCTTGAAAAACCAGGCCAGTTGTCCGAAAAGTTTCATGGTCGTTTCCTGTTCTTCTTTTCCCGATATCGGGGCCCGGTCACCTCCGCGCATCTGAGCGCTAGTGTCGTCTGCTGGCATCACCATCAGACGGCGTCGAGGCTTGAAAGAGGCAACAGGGATTGCCTCCACCGACCGTCACATGCCAGGGACAGCATGTGCCGAGCGCCACAGGGATGTGCTTGCAGCGTGTCGGTGGAGGTGGCCCTGTTGCCTCTTTGCTGAATTATCACAGACAAGCTTCGCAGAGATCGTAAACAGGTTCTCAGCAATTTGCTGTTCGGCTCAATACAACAGATCAAAGCCCAGCTTGCCGATAATGGCGACGATCATCACCAGGGTCAGCCATTTTATCCACTTCACCCCACCGGGGCTGATGCTGAGCCGGGCCCCGAACCAGGCGCCGAGCATGCTGCCCAGGGCCAGCACCAGGCCATAGCCCCAGGCGACCTTGCCGCCGGCGATGAAAATGGCCAGGGCCGGCACCATGTAGACCAGCACGATCAGCACCTTGAGCCGGTTCACCTGCACCAGATCGATATGCAGCACCCGATAGAGCAGGGTGATGAACAGTATGCCCACCGCCACCTGGATAAAGCCGCCGTAAAGACCGATCAGTGCCAGCGCCAGGTAGACCCTGTAGCCGAGGTGGCCTTCATCCAGCGGCCGGGTGTGTAGCCCCCGGGGCATGGGCAACAGCATCAGCACGGCACAGCCACCCATCACCAGGATCAGTATCCAGCGGAACAGCCGTTCATCCAGCCCGATGGCGATCCAGGCGCCGAGCAGGGCACCGGCCACCGCCGGCAGGCTCAGTTTCAGCCCCAGGCGCAGATCGCGAAAGCCGGCGCTGTGGTACTGGCCCATGGCGGTAATGTTCTGCAGCACTATGCCCACCCGGTTGCTGCCGTTGGCGGTGGCGCTGTCCAGCCCCATGAACATCAGCAGCGGCAGGGTCAGCATGGAGCCGCCGGCCGACATCACGTTGATAAAGCCGGACAGGACACCGGCCGCCAGTAACAACAGGGCTTCGGTTGCGGTCATGCGAGTCTCGTTTCAGGGGGCGATAGCCGGGCCAGATGCGGTTGACTGCGGTGAGCCGGCAGGGGGCGCCAAACCGCTCCGCAAACAGGCAGAATAGCACGAAAATGCCGGTGGTCTCCGTTCCCTCTGTCAATCTCCGCCATATAATACAAGGGCTTATGACCATATTTCGGGTTGTCCAGGTCGTCGCTCAGGCGGTTGAGCAGAATAAGCCCCAGGGCCAGCAGGTAGTGTTGCTGCCAGAGGGCCGGCAGCGCCAACATGCCCAGCATGAAGCCGACCAGGGGCAGCGGCCGGTGCGGCAGGGGGATCACGCGGGTATCCAGCATCTCGACTCCCGGCGGTTGGCCATCAGGTGGCGGAAGGGGCGCTCAGGGCCGCCGCCAGATCGGCGAGAAAGGTCCGGATGCGGTGGGCGTTGGCGCCCAGGTCGCTCTTGCCGACCCGGGAGGCGGAGCGCATGTCGACCCGGGTGCCGCCGGCGGTGGCGGTGAGGCGGATGGCCACATCGTCTTTGAAGCCGAACAGCAGGCTGGTGGCTACCGCCTCGAGCTGCCGATCATCGCCGTTGTCGACCCGTTGCCAGCCCCGACGTTCGAGCAGCGCCAGCGTGGCGGCATGCACCCGCGCCGGCGGATGGGGCAGCAGGAGCGGCGCCAGCGCCGGCCAGGCCGCCCGCTGCCTGGCCGCCAGGGCCTCGCCGTCGTAGCCGGTGGGGTGATCCCGATCTCCGCGCAGCCGGGCCGCTGCCAGCAGCGACGGCGGGTTGACCGTATCGGTGCTGATGTCGTGAATGGCCGGATAGCGTACGCCCTTGTACACAAAGGGTGTCAGCACCGCCAACAGCAGGGCGGCGGGCACGGCGGCCGGCCAGTGCTGCTGCCAGAGGGCCAGGGCCAGCACCGGCAACGCCAGCACCAGGCCCAGTCCCACCAGCAGCAGCCCTGTGGTATAGTGCCAGAGTGTCAATCGGGTACCTATCGCGCCGGCCAGCGGCAACAGCAGGCCGGCCAGTGAACACAGCAGCAATCGGGAGCCAAAAAATGTTTCCATCGACTTTCAATCGGTTAGCATAAGAACCAGTAAACTATGGGGAAGCGGCCCCCGGTTGTAAAGGAGCTAAACGGGTGTATCTGAAAACCCTGGGAATGTACTTGCTGCTGCTGGCTCTTCCGGCACAGGCGGGACAGGCGGTCTTCGCCGGCGGCAGTTTCTGGGTGATGGATGCCCTGTTCGCCGGCCGGCCGGGGATCCAGGTGATCGAGGCGGGCTGGATGAAAAGCGGCAGCCAGCACCAGCGTCGCCAGGTGGTGCGGGTCCACTACGACGATAACCGGCTGGGTTACGGCGACCTGCTGACCCTGTACTGGGCGGCGGTCGACGCCTTCGACGAGGGCGGCCAGTTTTGCGACCGGGGCAGCGAGTTCAGCCCGGCGCTCTATGTGCAGAGCTCGCTGCAACAAAAGTGGGCGCAGCAGAGCCGGTCCCGGCTGGCGCTGGCCAGCGGGCGGGAGGTCAGGGTGCGGATCCTGCCGGCGGGCGCCTTCACCCTGGCCCTGCCGCGCCATCAGCAGTATGCCCGCCAACATCCGCTGCTCTATGCGGCCTATCGCCGGGCCTGCGGCTACCCGGCGGGCGAGCGGCTCAATCCAGCCGAACTCGCAGGCGGCCTGCCGCCAGCCAGTGTTCGATAAGGTCCGCGATGGCGGCGGCGTCGTTCAGATCCAGCAGGGGAACCGGCACCGCCAGTTGCCGGGCGTCGCTGGCCACCGCCAGTACATGGGTGTCATGCAGGCACAGCAGGGGTTTACCGTGGTCGGGGCGGTGCACCTCCAGCTTGGGGATGGGGGCGTCGCGAAAGCCCTCGACCAGCACCAGGTCGAGTTTATCCAGGCTGAGCCGTGAAAGGGATTCGTTTAAATCGGGCTCCTGTGCTTTAGTGTTCTCATAGGTGAGAATACTGCGGCGGGGGCCGGCGAGCAGGCACTGGGCGGCCCCGGCGTGGCGCAGCTGGTAGCTGTCCTTGCCGGGACAGTCCTGCTCCACGTCGTGGTGGGTGTGCTTGATGACACCGAGGCGCAAGCGGCGCCGGTGCAACAAGGCCACCAGTTGGCGCAGCAGGGTGGTCTTGCCGCTGCCGCTGAAGCCGGCGAAACCCAGCAGGGCGCAGTGACGAGCGGTGGGGGGCATATGGACGGCCTCCGAGGGACGATAACGGGCCGCCAGTGTGCCACGGCCGGCCCGCCGGGCCGAACAACAAGATCAATAAAATCGGCGGTGGACCGAAAATCATCAGCTTCCGGCAGAAACTGTCCGATGAAACACAGAGTGAACGGGTTGCGCTATGAGCAAAGGTGTGTGGGGGATAATGGGCCTGATGCTGCTGAGCCTGGCGGCGAGCGCGGAGGAAGTCAGCTTCCGGCTGTCCGGCTTGAGCGGGGCACTCGAGGACAATACCCGGGTCTACCTGAACCAGCTGCCGCCGATCCAGGCCGAGCAGCTGCCGCGCTTTCGCAAGAGCATCGTGGCGGCGGTGGAGGACAGCCTGCAGGCGCTGGGCTACTACCGGCCGGAGATCGAGGTGCAGGCGGACGACGACGATCCGGCGCGGGTGACCATCCGGGTGACCCCCGGCGAGCCGGTGCGGATCCGCAAGCTGGACGTGCTGTTGCAGGGCGACGCAGCCTCGGATCCGCTGTTCGAAGAGCGGCTCGGCGACTTTGCCCTCGACGAGGGCGACATCCTCAATCATGAAACCTATGAAGGCGCCAAGGCCAGCCTGCTCAGCCTGGCCCTGGCCCGCGGCTATTTCGACGCCGGCTACCGGCAGAGCCAGGTACGGGTTCACCCCTGGGAAAACGCCGCCGATGTGGTGCTGTCGTTCGACTCCGGCCCGCGCTTCCGGTTCGGCGAACTGAGGGTCGACACCGACCGGCCGGTGGACCGGCTGCTCAATCCGCTGGTGACGGTGCAGCCCGGCGATCCCTACCTGGCCAGCCAGGTGGCCGAGCTGAGCCGCTCGCTGTCGTCCACCCGCTACTTCCGCCAGGTGGAGGTGCTGCCGCTGGTGGGCGAGGCGGACGAGGAGCACCGGGTGCCGCTGTCGGTGGTGCTGCGGGCCAAGGCCGACAACGAGGTCGAGCTGGGGGTCGGTTTTTCCACCGACGAGGGCCCACGCACTTCGGTGAGCTGGGAGAAGCCCTGGATCAACAGCCTGGGCCACAGCTTCAACACCAGCCTCAAGCTGTCGGCCCCCAAGCAGGACATCACCTTCGTCTACAAGATCCCCCGCGGCCATCCGCTCGACAACTACTACACCCTGCAGGGCGGCTACCAGCGGCTGGATCAGGACGACACCGAGAGTGACCGGCTGGTGGCCTCGGTACACCGCTGGGACAAGAACGCCTATGACTGGACCCGGGACGTGTTCATCCGCTCCGAATACGAATCCTATACCCAGGGCCAGCAGGAGGACGACAGCTTCCTGCTGATCCCCGGGGTGTCCTACAGCCGCACCCGGGTGCGCGGCGGGCTGGATCCCTACTGGGGCGATGCCCAGATCGCCACCCTGGAGCTGTCCGAGCCCTGGTGGGGCTCGGACACCCGCTTCGTGCGGCTGTGGGGCCGCAGCAAGTGGCTGCGCTCCCTGTCCGACGATCACCGGCTGATCGCCCGGGCCGAGCAGGGCGCGGTGTGGGTGGACGAGGTGAACGATCTGCCGCCGTCGCTGCGTTTCTTCACCGGTGGCGACCTCACGGTGCGCGGCTTCGGCTACGAGTCGATCACCCCGGTCGACGCCAACGGCGACCGGCTGGGGGCCAAATACGCCACCGCCCTGAGCCTGGAATACGACTACCGGGTGGCGGAGAAGTGGCGGCTGGCGACCTTCGTGGATACCGGCACCGCCACCAACGACTACAGCGAACCCTGGAAAGTGGGCACCGGAGTGGGGGTGCGCTGGCTGACCCCGGTGGGCTCGGTGCGCTTCGACCTGGCGTTCGGGGTGTCGGAAGACCAGGTTCCCTGGCGCCTGCACTTCACCCTGGGGCCTGAATTATGAGCCGCATCAAAACGACCGTCCTCGGCCTGCTGGCCACCGTGCTCATGCTGCTGGTATTGCTGGCCGGCCTGCTGTTCACCCATACCGGCAACCAGTGGCTGTGGCAGTTGGCCAAGCAGCAGGTGCCCGGCCTGAGCGGCACCCTGGTGGCCGGCCAGCTGGGCACCGGCTGGCGTTTTGCCGAGCTCGGCTACCAGCAGGACTCGCTGGCCTTCAGCGCCCGGGATCTGACCATCGACTGGCAGCTCGGTACCCTGCTCGACCGGCGTTTCCTGCTGCGGCGGCTGGACGCCGCCGATATCGAGATCAGCATCAAATCCTTGCCCGAAGGGGGCGACCAGGAGCCGGCGGATCCGCTTACCGGGCTGACCCCGCCGCTGCGCATCGACCTGGACGAGATCCGCGCCGACCGGGTGCGCATCGAGCTGCCCGGGCAGACCATTGCCTGGCAGAGCCTGCTGGTGGCGGCCCACTGGGACGACGACGGCATGGTGATCACCGGGCCGCGGATGGCCGGACTGACCATCACCCTGCTGCCGGCGGAAGACGCGGCGGCCCCGGCCGACGCCGGCCCGGCGACCCCGGCCGGGCCGTTCAGCCTGCCGGAGGTGATACTGCCGTTCCCCATCACCCTGCAGGAATTCCGGCTGAGCGACAGCCGCCTGATACAGGACGGGGTGAGCCGGGAGCTGTCGTTGCTGCAGCTGGCGTTGGAGGGCGAGGACAGCGAACTGCGGCTGCACGACATTGAGCTGAAACACGAGCTGCTGGACGCCCGGCTCGCCGGCCGGCTCACCCTGAGCGGCGACTACCCGCTCGATCTGGTGCTGGAGGCGACCCTGCACGAGCCGCTGCTGAACGGCCAGCTGGCGGGCCAGACCCTGGGCCTGACCTTGCAACAGAACCTGGCGGCGCTGGAGGCCAGGCTCACCCTGGCCGGGCCGGTCAACGCCAGCGCCGAGTTGTCGGCCCGGCCGCTCGATCCCCGGCTGCCGTTCGAACTGGCGCTGGACTGGCAGCGGCTCGGCTGGCCGCTGGTCGAGCCCCGGTGGCGGCTGGAGCAGGGCGAGCTGACGCTGCGGGGCGAACTGGACGATTACCGGCTGCAACTGAGCAGCGAGGCCAGTGGCCCCGAGCTGCCGCCCTTCGCCATCCGGCTGGAAGCCGAGGGCGACCTGCAACAGGCCCGGCTGGCCCCGCTGGCGCTGGCGTTGCCTCAGGGCGAGGCGCGGCTGGAGGGGCGCCTGGGCTGGGCCGAGGGCATCGACTGGCAAGGTGTGCTGACCCTGGACGAGCTGGATCCCGGCGCCTTCGTGGCCGGGCTGGACGGACGGCTGAACGGCGAGCTCGACAGCCGCTTCTCGCTGCGCGGGGAGCAATGGCGGCTTGAAGTCGAGCCGGACATCAACGGCCGGCTGCGGCAGTACCCGCTGCTGCTGCGGGGCGAGGTGGAACTCAACCAGGATCTGCAGGGCACCATCCGCGAATTGGTGCTCAACAACGGCGATAACCGGCTGGCGGTCAACGGCCGGATCACCGAGCGCTGGCAGCTGGAGGGCGAGCTGCAGGCGCCCGACCTGGCGGTGTACGCCCCCGGGCTGTTCGGCGACCTCGCCGGCACCGTCCGGGTTGCGGGGGAACTGGCGGCGCCCGAGATCCGGGCCAGTCTGCGCGGCGGGCGCGCCGGCATCAACGGTACCCAGGCCAACGGCCTCGCCCTGGAGGCCGAGGCCACCCTGGGCGAGGCCATGGCCGGCGACCTGCGGCTGACGGTCGCCCGCCTGCAGAGCGGCGGGCTCGAGTTCAACGATCTGCGGCTGAACGCCGCCGGCAACGAGGCCGCCCACCGGCTGAGCGTCGAGGTGCAGGGCGATCCGCTGGCGGCACGGCTGCAGCTTAACGGCAGCCTGAACGAGCAGGGCTGGGAGGGCCGCCTGAGCGAGGCGGCCCTGGATACCCCACTGGAGCGCTGGGCCCTGCAGCAGGCGGTGGCCCTGTCCTGGCGCGAGCAGCGGCTGCGGGCCAGCGCCCACTGCTGGAGCTCGAACGGGGCCGCGCTGTGTTTCGATCCCCTGGTGGCCGGGGCCGATCAGGGCCAGGCCGGGATCGACATCCGCACCCTCGACCTGGCCCGGCTGGCGCCCTTCCTGCCGGAAGACTTCGCCTGGGAGGCTGTTCTCGGCGGCCGGGTGGAGCTGAGCTGGCAGGGGGACGCGCCGCGGCTCAACGCCCGCATCAGCACCACGCCGGGTACCTTCGTCAGCGGCGACACCCGGCTCGACTACCAGACCCTGGTGCTCGACGCCGAGATGGCCGGCAACCAGTTGCAGTCGTCGCTGGCGTTCGACTCCCGGGTGCTGGGCCGGCTACAGCTGAACGCCGATGTGGCGGAGCTGGACGGGCGGCGCGCGCTCGGCGGCAACCTGGCCATTACCGAGCTCCGGCTCGACTGGCTGGCGCCGCTGCTGCCGGAGGTGGCCCGGCTGCAGGGCACCCTGGCCGGCCAGGCCCGGCTCGAAGGCACCCTGGACGCGCCCCTGCTGTTCGGCGACATCAGCCTGACCGGCGGCGAGGTGGATACCTACTCGGACATGGTACAGGTGCGCGATTTCAGCACCCGGCTGGCGGTTCGCGGCACCAATGCCACCCTCGATGGCCGCTTGCGGGTGGGGGACGGGCCGCTCAACATCAGCGGCGAACTGGACTGGAGCGCGCTGCCGGTAAGCGGGGAAATCCGCCTGCAGGGCAGCGAGCTGGAAGCGGGTTATCCAGGCATGGGCCGGGTGCGGATCAGCCCGGATCTGCAGATCACCCTGGGCGAACAGGCCCGGGTGCGCGGCGACATCGTCATTCCCTGGGCGCGGATCGAAGTCAAGGAGCTGCCTGAAAGCGCGGTGTCCAAGTCCGCCGACGTGGTGATCGTCGACCCCTCCGGCATTGTGCCGGAAACCGGGCCGGCGCTGCCGCTGGATATCCGGGTGCAGGTGCGGCTGGCGGAAGACGTGCGGCTGTCGGCCTTCGGCCTCAAGACCCGGCTGGAAGGGGGCATGCGTATCGTGCAACAGCCGGGCCGGGTGATGCGCGGCAACGGCGAGATCCGGCTGGTGGACGGCAACTTCCGCGCCTACGGCCAGAACCTGCTGATCCGTGAGGGCAGCATACTGTTCAGCGGCCCGCTGGATCAGCCCAACCTGGCGGTGGAGGCGATCCGCAATCCCTCCTCCATGTCCGACAGCAGCATCACCGTCGGGGTGCGGGTCTCGGGCAGCGCCGCCCAGCCCGAGCTGACGGTGTTCTCGGAGCCGGGCATGCCGCAGGTGGAGCAGTTGTCCTGGCTGCTGCGCGGGCGGGGCCTGGACGGCGGCGAAAGCGACGGCAACGCCCTGGTACAGTCCATGCTGATCGGCGCCGGGGTGGGCCGGGTCGGCGGCATCGTCACCGGGGTGGGCGAGGCGCTCGGCTTCCAGGACGTGTCGGTGGACACCGCCGGCTCCGGCGACAGCACCGAGGTGAACATCAGCGCCTATGTGCTGCCGGGCCTGCAGATCGGTTACGGGGTCGGGGTGTTTTCGTCCATCGGCGAGCTGCGGCTGCGCTACGAGTTGCTGCCCAGGCTCTACCTGCAGGCGACCAGTGGCCTGAGCCAGGCGATCGATCTGTTCTACAAGTTCGAGTTCTAGCCGAGGAAGCGGAAGCCGGAAGCGACGGAAATCTTCCGACTTCCGGTTCCCGGCTTCCAGCTTTCGGCTCCAAGCTGTTAAAGTAGGGGCTTGTTGATGGTCCCCGGCCCGCGAGTTTCCGCCCTATCATGATGTCTTTGCAATTGCTGCAGCAGGAGCGCCTGGCCAAAGTGATGCTGGCCTGTGTCGTCGTCTATGCCTTGCTGGGCATGCATCTCTATCTCCCCCACCTGTTCGGCATCGGTCTGCAACTGCCTTTCAACGTGGCGGGCTGGTTTTTCATCGGCCTGATGACCACCATCGGCCTGTGGCACTGGCATCGCCGCCGCCTGCTCACCAGCCGCTTCTGGCTGGGGGTGGTGGCGGCCGGCGGCCTGTTGTGGCTGCCCTTCTTCTATTTCCACAACAATTCGGTGGCCGGCCACGCCCTGCCGCGGATGCTGGGGCTGGTGGGCGGCCTGCTGTTCTACCTGGCGCTGCAGCAGTGTCGCTTCAACGGCCGGGGCCGGCGTTACCTGCTCTATTGCCTGCTGCTGGCGGTGAGCGTCGAACTCCTGCTGGGGCTGGCCCAGTTCTTCCTGCTCGAGCCGGGCAACCGGTTCGGCTACAACACCGAGGTGCGTTCACCCTACGGCATTTTCCAGCACCGCAACGTGATGGCGAGCTTTATCGCCACCGGCATGGTGCTGGCGGTGTATCTGTGGCTGAACGAGGCCAAGTCCCCCTGGCGGCCCTTCCTGCTCAAGTCGGTGTGGTTTGCCGCCGTGCTGGGGGCCGGGGCCATGCTGGTGGTGCTGCTGCAATCCCGGGCCGGCCAGCTGGGGCTGCTGCTGGGGCTGCTGCTGCTGCAGCCCCTGGTGTGGCAGACCCTGATCAAGACCCGCTCCAAGCGGCTGCTGGCCAGCCTGGCGCTGATCCCGCTGGGGGTGGTGGGCGGGGTGTTCGGGCTGGAGGTGTTCGAGATGAGCAAGCGCAGCCTGGCGATCTACACCCAGGCGGACGGCCGGTTCGAGATCTACGCCCACGGCCTGCGCATGTGGCTGGACCAGCCCTGGTTCGGCCACGGCTACGGCAGCTTCGAGTCCGCCTTCTACCGCACCTATGCCCTGTGGCGGGAGCAGACCCCGGGCGCCGAGGCGCTGTTTACCGAGATGGGGCACCCGCACAACGAATTTCTGCTGTGGGCCATCGAGGGCGGGGTGGTGCCGCTGCTGGGACTGGTGCTGATAAGCCTCTTGGTGCTGCGGTTGCTGCACCGGGTGCCTTTCGCCCAGGCGCTGGCCTGGGTCGGCATACTGACCCCTATCTTTATCCACAGCCAGACCGAGTTTCCGTTCTATCACTCGCTGCCGCACTGGTTCATGGTGCTGGTACTGATCTATGTGATCGATGCGGAATACGGCCAGCGCCGGCTGCTGGCGCCGCCGCCGGGCTGGAGCCGCTGGCTGGTGCGGGCCTGGGGCCTCGGGCTGATGCTGTTTATGGCGACCGGCCTCTACGCCGGCCAGCAGCTGACCCGCTATGCCCAGCAGGAAGCGCGGACGCCGGCCGAACTGGCGGCGGTGATCAATCCGCTGATCTGGTACGACCGGGTGGCCTTCTATCGCCATCACTGGCAGTTGAAGGCGGCGCTGCTGGCCGGCGACCGGGCCCAGTTGCTGGACTATGCGGGCTGGGCCCGGCGCTTTCTCGAGCACACGCCCCGGGCCGGCATCTACTACAACGCCAGCCTGGCGCTCTGGGCCGCGGACGAGCCGGAACGCGCCGAGCAGTGGCTGGCCGAGGCCCGCCGGCTGTACCCCAATGTGCAGCTGTTGCGCCCGGCCAGCATCGAGCGGGCCCGGGCACGGCTGCAACGACTGCCGCCGGCGCTGCCGCCGGCCGAGCTGAACAACCTGGTTCCGCTGTACGATAACCTGCGCCCGGCCATCGGCGGGGCTTACTGAAAGCTTGAAGCTTGATGCATGAAGCTGGAAGCAGACCGAGCAGTGGGTAGACTCGGCTTCCAGCTTCCCGCCCGTCAGGCCAGCTTGAAGCGGGCGATCTGCTCCTGCAACTCGTCGCCGAGGCGGGCCAGGCTGACGCTGGTGGCGGCGGTTTCCTCGGTAGCGGCGGCGGACTGTTCGGCCACGTCGCGGATATTGGACACGCTGCGGTTGATCTCTTCCGCCACCGAGGTCTGCTCTTCGGCGGCGGTGGCGATCTGCTGGCTCATCTGCTGGATGGTAGACACCGA
Source organism: Zobellella endophytica (assembly GCF_003012775.1). Classification (GTDB taxonomy): domain Bacteria; phylum Pseudomonadota; class Gammaproteobacteria; order Enterobacterales; family Aeromonadaceae; genus Oceanimonas; species Oceanimonas endophytica. The sequence continues at coordinate 91,479 of NZ_PXYG01000003.1, read as the reverse complement.
ACCGTTGATCTCGTCCAGGGAAACGCCGGCCTGGCGAGCCGCCGCCACGGTGCTGTCGGCCAACTGACGGCTGGAGTCCATGGTGCTCACCGCTCCTTCGGCTCCGTTTTGAAGGGTGCTAATCAGGCCTTCAATTTCAACCGTGGACTCCTGGGTGCGCCTGGCCAGGGCCCGCACTTCGTCTGCCACCACCGCGAAGCCCCGCCCGGCATCGCCGGCCCGGGCCGCTTCAATGGCCGCATTGAGCGCCAGCAGGTTGGTCTGTTCGGCGATGCCCTTGATCACGTCCAGTACTGTGTTGATATTGCCGCTGTCCTGTTTCAGCCGCTCGATGGCGGAAGCCGACGCTTCGATAGCCTGGGCCAGGCTTTCGATGCGGCCGATCGCCTGCTGTACCACCAGGGTCCCTTGCCGGGCCTGGCCGTCCGCTTCCTGAGCGGAGCCGGCGGCGGCCTCGGCGCTGCGGGCCACCTCCAGCACGGTAGCGGTCATCTGGTTCATGGCGGTGGCCACCTGCTCGGTGTCCATCTTCTGCTGGGTGACGCCGGCGCTGGTCTGCTCGGTGACGGCGGACATCTCCTCGGTGGCGGTGGCCAGCTGCTCGATGCCGGAGGTCAGCCGGGTGAGCAGGTCGCGCAGGTTTTCGGTCATGTGCTGCATGGCCTGCATCAGCTGGCCCAGCTCATCCCGGCGATCGCTGCGGATGTTGCGGGACAGGTCGCCGGCGGCGATGGTGCGGGACAGCGCCACCACCTGGTGCAGTGGCGCCACTATGCTGCGGGTGATCAGCAGGGCGATAAGGATGCCGGCGGCGAAGGCCACGCCGGTGGACACCAGCATGATCAGCCGGGCCTCATCGCCGTTCTGCTGCAGTATGCCGACCTGCAGCCCGGTCGCCTTGCCCGAAGCGGAGAGGGCCTGGCGGGCATGGTCGACCATCACGGCTTCGGTGCCGAGCAACTGCTCATAGCCCTGCTGCAACTGCTCGAAGTTCTGCCGGTATCGGCCCAGCTCGGCCAGGGCACCGTCGACCAGGGCGGTGGCCGCCTCGGCGTCGAGGCGTTGGCTCAGGTTGCGGCCCTGGTAGTTGTTCTTGAGCACATTGGCCTTGGTGGCCAGATCCTGCAGTTGTTTGAACACCTCGTCGGCGTAGAGCGGATTGCGGCTGCTGACGTAGTTCTTTTCCGCCTGGCGCACGATGAGCACTGCCTTGCTCAGCACATTGGCCTGGCCGGCCACGTCCAGCATCCGCAGGCCGTTGGTCTCGCCGATGCTCCTGAGCTGACGGATGGCTTCGCTGCTCAGCCTGAACTCCAGCTCCTCGAACCGCTCCATGGCCTGGCGGGCGCTGATTTCCAGCTGCTGCTGGGCGTCAGTCGCGGCCTGCTGGTGCCGGCGCAGGTCGGCCAGGGCGCCTTGGTAGCCACCGAGCGCCTGGTGCAGGGTATCCACCTGGGCGGCGATGTCGGGATACTGCAGTATTTTGCGGGTTGCCTCGCTCAGCTCGGCGGCCTGGTGGGTCATCTCCAGCGCACGCTCGATATATTGCTCGTCGTGGCGCAGCTGGTAGTCTTTTTCGCTCCGCCGGGCTTCGAACACCAGGGTTTCTATCTCGGCAACCTGCACCAGGCGGTCGATCAGGTGCTGGATATTCTGCATCCGCCCGTAACTGAGCCAGGCGCTGATCAGGGAAATGAACAGCACCACAGCGAAGCCGAAGATCAGCTTCTTACGTACACTCATATCGACGATAAAACCTAAGGCATTCATGGGGGTATCCTTAACAGGCTGGGGGCAGAAAGAGGGTGGCTCAAGCTTAGGCCGGGGCGGTAGCACGGTATGGCAAGGAGGGGGGCGTTACTCATCGGGCTTCCTTCCTGGGGTTTTCTCTCGTTTAGGTGCCGGTGGCGGGAGCCAGGGTTCTCCCGGCCGCCTGACAACACATCTTCCCATGCCCTTGTGCCCCGGTGTTTGAGCTTCCACCCCATGGCGCCGGCGGTATCAGCTCCGTGCCTTATTTGTGTTTCACTTGAGTCTACACCCATCTGCTAACCATATCGGCCCGGCTCAGCCAAAACTTTAATTTTTTTGTCATAAAATGGCTCGTTTGGCGCCTATTTGGGCACACTTTTTTTAGCTGGATCACAAAGCTGAACCGTTTCAGCTTAATTTTGTTGTTTAGCTAAATCGGTTTAGCTAGTGTGCGTGGCAACGAAATGATACGGAGAAAACGATGCCTGTTGTTTATTGCCTGGGTGATGGCGTGATGGATTTGCTGCCGGCGGCGGCGGGACAGTTGCGGCCCTGTGTGGGCGGCGCGCCGGCCAACGTGGCGGTGGGTGTGCGCCGGCTGGGGGGCGAGGCCGCCTTTGTCGGTCGTCTGGGGCAGGACCCGTTCGGCGATGACATTATCGCGGCCCTGAACGCCGAAGGCGTTTGCACCCGCCATGCCGCCCGGGACCCGCGCCTGCCCACCAGCGCCACCCTGGTGACCCTGGGCGACGGCGGTGAACGCAGCTTCTTTTTTCTGGCCAGGAGCTCGGCGGATCAACTGCTGGAGCCGGCCGATCTGCCGGTGTTCCGGACCGGCGACTGGCTGCACCTGTGCTCCCTGGCGCTGACCGCGGAGCCGGCCCGGGGCACCGCCCTGATGGCGGTGCGCCGCATCCGCCAGGCCGGCGGCTTCGTCAGCTTCGACGCCAATATCCGGCTGAGCCGCTGGCCGGACCGGGCCACGCTCAAGGCCTCCCTGGAGCGCATCATTCCCGAGGTGGACCTGCTCAAGCTGTCGCAGGAAGAAGCCGAGCTGCTTACCGGCCACGCGGATCCCCACCTGGCGATGACGGTGCTGGAAGCCGAATACCGGCGGCCGCTGATGCTGATTTCCCTGGGCTCGGCGGGCGTGCTGGCCTCCCGGCAGGGCGAGCGGGTGCACCAGGGCGCCTTTGCCGTGCGGGCCGTGGATACCACCGGGGCGGGAGACGCCTTCATGGCCGGGCTGCTGGCCGGGCTGGCGCAAAACCCCGAACCCGGGGTGGCGCAGTTGTCCCGCCTGTTGCGGCAGGCGCAGGCCTGTGGCGCCCAGTGCTGCCTGCAGCCGGGGGCCATGGCGGCCCTGCCCGACGGCGCGGCATTGAACGATTTTATCAACCAACAGAACTGATCATCGTTGATCACAGGAGAAAAAAATGACAAGGAAAGCACTGTTAGTGGGTTTGCTGGTGGCAGGGACTGCCGCCACCGCCAATGCGGAAGTCAGCTGGGAAGGCGAAAAGGGTCGGCTGACTCTGGGCGGCGACGTCGAGTTCGACGTCAACGTGGCCAACAAGCAGGAAGACAGCAACCTGTATATGAACGACGGCCGTGACGACCGCTGGGATCAGACCGGCCGGCTGCTGCTCGACATCTCCGGGGAGCGGGTCGCCGATTCCGGCGCCTACGCCAGGTTCAAGGCCCAGCCCACCCTGGCCAGCAACGGCGGCGTCGGCTCGGACGACGCCTGGTTCGCCTTCGGCCGCAGCGATGTGGGCGAGATGAAGGTCGGCCGCTTCGAGGCGCTGGACCTGTTTCCCCTCGGCCAGGACGTGTTCGTGGAGCACTCCGGCGACACCTCTTCCGGCCTCTACACCGACGGCTCCGCCTACCTGTACATGACCAAGGAAGCCCGCGGCCGGGCCGGTGACGCGGGCCATGTCATGGTCAGCCGCCAGCTGGGCGACGTCTACGTCGAGCTGGCCACCCTGTTCGGCAACCGCCTGGATCTGTTCAACGGCGCCCAATACCACGGCTTCGATCTGGAGAAGAAAAAGGATTCGGTGGTGGTGCGTCCGGCCCTGCGCTGGCAGCTGGGTGACTTCAGCTGGGCGGTGGGCATGGAGCACAACCTGATCGAGGACGCCATCGTCGACGAGCGCGGCCGTGACGTGTCAGACCGCACCGGCTACGGCACCACCTTCGGCTGGCAGTCCGGCACCATCAAGGCCAATCTCAACGCCGCCTACCTGGACGCGCACCGGGAAGAAAACCTGACCCTGGGCGCCAACGTGCTGTTCGACAAGTTCGGTCTGGGCTATATCTACGGCCGCAACAAGATAGACGACGTCAACCCGGCGTCCGAGCACGCCAGCTACCTGATCGGCACCCAGCAGAGCAACACCCTCTACACCTCCTACCGGTTCGACCGGGTGCTGGATCTGGACAACTTCGACATTCTGGTCGGTGCTTACTGGTCCAGCTTCGATGTGGAAGAGTCCACCACCGCCACCGACCGTTACGGTACCCGGGTACGCTTTAAATACTTCTTCTAATCTTGAGGGGGGCGTCAGGCCCCCCTGCGCATGACGGATATCGAACCATGAATATTGAAGCCATCGCCAAAGAACTGTTGCCGCTGCTCGGGGGCAGGGACAATATCGCCTCCGCCGCCCATTGCGCCACCCGGCTGCGGCTGGTGCTGAACGACGACAGCCTGGCCGACAAGGCGGCCATCCAGAACGTGGAAGGGGTGAAGGGCTGCTTCGCCAACGCCGGCCAGATGCAGGTGATCTTCGGTACCGGCCTGGTCAACAAGGTGTACGCGGAGTTTGCCGCCCTCACCGGCCTGGGGGACACCAGCAAGGCCGAGCTGGTGGACGCGGCGGCGGCCAGGCTCAACCCGGCCCAGCGCCTGGCGCGCACCCTGTCCAATATTTTCGTGCCCATCATCCCGGCCATCGTTTCCGCCGGTTTGCTGATGGGCCTGCTCGGCATGGTGCGCTCCTACGGCTGGGTCTCCCCCGACAGCGCCCTGTTCATCATGCTCGACATGTTCAGCTCGGCCGCCTTCATCATCCTGCCGGTGCTGATCGGCTTTACCGCCGCCCGAGAGTTCGGCGGCAACCCCTACCTGGGTGCCACCCTGGGGGGCATCCTGACCCATCCGGCCCTGACCAATGCCTGGACCGTGGCCGACGGCTTCAAGACCATGGAATTCCTCGGGATGGAAGTGGGCATGGTCGGCTACCAGGGCACGGTGTTTCCCATGCTGCTGGCGGTGTGGGTGATGAGCCAGGTGGAAAAGCGCCTGCGCAAGGTGGTGCCCAATGCCCTGGATCTGATCGTCACCCCCTTCCTCACCCTGCTGATCGCGGGCTTCGTGGCGCTGCTGTTCGTGGGCCCCATCGGTCGCGGCCTGGGCGACGGCATCTCCCTGCTGCTGAGCGGCCTGTACGACCACGCCGGCTGGCTGGCGGGCCTGGTGTTCGGCGGCACCTATTCCGCCATCGTGATCACCGGCATCCACCACAGCTTCCACGCCATCGAAACCGGGCTGCTGACCAACCCGGCCATCGCCGTCAACTTCCTGTTGCCGATCTGGGCCATGGCCAACGTGGCCCAGGGCGGCGCCTGCCTGGCGGTGTACTTCAAGACCAAGGACGCCAAGCTCAAGGCGATCACGGTGCCGGCCGGCGCCTCCTGCCTGCTGGGCATTACCGAGGCGGCCATCTTCGGGGTCAACCTGCGCTACGGCAAGCCCTTCCTGGCCGGCCTGTTCGGCGGCGCCCTGGGCGGGGCTTACGTGGTGGCCACCAAGGTGGGCATGACCGCCGTGGGCCTGACCGGCCTGCCGGGCCTGGCCATCGTGCAGCCCGCCTCGCTGCTGAACTACGGCATCGGCATGGTCATCGCCTTCGCCGCGGCCTTCACCGCCTCCACCCTGCTGAAGTACAAGCTGGACTGATGGAAATCAGATAGTTGACAAACTTTCGGCTTACTCTGTTGTCACTCCCGCGACGGCGGGAGTCCACGGCAAGCTGTCATGGACCTCCGCCTTCGCGGAGGCGACGACGAGATAATGGAGTTTGTCATCAAACTGCAAGGAGATATGGCAATGACCGAACAGCAGTGGCTGAACAGGCTGAGCGAAGCCTTGCTCGGGGGGCTGAACCGGGCCGAGGGGGATCCCCACCGGCCCGGCTGGCATATCGCCGCCCCGGTGGGCCTGCTCAACGATCCCAACGGCTTTATCCGGTTCGACGGCCGCTACCGGCTGTTCTACCAGTGGAACCCGCTGGCCTGCGCCCACGGCGCCAAGGCCTGGGGTCAGCTGGTGTCGGACGATCTGGTGCATTGGCAGCACCTGGGGCTGGCGCTGGCGCCCACCGAGGACTACGAGCGCAACGGCTGCTACTCCGGCTCGGCGGTGGACAACAACGGCGAGCTGACCCTGATCTACACCGGCAACGTCAAATACGACCGGGAGCGGCGCACCGCCTTCCAGTGCCTGGCGGTGGAGCGGGAGTTCGGCGAGTTTGAGAAGCTGGGCCCGGTGCTGGACTTGCCCGAGGGCTATACCGGCCATGTGCGGGACCCCAAGGTGTGGCGGCACGACGGGCACTGGTGGATGGTGCTGGCGGCCCAGAGCGAAGACGGCCAGGGCAAGGTGCTGCTCTACCAGAGCGCCGATCTGCACCACTGGCGGCAGATCGGGGTGCTGGCCGGCAGTGGCGAGCAGGATCTCGGGGAGTTCGGCTACATGTGGGAATGCCCGGACCTGTTCGAACTTGGCGGGCGCCATGTGCTGATCTGCTGCCCCCAAGGCCTGCCGGCCGAGGCCGATCGCTACCAGAACCTGTACCAGTGCGGCTGGCTGGCCGGCGAGCTGGACTGGCACGGCGGGCGCCTGGCCCACGGCGACTTCCACGAGCTGGATCTGGGCTTTGAATTCTATGCCCCGCAAACCACCCTGGACGACCAGGGCCGGCGCCTGCTGATCGGCTGGCTCGGCCTGCCCGACGACAACGAGCCGGCCCAGCCGACCCGGGACTACGGCTGGATGAACCAGCTCAGCTGCCCGCGGGTATTGAGCTGGCGCGAGGGCAAGCTGTATCAGAATCCGGTGCCCGAGCTGGCCGCCCTGCGCGGCGAGGCGTTCGACTGGCAGGGGCTGGCGGTGCAGGCGCCCCGGCTGCAGGGCGGGCGGGCCGAGCTTGAGCTGGTCATCAGCGGCGAGGTGCGGCTCTACCTGGGCCAGGCGGCGGTGCTCACGGTTAACGCCGGCGGCCTCGAGCTCCGGCGCCTGAACTGGCGCAGCGGCGAATGGGAAAGCCGGCGCTGGCATGGGGCGGTCACGGATCTGCGGCTGCTGCTCGACAGCTCCAGCATCGAGCTGTTTATCAACGAGGGGGAAGCGGCGATGTCGGCCCGCTATTTCCCGGGAGCCCATCCCGAAATCCGCTGGGGCGGGGCGGGGGAGACCCGCTTCCGCTACTGGCCGCTGGCGCCGGTGCTGCGCCAGTCGTGACCGGGCTCAGAGCCCGATATCCCGCACGTTTTCCATCACCACGAAGGTGCTGGTCTGCAGCACATGGGGCAGGGCGGAGATCTTTTCGCCCAGCACCATGCGGTAGGAGGCCATGTCCCTGGTGCGGATTTTCAGCAGGTAGTCGAAGCCGCCGGCGATCATGTGGCACTGCTCCACCTCGGCAATCTTGAGCGCCGCCTTGTTGAAGGCGGTGAGGGCCTTGCTGCTGGTGTCGTTCAGGGTGATCTGCACGAAGGAGATATGACTGAGGCCGAGTTTGCTCTGATCCACCAGGGCGGTGTAGCCGGTGATATAGCCCTGCTCTTCGAGCCGGCGCATGCGCAGCTGGCAGGGGGTTTTCGACAGCCCGACCCGGGAGGCCAGCTCGGTGAGGGTGATGCGGGCGTTCTCCCGCAGCTCCTGGATGATCTGCAGGTCCGCCCTGTCCAGATGGCTCATCTTTCTCGTCCTCTTTCGTCAACATGCCCCGGCGCGATGGCATGGCGCGCCATCATAACAGCGGGAGAAAACGGTATTATGGTTGATATGGCTATTTTTGTCATTTTATGTGGTGAATAATTAATTAATTATCGATATAAAAAGTATATTGGTGTCGTTTATTTTCTTTATATAGGAAAAAAGAATATTCACTTTCGGTTAGCATGGTGCCAACAAAATTGCACATACCGAGGGAGAAGGTCGGATGAAAGAACAAGCACTGTCGCTGGCGGCTTGCCGGGAGCAGATTCGTGGCCATTACCTGGCGGATGAGGCCGGGGTGGTCAAGTCCCTGGCGGCCAATGCCCGGGTGTCCGCCGACGTTCGCGCCCGCATCTCGGCACGGGCGGTTGAACTGGTGCGTGACGTGCGCGCCAACTCCACCCCGACCATGATGGAAAAATTCCTGGCCCAATACGGCCTGACCACCAAGGAAGGCGTGGCCCTGATGTGCCTGGCCGAGGCGCTGCTGCGGGTGCCGGACAAGAGCACCATCGACGAGCTGATCGAAGACAAGATTTCATCCGGCAACTGGGGCGAGCACCGCGGCCGCTCCAACTCGTCGCTGATCAACAGCTCCACCTGGGCGCTGCTGGTCACCGGCAAGCTGCTGTCGCCGGTCGACCGGCAGGGGCTGGCGAACACCCTGCGCGGGATGGTCAAGCGGCTGGGCGAGCCGGTGGTACGCACCGCCGTCGGCCAGGCGATGAAGGAAATGGGGCGCCAGTTCGTGCTGGGCCGCAACATCGAGGAAGCGGTCAAGCGCGCCAAAAGCTACGAGGCCCGCGGTTACACCTATTCCTACGACATGCTGGGCGAAGCCGCCCGCACCGACGCCGACGCCCTGCGCTATCACAAGGCCTACTCCGATGCCATCAAGTCCCTGGCGCCGCACTGCGTGCACCCGGACATCCGCCAGAACCCGGGTATTTCGGTCAAGCTGTCGGCGCTGCATGCCCGTTACGAGTTCGGCCAGAAAGCACGGGTGATGAACGAGCTGGTGCCCCGCACCCTGGAGCTGGCCAAACAGGCCAAGGCCGCCAACATGGGCTTCAACATCGACGCGGAGGAAGCGGATCGCCTGGACCTGTCCCTGGACGTGATCGAAGCGGTGCTGTCCGATCCCGCCCTGGCGGGCTGGGACGGCTTCGGCATCGTGGTGCAGGCCTTCGGCAAGCGGGCCGCCCCTGTGCTCGACTGGCTGTACGCCCTGGCCGACAGGCTCGACCGCCGCATCATGGTGCGGCTGGTGAAAGGCGCCTACTGGGATGCGGAGATCAAGCGCGCCCAGGTGATGGGGCTGGCGGACTTTCCGGTGTTCACCCGCAAGGTCAACAGCGATCTGTCCTATATCGCCTGCGCCCAGAAGCTGCTGGGGATGACCGATCGCATCTATCCCCAGTTCGCCACCCACAACGCCCACTCGGTGTCGGCCATCCTCGAGCTGGCCCAGGGCCGCGACTGCTTCGAGTTCCAGCGCCTGCACGGCATGGGCGAATCCCTGCACGACGCCGTGCTCACCAAGCAGGGTACCCGCTGCCGTATCTACGCGCCGGTGGGCGCCCACCAGGATCTGCTGGCCTACCTGGTGCGCCGCCTGCTCGAGAACGGCGCCAACAGCTCCTTCGTTAACCAGATTGTCGACACCCGCATCCAGCCGGAAGACATCGCCCGGGATCCTTTCGATGCGGTGGCGGCCATGGGCGATGCGCTGTCGAGCAAGATCATTGCCCGCCCCGCCGATCTCTACGGCGCCAAACGCCGCAACTCACGGGGCTGGGATTTCACCAACCCGGTGGAAGTGGCGGAAATCGAGGCCGCCCGCGCGCCCTTCAAGACCCGACAGTGGACCGGCGGGCCCGTGATCGCCGGCCCGGTGCAGAGCACCCGGGTGGAGGAAGTGCGCAACCCGGCGGTGCCGTCGGATCTGGTGGGCCATGTCACCCAGGCGTCGAAAGAAGATATCGACACCGCCATCGCCGCCGCCCGCGCCGGGTTCGAGCTCTGGTCCGCGCTGCCGGTGGCGGAGCGCAGTGCGCGCATCCGTCGCGTGGCCGACCTGTTCGAAGAACACGCCGCCGAGCTGTTCGCCCTGGCCACCCGGGAAGCGGGCAAGAGCCTGCCGGATGCGATTGCCGAAATCCGCGAAGCCGTCGACTTCGCCCGTTACTATCCGAACGAAGCCGAACGCAATCAGGAATTCGGTACCGGCCGCGGGGTGATCAGCTGTATTTCGCCCTGGAACTTCCCGCTGGCCATTTTCGCCGGTCAGGTGCTGGCGGGGCTGGCGGCGGGCAACGCCGTCATCGCCAAGCCCGCCGGCCAGACCGCGCTTATCGCCACCCGGGCGGTCGAGCTGATGCATGAAGCCGGCATTCCCCGCGAGGCCATCCAGCTGCTGCCCGGCAGCGGCAGCACCGTGGGGGCGGCCCTGACCTCGGACCCGCGCATTGACGGCGTCTGCTTTACCGGCTCCACCGCCACCGCCCAGCACATCAACAAGGTGATGGCCGAGTCTGTGGCACCGGACGCGCCCCTGGTGGCCGAAACCGGCGGCCTGAACGCCATGATCGTGGACTCGACCGCGCTGCCGGAGCAGGTGGTGCGCGACGTGCTGGCCTCCTCCTTCCAGAGCGCCGGCCAGCGCTGCTCCGCCCTGCGCATGCTCTATGTGCAGAAGGACATCGCCGATCACCTGCTGGAGATGCTGTTCGGGGCCATGGACGAGCTGCGGCTGGGCAACCCCTGGCAGCTCGACACCGACGTGGGCCCGGTGATCGACCAGAACGCCAAGCGGGGCATAGAGGCGCACTGCGAAAAATTCGCGCGCATGGGACGGGTGCTCAAGCAACTGCCGGTGCCCGCCGAGGGGCTGTTCGTGGCGCCCACGGTGATCAGGCTCGACGGCATCCACGAGCTGGAAGAGGAGATCTTCGGGCCCGTGCTGCACGTGGCTACGTTCGAGGCGGATGAACTCGACCAGGTGGTCGATCACATCAACGCCCGGGGCTTCGGCCTGACCTTCGGCCTGCATACCCGGGTCGACAAGCGGGTGGAACGCATCACGAGCCGCATCAAGGTCGGCAATATCTACGTCAACCGTAACCAGATCGGCGCCATCGTCGGCTCCCAGCCCTTCGGCGGCGAAGGGCTCTCGGGCACCGGTCCCAAGGCCGGTGGTCCGCAGTATGTACGCCGCTTTATGGCGTCCGGCGAGGGCCAAGGCGTGCAAGCGGCGGAGCAGGCATCGGTCACGGCGGCTCAGCTGCAAGGCGGCATCGACCGGCTGAATGGCAAGGATTGGGCCCAGGCCCGGAACCGGGCCGAGCGCCTTGCACCGATTTTCGGCACCGTGCCGGCGGCGCTGGATGCCACCCCGGAAGAGATGCCGGGCCCCACCGGCGAGCTCAATCGCCTGCGCTGTTGCGCCCGTGGCACCGTGCTCTGCCTGGGACCGGATCTGGCCTCGGCCCTGAAACAGGCGGGTCTCGCCCTGTCCCAGGGTAACGCCGTGGTGGTGGTGGCCCCGGGTGCCCGGGCGGCGCTGAGCCGGGCCGAGGCGGCCAATATTCCGGCCATCGGCCTGGATGGCCTGTTGCAGCCCGTCGCCCTCGAAACCGTCACCGGCTTCGAGGCGGTGGCAAGTGGCGCCGACACCGCCACCCTGCGCCAGTACCGGGTCGCCCTGTCGCACCGCGATGGAGCCCTGCTGCCGCTCATTACCGAGCAGAACGTACCCGAGCGCTTCGTGATCGAGCGCCACCTGTGCGTCGACACCACGGCGGCCGGCGGTAACGCCAGCCTGATCGCCGCCTCGGAGTAAGCGGCCGGACGGTGGTGGTCCCGCCCGGCGGGCGGGGCCAGGGCCGTCACTTCCTGAATCCAGGTGTTCACGGCGCTGGCGGTCGATCTCAGTACGGGTAGAATGGGCATATCTGCCAACAAGATGCTAGACACGTGGATAAGAAGAAACTGACCATAGCCCGGCTGGCGGAGCTGGCCGGGGTGTCCAAGGCCACCGCCAGCCTGGTGCTGAACGGCAAGGCCGGCCAGTACCGGATTGCCGACGAAACCCGCGAACGGGTGATGGCGGTGGCCGAGCGCTACCAGTACCAGCCCAACCTCCACGCCCGCGCCCTGGGCTCCCGCCGCAGCCATACCCTGGGTCTGGTGATCCCCGACCTCACCAACTTCGGCTTCGCCAGCATCGCCAAGTCCCTGGAATCCCGCTGTCGGGAGGCCGGCTTGCAACTGCTGATCGCCTGCTCCGACGACGATCCCGAGCTGGAGCAGTTGGTGGTGGCTGGGCTGATCCAGCGCCAGGTGGATGCGTTGATCGTGGCCTCCAGCGGCGATGACGACGGCCCCTACCGGCAGTTGGCGGGACGGATGCCGGTGGTGCAGCTCGACCGCCATATCGGCCAGTCGAGCCTGCCGCTGGTGATTTCGGACGCCTGCCGGGCCACGGCGGAGCTGGTGCAGTCCCTGGCCCGGGGGCAGGAGGCGGTGTATTTTCTGGGCGGACAACTGGCGCTGTCGCCCAGCCGTCACCGCCTGGCGGGCTACGAGCTGGGCCTGCAGCGGGCCGGGATAGAGGCCAGGCCGGAATGGATCTGGACGGCGGACTATCGCTCGGTGTCGGGCTACCGCATGATGGCGCAGTTGCACCAGGATCTGGGCCGGCTGCCCGGGGCCCTGTTTACCGCTTCCTTTACCCTGCTCGAGGGGGTGCTGCGCTATCTCAACGAGCACCATTTGTTGGCCGAGCCGATCCGGCTCGGCACCTTCGACGATCACGAACTGCTCGACTGCCTGCCGATCGCGGTGGATGCGGTGGCCCAGGACTGCGATGCGCTGGCCGGGGCGGCCTTCGAGCTGTGCCGTTTGTTGCTGCAGGGGGAAACCCTGGTCAAGGCCGCCCATGTGGTGCCGACCAGGGTCCATTGGCGCAGTCGCGCTCATTGCGAGGCGTAACCGGTGACGGTTTCGGCAGCGCTATGACAGGGGCTGGCGCCTGCTTCGGGGGAGGGGAGCGACGCTAAAGTAAGGCATGGCGCCTTACTTTAGCGGTTTGACTCATACCTTGAAGAGCTGGTGGAAGGCGGCAGCGTGCTCCTGGCTGGCCTGCTGTTTCTGCTCGAAGGCCTGGGTCACCTCTTCAAGGTCGCATTCATCGGCCTTGAACGCCTGCACCTTGATGTCGTAATGCTCGGTGGCCTCTTTCAGTTTGGCCCGCTTGTCGTGCAGATCGTCCCATGCTTCCTGAGCCACTTCGGTCTGTACCGTCATATCGCACCTCCTGCGTCGGTTAAAACCTAAAGTCTAGTACGGCCGCGGGAGAGATAAAGGGCTCTGGAGGTGGTTTGTAGGGTCGAATTTATTCGGCCAACGCGTGGTGCCGACATGGGCCATTGAAACGGACTCTACGGTAGACCCGGCGTATCCTGTCGATGTCAGTCGTCCAAAACACGAGGCAAGACGTCCCTTTACAGGGGGACCACTGAAATGGATCTGTGATGGTGTTGCCGGAAAGCAAAAAGCCCACCTTACGGTGGGCTTCTCAGGATGATTTGGTCGGCGTGAGAGGATTTGAACCTCCGACCCCTGACACCCCATGACAGTGCGCTACCAAGCTGCGCTACACGCCGAAATCGTCGTTGTGTCGACGGGGCAGGATTCTAGGCAAGTGGCCGGGGGCTGTCAACACTCCATCCGGCCTGCCTGGTGCGTTTGCCTGCTATTTGCGCATCAGCGGGTGAATTGCAGCCGTTTGCCGAAGGCCTGCTCGCTGACCGTGCCGTTCTGGTAGGCAATCTGGCCGTTGACCAGGGTGGTGTCGACCCGGCTCCTGAGGGTGGTGCCCTCGAGCGGCGACCAGCCGCAGTGGTAGAGCAGGTTGTCCTTGCCGACGGGGGTGCTGGCATCGAGATCGAACAGCACCAGATCGGCGAAGTAGCCTTCGCGGACATAGCCCCGGTCCTTGATCTGATAGCGCTCGGCCACCGCGTGGGCGGTTTTGCGCACTATGGTCTCCAGGCTGAAGATGCCCTTGTGGTAGAACTCCATCAGCATCGGCAGGGCGTGCTGGCACAGGGGCAGGCCGGAGGGGGCGCCGAAGTAGGGGTTCTGCTTGTCGACCCAGGTGTGGGGCGCGTGGTCGGTGGCGATGATGTCGATGATATCCTGGTTCACCGCGTCGATCAGCGCCTGCTGGTCGGCGGCGGTCTTGACCGCCGGGTTGCACTTGATCAGCGAGCCCAGGCGCTCGTAGTCCGCCTCGTTGTAGAACAGGTGGTGCACGCACACCTCGGCGGTGATGTTCTTGTCCTTCAGCTCGGCCAGGGAGTGGCTGGCGGTGAAGTGGCTCATCTCCCGGGCGGTGGTGAGGTGCAGCACGTGCAATTTGGACTGGTAGCGCTTGGCCAGGCTCACCGCCAGCGAGGAGGACAGGTAGCAGGCCTCGGCGCTGCGGATGCGGCCGTGCTCGCCGAAGGGCACCGCCTCGCCGTATTGCTCCCGGGCCTTCTGCTCGTTGGCCTTGATGGTGGGGGAGTCTTCGCAGTGGGTGGCGATCAGCACCGGGCTGTCGCGGAAGATGCCGGCCAGGGCCGCTTCGCTGTCGACCAGCATGTTGCCGGTGGAGGCGCCCATGAACACCTTGACGCCGCAGGTCTGGTTGGGGTCCAGGCGCTGGATCTGCTCCAGGTTGTCGTTGGTGCCGCCCAGGTAGAAGCTGTAGTTGCCGGCGGCCCGGCCCTCGGCCAGCTTGAACTTGGCCTCCAGTGCCTCCAGGGTGGTGGTTTGCGGGTTGACGTTGGGCATGTCCATGAAGCTGGTGGTGCCCCCGGCCACGGCGGCGCGGGATTCCGACGCTATGTTGCCCTTGTCGGGCATGCCCGGCTCGCGAAAGTGCACCTGATCGTCGATCATGCCCGGCAGCAGGTGTTTGCCGGCGGCGTCCAGCACCCGGGTGCCGGCGGCGGCGCTGAGGCCGAAACCGATCTGCTCGATGCGCTCGCCCTCGATCAGCACATCCTGCACCTGAACCCGGCCCTCGTTGACCAGGGTTGCGTTTTTAATCAATAGTTTATTCATTGTGACTTCATTCCTTTGGCGGCTAACAAGGCTATAATAGCGAATCTTGACTGTAGCCGACAGGCGCGGTCCGCGCGTTTTATCTTCAAGGAGACCGGTAATGGCAGCAGAGACCATATTCAGCAAAATCATCCGCAAGGAAATTCCCGCCGATATCCTCTACCAGGACGAGCTGGTTACCGCCTTTCGCGATATTACCCCCAAGGCGCCGACCCATATCTTGATCATCCCCAACGTGCTGATCCCCACCGTCAACGAGGTGGAAGCCGAGCATGAGCTGGCCCTGGGCCGGCTGTTCACCGTGGCGCGCAAGCTGGCGGCCGAGGCCGGCCTGGCGGAGGACGGTTACCGCCTGATCGTCAACTGCAACCGCCACGGCGGCCAGGAGGTTTACCACATTCACATGCATCTGCTGGGTGGCCGTCCGCTCGGCCCCATGCTGGCCCGCTGAGGACATGTCGATGACCCTATCCCGTTTCGCCCTGGTGGTTCTCGCCGGCGGTCTGCTCAGCGCCTGCGGCCTGCCCAACCCCTATTCGTCGCAGCCGGCGCCGGTCACGCCCGCCACCCCGGGCCCGGTACAGCCGGCGGAACCCGCTCCGCAGCCGCCGGTGATCCAGCTGCCCGAGGCCCCGGTCACCCCCTTGCCCGAGGCGCGCAGCGCCAACCTGGAGCGGCTGGCCGACAACCTGGCGGCCCGGCTCAAGGCCAGCTCGGCCATCGCCGAGGTCTCGGGCCCGGTGCTGCTCGACGATATCCGCAACCAGGCGGGCAGCCCGGTGGATACCCGGGGCCTGACCGAGCGGCTGCAGGCCAACCTGAGCGGACCCTTGACGTTCGTGGGTGGCGCCCAGGTCAGCAGCCTGCGACAGCAACTGGCTTACCAGGGCGGACGGGCCGACGTGGCCTCCCTGGTGCGTCTGGGCAAGCAGAGCGGCGCCGACTACCTGCTGTCCGGCAACCTGAGCCGGGCCGGCGGCGGCTTTCGGCTGCAGGCCCAACTGATGGATTTAAGCAGCGGCGAAGTGCTCTGGTCCGACAGCGTCAATGGTCAGTAGCCGGCCGCAGGCCTGGCTGCCCGACGGGCTGCAGGGCCGGCTGACGGCACTGCCCGGCGGCCATACCAACCGCTGCTGGCGGCTGGACACGGCCCGGGGCCGCTACTGGCTGCGCCTGGGCTGCGCCCGCCCGGAACGGCTCGGCATCGACCGCCGGCAGGAGCTGGAGGCGCACCGCCTTGCCGCCGACGCCGGCCTGGCGCCGGCGGTCCGCTTTGCCCTACCGGAGCGGGGCCTGCTGGTGCTGGACTGGCTGGACGAGCCGGACTGGCGGCAGCGAACCGAGCCCGATCTGGCCGGGCTGATGGCCCGGGTGGCCACCCTGCACCGGCTGCCGGCGACGCTGCCGGTGCTGGATCTGCGGCAGCGGATGCAGCATTATCTGGGGCGGTTGACGGCGGTGCCGCCGGCCCTGGCAGCCTGCCTGCCCCGTTTCGACGAGCCGGCGCTGAATCCGGCCTTTACCCCGGTGTTTTGCCATCATGACCTGACCGCCGGCAACCTGCTGGGCGAGCGGCCCTGGCTGCTGGACTGGGAATATGCCGCCCTGGGCGATGCCGCCTTCGAGCTGGCGGTGATCGCCGACGGCTTCGGGCTGGACCCGGCGGCGAGCGCGGCCATGCTGGCCCATTACCGGGCCGGCGGGGGAGAGCTCGACCCGCCCCGCCTGGCGGCGCGCCTGTGCTGGGTACACCTGCTGACCGCCCTGTGGGCGGCGGTGCAATACCGCCACCACGGCACGCCGTCGTACCTGGCGTTGCAGCAGGGGGCCGAGGCCCGGCTGGCGCGGGCATTGACACAATACTGAATCTGTATACCGCCGAGCCAAGGCGGCAGTGGAGCGACCATGGGTCCTTTTATCCTCGATTTACACGGCCATGAGCTGGATGCGGAAGAGCGCGAACTGCTGGCCCATCCCACCGTGGGCGGCGTTATTTTTTTCAGCCGGAACTATCACGACCGGGCCCAGTTGGGCGCGCTGGTCAAGGCCATCCGTGCCGTCAGGCCGGGGCTGCTGTTGACCGTGGATCACGAAGGTGGCCGGGTGCAGCGCTTTCGCGACGGCTTTTTCCCGCTGCCGGCACCGGGCCGGCTGACGGCGCTGGACCACCCCGACAAGGCGGCCCTGCTGGCCGATGCGGGCTGGCTGATGGCCGCCGAGCTGCTGGCCCACGACATCGATCTCAGCTTCGCCCCGGTGCTCGATCTGGAACGGGGCAGCGAGGTGATTGGTGATCGCAGCTTCGGGGCCGATCCCGCCGCGGTGATCGAGCATGCCGGCGCCTATATCCGCGGCATGCGGCAGGCGGGCATGGCGGCGGTGGCCAAGCATTTTCCCGGCCACGGCAGCGTGCGCGCCGACTCCCACAAGGAGAGCCCGGTGGACGAACGGGCGCTGGCCGAGATAGAAGCGGCCGATCTGGTGCCCTTCAAGACCCTGGTAAGCCAGGGGCTGATCCAGGGCATGATGCCGGCCCACGTTGTCTACCGCGCGGTGGATCCTGAGCCGGCGGGTTTCTCTTCATTCTGGATCAAGGAGATACTGCGTCGCCGGCTCGGCTTCGGCGGCCTGGTGTTCAGCGACGATCTGACCATGGAAGGGGCGGCGGTGGCCGGTGACTACCCGGAGCGCGCCCGGCTGGCGCTGGCGGCGGGCTGCGACCTGCTGCTGGCCTGCAACCATCGGGCCGGGGCGGTGCGTATCATCGACAGCCTGCCACATTCTCTGCAACGGGATCTGTCCGCCCTGCGCAAGCGGCCCGACGCCGGCGCGGCCCACCTCTACGGCAGCAGCCGCTGGCGCGAGGCGAGCCGGCGATTGCTGGCCCTGGGCCGGGAGCAGGGCTGGCACGACTGACGGGAGCCAGTTATTTTTATGTGAAAATGAAGTTGTGGTTTTTGACGCAACTCTTAGAATGAGCTCCGCTCAGGATGAGCGGGGTTGCCGGGAGAATCTGTCGCTATGGGGCGCTCATAGCCGCAGGTTTTTTCTTACATCTTACAGGGGTCAGGTATGACAAGAATTATCGTGGTCGGCGGCGGCGCCGGCGGATTGGAGCTGGTCACCAAGCTGGGCCGGCAACTGGGCCGCAAGGGCAAGGCGGAAGTGATATTGGTGGACCGCAACCGGACCCACCTGTGGAAACCGCTGCTGCACGAAGTGGCCACCGGCGCCATGGATCCGGGCATCGACGGCCTGAGTTACCGCTCCCAGGCCCACAACCACGGCTTCAGCTTTCACCTGGGCAGCCTCACCGGCATCGACCGGGAAGCCAAGAGCATTACCCTGGCCCCGCTGCTCGACGACGCCGGCAAGCCCATGGTCAGCGAGCGCCTGCTCAAGTACGACATCCTGGTGCTGGCCATCGGCTCCGTGTCCAACGACTTCGGCACCCAGGGCGTGCGGGACCACTGCATCTTCCTCGACAGCCCGCAACAGGCCGAACGCTTCCACGACGAACTGATGAACCGCTTTCTGCAGTATGCGGAGAGCGAGACCGTGGATGAAAAGGTCGATATCGCCATCGTCGGCGGTGGCGCCACCGGGGTGGAGCTGTCGGCCGAACTGTACAACGCGGTGGAGCACCTGGGCGCCTACGGCTTCAAGAAGCTCAACCGCGACTGCCTGCGGCTGACCCTGGTGGAAGCGGGGCCGCGCATCCTGCCGGCGCTGCCCGAGCGGATCTCGGCCATGGCGCACAAGGAGCTGCGCGAGCTGGGCGTGGACGTGCGCATCAACACCATGATAGTGGAGGCCACCAACGAGGGGCTCAAAACCAAGGACGGCGAGCTGATCCCCGCCAAGCTGATGGTATGGGCCGCGGGTATCAAGGCGCCGGACTTCATGAAGGACATCGCCGGGCTGGAAACCAACCGCATCAACCAGCTGGTGGTCAAACCCACGCTGCAGACCAGCCGCGACGACAGCATCTTCGTGATCGGCGACTGCGCCAATTGCCTGCAGGACAACGGCAAGCCGGTGCCGCCCCGGGCCCAGTCGGCGCACCAGATGGCCAGCCTCGCCTACGACAACATCCAGGCCCTGCTCGCCGGCAAGGCGCTCAAATCTTACGTGTACAAGGATCACGGCTCGCTGGTGAACCTGAGCCGCTACAGCACGGTAGGATCCTTGATGGGTAACCTGATGCGCGGCTCCATGATGGTGGAAGGGCGCATCGCCCGCACCGTGTACATCTCCCTCTACCGCATGCACCAGGTGGCGCTGCACGGCTACACCCGCACCGGGCTGATGATGCTGGTGGGGCAGATCAACCGCTACCTGCGGCCCCGGCTCAAGCTGCACTGATACTCAAGCAGGAAGCCAGAAGCTGAAAGCTTGAGGCTGGAAGCCGGAAGGAAACCCTCTTTCCGGCTTTTTTATGGGCTGTTTTTCCTTTATCACCGCCGTTCAATCCTGGCTATCTCCGTCTTCTTACCCTGGTCATCTCCGCGAAGGCGGAGATCCATGACCGCTTGCACCGGGCTGCCGCCGTTACCTGCGCGGTGCATAACGATGCCGTGCCGCTATTTTGCGCACAGCTCCGATGGGTGCCGTTCCGGCGGTGAACGTCGGCGTTATCCGGGGTAGTGGCGGCATCGTGACGCCATCATGAATAGCTTTATATGAAAATGAATGATGGGGTCTGCATAATTAATATTGCTGCTGTCATAATGTTAAGTATTAAGACCTAAACTTAACTGCTGTAATGGTTTTTAATGTCAATAAAAAGTTAAATTGCGCTATTAAGTTTTGATTTTTTCCTTGTATAGTGGCCTGGCCATCTGCAAGCCGGAAGGGGTTTCCGGCCGGTGAGTTTCGCCAAAGGAGCGGGTGGCAGCCCATTCAAGGAGAGCATTAGATGAAAATGACCCCCACCGTACTGGCCGCGGCCCTGGCCGCCTGTTTGTCCACTTCCCTGCATGCCGCCCCCGAATTGCCGGCCACCGGCCTGGATACCGGCAGCAGCCAGTACGCCACCGCCAACGCCTGGGTGGAAGTAGACCAGGCCGCCTTCGAGCACAACATCCGCACCCTGCAGGCGCTGCTGGACGGAAAATCCCGGATCTGCGCCATCATGAAGGCCGATGCCTACGGTCACGGCATCGCCAACCTGATGCCCTCGGTGATCGCCGCCGGCATTCCCTGCGTGGGCATTACCAGCAACGAGGAAGCGCGGGTCGTACGGGAAAGCGGCTATGAAGGCCGCATCATGCGGGTGCGCAGCGCCACCCCGGCGGAAGTGCGCGACGGCCTGCAATTCGACATGGAAGAGCTGTTCGGCGATATCGAGGCGGCACGGCAGGCGGCCGAGGTGGCCGGGGCCGAGGGCAAGACCCTGCGCTACCACCTGGGGCTGAACGCCGGCGGCATGAGCCGCAACGGCCTGGAGCTGGCCACCGAGCAAGGCAAGGCCGAGGCCCGCGCGCTGATGCAGCTCGGCAACCTGGAGCTGGTGGGCATCATGACCCACTTCCAGTACGAGGAAGCGGACTTTGTGCGCGCAGGGCTGGCCAAATTCAACGAACAGTCGCAATGGCTGATTGACGACGCCGGCCTGGATCGCAGCAAGCTGACCCTGCATACCGCCAACTCCTTCACCACCCTGGAAGTGCCGGAAGCCCGGCTCGACATGGTGCGCCCCGGCGGCATCATCTACGGCGACACCATCCCCAGCTATACCGAATACAAGAAGGTGATGTCGTTCAAGACCCGGGTGGCCTCGGTGAACGACTACCCGGCGGGCAGCAAGGTGGGCTACGACGGCACCCATACCCTGGAGCGGGATGCGCTGCTGGCCAACCTGCCCATGGGCTATTCCGACGGCTACCGCCGGGTATTCACCAACAACGCCCATGTGGTGGTGAACGGCCAGCGCGCGCCGGTGGTGGGCCGGGTGTCGATGAACACCACCATGATCGACGTGACCGACATCCCGGGCGTGAAGCCGGGTGACGAGGTGGTGCTGTTCGGCAGGCAGGGCGACACGGAAGTCACTCAGGGCGAGCTGGAAGACGCCAACGGCGCCCTGCTGGCGGACCTGTACACCGTGTGGGGCAACTCCAATCCCAAGATCCTCAAGCGCGCGCAATAACAGCGGGAAGCTTGATGCTGGAAGCCGGAAGCGGGAAGAAAAACCGCTTCCGGTTTTTATTGCCGGAACGGTAAGCGGTCGCTCCCGCGAAGGCGGGAGCCCAGGCGAGCCGGCCAACGAAGCAACCACCACAGATTTGGCTCCGGCGGCAACTTGCTCAGTTTGGGGAGGAAGAAGACCGTCCGCTTTCCCGCTTCATCAGCATAAAGGTGAGGTACATCTTGGTGGGCAGCGAGAGGATCATGCCCAGCGCCACACAGCCGGCGCTGAGCAGAATGCCCCTCACCCCCAGCGCCTCCATGCGGGCGCTGTTATGCAGGTACACCCCCAGCAAGATCAGGCCGATGCCCACCAGCATCACCCCCTTCAGCACCCGGATAAGCATCTCGTCGGACATGGATCCTCCCGCGAACAGTCGCTACCACAGCTTCAGGGTAGCGTGGGGGAGGGGGCGGGGTGTTGATTTATATCAGGGTTGAGCACCGGGCTGTTACCACAGCCCGGTGCTCATCACAACGCCGGTGGCCGAAACCCGGGAGCGAGAGCCCGCCGCGGCGGCAAGGATCGGCTCCAGGCTTTCTTTGACAACCCACCCAGCCTCACTCTGGCTTATCCCCAAGGAAGGTACGCTGGTAAATCGTTCCTTTCGTTATAATGTGGGAACGAAACACGCCGTCAGCATATCTACCCTTTCCCCCGGTAGCAGCATTTTACGTGCATGCCAAACTTGTGAACCCAGGCCGGCGACCATGGTGCCCTGGGTTGTTTCAAGGCGGCGCAGCAGAGAGCCCGGTTGGCCCCGGGTATCCTGATAAAGCTCCAAAAACAACCCTGAATCCGCTCTCCCGGGGAGCGGGGAATCGGCCCTCAGGTAAATGAGCACAGTTACCTTGCAGCCTTCGGCGTTGTCCCGGTGGGCCGCCAGAAAGTCGCCTTCCCGGTAATAGGTGTAGCAGCTGGATTGGGGGCTGAGTTTATAGCGCTGGCCAAAAAACAACACCAGCAGGTTGGCCATGGCATTCCCGGTCAAAAAGCTTATGGCAACCGGCCCAAGGCCCGCCAGGCGGGAGCGGTAGGGAAGGGTGCGGTTTCCGCTGGCCGGAAGGGCATCAACAAACCGGCTGCCGGATTCTTCGCGCAGGGCGCTCAGCCGTTCTTTGGCTATGGCGGTCGTTAATTGCATAAACCCGGTGGCCGCCAGCTCTGCTTTCAGCAACGCCATTTCATCCTTGGGCCAGTTGAGTGTCAGCTCTTGCCAGGCCGGTGGGGAGTAATAGGGAATGCCTCTGTTCATAGTGCGATACTGGCGGTTGATTCCTGGTGCAGATCCTGCTCGTTGAAAGGGCGGGTCTGGCAGGAGATTTCCAGTTGCAGTTTGTTGGGGTCGGAAAAAAAGATGGAGCTGGCATGCCCCAAATCGATGATGGTCGACACTTCTATCCCATGGGCCTGCAGCTGTTGCCGGCGGGATGCCAATTCGTCCAGCGAGGCGGCCCGAAAGGCGAAGTGGTACATGCCGCCGGGCACTCCCAGGGCGCCGTTGATACCGGTGTCGTAACCGGCGGCAATGCCGGTAATGCCCTTCGGCTCCATAAACACCAGGTATTGCGAATCGCCCACATCAAAATAAACCTGGCGCAGGGTGCCCCCTTCGTTGATGTGGGTGATGTTCTCCACCACCTTGGGGAAGCCGAGTATGCCTTCGTAGAACTGGATGGTGCTTTCCATATTGTGGGTCGACACGCCAACATGCGAATAACCGGTGCTCATGTTGTTACTCCTTGCACTTTGGATCATGGGATGTGCCCTGGCAGCCAGGGCGCAGCAAGCTTTGCAGGTGGTTCGCCAGGCGGTAGGTCAGGGCCATCAGGGTAAAGGTGGGGTTTGCCCAGCTCACGGTTGGAAATACGCTCCCCCCGCTGATGTACAGGTTGCGGATGCCATGTACTTTGCCGTTGGGGTCCACCACGCCCTTGTGCCGGCTTTCTGCCATGCGGGTGGTGCCCAGATGATGGTTGGAGTACAGCGGTGAGGGGGCAACCGGGGGCGGACCGAGAGCGCGGCCCTGGCCTTTTCTTTCGAATGTGGCGGCAAGCGCCTGGGCCGTGCGGACGAAGGAGAGCCGATCCAGTTCGCTCAGCCGCCAATACAGCCTCAGCCGCCGGTTGCCCAGGGCATCGGCCTGCTCCGACAAGGTAACCCGGCTGTTTGGGTTTGGCGCCTGCTCCATGAACAGGCCGGCGCGGGGGGCGGCATCCTCGGCCATGGCCGGGGTGCGGTACAGATGCAGCCGTGCGTTGAGCACGCCCAACTGCTGTTGTGCCTCGCCGTTCAGGCCCAGGCATGACAAATATTCGAGCCCATTACCGCCGCATCCGCGGGCGGTCCAGTCTGCAAACGCGTCGGGTTGTAACAGTTCGAACGCGTCGATGGTGAAATGGGGATGCTCCATGAAATAACGGCCGACCAGATCGTAGCCGTTCCCCAGCCCGCAGGCGAGCTGGCGATTGGCATTGAGCAATATTCGGGGGGTTTCCAGCCCGCCGCAGGCCAGCACCACCATGGACGGCCGAATGTGTCCTCGGCGGCCATTGAGAGTGCGTATCTCAAGCTCGGCCACATGGTCGAGGCCGGCACCGAGGCGGATATCCGCCACTGTGGCGTGGGTGAGTGTGGTAATGGTGGATGACGAGGCGAAGTCGGGCTGGAATGACTCCCCAAAGCGCTGGATGGGGGTACCAAAGCGCCATAGGGTGGGCGCCAGTTGCCGGCCGTCCAGGGGCAGGCGGCTTCCCGCCCTGGCGGTGATGGCGCGGGCGTCGAAGTCCGCGTGGCCGAGGTTGAGCAGTCTGGCCACCCGGGAATAATAGGGGGTCAGCTCTTCAACGCCGAATGGCCAGCCGCTGTCGGCAACCCAGGGCCGCTGTGCAAAGTCGTGTGGGTCGAATTGGGCGCAGTAACCCGCCCAAAGGGAGGATGAGCCACCAAAACCCCGGCTCCGGGTTTCCGTTAGCGGATAATCAATACCGGTGGATTCGCCTTCCTGCAGGGCGGCCACCTGCGGATCGGGGGCGACGCCACCGCTTTCAATCAGCAACACCGGGGTCAGCTCAGCCAGTTCACGGGCCAGCACCAGGCCGGCCGGGCCGGCCCCCACAATGGCCAGTTCGGTGGTCCGGTTTAAGGAAACGTCGGGGTTCCTGGCATCCAGAATCATGAGTCCATCCTGTGGCTAATCGTATTGCAGCCGTTGTTGGTAGGCCGAAAAGCGTTGATTGATATCGTCCTCAACCGCCGCCGGCAGTTCGGTTTTCCAGGCGCCGACGGCACCGCGCCGCAGGTGACCGGATCGCACCGCCTCTGCTACGTATCCCTCTTGCCCCGCCAGGGTGAGCGGCATGTTGTTGAATGCCAGCGAGTGGCTTACCTCGGTAATGTCTTTATCCGGGACCCGGATTTTCCAGAAGGTCATGATTTTGCGTAAGCTGCCAGGGGGGTCTGCGAGCAGATCTTCATAACGGATGATGGGGTAGCCGTTACAGGCCGCCAGGTTGAGCCATTGATCCAGCCGGCCGAAGGCATAGCGTGGGCTGGCACTCAGCAATCCCACCAGGTAATTGAAATAGAACTCGGTAATATTGGCGTAGCGTGGTTCGGCAAAGCCGTTGCGCATGTCGTGGCGTGCCAGGTCGTGAAACCAGGAGATCACCACATCGCGCAGGTCGCGCACCAGCATCACGGCACCATGGGTATTGGGTTTGTTGCTGTCCGTTTCGATGTCCATCACATGGGCGAGAACAAGCTGCCGGTGGGCTTTGATCCCCAGCAGTTTTTCCAGCATGGCCATCATCCACAGGGTGCCGGACTTGGGCAGGCTGTTGACGATAAATAACTTGTGCCCTGGAATGGCGTTGGCGTTAAGCGGCTCTGCCGTATCGCGGAGAAAGGCATGGTCCCTGTTGTTGAGCAGGCTCGGATAATTGGGGCCAATGTAATAAGGCTTGGCAAGGCCTATAAAGCGGTGGCGCAGCTCGCCGCGGGTGAGCGCCGCACGGCCGTCAAAGACATGCAGTATGCCATGGCTGAACAGCTGAGCGACGGTTTGATCGAAATGGTTGTTCGCCACCATGACCAGATCTTCCGGGCACAAGGTGCGGTATGCTTGCCCGGCACTGAGCACGGGAATACCCGCCAGTGGTGTCGGGGGGCTTTCCTCAGCGGGCGCCACGATGGCGGTAATTTCCGTGGCGGTAATGCCCCCTGCTCGGGATAGCCAGTCCACTATCTTCATGGCGTCAACGGGGGATGAAAAGATATAAATTCTGGTCATGGCCCGGCCTCTGACTCGTTCAGAAAAGAACCCAGCCCATGACGAAGTTCCTGTAACAATCCGTTCCAATGCAAGGCGCAGCAAAAACCAGGCGATGTTGCCACTATCTTAAGCTCTATGCGTGGTTGCAGTGGTGTGAGTGCCTTAAGGAAAGACGCCAGTTTACCCTGAGCCCGCAGGTATAACTCTTTGGGTGAAAGTGGTGGCAAGGCGCCCACATTGCCATTGAAGTCGTTGATAAAGTAATCCAGGTCGATATGCAATATTACCTTTCCTGCTGGCAGGGCTTCGAACAATGTGAACGGATCCGGGCCTGCCAGGTAACTGCCGTCTGCGCCTGGGGAGGAGTTTTCCTCCTTGGTGAGGGTGGCAAAGCGATAACCCGGAATTTCAGGGTAGGAGCAGAAGGCGCGCGACACCGGCACGGGAGAGGCATGGCCGGGAGATGAATTGTTGAGATGTCGCACATGGATCCGGCGGCCGCTATGAAATAATGGCGTAATGAAATCTCCGATACTGATGCATCCCGTCTTGATTGCCGAGATCCAGTCGGCGGGATGGCTGGGATCAAAAATGCGCGCTGTTACGGGGTTCATCAGGCCGGTGTCCGTTTGTGCTAACAGCGTTGGCATCATGTCGGTGTGGTCATCCAGGTGGAGCAACACGATATCGCCAGTGTATCCAGAAAGCGCCTTGGTAATAAAATAACCAGACCAACAGTCTTCAAAACATAGATCAAAGTACTGTTGGTGGGTACGGTAGAGAAAGACGTCATTCAACCCTAATGGAGGGCTCCAGGTTTTCAAAACCTGTGGCAGATGTGGATCGGCCAGGTGATAACCCAGGTCTGGCCCATGGATGCGGAATGCGTTGTTATTCTCCAGCAATTCGAAGTTTATGCTCCGCACAATTCTACGTATTCTTGTGCGAACATTGTCAAGGCTGTTGTTTTGCAGCAACGCCGGGTCAAGAGGAATCTGACCTAAGGTATCACTCATTGGGACAGGTGCTCGTCTAGATGATTCAGCAAGGTGTCGGCAAAAGTTTTTACGTGCACCCTGCACTCTGGGGTTTCGGTTGCATCGAATCTGCCAAACCGGCGGTGCTTTATAAGGTTATAACCGCCAGAGCAGAGGTTGAAATATTCACAGCCTCGTTCGCAGGCACTATGGCTTGCTTCAAAATCGGCCATGATCCTCTTGAGTTTGTTAGAGTGGGCAATGTCACTCAGTGTGTCGGTAAGGATATTGCCTATTACCAGGCCGTGGTTGTCGCCATACAGGTTTTTGAGATCCCTGCACTCATCCAGGGTAAGGCCCGCATAAAACGTTGTTACGTCGCCATTGGCTTCAATGCTGAGAGTTTTAAACGGTTTGCTCATACTGCGCGCATCGTAGCCTGAGTGTTCTTCCTCATTAGTAAATAGCCGGTGGTAAAAGGACGAGAAGTTTCTGATCCGTGGCATGGGGTGGCAATGGCTTTTGGTGCCGTAGTCTAGCAAGGCACGCAGGAAGAGTTGATAACGTTTTATATATTTTTCTATTTTTGATTCAAGATCTTCTTCAATGAAAAATTCATCATGGAGGTTGAAGTGAAATTCACGAATATGTTCAAGGTATGGCGCGAAGTATTCAATGAATTCTATGGGATGATCGAGACCCTCTGGAGAAATGACAGCGGTGATGTCAAAGGGGATTGCGTTGCTGGAAAGCAGTTGCAAGCCATGCTCTGTTTTGCTGTGGGTCGGCTTGTCTGACCATGTTCTTCGGTGTTTGTCGTGAAGGAAGTCGGGGCCGTCACAACTGACACCAATACTCAGGCAGTGTTGATATTCATGGAGCAGGTCGCACCATTCCTGATTGATAAGGGTACCATTTGTCTGAATGTCGAATTGGACATCCAGGGACTTGACTCCCAATGATGTTCTCAGGTTGAGGATGCCGTCCATGGCCGCTCGATAATAGTCTGGCCTCAGGACCAACGGCTCGCCAGAATGCCAGCTAACGCGCACTTTGTTTTCAAGGTAGGGGCTGGAAAACAATTTTTCGAAAGTGGCAAGTATGGTTGATAAAGGCATGGTCGCTTTGTTGCGGCGGCTTTCTTGTGAAAGGTAACAGTAGGCGCAATTGAGGTTGCAAAATGAGGTGCCCTGCAGTACGACCATCTCTACTGGCCCCAGCGGGGAGGCCTGGTTGGGTTCGGCAGATGACATGCGCTGACTCCTTGTCGGTGGAACATGGTGGGGGTGCCCCCAATAATCCGTGTTTTTCCGGCCGGAGGTGCCATTCAACGAATTCTTGGCGGAAACCCCCGTTATATTTTATCTGCCGAAAAAGTGTGTTCAGGCCTGGCCGTTTTTACGTGGCCCGCGCCCAAGTTTTTGCCTGGGCGCAGAACTGCCTGGCAGTGCCAGGCTTCGGTCCACAAGGGAGCTCTATTAGGAACAGTGATCTTGAGCAGCCCTCCATTCAGAAAAATGGGCCGGCACCTTGGTTATTAACGCCGCATGGCCGGACCCCAGGAGGCCGCGCAGGTGGATTTCACCCCTTCGGCACCGGAGGCTTCCAACGGTTTATACTGTTGCAGTTTGCCACTTGAGAAAGCAGTTTGAGCGCGAGCCATCATTGCGGTTACTGTTTTTTTTGATTGATTGTGACGCATTTTTTATTCTCCTGAGCAAAAGTATCGCATTCCTGTTGTGAGTGGTTGAGGTGGTGTGCTACCTCATCTCTAAAAATAGTCTGGATCATCGATGAGTCAATTGGAAATGCGGATTCCACGCAATAACAGAGGGTGGTAATCAAATGGCTCTGTTTTATATGGCTAAATGTCGAGTAGCTATAACCGATTGATCTTAATTCGGTGTCGTTGAATGGTTATTGCACCGGTTAAATAACTGATCCTAATGGTGCTACATCGGCCGGGCACCGCACACAGACACGCCGTAAACCCATCCCCGGGGGCTCCGCCGCGCCATCCCTGGCGCAGAGGGTCTGCTTAGCAGTACCCGCCCGCTGTCTTGCTTGATCTACTATTCGGAACAGCTATTTAAAGGGCTGCGTCATCCCTGGGGCACGACTCAACCCGGGCTGGTGAGGGGGCGTCGCTTGTTTTGAGTGAAATACTATTCGCAACGGCTGTTTAAGTGGGTGTCCGTTGTATTGGAATTATGGATAAGACCTAATATTTCAATGTGTTGCTGGTTATTTTTGGTATTTTTGATGGGTCTGAATAAAATGAACGCTGATATCTGTATAACGGCATTAATTATTGCGTGGCAATTTTTTGTGGGCTTCGAACATCATCCGGTTCTTATTATCCCACAGCGAGGCGGGAGCACCGATAACAAGAAGATATTTGGGGACCGACGGGGGCGCGGCAAGGTGGGGCTTTCTTTCGGCCGCTATCGCCCGCGGGGGCGTAGGTGCTTATCACAACGCCGGTGGCCGAAACCCGGGAGCAAACCCGCCGGCGGCAGGGGGCGAGTCCGGCCATCCCGGGCTCTTTTCCGGCATTGGCCGTGGTGGATTGGGTTTGTTGGAGGAGGCGGAACCGCAAGCCAGGAGGCGAGGTAAAAGGCAAGAGCTGATCCCAATCTGGCCTGTCTAGCCCGGCCGAGGGCGTGATGGAGGCGTGCGACCATGGTGGCGCGGGTGAGAGGGGGTGCCGTGTCGCCGGCTTGGGGGCAACGGCGGCTGAACTGGCCGCCCGGTCACGTCGGTGCTGGCTTATACGGGGGATGGCCAGGGGTGCCGCCTATGAGTAACCTCTTTAGGCGGCACCGACTTAACTGACGGTTAACAGGGCTTAACGGGCATATTTCTCGGCGCGTTTGCCGCGCAGTATTTTTTTCTTCGGCCCGGTGCTTTTCGGGGCGCTCGGCTTTTTCAGGCGCACGGGTTTTGGTGCGGCCTTGTTGCCCGCGGCATCGGCCGGCTTGGCGCGGCGTGGCTTGCCTTTGGCATTGCCCGAGCCTTCCAGCTCAATCACGGTTTCGCTGGCCCGGTTGGAGCGCCCGGACAACACCTTGCGCGAGATGCTCTTTAACAGGGTGCCCCGGTTGCCCACTTCAAAGCCCGGCTTGACGATGCGTTTGATCTCGCCGCCAATCAGCTTTTGAATGCGCTCCAGGGTTTGCTCTTCTTCCCGGCTGACGAAGGAAATGGCATTGCCTGCCGCCCCGGCGCGACCCGTGCGGCCGATGCGGTGCACGTAATCCTCGGGCAGGTAAGGCAGGTTGAAGTTCACCACATAATCCAGGCCCTGAATATCCAGGCCCCGGGCGGCCACTTCGGTGGCGATGAGCACCTGCAACTTGGCGGATTTGAAATCGGCGATGGCGCGACGCCTGGAGCCCTGGCTCTTATCGCCATGGCAAACGGCGGCCTCGATTTTGCGCTGCTTCAGGCCGGCCAGCAGCCGGTCGGCCTGCTCCTTGGTGCTGGTAAACACCAGCACCTGGAACCAGTTTTTCTCTTCCAGCAGCTGTTCAAACAGTTCGATCTTGCGGCTTTCTTCCACCGGATAAACCACATGCCGGACGGTCTCGGCGGTGCTGTTGATTTTGGTGACCCGGATTTGCTGATGATTGTGCAGGATCTTGTGGGACAGCTCATTGACCGCGGGCGAGGTGGTGGCGGAAAACAGCAGGGTCTGGCGCTTGGGCGCGGTCAGTTGCATCAGTTTCAGCACATCGGTGATAAAGCCCATGTCCAGCATGCGGTCGGCTTCATCCAGCACCACAAATTCAACATCAGTCAATGCCACGTTGCCCAGGGTGATGTGCTCCATCAAACGGCCGGGGGTGCTGATTACCATATCGACACCCGCTTTCAGTTTGTTGGCCTGGCCACCCATCTTCACGCCGCCGTAGAGCGCGGTGACCGTCAGCGGCAAATGCCGCGCATAGCCGCCGATGGCATCGGCCAGCTGCTCGGCCAGCTCGCGGGTGGGGGTGAGGATCAGGGCGCGGGGGCGGCGCTCGACCCTGGCTTTGGGGTTGTCCAGCAGGCGCTGCAGTACGGGAACGGCAAAGGCGGCGGTTTTGCCGGTGCCGGTTTGGGCGGTGACCTGCAAATCCTTGCCGCGCCGGGCGGGCACGATGGCCTGGGCCTGTACGGGGGTCATAGCACTGTAGCCACATTCTACAAGAGCGCGCTGTAGATCCGGGGCCAGATCCAGAGATGAAAATTGCATAAGAGTTCCTCTGTAGAGTCGCTACAGTCAAAAAAACGAGGGCAGAATATACAGGATTTTGGCGGTGGGGGAGAGGATTGTTTGTGGCTTTGGCTGAATTTTGGCCGGTGAGCCAGGGCGGGGCCGGACCTGGCGGCAGGTCCGGCAGCGGGCAAGGGCTTAGCCTTCCTCGGCCTCGTCGGCGGCGACGCGGGGCTGATGGTTACAGGCCCTGGCGAGGATCTCCACATAGAAGGAGGGCAATTCCTGCGCCACGGCGGCATCGATATGGGCATTGATTTCAGAGGTAAAAATCTTTTCCGCCGCTGCTTCAGTGGCGCCGAAGCGGCAATCGAAGGTCCAGTAATCCATGCCCGCCGGCAGCGTCTTGCGGCGCTCCCGGTTCAGGTACTTTTTAATATCATGCTTGATTGAGTCCACCAGGCGAGCCGGCTTCAGCCTGGGATGGGTCAGGGCGATGGTCTTTTTCATTCAAAATCCTAGGGGTGTGTACAAGAGTCAAGCCGAGTCGGCTTTTAAAGGCGAATTCTACATGGATGGGCAGAAGATAACTGCCCATTTCTGCGATTTTTTGTCCGTAAAGGGAGGCAAGCGGGGTCAGATGGAGAGGAGCTGGCCAGGTGATAGCCAAATGGGTCGTAAATGCCAGGCCCGGCTCCAAGCTCCGTCACCGCGCCATTAGCGCGAACGCCCCCCATCCCAGGTATTCGCGCGTGTAAGTGACGTAGCGCCCGGGCTCCGAGGTCAATTGGGCACGAACCTCTTTGGCCAACTCGTCGTCGGGGTTGGCTTCAAGCCATCGGCGCATGGTGAGCCACTTGGCCTCGTATCTGTTCCAGCCGTCCTGATCCGCCAGAACCATTTCAACGACGTCGTAGCCGAGGTGGCCGAAAGACGCGATAAGCTCCGGGAGCGTGAGAAAATCGGAGATTGAGTGGGCAAGACACCCCCTGGCGACCTCTTCCGTCGGCGGCAACTGCCGCCAGTAGGGCTCGCCGATGAGGATGATCCCGTTGGCACCGAGACTCTTCGCCAAAAGCCCGATGGTGCCGGCAACGCCACCACCGATCCAGCTGGCACCGACACAGGCCGCCACACCGGCTTTTTCGTCGGCGACATAGCCGGCGGCATCGCCATGGATAAACTCGACCCGATCGGCGACGCCGAGTTCTTCGGCACGGAGTTTTGCCTGCTCGTTGAACAACTGGCTCATGTCGATGCCGGTGCCGATGATGCCGTGATCCCGTGCCCAGGTGCACAGCATCTCTCCCGAACCGCTGCCGAGGTCGAGCACCCGGGTTCCGGGTGCCAGGCGCAGCGCAGCGCCGAGGGTGGCGAGCTTTCCGGGGGGGATCGGGTTGTGGATGCGGTGGGCACTTTCAGTAATGTTGAATATCCGGGGGATGTCCATGGTGGGAAATCTCCTTTTCTTGCGGGCGCTTCATCACGAAGAAGGCATAGCCATAGTAGCCCGAGTATTGGCGGTAAAGCGCTATCTCCTGTTGCGCTTCTTCTATTACCGCCTGACCCTGGGAGTCGCCCTCCCATAGCTTTATCTTCTCGGCCAGGATCAGCTCCATTGGCTCGTAGTAGTCCCGCATCCATGTATCTGCGGGAAGAACAAAGTGGCCCTCCGGCTCGTATCCCAGCCGGCGGATCACGGCGAGCTTGTTCTCGATGGTGTCTATCTCGGGATACTGCTTCCAGAATTCAACCACCGGCGCCGGCGGGTCGGGCTTTAACCAAACGGCCTCGCTGACGGCAACATGGCCACCCGGGCGGAGGAACTTCTTGATTTTTTGGAGGCCGCGCTCGAAGCCAAGATGATAGATGGCGCCTTCCGACCAGATAATATCGAAACTGGCGGCGGGGAAGTCCATTTGAGTCATGTCTTGCTCAAGGACGGTCAGCCGGTCTGAGACCCCCGCATTCGCGGCGTTGGACTGTGTTCGCTCGAGCATCAGCGGGAGAAAGTCGAGCGCCAGCACTTCTCCACCGGACATCTTGAGAAGATCAACCGTCTGCACACCCGGCCCGCATCCGATGTCGAGAATGCGTGGGCACGGCGGTACCGCTGACATCAACCCATAGGGGCGCCGGGTTGACTCGGACGAACCAGGGCCAGCCCGAGGCACCCCGCCAAAGACTTCAAGAAAGTATTCCATTCCTTCCATTTTCAGTGGGCTCCGTCAAAGCGGTTGATCGTTTTGGCCACCCAAGGTGCCAATTACCGGCGGCGGAAAATCGGGGAGGTGGCGTTGCCGGCCACCCTATTACAATTTAAAAACAGAGCCAACGCGCTGGCAACCGAGCTTTTTATAGTACAGATCTTCATCGGAGAGGACGTAAACGTCCTGATCCGGATGCGCCTGCTTGATCTTGCTCAGAAGCTTGGCGCCATAACCGTTTCCCCTGTGCGGTGGAGCGATATAAAGCTCGCTGATGTAGACTCCAAAGCCATCGACCAGGGCACGGATATAGCCGACAATCTCACCCTGGTATTCGCAGATATAGGTTTCGCTTTCAAGCAATGCTTTTTGAATCTATCTATGGCGCCTTCACTTACAAAGGAACGCCAGTCCGGCTCGTTTTTTAGCAGCGTGAGCAATGTAATCTCATGCTCGCTTTTATATTTTAAAATATTGATCATGGGGGCGTTTATGCAGTTAACGTTTAGCGCTGCGGCAAATGCTTGATGGGCGCTTTTTGCCCGCGAAGCGGAATGTCAAAAAATCGGCCAGCGAGTATTTGTCTGGCAGATGCGCCTTGTTAGCTGATTTTAAACCTTGACTGGATAATGTCAGCAACTAAATACTGCAATGTAATTGATTTATTCGTAGGGCCTTCAACTGCGCCACTTACTTCATAGCGATCAATGCAAAATCTATCTTCGAAGCCACTATGATATATGCACCAGTTACCAACTAATGCCACAACCCAAAAGTGTTCATCGCCATCTTGGTTTTTATTCTCCCAAAGTTCCGGCTCTGATAATTTTATTAATCGCCAAAAGCTCTTATCCAATCCCTCCATCATCCATTCGGACTCATCTATCAAACTGGATAACTCTTCTTCAGATATCATTTATTACTTCACTGCTTGATGGCTAACGCCCGCTTTAGGGCGGTCTTGTAGCCGCGAAGCGGCGGAAAGGCCGTCCCAGCCCCGAAGGGGCGATAACAGCCAATTGTTAACTGTATGTTTTGATAAGGCTTGAATGCTTAAGATTCTTCCGCCTCTCTACCACTTGCAGCTTCATGCTCTTTTTTTTGTTTGAAAGTATCAATTATAAAATGCATTGGAACGGGTAGCCTGTAATGCCTACAGCCAGTTAAGATAATCGGCCAAAAAGAATATTTGAAAGCAGTCATATCATAAATTTTATTTGACTGATCACACTCACTAACCAACTGCTGAATCAATTCATCTGGCGCTTCGGTCACGCAAACATCAGATAATGTTGCACCGTGCATTTTATCGAATCGGTAAAAGTGATTTTCAGAAGAATCATCAAGAAAATACACTTGAAAATTACAGTGTGATAAAAACTCTTCTTTAATTTTTTTAACCATCTCATATGGCTCTGGAAATCCCATAATCGCTGAAAAAGCAGATATATAGGGGTATAATATTGAGCCTTTAGTTACGCTCTTCTTATAATCTTCAGTTTTATCAAGGGGATGCTCTATTAATTCGGCGTAGCTTCGTATGGTTGTCGGGTATTTATCGCTGATCTTAAACATTTGATATATCTCCCGTGACATATTGCTCAACCAAGAGTTGATATCACTCCAATGGTTATGATCAAGAGAAAGGAACCAAACGGCTAATACTAAATCTATTGCTTGTTCATCTTTGTATGGTGTAAACAAAATAGGGTTGTTTACGATTAACTGCTTAATGCTATCTTGATATTTAGTTACTGCTTCTGAAAAAAATATGCCGGCTTCTACATTTTCATCACTAACTTGGCCTAAATACCAATAAGACCAGCAACCTGTAAGGGCTAGCCGACCTAGAACATCAAATAACTTTAAGTTTACATCTGCGGCACAAGACGGTTTTACAGCATGTGATATAGCATACAAATTATTGCAATGAGGTATGATTCTTTCATCAATATATTGATTTGATACTTGCAGATTTAGCCTAAGAATTGAATCCAAAGTTATCAGTGTAGAAACTGCTACATTATTTTTTTTGCCGAACGAAAATTTCGCGGCTTCCCAAGTATTTAGCATTGTAAATTCAGCTGATAGGAATGCGCTCTCTAGATTATCCCCATCTCTGCACCATGAGTATAATATCCAAAGACATAAATATAATTGTCGAATACCTGTTAAAACGTCTTTTGGCTTTTTGTCATCAGTGCAAGTGAGACTAATGGCAAGCTGTCTAAAGTGTTTAAATGATACTTCTGGCTCGTCAATCATCGCCAGTGACTTTCGAAGTAGACCGCGACAATTATAGGGTAACAGTTCCTCTCGAAGCATGTGCTGCTCCACTAAATCAGCAAGCCTGTCGCCATTCCATTCAGAGAAGCTTAATTCATCTGTTTTTAATTTACCTAAAAACATACTTACGTTAGATCTTACTTCTTCTTTAACTTCACCACCAAAGCATAAACAAATCTCAACAGGTTTATCTTTGTATTCTGCTGGAATTCGAGTAGGAATAAATACATCGATTATTTCATTGATAGAAGGACGCAAGTCTTGTGGATTACCGCTATCCCAATCCTTTCTGTCCAAATCCCCAGACTTTACTGAGAATAAGTAAACAGTGCTTTCAGATTCACTAGTCAGCTTACCAAAAGCTGCAACATCTACTCCGAACTGTCTGCTGCCGACGCCAGGTTTTAAAAATACTTCCAACCCCATTTGCGACAGTAAGTCGGGCAATAAGGCATCCAATTCACCTCGCTCTTTCAAGGATGCTAAGTATTGTCTAATCACTAATTTCATGACGTACAACCCTCAGCTCTGAACTGCCAGATCATATTTTCTAATCCGTGCGGGTCGAGGTTATGCATTGATGCAAATTCAAATGATGTACTAATTTCACTAAGAGGGACTTCCTGGCGTGTCTTTTTCTCACCATGATGTATATAGTGAATCGACTTATTTCCATAGAGTAATACGGATTCATTCCCACCAAACAAAGAGGTAAAAAGCGATTTTCTTCTGGCCTTCTTCATAGACTCGCTCATTAATTTATTGTGATGCCTCCAGTACGTATGTCTATCCTGCTCACTAGGGCTCAATTCATTTATTTTTAAAGCCACTTTCACTGATGCTTGATATTCTTCGTATTCAGACAAAACATCAGATGCTATCTGTTTGAGTCTTTCTTCTTTTGACTCGTTCATTGTTTCCAAGTGGTTACGAATACTTCCAGGGTAACTCACACAAAGCGGGTGAAAAATGAGCTGCTGAATATCCTTTAATTCATCATCAGGAGCATCAAGAATCAAGGACTCAATTAAGCTAATAGCTGTTTTAGGCTGATTAAAGAACCATCCACAAGCTTTTCTCGCTAAAAATAGGTGTACGCCTTTGTTTTCTTTGGTTACGTAGGAACCGTCAAAACCAATAGAAATACCTTTATCTGAATCCCGAAGAAGATCAGAAGCATATTTTCCTAGCTTTACTTTTTTTGACAACAACCATCGTGTAAGTAATGAGGATAGATGAGTATCTCGGTGATTATGCAGCTCCCGAACAAAACTATCGAAATGCTTTATAGATAGCTTGTATCTACTTAATTCAAAGAGTTTTTCTAGAAAAACAACACAATCATCAAAACTGTTTCTTTTTAATATTCTCCCCAGAGCGTAATCAATATTATTAATAGTGCCTTGGTTTTCTGGTTTGGTATGGCTGCAAATATTCAACAACTCAGGTTCAACATTGCCGCTTACTTTCTTCTCGTCATAAAATAATAGTTCTGAAGCAGCATGAATATATCGATCATCTAAGTGGTCTGAATGTGTGTTTAAAAAATCTAAGAACAAACTCTCTAAATCATCAGATTGAGAAATAATTTTAAACAGCGCTCTAATTGATGCCGCTAAAATCACATCCGTTGGCGAAGACGCGGATAATTTTTTGATGGCTATTGCAACTGGCTTTAATAGCATTTTGTCTTGGTAATTAATTCTACCCAATGCAAAAATGGATCTTTGTATAATTAACTCGTTCTCATGAGCAAGCAGTTCAATCGCTTGATTAACGTATTGAACTTCATCATTGCTTGCCCCTGCTTCAATAGCAGTAGATAAATGGTCAAAGTCTTCGTCAATATTATTTAAAGCGATATAAAATAGCTCTTTTGCTCTATCTGTATCTTTTTTACAGAACTCTTTAAATGGGGGCAAAAGCATATGTGCGGCCATATCTTGACCAGCTTCTAGCGTAAGATGCTTCACGCAATCAGCAACGTCTTTTACCGGAGCATTAATATCCGGTAAAACCTCTTCGAAAATATGTCGTACTGAAAAAAAGTCATAATTTTCAGTTTTATTTTTAAAACTGGCGAATAACTCTACGAGATCTAACAGCCCTTCATTATGCAATTCAACCAAAAGGCTAGGCAGAAGCTTTTCACCTCTTCGGTCTTCATAATAAACCTCTTGGATGAGCTCAAAAAAATTGCCATCCATATTGGCTTTCAACAGTTTTTCTTTAAGTTCATCCACGACGCTCATTCCTATAACTATAATCTGGGCACTCTTGACAGTTAACGACGAAGGTCAGCAGCAGGCGGACAGCGCAGCTGGCCGACTGTCCGCTGGACCGGATTGTTATGCATTATGGCCAACCGTAGTAATTTTGAAGTGCTGTCGCTAGCAGGCTGCTGGCAACGCCGAGTTCTATATTCCATGACGCATCGACAGCCTTTGAAAGCATATTTTGGAGCCAAGTCTTAACGGCTGGCCCGAACTGCTTTTGTCTTACTTCTAAGGTGTTTTCGTCAGTCTTGATCGCTGTTTGGAGCTCGGCGATATTCGACTCAGCAATACCATGTTTCTTTAGGTGCTCCGCCAAGGCGGGAAAATTGCCTTTGGCGATTATGTTAGTGACGTCTTGAGAGTTGTGATTGCCGACAACAATGGTTGTGTTATTTCCAAAGATGGCGTTGCTGAACAGGCTGGAAGCATCAATAGAGTCAGTTCGTTTCTTTATCTCTTGATCTGGCACGTTGTCTCCTATCTGTTCTTTCAGTTCAAGGACAAAATCTAGAAGCCTTGATCTAACCTGGATGAATATCTGGGCTACATCAGCTTTCCCGATGGAACTCCATACTCTCTGGATCTTGTACCCATTGGCTAAGCTTCCTCCGAAGATACCGTTGTATTGCATCGGGATTGGTGATTCTAGAACCCCGTCTTCGTCAGCAGTGAGTTTTTCAAGGACGGCAAGAGACTGATACATCTTTGCCGCCTCAAAACGCTCTCTAACTTCGTCATCCAGATGACCGAGGGGAATGGGGTGCGAATTTACTTGATATGCCATGTTGGCCAAGTTGGCTAATACTTGGGCTGGAAGTATTCGATATTCAGGAAGCTCTCCGTCATGTGGATAACCGTTGAGCTCGTGGTTGACCCACTCGACCAGTTCTTTGTGACCGATATGGTGAAGTAATACCTTGGTCTTTAGCAGCGCCCCAGTAAGGGAGCTTTCCTGCGAACTCAAAGCATCAATGATCTCGTTGAGAAGCTTCAATGCGGGCTCCTATAAAGCATAACATTTTAATACTGCGCATGCGCATATATGCTCTTATGCTAATCCGCTTTGCATCAGAATAATTAATTTATTATCAATAACTTAATGGTATTTCAAGCAAAATTCCAATGTAAAAAACGCGCATGCGCATATTTGTTCCTGGGTGTGCGCGGAATCTATATTCGACGCTTTTTAACTAACTGAATAAAAAGAGCTTTATTTTTCAATGGATGATAAACGCGCAATGCCTGCGGTGATTTCGCGCGGCCTTTTGGCTGGGTGCCAAATATACTGTATATCCACGGACTTCTAGATGGCTAAATAAAATGGCGGTCATATTCCGCAGCCAAGCTACCGCCCGGACGTTTCAGGTCGCCAATCCCTGCCACCACTGTGTTCAAACGTATCTATTCTGGCCGCTGGGGTGGGGCAGGGCAATTGCAAAAAGCAGGAAGTGGGGGGCAAAACGCCTGAGTGGTGGTTTTGTGAGCGGTTTGGGATGCCGGCCCGCTGGCCGGCATGGCAGGGTTTAGGTAAAAGGCTTACCAGCCGTTTTCGGCCAGCTCCTGGGGGTAGCCGCGCTGGCGGGCCAGGCGCACGGCGGTGGCTTCCACTTTTGCCGGATCCTGGTCGGCGGTGATGGCCAGGGTGGGGGAGAGCGCCGGGGGCCGGTTTGCCGCCGGCTGGCCCAGCCAGCCGAGCTCCGCCAGCTTGCCGACAATGCGGTCGGCGGCGGTGAGCGCCGAGGAGGCTTTTACAATTTCCACCCGGGCGTAGTGGCTGCCCTCGAAGGATACATCCGCCGCCCGCAGCTTGGGGTCGCTGCCCGGGATCTGCTGGGCGCCGAACAGCGGCTGGCCGGCGGGCTCGGCCCCGGCAAAGGCGGGCAGCAGCCGGGCCAGGTGGGCGATGGCGCCGCGGGTGCGGGCGTCCACGTCCTCGGCCTGCCAGCCCTGGTCGATTTGCCGGCGATAGTGCTCGGGCAGGCGGGGCTGGGCGCTGTCGGCGCCGCTCGCCACCAGGCCGTCCTTGAACAGGGTAATGGCGTCGGTCATGCCGTGCAGCTGGAACAGGCCGCCGGGGTAGGGGGTCAGCTGGGCCATGCCTTGCGGGGTGCCGCGCTCGCCGTGGAAGATCACCTCGGGCCAGTCGCCCGGGGTTTGCCAGCGGGCCAGGTAGGCGGCCTTGTATTCCACCAGCCGCTGGCGGCGGTAGCCGGCCATGTCGTCCACCAGGCCGGTGCGAAAGCCGCAGGCGTTCACCAGAAAATCCACCTTGTCGACGCGCTCGCCGGCCGGGCCCTGGCTCTGGATGCGCCAGCCGCCTTCCAGTTGATCCAGGCCCATGGCCCTGGTGTTCAGCAACAGCTCGCAGTGGGGCGAGGCTTCCAGCGCCAAGGTGGCGCTGGCGGCCATGCGGAACAGGCTCCAGCCGTATTCCTGCACCAGGATCAGCGGGAACTTGAACTGCTCCGGCTGCAGCTGGCGGGCGAGGGGGATAAGCCAGTCGTCCAGGCTCCGGGCCCGGTCCGGCATGGGGCGGCGGGCCAGGGCCTCGAACTGTTCCCGGCCGTAGCAGCGGTAGTAGTCCTCCGGTTCGCCCAGCACCTGGTTGGCCGGGTCCAGTTCCACCAGCCGTTGATATTCCCGGGCCACCTGCCGCAGCCGGGGCAGCAGCGCCTCGGCATCGCCCGGGTCTGTTACCGGGGTGGCGATGACGGTGGGGCGGCGGTTGATGCTGTGCGGATAGGCCCGCACCGAGTCGATGGACTGGCGCAGCAGGGCCAGGCACTGGTCGTCGCCAATCTCCCGGTAGAGGTTGCCGCCCGCGTGCAGGTGGCAGATGGGCGGGCCGTTGATCAGGCCATTGCCGGCTTCTATCAGCAGGGTGTTGATGCCCATATCGGCCAGCCGCAGCGCGGCGGTGGCGCCGGCCATGCCGCCGCCCAAAATGCCGACCCGCAGGGGGCCGTGGGCGGGGGCGTTACAGCAGGGTGAAGTCATTGTCTCTCTGTCATTCATCGCAGGCCGGCGCCGCCCCTCCCGGGCGGCGCCGGCGGGGTCAGATCCGGTGAGCCTCCAGCTCCTTCAGCATGTCGCCCACCAGCGCCAGCCGGGCCTTGGCGTCGGTACTGGGAATGGCGAAGCGCAGCTTGGTCGGGCCTTCCATCTTGTAGATGCGCGGCTGGCTCTGCAGCAGGCTGACCAGGTAGCCCGGGTCGATTTTGGCGTCCTGGGCGAAGGCGAGGGTGCCGCCCTGGGGGCCGGCGTCTATCTTCTCGATGCCGATGCGGCTGGCCTTGATCTTGAGCCCGGCCAGGGCCACCAGGTTTTTGCCCGGCTCCGGCAGCAGGCCGAAGCGGTCAATCAGCTCCACCTGCAGCTCGCGCAGGAAGGCCTCGTCCTCGGCGGCGGCGATGCGCTTGTACATGGACAGGCGCATGTTCACGTCCGGAATGTAGTCGTCCGGCAGCAGGGCCGGCAGGCGCAGCTCGATCTCGGTCTGGGCGCGCAGCAGCTGGTCCAGCGCCGGCTCCTTGCCGGACTGCAGCGCCTTCACCGCCTGCTCCAGCATCTCCATATAGAGGCTGAAGCCGATGGCGGTGATCTGGCCGGTCTGCTCGTCGCCCAGCAGCTCGCCGGCGCCGCGGATCTCCAGGTCGTGGGTGGCCAGGGCGAAGCCGGCACCCAGGTCTTCCAGCGCGGCAATGGCCTCCAGCCGCTTCTTGGCGTCGGTGGTCATCCGCTTGGGATGGGGGGTGAGCAGGTAGGCGTAGGCCTGGTGGTGCGAACGGCCCACCCGGCCGCGCAACTGGTGCAGTTGCGCCAGGCCCAGCTTGTCGGCCCGGTCCATGATGATGGTGTTGGCGCTGGGCACGTCGATGCCGGTTTCGATGATGGTGGAGCACAGCAGCACGTTGAAGCGCTGGTGGTAAAAGTCGGACATCACCCGCTCCAGTTCGCGCTCGCGCATCTGGCCGTGGGCGATGGCGATGCGCGCCTCGGGCACCAGGGTGCGCAGGGCGTCGGCGCTGTTTTCTATGGTCTGCACCTCGTTGTGCAGGTAATACACCTGGCCGCCGCGCTTGAGCTCCCGCAGTATCGCCTCGCGCACCAGCGCCGGGTCGTGCTCGCGCACAAAGGTCTTCACCGCCAGCCGCTTGGCGGGCGGGGTGGCGATGATGGAGAGATCGCGC
Organism: Zobellella endophytica; assembly: GCF_003012775.1. Lineage (GTDB taxonomy): Bacteria > Pseudomonadota > Gammaproteobacteria > Enterobacterales > Aeromonadaceae > Oceanimonas > Oceanimonas endophytica. The sequence goes on along the minus strand of NZ_PXYG01000003.1, from coordinate 50,007 downwards.
ATGCCGCCCATGGCCATGTTGAGGGTGCGGGGAATGGGGGTGGCGGTCAGGGTGAGGATGTCCACGTCGGCGCGCAGCGCCTTGATCTGATCCTTCTGCCGCACCCCGAAGCGGTGCTCCTCGTCCACCACCAGCAAGCCCAGATCCTTGAACTTCACCTCCTGGCTCAGCAGCTTGTGGGTGCCGATCACGATGTCGATGGCGCCCTCGGCCAGGCCGGTGAGCACCTTGTCCTGCTCCTTGCCGGTCTTGAAGCGGCTGACCATTTCCACCCGCACCGGCCAGTTGGCGAAGCGGTCGCGGAAGTTGTCGTAGTGCTGCTGGGCCAGCAGGGTGGTGGGCACCAGCACCGCCACCTGCTTGCCGCCGTGCACCGCCACAAAGGCGGCGCGCATGGCCACCTCGGTCTTGCCGAAGCCCACGTCGCCGCACACCAGCCGGTCCATCGCCTTGGGCTGGGTCATGTCGGTCAGCACGGCGTTGATGGCTTTCAGCTGGTCGTCGGTTTCCTCGAAGGGAAAGGCATCGCAGAACTGGCGGTAGGCGCTCTTGTCGTGGGTGATGGCCTGGCCCGGCTGGGCGGCCCGGCGGGCATACACGTCGAGCAGCTCGGCGGCCACGTCGCGCACTTTTTCCGCCGCCTTGCGCTTGGCCCTGGCCCAGGAGTCGTTGCCCAGCTTGTTGAGGCCGGGATCGTCGGCGCCGCTGTAGCGGCCCACCAGGTGCAGGGCGGTCACCGGCACATAGAGCTTGTCGCCGCCAGCGTATTCCAGGGTCAGGTATTCGGACTTGAGCCCGCCCGCGTCCAGGGTCTGCAGCCCCATGTAGCGGCCCACGCCGTGGTCCAGGTGCACCACCGGCTGGCCGATGGACAGCTCCGCCAGGTTGCGGATCAGGGTATCCGGGCTGAGCGCGGCGGACTTTTCCCGCCGCCGGCGCTGGATCACCCGGCCGCCGAGCAGGTCGCCCTCGCAGATGACGGCCAGTTCGTCGTTCAGCACAAAGCCCTGGGAGAGCGGCCCCACCAGCAGGCCGAGGCGCTCTTCCCCGGCCACAAAGCGGGTCAGGCTCTCTACCGGCCAGGGCCGGATGGGCGAGCCGGCCAGCAGCTCGGTCAGCGCCTCGCGCCGGCCGGCGCTTTCCACCGAGAACAAAATGCGGCCGGGGAACCGCTCGCAAAAGGCCAGCAGCCGGGCCAGGGGCTCGGTTTTCTGGTGCTCCACCTCGAGCTCGGGCAGGGGCGCCACCGGGGCATTGAGCCGGTCGCCTTTCTCCATCACCGGGTGCTGGCTCAGCACCAGCTGCGGATAGGCCTTGAGGGCGGCAAACAGCTGATCCGGGGCCAGGTAGAGCTGTGCCGGCGGCAGCAGGGGGCGCAGGGTGTCGTGGCGGCGCTCTTCGTAGCGCGCCTGCACGTCCGCCCACACCGCCTCGGCGGGGGCCAGCAGATCGTTCTGGGCCAGCACCAGGGTCTGGGCGGGCAGGGAGTCGAACAGGGTCTGGGTGTGCTCGAAAAACAGCGGGAAATAATACTCGATGCCCGCCGGAAACTGCTGCTGGCTCACCCGGTGGTAGAGCGCCTCGGGCTCGTTGCGCAGCTGAAAGCGCTCCCGGTACTGGCCGCGAAAGCGCTCGATGGCGGCGGCATCGGTGGGAAACTCCCGCGCCGGCAGCAGCCGGATCTGCGCCACCTTGTCCCTGGAGCGCTGGGTGTCCGGATCGAAGGGGCGCAGGGTATCGATTTCGTCGTCGAAAAAGTCGATGCGGATGGGCTCTTCGGCGCCCATGGGAAAAAGGTCGAGCAGGGCGCCGCGGGCGGCGAATTCGCCGTGCTCCAGCACCTGGTCCACCGCCCGGTAGCCGGCCTGCTCCAGCCGGCTGCGCAGGCCGTGCAGGTCGAGCTTGTCGCCGGTGTTGAGCAGCAGGCTGTTGTGCTCCAGCCAGGCCCGGGGCGGGGTGCGCAGCATCAGGGTGGTGACCGGCACGATCAGCAGGCCCCGCCCCAGGGCCGGCAGGCCGTACAGGGTTTCGAGCCGCTGGGAGATGATGTCCTGGTGCGGCGAAAAGTGGTCGTAGGGCAGGGTTTCCCAGTCGGGAAACAGGCACACCGGCAGGCCGCTGTCGGCCAGCAGGTGGCGCGCCTCCTGCTCCAGGCGCAGGGCGGAGGGGGTGTCGGGCACCAGCAGCAGCACCAGGTGCGCATGCTGCGTTACCTGCTCGGCCACGGCCAGCGACAGGCTGCTGCCGATAAGCTGGCCCAGGCTGGCTTTCGGCCTGGGCGTGGGGCTTGGGATCTTGATCATGGGGTCAGTCGGTATCTTGTTGGGCGCGGCGCTCGGCGCGGGCCTTGAGTTGTCTGGCCTGCAGCTGCAGGCTGGCGCGGATCAGGGCGTCCCTGTCCTGCTCGCGGATGGCGATAAAGTCACAGCGGTAGCGCTCCGCCTCGCCGGCCGGGTGCAGCTCGCCATAGGCGTACACCGCCACCGACAGCTCGGGCAGGAACAGCTTGACCCGCACCCGGATGCCCTCGGCCAGGGGCTGTCGCGAGTCGAAGGTGAAACCGCCGCCGCCCAGGGTCTGGGTCTGGTAGCGGTGCTCCGGGGTATCCTGGCCGGCCAGCACGTAGCTCAGCACCAGGTCGATTTTGCGCGACTGCTGGTTGATGATCTCCACCAGCTCGGCGGCGTGTTCGTCCAGGTTGCGCAACAGCCGGGCGGTATTGGTATCGATGCGGGTGACTTCACTGATAAGCTTGAACGGCGCGGGGATCTCGGCCTCCAGGGCGTCGTCGTCGGGTACCGTTTCCCCTTCGGCCAGGGGGATCAGGTTGACCCGGGCCCGGTGGTCGACGCTGAAATAAGGGTCTGCCATGATTTGCTGCTCTTGTTGCGCCATTCACAAGCCTTTATTATTCCGCAACTTGCGGGTGACGTAAAACCCTTTGAAAAACGGATGATTAGACCATGTTTCAACCCCTGACGCTGATGTTGGGTCTGCGCTATGCCGGCGCCCGGGGGCGGCGCAGCTTCGCTTCCTTCGTTTCCGGCTTCTCCACCATCGGTATCCTGCTCGGGGTCGCCGCCCTGATCCTGGTGTCGGCGGTGATGAACGGCTTCGAACAACAGCTGAAAGATCGCATGTTGGGGGTGATCCCCCATGCGCTGGTCACCAACGAGCAGCGCCGGCTCGCCGATCCGGCGCAATACGCCGCCCTGTTCGAGGCGGGGGAGGTGGTCGAGGCCAGCACCCCCTTCATCCGCGCCGAGGCGATGATCCAGGGGCCCGGCCACCTGACCGGGGTGGAGCTGTACGGCCTGGATCCCGCCTTCGGGCACGACCGGCTGCTGCAGGGGCTGGACCCGCGCACCCGGGAATACTTCGAATACCTGCCCTACGGCCTGGTGATGGGCGCCGGGGTGGCCCGCACCCTGGGCGTGGTGCCCGGCGATCAGGTGCGGGTCACGGTCACCGAGGGCAGCCGCTTCACCCCGCTCGGCCGGGTGCCCAGCCAGCGGCTCTTCACCCTGGTGGGAACCTTCAGCACCGGCAACGACGTGGACGGCCAGGTGGTGCTGGCCCGGCTGGACGACGCCGCCCGGCTGCTGCGCTATGCGCCGGGCGAGGCCTCGGGCCTGCGGCTGTGGCTGCGCGATCCCTTCGAGCTGGGCCGGCTGCCGGCGCTGCCGGACGGGCTGCGCCTCGACAGCTGGCAGCAGAGCCGGGGCGAGCTGTTCCAGGCGGTGGCCATGGAGAAGCGGCTGATGAGCCTGATGCTGGCGCTGATCATCCTGGTGGCGGCCTTCAACATCCTCTCCGCCATGGTGATGGTGGTGACCGACAAGGAGGCGGAGATCGCCATGCTGCAGACCCTGGGGCTGAGCCGCAACCGGGTGATGGCGGTGTTCATGATCCAGGGCGGCTTCAGCGGCGTGCTGGGCAGCCTGCTCGGCTTCGGCCTGGGGCTGTTGCTGTGCTTCAACCTGGACCGGCTGCTCGACGCCGCCGGCATCAACTTCTATTCCGCCGCCGGCGGCAGCGAGCTGCCGGTGCTGCTGCTGCCCGGGCAGTTGGCTCTTATCCTGTTTTCCACCCTGTTATTGTGCGTGCTGGCCAGCCTGTATCCGGCCTGGCGGGCGGCGCGCGTTCATCCAGCCGAGGCATTGCGTTATGAGTAACCCCCTGTTAGTGGTCGAGCAGCTCAGTAAAACCCATCAGGACGGGGAACGGCCGGTGCCGATCCTGGACGGGGTCAGCCTGCAGCTCGCCGCCGGCGAGAGCCTGGCGGTGGTGGGCAGCTCCGGCTCGGGCAAGAGCACCCTGCTGCACCTGCTCGGCAGCCTGGACGCCCCCAGCACCGGCCGGGTGCTGGTGGAAGGCCAGGATTTGCACCGGCTGTCGGCCCGGGCCCAGGCCCGTTTCCGCAACCAGAAACTGGGCTTTGTGTACCAGTTCCATCACCTGCTGGGGGAGTTTACCGCCCTGGAAAACGCCGCCATGCCGCTGCTGATCGCCGGCCTGCCGGTGCCGGATGCGCGGGAGCAGGCCGAGGCCCTGCTCAACCGGGTGGGGCTGGGGCACCGGCTGGAGCACAGGCCCGCGGCGCTGTCCGGCGGCGAGCGCCAGCGGGTGGCCATCGCCCGCGCCCTGGTCAACCGGCCCCGGCTGGTGCTGGCGGACGAGCCCACCGGCAATCTGGACGCCCACAGCGCCGCCGAGGTGTTCGCGCTGCTGGCCGAGCTGCAGAGCGAGCTCGGCACCGGCCTGGTGGTGGTGACCCACGACCTGGCCCTGGCCGCCCGGCTCGACCGCCAGGCCCGGCTGGTGGACGGCCGCCTGCAGGAGCAAGGCTGATGTTCCGCCCCCTGAGCCTGTACCTGGGCTGGCGTTTCAGCCGGGCCCGGCGCCGCAACCGCTTTATTTCCTTTATTTCGGTGGCCTCCATCCTCGGCATCGCCATCGGGGTCGGCGCCCTGATCCTGGGGCTGTCGGCGATGAACGGCTTTCAGCGCGAGCTGGAAAACCGCATCCTGTCGGTGCTGCCCCACGGCCAGCTCTATGCCGCGGAAGATCCGGTCGGCGACTGGCGGCAACTGGTGGCGTCGCTCGAGGCCTCGCCGGGCATCGTGGCGGCCTCGCCCTATGTGCCGCTGGAGGGGTTGCTCGGCAAGGGCGCCAAGCTGAAGGCGGTGCAGCTGCAGGGGGTGTCGCCGGAGCACGAGGCGCGCATCTCCGCGCTGGCGCCCTACCTCGGCGGCGCCAGCCTGACGGTGCTGCACCCGGGCGAGCGGCAGTTGATCCTGGGCAAGGCCATCGCCGAGCAGTTGGAGCTCGAGGTGGGCGACAGCGTGTCCTTGCTGCTGCCCGCGCCCGGCGGCCAGGGCTTCGGCTCGCCCCGCCGGCACAGCTTTACCCTGGCGGGCATCCTCAGCCTGGGCGGCCAGCTCGACACCGTGCTGGGCTACACCCACCTGGAAGACGCGCAGCAGCTGCGGGAGCTGGACCAGGCGGTGCTGGGTTTCCACCTGCGGGTGAACCAGGTGCTGGCCGCCGATGAACTGACCATGAACGCGGCCATGGGGCTGCCGGCGCCGTTCTACGTCACCAGCTGGATGAACAGCCAGGGCAATATCTACCGGGACATCCAGCTGGTGCGCACCCTGATGATAGTGGTGCTGCTGCTGGTGATGGCGGTGGCCAGCTTCAATATCGTCTCCACCCTGGTGATGGCGGTGAACGAGAAGAAGGGCGACATCGCCATCCTCAAGACCATGGGCGCCGGCCCTTGGCAGATCCGCGGCGCCTTCGTGGTGCAGGGCATGCTCAACGGCATCGCCGGGGTGGTGATCGGCGGCCTGCTGGGCGGGCTGCTGGCGACCCGGCTGTCGGAGCTGGTGGCCGGCTACGAGCGGCTGTCCGGGCACCGGCTGCTCAACCCCGAGGTCTACTTTATCGATTTCATTCCCACCGAGTTCCACTGGGCCGATCTGTGGCTGGTGACCGGCTCGGCCCTGGCGCTGATCTTCGTCGCCACCCTCTACCCGGCCTGGCGCGCCGGCCGGCTGCTGCCCAACCAACTGCTGGGCGAAGCTTGATTTGGAGCGCAGGCGGCCCGCCCGCCTTCGCGCGCAGTGCGAACCCATGGAGTGGGAGTCGTGGTTGGGGGGAGATCCTCGGGTAAAAAGCGGCATCGCGGGGTGGGCCATGCTCTCCACTCAAGCGTGCGGCTTTTATGCGGGCGGGCCGCCCGCGCCCCACTCGGTCGTGGATGTTGGGCAAGCCTCAGGGCTCACGATTCTGTTTGCGCAGCAGCCAGGACAGCTGGATCTTCCAGCGCCAGCCCAGGCGGGTGAGCAGCCAGCCGAGCAGGGCCGAGCCCAGGCCGAGCAACAGGCAGCCGGTGAACAGCGGCAGCGCCAGGGCCAGGGCTTCCTCTTCCAGCGATCCTGCGAAATCGATCTCCGGGCTGCCCAGCAGCCGGGCGCCGACACGGTAGGCCAGGTAGAACATCGGTGCCAGGGTCAGCGGGTTGTTGACCCACACCATGGCGATGGCCAGCGGCAGGTATCCCTTGAAAATCAGTGCCAGGGCGATGGCCACCAGGGTGTGCATGGGCAGTGGCAGCCAGGCGGCGAACAGGCCGGCGGCCACCGCCACGGCGGCGGAATGGCGGTTGCAGAACCAGCAGTCGGGGGTGAGCAGGCGCTCGCCGAACAGCGCCAGGGTCTTGTGCTGGCGCAGCGTCTCCTGGCTCGGCATCTTGCGGCGCAACCACTGGCGCAGCATCAGCGACCCCGTCGCCTGAGCTTCCAGCGTCGCGACACCGACCAGCGCCACAGCCCGTGGATCAGCATGAAACCGGTGGCCGAACTGACCAGCCCCAGCACCAGGCAGCCGAGCAGGAAGGGCGGCCCGGCGGTGCTCATGGCGCTGGTCAGCCAGCTCAGGCTCATCTCGAAGTGCTCGTAGTGATGGGGTTTGCCCAGCAGGAAGGCGCCCAGCCGGTAGGCGAAGTAGAACATCGGCGGCATGGTCAGCGGATTGGTAAACCAGACCATCACCACCGACAGCGGCAGGTTGACCCGGAACACCATGGCCAGGGCGGCGGCGAGCAGCATCTGGAAGGGGATGGGCAGCCAGGCGCAGAACAGGCCCACCGCGAAGGCCCCGGCGGCGGAGTGGCGGTTCAGGTGCCAGAGGTTGATGTCGTGCAGGCGGCTTCCGAGCAGGCCGAGCAGCTTGTTGTTCTTGATGATGCCCGGGTCGGGCATCAGGCGTTTTAACGTCTTTTTTGGCATCTGCTCCGGGTCCGCAATACTTATCACATGGATAAGCGGCTGTTCTGTTTCTGCGCGGGCATATCTACCCTTATGCTCTGGCCCTGGCTGCCGGGCTGGGACTGGTGGCTACCGCTGGCCTGGCTGGGCTGGTTGTGCTGGCGAGCACGGCCGGCGCTGGCCTGCCTGCTGCTCGGCATCGTCTGGGCGCTGTGTTACAGCCACTGGCAGCTGGCCTGGCTGCAGCAGCCCGCCCTGTTTCAGAAAAGTCATATTATAGCGGGCTCAGTGGTCGACGCCCAACACCGGGACAGGGGCGCGAGCCGGCTGATTGTCAGTCTGAAAAGCCTTGATGGTCAAGCACTTTCCCCCCGGCCCCGGGTGTTGCTGTCCTGGTACGGGCAGGGCGCGGCGCCGGCGCGGGGGGATGAAATCCATTCCGTCAGCCGGCTCCAGCCGCCGCACAGCCTGCACAATCCGGGCACCTTCGACAGTGCCCGCTGGCTGCTGGGGCAGGGGATCACGGCGCGTGGCTACCTGACCGGCACCCTGGCGCACCAGGCGGCGGTGCCGTCCTGGCGGGCGCGCCTGCTGGCCCGCTTCCGGCAACTGACGGACGGGCAACCGGCGCGGGACTGGCTGCTGGCGCTGAGCTTCGGCGAGCGGGCCGGGCTGACGCCGGCGGACTGGGAGGTGCTGCGCGCCCTCGGCATCAGCCACCTGTTTGCCATCTCCGGGCTGCATATCGGCCTGGCGGCGGCGCTCGGCGTGCTGCTCGGCCGGCTGACCGGCCAGCCGCTCGCCGCGGCCCTGCTGGGCGGTGGCCTGGCCCTGGCGTATGCCTGGCTGGCCGGCTTTTCGCTGCCGACCCAGCGGGCCCTGCTGATGCTGCTGTTGTGGCTGGCGCTGTTGTGCTGGGGGCGGTTCTGGAGCGGGCGGCGCATCCTGCTGGTCACCATGGCGCTGCTGCTGGCGACCATGCCCTGGCTGGCGCTGAACCAGGGCTTCTGGCTGTCGGTGCTGGCGGTCGCCGCCCTGCTGGCCTGCGCCGGCTGGCTGGGCGGGAACAACCTGTGGCGGTTGCAGCTGGGGCTGACCCTGCTGTTGCTGCCGCTGGTGATGCTGCTGTTCGGCGGTGTCAGCTGGCTGTCGTTGCCGGTCAACCTGGTGCTGATCCCGCTGTTTTCCCTGCTGCTGATCCCCCTGTTGCTGCTCGCCTGCCTGCTGCTGGTGCCGGCGCCCGGGGTCGCGGCCTGGCTGTTGCACGGGCTCGGCCGGCTGTTCGAATTCCTGCTGGCAGGGCTGCACTGGTTGGCGCATGCGTTGTCGCCCTGGCTGATGCTGTCGGCCCTGGCGCAGGGCATCGTGCTGCTGGCGGCGGCGCTGCTGCTGGCCGGCCTGCTGCCGCGCGGCCGGCCGGTGGCCTGGCTGGCGCTCTACCTCGCCGGGCTGCAGCTCTGGCCCGGGCCGTCCTGGGAGGTGCGGGTGCTGGATGTGGGGCAGGGGCTGTCGGTGCTGGTGACCCAGGGCAAGAGGGCCCTGCTCTACGATACCGGCAACCGCTTCCCCTCCGGGTTCAACATGGCGGATGCGGTGATACTGCCGCTGCTGACCCGCCTCGGCATCGGGCGGCTGGACTACCTGGTGATCAGCCACGACGACAGCGACCACAGCGGCAACCGGGAGCACCTGGCCGCCACCCTGCCGGTGGCCCGGCGGCTGGGGGCCTGGCCGGAGGGGCCGCGCTGCCGGGCCGGCCAGCGGGCCGAGTGGGGGCGGCTGCAGCTGCAGGTGTTGTGGCCCGAGGCGAGCACGGGCCACCGCAACAACGACTCCTGCGTGTTGCGCATCGATGACGGCCGGCTGGCGCTGCTGTTGACCGGCGATATCGAGGCCCGGGCGGAGCGGGCCCTGCTCGGGCGCGGACCGCGGCTGGACGCCCAACTGCTGCTGAGCCCCCACCACGGCAGCCGCAGCTCCTCCACCGAGGCCTTCAACCGGGCGGTGGCGCCGCAGCTGGTGGTGCACACCGCCGGCTTCAACAACCGCTGGGGCTTTCCGTCGCCGGAGGTGGTGGCGCGTTTCGCGCAGCAGGGCGTGCCCCAGCTGGTGACCGGCGAGCACGGCATGGTGCACCTGGCGGCAAGCGGCGACCGCTGGCGGCTGGTGAACGCCCGCCGGCCCGGCCCCTGGTATCATCGGCTCAACGCTTGGTTGAACGAGTCTAAGCCGTTAGAATAGCGCCTCGTTTTTCAAGGCAGAGACCTTATGTCCCAAGATGCACACTCCTCGTCCTGGCCGGTGCTCAAGCGCCTGCTGGGTTATGTGAAGGAGCGCAAGCTCGGCCTGGTGGCCGCCATTATCGGCATGGCGGGCTATGCCGCGGTCGACACCACCTTTGTCTACTCCATCAAGCCGCTGATCGACGATGGCCTGACCGGCCAGGATCCGAACGTGCTGAAGTGGATGCCGCTGTTCGTGATCGGCATCGTGTTCCTGCGCGGCATCTGTACCTTTCTTTCCGGCTACTGCATGGCCTGGGTCGGCAACCATGTGGTGATGGCGCTGCAGCAGCAGGTGTTCAACAAGCTGATGGCGATGCCGGTGGCCTTTTTCGACCGGCACAACACCGGCAACCTGCTGTCGAAGGTGACCTACGACGCCTCCCTGGTGTCGTCGGCGGCCAGCTCCACCCTGGTGACCCTGGTGCGCGAGGGGGCCACCGTGATCGGCCTGCTGGGCCTGATGTTCTACCATTCCTGGCAGCTGTCGCTGATCTTCTTCGTGGTCGGCCCGGTGGTGGGGGTGATGATCGCGGTGATCAGCCGCCGTTTCCGCCGTATCAGCAAGGGCATGCAGGACGCCATGGGCAATATCACCAGCAGCACCGAACAGATGCTCAAGGGCCACAAGGAAGTGCTGATGTTCAACGGCCAGCGGGTGGAGTCCGGGCGTTTCACCGGGGTCAGCAACAAGGTGCGCCAGCAGAACATGAAAATGGTGGCGGCGGATTCGATCGGTACCCCGCTGGTGCAGGTGATCGCCTCCACCGCCCTGGCCATACTGCTCTACGTGGCCACCTTCGATGATATTCAGCAGCAACTGACGCCGGGCACCTTCACCGTGATCGTCACCTCCATGATGATGCTGATGCGCCCGCTGAAGAGCCTGACCCAGGTCAATGCCTCCTACCAGCGCGGCATCGCCGCCTGCCAGAGCCTGTTCGACCTGCTCGACAGCGACGGCGAGCAGGACGAGGGCGAGCGGGAACTGGCGCGCGCCCAGGGCCGGATCGAGTTCGACCATGTCACCTTCCGCTATCCCACCAAGGACACCCCGGCGCTGAAGGATGTCAGCTTCAGCCTGGCGCCGGGCAAGACCATCGCCCTGGTGGGCCGCTCCGGCTCGGGCAAGAGCACCATCGCCAGCCTGCTGACCCGCTTCTACGACGTGGACCAGGGCGAGATCCGCCTCGACGGGGTCGATATCCGCGCCTACCGGCTGAGCGATCTGCGCCGCCAGTTCGCCCTGGTGTCCCAGCATGTGCACCTGTTCAACGACACCATCGCCAACAACATCGCCTACGCCGCCCAGGGCCAGTACAGCCGCGAGCAGATCATCGCGGCGGCCAAAGTGGCCTACGCCGACGAGTTCATCCGGAAGCTGGACCAGGGCTACGACACCGTGATCGGCGAAAACGGCGCCAGCCTGTCCGGCGGCCAGCGCCAGCGCATCGCCATCGCCCGGGCCATGCTGCGCAACGCGCCGTTGCTGATCCTGGACGAGGCCACCTCGGCGCTGGATACCGAATCGGAGCGTCATATCCAGGCGGCGCTGGAAGTACTGCGCAAGGACAGGACGGCGCTGGTGATCGCCCATCGGCTGTCCACCATCGAGAACGCGGACGAAATCCTGGTGATCGACGAGGGCCGGGTGGTGGAGCGGGGCAACCACACCGAGCTGCTGGCACGGCAGGGCGCCTATGCCCAGCTGCGCAGCATCCAGTACGGCGAGCACTGATGCGGGCCTGGTACAGGGCGCCCACCTGGCTGTGGCTGCTGGCGCCGCTGAGCGTGCTGTTCGCCCTGGCAAGCGGCCTGCGCCGCCGGCTGTACCGGGCCGGCCTGCGCCCCGTGTACCGGGCGCCGGTGCCGGTGATCGTGGTCGGCAACCTCACCGTCGGCGGCAACGGCAAGACGCCGCTGGTGGTGTGGCTGGTGGAATGGCTGCGGGCCCGGGGCTACCGGCCCGGGGTGATCAGCCGGGGCTATGGCGGCAAGGCCGAGCGCTATCCGCTGGTGCTGGACGCCGATACCGCCGCCGCCGAGGCCGGCGACGAGCCGGTCTTGATCCATAGACGCACCGGCTGTCCGGTGGTGGTGGGGCCCAAACGGGCCGAGGCGGCCGCCCGTTTGGTGAAGCTCGGCGCGGACATCATCGTCAGCGACGACGGCCTGCAGCATTACGCCCTGGCCCGGGACATCGAGCTGGTGGTGGTGGACGGCCAGCGCCGTTTCGGCAACGGCCGGCTGCTGCCGATGGGCCCCCTGCGCGAAGGCCGCTGGCGGCTCGGCACCGTGAGCGCCGTGGTCAACAACGGTGGCCCGGCCCGGCCCGGGGAATATCTGATGACGCTCGAGCCCGGCCGGCTGAGCCCACTCACCGGCCGAACCCCGCCCGAGCCGGGTACACCGGTGCATGCCATGGCCGGCATCGGCCATCCGCCCCGTTTTTTCGCCACTCTGGAACGACTGGGATTCAGGCTTGACCGGCGGCTGGCCCTGGCCGACCATAGAGCGGTGAGCCCGGAGCAACTGGCGACGCTGGCTGCGGCGCCGTTGCTGATGACCGAGAAAGATGCGGTGAAGTGGCCGGGGGGGCACGACAACGCCTGGTTCGTCCCCGTCGATGCCCGGCTGGATCCCGACTTCGAACGACTGCTGTTAACCCGACTAAAGGAGCAAGACCATGGCGATTGACGCCAAACTGGTGGAAATCATTGCCTGCCCGGTGTGCAAGGGCAAGTTGCAGCTGGACCGGCAGCACAACGAGCTGATCTGCCGCTTTGACCGGCTGGCTTACCCCGTTACCGAAAACATCCCGGTGCTGCTGGAAAACCGGGCCCGCAAACTCGACCTGGATGAGCTGCCCGGATGAGCTTTATCGTCGTGATCCCCGCCCGTTACAGTTCGACCCGCCTGCCCGGCAAGCCGCTGGCCGACATCCATGGCAAGCCGATGATCCGCCGGGTGGTCGAGCAGGCCCTGCAGAGTGCCGCCGCCCGGGTGGTGGTGGCCATCGACGACGAACGTATCCGTGACGCCCTGGCGGACAGCGGGGTGGAGGTGTGCATGACCGGCCGCCACCACGAGTCCGGCACCGAACGGCTGGCGGAAGTGGTGGAGCAGCTCGGCCTGGCGCCGGACGATATCCTGGTCAACGTGCAGGGGGACGAGCCGCTGTTGCCGCCGGCCCTGATCGATCAGGTGGCGAGCCTGTTGGCGGCCAGTGATGCGCCCATGGCGACCCTGGCGACGCCGGTCGAGGAGGCGGAGCAGTGGCAGGATCCCAACGTGGTCAAGGTGGTGCAGAGCGCGGCGGGCAAGGCCATCTACTTCAGCCGGGCGCCCATTCCCTGGGACAGGGACGGCATGGCCACCTCGGCGCCCCAGCTTGCCGGCTGCCTGCGCCATATCGGCATCTATGCCTACCGGGCCGGCTTTATCCGCCGTTACCTGGCCCTGCCGGTCAGCCCGCTGGAGCAGCGGGAAAAGCTGGAGCAACTGAGGGTGCTGTGGCACGGGGAGTCCATCGTCCTGGCCGAGGCCTGCACGGTGCCGCCGGCCGGGGTGGATACCCCGGCGGATCTGGACGCGGTTCGTCGCCTGCTGAGCGCAGGCTGACTCGATTCAGCGGCGGTATCCGACAAAATTCACTGCAAGAAAAAAGATAAAGGGGTAAATTGCCCCGCAACGCCGGCGGGGACCATCTCCGCCACAAGGAAACGTCTGAGGAACCATATGATTACCCTGGGTGAATACATCGTAAAGAAACAGGCCGAATACCCCAGCGCAACCGGTGAGCTTTCATCCCTGCTGTCTTCCATCCGCCGCGCCGCCAAGGTGGTCAACCGGGAGATCAACCGGGCCGGGCTGGCCGCCGACATCATCGGTGGCAGCAACGGCAACGAGAACGTGCAGGGCGAGGTGCAGCAGAAGCTGGACGTCTACGCCAACGATATGTTCAAGGCCGCCCTCGAGGCCCGCGGCGAGGTGTGCGGTATCGCCTCCGAAGAGGAAGACCATTTCGTGGCCTTCGACGGCGAGAACCATTCCAACGCCAAGTACGTGGTGCTGATGGATCCGCTCGACGGCTCTTCCAACATCGACGTCAACGTTTCCGTCGGCACCATCTTCTCCATCTACCGCCGCATCAGCGAGCCGGGCCAGCCGGTGACCCTGGAGGACTTCCTGCAGCCGGGCATCAACCAGATCGCCGCCGGTTACGTGGTGTACGGCTCCTCCACCATGCTGGTATACACCACCGGTCACGGGGTGCACGGTTTTACTTACGATCCCACGCTGGGATCCTTCTGCCTGTCCCATGAGGATATCCGCATTCCTGAAGAGGGCACCATCTACTCCATCAACGAGGGCAACTACATCAAGTTCCCGGATGGGGTGAAGAAGTACCTCAAGTACTGCCAGGAAAAGGACGACGCCAGCAAGCGCCCCTACACTTCCCGCTACATCGGCTCCCTGGTGTCCGACTTCCACCGCAACATGCTGAAGGGCGGCATCTATATCTACCCCTCCGGCACCAGCGCCCCCAACGGCAAGCTGCGCCTGCTGTACGAGTGCAACCCGCTGGCCTTCCTGGCCGAGCAGGCCGGGGGCAAGGCCTCCGACGGCTACCGCCGGATCATGGAAATCAAGCCCACTTCCCTGCACCAGCGCACCCCCTATTTCGTCGGCTCCACCCGCATGGTGGAAAAGGCCGAAGAATTCATGGCCCAGTACTCCACGCCGTCGGCCGAATAACCTCGCCAGGGCGCGGTCGCGCCCTCCCGACCGAAAACAGGGCCGGGCTTGATGCTGATCAAGCCCGGCCCTGTTATCTGCCTTGAAAGTCGCCGGCCGAAGATAATACTTGATCCTGGGGTTGGTTAAAAAAAAGTCAATTCAAGGAGGTGGTTATCATGGCATTAAAAGATTTGTCGCCGTCCAGGCTGGCGCCCTGGAACTGGTTCCGCCACGAGCAGGATGAAGCCATGCCTATGGTGGACAAGGAAGACGTGCATCCCATGCTCCGGCTACAGCAGGACATGGACCGGTTGTTTGAACGCAGCCTGCGCCGTTTCGGTGCCCCGGCCCTGGACGACTGGCCCAGTTTCAGCCAGCTCAAGCCCAGCCTCGATATCAGTGAACGGGAAGGCAACTACTTGATCAGCCTGGAGATCCCCGGCGTCAAGAAGGAAGATATCAGCCTGACCCTGGAAGGGAACCGGCTGACTATCCGCGGCGAGAAGAAATACGAACACGAAGAGAAAACCGACAAGCTGCACCGGGTGGAACGCAGCTACGGCCATTTCCAGCGGCTGCTGACCCTGCCGAATGACGCCAGGGCAGACGACATCAAGGCCGAGTTCAAAGACGGGGTGCTGAAGGTCAGCGTGCCCCGCCAGCCGCGGAGCGAAAGCAAGGGCAAGCAGATCGATATTAACCAGTAAGCCCCGCTTGTTCTCCCGGAGGCGGCGAGCCCTGACGCGTCGCCATCAAAACACAAGGCCGGCATAAGCCGGCCTTGTTTTACCCGGGTGGCAAGAAGGGTTACTTCTTTTCTACCTGGGTCTTGAAGTCGCGCTGGGCGGCGCCGGTGTACAGCTGGCGCGGACGACCGATCTTCTGCTTGGGATCGGAGATCATTTCGTTCCAGTGGGACATCCAGCCGACGGTACGGGCCAGGGCGAAGATCACGGTGAACATGCTGGTCGGAATACCGATGGCCTTCAGGATGATACCGGAGTAGAAATCCACGTTCGGATACAGCTTGCGCTCGACGAAGTAGGGGTCGGACAGCGCGATGCGCTCCAGCTCCATGGCCACGTCCAGCAGCGGATCCTGGATTTTCAGATCGTCCAGCACTTCGTGGCAGGTGTCGCGCATCACGGTGGCGCGCGGATCGAAGTTCTTGTACACCCGGTGGCCGAAGCCCATCAGGCGGAAGGGATCGTCCTTGTCCTTGGCCTTTTCGACGTACTCGGGGATGCGATCGACGGAGCCTATTTCTTCCAGCATCATCAGGCAGGCTTCGTTGGCACCACCGTGGGCAGGTCCCCACAGGGAGGCGATACCGGCGGCGATACAGGCGAAGGGGTTGGCGCCGCTGGAGCCGGACAGCCGCACCGTGCTGGTGGAGGCGTTCTGCTCGTGATCCGCATGCAGGGTGAAGATACGGTCCATGGCGCGTTCGACGATGGGGTTGACCTTGTAGTCTTCACAGGGCACGGCGAACATCATCTGCAGGAAGTTGCCCGCATAGCTCAGATCGTTGCGCGGATACACGAACGGCTGGCCGATGGAGTACTTGTAGGCCATGGCGGCGATGGTCGGCATCTTGGCGACCAGGCGGTGGGCCGCGATTTCACGATGGCGGGCATCGTTGATGTCCATGGGATCGTGGTAGAAGGCGGACAGGCCGGCGATAACGCCGCACACGATGGCCATCGGGTGGGCATCGCGGCGATAGCCCTTGAAGAAAGACGACAACTGCTCGTGCACCATGGTGTGGCGCATGATGTTGCGATGGAATTCTTCGTATTGCTTGGCGGTGGGGGCTTCGCCGTACAGCAGCAGGTAACAGACCTCCAGGTAGTTGGCATCCTGTGCCAGCTGGTCGATCGGGTAGCCGCGGTGCAGCAGTATGCCCAGGTCACCGTCGATGTAGGTGATCTCGGACCGGCAGGACGCGGTCGCCATAAAACCGGGGTCGTAGGTAAAGTAACCGTGTGAGCCGAGGGAACTGATATCGATCACATCGTAACCAGCAGTGCCTGAGGCGATCGGAAGCTCGATAGGTTCCTTGCCGGGCAGATGCAGTGTGGCCTTTTGGTCAGCCATAGCACGTCTCCTTTGCTTTTTATAATAGGTCCACGGGTAAGAATTTTTACACAGGTCAAGTGAATATTTAACCATTTTTGCTTCCCATGGTGCGGGCATATTGAAGACAGAACCCGGGGCGAATGTCAATTTTCGTCGGCACCCGGTACAGGCCGTTAACCCCGTTGTGCGATCAACTTTACATATTTGGCAATTGTTTCAGGGCCTTCATTGTAATTATTTTTCCCCCTCCTTATACTGGCCGCCGAGGGTATAGGATGCAGTTGTGGCCATGCTACAGGATGCAGATGAGAGTCCCGGAACCGTTGTCGGTGTCGATCTCTCGTATGCTTTTCGCACCATGACCACATTTTCATATACCCGGGAAAAACCTGTTAAATACAATAACTAACGTGCTCAATGGAGCTAGTGGGCAAGACCGTGACTAAAAAACAGAGACCTGTAAACCTCGACCTACGGACTATTCGCCAACCTGTTACTGCTATCGCATCCATCCTCCACCGGGCTTCCGGTGTCATCACGCTGTTTGCACTCGCCATCCTGCTCTGGCTGCTCAGTTACTCGCTTTCTTCGGAAGCCGGGTTCCGGGCGGTCGTGGACATTCTCGACGGTTTCTTCGTCGGTCTGATCCTCTGGGGTGTGCTGACTGCACTGGCCTATCACATAGTGGGCGGCATCCGCCACCTCATTATGGACCTGGGCTACTGTGAAGAGCTGGAGTCGGGTGCGCTGAGCGCCAAAGTGGCGTTCGGTGTGACAATCTTCTTGTCACTGCTGGCGGGGGTACTGGTATGGTAACCAATTCTGCAACCTTTGGCCGCAGCGGCGTGCACGACTTCATGTTGATTCGCGCGACTGCTGTAATTCTTACCTTATACACCATTTACCTGGTGGGTTTTATCGCCTTCAACGACATCACCTACGATGTCTGGACCGGCTTCTTCGACAAGACCTTCACCAAGGTGTTCACCTTGCTGGCCCTGTTCAGCGTGCTGATGCACGGCTGGATCGGTGCCTGGCAGGTGCTCTCCGACTATGTCAAGCCGGCGCTGTGGCGTGGCCTGGCCCAGTTCGGGGTGGTGGTGTTGCTGCTGGTGTATCTGCTGACCGGTATCGTTGTCCTGTGGGGTGTATAAGGTGACTATTGCAATTCGTGAATTCGACGCCGTGGTAATCGGCGCTGGCGGCGCCGGCATGCGCGCCGCCCTTCAAATCGCTGAATCCGGCAAGAGCTGCGCGCTGTTGTCAAAGGTATTTCCGACCCGTTCCCACACCGTGTCCGCCCAGGGCGGCATCACGGTGGCGCTGGGCAATGCCCACGACGACAACTGGGAATGGCACATGTACGACACCGTCAAGGGTTCCGACTACATCGGTGACCAGGACGCTATCGAGTTCATGTGCCAGACCGGCCCCGAGGCCATCCTCGAGCTGGAAAAAATGGGCCTGCCGTTCTCCCGTTTCGACAACGGCAAGGTCTATCAGCGCCCCTTCGGCGGCCAGTCCAAGGCCTTCGGCGGCGAGCAGGCTGCCCGTACCGCGGCGGCCTCCGACCGCACCGGCCACGCCCTGCTGCACACCCTGTACCAGCAGAACGTCAAGCACCAGACCACGGTGTTTTCCGAGTGGTATGCCCTGGACCTGGTGAAAAACCAGGACGGTGATGTGGTCGGCTGTACCGCCATCGACATCGAAACCGGTGAAGTGGTCTACTTCAAGGCCAAGGCCACCATCCTGGCCACCGGCGGCGCCGGTCGCATCTATCAGTCCACCACCAACGCCCACATCAACACCGGTGACGGTGTCGGCATGGCGCTGCGTGCCGGCGTGCCGGTGCAGGACATGGAAATGTGGCAGTTCCACCCCACCGGCATCGCCGGTGCCGGCGTGCTGGTGACCGAAGGTTGCCGGGGCGAGGGCGGTTACCTGCTGAACAAGGACGGCGAGCGCTTCATGGAGCGTTATGCCCCCAACGCCAAGGACCTGGCCGGTCGTGACGTGGTGGCCCGCTCCATGATGATCGAGATCCGCGAAGGCCGCGGCTGCGACGGCCCCTGGGGTCCGCACATCAAGCTGAAGCTGGATCACCTGGGCAAGGACGTGCTGGAAAGCCGCCTGCCCGGCATCTGCGAGCTGTCGCGCACCTTCGCCCACGTGGATCCGGTGAAAGAGCCGATCCCCGTTATCCCCACCTGTCATTACATGATGGGCGGTATCCCCACCAACGTGCACGGCCAGGCCCTGAAACAGGATGCCAACGGCAACGACGTGCCGGTGAAGGGCCTGTTCGCGGTGGGCGAGATTGCCTGCGTGTCGGTGCACGGTGCCAACCGTCTGGGCGGCAACTCGCTGCTCGACCTGGTGGTGTTCGGCCGTGCCGTGGGTCGCCACCTGACCGAAGCGCTGAACGAGCTGGGCGACGTGCGTGCCGCTTCCGAGTCCGATCTGGACGCCTCCCTGGCCCGTTATCACCGCTGGGAAAACACCCGCAGCGGCGAGGATCCGGTACAGATCAAGAAAGACCTGCAGCGCTGCATGCAGAACAACTTCTCCGTGTTCCGGGAAGGTGATGCCATGGCCGAAGGCCTGGCCGAGCTCAAGGTGATCCGCGAGCGTCTGAAGTCTGCCCGTCTGGACGACACCAGCCGCGACTTCAACACCCAGCGTATCGAATGCCTGGAACTCGATAACCTGATGGAAACCGCCTACGCCACCGCCGTGGCGGCCAACTTCCGTACCGAGAGCCGCGGTGCTCACTCCCGCTTCGATTATCCGGAGCGTGATGATGAGAACTGGCTGTGCCACTCGCTGTACAGCCCGGAAACCGAGTCCATGACCCGTCGGTCCGTGAATATGTCACCGAAAACCCGTGACGCATTCCCGCCGAAGGCGCGGACTTACTAAGGGGAGGGGATACTATGCAAGTCACGATTTCTGTTTATCGCTACAACCCGGAAACCGATTCGGCGCCGCACATGAAGGACTACCGTCTGGAGGTGCCGCAGGGCTCCGACATGATGGTGCTGGACGCATTGCTGGCCCTGAAGGAGCAGGATCCTACCCTGGCGTTTCGCCGCTCCTGCCGCGAAGGGGTCTGTGGCTCCGACGGCCTGAACATGAACGGCAAGAACGGCCTGGCCTGTATCACCCCGCTGTCCGATCTGCTGGGCAAGAACAACAAGGTGGTGATCCGCCCGCTGCCCGGCCTGCCGGTGGTGCGCGACCTGGTGGTCGACCTGAGCCAGTTCTATACCCAGTGGGAGAAGGTCAAGCCCTTCCTCATCGCCGAAGACAAGCAGCCGCCCGCCCGCGAGCGCCTGCAGTCGCCGGACGAGCGGGCCAAGCTGGACGGGCTGTACGAGTGCATCCTGTGCGCCTGCTGCTCCACCTCTTGCCCTTCGTTCTGGTGGAACCCGGACAAGTTCATCGGCCCGGCCGGCCTGCTGGCCGCCTATCGCTGGCTGGCCGACAGCCGCGATACCGCCACCGACGATCGCCTGTCCAACCTGGATGACGCCTTCAGCGTATTCCGCTGCCATGGCATCATGAACTGTGTGAACGTGTGTCCCAAAGGCCTTAACCCCACCAAGGCCATCGGTCATATCAAGTCCATGCTGCTGAAACGGGCGGTATAATCAGCCCAAGCTGAAATTTAAGCCGCCTTCGCGGGCGGCTTTTGACTCGACGACCAGAACGACAGTAGCCCTGTCGAGAAGTTACAAAGGGATAAAGATGCACAATGGCGTAATGCAAGCCTGGCTGGAATCTTCTCACCTGGCCGGTGCCAATGCGACCTATGTAGAAGACCTGTACGAGGCCTACCTTGCCGATCCTGAAACCGTTCCTGACCAGTGGCGATCCGTTTTTGACGGTCTGCCTCAATCAGACAGTCATGTTCAGGATCAACCCCACTCGCAAGTAAGAGATTATTTTCGCCGCCTCGCCAAAGACAACTCCCGATATGCCACCCCAGTCAGCGATCCCCACGCTGATGCCAAGCAAGTCAAAGTTCTGCAGCTGATCAACGCCTACCGCTTCCGCGGGCACCAGAATGCGAACCTGGACCCGCTCGGACTGTGGAAACGGGAAACCGTGGCGGAGCTGGATCCGGCCTACCATAACCTGACCGGCGCCGATCTCGAGGCGACCTTCAACGTGGGCTCCTATGCCATCGGCAAGGAAACCATGAAGCTGAAGGATCTGGTCGCGGCGCTGAAGAAGACCTACTGTGGCTCCGTGGGTGCGGAATACATGCACATCACCAGCACCGAGGAAAAACGCTGGATCCAGGGTCGTTTGGAGCCTGTTGTCGGTGAGCCCCAATACACCCAGGAAGACAAGCTGCGCTTCCTCGACAGCCTGACCGCCGCCGAGGGTCTGGAGAAATACCTGGGTGCCAAGTTCCCCGGTGCCAAGCGCTTCTCCCTGGAAGGGGGCGATGCCCTGGTACCCATGACCAAGGAGCTGATCCGTCGCTTCGGCGAGAAAGGTGGCCGGGAAGTGGTGATCGGCATGGCCCACCGGGGCCGTCTGAATATGCTGGTCAACGTGCTGGGCAAGCGTCCGCAAGACCTGTTCGATGCCTTTGCCGGCAAGTACGAGACCCAGAGCTCCGGTGACGTCAAATACCACATGGGCTTCAGCTCCGACTTCGAAACCCCGGGCGGCACCGTGCACCTGGCGCTGGCGTTCAACCCCTCGCACCTGGAAATCGTCAACCCGGTGGTTATCGGCTCGGTGCGTGCGCGCATGGACCGGCTGGAAAATCCGGACGGCCGCCAGGTATTGCCGATCACCATCCACGGCGACTCGGCCTTCGCCGGCCAGGGTGTGGTGGCGGAAACCTTCAACATGTCGCTGACTCGCGGCTATGGGGTGGGCGGTACCATCCGTATCGTGATCAACAATCAGGTGGGCTTCACCACCTCCAACCCGCGCGATACCCGCTCCACCGAATACTGCACCGACATCGCCAAGATGGTGCAGGCACCGATCTTCCACGTCAACGCCGACGATCCGGAAGCCGTGGTGCAGGTGACCCAGCTGGCGCTGGACTTCCGCAACGAGTTCGGCCGTGACGTGGTGATCGACCTGGTGTGTTATCGCCGGCACGGCCACAACGAGGCGGACGAGCCGAGCGCCACCCAGCCGCTGATGTACCAGAAGATCAAGAAGCACCCAACCCCGCGCAAGATTTATGCGGACCTGCTGATCGGCAAGGGTACCGTGTCTACCGAAGACACCACCGTGATGATCAACGAGTACCGGGATGCGCTGGATCACGGTGAGTGCGTGGTCAAGGAATGGCGGCCGATGGAGAAGCACTCCGTCGACTGGTCACCCTACCTGGGCCACGAGTGGGACATGCCCTACGACTCCAGCTACCCGCTGGACAAGCTGAAAGAGCTGGCCGAGCGGGTGACCAGCTACCCCGAGACGCACACCCTGCAGCGCCAGGTCGGCAAGATCTACGACGATCGCCGTACCATGGCCAAGGGCGAGAAACTGGCGGACTGGGGCTTTGCCGAAGTGCTGGCCTACGCCACCCTGTGCAACAGCGGTTATGAAGTGCGTCTCACCGGCCAGGATTCCGGCCGCGGCACCTTCTTCCATCGCCATGCGGTACTGCACAACCAGAACGACGCCAGCACCTATACCCCGCTGTGTCATCTGTCCGATAGTCAGGGTCAGTTCCAGGTGTACGACTCGGTGCTGAGCGAAGAGGCGGTGATGGCGTTCGAATACGGCTACGCCACCGCCGAGCCGGAAGGTCTGACCATCTGGGAAGCCCAGTTCGGCGACTTCGCCAACGGTGCCCAGGTGGTGATCGACCAGTTCCTGAGTTCCGGCGAGCAGAAGTGGGGCCGGATGTGCGGCCTGACCCTGCTGCTGCCCCATGGTTACGAAGGCCAGGGCCCCGAGCACTCCAGCGCCCGCCTTGAGCGCTATCTGCAGCTGTGCGCCGAGCACAACATGCAGGTGTGCGTGCCCACCACCCCGGCCCAGGTGTTCCACATGCTGCGCCGCCAGGTACTGCGCCCCATGCGCCGGCCGCTGGTGGTGATGACGCCCAAGTCGTTGCTGCGCCATCCGCTGGCGGTGTCCGAGCTGGAAACCCTGGCCAGCGGCACCTTCCAGAACGCCATCGGTGAAATCGACTCCCTGGATCCGAAAGGTGTCAAGCGGATCGTACTGTGCTCCGGCAAGGTGTATTACGACCTGCTGGAAGCGCGCCGTAAAAAAGAACAAACGGACGTGGCCATTATCCGGATCGAGCAATTGTATCCGTTCCCTCAGGAAGAGGTTGCCGCGATTCTTGCCGACTACCAGCACGTGCAGGACTTTGTCTGGTGTCAGGAAGAGCCGCAAAACCAGGGGGCCTGGTATTGCAGCCAGCACCATTTCTGGGCTGCCATTCCGGCGGGTGCCAACCTGCGTTATGCCGGTCGCGCCGCCTCGGCATCGCCGGCCGTGGGTTACACCTCTGTTCACTTACAACAACAAAAAGCGTTGGTCGAAGACGCACTGACGTTGACTGAAGCATAACGCACAAAGGACATATTGATGACCATCGAAATCAAGGTTCCCGACCTACCAGAATCTGTCGCCGATGCCACCATTGCCACCTGGCACAAGCAGCCGGGTGATCGGGTTGAGCGCGACGAAGTGATCGTCGACATCGAAACCGACAAAGTGGTGCTGGAAGTGCCGGCCCCCGAAGCCGGTATACTGGAAGCCATCCTCGAAGGCGACGGCGCCACCGTGCTGGGTCAGCAGGTGATCGGCAAGCTCAAGCAGGGCGCCGTGGCCGGTGAAGAAACCAAGGACAAGCCCGCCGTTGCCGAAAGCAACGGTGAAGCCAAGGCTGATGCCGACGGTGACGCCTTGAGCCCGGCGGTGCGCCGCCTGGTGGCCGAGCACAACATCGACGTGGCCAAGCTGGCCGGCTCCGGCAAGGGCGGTCGCATCACCAAGGAAGATGTGGAAGCCTTCATCAAGGGTGGCAACAAGCCTGCCGCCGCGCCTGCGGTCGAAGCCAAGGCCCCGGTCATCCCCCTGGGCGAGCGTACCGAGAAGCGGGTGCCCATGACCCGTCTGCGCAAGCGCGTGGCCGAGCGTCTGCTGGAAGCCAAGAACACCACCGCCATGCTGACCACCTTCAACGAGGTCAACATGGGCCCCATCATGAGCCTGCGCAAGCAGTATCAGGAGGTGTTCGAGAAGCGTCACGGCATCCGCCTGGGTTTCATGTCCTTCTACGTGAAGGCGGTGGTGGAGTCGCTCAAGCGTTATCCGGAAGTGAACGCCTCCATCGACGGTGACGACATCGTCTACCACAACTATTTCGATGTCAGCATCGCTGTGTCCACCCCCCGTGGCCTGGTGACCCCGGTACTGCGCGACTGCGATCGCCTGAGCCTGGCCGACATCGAGAAGAGCATCAAGGATCTGGCCATCAAGGGCCGTGACGGCAAGCTGACCGTGGACGACATGACCGGCGGCAACTTCACCATCACCAACGGCGGCGTGTTCGGCTCCCTGATGTCCACCCCCATCATCAACCCGCCGCAGAGCGCCATCCTGGGCATGCACAAGATCCAGGACAGGCCGATGGCGGTGAATGGCAAGGTGGAAATCCAGCCGATGATGTACCTGGCGTTGTCTTACGACCACCGCCTGATCGACGGCCGCGAGTCCGTGGGCTATCTGGTGTCCATCAAGGAACTGCTGGAAGACCCGACCCGTCTGCTGCTGGACGTGTAAGTCGATAATAACAAGAGGTCGGGTTGCGGCCCGACCCGTTTTTATGCCCTGAACCCAAACACAACAACGGAAAACGCAACATGAATTTGCATGAATATCAGGCAAAACAGCTGTTTGCCGAATACGGTCTGCCCGTATCTGAAGGCTACGCATGTGACAACCCGCAAGAAGCGGTGGAAGCGGCCAGCAAGATCGGCGGCGACATGTGGGTGGTCAAATGCCAGGTCCACGCCGGTGGCCGTGGCAAGGCGGGCGGCGTCAAGCTGGCCAAGACCAAGGAAGAGATCCGTGAGTTCGCCGAGCACTGGCTGGGCAAGAACCTGGTGACCTACCAGACCGACGCCAAGGGCCAGCCGGTGGCCAAGATCCTGGTCGAGTCCTGCACCGACATCGACAAGGAACTCTACCTGGGCGCGGTGGTCGACCGTGGCACCCGCCGCGTGGTGTTCATGGCCTCCACCGAAGGCGGCGTGGAAATCGAGAAAGTCGCCGAAGAGACCCCTGAGCTGATCCACAAGGCTGCCATCGATCCGCTGGTGGGCCCGCAGGCTTACCAGGGCCGTGAACTGGCGTTCAAACTGGGCCTGAAAGGCGACCAGATCAAGCAGTTCACCAAGATCTTCCTGGGCCTGGGCCAGATGTTCCTGGACTACGATTTCGCCCTGCTCGAGATCAACCCCCTGGTGATCACCACCGCCGGCAACCTGCACTGCCTGGACGGCAAGATCAACATCGACTCCAACGCCCTGTTCCGTCAGCCCAAGCTGCGTGAAATGCACGATCCGTCCCAGGACGACGCCCGTGAAGCCCACGCCGCCAAATGGGAGCTGAACTACGTGGCCCTCGACGGCAACATCGGCTGCATGGTCAACGGCGCCGGCCTGGCCATGGGTACCATGGACATCGTCAACCTGCACGGCGGCTCTCCCGCCAACTTCCTGGACGTGGGCGGTGGCGCCACCAAGGAACGGGTGACCGAAGCATTCAAGATCATTCTCTCCGACAGCAACGTGAAAGCGGTACTGGTGAACATCTTCGGTGGTATCGTCCGTTGCGACATGATCGCCGAAGGCATCATCGGTGCGGTGAAGGAAGTGGGCGTGAAAGTGCCGGTGGTGGTACGCCTGGAAGGCAACAATGCCGAAGCCGGTGCCAAGAAGCTGGCCGACTCCGGTCTCAACATCATCGCTGCCACCAGCCTGACCGACGCCGCGGTCCAGGTCGTTAACGCCGCACAGGGGAAATAAGAGAATGAGCATTCTGATCAACAAAGACACCAAGGTTATCTGCCAGGGCTTTACCGGTGGCCAGGGGACTTTCCACTCCGAACAGGCCATCGCCTACGGCACCCAGATGGTCGGCGGCGTGTCTCCGGGCAAGGGCGGCACCACCCACCTGGGCCTGCCGGTGTTCAACACCGTGCGTGAAGCGGTAGAAGCCACCGGCGCCACCGCCACCGTGATCTATGTGCCGGCGGCCTTCTGCAAGGATGCCATCCTGGAAGCCATCGACGCGGGCATCCAGCTCATCGTGACCATCACCGAAGGCATTCCTACCCTGGACATGCTGGACGTGAAGGTGAAGCTGGACGAAGCCGGCGTGCGCATGATCGGCCCCAACTGCCCGGGCGTGATCACCCCGGACGAGTGCAAGATCGGCATCATGCCCGGCCATATCCACAAGAAGGGCAAGGTCGGCATCGTATCCCGCTCCGGCACCCTGACCTACGAAGCGGTCAAGCAGACCACCGACGAAGGCTTCGGCCAGTCCAGCTGCGTGGGCATTGGCGGCGACCCCATCCCCGGCTCCAACTTCATCGACATCCTGAAGCTGTTCCAGGACGATCCGGAGACCGAGGCCATCGTGATGATCGGTGAAATCGGCGGTACCGCCGAGGAAGAAGCCGCCGCCTTCATCAAGGCCAACGTGACCAAGCCGGTGGTGTCCTACATCGCCGGTGTGACCGCACCTCCGGGCAAGCGCATGGGCCACGCCGGTGCCATCATCTCCGGTGGCAAGGGCACGGCCGACGAGAAATTCGCCGCCCTGCAGGATGCCGGTGTGAAAACCGTACGCTCCCTGGCCGACATCGGCAAGGCGCTGCGCGAAGTAACCGGCTGGTAAAACAGATCTGGAAGCTGTCAGCTTGAAGCTGGAAGAAAAAAAGGAGCCCACAGGCTCCTTTTTTAGTACGGTTTGCTTCTAGCTTCCAGCTTCCCGTCACATGCGCTCGGCCCGACTCCAGGGATCCGGCTTCATGCTGAACTGGCCGTGTTGCCAGCGATTGGCCAGGCGGCGGAAGTCGTCGCCCTTCATGTGGATCAGATCCCGGTGATCGCCGCTTTCCAGGTAGATATCCGCCATGCCGAGCAGGGCATCGTCCACCAGTGTATTGAGCGAATAGGCGTCCCCCATGGCGGGAATGGCCCCCGGATCGCAATCGCGGAACCACTGACCCAGCTCCCGTTCGGGGGTCAGGTGCACTTCGCCCTGTACCAGGTAATTCAGACGTTGCAGATCTACCTTGTCGGCGGCGGGGATCACCGCCATCACGG
This sequence comes from Zobellella endophytica, assembly GCF_003012775.1. GTDB lineage: Bacteria > Pseudomonadota > Gammaproteobacteria > Enterobacterales > Aeromonadaceae > Oceanimonas > Oceanimonas endophytica. Next base: position 23,295 of record NZ_PXYG01000003.1, on the reverse strand, counting down.
CCCGGCCGTCGTCCTGTTCGAGGATGACCGCCTTGGCCATCTGGGCCAGGGGAACACGACTGGCAATGGCACTTTGTGCCGCCCCCTCGGAGTAGGCGTGATGCACCATATCGTATGGAATACCCTGTTCGTCCAGATATTCTTTCAACCTAACTGACATACCCATGACTACCTCCTGAAGACGAATGCCCGCCGAGGGCCGCCTTCTTGTCCTGCTAGAACAGTATAGTCCGGGTTTAAAAAGTTGCTTTTCAAATGCTCAATTGAGACCATTGATCCAGATCAACCAAGCACCGGATTACCATTTTTTAACCGTTCAATTACCTTAAAATGGCCTTTTACGGAGCCAAAAAGAGCCTGAAGGAATGCGCAACCTGTCATTAAACTGGAAGATTTTTCTGCCGCTACTGGTGATTTTCGTGCTGGTATTCGTACTGTGTTTCACCATTTCCACTCAGCTGCAACGGACACTGGCGCTGCACCTGGCCGAAGAAAAAATCGAAACCACCGCCAACCTTTATATGGATCAGCTCAATGTGCTGATGGTCAACGGTGCCATTCATCAGCGCCAGCTGGTACAAACCAAGATCCAGGAGGAGGTGGGCATTCAGCAGGCGAGGGTGATCCGGGCTCCGGCGGTGAGCGACGTGTTCGGCCCCGGCGCGGCTGATCAGGGCATCGCGGACGAGCTGGACCGGCGCGCCATCGAGCAGGGGGAAACCGTGCTCGAGCTGCACCTGGATGACAACATTCCCAACCTGACTCTGGTCAAACCCTACAAGGCCTATCAGGAATATCGCGGTACCGCCTGCCTGCAGTGCCATCGGGTGGCGGAAGGCTCGGTGATGGGAGCGGTGCGTATCAGCTACGATCTGAGCGATACCTTCGCTCGGATCCACGACAACAACCTGCGCCTGGGCGCGGTGTTGCTGCTGGTATTCGGTGCCGCCTTCGTCCTGCTGTGGCTGATCCAGAACCACTATCTCAAGCGCCCTATCCTCCATCTCAGCAGCCGGCTGCAGCAGTTGGCGAGCGAGCGGGATCTGGCCAGCCGGCTGGTGCCCCTGGGCAAGGATGAGCTGGGCGGCCTGGTCGGCGCCATCAACGGGCTGCTGGGCAGCTTCCAACAGAGCCTGCAGGAGGTGCGCCAGGTCACCGGCCACATCTACCAGGCGGCGGATCAGATCCAGCAGACGGCCCAGCAGACGGAGGGCTCGGTCAGGGCGCAGGACGGGGAAACCGCCTTGATCGCCACCGCCATCAACGAGATGGAGGCCTCGGCCCGGGAAGTGCGGGAGAATGCCCGGCTGACGGCGGAAACCTCGGAGCAGAGCCATGCCTTCGCCCTGACCGCCAGCGATCAGGCCCAGGTGGCGGTGTCCGGTATCCAGGCCCTGAGTGGTGAAATCGGCCGTATCGACAAGGTCGTCCGCGAGCTGGACGGCCGCTGCGATCAGGTCGACAAGGTACTGGACATGATCAAGGGGATTGCCGAGCAGACCAACCTGCTGGCGCTGAACGCGGCCATCGAGGCGGCCCGGGCCGGCGCCTCCGGGCGCGGCTTTGCGGTGGTGGCCGATGAAGTGAGGACGCTGTCGCAGCGTACCCAGCAGTCGGCACAGGACATTACCGGCATGATCCGGCTGTTGCAGCAAGAGGCCAAGGGGGCCGTCGCCGCCATTGAAAAGGCCGAGGATCAGGCACTGGATAGCGTCGAGCGGACCCAGGCGGCGATGGGTTCGCTGCAGGCCATTATCGGGCAGGTGGCGCGCATCAATGAACTCAATGCCCAGGTTTCGGCGTCGGCGGAGGAGCAGAGCGCGGTGTGCTCCGAGGTGAGCCGTAATATCACCCGGGTGCGGGATGCCTCCGGCGATACCTTGCAGCAGGCCCATTCCGCCGCCACCGCCAGCCTGCAGCTGGTGGCCGAGTGCAAGGTGCTGGAGCAGATGATCGCCCACTACCGGCTGCAAGGCGGCGCTGCCCGCGGTGACGAGGCCTTGCCGGCAGGGGAGCCGATGATGGCACTCTGAGGGTGAAGGCAGCTTGATGACACCGCCGTTTGCTGATGTGCGCCTTGCTGGTGGAGCGCAGGCGGCTCGCCTGCCTTCGTGTGTAGCGCGAACCTTCGGACAGGCATAGCACACCACAGGTTTAAAAAGGCTCAAGGCAGAACAGGCATCGCGGGTTGGGCTGTGCCTTCGCCCACTTCGGTGCCATTATCATGCGGGCGGGCCGCCCGCGCCCCAAGCATCGTCACTGCCTGAGTTTTAAACTATATGGTGCTCTGGATAAGCCCGAAGGTTTTCAGCCGTCGGCTTTGACTTCCAGTACTCGGCTTCGCACCTCGCCCCGGGCCAGGCGGGTGCACAGTTCGTCCCCGGGCGTGAGCCGGGTCGCGTCGGTCACCACCTGGTCGTTGCAGAGGGTGATACTGTAGCCCCGGGACAGGGTGGCCAGGGGACTCATGGCGTCGAGCCGGGAGGCGGCGAGTGCCAGCCGGTGCCTGCCCTGCTCGAGCCGTCGGTACAGCAGGGTGTCGAGTCGCTGTTTTAGCCCCGCCAGCCGCTCGCGTCCGGCCTGCAGGCGACGCTCGGGGTGCTGGTGTTGCAGCCGCAGCCGGGCCGCGTCAAGGAGCTGGGTGGCCCGTTCCAGCCGGCGCAGCCATGCCCGTTGCAGGCGCAACTGCAACTGATCCAGCCGTTGGGCCTGCTGTTGCAGACGACGTTCGGGATGCTGGCGAGCGAGGCGCTGTTCCAGCTGCAGCAACCGCTGGTACTGGTTCTGCAGATAGCGGCGCTGGATGCTGGCCAGGCGTTCTCTCAGTTGTGCCCATTGCCGGGCCTGGGCGTCGCCGTCCCGGCTGACCAGTTCGGCGGCGGCGGAAGGGGTGGGCGCGCGCAGATCGGCAACCAGATCGCTCAGGGTGACGTCCACCTCATGGCCGACGGCGCTGACCACCGGCAGGGTGGAGGCGGCGATGGCCCGCACCAGCCGCTCGTCGTTGAAGCACCAGAGATCTTCCAGCGAGCCGCCGCCCCGGGCCAGGATCAGCAGATCCGTTTCCGCCCGGCGGTTGGCGATGGCCAGTGCCGCCAACAGCTGCGGCACCGCCACCTCGCCCTGCACCTGACTGGGGTAGATGATGACCTCCAGTTGCGGTGCCCGCCGGGCCAGCACGGTGAGGATATCGTGCAGGGCCGCGCCGCTCGCCGAACTGATGATGCCGATGCACCGGGGATGGGCGGGCAGGGGACGTTTGCGGCCGGCGTCGAACAGGCCCTCGGCGCCGAGCTTGTGCTTGAGCGCCTCGAACTGCTGTTTGAGCAGGCCTTCGCCGGCGGGGGCCATGGTCTGGGCCACCAGCTGGTAGTCGCCCCTGGGTTCGTACAGCGTCAGCTTGCCGAAGATCAGCACCTGTTCACCCTCCCTGGGCCGGAAGGCGACGCTGCGGTTGTTGCCGCGGAACATGGCGCAGCGCAGCTGGGACTGGCTGTCCTTCAGGGTGAAGTACCAGTGGCCCGAGCCGGGCATCGCCAGGTTGGATATTTCGCCAGTGAGCCAGACGGCCCCCATTTCACCTTCCAGCAGCAGCCTGGCCTGGCGATTCAGGCGGGTGACGGTATAAATATTTGTTAACTTTTCCTGATGCAAAATCACCCCTGAACAGTATTTTTATATGAAAATAAACGTCTTTGCCCGATATTTTGCGCTTAATTTGCCAAAATAACAAAAATCGCTTTACCAACGAGGGTCGGATGCCTACAATTTGTCGGCAATATTTTTCCCCCAAACCTATGGTGAATATTGCGATGCTTAGGATTGCCCAAGACGCCCTGACCTTTGATGATGTATTACTGGTCCCAGCTCATTCTACCGTCCTTCCCAACACGGCGGATCTCCGTACCCGTCTGACCCGGGAAATTAATCTTAACATTCCTATTGTTTCTGCCGCCATGGATACGGTGACCGAGGCCGATCTGGCGATCGCGCTGGCCCAGGAAGGGGGGATTGGCTTCATTCACAAGAATATGTCGATCGAACAGCAGGCCGCCCAGGTACGCAAAGTCAAGAAATTCGAAAGTGGCGTGGTGTCCGATCCGGTCTGCGTACGCCCGGACATGAGCATCGCCGATATCCGAGAGCTGACTCGCCAGAATGGTTTTGCCGGCTATCCGGTGGTCACCGCCGAGGGGGAGCTGGTGGGCATCATTACCGGCCGCGATGTGCGTTTTGTGCAGGATCTGAGCAAGAAAGTCCACGAAGTCATGACCGAAAAAGCCCGCCTGGTGACCGTGCAGGAAGGGGCGTCGCGTGAAACGCTCGAGGCCCTGATGCAGCAGCACCGTATCGAGAAGATTCTGGTGGTGTCTGCCGCCGGCCGCCTGACCGGCATGATCACCTCCAAAGATTTCCAGAAGGCCGAAAGCAAGCCCAACGCCTGCAAGGATGCCCAGGGCCGGTTGCGTGTCGGTGCCGCCGTCGGCGCCGCGCCCGGCAACGAAGAGCGCATCGCCGCCCTGGTGGCCGCCGGTCTGGACGTGCTGCTGATCGATTCCTCCCACGGCCACTCCGAAGGCGTGCTGCAGCGCATCCGCGAAACCCGCGCGGCCTATCCCGGGCTGCCGATCATCGGTGGCAACGTGGCGACCGCCGCCGGTGCCCGCGCCCTGGCCGAAGCCGGCGTGAGTGCGGTCAAGGTGGGCATCGGCCCCGGCTCCATCTGTACCACCCGTATCGTGACCGGTTGTGGCGTGCCCCAGATCACCGCCGTGGCCAATGCGGTGGACGCCCTGAAAGACCTGGATATCCCGGTGATTGCCGACGGCGGCATCCGTTTCTCCGGCGACATCGCCAAGGCGCTGGCCGCCGGCGCCAACTGCGTGATGATGGGCTCTATGTTTGCCGGCACAGAGGAATCGCCCGGTGAAATCGAACTGTTCCAGGGCCGTTCGTTCAAGTCTTACCGGGGCATGGGCTCGCTGGGCGCCATGACCAAGGGCTCGAGCGACCGTTACTTCCAGACCGACAACGCCGCCGACAAGCTGGTGCCGGAAGGCATCGAAGGCCGGGTACCCTACAAGGGCAAGCTCAAGGAAATCATCCACCAGCAGATGGGCGGCCTGCGCAGCGCCATGGGCCTGACCGGCAGTGCCACCATCGACGACCTGCGCACCAAGGCGGAATTTGTTAAGATATCCGGCGCGGGTATCCAGGAGTCGCATGTGCATGATGTGACCATCACCAAGGAAGCCCCCAACTACCGTATGGGTTAATCCCGAAAGTGCTGCCAACGGGGGATCTGTCCCCCGTTTTTATATTGCCGTTTGACTACCCCCCGCAAACGGCGCCTGTAACTAGTAGGAAGACAATGACCAAAAATATCCACGATAACCGGATCCTGATCCTGGATTTCGGCTCCCAGTATACTCAGCTGATCGCCCGCCGGGTGCGTGAACTGGGTGTGTATTGCGAGCTGTGGGCCTGGGACGTGACCGAGGAGCAGATCCGCGGCTTCAATCCGAACGGTATTATCTTGTCCGGGGGGCCCGAGTCGGTAACCGAGCCCGGCAGCCCGCGGGCGCCGGAATACGTATTCAATGCCGGGGTGCCGGTATTCGGCATCTGCTACGGCATGCAGACCATGGCCGAGCAGCTGGGTGGCGCCGTGGCCGGCTCCAGCGAGCGGGAATTCGGTTATGCCCAGGTGCAGCGGGTGAGCGATTGCGCCCTGTTCACCAATATCGAGGATGCGGTGGATGCCGACGGCAATGCCCTGCTGGACGTGTGGATGAGCCACGGCGACAAAGTGGTGGCCCTGCCGGAAGGCTTTGCCAAGGTGGCTCAAACCGGCAGCTGCCCCTTCGCCGGCATGGCCGATGAACAACGCCGTTTCTACGGGGTGCAGTTCCACCCGGAAGTGACCCACACCCGCCAGGGCGCGCGCATGCTGGAGCACTTCGTGCGCGGCATCTGCGGTTGCGAGGCGCTGTGGACCCCGGCCTCCATCATCGAGGACGCGGTGGCCCGCATCCGCGAGCAGGTGGGCGACGGCAAGGTGTTGCTGGGCCTGTCCGGCGGCGTGGACTCCTCCGTGACCGCCATGCTGCTGCACCGGGCCATAGGCCCGCGGCTGACCTGCGTGTTCGTGGACAACGGCCTGCTGCGCCTGAACGAGGCGGACCAGGTGCTGGAGATGTTCGGCGACCACTTCGGCCTCAATATCGTCCACGTCAACGCCGAGCAGCGCTTCCTGGCCGCCCTGGCCGGCGAGAATGATCCGGAAGCCAAGCGCAAGATCATCGGCCGGGTGTTCATCGAGGTGTTCGACGAGGAAGCGGGCAAGATCCAGGACGTGAAATGGCTGGCCCAGGGCACCATCTATCCGGACGTGATCGAGTCCGCCGGCTCCGCCACCGGCAAGGCCCACGTGATCAAGTCCCACCACAACGTGGGCGGCCTGCCGGAAGACATGGAGCTCAAGCTGGTCGAACCGCTGAAGGAGCTGTTCAAGGACGAGGTGCGCAAGGTTGGCCTGGAGCTGGGCCTGCCCTACGACATGCTCTACCGCCATCCTTTCCCGGGTCCGGGCCTGGGCGTGCGGGTGCTGGGCGAGGTGAAGAAGGAATACTGCGACCTGCTGCGCCGGGCCGACGCCATCTTTATCGAGGAACTGCACAAGCATGACTTGTACAACAAGGTCAGCCAGGCCTTCACCGTGTTCCTGCCGGTGCGTTCGGTCGGCGTGATGGGCGATGCCCGCAAGTACGACTGGGTGGTGTCCCTGCGCGCGGTGGAAACCATCGACTTCATGACCGCTCACTGGGCGCACCTGCCCTACGACTTCCTGGGCCATGTATCCAACCGCATCATCAACGAAATCGACGGCATCTCCCGGGTGGTCTACGACATCTCCGGTAAACCCCCCGCGACTATCGAGTGGGAATGATCACGCGTTAGGTAACAGCTGGCACCAATCGGCATAAAATGACACTTAAGCCCATGTTTACATGGGCTTTTTTGTTTTTATAGCCTGCACTGTCTGGCAAGATTTGGCAGCCCCAAGCAGGTCTTGAGCGTGGTATTCAGGGTGGTATTATCAGCGGGTGATGCCATAAGCGAGAGCCGATACCATGCTGCGCTGCCTTGTGAACTCATGGTATCAAAAGTCCATAACTAGCTGTTTTTAAATAAATTAATGGCTATTTTGTGGGGTGTTTTCAGCATGGTATCAAAACCGACGAAGGACAAGACTGATGCTGACCGATACCAAGCTGCGTAACCTCAAGCCCAGGGAGAAGCTCTACAAGGTGAACGACCGGGATGGCCTCTATGTGGCCGTGACGCCGGCCGGCACCGTCTCGTTCCGTTACAACTATTCCATCCATGGTCGGCAGGAGACGATCACCTTCGGTCGTTATGGCGTGGGCGGCATTACCCTGGCGGAAGCCCGGGAGCGGCTGAATGAAGCCAAGCGCATGGTGGCCGATGGCAAGTCACCGGCCAAGGAGAAAGCCCGGAACAAGGCCCGGGTGAAAGACGCCGAAACCTTTGGTGCCTGGGCGGAAAAGTGGCTGCGGGGCTACCAGATGGCGGACTCTACCCGTGATATGCGCCGCTCGGTTTATGCCCGGGAACTGGAGAAGAAATTCGGTAATCAGAAGCTGACCGAGATCACCCATGAAGATTTGCGCATGCTGACCGATGCCATTGTGGAGCGGGGTGCTCCTGCGACGGCCGTTCACACCCGTGATATTGTGCTCCAGGTTTATCGCTGGGCCATCGAGCGGGGGCAGAAGGTAGAGAACCCGGCCGACCTGGTAAGGCCCACCAGCATCGCCAGGTTTGAGCCGCGAGACCGTACCCTGTCGCCGGAGGAAATCCGGCTCATGTATGAGTACATGGGGCGGATCGGTACATCGCCCTCCATCCGGGCGGCGGTCAAGCTGTTGCTGCTGACCATGGTGCGCAAAAGCGAGCTGACCAATGCCACCTGGAGCGAGATCAATTTCAGCGAGGCGCTGTGGACCATCCCCAAGGAGCGGATGAAGCGGCGGAACCCCCACCTGGTGTTCCTATCCCGGCAGGCCCTGGATATCCTGATTGCCCTGAAGACCTTCTCGGGAGGCTCAGACTACGTTCTGCCGTCCCGTTACGACTCCGACTTGCCCATGAGCAGCGCCACCCTGAACCGCGTGCTGGACCTGACCTATAAGCTGGCCCAAAAAGAAGGGCAGCGCCTGGCCAAGTTCGGTCCCCACGATCTGCGCCGCACTGCCAGCACCCTGCTGCACGAAGCCGGCTACAATACCGACTGGATTGAGAAATGCCTGGCCCACGAACAGAAGGGCGTAAGGGCGGTGTATAACAAAGCCGAGTACCGCGAGCAGCGTGCCGCCATGTTGCAGGACTGGGCGGATATGATTGATGAGTGGACGACTGAAGTGTAGTGGTCAACTAATTCCACACAGTAAATTATTATATACCGATGCTCGGCCTGAGCCGACGGCAATCCATCATTGTATTGATGAGGACGCAGCCCAATGGCGTAGGGGATCTTTGCGATATCGCTCCCCAGTCGGTCAGTACGTTTAATGTCCTTCTCAATTTGAACGTGATTCAGTCTCATCGTGGTGGAAAAATCGAAAAGACTAGTTGCCAAAATCGCCTCGATGAGCATAAATCCCTGTGTGCCTATTTTATTGTCACACTCCTTTCGTGAAAGAAAATCTTTATTTGAAAAGTTAATTTAAATCAGTGGATTATGTGATATTTTTAGTGGTTGATGAGCAAGTGGAGGTGAATGGTATGAGAAAATTGCAGATCCCCATTGTGCTTGACTCGCTACATAATGAGATGATCTCTGTCGAGTTCTTTGAGGAACATCTTGGTATAAGGGAAATCCATGAGATACGAGCGAATAATGAAAATAAAAAGAGGTTTCTCTGTTTTCATTGCAAGTCTCCGGTAATCCTCTATGCAAAGCGTAGTGATAGTCATGAGAGTGGCCACAAATATCATGTTCAGCATCAAGCAGGAAAAGAATGCTTATGGAAACGTGATTCTAAGACGCTAGGTGAAATTTACGCAGGGATTAAGGAAGGTAAGCGACACAGAGAAATGAAAAGGTTACTTCAAGAAACACTTGAAGTGATCGATGGTTGGGAAGTAATTGATGTTGATAGACGCTTTATTGTCAGTCTAGACAATCTAGAAAGGAGAAAGCCCGACTTACATGCTAAATATAAAGGGCAAGATGTTGTTTTTGAGATACAGATGAGAAGCGAAAATCCGGCTGTTATTGTAAAGCGTAAAGCCTTTTACAATAAAAAGGGGATGAGGCTGGTTTGGTTAAGTGCTGAAAGCTCAGAGTTGGTTTCTGAGATATACAAAACCAATGCAATTGAAATGAAACAAGTTCAAAAAGACATTGCTTTTGCAAATAGAGGGAGTATTTTTTTCTTTAATGGTAGTCTCGCCAAGATCTCTAAAACCTATAATAGCCTTAAAGTGCTGGTAAAGTACATAGACTCAACCATAATTGATGGGTTAATTAAATGTAGATGGAGCGATAAGATTATCTCATTTGATGATGTTCACTTTAAAGATGGAGCTGCATTCTATTATGACTTCATATCTGTTGATGATGGTAATAGACAGAAGTTGGAGTCACAAGGGAAAAGGTTTGTGGCGCAGAATATATCTTCATGGCAGTGCAGGACATGGGAAGATTTTTTAGTTAATGTTAAAAAAGGATGGCCTTTTGTAGACGTTACTCGCAATAGTGAATGGTTGTATCAAGTATATAAGGAAGATTATGATACTAGAGTCCTAAGGTTAAAGAAAACAATTATCAATATTTTATTAGATAAAAAGCACGATATGAAACGCTGGAATCGTTGTGCAAGGCAGTTAGGATATAATGATTTTGGCATTTCTCCCAATGTTCAGTTAAATATTATTGCAAACTTGCTAGTCATATCTGGATACCCAGCCATGAAAAATACTGGGCCAGTCAGAGCAGCATATAACTTCTATGATCAACCCTCTTTTCATTCATACTTTACTTTGTTTATGTCAATTTTAGATAAGAGTCCACATAAAGAGATGATTATCAATGACGATACAATGTCCGACAGACTAAAAAAAGACTTTTCACATGTTGAACAAAAAATAGACTTTCATGAATTTATGAACTGGTTTTTATCTGAGCCAAGATTATGAGGAAGGGAAAGTATTTTTTGGATCTCAACCGGCCCCTAAGCTAATTCTAGTCTTTGAGCTGGTGTTTTACCAGTTAGGCCACTACAAACTAACCACGGTGTAACCCTCCCCGAAAAATTGGCCGGCTCTAATACACACTCAATCCTGCCTCCCATCTTGCGCAGAGAATGTAGTCTAAATTCTAGTCATGTATTTTAGCCGCTAAAATTATGTGGCCTGAATTTTGATCAAGTTTTTGCCAGGTTTACATATAGCTTGGCGTGTCGAAGGTTGCTTTATGTGCTAGTCAAAACAACTACTACTTTTTAGGGTGTGCGCTTTTTTTGAGGTTTTAGCGGCTAAAAACCAAGGTGGCTATGTCATTTTATAGTGCTCTTTTTTCTGTTTCTTTATTTTCGTGAAAAGGTTTAGCTTAACTTTTTATGTTCGCTTGTTTGTGATTTCGATATATCGAAATTTAACTTTAGCTTGGCTTTTAAGTTGAAGGTTTAATTTTATTTTTTATTTAAAAAATTATTTTTGTTGTTAGTATTAAAGTCTCTTCTGGTCTTGGGAGGCAAATACATGCAATCAATGGCACATAAAACACTTATTAATAGAAAGGCACTTCTGGAGATGATTCCGCTTTCCGCTCGGACAATTTACAACCTAGAACAGCGTGGCGAATTTCCGCGTCGCATTGCACTAACAAGCAGAAATGTTGCCTGGGATCTGGAAGAGGTTGAGAAGTGGATTGAAGAGCGTAAGTCGTCTGGTATCCAAGCCATGCGCCCTGGCTATTTCATGGGTGGGTAACGATATGGCTCTTGATCTCATGTCTGCTTTTACTGAGCTGCCGCCGGCGATTGATTACGTTTTGCCGAATATGGTTGCGGGAACCGTGGGGGCTATTGTGTCGCCTGGCGGGGCGGGTAAGTCCATGCTGGCCTTGCAACTGGCGGCACAGATTGCCGGTGGTCCCGACCTGCTGGATATTGGCGAGTTTCCCTCCGGCGCCGTGGCTTACCTGCCAGCCGAAGATCCGACTGCGGCTATCCATCATCGGCTGCACGTCCTGGGAAGGTACCTCACGCCTCCACAGCAGCAGGCGGTGGCTGATGGACTGCTGGTTGAGCCATTGATTGGCAGGTGCCCCGACATTATGTCTTCGGCATGGTTTGATGGCCTCAGGCAGGTTGCAGAGGGTCGACGCCTGCTGATCTTGGATACACTGCGCCGTTTCCATATCGAGGAAGAGAATGCCAGCGGGCCCATGTCGCAGGTGATTGGCCGGATGGAGGCCATCGCCGCCGAAACGGGCTGCGCCATCGTATTTCTGCATCATTCCAGCAAGGGAGCGGCCATGATGGGCGCTGGCGACCAACAGCAAGCCAGCCGTGGCTCATCTGTGCTGGTCGATAACATCCGTTGGCAATCCTACCTCTCAGGCATGACGCCAGGGGAGGCCGAGGAATGGGGAGTGGATGACGGCCAACGGGGTTACTTCGTCCGCTTTGGCGTAAGCAAAGCCAATTACGGCGCACCTTTTCCCGAACGTTGGTTGCGCCGACATGAAGGGGGCGTACTCAAGCCGGCCGTTCTGGAGCGGCAAAAGCGGCAGCAGTTTGTGAAGCCGAAAGCAGTGGTTGGGATTGGTGATGACAACTGGTAACAAGGTCGCTCCCACCAGCACGGCATTACAGGCTCGTGTGATGATCTATCAGCCCACTCAGCGTCCCCGAGAACGCAAGGGACAGTGGATGGACACCTGCTTTGGTCGCTGTCGAGTAACCGGCAGGCTCGGACAGCGCCATGCCGACCTTATGGAATCCATGCTGTACGTTGCCGAGCGGAAGCGGGATGTGTCGGATGGCGGAGTGGAGCTTCTGGTAGACCCTGCGAAGCTTCGCCGGACAATGTCCGATCATCAATACAGCCTTACCCAGATTGAGAAGCTGTTGGCTGAACTGCGGGCGGCGACCATCACTATAGAGACGCCGCAGTTTGATTTTCCAATTATCGGGGGCCTGATCGATCACGTAATACCATCACCGATGACTCGTCCCGACCCTCTGACCAGGGGAAAACGCAACCTGTGGCGTGTCCGGTTGGGAGTTGCCTTGGTCATGCTGCTGGAGCACGACTTATCCCTTCACTACCAGCCGGCGCCTATCACCAGGCTCAAGCATGGGATCAGTCAAGCGGTAGCTCGCCATGTGTTGACCCATAAGCATGATCCAGCCGGGGGCTGGCATATGGATACCCTGATCCGTGCCGTATGCGGTGATGATGTTGCTGGCCAGGCCATACGGGATGGGCGTAGACGACTGAAACATGATGCCGCTGGGCTTGCCGAGCTGGGGATAGAAATCACTGATGAGAACAGGGTGAAGCGTGGCACAGCCGCCCGATAGCGTGGCGTACCCGCCCGAAGGCGTGGCACAACCGCCCGGACGCGTGGTACAGCCGCCCGAATTTTTGCCGTTTTAGCAGGATCTTCAGGATATTTCAGGATATCCAGGCGGTATAACCGCCCGCTTGATGCGGGCGATTACACCTTTCTTGATAAAGCCCTGTCGGGCTTTATCAATCGGCCTACGGCCGATGGTTGAACGCCAGGAGGGGAGGGCTGCCAGGCCGGAGTTGACCTCCGGCTACAGAGCGGCCGGAGAAGACAAAGGAGCGTCGCAAAGGAATTGCTATGGCGTGGTTTATTGACACTTGAGGGGCGGGGCCTCGGTTTTATTGACATTTGAGGGGCAGCCATCCGGCTTGATTGACACCAGGGAGCGCCGGTTACGGTTTTATTGCCACCTGGAGTCAGCATTTTGGTCTGGTTGACGGCTTGAGGTACGGCACTTTGGCGTTATTGACATTTGAGGGGCGGCCGGGCTGGTAGTGGGGAAAGCGGGTGGAAACCTGTGTATTCCAAAGTGTAAAGCGCAAGGTCAGCTGCCATGGGGCGAACACGATTAGAGCGCTGTTTTACCGCTGTTGGCGCGCTGCATTATCGCTGCAAGCATCAGCTACTGCGCTGTTTAAGGCTGATTGTGTGCGATTCCACAGGATTACACGACGAGTGCACGGTAATAGCGATGCTTTGCACATGGCGTACGCGCAAGAATCAACGCCGAGGTGCGGGCAGGATGTGTGAAGTAGGCCCACCATGCAAGCATGGCGGAGCCTCTTCACCGGCCCTTATTCGCACCTGCGGTGCTCAACGTTCATCCTGCCCTGCGGGGCCGTCCAGCTCAGCTGGCAATCACGAAGAGGACGGTGACATGGAGACAAGCGAGAACAAGCCAACGAGAAAGGGCAGTAATCCGATCAAGGTCTATTGCCTGCCCGAGGAAAGGGCTGCCATCGAGACCAACGCCAGGAGGGCGGGCCATAGCGCCTCGACCTATCTGCGCTTGGTCGGCCAGGGCTACCAGGTTCGCGGTGTGACCGATGCCGAGCAGGTGCGCGAATTGGTCAGGGTGAATGGCGACCTGGGCCGACTGGGTGGCCTGCTGAAACTCTGGCTGACGAATGACGCCAGGGTGGCCGGAGTCGGGGCCAATACCATCCTGGCGGTTCTGGGCCGCATCGAGGCGACGCAGGAGCAGATGAGCCTCCTCATGGAGTCCATACTTCGGCCGAAGGCCGAGTCATGATAGCCAAACACGTTGCCATGCGCTCACAGGGCAAATCCGACTTTGCCGGGTTGGTGAATTACATCACCGACAAACAGAGCAAGGAGCATCGGTTGGGGGCCGTCCGGCTGACCAATTGCGAGGCGCATTCGGTCCGGGATGCGATCAGCGAAGTGCTGGCGACCCAGTTTGCCAATACCAGGGCGAAGAGCGACAAAACCTATCACCTGATTGTCAGCTTCCGGGCCGGGGAGCAGGTTGAAGCCGAGACCCTGGCCGCCATCGAGGATCGTATTTGCGAGGGACTGGGCTTTGGCGAGCATCAGCGTATCAGTGCCGTTCACAACGACACCGACAACCTGCATATCCATATCGCCATCAACAAGATCCACCCGACGCGGAACACCATCCACGAGCCCTACTACCCACACCAGACGCTGGCCGAGCTGTGCGAAGCCATGGAGCGGGATTACGGGTTGCAGCGGGACAACCACATGCCGCGCCGGCGCGGTGCCGAGGCCCGGGCGGCCGACATGGAGCGCCACGCCGGTATTGAAAGCCTGATCGGCTGGATCAAGCGCGAGTGCCTGGACGAACTCAAGGCCGTGCAGTCCTGGGGCGAGCTGCACCGGGTGATGCGTGACAACGGCCTGGAACTTCGGGGGCGGGGCAATGGGTTGGTGGTGATGGCCGGCGATGACGTTATGGTCAAGGCGAGCACCCTGGGGCGGGATTTCTCCAAGCCGAAGCTGGAAGCACGTTTTGGCCCGTTCGAGCCTGACCAGGCGCAACAGGCCAGGCCCCGCCGACAGTACCGCAAAGATCCGGTACGGCTGCGGGTGAACACCAGCGCGCTTTACGCCCGGTACAAGTCAGAGCAGGCGACGGCGGCGGCCAACAAAACGGCCGCCCTGGATAAAGCCCGGCGACGGAAAGACCGCCGGATTGAGCACGCCAAGATGAACGGCAGGGCGAGGCGGGCGGCCATCAAGCTTACTGGCGGCGGCAAGCTGACCCAAAAGCTCCTGTATGCCCAGGCCAGCAGTGCCCTGAAAGCCGACATTGACGCCATCCAGAAGCAGTACCGGGAAGAACGGCAGGCCATCCATGAGGCCCACGGAAAGCGCACTTGGGCCGATTGGCTCAAGCGGGAGGCCCTGCAGGGCGATGCCGAGGCCCTGGCCGCGCTGCGGGCCAGAGAGGCCGCCCAGGGCCTTAAGGGCAATACCCTCAAGGGAGAGGGGCGGGCGAAGCCCGGTCATGCGCCGGTGATCGACAACATCACCAAGAAGGGCACCATCATTTACCGGGCCGGCTCCAGTGCGGTGCGCGACGATGGCGACCGGCTCCAGGTATCCAGGGAATCCGACCAGGCAGGTATCCAGAATGCGCTACGACTGGCGATGGAGCGTTATGGCGACCGCATTACCGTGCATGGCTCGCCGGAGTTCAAGGCCCGAGTGATCCGGGCGGCTGTGGATGGGCAACTGCCTGTTAGATTCGCGGATGCCGGTCTGGAACGCCGTCGCCAGGCCCTGGCCAACAGCCAGGGTACAACCGGGATCCAGGGGCGGGCCAAACGGTCGGGAGTAACGCCAATCGGCCAGGAGCCGCCGCCGATGCGCCGTAACCGGCTGCAAACCCTGTCTCAACTCGATGTGCTGCGCTTCGGGAACAAGGTCGTCAGCACGCCGACCCCGCCAGGGCCGAGCGAGCAGGAGCGCCGCAAGGCCAAGCTGCGGGCGGAGCTGGACGCCAAGAAGGCGAGGTGGCAGAGCAAGGGGCGGGCGCGGTAAAATTTGTTCAATGCTTGCAGTGTGCTAAAATGCAGTCATGTAAAGCAAGTGTGGGGTTTGAAATCATGCCGTCTATCACTGTTAGAAATGTGCCGGATGAGGTGCATCGTGCCCTGAAGGTGCTGGCTGCCCAGCACGGGCGCAGCGCCGAAGCGGAAATCCGCGACATCCTGGAAAATGCCGTAAAGCCGAAAGGCCGGAAGAAACTGGGTTCTCTGCTGGCCGAGATTGGCCGACGGGCCAAGTTGACCGATGAAGATCTTAAAACCATCGAGCAGGTGCGCGACAAGACCCCTGCCAAGCCGATGACGTTCGAATGATCGTACTGGATACCAATGTCGTTTCGGAGCCACTGCGTCAGGCCCCCGAAGCCCGGGTGATTGAATGGATTGACGCGCAGGCGCTTGAAACGCTTTACCTGTCGGCTATCACAGTGGCCGAACTGCGTTTCGGTATGGCATCGTTGCCTGCCGGCAAACGCCGTGATGGGTTGCAAGAGAGCCTGGAAAAGCAAATTCTGCCGCTGTTTGCCGGGCGGGTGCTGCCGTTCGATATGTCGGCATCGAAAGCCTACGGCGAGCTGATGGCGAAGGCACGGACAGCCGGCCTGGCAATCGGCGCAGCCGACGGATATATCGCCGCGACGGCCGCCGCCAATGGCATGATCGTCGCCACGCGAGACGTCAGCCCGTTTGAAGCGGCGGGCGTAGACACCATTAACCCTTGGGAAGCCTAACCGTCCCCAAGGACAATGACACCGATGTTCAACAACAATGCGGCCGCGCGTTTTAACGGTGTCGCGCAGGTCGGACGCCGGGATAGTAAGTAACGAGCTATCTCTGTAGAGGTCCACATTCACCGCTGACGTTCAGCAGGGGTAGCGGTTTGCAGCCATATCCGGCGAGCCGCTACAGGTTGGTGAGTGCAACTTAGTTACGACAACACTAAGAGCACTCAATCATGAAAAAAGAACGTATTTTAGCGGCTAAAATGGCCGCGCTCGCCATCTCCCTGGCGTTGACCACATCCGTGCCGGCACGGGCGGGCATTCCGGTTGTCGACGGCACCAACCTGGCGCAAAACATGATGTCAGCGATGGAGGCCGTTGCGCAGACGCTCAAGCAAATTGAGCAGTATCAAACCCAGCTCCAGCAGTACGAAAACCAACTGCAGAACACCATGGCTCCGGCCGCTTACATTTGGGATCAGGCCCAGACCACCATCAATGATCTGGTCCAGGCCACCAACACGCTCCAGCATTACCAGAACCAGCTTGGCAGCCTCGATGCCTACCTGGGCAAGTTCCAGGATGTGGCCTATTACCGCAGCTCGCCCTGTTTTAACGGCTCCGGTGGCTGCACACCGGCCGAAAAAACTGCGATGGAAGAAAACCGCCGCCTGGCGTCCGAATACCAAAAGGCGGCCAACGACGCGCTGTTTCGCGGGCTTAGCCAGCAGCAGCGCAACCTGCAATCCGACGCTCGTCAGCTTGAACGCCTGCAATCCGCCGCCCAGGGCGCGGATGGCCAGCTTGCCGCCATCGGCTACGCCAATCAGCTCGCCAGCAACCAGGCCAACCAGCTCCTGCAGATCCGTAGCCTGCTGATTGCCCAGCAGAATGCAGAGGCAGCCCGGCTGGCGTCCGAAATGGATGCCTACGCCAGGGGCGAAGCACGGGAACAGCAGCTGCGCACCTGGACCTATCAACCCAGCTCAGCAGATCGCTACTAAGGGAGGCCGCCATGAAAAGAATCATTCCATTGGTGGCCCTGGTTGCCTTGTCCGGATGTGAGCAGGAAGTAGTACCGGAGGCGAGCGCGGCAACCTGTGCGCCGGCCGCATTTCAGCAGGCCATCAGCGAGCTGAGAAACGAGGCGAACCGGAAAGCCTTCACCCAGGCTTGCCGATCCTTCGAGAAAGCCCGGCAAATGCGGAGCTGGGAGTTTAAGCCCAGCTCCCCCGACCGGTATTGATGGGAGGCCTTAGCATGAAACGAATAGCCTTTTGTGGCCTGGGAGTATTGGCCGCCGTTGTCGTGTCGGAGCCTGTTCTGGCGCAGGAGCTGTCCAGCAGCAACATCATGGATGATGTGCTGGACCGTTTTCATGGTGCCGCCTCGACCTGGGGGCCCGCCATAGAAGCCGCCGCGAGCCGTCTCTTCTGGACCCTGGTGGTGATTTCGATGGTCTGGACCTTCGGTATGATGGCGTTGCGCAGGGCCGACATCGGCGAGTTCTTCGCGGAGCTGGTGCGGTTCACCATCTTTACCGGGTTCTTCTGGTGGCTGCTGACGAACGCGAACCAAGGCATGAACATCGCCGGAACCATCGTCCAGTCATTGCAAACCCTGGGCGCGCAGGCCGGTGGCCTTTCCAACAGTAATCTCGGCCCGTCCAGCATCCTGGATCTTGGCTTTGAACTCTACGACCGGACGGTACAGGCCACGTCGGAGCTGAGCTGGCAACAGTTCGCCACTGCGCTGGTGATGGAGCTGATGGCCCTGGCGGTATTGCTGGTGCTGGCGATTATTTCCGTCAACCTGCTGTTGTTGCTGGCGGCCAGTTGGATACTGCTTTACGCAGGCGTGTTCTTCCTGGGCTTTGGTGGTTCCCGTTGGACCTCGGACATGGCGATCAATTACTACAAGGCCATTCTCGGCATTGCGGCCCAGTTGATGGCCATGGTGCTGCTTGTCGCCATCGGTCGGGATTTTCTCGCTCATTATTACTCGCAGATCAGCGAGAACATGGCGTCCCAGGAGCTGGTAGTGATGCTGGTGGTGTCGGTGATCCTGCTGTTCCTGGTAAACAAGGTGCCGCCCATGATCTCCGGCCTAGTATCCGGCGGCAGCGTCGGTGCCATGGGCATTGGCTCTTTTGGGGCCGGTGCTGCAATGGGCGCAGCCATGACGGCGGCCGGCATGGCCATGGCGGGGGCCAAAATGGCCGGAGGCGCCATGCTGGGAGGGGTCGCAAATGCGGTAGGTGGCGCCTCGGCCCTTAAGGCTGCATTTGAAAAGGCATCGGCCTCGATGTCGAGCGGGAGCGATATGCCCAGCATGGATGGAGTATCGAATAGTAGCGGTGTAGGCGGAGGCTCCAGCTCCGGCGGCGATAACAGCACCGGAAGCACACCGTTTGCTCAAGCAGCAGGTTTTAGTGACAGTTCTGCTGGCGGGATCAAGCGTGCAGCAAGCCTTGCTGCTGCGACAGTCGGGAATCTGGCTAAGGGGGCTGGTTCTATGGCTGCGGACAAGTTCAAGGATCGCGTGGCTGATACGACCGGTGGCCGCTTGGTCTCCTCGATCCGTTCCAGCTCGCCTTCATTTGAAGGTAGCAGCTTGGGTGGCACAAACGACAGCAACAACAAGCGGGATGAGTGACGATGAAACGCAGTTTTTTTGACGGGCTGGACGTTGTTGCTAGCCAAGGTACGACAGCCTATTTTGAGCCGGTAGGGGATCAGTCAACAGAGCTGGATGTAGCCGTAGAGGTTGCCGCTTTCGTGGGCCGGCCTGATCCTTTCCCTGGTGTTGAAACTGGGAGAGAAGAAGAAACCCGAGTGATGGATAAGTCCGCTGGAACGAGTACGGGCAGCACACCATTTGCTGAGGCTGCCGGCTTTCTCAGCTCAGGCCGATAAAAGTGCGCCGGCCGGCATTGCGGGCCGGCCGGTATTTCCTCAATCCACCAGATAGAGAGGGAATCTTGACAATACAACAGTTTATAGACCCCTGCCAAGCCGTGTATCAAGCGGCTGCTGCTTTGGTGATGTGGGAATATCTCGACCGGGAGCATGCCCAGCAACTCGGGCCACTGGCTGAGGCAGTTGCCAATATGTTCATGGTGATGTTCTGCCAGGCCGAAACCGGCCAGGTATTGAAGGGGGGCTCCAAGAGGCCATCAAGGCCGTGCGGCAGTCTTTGACACCCTGATAGTGCTGAACGCCAAGAAGGGAAGGGCGGTCAGTTGATCGCTCTTTTCTTTTTAGCGGCTAAAAGTGTTCATCAAACGGTGGTTTTCTGGACAGTCTGCGGCTTCGCGCTTTTGCGAATGTGACACACTAGGTGGTGTTATGATATGCGTCAAATTTCAATGTTTCGGTACTTAAAATGAACCTAGTAGGAAGCATGGAGAAGCCACGCGAAGAATCCCAAATTCTTGAGGACCTAGCTACGCTTGCAGGATTGCCTGGATACGTTCATGCGGTAGCCAACATCTGTCATCGTGACAACGTCATTCACATCAAGGGTAAGCTGAAGCCGTCCGACATGGACCGATTGTTCAGTCGTGAGCGCCTTATTCGGACAGAATTGACGACGCTGATTGGCCTGATGGTAAAGAAGCCGTTAGACCTGTCTCTACAGCCGACAAATGTGATTGATGGCTACGTCAGGCGCACCGATGCCCTTATGCAGGAACTGCACGACTCGATGTCCTACCCGATGTTCAAATCCATGTTCGAGGCTGTGAAGGCAGGCACCACGCCGCCAGAACCGTGGCACGGCCCGGGGATGCGAGAGCCTATCTTTTACGGCACTGAGTCAGCCTATGCTTTCCAGTACAGGGACTTTGTGCCTGAGAAGTACGGGGCCGATGACGCATGGATGCTTAAGAATAAAGGATTCACATCCTACCAGGCGCGTATCATCGCAAAGACGATGTGCGCCTTGATGGACGAAAAGGGGACGCGACTTCTCGCTGATACCCGAATGGTCAACACTCCCGCTACTTGGTTGCCCGTATTTGAGTTCTCGCTAGATGAGGTGGCGTATCATAGCAGGGTTGATAAAGGTGTAGTCGAAGCTTTCTTTCGCGCGTTCCGCTTTGCGGGGGATAACTCGGGGTTCAAGGAGGTAGGTGATTTCAATGAGGTCGCCGCTCGGCCGCTGCTACCTACCGACCATGGGACTGTGCTTCTCTTCTCGCATTACGCCATTTACGAGGCGTTGTATGAATCTCCATTCTTTTGGATGTGGGACGACAAAGCTTACCGCCCAATAGCCGCCAAGCATCGCGGCGCCTTCACCGAACAGTTCGCTGCGCGCCGGTTGGCTAGGGTCTTTGGCCGTGAGCATGTCCATACGAATGTGAACCTGCATCGAGGCAAAGACATTGTGGGTGAAGTGGATGTTCTGGTCATCTACGGAGACCGACTCATCATTTTGCAGGCGAAGGCTAAGAAACTGACCATCGCTGCGCGCAAGGGGAACGATAACCAGCTAAAAGCCGACTTCGCTGCTGCCATCCAAGATTCGTATAACCAAGGCTGGACATGCGCTAACGAGCTGCTTGCCAGCGGGTGTCGGCTGGTGGACGACAACAAGAAAGAAGTCGAGCTTCCACCCAGCATCAAAGAAATTTTCTTGTTCAGCCTTGTGTCGGAACACTATCCGGCGCTTGCTTTTCAGGCAAGCCAGTCGCTGAAGTTCCAGACCACCGATGTCATCCGACCTCCGTTCGTGATGGACGTGTTCCTTCTCGACACGTTGACGGAGATGCTGGCGACGCCGTTGCGTCTGCTTGGATATGTGAAATTGCGCGTGGCCGTATCGGACAAGCTGATGAGTGGACACGAGTTGACTGTGCTTGGCTACCACCTTCAGAAGAATCTCTGGCTGGATGAGAAGCACGATCTAGTTATACTTGAGGACTCCGTCGCACAAGACCTAGACGCAGCGATGATGGTTCGCAGGGACAATCAGCCTGGCGACGATACGCCAGTGGGCATCCTCACGAAGATGCGCGAAACCCGTTACGAGAGCCTCATCAAAGAGATCGAAGCTAGGGCAGACCCGGGAACTCTCGAACTCGGCTTTCACTTGCTTTCAATGAACGAAGATTCGTGCAGGAACGTCCATCGCATACTCGAAACCATCACGAAGAAGGCGCTGATCGACGGTAAGCGACACGACGTTACGATTGCATCGAACACACCACCTTGTGGGGTCTGCTTCCATTGCAATCCAACATCATCTCCTGAAGCGATTGCCGTGTTGGAGGCCCACTGCGTCAAACGCAAGTATCAGCAACGTGCAGCACAGTGGTTTGGGGTTTCTGTCAGCCCGGCTGGGCAAGTCCAGTTCGGCGTCACATTGGATTTTCCGTGGGAAGCCTCTGACGAAATGGAACGGTTTACAGCTGATATGAAGCCTGCATCTAAAGTGAACGATGCTCTTCCCCAATATTTGCGAAAAGTCGGCCGCATAAAACTCGGTCGGAATGACCCGTGTCACTGCGGTAGCGGACTCAAATACAAGAGGTGCTGTTTAAGGTAATCCGGTGTAAATAACTGATCCTAATAGTGCTACATTCTGGCTGTTCCGTAACCACTTCTGGGAAAGGGCGAAACTGTATCCATGAAGTGCCTGACCCGCTGGAGAAGAGACCAGATGCTACGGCATTGGTGGTTACGGGTAACCGTCTCGTGCAGCTTGTACCACAGCAGCTCTATCTTGTTGATCCAAGGTGAGTAAACCGGCTGGAAGAGCAAGATGAACTTGGGGTTCTTCGCCAGCCAGGCCTGGACCTGACGGCTCTTGTGGATCACGTAGTTGTTCAGGATCAGAGTGATCTGCCGAGCCCGGCGATAGCGCCGCCGCAAGGCCTCCAGCAGGGCGATGAACAGGGAAGAATTCTTTTTATGGCCAGAGACATAGGTCACTTGCCCGGTGGTTGAGTGCAACGCGCCAGCCAGATAGTGCTTTTCGTTTTTCCCTGGGGTCACCACCTTCTTCTGTTGGCCTCGTGGCATCCAGTCCGCTCCCAGCTTGGGGTTTAGGTCGATGTCGACTTCATCGGCATAAAGCACAGGGTTATCTCGGCTGCTGCTCGCCAGTGCTGCCCTGATCTGCTCGACTTTGCTGTGGTAATCCGGGTCTTTGATCCGCAGTGTGGGGGCGACTCTACGCCAGACAATCCCCTCGCGAGGCAGCCAACGGCGGAGCGTGGAAGCCGCGATGTCGAGACCCAACAACCGGTTGATTTCAATAGCAAAGAGCTCGGTAGACCAGCGACTACGCTGGTAACCCAAGTCTTGTGGTGACATCTGGATAAGCATCTGAAGCAGCATGATAATGTTACGGATAGGAAGCGCGGGTGGCCGGCCTGCCGGCAGCGAGCGTAAGGCATCGAGCCCGCCGTCCTGGTACCAGTTGAACCAGCGGCCCAGGGTAGAGCGCGCGGCCCCGGTCAGCTGCTGTATTTTCTCAAGGGTGTATCGTTCGTGACGCAACAGCACCGCCATGACTCGCCGAGCATGCTGTTTGTCTGGTGTGGTCTGAATGATTTTGTGCATCCGGCGTCGCTCAGGACGTGGCAGGGGTGGTAAGATCGGCATGAACTCAGTCCTTTGGGTGTCGAGTTGGTTTTGTTTGGCGACTGATCAGATCGCACAAACTGGACTGAGTTCCCTGCCTCCACTGATCTACTATTCGGAACAGCTATTTAGAGATACTGTCGACAACAATACTTTTACATTCGGACAAGCCGCCTAATTTCAGTGCTGTGACAGACTCGTTTCTCGGGTTCGCTTCTTGCATATTCCGGCCCATGGTGAACAGCCATTCCGGCGGAACGTGAACACCTATTCTGGTTCAACGTGAACACCTATTCCGGCCCAAGATGAACACTTTTGCTGGATTTCCGGAATCGCCGTTCACG